>CAVUEG010000001.1:0-275119 GCA_963740525.1 uncultured Actinomycetota bacterium
GTCTTGCTGACGCTCGACGTTGTCTTACCAAAGGAACCGTTGACAGATATCGACGTCACCGAAGTGACCTCGGAACCTGCCGACGGGCTTGTTACAGATTACTTCGTCGACTTTTGGCACACTGTTGAGTTCTCAAGGATCAAGCGCGCACCACAGTCTGGCCTCTCGGCCTCGCTGGGGGGCAACCTGGTAAAACTTACCGGGTCTTGCTGGCCCCGTCAAATCGGGGTTTCGCGCCTCCGGCCCCCGCCCAAGCCACACTCACCGAGTCGATCCGAGGCCGCTGTTGCGCGCACTCGGGCCACCTCGGTCGAGGTGATCCAGAAGGGGTTTCGCCTGGGGGCCGGCCGCCCGGCCTCTCGGCCTTGCGTCCCGCCGCTCCCTGGCGACAGACAGAACATTACGTAGCCGGCTGCGCGGGAGTCAAATCGGGTCGGAGTGGCCCCGATCACAGTCGAGAAACCGCAGGTCAGAGGCGGTTTGTGCGCTCAGGCGGCGCCAATCAGGGGCCGTTTCGGCTCCGGAAGGGCACCGGGGAGGCTGCGCGAACCACACGCCTGTGGTTCAACGGGGCCGCACCAGGGACCGGTCCACCTCGCCCGGACCGGGACATCCGGCGAGGATGAGCGTCTCCTTCAGCTCGGCGCTCAGGTCGGCGAGGACCCGCGCGACCCCGTCGGCGCCACCCGCCGCCAGTCCGTACAGCACCGGCCGACCGAGGAAGGCCACGCGTGCGCCGAGGGCCAGTGCGGTGAGCACGTCGAGCCCGCTGCGCACTCCCCCGTCGACGTACACCTCCGCGTCGTCCCCGACCTCGTCGACGACTGCGGCGAGGCACGAGGCGGTGCTGGCTACCCGGTCCAGCTGGCGGCCGCCGTGGTTGGACACCCACACTGCCGCGGCGCCCGCATCGACGCACCGGCGGGCGTCGTCTGGCCGCAGGACCCCCTTGACCACCACGGGCAGATCCGTCGTCGCCGCCAGCCAGCCGAGGTCGTGGGGACCGAGGTCGGTGGCCTTCTCGGACCCGTGCGGTGATCCCCCGTCGTCGCCCTCCTCGAAGTTCACCCGCAGCCAGGTCGGGTCGACGAGGTCCCAGACATCCAGTCCCGGGCCGAGGTACTTCGTGCCGACCACCGGAGTGTCGGCGGTGAGCACTATCGCCCGGGCACCCGCAGCAACGGCTCGCTCCAGCAGTGGCTTCACGCTGGTCCGGTCACCAGGCAGGTAAACCTGCAGCCACCAGGGCACACCGGTGTCCGAGATCGCGGCGAAGGTCGAGCCGGCGTTGCTGGACACCACGAGCAGTCCGCCCGCCTCGGCGACGCCGCGCGCCGTCGCCACCTCGCCGTCCGGGTGCGCGGCACGCTGCAGCGTGGTGGGTGCGACGGCGACGGGAGAAGCCACCGGAGTCCCGAGCACCGTGGTGGCCAGCTCGACCCGGGTGACGTCACGCAGGATCCTCGGCGCCAGCCTGTACGACGACCAGGCCTCCACCGCCTCTGCGGCGGAGACCCCGTCGCGGGCACCCTGCCGGAAGTAGCGATGGACCGGCTCGGGCAGGGCAGCGCGCGCCAGCTCTTCGAGGTCGTCGAGCCAGCGGTCGGACATCGACTCAGACGACCTCGACGCCGGCCAGATGCTTCTTGCCGCGGCGCAGGACCAGCCACGACCCGCCGACGAGGTGCTCCGAACCGGGCACCAGGTCGGGATCCTCGACACGTTCGTTGTTCAGGTACGCGCCGCCCTCCCCCACCGTGCGTCGGGCCTCGCCCTTGCTCTTGCACAACCCGGCCTCGACCAGGAGGTCGACCAGGGCCGGGACGCTCTCGGAACTGACCTTGATCGAGCCAGCCTCTCGGAGGGCGGCCCCCAGGGCACCGGGGCTCAGCCCCTCCATCGACCCGCCTCCGAACAGCGCCGCCGAGGCAGCCTGGACGCTGGCTGTCTCCGAGGCCCCGTGCACGAGGGTGGTTACGTGCTCGGCGAGAGCCTTCTGTCCGGTGCGCAGGAACGGCTTCTCCGCCGTCAGTGCCTCGAGCTCCTCGATCTCGGGCCGGGACAGGAAGGTGAAGGCGCGCAGCAGCTCGCCGACCTTCTGGTCCTCGACGTTGAGCCAGAACTGGTAGAAGGCGTACGGCGACATCATCTCCGCGTCGAGCCACAGCGCGCCGCTCTCGGTCTTGCCGTACTTCGTGCCGTCGGGCCGGGAGATCAGCGGTGTCGCGAAGGCGTGGACGCGCGCCCCGTCGGCTCGGCGTACCAGCTCGACTCCCGCGGTGATGTTGCCCCACTGGTCGCTGCCGCCGAACTGCAGGCTGACGCCGAAGTCCCGGTGGAGGTTCAGGTAGTCCATGGACTGAAGCAGCACGTAGCTGAACTCGGTGTAGCTGATCCCCGACTCGAGACGCCGGCTCACCACATCGCGCGCCAGCATCCGGTTGACCGGGAAGTGCTTGCCGATGTCGCGCAGGAAGTCGATCGTGGACAGGCTCGCGGTCCAGTCGTAGTTGTTGACCATGGTGGCCGCATTGGGCCCGTCGAAGGTCAGGAAGGGCTCGATCTGGCTCTGCACCTTCTCGACCCAGCCCTTGACCACGTCGACGGTGTTCAAGGTGCGTTCGCCGGTGTCCTTCGGGTCGCCGATCATGCCGGTGGCGCCCCCGACCAGGAGGTACGGGGTATGCCCAGCGTCCTGGAGCCGACGCGCGGTGAGGATCTGGAGCAGGTTGCCCATGTGCAGGCTCGGAGCGGTGGGGTCGAAGCCGACGTAGAACCGCACGCTGCCCGCTCCCAGGGCGCCGCGGAGGGCGTCGAGATCCGTCGAGTGCGCGATCAGGCCGCGCCACTCGAGGTCGTCGAGGAGGTTCAGGTCGAGGGTCACGCTGGGCCTTCCGGGTCGGTGAGGTTCAGGGCCAAGCCTGCCTCATCCCGGGTGCCGGCGCCCACCGGGTTCTCCCGCGACCGACTCAGCCGGCCGACCACCCGGGGTCGCGCCCTGCCAGACCGAGCACCTCGTCCCAGGGATCGGCGGCGTCCGGTACGGCGACCTCCTCGCCGAAGGCACCCTGCTCGCGACCCATGGGACCGATCTCGTCGAGCACCGCGCGGGCGCGCTCGACTGCGGACTCGTCCCAGGCCAGCTCCTGTCCGGTCGCGCGGGCGAGGTCAGAGCCGTGGAGCATCACCTCCACGTAGGCCATGTCACCCACAGCCTGCTTGGGCATGCCGCCACCGGGCATCTCCCCGACCCACGCCTCCTCGTCGGCCCAAGCCGAGGCGAGGCCGGTCAGCCGGTCGGAGAGGTCATCACGCCAGTCCGGACCGAGGTGGTCCCCCTTCGTGCCCCAGGGGTCGTCCGGGTCGGCTTCCTCGTCGGCACCGATCCGCCGCATCGCCTCGCTGGTGCCGAGGAGGTGGTTGACCAGGTCGCGCACCCGCCAGTCGGCGCAGGGAGTCGGCGCGTCCATGTGGTCCTCGCGCACCCCTTGGACGACAGGCTGCAACGCAGCCACCACTCCGTGGAGGTGGTCCCTCGATCCGCTCTGCTTCGTCTCGTCGCTCATGGGGCTCCCCTACCCCCGTCGGTGGAGGGGCAACCGCACCGGGTTGTTGGTTCGACGCCGACCCGACGGCCGAGAAGGCACCGGGCTCACCGACGGTTCGCTGCGGACTTCCGGCGCGAGTTCGCCTCGCCCAGCACCACCAGGGTCAGCGCGGCCAGGAACATGACCGTGCCCACGACGTTGATCTGCGGCGGGATGTCGCGCTGAGCCGCGCCCCAGACGAACATCGGGAACGTCACCGCCTGGCCCGCGTTGAGGTTCGTGATGATGAAGTCGTCGAACGACAGCGAGAAGCTGAGCAGCGCGGCTGCCAGGATGCCCGGGAAGACCAGCGGGAAGGTGACCCGCCAGAACGTCTGGAACTCGTTGGCGTACAGATCCATCGCCGCCTGTTCCAGCCGAGGGTCGAGGCCTGTCAGCCTGGCCTTCACGGTCACGACCACGAAGGACAGGCAGAACAGGATGTGGGCCACGAGGATCGTCCAGAAACCCAGCTGCCCGGCCAGACCGGCAGTCACGAACAGGGCCAGCAACGAGGAGCCCATCACGATCTCGGGTGAGGCCATGGGCAGGAAGATCATCACGTTCGCTGCGTTTCTGCCGCGGAAGCGGTGCCGCACCATCGCGAAGGCCATGAGCGTGCCGAGGACGGTAGCGACCAGGGTGGCCAGCAGCCCGATCTTCACGCTGAGCATCACCGAGCTGCACAGGCCGTACGGCGCACACGGGTCCAGCCAGTTGTCCCAGGTGAACGCGTCGAAGGTGTAGCTCTGTCGGCTCGCCGGGGCATTGAACGACATCAGCATGACCACGAACACGGGGACGAACATGTAGAGCAGCACCAGAAGCCCCACCATGAAGACCAGGTGCTCGCCCAGCCAGCGCCCGACCCGGGTCACAGGAGCTCCTCGGTCCCGGACCGGCGGATGTAGATGAAGACCAGAGCGACGATCGCGGACATCAGGGTCACGGAGAGCGCCGCGGCAGCGGGGTACGAGCCACCGGAGAAGAGGTCCTGGATCACGTTCCCGATCATCTTCGTCTGGGGCGTACCCAGCAGTTCGGCATTGATGTAGTCACCGGCCGACGGGATGAACGTCAGCAGCGTGCCCGCTACGAGACCCGGCATCGACAGCGGCAGGGTGACCTTGCGGAACGTCGTGAACGGACTGGCGTACAGGTCGGCGCCGGCTTCGAGCAGGCGCGGGTCGATCTTCTCCAGTGAGGAGTACAACGGCAGCACCATGAACGGCAGGAAGTTGTAGGTCAGGCCCGCGATCACGGCGAACGGGGTCGAGAGCAGTCGGCCGTTCTCACCGAGAAGATGAATCCACTTCATCGCGTCCACGAGCACCGACTGGTCGCCGAGGATCAGCTGCCAGGAAAGTGTGCGGACCAGGAACGAGGTGAAGAATGGCGCGATCACCGCGACCAGCATCAGGTTCTTCCAGCGCCCGGCACGGAAGGCGATCGCATACGCGAGCGGGTAGCCGAGAAGGACGCACGCGCCGGTCGCGATGCCCGCGTAGTACAGCGACCTCAGGAACGGCCCGGAGTAGGACTGGATGGCGTCCAGGTAGTTCTGCACATGGCCGGTCATCTGGTACCCCAGCTCCAGAGACCCACCGGGGTCGTAGAGCGAGGTGGCGACCAGGGCCACCAGCGGGACGGCGAAGAAGAGCAGAAGCCACAGCCCGCCAGGAAGCAGGAGCAGATAGCCGGTCAGTCCGCGCTTCTGCGCGGTCTCACCGTCTGCCACCACTGCGCTGGGTGCCTCGGCCGGCTCGCTCACGGCTCCCCGTCCCGGTCGACACCCGCCGTCGCATCCTGATGGGAGTCGAGCAGGAAGGCGTGCGAGGGTTGCCAGGCGAGGTCGACGGAGTCCCCGGACCTCACGGTCTCGTGCGTTCCGGTGTTCTGCTCGAAGACGATGAGCTCCTGACCCCAGGGCATGTGGACGACGTACTGGGTGGAGACGCCGATGAAGCTGACGTCAGCGACCTTCCCGCCGGTCAGCACGTTCGACCCGGCACGCGCCGGCGAGTCGTCCGTGATCAGCTGGACCTTCTCAGGGCGTACGCCGAGCCAGCAGGCGCCCTCCGTGACAGCGGCGCGGGACGCGTCGACCTGTAGCCGCACACCCTGCACGTCGACGAGCATCACGTCACCGTCGCGGCCGGTGATCGTGGCCTCGACGAGGTTGGACTGACCCAGGAAGTTGGCCACGAACGTGGTGCGTGGGTTCTCGTACAGGTCGGCCGGATGGCCCTCCTGCTCGATCACCCCCGCATTCATCACCGCGACCGTGTCGGCCATGGTCATGGCCTCCTCCTGGTCATGGGTGACGTGGACGAAGGTGATCCCCACCTCGGTCTGGATCCGCTTCAGCTCGAGTTGCATCTGACGACGGAGCTTGAGGTCGAGCGCGCCCAGTGGTTCGTCGAGGAGCAGCACCTGCGGCGAGTTGATCAGGGCTCGGGCCAGCGCGACCCGCTGCTGCTGGCCACCGGAGAGCTGGGCGGGACGCCGTGCGGCGAAGGTCTGGAGCTCGACGAGCTCGAGGGTCTCCTCGACCTGCCGGCGCACGTCCTTGATGCCCTTGCGCCGAAGCCCGAACGCGACGTTGTCGTAGATCGTGAGGTGCGGGAAGAGCGCGTAGCTCTGGAAGACCGTGTTCACCGGCCGCTTGTACGGCTTGAGGTGGCTGATGTCGGCGTCGCCGAGGCTGATCCGGCCCTTGGTCGGCACCTCCAGCCCGGCGATCATCCTCAGCGTCGTGGTCTTGCCGCACCCGGACGGTCCCAGGAGTGCGTAGAACGAGCCTTGCGGAACCGTGAGGTCCAGATTGTCGACGGCGATGAACGAGCCGAACCGCTTGCTGACCCCTTCGAGGACGAGGTCCTGCCCCTGCTCCTCGCTGCTGCTCACGATCAGCCCCCGATCACCTTGTTGAACGCGGCGTCGTAGTTCTCGCGCGTCTTAGAGTCGAGCGCCATGAACCCGAAGGTGTTCGCGAGGTAGTCCTTCGACGGGAAGATCAGCTCGTTGTCGACCAGGCTCGGGTCGATCTTCTCCATGGCCTGCTGGGCACCCTCCACCGGGCAGATGTAGTTAACCCACGCGGCCACTCGAGCCGCGACTTCGGGCTCGTAGTAGTAGTTCATCAGCGCCTCGGCGTTGGCCTTGTGCTCGGCCTTGTTGGGCACCAGCATGTTGTCGCTCCAGAGAGCCAGGCCCTCCTCCGGTGCCACGAACTTGATGTCCGGGTTGTCGTACTGCATGGCGATCACGTCACCGGACCACGCCTCGCAGGCGACGATGTTGCCCGCGTTGAGGTCTCGGATGTAGTCGTTGCCGGTGAACCGGCGCACCTGCCCGGAGGCCACGATCTTGGACATCCGGTCGAGGGCCTGCTGCCACTCGTCCTCGGTGAAGTCGTTGGGGTCGGCGCCGACGAGCTTGAGCATGAAGCCCATCGTGTCGCCCATCTCGGTGAGCATGCTGATCTTGCCCTTGAGGTCCGGGCGGGTCACCATCTCCTCGAAGCTGCGGACCTCCTTGGTGTACTTCGAGTTGTAGGCGATGCCGGTCAGGCCGCTCTGCCACGGCACGGAGTACTTGCGCTCGGGGTCCCAGGCGGGGCTGCGGAGGCTCTCGACCAGGTTGGCCTCGACGTTCGGCATGTTCGCCTTGTCCAGCTCCTGCAGCCAACCGAGCTGGACGATCCGGGCGGCCATCCAGTCGGTGAGCACGAAGATGTCCCGCCCGGTCGGCTGGCAGTCTCCGAGCTGGTTGCGGACCTTGGCGAAGAACTGGTTGTTGTCGTTGACGTCGATGTTGTAGGTGACGTCGATCCCGGACTGCTTCTCGAAGTCGTCGAGGGTCGGCAGAACGGTGACCTTCTTGCCGTTGACCTTCTTCTTGGCCTGGTCGATGTACGACGGCCAGTTGGAGAAGATCAGCCGCTTGTCGCTGGCGGAGATGTCCTTGCTCACGCAGGTGGCGGCGGTCTGCTTGGTCCCCGAGGTTCCGCAGGCCGCCAGCAGCGACCCACCCCCCAACACGGCGGCTGACAGTCCCACTCCTCGGAGGAAACCTCGCCGGGAGAGACCGCTGCGCGCAAACTGCGCGGCCAGATCGTGGTCAGCGTGCGATGGGGACATTCGGTGGACCTCCGGGGCGGGACGCGTCGGACAGTTCTGCTCATGGATACTTGCAGAGCACCCCCCACACGGCAAGCGATTCGGTGGTTTTGTCTCCGTGTTGCAACGAAATCAATTGCCAATTGCCGTGAGAACCTTTGACCTCGCCGGTGTTGGTTGCGAAGATGTCACTCGTGTCGATCAGCAACGGGAAGACCCGTACCCCAGCCCGCCACCTCGACGACGTCTCCAAGGCGATCATCGAGCAGCTCCAGCAGGACGGTCGTCGCTCCTACTCCTCGATCGGCAAGGTCGTCGGGCTCTCCGAGGCCGCCGTACGCCAACGCGTCCAGCGCCTCGTCGACTCGGGCGTGATGCAGGTGGTCGCGGTGACCAACCCGCTCGAGCTCGGGTTCGGACGCCAGGCCATGATCGGGCTCCGCGTCGAAGGCGTGCTGGAACCCGTCGCCGACGCCCTCGCCGAGATGGACGAGGTCGACTACGTCGTCATCACCGCGGGGTCCTTCGACATCCTGGTCGAGCTCGTCTGTGAGAGCGACGAGGAACTGCTCGACGTGCTGTCCACCCAGATCCGCACGATCCCGGGCGTGATCTCCACCGAGAGCTTCGTGTATCTGAAACTGCGAAAGCAGACCTACTCCTGGGGTGTCCGCTGAGTGACGACCCACGGGGGACGTCGTTGTGGCAGGCCACGGTCGAGGACGACTGGGCGGAACGTCCGCCCCTCCCCGGCGACCGGGACTGCGACGTGGTCGTCGTCGGCGCCGGCTACACCGGCCTGTGGACCGCGTACTACCTGATCCGCGAGGATCCCACCCTGCGGGTCATCGTCCTCGAGGCCGAGACGGCCGGCTTCGGCGCCTCCGGGCGCAACGGCGGCTGGTGCTCAGCGCTCTTCCCCTCCTCCCTGGCCAAGCTGGCCAAGCTGCCCGGCTCGAGTCCCGCCGCCGCCCTCGCCCAGGCCGCCGCCATGCGAGACACCGTGGACGAGGTCGGCCGTGTCGCCGCGGCCGAAGGCATCGCTGCCGACTTCCACAAGGGTGGGACCGTGGTGGTGGCGAGGACACCGGCCCAGGTGGTGCGAGCGCTGGCCGACGTCGACCACCACCAGGCCTGGGGGCTCGGCGACCACCTGAGGTGGCTCGGAACTGACGAGGCGCGGTCGCGGTTGGACGCACAGGGGACCCTGGGTGCGACGTACACCCCCGACTGCGCTCGTATCCACCCCGCGCGGTTGGTTCGCGGGCTCGCCCGCGTGGTCGAGGGCGCGGGGGTCCACATCTTCGAGAAGACACGGGTGACCGCGCTGGGAGACCGGGAAGTGCGCACCGACCGCGGTGTCGTGCGGGCCTCCGTGGTGGTGCGGGCGACCGAGGGATACACCCCCGCACTGCCCGGGCACGCTCGGACGGTGATCCCCGTCTACTCGCTGGTGACCGCCACGGCCCCCCTCGATGACGAGACCTGGTCGCGGATCGGCCTGTCGGACCGGGAGACCTTCTCCGACCACCGGCACCTGGTGATCTACGGCCAGCGGACCGAGGACGGCCGCCTCGTGTTCGGAGGCCGGGGAGCTCCCTACCACTACGGCTCGCGGGTGCGAGCGTCGTACGACCGCGTGGACAGCGTCTTCGACCACCTGCGCCGGACCGTGGTCGACCTGTTCCCCGTGCTGGCCGACGCCCGGTTCGAGCACGCGTGGGGTGGACCGCTCGGCATCGCCCGCGACTGGTGCGCCTCCGTCGGCCTGGACCGGACGACCGGCCACGCCTGGGCGGGCGGGTACGTCGGCGACGGGGTCGCGACCTCGAACCTGGCCGGTCGAACTCTGCGCGACCTCATCCTCGATCGCCGGACCGACCTGACCCGGCTGCCCTGGGTCAACCACCTCTCCCGCCGGTGGGAGCCCGAACCGCTCCGCTGGACCCTCACCAACCTCGGACTCCGGACGATGACGGCTGCCGACACCGAGGAGCGTCTCACTCGACGACCATCCGTCCTGGCTCGTGCGGTCAGTCCCTTCATCGGCGGCCACTGACCTCGACCGCCGGGGAGGGCGCTCGGTTCCTGGTGGCTCAGTCGAGGTCGGGCAGGACCGTGGCGAGGCCGGCCAGCAGCGGGGCGTAGACGGCGTACGACAGCCAGTCGTCGGCCGCCAACCCGGCAGGGTGAGCACAGGCGTCGCCGTCCTCCAGGCCGAGCCCGCCCAGGAGGGCGGACATCTCGGCCGCATGGGCTCCCGTGGCGCGGGTGAGCGAGTCCTCTCCCGGCACGACGTAGGCGGCCTGCCCGGCCGGGACGAGCCGGCAGGCGGCCGGGTCGGTTCGTCCCGCCCGCATCGCGAGCTCCCAGGAGACCACGTCGGGCCCGGCCTCCGGGCCGGCCGCTGCCTCGCCCGGACCGGTGACCCACGCGCGCGGACGGTGCCGGCCCGCCCGGTCCGGCGGTCCGCCCACGACGACGACCGGCTCGAGCCGGTCGATCCCGTCTGTCAGGTCCTCGGGCGCCAGGTCGGCCAGCATCGCGGGTACGCCGCCGAGCCGAGCACCGGCCAGCACCGAGACCAGCAGCTCCATCGACGGAGCCAGCGTGAGTACGACCACCTCGCCCGGGCCGACGCCGAACCCACGAAGGGTGCCGGCAAACGCGGCGACGTCGCTCAGCAGGTCGGCGTAGGAGCACTCGACCCAACGCCCTCCCACCAGGTGGTGAACCGCCGCGCGGTCGGCAGCGCCGCGGATGACATGCCGGTCCAGGGCCTCGTAGCAGGTGTTCAGTGTCCCCTCGCCCATGCCCCCATGGTGTCAACTCGCGAAAATGGCTTGCCGAGGGGCTTCGGTGGGGCCACGCTTGGGCTACCTGACGACATCGGTCGTCCATGACGAGAGGAGCGTGACATGTCCATCACGGTCCTTGGTGTGTCCTCGACCCACCGCCCCTCTCACGCATGGAGAACCATCAGCGATGTCTCACCAACCCTCCCTGGCGCCTGACCAGGACCCCTTCTTCGTCTTCGACTACTCAGCCTTCGAGGACCCTGGCGACGGCCAACGCTGGAGCACGTGGCTCTCGGTCGAGCCGCTCTGCCGCGGGCCCGAGCCCCGCCCGGACTGGCTGGTGACGAGCCAGGGCGCGATCGACACCGAGCTCGGTGTCCTCAAGACCGGCAAGGAGGCGGACGTCTTCCTCGTCGAACGCGCCGTCGCCGGCGACCCGGACCAACAGGTGGTGCTGGCCGCCAAGCGCTACCGCGACGAGGAGCACCGCACGTTCCATCGCAGTGCGGTCTACACCGAGGGCCGGCGTACCCGCAACACCCGCGACAACCGGGCGGTCGCCCGCAAGAGCGCGCATGGCCGCGCCGTCGCCGCCGGTCAATGGGCCTGGGCCGAGTGGGAGGCGCTCAACCGCTTCTGGACGGCTGGGGTCCCGGTCCCCTACCCGGTCCAGATCGACGGCACCGAGATCCTGATGGAGTTCGTGACGGTCGACGGTGAGGCCGCACCCCGGCTGGCACAGACCCGTCCGCGCGGTGACCTGCTCGCGTCGTACTACGAGCAGGTGCGAGGTGCCATGGCGGACCTGGTCTCGCTCGGGGTGGCGCACGGCGACCTGTCCGCGTTCAACGTGCTGGCCGTCGGCGACCGTCTGGTGGTGATCGACCTCCCCCAGGCCGTCGACATCGTCGCCAACCCGACCGGGATGGACATGCTCATGCGCGACTGCCGCAACATGTGCAGCTGGTTCCGGGCTCGAGGGCTCGAAGCCGCGGACGAGCACCGGCTCTTCGGTGACCTGCTGGCGCATCTGTGAGGACATGCTCCTGCTCCGCGCCGGGCCGGTAGGTTTCCGCACATGAGGAGGCTGCCGGGACGCACCGTGGAGGTCGAGTCGCTCGAGGAGTTCGACGCCCGTCTCGAGGCCGGCGCTCGGGACCTCCGCGGCTGGCACGTGCAGTCGGTCGACCTCACCGAGCGCACCGAGGCGCTGGCCCGGCTCGACCTGCAGGGAGCCGTCTTCCTCGGGTGCCGGCTCGCGGACGAGCCGTCGGTCCGTGAGGCCGGCGCGTTGGTGTTCCCAGCGCTCCCCGAGACCCCGGTCGACGGCTACCGAGCCACGCTCTACACCGCGGACGAGCTGTACGCCGGCCTCGACAGCGGGTACGACGTGACACTCGACGCGCGGGCCTACGCCTGGTCACGACGCCCGCCGGAGATCGACGCGACACTCGCCCGCGCTCTGCACGACCACGCCATCGACGACGCCCTCCGGGAGTGGGCGTCGGGCAGACGCCTCGTGGGCGTGATGGGCGGGCACGCCGTACAACGCGGGACGGAGGCGTACGCCGACGCCGCCCGGCTGGGCCGCGCCCTCGCCGAGGACCACGTCCTGGCCACGGGCGGCGGCCCCGGCGCGATGGAGGCGGCCAACCTGGGTGCGTGGCTCTCATCGCATCCGCCACCGGCCCTCGACGAGGCGGTCGACGCCCTGGCCGGGACCCCGTCGTTCCGTCCGTCCGTTGCGACGTGGGTGCGCGGTGCCCTGGCCGTGCGGGCTCGGTGGCCCGGAGGGGCGGAGTCCCTGGGTGTGCCGACCTGGTTCTACGGCCATGAGCCGCCGAACGTCTTCGCCACGGCCATCGCGAAGTACTTCGCCAACGCGATTCGCGAGGACGTCCTGCTGCGCCTGTGCTCGGCCGGGATCGTCTTCCTGCCCGGCTCCGCGGGGACCGTGCAGGAGGTGTTCCAGGAGGCTTGTGAGAACTACTACGCAGACCCGAGCGCGACCGCGCCGATGGTTCTAGTCGGTCGAGAGCACTGGACGCGGACCCTTCCGGTATGGCCGCTGCTGGAGCGGCTCGCCGACGGCCGGGACATGGCCGCGAAGTTGCACCTGGTCGACACCGTCGAGGAGGCGTGCGCGGCGCTGCGAGGTGGCTGAGCGCGAACGCCGGCCGGGCTGAGAAACCTCAGGTGTCGATGGCGGCGAGCTGGCCGCACGCGCCGTCGATCTCGGAGCCCCGGGTGTCACGGACCGTGGTCGGGATCCCCTTGGCCTCGAGCCGGCGGACGAACTCGCGCTCGTCCTCGCGGCGCGAGGCGGTCCACTTCGACCCGGGGGTCGGGTTCAGGGGAATCAGGTTCACATGCACCCACCCCCAGTCGCCGTACGACGAGAGCACGTCGCCGAGGAGGTCGGCCCGCCATCCCTGGTCGTTGATGTCGCGCATCATGGCGTACTCGATGGACACCCTCCGCTTGGTGACCTTGGCGTAGTTCCATGCGGAGGCGACGGCCTCGTGAACCGACCATCGTGTGTTGACCGGGACCAGCTCGTTGCGCAGCTCGTCGTCGGGTGCGTGCAGGGAGAGCGCGAGCGTGACCGGGATCCCCTCGGTCGCCAGCTGGTCCATCCGCGGCACGAGGCCGACCGTGGAGACGGTGACTCCTCTCGCGGACATGCCGAGACCATCCGGTGCCGGGTCGGTGAGCCGACGGACAGCGCCGATCACCGCCTTGTAGTTGGCCATCGGCTCGCCCATGCCCATGAAGACGACATTGTTGACCCGTCCGGTCCCGCCGGGAACCTCGCCGCGATCGAGCGACCGGGCGCCGGCCACGACCTGCTCGACGATCTCGGCGGTGGACATGTTCCGCTGGAGCCCGCCCTGGCCCGTGGCGCAGAACGGACAGGCCATCCCGCACCCGGCCTGGGAGGAGACGCACACCGTCGTGCGGTCGGGGTAGCGCATGAGCACCGACTCGACGAGGGCGCCGTCGAAGAGCTTCCACAAGGTCTTGCGAGTGGTGCCCTTGTCCGCCTCGAGCGTGCGCAGTGGCGTCATCAGATGGGGCAGCAGGCCGGCAACGAGCTCGTCGCGCTGACCGGCCGGCAGGTCGGTCATCACGGCCGGGTCGTCGACCAGGCGCGAGAAGTAGTGGGTCGAGAGCTGCTTGGCGCGGAAACCCGGCAGACCGAGCTCCTCGAGTCGTGCCTTGCGCTCTGCGGGCGTGAGGTCGGCCAGGTGGCGCGGGGGCTTCTTGCGTCCGCGCGGCTCGTCGAAGACCAGGGGCAGGGTCTTGATGGGGTCAGTCATGAGGGCCCCAGTCTCCCATCCGACCCGGTTGCTCCACGAATCGAGCGGGCTCAGAGTCTGCGGAGGTCCGGCATCCGCAGGCTGCGCCACCACTCGAGGTCCGGTGGCTCGCCGTACGTGGACGCGCGGAGGAGGGTCCACGCTGTGCCGTGTCCGACCAGCACCACGGGAACGTCT
Source organism: uncultured Actinomycetota bacterium (assembly GCA_963740525.1). Lineage (GTDB taxonomy): Bacteria > Actinomycetota > Actinomycetes > Propionibacteriales > Nocardioidaceae > CAVUEG01. Next base: position 14,004 of record CAVUEG010000001.1, read on the forward strand.
CGGGTGCCGTCGAGGATCGCCTCGACCGCGGAGACCACCCTGGATCGGGTGCGCGCCAGGGGCTCCCACCCCGGCAGGGCTGACGTCTCGGGATCTGCGAACGCCCGGGCGACGACCCCGTCGAAGTCCTCGACCCACGTCGTGTCCCGCTCGTGCTCACGCAGGTCGTCGACCAGAGAGACTTCTACGTCTGTGAGCAGCTCGGCGGTACGCCGGGCCTTCGGCTCGGGGCTGGAGAACCACGCCGCCCCAGCGGGCAGGTCCGGTTGCAGGGCACGCACCCCGTCGGCGTACGCAGGATCGAGCGGCCACCGGGCCGGCGCCTGCGCCGGGTCCATCCGCGGTCTTCCGTGCCTGATCAACCAGAGCCGACCGTCCTCAGCCGCGGCCAGCGCCCGGCTCACGGTCAGAGCACCAGGTAGTGCAGGAGCATCCAGATCGGCGCGATGGTGGCGAGCAACGAGTCGAGCCGGTCCATCAGGCCGCCGTGCCCGGGAATGATCTGGCTCATGTCCTTGACGCCGAGGTCACGCTTGATGACCGACTCGCACAGGTCGCCCAGCGTGGCCATCACCACCGAGACCAGACCGAGGGCGACGCCGACCCACCACCTGCCGTCCAGGAGGTACACGACCGACGCCCACCCGACCACGACACAGAACAGGGTGGAGCCGGCGAACCCCTCCCACGACTTCTTCGGCGAGATGACGGGGGCCATCGGGTGGCGGCCGAACAACACCCCGACTGCGTACCCACCGATGTCGGAGGCGATCGTCACCAGAATGAAGACGACGATGGCCTTCTGGCCCTCGTCCTCAGCCAGCAGAAGAGCCACGAACGAGCCCAGGAAGGGGACGTAGACCAAGGTGAAAACCGACGAGGTGGCGTCGCGCACGTAGCCGTCGACGCCCCGGCGCAGGAGCCAGAGCATCGTCACCAGGGCGGTGACCGCGGTCGCGGTGACCAGGGCGGGTGCACCCCAGAGGAACGCGACGACGACCATGACGACACCGCCCACCGTCAGCGGCTCGGCCGGAAGGTCGATGCCCTTCGCCTTGAACCCCTGACCCAGCTCCCAGATCGCGACGACGACCGCCCCGGCGACGATCACCATGAAGGCCGGCTTCCAGAAGGCGAGCGAGAGCGCGATCGCGATGAGCAGAACCACGCCCGAGGCGATCGCGACGGGGAGGTCGCGTCCGGCTCGGCTGGGCTTCTTCTCCGGGGCAGGCGGCACCGGAGCGTGGGGGGAGGTCATCAGGGAGTGGCTCAGACCTCGAGCAGCTCTGCTTCCTTGGACTTGAGCATCTCGTCGATGTGGTCGGTGTGACCCTTGGTCATTCCGTCGAGACGCTTCTCGGCCCCGGTCACGTCGTCCTTGCCGACCTCGCCGTCCTTCTCGAGAGCCTCGAGGGCCTGCTTGGCGTTGCGCCGGATGTTGCGGACGGACACCCGGCCTTCCTCGGCCTTGGTCTTCGCGATCTTGATGTACTCCTTGCGACGCTCCTCGGTGAGCTCCGGAAGCACGCAGCGGATCAGCTTGCCGTCGTTGGACGGGTTCACCCCGAGGTCGGAGTCGCGGATGGCCTTCTCGATGGCCGGCAGCGCGTTGATGTCGTACGGCGAGACCAGGATGACCCGCGCCTCTGGAGCGGTGAACGAGGCGATCTGCTGGATCGGCGTCGGACTGCCGTAATAGTCGGCGGTCAACTTCGCGAACATGGACGGGTTGGCCCGCCCGGCCCTGATCGCGGCGAACTCCTCACGAGTCACCTCGACGGCCTTGCCCATCTTCTGGTCGGCCTCTTTGAGGGTCTGGTTGATCACCGATTCTCCTTGCTGTCCGTAGGTGCCGCGGTCGCGGGCGTTCAGTCGCGCGAGAGCGTGGTGCCGATCTTCTCACCCTCGACGACTCGCCCGATCGTGCCGGGCTCGGAGAGGTTGAAGACGATCATGTCCAGGTCGTTGTCGCGGGCCAGGCTGACCGACGTCGCGTCGGCGACCTTCAGGCCGCGAGTCAGGAACTCGTCATAGGTCAGCGCGTCGAACTTCACGGCGTCCGGGTTCTTGTGCGGGTCCGAGTCGTACACACCGTCGACCCCCTGCTTGCCCATCAGGATCACCTCGCAGCGGGTCTCGAGCGCGCGCTGGGCGGCCACGGTGTCCGTCGAGAAGAACGGCATGCCCGCACCGGCACCGAAGATGACCACGCGCCCCTTCTCGAGGTGGCGGACCGCCCGACGAGGGATGTAGGGCTCGGCCACCTGGCCCATCGTGATGGCGGTCTGGACCCGGGTCTCGACGCCGGCCTTCTCCAGCAGGTCCTGGAGAGCCAGGCAGTTCATGACCGTGCCCAGCATGCCCATGTAGTCGGCTCGGGCGCGCTCCATGCCGCGCTGCTGCAGCTCGGCGCCCCGGAAGAAGTTGCCACCGCCGACCACGATCGCGACCTGGACGCCGGTGCGGACGACCTCGGCCACCTCATGAGCGATGGCGTTGATGACGTCGAGGTCGAGCCCGACGCGGCCCCCGCCGAAGACCTCTCCGGAGAGCTTGAGCAGTACTCGTTGGTAGGCGCTCACTCGGTCCCCCTCGGGATGGTGCTCGGACAGGGCGAAAGGCCGGTCCGTTGCGCTGAAGTGCACTTCACGAACCGGCCTCCCGTCTGTCTCAGGTCTGGCTTGGAACCCTAGCCGAGGTCAGGCACCGACCTCGAAGCGGGCGAACCGCTTGACGGTCACACCGGCCTCGTCGAGAACCGCCTTGACCGACTTCTTCGAGTCCTGGACCGACGGCTGGTCGAGCAGCACGACGTCCTTGAAGTAGCCGTTCACGCGACCCTCGATGATCTTCACGAGTGCCTGCTCGGGCTTGCCTTCCTCACGAGCGGTGGCCTCGGCGATCTCGCGCTCCTTGGCCACGATGTCGGCCGGCACCTCGTCCCGCGAGACGTACGACGGACGCATCGCTGCGACCTGCATCGCGGCGCCACGGGCCACGTCCTCGTTGCCGCCTTCGTACTCCACCAGTACGCCAACGGTCGGCGGGAGGTCAGAGGCCCGACGGTGCATGTACGAGACCACCGGTCCGTCGAAGATCGCGACCCGACCGAGCTCGATCTTCTCGCCGATCCGGACGGCCAGGTTCTTGACGAGCTCACCGACCGTGGTGTCTCCGACGGCGACGGCCTTGAGGGCCTCCGCGTCGGCCGGCTTGGCCTGGTCGGCCGCCTCGGCGATCTGCTGGGCGGTGGCCACGAACTCCTCGCTCTTCGCGACGAAGTCCGTCTCGGAGTTGAGCTCCACCAGTGCGGTGCCAGCGGTGGCGACCAAGCCAGCCGTGGCAGTGCGCTCGGCGCCACGCTTGGCGGCCTTCTGGCCGCCCTTGATGCGCAGGATCTCGATGGCCTTGTCGAAGTCGCCGTCGGCCTCCTCGAGCGCCTTCTTGCTGTCCATCATGCCTGCGGAGGTGAGGTCGCGCAGACGCTTGACGTCGGTGGCGGAAATGTTCGCCATGGGTGGGTTACCTCGTTCGTCTCTGGTCGGGAAGCGGTCGGTCAGGAGTCGGCGCCGGCGGCGGGCTTCTCAGCCTCGGTCGCCACGGCGTCGGTGCTCTCGGACGCGGCCGCCGGGGTCTCGGCAGGAGCCTCGACCTTCGCCTCGGCAGGAGCCTCGACCTTCGCCTCGGCAGGAGCCTCGACCTTCGCCTCGGCAGGAGCCTCGACCTTCTCAGCCGCCTCGGAGGCGGCACCGGTGGCCTCGGAGGCCGGTGCGTCGGTCGTGGCAGCGTCGCCGCCGGTCGCCGCGACCGCGGACTTCTCCGCGTCACCCGTGAGCAGCTCGCGCTCCCAGTCCGGCAGCGGCTCCTCGGAGCCGAGCTCGGCGCCGGTGGCGGCATTGTCGGTCTTGGCGCCCGAGCGAGCCATCAGGCCGTCGGCCACTGCGTCGGCCACGACCCGCGTCAGCAGGCCGACGGCGCGGATCGCGTCGTCGTTGCCCGGGATCGGGAAGTCGACCAGGTCAGGGTCGCAGTTCGAGTCCAGGATGCCGATGATCGGGATCTTGAGCTTGCGCGCCTCTTCGACGGCCAGGTGCTCCTTGTTGGTGTCGACGATCCAGACGGCCGACGGGGTGCGGCCCATCTCGCGGATGCCACCGAGGGTCTTGTCGAGCTTGATCTGCTCGCGCTTCATGTGGAGCAGTTCCTTCTTCGTACGCCCGCTGCCCGCGACGTTGTCGAAGTCGATCTCGTCGAGCTCCTTGAGGCGGTTGATCCCTGGTGCACGGTCTGGAAGTTGGTGAGCATTCCACCGAGCCAGCGCTGGTTGACGTACGGCATGCCCACGCGCGTCGCCTGCTCGGCGATCGCCTCCTGCGCCTGCTTCTTGGTGCCGACGAACATCACGGTGCCGCCCTTGGCCACGGTCTCCTTGACGAAGGCGTACGCGCGGTCGATGTAGGCGAGCGACTGCTGCAGGTCGATGATGTAGATGCCGTTGCGCTCGGTCATGATGAAGCGCTTCATCTTGGGGTTCCAGCGTCGGGTCTGGTGCCCGAAGTGAACGCCGCTCTCAAGGAGCTGGCGCATGGTGACGACGGCCATGCCGATGTCCTCCTGGTCGGTGACCCGCGGAGCGGGTCGCTTCAGTTTCCGCAGCGTGACGGGTTGCCCGCTGCCCTGGCGCCCGGCGCGACCCGAACCCGGCCGGTTTCCCGGTCGGACACTGAACAGGTCGTCGCCCGCTGAGTTCCGGGACCCTCAGGAGGTCCCGGCACGGAGTCGAGCGCGCGAAGTCGATCCGGTCGCCCACGCGAGTGAGCACACGAATCGCTGCGGCGAGTCTAACGGAGATCCGCCGGGTCACACCAATCGGCCAGCACGGCCCCGGCAGCAGGCCCGGATCCTTCCACCGGACGCTTCCCTGTCGTCTCGTCCACAGGGAAGCGGCCTCCGGATGCGCCGGCAGTTGGGCCGGCACGACAGTACCCGGATGACCTTCCTCCTGCTCCCGCTGCTCAACTCGCTCCTCGGTGGACTCCTGGCCCTGGTCGTGTCGCTGCCCGGCGTCCCGTTCGACGCGACCTGGCCGCTGGACCCGACTCCGGACGTCGTGCGCGGGTTCGCACCGCAATCGCGGCCCTGGGGGCCCGGTCATCGAGGGGTGGACCTGCTCGGGTCGATGGGGCAGCCGGTGCGCGCCGCACGGGCCGGGACGGTCAGCTACGCGGGGCCGTTGGCGGGGCGCGGCGTGGTCGTGGTCGGCCATGGGAGCCTGCGGACCACGTACGAACCCGTGGTCCCCGGCGTGCACGTGGGACAGAGGGTGTCTGCGGGCCAGGTGGTAGGGCTCTTGGCTCTGGTCGGCTCCCACTGCTTTCCCAGCGCCTGTCTGCACTGGGGGCTCCTGCGTGGGGAGGAGTACCTCGACCCGCTGTCCCTGGTGGGCGGATCCCGGGTCCGGTTGCTGCCCTGGCTCTCCGGGCCGACCCTGAGCGAACCTCCGGAGCCTTCTCCGGCCGTCGCGCTCGCGGCCCCTCCTGAGCCAGGCGTCCGGGTCAGGCCCGCGGATGCGCCAACCGGTACGCCTTTCGCAGCCGGTCGGTGGTGACGTGGGTGTAGAGCTGGGTCGTGGCGAGGGAGGCGTGCCCCAACAGCTCCTGCACGGTTCGGAGGTCGGCTCCCCCCTCGAGTAGGTGGGTCGCGGCCGTGTGCCGCAGTCCGTGCGGGCCGAGGTCGGGAGCCTCCGGGACCTCCTGCAGGCGGCGATGGACCATCTCGCGCACCACCCGCTGGTCCACCCGGCGGCCGCGGACTCCGAGGAAGAGTGCCGCCCCGCTCCCCTCGACCGCCAACTGTGGTCGGCCGTGCACCAGCCAGGTCTCGACGGCACGCTCCGCCGGCCGGCCGTAGGGCACGGTGCGTTCCTTGCGCCCCTTGCCCAGCACCCGGACCACCCGGCGCTCCCGGTCGAGGTCGTCCACGTCGAGACCGCACAGCTCCCCGACGCGCACCCCGGTCGCGTACAACAGCTCGAGAATCGCCACGTCGCGCACCCCGGTCGGACCACCATCCCCGGCATGGTCGGCGGCGGCGTCGAGAAGACTTCGCGCCTCCTCGACGCTGAGAGCGTTGGGCAGGCTCTTGTGGGGCTTCGGCGACCCGAGCATCGCCCCTGGGTCGGCCGCCACCAGCCCGCTGCGGTGCGCCCACGCGCAGAAGACGCGGATCGCCGTCGCGCGCCGCGACATGGTGCTGCGCGCCTTGCCCAGGCTCTGCTGCTTGGCCAACCAGCTGCGCAGGCTGCGAATGTCGAGAGAGGTGAGGTCTTCGTGACCAAGGGCACCGAGGTGCTCGAGCATGCCGCTCACGTCACCGAGGTAGGCGCGGACCGTGTGGGGGGTGAGGTCGCGCTCGGAGACGAGGTGGCGCTCATAGGCCGCCAGGACCCGGGCCATCGGCTCGGGCAGGTCCTCCCCCGCACGTCCTTCCATCACCCCACCCTACGGAGAGCGGGCGGCCCGGATTCGGTGATTGCCAGTCGCCACGAACCTGGGGTCGGCTCGAGCACGAACCCACGGTCACGTAACGACGGCAGTAGCGCTCCCACCCTCGGGGTCGAGGACCCGCCACTCCGGCGATCTTGAGGGTTCCGACCGGCTCCCACCGGGGAACCGCGTCCAGCACCTGCCGCTCATCGTGGTCCAACGCGTCCCGGGGCGTGTCCGGGCCTCGCCGCTCCGGCGCAGGTGCCGCGCCGACAGGCGCCACGAGGTCGAGGACGTCGGCTCCTGACGTCACGAGACTCGCGTCGCGGAGCCGGATCAGCTGGTGGACTCCCTCGGACGGCGCACTCGTGACCGGAACCGGGACTCCCATCACCGGGCGGTTCAGCCGGCCGGCCCAGTTGGCGGTGTTCAAGGCGCCACTCCGCAACGCCGCCTCGACGACCACCGTCCCGCACGTGAGCGCGGCGATCAGCCGGTTGCGGGCCAGGAACCGAAGTCGGGTCGGGGCACAGCCCGGAGGCAGCTCGGAGACGATGACTCCGGTGTCCGCCACGTAGTCGAGGAGCTGGCGATGAGCTGTCGGGTAGGCCCGATCCACACCACAGGCGAGCACGGCCACGGTCGGCGCCCGGGCGGCCAGGGCACCCCGGTGGGCGGCCTGGTCGATGCCGAAGGCCGCGCCGCTCACGACGGTCCAGCCCTCCTGCCCGACATGGGCCGCGATCTCGCCGGCGACGCCCGTGCCGTAGGTCGTCGCCGAGCGCGACCCGACCACGGCGATCGAACGCTCTGCCACCTCGTCGAGCCTGCGCGGACCGCGAGCCCACAGCCCGAGCGGGGCGCCGGCACGCCGCTGGACCGGTTCGGCGTGCCTGAGATCGTCCATCGACTCGGGCCACTCGTCGTCACCGGGGACGATGAACCGGATGCCTTGTCGCTGGGCGCGATCCAGGTCGCGCTCCGGGTCGAGGTCATCGAGGCGGGCCGCCACATCGGCGTAGACGCCCGTGCCGTCACGGGTCTGGCCGAGAAGGCTGCGCACCTCCTCGGCACCGAGCTCCGCCACCAGGGAGGACAGCCGCGGGTCACCCGGCTCCCCCAGGCGGCTCAAGGCCACCCGCGCCAGCCGATCGTGGTCGACGGTCACAGTGGGCTCGCCAGGTGGTCCACGGCCAGCGGGTGCCCCAGGCGCAGCCGCAGCGCGACCTCGACCTCGCGCTCTCCCGGCCGGTCGAGGCCGACCAGGTCGGCAACCGTCCACGCGAGCCGGTGCACGCGGACCGCTCCGCGGCGGGTCAGCTCGCCGGCGTAGAGGCGACGGTCGAGCAGTGCCTCGCCCGCGCGGTCGAGTGGCCAGTGCTGCCCCAGAGCAGGGCCGGGCACGTCCACGTTGAGCCGCCAAGGCGTGGCGGCCAACCGCTCGGCCTGACGGGCCCTGGCTCGCGTCACCCGCTCCCGGATGGACGCTGAGGACTCCGGTCTCGCCAGCGGGTCGAACTGCTCGTGCGGGCGGACCGGCTCGACGTGTCGGGTGATGTCGATCCGGTCGGCGATGGGACCCGAGATCCGCTTGCGGTACTCGCGGCGCTTGACCTCGGAGCAGACGCACCGGTGGTCGCGGTTCGCCGGATGGTAGTCACCACAAGGGCACGGGTTGCAGGCGATCACCACCATGGTCCTGGCCGGGTAGGTCGCGGTCTCCTCGCCCCGTGCGATGGTGATCTGACCACTCTCGAGCGGCTGACGCAGGGCCTCGATGATGTCGCTGTGGAAGAGCGGGAACTCGTCGAGGAAGACCGCGCCCGTGTGCGCCTTGCTCAGCTCGCCGGGTCGAACCCGACCGCTGCCCCCGCCCAACAAGCTGGTCCGCGAGGACGAATGGTGCGGCGCCACGAAGGGCGGGCGGGTGACCAGCCCCTGACCGGGAACCAGGGTGCCGGCCAGGGACATCAGCGCGGTGAGCTCGAGGGACTCCTCGAGGGAGAGGTCGGGCATCAGCCCGGGAATCCGCTCGGCCAGCGTCGTCTTGCCCGCCCCCTTCGGACCGCTGAGCATCAGGTGATGCCCGCCCGCCACGGCGACCTCCAGGGCGTACCGAGCGTCCTGGACTCCGACCACGTCGCTCATGTCCAGGTCCTGGAGCCGCTCCTCGCCGCGCCACCGGAGCACCGGGGCGCTGGACAGCGGTTCCACCTCCGGCGCATCCGGAATCTCCTCGGCCCCTGACACGACGGCCATCACCTGGGCCAGGGACCGCGCCCCGGTGACCTGCATCCCGGGCACCATCGCCGCCTCGGCCGCCTGCGGCTCCGGGACCACCGCATGCCGGATGCCTCGGGCGGCGGCCGCCATCACCATCGGGAGTACACCCGGCACGGACCGCAGCCGGCCGTCGAGCGTGAGCTCACCGATGAAGACGATCCCGTCCAGGACCCGGGAGTCGAGCTTGTCGTCGTTGGCCACGAGAACCGCGACGGCGATCGCCAGGTCGAAGTGGGGACCACGCTTGGGGAGGTCGGCGGGGCTGAGCAGGATCGTCACTCGGCGGGTGACCGGCCATTCGAAGCCGCTGTTCCCGACGGCTGCCCGGCAGCGGTCCCGAGCCTCGTTGATCGAAGCGTCGACCCGGCCCACGAGGTTCGTGGCGATCAGACCCTGGGACACGTCTGCCTGGACGTCGATGACGTGGCCGACGGCGCCCTCGAGGGACAGGGTGCGCGCAGTCGCGACGCGCATCAGCCGATCCCTCGCACGTGCAGGACCTCGGCGCTGCCCTTGCGCCCTCTCAGCACGCCGACCAGGTCGATCCGCACCTCGTCGGGACGCACGGCGTGGTCCTCGAGCCATCGGTCGGCGAGACGCCGGAGCCGGGCGGCCTTCTGCTCCGTCACCGCCTCCAGCGGCGCACCGAACGACGTGCTGGTCCGGGTCTTCACCTCGCAGATCACCAGCACCGGGCCGTCGCGCAGCACCAGGTCCACCTCGCCCAGGGCACAGCGCCAGTTGCGGTCGAGGACGGTCATGCCGCGGTCGACGAGATATCGGGCCGCGACGTCCTCGCCGTACCGCCCGATCTCGCTGCGCTGTTCTGAGGTGGTCACCATGCCGGCACACTGCCCGGAACGGTCCGCGGCAGCGGAGCGAGCCGTCGCCGCTGTGGAGGTTGTCACACGGAGCGGTGGCTGTGGAGAAGAAAGGGGCCGACCGGCCCGACGGGGGATGCGAACCGGTCGGCTTCGACCAATTCTCGACCGAGAGCCAGATCGTGCAGTACCTGTGCTCGCGTCATCTTCTCTAGTGCGATGGCCCTAGAGGCGAACCGAGCCAGGTGCGGGGAGTACGGCTCAGGGCTTGGGGGGCGTGAGGTCGGAAGGGCTCAGCTCCTCGACGTTGACGTCCTTGAACGTGAGCACCTTGACGTTCTTGGCGAACCTCGCCGGCCGGTACATGTCCCAGACCCAGGCATCGGTCATCGAGACCTCGAAGAAGACGTCACCCGCCTCGGTTCGCGCCTTCACGTCGACCTGGTTGCACAGGTAGAACCGGCGGTCGGTCTCCACGACGTACTTGAAGATGCCCACGACGTCGCGGTACTCGCGGTAGAGCGTGAGCTCCATCTCCGCTTCGTACCGCTCCAGGTCCTCGGTGCTCATCGCGCCTCCTGCAGGTCGAACTCCAACTGTGGCTCCAGGCTGAAGGCGACCATCTCGGTAGCGGGCAGGCCCGCGGCACGCCGCACGTTCACGAACCGCATCCGGTGCTCCGGACACGGCCCGTGCTGCTCGAGCGCGGCCGAGTGCGTCGCGGTGACGTACCCCTTGTGGGTGGCGAAGTCGTACGCCGGGTATCTCTCGTGCAGCCCCGTCATGATCCGGTCCCGGGTGACCTTCGCGATCACCGACGCGGCCGAGATGCAGGCCGCCACCTGGTCGCCCTTCCACATGGCGAGTCCCGGCAGCCCAAGGCCGTCGACTGGGAAGCCGTCGGTGAGGACGTACGCCGGACGGATCTCCAGCAGCGCGGCCGAGCGACGGAGCGCCTCGACATTGGCGACGTGCATGCCCAGGCGGTCACACTCGTCGGAGGAGACCACCACCACCGACCAGGCCACGGCACGGCGCAGGACCTGGTCGTAGCAGCGTTCGCGGGCCCGGGCTGTGAGCAGCTTGGAGTCGGCCAGCCCGGGGACGATGCCGCGGCGGCCCTCGGGCAGGATCGCGGCGGCGGCCACGAGGGGTCCGGCGCAGGCACCCCGACCGGCCTCGTCGACACCGGCCACGGGATCGAGACCGGCCCGCCTGAGCGCGCGCTCGTAGCCGTACGGACCGGCGTCACGGCGGATCGTCACACCTCGGGGAACGGCAGTCATGGCCTACTCCGGGACGTCTCCGAAGGTGGCCGGCCGGGGAAGCGTCTTCATGTGGTCGAAGGGCCACACCACGACGAACACCTTGCCGACGACGTCGTCCACCGGGATGAACGGCCCGCCCGGGTCACCCATGTGCAGCCGCGAGTCCGCGGAGTCAGGTCGGTTGTCGCCCTCGACCCACAGATGCCCGGCGGGCACCTTCACGTCGAACTTGATCAGCGACGGCTTCACGTTGGCGGCGAGGTACGACCGCTCGTTGAGCGCCACTCCGTTGACGGTGATCCGGCCTCGGTTGTCGCAGCAGACGACGTGGTCGCCGGCAACACCGATCACGCGCTTCACGAGGTGCCCACCGGTCGGATAGAGACCGAACACCTCGAGGGCGTGCGTGATCGGGTTGGTGGCCGAACGGACCTCGTCGGCCTGGAGCCAGCCGCCCGGGTCGGCGAAGACCACGATGTCTCCGCGCTGGGGGGTGCCGCGCCAGTACGACACCTTCTGGACCAGGATCCGGTCGTTCCTCACCAGGGTGTCGTTCATCGACCCCGAGGGGATGTAGAACGCCTGCACGAACAGGGCCTTGATGACCACCGCGAGCACGAGCGCGATGCCGAGGAGCAGGATGCTCTCCTGCCACACGGGCAGCTGCTTGCGCTCGCGGGTCTTGGCGGAAACGGCAGACCGCGGCCCTCCCTCGCCGTCGTCCCCGGGGTTGTCCGGGGACGGAGGTTGATGGAGGTCGCGGTCTGCATCGGTCACGCGGTGAGCCTAGCCGCCAGGACCAGGCCAGTCGGTCAGCCCTCGCGCTTTTCCTTGATCTTGGCGGCCTTGCCGCGCAGGTTGCGCAGGTAGTACAGCTTCGCGCGACGTACGTCGCCACGCGTGACGATCTCGATCGAGTCGAAGATCGGCGAGTGCATCGGGAAGGTGCGCTCGACACCGACACCGAAGGAGACCTTGCGAACGGTGAACGTGCGGCCCACGCCCGAGCCGTGAATGCGGATCACGACGCCCTGGAACACCTGGATCCGGGCCCGGTTGCCTTCGACGACCTTGACGTGCACCTTGATGGTGTCACCGGCGCGGAAGGCGGGGACGTCGTCGCGAAGCCGGTCGGCCGCGAGTGAGTCGATGAGGTTGGTCATGGTTGCTCCTCGTGCGCGCCACAGGTCGCGCGCGGAATTGTGGTGGTCAAGACTTCGCAGATCCGTCCCGGACGAGCCGGCCTTGCGTCGTACGGCACCACCCCTGTGGCGGGAGAACCGTCGGCCACCGGTCACGGGGACCGGTCAACCGTGACGCACACGGACCAAGGATCGATTCTGCCACAACGGAAGCGAGGCAGAGAAATCGGTGGTCACGGGTCCGGCACCATCGAGAACTCCTTCGGAGTCCGGACCCAGCCCAGTTGGCCGGCGGGCCAGAACACCGCCATCACCTTGCCGACCACGTCGTCGACCGGCACCATGCCCTGGCGCTGGTCGTCCTGGTGCCATCGCGAGTCCTCGGAGTTCTCGCGGTTGTCACCCTGGAGCCAGAGGAAGCCCTGGGGAACGTGGATGGTGAACCGGCACACCTTGGCCACGTCCGACGCGCAGGCGGACATCCCCGGCGGCAGGTACGTCGACTCGGCCAGCGGGTAGCCGTTCACCCGGACCCGGTCGCGTCGGTCACAGCACTTGACCGTGTCCCCGCCGACACCGATCACCCGCTTGACGACGTGTCCGCCACTCGGCAGCAGGCCGACGCCGGTCAGCAACGAGGTGACGATGTTGCCCGGCTCGTGGTCCTGGGCCGGGTCCAGCCAGCCGCCCGGGTCCTTGAAGACCACGATGTCCCCCCGCTGGGGCGACCCGGTCCAGTAGCTCACCTTCTGCACCATGATCCGGTCGTTGACCTGCAGGCCGGGCTCCATCGACCCCGAGGGGATGAAGAAGGCCTGGAGGACGAAGGTCTTCGCCGCCAGCGCGATGACCAGCGCGAGTCCGAGCACGAGGACGGTCTCGGCCCACCAGGGAAGCGACGAGTGGTGCTTGGTACGCCGGTGTCGCTGCTCGGCGTTGGTCCACACGGGCTGGGCGCTCACGTGATCACCGTCGTACCTTCTTGGTCAGTCGGAGCAGGCCGGACTCCGGCTCACCCGCGGGCCGGTAGCCCGCCTTGCGGTACGCCCGCTGGGACTCCGCGTCGTCCGCCCCGGTCACGAGCGAGCAGATCGTTGCCTCGTGCGGGCAGTGGCCCTCGACGAACTCGAGCAGGGAACGCTCCAGCCCCCGGCCCTTGAGGTCCGGAGCGACCACCAGGCGGCCGATCTCCCACCGTCCGGCCTCGAGCCGTGCCCGCACCGAGGCGACCAGGCGGGTGTCAGCCCGGACGACCCAGGTCCGCCAGGTGCCCAGTGACTCGACCAGCTCCTCCAAGGTCTCCTGGAGCAGCGGTATCGCCAGCGCGGGATCGGCCTGCACGTCGCCGACCGCGGCCGACCGTTGCAGCACGTAGATCTCGGGACCGTCCGCACGGACCGCGGGCACGGGGACCAGCTCGTCCGGACCGACGCCGGCGCCGGCAGCAAGGAGGTCAGGTCGGCGGGCCACGGTACGGCGGACGGACTGCTCGCGACGCCAGGTCCGCACGGCGCCATGGTCTCCGCCGCGGAGCACGTCGGGTACGTCGAGACCGCGCCACGTCGGGGGTTTCGTGTAGACCGGGTACTCGAGCAGCCCCGCCTCGTGCGACTCCTCGGTCAGGGAGCCGGGGTTGCCCATGAAGCCGGGCAGCAGCCGGACGACCGCCTCCACCACTGCCAGCGCAGCGACCTCGCCCCCGTTGAGGACGTAGTCGCCGAGCGAGAGCTCGCGCACCCGCACGCGACCGGCCGCATGGTCGATGACCCGCTGGTCGATCCCCTCGTAGCGACCGCACGCGAAGACCAGATGGCTCTCGGCAGCCAGCTCGCGAGCCGTCTGCTGGGTGAAGACCTCACCGGCGGGTGTGGGGACGACCAGCACGGTCTCCTCAGTGAGGAGCTCGTCGAGGGCCTCCCCCCACGGCTCTGGTTTCATCACCATGCCCGCACCGCCGCCGTACGGCGTGTCATCGACGGTCCGATGCCGGTCGTGAGCCCACTGCCGCAGGTCGTGGACCCGCAGGTCGAGCAACCCGGACTCCCTCGCCTTGCCGGGCAGGGAGAGCCCCAGCGCATCGAGGTAGGCAGGGAAGATCGAGACCACGTCGATGCGCATCGTCAGTCCTGCTCCGGGTCGGGCGCGACCAGACCGGGACGGTCCTCCACGACGATCAGGCCGGCTTCGAGGTCGACGGTCGGGACCAGGGCAGCGACGAACGGCACGAGGACGTCGCGGCCGTCGGTGGTCCTGATGGAGAGCAGGTCCTGGGCCGCCCCGTGGACCACTCCCCTGATCTCGCCGAGTGGCTGCGCGGCCGTGTCGACCACGCCGAGCCCGACCAGCTGGTGGTCGTAGAACTCCTCGGGATCCTCAGGGGTCTCGTCGAGGTCGATCGTCGTCCGCAGGAAGAGTCCTCGGAGCGCCTCGGCCGCGTTGCGGTCGTCGACCTCGGCGAAGCTGACGAGCAGCCGCTCCTGGTGCCAGCGGATCGACTCGACCAGGAGCGTGGTCGGTCTTGCGGCCCCGGCGGGTAGCTGGTCGGGTGCCTCGACGTCCAGCACCGTGCCGGGCGCGAACCGCGCGTCGGGCTCGTCGGTGCGGAGCTCCACCGTGACCTCACCGCGCAGGCCGTGGGGCTTGCCGATCCGGCCCACCACTACGTCGGTAGTTCGGCTCACCTGGTCTGCTCCTGCGGAGTGATGGAAGTGGAGGGAGCACGAATGGGGAGACCGGGACGGCCTCCCCATTCGACGTTCAGTCGTGCGTGACTCTGCACCGGGCTCGGCGAGTGTCGACCCGCGTGGGCCCTGTCGTCTCAGCGACGACGGTCGACATCGACGAAGTCGACACGCGCACCGTCACGACCGGCGAGGCCGTTGATGACGGTGCGGAAGGCGGTCGCCGTACGTCCGCCGCGGCCGATCACCTTGCCGAGGTCCTCGGGATTCACCCGGACCTCGAGGATCGAGCCGTGACGCATCTGCTTGTCGCGCACCGAGACGTCGTCCGGGTGCTCGACGATGCCCCGCACCAGGTGCTCGAGCGCCTCAGCCAGCATCGGCCTCAGGCCTCGGTCTTCTCGGGGGCCTTGTCGGCCTCCGGAGCGTCCGCGGCGGGCGCCTCGGTCTTGGCCTCAGCCTCAGCCTCGGCGGGAGCCTCGGTCTTCTCGGGGGCCTTGTCGGCCTCCGGAGCCTCCGCGGCGGGCGCCTCGGTCTTGGCCTCGGTCTTGGCCTCAGCCTCGGCCGGAGCCTCGGTCTTGGCGTCGGCCTTCGGCTCAGCCTTGGCGTCAGCCTTCTTCTCGGGCTTCTCGGACTTCGCCTTCTTGGTGACGGCGTCGCCCTTGGGCTCGTTGCCGGCACTCCTTGAGCGCCTCGTTGAAGATCTCGGCCTTGTCCCGCTTGGGCTCGGCCATCCTCAAGGTGCCCTCGGTGCCCGGAAGGCCCTTGAACTTCTGCCAGTCGCCGGTGATCTTGAGCAGAGCCTCGACGGCCTCGGACGGCTGGGCGCCGACGCCCAGCCAGTACTGCGCCCGGTCGGAGACGAGGTCGATGACGACGGCTCCTCCTTGGGGTGGTACTTGCCGATCTCCTCGATGACCTTGCCGTCCCGCTTCTTGCGGGAGTCGACGACGACGATGCGGTAGTAGGGCTGACGGATCTTGCCCATGCGCTTCAGACGGATCTTGACGGCCACGTTTGTGGTGTCTCCTCGAAATTGTGGTGTGGGTGAACGACGCCCGCCGGGTGGGGACACGGCCTGGTCGATCGATGGGCGCTGCACGGTCGGATGAGAGGGTCCGTCCGCACAGGACTCAGCGGCACATTGTGCCAGACACCCCGCCCGGACCTCCAATCGAGCATGCCGGGTCGGTCGGCTACGCGACCACGCGACCTCGCAGGACGATCCGCTTGGGGGCCGCGAGCACTCGCAGGTCCTTCAGCGGGTCGGAGGCGTAGACGCAGAAGTCGGCCGGGGTTCCCTCCTCGAGGGTGCCGGGCAGGCCGAGCCAGCCACGGGCGCGCCAGGACGCGGCACCGAGCGCGTCGTACGGCGTGAGGCCGTACTCCGTGAGCTCGAGAACCTCGTCGCCGATCAACCCGTGCGGGAGCACGCCCCCGGCGTCGGTCCCCGCATAGATCGCCACCCCTGCCTCGTACGCCGCGCCGATCGTGTCCTTGCGGGATGCGTAGAGCTCGCGCATGTGCCGGGCGTAGCCGGGGAACTTCTCCTCGCCCGCGTCGGCGTAGCCGGGGAAGTTCCCCAGCTGCTTGACGGTCGGGACGAGGGCCACGCCGCGCTCCACCATCGCATCGACCAGGTCCTGCGACAGGCCGGTCCCGTGCTCGATGCAGTCGATGCCGGACCCGATCAGGTCGGGCAGGGCCGCCTCGCCGAACACGTGAGCCGTCACCCTGGCGCCGAGTTCGTGGGCGGTGCGCATCGCCTCGTCCAGCGCGTCGCGGGGCCACAGCGGGGTCAGGTCGCCGGCGTCACGCTCGATCCAGTCGCCGACCAGCTTGACCCAGCCGTCGCCGCGCCGAGCCTCCTGGGCGACGTACACCGCAAGGTCCTCCGGCTCGATCTCATGGGCGTAGTTGCGGATGTAGCGACGGGGTCGGGCCAGGTGGCGTCCGGCCCGGATGAGTCGCGGAAGGTCCTCGCGATCATGGATCCACGACGTGTCCGCGGCGGACCCGCAGTCCCGGACCAGGAGCGTGCCGGCGTCGCGGTCGGCCAGCGCCTGCTCCTCCTGCACGTCCTCGGGCACGGCGCCGTTCTCGTCGAGGCCGATGTGGCAGTGCGCGTCGACGAGGCCAGGGACGATCCACCCTTCAGCGAGCATCTCGGCCGACGCGACGGGCTCGTAGGTCACGCGACCATCGACCACGTAGACGTCGCGAACCTCGCCGTCCGGCAGGACCGGCCCTCTCACCCTCAGTGCTGTCATGACCGGGACGCTACCTGCGCGCCTGGGGCAGCTGGTCCAGGAGCCACGAGGGACTCATCGCCTGGGCGCCGAGCCCTTCGACGCGCGCCCTCAGGAACCGGTCGGCTGTGACGACGAGCACCCGGCTTCCCGGCGTTGCCGCCCTGGCGGTCTCGGTGACGATCGTCTCGTCCCCGCTGCCCTTGGCATGCACCGTGCGCACGTGTCCGTCAGTACCCGCTCGGACACCCGCCTTGGCCTGCCCCTCCAGGACCAGCACGACCTCGTCGTACGGCGTGTCCGCGACCAGGAGCCCCTCGTGCAGGCGGCGGGCGGCGGCCGCCCGGTCCTTCCACCATCCGTCAGGACGGCTCCCCACGACGTTCGCGGCGTCGACCACGAGTGTGCTGCTCACCGGGACGGCTACTTGAGGTACTTCGCAAGGTCGGCGGGGAGGTCGACACTGTCGGGGTCGAAGTCGGTCCCAGCCGGGAGACCGAACGGGTTGCCCCCGCCCGCCGGCTTCTCCGTCGTCGCCTTCTCCTCGGCGGCCCGCTTGGCTGGGTTGCCGGAGACGCGCTTGTTCTTGGTCTTCTTGGCCTGTTGCTTGCCCTTGGCCCGCTTCCCGGCTCCGGGCATCCCCATCCCGGGGAGGCCAGGCATGCCCGGCATCCCCGGCATGCCGCCGCCACCCTTGGCCATCGCCATCATCATCTTGCGGGCCTCGAAGAAGCGGTCGACGAGCGTGTTCACGTCGGAGACCTGACGGCCCGAGCCCCGTGCGATCCGGGCCCGTCGGGAGCCGTCGATCAGCTTGGGGTTGGCGCGCTCGGCGGGCGTCATGGACTGGATCACGGCCTGGATCCGGTCGATCTCGCGCTCGTCGAAGTTCTCGAGCTGGTCGCGGAACTGACCCATGCCCGGCAGCATGCCCATGATCTTGGACAGCGAGCCCATCTTGCGCACGGCCTGCATCTGCTCGAGGAAGTCATCCAGCGTGAAGTCGCCGCCCTGGCCGCTGAGCTTGGCCGCCGCCTTCGCCGCGGACTCGGCGTCGAAGGACTTCTCCGCCTGCTCGATGAGCGTCATCACGTCGCCCATGTCGAGGATCCGCGAGGCCATCCGGTCCGGGTGGAACAGGTCGAAGTCGGTGAGCTTCTCGCCGTTCGAGGCGAACATGACCGGGCGCCCGGTGATGCTGGCGACCGAGAGCGCCGCACCACCCCGGGCGTCGCCGTCGAGCTTGGAGAGGACCACGCCGTCGAAGCCGACCCCGTCGAGGAACGCCTGCGCCGTGGTCACCGCGTCCTGGCCGATCATGGCGTCGACGACGAACAGCACCTCGTCGGGGGAGACTGCGTCGCGGATGTCCGCGGCCTGCTGCATGAGCTCGGCATCGACACCGAGCCGTCCCGCGGTGTCCACGATGACCACGTCGTGCAGGGTGCGGCGGGCCTCGTCCACGCCGGCACGCGCCACCGCGACCGGGTCGCCGACACCGTTGCCAGGCTCGGGCGCGAAGACGGTGACGCCGGCCCGCTCGCCGTTCACCTGCAGCTGGTTGACCGCGTTCGGTCGCTGGAGGTCGGCCGCGACGAGCATGGGGCTGCGACCCTGCTCCTTGAGCCAGAGGCCGAGCTTGGCGGCCAAGGTCGTCTTGCCGGCGCCCTGGAGGCCGGCGAGCATGATCACCGTGGGCGGGTTCTTGGCGAACCGCAGTCGGCGGGTCTCGCCGCCGAGGATCGAGACGAGCTCCTCGTTGACGATCTTGATGATCTGCTGGGCCGGGTTCAGCGCCTGGCTGACCTCGGCCCCGCGTGCCCGCTCCTTGACGGCACCGACGAACTCCTTGACCACGGGCAGGGCGACATCGGCCTCGAGCAGGGCGATCCGGATGTCACGCGCCGTCGCGTCGATGTCGGCCTCGGAGAGGCGCCCCTTGCCGCGCAGGTTCTTGAAGGTGTCGGCGAGACGGTCCGAAAGAGTCGCAAACAAGTCTGGTCAGTCCTCGGTCGGTGGCTGGCGGGTGCTGCAGGTGGCCCGGCCCGGCAGCTGAGCCAGGTCAGGGGTCAAGGGTAACGGTGGCGAGCAACGCCTCTCGTACGGCGTGGGCCGCAGCCTCGGCCCGCTCCTCGGTCAACGGGCCACCGGAATACTCGCGGACGTAGAAGATGTCGACCGCCTGGGGTCCGATCGTGGTGACGTGCGCCGAACGCACCACGATCTGGAGGCCGGCTAGGGCAGCGGCCACGAGGTGCACGACTCCTGGACGGTCGTCCATCCGCACCTCGAGACCGGTGGCGTCGGCGCTGATCTCGTGCCGGACCCGCACGGTCGGCTCGAGCCGTGAGGGCACCGCACGGCCCAGCTTGTCGGCGGCGCCGTCGGTGGTCACCCGGCGCAGGACCTGGCGGAGAACCGCGGCGTCCAGGTCGGGGCGGTCGACGTCCCAGATCGAGACGGCGTACTCGCCCTGCGTCCAGACCCGGGCCGCCCGCACCGAGACCCGTTGCAGGGCCAGCGCGGCCGCCTGGTCCGCCATCAGCCCGACCCGGTCCCTGGCCACGAGCGTGACCCGGGCCTGGGAGCCCGGTCCGTCCGTGCTTCCAGCACCCACCGTCTCGACCCTCACGTCGACGCGGTCCGGGTCCTCGCGAAGGGCCTGACTGATCTCGACCGCGTGCACGGCGTCCTCCACCGCCGGGAGCTCGTTGTGCACCAGCCGTGCCCGCACCCGTGCCGCCAGCTCGCCGACCAGCCGAGCCCGCCAGTCGGTCCACGCCTGGGGGGACGTGGCGCGGGCATCCGCCTCGGTGAGCACCTCGAGCAGGTCGAGCATCTCCACGTCGGCCAGCAGTCCGGCGACGTGCTCGACGGTCGCGGGGTCATCGAGGTCGCGGGTGGTGGCGGTGCCCGCGAGCAGCAGGTGCCAGCGCACGAGACCCGCGACCAGGTCCACCTCACGCTCCCCGAAGCCCATGCGGGTCGCGATGGCGCGGGCCAGCGGCTCCCCCGCCTCGCAGTGCTCGATCTCCCGACCCTTGCCGATGTCGTGCAGGAGCGCCGCCACCATCAGGACGTCGGGACGGGCCACACGACGGATCAGTGCGGACGCCTCGATGCAGGTCTCGACCATGTGCCGGTCGACGGTGAACCGGTGGATGGACGAGGCGTGCGGAAGGAGGCGAACGTGCTCCCACTCGGGCAGGAACAGGCGCAGCCCCTCGGTCTCGTCCAGGGTCTCCCAGACCCCGAGGAGCCCCCGTCCGGCGGCCAGCAGACGGGTGAGGAGCTCGCGGGCATCCTCGGCCCACGGCTCGGGCAGCGGGCGCCCATCGCGGGCCAGCCGGGCCGCGGTGGCCGGCGCCAGCACGACGCCACGCTCGGCTGCCTCCGCACCGGCGCGAAGCAGCAGCAGCGGGTCCTGCTCCGGGCGGACCTTGCCGTCGAGGACAAGCTCGTCGCCGTGCAGGGCCAGGCCCCGACCGATGGGAACCAGCGCCGGCCTCCGGACTGTCACGCCCTCGGGCCGTCTGAGGACCGAGTCCACACGGTGCCAGGTGAGCCGGGACAGGTGGGTCATCCGTCGTCCCAGCTGGCGGGTGTGGATCTGCGCGGCCACGCCGTCCGGGAGGTTGAGCAGCTCGGCCATCTCCGGCCAGTACTCCGGGGCGACCCGGTCCGTGGCCCGCCCGGCGACGGTGTGAAGCGCGTCGCGCACGTCGAGCAGCGAGGTCCGGCAGCGCTCGAGGTCCGCGTGCGGGACGTCGACGAGCCAGGTGGCGACGAGCGCCTTCAGCGTGGTCGCGTCACGGAGCCCTCCGATCGACTCCTTGAGGTCGGGTACGGCGGCGTGGGCGAGCTCGCCGAGGCGGTCGCTGCGCGAGTCCACCAGCCTGCGGAGGTCGCCGAGCCGATGGCGAGCGTCGCGGCGCCACTGGGTCAGCAGCGAGCTGCGCAGCCGGAGGGTGAGGTTCGGGTCGCCGGCGAGGTGTCGCGCGTCGAGCAGCCCGAGCGCGACCTTGAGGTCGCCCGCCGCGGACTGCGCCGCCTCGGTGAGCCCCCGCACCGAGTGGTCGATCGTGGCGCCGGAGTCCCAGAGCGGGTACCAGATCTTGCCCGCGGCCTCGCCCGGGTCGACGGCGTCATCGTGGATCAGGACCACGTCGAGGTCGCTGTACGGCGCCAGCTCGGCCCGTCCGTAGCCACCGACGGCCACCAGCGCGACCCCCGAGACGACGCCCACGGTGTCGGCGTACGCACTCGTGCAGAGTGCGTCCGCCTCCTGGGCCCGGAGCCGTCGGTCGAGGTCGGTCATGGGGTCAGATCGCGGACTGGTCGCGCTCCCCCGTGCGCACCCGCACGGCGGTCTCCACCGGCGTCACCCAGACCTTGCCGTCGCCGATCCGCCCGGTCTGGGCGCTGGAGACCACGGCGTCGACTACTGCCTCGACGTCATCGTCGTCGACGACGATCTCGAGCCGGATCTTCGGCACGAGTGCGATGTCGTACTCGGCGCCGCGGTAGACCTCCGTGTGACCCTTCTGCCGGCCGTAGCCGGAGACCTCCATCACCGTCATCCCGGTGACCCCGACCGCCTCGAGCGCGGACCGGACGTCCTCCCACTTGTGCGGCTTGATGACCGCGGTGACGAGCTTCATCCGTCGTTCCCTTCTCGATGGAGATGTCCACCCGACCCGAGGATCGAGCCTCCGGCGCGGGCGCCGGCTGTGGCGTGCAGGTCGTAGGCGGTCTCGGCATGGACGCTGAGGTCGATCCCGGTGACCTCGTGCTCCTCGTCGACCCGGAAGCCGAGCACCCGGTCGACCACCCACGCGAGCAGGCCCGAGACCACGAAGGCGTACACCAGAACCGCCGCGCCGGAGAGGACCTGCCTGCCCAGCTGGTCGACGCCTCCACCGTAGAGCAGGCCGGAGACACCCGCTGGCGCCAGATCCGTGGCGAGCAGCCCGATGCCGATCGTGCCGACCAGGCCACCCACCAGGTGTACGCCGACCACGTCGAGGGAGTCGTCGTACCGCCACCGGTACTTCATGCCGACCGCGAGGGCGCAGACCACACCGGCCACGGCACCCATCACGAGCGCGCCGAGCGGCGAGAGAGACGAGCAGCTGGGTGTGATCGCGACCAGCCCGGCGACCATGCCCGAGGCGGCACCGAGCGAGGTGGCGTGACCGTCCCGTCGCCGTTCGAGCGCCAGCCAGCCGAGCGCGCCGGAGGCTCCGGCGCACAGCGTGTTGGTGAAGACGACGGCGGCGGTGTGGTTGGCGCCGAGCGCGGAGCCGGCGTTGAACCCGAACCAGCCGAACCACAGCAGGCCTGCGCCGAGCATGACCAGGGTCAGGTTGTGCGGACGCATCGGGTCCTTGCCGAAGCCCACCCGGCGGCCCACGACGAGGGCCAGGGCCAGCGCGGATGCGCCGGAGCAGATCTCGACCGCCGTGCCCCCGGCGAAGTCCACGAGACCGACGCTGTTCACCAGCCACCCACCGGAGTGTCCGGGTCGGTCGGCGTCGAAGACCCAGTGCGCGATCGGGGCGTAGACCGCAAGGGTCCAGATCGACACGAACAGCATCCAGGCGCCGAACCTGGTGCGGTCCGCGATGGCTCCGGACACGAGGGCCCCGGTGATCACGCAGAAGAGTCCCTGGAAGACGGCGAAGAGAATGATCGGGACGCTCAGCCAGCCGTCGGCAGTGGGCACCAGCAGGGACTGCAGGCCGGCGTACTGCGCGGGTTGCCGAGAAGGCCGAACCCCACGTCGTCCCCGAAGGCCAGGGAGTAGCCGACGAGCACCCAGAGGACGGTGATCGCGGCAAGCGCTCCGAACGTCATCATCATCATGTTCAGGACGCTCTTGCTGCGGACCATACCGCCGTAGAAGAGCGCCAGCCCGGGGGCCATCAGGAGCACCAGGGCTGCCGAGGCGAGCAGCCAGGCCGTGTCCCCGGAGTCGATGCGGATGGCGCCAGCGGCTAGATCAGGCATGCGCAGGAGGATCTCGCCAGCAGGTTTCCGGCGGACACGCCACGTGTTTCGCACGCGTGACGTATCCGCCGGAATGTTACGACCGTGTTACGGCCGTCCTACCGGGTCGGTGCAGGGTGGCTCTCAGACCGCCGCCTCGTCGCGCTCCCCCGTGCGAACGCGGACGACCGTGTCCACCGAGGAGACCCAGACCTTGCCGTCACCGATCCGCCCGGTCTGGGCGGCCTTGACCACGATCCCCACGACATCGTCCACGTCGTCCCCCTCGACGACGATCTCGATCCGGATCTTCGGGACCAGCGCGATGTCGTACTCCGCGCCGCGGTAGACCTCGGTGTGGCCCTTCTGCCGGCCGTAGCCGGAGACCTCGCTGACCGTCATTCCGGTCACCCCGAAGGTCTCGAGGGCCTCGCGGACCTCTTCCCACTTGTGCGGCTTGATCACCGCGGTGATGAGCTTCATGCGTTGACTCCTCGTGCCTCGGCGTCAGCCTGGGTGGTGGCCGGGGGGAAGGCGGACCCGACCAGGGCCCGACCGCCTCCGCCGGATGTCGCGAAGTCGTACGCCGACTCCGCGTGCTCGACGCTGTCGATGCCCTCGACCTCGTCCTCCTCGTCGATCCGGAAGCCGATGGTCCTCTGGATCGCGGTCCCGATCGCCAGGGTGAGGACGAAGGAGAACAGCAGCACGGCGAAGGCGCCCACCGCCTGACGCCACAGCTGGTCGATGCCGCCGCCGTAGAAGAGGCCGTCGACGCCCGCGGCGGTGGCCGCAGAGGCGAACAGGCCGACCGCCAGGGTGCCCCAGAGCCCACCGACGAGGTGGACTCCGACCACGTCGAGCGAGTCGTCGATGCCGAAGCGGAACTTCAGCCCGACAGCCAGGGCGCAGAAGACCCCGGCCAGGGCGCCGACCGCGATCGCACCCATCGGGGTCACCGAGGAGCACGACGGCGTGATCGCCACGAGTCCGGCGACCACACCCGAGGCGGCACCCAGCGACGTGGCGTGACCGTCGCGGATCCGCTCCACGAGCAGCCAGCCGAGCGCTGCCGCACCGGTCGCCACCAGGGTGGTCACCCAGACCTCGGCAGCCGAGCCGTTGGCGGACAGGGCGGATCCGGCGTTGAAGCCGAACCAGCCGAACCAGAGCAGGCCCGCGCCGATCATCACCAGCGGCAGGTTGTGCGGGCGCATCGGGTCACGCTTCCACCCGACGCGCCTACCGAGCACGATCGCGAGCGCCAGGCCGGCAGCGCCGGCGTTGATGTGGACCGCCGTACCTCCGGCGAAGTCGATCGCCGCCAGCTTGTTGGCGATCCACCCGCCGGTCTCGGACTGGCCGCCGTCGAAGGCGAAGACCCAGTGCGCAACGGGGAAGTAGACGACGGTCGCCCAGACTCCCGCGAAGACCAGCCAAGGCCCGAACTTCGCCCGGTCGGCGATCGCGCCGGAGATCAGTGCGACCGTGATGATCGCGAACACCGCCTGGAAGGCGACGAACGCCATGGCGGGGATCGTGCCCACCAGGTGGGTCGCCGCGTAGCCCTTGTCGGCGTTGGTGCCGATCAGCTGCGAGAGACCGAAGAAGTCGAAGGGGTTGCCGGCGAGACCTCCGCCGACGTCGTTGCCGAAGGCGATGGAGTAGCCGTAGACCACCCACAGGACGCTGATGAGCGCGAGTGCGCCGAAGCTCATCATCATCATGTTCAGGACGCTCTTGGCGCGGACCATGCCGCCGTAGAAGAGTGCGAGGCCGGGAGTCATCAGGAGCACCAAGGCCGCTGATGTCAACACCCAGGCAGTGTCGCCAGTATCCATGTGTCTCTACCTCGTTGATCGCTTCGAGGGGGAGATGCGCGAGGTACGACGTCACTGTCGTGCCACCACCGCCCCAGTGAGCGACACACTGGCAAGCAGAGGTTTCAGGTGCCGACAACGTGTGTTTCGCGCAGGTGACGGTTCACCAGGGGTGTTACCGGCAGGTGACGGATCCGGGCAGTCCGGGCGGTCAGGACAAGATCGCGTCGACGAAGGCCTCGGGGTCGAACGGCGCCAGGTCGTCGGCGCCCTCCCCCAGGCCGACGAGCTTGACGGGCACCCCGAGGGCTCGTTGAACGGCGACGACGATGCCGCCCTTGGCAGAGCCGTCGAGCTTGGTGAGGACGACCCCGGTGACGTCGACGACCTCGCTGAACACGCGCGCCTGGGTCAGGCCGTTCTGGCCCGTGGTGGCGTCGAGCACCAGCAGCACCTCGGTCACGGTCGTCTGCTTCTCGATGACGCGCTTGACCTTGCCGAGCTCGTCCATGAGACCGGCCTTGTTCTGCAGGCGCCCCGCCGTGTCGACGATGACGACGTCCACCTCGCGGGTGATGCCCTCCTTGACCGACTCGAACGCAACGCTGGCCGGGTCCGTCCCCTCGGGACCGCGGATGACGGGGACGCCGACCCGGTCACCCCACGTGGTGAGCTGCTCGGCGGCCGCGGCACGGAAGGTGTCAGCCGCACCCAGGACCACGGACTGTCCCTCGGCGACCAGCACCCGGGCGAGCTTGCCGACGGTCGTGGTCTTGCCGGTGCCGTTGACGCCGACCACGAGCACCACGCCGGGCATCCCGTCATGCCGGTGGGTGTCGAGCCGGCGGTCGAGCGCAGGGTCGACCAGCGCCAGCAGCTCCTCCCGGAGCACGTCGCGGACGGCGCCAGGGTCCTGGCCCTCCACCCGGATCCGGGTGCGGAGGCGGTCGACCAGCTCCTGGGTGGGAGCCACGCCGAGATCCGCGGTGAGCAGGGTGTCCTCGATGCTCTCCCAGGTGTCCTCGTCGATCCGGTCCCGTGAGAGCAGCGCCAGCAGCCCCCGTCCGAGGCCGCCCTGAGAGCCGGCCAGCCGTTGCCGCAGCCGGACCAGCCGACTCGCTGCCGACTCGGGGCGCTCCAGCGTGGGGGTGGAGGGCCCCGGCGGGAGGGCGGCGTCCTCGATGGTCCGGGTCGGGGTGTCCCGGGGGACCTCGGCGTCCTCACCGACCTGCGGCTCCCCGGTTGTCGAGGGGACGCTCCTGGTCGCCTCGTCGGGTCGCGTCGTACGACGGCGTGCAGCGCTGGCGACGAAGCCGACGACCAGCAGCAGCGCGATGGCAGCGATCGCGAGGATCAGATACAGAGAGTCACCCACGGCCCCATCCAACCAAATGCCCTGCTGAGCCCCGACAGCACTGTCGGGGGCTGCGTCCGGTTCCACCCGTAGGTGCACTCCGCTGCCGATCTCGGCAGGTCTCGGGTCGGGGTGTCACCATGTACCCATGGCCGCTCTGCCGGGTTCCCACCGAGTGCTCGTCCTTCCAACGGGGCAAGCGGTGAGCGCGTGGGAGGTCGGCGATCCGAGCGGTGTGCCCGTCATCTTTCACCACGGAACGCCAGCGAGCCGTCTGCAGGCGGTCTTGGGAGACGGCGCAGCCCGCCGACAGAAGGTCCGTCTCGTGTCCTTCAACCGACCTGGCTACGGCAGTTCGGCCGAGACGCCACCCAGTCTTGCGTCGGTGGGCGAGGACGCCGTCGGTGTTGCCGATGCTTTCGGCATCCATGAATTCGCCGTTCTGGGGACATCCGGTGGCGGTCCGTACGCGCTCGCAACCGGGCTGGCGGCACCTGGACGAGTGCGCGGCATCGGCGTCGCCGCGGGCGTCGGGCCATGGAGGTTGATCGATCCGCCAGTCCCGGAGGATCCGGAGCGTCGCCTGCTCGCTCTTGCGGACGCGGGGAAGGTTTCCGCCGCGCTCGATGGTTTCCTCAGACAAGCGGAGACCGAGTTCGACAGTCTCCTCGCAAGGGACGACGAGGACATGGTGAAGGCATTCTTCGCCCACGCTCGCCCAGAGGAGACCCTCTGGCTCGACGATGACGTCAGACGCTACTGGGCTGCTGACTTGCGTGATGCCCTGCGCACGTACGACGGGTACGCCCGGGACAACGTCGCCTGGGGAGGCGAGTGGGACATCGACCCCTCGGAGGTCAGCTGCCCGACGTGGCTCTGGTACGGCGACCAAGACCGCCTTGTGTCACTCGCGCACGGGCATTGGCTCGCCGAAAGGATCCCCACTGCCACCCTCGTCATCCGGGAAGGCAAGGGGCACGGGAGCACGAGCTTCGAGTTCTGGGACGAGATGTTTGCGACGCTCCGGACCCAGCTCACGACTGGTGCGTAGCGTCAGGCTATCCGGGCGCGCGGATGTCGCACTCGCACTCGGGACGGACACCTTCAGCCCTGGCGGGTCCACTCGCGCTGGTTGTCGATCGTGGGCAGCTGGTCGACCCCGCGGCGCATCGCCTGGCCGAGCCAGGACGCGCGGGGGACCTCCTCGCCGCGGTGCGGGTAGGTCACGTAGACCAGCACGCTGCCGGCAAGCAGCAGAATCAACAGCATCACCAGCAGGATCCAGATCACCCTGCCACTATGCCCCACATGTCCGGATCGAAACGCTCTCGCGAGCCTGCCGTGTGCCTCACGTCACCCAGGACCGGGCCATCGTCCCGAAGGCTGGTCAGCGCAGCAGCGGGGTGACGGCGGCGCGGATCTCGTCGGGGATCGGGGCCACCCGCCGGCCCGCGCCAGGAGTGTTGTCGACATAGACGTGCACGAAGCGGCCCTCGGCGGCGATCTCCGACCCCTCGCCCGCAGGATCGCCCTGGAAGAGGCCGATCCGGTAGATGACAGAGGAGGTGCCGACCTTGTCGACCACCAGGCCCGTCTGCACCGGCGCCGGGAAGCCGAGCTCACGGTAGTACCGGCACGACGTCTCGGCCACAACCCCGATCACCGGTAGGGAGCGGACATCGAGGCCGGTGGCGTCGTACAGGTGCGCGTTCACCGCGGTGTCGAACAGCTCGTAGTAGGTGGCGTTGTTCATGTGGCCGTAGGCGTCGTCGTCGCGCCAGCGGGTCGTGATCTCCCGCCAGGCGACGTAGTCGTCGCGACTGGGCCGGTCGTCACTCACGCCGGCTCGGCCTCGCGCAGGCGCTGGGAGATCACCGCAGACACACCGTCACCGCGCATCGTGACGCCGTACAACGCATCCCCGACCTCCATGGTGCGCTTCTGGTGCGTGATGACGAGGAGCTGGGAGGTCTCGCGGAGCTCTTCGTAGATCTCCAGGAGCCGACCGAGGTTGGTGTCGTCGAGGGCCGCCTCGACCTCGTCGAGGATGTAGAACGGCGACGGTCGTGCCTTGAACAGGGCCACGAGGAAGGCCACCGCGACCAGCGACCTCTCACCACCGGAGAGCAGGGACAGCCGCTTGACCCGCTTGCCCGGGGGTCGGGCCTCGACCTCGACCCCGGTCTCGAGCATGTTCGACGGGTCGGTCAGGACCAGACGTCCCTCGCCGCCGGGGAAGAGTCGTTCGAAGGTCGAGTCGAAGGCCTTGCTGACGTCGGCGTACGCCGTGGCGAACACCTGCTCGACCCGCTCATCGACCTCGCGGACGATGTCGAGCAGGTCTCGACGGGTCTTGCGCAGGTCCTCGAGCTGCTCGGTGAGGAACTTGTGCCGCTCCTCCAGCGCCGAGAACTCCTCGAGCGCCAGCGGGTTGACCTTGCCGAGCATCGACAGCGAGCGCTCGGCCGAGCGCAGCCGCTTCTGCTGCTCCTCGCGCACGTAGGCGACCGGCTCGACCTCGTCGGGCTCGCTGCCGTCCTCGTTCAGGGGCGCCAGCACCGGGACCAGCTGGTCGGGGCCGTACTCGGCGACCAGGATGTCCGGGTCCAGACCCAGCTCGTCGAGGGCCCGCTCCTCGAACTGTTCGATGCGCATCCGCTGCTGGGTGCGTGCCATCTCGTCACGGTGCACGGTGTTGACGAGCTCGTCGTGCTCGCGTCCGAGGTCGCGCAGGCGGGTCCTGGCCTCGATGAGCTCCTGCTCACGGCCGGCCCGTGCCTGCTCCACCCCGGCCCGGGCAGCGGTCGCTGCGGCGACCGAGTGCTCCAGTCGGTCGAGCACGACCACGACGCCGCGGCTGACGGCCTCGGCGACCCTGCCCTCACGCATCAGGCGCTCCCGCCGGGCCAC
The DNA here is from genome assembly GCA_963740525.1 of uncultured Actinomycetota bacterium. Taxonomy (GTDB): domain Bacteria; phylum Actinomycetota; class Actinomycetes; order Propionibacteriales; family Nocardioidaceae; genus CAVUEG01. The sequence goes on from CAVUEG010000001.1 coordinate 43,005, forward strand.
AGCGCGGGCCCGGGCGTCCCGCTCCGCCTGCGCGGCACGGAACAGCGAGTCGGCCCGTCCGTGCAGGGCTCGGGCGCGCTCCTCGGCCGTGCGCAGGGCGAGCCGGCAGTCCATCTCGGCCTGCCGGGCCGCCTTGGCCTCCTCGGCTCGGGCCTCCCTCGCCGAGGTGTCGGGCTCCTCGTCGGGGGAGTCCTCCGCCGCGGCGAGTCGCGCCTCAAGCTCCGCGAGGCCGGCCAGGTCCTTGTCGCGCGCGACCTCCGCCGACTCGATCGCCTGGGCGATCCGCTCCGCCTCGCCTCGGGCCGAGCGGCTCTGAGAGCCGTACATGGCCAGCTCCTCGGCGACGGCAGCCAGGGTGGCGTCGGACTCGTGCAGGCGGGCGAGAGCGACGTCGACGCGGTGCTGGGCCTCGACCCGCTCGGACTCCAGGCGGGAGACCTCGAAGCCGAGCCGCTCGCACGAGCGGACCGCTTCGGCGAGAGACTCCGTGGCCTCGTCGACGGCTGCCTGAACCTCGAGGAGGCTCGGTTGCGAGGCCGAGCCACCGGCAGCGAAGTGCGCGCCGATCAGGTCCCCGTCGCGGGTGACCGCGGTGAGGTCGGGCACCTCGGCGACGAGTCGGCGTGCGGCGACGATGTCGTCGACGACCACGATCTTGAACAGCAGCCGGGACAGCGCGGCGCGCAGGTCGTCGGGCGCCTCGACCACGTCGGTGGCGTAGACGGCTCCGGCCGGAAGCCCCGGCCAGGCGGTGTCGTCGACCGACGCTCCGCCCAGCAGGATTCCGGCCCGGCCGAGATCATCGGTCTTGAGACGGGCGATCGCGCCGACGGCGGCATCGAGGTCGGTGACGGCCACGGCGTCGGCGGCACCGCCCAGAGCGGCTGCGACGGCGGCTTCGTACCCGTTGCGCACGGAGAGCAGAGCGGCCACCGAGCCGAGCAGCCCGGACACGGCGCCAGTGGCGGCGAGCAGCGCACCCGCCCCGTCCTTGCGGTTCAGGCCCAGCTCGAGAGCCTCCTTGCGCGCCGTCATGGCGCTGCGCTCGCGCTCGGCAAGCTGTGCCTCGTCGCGCGTCTTGGCCAGACGTTCCTCGATGTCGGCCAGCGCGGAAGCGGCGCCCTCGTGCTCGGCGTCCAGCCCCTCCTCCCCGGCATCGAGGCCGGCGACCCGCGTCTCGAGGGCGGTGAAGTCCCTCTGGGCCCGTTCGGCCCGGGCCTGGGCCTCGGCCCGTGCTTGGGCCAGGCGACCCAGCTCGTCACCCGCGGCTGCGGCCCGGCTCCTGAGTGCGTTGACCTGGCCGGTCAGCCGGGCCAGTCCCTCACGTCGGTCGGCGGCGGCGCGGAGCAGGCCGGCCACCCGTCGCTCCTCCTCGCCGTACGCCGCCTCGGCGGCCTGGCGGGCGACGACCGCCTCCTCGAGCAAGGTGCGGTTCGCCTCGACCTCGGTGCCGATCTCGGCCTCACGCTCCTGGATGCCCGCGGCCTCGGCTTCGAGCTCGTCGGGATCACGCCCGGAGTCCGCAGTGGCCTCACCCGCGGTGTCACGCGCGTTGCGGACCCGCTCCGCGGCTAGCGACTGGGTGCCGCGCAGGCGTTCGCGGAGACCGGACAGCGCGAACCAGTGCTCCTGGGCGGTGGCGAGCGCGGGGAGGTCCTCGCGCAGGGCTGCCTCGAGGCGGCTCTCGTCCTCACGGGTGCGGGTCAGTCCGGCCTCGATCTCGGCCCGGCGCCCCGCGAGCACCGACTCGTCGGCCAGCTCCTGCTGGAGCGCGTGCCGGGCGGTGGCCAGGTCGTCGGCCAGCAGGCGAGCGCGGGCGTCGCGCACGTCCGCCTGGACCACCGCGGCACGGCGGGCGACCTCGGCCTGGCGACCCAGCGGCTTGAGCTGGCGCCGGATCTCGCTGAGAAGGTCGCTGAGACGGGTCAGGTTGCCCTCGGTCGAGTCGAGCTTGCGAAGCGCCTTCTCCTTGCGCTTGCGGTGCTTGAGGACACCGGCCGCCTCCTCGATGAAACCGCGTCGGTCCTCCGGGGTCGCGTGCAGGATCGTGTCGAGCTGACCCTGCCCGACGATGACGTGCATCTCGCGGCCGATCCCGGAGTCGGAGAGCAGCTCCTGGACGTCGAGCAGACGACACGAGCTGCCGTTGATGGCGTACTCCGAGCCGCCGTTGCGGAACATGGTGCGGCTGATCGTGACCTCGGCGTACTCGATCGGCAGCGCACCGTCGGTGTTGTCGATCGTCAGCACCACCTCGGCGCGGCCCAGCGGCGGGCGCCCGGAGGTGCCGGCGAAGATGACGTCCTCCATCTTGCCGCCGCGCAGGGACTTCGCACCCTGCTCCCCCATCACCCACGCGAGCGCGTCGACGACGTTGGACTTCCCCGACCCGTTGGGTCCGACGATGCAGGTGATGCCCGGCTCGAGCTGAAGGGTCGTCGAGGAGGCGAAGGACTTGAACCCCTTGAGGGTCAGGCTCTTCAGGTACACAGGTGGTGCTCCCCTCGGGGTCCATGGCTGGTCCATGGCGTGGCCGGTCGGTCGCGCTGACGGCGAGGTTCCATGCTGGTGCCGTGGGGAAGGTCAGCGGCCACAGCGTACCCGCCGGAAGGGGCACCTCCCGGTAGGGGCACGCCCGGCGCCGGTCGGCTGCCGGAGCGGTCGAGCGAGGGTCAGCGGGGCGTGCGACCAGCCTGGACCCGGGCGCCGGTCACCTGACGGCGACGCAGGCCCACCATCGTGAGAAGTCCGGCGCCGACGAGCAGCATCGGGACCGCGTCTCGCGGCCAGCTCAGCCCGAACGGGGTGGCGGCCGACAGCGAGACGCCCGGCACCGCGCCGGTGGCGCTTCCCGGGAGGTCGACGCTGTAGACGTCGATGCCACGCACGGCGTCGACCGAGTAGGCGATGTTCGTCCGCGCGGCCTTCATGCGCCCGTGGCGGTACACCGGGACCCAGTACGTGTCCCACACCTCCGAGGCGCCCCACGTGGCGTAGCCCCACGACTTGATGTCGCGCGGGTTGCGGACGTCGATGAACTGGGTGCCGCCGCCGTAGAACCCGGCAGCGACGATGCCGGCGGGGTTGTAGTCGAACCAGTGCGCGGAGCAGAACGCGCCCTGCGGCAGTGGGAACGTGCCCAGGTCGGAGATCTCGACCTTGTCGAGGGGGACGATCGCACCGGGAGTGCCGTCCAGGCGCTTGACCCACCAGGTCTGGAACGAGCCTGCCTGCGTGCAGTCGGTCTGCTCGTAGTCCTCCTCGGTCACCAGGAGGACGTTGCCGTTGGAGACCGACGGCTTGGCGCCGGCGACGAAGGCGTCCGCGTTGGGCCGGAAGCTGTTGTGGTGGATGAAGTCGTTCCAGCCGGGGTACTTCGGGTCGGTGCCCTTCCCGGCGTCACCGGTGGTCGTGACGACCTCGGGGTTCCGGGGATGGGAGACATCCCAGATGGAGCTGCCGTTCCAGCCCGTGTGCGTGCCGTAGCCGGCATTGTCGAAGTTCCACTTGTGCCCGCCGGTAGGCGTGGCGAAGGGCTGGACGCCCGCCGTGGCGGGGTCGCTGTCGACCTCCACGGGCTTGTTCAGGCGCCTGAGGTCGAAGATCGAGAAGGTGGTCCGGCTGCCGGCGGAGTAGGCGTAGCGGCAGTCGGCGCTGACCACGCAGGTCACCGTGTGGGTGCTGGTCGTGCCCGCCGTGCGGGAGCGGATGTGCGGGTTGGCCGGGTCGCTGACATCGACGATCACGAGCTCACGGCCGCCCGCGTTGACGTGTTGGATGTCCCCCGGCGACGCCTGGTAGAGGTCCACACCGATCATCACGAACCGCTCGATGCCGGTCTTGGTCCGTCGCTCGCCGCAGTTCATCGCCTCGTTCTCGAAGTGGAGGCTGGGCAGCGTGCCGAGGAGCGTGGGGTGCAACGGGTCCTTGACGCCGTACACCTTCACGGAGTCGAGGTTGGAGGTCACGAACAGGGGCGCGGTCTTCATGAAGCAGCCGGAGATACCCGCGGACCCGGGAACGGCCGCCACATGCCGGACGTTGGCACTGGTCACCAGCGGGATCTGCTGGCCGTCGCCGTACTGCGCCTGAGCGGCGCGGATCCGATCCAGGTCGCCGTGGGCCGAGGCCGTCGTGGCGGTGCCCAGAACGACCAGAAGTGCCGCCCCGAGGGCTGCAGCCGTGGTTGCCAGCGGACGGCGGGTGCCGTGCTTCATGTGTGCCTCCTCGTCCGCGCCCGATGCGGACCTCAGAGGCTCAACGACCGACCCGCGGGACGGTCACGGTGCTCAGACGGGCTGCATGCTCTTCTTGCCGCGCGACGCGAGCGTCCGCTCGCGGGAGGCGAGAGTGTCGTTCTCCATCTGAAGCCGGAGGACCATGGCCTCCAGGTCGGCCACGCGTTCGCGGAGCCGGCGGTTCTCCGCCGCGAGGCGGCCAGCGATACGGGGGTCTGTGCCACCCATGGAGCCGAGGAGGGCCTTGGCCATGAATATCCTCCGAAGGACAGAACTGGCGGGTCGGGACGCACGCCACGACCGGGGCCGGGAAGGGGGCCGTCTTCCAGAATCCCACCAGATCACGATTCGGTCAATCTGCAGCGCAATCGTCGCTAATCCGGTGATTTCCGGCGCCGCGGTCGGGGCTGGCAGGTCGGGCAGAAGTACGACGAGCGGTTCATGAACGCGATCCGCCTGATCGGGCTGCCGCATCGGTGGCAGGGCTCACCCTCCCGACCGTAGGCGGTCAGGGAGCGGTCGAAGTAGCCGCTCTCACCGTTCACGTTGACGTACAGCGCGTCGAACGACGTGCCGCCCTGGGCCAGGGCGGACGTCATCACGGTCCGTGCCGCTGCGAGCACCTCCAGGACCTGGCGTCGGGTCAGGGCCGACCCGGGCCGGTCCCCGTGCACCCCGGCCAGCCACAGCGCCTCGTCGGCGTAGATGTTGCCCACTCCGGAGATCAGGCCTTGGTCGAGCAGCAGCCTCTTGACGCCCGCGTGGCGCCGGCGCAACCGGGCCACGAACGCCTCGTCGTCGAAGAGGGGGTCGATCGGGTCGCGCGCGATGTGGGCGATCTCGGGCGGCAGCTCGGCGCCTCCCTCGGAGATCGACACCCCACCGAACATCCGCTGGTCCACGAAACGAAGCTCATGGGTCGCCGGGGCGGCGAGGCGGAAACGCACCCTCAGGTGGCGTTCGACCGGCGCGTCCGGGGGCTGCACCAGCAACTGCCCGCTCATGCCGAGGTGACCGAGCAGGGCGTCTCCGTTGTCGAGCGGCAGCCAGAGGTACTTGCCGCGACGACACGCACCGACGAGGGTCCGACCGGTCAGCCGGGTGGCGAAGTCCGCGGGGCCGGCCATGTGTCGGCGTACCGGGCGCGGGTGCAGGACGTCGACGCCGGAGACGACGCAGCCGAGGACGTGGGCCTCGAGCCCAGCCCGGACCACCTCGACCTCGGGCAGCTCCGGCACGGTCAGTCGACGGCGACGGAGGGGCGGGTCGCCTCGCGGTCGCCGATGGCGGCGTACGCGGTCTCGGCGGCCTGCTGCTCGGCTTCCTTCTTCGAGCGTCCGGTGCCGTGACCGAACAGCTCCTCACCGACCCGGACCCGGGCGGTGAACGTCTTCTCGTGGTCGGGCCCGTCGTCCTCGAGGACGTACTCGGGCACGCCGAGGCTGTGCTCGGCTGCGAGCTCCTGGAGGCTCGTCTTCCAGTCGAGGCCGGCACCGAGGCCGGCCGCCGCCTCCATCATCGGGTCGAACAGGAGGTGGATCACCCCGGCGGCGTTCTCGAAGCCGCCACTGAGGTAGACCGCTCCGATCAGGGCTTCGACGGTGTCGGAGAGGATCGAGGCCTTCTCCCGACCGCCGGTCGTCTCCTCGCCGCGGCCGAGCTTGACGTACTCCCCCACGCCGATCTCGCGGGCGACGTCGGCGAGGGCGCGCGCGTTCACCACCGCGGCACGGAGCTTCGCGAGCCGCCCCTCCGACAGGTCAGGGTGCGACCGGTAGAGGCTCTCGGTGACGACGACACCGAGCACTGAGTCCCCGAGGAACTCGAGACGCTCGTTCGTGGGAAGTCCGCCGTTCTCGTAGGCGAACGACCGGTGCGTCAAGGCGCGGTCAAGCAGCCCGGCGTCCAGGATCGGGTCGCCGAGCGCGGACCTCAAGTCGTCGTACGGCGACTCGTCAGCCATGGACGGCGTCAGAGGACCTGACGACGCTCAGCCTTGGCGCCGTACTGGCCGCAGGCACCGCACGCGCGGTGCGGCAGGTGCTTGGAACCACAGGCGGGGTTGGCGCAGGTCACCAGCGAAGGGGCGACCGCCTTCCACTGCGAGCGACGGTGACGCGTGTTGCTGCGCGACATCTTCCGCTTCGGGACAGCCACGATTACTCCTCAGTCGGGTCGGACTTGGTCCGACCGGTTGCTTCGTCGGTCTCTTCGGTCAACGCGGCGATCCGGGTGAGCCCCAGCCAGCGGGGATCGATCGGTTCGTCGTGCTGGTGTGTCGGGTCGTCCGCCAGGCGAGCCCCGCATTCAGGGCACAGTCCCGGACAGTCGTCCTGGCACAGCGGCTGGAACGGCAGTGCGAGCACCACCGAGTTCCGCAGCACCGGTTCGAGGTCGAGCAGGTCTCCCTCGAGCCGGCTGACATCGAGCTCTTCGTCGTCCAGGTCTGGCGCGTGGTCGTCGTAGACGAAGAGCTCCTGGAAGTCCGCGTCGACCTCGTCGACGATTCCCTCCAGGCACCGCACACACTCGCCGTCGAGCCCGGCCGTAGCCGTGCCCGTGACCAGAACCCCCTCCATGACCGCCTCGAGCCTGATCTCGAACTCGATGGGCGACCCTTCGGGGACGCGTAGAACCTCAATGCCAAGATCTGCTGGCGCCGGTGAAGAGAAGGAGAACTGACGTTGCGACCCCGGGCGGCGGCCGAGCTCGCGTGTATCGAGCACGAGCGGCGCTCTCGGGTCGAGACTGCTCAGGACTTTCACTTTCGTCATCGGCGCACTACAGATCCATCCGGGAGTTTACCGGCATGGCCGGGCCGGGGACAAAATCGCCCCTCTGCTCGGCTCGGCAGGATCAGCCCTCCAGGTGCTCCGGAAGGCGGATCGCGTCGATCTCCTCGTCGGTGAAGGCGTACCGACCGTTCTGGTGCGCAAGCCGCTCGCGTCCGCGCTTCACCGCTTCGGTGGTGCGCTCCAGGGTGACCTCGAAGTTGGCCAGCTTGGACTCGACGTACTCGTCGATCTCCTTGCGCAGGCCCTCGGCCTCGGCCTCCGCCTTGGCGAGAGTCTCCTCGGCCTGGCGCTTGGCGACCTGGAAGACCTCGGTGTCCGAGGCCAGGCGGTCACGCTCGGACTCGGCCTCTCGGAGCAGCTGATCGGCGGTCCGCCGCGCGTCGTCGATCACTGCGTCGCGTTCCGCGATCACGGCGGAGGCCTCGGTCATCGCTTGAGAGATGCCCTGGTCGAGGTCGTCGACCAGGGCGACCAGCTCGGCCCTGTTGATCACGACCGACGCAGACATCGGCATCGACCGAGCTCCTTCGACCGCCCGTCTGATGGCGGCGAGCTTGTCGCTGACGTCCACGTTGCATTCCCTTCCCCGGTTCCGGGAGTTCTCCCGGAAGTCGCCCTCAAGTATGCCCGTCAAGGGCGCGGTCGTACGAATGAGCGTCCCCACACGGGTCAGGGAGTGGCCTCGCGCCGTTCAGCCAGGCGCGTCCGGAGTCGCGCGAGCACGAAGTCGGGCACCAGCCCGGAGACGTCACCGCCGAAGGCGGCGACCTCCTTCACGAGGCTCGACGCCAGGAAGGAGTACTCCGGGCTGGTCGGGATGAAGACGGTCTCCACCTCGGCCAGGCTGGAGTTCATCTGGGCCATCTGCAGCTCGTAGTCGAAGTCGCTGACCGCTCGCAGTCCCTTGACGATCGCGGTGATCTCCCGGTCCAGACAGAAGTCGGTCAGCAGCCCGGAGAAGCCCTCGACCGAGACGTTGTCGAAGCCGGCGCACGCCTCCTCGAGCATCGCCATCCGCTCGTCGGCGCTGAACAGCCTGCTCTTGGACTGGTTCACACCCACCGCGACGACCACCTCGTCGAAGAGCGCAGCCGCCCGGGTGATGATGTCGATGTGCCCGTTCGTCACGGGATCGAACGATCCGGGACACACAGCTTTGCGCACGAGGGCTCCTGTCGACGCGGCGGACTACTCGGGCTTCTGCTTGCCCGCGTGACCGTACCAAAGCGTGGTCTCGCCGTAGCGCTTCGAACGGTGGCCGACGAGCCCGTCCGGCCAGGCCACATCCTCGGTGCGCGTCGAGCGCTCGACGACGACCAGGGCACCCGGACAGAGCCAGCCACCGTCGACGAGGAGGGTCAGGTCGTCGACGACCTCCTGTGCGGAGCGGGGGTAGGGCGGGTCGCTGAACACGAGGTCGTACGGCGCTCTGGGCGCGTGTGCGAGGTAGCGCGGCACCGACGACTGGACGACGTCGGCGTTCTTGAACCCGAGCGTGCGTGCGTTGTCCCGGATCAGCTCGGACGCACGGCGCTCGTGCTCCACCAGGGTCGCGAGTCCGGCGCCACGGGACATGGCCTCGAGACCGATCGCCCCGGTGCCGGCGTACAGATCGAGAAACCGCAGCCCCGCGATCGACCCGCACTCGGACTCGAGGGTCGAGAAGAGAGCCTCGCGCACGCGGTCGGACGTGGGCCGGGTCCGGTCGCCGGCAGGGGTGCGTAGTCGTCGACCGCCGGCGGCTCCCCCGATGATCCTCGTCATGCCTTGTCCATGTAGTCGGCCTGCTCTGACTCGTCGAAAGCTCGCACGGCGTCCGCGAGGGCAGGGTGGTTGCTCAGGTCGGGATCGCTGTCCAGCCAAGCGACCGCTGCGCGGCGGGCGTCCACGATTGTGCTCTCGTGATCGAGGACTGACAACAGTCGCAGGCTCGAGCGTCGTCCGGACTGGGTCACGCCGAGGACATCTCCCTCCCTCCGCTGGCGCAGATCCACCCTCGAGAGCTCGAACCCGTCCTGGGTGGCGGCCACCGCGGCAAGGCGCTCGGCGGCGTCGCTGTCGCCGGGCACGTTCGTCACCAGGAGACAGAGCCCGGGTGCCGAACCTCTGCCGACGCGACCGCGCAGCTGGTGGAGCTGGGAGACACCGAACCGGTCGGCGTCCAGCACCACCATCGCGGTGGCGTTGGCGACGTCCACGCCGACCTCAATCACCGTCGTGGAGACCAGGACGTCGAGGTCGCCGGCGGCGAAGGCCCGCATCACGCGGTCCTTCTCGTCGGGTGCCATCCGGCCGTGCAGCGCCTCGACCCGCAACCCGTGCAGGGGACCGGAGGCCAGGAACGGCGCGTAGAACTCGACCGAGGACAGGTCGCTCTGCTCGTCTCCCTCGCCGCCGATGCGGGGACAGACGACGTACGCCTGGAAGCCCTTCTCCACCTCCTCGCGGAGCCGTTGCCAGGCGCGGTCGAGCCAGTCGGGTCGGAACAGCACCGGCACGACGGTCGTCTGGATCGGCTGCCGCCCGGCCGGAAGCTCGTCCAGCGTGCTGGTCTCCAGGTCGCCGAACACCGTCATCGCGACCGTTCGTGGAATCGGGGTCGCAGTCATCACGAGCAGGTGCGGGCTCTGGACCGACTTCTCGCCCAGGGCGGCGCGCTGCTCCACCCCGAAGCGGTGCTGCTCGTCCACGACCACGAGGCCGAGGTCCGCGAAGGTCACCTTGTCCTCCAGCAGCGCGTGGGTCCCGATCACGATCCCGGCGGCTCCCGAGGCGGCGTCGAGCATGGCGGACTTCCGGGCCTGCGCACCCAGCGACCCGGTGAGCAGGGCCACCCGGGTGGCACCCTCGGCTCCCCCGAGCATCCCTCCGGCAGCCAGGTCACCGAGCATCGCGGTGATCGACCGCAGGTGCTGCTGGGCGAGCACCTCGGTGGGAGCCAGAAGCGCCGCCTGTCCACCAGAGTCGACGACGCGGAGCATGGCCCTCAGCGCGACCACCGTCTTGCCGGACCCGACCTCGCCCTGAAGCAGCCGGTGCATGGGGTGCGCGCGACCGAGGTCGGTGAGGATCTCCTCGCTGACCCGCTGCTGGCCGGCGGTCAGCGTGAACGGAAGTCGGGCGTCGAAGCGGTCCAGCAGACCTCCCTCGGTCCCGACCCGCGGCTGGGTCGGGAGGAGCTCGAGCGCCGCACGTCGCCGGGCCAGGATGGCCTGGGCCACGAAGGCCTCGGCGAAACGGAACCTCTCCAGGGCAGCCGACCGCTCCTCGTCGCTCTCAGGGCGGTGGATCCAGCGGAAGGCCTCCGCGGCTCCCACGAGGCCGCGCTCGTCGCGCACGGCGGCAGGCAGCTCGTCGGGTACGTCGTCGAGCATGGCCAGGCACATCTCGATGAGGTCCTCGATCTGCCAGGTCGCCAGCGTCGCCGTGGCGGGGTAGATCGGGATCAGGTCCGGCATCGTCGCCAGCCTCACCTCGGCTTCGGCCTCACCCGCGTCGAGGGCCCGGGTCTGCGGGTTGGTGAGCTGCCACTTGTCGCGGAAGCGGCCCACCTTGCCCTGGAAGACGCCGACCTGACCGACGCTGAGCTTGCCCCGGCGCCAGTCCGCGGTGTGCTTCTTGCGGTCGAAGAAGGTCAGACTGAGCTCGTTGCCGTGGGCGGCGACCACGACCTCGAGTCGCCATGCCGGCCGGTTGCTGCGACGGTCGTGGTACTGGTGCTGGTCGACCGAGCGGATCTCGCCCACGAACGCGACCAGGTCGCCTTCCTGGAGCGAGCTCAGGTCACTCACGTCGCCCTTGCGGACGTAGGTGCGCGGGAAGTGCCACAGAAGGTCGCCGACGGTCTGGTAGCCGAATGCCTTCTCGACCTTCTTCGCCTGGGCGCCGGCGACGGCAGACAGGCGCGACGTCGTGGTGATCCCTGCCATGACCTGCCCTTCCTCCGTCGTACGCCGGGGCTACTCGACCGCGACCAGCAGCGGGTACCGCTCCTGGCCACCGTCGTACACCACGACGTCGACACTGGGGTGGTTGGCCTCCACGTAGCGCGCCGTACGCGCGGCGAGCTCGGCGCCATCCACACCGGCGACGATCGTGACGAGCTCGCCACCACCTCCGAGAAGGCGCTCGAGCACCGTGGCCGCCACCTCGTCGAGATCCTGGCCCACGGCCACGAAGTCGCCTTCGATGGCCCCGAGCACGTCTCCCGGCTCACAGGGGCCGGCCATGGTCATCGCCTGCCGGGAGGCGACGGTCACGGCGCCCTGTCGGGCATGTCGGGCGGTGGCGGTCATCTGGAGCACGTCGGCGTCGAAGCCTCGGCCGGGCTCGTGGACCGCCATCGCGGCCAGGCCTTGGACCTGGGCCCGGGTCGGGATCACCTGGACGCGGATCGTGCCGGACTCCTCCGCGGTGCGCGCGGCGGCCTCCGCGGCCCCGACCGAGTCGTTGTCGTTGGGCAGCACGATGACCTCCTCGGCACCGCACGCCTCGATCACCGCCAGGATCTCGCCCGTCGACGGTCGACGTCCCGGCCCACCGGTGAGCACCTCGGCGCCGGCCTCCGCGAAGAGTGCGGTGAGGCCCGGGCCTGCGGCCACCGCCACCACCTTGCGCCCTCGGCGCTCGGTGCGCGGCTGAGCGCGGCGTCCGAGCTGCTCCGCGAAATGGGTGACCCGGATCCGGCGCGGCCGGCCGACCCCGATCCCGGCCTCCACGGCTGCTCCCACGTCGTCGACGTGGACGTGGACGTTCCACAGCCCCTCTCCGCCCACCACGACCAGAGAGTCGCCCAAGGGTGCCAATGCGGAGCGCAGCTCGGGAATTGCCTCGTCCTCGGCGTCGAGCAGGTACATGACCTCGTACGACGGGCCGTCCGCGGTGAGGTCACCGGTGGGCAGCGGCACCGGGATCGACCGCTTGCCGAGCGGGGCCGGCGCCCCCACCGGACGCTTGCCGGTGACCGCCGTCTCGGCAGCGTCGAGGATCACACACAGGCCACGGCCACCCGCGTCGACGACGCCGGCGAGCCGCAGCATCTCGAGCTGGTCGGGGGTGCGAGCCAGCGCGGCACGCGCCTCGGTCGCCGCCGCGCGCACCACATGACCGAGCCGGTTGCTCACGTCTCGGGCCGCGGCCTCCGCGGCTTCGGTGGCGCAGCGTGCCACCGTCAGCATCGTGCCCTCGACGGGCTCACCGACGGCGGCGTAGCTGGCCTCGGTCGCCGCCCGCATCCCGTCGGCGAACACCTGCGCCGACCGGTCGTCGGGTCCTGCCTCTCCGAGCCGGCGCACGAGGGCGCCGATGAGCTGGGAGAGGATCACACCGGAGTTGCCGCGGGCCCCGAGGAGGGCACCGCGGGCCAGGCCGGTGAATGCGGCGCGAAGGTCACCGTCGGGGTCGCCCTCGACCGCCTCGACCATCGCGTTGCGGGCCGACTCGAAGGTCAGGAACATGTTGGTCCCGGTGTCGCCGTCGGGGACGGGGTAGACGTTGAGGGCGTCGATCTCCTCACGCGCCGCCGCCAGCTCGGACACGGCGAGGTCGGCGAACCGGAGCACGGTGGGCAGGTCGAGCGTCGCCACCTGGCCGGACGGCGTGGACCCCATCGACTCCTCCTTGCGCGACCCCTGGTCGCTGGCGCCTTCGCCGGTCACCCCCCGCTCGCGCCGGGCCGGCCGAAGGTGTCAGGGTAGTGGTCGTCGTACCGGCTGCTCGATTCGCGTCTCGCGCGGGTCGTCAGTTAGTCTTGTGCGGTTGCCCGGATCGGTTCGGGCCCCAGATTCTGTTCGACTTCGATTATCTCCAGGAGTTCACGGTGGCTGCCGTCTGCGACATCTGCGCCAAGAAGCCGGGCTTCGGCAACAACCGGCCGTGGTCCCGCAAGATCACGAAGCGCCGCTTCGACCCGAACATCCAGCGCGTCCGCGCCACGGTGAACGGCACCCCGAAGCGACTCAACGTCTGCACCGGCTGCCTCAAGGCCGGCAAGGTCACTCGCTGACCCCAGAAGCATCCGGAAGGACCCCCTCGCCCATGGCGTCGGGGGTCCTTGCGTTTTGGGTCGCTCTTCTTCGGCCGCCTTTCAGGTGACGCCTCAGAAGTGAGAGAAACCGCTCGGCCCGTCGTAGGCGGCACCGTCGACGGTGACACCGGTCGTGTCGCTGTCCGCTTCGGTCGGGCCGGAGACCGCGCCTATCTCGCGCCATCCGTCGGGCAGCTGCGTTCCCGCCGGGAACGTCGCGAGCAGGGCGTGGTCCTCACCGCCGCCGAGGATGAACTGCATCGGGTCCACCCCGAGAGCCGCCCCCACGGCCCGCAGCGGCTCGGCGAGGTCGAAGGCCTCTGTGCGCACGTCGATGGAGACTCCACTCGCCGCCGCCAGGTGGCCGGCGTCGGCGACCAGCCCGTCGGAGATGTCGATCATCGAGGTGGCGCCGGCCTTCGCGGCGGCTGCACCGGCGTCGTACGGCGGCTCGGGGCGCCGGTGTGCCTCGACGAGGACTCTAGGGGACCGGAAACCCCGGGCCAGCACGGCATGGCCGGCGGCCGACCATCCCTGGCGTCCGGCGATCGCGAGCACGTCACCCGGCTGCGCCCCGTCGCGGCGTACCGGCGCGATCTCGCAGACCCCGAGGACGGTGATCGCGATGACCACCGCGTCCGCCCGGGTCAGGTCCCCACCCACGATGCTGGCGCCGACCAGTGCCACCTCCTCGGCCAAGCCGTCCGCGAGCTCGAGCGCCCACGCCGCGGGTAGGTCGGGCGGCGCGGCCAACCCCACAGTCAGCGCGGTCGCTCGGCCACCCATCGCGTTGATGTCGGAGAGGTTCTGCGCGGCGGCCTTGCGACCGATGTCGTGCGCCGAGGCCCAGTCACGTCGGAAGTGCCGGTCCTCGACCAGCAGGTCGGTGGAGACGACGACGTGGCCGGTGCGCACGCGGAGCACCGCGGCGTCGTCGCCCGGCCCCAGGAAGACGTCCTCGCCCTGCGGGAACTTGGCCGTCAGTGCGGCGATCAGACCGAACTCTCCCACGTCGGCGAGCGTGGCAGCGGTGGGAATGGTCGGAGAAGCCATGATCGGTATTCAATCGGATCCGGCTCCTCGTTCCAGCGAGGGCGCGCGGCGCGGTAGGTTGAACTGGTCCAGCACGGCGAGATACGAGGAGACACGATGGTCGTCCAGGCCTACATCCTGATCCAGACCGACGTCGGCAAGGCCGCCGAGGTCGCCGCCGCGATCGCCGAGGTCAAGGGAGTCACCCTGGCCGAGGACGTCACCGGCCCCTACGACGTGATCGTGCGCGCCGAGGCCCGCAACGTCGACGAGCTCGGGAAGCTGGTCGTCGCCCGGGTGCAGACCCTTGATGGCATCACCCGCACGCTGACGTGCCCCGTGGTCCACATCTGAGCCGCAGGCTTGCACGGCGCCCCCGTCCCTCGTGGGTCGTGGGCGCCGTGGCATGTCTGTGGGTGCTCGGCGGCTGTGGCGTGTCGGCGGTCTCGGTCGAGACCCCGGGCATGAGTGCCGCGACCGCTGGCACGTGCCGCGGTCTGGTCGACGCCCTGCCCGCCCGGGTCGGCGACCAGACGAAGCGTGCCGTCGAGCCGGCGGACGCGCTGGGTGCGGCGTACGGCGACCCTGCGATCGTGGTGCGCTGCGGCGTCGGGCGACCGGCGGGCTTCGACAGGTTCGCCGCTTGCCAGGTCGTCAACGGGGTGGCGTGGTTCGTCCCCGAGGACCAGGCCTTCGACCAGACGTCCGACGTCGTCCTGACCACGATCGGGCGCAGGCCGCGGGTCGAGCTCGTCGTACCAGGTGAGCTGCGGCCTCCCGCCGCGGCCATGGTCGACGTCGCCGCGACCGTCAAGGCGCACACGACAGTCACCCACCGCTGCCACTGATCCGGGGGCGGAGGCGGTCGTCGTACCCCGTCCTCGCCAGCAACCCTCACCGATTGGTCACAAACCGCAGCTCCCGACCCGAAAAACATGCGGTTGGGGACCAAACCGCATACCCGAGATGCAGTTCAGCGGAGGTCGGTGCTGCGGGTGAGGGCGAGCTGGATCAATCGTTCGACGAGGGCGGGGTAGTCCAGGCCGGAGGCGGCCCACATCCGCGGGAACATCGACAAGGCGGTGAAGCCGGGCATGGTCTCGATCTCGTTGACGACGACGTGGCCGTCGGGGAAGGCGAAGAAGTCGACACGCGCCAGTCCCTCGCAGTCGAGGGCGTCGAAGGCCTGCACGGCCAGGTCGCGCAGCTCGGCTGCCAGTTCGTCAGGCACCTCGGCCGGGACGTCGTACGCCGTGTTCTCGTCGGGCAGGTACTTCGCCTCGAAGTCGTAGAACTGGTGTCCCTCGTCGACCTTGACCTCGGCCAGCTCACTGGTCTCGTGGGGAGTTCCACCGAGTCCTTGGAGAACCCCGATCTCGATCTCGCGAGCCCCCACGGCGGCCGCCTCGACGAGCACCTTGGGGTCGAAGCGCTGCGCCTCGACCACCGCGGCCTCGAGGTCCTCGGGCCGGTCGACCCGGCTGATCCCGAAGCTGGAGCCGGCCCGCGCGGGCTTCACGAACACCGGGTACTGCAAGGCAGCGACGGCTTCGGTGACGAGAGCCGTGTCGCGGTCCCACGCGCCGGGCTTGATCACGACGTACGGAAGGATCGGCAGGCCCTGGGCGCTGAAGAGCATCTTCATGAAGTGCTTGTCGGTGCCCACCGCCGAGGACAGCACCCCGGCGCCGACGTACCGCACCCCGGCCAGCTCGAGCATCCCCTGGAGGGTGCCGTCCTGGCCCCACGGCCCATGCATCACCGGGAAGACGACGTCGACCTCGCCCAGGGTGCGCGGCACCTCACTGGGCTCCTGGACGACGAGCTGGTGGTCGCTCTGGGCGAGGGTGACCTCGACGTTGTCACCGGAGACCGAGGGCAGCTCCCCCGCCGGACCCAGCGCCAGCCGGGCCGGGTCGTCGACCTCGAGGACCCACCGTCCCTCGGTGCTGATGCCGATCGGCACCACGTCGTAGCGGTCCCGGTCGATGGCCGCGATCACGCTGCCGGCCGAGATACAGGAGATCGAGTGCTCACTGGACCGGCCACCGAAGACGACGGCCACACGGGGCTTCCTGTTCTCGCTCATCGGAGCGACCCTACCGGGCCAGATGTCGCCCCCTAGGCTGGCGGGCATGACTTCACCCGAGTCCCCGTTGCGACCCGCCACCCTCGCCGTCACGGCGGGCCGGCCGGCCCACGAGCCCGACCAGCCGCTCAACGTCCCGATCACGATGGCGTCGACGTACGTCGGGGGCGGCGACCTCGAGTACGGCCGGTACGGCAACCCGACCTGGGCCGCGTTCGAGGACGTGCTCGGTGCCCTCGAGGGCGGGCACTGCATCTCCTTCGCCAGCGGGCTGGCCGCCGTCGCCACCATCCTCGACCTGGTCGGCACCGGCGAGAAGGTGGTGGCGCCGCGTCATGCGTACAACGGCAGCATCGGACAGCTCGCGGACCTCGAGGCCCGCGGCCGCGTGCGCGCACATCTGGTCGACATCACCGACACCGAGGCCGTCGTGGCCGCGTGCGAGGACGCCTCGCTGGTCTGGCTCGAGTCCCCCACGAACCCGGCGCTGGAGGTCAGCGACACCCCCGCCATCGTCGCGGCCGCTCACGCGGCGGGGGCGTACGTCGTCTTCGACAACACGTTCGCCACCCCGTTGCTCCAGCACCCGTTCGACTGGGATGTCGACCTGATCGTGCACTCCGCGACGAAGTACCTCTCCGGCCACAGCGACGTACTCATGGGGGCGGTGGTCACCAGGGACGAACAGCTGGCCGACGTGATCCGCAAGCGCCGCGAGCTGATCGGCTCGATCCCCGGCACGCTCGAGGCCTGGCTGGCCGTGCGGGGCATGCGGACGCTGCACCTGCGCGTCGAGCGCGCCCAGGCGAACGCGAAGGAGCTGGTCGCCAGGCTTCAGGGGCACCCGGCGCTGGCAGAGGTCCGCTACCCGGGCTTCGGAGGCATCATCTCGATCGTGCTCGCCGAGGGCGCGATGGCCGCCGACCTGCTGACCCGCAAGACGTCGCTGTGGGTGCACGCCACCAGCCTCGGCAGCGTGGAGTCGACCTTCGAGCGACGACGTCGCTGGAAGTCCGAGCCCGCCACGATCCCCGACGGCCTGGTCCGGATGTCCGTCGGTATCGAGGACGTCGAGGACCTCTGGGCCGATCTCGAACGTGCCCTGGCCGACCTGACCTGAGCCGAGCGGAGGGTCGGTCACCCGTCGGCTCGGGCCGAGGCGACGGTTCCGCGGACCGCGGGGAGTCGGACGTCTCAGAACGTTCCGAGTACGGATCTGTGACCGTCTGCGCCGGTCCACCACTCAGCGTCCTGCCGTGCCGCTCGCGCATAGTCGAGGTCGACCAGACGAGCGAACGCCGGATCGGTCCGCGCCATGTCTTCAAGGGTCGCTGCGTGGGTGGTCATCTGCTCGGCGATCGCATCGGCGAGCATGCGCCGCTGGCGCCTCGACGGGCCGTATCCCTCGAGTAGGGCGGCGAGGTTGCGTACCTGGCGCTGGCGGACGTCCTCGTCCCTGCGGATCCCAAATTCGACATGCCACCGCCGACCTGCCATCAACGGCACCCATCGCCACGCCGCCCAGGCCAGGTCCTCGATCGGGTCTCCGGGGCGGGCGAAGTCCCAGTCCAGCACGACGAGTGAGTCGTCCTGACGACGCACGGTGTTGTACGGCGAGACATCGTGGTGCACGATCACCTGGCCCGGCCCGAGAGACCTGCCCTCGGCCCGTCGCCACGGCTTGGTCGGGTCGACCACGAAGCCTGCCTGCGCGGACTGGAAGTCGCGGATCCATCGTCCGACCGACCAGCAGCACTCCGCTGTCCGGAACCACGCCGGCAAGGGCTGCGTGGCCGACAGGGTGCCGACTTCGCCCGGTACGAACTCGAGGATCTCCCGATCCGCATCGTCGACACCGAGAACCAGCGGCGAGCCGGAGAACCCGACCTCGGCCAGGTGGTTCAGCAGATCGTGCACAGCGGGCGTCCACGGTCCCACCGGGCGACGCACCGTTTCGCCCACGCGGACGACGATCGTGGTGTTGCCTCCGCTGAGCGGCTCCTCATCCGGCATGTCCAGAAGCCTTTCACGCCGAGAGCGGCGCCCTCCGCAGGGCTACTCCCCCGTGACGCCGTCGATGCGTTCGCGGAGGAGATCCGCGTGGCCGTTGTGGCGCGCGTACTCCTCGATCATGTGCAGGTAGATCCAACGCAGCGTGTAGTCCTCGCCAGGGATCTCCTCATCGAGACCGCGGTCCCGGACAGCGTCACGCGACCGCGCGACGCTTGCTTGATAGCTGGCCAGATCATCGGCGGCACGATCCACGGTGACGTCCCCAAAGCCGTCCGTGGCGCCGGGAACGTAGTTCCAGAAGTACCTGTGGTCTGGTTCGCCGTCGTAGGAGTGGAACCAGGCCTCGACGCCGGACAGGTGGCGGACCAGACCGAGCAGCGAGAGGTTCGACGGCGGCACGGAGGGTTCCGCGAGCTGATGGGGCGTGAGCCCACCACACTTGAGCAGCAACGTGGTTCGTTGGAACTCCAGGCGGTCTTCGAGCGCCGCACGCTCGTCCACCGGGTCGTTCGGTGGCTCGGGACGCTCGGGCGTGATCCAGGTCGACATCCCGTGAACCTACACGCGCGTGACGCACTCGCGTCGGCAGGTGTGGGCGCATCCCATGGAGAGGGGGCCCGCCCGTTCAGTCGCGCTCGGCCTTGGTGTCACGGGCGATGAAGCTGTTCAGCATGTCGCCGGCGGTCATCTTTCCCTGCACCACCGCGTCCACGTGGTGGGCGATCGGGGCATCGACGCCGGTGCGCTGGGCCAGGTCCAGGAGGCTGGAGCAGGACTTCGCACCCTCGGCGACCTGACGGGTAGAGGCGTAGATCTCCTCCGTCGTCATCCCCTTGCCCAGCTTCTCGCCGAAGGTCCGGTTCCGCGAGAGCGGTGAGGAGCAGGTCGCGACCAGGTCACCGAGCCCGGCCAGACCCATCAGCGTCAAGGGGTCCGCCCCGAGAGCCGTGGCCAGCCTGGCGGTCTCGGCGAGGCCGCGCGTGATCACCGAGGCCGTTGTGTTGTCCCCGAAACCCAGACCGACGGCCATGCCCACGCTGAGGCCGACCACGTTCTTGTACGCACCACCGAGCTCGCAGCCGACGACGTCGGTGCTGGTGTAGGGCCGGAAGGCCGGGCCGTGGCAGACGGCCTGGAGTCGCTTGGCGACCTCCTCGTCCTCACATGCGACCACACTCGCGGCCGGCTCCCGTCGCGCGATCTCCATGGCGAGGTTCGGTCCGCTGACCACGGCGATCCGGTCCGGTCCGGCACCGGTGATCTCGGCGATGACCTCGCTCATCCGCTTCACGGTGCCGAGCTCGACGCCCTTCATCAGCGACACCAGGACGGCGCCGTCGGGGACGTAGTCCCGCCACTCGGCGAGGTTCTCGCGTAGGTTCTGCGACGGCACCGCGAGCACTACGAACTCGCTGTCCGCCAGCGCCCGCTCGGGGTCGTGGGTCGCCACGATCGACCGGGGAAGCTCGACCCCCGGCATGTAGTCGGTGTTCTCGCGCCGCTCGTTGATGGTGGCGCAGACCTCCTCGCGCCGGGCCCACATGGTCACGTCGTTGCCCGCGTCGGCCAGCACCAGCGAGAACGCCGTGCCCCACGACCCGGCTCCGAAGACCGTCACCTTGCTCATCTGCGCCTCCGCTTCGTCTTCGCGTGGGGGTTGCCGGTCTGGCTCACGCCCCGGGCCCTGGCGTCGAACCGCTCGGCGGGAGCCTTCTCGCCGCGGATCTCCTCCAGCAGCGAGGTCAGGTCGTCCATGATCCGCGTCGTCGCGGCTCGCAGCACGTCGGCGGTCAGCGGCTGGCCGACGTACTCGGAGAGGTCGACCGGGTCACCGGCCTTCATCGTGATCAGCCTCCGCGGGAACACGTGCACCCTCTTGGCGTAGGGCGCCAGGATGTCCTGCACGCCCCACTGGGCGACGGGGATCACCGCACACCCCGTTGCGAGGGCGATCCGCGCGGCACCGGTCTTGCCCGTCATCGGCCAGAGGTCGGGCTCGCGGGTGATGGTGCCTTCCGGGTAGACCACCACGCACTCACCGCGCTGCACCGCCTCGACGGCGGCATCGAAGGACTGGGCTGCGTCGGCACTGAGCCGGGACACCGGGATCTGACCGGCGCTCCGCACGATCGCTCCGACAACGGGGAACTCGAAGACCTCGGCCTTGCCCAGGTAGCGCGGGAGCCTGCCGTGGTCGTAGAGCATGTGCGCGAACGTGAGCGGGTCGAGATGCGAGAGGTGGTTTCCGACGATGACGCAGCCGCCGGTGGCCGGGATCTTCTCGCCGTCCAGCCAGCGTCGCCGCGTGATCGCCAGCAGGATCGGTTTGACGATCCCCACCGCAAGCGCCCATGCCCAGCCGCGTCGCTGGCTGAGCTTGCGTATCTTCGGCACCCAGAACACTCCCGTCACACCGTTCACCTGTCGAGCGCAAGCATGCCTCATCGGCTCCCGGGATCGGCGGGCTGGCAGTATCTAGGCGATGTCCTCCCCTTCCGCCGGCGCGTACACCGTCGTGATCCCGGTCAAGCCGCCGGCCGTGGGCAAGTCGCGGCTGCGCGGCGTGGAGGACGACGTACGCCGGGCGCTGGTGGTCGCGTTCGCCCTGGACACCGCGTCCGCGGCGCTGAGCGCGACGTCCGTGGGAAGCGTCCTGGCGGTCACCGACGACCACCTACTGGCGGCGCGACTGCGGGCACTCGGGTGCAGCGTGATCCCCGACGGGATCACGGCCCACCTCAACGGCACCCTCCGGCTCGCCGCGGCCGAGGCCGACCGTCGGACTCCCGGCGCGCCAGTCGCCGCGCTCTGCGGGGACCTTCCCTCTCTGCGCCCGGACGAGCTCGACCTCGCACTCGCAACGGCCGAACCATCCCGGCCCTCGTTCGTCACCGACCGTGCGGGGACAGGGACGGTGCTGCTGATGGCGCCGCACCCGGGTGCCTTCGACCCACACTTCGGGCACGCCTCACGGGCTGCCCATCTGGCCGCGGGAGCGCTCGAGCTGGCTGTCGTGGCACCCGGCCTGCGTCACGACGTCGACACCCACTCGGACCTGCTCGCGGCCGTAACCCGCGGGGTCGGCGAACACACGGCTCTTGTCCTGGCCTCGCGCGCCAGTGGCCGGTCGGTGGCCGAGTCACGAGCACCACAGACGCCGCAGGGCGGGTCATCCCCTGTGGGATGACCCGCCCTGCGGCTTGGAGCGGTCAGGCGGTCTTCTTCGCCGCCGTCTTCTTCGCCGCCGTCTTCTTGGCGGGCGCCTTCTTCGCCGTGGTCTTCTTCGCGGGGGCCTTCTTGGCCGGCGCCTTCTTCGCCGCCGTCTTGGCGGGCGCCTTCTTGGCAGGAGCCTTCTTGGCAGGAGCCTTCTTCGCGGTGGTCTTCTTCGCAGGAGCCTTCTTGGCCGCTGCCTGGGCAGGTGCCTTCTTCGCCGGGGCCTTCGCCGCCGGCGCCTTCTTGGCAGGAGCCTTCTTCGTGGTCAGGCCAGGAGCCGCCTTGGCAGCGGCACCCTTGGCAGTCGCCAAAGTGAGCTTCGGCAGCTTCTTGGCGCCCGACACGACGTTCTTCAGGTCAGCACCCGCACTGAACTTGGGGATCGCCGTCTTCTTGGCCTTGATGCGCTCGCCCGTTCGCGGGTTCCGGACCCAACGTGCGTCGCGCACCCGCTTCTCGAACGAACCGAAACCCGTGATGGCGACCTTCTCGCCCTTCGCGACCTCGCGAGTGATGGTGTCCAGCACCGACTCGAGCGCATGCGCGGCTGCCTTGCGGTTGCCCTCATACCTGGCGGCGAGTGTGTCAATCAGCTGACTCTTGTTCACTGACTTCCCTTTCGTGAACCTCGGGTCGAGCCTGTGCTCGACGTATCCGTTCGCACGCTAGGCAATAGTTAGGTTCCTCACAACGCCGCCACGCTCTTGCGGGCGTGCCAATTTGACACCCACGATTCGCACCCTCGCCTCGCGACGCTAGTTTTCCGTGCATGCGAACGGACACGACTGACCGCGTGGAGACCTGGTGGGCCGACCTGTTCGGCTGCCCGAAATCCCAGCTCTGGCAAGGGATTCGGGTCGCACCCCACGTGCTGTTGGCGGGTTACGAAGGCACGTACGTCGCAGCACGGGGCGACGGCGCACACATCTCCCTGCCCGACGGTTTCAGGCCAACCGATGCCGAATCCCTTGCCGCACAAGGGATTGCGGATCTTCTCTCACCGGATCTGTGGCGGCGCCTCGAATCGACGCGGACTGCTTCTGTGATCGGTCCGAGCGTGCACCACTACCTGGATGAGGATCCCGGACCGGGCCCCGAGGTTCGTACGCTCGACGCCTTCGAGGTCGCTCCTCTGGCCACGAGATCGACTGTCGAGGAGTGGCAGGAGAGCGGATTCGACGGGCACACAGGGGTCTCGTTCGCCGTGCTGAGCCCGGAAGGAACTTTGCTCGCCGCAGCGAACCTCACCGAGTTCGACGGCGTCGCCAGCGACGTCGGGGTCCTGGTGGCACGAGACGCCCGAGGGCGAGGGCTCGGCTTCCGTGTGGCTCGCGCCGCCACGTCGTACGCCGTGCGCGAGCACGGGATCGCACGGTGGCGAGCCCGCACGGACAACGGCGCGTCGCTCGGGATCGCCACCCGGCTCGGGTTCACGCCGTACTGCACGCAGCTGGCGGTGCGCTGAGGTCAGGCGGTCGTCGGCTTGAAGGACGCGCGGCTCGACTCGAACGTCGCAATGTCGTCGGAGTGGGAGAGCGTGATGTCCACGTCGTCGAGCCCCTCGAGCAGGCGCCAGCGCGTGTAGTCGTCGATCTCGAAGGGCGCCTCGATCGCGTCGGGGCCCTCGCCCGCCCGCACCCTGCGGTCTGCGAGGTCGACGGTGACGGTCGCCCCCGGATGCGCGTCGAGGTGGTCCCAGAGCGCCTGCACGACCGACTCGTCCACCTGCGCGGCCACGAGTCCGGCCTTGCCGGAGTTCCCGCGGAAGATGTCGGCGAAGCGCGACGAGATGACCGCGCGGAAGCCGAAGTTCTGAAGTGCCCAGACCGCGTGCTCGCGCGACGAGCCGGTGCCGAAGTCCGGGCCTGCGACCAGCACCGAGGCCTTCGCGTACTCCGGATTGTTGAGCACGAAGTCGGGGTCGTTGCGCCACGCAGCGAAGAGGCCGTCCTCGAACCCGGTGCGCGTCACCCGCTTGAGGTAGACGGCGGGGATGATCTGGTCGGTGTCGACGTTGCTGCGACGCAGGGGCATGGCCACGCCGGTGTGGCTCGTGAAGGCTTCCATGTCAGGCCTCCTGGCCGGTGAGAGCGGGCAGGTCCGAGGGTGAGGACAAGGTGCCCGTCACCGCGGTGGCCGCCGCGACGAGCGGTGACACCAAGTGCGTGCGACCGCCCTTGCCCTGACGTCCCTCGAAGTTCCGGTTGGAGGTGGACGCGCTGCGCTCACCCGGCGTGAGCTGGTCGGGGTTCATCCCCAGGCACATGGAGCACCCGGCGCCACGCCACTCCCCGCCGGCCTCCTTGAAGACCACGTCGAGTCCCTCTTGCTCGGCCTGGAGCCGCACGCGGACCGAGCCGGGAACGACCAGCAGCCTGGTGTCCGGCGCGACGGTGCGCCCCTTGATCACCTCGGCCGCGGCACGCAGGTCCTCGATCCGGCCGTTGGTGCACGAGCCGACGAAGACGGTGTCCACCTTGATCTCACGCATCGGTGTGCCGGCGGTGAGGCCCATGTACTCGAGTGCCTTCTCGGCGGCCACCCGGTCGCCCCCGTCGGCCAGCTCCGCCGGGTCGGGCACGCTGCCCCCCAACGGAACGCCCTGACCCGGGTTGGTGCCCCATGTGACGAACGGCGTCATCACGGATGCATCGAGCACGATCTCCTTGTCGAAGGCCGCGTCCTCGTCGGTGACCAGCGTGCGCCAGTGCTCGACCGCGGCGGCCCACTCATCGCCCTTGGGCGCCTCGGGCCGTCCCTCGATGTAGTCGAACGTCGTCTGGTCCGGCGCGATCAGCCCGGCCTTGGCACCCCACTCGATGCTCATGTTGCAGATCGTCATCCGTGCCTCCATCGAGAGCTCCTCGATGGCGGGCCCGCGGTACTCCACGATGTAGCCCTGCCCCCCGCCGGTGCCGGTGTGCGCGATCAGCGTGAGGACCAGATCCTTGGCGGTCACTCCGTCGGGCAGCGAGCCCTCGACGGTGACCGCCATCATCTTGGGGCGGGCCTGCATCAGGGTCTGGGTCGCGAGCACGTGCTCGACCTCGCTGGTGCCGATCCCGAAGGCGATCGCGCCGAACGCGCCATGGGTCGAGGTGTGCGAGTCACCACACACGATGGTCATCCCTGGCTGGGTGAGCCCGAGTTGCGGGCCGACCACGTGCACGATCCCCTGCTCGACATCGCCGAGCGGGTGCAGCCGGACCCCGAACTCGGCGCAGTTGCGTCGCAGCGTCTCGACCTGGGTGCGCGAGACCGGGTCGGCGATCGGCTTGTCGATGTCGAGGGTCGGGACGTTGTGGTCCTCGGTTGCGAGCGTCAGGTCGGGGCGTCGTACGGCGCGCCCGGCCAGGCGAAGCCCTTCGAACGCCTGGGGCGAGGTGACCTCGTGGATCAGGTGGAGGTCGATGTAGAGCAGGTCGGGCTCGCCCGCGCTCACATCGGGGCTCCGCACGACGTGCTCGTCCCACACCTTCTCGGCCAGCGTCCTGCCCATCACGACTCCATTCACCGCGCCCTGCGCGTCACGTTCTGTTCTACATCCTGCCTTGCATCTTACGATGCGAGACGGCAGTATTGGATTATGGACAACACTAGCGGAGTCGGGGTGCTCGACAAAGCCGCCCTCGTGCTCGCCGCCCTCGAGGCGGGACCCGCCACTCTCGCCGGCCTCGTCGCCGGGACCGGACTGGCCCGGCCCACCGCCCACCGCCTGGCGGTCGCTCTCGAGCACCACCGTCTCGTCGCCCGCGACCTGCAGGGTCGCTTCGTCCTCGGCCCGCGGCTCGCCGAGCTCTCGGCGGCCGCGGGAGAGGACCGGCTGCTCGCCTCCGCGGGTCCGGTCCTGGCCCGCCTGCGCGACATCACCGGCGAGTCCGCCCAGCTGTGGCGCCGCCAAGGCGAGTACCGCGTCTGCGTGGCCGCTGCGGAACGCCCCTCCGGCCTGCGGGACACGATCCCGGTGGGGTCGCAGCTGACCATGCGGGCCGGTTCCGCGGCCCAGGTGCTGCTCGCCTGGGAGGACCCGGAGCGGATGCACCGCGGCCTGCAGAACGCCGCCTACTCCGCCACCGCGCTGGCCGGCATCCGGCGACGCGGCTGGGCGCAGTCGATCGGCGAACGCGAGCAGGGCGTGGCCTCCGTCTCCGCGCCCGTGCGCTCCCCCTCCGGCAAGATCATCGCCGCGGTCTCGGTCTCGGGCCCGCTGGAGCGGCTCTCCCGGCAGCCGGGGCGGATGCATGCGCCCGCCGTGCTCGCGGCCGCGGAAAGGCTCTCCGAGTCACTGCGGCGCGCCGCCGCCGAGTAGCCCAGCCGAGTAGCCCAGCCGAGTAGCCCAGCCGAGTAGTCGGCCGCGCCTAGTCTTCGGCCGGGTCGTCGGTCGGGTCGAGGAACACGTGCTTGACGTCCGGGTGGGCTTCTCGCACCCGGCGCTCGACCTCCTCCGCATGACTCTCGAGCTCATCCACGGTGGCCGTGTCGTCGAGGTCGACGCGGGCTGCCACCAGCACCTCGTCGGGCGCCAGGCGCATCGTCAGCATCTCCACGATGCTGTCGATCCCGGGTGACTCGGCGATGGTCTGCCGGATCGACCGCTGGACATCGGCCGGCAGCGCCTCGCCGATCAGCGCCCGCTTGTTCTGCAGGCCGAGGGCGTAGGCCGTCGCGATCAGCAGCAGTCCGATCAGGATCGAGGCCGAGCCGTCCCAGAACCCCTGCCCGGTGAAGTGATGCAGGGTCACTCCCCCGGCTGCCAGCACGATGCCGATCAGCGCGGCGCTGTCCTCGAAGGCGACGGTCTTGACCGTCGGGTCCGCGGACAGCCTGAGGTGCTCGAAGAAACCGCGCTGCTCCTCCCCCGCCTCGCGCTTGAGCTGCCGCAGCGCCTTGAGCCACGAGGTCCCCTCGAAGAGGAACGCCAGGGCCAGGACGACGTACACGATCAGGAGCGAGCCCAGGTCCTCCGGGTTCACCACGGACCGGACGCCCTCGTAGATCGAGTACCCCGCGCCGAGGACGAAGATCCCGACCGCGGCCAGGAGGGACCAGAAGTACCGCTCCATGCCGTAGCCGAACGGGTGCTGTGCGTCGGCCGGTTTCTGGCTCCGCTTGAGAGCCGCCAGGAGGAAGACCTGGTTGAGCGTGTCGGCGAACGAGTGGGCCGCCTCCGCCATCATGGCCGTGGAGCCGGACACCATCCCGCCGACCAGCTTGGCCACCGCGATCGCGAGGTTGGCGCCTCCCGCGAGGAGCACGGTGCCGAGCGTCTCGTCGTCCCCGGAGCCTTCATCGCTCGCGGACGTGGGGCGGCCACCGGCCTCGTCTTCGCGTGTCGTCATCGGGCCAGCCTGTCAGGTGGCCTGAACTTCGCCGTGTGTGCGTGCCGCCGGCTGCGCCAGATACGTTGACCGCGTTCAGCAAGCGATAAGCCTCGCAGTGGCGCCGGGTCCGTATCCCAATCCCGATCCCGCGAGATCGAGTTCGGAGGAATCTTGAAGCTTCTTCTCACGTCCGGGGGCGTCACCAACGCCAGCATCCGGGAGGCATTGGTCGATCTGTTGGGCAAGCCGATCGGCGACTCGAGCGCCTTGTGCATCCCCACCGCAATGTATGGGCATCCCCGGGTCGGCCCTGGCGAAAGGGCGTGGCAGTTCATCAGCGGAAACTCCGAGAATCCCATGGTCGAGCTGGGCTGGAAGTCCGTCGGTGTCCTGGAGCTCACCGCACTGACCAGCATCGATGAGGAGCACTGGGTGCCCCTGGTCCGGGAGACCGACGTCCTCCTGGTGGGGGGCGGCGACGTCCTCTACCTGTGCCACTGGATGCGGCAGTCCGGACTGGCGGACCTGCTCCCATCCCTGACCGAGACGGTGTGGGTGGGGCTGAGCGCAGGAAGCATGGTGATGACTCCAGAGGTCGGGGAGGACTTCATCCAGTGGAGACCGCCGAGCGGGGATGACAGCACATTGGGCGTCGTCGACTTCTCGATGTGTCCTCACCTGGCTCAGGACGGCATGCCGGGCAACTCCATGGCCGAGGCGGAGAGCTGGGCCACCGGCATCGCGGGTCCGGCGTACGCCATCGACGACCAGACGGCCATCACGGTGGTCGATGGCGTCGTCGAGGTCGTCTCCGAGGGACTCTGGAAGCTCCTCGACTCATAGCCGTCGTCAGTGCTGGCCAAGGCCTCGCTGGATCACGACGGGGGACGACACCCGCTCAGAAGAGCGCCTGCTGTTCCAGCTCGAGCAGGAACTGCTTGCGCTCGACTCCCCCGGCATAGCCGGTCAGCGACCCGTCGGCCCCGACCACGCGATGGCACGGGACCACGATCGGGATCGGGTTGCGGCCGTTGGCCAGACCTACCGCACGCGACGCGGCGCTGGACTTGCCCAGGCGGGCCGCGATCTCGCCGTAAGACGCCGTGTCGCCGTAGCCGATCAGGCGCAACTGTGCCCAGACGAGCTGCTGGAAGTCGCTGCCGCCGGGGGCGAGCGGAAGGTCGAACTCCTTGAGGTCACGCGCGAAGTACACCGTCAGCTGACGCCGGGCCTCGACCAGGAGCGGGTCGTCGTCCGCGCGCTGACCGACCGGCCTACCGGAGGCGGCGGCCGCCGCCAGGGCGATGCTCGACCGGGGCGGGCCCGTGATCGACGCCGGCGGGAACTCGATCGCCGTCAGGGCGCCGCGCTGCGCGATGATCCGCAGACGGCCCACCGGGGTGTCGAGCTCGGTCCACATGGCGCTCATTGTGCCTCTCCTTCTGGGGGTGGGGATGCGTGATGGCTCCACAGGTGCATCTGCGCATAGCTGCGCCAAGGACGCCAGCGCTCGCCGAGCACCGCCGCGGCCGACGGGTCCTCGCCGAGCGAGGTCAGGGCCCGTCGCACGCCGACGTCGGTGGCCAGCAGTACGTCCGGGTCGCCGAGCGCGCGCTGGGCCACGTAGCCGGCGGTCCACGGCCCGACGCCGGGAACCGCGAGCAGCGCCTCGCGCACCTCGGCCCGGTCGGCGCTGCGGTCCACCGGGATCTGCCCGTCCGCCATCGCCCGGCAGAGCGCGTTCAGGGCCCGCCCTCGGGCCCGCGGCATCGCGATCGACCAGGGGTCGACCTCGGCGAGCGACTCGGCCGTGGGGAAGAGATGAGTGAGGCCATCTTCGAGGTCCACCCGGAGGCCGTACTCCTGGACCAGCCGGGTGGCCAACGTGCGGGCCCCCGCCACGGAGATCTGTTGACCCAGCACGGCTCGGACCGCTACCTCGGTACCGTCGACGTGTCCGGGCACCCGCAGCCCCGGGAGACGCGCGACGAGCGGCGCAAGCAGCCGGTCGTGGGAGAGCTCGTCATCGACGGCCACGGGGTCGCAGTCGGCATCGAGCAGTCGCCTGCTCCGCTCCACCGCGGCAGCGAGGTCACGCAGGTCCGTGAGGCGCAGCACGCAGCGCACGTACGCCGCGTCCCCCGCACGAGCCGTCCGCCCGAGAGCGAGCCGCAGCGTCCCCGCACCGTGTGGCAGCAGGACCGTACGTGCGTACCAACCGTCGGTCACGCGCTCGACGCCCGGCACCGCCCGCAGGGCCAGGAAGGCAAGGAGGTGCTCGCCGGCGAAGGGCGCTCGAACGGGCAGCCGCATCTCGATCTGACCGGCAGTGGTGGCGTGGGAACCGCGGCGTCCTCGGAGCTCCGTCGGGGAGGACGCGTACACCTCCCGCACCGTCTCGTTGAACTGCCGGACGCTGGCGAAACCCGAGGCGAAGGCGACGTCGGCGAAGCCGAGCTCCGTGGTTTCGATGAGGATCCGTGCCGTCTGCGCCCGCCGCGCCCGTGCCAGCGCGAGCGGGCCCGCTCCCAGCTCGGTGGTGAGCAGCCGCGAGAGGTGACGGGAGGTGTACCCCACGCGGGTCGCCAGCCCAGGCACTCCTTCCCGGTCGACGACGCCGTCGGCGATCAGGCGCATCGCCCGGCCGGCGACGTCCGCGGCCACGTCCCACTCCGGTGAGCCGGGCGTGGCATCGGGCAGGCAGCGCTTGCAGGCGCGGAAGCCAGCAGCCTGGGCCGCCGCCGCGGTGCGGTGGAACGTGACGTTCTTCTTCTGCGGGGTGATCGCAGGGCACGACGGTCGGCAGTAGACGCCGGTGGTCCTCACGGCCGTGTAGAAGACGCCGTCGAACCTGCGGTCACGGCTCTTCACCGCTCGGTAGCAGCTCTCGGTGTCGGCCAGGTCCATGCGACCCATCCTCGTCGGCGGAGGGCGCGGGTTCCAGCGGAAATCGGACACGAGGTCCGACACTGATGGAGCGGGACCTCGTGTCCACTCAGGAGTGCCGTGCGGTGAACAGCAGGTACTCCCACTCCATGAGGCCGTCGCCCTTGTCGTACCGCTCAGCAAGCTCCACGAGCTCGCGGTCCAGGGCCTCCACCTTGGCCGCGTCATCGGCGATCCAACGGTAGGCGGAGATGGTCGGGCCGTAGTAGGCCTTGAAGAAGTCGCGGAACTCCTCAGGAGTGGCGAAGCAGTCGACCCGCAGGGACTCGACGCGAGCGTCGACGTCAGCCACACCACCGCCGAGCAGGGAGCGAACGTGCTGCTCGCGGCCCCACAGCGGCGGCGGCTGCGCACCGGCCGGAGGCGGTGGCACATACCCCTTCATCCGGGCGAACATCTCTCCGATGAACCCCTCGGGCGTCCAGCTGATCAATCCGATGGTGCCGCCGGTGCGGCAGACCCGCGCCAGTTCGGCCGCGCTTCTCTCGTGGAACGGGGCGAACATGACGCCCACACATGAGATCACGTGGTCGAACTCCCCGTCCGCGAACGGCATCGCCTCCGCGTCGGCCACGCGCCAGTCAAGGCTCAGGCCGTCGGCCTCCGCCTCTCGTCGTCCGATCTCGAGCAGCTCGGGAGTCAGGTCCGAGGCGACGACGTCGGCACCCGCCCTGGCCGCGGGGATCGCAGCGTTGCCAGACCCCGCCGCCACGTCGAGCACCCGGTCGCCAGGGGCAATCCCGCAGGCCTCGACCAGCCGTGGACCCAGGGCTGGGATCACGTCGGCGGCCACCGAGGCATAGTCGCCGAGTGCCCACATCGCCCGATGGTTCGCCTTCAGGTCCGGCGCCATGGTTCCTTGTTCCGTCATGCTTGCTCTCCTCCTTGGTAGACCTCTCAAGGTTCGGGCCCAGATGGCGTCTGGCTCCAGTGACAGATCTGAAGCACAGCCGGTTCACGATCTGTACTGGCACTCTGCGGCTTCTCGACGTCTACTACTTGG
Organism: uncultured Actinomycetota bacterium; assembly: GCA_963740525.1. Taxonomy (GTDB): domain Bacteria; phylum Actinomycetota; class Actinomycetes; order Propionibacteriales; family Nocardioidaceae; genus CAVUEG01. The sequence goes on from CAVUEG010000001.1 coordinate 73,680, forward strand.
GGAGGGAGGCCGCCATGACGTCGTACGGCCAGTTCTGTCCGGTGGCCAAGGCCATGGAGCTCCTCGACGAGAGATGGACACTGCTCGTCGTGCGCGAGCTGCTCGCGGGGAGCACCCACTTCAACGACCTTCGTCGCGGGAACCCCAAGATGTCCCCGGCCCTTCTGTCCAAACGCCTGCGCACGCTGGAACGCGCTGGCGTCGTGCACCGCTCGGTCGGTGCCGGACGAAGCAGCTACACGCTCACTCGTGCCGGTGAGGAGCTTCGGTCAGTCGTCGAGGGGCTGGGCGCCTGGGGCATCCGATGGATCGGCGAGCTGGGTGAACAGGATCTCGATCCTCACCTGTTGATGTGGGACATCCGCCGCACCATGCCGGTGGATGTCTGGCCGCGGGGACGCACCGTCGTGGCCATCGAGTTCGACGACGTCTCGCCCCGCACCTCGCACTGGTGGTTGTGCGTCACCGGCGACGACGTCGACGTCTGCGATGTCGACCCCGGCTTCGAGCCGGACGTCACCCTCCGAACCGGGTTGCGCACGCTCACCGAGATCTGGCGCGGCGACCGCACCTGGTCACATGCCTCACGCGCAGAGCTGATCGCCGTCTCGGGCCCCGGCGCCCGAGACCTTCCAGGGTGGCTGGGCCAGATGCAGCTCGCCGCGATCGAACGGCCGACCTGAGGTGTCGACGCCAGGCTGAGACGGCGAAGAGGCCCTGTGCCGCGTCTCCGCAGGCTCAGGACCCCTTTCACGTGAGTACCCCCGACGGGATTCGAACCCGCGCTACCGCCTTGAGAGGGCGGCGTGCTAGGCCGCTACACAACGGGGGCTTTGCTGCGATGAACAGCGGACGAAACTCTAGCGAATCTGCTTCGCATGAGTCCAATCGCTGGGGTACTAGGACTCGAACCTAGACTAACTGGACCAGAACCAGTCGGGCTGCCAATTACCCCATACCCCATGGGAATCGACCCCTTGCGGAGCCGAGGGACGAGAATACACGGGACCCCTCCGGGTCACCAAAACGCCTCATTCGACAGCCGCAGAAGCCTCATCCTGAGCCGCCGCAGCGGTCTCCAGGGGCGGTTTCGTGTGCGTGTCCAGACCCATCCGACGGGCCATCCAGAGGGCCAGGACGAGGTAGACACCGGACTGGGTGAGGGTCACCGGCAGGTTCCACCATGAGGCGGAAGACACACTCAGGCTGTCGGTCATGTTGCCGAAGGCGAGGGCATAGCCGAAGGCCAGGAAGTTGTTCAGGATGTGCATCGCGATGCCCGCCTCGAGGCCGCCGGTGCGCATCACCAGGTAGCCGGCGATGAGGCCGAACATGAACCGGTCGAAGAACAGCGGGAAGTTCTGCGTACCGTGCGCGAGGGCGAACAGCGTCGCCGTCGCCAGGAGTGCCAGGGGCCGGTTGCGGGAGAACGAGCCGAACGCCTGCAGAAGGTATCCGCGGAAGGCGTACTCCTCCCCAGCGGCCTGCAAGGGCGTCGTCAGCAGGATGACCAGGCCAAGCGCCAACGACGTCGGGGTGAAGTGGTTGAGCGTCGCGGAGTCCATGCCGTCGGTGTTGCCCGGCACGAGGTTCGCCACCACGATCTGGGCGACGAGGGCGATCACGGAGAGGCCGACGCAGGCGGCGAGGTAGCGCCACCGGATCCGGGGCCGGACCGATGCCAGCCAGCGCGGCCGCATCCGGTGGACGAACCGCATCACGAACCAGGTGACCAGCACGAGGGAGCCGAGCGTCAGGTTGAGATAGAGCAGCGCCGCCGGCGTGACGTTCGACAGGGTCGAGGAGTCGCGGAGGGTCTCCCAGAACGGGCCGCCCTCGATGGCGACTGCCAGCGCGAGCACCGGCAGCAGCACCAGAGGCATACCGCGACCGCCCCGACCGCCACCAGGGCGATCCCGAGCAGCGGGCGCCACCAGCGGTAGTCCCACGTGCGCAGCATCAGGTGGTACGGCGTGGGCTCCGGGTGCGGGAACGCGTGCTGCTCGGCCACCTCGGCGACGGGCGGTCCGGGGACGGGGTAGTACGGCGGCTGCCCCCAGGGGGGCGTCCCCCACGGGCCGGGCTGCGGCCACCCTCCGGCCGGCGGCTGCTCACCCATGGCTGCTCAGCTCTGCGCGTCAGCCAGCCGGGCCAGCGACGTCTCGCGGCCGAGCAGCTCCAGCGACTCGAAGAGCGGCGGGGAGATCCGACGGCCGGTGACGGCCACCCGGACCGGACCGAAGGCGTTGCGCGGCTTGAGTCCGAGGTCCTCCACGAGCGCCTGACGTAGCGCCTCGTCGATGGCCGCGGTGTCCCAGGTGTCGAGGCCGGCGAGTGCCGCATGCGCAGCCTTGACGGTTGCCTTGCCGTCCTCGTTCAGCAGCTTCTCGACATCGGCCTCGTCGCGACGGAACTGCTCAGGGGCGACGAACAGGAACGCGAGCATGTCGACCGCCTCGGACAGCGTGCCGATTCGCTCGTGCACGAGCGGCATGGCGCGGCCCAGCAGGTCGGCCTGCCCGGGGGTGATGGGGTCGGAGACCACCCCTGCCCGCTGCAGCACCGGAGTGACGCGGGCCGTCATGTCCTCGAGCGAGAGAAGGCGCATGTGTGCGGAGTTGATCGCGTCGAGCTTCTTGAGGTCGAAGCGTGCCGGGCTGGGGTTGACGCGACGGATGTCGAACGCCTCCGCCATCTCCGCCATGGTGAACACGTCGCGGTCCGCGGCGATGCCCCAGCCGAGCAGCGCGAGGTAGTTCAGAACGCCCTCGGGGAGGTAGCCCGCCTCGATGTAGTCGAGGAGCCCCGATCCGCGGTCGCGCTTGGACAGCCGCTTGTTGCCCTCACCCATCACGATCGGCAGGTGCCCGAAGCGAGGCGCCCCAGAGCCGATCCCGATGCCGGCGAGCGCGTCGTACAACGCCAGCTGCCGGGGCGTGCTGGAGAGCAGGTCCTCGCCGCGCAGCACATGGGTGATGCCCATCAGCGCGTCATCGGCCGGGTTGACGAGCGTGTAGAGGGGGTCGCCGCTGGCCCGGACGAGGGCGAAGTCGGGCACGTTCTCGGGGAGGAAGGTGACCTCGCCACGGACCAGGTCGTCGAACGTCAGCGGCGCGTCGGGGATGCGCAGCCGAAGCACCGGGGTGCGGCCCTCCCGCTCGAACGTCGCGCGCTGGTCGGCCGTCAGTTCGCGGCAGTGCCCGTCGTACCCCTGGATCTGGGAGCCGGAGGCCTTGCGACGTGCCTCGACCTCGTCGGTCGCGCAGAAGCAGTGGTACGCCGAACCGGCCTCGTGCAGACGGGAGGCGATGTCACGGTAGAGGTCGAAACGCTCGGACTGGAGGTAGGGCCCGTGCGGACCACCGATCTCCGGGCCCTCGTCCCAGTCGATGCCCAGCCACCGCAGCGAGTCCAGGACGGAGCGGTAGCCCTCCTCGGTGTTGCGGGCCAGGTCGGTGTCCTCGATCCGCAGCACCAGCGTGCCGCCGTAGTGGCGGGCGAACGCCCAGTTGAACAACGCCGATCGGGCGTTGCCGACGTGCAGGAAGCCGGTCGGCGACGGGGGGAAGCGAACGCGGACAACCTCGGGAGCGAGGTCGCCGAGGAACGGGGTCAGTCACGAGAAACCACCTTGTTGATCAGGGAGCCGATGCCAGCGACAGAGATCTCGACCTCGTCACCGACCTGCATGGGGCCGACACCCTCGGGGGTGCCGGTGAGGATGACGTCGCCGGGCAGCAGCGTCATCACGCTGGAGACGTGGGCGATCAGCGCGGGCACGTCGAAGATCATGTCGCGGGTCGTGCCGTCCTGGACGACTCGCCGTTGAGGAACGTCCGCAGGCGAAGGTCGGCGGGGTCGAGCTCGGTCTCGATCCACGGCCCGAGCGGACAGAAGGAGTCGAACCCCTTGGCCCGGGTGAACTGGCCGTCCTTGCGCTGCAGGTCACGGGCCGTCACGTCGTTGGCGACGGTGTAGCCGTGGATCACATCCGCGACCCGCTCGACCGGCACGTCGCGGCAGATCCGGCCGATCACGACGGCCAACTCACCCTCGTAGTGGAGCTCGCTGGTCTGTCGGGGGTAGAAGACCGGGTCCCCCGGCCCGACGACCGACGTGTTGGGCTTGAGGAACATCAACGGCTCCTCGGGCAGGTCGTGCCCGAGCTCGGCCGCGTGGGCCGCGTAGTTGCGCCCGATCCCGACCACCTTGCTGCGAGGCAGCACAGGCGCGAGCAGCCGGACATCAGCGAGCCGGAACTCCTCGTCGGTCAGGTGCATGCCGACGTAGAGCGGGTCGCCGGCCAGAGCCACGACCACGGAGTCCTCGGCGGGCTGCCCGTGCTCGTCGATCTCGCCGGTGACCACGCCATAGGACGGGTCGTCTCCTCGGGTGAACCTCGCGATACGCACGAGGGCGAGCCTACGGCGGGCCCGGTGGCCACCGCGAACTACCCTTGGCCGCTGTGGAGACAACTGCGCCGCCGCTCGAGGACCTCGTCGTCCTCGAGCCGGACGAGTGGCTCCCGCCGCAGGCCGCTCACGAGGCACGCGTGGACACCTGGGTCGCTCCGCACCTGTCCCGCCGACGGGGCGGGGTCAAGCACCCGGTGCACGACTTCCTCTTCACCTACTACTCCCAGCGCCCCGCAGCCCTACGTCGCTGGCATCCGGGATTCGGCGTCGCGCTCGCGGGCGCGGAGGAGCGCGTCGCGCTCAAGGGGTACGTCGCCGTACCCGACGCGGCCGGGCGTGGCGCACCCGCGGCGACCGTCGCCGCGTCGTACGTCGCGGGGCAGCGGCCGCTGCTCGAGGCGACGCGGCGGCTGCTGACCGCCACTGCCTCCCGTCCCGCCTCGCTGGGCTGCTTCGGCCTGCACGAATGGGCGATGGTCTACCGGTCGAGGACCGAGCAGGTCAGGCACGCGGACTGGCCGCTGCGTCTCGGCGGCGCCGGCACCGACGCCGTGGTCGAGTCACACAAGATCGGGTGCTCGCACTTCGACGCCTTCCGGTTCTTCACGCCCGAGGCGCGACCGCGCAACGCCCTCCAGCCGGCCCGCGACGACCGTCCCGACTTCGAGCAGCCGGGCTGTCTCCATGCCGGAATGGATCTCTACAAGTGGGCTTTCCGGCTCACCCCGATGGCGCCCTCGGAGCTGGTCGCCGACGCCTTCGAGCTGGCTCGCGAGATCCGCGAGCTGGACATGCGCGCCTCGCCGTACGACCTCGCGGACCTCGGGTTTCCCCCGGTGCGGATCGAGACCCCGGAGGGGAAGCAGGAGTACGTCGCCGCCCAGCGCGACTTCGCCGAGCGCGGAGCACCCCTGCGGCAGCGGCTGGTCGACGAGTGCGACCGCCTGCTCGCTCGCCTGGGTTGACGAAGCGGTCAGAGCGCCTGGTTGAGGAACCACCGGTGACCGAACGGGTCCCGAAGCACCGCGACCCGGCCGACCGGCGGGTTGTCCTCCGGCCCCCGGTCGAGGACCGCTCCGCCGACGACGAGCCGCTGCGTCAGCCCATCCACATCGGCCACCGTGAGGTGCAGTGTCACCGCGGAGCCGCGGCCCTCGAGGGGGCCCTCGACGTTGAGCTCCGGGTGCTCGTCGGCCATCATCCACCGGGCACCATCGACGCTCAGCTCGACGTGGCCGACTCGACCGTCGGGCATCACGATCGGGTCGACGGTGACCTCGGCACCGAAGTGGTCGACGTACCAGGCGATGGCACCCTGGGCGTCCCGGACGGCCAGATAGGGAGTCAGCTCGCTCATCGGTTCACCCTAGGCACGTGAGTGCCTGCCGCCAAGACCTCGGGTCGTGCCCGGCTCACCAGCAGCCGGGATGCACGCCGTGCCAGGGGGCCGCGGCCTCGACCTGCGCGGCCAGGGCGAGCAGCAGCGCCTCCTCGGCCGGGCGCGCCGCGAGCATCACACCCACCGGCAGCCCGTCGGGGGTCCGGTGCAGGGGCAGCGAGACCGCCGGCATCCCGGTGACGTTCCAGGCCGAGGTGTACGGCGTGAACCGCTTCTGCGCCTCGAAGTCGGCCTCCGGGTCCTCGTCGTTGCGGATCGCACCGACCGGCAGGGGCGGCATTGCCAGCGTCGGGGTGAGCACGGCGTCGTACGCCGCCAACCGGAGCAGGCAGCCGGACGCGATCCGGCGTAGTTCGCCGAGGGCCAGCCCGAACTCCGGGCCCGAGACCGCCAGCCCGCGCTCCCCAGCCAGCGGGTCAGCGGCCGCAGCCCGGCTCGCGCCGGCTCGTCGAGCGGCACCAGCGACAGTCCGGTCAGCACGGCCCAGCAGAGCTCGAACACCGCCACCGCCTCGCGCGGCATCGGTACGTCGATGTCGACCACCTCATGGCCGAGCGACTCCAGCAGCCGGCTCGCGTCCTCGTAGGCGCGGACGCACTCATCGTCGATCTCGACGTCGGTGATCACCGGGGCCAGGAACCTGGCGATCCGCAGTCGGCCCGGCGCCCGCCCACAGGCCGCCAGGAAGCCGCCGGGCTGCTCCGGCGCCCACGCCGGGTCGCCGACTGCTCGTCCGGCCATGGCGTCGAGCAGTGCGGCCGCATCCGCGACGGTCCGCGCCAACGGGCCCGACGTGGCCAGGCCCACCGGGTCGCCGTACGTCGGGGCTCCACTGATCCGGCCACGGGACGGCTTCAGCCCGACCAGCCCGCAGCACGACGCGGGGATCCGGATCGAGCCCCCACCGTCTGACCCGTGCGCGGCAGGCACCAGACCCGCCGCGACGGCGGCCGCCGCGCCTCCGCTCGACCCCCCAGCCATCCGGCTGGTGTCGTACGGCGTGACGGCGGGCGGAGCCACGTCCGGCTCGGTGTAGCAGGGCGACCCGAACTCCGGGGTGTTGGTCTTGCCCAGACTGACCAGGCCGGCGCGCCTCCATCCGCGAGCACGACCTCGTCGGAGACCGTGGGAACGTTGTCGCGCAGCAGCGCGGACCCGAACATCGTGCGCACCCCGGCGGTCTGGTTGAGGTCCTTCACCGCGGTCGGGACGCCGAACAGCGGAGGGAGGTTGTCGTTCTGGAGGCCCCGGTCCGCCAGCCGCGTCTCGGCGGCCCGGGCCGCCGCCAGCGCCTGCTCCGCCGTGACCGTGACGAAGGACCCATGGTCTCCGAGAGCCGGTCGATCCGTTCCAGGTAGTGCCCCACCAGCTCCACGGGCGAGACCTCGCGACGGCGCACCGCGTTCGCCTGCTCCAGCAGCGTCAGGTCATGCAGGGCGGCCATGGGAGGCAACCTACGCCGGGCCGGTCCCGGAGGACCCTCGGGCCGGGGCCGAAGGCCTCTGGACAGCACGTCGCCCCGCTTGTTGCGCTGGCGCCAAAGGGGAAGGAGTACCTCATGTCCTGGAGCATCTCCGGTCACTACTTCGAGAACTGCAACTGCAACGTCGTGTGTCCGTGCACGGCATCGCTCGCGCTGGGCGCCGACAACGACCGGTGCAACGTGGTCCTTGCGTTCCACGTGGAGTCGGGCGAGATCGAAGGCGTCGACGTGTCGGGGCTCACGGTCGCCGCCATCGCCGACACCCCGAAGTTCATGCACGAGGGGAACTGGCGCCTCGGCGTCGCGGTCGACGACGCCGCCACCGACGAACAGGCTGACAAGCTCGGGGCGGTCTTCGGTGGCGCACTGGGTGGCCCGATGGAGGGGCTGGTCCCGCTGGTCGGCGAGCAGCTCGGCGTCGAGCGAGTCCCGATGACGTTCACGTCGAGTGGCGGACAGCATCGCCTGACACTCGGCGACCTGGGCTCGCTCGAGGTCGACGACGTCGTGCCGTTCGGCGTCGAGACTGGGGAGGCGGTCCGGATCGACGGGGCGTTCCACCCGGCCGGCAGCACGCTGACCATCGGCAAGGCCGGCGAGTCGTCGTTCAGCGGCTTCGGTCTCGAGTTCGACCTCGCCGGCAAGTCAGGCTTCTCCGCCCCGTTCGCCTGGACCGGCTGAGTCCGTGGCCGGAACCACCCTCACCGGGTCGACCAGCGGGTCGTACCGGTGGCGAGACGACCCCTTCCTCGGCTGGCGCCTGTCGACGTACGCCGCGCTCTTCGCCCTCGCCGCCCTCGCGTGGTGGATGACCGCGTCACGGACCCGCGGCATGGACATGGCCATGGGCCCCGGCGACGTCGCGTTCTTCATGGTCACCTGGGTGGTGATGATGGCCGCGATGATGTTCCCCTCGGTGGCCCCGATGGTCGCGACCTACGTCAGCGTCCAGCGAGGGCGTCGGGCCAGGCAGATGCCGGCCGCCGTCGGCGGCTCCGCGACCTTCGTGGCGGGCTATCTCGTGGCCTGGGCAGTCGTCGGGCTCCTCTGCTACGGCGTACTGCGCCTCGCGGACACCGTTGCGGGAAGCTCGATGTTCTGGAGCGACAACGCACGCTGGGTGGTCGTGGCTGTCCTGGTCGGCGCCGCGGTCTACGAGCTGACGCCGGCCAAGTACGCCTGTCTGCGCCGCTGCCGCACGCCGATGTCGTTCGTCGTACACCACTGGCGCAACGGGCAGCTGGGTGCGGGGCGGATGGGCGCGACGCAAGGGCTCTGGTGCGTGGGCTGCTGCTGGGGTCTGATGGCCGCACTCGTCGCGCTGGGCATGATGAACCTGGCCTGGATGGCGGTGGTCTCCCTGCTGATCGCCGTCGAGAAGGTCCTGCCTCGTCGCGGACTGGCGACCACACTGGTCGTGGCCACGCTGGTCGGGCTCGCCGTGGCCGTGGCGGTGGCCCCGACGACGATGGGCCTGATGGCCTAGGCGCCGTGCCGCCGCAGGCCGAACGTCAGCCCGTCGAGCAGCGCGTCCCACGACGCCTCGATCACGTTGTGGCCGACCCCGACGGTGACCCAGGTCGACTGGCCGTCGCTGGTCTCGATCAGCACCCGGGTCACGGCGTCGGTGCCGTGCCCCTGGTCGACGATGCGCACCTTGTAGTCGATCAGCTCGAACTTCACGACCTCGGGGTAGATCCGCTCGATCGCCTGTCGCAGCGCATGGTCGAGCGCGTTCACCGGCCCGTTGCCCTCGCCGGTGACGACCACCCGAGCCCCGCCCGCGAGCAGCTTGACGGTCGCCTCGGAGATCGCCTCGTCACCGGGGCGGGTCTCGGTGATCACCCGCCACGACTCGACGTCGAAGTACGACGGACGCACCCCCTCCACCTCCTCGACGAGCAGCAGCTCGAACGACGCGTCGGCCGCCTCGAAGGTGTACCCGCGCGACTCCATCTCCTTGACCCGCTGGGTGACCCGCGTGATCTGGGCCTTGCCCTCCTCGCCGGTGCCGAGGTCGAAGCCGAGCTCCTTGCCCTTCAGCTCGATGCTCGCCCGGCCGGCCATGTCGGAGACGAGCAGCCGCATGTCGTTCCCCACGGCCTCGGGGTCGAGGTGCTGGTACAGGTTCGGGTCGACCTTGATCGCGCTCGCGTGCAGGCCGGCCTTGTGCGCGAAGGCGCTGGTGCCGACGTACGGCTGCCGTGAGGCCGGCGGGAAGTTCGTCACGTCCGCGACCGCATGCGCGATCCGCGTGGCCTCGCGGAGCAGACCCACGGGAAGCACCTGCCGGTCGAGCTTGAGCTCGAGGTTCGCGACGACCGAGACGAGGTCGGCGTTGCCGGTGCGCTCGCCGTACCCGTTGAGGGTGCCCTGCACATGGGTCGCGCCGGCGGCGACCGCCGAGAGCGTGTTGGCCACCGCGCAGCCGGTGTCGTTGTGGCAGTGGATGCCCACCCGGCCACCGGTCGCGTTGAGGACGTCGTCGACGACGTCGCCGACCCACGGGGGCAGCATCCCGCCGTTCGTGTCGCAGAGTGCGACGACCTCTGCGCCCGCGTCGTACGCCGTGCGCAGCACCTCCAGCGCGTAGGCGCGGTTGGCGCGGTAGCCGTCGAAGAAGTGCTCGGCATCGAGGAAGACCCGCTGGCCCTCCGCGCGCAGGTGGCTCACGGTGTCGCGGACCATCGCGAGGTTCTCCTCGGGGGTGGTCCGCAGCGCGAGCTCGACGTGCCGGTCGTGGGACTTCGCGACCAGTGTCACCACCGAGGCACCGGAGTCACGGAGCGCGGCCACCTGCGGGTCGTCGGCCGCGGCCATCCCCGGCGCGCCGGGTCGCACCGAAAGCCGCAAGGCGGGCGTTGCGGAGGTCGAGCTCGTGGCGCGCACGAGCGAAGAACTCGGTGTCCTTGGGGTTGGAGCCGGGCCAGCCGCCCTCGATGTAGCCCACGCCCAGACCGTCGAGCTGCCGCGCGATCGCGAGCTTGTCCGCGACCGAGAGGCTGAGCCCCTCCTGCTGCGCACCATCGCGCAGGGTCGTGTCGTAGACGTGGAAGACGTCGGCGTCGAAGGTGGCGGTCATGCGGTGATCACTGTCCTGGTCCTCGGTGGGTTGCATCGGTCGAGTCTGCGGCCGGTCCGGTCGGCCAAGAAAAAGACCCCTCGAGGTACGAGAGGTCTGCGCGTCGGGAAGGCTCCCGGCGCGCTAGTCGATAATCGTGAGGCGGTACTGCATGCTTCGAGTCTGCCAGAGGTGTCCGCGATCCGGAACCATGTCTCACACATCGGGCAGGGACAGCCGGCTCCCCGTAACCTGCGGGCCATGACTCACACAGCACTCGTTCTCGGGGGCGGAGGGGTGACCGGGATCGCCTGGGAGCTCGGCCTCCTACTGGGTCTCGCCGACGCCGGCCAGGACCTCGCCTCCGCCGACACCGTGATCGGCACCTCGGCCGGGTCCGTCGTCGGCGCCCAGCTGACCAGCGGCCTCGCCCTGCGCGATCTGTACGCCGGCCAGCTGGAGCCGGCCGACCATGAGATCGGGGCCACGTTCGGCATGACCACGATCCTCAGGATGGTCGCTCCCGCGCTGTGGCCGGGCTCCGCCGCGACCAGACGAAGCCGGATCGGACGCGCGGCCGCCAAGGCGCACCCAGGCCCAGCCACCGAGCGGATCGAGGTGATCCGCTCGCGGATCGCGGTCACCCACTGGCCAGAACGCGACCTGCGGGTCACCGCGGTCGACACCACCAGCGGCCGGCTCGAGGTGTTCGACCGTGACACCGGCGTGGACCTCGTCGAGGCGGTGGCCGCGAGCTGCGCGGTGCCTCTGGTCTGGCCGCCGGTCGAGATCAACGGCACCCGCTACATGGACGGAGGGATCCGGTCGACGGCGAACGTCGACCTCGCCAAGGGGGCCGACGTCGTGGTGATCCTCGCGCCGATCCCCCGGTCGTTCAGCCGGTGGCACTCGCTGCCCGCTCAGATCGAGCGGCTCGGTCCGCACGTGCGGACGGTCGTGATCTCCCCCGACAAGGCGGCACGGGCCGCGATCGGGAGGAACGTCCTGGACCCCGGCAAGCGGGCCGACGCGGCGAGGGCGGGCCTGCGGCAGGCCGCCGACGTGGCGGCCCAGGTCACCGCGGTCTGGCCGCAGTCGCGCGTCAGCGAGTGAACGTGAAGAGGCGACGCCCGGACTCGAACTCGCGCGGCGGGCCGTCGTACCGGCAGGTCCCGAGCCGGTAGGACGTGTCGTCGGGCGCGTCGAACCCGAGCTCGGTGAACCCCTCCTCCTGGAACCAGCCACGGATCCGGCCGGTGAGGTCCGCCTCGCCGACGTCTCGCCCACGGGTCCACAGCACCCACGCGCCGGGGGCGCAGAACGTCGGGAGCGTGGCGATCGTGCGGCGTACGTCGTCATCGGTCATGTTGCCGAACACGCCGCACATCATGACCAGGTCGGCGGGCACCGCACCCGCGTAGCCGTCCGTCTGCCCGGCATCGGCGCACCGCACCTCGACCCCGGCCAGGGCGGCGTCACGTGCCCGGTCGGAGGCCCTGCGAGCCAGTTCGGGGTCGAGCTCGACGAGGGTCGCGGCGACCCGGGACCCGTCGCGCCGCTCCAGCACGTCGAGCAGGTCGCGGCCGTCCCCCGAGCACCCGCTGACCACCCGCAGGGGTCCGTCGGGGTGCTGGTCGAGCCAGGCCTCGACCTGGCTGCGCACGGCGACCAGGCGGCGGGACAGGTCGGACGTCGGGTCGTCGTAGTTCGCATGCCACGCGTGCCAGTCCATGTCGGAGGGCTCCCCCTGAGTCATCGCTCGATCAGATCCAGTGCCGCAGCTCGGCCAGGAAGGTGCCCGACCTCCAGGGCGCTCCGGGAAGCGGGTCCCAGAGGATGCCCGACGCGGACAGCCCGTGTCCCAGCAACACGATCGCCACCCCGACCACGGCCAGCAGGCTCCAGCCCAGCCATGGTTCGGCCGAGGCTGCCCGGAGCATCACCTGTCCCTGCCGGGTCAGGCGCCGCGAGCCGGGACCCCACCACAGGGCGGCCGCGAAGATGGCACCGATGCCGAGCATCCCAGGCACCACCGGCACCGCGAACACGAGGATCAGGACAGCGGCGAGCATCGCGACACCCACTGCCCAGGCCATGAGCAGGAACGTCCCACCGGTGGCGACCAGGAGGTACCACGGGGCCAGCACCGCCGTCGCGGGCCCGTCGTGCCAGCGCGGCCCCCGCACGGACCTGCGGTACCGCACCGACTCGGCGGTCCAGGACCAGGCCCGGACCAGCAGCACCGCGACGGAGACCGCCAGCGTGCCGAGGTAAGGCGCCCGGGCCACGGTGACGGCAACCAGCACGAACGTGGCAGCGGCCAGTAGTCCTCGTTGCAGGCGCGCCTGCCCCTGGCTCGGAGTCTGTGGCGGCGTGACCGACGCGGGCGCGCCAGGCTGGGCGGGCTGCGGAGCGACGACGGTGTACGCGCGCGTCCCCGGGGTCGCGACGAGGTGGTGGGGGGTCACCACGGTGGCGGCGTCGCTGGCCGGGGCACCCAGCCCAACGGGGCGAGCCGGACCAACGGGGTCACCAGGTGCCTGCACGACCTCGGTGCGCTGGTGGTCCGGAAGGCCGGCCACGGCCACTGGCACCGTCCACAGGTCCCCCTGGCCCGACGGCACCTGGGTCATCGGCATCGACGGCTGCGCGGTACCGCCGAGCCGGGCGTCGACCTCGTCCAGGGTGGGCCGGTCGTGCGCCATCGGGGCGAGGCACTCGCGGACCAGCGCCCGCAGGTCGCCGTGGATGCCGGACAGGTCGTGCTCGCCGCGGCGGACCCGGTCCATGATCGCCATCGCCGGACCGCGGCCGAAGGGAGGGTTGCCCGTGCCGGCGAAGGCGACGGTCGCGCCCCACGCGTGGACGTCGGACGCCGGCGACGCGTCCTCGCCGTACAGGATCTCCGGCGCCAGGTAGCCGGGCGTACCGAGCAGCCACCCGGTGTGCGTCATCCGGGGGTCCTCGGCCAGCCGCGCCAGCCCGAAGTCGATCAGCACCGGCGAGCGACCCTCGAGGAGGACGTTCGACGGCTTGATGTCGCGGTGCAGCACCCCCACGCGGTGCACAGCCGCGACCGCCTCGGCGAGGCACCGGCCGAACCATCGCAGGTCGTCGGTGTCGAGAGGACCCTCCTGACGGACGTGCTCGTACAGCGAGAGGCCGGGTACGTACCTGGTCGCGACGTACGGCGTCTCGCCCCAGGGGTCGGCGTCGAGCACCTCGGCCACGCGCGGACTGCGCACCAGTCGCAGCGAGCTGACCTCACGAGCCAGCCGCTCGCGGGCCTCCTCGTCGCCGATGATGTGCGGGCGGAGCACCTTCAGCGCGACCCGGCGGCCGTCCGGTGCCTGGGCGAGGTGCACCACGCCCATGCCACCCTCGCCGATCTGCGCCAGCAAGCGGTAGGCGCCCACGCGCGGACCGTGCTCGGGCACCCTGCGCGTCCGTCCGATTGCCACCGCACCACGGTATCCGAGGGACGAGGGCGCCTCGGTGATTGCCCGCGCAAGCCGTGACGACGGTTGGAACGGCTGCGGTCAGACGACCCGGTGCATCCAGCCGAAGGCGTCCTCGGCCCGGCCGTACTGGATGTCGACCAGCGCCTGGCGCACCTTCTTGGTGACCGGGCCGATCGACTCCTCGTCGTCACCGGTGCTGACCTCGCCGTCACGCCACTTCAGGGTGCCGACGGGGGTCACCACGGCCGCCGTACCGCAGGCGAAGACCTCGGTGATCCGCCCGGAGGCGACGCCCTCGCGCCACTCGTCCACCGCGAACCTGCGCTCAACCACCCGGTGTCCGAGCTTGCCGCTCAGCTCGATGACCGAGTCGCGGGTGATGCCCTCGAGGATCGACCCCGAGAGCTCGGGCGTGACGATGCTGCCGTCGTCGTGCACGAAGAACAGGTTCATCCCGCCGAGCTCCTCGACCCACTTGCGGTCGACGGTGTCGAGGAACGCGACCTGGTCGCAGCCGTGGTCGATCGCCTCCTGCTGGGCGAGCAGCGAGCTCGCGTAGTTGCCGCCGGTCTTCGCAGCACCGGTCCCGCCGACGCCGGCGCGGGAGAACTCCTCGCTGAGCCAGATCGTGACGGGCTTGAGCCCCTTGGCGAAGTAGGCGCCGGCCGGGGACGTGATCACGAGGTAGGTCACGTGCTTGGACGGACGAACCCCCAGGAAGGTCTCGGAGGCGAACATGAACGGGCGGATGTAGAGGCTCTTCTCACCCGCCGGCTCGGGTACCCAGCGCTGGTCCGCCTTGACCAGGGCGTCGACCGAGGCCACGAAGTCGGCCACCGGCAGCTCGGGGAGCGCCAGTCGCTTCGCGGAACGCACCATCCTGGCGGCGTTCATCTCCGGGCGGAAGGTCCACACCGACCCGTCCTGGTGCCGGTAGGCCTTCATCCCCTCGAAGATCTCCTGCGCGTAGTGCAGCACCGCGGTCGCCGGGTCCAGCGTCAGCGGTGCGTACGGCGTCACCCGGGCGTCGTGCCACCCGCGCTCCGGGGTCCACTCGACCAGGAACATGTGGTCGGTGAAGTGCATGCCGAACCCGGGGTTCGACAGGATCTCCCCCAGCCGCTCGTCACTGACCGGGTCGGTGGCCGACGAGACGGCGATCTCGAGTGAACTCTCCATGGGGGCACGCTACCGAACCTTCGCGACCTGGTCGCTGTCCGGCACTCTCCAGCCCCGCCGGTCAGCCCGCGACCCGGGCGGCGATGGCGTCGCCGACCTCGGAGGTACGCCGGGTGGTGGAGGGGGTGCGTTCGGCCAGGTCGGCGATGACCGCGGCCTCGACCCGGGCGGCCGCGTCCTCGAGGCCCAGGTGGTCGAGCATCAACGCCACGGAGAGGATCGCCGCGGTGGGGTCGGCCTTCTGCTGTCCGGCGATGTCCGGGGCGGAGCCGTGCACCGGCTCGAACATGCTCGGCGTGGTGCGGTCCGGGTTGACGTTGCCGCTGGCGGCCAAGCCGATGCCTCCGGTCACGGCTGCGGCGAGGTCGGTGATGATGTCGCCGAAGAGGTTGTCGGTGACGATCACGTCGAAGCGCGCCGGGTCGGTGACCATGAAGATCGTGGCCGCGTCGATGTGCAGGTAGTCGACCGTGACGTCCGGGAACTCCGGGCCGATCTCGGAGACCAGCCGCGACCACACGGCGCCGGCGTGCACCAGCACGTTCGTCTTGTGCACGAGGGTCAGCCTTCCGTGGCGCTTCTGCGCACGGTGGAACGCGTCACGGACGACCCGCTCGACCCCGAAGGCGGTGTTGACCGACACCTCGGTGGCGATCTCGGCGGGAGTACCGACCCGGAGCGCGCCGCCGTTGCCGACGTACGGGCCCTCGGTGCCCTCGCGGACGACGACGAAGTCCACGTCGCCAGGGTTCGCCAGCGGCGACTGGGCTCCGGGGAAGATCCGCGACGGGCGCAGGTTCACGTAGTGGTCGAGCTCGAAGCGCAGCCGTAGCAGCAGTCCGCGTTCGAGGATGCCCGGAGGCAGGTTCGGGTCTCCCGGCTTCCCACCGACGGCGCCGAGCAGGATCACGTCGTGCTCACGGATCTCGGCGAGGACGGAGTCCGGCAGTACCTCGCCGGTGGCGAGGTACCGCTCGGCTCCGAGGTCGTAGCGGGTGTGCTCGAACTTCACGTCCGGGGGCGCCACCTGCTCGAGAACCTTGAGCGCCTCGGCGGTGACCTCCGGCCCGATCCCGTCTCCGGGGATCACGGCCAGTCGGATCGTTCCGTCCGCGGCTGCTCTCGTCGTTGCGGTCATGCAGCGGAGCCTAGTTGTCGTCGGGTCGGGCTCCGCCGTTGTCTCGCAGGTCAAGCGCGGCCTGAAGGGCCTGGGTGCTCTGCGGGCTCTCGGGGTT
The DNA here is from genome assembly GCA_963740525.1 of uncultured Actinomycetota bacterium. Taxonomy (GTDB): domain Bacteria; phylum Actinomycetota; class Actinomycetes; order Propionibacteriales; family Nocardioidaceae; genus CAVUEG01. Next base: position 89,913 of record CAVUEG010000001.1, read on the forward strand.
GATCCGGGCGGGGCCCCATTCGGGGTACATGTCGTACATGGTGGGAATCCTTGGGTTGCGTTGCGGTCTCGGGTGCGTGTCGGCGGGCGCGGAAGCGGGTCACGTGTCGGCGTTCCGCCGGTGGGGCTGCTCCGCTGGGGCTGACGAGGATCGCGGTTCGTGGCGCGGGTTACGCGGCTGACGAACGGATTCCCAGACGAGTGAGGATGCTTCTCTCGAATGCTCGCTGCGGAGGATCTTCGTAGGGCCTGTCGTACATGACCGAACCCCGCGGCGAGGTGGCCCTACTGCTCAGGCCCCGCCACGGCGGTCGATAAGTACGAAGAAGCTCCGCATGATGACTCAAGGTTAGGTCGGTGTCCCCGGGCATGCAGCCCGATTACGGGGTCTTCTCACCATGTGGGATGCGGATACCGTTGACTGGACGCTGGGTGGGCATTTGCGAGACTCGCAGCATGAGTGCTCCCCCTGGCGTTCCCGACGTGGTCGAACGCGCCTTCGACCTTTCCCGCCAGCGCGGCTACGTGTCCTTCTGCCGCAACGAGACCGGGCGGCTGCTGGCCACGCTGGCTGCCACCCGGGACGGGACGCTGGCCGAGTTCGGCACCGGGTGCGGGGTGGGCACCGCCTGGCTGCGAAGCGGACTGCGCGCCGACTCCACCATCCTCACCGCCGAGCTCGACCCGAAGCTGGCCACCGGGGCGAAGGCGATCTTCGAGGCCGACGACCAGGTCGAGGTGGTCTCTGCCGACTGGTCGACGCTGCGCGACCGAGCGCCGTTCTCCCTGCTCTTCCTCGACGCCCGTGAGCCCAAGGACTCCGGCGCCGACGCCGTGGTCGACCTGATCGAGCCGGGCGGCATCGTGGTCCTCGACGACTTCACCCCGTGCCAGTCCTGGCCGCCGATCTACGCCGGCCGCGTCGACGTGCTGCGCGAGCAGTGGCTGACCGACGACCGCTTCACGGCCGTCGAGGTGATGGTCGCCTCCGACGCGTCGGTGTTGATCGCCACGAAACGGTGACCGCCACGTGAGTGCTCCGCTCGCCCGGATCCGGTTGCTGCTCGATCCGGAACGGCTCACGCACGAGCCGGTCGAGCGGGACGGCGTACTCGACATCGGTACGGCGCCGACGGTGTCCTCACCGGGACAGCGCCTGATGCGGTTCCCGCCGTACGCGTGGATCTACGAGTGGTTCCGTCCGATCGCCTACCGCGTCGCCACCGGTCTCAGCGGCCCCGACCTCGCGGAGGACCGGACGCGGGCCTCGGACACCCTGCGGCTGACCGAGGGATCGACCGTGCTCGACGTCGCGTGCGGGCCCGGGAACTTCACCGGCCACTTCGGGGCGGTGGTGGGGCCAACGGGTCTGGCCGTCGGGTACGACGCCTCGGAGACCATGCTGCGCCGCGCGGTGACGGGAAACGACGGGCCGTCGGTCGGCTACGTGAAGGGCGACGCGGCTGACCTTCCGTTCGCGGCCGAGTCGTTCGACGCCGTCTCGTGCTTCGCCGCGCTCTACCTGATGGACGACCCGCGGGCGGTGCTCGCCGAGTGCGCGCGGGTGCTGCGTCCCGGCGGCCGGCTCGCGATCCTCACCAGCTACGACGGAGGCGCCGTGGCCGTGCGAGGGCTGACCCACCTGTCGGGCTGGGCGTCCGGCGTACGGTTCTTCGGCCGCGACGAGGTCACCGGCTGGCTCGACGAGCTCGGGCTCACCGACATCGACCAGGAGCTCGACGGGCTCGTCCAGACCGTCACCGCCACGAATCCCCAAGGCACCGGGCCGTAGCATCGCGGCGTGAACTGGCTCCTCAAGGCTCTCGCGACCGGTCTGCTCGAGGGCATCTCGTTGGTGATCGTGAGGGCTGTCCTCCCAGAGTCGTGGGCCCGGGCCGACCGCATGCGACGCTTCGCCATCTCGTTCTTCCTGCTGTTCGCCTGCGTGCTGTGGGTGGTCGCGGGCGACATCCTGTTCAGCAGCGATCATGCGGGAGCGGCCACGCCACGCGACGCGATGTTCGTCGGCATCTTCTTCGTCGTCGGTGGTTTCGCGATGGTGGGCTTCGCCCTCGCGGCTGCGGCCAACAACACGAATCGGCCCGGCTGACCGGCCCGCGAGCGTTCGAGCCCTCGATCGAGCGGTCGGTCAGACTCCACGCAGTTCCTCGGCCTCAGGTGGCGGGAGCCGCACGGCGAAGACGGGCAGCGCGAGCTGGACCAGCGGGCCGATGCCGAGGGCGTAGACCACCGTGCCCAGGCCGACCGCTCCCCCGAGGAGCCAGCCGAGCACCACGACGGTCACCTCCAGGGAGGTGCGCACCAGACGCACCGACCAGCCGGTACGGCGTACCAGTCCGGTCATCAGGCCGTCCCGTGGGCCGCGGCCGAACTGGGAGCCGATGTAGAGCCCCGTCGCGACGGCGTTGAGCGCTACGCCTCCGAGCATGAGCGCCAGTCGCGCCCACGACGCCGAGGCCGGCCCCAGCACCGCCAGCGTCGCGTCGGCCGAGAGCCCGACCAGGATGCTGTTGGCGATCGTGCCGAGCCCGGGCTTCTCCCGCAGCGGGACCCAGAGGAGCAGCACGACGAAGCTGACCGCGATCACGACCTGCCCGAGGGTGAGCGGCAGCAGCCGCGCGATGCCGGAGTGCAGCACGTCCCAGGGCGCGAGTCCGAGGCCTCCACGGACCATCATCCCCAGCGACGCGCCGTACAGGACGAGCCCGAACAGCAGTTGCGGCAACCTCCAGCCCAGCCGCCCGGCACGCAGCTGCGCGATCGGCCCGAGGTCGGTAGGTGAGCTCACCGGTCCAAGTGTGGACGATGCCTCTGGGCGCTTCGCTCGTGGTCCGCCCCAACCGCGCAATTGACCGGATACGACGTGGTTGTGCCGGAAAAGCGCGTCACAACCGGTCAATTGTCCGGATACGACGCTGTCCCGCCCGCGTCACCCGTCACAACCGGTCAATTGTCCGGATACGACGCCGCTCTGGGACCAACCCCCGTCGTATCCGGTCAATTGCACGGATAGGCCGGCGCGCTACTCGGTCAGGTCGACGGCGCGGACCGCTTCGGCGTCGATGGCGGACTTGATCTCCTCGAGCGTCTCGGCGGGGATCTGGGAGTCGACGGAGAGCGCGACGAGGGCGTGGCCGCCCTTGGTTTCACGGGCCACCTGCATGCCGCCGATGTTGACGCCGGCGTCGCCGAGGATGCCGCCGACGGTGCCGACCATGCCCGGGCGGTCGGCGTAGCGGAAGAACGCGAGGTGCTCGCTCGGCTCGAGGTCCAGCTCGTACCCGTTGACCTCGACCAGTCGCTCGCGCTGGGCCAGTCCGACCAGCGTGCCCGAGACGGAGACCTGGGAGCCGTCGGCCAGCGTGCCGCGCAGGGTGATCAGGTTGCGGTGGTCGGGGCTCTCGGGGTCGGTGACGAGGCGTACGGCGAGGCCGCGCTCGGCCGCGAGCAGCGGCGCGTTGACGTAGGAGACCTGCTCCTCGACGACATCGGCGAAGACGCCCTTGAGGGCGGCGAGCTCGAGCACCTTGACGTCGTACTGCGTGATCTCGCCACGCACCTCGACGTCGAGCTGCTGGGCGACCTCGCCGGCCAGCGCGGTGAAGATCCGGCCCAGCTTCTCGGTGAGGGGCAGGCCAGGGCGCACGTCCTCGGCGATCACACCGCCCTGGACGTTCACGGCGTCGGGGACCAGCTCGCCGGCGAGCGCCAGCCGCACCGACTTCGCCACGGCGATGCCGGCCTTCTCCTGGGCCTCGTCGGTGCTGGCGCCGAGGTGGGGGGTGGCCACCACGTTCTCGAACTCGAAGAGCGGGCTGTCCGTGCACGGCTCGGAGGCGAAGACGTCGAGACCGGCCGCCGCGACGCGGCCTTCCTTCACGGCGTTGTAGAGAGCCTGCTCGTCGACGATGCCACCGCGGGCGGCGTTGACCAGGACGAGGCTCGGCTTGACCTTCCCGAGCTGCTCCTCACCGATCAGGCCGAGCGTCTCCGGCGTCTTGGGCAGGTGCACGCTCATGAAGTCGGACTCGGCGAGCAGCTCGTCGAGGGTCACGAGGCGCACCCCCATCTGCGCGGCCCGGCCTGCCTGCACGTACGGGTCGTAGGCGATCACCTTCATGCCGAAGGCCGACAGCCGCTGGGCGACCAGTACGCCGATCCGCCCCAGACCGACGATGCCGACGGTCTTCTCGTAGAGCTCGATGCCGGTGTACTTGCTGCGCTTCCACTCGCCGTTCTTGAGCGCGGCGTTCGCCGGGGCGACGTGGCGGGCGGCGGCGAGCATCAGGGCGACCGCGAGCTCGGCGGCACTGACGATGTTCGAGGTCGGAGCGTTGACGACCATCACGCCGTTCTGCGTCGATGCCTTGACGTCGACGTTGTCGAGGCCGACTCCGGCGCGCGCGATGACCTTCAGCTTCTTCGCAGCGGCCAGGGCCTCGGCGTCGACCTTGGTCGCGGATCGGACCAGGATCGCGTCCGCGTCGGCGATGGCCGGCAGCAGCTCGGCGCGGTCCGCGCCGTTGCAGTGACGGATCTCGAAGTCGGGTCCGAGCGCGTCCACGGTGGCCGGGCTGAGCTCTTCTGCGATGAGTACGACGGGCTTGCTCACTGTGAGTCCTTCAGTGATCGATGGCGGCTGGCTGTGGCGCTGAACCGCGGGAGATGCGGCAGGCCGTGCACGACGCTGTGCCCGGCCTCGACTGTACCCGACGACCGGTGATGCCCGGGCCCGACGTCGGGCATTCGGACACTGGTCGGAAAATCGGTCGGCTGCCCCGGGCCACCCCGCTCTAGGGTGGCGCCGATTCTGTCGTCGAGCCGGAGGTTGCCGGTGCTCATCTGAGGTCCCGCCCCACCCCGACCCGGCCCCACGCCGCGGTCCCACCCCGACGACCTCGGAGCAGCCCATGCCTTTCGCCCCCTCCTGCGCGCTCGCGTTCCACCACCTGACCTTCACGTGGCCCGATGGCACGCCGCAGTTCACCGGGCTCGACCTGCTGGTGCCGAACGGCCGGTCCGCGCTCACCGGTGTGAACGGCTGCGGCAAGTCCACGCTGCTCCGACTCGCCGCGGGCGCGCTGCCGCCGACCTCGGGCTCCGTCACACTGCCCGGCTCGGTCGGGTACCTGCCCCAGGACCTGACCCTGCGTGCCGACCAGCCGGTCGACGAGTTCCTCGGCCTGGATGAGGTACGCCGCGCGATCGCGGCCCTCGAGTCCGGTGACACCGATCCGGTGCACCTCGAGACCATCGGCGACGACTGGGACGCCGAGGAGCGCACCATGGCCGCGCTCGCACGGGTCGGGCTGCCCGACGACGTGCTCGAGCGACGCCTCGGCGAGCTGTCGGGGGGCGAGTGCACCCAGCTGGGTCTGGCCCGGCTGCTCACCGACCCGCCACAGCTGCTCCTCCTCGACGAGCCGACCAACAACCTCGACACCCACGCCCGGGAGCGCCTCACCGCCATCATCGACGCATGGCGCGGGGCGCTGCTCGTCGTCAGCCACGACCGGGCCCTGCTCGAGCACGTCGACCGCGTCGGGGACCTCCGCGACGGCGCGGTCCGCTGGTACGGCGGCGGCTACAGCGCCTACGCCGCCCAGGTCGCGGCCGAGCAGCAGGCCGCCGAGCAGGCCGTCACGACTGCCAAGGCCGAGGTACGCCGGCAGCGTCACGACCTCGTCGACACCGAGCGGGTGCTGGCCCAGCGCAAGAAGGTGGCGGCCAAGGCGTTCGCGGAGAAGCGCGCCGCACGAGCCGCGATGCGCTCCTTGAAGAGGACCGCCCAGGTGTCGGCCGGCAAGTACCGCGCCACCCACGAGGACCGCCTCGCGGAGGCCCGCGGACGCCTGGAGGACGCCGAGACACGGGTCCGGGAGGACCGCAGCATCCGGATCTCCCTCCCGTCCACCGCGGTCCCCCGTGGCCGCGAGGTCCTGACCACGCACGACCTCGTGCTGCGCACCGGGAGGCACGTCGAGCTGGAGCTCCGAGGTCCCGAACGAGTCGCCCTCGTGGGACCGAACGGCTCCGGCAAGACGACCTTCCTGCACACGATCGTCGGGGCGCTGGACCCACTCTCCGGTGAGGTGCGGGTGCGGGTGCCGTCGCGGCTGCTGCCCCAGCGCCTCGACCTCCTCGACGAGGCCGAGTCGGTGGTGGAGAACGCCGCCCGCTTCGCCGAGGGGCCCGACGTCACCGAAGTACGGGCCGGGCTGGCGAGGTTCCTGTTCCGCGGCAAGGCCGCGGACCGGCTCGTGGGCTCGCTCTCAGGCGGCGAGAGGTTCCGTGCCACGCTGGCGAGCCTGCTGCTCGCCAGCCCGGCCCCCCAGCTGCTGCTCCTCGACGAGCCGACGAACAGTCTCGACTTCGCGTCGTACGACGCGCTGGTGGCGGCCCTGGCCGGCTACCAGGGCGCACTGGTCGTCGCCAGCCACGACCAGGCGTTCCTGGACGACCTCGGGGTCGAGCGCGTCATCACGCTCGGGTGAGCAGGAGGCGGGTGCTCAGACCGCGCAACCATCGGGTCCGCACGCGTCACCGGCGGCCCCGGCGGCACCGGCGGCTCCAGGGGCACCGTCCGCGGTGACCATCGTCAGCCCAGGGTGACTCTCGGCCCAGGCCTGGTCGAGCAGCTGGGAGAAGACCTCGACGGGCTGGGCTCCGGGGACGCCGTAGCGCCCGTCGACCACGAAGAACGGCACGCCGGTCACGCCGTACGAGCGCGCCCGGTCGATGTCGGCCACGACGGCGTCGGCGTACGCCGACGAGGCGAGCACGTCGTCGACGCGGCCTGGGTCGAGGCCGGCCCCGACGGCGGCCTTGCGGAGCACGTCCTGGTCGCCCATCGACTCGCCGCGGGTGAAGTACGCCGCGAGCAGGAGTTCCTTGAGCTCGCGCTGAACGGCCGGACCGTGCTCGTCCAGGGCGAGGTGGAGCAGGCGGTGGGCGTCGACGGTCCTGGTGTGGGTCGCGTGGGCGTAGTCGAACGCCAGCCCCTCCTCGGAGGCGACCTCGCCGACGCGGGCCATCAGCCGGGTGCCGTTGGCCTCTCCCCCGCCGTACTTGCGACCAAGCGCCTCGACCACGGACTCGTGTCCGACCTCCGGTGCGGAGGGGTCGAGCTCGAACGAGCGGTAGACGACCTCCACGTCGTCGCGGTGCTCGAAGCCGGCCAGTGCGGTCTCGAGGCGTCGCTTGCCGATGTAGCACCACGGGCAGACGACATCGGACCAGATCTCTATACGCATCAGGGGAACAACCACGCGAAGGGCGCGGATGTTCCCCCGAAGCGGATGTCGGCGACTCAGCGCGTAGCGGTTCCCTCCACGTAGTCGGAGTCCGTGCTCTTGACCCAGGACATGAGCTTGCGGAGCTCGCGACCGGTGGTCTCGATCGGGTGCTGCTCGCCCTTGGCGCGCAGCTCCTTGAACTCGGGGCCGCCGGCGTCCTGGTCGTCGATGAACCGCTGGGCGAAGGCGCCGTTCTGGATGTCCTTCAGGACGGCCTGCATGTTCTCCTTCACCCGCTCGTCGATGACCCGGGGGCCGGAGACGTAGTCGCCGTACTCGGCGGTGTCGGAGACCGACCAGCGCTGCTTGGCGATGCCGCCCTCGTACATCAGGTCGACGATCAGCTTCAGCTCGTGCAGGCACTCGAAGTAGGCGACCTCCGGCTGGTAGCCGGCCTCGATCAGCGTCTCGAAGCCGTACTGCACCAGCTGGGAGGCGCCGCCGCAGAGCACGGCCTGCTCACCGAACAGGTCGGTCTCGGTCTCCTCGGTGAAGGTCGTCTTGATGCCGCCCGCACGCAGGCCACCGATCGCCTTGGCGTAGGACAGCGCGAGGTCCCAGGCCTTGCCCGTGGCGTCCTCCTCGACGGCGACGAGGACCGGCACGCCACGACCGTCGACGTACTCACGTCGAACCAGGTGGCCGGGACCCTTCGGTGCGACCATCGCGACGTCGACGCCCGCGGGGGGCACGATGTAGCCGAAGCGGATGTTGAAGCCGTGGCCGAAGAAGAGCGCGTCGCCCTCGACGAGGTGGGGCTCGACGGACTCGGCGTACAGCTTCCGCTGCACGTGGTCCGGGGCCAGGATCATGATCAGGTCGGCCTCTTCCACCGCCTCGGAGGGGCTGAGCACCCGCAGGCCCTCGGCCTCGGCCTTGGCGCGGCTCTTCGAGCCCTCGGGCAGGCCGACGCGTACGTCGACACCCGAGTCGCGCAGCGACAGCGCGTGGGCGTGGCCCTGGCTGCCGTAGCCGAGCACGGCCACGTTGCGGCCCTGGATCACGGACAGGTCGGCGTCGTCGTCGTAGAACATCTCAGCCACGGTGGGCTCTCCTTCTGGTTGTCACTCGGGTCGGTGGTGCGTCGGTACTTCTTTGGTACGGCTCGCCGTCGACCAGTCTCGGCGGCGGGGTCGGGTGGCGCGTCAGGCGACGGGGACGGTGATCGGCACCGGGCGCACGGTGCGCTCGGTGATGGAGCGACCGCCACGTCCGATGGCGACCACCCCGGACTGGACGAGCTCGCGGATGCCGAACGGCGCCAGCACCCGCAGGAAGTTCTCCAGCTTGTCGCTGTTGCCGGTGGCCTCGATCGTGATCGCGTCGATGGCGACGTCGACCACGCGCGCCTTGAACAGCTGGACCGCGTCGAGCACCTGGCCCCGCGTGTCGGCGTCGGCCTTGACCTTGACCAGCAGGAGCTCGCGGTTCACCGAGGCGGGGCCGTCGAGCTCCACGATCTTGAGCACCTCGACGAGCTTGTTCAGCTGCTTGGTCACCTGCTCGAGGGGACTGTCCTCGACGTTGACCACGATGGTCATCCGCGAGACCTCCGGGTGCTCGGTCGGACCCACCGCCAGCGAGTCGATGTTGAAGCTCCGCCTGCTGAACAGACCGGCGATCCGGGCCAGCACGCCAGGCTTGTTCTCCACCAGGACGGACAGGGTGTGCTTGCTCATCGGTGTCCCCTCACAGGTCGTCCTCGTCGAACTCGGGCGCGAGGTCCCGGGCGAACTTGATGTCGTCGTTGCTCGACCCGGCGGCCACCATCGGCCACACCATCGCGTCGCGGTGCACCCGGAAGTCGACCACCACCGGGACGTCGTCGATCTCCATGGCCTTGTTGATCACGGAGTCGACGTCGGCGGGGCTGTCGCAGGCGAGGCCGACGGCGCCGTACGCCTCCGCCAGCTTGACGAAGTCAGGGACGCGCTTGCTCTGCAGGTCGGTGTTGGAGTAGCGGCCCTCGTAGAACAGGGTCTGCCACTGCCGCACCATGCCGAGCGACTCGTTGTTGATCACCGCGACCTTGATCGGGATCCCCTCGATCGTGCAGGTGGCGAGCTCCTGGTTGGTCATCTGGAAGCAGCCGTCACCGTCGATCGCCCAGACCGTGGTGTCCGGGCGCCCGACCTTGGCGCCCATGGCGGCCGGCACGGCGAACCCCATCGTGCCGAGGCCACCGGAGTTGATCCAGGTGTTCGGGTGCTCGTACTGCACGTAGTGGGTGGCCCACATCTGGTGCTGCCCGACGCCCGAGACGTAGATCGACTCGGGACCGGAGATCGCGCTCAGCCGCTCGAGGACGTACTGCGGCGCCAGCGAACCGTCGGTGGGCGAGTCGTAGCCGAGGGGGTACTTCATCTTCACGCCCGCCAGGAAGGCGACCCAGCCCTCGTAGTCCCCACCGTTGCCGGCCTCGGACTCGGCCTGGAGCGCCACGATCAGGTCGGCGATCGTCTCGCGGCAGTCGCCCACGATGGGCACGTCCACGTGACGGTTCTTGCCGATCTCCGCCGGGTCGATGTCGGCGTGGATGACCCGCGCGTTCGGCGCGAAGGTGTCGAGGTTGCCCGTCACCCGGTCGTCGAAACGCGCGCCGAGGCTGATGATCAGGTCGCTGCGCTGCAGGCCGGCGACCGCTGCCACGGTGCCGTGCATGCCCGGCATGCCGAGATGCTGCGGGTGGCTGTCGGGGAAGGCGCCCCGGGCCATCAACGTGGTCACCACCGGGATCCCGGTCATCTCCGCGAGCACCCGCAGCTCCTTGGAGGCGCGGGCGCGGATGGTGCCGCCGCCAACGTAGAGCACCGGACGCCTGGCCTCGAGGATCAGCCGTGCTGCCTCGCGGACCTGCTTCGAGTGCGGCCGCGTCACCGGGCGGTAGCCGGGGAGGTTGATCTCGGTCGGCCAGGCGAAGTGGGTCTGCGCCTGGAGCGCCGACTTGGCCACGTCCACCAGGACCGGTCCGGGGCGGCCGGTCGAGGCGATGTGGAAGGCCTCGGCGATCGTGCGCGGGATGTCGGCGGGGTCGGTGACCAGGAAGTTGTGCTTGGTGATCGGCATCGTGATGCCGCGGATGTCGGCCTCCTGGAAGGCGTCCGTGCCGATGAAGGCGGCGCCGACCTGCCCGGTCACGGCCACCATCGGCACGGAGTCCATGTAGGCGTCTGCGATCGGGGTCACGAGGTTCGTCGCGCCCGGGCCGCTGGTCGCCATGCAGACGCCGACCTTGCCGGTGGCCACGGCGTACCCCTGGGCCGCGTGGCCGGCACCCTGCTCGTGGCGGACCAGGATGTGGCGGATCTTCTGCGAGTCGTAGAGCGGGTCGTACGCCGGGAGAATCGCGCCACCCGGGATCCCGAAGATGTTCTCGGCCCCGGCGCACTCCAGCGACCGGATGAGGCTCTGGGCGCCGGTGACGGCTTCGCCGACCTGCTCGCTCATGTCACGTCCTCTGCTCAACGATGAAGGGTGCTACGTCCAAGAAAAAACCCCTCGGCCTGACGGCAGACGAGGGGTGGACGCGGGGGCTGGTGGGCGAGTTGCCGCTCAGCTCACGCGTCGCGTGCGTACGAGAATCGGGGAACGCATGCTCCAAGACTCCCCGCGTCGCTCCTCCTCCGTCAACTGACCCCGCTCCGTATCCCAACATGTGGACTGTCAGTCCCACATCGTGGCAGCGGGGTCGAAGGAGAGCCCGGCTTCGGCGACGAACTCGCTGACCCGCGTGGCGAGACGGAGATCCCTGGCCGTCACCCCACCGACGTCGTGGCTGGAGAGGTGGACGTCGAGGACCGGGAAGCGCAGGTCGAGGTCAGGGTGGTGGTTGGCCTCGTCGGCCGCCTCCGCGATCCGGTTCACGATGGCGAGCCCGGCGGCGAAGCTGCCGGTGGTGACCCGGGCGTGCAGGGCGCCGTCGCTGAAGGTCCAGCCGTCCAGCCCGGCGCCGGCGATCTCGTTCTCTGTCAGGGTCTGCCTGTCGTCCATGTGTTCCTCCTCGTCGCCAGCCTACGAAGGCGGGCGGCCGAGGTCACCAGGGGGCGGGGTCAGGTTCGGAAGGAGGCGAGCGAGCGTCGCTGGGAGTCGGCGGTCACGTTGCCGGGGTCGAGCCACGCCTCGAGGGCCGCACCGACGACCGGCCACTCCTCGTCGGTGATCGAGAACCAGTCGGTGTCGCGGTTGCGGCCCTTGTAGACCAGCGCGTTGCGGAACCGGCCCTCGTAGCGGAAACCCAGCCGGGCCGCGGCGCGGCGCGAGGGCTCGTTGAGCGAGTCGCACTTCCACTCGTAACGGCGGTAGCCGAGGTCGACGAAGACGTGTCGTGCCATCAGGTACATCGCCTCGGTGGCCGCTGTCGTCCGCTGGAGGCGGGGCGAGTAGACGATCGCGCCGACCTCGGCGGACCCGTGTCCCGGTTCGACCCGCATGAAGGAGGCCACCCCGAGCGGCGTGCCGTCGGCGTCGCAGACCGTCATCGCCTGGGTGGCAGGCGCGGTCAGAGCGGCGTCGACGTACGCCGAGAAACCCTCGCGGTTCGTGAACGGACCCGCGGGGTTGTACGTCCAGAGCGAGTCCGACGCCTCGGCCACCAGGACGTCGTACAGCGCATCCACGTGCGTGGTCGAGAGGGGCACCACCTGGCTCCAACGTCCTTGGAGCTCAACCGGGCCGATGTCCTCGCGGCGGCTCCAGCCCGGGACCGGCTCACCGACCGGTTGGCCGTGCTCGTTGAGCCTGGTCACTGGTAGCTCACGAAGCGCACGCGCGGATGGATCCCGAGCACCCGCTCCGGTGGCATCAGGTCCCGGTCCTCGTCGTAGAAGAGCTTGAAGCCCATCCGGAACTGGTCGGGCCGAGCGACGTGGTGGTAGGTGGCCAGCTTCTGCGCCCGGCTGCCGAACCCGTCCACGTGCTGCACCTCGGCCAGGTGGGGTCGGTCCAGCACGGCCTCGATGTCGGTCACCATGTCGGTGCGGAACTGGTGCAGGACGAAGACCTTCTGCGGCAGCCGCTGCCGCCGAGTGAGGCGGTTCAGCCAACGGGTCACCCGGTTCACCTCGGCCGAGTCGACGTGACCGATCGTCTCTCCCGGCACCTCGCCACGCGCCATCCGCCACTCGGGGTCGAGAGCGAGCCCGACCCACGGGTCCGAGAGCGCCCAGGCCCAGCGCTTCGCCACGGTGAGGAAGCCGGATCGCCCCGGCTGGAGGTCCAGCACCAGCAGCGCGGCGTTGCGGTGCGCGGCGCGGATGTAGCGACGGACCTTGGCCCGGTCGATGTCGTGGCTGTAGTCGCCGTCCGGGCCCGGGGACCGGTCCGCGATCGAGACGATGAGCTCGTAGACGATCTGGGCCGCACGGTCCTCCGTGGCGTACGACGCCGCCGCGGCGCGGAGCCTCTGGGTGATCCGGTCGGGGGTGTCCTCGCCGAGCACCCCGAGGGCGCCGGTGCCCGCGGTGCCGTAGAAGGCGACCAGGATCGCGTTCCGGAAGACCCGCGTCCCGCCACCCGGCAGTCGCGCGACGTCATCCAGGGCGCTGGCACCCGATCCCACGGCCGCGTCGGGGGCGGCGACCACCGGCTCGCTCGAGAGCGCGAGCAGGCCGACCAGCAGCACCGCGGCGAGGGCACGCGTCGTCTCCCGACGTCTCATGCGCTCACGGTAGGCCCACGTCTCCCGTGGACGGGGCAGCGACGCCGGTGTCGCTCAGCCGACAGGGTCGTCGTCGAAGGCAGGGAGCCCGTCGAGGCTGGTCCGGTTCTTCTTGATCCGATAGTCGACGATGCCGTTCCCGTCCGCGCCCGCCTTGCGCTCGATGGCGGGAACGAGCAGGCCGCGCTCGTGTACGCCGTCGACCACAGGCAGGCCGTACCCGCAGGAGTCGCTCACGCGTTCTACGTCCACGACGATCACGGCACGTGCGGCGGGGGTGGCCGGGAAGCGGTTGCTCCAGGAGGCGAACTCCTCGTCGTAGACCGACACGACGCGACCTCGTCCGTGCAGGCGCAGCACCCTGGGTGTCCGGTCGAAGGAGCAGAACATGACGGTGATCCGCCCGTTCTCACGCAGGTGCGCGATGGTCTCGGCGCCGCTTGCGGTGATGTCGAGATAGGCCACCGTCCGGGCGTCGACCACCGCGAACGTGCCCGCCACGCCCTTGGGCGAGAGGTTGACCTTCCCCTCCCCCGAGAGCGGGGCGGTCGCGACGAAGAAGACGTGCTGGGCCCCGATGAACTCCCGCAGGCGCTCGTCGATGCCGTCGTAGGTCTGCCCCATCGGTTGCCTCCTGTCAGCCGCAGACCGCACCGTGGGCCGCGGACTGCACGACCTTGGCGTACTTGCCCAGGACGCCCTTGGTGTACTTCGGCGGGTTCGGGGTCCAGCCATCCCGCCGTCTCGCGAGCTCGGTCTCCTCCACCAGCAGGTCGAGGGTGCGGCTGGCCATGTCGAGCACGATCCGGTCACCGTCGCGCACGAACGCGACCGGGCCCGCGTCGGACGCCTCGGGAGCCACGTGTCCCACGCAGAGCCCTGTGGTGCCGCCGGAGAACCGGCCGTCGGTGAGGAGCAGGACGTCCTTGCCGAGCCCTGCCCCCTTGATCGCCCCGGTGATCGCGAGCATCTCGCGCATGCCGGGTCCACCCTTGGGGCCCTCGTAGCGGATCACGACGACGTCACCGGCGGTGATCTGCCCGGCCGAAAGCGCATCCATGGCCGCGCGCTCGCCGTCGAAGACCCGGGCGGTGCCCTCGAACACGTCGCTGTCGAAGCCGGCCGACTTCACCACAGCGCCGTCCGGCGCGAGCGAGCCCTTCAGGATCGTCAGGCCACCGGTCTTGTGGATCGGAGCCGACATGGCCCGGATGATTTTGCCGTCGACATCGGGCGGCGCGATCTCCTCGAGGTTCTCCGCCATCGTCCGACCGGTGACCGTGAGCACGTCGCCGTGCATCAGCCCGGCGTCGAGCAGCGCCTTCATCACCATCGGGATGCCGCCGACCTTGTCGACGTCGTTCATGACGTACCGCCCGAACGGCTTCAGGTCACCGAGGTGCGGCACCCGGTCGCCGATCCGGTTGAAGTCGTCGATCGCGAGCTCGACCTCGGCCTCACGGGCGATGGCGAGCAGGTGGAGAACCGCGTTGGTGGAGCCCCCGAGCGCCATCACCACGGCGATCGCGTTCTCGAACGCCTCCAGGGTCATCACCTGCCGGGCCGTGATGCCCTTGCGGAGCATCTCCACGACGGCCTCACCGGAGCGGTGGGCGTAACCGTCACGGCGACGGTCCACCGCGGGCGGGGCTGCCGACCCGGGCAGGGACATGCCCAGAGCCTCGCCGACCGAGGCCATCGTGTTGGCGGTGTACATGCCACCGCAGGCACCCTCACCCGGGCAGATCGCCCGCTCGATCCGGTCGACCTCCGCCCGCGTGATCTTGCCCGCGAGGCAGGCGCCCACGGCCTCGAAGGCGTCGATGATCGTGACGTCGTTGCCGTCCACCTGGCCGGGCATGATCGAGCCGGCGTACAGGAAGACGCTGGCGAGGTCGAGACGCGCGGCGGCCATCAGCATCCCGGGCAGCGACTTGTCGCAGCCGGCGAGCAGCACGGAGCCGTCGAGCCGCTCGGCCATCATCACCGTCTCCACCGAGTCGGCGATCACCTCACGCGAGACCAGGGAGTAGTGCATGCCCTCGTGGCCCATCGAGATCCCGTCGGAGACCGAGATGGTGCCGAACTCGAGCGGATAGCCGCCGGCTGCGTGTACGCCGTTCTTCACCGCCTTGGCGAGCCGGTCCAGCGACAGGTTGCACGGGGTGATCTCGTTCCAGGAGGACGCGACCCCGATCTGCGGTTTCTCCCAGTCGGCGTCGCCCATCCCGACCGCACGGAGCATGCCGCGCGCGGCGGCTCTCTCCAACCCGTCGGTGACGTCGCGGCTGCGGGGCTTGATGTCCGGGGCGTCGCTCATGCGTGCGAGCCTAAACCGCGTGCCCCCGGCGGGCGGCGGCCGTCCCGCCTGACGTCAGCCGGAGCCGCGCTCGGCCAGTCTCTTGAGCTTGGCCAGGCCACGCTCGAAGTCCGTCCCGATCATCTTCTCCATGCCGAAGAGCCGGGAGAAGGCCTTCGTCAAGACGGTGCTCTCGCCCACCATCCGCCACTGGACGTCGGTCGCCTTGGCTCCGTTGCGGGAGCCCACCGGCGTGAGGGTGAAGGTGACCTGGTTGGTGGCCTTCCACGGCTTGAGGAACTCCAGCCTCACGCCGATCTCGTCCGGCTGGGAGGAGGTGATCTCCATCGCGCCCTGGCCGGCCTTGCGGTTGCCCATCCAGGCGTACCGCGCACCCTCGCCCGACGGCGGCCCGGAGTGCCGGCGCTGCAGCTTCGGGTCGAGGGCCTCCCAGGGCGACCAGGCCTGCCACTCGTGGAAGTCGTCGATCAGGGCGTGCACGCGCTCCGGGGGTGCGTCGATCCTGGTGCTGCGCTCGACCTCGAACGGCATGGCATCTCCTGGTCTGGAAGGTCGTGTCACACGTCAGGCGTCAGCGTCAGGCGTCAACTGGAGGCCGCCCGCACCACCATCACGTCGGGCAGGTCGCGGACCACGTTGCTCCAGGTGTCCCCGCCGTCCGCCGAGGCCCACACGCTGCCGTTGCGGGCGCCGAAGTAGATGCCGGCGGGGTCGTGGTCGTCGGCCGACATCGCGTCGCGCATCACCCCGACGAAGAACCCCTCGGGCAGTCCCTCGTGCAGCCCCTCCCAGGAGCCGCCACCGTCGCGGGAGCGCCACACGCACGCCTCGGCGTCGACCGGGTAGCGGCCTCCGCTCCCGCCGAGCGGGAAGGTGTAGATCGTCTCGGCCTCGTGGGGGTGGACGACCATCGGGAAGCCGAAGTTGGCCGGCAGACCTTCCTCGATCGAGACCCAGGTCGCCGCGTGGTCGTCGCTTCGGTAGACGCCACCGTGGTTCTGCAGGTACAGCTTGTCGGGCTGGGAGGGATGGCGCGCCACCTTGTGCACGCACTGGCCGAAGGGTGGGTACTGCTGGCCCTCAGGCAGGAACTCCGCCTTGATGCCCTCGTTGCGCGCCTCCCACGACACGCCTCCGTCCGAGGTCTGGTAGACGCCGCCGGTGGAGATCGCCGCGGTGAGGGAGTCGGGGTCGGTGGGGTGCGGGAGGATCGTGTGGAAGGCCTGACCCCCGAAGCCGGCGCCCCACTCCTCGCGATGCGGGTGGTTCCACAGGCCCTCGACCACGGCGAAGCTCTTGCCGCCGTCGTCGGAGCGGAAGATCGCCCCCGGCTCGGTCCCGGCGTAGAGAACGTCGTCCTCCACACCCGGGACGAGCTGCCAGACCCGCTCCACGGTGGCGTCGTACGACGCGGGGAAGGCGACCGCCCCGGCTTCGGTCCAGCTCCCGCCGCCGTCCTCGGAGAGGAACACCTGAGGCCCGGTCCACGGCGATGAGGCGCCGACGTACAGCCGCTCGTTCCCGCCGCGCTTGTCGACCAGGCAGCTGTAGACCTCCATCATGTCGAAGTGCGGTCCGGTCCAGGACCAGTCGACTCGCGAGTCGTCCGACCTCCCGACCCAGAGTCCCTTGCGCGTGCCCACCAGAAGTACGGTCCCCATGGCTGTCTCCCTTCAGCTGAATCCGAGCACACCCGGATCGGGTGCGCAATGGTCCCGACCCGGTCGAGACCCACTCGTCATCGAGGTCAGTAGGACCCCGTCATCACGTTGACCAGCTCCTCCCCCGAAGCGAAGCGATGCAGCTGGTCGCGCACCAGGCGGTAGGCCCGGGGAGCCATCGCCGAGGACGCTCCGCCGACGTGCGGGGAGACCAGCAGCTGTGGTGCCCGCCAGAGCGGGTGGTCGGGCGGGAGGGGCTCGGGGTCGACGACGTCGATCGCGGCGTGGATCCGCCGGGACTCCAGCGCCGTCACCAGCGCGTCGGTGTCGACGACCGAGCCGCGCGCGACGTTCACCAGGAGCGCGCCATCCTTCATCGTCTCGAGGAAGGAACGGTCGACGAGCCCGCGGGTCTCCTCGGTGTCGGGCACCACGAGGATCACCACGTCGGCGTCCGGCAGCAGCCGAGGCAGGTCCGAGACCGGGTGCACTCCGTCCCGAGACGAGCGCGCCACGCGCACGATCTCGACCTCGAAGGGGGCGAGCCGCCGCTCCACGGCCCGGCCGATGGCGCCGTACCCCACGATCAGGACCCTGCTGTCGGCCAGCGCCCGGCGTCTCTCGGGTCGCCACTCGGCGCGGTCCTGGGCGCGCACGAACTCCGGCACGCCGCGCAGCGAGGCAAGCACGAGCGCCAGCGCCAGCTCGGACGTGGAGGCGTCGTGGATGCCGCGACCGTTGCAGAGCAGCACCCCGTCGGGGACGAACGGCCGCACGTGGTCGACCCCCGCCGTCATCGTCTGGACGATGCGGAGCCGGGTCATCCGCGACATCACGGCGCTGTCTCGCCGCGCGAAGCGGTACGGCGGCACGTAGAACTCGACGTCTCCGATGGACGGCGGCGGCTCCTCGTCGGAGAGGACGACCACCTCGTAGCGAAGTGAGTCGGGCGGGTCCTCGAGCAACGCCGGCTCGAACGGCAGCCACACCAGTGGCCGGTCGTCGGGCGCATCGTTCGTCGGAGGGTCGGGCGGGGGCACAGGGAGAACGTACTGGCCACCACCGACGATCGGGAGCCCCACGTGTCCGCCGGTCGGGTCTCGTTCACACACATGTCACACGACGGTGACGTGGACGACGTGACGACCTCCTAGCGTCGTACTCGTAGACATCGCGACTACTTCAGGGACCTGGGAGGTCGATATGAGCGCAACCCTGTGGGACTCGGTGAGGGCCCTCACGCAGTGGCCCGTCCACAGCCAGCAGGGTGCGCGGCGCAACGCGATGATCGCCAGCACCGCGCTGGCCGAGCGCCGTCGCGAGCGGCTCGAGGTGGAGGAGTACCTGGACAGCCTCTCCGCGTCGCGCGGCCCCACCGTCGAGGTCGCGCTCGGATGAGGCCCCGCTGTCGACGCTGGGCGGTGATCTCGCCCACGAATGCCGCCATCGGGCGGGATGCTCGGTCACACTTCACCCATGGCCTCCCTCGCGACCGCAGTCTCCCCCGGGCCGGGCGCCCACTCGCACGAGGCTGCGCTGTCCCTGCGCTACTTCACGGTCGTGAGCGCCGACGGCACGCGGCTCCAGGGATGGACCAATGACGCCGACGGACCCACGGTCCTGCTGTGCAACGGCCTCGGCACCAACCCGTACGTCTGGCCCGCCCTGCTGGAGCCGGACTGCGGCGTACGCGTCATCTCCTGGAACCACCGAGGAGTCGGCGGCAGCGAGCGCCCGGCCGACCGGGACCGGGTCGGGGTCACCACGTTCGTCGAGGATGCCCTGGCCGTGCTCGACCACGAGGAGGTCGACGCCTGCGCGGTGATGGGCTGGTCGATCGGCGTGAACACCATGTACGAGCTCGCCGTGGGGCATCCGGAGCGGGTCACCGGGTTGTTCGCCGTGGCCGGGGTCCCCGGCGACACGTTCGCGTCGATGGGCGCCCCCATCCTGATTCCCCGGCCCCTGCGCAAGCCGATCGGCGTCAGCACCGCCTGGCTGCTCCAGAAGACCGGCTGGCTGACCAGCCCCGTCGCCAGCAGGCTCCCCGTCGGGGAGCGGGTCGCCTGCGCGATGACCCACAGCGGCTTCATGCTCCCGGCCGAGGACCTGGCTCCCGTCGCGCGCGCGGTCAAGGAGTTCCTGACCACCCCGGTCGACTGGTACATGCACCTGGCCCTGCACGCGTCACGGCACCTGAGGGTCTCGCTGCGCTCGATCGACGTGCCGGCCATGTTCGTGGCCGGCACGTACGACATCCTCGCCTCGAGCGAGGACATGCGCACCGCGGCCGAGCGGATCCCCGATGCGACGTACGTCGAGCTTCCCGGCACGCACTTCCTCCCGTTGGAGAGGTCGACGGCCGTGCACGATCTCCTGCTCCAGTTCCTCGGCCGCCTCGCCTGATCCCTCACTGGGTGTTCCTGCTCCAGTGGAACCGCACTCATCTGGTCCTGGGTCAATGAAACAAGTAGCCGCGATCCGTGCGCGGCGGACCTCAGCTGTGTTCGCCGACAGCGGTCGGTGGCGCGCCTCCGAAGAACGCGTTCTCGACCGTAGAAGGCCACACGCAGAGGAGCCTCCCGCCTCCGGGGCCGGCGCGAAACCCGTGTACAGCGCCCGGCGGAATGAACACAAAGGTGCCCGGACCGATTCCCTCTGCGGGATCGGCGTCGGTGTAGAAGGTGTACGTGCCCTCGAGGACGTAGAACGCTTCTGCTTCGTCGTGGGTGTGCGGCGGGTTGTCGAAGTTGGGGTCCTGCCACGCCTCCCCGAGGGCCCAATGCCCACCGGTTTCAGTTCGCGATGCCTTGCGAACGATCCGTGCCTGGAGGCCCCCCATCGGCAGCACGATGCGGTCGCCGTCATCGGGCCCACGCAGAAGCACCTTCGGTGATTGTTGTCCGGGCATCGTTGACCTCCTGTCACGGAAGCATCAGCGGCTCCCACAAGCATCGTTCCAGTCGGCCCGAGGTTTGAATACCTCTGCGACACACCGCAACCCGTGCACGCCCAGCCGTCGATGGGCCCGGAGCGGCAACTTCGCACGTCCGAGTCTGCCACGATCCGCGCGTCCTTTCGCCCGGGCCACAGGGACACACTTGCTCATACCCACGCGCCCTCGCCGTAGGGTCGACGGATGCGGCGATCGATCGGGCGTCTCGGCGTGCCCACCGTCCTTCTGGCACTGGCCGGGCTCGTGGGAGCCTGCACGGGCGCGGGTCAGGGACCGGTCGGGACCGCTGACCGTCACGGCACCGTCACCGCGACCTCGCACCCCGCCTCCGAGCCCCAGGGCTCTGGTTCCCCACGGGTGGTGCGCACCGTCGCGGACCACCTCGAGGTGCCGTGGGGTCTGGCGTTCCTGCCGGACGGCAGCGCCCTGGTCACCGAGCGCGACAGCGGTCGCGTGCTGGCCGTCGCCTCAGGGGCCGTGCGCGAGGTCGGTCGGGTCTCGGAGGCGGCACCGCAGGGCGAGGCGGGGCTGCTCGGCGTCGCCGTATCGCCCACGTACGCCGAGGACCTGGCGGTCTTCCTCTACGTGACGACGGAGACCGACAACCGCGTCGTCCGCACGACGTACGACGGCGCACGGCTCGGCGACCTGACCGTGATCCTCGACGGCATCCCGAACGGCTTCATCCACGACGGTGGGCGCCTCGCGTTCGGTCCGGACGGGCTGCTCTACGTCTCCACCGGTGAGACCGGCGACGGACCCCTGGCCCAGGACCCCGACTCCCTGGGCGGCAAGATCCTGCGGATCACCATGGACGGCGACCCCGCCCCGGGCAACCCGGACCCGTCGTCGCCGGTCTTCAGCCTTGGCCACCGCAACGTCCAGGGGCTGGCCTTCGACGACCGCGGCCGGCTGTGGGCCTCCGAGTTCGGCGCGAGCACCTGGGACGAGCTCAACCTGGTGAAGGCGGGCGCGAACTACGGCTGGCCCCTCGTGGAGGGACGCGGCGAGCTGCCCGGCTACCGCAACCCGTTCGCCCAGTGGCACACCGACGAGGCGTCCCCGTCAGGTCTCGCCTACCGCGAGGGCACGCTCTGGCTGGCCTCGCTGCGGGGGCAGCGGCTGTGGCAGGTGCCGCTGCGGGGGAACGGCGTCGCCGAGCCGGTGGACTGGTTCGTCGGACGCTACGGGCGACTGAGAACCGTGGCGCTCGCACCCGACGGTCATCTGTGGTTGACCACGTCCAACCGGGACGGACGAGGCAGTCCCGTCTCAGCGGACGACCGGATCCTCGAGCTCGCGGTCGACTGACGCGACCCGGACCACCGTCGCCCGCCGGACCGCGCGACGCAGGGTCGTCAGGACAGCCGGACCCAGCAGCACCAGCGCGACCGAGTTGGTCACCGCTCGGCCGGTGTCCCAGCTCCCGGTCGAGGTGAGCAGGGTGTAGACGCCGAAGCGGTGCAGGTTCGCCCAGAGCGGGTCCCCGGGCACGAAGGCGAACGACCCCGTGCGGCCCGGAAGCTCGATCCCGAGCGCGAAGGGCCAGCTCGACAGGTTCATCAGCAGGCCGTACGCGTACGCCGCCAGCACGCCGTAAGCGACGAGCATCGCGATCTCCGACCGACCAGAGACCCGGCGCGGGAGCAGGCCCGCCCCCATCCCGACCCAGGCGGCCGCCAGCATCTGGAAGGGCAGCCACGGGCCGACGCCCGCCGTCAGCAGGGCGGAGGCGAACAGCGACGTGCACCCGAGCGTGAAGCCGAAGCCGGGGCCGAACACCCGCCCGGAGAGGATCAGCAGGAAGAACACCAGCTCGATGCCGGCGGTGCCGGCGCTGAGACCGCGCATCACGGCGTTGATCGCGGTCAGCACCCCGAGCATGGCGAGCACCTTGGAGTCCATGCCGCCCTCGGTGAGCTCGGCCAGGACCACGGCGATGACCACGGGCAGCAGCAGCAGGAACACGAACGGCGGGTCCATGCGTGCGGACTCCGGGCCGATCCGGACGAGCAGAGGCCACACGAACATCAGCAGCCCGGCCAGCGAGGCGACCGCCAGCACCGCCGCCGACCTGACCCGCACGGGCATCGCGACCTGGGCGAGCCGGCCGCTCATGCCGAGACCACCTGCTCGACGGTGAGCCAGCCGCCACCGAGGATCTTGTGCACCTGGGGCGCGAACGCGGGGGTCTCGGCGAGCACGCGGCTGGTCGGGCCGGAGGAGACCACCTCCCCTTCGGCGAGTACGACGACGCGGGCGGCGACCTGGGCGACGAACTCGACGTCGTGGGTGGCGACCAGCACCGCGCGGCCTTCGCGGGTGAGCTCGTCGAGGATCTCGGCGAGCGCGAGCTTCGCCGGGTAGTCCAGCCCCCTGGTGGGCTCGTCGAGCGCGATCACCTCGGGTCCGGCACTGAGCACCAGCGCCAGCACCAGGGCCAGCCGCTGGCCCTCGGAGACATCACGAGGGTGGGTGGTGCCGTCGACTCCGGGCGTCAGCCGGTCCAGCAGCGACCGGGTGTGGCCAGGAGCGGCGGCCGCCTCCCGGTCCGCCGCGGCACACTCCTCGTCGACCGTCTCGAGGTAGAGCAGGTCGGCGGCAGTCTGTGGGACGAGCCCGACCAGCCGACGACGCTCACCGGGCCCCAGGTCACCGGGGTCCCGGCCACTCACCTCCACCGTGCCGGCCGAGCGTCTCCCACTGCCCTGGAGCGCCCACAGCAGCGAGGACTTGCCGGACCCGTTGCGTCCCATGAGCGCGGTGACGCCACCTCGCTCGAGGGCGAGGTCGACGTCGCGAACCGCCACCTGCCGCCCGTACATCACCCGGACCCCCCGGGCGGTCAGGGCCGTCGCCGCGGGGTGGACGGCGCCCTCCGTCACGGGTGGCGAGGTGGGCAGGCCGAGTTCCCGGGCTCGCTTCCGGGCGTCGCGGACGGTCAGCGGCAGCGGGGCCCAGCCGGCCCAGCGGCCCAGCTGCACGATCGGTGGGGCGACGGGGGCGTCGAGCAGGAGCGTGGCGGGGTCACCGACCACCAGCCGCCCGTCACCGGTCATCAGGCACAGCCGGTCAGCGAACGGGACCACCCGCTCGAGGCGGTGCTCGGCGACCAGCACGGTGAGGCCGACGTCGTGCACGAGCCGGGTCAGCGTGGCCAGGACGTCCTCGGCCGCGGTCGGGTCGAGCGCGGAGGTCGGCTCGTCGAGCACCAGGATGCGGGGGTGCATGGTCAGCACCGAGCCGACCGCCACCCGCTGCTGCTGGCCCCCGGAGAGCGTGCGCAGGTCGCGCTGGCGCAGCTCCGCGATCCCCAGCAGGTCCAGCGTCTCCTCGACGCGGCGGCGCATGGTGGCCGCTTCCAGACCGAGCTGTTCCATGCCGTAGGCGAGCTCCTCCTCCACCGTGTCGGTGACGAAGCCGGCGGTCGGGTCCTGACCGACGTACCCGACGACGTGGGCTCGCTCCCGCGGGGGCAGGTGCAGCACGCTCTCGCCGTCCACGAGCACGTCACCACTGAGCAGGCCGCCGGTGAAGGCGGGGACCAGCCCGTTCAGGGTGCCGAGCAGGGTGGACTTGCCGACGCCCGTGCGTCCGGCCACGAGCACGAACTCGCCCTCGTCGAGCGTCAGGTCGACGCCACGCAGGATCGGTGGACCGCCGTAGCTGAAGGTGAGGCCGCGGAGCTCGATCATCGCGTCACCCCGACCCAGACGACGTGGCCGTCGGGGGGCGGCGGTGCCGCGACGGCCGGCAGCAGGCCGACGAGTACGACGGCCAGAGCGGTCAGCGTGACGGTCGGAGCGACGTCCACGCCGGGGTGCGCGACGAGCACGTCACCGGCGGCCACGGCGTACAGACCGGCTGCGACCGCCAGGCCAGAGAGCGCCACCAGCACCTCGGCCGGGCGCCAGTGGTCGGGGCGGTAGCGGGTGCGCTCCACCCGAAGCCCCGCGGAGACGAACCCGGTCAGCGCGGCGGCCAGGCCGGCGGCCAGCATCGGCAGGGCGAGCACCCGGGGAGCCGTGCGGTCCAGGACGGCGTAGGTGCCCACGCAGATCCCGACCAGCCCGAGGAGCATCAGGGCACCGGTCACCCGACGTTGCCGCGGAGCGGTGTCGCCAGCGCGACCGTAGCCGCGGGCGTCCATGCCCGCGGCGAGCCGCATCGAGCGCTCCAGTGCGTCCTCCATCACCGGCACGACGAGGCCGCGGAGCCGGTGCCGGCGTCCCCCGTCGGCCCCGCGAAGCTGACGCGCGGCGCGGACCCGGCGCAGGCTGTCGGAGAGCTGCGGCAGGACGGCCACCGCGACCACGACGGCGGTGCCGACCTCGTAGAGCGCCGGGGGCATGGACTTCAGGAGCCGTTTCGGGTTCGCCAGTGCGTTGGCTGCGCCGACGCAGACGACGACCGTGGCCAGCCGGAGACCGTCGTACAGGCCGGCGAGCACCGACTCCAGGGTGACCGGGCCGAGCAGCCGGATGCCGGCGACCCACCCCGGCAGCGGGATCTCCGGCAGGGAGACCAGGACGGTGCCCCCTTCGCCGGAGCCGAGCAGCACCCGGAAGGCCACCCGGATCACCACGATCACCAGGCCGAAGAGCAGGTAGAGCCGGAACGACCGTGACCACGGGTGGTCCGAGCGGCGCACCGCCACCACCAAGCCGGCGACGGCGACCACGAGCAGAAGCAGCAGCGGGTTGGTGGTGGCGGACGCCGCGGCCGCGAGACCCAGCGCCCAGAGCCACCAGGCCCCGGGGTGCAGGTCCCGGGTCGGCCGCGACGTCACACTCACGCTCCGTCGGCCCTTCGACGCACGAGCACCGTGGCGCCCGTCCCGGCCACGAGGCCGGCGATCAGGGTCACCGGCACCCATCCGGGCAGCCCGCCCGACCCGGCCGGCCTCGCGACGTCGACAGCCTGCCCGGCCGTCGGCGAGGCCCCGTCACCCGGGGAGGTCACGGCACTGGCGAGTGAGGACGGTGTTGCTGACGCCGTGGGCGAGGCCAGCGCCGAGGCCTGTCTCCGGTCCCGCCGGGCCGCAGCCACCACCCCGCGGTGGCGAGAGCCCGGACGGGCGGTGGTCGTCCTGCCGTCGCCGGACGGGGCCGTGGACCCGGTGGCTGCGTTCGTGCCGGTCGTGGACCCGTGCTTGGTCGAGGCTTTCGGCGACGGCCGGGGTGAAGGCGACGGCTCGGCCTGCTGGTTGACCGGCGCGATCCCGGGCGGAGACTTCGTGGTGCTCCCCTGCCAGGAGAACGCCACGAACCCGCCGTCGCCGACCTTCAGCGCACCGACTCCCGACGACGAGTACTGCCAGGTGCCGGACTTGCCGTCGGACCAGTACAGGCCCCAGTAGGCGTCCGGTGGCGGGGTGTTCACACACGGCTCGCTCGACGGGACACCGGAGACCCGGCAGACGAAGCCCGGCTGGTTCTGGGCGTAGGTCAGCGGGTAGCCGGCGTCCGGGAACACCGACGAGGCCGGTTGACCGGCTCCCGAGGGGTCACAGGCCCGCTGCGCCCCGCCACCGAGCTCGTGGAAGTCCACGACCACGTTGACCCCGCCTCCCGAGCAGAACCCTCCCGCCGCCGTCGCCGGGGCGGGGAGGGCTCCGAGCGCGCCGACGAGCGCCAGCCCGGCGGCCGCGCGGAGTGCTCGCTGTACGCCGCTCATGGTCACCTCACCGTGAAGGCCGCGGCGCCGGAGCGGGACCTCGGGAACTGCCCCAGCACGGAGACCCGTACGTGCCCGGCGCGGCGACCGACCCGGAACGTCGTCCGGTAGCGGCCGTACCTGTTCGCCCTCGTCGTGCGGATCACATGACCGCGGTACACCACGCTCAGCCTCTCGTGCGAGGCGAGGCCGCGCACACCCAGGTGCTGACGGGTGCCCGCGGGAAGGTGGGCGCGGCGCAGGTGCACCGTGAACGTCGTGGCACCGAGTGCCTTGAGCAGCACCGTGGTGGACCGTCCCGACGCGTCACGCACGGCGAAGGTGCGGTCCGCGGTGCCGGAGGGGACCCGCGGGCGGGCCGTCGCCTTGCCGAACCGGTTGGCGAGCGCCGAGGCCGCGATGCCGCGGCGTTGCACGCAGGCCGAGTCGCCGGGCGCGAGCCCGGCCAGCCTGACCCGGGTCCGGGACCCGGCCCGGACGTAGTCCGAGGGTGCGGTCGCGGTGAGCGCCGAGGATGCCGCCGGGGCGAGGGCCAGCACGGGCAACGCCTGCGTGGTCGCGCGGCGCCACTGGTCGGAGGTGGTGTCGTCGATCCCGTCCCGACGCGCCGCCGCCAGACCCGCGTCGTCGTAGGCGATGGCGCCCTGCTCGGCGTGGAGCGCCGTGGTGCACGCCCCGGCCTCGTGCACCTGGTGGCGGCGCACCCAGATCGCCGCGCGTCGGGCCGCGGTCGGCTTCCCCAGCACCGCCAGCGCCTGACCGGCCAGCCCGGTGCTGTTGGCGTTCGATCCTTCGGTGGCGGTCCCGCCACCGAACGACCCGTCCCGCTTCTGCTGGTCGAGCAGCCAGTCGCCGGCCTTGGTCAGCGCGGCACCCACAGCCGGGGTGTCCTGGGAGGCCAGGGCCGTGACGGCGATCGCGGTCGCGTCCGTGTCCGGCGCGCTCGCTCCGGAGGAGACGCCGCCGTCGCAGGTCTGGTCCGGCTGGGTCTCCTCGGCGAAGTACAGGCGGAAGAACCCTGCCGAGCACTGCTGCTCGAGCAGGAAGCCGGTCACGTCGACCGCGCGTGACGAGCCCGCGTCGGTCAGTCCCTGCGCCGCGTAGGCCTGGCCGAGCACGTTGGCGTAGTCCCCGTAGGCGGAGGCGTCACGGATCCGTCCGAGCGTGGTCGGGTCCGCACTGACCAGGCCCTCCAGGCGCTCGACCAGGTCGACACCGCCGTAGGACGTGGCCGGGTCTCCGGCGGCCTGGGCGAGCACGATGGCCTTGGCCGTCGCTCCGGCGTACTGCTCCGGGTCGTAGCCGATGTAGTTGGCGATGCCCGCGGCGACCGTGTCGGAGATCTGCTGCACCTCTGCGTCACGCCCACCCAGCGCGTCGAGCGCCAGGGCGAGGTCGATCGTCAGGCCGTAGTCGTCGAAGTCGTACTGCGTGTTGTGCACCAGCCCGTCGGTGAGCTGGGCGGACAGCCACGTGGCCCCGTCGGTCGGGGGGCGAGGGTCCGCGGTGACCGCCTGGGCGGGCCCGGCGACTGCGAGGGTGGTGAGGGTGAGGGCGGAGACGGCGACTGCCGCTCCCCATCGTCGGCTGATGCGCGACATGAGTTCCTTCCCGCTGCACAGCGGGAGCCCCCGTGAGCCACGGGGCGCCACCCGCTGGTTTCCACGACAGCGTGTGATCGGGACGCTCCGCAGCAGGTGCTCCGGCTCGCCGTCCGCTGGTGCTGGACGGCCTACGGTTGCGGGTCAGCGCCGGAATCGGACCGGCTTCCCCTGCGACGGGCGTGTTGGTTGGTAGCGGCAGCGTACCGCCTCAGGTCAGGACAGCTTCTCCAGGATCAGCTCACGGACCCGGCCGGCATCGGCCTGCCCGCGCATCTCCTTCATGACCGCGCCGATCAAGGCACCCGCGGCGGCCACCTTGCCGTCACGGATCTTGTCGGCGATGTCCGGGTTGGCGGCGATGGCCGCGTCCACGGCGGTCGACAGCGCGCCCTCGTCGGAGACGACCGCAAGCCCTCTCGCCTCGACGACGTCGTCCGGCTCGCCCTCGCCGGCGAGGACGCCGTCGAAGACCTGACGGGCGAGCTTGTCGTTGATCCGACCCTCGTCGACGAGCGCCTGCACCCGGGCGACCTGCGCCGGGGTGACCGGCAGGTCGCTGATCTCGACCCCCCGCTCGTTGGCGCGGCGTGCCATGTCCGAGAGCCACCACTTGCGCGCCGTCTGGGGAGAGGCGCCCGCTGCGATCGTCTGCTCGACAAGCCCGAGGGCTCCGGCACCGATCGTGTCGCGCATGTCGAGGTCGGAGAAGCCCCATTCGGCCTGGAGCCTCGCCCTGCGTTCACGCGGCGGCTCGGGAAGCGTGAGCCGCAGCTGCTCCACCCACTCGCGCGACGGCGCCACCGGCACCAAGTCAGGCTCGGGGAAGTAGCGGTAGTCGTCGGCGTCGGACTTCTCGCGCCCGGACGTCGTGACGCCGGTGTCCTCGTGCCAGTGCCGGGTCTCCTGGAGGATCGACCCGCCCTCGCTGAGGATCGCGGCCTGACGGCCGATCTCGTAGCGGACCGCGCGCTCGACCGAGCGCAGCGAGTTCACGTTCTTCGTCTCGGTGCGGGTGCCGAGGGCTCCGTCGCCCTTCGGCGAGAGCGACAGGTTCACGTCCGCACGGATCGAGCCCTGGTCCATGCGTGCGTCGGAGACCCCGAGCGCCACGATCAGCTCACGCAGCTGGGCGACGTACGCCTTGGCGATCAGCGGCGCCTGCTCGCGGGTGCCCATGATCGGCTTGGTGACGATCTCGATCAGGGGGATCCCGGCGCGGTTGTAGTCGACCAGGGAGTAGTCGGCGCCGTGGATGCGGCCGGTGGCCCCTCCGACGTGCAGGGACTTGCCGGTGTCCTCCTCCATGTGCGCCCGTTCGATCTCGACGCGGTGCTGGGTCACCCCGCCCTCGCCGTCGTCGATCTCGACGTCCATGAAGCCCTCGAAGGCGATCGGCTCGTCGTACTGCGAGGTCTGGAAGTTCTTCGGCATGTCCGGGTAGAAGTAGTTCTTCCGGGCGAAGCGGCACCACTCGGCGATCTCGCAGTTGAGCGCGAGACCGATCCTGATCGCCGACTCGACGGCGGTGCCGTTGACCGCGGGCATCGCACCCGGGAGGCCGAGGCAGGTGGGGCACACCTGGGAGTTGGGCTCCTCGCCGAAGCCGGTCGCGCAGCCGCAGAACATCTTCGACGCAGTGTTGAGCTCGACGTGGACCTCGAGGCCCATCGCCGGGTCGAACTTTTCCAGCGCGTCCTCGAAGGACAGCACTCGAGCGACCTGGGTGCTGGTCATGCCGTGACCCCTTCGGTGCGGAGCTCCGGGGCTCGGTCCAGGAGCGGACCACCCCACTTGTCGAAGAGCGCGGTCTCGAGAGCGGCGCCGACCCGGTAGAGCCGGTCGTCGGCGAGCGCCGGCGCGAGGATCTGGAAGCCGGCGGGCAGACCGTCCTCGTCGGCGAGGCCGGAGGGGACCGAGATCCCGGGCACCCCCGACAGGTTCGCCGGGATCGTCGCCAGGTCGTTGAGGTACATCGCGATCGGGTCGTCGAGCTTCTCGCCGAGCTTGAACGCCGTGGTGGGGGCGGTCGGCGAGACCAGCACGTCAGCCTTCTCGAACGCGGCCGCGAAGTCGCGGCTGATCAGCGTGCGGACCTTCTGCGCCTGGCCGTAGTAGGCGTCGTAGTAGCCACTGGACAGGGCGTAGGTGCCGAGGATGATCCGGCGCTTGACCTCGTCGCCGAAGCCGGCGTCACGGCTCGCGCGCATGACCTCCTCGGCACTCGGGTTCTCGATCCCTTCGGGCAGCACCCGCAGGCCGTAGCGCATTGCGTCGAACTTGGCGAGGTTCGAGGATGCCTCGCTCGGCAGGATCAGGTAGTACGTGGCCAGCGCGTGCACGAAGTGCGGGCACGAGACCTCGACCACCTCGGCACCTGCGTCCACGAGCAGTCGGACCGACTCGTCGAAGCGGGCCTGGACGCCGGGCTGGTAACCGTCGCCGCTGAGCTCCTTGACGACGCCGATCCGGACACCAGCCAGGTCACCGGTCGCCCCTTGGCGCGCGGCCTCGACCAGGTTCGGGACGGGCTGGTCGATCGACGTGGAGTCGAGGGGGTCGTGCCCGCCGATGATCTCGTGCAGCAACGCCGCATCCAGCACGGTCCGGGTCACCGGTCCCGCCTGGTCCAGGGAGTTCGCCAGGGCCACCAGTCCGTAGCGGGACACCCCGCCGTACGTCGGCTTGACGCCCACGGTGCCGGTGACGGCCCCGGGCTGGCGGATGGAGCCGCCGGTGTCCGTGCCGATCGCCAGCGGTGCCTCGAACCCGGCGACCGCGGCGGCCGAGCCACCGCCGGACCCGCCCGGGATCCGGTCGAGGTCCCACGGGTTGTGCGTCGGGCCGTAGGCCGAGTGCTCGGTCGAGGAGCCCATCGCGAACTCGTCCATGTTCGTCTTGCCGAGGATCGGCAGCCCCGCCTCACGCAGCCGTCGCACCACGGTGGCGTCGTACGGCGGCACCCAGCCCTCGAGGATCTTCGAACCGCAGGTGGTCGGCAGCCCTCGCGTCGCGAGCACGTCCTTGACCGCGATCGGCACCCCGTCCAGCACCGAGGCGGGAGTACCCGCCGCGCGGCGCCGGTCCGACTCCTCGGCCGCGGCCAGCGCTCCGGTCTCGTCGACCTGGAGGAAGGCATGCAGGTCGCCGTCGACGGCGGCGATCCGGTCGAGGTGGACCCGGGTCAGCTCGACCGAGGTCGTCTCCCCGGCGGAGAGGGCGCGAGCCAGCTCGGCGGCGGTGCGCCGGGTCAGGTCGGCGCTCGAGGAGGCGCTCACTGCTCGTCCCCCAGGATCCGCGGAACCGAGAACCGCTGCTGCTCGGACGCGGGGGCGCCGGAGAGCGCCTCCTCGGCCGTGAGCCCTGGCGTGACCACGTCGGCCCGGAACACGTTCGTCAACGGCAGCGCGTGCGACGTGGGCGGGATGTCGTCGGCGGCGACCTCGCTGATCGACTTGATCGAGTCCAGGATCACCGCCAGCTGCGGGGCCAGGTGGTCGAGCTCGGCGTCGGACAGGTCGATCCGTGCGAGGTCCGCGAGGTGCCGGACCTCGTCCCGGGTGATTTCAGGCATGCGCTCAATCCTAGGGGTGACGGATAACCGGCTGGCACACGCCCATCCACCCCCCTAGGCTCGGCCCCCATGACCTCCCCCTCGCGCAGCGAAGGCGCCCTGCTGTCCCCCGAGCGCGACCTGCTCGAGGCCTTCCTCGACGACCATCGCGACGCCATCGTGGAGGGGCTGGCCGGGCTCGACGAGGACCAGGCCCGGCGTCGCCTGGTGCCGTCCCTCACCTCGC
Organism: uncultured Actinomycetota bacterium; assembly: GCA_963740525.1. Lineage (GTDB taxonomy): Bacteria > Actinomycetota > Actinomycetes > Propionibacteriales > Nocardioidaceae > CAVUEG01. Next base: position 120,898 of record CAVUEG010000001.1, read on the forward strand.
CGATGTCCCTGGTCAAGCACGCGGCCTTCGTCGAGAAGGTCTGGTTCCAGGTCTCACTGGCGGGTCGTGCCCGGAGCGAGGTCGGCGTGCCGGACGAGGTGGACGACAGCTTCGAGGTCACCGAGCAGGACACCGTCGCGTCCGTGGTCGCCGACTTCGTCGAGGCGTGTGCGGAGTCCCGGGTGATCGCTGCGTCGCACGACCTCGACGACGTCGCGCTGCACAACCGACGAGGCCCGATCAGTCTGCGCTGGATCTACGTGCACGTGATCCGCGAGCTCGCCCAGCACTGCGGCCACGCCGACATCCTGCGCGAGCAGATCGAGGCGGAGGACCGTTAGCCCTCGGCGGCCTGGGCGACCTCGCGAGCGGCCTCGGGCCCGTCCGCGAGCAGGACCCGGAACCCGTCCTCGTCGAGCACCGGCACCTTCAAGGAGACGGCCTTGTCGTACTTCGACCCCGGAGCCTCCCCGACCACGACGAAGTGGGTCTTCTTCGACACCGAGGAGGAAGGCTTGCCGCCACGCACCAGGATCGCCTCCTTGGCCTGGTCGCGGCTGAACTCCACCAGCGAGCCGGTGACCACGATGCTCAGGCCGGCGAGGGTGCGGGGAGTGTCCTCGTCGCGCGCGTCCTCCATGGTCACCCCGGCCCGACGCCACTTCTCGACGATCACCCGATGCCAGTCGACCGCGAACCACTCCACGACGGCCTCGGCGATCGTGGGGCCGACACCCTCGGCCGCGGCCAGACTCTCGAGATCGGCCTCCTCGATGGCGGCGAGCGACCCGAACTCGGTCGCCAGGGCACGCGCCGCGGTGGGTCCGACGTGCCGGATGGAGAGCCCCACGAGCACGCGCCACAGCGGGCGCGTCCTCGCCTCCGCGAGGTTGTCCAGCAGTCGCTGCCCGTTGGCCGAGAGCACCGGCGCGTCACCCTCGCCCTTCTTCGGGGCGCGGGTGAACAGCGGCGCGCGAAGCAGTTTCGCCTCGTCGAGGTCGAACACGTCGCCCTCGTCCTCGATCACCCCCGCGTCGAGCAGGGCGTACGCCGCCTCCGACCCAGGCCCTCGATGTCGAAGGCGCCACGACCGGCGACGTGGTAGACGCGGTCGAGCAGCTGGGCCGGGCAGCCCCGGTGGTTGGGGCAGCGGAGATCCTTGTCGCCCTCCTTCTGCTGGACCAGCGCCGTGCCGCACGAGGGGCATTCGGTCGGCATCACCCAGGGCTGGAGGCCTTCGGGCCGCAACGCCAGCACCGGGCCGACGATCTCGGGGATCACGTCGCCGGCCTTGCGCAGCACCACGGTGTCGCCGGGGCGGACGTCCTTGCGGCTCACCTCGTGGCCGTTGTGGAGGGTCGCGCGCTCGACCGTCGACCCCGCAACGCGCGTCGGCTCCATCACACCGAACGGGGTCACCCGCCCGGTCCGGCCGGTGTTCACCTCGATCGCCAGCAGCTTCGCGTTGACCTCCTCGGGGGGGTACTTGAACGCGATCGCCCAGCGGGGGGCACGACTCGTGGAGCCCAGCCTTCGTTGGAGGTTGACGTCGTCCACCTTCACGACGACACCGTCGATCTCGTGCTCGACGTCGTGGCGATGCTCGCCGTGGTGCTCGATGAAGCGCTCGACCGCGGCCAGGTCGGGCAGCACGGTGGCCACCTCACTGGTGGGCAGACCCCAGGCGCGCAGTGCGGCGTACGCCTCGGACTGGGCCTTCGGCTCGAAGCCCTCACGCGCGCCGACGCCGTGGCAGACCATCGCGAGCGCACGGGTGGCGGTGACGCGCGGGTCCTTCTGCCGAAGGGACCCCGCCGCGGCATTGCGAGGGTTCGCGAACGGCGGCTTGCCTGAGTCCTTCATCGCGTCGTTGAGCGCCTCGAAGCCGGCCACGGAGAGGTACACCTCCCCGCGCACCTCCACCCGGGTGGGCACGGGGTACTCGTCGCTGGGCGTCAACCGGTGCGGCACGTTGCCGATGGTGCGGACGTTGGGGGTGACGTCCTCGCCGGTCCGACCGTCGCCGCGGGTCGCCGCCCGGACCAGCCTGCCGCCCTCGTAGAGCAGGTTGATCGCGAGACCGTCGACCTTGAGCTCGCAGAGCAGGGCGGGCTTCTCCACTCCGTCACGGGCCAGCCGCGCCGCCCACGTCTCCAGCTCGTCGTAGGAGAAGGCGTTGTCCAGGCTCATCATCGGCTCGAGGTGGTCGACCGGTGTGAACTCCGTCGACACGGCCCCGCCGACCTTCTGGGTGGGCGAGTCCGGTGTGCGCAGCTCCGGGAACTCCTCCTCCAGGGCCTCCAGCCGACGCATCCGGGTGTCGAAGTCGGCATCGGAGAGGGTCGGGTCGTCCAGCACGTAGTAGCGCCAGCGGGCGTCCTCGATCTCCTCCGACAACGAGCGGTGCTCCTCGCGGGCCTCGGGCGTGGCAGCGGCGATCTCGTCGGGGGTGCTCACGCGCCCATCTTGCCGTGCCCTGCCGACAGCCCGGGAACCACCGCGTGTCGAGGGTCACGCCGCCGATAGGGCACCCCTGGACGGCGGCGTGCGTCGTACTGGTGAAGGGCCAGTGAAATGCCCACCGAAGAACCCAGGCAAGGCCCCCCTCCCACCCCCTCCCGAAAGGCAGCGTCACCGTGTCCTCCCGGTCACCCGCAGCCCCGCTCGACACCCTCACCGACTCGCCCCCGACGGCACCGGCACCGCGCCGTCTCGGCATCAGCGCCACCCAGGTGGCCGGCAGCGCCCTCGCCGCCGTCTCGGCCGCCTTCGCGGCGTCCTACCTCGGCGTCGCCGGCACCGTGATCGGTGCGGCACTGGGCAGCATCGTGGCGACCGTGGGCACCGCGACCTACACCGCCTCGCTGCAGCGCGGCGGACAGGTGGTGCGGCGCACCGTTCGCACCGGCCCCTCCGTCGGAGCCTCCGCGCCCAGGGTCCGGCCACCCGCGCCCGAACGCACCCGAAGCCTCCCCGCGCTCCCCTGGCCCCGTCTGGCTCTGGCCGCAGCGGCCGTGCTGGCGATCACGCTCGGCACGCTCACCGCCGTCGAGCAGCTCACCGGTCAGCCGGTCTCCACGCTGACAGCGGGCGGCAGCGCTGGTGGGACGACCCTCGGCAAGGTCACCGGCGCGGGGAAGCCGGTCGTCTCACAGCCCACGGGGTCCCGGGCTCCGACGGACGCGACGTCGACCGACCCCACGCCCTCGAACGACCCGATCCCGGTGCTGCCCGGTGGGCTGCCCGAGGGGTCACCCACCACGGACCCGACCCCCGACCCGTCGCCCGCCCCCACGGAGCCGACTGAGCCGACTGCGCCGACAGACGGTTCCTCGACCAATCCCGATGCGGGAGGATGACGAACAGCAGTCGTCGACACTCCTGAGGAGACGTATGCCAGCGCCCGCCCTGTCCCGCCACGACGCCCCCGGCACGCCGCGCGGGCTGATCCTGATGCTGCACGGTGGCCGTGAGCACGGTCTCGCTCCGGTCGGCGGGCGCAGCGGTGCCTGGCACCGTTCCGCCGCGATGCTCCGCGCGATCCGCGACGAGGCCCACGAGGCGGGAGTGAGCGTGTGGCTGCTGCGCTACGCGGTACGCGGCTGGAACGCGGCCTCACCAGACGGCCCCTCGCCCGTCGGGGACGCGCGCTGGGCACTGGCCGAGGCGCATCAGGCGGCGAGCGGGGTCCCGATCGTTCTCCTCGGGCACTCGATGGGCGCCCGCACCGCCGTTCACGTGGCCGACGACCCGGCGGTCTGCGGAGTGGTCGGAATCGCCCCGTGGCTCCCGGCTTCCGAGCCTGTTGACGCGCTCCTGGGCAAACAGCTCGTGGTGGCTCACGGACGCCGGGACCGGATCACCTCGTATGCCGCCTCACGGGCGTACGTCGACCGGGCGGGCGACGTGGCGAGCTCTTCGGAGTTCGTGGACATGGGCCCGGCCGGCCACTACATGTTCCGTCGGGCGCGGCACTGGAACCGGGTCGCCGTGGGTCAGAGCCTGGCCCTGCTGGACGCCTGTGAAGGGGATCACGGAAAACCACGTTGCGCGGACCGCGGGGACCGGCGTACCTTCTCTGAATGAAACGGAACGGTTTCGTTTCATTCGTACGACGGAGCATCGATGACCGGCACGGTCCCCACCCGCCCTCGGGTCGAGGGCAAGCGCGAGGACGAGATCCTCGACGCCACTGTCTCGCTGCTTCTCGATGTCGGCTACGACCGGCTCACCATGGACGCGGTCGCCCGCGAGGCTCGGGCCAGCAAGGCCACGCTCTACCGGCGCTGGGAGACCAAGCCCAGCCTGGTCATCGACGCCCTCGTCCGGGCGAAGGACGCCCCCCATCCCGTGGACCACGACACCGGGTCACTGCGTGAGGACCTCATCGGCACCTTCTGCGGTGCAGGCGGCATGGCCAGCGCCGAGGGCACCCGGATCATGGGTGCGGTCGTCACCGCCCTGAGCACCGACGAGGAGTTCGCGACCCTGTTCCGCGAGCGCTTCATCGCCCCCAAGATCGCCCTCAGCATGCGTATCTACGAGCGCGCCCGCGACCGGGGCGAGATCCCGGAGACGGCCGACCTCGAGGTCATCGCCCCGGCGCTGGCCGGCGTGCTCCTGCACCGGGCTTTCCTCCTCGGCCTACCCACCGACGACGCCTCCATCGCTCGGGTGGTGGACCACCTGATCCTCCCCGCCCTGCGACACCCCGCCGACGACGCCTGACGCGCGCCTCCCTTCACCGAACCCCCCAGCAGAAAGCAGCACGATGACCGACATGACCTCTGCCCCCCCGGCCTCGACCGGCTCGGGCCACCGCCACCTGGGATGGGCGCTCGTGCTCATCACGATGGCCCAGCTGATGGTGGTGCTCGACTCGACGATCGCCAACATCGCCCTGCCGTTCATCCAGAAGGACCTCGACATCTCGCAGGCCAACCTGCAGTGGGTCGTCACCGGCTACGCGCTCGCGTTCGGCGGCCTGCTCCTGCTGGGCGGCCGCCTGGGTGACCTGTACGGCCGCCGCCGGATCTTCATGGTCGGCCTGGTCATCTTCGCCGTCGCGTCGGGCCTCGGCGGCCTGGCTCAGAACGAGCTGATGCTGCTCGGCGCCCGTGGCCTCCAGGGTCTCGGCGCGGCCATCGCCTCACCGACCGCGCTGGCGCTGATCACCACGACCTTCCCCGCCGGCCCTGAACGCAACCGCGCGTTCTCGGTGTACGCCGCCATGTCCGGAGCCGGCGCCGCCGTCGGACTGATCCTCGGCGGCTGGCTGACCGGGCTCGACGCCCGACATCCTCGGCTTCGTCGTCGACGGCTGGCGGCTGACGTTCCTGATCAACGTCCCGATCGGCCTGATCGCGGCGTTCCTGGCTCCCCGCTGGCTCGGCGAGAGCGAGTCGCACCCCGGTGAGCTCGACCTGCCGGGCGCATTGACCGGCACCCTCGGTCTCGTCTCGTCTGGTCTACGGACTCTCCCGGGCCGGCGAGAGCGCTACGGCTGGGGCGACACCTGGACCCTCGCTGCGCTGATCGCCGGCATCCTGCTGCTGGCCACGTTCGCCCTGATCGAGAGCCGCGTCGAGCACCCGCTGATGCCGTTCCGGATCCTCACCAACCGCACTCGGGCCACGGCCTTCGTCGACGATGATGATCGTGCCGGCCGCGATGTTCGCGATGTTCTTCTTCCTGAGCCTGTTCGTCCAGAACATCATGGGCTACACGCCGCTGCACACCGGCTTCGCGTTCCTGCCGTTCAGCTTCGGCATCGTGATCGCCGCCGCGATCGCGTCCAAGCTGATCGACCCGGGTCGACCCGCGGTGGCTCGCCGGCGTCGGCACGGCGATGGCCGGGCGCGCACTGCTCGGCTTCTCGAGACTCTCGGTCGACGACCAGCCCGGAGGCCATCCTCGCGGCGGCCAAGACGCAGTCACACCTCGGTGGCTCCGTGAGCTACATGACGACATCTTCCCGTTCATCATGCTGATGTCGCTGGGCATGGGTGCCACCTTCGTGCCGATGACCCTGGCCGCCGTGCACGGCGTCGGACACCGCGACTCCGGCATCGGGTCCGGCGTACTCAACACGATGCAGCAGGTGGGCGGCGCGCTCGGGCTCGCGACCCTCTCCACGGTCGCGGTCCACTTCTCGCAGCCGAAGCAGGCCGAGATCTTCGCCGGCCTCAAGCAGCTGGTCCCACAGGGAGCGCCGGGACTGGACGACAAGACGCTGGCCCTGCTGAGCCAGATCGGCGCCTTCCCGACAGGAGCCGTGCACGCGTTCCTCACCGGCGCGTTCATGATCTGGACGGGGAGCGCGATCGTGTGGATCTTCCTCAACGCCAAGCACGAGGACATGGCCACCGACGAGCCCCTGGTCGGCGTCTGACCTGTGCCTAGCCGGTCAAGAGCGCCCCGTCCACCTCGGTGGGCGGGGCGTTCTGGTCTCACTGGGTCTCACTGGGTCTCACCAGGTCTCAGCGTCAGGTTGCCGGCGGCCTGGTGACACAGGTGCAGCGCCTGTCGCGCCCAGGCCGGGCTGGCCGCGGCCAGCCCGCAGGCCGGCGTGACCACGGTGCGCTCCCCCGGCGCGAGACCCAGCATGTCGAGGCGGCGCAGCACCCGCTCGGTGAGCGCTGTCGCGCTGGGCGGCGACGACTCCTCAGCCGTCGACAGCACGCCCAGGAAGGCCCAGTGCCCCGCATCGATCGCCGTCGCGAGGGCGTCGTACGCCGTCGCGTCGAGCAGCTCGGTGTCGACGGACACACCGCGAGCTCCCGCTCCCGTCAACAGCTCGATCGGCACGTCCGGCGCGCAGCAGTGGGCGACCGGGATGGCTCCCGCTGCGGTGATCGCCGCGAACAGCTCCTCCAGCGCCGGTGAGGCAGCGGGGGCGTCCACCGAGCGGTGCCGACCGAAGCCGGAGGCCGTGGGGACGCGAGCCGCGAGGACGGCGGGCAGCGAGGGTTCGTCGACCTGCACCAGGAGCTCGGCTCCCGGGACCCGTCGCCTGACGTCGGCCACATGGACGCCGACCCCGTCGGCGAGTGCCTGTGCCAGCTCCCGCCGGGCGCCATGGTCCGAGAGCAGCCGGTCTCCGCGCGGCTTCTCGACAGTGGCCGCCAGCGTCCACGGTCCGGTGACCTGGATCTTCAGCAGACCCTCGTAGCCCTGGGTCTGTTCCTCGAGCGCGTCGAGGTCCTGCGCCAGCAGCGAACGCGCACGGCGATGGTCCACCCCGGGGGCGTCGGTCAGGCGCCACCCGGCCGGCTGGAGGTCCACCCCGAGCTCCGTGACGACGGCGAGGGTCCGTCCGGTCATCGAGGCGGTGGGACCGCGGCCGGGAAGCTCGGGAAGGTGCGGCAGGTCGGGGAGCTCGCCCAGGACGACCCGCAGGGCCTCGGCGAAGTCGGTCGCGTCCGAGCCGGGCATCGAGCCGATGCCGGTGGCCAGCGTCACGTGGCGTCTCCGTCGCGGTGCGCTCCCGTGATGGTGCAGGAGCCGACGACGCGGGGACCGTCGTACATCACGGCAGCCTGGCCCGGGGCGATCCCCTGTGCCGGGTCCAGCAGCCGGATCCGCACCGTGTCACCGTCCACGCTGACCTGCGCCCGGTGCGCGTCGCCGTGAGCCCGCAGCTGCACGGTGCCGTCCAAAGCGCGCGGGGCGTCGCCGCACCAGCGCGGACGGAAGCCCTCGATGCGGTCGACCGTCAGGGCCTCGCGGGGCCCGACTGTCACGGTGCCGGAGACCGGCTCGATGTCCAGGACGTAGCGGGGCTTGCCGTCCTCGGCCGGTCGGCCGATGCGCAGGCCCCGTCGCTGACCGACGGTGAAGCGGTAGCTGCCCTCATGGGTGCCCAGCACCTCGCCGGACCCCTGCTCGACGATGTCGCCCGCGTGCTGTGGCACCCGCTCGCGCAGCTTCTCGCTGAGCCAGCCGCCGGTGTCGCCGTCGCTGATGAAGCAGATGTCATGGCTGTCAGGCTTGTCGGCGACGGCCAGTCCGCGCCGCTCCGCCTCGAGGCGTACGTCGGCCTTCGGGGAGTCGCCGAGCGGGAAGAGCGAGTGCGCCAGCTGCTCCTGGGTCAGCACCCCGAGGACGTAGGACTGGTCCTTGCCCAGGTCGATGGCCCGGTGCATCTCGATCGTTCCGTCAGCCGCGGTCACCAGCCGGGCATAGTGACCGGTCACGACGGCGTCGTAGCCGAGGGCGATCCCGCGGTCGAGGACCGCGGCGAACTTGATCTTCTCGTTGCAGCGCAGGCAGGGGTTCGGGGTGCGCCCTTCGGCGTACTCGTCCATGAAGTTCTCGACCACGTCCTCGTGGAAGCGCTCGCTGAGGTCCCAGACGTAGAACGGGATCCCGATCACGTCGGCTGCTCGCCGCGCGTCGTTGGAGTCCTCGATCGTGCAGCAGCCGCGGGCCCCTGACCGGTACGACTTGGGGTTGCGAGAGAGGGCCAGGTGGATGCCGGTGACGTCGTGGCCCTGCTCGACGGCGCGCGCCGCGGCGACCGCCGAGTCGACGCCCCCGCTCATGGCTGCGAGGACCCTCATCACGAGCCGACCTTGCCCAGACCGCCCACGACCCCGGCCGCACGAGCACGCTCGACCACCGGGGCGATCGCCTCGATGAGGGCATCCACATCGTCCGGCACCGTGGTGTGACCCAGGGAGAAGCGCAGTGAGCTGCGGGCGTGCTCGTCGCTGCACCCCATGGCCAGCAGGACGTGCGAAGCCTGCGGGACTCCGGCCGAGCAGGCCGAGCCGGTCGAGCACTCGATCCCGCGGGCGTCGAGCAGCATCAACAGCGAGTCCCCCTCGCAGCCCGGGAACTTGAGATGGGCGTTGCCCGGGAGCCGGTGCTCGACGTCACTGACCGGGTCGCCGTTGTAGATCGCCTCCGGCACCCGCTCCTGCAGCCTGGCGACGAGGTCGTCGCGGAGCCGACCCACCCGCTCGGCGAGGTCCGCCTGGTGCTTGACCGCGAGCTCGACCGCGGTGGCCAGACCGGCGATGGCCGGAGAGTCGATGGTCCCGGAGCGGATGTCGCGCTCCTGGCCGCCACCGTGCAGCAGCGCCGTCACGCTGAGCTCACGGCGTACGAGCAGGACGCCGACGCCGAACGGACCGCCGACCTTGTGCCCCGTCAACGTCATCGCGTCGACGTCCGACCCGGCGAAGTCGACGGGCACCTGCCCCAGTGCCTGGACCGCGTCCGTGTGCACCGGGACCCCGTGCGCCCGGGCCAGCTCGACCACGCGGGCCAGCGGCTGGACCGTGCCGACCTCGTTGTTGGCCCACATCACCGAGATCAGGGCCACGCTCTCCGGATCGCGCTCGATCGAGGCCGACAGCGCCGCGAGGTCCAGGCGACCGAGCCGGTCCACGGGCAGCAGCTCGACCTCGGCTCCGCCCTGCTCGGAGAGCCACTCCAGCGGATCGAGCACCGCATGGTGCTCCACGGCCGTGCTCAGGATCCGGGTGCGTCGCGGGTCCTCGGCCTGGCGCGCCCAGAAGATCCCCTTGAGCGCCAGGTTGTCGGACTCGGTGCCGCCCGAGGTGAAGACGACCTCGCCCGGGCGGCAGTTCAGTGCCCGCGCGATCGTCTCCCGAGACTCCTCGACCACCCGGCGGGCGTCACGACCGGAGGCGTGCAGGGAGGACGGGTTTCCCAGTCGCTGCATCTGCGTCGTCATCGCCGCGAGGGCCTCGGGGCGGATGGGGCTCGTCGCCGCATGGTCGAGGTAGACGCGGCGCGCGCCTGAGGAGTCGTTCATGACCCCTCTAGCGTAGGTGCTGGCTCAACCCGCCCGTCTCCCGGCGTACTCGGTGCACCCAGCGGGAGGCTCAGCCGATCAGGTCCAGCCAGCCATGCCCCGGATGGTCCCGTCGTACGGCGTCACGGAGCCAGGCCCGCGCCTCGTCCGACAGGAGCGGCCAAGCGGCCTCGAGGTCGCCTCGGTCCTTCGGGCGGTCGAGGCGCGCCTTGAACTGGAGCGTGACCTCGGGTCTCAGGTAGCGGATGCCGTCGTCGGCAACCCAGGTCACCTCGTCGAGCGGCGCGACGTGCTCGGGGTTTCGCTTGGACCGCCAGAGTCCGTCCGCGTCGGGGGTGATCGGGAGGTCGACCAGCCACGGAGCGAGCGAATGCTCGCGGATCCAGATCTGGCACTCGGCGTGGTGCGGCTCGGGGAACTTGTCGTTGAGCGGCCTCAGCTCCCCACCGTCCATGCTCCAGAGGTGGTAGCGCTCCCCCACGTGCTCGCGCAGGGCCGGCACGTCACAAGCGAGGATCGACAGGTCGACGTCCTCATGCTCGCGAGCGACTCCCGTGAACGCCTCGATGCTCCAGCCGCCTACGATCCACCACGGGCGCGTGAACCCGGCCATGAAGTCGGCCACCTGCGGCGGACGCCAGGGGTCCCACCATCCGTACCTGCTGAAGAACTCGCGGTCCTCGTCGTCCTCGACGTCGTCCCAGGGAAGTGGACGTCTGCTCACTCTGGTCACGGGGCAAGTATCACCGCGAGTACGTCGTACGACCCCGGTCAGAGCCGAGGGACATCGTCGCCACTCCGTGACTCGTGACCCCCCGGACAGGGCCTGTCGGCAAGCCTGACTACGGGCGTGTTCCCAACGGAACCGGGCGGTTGGCTACTTGGTCAAATTGACCATAGTCCGGCTGTACGGAGCAGAGGACCTAGGGCCCTGTCACCGGGCCAAGAGTCCCCCGCACAATTCAACAATGGCGCGCCGCTCCGCACGACTCGACCCCGCGGGAGACCGTCGGTCCGCGAGTCTGACCCGACCCAAGGACCGGACCCGGGTGACGCTCGCCCGGTCGGTGCTCGCGGCCCTCGTGGCCGGCGGGGTGCTGGCGGCCGTATTCGAGGCGCTGGCCCCAGTCTCGACCTCAGTCGCGACGTCCGCGACCGACCTGCTGCGCCTCGTCGCGGGAGTGTTGTTCGTCTCCGGCGCCGTCTTCCGGCTCTCGGGTCCGTCCCGGGACCGAGACCCTCGCCAGCGGCCACTGGCCCTCGGGCTCCTGATGCTCGGCATGCTGTACCTGCCGATCGCCGCCTTGGCGACGCGGTTCACCTCGGGCCATCTCGCCTCCGTGCTCGAGCCGTCGGCCCGCCTGGTGATCTCGGCCGCCGTGTTCTCGCTGCTGCTGACAGCCACCCGTCGCCAACCGATGCCGAGGCCACGGGCTCTCGCCCGCACGCTGGCCCTGCCGACGCTGGCCACCCTGGCCGCCGTGGCGGCGGCGCTTCTCTGGAAGCCAGGGCTCGCCTCGTTGTCCACGCCGCACTTCGCGCTGGTCGTCGGGCTCGCTGTCTCCGTCGGGTGGTTCGTCGTCGGGCTGGCCCTCAACGCCCGTTCAGAGCTGCTCAGCTGGGCCGGCCCCACCGCATCGGCCGTCGCGTGCCTGAGCGTGGCAGCCATGTTCCGCGGCGTCTCGGCCCTGGGCCAGGCCGAGTGGGCCGTCTCGGGCGCAGGACTCACGGCCTTCGCTGCGGCCTCGATCAGCTACCGCGCGTTCGCGGACCTCGGGCGGGCGAGTCGCGACCAGTACTACCGTCAGCTCGAGTCCCACGCCCGCGTCGTGGGATTGACCCAGCACGGCTGGTGGTTGCGGCCCGTACAGCCGGAGTCGGTTCCGCGGGCATGGGGAACGCCGCGTCCGGGTGCCGTGCCGGCACCACGTGAGCATTCCTGGTCGGACAGGCCAGTCGCCGCGTCCGCCTGATCCCGGGGGAGGGAGGCAGCGGGCGCGGCGACGTATACCTGGCTTGGGTCAGCCCTTGCGCTGGGTGATCTGCTCGGTGGCAGCAGGCAGCACGGCGTGCAGGTCACCGACGACCCCGAAGTCGACCAGCTCGAAGATCGGGGCCTCGTCGTCCTTGTTGACGGCCACGATGGTCTTCGAGGTCTGCATGCCGGCCCGGTGCTGGATCGCGCCGGAGATGCCGTTGGCGACGTACAGCTGGGGCGAGACCGTCTTGCCGGTCTGACCCACCTGGAACGCGTGCGGCATCCAGCCCGAGTCGACCGCGGCGCGCGAGGCGCCGACGGCCGCGCCGAGGGAGTCGGCGAACTTCTCGATCGGCTCGAAGTCACCACCGGTGCCACGGCCACCTGAGACCACGATCGCGGCCTCGGTGAGCTCCGGTCGACCGGTCGCCTTCCGCGGCTCGCTGGCGATGATCTTGGTGCTCTTGGCGGCGTCGGAGATCGACGCCTCGACGGTCTCCTGCGCGGCGGCGCCCTCGGTCTCCTCGGGTGTCGCGGCGTTCGGCTTGACCGTGATGATCGGCGTGCCCTGGGTGACCTTGGCCTGCACCGTGTAGTTGCCGGCGAAGACGCTCTGCGTCGTCACCGGGCCGTCGTCGCCGGCCTGGACGTCCACGGCATCGGTGATCAGGCCGGAACCGGTCTTGACGGCCAACCGACCGGCGATCTCCTTGCCCTCGGCGGAGCTGGTGATCAGCACCGCCCCGGGGCTGGTCTGCTCGACCAGCTGGTGGAGGACCTCGGCCTTGGGGGCGACCAGGTAGCCCTTGATGTTCGCGTCGTCGACGACGTAGACCTTCTCGGCGCCGTACTTCCTCAGGGAGTCAGCGGCCGACGAGACGTCGGAGCCGATGAACACCGCCGACGGCTCGCCGAGACGGCGGGCGATGGTCAGCAGCTCGAAGGTCGGCTTGCGGACGTTGCCGTCCACGTGGTCGACGAGGACCAGGATCTCGCTCATGGCTTGATGGCTCCTTAGATGAACTTCTTCGAGGCGAGGAACTCGGTGAGCGCCTTGGCGCCGCTACCGTCCTCGTCGGTGACGATCTCGCCGGCGGTACGCGGCGGCCGGGCCTCGGTGTCCTGGACCTCGGTCCAGGCCGAGGAGAGACCGACGTCGCCGGCGTCCACACCGAGGTCGCTCAGGGACCAGGTGTCGAGAGGCTTCTTCTTCGCGGCCATGATGCCCTTGAAGGACGGGTAGCGGGCCTCACCGGACTGGTCGGTGACACTCAGCACGAGCGGTGCCTTGCCCTCGATGACCTCGGTGGCGGTGTCGCCGTCGCGCTTGGCGCGGAAGACGCCACCCTGGGCCTCGACGACCGAGGCGAACGTGACCTGGGGCAGTCCGAGGCGCTCCGCGACCATGGCGGGTACGACGCTCATGCCGGCGTCGGTGGACGCCATGCCGCACATGACGACGTCGACGTCACCGATCTTCTCGATGGCCTTGGCCAGCACCAGCGACGTCGCCAGGGCATCCGACCCGGCGATGGCGTCATCGACGACGTGGACACCCTTGTCGGCGCCCATCTGCAGCGCCTTGCGGATCGCGTCGACCGCGGCCTCGGGGCCCACACAGAGCGCCGTGACCACCGACTCCTCGTCGGCGCCCTTCTCCTTCAGCTGGAGGGCCTGCTCCACGCCGTACTCGTCCAGCTCGGACAGCAGTCCGTCCACGCCGACCCGGTCGACGGTGTTGTCGGACTCGAAATGACGGTCTCCCGTTGCATCGGGGACATATTTCACACAGACGACAATGTTCATGAGTGGTTGGCCCGGGGGCCCCTCCTGTGCAGTCGATTTGAACTGAGGTTACCCGTGCGTAGCCTGCCGGGAAACCGCACCGTGGGTGGAGTCAGTCACACGCGGTCAGGGACGGACCAGGCGGTCGATGATCTTGCCCACGACGAGGTAGGCGACCGCCGCGATCCCCCAGTTGACCAGGGCTGCCTTCACCGACGCGTCGCCACCGGAGAACGTGAAGATCCCGTTCTCCCGGCTGAAGACACCCAGGTCGAGCCGGTCGGCGGTGCTGAGGAAGAACGTGACGATCTCGTTGTCCTGGTTGGCCTTCAGCGCCACGAGGAGAGCGCCCAGGGCGAGCGCCAGCGCGCAGATCACGGCAGCCAGCCAGGCGAGCCCGGCCACGCGGGTGCGAAACGCCTTGACCCGCTCCGCCGTCGACGGACGTGACGTCTTGTCGGCCCTGTCCGGCTGAGCCTTGCGGCGCAGCCGACGTCCACCCTGGTCGGTCGCGGCGTCGCCCCCGGCGTCGTCCTTCTTCTCCGGCTCGCTCACGATCTCTCCTTCGTTGCCAGTTGCCGCCCCGGCCGCACCCTAGTCGACCAGGAGTGGGGGCCGCCCGGGGCTACCGCCCTGTGAACCGGGCCTTGCCGGGCCCGTTCTCGACGAACGATCCCATCCCGATCCCGCGGTCCTCGGTCGCGAACAACGCCGCGAACTGCTGGCGCTCGATCTCCAGGCCGGTCTCGAGGTCCGTCTCCAGCCCCCGGTCGATCGACTCCTTGGCCGCGCGGAGCGCCAGTGCGGCAGCCCCCGAGAACTGCGACGCCCACGCCACTGCCTCCTCGTACACAGAGGCAGCGGGGACGACCTTGTCCACCAGGCCGATCGCGAGCGCCTCCTCGGCCTTGACGAACCGGCCGCTGAAGATCAGCTCCTTGGCCCGGCTCGGGCCCACGAGTCGGGTGAGTCGCTGGGTCCCGCCCGCGCCGGGGATGATGCCGAGCAGGATCTCCGGCTGCCCCAGCGTGGCGTCGTCGGCAGCGATCCTGAGGTCGGCGCACAGAGCCAGCTCGCAGCCCCCGCCGAGGGCGTAGCCGGTCACCGCCGCGACCACGGGCTTCGGGATCCTGGCCACTGCCGAGAAGGAGCTCTGCAGGCCGCCCGAGCGCTTGACCATGTCCGCGTACGACATCTCGGCCATCTCCTTGACGTCGGCTCCCGCCGCGAAGACCCGCTCCCCGCCGTACACCACGACGGCGCGTACGTCGTCCCGCTCGCTCGCCTCCGAGGCTGCGGCTCGGATCTCCTCCTGCATCTGCACGTTGAGCGCGTTCATCTTCGGACGGTCGAGCCGGATCGTGCCGACGCCGTCGCTGACTTCCAGGCGTACGAGCTCGCCCATGGCTCCTCCTCGTGATCGGTCGGGTCGCTGCTCCGGACCGTTGTCCGGGCCAGCCAGGGTGGTCACGGTTTGGGAACCGCGGGGCCACCGGCGCAGCCTATCGACCACAATGGGGCCCGTGACTCCGGGACAGTGGACGGCAGAGGGCGAGCGGATGCCCGTCTGGCCAGGGCAGAACTGGCCCCTCGGCGCCACCTGGTCGCCAGAGGCGACGAACTTCGCGGTCTGGGCGCCGGAGGCGACGTCGCTGGCCGTGTGCCTCTTCGACGACGATGGGGTCGAGACCCGCCACCAGCTCACGGAGCACTCCCTGGGCATCTGGCACGGAGCGATCCCCGACATCCCGGCCGGACAGGTCTACGGGTTCCGCGCCGACGGCCCGTGGGCGCCCGAACAGGGGCTGCGCTTCAACGTCGACAAGCTGCTGCTCGACCCCTACGCCCGGGCGGTGACCGGTGCCGTCGACCCGCAACCGGCGATGTTCGGCTACGTGAAGCCGGCGACGCCGGGCAAGCCGCAGGTGCGCAGCACGGAGGACTCCGCGCCGTACGCCGCGAAGTGTGTGGTCGTGGCCGACGAGGAGTTCGACTGGGGCGACGACCGGCCGCCGCGGCACCGGTGGCGGGACTCCGCGCTCTACGAGCTGCACGTGAAGGGCTTCACGGCCCTGCACAACGAGATCCCAGAGGACCTGCGCGGCACGTACGCCGGTCTCGGCACTCCCACGATCACCCGCTACCTCAACGACCTGGGCGTCACCGCCGTCGAGCTGCTGCCCGTGCACCAGTTCGTCTCCGAGCCGGAACTCGCGGCCCGCGGTCTGACCAACTACTGGGGCTACAACTCGATCGGCTACTTCGCGCCGCACAACGCCTACAGCTCGGCAGGCGACCGGGGACAGCAGGTCGCGGAGTTCAAGCAGATGGTCAAGAACTTCCACGCGGCCGGGATCGAGGTGATCCTCGACGTCGTCTACAACCACACCGCCGAGGCCGGCCCGACCGGACCGACCCTGTCCTTCCGAGGGCTCGACGACCGGGTTACTACCGCCGGATGGACCCCACCGAGCTCCTCGACGACTCCGAGGAGGAGCCCGAGGACACCTACTGGGACGTCACCGGGTGCGGCAACACCGTCGCTGCAGAGAAGCCCCAGGCGCTGCGGCTGATCCTCGACTCACTGCGGTACTGGGTCACCGAGATGCACGTCGACGGGTTCCGCTTCGACCTGATGTCGGCGCTGACCCGCACGGGCTACGACGTCGACATGGGCGGGCACCTGCTGACGACCATCGGCCAGGACCCGGTGCTGCGCCACGTCAAGCTGATCGCCGAGCCCTGGGACGCCTCGATGGACGGCTACCGCGTGGGCGAGTTCCCCCGCCGTGGGTGGAGTGGAACGACCAGTACCGCGACACGATGCGGGACTTCTGGCGGGGTCACTCCGACGGCGTCCGGACCGTCGCGACCCGTCTGGCCGGCTCGTCCGACCTGTACGCCGACGACGGCAGGTCGCCGTACGCCTCGGTGAACTTCGTGACCGCCCACGACGGCTTCACGCTGCGCGACCTGGTGTCGTACCACGAGAAGCACAACGAGGCGAACGGCGAGGACAACCGCGACGGGACCGACAACAACCGCTCGTGGAACTGCGGAGTCGAGGGTGAGACCGACGACGCCGACGTGCTCGCGCTGAGGCAGCGGCAGGCCGCGAACCTGATGGTGTCGCTGTGCATGTCGAACGGCGTGCCCATGATCACCGCGGGCGACGAGCGCGGGCGCACCCAGCGCGGCAACAACAACGCGTACTGCCAGGACAACGAGACCTCATGGGTGGACTGGCGGCCCGACGACGCCTGGCTGGACCTGTACCACCTGACGAAGACCGCGCTGCGGCTGCGACGCGATCACCCGGCCCTGCGTCAGCGGCACTGGTTCGAGGGGCGTCCGACGATCCTCGGCGGTCCCAAGGACGTGGCGTGGATCCATCCCGACGGACACGAGATGACCCCGGAGGAGTGGCACGACACCCATCTCCGGGTGATCGGGATGTTCGTCTCCGGTGACCCCCTGCGCTCCCCCGGGCCCTACGGCGAGCAGCAACGGGACAACTCGTTCCTGATGTGGTTCAACGCTGGGGCGGAGCCGGTCAAGGTGCGCCTGCCGGAGAACGCCTGGGTGCAGCAGGGAGTCGTGGTGCTCTCCACCGACGAGGAGAACCCGACCGGCGCCACGGTCCGCGCCGGCGAGGCGATCACCCTGCGCGACCGCTCCGTGCTCGTCATCCAGCAAGCCTGACCCCCCACCCGCTGACGCGGCGCATCTTGCCCCCGAATTTGCGCTGACGCGGCGCATCTTGCCCGCGAGAACGCGGTGATGCGGCGCTAGTCGGCACCGCGCCACGCCGTCACGAAGTCCGCGACCCCCGCCGGACGGGCCTCCGGGTCGGGTCGGGTCGCCCGGCGCAGCACGGCCAGCTGAGCCGGCCCACCTCTCCACGTCGTCTCGTCACCACCAGGTAGACAGAGAAGCTGGCAAGCCGCTCGGGCCAACGTGAACACCGTGGTGCGCTCGTCGATGTGAGACCCGCGCACCCACTCCTCGGGTGCCATGAACCTGCTCGAGCCGTACTGACGATCCAGACCGAGCGTGTACGGCGGCGCGTACAGATCGAGGTCGACAAGCCACATCCGCCGGTCCGCGAAGTCGTAGATCAGGCACCCGTCGTAGAAGTCGACCGCCACGAGTCCCGCCGCGGCGACGGCCAGGTGAGCGTCGAGGATTTCGTCGTACGCGGCGAGGACCTCCTCGACGGGCAGCGCCCGGAACCTGTTCAGCGAAGAGCCCGGGTCGTCGTACGGCAGGGAGCCGGGCGCGAACGGGTCGTTGAGAATCGCGCCATCGACCCACGGAGTCACGATCGCCTGTCCCGGCTCGCGCTCGCCGTCAAGGTCGAACCTGCCGATGACGGGCACGATCGCCCGGTGTCGCACGCGGCGATGGACGGCCCACGCCGCGTCGAGCTGGGCCACGTCGGCGCCGTACGCCGCCTTGACGAACCACCGCTCGTCTCCGACGCGGACGCCGTACGACGTGCACCCGGAGTCGTGGCCCTCGATCGTGACGAACCGGTGACCCACGGCGTCGAGCCACTGCGGCAGACCGACCGCGGAGCTCGGCAGGTCCAGGGTCATGGTGCGGGACCCTAGCGGGGCAAGATGCGCCGCGTCACCGCAATTCCGGAGCCAAGATGCGCCGCGTCAGCGCGATTCCGGGGGCAAGATGCGCCGCGTCACCGCAATTCCGGGGGCAAGATGCGCCGCGTCAGGCGGTGGTCACCTTGCCGAGCTCGGCGGAGGAGGCGAGCATCGGGTGCTTGGGCAGGACGCGCACGGTGTACCCGAACGGACCGGTGCGGTCCAGGTCCATCGTGCCGTCGAACCGGTGCCGACCGCCTTCGTAGGTCTCGGTCAGCCGCAGCGACTGCGTGCGTACGTCGGTCAGGTCGTCCTCGTGCTTGACCCGCCCGTGCGCCACCTGCACGTCGACGTCGTCAGGTGTCAGGTCGCCCAGTGAGACGTAAGCCTGCACCTCGAGCTGCGAGCCGACCGCGGGGATCTCCCCCGTGCCGGACGAGTCGACGTGGTCCACGCGGACGCCGGCCCAGGCCTCGTTGACCCGCGCCTTCCACTGCGCCAGCGATGCCGCTCCGGCGAAGTCGTCGTTCAGGGCCCGCGCGGTGACGGCGGCCGGCGCGTAGAGGCGCTCGACGTATTCACGCACCATCCGGGTGGCGAGCACCTTCGGCCCGAGCGACTTCATGGTGTGTCGCACCATCTCGATCCAGCGCACCGGCACCCCGGTCGCGTCGTGGTCGTAGAAGCGCGGAGCCACGTCGTTCTCGAGCAGGTCGTAGAGCGCGGTCGCCTCGAGGTCGTCACGGCGGTCGGGGTCCTCGACGCCGTCGGCGGACGGGATCGCCCAGCCGTTGTCGCCGTCGTACCACTCGTCCCACCAACCGTCGAGGATCGAGAGGTTCAGCCCGCCGTTGAGCGCCGCCTTCATGCCGGAGGTGCCACACGCCTCGTAGGGGCGCAGCGGGTTGTTCAGCCAGACGTCGCACCCGGGGTAGAGGGGCTGCGCCATGGAGATGTCGTAGTTCGGCAGGAAGACGATGCGGTGCCGGACCTCGGGGTCGTCGGCGAAGCGGACGATCTCCTGGATCAGCGCCTTGCCGCCGTCGTCGGCCGGGTGGCTCTTGCCCGCGATCACGAGCTGGATCGGCCGCTCGGGGTGCAGCAGCAGTCGCTTGAGCCGCTCGGGGTCGCGCAGCATCAGCGTCAACCGCTTGTACGACGGCACCCGCCGCGCGAAGCCGATCGTGAGCACATCTGCGTCCAGGGCGGAGTCGATCCACCCGAGCTCTGCCGAGGCAGCACCGCGCTCCTTCCACGACTTCGCGAGCCGCTTGCGGGCATCGGCGACGAGTCGGGCGCGCAGGTCGCGCTTGACGGACCAGATCTGCTCGGAGGGAACCTCGTCGACCATGTCCCACACCTGCGGGTCCGTGTCGGTGTCGCCGCCGAGCTTCTCGGCGAGCTCGAAGATCTCGCGAGCCACCCACGTCGGCGCGTGCACGCCGTTGGTGATCGAGGTGATCGGGACCTCGACCTCGTCGAAGGCCGACCACAGTCCACGGAACATCCCGCGGCTGACCTGGCCGTGGAGCAGCGAGACGCCGTTCGCGCGCTGCGCCAGCCGGAAGCCCATCACAGCCATGTTGAAGACACCGGGGTCGCCGCCCTCGTAGTCCTCCGCGCCGAGCGCCAGCGCCCGGTCAGCGGGTACGCCGGGCACCGGGCTGTCGCCGCCGCCGAAGTACTGCGTCATCAGCTCGATCGGGAAGCGGTCGATCCCTGCCGGCACCGGGGTGTGCGTGGTGAAGACCGTGCCGGCTCGGTTGACCTCGAGCGCGGTGTCGAAGTCGAGGCGCGGGCCGTCCTCGCTCTGGGTCAGCTGGCGGATCCGCTCCAGTCCCAGGAAGCCGGCGTGGCCCTCGTTGGTGTGGAAGACCTCGGGCTCGGGCGTACCGGTGATGCGGGCGTAGACGCCGAGCGCGCGCACGCCGCCGATGCCGAGCAGGATCTCCTGACGGAGCCGGTGCTCGGTCGTGCCGCCGTACAGCCGGTCGGTCACCTCACGCAGGTCGCCGGGGTTCTCCTCGAGGTCGGAGTCGAGCAGCAGCAGCGGGACCCGGCCCACCTGTGCCACCCAGATCCGGGCGAGGAGCTCCTGGCCCTCCGGCAGCGAGATGCGCACTCGCGCCTGCTCGCCGTCCTCCTCGAGCAGCACCGTGATCGGCAGCCCGTCGGGGTCGAGGACGGGGTACCGCTCCTGCTGCCAGCCCTCGGAGGAGAGCGACTGCCGGAAGTAGCCGTGCCGGTAGAGCAGACCCACACCGACGATCGGCACGCCGAGGTCGCTGGCCGTCTTCAGGTGGTCACCGGCGAGGATGCCTAGACCGCCGGAGTACTGCGGCAGCACCGACGTGATCCCGAACTCGGGCGAGAAGTAGCCGATCGCGGCCGGGAGCACGGCGCCCGACTGCTCCTGCTGCTGGAACCACCGCGGGCCTTCGAGGTACTGGCTCAGGTCGGCGTCGGCGACCTCGAGCATCCGCAGGAACGCCGAGTCCTCCGCCAGGTCCGCGAGCCGCTCCTGGCTCACTGCGCCGAGCAGGCGGGTCGGGTCGTGACCGGTGGACTCCCACAGCTCGGCGTCGATGGCCTCGAAGACATCCTGCGTCTCCGGGTGCCAGGACCAGCGCAGGTTGTCGACCAACCGCATGAGGGGGGCCAGGGGCTCCGGGAGGACGGGCTGAACGGTGAATCGTCTGATGGCTCGCACCCGAAGAAGGTACCGAATGGATCGTTCAAATGAAACTGCCCCGGCGGGGAACCGTAACGAAACCGGACATGTCGACGTTGGAGAGGGACGCGGACATCCCGCTCGTCAGCCCGCGGCCCGGACCTGGGCCGATCGGCAATCTCGGAGGCCCTTGATGCACCCAACGCAGCTCACCCGATCCCGCCAGCGCACGCTGACCCGCCGCCTGGCCGCCGTCATGGGCGCCGCCCTCGTGGTCGGACTGGCCCAGGTCCCCGCCCAAGGGCTCGCCCCGGCCAAGGCCCCACGGCTCGGCGAGGGAACGGTCACCACCCTGGGCGACTCGGTTCCGGGCCTCTCAGACCTCGACCTGCGCGGGACGGCACTCCCCTCGGCCTCCCAGGTCCACGCAGCCGAAGCGCTGGGTGCCGACGTGCGGTGGAACAACTTCGGCACCCCCGCCTCGCTCTTCTCCGATGCCGGGAACCTCGGCACGGCCTCCTCGTCGGATGCTCCGACCGCGGCACGCACCTGGCTCCGTGACCACCGCGCGGTCTTCGGCCTTACCGCCGCCGACGTCTCCAACCTGAGGCTGGTCAACAACCAGGAGTTCGCGCAGAGCCCCGCTCGCGCCGTCCTCTTCCGCCAGCAGTACGGCGACCTCTCCCCCGCGCTCGACAGCATGGTCACGGTCGGCGTCGCGAACGGGAAGATCGTCTACGTCTCCTCGTCCCTGGCCAAGGGCACCAGCGCACCTCCCGCAGCCTCGCTCACCCCCGAGCAGGGCTGGCTCGCCGCGGCCCGCAACGTCGGCAGGACGCTCGCCCTCACCGACATCGCCGGCAGCGTGGTCAAGGACGGCTGGACCCGCCTCCGGGTGAGCTCGTTCGGGGACCGTCAGCTGGTCCGTCTGCGCTCGCTCGCACTCGCTGACGGGACCGTCCGCCCCGTTTACGAGGCCAACGTGGTCGACGTCCGCGGTGGCAGCGCCTTCGCCTACACGGTCATGGTCGACGCGGTCAGCGGCAAGATCCTGCACCGGCAGAACATGGTCGAGAACTCCAACGACGCCTTCCCGTTCCAGGGCGAGATCACCCCGACCGACTGCGGTCCCATGCACCCGTTCGAGCTGACCGACGGCAAGACGAAGCAGATCGACATCGCCGCCACCGCGGCCCAGGCAGCCAACGACATCGTGGTCAAGCTCTACGGTCCCGGCGGCGTCCTCCTCGCCTCAGGTGACCTGCTCACCAGTCCCGAGACGCTGACCTACGCCCCCGGCGGCACCATCCCCCAGGGGATCTACGACGCCCAGGTCTGCCCCTTCGACAGCCCGACCGCGCCGCCGCTGCCGCCGTACAACTACGCGGGCAGCGTGTCGACCTCGGACACGGCCGGCTCGACGCCGAACCTGCCCTTCCCGCCCAAGTGGAAGTACTTCACCACCAACCCGGAGCTCAACTGGTCGGCCAGCCACTCCCCCCACAACCGCGTCGTCGGCTGCTGGGTGCGCCGCTACGAGGGCAAGCGGGTGCCGAAGTGCTCCGAGCCGACGGGCGCTCTGGACAACCTGGCCGCCCGCGGCCCGTGGGACGTCGACATGTCCACCAACGACTCGACGTACACGACGCTGGGCAACAACGCGTCCGACCGCGAGGCGTGGGGAAGCCCCCTGACCCCGGGCGGATCCTCCCAGGCGCCCGTCTCGGGCGAACGCCACTACAACGATGCGTTCCAAGACATCTGGAACAACTCCAAGTGCGACCCGACCAGCTGCACCCCGGAGGCAACGACATCTTCGCCTCGGTCACCAACCTGTTCGTCGCGCACAACAAGATGCATGACACGGCGTACTTCCTCGGCTTCACCGAGAAGAACTACAACATGCAGAAGGAGAACTTCGGCAAGACCGCGAACGACCGGGCCAACGACCCCGAGATCGGCAACGTCCAGGCCGGCGCGCTCAGTGGCGGCCAGCCGTCGTACACGGGTCGCGACAACGCCAACCAGATCGCCTTGCAGGACGGCGTACCGGGGATCACGAACCAGTACCTCTTCCAGCCGATCGCGGGAGCCTTCTACTCGCCGTGCACGGACGGGGCGCTGGACATGAGCATCACCGGCCACGAGTACACCCACGCGATCAGCAACCGGATGATCGCCGGACCCGACCAGGGGATCAGCTCCGAGCAGGGTGGTGCGATGGGCGAGTCCTGGAGCGACCTGAACGCCATGGAGACCCAGTTCGCGTTCGGCTACTCGACCGGGACGAACCCCTGGGTGGTCGGGGCCTACGCCACCGGGAACAAGAAGGTGGGGATCCGCGACTACGCGATCAACCACAACCCCCTCAACTACAGCGACTACGGCTTCGACAGCCCCGGCGTCGAGGTGCACGCAGACGGTGAGATCTGGAACGCCACGCAGTGGCGTGTCCGCCAGGCGCTGGTGAAGAAGTGGAACAAGCGCTACCCCTACCGGGACAAGGGCCTCCAGCTGCGCTGCATCCACGGCACCGCCGCGCACTCCCCGGAGCAGGCGCAGACCTGCCCGGGAAATCGTCGCTGGATCCAGCTGGTCTTCGACTCGTTCCTGCTCCAGCAGAGCGCGACCAGCATGCTGGACGCCAGGGACGCGATGCTCGCGGCCGACCAGATGCGGTTCAAGGGCCCGGACGTGGACACGATGTGGTCCGCCTTCGCCCGCAGTGGGATGGGCAAGGGCGCCCGGACCCGCACGGCCGACTCCGGCCAGCCGAAGCCGAGCTTCGCGACCAACCGCAAGCGCGTCAACGCCACCGTTCGCTTCCGCCCGGTCTCCAGCCAGGGTCGGCGAGTCCGGGGCAAGGTGTACATCGGGCGCTACGAGGCCCGGGTCACCCCGGTTGCCGACACGCTGGCGAAGACCAAGCTGCCGGCCACGATGAAGCTGGCACCGGGTCGCTACCCGGCGCTCTTCCAGGCCGCCGGCCACGGGCTCAAGCGCTTCACGATCCGCGTGCGACCCGGCCAGTCGGTCACCAAGCGGATCCGGGTTGCCACCAACTGGGCTTCGCGCGCCTCGGGCGCGAAGATCGCCGGAGCGAGTGCCGGAAGCCTCAACGCCAAGTTCCTCATCGACGACACCGAGTCCACGAACTGGGCCGGCGTCAACGACGTCGACAGCGTCGACGCCAAGGGCAAGCACCCGTGGGTGACCATCGACCTGGCCGGGGCCAAGGCGCGCACCATCCACCGGGTCCAGGTCAGCGCGATGCTCCGACCGGCCAGCGGGTCATCGAACGACCAGGAGTCGGGCTCGCGGTTCACGGCTCTTCGTCGCTTCGCCCTCGAGACCTGCGTCCGCCGCTGCGGGGCCGCGAACGCCCACTGGAAGCGGATCTTCACCAGCCGGAGGAACGCCTTCCCGGCCGTTCGGCCCAGGCCGGTGGCGCCGAACCTGATCATGCGCGGCTTCAACGTCCCGGACACCCGGGCTCGGTTCGTCCGGCTGGTCGCCCTGGAGAACCAGTGCACCGGGTTCCCCGGGTACGCCGGCGAGCAGGACAACGACCCCGGCAACGCCACGGACTGCAAGTCCGCCTCGACCCGCGACCTGAGCGTGAGGGCGGCCGAGCTGGAGGTCTACTGAGACCCCAACTTGACCGCCGCACCCGGCCTCGACAGATTGGACGCATGGTCGGACGCATCCCAGTCATGGACGTCACCCCCGTGGTCGAGCACGGGCGGTACCCCGCAAAGGCGAGCGTCGGTGAACCCTTCGAGGTCACCGCGCTCGTCTTCAGGGAGGGTCACGACGCCCTGAACGCCGACGTCGTACTCACGGACCCGGCCGGGAAGAGACGCCTTCCCGTCCGGATGTCCCGCGTCGGGCCGGAGCAGCCCGACCGGTGGACGGCCCGGGTGACGCCCGACTCCGAGGGCGCGTGGACGTTCGAGGTCGAGGGGTGGAGCGACCCGGTCGAGACCTGGCGGCACAACGCGGGGATCAAGGTGCCCGCAGGCATCGACGTCGAGCTCATGTTCACCGAGGGCGCGCTGCTGTTCGAACGCGTGGCCGACCAGCTGCCCAAGCGCTCGGGTGACCGCCGGGTCGTGCTGGACACCGTCAAGGCGCTGCGCGACACCGCGCGTCCCGAGCTGGTGCGGCTGGCCGCGGGCAGCTCACCGGAGCTCGACGAGGTGCTCGCGATCCAACCCCTGCGCGAGCTGGTCAGCAGCGACGGCCCCTACCCGGTGCAGGTCGACCGTCAGCGGGCTCTCTACGGCTCGTGGTACGAGTTCTTCCCCCGCTCCGAAGGCGCCCGCGTCGACGCCAAGACCGGCGCAGTCGTTTCTGGCAACTTCCGCACCGCCGCGGAACGGCTGGACGCGGTCGCGGCGATGGGCTTCGACGTGATCTACCTGCCGCCGATCCACCCGATCGGCAAGGTGAACCGCAAGGGACCCAACAACACGCTGACCCCGGGTCCCGAGGACCCCGGCTCCCCGTGGGCGATCGGGTCGGACGAGGGTGGCCACGACGCGGTCCACCCCGACCTTGGCACCCTGAAGGACTTCGACGCGTTCGTCGCCCGGGCCGGGGAGCTCGGGCTCGAGGTCGCACTGGACCTGGCTCTGCAGGCCGCGCCCGACCACCCCTGGGTGAAGACCAACCCGGAGTGGTTCACGACGCGGGCCGACGGCACCATCGCCTACGCGGAGAACCCTCCCAAGAAGTACCAGGACATCTACCCGGTCAACTTCGACAACGACCCGCAGGGCATCTACGCCGAGGTGCTCCGTGTGGTCCGGCACTGGATGTCCCACGGGGTCCGGATCTTCCGGGTCGACAACCCGCACACCAAGCCCGTGGAGTTCTGGGAGTGGCTGCTCGGCGAGGTGCGCGCCACCGACCCCGACGTGGTCTTTCTGTCGGAGGCGTTCACGAGGCCCGCGATGATGCACGCGCTCGGCACCGTGGGATTCCACCAGTCCTACACCTACTTCACGTGGCGGACCGCCAAGTGGGAGCTCGAGGAGTACCTCACCGAGCTGTCCCACGGGAGCAGCGACGTGATGCGGCCCAACCTCTTCGTCAACACCCCCGACATCCTGCACGCCTACCTCCAGTACGGCGGTCCGGCGGCGTTCCGGATCCGGGCCACGATCGCGGCGACGGCCTCACCGAGCTGGGGCGTGTACGCCGGCTTCGAGCTCTACGAGCACGTCGCGGTCAAACCCGGCAGCGAGGAGTACCTCGACTCCGAGAAGTACCAGATCAGGGTCCGTGACTGGGCAGCCGCCGAGGCCGAGGGACGCACCCTCGCGCCGTACCTGACCAGGCTCAACGAGCTTCGCCGCCAGCACCCGGCGCTCCAGCAGCTGCGCAACCTGCGCGTCCATGCCAGCGACGACGAGTCGATCCTGGTCTTCTCCAAGGACGACGGAGCCGGCGACCTGCTCCTCGTCGTCGTCAACGTGGACCCCCACGCAGCGCGCGAGACCACCGTGCACCTGGACATGCCGGCGCTCGGCATGGAGTGGGGCGATACGTTCGTCGCGCACGACCTGCTCACCGACCAGACCTGGCGGTGGGGCGAGAGCAACTACGTCCGACTGGACCCGTTCCACGAACCCGCCCACATCCTCGCCCTCAGGAGGCCCGAGCAGTGACCGTCACTCCCCCGACTGCGGACCCGACCACGCCCCAGGCTGACGTCGCGCAGGACATCGGAACCGACCACCAGCCCGACTGGTTCCGCACGGCGGTGTTCTACGAGGTGCTGGTCCGGTCCTTCCGCGACTCCGACGGTGACGGCTGCGGCGACTTCAAAGGCCTGACCGAGAAGCTGGACTACCTGAACTGGCTCGGCGTCGACTGCCTGTGGGTGCCACCGTTCTTCACCTCGCCGCTGCGCGACGGCGGCTACGACGTCGCCGACTACACAGGTGTGCTCCCCGAGACCGGCACGATCGAGGACTTCAAGGAGTTCCTCGACGCCGCCCACGCGCTCGGCATCAGAGTGATCATCGACTTCGTCATGAACCACACCTCGGACGCGCACCCGTGGTTCCAGGCGAGCCGCGAGGACCCCTCCGGCCCGTACGGCGACTTCTACGTCTGGTCAGACACCGACGAGCTGTACGAGGACGCCCGGGTCATCTTCGTGGACACCGAGCCGTCGAACTGGACGTGGGACCCGGTCCGCCAGCAGTACTTCTGGCACCGCTTCTACAGCCATCAGCCGGACCTGAACTTCGACAACCCCAAGGTCCATGAGGCGATGTACGAGGCCTTGTCGTTCTGGCTGGACATGGGCATCGACGGCTTCCGCCTCGACGCCGTTCCCTACCTCTACGAGCGGCCCGGCACCAACGGCGAGAACCTCAAGGAGACGCACGAGTTCCTCCGTCAGGTGCGCCAGTACGTCGACGAGAACTACCCCGGCCGCGTGCTGCTCGCCGAGGCCAACCAGTGGCCCTCCGACGTCGTCGACTACTTCGGCGGCGAGGTCAACGAGGACGGCGCCCTGGTGGGCACCGAGTGCCACATGTGCTTCCACTTCCCGGTGATGCCGCGCATCTTCATGGCGGTCCGTCGCGAGTCCCGCTTCCCGATCTCGGAGATCCTCGAGCAGACGCCGTCCATCCCAGACGGCTGCCAGTGGGGGATCTTCCTGCGCAACCACGACGAGCTGACGCTCGAGATGGTGACCGACGAGGACCGCGACTACATGTGGGACGAGTACGCCAAGGACCCGCGCATGGTCGCCAACATCGGCATCCGGCGCCGGCTTGCTCCCCTGCTCGACAACGACATCAACCGGATGGAGCTCTTCACCGCGCTCCTGCTCTCGCTCCCTGGTTCCCCCGTGCTCTACTACGGCGACGAGATCGGGATGGGCGACAACATCTGGCTCGGTGACCGTGATGGCGTGCGCACGCCGATGCAGTGGACCCCGGACCGCAACGCCGGGTTCTCGGTGGCCACGCCCGGCAAGCTGCACCTGCCGGTGATTCAGGACCCGGTCTTCGGGTACCAACGCGTCAATGTGGAGACCGAGCTCGAGAACGCGTCGTCGCTCCTGCACTGGACCCGGCGAATGATCCACGCGCGCCGCAACCACCCTGCGTTCGGGCTCGGCGACTTCGCCGACCTGGGCGGTTCCAACCCGAGCGTGCTCAGCTACATGCGCGAGCACACCAAGGCCGACGGTACGACCGACACCGTGCTGTGCGTCAACAACCTGTCCCGCTTCCCGCAGCCGGTCGAGCTCGACCTGCGCCGGTGGGAGGGCGTGGAGCCGATCGAGCTCCTCGGCGGGGTGCGGTTCCCCCAGATCGGCGAGCTCCCGTACCTCCTGACGCTGGGCGGCTACGGCTTCTACTGGTTCCGCCTCCACCAACCAGACGAAGGGATCGCGACGTGACGCTTCACCTCACCGACTATGTCCTGTCCGCACGCTGGTTCGGGGGCAAGGGGCGCGACGGCGCCGTCACCGACCTGCGCCGGCTCGCCACCTTCGGCGAGCAGCCGGTGGTCGCCATCGAGCTCGTCACCGTCACCTATCCCGACGGCGACTCGGAGCTGTACCAGCTCCCCCTCGCCTACTACTCGACTCCGCAGGACCATCTCCACCACGCCTACGTCGGAGAGGACGACGACGACCAGCTAGGTCACGTCTTCGTGTACGACGCGCTCCACTGCCGCGACGCCACGGGTCACTGGCTCAGAGCCTTCGGCGAGTCGCTGACCGTCGACGGGCTGGTCTTCCACCGCCTGCCCGGTCACGACATCGACCTCACCACCCACTCGACCCTTTTCAGCGGTGAGCAGAGCAACTCCTCAGTCGCCTTCGGCGAAGACAGCCTGATGAAGGTCTTCCGCAAGATCACCCCCGGCCAGAACCCCGACATCGACATCCACCGGGCACTGACCGAGGTCGGCAGCGACCACGTGGCGGCCCTGTACGGCTGGTTGGAGGCCCCTGCGCCCGATGGTGGCCCTGGCCTCCAGCTCGCCATGCTGCAGCAGTTCCTGCGCACGGGCTCGGACGGGTGGGTCCTCGCGCTCGCCAGCGTCCGCAACCTGTTCAGCGAGGCGGACCTGCACGCTGACGAGGTCGGTGGAGACTTCGCCGGCGAGGCCGAGCGACTCGGGATCGCGATCGCCGAGGTGCACGAGACCCTGCGAGAGCACTTCCCCACCGAGACCTGGGAGCGTGAGGCCGCCGTCCGGCTCGCCGACGCCATGGACGCCCGCCTCGAGGCTGCCGTGAAGGACGCCCCGGCTCTCGCCCCACACGCCGAGGGGCTGCGGGCGCTGTTCCACGAAGTCCGGATCCTCGACGAGCCGGTGCTGGCCCAACGGGTGCACGGGGACCTCCATCTCGGCCAGACCCTCCGCACCGTGCGTGGCTGGAAGATCGTCGACTTCGAGGGCGAGCCAGCCAAGCCGCTCGCCGACCGACTCCTCCCGGACTCGCCCTGGCGTGACGTCGCCGGCATGCTCCGGTCCTTCGACTACGCCGCCCACGCCGCCGAGCGCGACGTCGAGGGTGACCCACGCCAGATCGCCCATCGCGCTCGCGAGTGGTCGCAGCGCAACCGTGACGCGTTCCTCTCCGGCTACCTCTCAGTCGCGACCCCGGACAAGGCGGAGGACGTCCTGCTCCGGGCCTACGAGGCGGACAAGGCCGTGTACGAGACCGTGTACGAGACCCGGAACCGGCCGACGTGGGTCACGATCCCGCTCGCCGCTGTCGCGGCACTCTCCGGAGGTGTCGGATGAGTCGCACCGTCCCGCTCGCCGAGATGCAGCAGATCGTGGAGGGCCGCCACGGTCAGCCACACACCATCCTCGGCCCCCACCCGCTCGACGGTGTCGTCACCTTCCGCGTCTTCAAGCCACTGGCCGAGTCCGTCGCGGTGGTTCACGGCGACACCCGCACCGAGCTCACCCATGAGCACGAGGGCATCTGGGCCGGCGACCTCGAGGCAGCCGACGTGCCCGACTACCGCGTCGAGGTCACCTACGCGGGCGCTCCGCCGGTGACCGTGGACGACCCCTACCGCTACCTGCCCACGCTCGGCGAGATCGACATCCACCTGATCAACGAGGGACGGCACGAGCGGCTCTGGGACGTGCTCGGCGCGCACGTCCACACCTACGACGGCCCCACCGGCTCCGTGACCGGCACCGCATTCGCGGTGTGGGCCCCGAACGCCAAGGGCATCCGGGTGAAGGGCGACTTCAACAGCTGGGACGGCCGCGAGCACCCGATGCGCCAGCTCGGCACCTCGGGCGTCTGGGAGCTGTTCGTCCCCGATGTCGTGCAGTGGCACGAAGTACAAGTACATCGTCCTGGGTGCCGACGACGCCTGGCGCGAGAAGGCCGACCCGATGGCCTTCCAGTCGGAGATCGCCCCGGCCACCTCCTCGGTCGTCTTCGCCTCGAGCCATCAGTGGAGCGACCAGGACTGGATGGCCGCTCGCGCCAACCAGACCGGCATGCACGCGCGCCCGCTCTCGGTCTACGAGGTGCACCTGAACTCCTGGCGCCGCGACCGCTCGTACGTCGACCTGGCCGACGACCTGGTCGGCTACGTCGCCGACCTGGGCTTCACCCACGTCGAGCTGATGCCGGTGATGCAGCACCCATTCGGCGGCTCGTGGGGCTACCACGTGACGTCGTACTTCGCTGCGGACTCCCGGCTCGGCGACCCCGACGGTCTGCGCTACCTGATCGACCGGCTGCACCAGGCCGGCGTCGGCGTGATCCTGGACTGGGTTCCCGGGCACTTCGCGACCGACGAGTGGGCGCTGGCCCGCTTCGACGGTACGCCGCTCTACGAGGACCCGAACCCGCAGCGCGGGTGGCACAAGGAGTGGGGCTCCCACATCTTCAACTTCGGGCGCAAGGAGGTCCGCAACTACCTCGTCGCCAACGCGCTCTTCTGGCTCGAGGAGTTCCACGCGGACGGGCTCCGCGTCGACGGTGTGGCCTCGATGCTCTACCTCGACTACTCCCGCGAGCCGGGCGAGTGGTCCCCCAACGTGTACGGCGGCCGGGAGAACCTCGAGGCGGTCCAGTTCCTCCAGGAGATGAACGCCACCGTCTACAAGCGGGTCCCCGGGGCGATGACGATCGCGGAGGAGTCGACCTCGTGGCCCGGGGTGACCCGGGCGACGAGCGACGGCGGCCTGGGCTTCGGCTTCAAGTGGAACATGGGGTGGATGCACGACACCCTCGGCTACGTCGAGAACGAGCCCGTGCACCGCAGCTATCACCACGGTCAGATGACGTTCTCGCTCGTCTACGCGTGGTCGGAGAACTACCTGCTGCCGATCAGCCACGACGAGGTCGTACACGGCAAGGGCTCCCTGTTGCGCAAGATGCCCGGGGACCGCTGGCAGCAGCTGGCGAACCTCCGCAACTACCTGGCATTCATGTGGGCGCACCCCGGCAAGCAGCTGATCTTCATGGGTTCGGAGTTCGGCCAGGAGTCCGAGTGGGCCGAGGCTCGCGAGCTCGACTGGTGGCTGCTCGACCATGTGGAGCACCGCGGGGTGCAGTCCCTGGTGCGAGACCTCAACCGGGTCTACGCAGAGACTGCCGCACTGTGGTCCCAGGACACCGACCCAGCCGGGTTCGAGTGGCTCGACGCCAACGACGCCGACCGCAACGTGTTCGGCTTCGTCCGCAAGGCGTCCGGAGACCAACCGCCGCTGGTGTGCCTGGCGAACTTCTCCGCCATCCCGCACGAGGGCTACACCGTGGGGTTCCCCCACGCCGGCGAGTGGCGCGAGGTCATGAACACCGACGCCGAGACCTACTCCGGGTCGGGGGTCGGCAACCTGGGGGTCGTGACCGCGACGGAGACGCCGAGCCATGGTCAGCCCGCCTCGGCCACGCTCCGGCTGCCTCCCCTCGGAACTCTCTGGCTGGCGCCCTGACTAGGGTCGACCCATGAGCGCCCCGGAGCCACAGCCCGAGCTCACCGACGGCGTGGTGACCCTGCGGGCCTGGCGTGACGACGACGTCGAGGCCGCCGTCGCCGGTCACGACGAGGAGATCGCGCACTGGTTCGGCTGGCCGGGCCAGCGACCGACCCCCGGGAGGATGCAAGCGTCTGTCGATTCCTGGCGGCAGGGGTACGCCGACAACCGGTCCGTGGTCGCTTTCGTGATCGTGCACGACACCGAGGTCGCCGGCAGCATCGACATCCGCGCCATCGGGGAGGGGACCGGCCACGTCTCCTGGGCGCTGTACGCCGGCCACCGGGGTCACGGCTACGCCACCCGGGCGCTGCGGCTCCTGTGCGACTACGCCCTGGCCGAGCTCGGGATGACCCGCGTCGAGGCCAAGGTCGAGCCGGGGAACCAGGCCTCGCTGCGCGTCGCCACGCGAGCCGGGATGCGCCGCGAGGGCGTGCGAAGAGTGGCGCCGGGCTCAGGCGACCGGGCCGAGACGACCGAGTACGTCCTGTTCTCACGGCTCGTCTCTGATCCCCCGCTGGAGGAGCCCGAGGCCTTCCGGGCCCTGTTGAACTCCTTCCTGCCGCGCAAGCGAGCGATCAGCCAGATGCTGATCCGCGACGACACCGGCCGGGTGCTGCTGTGCCAGCTCACCTACAAGCGCGACTGGGACCTGCCCGGCGGGGTCGTCGAGGTCGGGGAGTCGCCGCAGCTGGCCGTCGCCCGCGAGGTCGAGGAGGAGCTCGCCCTGACCGTGCCGGCAGGACGGCTGTTGCTGACCGACTGGCTGCCGGCCTGGAGCGGCTGGGACGACGCGGTCTGCCTGGTCTTCGACGGCGGGACTCACGACCCGGCGATCGTCGAGGACATCGTGCACGAGGCCCGCGAGATCCGGGGCGCCGAGTTCTGCACCGCTGAGGAGGTGCGTGCCCGGTGCGCCGACTTCACCGCCCGCCGGATCGCGGCCGCGCTGGCGAACCTCGTCTCCGGCGGTCCGGCGTACACCGAGAGCGGACGCAGTCCCGACACGGCGGATCCCGACCCCTCAGACCGGCTGCGGACCGATTGAGGGCGGGTCAACCCTGTCGGACCGCGAGCCAGCGGGGCAAGATCAGGGTGTGAGCGCCTACGTATTCGACTTCACCGACGGTGACAAGGACCAGAAGGATCTCCTCGGCGGCAAGGGGGCCAACCTCGCCGAGATGACGAACCTGGGACTACCGGTCCCGCCGGGGTTCACGATCACGACGGCGGCCTGCCTGGCCTACCTGGACCAGGGGCGCCTGCCCGACGGCCTCGCCGACGAGGTGACCGCGCACCTGGGCGGCGTCGAGAAGGCGATGGGACGCCGACTGGGCCAGGCAGACGATCCCCTGCTCGTGTCGGTGCGGTCCGGCGCGAAGTTCTCGATGCCGGGGATGATGGAGACCGTTCTCAACGTCGGCCTCAACGACGAGTCGGTGAGCGGGCTTGCCGCAGTCTCCGGCGACGAGCGCTTCGCCCAGGACTCCTACCGGCGCCTGATCCAGATGTTCGGCTCCACCGTCCTGGGAGTCGAGTCCGAGGTGTTCTCCGCCGCCCTCGACTCGCTGAAGCAGGAGCGCGGCTCCGACAACGACCTCGACCTTGATGTCGACGCGCTGCGAGAGCTGGTCGCGACGTACCAGGAGCTGGTGCGTGAGCACGCGGGGCGGGACTTCCCCCAGGACCCGCGCGAGCAGCTCGACCTGGCGGTGCAGGCGGTCTTCGACTCCTGGAACACCGACCGCGCGGTGCTCTACCGCCGCCAGGAGCGGATCCCCGACGACCTCGGCACCGCGGTCAACGTCCAGTCGATGGTCTTCGGCAACCAGGGCTCCGACTCCGGGTCCGGCGTGGCCTTCACCCGGGACCCCGCCAGCGGAGCCCAGGGCATCTACGGCGACTATCTCCAGAACGCCCAGGGCGAGGACGTCGTCGCCGGGATCAGGAACACCGTCTCTCTCGCCGACCTGGCCGAGCTCGACCGCACCTCGTACGACGAGCTCGTCGCGATCATGGAGAAGCTCGAGAAGCACTACCACGACATGTGCGACATCGAGTTCACCATCGAGCGCGGGAAGCTGTGGATGCTGCAGACGCGGGTCGGCAAGCGGACCCCCGAGGCGACGTTCCGGATCGCGGTCCACATGGCCGACGAAGAGCTGATCGACCTCGACGAGGCCGTACGCCGCACCAGTGGAGCGCAGCTGGCCCAGCTGATGTTCCCCAGCTTCGACGCGAAGGCCCAGCGAACCCTTCTCGCCAAGGGGATGAACGCATCCCCCGGCGCGGCGGTCGGGAGGGTGGTCTTCGACTCGGACACGGCGGTCGAGTGGGCCGAGCGCGGCGAGGACGTGATCCTGGTCCGCAAGGAGACCAACCCCGACGACCTGCGCGGCATGGTCGCCGCGCGCGGCATCCTGACCAGCCGCGGAGGCAAGACCTCGCACGCGGCCGTGGTCGCCCGCGGCATGGGACGCACCTGCGTGTGTGGCGCGGAGTCGCTGGACGTGAACAGTCGCGACCGGGAGTTCCGGGTGCGCGGCGGTGACATGGTGCGCGAGGGCGACCTGATCTCCATCGACGGGACCACCGGCGAGGTGTTCGCCGGGGCCGTCCCCGTGACCGACTCCTACATCGTGCGCCACTTCGAGGGTGAGCACGTCGAGCAGGACCTCGTGGTCTCCGTCGCGAAGATCATGGAGCGCGCCGACGACGCCCGGAGGCTCAGGGTGCGGGCCAACGCCGACACCCCCGAGGACGCTGCCCGTGCCCGTCGCTTCGGCGCCGAGGGGATCGGCCTGTGCCGCACCGAGCACATGTTCCTCGGCGAGCGGCGCGCCCTGGTCGAGGACCTCATCGTCGCCGAGGACGAGGATTCCCAGCAGGCAGCTCTGGCCGCGCTCCTTCCCCTGCAGCGCAAGGACTTCGTCGAGATCCTGGAGGTGATGGACGGTCTCCCGGTCACGATCAGGCTGATCGACCCGCCGCTGCACGAGTTCCTGCCCGACTACACCGAGCTGTCGATCAAGGTCGCCGTCGAGGACGTGCGCGGCAAGCACAACAAGCGACAGCTGAAGCTCTTGGAGGCGGTCAAGCGACTGCACGAGCAGAACCCGATGCTGGGTCTGCGCGGGGTCCGGCTGGGCATCGTGATCCCGGGACTGTTCACGATGCAGGCACGCGCGATCCTCGAGGCCGCCGCAGAGCGGCTCGAGGCCGGAGGGGACCCCCAGCCCGAGATCATGATCCCGCTGGTCGGCTCGGTCCGTGAGCTCGACCTGGTCCGCGAGCAGATCCTGGTCGAGGCCCAGTCGGTCGCGGAGGAGAAGGGCCGGAAGATCCCTCACCGGATCGGGACGATGATCGAGCTCCCCCGTGCCGCGCTCACGGCCGGACAGATCGCCGAGTCTGCGGAGTTCTTCTCCTTCGGCACCAACGACCTGACCCAGATGACGTGGGGCTTCTCCCGTGACGACGTGGAGGCTGCGTTCTTCTCGACCTACCTCGACCAGGGCGTCTTCGGTGTCTCGCCCTTCGAGTCGCTCGACGTCGAGGGCGTCGGCGAGCTGGTCAGGGTCGCGGTCGAGCGCGGTCGTCGTACGCGCCCGGACCTGCACCTGGGAATCTGCGGTGAGCACGGCGGTGACCCAGCCTCGATCCACTTCTTCGACGACGTGGGCCTCGACTACGTGTCCTGCTCCCCCTTCCGGGTCCCGGTGGCCCGGCTCGAGGCGGGACGCGCCACGCTCGGCGGCGAGCCGCCCCGGCAGTGAGCCGACCCGTAGGTTGGTGTCAGTGGCACGTCACCTCAGGTTCGGACAGGGAGCAGACATGAGCACGCGCGACGGCACCTCAACGTCCACCGGCATCAGCCCCGAGCGCTTCGCGCGGCTGCGAGCCTGGAACCTCGGGCTGACGGCACTCCACCTGGCACAGGCCGTGGGGATCCTGCTGCTGGCGGGCACCTTCGCGATCACGGTCACGTCCTCCTTCCCCGAGGGACCTCCCGGGAGCGCAACCCCGGCGCCCGCGAGCCTGTTCGACGTCCGGATCGGGTGGGCGGTCGCGGTGTTCCTGGGCCTGGCTGCGCTCGACCACCTGCTGACCGCCACCGTGGCCCGCGGGCCGTACGAGCGGGACCTCCAGCGCGGCATCAACCGGTTCCGCTGGGTGGAGTACTCCGTCAGCGCCACCCTGATGGTGGTGCTGATCGGGTTCTACTCGGGGATCACCGGCATCAACGCCGTGCTCGCCGTCATCGGCGCCAACGTCGCGATGATCCTGTTCGGGTGGCTCCAGGAGCTGATGAACCCGCCGGGACGCACCAGCACGACGATGCTGCCGTTCTGGTTCGGGACCCTCGCCGGGCTGGCTCCGTGGGCGTCGATCGCGGTCAACGTGCTGGGGTCCGAGACGGTGCCGGGCTTCGTCTACGGCATCGTGCTGGCCCAGGGGCTGCTCTTCTTCAGCTTCGGCCTCAACCAGTGGCTGCAGTACCGCGGAGTCGGTCGGTGGCGCGACTACGCGTTCGGGGAGACGGCGTACCTCGTGCTGAGCCTGGTGGCGAAGTCGCTGCTCGCCTGGCAGATCTTCGGTGGCTCACTCGCCGGCTGAGGCACCCCTCAGAACAGTGCCGACGCGAGCGCCTGACGACCCTTGAGGACCCTCGGGTCGTCGTTGCCGACGGCCGCGAAGAGCCCGAGCAGGTGGTTGCGGGCGGCGTCGCGGTCGGCGTCGGTGGTACGACGCACCAGGTCGACGAGCCGCTTGAAGGCGTCGTCGACGTGCCCTCCGAGCAGGTCGAGGTCAGCCACCAGGATCTGGGCCTCGACGTCGTCGGGGTTCTCCGCGGCGGCGGACCGCGCGGCGGTCAGGTCGACCCCCTGCGTGCGCTGGAGCACCTTGGCCATCGCGAGACCGCCCGAGGCCTCGGTGTCGGCGGGGTTGCCGTCGACAAGCTTCTGGTACTCCGCGACGGCACGGTCGATGTCGCCTGCCTCGAGCGCATCCTGGGCCGGCTGGTAGCGCGGGTCGACCAGGTCCTCGGCTGCCACGTCCTCGTCGGTCGCGGCCGCGACGGTCCTCGGCTGGTGCCGCGCCGTCACGCCCTGGGCGGTGACCTGCTGCATGACCGAGGTCAGCGCGGTGCGGAGCTCCTCGAGGGGAGCCACCTGCTGGAACAGCGGCATGGGACGGCCGTCCATCACCAGCGCCACCATCGGGATCGACGGGATCTGCATCGCCTGCGCGATCTGGGCCGCCTCGTCGACGTCGATCCGGCCGAGCAGGAACCGCCCTTCGAA
This sequence comes from uncultured Actinomycetota bacterium, assembly GCA_963740525.1. Classification (GTDB taxonomy): domain Bacteria; phylum Actinomycetota; class Actinomycetes; order Propionibacteriales; family Nocardioidaceae; genus CAVUEG01. The sequence goes on from CAVUEG010000001.1 coordinate 158,021, forward strand.
CTCCTCCGACAGGGTCTGCAGGTCGTCGGCCAGGGTCAGACTTTCGGGCATCTTCGCCGCTGAATAGAAGACGAGCATCACCGGCGCGGTCATCGAGCTCTCCAGCACGGCCTGGAAGTTCTGCTCGGTGACGGTCACGGCGTACGACCCGGTGGCTCCCCCAGCGCCGGCAGCACCCTGCCCCTGCGTGGCCGAGGGAGCGGGCTGCCGGAGAGCGGAGAGGTCGAAGGCGCCGGGACGGGAGAACGGTTGCTGCGTCATGCCCCAATCCTAGGGATCGCCCGCGAGCCCCAGCGCCAGGGCCTCCTCCCACAGCTCCTCACGCACGGCGGGGTGCGCGGAGCGCTCGATCAGCTGCCTGGCCTGGGCTCGCTGGTCGTGGCCGTAGATCTCGGCCGTGCCCTGCTCGGTCACGACCGCCGACATCTGGAAGGAGGTCACCGGCTCGTCCACCATGGGCACGATCGTCGAGCAGTCCGCCTTCGGATGCCACGACCGCAGGGCGATCAAGGCCTGGCCCCCGGCGCTGTGCAGGGCACCGACGATGAAGTCGGTCTGCCCGCCGAAGCCGGAGTGGATGCGGGCGTTGATCCGTGAGGCGTTGGCCTGTCCGAAGAGGTCCACCTGGAGCGCCGTGTTGATGCTGGTCATCGCCGGGTTGCCCGCGATCAGGGCCGGGTCGTTGGTCTTCTCGGTCCGCTGCATCAGCACCCGGTCGTTGCCGTCGACCCAGGCCAGCAGCTCGGGGGACCCGAACACGAACGACGTCACGACCGGGACGTCGGGGTCGAGCGCACCCGCGCGTTCGAGTTCCAGCACGCTGTCGCTGAACATCTCCGTCCAGATCCGCAGCCCCCGCCGCCCGCTCAGACCACGCATGGTGGCGTCCGGGACCGCCCCGATCCCGGCCTGGAGCGTGGCGCCGTCCGGGACCCGGCCCGCGACCTGGGCGCCGATCTCGGCCGCGGTCTCGTCGACCGGCACGGGCGGAGCGTCGGCCAGTGGCTCGTCGGCCTCGACGAGCAGGTCGATGTCCCGCACCGGCACCAGAGCGTCCCCCCGGGTGAAGGGCAGGTTCCGGTTCACCTGGGCCACGACCCGGCCTCCGCGTCGGCGTACCGCGTCCAGAGCGGCCGGGGAGCACGTTGACCTCGACTCCCAGGGAGACCATCCCGTCACGGGGCGGCGTGGTGTGCACGAGGACGAGGTCGGGAGGCTGGTGGGCCGCGAAGAGCCGGGGAACCATCGAGAGCCGTGCCGGGACGTAGCTCAGCCGCGGGCTCCGGCGCATGCCCGGGCCGACGAACGGCGTCTCGAGCACGACGCCCTCGCGGTCCGGCACGCCGACCTGGGCGTTGAGCATCCAGAGGCGGTACTCGTCCAGACCCTGGTCGAGCAGCCGGAGCGTGTGCCACGGCGTCGCGTGGTTGCCGGTGACGACCAGACGCGGGTTAGCCGGCAGGGACGCGAGCACGCTGGTCAGATCCACCCGACGAGTATCGCGGCAACCGGCAGGCCGCGGGGGGTCAGAAGCGGGCAGGCTCGCGATACTCGCCCCACTCGGCGCGGAGTACGTCGCAGATCTCGCCCAACGTCGCCTCGGCGCGGCAGGCGTCGAGCATCGCCGGGATCATGTTGTCGGTCGTGCGGGCCGCGTCGATCAGGCGCCCCAGGGCCTCGTCGACGACGGCCTGGTCGCGGGACTCGCGGCGCTGGGCGAGGTCGCGCACCTGGTCGACCTCGACCTCGTGGCTCACCCGCAGGATCTCCAGGTCGTGGGTGACCGAGGCGGTGTGGCAGTTGACGCCGACCACCTTCTTGTCGCCCTTCTCGAGGCCGATCTGGTACTGGAAGGCGGCCTCGGCGATCTCGGACATGAACCAGCCGTCCTCGATGCCGCGCAGGATCCCCTTGGTCATCGGCCATGCGTTGGCCGTGCGCGCCTGCTGTCCGGCGCTCTCGCGCACCTGCTCGGCGAGCGTGGCGTGGTCGGAGGCGGAGGTCGTGGACCCACCCATGGACAGGATCTTGTCGAAGATCTCGTAAGCCTCGGCCTCGATCTTGTCCGTCAGCGCCTCGACGTACCAGGAGCCGCCGAGCGGGTCGGCCACGTTGACGACGCCGGTCTCCTCCATGATCACCTGCTGGGTGCGCAGGGCGATCTCCGCGGCCTGCTCGGACGGCAGCGCCAGCGTCTCGTCGAGGGCGTTGGTGTGCAGTGAGTTCGTCCCACCGAGCACGGCGGCGAGCGCCTCGATGCCGGTGCGGACCACGTTGTTGTAGGGCTGCTGCGCGGTCAGCGATACACCCGCGGTCTGGGTGTGGAAGCGCAGCCACTGTGCCTTCTCGGTCTTGGCGCCGTACACGTCGCGCAGCCAGTGCGCCCAGATCCGCCGGGCGGCACGGAACTTCGCGATCTCCTCGAAGAAGTCGAGGTGGCTGTCGAAGAAGAAGCTGAGCCCGGGTGCGAACAGGTCGACGTCCAGCCCGCGCGAGAGGCCGAGCTCGACGTACCCGAAGCCGTCGGCGAGCGTGAACGCCAGCTCCTGCGCGGCCGTGGAGCCGGCCTCACGGATGTGATAGCCCGAGACCGACAGCGGCTTGTACGCCGGGATCTTCTCGACGCAGTACTCCATCAGGTCACCGATCAGCCGCAGGTGCGGCTCGGGGGTGAACAGCCACTCCTTCTGGGCGATGTACTCCTTGAAGATGTCGGTCTGCAAGGTGCCGTTGAGCGTCGAGGTGTCCACCCCGGCCCGCTCGGCGGCGACGATCATCATGCAGAAGACCGGGACGGCAGGGCCGCTGATCGTCATCGAGGTGGTGACCTGACCCAGGTCGATCCCATCGAAGAGCGTCTCCATGTCGGCCGCGGTGTCGACGGCGACGCCACAGTGCCCGACCTCGCCGAGCGACTGCGGGTCGTCGGAGTCGCGGCCCATCAGCGTCGGCATGTCGAACGCCACCGACAGGCCGCCGCCGCCGCGCCCCAGGATCATCCGGTAGCGCTCGTTGGTCTGCTGGGCGTTGCCGAAGCCCGCGAACTGGCGGATCGTCCAGGTGCGTCCGCGGTAGCCGGTGGGGTAGAGCCCGCGCGTGAACGGGAACTCGCCCGGCCACTCGCCGGAGCCGTCCTCCGGCCCGTACGCCGGCTCGACCTCCATGCCCGAGAGGGTGGTGAAGTCGGCCTTGCGGACCCGGGAGGCCGCGTAGCGCTGCTCCCAACGCTCGCGTGCCGTGCCGCTGTCCGTGCTGGGAACCTGGTCTGCCATGGACCAATAGTAGGACGTCCTACTAGTTTCTCCTACTGGGCGTCCTCGGCGGAGCCGTCGCGACCGGCGGGGCCCGAGGTGTCGCCGGTCGAGCCCACCGGGCCCTGCGGGGCGGCCTCGAAGTCGCCGACGGCTTCCCGGACCGGCCTGAGCAGGGCGGAGAGCGAGCCGAGCTGTTCTGAGGAGAGCGTGCCGAGCGCGAACCTCGCGGTGACCAGATCGGCGGTCGCCGCCTCGACGAGCGCCCGGCCCGTGGACGTGATCCCGGCCAGCACCGCCCGCCCGTCCTGCGGATGGCGGCGCCGCTCGACCAGCCCCGCGGCCTCGAGCCGGTCGATGATCGAGGTGATGGACGTCGGGTGCACCTGGAGCCGCTCCCCCATCTTGCCCAGCGGCAGCTCGCCGGCCCGCGAGAAGGTGAGCAGCACCAGCGCCTCGTAGCGGGCGAAGGTCAGCCCGTGCGGCCTGAGGATCTCGTCGAGCTGGGCCAGGACGAGCTGCTGGACCCGCATCAGGGAGGTCACGGCATGCATCTGCTCGACCGCTCCCCAGCGCTGGCCCCACTGCCTTGCCGCCTCGTCGATCGGGTCGAACGGCAGTGTGCGTCGCTGCTTGCCCGGCATGTCGCCAGACCCTACTGCCTCAGCGGACCTCGTTGCCGATATCCGGTACGGCGTGATGCAGGCCGGCGCGACCCCGGAGCCCGGCCTGTTGGACCTGCTCCTGGATCTGCAGGTCGAGCTGGTCCGGAGACGGCACGAACCTGATCTCGCGCAGACCCTGCTCCTGCGCGGCCGACTCGAAGACGAAGTGGCCGTAGCCGAGCAGCCTGCCCAGCATCGGCTTGCGGACGGTGATGTCGAGCACCCGCGAGAGCGGCATCGTCGCGGCCGACTGGCCGAAGACGCCCCGGACGCGGAACGCCCTCATGTTGGTGAGCACGAAGCGGTCCATGTGCTCGTTGAGGGCCTTCCAGCCGGCCCACAGCATGACGACCGCGCCGATCGTGAGGAACAGCCACCCGGTCGCGAGGCTCACGAAGAACCCGCCCAGCAGGACCGCGAAGCCGACCAAGGCGATCAGCGACGGGACGATGTAGACCACCCAGTGGTGTCTCACGTCCTCGACGAGGGTCTCGTCGAGGTGGCGCAGCAGCCGCTCACTGACCCGCGGGCTGGCGTAGCGGCGCCACAGCCAGGCGAACACGTCGACCTACGAGACGAGGGCGTTGAGGAAGTCGATCACGGCCTTGAAGAACTGGGTGGCGAGCTTCCAGATCGCGGATCCGCCGTTGCTCGCGACGTCCGCCAGGCCGACCGGCTCGGTCAGCAGGTAGAAGCCGATGAACAGAACCACGACGATGATCGCGGCCTTCTTCATGGCGTGCTCCTCCAGCGGGGGATAGGGGGCAGGCGCAACCGACGTACGCCGTCACCTTGTTTGTAGCAAAGCCTCGCCGTCGATCCGTGGAGGCGCGCTGGCCGGGCGTGCCCGCGTGAGCAGGACCACACCCCCACGACTACTCGGTGTACGTCTCCAGCAGCTCGTCCGCGGCGGCGTACGGGTCGGTCTCGCCGCGCGAGACCTTCTCGGCCAGGACGTCCAGCTCGGTGCGGAGTGGACGTCGCCCCACCGCTCGCGCAGGGCGGTGACGGCGATCGCCTCGACCTCGTCCCTGGCTCGCCGGGTACGCCGCTTGGCGAGGTTGCCGGAGGACTCCAGCCACTCCCGGTGCCGGTCGATCTCGGCGACCACCTCGGCCACACCCTCGCCGGTCTGCGCGATCGTCTTCACGATCGGCGGGTCCCAGGAGCCTTCGGTGCGGTCGGCCAGAGCCAGCATCGAGCGCAGCTCGCGGCGGACCTGGTCGGCGCCGTCTCGGTCCGACTTGTTGATGACGTAGAGGTCGCCCACCTCGAGAATTCCTGCCTTGGCGGCCTGGATGCCGTCCCCCATGCCGGGAGCCAGGAGCACCAGCGTGGTGTCGGCCAGACCCGCGATCTCGACCTCGCTCTGACCGACGCCGACGGTCTCGACGAGGATCACGTCGCAGCCGGCGGCGTCGAGGACCCGCAGGGCCTGCGGGTGTGGACCACGAGAGGCCGCCGAGGTGGCCGCGTGAGGCCATCGACCGGATGTACACGCCCGGTCGAGCGCGTGGTCCTGCATCCGGACCCGGTCACCGAGCAGGGCACCCCGGAGAAGGGGGAGGACGGGTCGACGGCCAGGACCCCGACCCGCCTACCGTCTGCCGCACTCCTTGACGATCGCGGCGGTCGAGGTGGACTTGCCGACGCCGGGCGGACCGGTGATCCCGACCACGTGCGCCCGACCCGCGTGCGGTGCCAGCGCCGCCATCACCTCACGCAGCAGCGGCGAGGCGTCCTCGACCAAGGAGATCAGCCGAGCGACGGCCCGCGCCTGCCCGGCGCGAGGTTCTCGACAGGTCGGCGACGGGTGCGGCGGAGCGGCTCCGCCGACCGCCACCGCGGCGGCCGACCAGTAGCAGCCAGTCAGTTCTTCGGCACGCGGAGCACGAGGGCGTCGCCCTGGCCGCCGCCACCGCAGAGCGCGGCGGCGCCGACGCCGCCGCCCCGGCGCTTGAGCTCGAGAGCGAGGTGCAGCGCGATCCGGGCACCGGACATGCCCACGGGGTGACCCATGGCGATCGCCCCACCGTTGACGTTGACCTTGTCCTCGGAGATGCCGAGCTCGCGGGCGGAGACGATGCCCACGGCCGCGAACGCCTCGTTCAGCTCGACCAGGTCGAGGTCGGCGACCGAGATGCCCTCCTTCTCGACGGCCTTGCGGATCGCGTTGGCCGGCTGGGTCTGCAGTGTGGAGTCGGGGCCGGCGACCTGGCCGGAGGCGCCGATCTCGGCGAGCCACTCCAGACCGAGCTCCTCGGCCTTCGCCTTGCTCATCACCACGACGGCGCAGGCGCCGTCAGAGATCTGGGACGACGAGCCGGCGGTGATCGTGCCGTCCTTCGAGAACGCCGGACGCAGCTTGCCCAGGGACTCCGCCGTCGTGTCGCCGCGGATGCCCTCGTCCTGCGAAACGACCAGCGGGTCGCCGCGGCGCTGCGGGATCTCGACCGGGACGACCTCGTCGTCGAAGATGCCGTTCTTCCATGCCTGCGCGGCGAGCTGGTGGGAGCGGGCCGCGAAGGCGTCCTGCTCCTCACGGGTCAGCTGGGCGGCAGCCACGTTGCAGGACTCGGTCAGGGTGCCCATCGGCTGGTCGGTGAACTGGTCGAACAGCGCGTCGTAGGCCATCGAGTCGACGAGCGCGGTGTCGCCGTACTTGAAGCCCTCGCGGGACTTCGGCAGCAGGTGCGGCGCCTGGGTCATCGACTCCATGCCACCGGCGACGACGATGTCGTGCTCCCCCGCGCGGATCAGCTGGTCGGCCATCGCGATCGCGTTGATGCCCGAGAGGCAGACCTTGTTGATCGTGATCGCCGGGACGGTCATCGGGATGCCGCCCTTGACCGACGCCTGACGCGCGGTGATCTGGCCGGCTCCGGCCTGGATCACCTGGCCCATGATGACGTACTCGACCTGCTCGCCGGTCACGCCGGCCTTGGCCAGGGCTCCCTTGATGGCGACGCCGCCGAGGTCTGCTGCGGAGAGGTCCTTGAGGCCTCCGAGCAGTCGGCCGATCGGGGTACGGGCGCCTGCGACGATCACGGATCCGGACATGGTGCCTCCTGGCGAGCTGGGTCAGTGTCGGGGTCGAGAGCCGCGCACGCATGGCCCGGCGCCGACGACACTGGCGACGATACCCACCCGCGGGCCTCCGCCGGGAGTGGCAGGGGCCGATCCCGGGTGAGGAACAAGTCACAGTCCATGGCAGACCTCGTCGCGCTGGGTCACGATGTGGCCCATGAGCCCCGAGATCCCTGAGATCCCCGAGCACCTTTTCGTGTGCATCGACCACGTCGGCGTCGCCGTACCGGACCTGGACGAGGCGATCGCGTTCTACCGTGACGCCTTCGGGATGGAGGTCGCCCACCAGGAGACCAACGAGGAGCAGGGCGTGCGCGAGGCGATGGTGCGCGTCGGCGACTCCGACTCCTGCATCCAGCTGCTGGCACCGATCGACGAGACCTCCACGATCGCCAAGTTCCTCGACCGGTCCGGCCCGGGGCTCCAGCAGCTCGCCTACCGGGTCACCGACGTCGAGCAGGTCAGCGCGATCCTGCGCGACCGCGGCCTTCGGCTGCTGTACGACGCACCGCGCCGGGGTACGGCGGGCAGCCGGGTCAACTTCATCCACCCGAAGGACGCCGGCGGGGTGCTCGTCGAGCTGGTACAGCCCGCCGGTCCCGCCGATGGCCCGGCGGAGCGGTCCGGGTCACACTGAGACGCTCCGCACACCCTCTCCCCACGAGGGTTACTCACCGGTATCTTTAGCCCACCCACGTCTTCGACCCCCGGGAGCACGCCGTGCAGCAGATCCTCGACGCCATCCTCGCTGGTGACACCAGCGCCCAGGACTTCGCAGCCCTGGAGCTGCCCGAGTCGTACCGCGCAGTGACCGTCCACAAGGACGAGGTCGACATCTTCGAGGGTCTCGAGACCCGCGACAAGGACCCCCGCAAGACGCTCCACATAGAGGACGTGCCCCTCCCCGAGCTCGGTCCGGGCGAGGCCTACGTGGCCGTGATGGCCAGCGCGATCAACTACAACACCGTCTGGACCTCGATCTTCGAGCCGGTCTCGACGTTCGGCTTCCTCGAGCGGTACGGCCGCGTCTCCCCCCTCGGCAAGCGGCACGACCTTCCGTACCACGTCGTGGGCTCGGACCTCGCCGGCGTCGTGCTCAAGACCGGTGTCGGCGTCCACACCTGGCACCCGGGCGACGAGGTCGTCGCGCACTGCCTGTCCGTCGAGCTCGAGGGCCCGGACGGCCACAACGACACGATGCTCGACCCCGAGCAGCGGATCTGGGGATTCGAGACCAACTTCGGCGGCCTGGCGCACATCGCGCTGGTCAAGGCCAACCAGCTGATGCCCAAGGCCGACCACCTCACCTGGGAGGAGGCCGCCTCCCCCGGCCTCGTCAACTCGACCGCCTACCGGCAGCTGGTCAGCCGCAACGGGGCCGGGATGAAGCAGGGCGACAACGTGCTGATCTGGGGCGCCAGCGGCGGCCTCGGCGGCTTCGCCACGCAGTACGCCCTCAACGGCGGCGCGACCCCCGTCTGCGTCGTCTCGAACGACGAGAAGGCCGACATCTGCCGGAACATGGGCGCCGAGCTGATCATCAACCGCTCGGAGGCCGGGTACCAGTTCTGGAAGGACGAGCACACCCAGGACCCCAAGGAGTGGCGTCGGTTCGGCAAGGACATCCGTGAGCTGACCGGTGGCGAGGACGTCGACATCGTCTTCGAGCACCCGGGCCGGGAGACCTTCGGCGCCTCGGTGTTCGCCGCCCGCAAGGGAGGCACGATCGTCACCTGCGCCTCCACCAGCGGTTACATGCACCAGTACGACAACCGCTACCTGTGGATGAACCTCAAGAGCATCGTGGGGTCCCACTTCGCCAACTACCGGGAGTCGTGGGAGGCGAACCGCCTGATCCGCAAGGGCATGATCCACCCCACGCTGTCCCAGGCCTATGCCCTCGAGGACGTCGGCCAGGCCGCTCTCGACGTCCACCGCAACGCCCACCAGGGCAAGGTCGGCGTCCTCTGCCTGGCGCCCGAGGAGGGCCTCGGCGTGCGCGACGACGAGATGCGCGCCCGCCATCTGGACGCGATCAACCGGTTCCGGGGCGTCTGAGAGGCTGCGCCCGCCGGGCAACGGTGCAATTCAGCGGATTCACCCGAATTTGTCCGGGGCGGGGATGCGTCCGGTTGCCCCATCGGAGACACTGTGGGCGTACGGGCGGCTAGCCCCGCCACTCGGGCCGGAACCGGCCGCCGCAGAAGCCGAAACGAGGAATTGCTCGATGACTGACCGCACCGGACTGTCCATCTTCGATGAGCCGCAGGACGGCGACAGCGAGCAGACGCAGGTCATCCCCCAGGTGACGTCTGGCTCGTCCTCGACGGACGCCGGGCGCACCCTCCCGCCCGCCCCGCAGCAGGGTGGAGCGGCAGGACAGTTCGCCATGGTGCGCCGTGGGTACGACCGTGACGCGGTCGACCGCCACCTCAGCATGCTGGCCGGCGAGAAGGCCGGGCTCAGCCGCAGCCTGGACGAGGCCAGGAGCCGCGTCTCAACGCTGGAGAAGCAGGTGGCCGCCCTCCAGGAGCAGCTCAAGGAGAACCAGCAGCCGTCGTACTCCGGCCTCGGAGGACGCGCCAGCGAGATGCTCCGGCTCGCCGAGGAGCAGGCCGACGACGTCATCGCCCAGGCCCAGCAGCAGGCCGAGGAGATCCGGCAGCGGGCCAACCGCGAGGCCACCCAGGTGCGCACCCAGGCGCAGAGCGACGCCGACGACATGCGGATGGTCCAGCTCACGGAGCTCGACGAGGCGCGTGCCCGGATGCTCAGCGAGGCCGAGCAGCAGAAGGGCCTGCCCAGGGCGAGGCCGACGACCTGCTGGCGTCGGCGCGCCGCGAGGCCGAGCAGCTGCGTCTCGCGGCCGAGCAGGAGACCAACGCGATGCGCACCAGCGCCCAGCGCGAGGCGGAGCAGGCCCGCGCCTCGGCCGACCGTGAGGTCCAGGAGGCGCGGCGCACGCTCGCCGTCGAGAAGGAGCGGCTCACCCGCGAGGCGGCCGAGCACCACTCCAATGCGACCGAGGAGACCGCCCGCCTCGTCGCCGAGGCCGAGGAGCGCGGCGCCGCCGCCGAGCAGCGTGCCCGTGAGGCCATCGCGGCGGCGACCGCCCACCGGGAGCAGGCCAACGGCGAGGCCGACCAGCTCCTCGCCCGCGCCCGCCGGGAGGCCGAGCAGATCACAGCGAGCGCCCGCAGCCAGGCCGCGGCCCATGCTGCGGCAGGTCACGAGGAGGCCGAGCGCCGGCTCTCGGGGCTGAAGTCCGAGGTGGACCGCCTGAGCAAGCGGCGGGACGCGATCGTCGCGCAGCTCGGCTCGCTGCGAGACGTGGTCGCCGGGTTCGCCGACGATGCCTCACCCGCCTCTGCCGAGGACGACCGGGCGGCAGCGACGGCCGAGACCGACGAAGGTGACGCCGAACAGGACGACCAGGGCTGATGGCGACCCCGGCCTCCCGGCGCAAGCCCGCCGGGGCGCCGGCCGAGAGCCCCGGCGCTCCGGGGAGCCCCCTCCTGCGGCACTCGCCCTTCTACATCGGGTTCATCGGTGGCGCGGGGGCCCTGCTCGCCTTCTGGTTGGGCCAGCGGATCCTCTCCGTCGGCTCCGTGATCATCCTGGTCGTGGTGGCGATGTTCCTCGCCGTCGGGCTGGAGCCCGCCGTGCAGTTCCTGGCCCGGCACCGACTAAGGCGCCCGCACGCGGTGCTCGTGGTGATCGCGGTCGTGCTCCTGGCGCTCGCGTTGTTCGTGCTCGCGATCGCCCCGGTGATCGGCGACCAGGTCAGTGCGCTCACCAAGAACGCTCCCGGGTGGCTCGACCAGCTCCAGCACAACGGCACGATCAAGGACCTCGATGCGAAGTACGACCTGATCGCCAAGGCGAAGGACTACATCGCCAGCGGCGACCTGGCCAAGCAGGCGTTCGGCGGGGTGCTCGGCTTCGGCCTGGCAGTGCTCGGCGCGCTGGTCAACGCCTTCCTGATCGTCGTCCTGACCCTCTACTTCCTGTCGTCACTGCCGGCGATCACGAAGTCGATGGTCTCCCTGGCCCCGGCCAGCCGCCGTGAGCGGGTCACCGTCCTGACCGAGCAGATCAAGTCGAGCGTGGGCGGCTACGTCTCGGGGGCCTTCATCGTCGCCTTCTGCGCCGGAGTGACCTCGCTGGCGTTCCTGCTTCGTCGGGCTCGGGCAGTACGCCGTCGCCCTGGCGGTCGTCGTCGCGCTGCTCGACGTGATCCCGATGATCGGTGCGACCCTCGGCGCCGTGATCGTCTCCGCGATCGGCTTCGCCACGGACCCGAAGACCGGCATCGCCTGCGTGATCTTCTACATCGTCTACCAGCAGATCGAGAACTACGTGATCTACCCGCGGGTGATGAGCCGCTCCGTGGACATCCCCGGTGCGGTGATCGTGATCGCCGCCCTCGTGGGCGCCGGGCTGCTCGGCGTGGTCGGTGCGCTGCTGGCTATCCCCACCGCAGCCGCGATCCTGCTGCTGACCCGCGAGCTGTTCGTGCGCCGCCAGGATGCTCGCTAGCGCTCCGGCTCCGGCATCGGCACGTCGGCGTACGCGGAGAGGTTGTGCGCGTTGTAGGCCGAGGTGTCCGCGGTCTCGATCGGGCCGTCCCACTCCGTCGGCAGCGGGAGGGCGACCTCCGGGGCCACCCGCTCCACGATCAAATCGAGCACCTTCTCCGCATCGCCCACCCAGAGGTGCTTCGCGCCGTCCACACCGACGACCTCCGCCTGCGGCAGCCTGGAGAACCTTTCGCGTGCCTGCGCGGGCTGGAGGTAGTCGTCGTGCTCCGGGACCAACGCCACCACCGGCTTCCCCGAGTCGCCCCAACGAGTGAGGTCCTCGTCCTCGGAGAACCGCAGCGGGGGTGACAGCAGGATCGCGCCGTCGACCTCTGGGTCGAGGCCGTGCATCAGGACCAGGTCCGTGCCGAAGGACCAGCCGAGCAGCCAGATGTGCGGCAGCCCGTGGAACTCGGCGTACTCCAGCGCGGCGGCCACGTCGAACTTCTCGCCCTGGGCATTGTCGAAGGACCCCTCCGACGTGCCCTGCATGCTGGAGGTCCCGCGGGTGTTGAACCGGAGCACCGCGACCCCGGCCAGGGCGGGCAGGCGGAAGGCCGCCTTGCGGTAGACGTGGCTGTCCATCATCCCGCCGTGGGTGGGCAGCGGGTGCAGGCAGACCAGCGTGGCCACGGGGTCACGACCCTCGGGCAGTGCCAGTTCGCCGACCAGCGAGAGACCGTCCGCGGTCTCCAGCGTGATCGCTTCGCGACGCGCCGGGAGCACGGAGTTCGCCCTGATCCTGTGTGCCATGAGGTCATTCTCGCGGACGGCAGTCACGCCCCGGCCGCCGGGCCACGGCCTACCGGACGCTGTAGTCGCGGAAGCCTCGCTTGGTCTTGCGACCGAGGTAGCCCGCGGTGACCAGGTGCTCCAGCAGCGGAGCGGGGGCGAACCCGGGCTCGCGGAACTCGAGGTACAGCTCGCGCTGGATCGCGAGCGAGACGTCGTTGCCCACGACGTCGAGCAGCTCGAACGGCCCCATCGGCAGCGCACAGCCCTGCTTCATCGCGGTGTCGATGTCGTCGGCGGTCGCGTAGTGCGCCTCGAGCATCTTGATCGCGTCGTTGAGGTACGGGAAGAGCAGCGCGTTCACGATGAAGCCCGCCCGGTCGCCGCACGAGACGGCCACCTTGCCGACCTTCTCGCACAGCGCGCGAGTCGTCTCGGCGACCGCGTCGTCGGTGCTCACCGTGCTCACCACCTCGACCAGCTTCATGATCGGAGCCGGGTTGAAGAAGTGCATGCCCACGACGTCCTGGGGACGCTTGGTGGCCTGTGCGCAGGCGATGATCGGCAGCGAGGACGTGGTGGTCGCCAGGATCGCGCCCGGCTTGCAGATCTCGTCGAGGTTCTCGAAAAGCGTGGTCTTGACCTTCAGGTCCTCCGCGATCGCCTCGACCACGATGTCGACCTGGGAGAGGTCGTCGAGCGAGGTGGTGCCGGTGAGCCGCCCGAGCACCTCAGCCTTGGCCGACTCCTCCAGCTTGCCGCGCTGGATCGCCTTGTCGAGCGACCGCTCGATCGTGGCAGCGACGCCGTCGACCTTTGCCTGCGAGCGGCCGACGTACAGCACGTCGTACCCGGCCTTGGCGAAGACCTCCACGATGCCGGTCGCCATGGTCCCGGTGCCGACGACACCGACCTGCCGGATGTCGTGACGCAGCTGGGCCCTGTCGTCCGGGGAGGGTGTCTGGTCGTCGGTCACCACGACCGGGCTGTCGGCCGCCTCGTAGGTGTAGAAGCCCCGGCCGGTCTTCCGTCCGAGCATCCCGGCGGTGACCATCTGCTTGAGGATCGGGGTGGGGGCGTGCAGCCGGTCCCGGCCCTGGCGGTACATCGTCTCCAGGATCTCGTACGCCGTGTCCAGGCCGATCAGGTCGAGGAGCGCCAACGGACCCATCGGGTAACCACAGCCGAAGCGCATGGCGGCGTCGATGTCCTCGCGGGAGGCGTAGCGCCCCTCGTACATCGACACCGCGTGGTTGAGGTAGCCGAAGAGCAGCGTGTTGGCGATGAAGCCGGCCTTGTCGCCGCAGACCACCGGGTTCTTGCCCAGCGACCGGCACAGCTCGGCGACGTCCTCGAGCACGTCCGGCTCCGTGACCACGGTCTGCACGATCTCCACGAGGTTCTGCACGGGAGCCGGGTTGAAGAAGTGGATGCCGATCACCCGACCCGGCTGGGCGTTGGCCGTCGAGATCTCGGTGACCGAGAGCGAGGAGGTGTTCGTGGCGAGGACGGCGGTCGGACCGACGATGGCATCGAGGGAGCGGAAGATCGCCTTCTTGACCTCCAGCGACTCGACCACGGCCTCCACGACCAGGTCACAGTCCTTGAGATCGGTCATCTCCGTGGTCAGGTCGAGGCAGTCGAAGATCTGGCGCTGCTCGTCGTCGGAGAGCTTCCCTCGCTTCACGGCGCGGTCGGTCGAGTGCTGCACGTGTGCGCGGCCCCGCTCCAGGCTCTCGGGGGCGAGCTCGACGCCGACGACGCGGTAGCCGTTGCGGGCGAACACCTCCGCGATGCCGGCACCCATGGTGCCGAGTCCGACAACGCCGATGGTCTTGAAGTCACGAGGCATGCGCGCATCCTGCCACGGGGGAGCCTCCTACCGCCGTGAGCAAGTTCACCCGCCGGTAACTTCCCGGCCGGGCATCAAGGATCCGACGCCTGACGGTAGGTTCTGGCGACGTGAGACTCGTCGTTGCGCGCTGCCAGGTGGACTATGCGGGACGGCTCACCGCCCATCTGCCGATGGCCACCAGGCTGATCATGGTCAAGAACGACGGCTCGGTCCTGGTGCACTCCGACGGGGGTTCGTACAAGCCCCTGAACTGGATGAGCCCACCGTGCCGTCTCGTCGAGGGCGAGACCGAGGACGGCACCGCGGAGTGGCTGGTCACCGGCAAGGACGGTCCTGACGGCGACACCCTGCGGATCCTCCTGCAGGAGGTCATCAGCGACAGCCGACACGACCTCGGCATCGACCCCGGGCTGCGCAAGGACGGCGTGGAGAAGCACCTTCAGGAGCTGCTCGCGGACCACCCGGCCACGCTCTCGGCCGGCCTGACGCTCGTACGCCGCGAGTTCCCTACGGCGATCGGCCCCGTGGACCTGATGTGCCGGGACGCCGAGGGGCGCTCCGTGGCGGTCGAGATCAAGCGGCGCGGTGACATCGACGGTGTCGAGCAGCTCACCCGCTACCTCGAGCTGCTCAACCGCGACCCCCAGCTGCGTCCGGTGCGCGGCATCTTCGCCGCCCAGGAGATCAAGCCCCAGGCACGCGTGCTCGCCACGGACCGGGGCATCGCCTGCGCGCTCGTGGACTACGACCTGCTGCGTGGGATGGACGACCCGGAGTCCCGGCTCTTCTGAGTGGGTGTGTCCCCATCTCTCCCCCGAGGCGGAAGCGGAGGGCGCACCGACAGCGGCATGTGCCTGCGCTTCGGTCAGCCCTGTGAGGGTTCGACCGAACCACCGCTGTGGATGGGCCGGACCTCGAGGCCGCCGCCCTGTCGGACGACCGGATTGGTGGCCGCTGTTGCGAGCGCAGCGTCGAGGTCCGGGGCCTCCAGGATGTAGACACCAGCGACTACGTGGCGTGAGTCGACGTACGGCCCGTCCGTCACCGCGTCACGCCGAACGGCCTTGGCCATGGCCCGTGGCGTGAACGCCCAGGCACCGGTCATCGTGGCTTGCGAAGCCAACTCGATCGCGTGGTCGTCGCAGACGGCGATCTCGGCCGAGGTGTCAGCGGTCTCGTCCGGCTCGTGAGCGGAATCGTCGCTGTAGATGAGGACTGCGAACTGAGGCATGGCGGCCTTTCCCAAGACTTCGGCAACCCCGACCAGCAACCGATGGCACCTCCAACCCTGCCACAGGAGCGCGCTTGTGAGCGGAACCGGCAGCACCCGCGGTGACCCACCAGAACGCCCGCTGACCGGGACTCGACGAGGTCGCCGTTCGCAGCGCTTCGACGGATGAACCGCGGTCCACCAAGGGAACGACCGCTGGGAACATCGCGATGATGTCACCGTTTGCTGCTAGAACGTTCAGCACGTGCGAACCGCCGGCCGCGACCCTGGGGATTCCCAACCATGCGTCCGCCCGAACTACGAAAGGAAAGCTCGTGGACCGCAAGGCGATCATCTTCCACGGAACCGCCGCAAGCCCTGACGTCGTATGGCTCCCTTGGCTGCGAAAGCGGCTGATCGAACGTGGCTACGCCGTCGAGGCGCCGCACTATCCCGGACTCAACCTCGAATCCATCACCACATTCCTGCCGAAGGTCTTGGCCAACCACACGTTCGATGCGAACACCGTCCTTGTCGGACACTCAGGCGGTGCAGCGCTACTGCTCGCGATCCTGGAGCACATCGAAACGAGGGTGGACCAGGCCATCCTGGTTGCCGGCTACTGCACCCAGCCGAACTCTGAGGACGAACCCGTCCTGCAGGACTCGTACGACTGGGCGGCGATCCGGGCCAATGTCCGTGACCTGTACTTCATCAACTCCCGCGAAGACCCCTACGGCTGCGACGACAAGCAGGGGCGCGCCATGTTCGAACGGCTCGGCGGCACCCAGATCATCCGCGACGAAGGCCACTTCGGAGACTTCGACCAGCCGTACGAGACCTTCGAGCTCCTCGACAGGCTGATCGATTGACGGCGATACGAGCGCACGCTACGCGGCATGAGCGGTCACGCTATGCCGTACTGACAGCGGCAGATGAGTGCGGTCGTGCACCGCTTGACCGGCGAGCGGCTTGGGCTCACCGCAAGCCCAACGGAGGCGTCGACAACGCGGAGGACGAAGCCCACCAGTTCGCACCGCCCTGACCACCCGCCACGTGAGAGCCCGGTGCCGACCGCTCATCGACATGACCTGGTTCACTGCCAGGCAAAGCCCCGCGCGGCGTGGCGCACCACCTGTTTGCTCGACTCGGGACATGGTGAGGCAAGGACTGCCCGGGTTCTGCGCTGACGAGGAGCACATGGAATGCGTTCGACCTCCCTGCTCATCGTGTTTCTCACCGTCGCGCTGACCGGATGTGGGACCACCACCGAGTCGAGCCCACCGGGGTCGCCGGTGGGTGGTGACGTGACCACCACGGCGCAAGCACTCGCCTTCGTGGCAGCCGAGCACGCCGGGACACCTTCCTCGGCGACCGGAGAGAACGACGCGGCCGAGGAGTTCGACTCCAAGGCGGTCGGGACCGAACTGCGATACGGCTCGGATGGCGAGTACGACGGCGACATGCTCGTAGTGGCGGTAGGCCAGGGCCTGGACAAGACGGCGACCGACTGTGAAGCCGAGACCAACAAGTCCCGGGCAGGCTGCGTGGAAACCGACCAGGGCATGCTGATGTGGGAGGGCATGGCCCCCGAGTCGGATCCGGGCGTCGTCTACGTGGTTGTTGACAAGGGCGACACCACCGCGCTCCTGTTCTACGCCGGACCGACGATCACCGGCGACCCCCGCGAGTTGGACATGCCCATCTCGATCGATGACCTGTTCGCGATCGCCAACGACCCGCGTGTGGATGTGACCACCTCCCAGGAGGCGGTGGACGCCGGAGCAGACCTGCCATTCTGGCAGGACCCAAGTCGCTGAGACCTCATGGCGGAGCCGCCGGTGCGGCCGAAGGATCGCTCATCGGCCGGGTGCCCGCATGGACGCGCTCATCGGCATGACTGCGCACCATGCGTCAGATGCGGATGTTCCGCGTGACGGCTGGCCCGTACGATCCGGGTCGTGTGTGACGAAGCGGTCGATTGGGCTGAGTCCGTCCTCGGTGAGCCCGTCGTAGAGGTGACTGAGCTGTCGGGGGGCCTCACCTCGACGATGTTGGCTCTCTCGCAGCCCTCCGGCGCGCGTTCCGTCCTTCGGCTGATGACGAACGAACCTTGGCGGACGCACGGCGCCGATCTGACCCGCCGCGAGCGCGCTGCGCAGGTCGAGCTGGTTGCGACACCGGTGCCGGCGCCTGTGAGTCTCGGGCTCGACGCCGAAGGCGCCAGCACCGGCGTCGCGGCCCACTTGATGTCGCGCCTGCCGGGCGTTCCTACCGCCCATGCAGACGACCCGACTTTGGCCGCTATGGCCGAGATGCTCGCCACCATCCACGATGTCCACCCGGTGGAACCGTTCCGCGACTATCAATCGTGGGCATGGGAGGCGAAGTGGATAGTTCCGACCTGGACTCGTCACCCCGACGCGTGGGCGCGCTCCTTCGACATCCTCCTCGAGGAGCCGCCCACGTACGAGCCGACCTTCCTTCACCGGGACTTCAGCCACCGGAATCTTCTGTGGCTCGACGGCAGGATCTCTGGCGTCGTCGACTGGGTCGAGACCTCGACCGGGCCCGCCTGGCTCGACGCCGCCCACGCGGCGACCAACCTCGCCGTCGGCTACGGCCCGGAGCCGGCCGCTTCCTTTCTGAGCGCGTACGCGGCGGCGACCGGCACCCGGCCTGACCGGTACTGGCTGGTCATGGACGCGGTGGGCTTTCTCCCGCCGCCGGGCAAGGAGCCCTTCTTCGGTTCTGCCGGCGAGCTCGACCGGTTGGACACCTGGGTTCAGCAGGTCGCCTCTACTGATTTCCCGTTCTGAGGCGGTCCGAAGGACCGCACGTTCCCCGGCAGGTCCGCGCACCATCAGCGGCCTGCGAGGGCGTGCGGTACATGGTCCGCGGTGTCAGGATTCCCAAAAGCCCTTCGATTGAAAGAGGTGCTCGCGTGTTCGTTGTCATCGGATTGTGGGAGCTCGACCCTGAGCTGCGAGAGATGCAGAGGCAAGTCCTGGACGGGATAGTCGCCGGAGTTGGCCAGGCGCCGGGGATCGTCAAGGGCTATTGGGCAGAAGGCATCACCGATCCGCCCCGGTCACACACTTTCATCGTGTTCGCCGATCGCGTGTCGGCCGAGTCCTTCGCGGCAGACGTCCGCGCAAACCTCGAGAACCAGGCCCGGGCAGGGGTCACCAACCTCGGTCTCGACCTTGCGGAGATCTCAGCTACGACATGACCGGCAGATCCATCGCACTCACATCGACATGAACGTGCACCTTCGCGCCCTGCACCGCCTCCCGCGCATCGGGACCCACCCAGTGAGAGCGCCAGTGACCACTCGGCCAGGGCTCGCGCGAACGTTACCTACTGGCGCGTAACCCGCGCGAGGCACCGTCGTTGGAGGTAGAACACGTTCCCACGATCGGAGAACCCATGCCGGCACGCCGCGCGGGCGCCCTCACGGCCCTGCTCACCCTGTTCACCCTGGTCCTCGGCGGGATGCTCGCGCCGTCCGCCACGGCGCACGAGGAGCGGCCGGCGTCCTTCCCCGACGGCACCGGTCATGTGCCGAAGTTCCTAGGTCTGGACAACCCGCGACACCGGGTGGTGTGCAAGGCCGGCTCGGCGAAGAGGATCGCCCGGATGGACGCGGGCGCCCTGAAGCGCCGCAACCGCCAGCTGCTCCGTGAATGCCACTTCCACTCGATCCAGACCGCGATCAACTCGATCCGGCACCGTCGTACGTCGATCTACGTGCTCCCCGGCATCTACACGGAACGCAAGTGGGCCGACCAGAAGCGGAGCCACTACTGCTCCAACCTGTCGACGCAGTCCAACGACCCGGTGGCCGCTTCGGAGTACATCGGCAGCATCACCTCCCCCGACACCGAGTCCCGCGCGGAGCAGCGCAGCAACCCGATCGCGCTCTCCTACTCCGACCAGAGGCGTTGCGCGCACAACCTGAACCTGATCGCGATCTTCGGAGACTCGACCCCGAAGAACAAGTCGATCGCCTGCGACAGCAAGTTCTGCGGCACCCAGATCGTCGGGACCGGCCCCCGCAAGCGCTCGGTGACGATCGACAACAAGTTCTCCAAGCTCAACGGGATCCGCGCCGACCGGATGGACGGCGTCTACCTGAGCAACTTCACCGTGCAGCAGGCGGAGTTCAACTCGCTCTACGTGCTCGAGACCGATGGCTTCGTCGTCGACAGAGTGATCGCCAGGGCCAACGACGAGTACGGCATCCTCGCCTTCGCCACCGACCACGGGCTGATCCAGCACACCGACACCTACTTCAACGGCGACTCCGGCATCTACCCCGGCTCGGCCTCGGACCTGAACGGCGACAACCCGAACTTCAAGCCGGTCCGGTACGCCATCGAGATCAAGCACAACCGCAGCCACGACAACACGCTCGGCTACTCCGGGACGGCTGGCAACTCGGTCCATGCTCATGACAACCGGTTCTACGACAACGCGACGGGCATCGCGACGGACTCGCTCTTCCCCGGGCACCCGGGCCTGCCGCAGGACCACGCCCGGTGGAACCAGAACAAGGTCTACTCGAACAACTCGAACTACTACACGAAGTACGTCGACACCGGCATCTGCGCCAAGCCGATGGCCGAGCGCGGCTACATGCAGGGCACGGTGTGCCCGGTCGTGCCGGTCCCGGTCGGCACGGGCCTGCTGATCGCCGGGGGCAACTTCGACTCGGCCGACCACAACCACTTCTACGACAACTGGCGCTACGGCGCGATGCAGATCTGGGTCCCCGCCTCGCTGCGCGACGACTACGACCCCTCGCACCAGTACGACACGTCGAACAACAACCACTTCGTGGGCAACACGATGGGGTTGCGACCCAACGGCTCCAAAGCCCACAACGGGATGGACTTCTGGTGGGACGACGAGGGCGGCGGCAACTGCTGGGAGCACAACACCTCCTCCCGTGGTGAGGCCACGAACAACTTCTCCGCGCCGGTGCCGTCGTGCGCGGCGGGTGGCTCCGTCTTCACGCCCGGCGCCTTCGTCAAGGACTCCGGCTTCCTTTCCTGCGCCGAGTACGACCGCGGCGACCCGAACTTCAACCACCCGCCCGAGTGCAACTGGTTCGACAGCCCGCCCAAGCCCACGGACGACTCCGGCGACCCGTTCCCCCCGAGCCAGGCGGCCACTGCGGTCAGCCCCTCCGGCAGCCAGGTGAGCGGGGTCGGTGTCCTCGGACTGCTCGGCCTCGGTGTGATCGTGGTCGGGCTCGGCTTCCGGCAGCGCCGTGCGTAGGAAGGCGCTGCTGGGCCTGCTGGTCGGCGTCCTGGTGCTGCTCGGGGCAGGCGTCTCGGTTGCGTCCACCCCGCCCGCACTGCGGACCGGCGGACCCACGTCGGTGAGCGGGACCGCAGCCAGCTCGGTGTTCACGATCGGCTACCGGACCGTGCGCCAGGTCCGGTACGCCGACCACGGGACCCTGCACTACACGTTCATGCTGGCCAACGACGGACGTCTGCCGGTGCAGGTGGCCGGCCTGCTCACCCCGGCCAGCGAGCCCCGGCTCTTCCACCACGCCCGGTTGACCGACGGGGACGGACACCGGACCTTCAGCGTGCCCGCGCGCAGCGACGTGCGGGTGACTCTGTCCCTGGAGATGTCCGGCTGCGAGACCCTCAGCGCCCGCGCCGGGAGCTTCGCCGACACGCTGTCGCTGAAGACCTCCACCGCAGGCGTCTTCGCCCACGACCTCACCTTGCGTCTGCCCGAGGAGCTGCACACGGGATCCCCGCGTGAGGCCTTCTGCCCGAACTCGACCGCCGAGTCACGCCCGCCGGGCTGATCGACTCAGCTCGGGTCGGGACGCATCCCGGCGATGAAGACCTGCTGTCCCCCGGGCAGCTTCTGTGCCTGCACGGTGATCTCCACCAGAACCTCATGGCCGCCTCGGTGCTGGGCCGGGACGACGACGGGACGGTTCAGCAGCGGATCGCGTCCAGTCAGCAGGTACATCGTGAAGCCGGCCACGTGGGCCTGCCGGTAGCGCGGGGGGATCAGCTCGATGAGCCGCTGGCCGACGAGCTGTGCGGGATCGTCGTACCCGAGTAGGTCGAGCATGGACCGGCTCACCGCCAGGATGCGACTCGTATGGTCCGCAGCGACCAGCGGCGTGAGGGCGTCCGAAACCGTCGTCGCGTCCCAGGGGAGCTCTGTTTCCGGAAGCTTCAGCTGCTCGTCCGGAACGGTCCAGGGGATGGGCGCCGCCCCCACGGCCTGGGTGGCCACCTCACGACAGACCCATTGGCGGAAACCCCGGATCTCCGGCTGCGTCGTGGGGGTGAGCAACAGCCCGCGTCGTGCCAATGCCAGGGCGGCCTCGATGGTGTCGTCGAGCGTGACGAAGTGGGGCACGGACGTGCGCGGGACCGGCATGACGACGGACGCGGCGCTGACGAGCGGCTCGGTCGCCTCGCTCATCAGCTCGTCGGGATCGGTCGTGATGTTCGCGGACGGGAGGTGCTCCTCGAGCACGGCGATGGCGTCGGTCGCCTCGGCGTGGCGTTGGATGGGGTCATCCCCCTCCCCGTCGAGGGAGATCAGAAGGTACTCACGCAGGAGCGACTCGGCATGCTCGCGCCACGCCAGGTGGAGCAGCAGCGGCACGTTGCGCAGCTCCACGGCGACCGTCTGGCGCTTGCCCGCCGGACGGGTCGATCCCGAGGCCTGGCCCGCCACGGTCTGCTCGTCGTCACCGTCGTCCGCGCCGGTGCCCAGCCGGAACCAGACCACCTTTCCGTCGTGGCGAGTCTGCACGCCCCACTCGTCGACCATCTGCTCGAGCAGCATCATCCCGCGTCCCGTTCCGGCCGTCGGGGAGTAGCGGCGACGCACCGGCAGGTGGAGGCTTCCGTCGCCGACCTCGACCCTCACCCCCGTCCGGTCGACGGAGACCGCCACGTCGATGCGGGTGCCGGCGTGCAACAGGGCGTTGGTGACCACCTCGCTGACCAGCAGCACCGCGGTCTCCACCAGATCGTGCTCGTCGACCTCGGCGAGCAGCTCGCGCACCATGCGCCTCGCCTCGGCGACGCTGGCGGGCTGAGGGGGCAGGCTTCGCTCGAACGACTCATGTCGATCGGCGACGCTCGAAGGACTCACGAATACCAGAACTCCCAGACCTGGTCAGGGCGGAGCAGGGCTTCCGCCGCGAGCACCATTGTGCCCCCTTGAAGCACTGGTCGTCACCCATCCAGCCCCGCGACGCGCTCGATTCGTGGCAGCGTCGTACGAAACGTGGTCCCGAACCCCAGCACCGTCTCCACCTCGATCCGGCCCCGGTGGGCGTCGATGATGGCCTTGACGATGGGTAGGCCGAGCCCGGCTCCTGGCACGTGGGACGACACCGCCTCTGCGCCGCGGTACAAGCGGTCGAAGAGGCGAGGGCGGTCCGTGTCGCGGATCCCGCTCCCGGTGTCAGCCACCTCGACCACGACGGCCTCGCCCTCACAACGGAGGTCGACGGTGACCGCGCCTCCGGGCGGCGTGAACTTCAGGGCGTTCGAGATCAGGTTGTCGAAGGCCTGACCGAGGCGGTCTGGATCACCATGGACCAAAGCGTCCGACTCCTCGGTGACCAGCGTGAGCACCAGGTCGAGCTCCTTCGCGTGCGGCTGACCGGCCTCGACCGCGTGGTCCACGACGGCGCGAAGGTCGCACCGACGTGGTCGGATGCTGAGGTCGCCCTCCTCGATCTTGACCAGCGTCAGCAGGTCGTCGACCAACCGCAGCTCCCGGGCGGCATTTCGCGTGATCACCGCCAGCAGCCTCTTGGCCACCGTGCTCAGATGGGCCTCGTCCAGCTCGTCGAGCAGCTCGGCGTACCCCAGGACGGACGTGAGCGGGGTGCGCAGCTCATGGGAGACGGTGGCGAAGAACGTGTCCTTCATCCGATCCGTGTCGGCCTGGATTCGCTTGCGCTCGCTGACGTCTCGGATGGCGGCGCTGACCAGGAGTCCCTCGTCCGTCTCCAGGGGAGCGAGCGAGATCTCGACCGGGAACTCAGAGCCGTCGGCCCGTACGGCGTACAGCTCGAGCTCGGCGCCCATGCCTCGGGGCTTGGGGTCGCTGACATACCTCTCGCGATGCGCCTGATGGACGCGAGTGAACCGCTCGGGCACGAGCACCTCGATCGGCTGGCCGATCAGCTCGGTGCGAGAGTGACCGAAGAGGCGTTCCACCTGGGCGTTCACCAGGACGATCGTGCCCTCGGTCCCGACGATGACCATGGCGTCCGGAGCGGCTTCGAGCAGGCCGCGGAAGCGCTTCTCCTCCTGGTGCCTCCGGCTCAGGTCCCGGAGCGCCACAGAGATCCGGAGGCCGCCAGAGGTGGCCATCGGGGTGATCGAGACCTCCGCGGGGAAGTCGGTCCCGTCCCGCCGGCACACGGCGACCTCTCGGGCATCGGCGACGCCGTGGCCCCACGGCAGATTGGCAAACTCACGGAACGACTCGCGAGACTCGTCACGAACGCGAGGAGGAACGAGGACGAGCGCGGACCGGCCGACCAGCTCGTGCCGGGGCCAACCGACGGCGTCGAGCAGCTTCTCGTTGACCATCACGATGATCCCGTCGAGATCCACGAGGAACCGCCCGTCGGGCGCGGTCTCGAGGAACGCCGCCAACTGTCGTTCGTCGAACGACAGGTCCTCCTCGTGAACCGACATGTCGCCTCGGATGTCTCGCAGGAGTCGTCGGACCGCCGTGGCCCGACCCGCGTCAATGCCCCGCCTGGCGCAGAGCGATTTTAGTGGACCGGCGCCGACCGTGCGAGGCCTCCGGGGGGTCTGACGCCCCAGGCAACCGGGCGGATCAGTCCAGTGAGTTCGCGCGGCGAATCGCGGTCACGATCCCGGACATGATCTCGGTGAGGCCGAAGTCCTTGGGCGTGAACACGTCGGCAACTCCCAGCTCGCGGAGGCGAGCGGCGTCCGCCGAAGGGATGATGCCGCCCACGATGACGGGGACGTCATCCAGACCGGCCTCCCGCAACCCGTCGAGAACCGTCGGGACGAGCTCCATGTGGGAGCCGGAGAGGATCGAGAGACCGACACAGTGGACGTCCTCGGCGACGGCAGCCGCGACGATCTCCTCGGGGGTCAGCCGGATCCCCTGGTAGACGACCTCGAACCCGGCATCGCGAGCCCGCACCGCGACCTGCTCGGCTCCGTTGGAGTGTCCGTCCAGCCCCGGCTTGCCGACCAGCAGCCGTAGGCGGCCGCCGAGCTCCTCACCGGTACGCCGAACCTGGTCGCGCACGGCGGTCAGCTCGGCACCGGCCTCGGCAACGCCGACCGCGCCGGAGACTCCCGTCGGCGCGCGGAACTCACCGAAGACCTCACGCAGGGTGTTCGCCCACTCCCCCGTCGTCGCACCCGCCCGGGCCGCGGCGAGGGTGGCCGGCATCAGGTTCGTGGTGGTCTTGGCGTCCGCGGCGAGCCGCGCGAGCGCCTGCTCGACCGCCTGCTCGTCACGCTCGGCCTTCCACGCCTCGACGCTGGCCAGCGCGGCCCGCTCCGCCTGGGGGTCCGACGTCTGGATCGCACCGTCGAGGTCGGCCGTCAGCGGCGACGGCTCCGTGGTCTCGTAGATGTTGACGCCGACGACCTTCTCGGCACCGGACTCGATCCGGCTCCGCCGGGCGGCGTGGGAGCTCACGAGAGCCTGCTTCATGTAGCCGGACTCGACTGCCGGGATGGCGCCCCCCATCGCCTGGACGCGGTCCATCTCGGCCCGGGCACCTTCGACCAGCTCGGCCACGCGGCCTTCGATCACGTGGGACCCGTCGAAGATGTCGTCGTACTCCAGAAGGTCGGACTCGAAAGCCAGCACCTGCTGCAACCGCAGCGACCACTGCTGGTCCCAAGGTCGCGGCAGGCCGAGGGCCTCGTTCCACGCGGGGAGCTGGACGGCACGGGCACGCGCGTTCTTGGACAGCGTCACGCCCAGCATCTCGAGCACGATCCGCTGGACGTTGTTCTCGGGCTGGGCCTCGGTCAGGCCGAGCGAGTTCACCTGGACTCCGTATCGAAAGCGGCGCATCTTCGGTTCGGTCACGCCGTACCGGTCGCGGGTGATCTCGTCCCAGAGTTGGACGAATGCCCGCATCTTGCAGGTCTCCTCGATGAAGCGCACGCCGGCGTTGACGAAGAACGAGATCCGTCCGACGACCTTGCCGAAGTCCTCCTCGCTCACCTGACCGGCGTCGCGAACCGAGTCGAGCACTGCGATCGCGGTGCACAGCGCGTACGCGAGCTCCTGCGTGGGCGTCGCCCCGGCTTCCTGCAGGTGGTAGCTGCAGATGTTGATCGGGTTCCAGTTGGGGATCTGGTGCACCGTGTAGGCGATCATGTCGCTGGTCAGGCGCAGGGAGTGCTCGGGCGGGAAGACGTAGGTCCCCCGCGACAGGTACTCCTTGATGATGTCGTTCTGGGTGGTGCCCGCGAGCTGGCGGTGCACCTCCTCGATCTCGGCCTCAGGCGAGTCGGCGGTCAGACCGTTCTGCTCCTCGGCCACCACCTGGTAGAGCGCGAGCATCCACATCGCCGGGGCGTTGATCGTCATCGAGGTGTTCATGCCGGTGAGCGGGATGTCCTCGAAGAGCCGGCGCATCTCACCAAGGTGCGGGATCGGGACGCCCACCTTGCCGACCTCGCCTCGTGAGAGTGGTGAGTCCGGGTCGTAGCCGGTCTGCGTCGGCAGGTCGAAGGCGACCGAGAGCCCGGTCTGTCCCTTGGCGAGGTTGCTGCGGTACAGCGCATTGGAGTCGGCGGCAGAGCTGTGCCCGGCATAGGTCCGCATCACCCACGGCCGGTCCTTCTCGCGGGGCTGGTCGTTCTCGGCGGCGTCGGGCAGCTTCTCGCTCATGGGCTGAGATTACGGCGAACCGAACCCGCCGGTAACCGGCTGTGGACTGAGTCACGTGCCAAATAAGTCACACCGCGTCCGTCACGCCCCTGGCGAAGGGGCCGGGGGCCGGCCCGACGGGTCAGGCCGGGGTCATCCCGTGGCCGCCAGTGGTTCGACGCACACGACGTGGCGAAGCCGGGCCAGGTGCATCATCCGGCGTACCGGGGGCAGGGCCGCGCGAAGGATCAGGTGACGGTCCTCGCGACCGGCGACCCGGGTGGCCACCACGAGCACCCGGAGGGCGGTCAGGTCGATCGAGTCGACCCCGCTCAGGTCGACGACCACGTCGCCCTGCTCGACTCTCAGGGTGCGGTAGATCGCCTCGCGTACCTCCGCGGTCGAGCGGCAGTCGAAGGCTCCGCTGAGCCGCACCGTGTGCCCTTCCGTCGTGACCTGCATCCGCGCCGCCTCCCGTCATCGGCCGCCCGCGCAGGTCCGTAGGGACCCAGGACGACCACCGTCAAGAGATAAGACGCACCCGGAGCCCCTCAGGTTGCCTGCCCGCTCGTGTCTTGCGGAACTTCCTCGGCACGCAATGAGCTCAGGCCGGACCCGAGACCCGTTCGATCTCGGCGCCGACGGAGCGCAGCACGGCGTCGAACCAGGGGTACCCACGGTCGATGTGGTGCCCACCGGACACGGTGGTGCTCCCCTGCGCCGCCAGGCCGGCGAGTACCAGCGCGGCCCCGGCCCGGATGTCGTGAGCCACCACGGGCGCTCCCGAGAGCACAGGTCGCCCCCGGACCACCGCGTGATGGCCGTCGGTGTGCAGATCTGCCCCCAGTCGCGCGAGCTCCTGGGCGAACATGAACCTCGCCTCGAAGACGTTCTCGGTGATCATCGAGGTCCCCTCCGCCACTGCGGCCAGGGCCATGACGAACGGTTGCAGATCCGTCGGGAAGCCCGGGTAGGGCAGCGTCACCACATCGAGCGACCGCATGCGGTCCTCGACCCTGACCCGGAACCCGTCCGGCTCGGTGTCGATCCGGGCCCCCGCCTCGACGAGCTTGTCCAGCACGATCTCGAGATGCTGGGGGTCGCCTCCGTGAACGGTCAGGTCACCACCGGCGATGCAGGCCGCGAAGGCCCAGGTGCCCGCCACGATCCGGTCACCGACCGTGGAGTGCTCGACCGGATGCAACCGGTCGACTCCCTCGATCAGAAGCGTCGAGGAGCCGATCCCCTCGATCCGGGCTCCCATGGCCACCAGCATCTGGCAGAGGTCGATGATCTCGGGCTCGCGGGCCACGTTGTCGATCACGGATCTGCCCGGGGCCAGCACCGCGGCCGTGACCAGGTTCTCGGTCGCGCCCATGCTGGGAAAGTCGAGGTACAGGTTCGCACCGGCGTACTCCCCGAGCACCTCCGCCACGACCATGCCGTGCTCGATGTGGACCGATGCGCCCAGCTCCTCGAGGCCCTTGATGTGCATGTCCAGTCCCCTGGACCCGATCGCGTCTCCCCCAGGGAGGGCGACCTTGGCCCGGTGACAGCGCGCCACGAGGGGCCCAAGCACGTTGATGCTCGCGCGGAGACGGCGCACCAGGTCGTACGGCGCCTCCGGGTTCAGCTCCTCCGGCACGTCGACGACGACCGTGCCGCTGACGTTGCGGGAGGCCGCGGTCGCAGCATCGACGGCCGGGTACTCGACCGACACGGTGCAGCCCAGCGTCTCGAGCAGCATCGCCATCACCTCGACGTCGAGGATGTCCGGCACGTTGTGCACCACCGACCGCCCGGGCGCCAGCAGGGTCGCCGCCATCAGCTTCAAGGCGGAGTTCTTCGCACCGCCGACGTGGACCTCGCCGGTGAGCGGGCTCGTCAGCGGGCCGTTGGACGAGACCCGGAAGCTCGTCGGGTTCGTGCTCTCGGACACCGGCTACCGTTCCCCGCCGGGCTTCCACAGAACGTCTCCGTCAACCCGATTGGCATGTCGGGCCAGGATGAACAGCAGGTCGCTGAGCCGGTTGAGATAGGTGAGAGCGAGCTCGTTCATGATGTCGCCATGCTCGTCATAGGCGGCCCAGCCGGAACGCTCCGCGCGGCGGCAGACGGTGCGCGCGACATGCAGGAGCGCTGCTCCCGGAGTGCCGCCGTTCAGGATGAACGAGCGCAACGCGGGGAGGCTCTCGTTGTAGTTGTCGCACCAGGCCTCGAGCCGGTCGACGTACTCCTGCTCGACTCGTAAGGGAGGGAACTCGGGGCTCTCGACCACCGGGGTGCACAGGTCCGCACCGACGTCGAAGAGGTCGTTCTGGATGCGGGTGAGCACCGCGACGACATCCTCGTCGAGGTTGCCCAGGGTGACCGCCACTCCGATCTGGGCGTTGGTCTCGTCGACGTCCGCATAGGCACGCAGGCGCGGGTCGTTCTTGCTGGTCTCGCTCATGTCGCCGAGCCGGGTCCGCCCGTGGTCGCCGGTCCGGGTGTAGATGCGTGTCAGGTTGACCATGGGGTCGACTCTAGGCGTCGGCTGGTCGCGTCGTGGCGACGGGTCAGCGGGCACGACGGGTGCCAGGGGGCACCGCCTCGAGCCAGGACTGGAAGCCGGTGACCGCGTCCGGGCTCATCGCGAGCTCCAGCCTGCCCTCGGGGGTCACGCACTCGACGATCAGGTGGCCGGCGTACAGCGAGTACGCCTCCGGTCCCTGGGGCTGACGACGCGAGAGCAGCTCGAGGCCGTCGCGGCGGTAGCGCCGCTTCGGCCACGGCGAGAGCGAGAAGATGCGGAACCACTCGAGCAGGTCGTCGTTGTACCGGCCCAGGCCGAGAACCCAGCCGCGTCCGGCCCTGTTGGACCGGACGCGGACGGAGAGCTCGAAGGTGCCCCCGTGGCGGGAGAGGACACGGCGGCGTACCACCAACGCCAGCCCGTAGCCCAGGACAACGAGGAGCAGGAGACCGGCTGAATCCAGCAGCCACTGCCAGACCGGCATCGGTCCCCTCTCAACGATCGGTGGGCGCCGGTCGACGCCCCGAGGTCAGGATGCCCGCTCGACCGCGCGAATGCGAGCCTCTGCCCGACGGAGGTGCTCGAGCGCCTCGTCGTCGAGCTCGCCGTTGGCGTGGGCGCGCTCGACTTCGGCCCGCGCCTTCTCCAGGTCGATCTCGTGCGACATCTCGGCGTGCTCCGAGAGGATCGAGATGCGGTTGTGGGCCACCGAGAGGAACCCGGCGTCGACCGCAGCCACCCAGGTCTCGCCCTCCGCGGTCTGGACGTCGACGACGCCGTCGACCAGGAGCGAGAGCATCGGAGCGTGGTTCGGCAGGATGCCGACGTCACCTTCGGTCGTGCGGGCGATGACCATCGTCGCCTCGCCCGACCAGACGAGTCGGTCTGCCGCGACCAGCTCGACCTGCAGCAGGTCGTCACTCACGGGATCTCCTTAGTGGTGCTGAAGTTCGTGCTGATGTCGTTCTTGTCGGGGATCCGGTGCTCGCCGGGGATTTCGTCCGGCGAGCACCGGGATGAGCCTAGAGGCTCTTCTGGATCTCGTTCCACCGCTTCTCGACGTCGTCGAGGCCACCGCACATGAAGAACGCCTGCTCGGCCACGTGGTCGTACTCACCGTCGGCGATCTTGTTGAAGGCCTCGATGGTGTCGGCCACGGGGACGGTCGAGCCCTCGATGCCCGTGAACTGCTTGGCCACGTAGGTGTTCTGCGACAGGAACCGCTGGATGCGGCGGGCCCGGGACACGATGATCTTGTCCTCTTCGGAGAGCTCGTCGACACCCAGGATCGCGATGATGTCCTGCAGCTCCTTGTTCCGCTGGAGGATCTGCTTGATCCGGACCGCGCACTTGTAGTGGTCCTCGCCGATGTACTGCGGGTCGAGGATCCGCGACGTCGAGGTCAGCGGGTCCACCGCGGGGTAGATACCCAGCGATGCGATCTCCCGCGAGAGCTCGGTAGTCGCGTCGAGGTGCGCGAACGTGGTGGCCGGAGCCGGGTCGGTGTAGTCGTCGGCGGGGACGTAGATCGCCTGCATCGAGGTGATCGAGTGACCGCGGGTCGAGGTGATCCGCTCCTGGAGCACGCCCATCTCGTCAGCGAGGTTGGGCTGGTAGCCCACCGCGGACGGCATCCGTCCGAGCAGCGTGGAGACCTCGGAGCCGGCCTGTGTGAAGCGGAAGATGTTGTCGATGAACAGCAGCACGTCCTGGCCCTGGACGTCGCGGAAGTACTCCGCCATCGTCAGCGCCGAGAGGGCCACCCGCAGGCGGGTGCCCGGCGGCTCGTCCATCTGACCGAACACCAGGGCGGTCTGCCCGATGACGCCGGCCTCCTCCATCTCCGCGATCAGGTCGTTGCCCTCACGCGTGCGCTCACCGACACCGGCGAAGACCGAGACGCCGCCGTGGTCCTTGGCGACTCGCGCGATCATCTCCTGGATCAGCACGGTCTTGCCCACACCCGCGCCACCGAACAGGCCGATCTTGCCGCCCTGGACGTACGGCGTGAGGAGGTCGATCACCTTGATGCCGGTCTCGAACATCTCGGTCTTGGACTCGAGCTGGTCGAACGCGGGCGCGGTGCGGTGGATACCCCACCGCTCTTCGACCTTGAGCTCTTCGCCCTCCTCGAGGTTCAGGCAGTCCCCGAGCGCGTTGAACACGTGACCCTTGGTGACGTCGCCGACGGGAACCGTGATCGGACCCCCCGTGTCGCGCACCTGGGCACCGCGCACGAGGCCATCGGTCGGCTGCATGGAGATCGCTCGCACCATGCCGTCGCCGATGTGCAGCGCGACCTCGAGGGTCAGCGTGCGCGTCTCGCCACCGAGCTCGAGCTCGGTCTTGAGCATGTTGTACATCTCGGGCATCGCGTCGGACGGGAACTCGACGTCGACGACAGGCCCCGTCACTCGCGCGATGCGACCAACGCCACCTTCGGCGTGCGTGGTTCCTCGTTCTTCAGTCGTGGCAGTCATCTCTCTCACTCACTCCCGGCATTCGCATCGGCCAGCGCGTTCACGCCACCGACGATCTCGCTGATTTCCTGGGTAATCCCGGCCTGGCGGGCCTGGTTGGCAATACGGGTGTACTTCTTGATCAGCTCGTCGGCGTTGTCCGTGGCCGACTTCATCGCCTTCTGGCGGGCTGCCAGCTCCGAGGCCGAGGCCTGGAGCAGGGCGAAGAAGATCCGGCTCTGGACGTAGCGCGGCAGCAAGCCATCGAGCACGTCGGCGGCCGACGGCTCGAACTCGTACAGCGGCAGCACATCCTCCTGCTCGGGCTTCTCATCACTCTCGACCACCTCGAGCGGAAGCAGGCGGACCGAGGTCGGCTCCTGGACCAGCATCGACCGGAACCTCGTGTAGACCACGTGGACCTCGTCGACCGAGTTCTCCTCGCCCTCCTCGCGCAGGAACGCCGCGATCAGCTCCTCGCCGATGTCGTGCGCGATGTCGTAGGTGGGCTGGTCGGAGAACCCGGTCCACGCGTTCACGACCGGTCGCTGGCGGAACTTGAAGTAGGCCTGTCCCTTGCGACCGGTGAGGTACGTGTCGACCTCCTTGCCCTCCTCGCGGAGCCGCTCGGCAAGCCGCTCGGACTCCTTGAGGGCGTTCGAGGAGTACGCGCCGGCCAGTCCACGGTCACTGGTCACGATCAGCACGGCGGCCCGCTTGGGGTTCTCCGGCTCGGTGGTCAGCGGATGGACGACGTTCGAGAAGGTCGCCACCGCCGACACCGCTCGGGTCAGCTCGCGGGCGTACGGCGCTGCCGCCTGTGCCCGCTGCTGCGCCTTGATGATGCGCGACGCAGCGATGAGCTCCATGGCACGCGTGATCTTCTTCATCGACTCCGTCGACTTGATCCGCGCGCGGTACTCACGCAGCGATACGGCCATGGTCAGCCCCGCTTCTGCTTGACGATCTGCTCCTGCTCGAGCTCGTCGTCCTCGAGAGCCTCCGGCTTGGCTTCCGTGCCCGGCTTCTTGATCGAGTCGCCGTCCGACGTCTCGAACTGGTCCAGGAAGGAGTCGTAGGCCTCTTCGAGCGCCTTCTCGGTCTCCTCCTCGAACTTCTGGGACTCACGGATCGCCGAGAGGATTCCTTCGTGCGAGCGACGCAGGTAGTCGATGAACTCGTGCTCGAACCGCAGCACGTCGTCGGTCGGGACGCGGTCGAGGCGACCACTGGTGCCCGTCCACAGCGAGACGGTCATCTCGTCGACCGGGTACGGCGAGTACTGCGGCTGCCGGAGCAGCGCCATCAGGCGCTGACCACGGTCGAGCTGCTGACGGGAGGCCGCGTCGAGGTCCGAGGCGAACATCGCGAACGCCTCCATGGCGCGGAACTGCGCCAGGTCGACCTTGAGCGAACCGGTGACCGCCTTCATCGCCTTGGTCATCGCCGCACCACCGACGCGGGACACCGAGACGCCGACGTCGATCGCGGGACGCTGGTTGGCCGCGAACAGGTCCGACTGCAGGAAGATCTGACCGTCGGTGATCGAGATGACGTTGGTCGGGATGTACGCCGAGACGTCGTTGGCCTTGGTCTCGATGATCGGCAGGCCGGTCATCGAGCCCTTGCCCATGTCGTCGGAGAGCTTGGCGCAGCGCTCGAGAAGTCGGCTGTGCAGGTAGAAGACGTCACCGGGGTACGCCTCGCGGCCCGGCGGGCGGCGCAGGAGCAGCGACACGGCGCGGTAGGCCTCGGCCTGCTTGGTCAGGTCGTCGAACACGATGAGGACGTGCTTGCCGTCGTACATCCAGTGCTGACCGATGGCCGAGCCGGTGTAGGGAGCGAGGTACTTGAAGCCCGCCGAGTCCGACGCCGGGGAGGCGACGATGGTGGTGTACTCGAGCGCGCCGGCCTCTTCGAGGGCGCCTCGCACTGCGGCGATGGTCGAGCCCTTCTGGCCGATCGCCACGTAGATGCAGCGCACCTGCTTGTCCGGGTCCCCGGACTCCCAGTTCCGCTTCTGGTTGATGATCGTGTCGATCGCGATCGTGCTCTTGCCGGTGGCGCGGTCACCGATGATCAGCTGGCGCTGACCGCGGCCGATCGGCGTGAGCGCGTCGATCGCCTTGATCCCGGTGGCCAGCGGCTCGTGGACCGACTTGCGGGCCATCACGCCGGGCGCCTGGAGCTCGAGGGCGCGGCGGCCGTCGGTGCTCACCTCGCCGAGTCCGTCGATCGGCTTGCCGAGCGGGTCGACCACGCGACCGAGGTAGCCGTCACCGACGGGGACCGAGAGGATCTCGCCGGTACGGCGTACCGTCTGGCCCTCTTCGATACCGCCGAACTCGCCGAGCACGACCACGCCGATCTCACGGGTGTCGAGGTTCAGGGCGATGCCGAGCGTGCCGTCCTCGAACTCCAGGAGCTCGTTGGCCATGGCCGAGGGCAGACCGGAGACCCGCGCGATGCCGTCGCCGGCCTCGGCCACGGTGCCGACCTCTTCCTTGCTGGCTGCATCGGGCTTGTAGTCCGACACGAAGCGCTGGAGCGCGTCCCGGATCTCCTCCGGACGGATCGAAAGTTCCGTCATCTCAGTTCGTCCTGCTCTCTTTGTCTGCTCGGTCTGCTAACGATTCGTGGTGACGCGGATCAGCCTGCGAGACGCCGTCGGGCGTCGGCGAGGCGGCTCGACACGGTGCCGTCGATGACATCGTCACCGATCTCCACCCGCATGCCGCCGATCACGTCGGGGTCGATGACTACGTTGAGGTGCACGTCGCGGTCGTACTGCGAGGACAACGCGGTGGTGAGCCGGTCCTGCTCGGCGTCGGACAGCTCTCGGGCCACCCGCACCGTGGCGACCCGCTGTCCGTGCACCTGTGCGGCCACGCGCTGGAAGGACTCGATCGCGAGCCCGACCGTGCGGTGCGATCCGGCGAGTGCCTGCTGCACCAGCAGAGCCGTCGCGGACGAGGTCTTGCCCTCGAGTAGCTCACGGACCAGCGCCCGCTTGTCGTCTGCCGAGCGGGCCGGGTCCGAGAGTGCGTCGCGCAGGTCCGGGTTCTCGACCAGGAGCCTGCCGAAGCCGAACAGCTCGTCGGCGAGGTCGCCGACCTGACCCTCGGCGTCGGCCGACCTCACCACGGCCACCACGCCGAGGTGCTCGAGCACGTCACCGAGGTCTCTCGTCGAGGTCCAACGCTGCTCCGCTGCCGCAGCCGCGACGTCGGCCGAGGCCGGGTCCACCTGGGCACCGAAGATCTGCCGGACCAGGTCGGACTTCGCCGACGCATCGACCGAGACGTCGGTGACCACTCGGCGAAGACCCGGCTCGGAACGCAGGACGGTGGCCACGCCGAACAGGTCGGCGCCGACCCGGGCCGCGTCGGCGCCGCCCGCAAGGGCGGCGTCGAGCTTTCCGGCCAGCGTCTCCTGAGCGTCCGCCGAGGCTCCGCGCAGCTGGTCCTGAGCCATTAGCGGGCTCCGTTCGGCTCTGCCTCGAGGTCGGCGAGGAAGCGCTCGACCACACGACTCTGTCGAGCGTCGTCGTCGAGGGACTCACCGACGATGCGGCCGGCGAGCGACGTGGCGAGCGAGCCGACCTCGGCCCGGAGCGAGGTCACGGCCTGCTGCCGCTCAGCCTCGATCTGCGCCTTGCCGTGCTCCACGATGCGCGAGGACTCCTGCTGGGCCTGGTCACGCATCTCCGCGACGATCGCAGCCCCCTGCTCACGGGCTTCCTCGCGGATGCGCGCGGCTTCGTGCCGAGCGTCGGCAAGCTGCTTCTCGAGCTCGGCGAGCTTGGCGTCGGCCTCGGCCTGCTTGGTCTCGGCAGCCTTCAGCCCGCCTTCGATGGCAGAGGTCCGGTCAGCGAACGTCTTCTCGAAGTTCGGTACGACGAACTTCTTGATCGCGAAGAAGAGCATCCCGAAAACGACCAAGGCCAAGATGACCTCGACCCACTCGACAGCGAGAGGACTGGGCGTGTGCCCTTCCTCTCCTGCGGCGAGGATCCAATTCATGGTGATCGTCCTTCGTCAGTACGAGAGTGGGGTTACTTGATGACGAACGCGAGGGCGATACCGATGATGGCCAGCGCCTCGGCGAGGGCGAAGCCCAGGATCGCGATCGACTGCAGGCGACCCTGCGCCTCGGGCTGGCGAGCGACGCCGTTGATGTACGCGGCGAAGATCAGGCCGATACCGACACCGGGGCCGATTGCAGCGAGGCCGTAGCCGATCATGTTGAGCGAGCCGGTCATGGCTGACTTTCCTTTCGGTTGTTTCCTTGGTGGACTCGGGGTGGAGCGGGTCTCAGTGCTCTTCGGCAAGGGCACCGGAGATGTACATGGCGTTCAGCAGGGTGAAGACGTAGGCCTGGAGGAACTGGACCAGCAGCTCCAGGAAGGCGATCGCGATGGCCAGCACCCAGGCGAGCAGGCCGACCGGCTTGACGGCGGTCGAGGCGTGGATCAGGAGGTACTCACCGCCGGTCGCGAACAGCAGGGCCAGGATGTGGCCGGCGAACATGTTGGCGAACAGACGCAGGGAGAGCGTGATCGGTCGGATCACGAGGTTCGACATGAACTCCAGCGGGACCAGCAGCGCGAGGATCGGGCCCTTGACGCCGGCAGGCACGCACTGGTGCTTGAGGTAGCCCAGCAGGCCGTGGCGCCGGATGCCGACGGAGTTGTAGATGATCCAGCTCACGCCGGCCAGGGCGTAGGCCATGCTCACCCGGCTGAAGGTGGGGAACTGGATGAAGGGGATCGAGCCGAACCAGTTGCTCAGCAGGATGAAGAAGAAGAGCGTGACCAGGTAGGGGACATACGGCATGAAGTCCTTGCTGCCGATGATGTCGCGACCGAGTCCGTTGCGGACGGAGGAGTACATCTCCTCGCCGGCGAACTGGAGCTTGCCGGGGACCATCGCCCGCTTGCGGGAGGCGGCGAAGAAGAACCCGAAGACGGCGATCGCGGCCACGAACAGCAGCAGCATCGGCTTGGTGACCCCGACGCCGCCCAACGTGAACACCGCGGGCAGGTCGAAACTCTCCGGACCCGGGGCGATGAAGCCCTCGGTGCTGACCAGTCCTGCAAATCTCACGGCGTCTCCTGCACAATCACGTCGGCTACTTGCACTGCATGTCTCATGTCTTGGACGAACCCTCGTCGGCCGCTGACGGTTGCGCCTTGTTGAAGCGGGTCCAGGTCAGGTAGATGCCGAGTGCAGCACCCACCAGGATCCCGATCACGACCAGGAAGGAGGTCCCCAGCCACCGATCCGCGGCCCAACCGAGGAGTCCGTACATCAGGACACCGGAGACCAGGTACCCGAAAGCGTGCCAAGGATCGCCTTTGGTGGAGTCTTCCGAGTGCCCAGACGGAGATTTCTGCTGAGCCATCGTGGCCCGGACAATAGCAGCAGGCGGGGGTCATCGCGTACTCGCCTCCGGGCCGCTGGCGGGCAGGTCGTACGCCGGGATCCGCTGACGGACATGGACGACGACCTGGGTCACCAGCCACGTGATCGTGCAGACGATGAGCGTTCCGGCCAGCCATCGAGAGTCGATGCTGCGGTCCAGCGCGCCGCTGCGGCGCAGGCCCGCGAAGACCAGCCCGATGAGGGCGACCTGAAGCGTATAGGTGAGCAGGGCCACCATCAGCGAGGCAGCGGGAAGCACTCGGGCCACGAGCTCGAGGACGAAGGCACCGAGCGCGAAGAAGGCGCCGGCCATGACCAGACCGATGGCTGCGCCCGCGGCCCCGGACGACCCGGTCGCCAGTGCCGCGACACCCACCATGACGGCGCCGGCCAGGACCGTGACTGCGAGCGACACCACGGTCGGCATGCCTGTACGGCGGCTGTCCCGGGGCGTCTCGGTCGTCATCGCGGCGGCCGTTCTGTCGTCGTACAGGGCAGGAACTGCGGGTCCTCAGCGGCGGTGGAGACCGCCGTTTCGGACGCTTGTGAAAAGTAGCACAAAGTCCGGGACGGGTGCCAACCGGGCACTCAGCCCGGAGACCCCGGACGCTGGATCCGGGGCACCACGAACGTCAGTCCGGCCGTGACCGCAACCCACACGCCGAGGATCAGCCAGGTCGTGCGCCCGGCGTAGAGGCTCACCATCGCTCCCCCGAAGGCCACCAGGCCGGCCCACAGCCACATGATCACCACCGCGCGGCGGTGCGAGTGGCCGATCTCGAGCATCCGGTGGTGCAGATGCTCCTTGTCGGGCTGGTAGAACGCCTGGCCACGACGGGTCCGCCGGATGATTGCGAGCACCAGGTCGAGGAACGGGATCACCAGGATCGAGATCGGCAGCACGATCGGCAGCAGCGTCAGCAGCAGGCTGGCCTGGGAGCCGTCGACACCTCGGCTGACGTCGACACTGGCGAACTGCCCGGTGAGGGTCATCGCGGAGCCCGAGAGCACGAGCCCCAGCAGCATCGACCCGGAGTCCCCCATGAACATCCGCGCCGGGAAGAAGTTGTGCGGCAGGAACCCCACGCACGCCCCGCCGAGCAGCGAGCACAGCAGTGCCGCCGTGATCGCGAGCGTCTCGCCGTTGGCATCGGCCAGCTGGTAGGAGAACGCGAAGAAGGCCGTCGCGCCGATCCCGACCACGCCCGCGGCAAGCCCGTCGAGCCCGTCCACGAAGTTCACCGCGTTCACCGACGCGACGACGACGAGGATGCTGATCAGGACCGCCTGGCCCTCGTCGAGGGTGAACTGGCCACCCCCGGGCAGCTGCAGGCTGTAGTAGCGCACCCCGAAGAGCACCAGCACGCCCGCTGCCAGCACCTGGCCGCCCAGCTTGGTGAGTGCGTCGAGCTCGATCAGGTCGTCGAGAACGCCGAGTCCGCAGATGAGCGCTCCGGCGATGAGCACGACGCCCGCGTCGGGAAAGACGTTGTCGTTGGCACCTGAGAGGAACGGGAGGTGCTGGGCGACGACGTACGCCGCACCCATGCCACCGAGCATCGCGATCCCGCCGAAGTACGGGATCGGCACGGCGTGGACGTCGCGGTCACGGACCTGGGCCACGGCCCCGGTGCGCAGTGCCGTCTCGCGGGCGAAGACCCCCAGGAGGTAGGTCACCGCGGCGGCCACGAGGAAGACCAGCAGGTACTCGCGCACCCGCTCAGCCC
The DNA here is from genome assembly GCA_963740525.1 of uncultured Actinomycetota bacterium. Lineage (GTDB taxonomy): Bacteria > Actinomycetota > Actinomycetes > Propionibacteriales > Nocardioidaceae > CAVUEG01. The sequence goes on from CAVUEG010000001.1 coordinate 196,415, forward strand.
TCGTCCTCGCCCTGGTCCTCGTCCTGGTCGCGGAACCGCACGCCGAGCGGGGAGATCACCTCGTCGAGAGCCTCGAGGCCAAGGGCACCCAGACGGAGGAGTCGCGGGGCGGCCCCGGTCGCGTCGACCATCGTGGAGGGGACCGGGCCCGGGGTCGGGCCGTGATCGAGCAGGACCGCGATCGACTCCCCCAGCATCGTCTCGGCCTGGTCGGCATCTGTGGCCGCGGGCTGGCCCGTCGTGTTGGCACTGGAGACCGCGAGCGGACCGGTGCGGCCGAGCAGCTCAAGGGCGATCTCGTGGTCGGGCATCCGCACCGCCACGGTTCCGCGGGTGTCCCCGAGGTCCCAGTGCAGAGACGACTGCTGTCGAAGCACCAGGGTCAGCGGTCCGGGCCAGAACCGCTCGACCAGTGCCCTGGCCCACTCGGGGACATCGGTGGCCAAGGCGTCGAGGGTGCTCGTAGCACTGACGAGCACGGGCGGCGGCATGTTCCGGCCGCGACCCTTGGCCTCGAGCAGGGCGCGCACGGCCCCAGGGTCGAACGCGTCGGCGGCGATTCCGTAGACGGTGTCGGTGGGCAGCACCACGAGCTCACCACGCTGGATCGCGGCCGCAGCGTCTGCGATCGCGCGCTCGAGCTGCTCGGGGTCCGTGGTCGGGTATCGGAGCACGCCCTCATCCTCGCAGCCGGGCGGTCACGAAACGAGCGCGCCCTGCCAGGTCGTCGTGATCGGCGATCTCCAGCCAGCGCCCGGTCCCCTGGAACACCGCCGGTGCGGCCTCCCCCTGGACGTCCGCGTGCTCGGCGCCCACGAGGCCGCCCGGGCGCAGCAGCCGGGCGGCGACACGCTCCAGCACCCGGAAGGCGTCAAGTCCGTCGACCCCTGACCACAAGGCCAGCGCCGGGTCGTGCTCCCGCGCTTCGGCGGCCACCGACTCCCAGGCCTCGAGCGGGATGTACGGCGGGTTGCACAGCACCACGTCCACCGTCCCGTCGAGCTCTCCGAAGGCGTCGGCCATGTCGCCCTGGCGAAGGTCCACACCCGAGCCGGCCAGGTTGCGCGCCGCCCACTCGCAGGCGGGTCCGTCGAGCTCGACTGCGCTCACGTGGGCCTCGGGGACCTCCCGGGCCACCGAGAGCGCGATCGGCCCCGACCCGGTGCAGAGGTCGACCACCACCGGAGAGCGGCCCTCGGCCAGCACCTCCCGGGCCCGGTCGATGCCCCAGCCCGCCAGCAGCTCGGTCTCGGGGCGGGGCACGAAGACCCCCGGCCCGACGGCCAGGTCGACGTACCTGAAGGCGGCGGATCCGGTCAGGTGCTGCAGCGGCTCTCGGGAGGCCCGGCGCACGACGAGGCCCCGGAACTCCCGCTCGTGGTCCGCTCCCACGTCGTCGACCAGCACCAGTGCACCGCGGGTGGTCGCGAGGACGAAGGCGAGCAGCTCGGCTGCGTCGTGCTCCGGACTCGGGACACCCGCTGCACGGAGCGTGTCGGCGGCTGTTGCGACGAGGGCCCGGGCCTCAGCCACCGTGCTCCTCGAGAGCCTCCAGCCGAGCCGTCAGGTCCGCGTCGACGCATGAGGCGATCATGGCCTCGAGGTCACCATCGAGGACCTGGTCGAGGTTGTAGGCCTTGTAGCCGGTGCGGTGGTCCGAGATCCGGTTCTCGGGGAAGTTGTAGGTGCGGATCCGCTCCGACCTGTCCACCGTCCGCACCTGGAGCTTGCGCGCGTCGGAGGCCTCGGCGTCGGCCTCGTCCTGCGCGGCCACGAGCAGCCGGGCCCGCAGGATGCGCATCGCCTGCTCGCGGTTCTGGAGCTGGCTCTTCTCGTTCTGGCAGCTGACCACGATGCCCGTGGGCAGGTGGGTGATCCGGACGGCGGAGTCGGTGGTGTTCACGCTCTGGCCGCCCGGCCCCGAGGAGCGGAAGACATCGATCCGGATGTCCTTCTCCTCGATGGTGACGTCGACCTGCTCGGCCTCGGGCATCACGAGGACGCCGGCGGCCGAGGTGTGGACCCGTCCCTGGCTCTCGGTGACGGGCACCCGCTGGACGCGGTGCACCCCGCCCTCGAACTTCAGCACGGCGTACGGCGCGTCACCGGGTGCAGCAGCGCGACGGGCCTTCACCGCCAGCGTGACCGACTTGTAGCCTCCGAGGTCCGACTCGTTCGCGTCGAGGATCTCGGTCTTCCAGCCCCGGCGCTCGGCGAAGCGGGTGTACATCCGCAGCAGGTCGCCCGCGAACAGCGCGGACTCCTCCCCGCCCTCTCCCGACTTGACCTCGAGCAGGGCGTCCTTGGAGTCGGCGGGCTCGCGGGGCACCAGCAGGTGGCGAAGCCGCTCCTCGGCGGCGAGGCGCCGCTCGGAGAGCACCTCCGCCTCCTCGGCGAAGGACGAGTCGCCGGGGTCCTCGGCGGACAGCTCGCGGGCGGCCCCGATGTCGTCGCCGAGCTGCTGCCAGTCGTGGTACGTGCGAAGGATCGCGGTGAGCTCGGCGTACCGCTGGTTGAGGCGCTTGGCCAGACCTTGGTCGGCGTGGATCGTGGGGTCGGCCAGGCGCTTCTCCAGGGCGGCGTGCTCCTCGACCAGCCCCTCGACTGCCTCGAACACCAGACCTCCAAAGATGGGCGGAACCACGCAGACGACCAAGCGCCGGCCCGCACACGTCGACAGGGACGCGGGGACCGGCGCTGGGAAGACGCTACTTCTTGTCGGCGTCCTTCTTGGCGACGTCCTTCTTGGCGTAGCGGGCCTCGAAGCGGGCGACGCGGCCGCCGGTGTCGAGGATCTTCTGCTTGCCGGTGTAGAACGGGTGGCAGTTCGAGCACACGTCGGCATGCATGGTGCCGCTCGTGGACGTGCTGCGGGTGGTGAACGAGTTGCCACAGGTACAGGTCACGGCGGTGTCCGTGTACGCGGGGTGGATGTCCTTCTTCATGGTGTCCTCTCGAGGGTTCGGTCGCCGGGTCGTCCGACGTCGTCGGACGTGAACCGGAACCAGCCGCCAAGTGTGCCAAATGATGGGCCTGCGGCGCTAATCGCCGCCTGAGGACCCAACGGCGCGCAGCTCGGGTTCATTCCGCAGCGGCAGCCGGATCCGGACAGTGGTGCCCTGCCCCTCGACCGACTCGATCCGCATGCTGCCGCCGTGGTGGTCCAGGATCGTCTGCACGATGCGCAGCCCCAGGCCGGTGCCGGCGATCTGGCCCTCGACGGCGTTCGACGCCCGGAAGAAGCGGTTGCCGAGGCCCGGCAGGTCCGTGGCCGGGATCCCGATCCCTTCGTCGACCACCTCCAGCGTGGTGTCGTCGCCGTCCGGGGCCACCGCGATCCGGACCGTTCCCCCGGCGCCACTGAACTTGACCGCGTTGGAGGCGACGTTGAGCAATGCCCGGTGCAGCTGGCTCGGGTCGGCCAGCACGGGCTGCGGCTCGTCGGGGGTGCTGGCCTCCAGCCTGACCTCTCTGCCTGCTGCAGCGAAGCGGAGATCGCTCATGACGTCCCTGACGATCTGCCGCAGGTCGACGGTCTGGAACTCGGTCTCACGGTTCTCGGCCTGGGACAGGGTCAGCAGGTCCTCGATCAGCTCCCGGAGGCGGACCACGTTGCGCTTGGTGACCGCCAGCATGTTGTCCTGCTGCCCCGAGAAGGTGTCCTCGAACTCCTCCTCGAAGAGCTCGATGTAGCCATTGATGATCGTCAGCGGGGTGCGCAGCTCATGAGAGACGTTCGAGACGAAGTCCGCCTTGGCGGTGTCGACCTCACGCAGCCTTTGCACGATCTGGGCCTCCATGGCCCGGGATCGCTGGCTCTCGTCGGCCAGCTCGTTGAGCGACAGTGCCACTCGACGCACCTCGCGAGGGCCGGTGACCGGCGCGCGAGCGGAGTCGTCTCCCCCAGCCAGCCGGTTCACCGTGTTCTCGAGCTCACGCAGCGGGCGCCGCACCTGTTCGATCACCCACCGGCCCACCAGCAGGCCCAGCACCATGGCCGCCAACGAGGCCACCCCGATCAGGCCCACCGTCCATGCCAGCCGATGCTGCGCGTTGAGGCGGGCGGCATTGGCCTCGTGGGTCAGATACAGGCCGATCCGGGAGTTGACCCGACGGAAGTCGTCGAAGATCTCCTGCCCCCGGGCGAACACGCGTGGGCGGAACGTGCCGCGGCCGGCGTTCGCGATCCGGACCTCGCCGTACTTGGCGAACCAGCTCTCGGTCAGCTGCTGCTGCCGGCGTACGAGCGCCGGAAGCGTGGGATGGCTGCCCACCAGCGCACTCAGCGCCTGCTCGTGGACGGGCAGCCTGCGGCGGGCGTTGTGGTACGGGCCGAGCGCAGCCGGGTTGCCCGACCCCGCGAAACCCCGCACTCCGGTCTCGGCGTCCGTCATGTCCTGGAGCACCGCGCTGTTCGCAGTGACTGCCGGTCCCAGGTCCTGGCTGAGGTAGTCAACGGCCCGGGTGGTCGAGAGCACGCCGATCACGCCTGTCGCGCCCACGAGAATGATCGTGATCGCGGAGCCGGCGAGCAGGGCGTAGAGGAGCCGGCGGACCGAGTAGACCGGGGTCACGGCGCGTTGAACCCCCTTCTCTCCATGTCCCCCCAGTCGCGATGCGACCTACGCAATGCTGCCACTGTTCCGGTGACACACCACCAGGCGTTGAGCTGCCGGTAGCCGAAGCTCTCCTCCACCGCTGCCCACACGGCCCCGAGCAGGTCCCGAGAGCCGCGGTAGCGCCGGTAGGAGACCTCCTCGGCGAGCAGGGCGACCAACGACATGAACACGGCATACACCACGGACGTGCTGAACAACAGCAGGACGAGCCGAGGATCGACGAGCGAGGTCTGCGTCACCCCGACCTCGTGGAGCCCAAGCGCCACGAGAACGATCAGGAAGTACGCCGCTCCCAGCAGCTCGAAGAACGGGGCCAGCAGCTCGAAGATCAAGAACCACGGCATCGCGACCAGGCCGACGACGCCGTATCGGGGACGCAGCATCATCCGCCAGTGCCGCATGAAGATCTCGGTGGCTCCCCGGTGCCAGCGGCGTCGCTGACGACGCAGCACCCGTAGCTCCTCGGGCGCCTGGGTCCAGGCCACCGGTTCCGAGACGAATACCACCCGCCCGTCGAGGGCGTTGTCCCCGATCCATCGATGGAGTCGCACCACGAGCTCGGCGTCCTCGCCCTCACAGTCGGTGGCCAGACCACCGAGGGAGAACAGGACGTCTCGGCGGAACATCCCGAAGGCACCGGAGATCACGAGCAACCCACCCGCGGCCGACCAGCCGGCGCGGCCGATCATGAACGCACGCAGGTACTCCACCACCTGGATCCGCCCCAGCCAGCCACGAGGCATGCCCAGGGCGACCACCCGGCCGTCACGGATCGTCGACCCGTTGGCCACCCGCACCACGCCACCCGTGGCAAGCACGCGCTGCGGGTCGTCGGCGAACGGCCGAGCCACGTGCATGAGGGCATCCGGGTCGAGGATCGAGTCCGCGTCGACCATGCAGACCAGCTCCTTCTTGGCCGCGTTGATGCCCACGTTCAAGGAGTCCGCCTTGCCACCGTTGGACTTGCAGACCAGCGCGAGGTTCATCGGCCCCTGACGGCTGACCATGGTCCGCAGGATCTCACTGTCGCTGTGGATGGCGCGCGACAGCACCAGCGGCACGTCGACCATGTCGAAGGTGGTGGTCAGCAGCTCGACCGTGCCGTCGGTCGACCCGTCGTCGACGACGACGACCTCGAAGTCCGGATAGCGCAGCGCGAGCATGGCCTGCACGGCCTGCACGATGGTGGCACCCTCGTTGAAGGCTGGAATCACGATGGAGACACCACGTGCCAGGGGATCACCGAAGCTCTCGTCGTACGCCGAGAACTCGACCCGACGCCGGTAGTTCGCGAACTCGTACAGTGCCAAGACGGTCAGCAGCAGGAAGCTGGTGTTGAGCAGCACGCTGTAGCCGACGAAGAACCAGCCAGCGCTCTGGGCGACCGCGGTGAGGGTGCTCATGCGCCCGCCTTGAGCTCCAGCAGGGCCAGTGCCTCCCGGGCATACTCCGACTGGTGCTCGGTGAGCACCGAGACACCGGCCTCGTCGAGGCGAAGAAGAGAGGTCGCGGCGATCCTGGCCAGGTCGTGGTTGCCGCTGTCCAGCACAGCACCCAAGGCGCGAGCGCCCTTGCTCGACCCGATCTCTCCGAGCGCCTCGGCGGCCGCGATCTGCACCGAGGGAACGACGGAGGCCAGCGCGTTGATCAGCGGATCGACCGACTCGGGCGTCCCGATCCGACCCAGGGCCCTCGCGGCCGCGGCCTGGAGCCGAGGTGCGCCGTCCTCGATCGCCTGCCGGAGCAGGTCGACGCCGTCCACGTCACCGATCAGTCCGAGCCCTACGGCCGCGAGGTCGGCGTGCCGTCCGGCACCTGAGGAGCGGTGGAGCGCACGGTCGAGCTCGGTGCGGAGCGTCGGTGCGGCCGGTCGACCGATGCGGTCGAGCGCGAAGACCAGGTCAGTGGAGAGGCGAGGCTCCTCGCCAGTGACCTGGAGAAGGGGGGCGACCGCCGAGGCGTCGCCGATGCTGCCGAGTGAGCGCACCGCCACCCGGCGCACCAGGAAGCTGCGGTCGTCGAGCATCGGGAGCAGGATCGGGACCGAGCCGTGTTGGCTCAGCGCACCCAGCTCGTGTGCTCCACGGCACCGGCGGACCAGTGACCAGGTGCTGGTCTTGGCAACCGCACGTGCAGAAGCGCCCTTGTCCAGCAGGACGGCGACGAGCGCGATCCTGGACTCACCCTTGATCTTGGGCAACATGTCGAAGGCCTGGGCCTCGGCCCGTTCCCAGGCACGCCCCGTACGACGCGACAGAGCCGCCCGTGCCTCGGCGGCCTCCTGTGGCTCGCCCATCAGAGCGGCGAAGAGGAGGTCCCGCACGGCCACCTGGCGACGGGTACGGCGGCGCTCGAGCAGACCCGCGCTGGCACGGAGCATCACCAGCGTGAGACAGACGAGAAGGGTCAGAAGGACGACGACGAGCAGGAAGAGAGGTGCATACGAGAGGACCTCAGCCCTCACGCACGGCTCCGCGCGAGAACCGCCGCAACACGCGACGCCAGCTCACGCGGGCTGAACGGCTTCACGACGTAGTCGTCGGCGCCGGCCTCGAAACCCTGCTCGATGTCGGACTCCTGCGCCCGTGCGGTGAGCATGATGACAGGCAACGCCGCGAAGTCGGGGTCCGCACGCAGTGCCCGGGCTGCATCGAGCCCGCTCATGCCCGGCATCATGACGTCGAGGACGACCAGGTCAGGGCGCTCGGCCTTGCACGCCTCGACGGCGGCGGCTCCGTCCCCGACAGGGACGACCTCGTGACCGGACTGACGCAGCTTGAACACCACGAGCTCGCGGATGTCAGTGTCATCGTCCGCAACGACGATCTTGGCCATTTTTCTCCTCGTGCCAGCTGCTTGGGCGTCGAACAGATTCGAGCATATCGGGCCGAGCCCGTTGTGTATGCCGAACGGCGATGCCGGAGACGCCTGATTTGTGCGCTCCCGCACCCCATTCTGGGGGGGGTGACGGTGAAGCGGTCAGTCGTCGTCGCGGCCGTTGGGCGTCGGCGTCGTCTTCTGCACCTGCATGAGGAACTCGATGTTGCTCTGCGACTTCTTCAGGCGCTCGAGCAGGAGCTCGAGCGCCTGCTGGCCGTCGAGGCCGGAGAGCACACGGCGGAGCTTCCAGACGATGGCCAGCTCCTCCTTGCTCATCAGGAGCTCCTCGCGGCGGGTGCCGGACTGCACGGCGTCGATGGCCGGGAAGATCCGCTTGTCGGCGAAGTCGCGGCGCAGCCGGATCTCCATGTTGCCGGTGCCCTTGAACTCCTCGAAGATCACCTCGTCCATCTTCGAGCCGCTCTCGATCAGCGCCGTGGCCAGGATGGTCAGCGAGCCGCCGTCCTCGATGTTGCGCGCGGCGCCGAAGAACCGCTTCGGCGGGTAGAGCGCCGCCGAGTCGACGCCGCCGGAGAGGATCCGCCCGCTTGCGGGCGCGGCCAGGTTGTAGGCGCGCCCCAGCCGGGTGATCCCGTCGAGCAGCACGACCACGTCGTGGCCGAGCTCGACGAGGCGCTTGGCCCGCTCGATGGCCAGCTCGGCGACCGAGGTGTGGTCGCTGGCCGGCCGGTCGAAGGTCGAGGAGATGACCTCGCCCTTGACCGAGCGCTGGAAGTCGGTGACCTCCTCGGGACGCTCGTCGACGAGGACGACCATCAGGTGGCACTCGGGGTTGTTGGTGGTGATCGAGTTGGCGATCGACTGCATGATCATCGTCTTGCCGGCCTTGGACGGCGAGACGATCAGGCCTCGCTGGCCCTTGCCGATCGGGGCCGCGATGTCGATGACCCGGCCGATCAGGTTGGTCGACGTCGGTCTCCAGCCGGAGCCGCTCCGAGGCGTAGAGCGGAGTCAGCTTGCCGAAGTCGACGCGGTTCTTGGCGGTCTCGGGGTCGGCGCCGTTGACGCTGTCGATGCGGACCAGCGGGTTGAACTTCTCCTTGCGCTCGCCCTCGCGCGGCTGGCGCACCTGGCCGGTGATCGCGTCACCGCGGCGGAGGCCGAACTTGCGGACCATGGAGAGCGAGACGTAGACGTCGTCGGTGCCGGGGAGGTAGCCGCTGGTGCGCACGAACGCGTAGTTGTCCAGGACGTCGAGAATGCCGGCGGCCGGCACGAGGACGTCGTCCTCGAGGATCCGGGTGTCCGGCTCGTTGCGCGGGCCTCGGTCACGGCCCGCGCCACCGTCCACCCACGACCGCCGCGGTCGCCGCGGTTGTCGTTGCGGTCGTTGCGGTCGCGACCACGACGCCGACGGCTGCGACGGCTGCCGCCCTCGTCGCCCGCGTTGCGCCCCGTCGTTGCCCCGTCGTTGCGCCCGTCGGTTGCGCCCGGTCGTTGCGCCCGTCGTTGCGGTTCGTGCTGCGACCGTCCTCACGGTTGTCGCCGCGCGTCGTTGCCCTGGTCCCGTCCGGCGGCGCCCCGGGCCTGCCGTTCTGGTTCTCGGTCTGGTTCTGGTTTTCGGCGCGGTCTGGTCGTCTCGGCCGCGGCCTGACCGGCCCTGTCACGCTGCCCGCCCTGTGCGGTGGCCCTGCGCTGGTCGGCACCGTCGTCGGCACGGCTCTCGCCGTCACCTCCCGGGCGCTCGGTGCTCTGGGCGCCGCCCTCTTCCCGGGTGGCGGCCTGACGAGCCGGCGACCCCGGCTGGCGGACCGCGTTGTTCTTCGGGTCACCGGCGGCCTCGTCGGACCGGAGCCGACGCGTCGGCGCGGGCCGGGGGGCCTCGTGGCGCTCGACGGGCCACCCGATTGGGCGGCGCGGATCGCCTCGACCAGCGCGCCCTTGCGCATGGCGCCTGCACCCTTGATGCCGAGACCGCCTGCGAGCTGCTTCAGCTCGGGCAGCAGCATCGAGCTGAGCCCACCGCCGCGCTTCTTCACGGGGGCGCCGGAGCGCCAGCATCCGCGTTCTGGGCGGTGGTGTTGGTTGTTTCGGTCACGTGAGGTCCTTCCCACGTATCGCAGCCGTCTGGCAGTCGCCAGCGGCTTGACGGTTTCAGCTTCGGGTTCCGGGGTGGCAGGCCGAGCATGGGCTCGTGACCGCGACTGGAGGAACCGGGAAGAGGGTGCACCGCCAACGGAAATCCCGGTGGATTCGTCTCGGTGCTCGCGCCCAAAAAACGGGCCGCATCGCCAGATTACCACCGTTGACGACCTCCGCCGTACGAAGCCCGAACCGGGCGTGGCCCGGGGTCGTACGCCGCCTCAGCGCGGGGGCTCGAGCCAGGCCCCGCGGGGGTCGATCGGAGGGGTCAGCACCTGCCAGCCGGACGGGACCCGGGCGGACACCGCGGCGGCCTCGGCCTCGCCCACCAGGGCAAGCACCGTGGGCCCGGCTCCCGACACCACGGCGGGCACGCCGTCCTCGCGAAGGGCCCGGACCAGGTCGAGAGTCTCCGGCATCGCCTGCTGCCGGTAGCTCTGGTGCAGCCAGTCACGAGTTGCCTCGTGCAGCAGCTCCGGGCGGCCGGTCAGCGCGGCCACGAGCAGAGCGGCGCGTCCGGAGTTCGCGGCCGCGTCGGCGTGCGGCACGGTCGCGGGCAGCAGTCCCCTGGCGACCTTGGTCGGCACGCCGCCGGGAGGCACGAACGCCACGGCCCGGACCCTGACGTCGACGTCCAGCCGAGTGGCCACGACGGCCTGCGTCGCCGGTCACCGGCGATCGTGAAACCGCCGAGCAGCGCCGGAGCCACGTTGTCGGGGTGACCCTCGATCCGTGCGGCCAGCGCCAGGAGCCGGTCGTCGTCGAGGACCAGGCCGCCATCGACCACCAGTGCTCGGGCGGGGAACACGCCCAGCGACGATCGCCGCGGACGAGGAGCCCAGGCCACGGCTGTGCGGGATCAGGTTGCTGCAGTGCAGGCGGATGCCGGGCGTCGAGCAGCCCAGCTCGGTCGAAGGCCAGCTCCATCGAGCGGTAGACCAGGTGCCTGGCGTTCAGCGGGACCGCCCCTCGCCCATCCCGGAGACGGAGATGTCCACCTCACCGGAGCCGACGACCTCGGCCGTGACCAGGTCGCGGTGGTCGAGGGCAAGACCGAGCGCGTCGAACCCCGGCCCGAGGTTGGCCGAGGTGGCGGGGACGGAGACCGTGACCGGCCCCTGGACGAACGTGGTCATCGAGGCGAGCCGCTCAGCGAAGACCGGCCGCGGCCGCGGCCTCGTCGACATCGGTCCCGACCACGTTGTCGACCAGGTCGGTGAAGGTCGAGAGGGCAGTGTCGATGTCCTTGAGCCCGTGGCCGGTGACGGTCACCACGACGGTGCGGTCGGCGAAGTCGTAGCCCTCCGCATGGTCGACCAGCATGCCGGCCACACCAGCGGCGGACGCCGGCTCGACGAAGACGCCGTCGCGCGCGGCGAGCTCACGCTGGGCCGCCAGGATCTGCTCGTCGGTCACGGCGCGGAACCTGCCGCCGGACTCCTCGGCGGCAGTGACCGCCAGGTGCCAGGACGCCGGGTTGCCGATCCGGATCGCCGACGCGACTGTCTCCGGGTCCGTGACGGGGGTGCCGGAGACGAGCGGGGCCGCGCCTGCCGCCTGCCAGCCGAGCATCACCGGACGGCGGGTCGAGTCCCCAGAGGCGGCATACTCCACGTAGCCCTTCCAGTACGCCGAGATGTTGCCGGCGTTGCCGACCGGGAGGATGTGGAGGTCCGGGGCGTCGCCGAGGAAGTCGACGATCTCGAACGACGCGGTCTTCTGCCCCTCGATGCGCATCGGGTTGACCGAGTTGACCAAGGCGACCGGGTAGGACTCGGCGAGGCCGCGTGAGATCCGCAGGCAGTCGTCGAAGTTGCCCTTGACCATGATCACCTGTGCGCCGTGAAGGATCGCCTGCGCCAGCTTGCCGGCCGCGATCTTGCCCTGCGGGACCAGCACCACGGCTTGATCCGCGCTCGCGCGGCGTACGCCGCCATCGATGCCGAGGTGTTCCCGGTCGAAGCACACACGACCGCCTCGGCACCCTCGCCGACCGCGACCGAGAGCGCCACCGTCATGCCGCGGTCCTTGAAGCTGCCGGTCGGGTTGTCGCCCTCCACCTTGAGCCATACCGGGCACCGATGAGCTCGGAGAGCCAGCGGCTCTCGACCATCGGGGTGCCGCCCTCACGCAGCGTGATCGTCGGCGTGTCGTCCGGGAGGTCAGTCTGGAGCGGTACTCCTCGATGACTCCCCGCCACTGGTGGGCCACTCCGTCTCCCCTTCGACCCGCATCACGGACGTCACGTCGTGCACGAATCCATCTTGCGGACATTCTCGACCGTGGCCGACAGGGCCGCGTCGCTGGCCCGGTGCGAGACCACCACCAGCTGGGCGTCCTCGCCGCGACCCGTCCTGGCGGACGGTCTGGATCGACACGTCGTGCTCGGCGAACACCAGGGCCACTGCCGCGAGCACTCCCGCCTTGTCGTCGACGTCGATCGCGAGGTGGTAGCGGGTATGGTCTGGCCCATCGGCAGCACGGGCCGCTCGGCGTAGGCGGACTCACCCACCCCTCGGACGTCGCCGAGGCGGTTGCTGGCGACCGTGACCAGGTCTCCGAGCACGGCGCTCGCCGTCGGCGCACCTCCGGCACCAGGGCCGTAGAACATGAGCTGTCCGGCGGCCTCGCTCTCGACGAAGACCGCGTTGAAGGCCTCCCGCACGCTGGCCAGCGGATGGCTGCGCGGGATCATCGCCGGGTGGACCCGGGCCGCACGGAGGGTCCATGCGGGCCGTCGACGAGCTCGCAGATCGCGAGCAGCTTGACGACGGAGTCCATCTGGCGCGCCGACGCGACATCGGTGGCCGTGACCTCCGCGATGCCCTCGCGGTAGACGTCGGCGGCGGTGACCCGCGTGTGGAAGGCCAGGCTCGCCAGGATCGCGGCCTTCGCCGCGGCGTCGAAGCCCTCGATGTCGGCGGTGGGGTCCGCCTCGGCGTACCCGAGCGGCCTGGGCCTCCTCGAGAGCCTCGGTGAACCCGGCGCCCGAGCAGTCCATCCTGTCGAGGATGAAGTTCGTGGTGCCGTTGACGATGCCGAGAACCCTGGTGACCTTGTCGCCTGCGAGGGACTCTCGAAGGGGCCGCAGGATCGGGATCGCGCCCGCGACGGACGCCTCGTAGTAGAGGTCTCGGCCGGCCTTCTCGGCGGCCTCGAAGAGGGTGCTGCCATCCTCGGCGAGCAGCGCCTTGTTCGCGGTGACGACCGATGCGCCGTTGGCGAGCGCGAGAGAATCAGGGTGCGGGCGGGCTCGATGCCGCCGATGACCTCGATCACCACGTCGACGTCCTCGCGGGCGACCAGGCCCTCGGCATCGGTCGTGAGCAGCGCGGCCGGGACGCCGGCCTCACGCTGCAGGTCGGGACGGCGCACCGCGACGCCCACGAGCTCGATCGGGGCGCCGACGCGGGCGGTCAGGTCGTCGGCCTGCTCGCGCAGGAGGCGGACGACCTGGCTGCCGACCACCCCACACCCGAGAAGCGCCACACGCAACGGCTGGATCTGGGTCACCTGGTTCTCACTCATCGCCGCTCAGTCCTGTCGACCCGCTGCGGCCACCCACGTCGGTGGCCAGCAGGTCTTCCTCGGTCTCGCGGCGGACGACGACGGTCGAGACACCGTCTCGCACCGCCACCACCGGAGGGCGCAGCGCATGGTTGTAGTTGCTGGCCATCGAGCGGCAGTAGGCGCCGGTCCCCGGGACCGCGACCAGGTCACCCGGGGCCACGTCACCGGCGAGGAACTCGTCCTTGACCACGATGTCTCCCGCCTCGCAGTGCTTGCCGACGATCCGGGCCAGCACCGGTGGCGCCTCGGAACGACGCGAGGCCAAGGTGCAGCTGTAGTCGGCGTCGTACAGGGCGGTGCGGATGTTGTCGCTCATCCCGCCGTCGACGGACACGTAGGTGCGCCGGGCTCCCCCGTCGAGCTCGACCTCCTTGACCGTGCCGACCTCGTAGACCGTGCACATCGCGGGCCCGACGATCGCCCGACCGGGCTCGATCGACAGGGCCGGGACCTCTATGCCGAGTGCCCGGCACTCGTGCTCGACGATGCCGGTGATCCCCTGCGCGAGCTGCGTGGGCTCGGAGGGGTCGTCCTGAGTCGTGTAGGCGATGCCGAAGCCGCCCCCCAGGTCCATCTCCGGCAGGACCACCCCGAGCTCGTTCTGGATCTGCGCATGCAGGGCGAGCACGCGACGCGCGGCCACCTCGAAGCCGGAGGTGTCGAAGATCTGGGAGCCGATGTGCGAGTGCAGGCCACGGAGGTCGAGCCCGGCTGCCGAGTCGATCCGGCGTACCGCCTCGAAAGCGTCGCCGGACGAGATCGAGAACCCGAACTTCTGGTCCTCGTGCGCGGTGGCAATGTACTCGTGGGTGTGGGCCTCGACCCCCGCCGTGACGCGGACCAGCACGCGGGTGGTGGCACCGAGGGTGGTGGTGGCCTCGACCAGCCGGTCGATCTCGTCGAACGAGTCGACGATGATCCGGCCGACGCCGGCGTCCACCGCCCGGAGGAGCTCGGCGGGCGTCTTGTTGTTGCCGTGGTAGCCGATCCGGGCCGGGTCGAAGCCGGCGCGCAGCGCCACGGCCAGCTCGCCCGCGGAGCAGACGTCGAGACTCAGGTCGCACTCGGCGACCCAGCGGGCGACGGTGGTGCAGAGGAAGGCCTTGCCCGCGTAGTAGACGTCGTACCCGGCGAAGGCGTCCCGGAAGGCGGTCGCCCGGCCCCGGAAGTCCGTCTCGTCCAGGACGTACGCCGGCGAACCGTGCTCGGCGACCAGGTCGGTCAGCGTCACTCCGCCGATCTCCAGCACTCCCTCGGCGGTCTTGGTGGTCGTCGCGGACCAGAGTGGGGCCACCAGCTCGTTCGGGTCGACGGGCTCGCGCAGCCACGAAGGGCCACGCAGAGCTCCTTCGGCGTGCGCCCACCCGGCCTCGTGCGCTCTCATCCCGTGCCCTACATCCGCTCGGGGGCGGAGACCCCGAGCAGCCCCAGTCCGGTGCCCAGCACCGTCATGGTCGCCTGCACCAGGAGCAGACGGGCAGCGTGTAGGGGCCCGGCCTCCTCGTCGCCCATCGGCAGCACCCGGCAGGCGTCGTAGAACTTGTGGAACGCCGAGGCCGTGTCCTCCAGGTAGCGCGCCACCCGGTGCGGCTCGCGAAGGGTGGCGGCGGAGGCGACCACGCGGGGGAAGTCGGCCAGGGCTCGCAGCAGCTCCCCCTCCTTCTCGTGGGAGAGCAGCGACGGGTCGAAGTCGCCTTCAGCGGGGTGCACCCCGAGGTCAGCGGCGTTGCGGACGATGGAGGCGAGGCGGGCGTGGGCGTACTGCACGTAGAAGACCGGGTTGTCGCTGGTCTGCCTGGCCCACAAGTCGAGGTCGATGTCGATGGTGGTGTCGGAGGTGTAGCGCGACAGCGCATAGCGGGACGCATCGA
Organism: uncultured Actinomycetota bacterium; assembly: GCA_963740525.1. Lineage (GTDB taxonomy): Bacteria > Actinomycetota > Actinomycetes > Propionibacteriales > Nocardioidaceae > CAVUEG01. The sequence goes on from CAVUEG010000001.1 coordinate 211,458, forward strand.
CGCCGATCGCGTCGACGAGGTCTTCCATGCGGATGACCGTGCCGGCCCGCTTCGACATCCGCAGCGGCGCGCCGTCGCGGAGCAGGTTCACCATCTGCCCGATCAGGACCTCGAGGTCCTTGCCCGGTTCGTCGCCGAACGCGGCGCACATGGCCATCATCCGGCCGACGTAACCGTGGTGGTCGGCGCCGAGCATGATCAGGCAGCGGTCGAAGCCGCGCTCCTTCTTGTCCAGGTAGTAGGCCAGGTCACCGGAGATGTAGGCGCCCTTGCCGTCGGACTTGATGATCACCCGGTCCTTGTCGTCACCGAACTTCTCGGTGCGCAGCCAGAGGGCCCCGTCGGCCTCGTAGGTGTTGCCCATCTCGGTCAGCCTGGTGACGGCGCGCTCCACGGCGCCCGACTCGTGCAGGTTGTTCTCGTGGAAGTAGACGTCGAAGTCCACGCCGAAGTCGTGCAGGGTCTTCTTGATCTCGTCGAACATCAAGCCGACCCCGACCGCGCGAAACACCTCCTGAGACTCGGCCTCGGGGAGCTCGAGCGCGTCCGGCCGCTGAGCCAGCACGTTGGCCGCGATCTCGTCGATGTACTGGCCGCCGTAGCCGTCATCGGGGGGAGTCCCGCCCGAGGCGCTGGCGAGCAGGGACCGGGCGAAGCGGTCGATCTGGGCACCGTGGTCGTTGAAGTAGTACTCCCGGGTCACCTCGGCGCCACAGAAGGAGAAGATCCGCCCGAGAGCGTCACCGACGGCCGCCCACCGGGTGCCGCCGAGGTGAATCGGCCCGGTCGGGTTCGCGGAGACGAACTCGAGGTTGATCTTCTCGCCCGCGAACAGGTCCGAGGCGCCGTAGCGCTCGCCGGCGGCGACGATGGACGCCGCCAGGACGCCCTGGGCGCCCGCGGCGACCGTGATGTTGAGGAACCCTGGGCCGGCCACGTCCGCCCGCTCGACCGCCTCGGTGGCAACCAACCGGTCGGCGAGCAGCTGCGCGAACTCACGCGGGTTGGCGAAGCCGGCCCGCTTGCCGAGCTGGAGAGCGACGTTCGTGGCGTAGTCGCCGTGCTCGCGGACCCGTGGCCTCTCGACGGTCACGCGCGCCGGGACCCCGTCAGGCAGCGTGAGGGCACCCTCGGCGACAAGGCCGACCAAGGTGTCGTGGATCAGGGACGAGAGCTCTTCCGGGGTCACCGGTCAAGGGTATCGGCGCCGGGGGCGAGTCTTCGGACCACGTCCACCAGGTCGGCCGGCTCGAAGGGCTTGGCGATGAAGGCGTCAGCCCCGAGCTCCTCACCGAGCGCCATGTCGTCGGGGTGCGCCCGACCGGTGAGCATGACCACCGGAATGTCGCGTGTGTCCGGATCCGACTTGAGCTCGGCGAGCACCTCGAACCCGTTCGGCCCCTGCCCCATCATCACGTCGAGCGTGATCGCGGCAGGGCGGAGGGAGGCGACCAGACCGAGGGCCTCGGCCGCGTTGGCGGCGGTGACCACCTCGAACCCTTCCAGCGCGAGGTTGAGGGCGATCAGGTCGCGTACGACCACCGAGTCGTCCACCACGAGGATCCGTGGCGCGGGGTCTTTGGTCATCGCTGGTGCCTGTCCTCAACTGCCGTCGCAGGTCATGTACGCTCGACGCGCACCTCTCGAGCCCCCGTAGCTCAGGGGATAGAGCACCGCCCTCCGGAGGCGGGAGCGTAGGTTCGAATCCTACCGGGGGCGCCACCACATCTACCTAGGCCATCCGTCCGTTTCGGGACCTTGGCCCTTCCCCCGATGGTCACTTCGGGTCATTCTCGTTACTAGCGCGTAACAACGGGCCCGTGCGTATCGTTGCACCACTACCGCGTGCTGGGGGGAGTTCGGCGGACCTTTGACCGTCCAGACCCGGGAGCCTCGATGATCCACCCCATCCGCCTGTCCCGCAGCGCCGCCGCACTCGTGGCCCTGGCCACCGCGACCGTGGGGCTGGTCGTCACCGGGCCCTCGGCAGAGGCCGCGCAGGCTGGTGACCTGAGTCTCACCCACTACGGCTTCCAGTCCACGGCAACCGGCACCCGGGTGACGGTCGGCGCCGCCTCGCTGAAGACCCTGCGCAACGCCTACAGCACCATCGCGTGCACCCGGATGGCCGGTCGTTCCTCGCGCGCTGGATCCCTCGACGCCGTCAACGAGGTCAACCCGCTGGTCAAGATCGACGGGTTCGTCAGCTCGAACCGGACCTACCGGGATGGTCGCCGGGTCGGCGCGGTGGGCACCAGCACCATCGGCTCCGTGCTGCTCGGCCCGGCCGACAGCCTGCACCTGAGCCTCGACGGGCTCACCGTCACCGCCGATGCCTTCCACAAGGCCACCGGGTACGGCGCCACCACGGGCATCCGGCTCGGCGACCTCGAGATCGTCGACCCCACCGGCTCCCTGGACCCCCTCGTGGGCGACGGCTCCCCGCTCGGCACGCTCCTGGAGCAGCTCCAGCAGAATGCCATCAAGCCGGCCCTGCAGACGATCGCCGACAACGGCGTGATCGAGATCCCGAACCTCGGGTCGATCGGTGTCGGCCGGCAGCGCACGCACAAGGGCGCCGGCTACGCCGTCGCCAGCGTGGACGCCCTCATCCTCAGGCTCGACCAGGACGGCAACACGAACCCCGACCAGGGCGACGACGACTCGACGGACTCGACGGTGCGGCTGGGACACGCCTGGTCCCGGATCGCTGGCGGCGCCAGCTCCGCTGTCTTCCAGGGAGCCGGGCGCGGTGCCCAGTTCAACCTCGTCGACGGACAGACGCTGTTCGGCCGGATCAACTCCAAGACGGTGCCGTGTGAAGGCACCGACGGTCTGGTTCGTCGGTCACGGGTGACCAACGCGGGGCCGATGCTGACCACCCCGCTGGTCAATGTCGGCACGATGACCTCCAAGGTGAGCGCCGAGCAGCTGGCACGCGGCGCTGCTCGCGCCTGGAGCCTGAGTGAGGTCGCGAGCGTCGACATGAGCCAGGGCGCCCTGTCGCTGAAGCTCGTGGGAATCACGTCCAAGGCGAACGTCTTCCAGTCCCGCTCCGGCAGGATCACCAAGCACGCTCGTGGCACCGGCATCGCCAAGATCATCCTGAACGGCGAGGAGGTCACCCCCAAGGACGGCCTGCTCACGTTCGACGGTGGCGTTCTGGAGACCAACGTCGTCCGCCGTCTCAAGCGCGGCATCGTCGTCACCGCCGCCCGGGTCACGATGCTCGACGGCAACGGCCCGGTGCTGAACTTCGGCATCTCCACGATGCGGATCCGGCGCAACTGACCGGCACACGACCGGCCGCCGTGGGCGGGCTCAGCAGCGTCCGTTGAGCGTCGCGTCGTTGCGCACCCGAGCGGCGATACTGCGAGCCTGGGCATAGTTCGGGAAGACCACGCTCGCGGCGCCGGCGAACCCGATCCCACCCTGGATGACACACCGGCGGAACTTCGCGGGCTGGACCTGGGTCAGCGACTCGGCAAGCGTGAACAGCTCGGCGGGGCGCAGGTTCGTGTCCATACTGCGGGCCACGGCCATCACGGCCCGCTCCATGAAGCCGCGTCGCTCACGGTTCGCGCGCACCTGCCGCAGGATGCCGACCAGCTCCCGCTGCTGGTTCGCGGACCGGTCGAAGTCGCCCCGGAGCAGCGGGTGCCGGATCCGGGCGAACGCGAGCGCCTCGACCCCGTTGATGTGCTGCTTGCCCTTGCGGAAATGACCGTGCAGCTCCGCCTCCCCGAAGGCGATCGGCGAGTTGACGGTGATCCCACCGATCGTCCAGATCATGTGGATCAGGCCCTTGAAGCTCGTGACGACGACGTAGTCGGGGCGGATGCCCACGAGGTTCGCGACCGACGCTGCCATGAGCTGGGGGCCGCCGAAGTACATGGAGGCGTTGATCTTCTCGCGGCCGTGGCCGGGGATCGTCACGTACGAGTCACGCGGGATCCCGATGGCGGTCCCGGCTCCGGTCTTCAGGTTGACGCCGACGAGCTGGATCGCGTCCGCCCGGCTGCGCAACACGTTCTGACCCGGGCGTGCGTCGGAGCCCAGTGCCAGGATCCAGAGCACGTCCGGGCCGTGCCCCACGCCTTCTGCCGTCGTGACCTTCATCAGGGCGACCGTGGCGGGGGCGACCGACGAGTCGGGCACCACGAGGGCCGTCACGGCGAGCACCACGGCCAGGGCCACTGCCCGCCGGAGCTTCCGGAACCTGGTCATGACGTGCCCTTCTGGACCGGGGTCGAGGATTTCGCCAGCGAGTAGCCGAAGATCTGCCAGCCGCCCTTCTTGGCGCGGGTGAGCAGGAGCCGGCCGGTGACCGTGACCCGGCGTACGCCCCCGTCCTTCGCCTCCGCGAGGAACCGGACGACGAGCCTGGCGGTGATGCCGGCCGCCACCTTGTTCGGTGCCAGGACGTCGAGGGCGGCCCGCTGCGCGAGTGGCGTGATGGACGAGGTCTGGGCGCCGATGTCGCTGTTGGTGAGGAGCGCCCGGTCAGGCAGCGCCAGGTGACGGGCGGAGGCGCTGAAGGAGTCGAAGGCACCGGCGAAGCTGCGCCGGGGATACTCCCCGCCCAGGAACGCGGTCTCCGTGTAGGCGCGGATCGGGCGCGCGACGAGGCCCTGGAGTGTCGCCACGGCCTTCTTGGACATCCTGCCGTGCACCTTGCGCACGCTCACCTCGAGGGGCACCGGCTTCGCCTCGAGCGTCGCGCCATCGGTGACCCCCTGTGAGGGCGGACCGCTCGACTGCTGCGGTTGGCCGCCCGTGCACCCCGACACGACCAGCGCGAGAAGGACGATCCCCGGCAGCGCCAGGCAACGGCGGACCCACGACGCATCCGTCTTTCCGGCCACCCTCGAGGGCATGGTCACAGGCGGTCACTCCCCTGGGGTCGATGTCGCGGAGTGATGCTGACAACACCACCGGCCGCTTTGGCCATCCGGACTGCGCGGGCTGGGCATCAAGGTCTAGCCTTGATCCGACACACACTCTAGGTTGCGCACTGGAAGAGGCGAAGCAAGCGTGCCCGAGTCTTCTGAAGACAATCCCCTGGCGGCATTCGGAGCCAACGAATGGCTCGTCGACGAGATGTACGAGCAGTACAAGCAGGACCCTGAGAGCGTCGACAAGGCCTGGTGGGACTTCTTCCGCACCCACGGCGAGCAGGACGCCGGCGGGACCAACGGGTCCGGCACGCAGGGCGCGGCCGCCGCACGGCCGCCCGCAGCGCCCTCCAAGAAGACCTCCGACAAGGCGGAGCCCCCGGCCAAGGCCACGCCCAAGGCTCAGCCCGCCGCCAAGACCGAGCCCCCGACCAAGACCGCCTCCGAGGCACCGAAGAAGCCCGCCGGTGGGACCACCTCCTCCGGCAGCGCGGACGCCGACGAGGCCCGTCGATCCGACCCGGCACCAGCCCAGCCGGCCGCGACGACCGAGCAGCCCGTCCCCAAGGAGCCGGAGAAGCCGGCGAAGGCCGAGGCCACCGACGAGCCCACCTTCACCGTGCTCCGCGGCGCCACCGCTCGGACCGTCCAGAACATGGACGCCAGCCTCGAGGTGCCCACCGCGACCAGCGTCCGCTCGGTGCCGGTCAAGCTGCTGTGGGACAACCGCATCGTCATCAACAACCATCTCGCCCGGGCCCGCGGTGGCAAGGTCTCCTTCACGCACCTGATCGGCTACGCGCTAGTCAAGGCGCTCAAGTCGATGCCGCAGATGAACGTCGGCTACGACGTCGTCGACGGCAAGCCGAACCTGGTCACACCGGCGCACATCAACCTCGGTCTGGCCATCGACCTCCCGAAGCCCGACGGAACCCGCCAGCTGCTCGTGCCGTCGATCAAGGCCGCCGAGGCCATGGACTTCGCCGGCTTCTGGACCGCCTACGAGGACCTGGTCCGCAAGGCGCGCAACGGCAAGCTCGAGGTGTCTGACTTCCTGGGCACCACGATGAGCCTGACCAACCCCGGCACCATCGGCACCAACCACTCGGTGCCTCGCCTGATGAAGGGCCAGGGCGCCATCATCGGCGTGGGCTCGATGGACTACCCACCGGCCTTCCAGGGCGCGTCGGAGGAGACCCTCACCCGCAACGCGGTCAGCAAGATCATGACGCTGACGTCGACGTACGACCACCGCGTCATCCAGGGCGCCCAGTCCGGCGAGTTCCTCAAGCGCGTGCACGGCCTGCTGCTGGGCGAGGAGGGCTTCTACGACGAGATCTTCCGCTCGCTGCGCATCCCGTACGAGCCGATCCGGTGGGCCAGCGACATCTCGGCCAGCCATGACGACGAGATCAGCAAGCAGGCGCGCATCCTGGAGCTGATCCACGCCTACCGTGTGCGTGGCCACATGATGGCCGACACCGACCCGCTGGAGTACCGCCAGCGCAGCCACCCCGACCTCGAGGTGGAGTCACACGGTCTGACCCTGTGGGACCTCGACCGGGAGTTCGCGACCGGCTCGTTCGGAGGCACCGGACGACGGTTCATGAAACTGCGCAACATCCTGGGCATCCTGCGCGACTCGTACTGCCGCACCGTGGGCATCGAGTACATGCACATCCAGGACCCGGAACAGCGCCGCTGGATCCAGGAGCGGATCGAGCAGCCGCACGTGAAGCCGCCCCGCGAGGAACAGCTGCGGATCCTGCTGAAGCTCAACCAGGCCGAGGCCTTCGAGACCTTCCTGCAGACCAAGTTCGTCGGCCAGAAGAGGTTCAGCCTCGAGGGCGGCGAGACCACGATCGCGCTCGTCGACGAGATCTGCGAAGCAGCGGCGGAGAGTGCCCTCGACGAGGTCACGATCGGTATGGCCCACCGTGGTCGGCTCAACATGCTGGCGAACATCGTCGGCAAGAGCTACAGCCAGATCTTCCGTGAGTTCGAGGGCAACATCGACCCCCGAACCGTCCAGGGGTCCGGCGACGTGAAGTACCACCTCGGCGCCGAGGGCGAGTTCTCCAGCGACAAGGGCGCCCGGATCAAGGTCTCCGTGGCCGCGAACCCGTCCCACCTCGAGGCCGTCGACCCGATCCTCGAGGGGATCGCGCGGGCGAAGCAGGACGTCCTCAACCGGGGCGAGGAGTTCCCGGTACTCCCGCTCCTCGTGCACGGAGACGCCGCCTTCGCCGGGCAGGGCGTCGTGGCGGAGACCCTGAACCTCTCCCAGCTCCGCGGCTACCGGACCGGCGGGACCATCCACGTCGTGGTCAACAACCAGGTCGGTTTCACGACCTCACCGGCCGCGTCGCGCTCGTCGCTGTACTGCACCGACGTGGCCCGCATGGTCCAGGCTCCGATCTTCCACGTGAACGGCGACGACCCCGAGGCGTGCATCCGGGTCGCCAGACTCGCGTTCGAGTACCGCCAGGCGTTCAAGAAGGACGTGGTGATCGACCTCGTCTGCTACCGGCGCCGTGGCCACAACGAGGGCGACGACCCGTCGTACACCCAGCCGCTGATGTACGACCTGATCGAGCAGAAGCGCTCGGTCCGCAAGCTCTACACGGAGTCGCTCATCGGTCGTGGTGACATCACGCTGGAGGAGGCCGAACAGGTCCTGCGTGACTACCAGCTGCAGCTCGAGCGGGTGTTCACCGAGGTGCGCGAGGCCACGACCACGCCGTCGAGCTGGACCACGGTCCCCGACTACCCCGAGAAGCGGGGCGGCCAGGCGGCCACGGCGATCTCACGCGAGATGCTCAAGCGGATCGCGGACGCGCACCTCACAGCCCCCGAAGGCTTCACGGTCCACCCGAAGGTGCAGCCGCAGCTACAGCGTCGTGCCGCCGCGATCGCCAACGGACCCATCGACTGGGGCACCGGCGAGATCCTGGCGTTCGGCTCGCTGCTGGTCGACGGACGGCCGGTCCGGCTGGCCGGTCAGGACTCGCGGCGCGGCACGTTCGTCCAGCGCTTCGCCACGATCATCGACCGTGAGAACGCACACGAGTGGACGCCCCTGTCGAACCTCTCCGAAGACCAGGCGCAGTTCTACGTCTACGACTCGCTGCTCTCCGAGTACGCCGCACTCGGGTTCGAGTACGGCTACTCCGTCGCTCGACCGGATGCCCTCGTGCTCTGGGAGGCGCAGTTCGGAGACTTCGTCAACGGCGCGCAGATCGTCATCGACGAGTTCATCACCTCCGGTGAGACGAAGTGGGGTCAGCAGTCCGGCGTCGTGCTGCTGCTGCCGCACGGCTACGAAGGTCAGGGACCCGACCACTCCTCGGCCAGGATCGAGCGCTTCCTCGCCATGGGTGCCGACGATGCCTTCACCGTGGCTCAGCCCTCGACCCCCGCGAGCTACTTCCACCTGTTGCGGCGACACTCGCTCAGCGAGGAGCACAAGCCGCTGATCGTCTTCACGCCCAAGTCCATGCTCAAGCGCAAGGAGGCGGCCTCCCAGCCCGGCGACTTCACCGAGGGCACGTTCCGCCCGGTGGAGGGCGACCGGGTGGCGGACGCGGCCAAGGTCCGCAAGGTGCTGCTCTGCAGCGGTCGGATCACCTGGGACCTGATGAACGAGCGGAAGAAGGTGGAGGGCGACGAGCCCACCACGGCCATCGTCCGCCTCGAGCAGCTCTACCCGCGTCCCGTCGAGGAGCTCAAGGCCGAGTCGGTCGCTACCCGAACCTCGAGGAGGTGCGCTGGGTGCAGGACGAGCCGGCCAACATGGGCCCGTGGCCCCACCTGGCCCTCAACCTCACCTCGGAGCTCGACGTCCCGTTCTACCGGGTCTCGCGCCCCGAGTCGTCCTCTCCCTCGGTGGGCCAGCACTCACGCCACGTCGAGGAGCAGAAGGGCCTGCTCCAGCAGGCCTTCTCCTGAGCGGACGGCGACGATGTACTTCACCGACCGCGGCATCGAGGAGCTCGAGAAGCGCCGAGGAGACGAGCAGGTCACCTTGGCCTGGCTCGCCGACCGGCTCCAGGAGTTCACCGACACCCACCCGGAGTTCGAGACGCCCGTAGAGCGGCTCGCCACCTGGCTGGCTCGGCTCGACGACCCCGACGACGAGTAGCTCCGAGCCCGAGCCAGACTGAGACTCGGGTCAGCGCGGCCGCAGCGTCAGGTCGGGGATCGTGGCATCGGCCGGGAGGTCGAGCACGCGCAGCACGGCGTCGGCCACGGTCCCAGGCTGGATCCAGTCACCCGCGTCGTACGCCTTGCCCTCCTGCTGATGCACCTTCTCCTGCATCGGGGTAGCCGTGCGGCCCGGATACACCGTGGTCACACGAACGCCGTGCGCGGCCTCCTCCCCACGCAGCGCGTCGGCGAAGGCGCGCAACCCGAACTTGCTCGCCGCATAGGCACCCCAGGTCGGGTGGGCGGCGAGCCCGGCGCCTGAGTTCACGAACACGGCCGTGCCGCGCGCGGCCCGAAGCGCGGGCAGGCACGCCGAGGTGAGCACGGCCGGTGCCGTGAGGTTCACGTCGAGCTGGTGCTGCCAGGTGGCCAGGTCGAGCTCGGCCGCGGGCGCCAGGTCGACGGCACCGGCCGCATGGACCAGAGAGTCGAGGGACTCCAGGCCGACTTCCGCGACGGCCGCAGCGATCGCCGAGGGGTTCCCGAGATCGGCGACGACGAACCGCGCCTCCGGGAACTCCCCGCTCAGCTCGTCCGCACGCGTCTGGGAACGGGCAACCAGGAACAGCTGCTCCCCGCGGTCGGCGAGCAGGTGGGCGAGGGCGCTGCCGATACCTGAGCCGGCCCCCGTGATCAGGTGCGCGGACATCAGCGGGTGAACACGATCTTGCCGAAGAGGTCCCCGTCGGCCATCCGTGCGAAGCCCTTGTCGGCCTGCTCCATCGGGAGCACCTCGTCGACCAGCGGCCGCGCCCCGGATACGTCAAGGAGGTTGACCAGTCCAGCCAGCTCCGCCCGGGTGCCCATCGTGGAACCCTGCACCCGCAGCTGGAGGAAGAAGATCCGGGTCAGCTCCGCGTCGTCGAGCTTCGGGCCCGAGGTCGTGCCGGAGATGACGATCTCGCCGCCCGGCCGCAGCGACCGGACCGAGTGCGACCACGTGGCCCGGCCCACGGTCTCCATCACGGCGTCGACCTTCTGCGGAAGCCGCGCTCCGCTCTCGAAGACCTCGTGCGCGCCCAGCTCGAGGGCTCGCGAGCGCTTGTGCTCCTCGCGCGAGGTCGCCCAGACGCGCAGGCCGGCCGCGCGACCGAGGGTGATCAGGGCGGTGGCGACGCCGCCACCGGCTCCCTGGACCAGGACGGTGTCGCCGGGCTTGAGGTCCGACTGCGTGAACAGCATCCGGTACGCCGTCAACCACGCGGTGGGCAGGCAGGCGGCCTCCTCGAACGAGAGAGACGCGGGCTTGGGAACGACGTTGCCACGGGGTACGACGACCGTGTCGGCGAACGTCCCCTGGTGACGCTCGGAGAGCAGCGAGCGCTTGGGGTCGAGGGTCTCGTCGCCGGACCAGGCGGGGTCGCTCACGACGGCGTGCACGACCACCTCTCGGCCGTCCTCGTCGATGCCGGCAGCGTCACAGCCCAGGATCATCGGCAGCGACTCCTCGCGCAGACCGACGCCACGCAGGGACCAGAGGTCGTGGTGGTTCAGAGAGGCGGCGCGGACCGTGACCCGGGTCCAGCCGTCGGGGATCTCTGGGTCGGGGCGCTCACCGATCACCAGGCCACTCAGCGGATCGTCGGAGGAGAACTTCTCGGCGTAGACAGCGAACATGCTCCGACCCTACTGAGCCCCCGAAGAGCCGTCAGCGCCGGGCGACCCGGTCCACGCGCGCAGCTGCTGCCACGGCGGCGGCAACCGCAGGCCCCACCCGCGGGTCGAAGGGTGACGGGATGATCAGGTTCTCCGAGAGGTCGGCGGCCACCAGGTCCGAGAGAGCCGTCGCGGCCGCCAGCTTCATGCCCTCGGTGATGGACGAGGCCCGCACGTCGAAGGCACCGCGGAAGATCCCCGGGAAGGCCAGGACGTTGTTGATCTGGTTCGGGTAGTCCGACCGACCGGTCGCGACCACGCGGGCATACCGGTTGGCGATGTCCGGGTGGACCTCGGGATTCGGGTTGGCGAGGCCGAAGATGATCGAGTCGGGAGCCATCCGCGCCACCGCGTCCTCGGGGACCGTCCCACCGGAGACGCCGATGAACACGTCCGCGTCCACCAGGGCATCGACGAGGCGTCCCGTGCGTCCGGTCGTGTCGGCGGTGTCCTGGGCGAGGGAGAGCTTCACCGGGGTCAGGTCGTCCCGGGTCGAGCTCAGCACCCCCTGTCGATCGACCACCGCGAGGTCCTGGATGCCGGCCGCGAGCAGGATCCTCGCCACCGCGACGCCGGCGGCACCGGCACCTGAGATCACGACCCGAGTCTCGGCCATCGTGCGCTCGGTCAGGCGCAGGGCGTTGCGGAGCGCAGCCAGTACGACGACCGCCGTACCGTGCTGGTCGTCGTGGAAGACGGGGATGTCCAACCTGGCCTTGAGCCTGGCCTCGATCTCGAAGCAGCGGGGCGCGGAGATGTCCTCCAGGTTGATCCCACCGAAGCTCGGGGCGAGCCGGACGATGGTCTCGACGATCTCGTCGGGATCCTTGGTGTCCAGGCAGATCGGCACCGCGTCCACGCCGCCGAACTGCTTGAAGAGGACGGCCTTGCCCTCCATCACCGGCATCGCGGCAGCGGGGCCGATGTCGCCCAGTCCGAGCACCGCGGTGCCGTCGGTCACCACGGCCACCGTGTTCGACACCCAGGTGTAGTCGTTGACCAGGTCCGGCTCGGCGGCGATCGCCTCGCAGACCCGGGCCACGCCCGGTGTGTAGGCGAGGGACAGCTCGTAGGGCCCGGCGATCTCGACCGTGGAGGCCACATGCATCTTGCCTCCGAGGTGGAGGTCGAAGACCGGATCACCGTGGCGCGGATTCACTGGTTCGGGGACGTTCTCAAACGCGACCATCGACGTTGCTCTCGTGTGCTTGCGAAAGGGGGCGAGCTCGACGCGGACATCAGGTGAGTCCTGCGGAACTGCCATGAACAAAGGGGGTCGCCCTGCGCCAATGGTCTCACAGACCCAGTCTCCCGCCACCGCTCCAGCCGGGATGTGACGGATCCGACAACAGGGACGGGCGTGGCCACAGGCGGCACAGCACGAGGCCGAGGACGTCGTGGTCGGGGATCGCGCCGACGCTCCAGGAGTCGACCCCCTCGCGCGGGTTGTCCCGCTCGATCCACCAACCCTCGGGGTCACGGAAGCCGACCCTCTTGACCGCCACCACCCCGTCGGGCAGGCGTACGACGGCGGGACGCCCCGCTCTCGGCCGCCCGCCGTACCAGACCAGCAGGCGGTCCCCCTCGGTCATGGTCGGGAGCATCGAGCGGCCGTGCACGACCGCCATGCCCAGGCCGCGCCACCCGCGCATCAGACGTCTCGATCCGGGTACCACCGGGCCAGCACCGCCCCTCTGAGACCGTTTCTCGGCTCCCGAGTAGTGTCGCAGAGAACCACCACACCCCCGCGAAGAAAGGATCACGGATGTTCGCGCGACTGTTCGTCCCCACTCTCGACGTCCAGGCCCACTGTGACCTGCCGTGCGGTGTCTACGACCCCGCGCAGGCACGGATCGAGGCAGAGTCGATCAAGGCCATCATCGGCAAGGTCGCCGACAACGACGACCCGGACTTCCGCACCCGTGCACTGATCATCAAGGAGCAGCGCTCCGAGCTGGTCAAGCACCACCTGTGGGTGCTCTGGACGGACTACTTCAAGCCGCCGCACTTCGAGAAGTTCCCCCAGCTGCACACCCTGTTCAACGAGGCCACCAAGCTGGCTGGAGCGTCGGGCACCAAGGGTGAGCTCGACGCCGGTGTGGCCGACCAGCTGCTGGCCAAGATCGACGAGATCGCCGAGATCTTCGCCGAGACCAAGAAGGGCTGATCAGCGACCCGACGTATTCGTCGGCAAACTTCGGCAGGCCGGGCGCAATCGTGCCCGGCCTGCGTTTAGTCTGGGGCACGTGTCGAGCAACCGAGCAGACGTCGAGATCAGACTCCCCGCGGACAGTGCGTACCTGTCAGTCCTGCGGACCACCACCGCCGGCCTCGCCGCCCGGCTGGACTTCACGCTCGACGACATCGAGGACCTGCGCATCGCCGTCGACGAAGCCAGCTCCATGGTGCTCCCTCAGGCCGACCCCGAGAGCGACCTCCACTGCCAGTTCTTCATGGACCCGAGCGAGCTCACGGTCACCGTGAGCGTGGAGTGCCAGGCCCCGAACGGTCTTGACGAGGACGGGTTCGGCTGGCAGGTGCTCCATGCCCTGACCTCGACGGCGCGCGCCGAGGCCGCCGACGGTCTGCTGAGCATCGTGCTGTCGAGGAAGTCCGGGCACGGTTCCTGACATGTCCGACAGCCGGTCGGAGACGCTCGAGGACGTGCGCTCCCGCAGCGCAGCCCTGTTCGCCGAGATGAAGACGGATCTCACCGAGGCTCGCCGGGCCGAGCTCCGCGACGCCCTGGTCCACCTGCACCTGCCGCTGGTCGACCACTCGGCGCGCCGGTTCCGCAACCGCGGGGAGCCGTACGACGACCTGCTCCAGGTCGGCACGATCGGGCTGATCAAGGCCGTCGACAGGTTCGACTCCGAGCGCGGGGTCGAGTTCTCGACGTACGCGACTCCCACGATCGTCGGCGAGATCAAGCGCCACTTCCGCGACAAGGGGTGGGCGATCCGGGTACCTCGGAGGCTCCAGGAACTGCGCCTGGCCATCACGACCGCGAGCTCCGAGCTCACCCATGAGCTCGGCCGCTCCCCCACCCCGAGCGAGATCGCCGTCCGCATCGATGCGAGTACCGAGGAGGTCATCGAGGGCATCGAGTCCAGCAACGCCTACTCGACCCTCTCCCTCGACGCCACGGACGACGAGGACGGCAGTCCCACCATGCTCGACGCGCTCGGCGTGCTCGATGTCGAGCTGGACAAGGTCGAGGTGCGCGAGTCCCTCAAGCCGTTGCTGGCGCGCCTCGAGCCACGTGAGAAGCGGATCCTGCTGCTGCGGTTCTTCGCCGGCATGACCCAGTCCCAGATCGCCGCCGAGGTCGGGATCTCCCAGATGCACGTCTCGCGGCTGCTGAACCGCACGCTGGCCAGGCTGCGCGAGGACCTGCACGACTCCGCCTGAGCCGACCCGCTGCGCTCCGGGCGCGCGCCTCAGTCGTGCTCGATGGCGCGGATCGAGGCGGGGTGCAGGACGCCGACGAGGATGAGGACGGCCAGGACCGCCAAGGCCAGCGCCACCGGTGTCGTGGACCCACCGTGGTAGGACCACGCCACCCCGAGCTGGATCAGCTGGGCCAGCACGACCGGGCTACGAGCCCAGGATGCCCGCCGGTTGAGCCCCCAGGCGCACACGAGCAGCGCCGCGGCGTACACGACGAAGAAGAGGGCGGTCGTGACGCCCATGGTGAGCCGGGAGCCCTGTACGGCGAAGGCTTCGGCCACGCCGTACATCCCGAGCAGCAGTCCCTCGATGGCGGTGAGCGAGGCGGCTGCTACCAGCGGCGCCGGCGCTCCGTGGCGGGAGTACGGCGAGGCCGGCGGGTCCAGCCCGGGCTGCTGGTCGTCGGGGCTGGGCGAGGCAGTCACGGGTTGGACCCTAGCCGTCCGCGCCCCGCCGCGGCGGGCTCCTCCGCCTGAGTTGTCCCATTCCTGCCGCCCCGTGTGACCAAAGTGACCATGCAGGGGGCTTGTTTCCCCCGCCCGAACTTGCAACGATCATCGAGTCGCTGACGTGGGACGCACCTGTCCGGTCCGCTTCACCGCCCCCGCTTCGGACTCGTGGCCGAGTTTCGGATACGGGGCCTCGTGAATGCGTTCACAACAACGCGCGAACGAAGACCTTGGCCCGACCGGCTCACCCCGCCGTAGGGCTCCGACGCCAGATGAGGAGTCACCCGCCATGGATTGGCGCCACCGCTCTGCATGCCTCGATGAGGATCCAGAGCTGTTCTTCCCGATCGGCAACACCGGCCCGGCGATCCTCCAGATCGAGGAGGCCAAGCAGGTGTGCCGTCGCTGCGATGTGCGCGAGCAGTGCCTCGCGTGGGCGCTCGAGGCGGGACAGGACCACGGCGTCTGGGGTGGCTTGAGCGAGGACGAGCGTCGCGCCCTGAAGCGCCGCAACGCCCGAGCCCGCGTGCGTACCGCCTGAGGAGGCGGCTAGACCGGTAGGTCCAGCTCGACAGCGGTGCCGCCACCGGTTCGCGGCCCCATCGTGAGCGACCCGTGCAGCTCGCTGTCCACCAGCGTGCGCACGATCGACAGCCCCAGGCTGCTGCCGGCCTCGTGGTCGAAGCCGTCGGGGAGCCCGCGCCCGTCATCCTCGACCCTGACCAGCATGCGGCTGTCGGTCCGCTGCGCGGTCACGGTGATCACCCCGGTCCCCTCGGTGCCGAAGCCGTGCTCGACGGCGTTCTGCATCAGCTCGGTGAGCACCATCGCCAACGGTGTGGCGACCTCGGACGCCAGCACCCCGAAGCTTCCGAGGCGCTGGGACCGGACCTCGGCCTGGGCACCCACGTCGGTGACCATCAGCCGGAGCCGGTCCGCGACGTCGTCGAAGTCGACGTTCTCGTCGTACGCCTGGCTCAGGGTCTCGTGCACGATGGCGATAGACCCGACCCGTCGTACGGCCTCCTCCAGGGCCAGCCGGCCCTCCTCCACGTTGATCCGGCGCGCCTGGAGCCGCAGCAGCGCGGCCACGGTCTGCAGGTTGTTCTTCACCCGGTGGTGGATCTCGCGGATCGTCGCGTCCTTGGTGACCAGCTCCCGGTCGCGCCGCCGCAGGTCGGTGACGTCTCGCACGAGGACGAGGGCCCCACTGTGCTCTCCGGTCGGCCGGAGCGGGATCGAGCGCACGATCAGGGCGACCGCGGCGTTGCCCACCTCGGTGTCCATGGGGGCGCGGCCTCCGAGTACAGCACTCAGCGTCTCCTCGTCCGGCCGGTTCTCCGGGGTGATCAGCTCCCGCGTGATCTCACCGAGATGGTGCCCGGCCAGGTCGTCGGTGACGCCGAGCCTGCGGTACACCGAGAGTGCGTTCGGGCTGGCGTACGTGACTCGGCCGGCAGCATCCACCCTGACGAACCCGTCGCCGACCCGGGGCGAGTCCGCGTGGTCCGAGCGCTGCCCGGGGAAGGGGAAGAAGCCGTTGCTGATCATCTGGGCCAGCTCGGTGGCCGTCTGGAGGTAGGACAGCTCGAGCCTGCTCGGCGTACGGACCCCGAGCAGGTTCGTGTTGCGCGCGACCACGGCCAGGATCCGCTCACCCCTGCGCACCGGGATCGCCTCGACGCGGACCGGCACGTCGTCGCGCCACTCCGGATCACCTTCGCGCGCGACCCGACCGTGCTGCAGCGCCGAGTCGAGCAACGGTCGCCGGCCGTGGGGAACGAAGGCGCCGACGATGTCGTCGACGTACGCCGTGGGCCCGGTGGTGGGCCGCATCTGGGCTCCCGCCCAGAAGCCGGTGCCCTGCCGGTCCGGCAGCCACAGCACCAGGTCCGCGAAAGACAGGTCCGCGATGATCTGCCAGTCCGCCAGCAGCAGGTGCAGCCAGGCGAGGTCGTCAGCGTCGAGGTCCGTGTGGGCGCGGACGAGCTCGTTCAGCGAGGGCACGCCAGTGAGCCTAGTCTCGTGGCCACCGCGACGACGCGTCCCCCGAGGACTGCCCGACGACACCGCTGTCGTCCTCCCTCCCGACCTTTGGCAGGATGGGCATCATGGTCTCGGCGTTCTGGGAAGACGTGCTCGCGAACGGCCTCAAGGTGCCGACGAGCCGCCCCCTCGACGACCTCACCGCCGAGCTCACCACCATGCTCGGCTCCACGGACCCCCAGCAGCGCGATGCGCTTGCCCTCCCCACGCTCGCCACCTGGGTCGAGGAGGGTGTGTACGACGACCTGCTCAGCGGTCTGGGCGACGGGATCGCCGCCGGACTCAGTGTGGGACTCGGCACGACCGAAGCCGACTCGGTCTTCCGACGTTCGTTCTCCGTGCTCGTGCTGGCCGAGATCATCGACCGCGACACGACCCAGGACCTGCTCACCAAGGAACAGGTGCTGGTCTGGGGCGACCGGATCATGACCTGGTTGCTGCGAGAGCGCGACCTTCGCGGCTTCGTGCCTGTCAAGGGCTGGGCCCATGCCGTGGCCCACGGAGCGGACGCTCTCGGGGCCCTCGCGCGCTCGCCCAAGTTCGGCCGCCTCGAGCTCACGGTGCTCCTCGACGTGATCGCGGACCGGCTTCTGATGGAGGGGATGGGTTACCTCGTCCACGGCGAGAGCGACCGGCTGGCCCTCGCCACCATGCACCTCCTCCGGCGCAACCTCGTCAGTCTCGAGGTGCTCGAGCCCTGGGTGGCGCGCCTCGCCGCGGCCGCGACGCCGGCAGGGCCCCCTGACCAGGACCCCTTCCTGACAGCGGGGAACGTCCAGGACTACCTGCGTGCGCTGCACCTCCAGCTCGCACTCGCACCGGCTCATCCGGCCATCCGCACCGACCTGCTGCTCGTGCTGATCGAGGCTCTGCGACGCACCAACGCCGTCTACCTGGGACCGCTCCGAACCACCTGACCGCGCGAAGAGCCCGATGGGAACGGGGTGGATGCGGTTCCTCGGGGGACCCCCAGCCGGATCCGGGTTTCTCGTCGGTAACCTCGGCTCATGACCGACACCTCCACGGACCGGACCGAGACCGACGAGACCCAGGTGGACGGCCACGGAGGCGATCATGCCGTCGCCGTGGCCCGCGCGCATGGCGTCGAGACCATGTTCACCCTCTCGGGGGCCCACGTGTTCCCCATGTACGACGGCGCGGTGAAGGCGGACCCGCCGATGCGGATCCTCGACGTACGCCACGAGCAGACCGCGGCGTTCGCAGCCGAGGCCACCGGCAAGCTGACCCGGATCCCCGGGCTGGCCGTGCTGACCGCCGGTCCCGGCGTGACCAACGGCGTCAGCGCGGTCGCCCAGGCCCAGTTCGCAGGCTCTCCCCTCGTGGTGGTGGGCGGCCGGGCACCTGCCAACCGTTGGGGCTCGGGCAGCCTCCAGGAACTCGACCAACCGCCGATCTTCGCCCCGGTGTCCAAGCTCGCGCGCACGGTGCACACGGTGGGCGAGATCCCGGGCGCCTTCGACCAGGCGTTCTCCGTCGCGGGTGCCCCGCACCGGGGCCCGGTCTTCGTCGACGTCCCCATGGACGAGTTCTTCGCCCAGACGTCGGCCGCCACCCCGCAGGTCGCTCCGCGGACCCGCCTGGAGCCGGACCCCGAGGTGCTCGGGGAGATCGCGGAGATGCTGGCCCAGGCGCAGCGTCCGGTCCTGATCCTCGGGACCGACGTGTGGGCCGACCACGGCGAGGAGGCGGCACTGCGCCTGGTCGAGGGAGTCGGCGTACCCGCGATCACCAACGGCATGGGACGCGGCGTCATCCCGGGAGGCCACCCGCTCCTGGTCACGAAGGCGCGGAGCACGGCCCTGGGCACCTGCGACCTCGCGATCGTGGTCGGCACCCCGCTGGACTTCCGGCTCGGGTACGGCGCCTTCGGCGGCAAGGACGGTGCCCCGGCGGCCAAGGTCGTGCACCTGGCCGACTCACCGGGTCAGGTCTCGTCCCACGCCGACCTGGCGTCCTCGGCCTCGGGCGACCTGACCCTGGTCCTCGACGGCCTGCACCAGGCCCTCGACCAGGTCGTCCGCAAACCGGACTGGTCGGCGTGGGTGAGCTCGCTCCAGGAGGGCGTGGCCGCGGCCGTCGAGCGTGACCGCGCACTTCTTTCTGCCCAGGCCGACCCGATCCACCCGGCCCGCATCTACGGCGAGCTTGTCCCCCGGCTCGCCGACGACTCCGTCGTGATCGGCGACGGAGGGGACTTCGTGTCCTTCGCCGGCAAGTTCGTCGAGCCGAAGCGGCCAGGTGGCTGGCTCGACCCCGGCCCCTACGGCTGCCTCGGAGCGGGTCTCGGGTCGGCGATCGCCGCCAGGCTGGCGCGCCCGTCGGCCCAGGTGGTCCTGTTGTACGGCGACGGCGCCGCGGGGATGTCGCTCATGGACGTCGACACCCTGGTCCGGCACAACCTGCCGGTGGTGATGGTGGTCGGGAACAACTCGGCCTGGGGCCTGGAGAAGCAGCCGATGCAGATGCTCTACGGCTACGACGTGGCCGCCGACCTCGCGCCGAACACTCGCTACGACGAGGTCGTCAAGGCACTGGGAGGTGCCGGGGAGACCGTGACCGATCCGGGTCGGATCGGCGAGGCGCTGGATCGTGCGTTCGCCGCGAACGTCCCCTACCTGGTCAACGTGATCACCGACGTCGGGGCGGCGTACCCCCGCGCCACCTTCGGCATCTGAGCTCGGGGCCCACGTGAGCTACCGGATCGTCCCGGTCCGCGAGGACCAGCTGGAACGAGTCGGCGAGCTGACCGCACAGGTGTACGTCGGCGAGGGGTACATCCCGGACACAGCCGACTACGTGAACGAGCTGCGTGATGCCCGGCTCAGGGCAGCCGAGGCGGAGGTGTGGGTCGCCGACGAGGAGGGCGAGATCCTCGGCGCGGTGGCATTCTGTCCCGACGGGTCGCCGTACCAGGAGCTCGCCCAGGAGCGCGAGGCGGAGTTCCGCATGCTCGTGGTCAACCCATCGGCCCGCGGCCGAGGCGTCGGGGAGGCGCTCGTGCGGCAGTGCATCTCCCGGGCCCGGGAGCTCGGGTACGCCGGCCTCGTGCTCTCGACGATGCCGGGGATGGACGACGCACGCCGGGTCTACGAGAGACTCGGCTTCGTCCGTATCCCCGAGCGGGACTGGTCGCCCGTCCCGGACGTCGAGCTGTTGGGGTTCCGGCTCACGCTGGAGTGACGCGGGACAGGAATCGGTCCCGGTCGACCACCACGCGGGTGATCTCGCCACTGCCGACGAGCCTGCCGTCAGGGTGGGTGGCCGACACTCGGAAGCGCACCAGTCGCCCGTCCTCGTAGCTCACCGCCGCGGTCACGGTCAGCTGCTGGCCGACGGGGCTGGCGCCGAGGTGCTCGAGCTCGACCCGGCTGCCCACGGAGGTTCGGGTGGGGTCGAGGCCCGGTGCGACCGCGGCGCAGGTGGCCGCCTCGCACCAGGCCAGGAGTCGCGGCGTGGCCAGGACGGGGAGGTCGCCCGAGCCGAGCGACTCGGCCGTGTCCTGGTCGCTGACAGTGAACGTGAGTGTGGCCTGCATCCGCCCATCATGCCGGGGCCGATTCGCCAGAGCGTGGCCGGTCCTGAGACACTGGGCTCTGCTTCGGTGCACCTCGACCCGGAGCCCGACGTCTCGAGGAGGACACCATGGGTAAGACAGGTCGCAAGCGCCGCGCCCGCAAGAAGAAGGCCGCGAACCACGGTAAGCGCCCCAACGCCTGACCCCAGGCACACGAAAGAGCCCCCGGCCACTGGCCAGGGGCTCTTCTCATGTCCGGTTCACGGGCTCCGGGTCACACTTCAGGTCCGTTGCTCGAGGTCGACCTGCACCTGGCGGATCGCTCCCAGCACGCGGTCGCGCAGCGCCTCTGGGGCGTGCTCACCGCACTTGCGCGCGATCAGCTCCTTGACGTGGCGTTCGAGGTCGTACTTCTCCAGGCACGGGCCGCAGTCGTCCAGATGCTGCTGGATCTGACCGCTGTCCGCCCCGTCGAGCTCGTTGTCGATGAACGTGAACATTCGCTCGAGGATCTCCGAGCAGCCTCCCGAGCTGTCGCTACAGCTCATGAGCGTCCTCCCTCACGGGCGCCGGCGACCGACATGCCACGGTCGCGCACATAGTCGGCCAGGAGCTCGCGCAGCTGTCGACGACCCCGGTGCAACCGCGACATGACGGTGCCGATCGGGGTCCCCATGATCTCCGCGATCTCCTTGTAGGGGAAACCCTCCACGTCGGCGAGGTACACCGCCAGGCGGAAGTCCTCGGGGAGCTGCTGGAGAGCGTCCTTGACGTCGGAGTCGGGCAGATGCTCCAGTGCCTCGACCTCCGCCGACTTGAGCCCGGAGGAGGTGTGCGACTCCGCCCGGGCGAGCTGCCAGTCCTCGACGTCCTCGGCCATCGACTGCTGGGGCTGCCGCTGCTTCTTGCGGTAGTTGTTGATGAACGTGTTGGTGAGGATCCGGTACAGCCAGGCCTTCAGGTTCGTGCCCGGCTTGAACTGGTGGAACGAGGCGTACGCCTTGGCGAACGTCTCCTGGACCAGGTCTTCGGCGTCGGCGGGATTGCGGGTCATCCGCATCGCCGCTGAGTACAGCTGGTCGAGGAAGGGCAGCGCGTCACGCTCGAACCGCGCGTTGCGCTCGTCCTCGGTCTCGGGCGCTTGGACGGCGACCTCGTCGGGGGTGGGGTGCGATGTCATTGCCCCCCAGCCTACCGGCGCGGAGGCCAGGGCCCGGGCATGGCCGTCCCGGGGGCGATCAAGGGTGCAGTGCACGGGCTTCCCTTCGCTCGAGGAGGGTGTCTTCCGGCTCAACACCTCAGGGTCGGTGCTGATTCCCCACGATCTCCCGCACGATCCACTCGAGCGTGGCCTCGACCACGATGCCCATGGCGTCCGCGGGCGCGAGCGCAGCCTTGCGGGGCACGCGCAGGGAGTGGTCGGCCTCGGGGACCACGGCGAGCTCGGTGCCGGGTGGGAACTCCTCAGGCCCCCCGAACGGGTCGGCCTCACCCTGGATCACGAGCGTCGGCACCCGCACCGCTCGCAGCTCCTCGACCCGGGTCCTCTCTGGCCGGCCGGGCGGGTGCAGAGGGAAGGACAGGGCCAGGACGCCCGCGGCGCCGAGATCCCGCGAGGTGCGGCAGGCCGAACGCGCCCCGGCGCTGCGTCCGCCGACAACGAGTGGAGTGCGGGGGCGGATCGCGTTCACCGCGGCGGTGAGTGCCACGTCGAGGCTCGCGGGTGGCCCCGCGACCTTGCGTCCGGCCACCCGCCACGGCTGTTCGAGAAGGATCACCGACACTCCGTGCCTGGGCAGTGCGCGCGCCAGGGCCACCAGGTCCGGTGCGTCACAACCCCCTCCGGCGCCGTGGCTCAGCAGCAGCGTGACGATCGGGTGCCGTGACCGGTCGACGTGGAGCCGGGCATCCCCCTGAGGGGTGTCGATCGTGCGGACCGTGGTCATTGCGCGGCCAGCGGTGAGACCAGCTCGGGCCCGTTGTTGCGGACGTTGCTGACCAGGGTGGAGACCGGGAAGGCCTCCAGCCGACCGGGGGCTGCCGGCTCCAGGAGGCTCAGCAGCGCGTCCTTGTCGTGGTCGCCAGCCCTCAGCCAGTCGTCGTACCGGTCCTTGTTGACCAGCATCGGCATCCGGTCGTGGATGTGACCGACGGCGTCCTCGGAGCTCGTGGTGATCACCGTGCACGTCCACCGGAACCGCTCGGGGTCGTCCTCCGGCAGGTCCGGGTCACGCCAGATCTCGTACAGCCCAGCCATCGCGAGGACACCGCCGTCCCTGGGCCGGATGAAGAAGGGCTGCTTGCGCGGCTTGCCGGCCTTGGTGAGCTGCTCGGTGGGGTACCACTCGTAGTAGCCGTCGGCGGGAAGCAGGCAGCGTCGCTTGGCGAAGGCACGGCGGTAGGCCGGCTTCTCGGCCACGGTCTCCATCCGGGCGTTGATCATCCGGGAGCCGATCTTCGGGTCCTTGGCCCAGGACGGCACCAGGCCCCACTGGAGGACCCGCAGCTGTCGCTCGGGGGGGCTGGTCCGGCTCGCGCGACGAGCCCCGCTCCAGGACGGCGTACACCGGCTTCGGTCGGCGCGACGTTGTAGTCCGGCTCGAGGGACTCCTTCACCCGCGACTCGTCGATCTCGAACTCCTCGACGAGGTCCTCGGGGCGTCTGCTCGACGCGTAGCGACCGCACATGGCGCCAATCTAACCGGGTGCCACCCGCAACGGCCTGACGTCTGCCCGGACTAGGTGCGGGCGAGCTCGTCGAGCAGGCGACCGGCGGCCAGGTTGCTGGGCGGGAGCCCTTCGATCCAGAGCTTGGCGTCGCCGTCGTCGAGACCGAGGTCCTCCATGTAGTCGCGCAGGTTGGCGACGTCACGGCCCAGGTTCGGGCCGCGTCGTACGAGCACCGCCACCCTCGTCGGCGACAGACCCCGATGGTCTCGCTGCCAGGGAAGACCGCCCTCACGGCCTCGCCGAGCTTGACCAGACGGAACGCCCGGGTGAAGCGGTGGTCCTTCGGTGTCGACAGTGACGGAAGGTCGACCATCACCAGGGCATGGCTGGTCGCCGCGGACCCGCCCAGCTGGGCGGCCCCCCGGTAGACCTCGGCCAGCCGGCTGCGCACGTGCGCCATGCTGGCCAAGCCGGTCAGCGGGTCTTCGCACGAGAGGTGGTGGAGGTACTCCAACGTCGCCTCGCTCCAGGCCAGGCCCAACGCCTCGGTGGCTGCGAAGTCGGGGTCACTCCCCGTGACCAGTGCAAACGTGCACCTGAGCCCGTCCAGTGCCTCACCCAGGGCGGCACCGTTCCGAGCCAGGTCGCGTCCCGCGACCGCGCATGCCACAGAGGCGTCCAGACCGGCGGCCAGATGTTCCCCCACTGCCTCGAAACCGGCGGGCAACTCGCCCCGCAGGCCCTCCGACAGCTCCATCACGGCAGCCGTGACTCCCGTGTCTCTCCTCGACCAAGGCGCGAAGATTGCCACGTGAGCCCCTCTCCTTCTCCTCTGAAGGGCGACCCCTCCCCGTGTTGCCTGGATCGACCTTCATGGGTGAAACGGGCGAACCCACGGGTCATGACGCAGGTTTCCTGAACTTTTTTCGGCCGCGGTGGGCCGCACGCGGATAGACTCCCCACCGGGAGTGAACCCCCCGTCCGTCTGAGGTGTTGATGACCGAACTGGTTGACGCTGTCGAGACCCCCGGGGATGCCGAGCTGATCTCGCGCGTCCGGGGTGGGGACGTCGCGGCCTACGGGGAGCTGTTCTCCCGCCACGTCGAGGCCGCCAACCGACTCTCCCGCCAGCTCATGCGTGGTCCGGACATCGACGATCTGGTCTCCGAGGCGTTCGCCAAGGTTCTCGCCGTCCTGCAGGACGGCGGCGGTCCCGACGTCGCCTTCCGCGCCTACCTGCTGACTGCTGTACGCCGCCTGCACGTGGACCGGATCCGGGCGACCTCGCGGGTGCAGAGCACGGACGACCTGTCGCCCTACGACGTAGGCACGCCGTTCCAGGACACCGCGGTGGCCGGGTTCGAGAGCGGGGCTGCCGCGAAGGCCTTCGCCTCGCTCCCCGAGCGCTGGCAGCTGGTGCTGTGGCACCTCGAGGTCGAGGGTCAGAAGCCGGCAGACATCGCGCCACTGCTGGGCATGAGCGCCAACTCGGTCTCGGCCCTCGCCTACCGGGCACGCGAAGGACTTCGTCAGGCGTTCCTCCAGAGCCACCTGGCCGACCTCGCCGGAGAGGACTGCCGCTGGACCCACGACCACCTCGGCGGATACGTCCGCAAGGGCCTTTCCCGCCGCGACAGCCAGAAGGTCGAGCAGCACCTCGACGAGTGCGCCCGGTGCACGGCCATGTACCTCGAGCTGACCGAGGTCAACTCGAACCTCGCCGGCCTGCTCGCGCCGCTGATCCTGGGCGGGGCCGCCGCCGGCTACCTCGGCTCCGTCGGAGGGGCGGGCGCCGGGGTCATCGGTGTTGCACTCGGTCGGGCGAAGGACTTCGTCCTCGCCAACGCCCAGACCGTCGCGGCGGCGGGGGTCGCCGCCGGGGTGGCGACGGCGGTGGGCGTGGCGGTGCTCGTCACCAACGGAGGCGACCAGGTCAACTCTGCCGACGACTCCCAGCAACGAGTGGAAGGCACGGCAGACCCAGGCGCCTCGGCGGGAGGGGACGCGGAGCCCGGAACCGGGGGCAGAGGACGCTCGGGCGGCAACGGCGGAGACTCCCCCGGACCCACCGACCCCGGCCCCGGCGTACCGGCAGCGGTTCCCGTGGCTCTCTTCCCGGACCCGACCCCGCAGGACCCCGCTCCGGACCAGTCCGAGAACTCGAACAACCCCGACAACCCGGGGGGCCGGTCCGGGAAACCCCGGTCCCGGCGGCAACCCCGGTCCCGGTGACAACCCCGGTCCCGGCGGCGACCCCGGTCCCGGCGGCGACCCCGGGCCGGGTCCCGGCGGCGATCCCGACCCACCGCCGGTGGACCCGCCACCCCCGCCGGTGGACCCGCCACCCCCGCCTGTGGACCCGCCACCTCCTCCGGTCGACCCGCCACCTCCGCCGGTCGACCCGAAGCCCAACGGCGACCCAGCGGTCTCCGTGAGCGAGCGCAACCAGAACGACAACTTCGCCTACGTGACCGTTTCGGTCACCGGCGTGTCGGCAACCGACCCCGGGACCGTCCGGATCGTCCTGTCGCCGAACATCTCCATGCAGCAGGTCGACCACAACTGCTCCGGGAGCGGTGGCGCGGTCTACCAGTGCGCGGCGACCGGACCGATGACCTACACCTTCCGGGTGACGCGGCCGGACGTGGGCGTCGGCACTGTGACGGCCACGGTGCTGGCCGACGACGACGTGGTGGACGCCGACCTCACGAACAACGTGGCCGTCGCCGTCGTCAAGGCGCCCTGAGGCGTCTCACCCAACGCCGTCGACAATCCCTTCGACAGGGAGCGGGGCGGCGGCCTAGGATCGCGGCACCGCAACGACGAAGACGAGTAGCCCCCGACCGGTGGAGCCCAGAGAACCGCCCCAGTGCCACTTCCTGGCCAGGCTGTGAGGGCGGGTCCACCCCGGAGTCGAAGACACTTCCGAGCGGAGCACGAGAAGAGGCTGTGACGGCTCGTCACGGCGAAGGTGTGGTGGCACCGCGAACAACCCCGTCGCCCACGCCTCCTGGGGCTCCACCCAGGAGGTGAACACCATGTACGAGAGCACTCATCCACGACGCGGCCCGGTCAGGGTCCTCGCAAGCCAGCTCGCGTCCCGCGAGCCCGGAAGCAGCGTGACGGTCCAAGGCTGGCTCCAACGCCGGCGGATGCTGGCCACGGTGACGTTCGTCGTCGTCCGCGACCGCAGCGGGCTGGCCCAGGTCGTGGTCAAGGACCCGGAGACCGTGGGCCAGGTCGCCCAGCTCGGCGAGGAGACGGTCGTCTCGGTCACCGGCACGCTCGTCGCCAACCCCGCCGCACCACAGGGGTTCGAGATCGTAGACCCGGTGATCGAGGCACTGGGCGACCGCTCGGCGACGCCCCCGGTCGAGCTGTGGCGACCCAGCCTTCAGGCCGGTCTGCCGACCCTCCTCGACCACGCCGGGGTCACCCTGAGGCATCCGGTGCGGCAGGCCCGCTGGCAGCTCGCAGCAGCCAGCCTGCGGGGCTTCCGGGACACGCTCGACGGTCTCGACTTCACCGAGGTGCACAGCCCCAAGCTGGTCGCCTCGGCCACCGAGAGCGGCGCGAACGTGTTCGAGCTCGACTACTTCGGGCAGCCCGCCTACCTCGCCCAGTCCCCGCAGTTCTACAAGCAGGTCCTGGTCGGGGTGTTCGAGCGCGTCTACGAGGTCGGTCCGGTCTTCCGGGCCGAGCCGCACGACACCGTGCGCCACCTCGCGGAGTACGTGTCTCTCGACGTCGAGCTCGGGTTCGTGCGCGACCATCGCGACGTGGTGGCGGTCCTGCGGGACGTCGTGGCCGGGATGGTGGCCGCCATCCACGAGACCGCGGCTGACGAGGTCGCCCTCCTCGGTGCGCAGATCCCGGTGGTTCCCGAAGAGCTCCCGGTGCTGCACTTCCGCGAGGCGCTGGAGATCGCGGGTGCTCCGGCCGACGAGCCGGACCTGGCGCCGGCCCACGAGCGCGCGATCGGCGAGTGGGGGCTACGCGAGCACGGCAGTGACTTCGTCGTCGTCGAGGGCTACCCCACGGCCAGTCGAGCGTTCTACAGCCACCCGGACCCCGAGGAACCGCACTGGTCCCGCTCGTTCGACCTGATCTTCCGCGGCGTCGAGCTGGTGAGCGGGGCACAGCGGCTGCACCGGTACGACGACTACGTCGCGGCCCTGACGGCCCGCGGTCACGCGCTCGAGCCGTACGCGTCGTACCTCGAGACCTTCCGGTACGGCGTGCCCCCGCACGGCGGGTTCGCGATCGGCCTCGAGCGCTGGGTCTCACGACTCGCCGGGGTGGCCAACGTGCGGGAGGTCTCGCTGTTCCCGAGGGACCTGCATCGACTGACGCCGTAGCGGCCGCCGTGAGTGACGGGCGGGCGATCGGGTATGAAGGTGGCATGACCGTCACCAGACTGATTGCCCGTCCGTTGCTGGCCTCGACGTTCGTCGTTGGCGGCCTCAGCGCCCTGAAGAACTCCGATGCCATGGCAGCGAAGGCCAAGCCGGTCACCCAGCGGCTGACGCCGCTGGTCGACCGGGTGGCGCCCAGCCTGCCGATGCCCGAGGACCCGCAGACGCTGGTCCGGATCAACGCCGGAGTCCAGCTTCTGGCCGCCGCTGCCCTCGCCACCAACCACGCACCGCGGCTGTCGGCAACCGTGCTGGCCGCCAGCCTGGTGCCGACCACCGCCGCCGGTCACCGCTTCTGGGAGGAGTCCGACGCCGCCGTTCGGAAGCAGCAGCAGCTGCACTTCTTCAAGAACCTGTCCACGCTGGGAGGCCTCCTGCTCGCCAGCGTCGACACCGACGGCAGGCCGGGCCTCGCCTGGCGGGCCAGGCACGCTGCCGACGACGCTCGACGAGGTGTACGCCGCACCGCTCGCTCCGCACGACGTGAGGCGAAGCTGGCCGCCAAGTCCGTCAGCCGGTGAGAGCGGGCGCCCGACGCCGATAGGCTGAGCGGGTGACCGTGACGACCGCACATCTGGACCCGTGGCCCGCCCCTGAGGCCACGGGTCCGGTGCGTGCGGCGGTCTCCTTGCCGGGCTCGAAGTCCCTGACCAACCGGGCCCTGGTCCTGGCTGCGCTGTCCGACGGGCCGAGCACCGTGACCCGCGCGCTGCGCTCGCGCGACACGGAGCTGATGGCGGCGGCGTTGACCGCTCTCGGCTCGACGGTGGACAGCTCCGGCCCGGACTGGCTGGTCACCCCGGGCGCGTTCGACGGGCCGGCGGACATCCGCTGCGGACTTGCCGGCACCGTGATGCGCTTCGTCCCTCCCGTCGCCGCGTTGAGCACGGGCGTGGTCGCCTTCGACGGGGACCCCCATGCGCGGACCCGCCCGATGGGTGAGGTGCTGACTGCGCTGCGTGGCCTCGGCGTCGAGATCGACGACGAGGGGCGTGGAGCCCTCCCGTTCAGCGTGCGTGGCACCGGCTCGGTCACGGGCGGCACCGTCGTCATCGACGCCTCGGCGTCGTCGCAGTTCATCTCGGCCCTGCTGCTCGCGGGGCCGGCGTACGAGCAGGGCGTCGACGTACGTCACGACGGCAAGCCTGTGCCCTCGCTCCCCCACATCGAGATGACCGTCGACCTCCTGCGTCGGCACGGCGTCGAGGTCGACGACACCGACGCCGACCGTTGGCACGTTTTTCCCGGGACCGTCCGCGCCGTCGACCTGGAGATCGAGCCCGACCTGTCGAACGCCGGGCCCTTCGTGGCCCTCGCGGCGCTGTCCGGTGGAGAGATCATGGTGCGTGGCTGGCCGCGCCGCACCACCCAGGCCGGAGACGCGCTGCGCGAGATCCTCTCGTCCATGGGCGCCCTGGTGGAGCTGACGGACGAAGGCCTGCGCGTCGTCGGCACCGGCGGCCTGCACGGCGTCGACCTCGACCTGCACGACGTGGGCGAGCTCACCCCTGTTGTCGCCGCGCTCTGCGCGCTGGCCGACTCCCCGTCGCACCTTCGCGGAGTGGCCCACATCCGCGGGCACGAGACCGACCGTCTGACCGCATTGGCCAAGGAGCTCACGGACCTCGGCGGTGACGTCTCCGAGCGCCCAGACGGGCTCGACATCCGCCCCTCGCGGCTCCACGGCGGCGTCTTCCGGACGTACGCCGACCACCGGATGGCGCACGCCGGCGTGGTGCTCGGCGCCGCCGTGTCGGGCGTGCTGGTCGAGGACGTGGAGACCACGAGCAAGACCTTCCCCGGGTTCGCCGAAGTCTGGTCGGGTCTCTTCCGGTGACCGGCCGTTACGACGAGCACGACCCCGAGAGCTACGAGCGACCTCGACGCCGCACCCGCCCCCGCACCAAGGACCGGCCCTCCTACGAGGGCGCGGAGATCGGCATCGTCGTCACCGTGGACCGCGGCCGGTACACCCTGATGGTGCCGGGCGTGGACGGGTTCGTCACCGCGATGAAGTCACGGCCACTGGGTCGCAAGGGCGTCGTCGTCGGCGACCGGGTCAAGGTGGTGGGCGACACCTCGGGCGCCGAGGGCAGCCTGGCCCGGATCGTGGAGGTCGAGGAGCGCAAGACCGTGCTGCGGCGGACCGCCGACGACGACGATCCCGTCGAGCGCGTCATCGTCTCCAACGCCGACCAGCTGGTCGTCGTCGCCGCGCTCGCGGACCCCGAGCCGCGTCCCCGGCTGATCGACCGGGCCCTCGTCGCGGCGTACGACGCCGGGATGGAGCCCCTGCTCTGCCTCACCAAGGGCGACCTCGCCGATCCCGAGACCCTGCTCTCGATCTACCGCCCGCTCGGCGTTCCGTACGTCGTCTGCACCCGCGGGGGCGACCTCGGCGCGGTCCGGGACCGGCTCGCCGGACGCACCAGCGTGCTGATCGGGCACAGCGGCGTCGGGAAGTCGACGCTGGTCAACGCCCTCGTCCCCGGCACCGACCGTGCGATCGGGCACGTCAACGCGGTGACCGGGCGCGGACGGCACACCTCCACCTCGGCCCTGATGCTGGAGCTTCCTGCCGCCAACGGCCGGCCCAGCGGCTGGATCGTCGACACTCCAGGCATCCGGTCGTTCGGCCTGGCCCACGTCGAGCCGGGACAGCTCATCGGCGCCTTCCCGGACCTGGAGGAGCTCACCGACGACTGCCCGCGCGGGTGCTCTCATGGCCGGGACGAGCCCGAGTGCGGGCTCGACGACGCCATCGTCCGTGGCGACACCGAGGCCGACCGGGTCGACTCCTTCAGGCGGCTGCTCGCCTCCCGCGACGGCTCCGATCCCGACTAGCCCCCCTCGCCCCAGCTGCCTGGCGGCTAACCACCCCAGACGGCGCGCGACCCGGCGTCACCGGTCAGCACCACCAGCGCCAGGACCACGAGTGCGACCAGCACCACTGCCACGACGAGCGGCCGCTCGAGCGACGGCCGCGGGCTCGAGCGCGCTCCGCGCCCGCTCGCCAGTGGAGTGACGCTGGCGAGGTAGCGAACCGCCACCAGCACCAGGACCGCGAACACCACCATGGCCCACAGCAGCAGCGTGCCCCGGGACTTGTGCGTCGCCACGATCGGCTCGAGCTGACGATGGGCGTTCAGGTAGCTGTTGCCCGACAGGACCGCGGTCGCGACGGACCCCAGAGCCACCACGGCCAGAGCAGCCGTCGGCCAGCGGGTCAGCCACCGCCAACGAGGGACCAGCGCGAACGTCGCGGCCGAGACGGCTGCAAGCGGGGTGAAGACCACGGCGGCGTGGATGACGAGGAAGTGCAGAGGCAGCCCGGCTATCTCCATGCCTCCAGCCTAAGCCTCGATGCGGGGCATACCCTGTCAGCCATGCCCGCGTACTACACCGACGACCTCAGGCTGGCGCACGTCCTCGCGGACGACGCCGACTCGCTGACCGAGTCGCGTTTCAAGGCGCTCGACCTGCACGTGATGCAGAAGCCCGACCTGACGCCGGTCACCGACGCGGACCGCTCGGTCGAGCAGGCCATCCGTCGCACGCTGTCGCGCGCCCGTCCTCGCGACGCGGTGGTCGGCGAGGAGGAGGGATCGACCGGGCACAGCCAGCGGCGGTGGATCATCGACCCGATCGACGGCACCAAGAACTTCGTGCGCGGCGTTCCCGTGTGGGCGACGCTGATCGGGCTGATGGTGGACGACGAGGTGGTGGCCGGCGTGGTCAGCGCCCCGCTGCTGAACCGTCGCTGGTGGGCCCACAAGGACGGTGGAGCCTGGACCGGCAAGTCGCTGATGAAGGCGACCGAGTGCCGGGTCTCCGACGTGTCGCGGCTCGAGGACGCGTCGCTGTCCTACGCCTCCCTGACCGGGTGGGAGGACCGCGACCGGCTCGACGACCTGCTCTCCCTCGCGCGTCGCTGCTGGCGCACCCGTGCGTACGGCGACTTCTGGTCCTACATGATGGTCGCCGAGGGATCGGTCGACATCGCGGTCGAGCCGGACCTCGAGCTCTACGACATGGCCGCCCTCGACGTGATCGTCCGCGAGGCCGGCGGCACGTTCACCTCCCTGGACGGAAAGCCCGGTCCCACCGGAGGCAACGCGCTGGCGACCAACGGCCCGCTGCACGACCAGGTGCTGTCGTTGCTGGGCACTCTTCCCGACGACGAGGACGACCCGGACTACCGCCCCAGGCGGCCGGGCTCCGTCCACGATCTCAGCGCGCGTCGACGACCGGCTCCAGAGGCGGGTCGGGGGCTCGACGCCGATCCCGACGCCGACTGAGCCTCCGCAGGAGGGCGGGAGCGGCCAGGAGCGCGACCAGGTCGAACCAGCCGTACCCACCGGCGGCCCCGCTCGGCGGGTTGCCGATCGGCACCCCCAGGATCGGGTCGGTGGACTGCCACGCCCACGTGCCCAGGCCCGTGCCGAGCAGCTCCAGCCAGGTCACCACGACGCCGGCCCCGACGTACACGGGGACCGACGGGCCCCACCGCACGAACGCCACCAGACAGCCGAACCAGAAGGCGCCGAGCACATCCGGTCGCGCGGCCAGGAAGAGGCCGTAGCCCGCCCACGCGCCGAGCCCCGCGAGCACCACCGTGACCGCGGCCCGGGGTCGCCGCTGGACGAGCATCGAGTGACCCAGCGCGAAGGCCGAGAGGTAGACGAGCCCGTGTCCGGGCGGGACGTAGGCCGGCACGTTGTCGAACCGGTAGAGGTAGACCTCGAGCGTCGGGCTGAAGATGTACTCCACCACGGTCGCGAAGCAGACCACGACCATCGCCTGAACCCGCACCACCGGGTCGAACCACCGCATCGAGGACAGCAGCACCAGCCACGTCGCCAGCCCGAGCCCACGTTGCAGCCAGATCCCGCCGCCTCCCGAGGCCCGGTCGGCCCACAGGACGAACGACAACCACCCCATCATCACCAGGGCGGCCGGCAGGCCTCGCTGCTCACCACGTGTCACAGCCCTATCCAAGCACCGCCCCGAGTCACTAGCGTTGGGCTACTTGCCCGCGAAGGAGGTCGACGATGCGAATCAGTGAGATCTTGAACGCCAAGCCGAGCCATGACGTGATCACGGTGGCCCCCGGTGCCACCGTGCGGGAGCTTCTCGCTCTCCTGGCCGACCACAACGTGGGTGCGCTCATCGTGAGCTCGGACGGCGCCGCCGTCGAGGGCATCGTCAGCGAGCGCGACGTCGTTCGCCAGCTCCACTCCGACCCGGGCGTGCTCGAGGCCCCGGTCTCCCAGATCATGACCGCCGACGTGCACACCTGCTCCCGGTCCAACTCCGTGAACGACCTCATGCAGGTGATGACCGAGCGCCGGATCCGCCACGTCCCCGTCGTCGAGGAGGGCCGGCTCACCGGGATCATCAGCATCGGTGACGTCGTGAAGAGCAGGATGAGCGAGCTGGAGTTCGAGCGGGACCAGCTCGACTCCTACGTGCACCAGACCTGACGGTGCGCCTGCTCGTTCTCGGTGGCACCGGCTTCGTCGGGCGCACGGTGGTGACCGAGGCCGTCGACCGCGGATGGTCCGTGACGACGTTCAACCGCGGTCACGGACCCTGGTCGCACCCGGCGGTCGCGCAGCTCCACGGTGACCGGACCCGACCCACGACCTCGAGCCGCTCCGTGAGGGCAGCTGGGACTTCGTGGTCGACACCTGGGCGGACGCGCCCCGGGTCGTGCGGGACAGCGCCCGAGCTCTGGCCGGTCGGGTCGGGCGCTTCGGCTACATCTCCAGCCGCGCGGTGTACTCGCCACCCACGGGCCTGGGGATGGACGAGTCGTGGCCGACCGTAGACGCATCGGCAGACGCGGACGAGGCGTCGTACGCGGAGAACAAGCGCGGCGGTGAGCTCGCCGCGCTGGACGCTTTCGGCGACCGGGCACTCCTGGCCAGGGCCGGGGTGATCCTGGGTCCGTACGACGACATCGGGGTGCTGACGCACTGGCTCCGCCGTGCCGAGCGAGGTGGGGAGGTGCTCGCGCCCGGACCCCAGGACAAGCCCTTCCGCTTCGTCGACGTACGCGACCTGGCCCGGTGGCTGCTGGACGGGCTCGAGAACGGGCTGGCGGGTCCCTACAACCTGGTCAACACGGAGGGGCACACCACCTTCGGTTCGTTTCTCGAGGCGTGCGTGGACGTGACCGGGAGCGACGCGGAGCTGGTGTGGGTGCCGCCTCGCGTCGTCGATGAGTTCGGCCTCGAACGGTTCACGGAGCTGCCCGGCTGGCTGCCCCCGGGGCCGCCCATGGACGGCCTCGTGCACACCGACGTCTCCCGCGCCGTGGCCACCGGCCTGCGCTGCCGGCCGATGCACGCGACGGTCGCGGACACCTGGGCGTGGCTGCGCGTGGTCGGTGACCCGCCGACCAAGGCCGGCGTCCCTGCGTTCGGGCTCGACCCCGCCACGGAGCAGGCCGTGATCGAGGCCCACCGTGGCGGCCTCGGCTGATCCGGGGTCGACCCCACCCCCGCGATCCGCCTGCCCCGGCGCCCGGTTGCGGGCACGCAGGCGTGTGGCAGGCTTGCCGCATGACTGAGAAGCCCGAGATCGACTTCCCCGACACGCCTCCCCCGACCGACCTCGAGGTCACCGACCTCACCGAGGGCGACGGCGCAGAGGCCGAGGCCGGCAAGACCGTCAGCGTCCACTACGTCGGGGTGGCGCACTCCACCGGCGAGGAGTTCGACGCGTCCTACAACCGCGGGGACCCGCTCCAGTTCCGCCTCGGTGCCGGCCAGGTCATCGCGGGCTGGGACCAGGGCGTGCAGGGCATGAAGATCGGCGGCCGTCGCCGCCTCGTCATCCCCCCGCACCTGGGTTACGGCGACCGCGGCGCTGGTGGCGTGATCAAGCCCGGCGAGACCCTGATCTTCGTGGTGGACCTGCTCGACGTCCGCTGACAGGCCGTCCGGACGGCCTGTCGAGTCTCACCAGGGCAGGTCGTCCGCCGACGCCTCGTCGGACACCCTCGCCGACAGCGCGCCGAGGGTGACCACGTCGCCATGGACGAGCTGGCGTCCGCGCCGGGTGTCGACCTCGCCGTTGACCGTGACCAGCCCCTGGGTGACGACCTGCTTGGCGTCCGCGCCGTTCTCGATCAGGTTGGCCAGCTTGAGGAACTGACCCAGGCGGATCGACTGCTCGCGGATCGGTACGTCCATCGGCTCGCTCATGCGGTGATTCTCCCCCAGCGCACAGGGCTACCCCACCAGCAGGCTGATGGTGTGGATCAGCACGCCCACGAGTCCGCCGACCACCGTGCCGTTGATCCGGATGAACTGCAGGTCACGGCCCACGTGCAGCTCGATCTTGCGGGCGGCCTCCTTGCCGTCCCAGCGCTCGATCGTGCTGGTGATCACGGTGGTCAGCTCGGCGCCGTACCGCTCCACGACGAAGACGGCGAGGTCGCTGGCCATCCGGTCGTAGTGCTCCCGTCTCGCGTCGTCGGTGCTCAGACGCCCACCGAAGGCGACCAGCTCCTGCTGGGCACGGGCCCGGACCGGTCCGTCAGGGTCCTGGAGCGCCTGGAGCAGGGCGCGGCGGAAGGCGTCCCACAGGGACATTCCCGTCGTGATGATCTGCGGGTGGTCCAGGACGCGTTCCTTGAAGCGCTCGGCGCGCTCCTGGGTCGCCGGGTCCGTGCACAGGTCACGCGCCAGCTGGGCGAGCAGGCTGTCGAGCGCCTCCCGGGCGCTGTGGTGCGGGTCCGCCTTGATGTCGGCGACCCAGCGCACCGCCTCGAGGTGGATCCTGGCGGTGACGGCCTCGTTGAGGCGCGGGGGTGACCACCAGGGGGCGCGCTCCCCGACCACGTCGGTGAACGTCTCCGCGTTCTGTGTCAGCCAGCGGTGACCCTCCTCCAGGATCAGGTCGACGACGCCGTGGTGGGCGTCGTCGCGGACGATCTCCTCGAGCAGGCTCCCGGCGACCGGAGCGATCGGCTCCTCGACGAGCCGCGGGATCAACGCCTCCTCGACCAGGACCCGTACGTCCTCGTCGCGCAGCCGCTCCAAGCCCGTGCGGATCAGGCTTGCCACCTCGTCGACGACCTTGCGCGCGTTCGCGGGCTCCGAGACCCACACGCCCAGGCGCAGGGTCGGGTTCGCGGCCGCCACCCGCTCGCGGATGACCGGCTCCTGGAGGAAGTTGTCGGCCATGAACTCCTCGAGACTCCGGCCGAGCATCTCCTTGCGCTGCGGGATCAGCGCCGTGTGCGGCACCGGTATCCCCAGGGGGTGCTTGAAGAGCGCCGTCACCGCGAACCAGTCCGCGATCGCGCCGACCATCGACGCCTCGGCACCGGCGTTGACGAAGCCGAGGAAGCCGTCGGTCCCCCGGGTTAGGAGGTAGACGACAGCGGCGAACAGCAGCAGTGACACCGCGAGGGCGCGCATCCTGCGCAGCCCGCGCCGGCGTACCTGGTCGGCGTCGGTGCCCGTGTCGGCCCGGGAGGTGATCATCGCGGTGCTCATGGTGCCCCGATTGTGCCCGACCGGCCCTGAGCGTGGGGTGGGCCGCACCCACCGGACTCAGCAGTGCGGAGAGCCGGGCGTGCGCCAGCGCCCGTCGCCGTTGCGCAGGTAGACCACCCGTCCGCAGACCTCCGCGACCGGCATGTACGCCGTCCTCAGCACGCCGCGGACCTCGCTGGTGAGGCGTCGGTAGGTCCCCTGGTCACGGAGTACCACCCACGTCGGCGGCGTCCTCCCCCGCAGGGTCGAGTCGAGCACGTGCATCTCGTGGTCGAGGGTC
The DNA here is from genome assembly GCA_963740525.1 of uncultured Actinomycetota bacterium. Classification (GTDB taxonomy): domain Bacteria; phylum Actinomycetota; class Actinomycetes; order Propionibacteriales; family Nocardioidaceae; genus CAVUEG01. Next base: position 247,570 of record CAVUEG010000001.1, read on the forward strand.
GCTGCCGGCAGGGCCCAGAGGTAGGGGTAGGGGGCGGCCAGCCCGGACGCCCGCACGATGTCGGCGCTGCCGAAGAGACTGACGATGGAGTCGCCCGGTCGCGCCGACCGCGCCACGGCGAGCCCGACCGTCTGGCCCGGGGACCGGACCGGACCGACCGCCGACACCACCACCGAGACGACACCGATGGCGACGACTGCGGCCGTGACTCGCTGGGCTATCCGGTACTCCGCGATCGCCAGCATGCCCGCAGCGAGCGACATCGGGACCGCCAGCTCGACCAGGTAGTGACTCCAGTAGCCGCCCCCGGCCAGGATCGACGCCGTCGAGAAGGCCAGCAGGATGATCAGCGCCACGGGCACCGGCCCGCGCAGCCGACGCCGACGTACCGCACGGACCAGCAGCCAGACCAGCACCGGAGTGCCGCTGACGGCCAGGCGCAGGAGAAGCATGCCGAACCGGCCGATGGTCGACGCCCGGGACTCTGCGAGGAGCGAGCGCGCGGCCTGGAGCCGGAACGGGTACATCGCGTAGAACACTCCCCCCGGGCTGGTGCCGTGCCAGAGGGCCCAGGCGGCCACCAACCCCACGGCCGCAACCGCGCCGAGGAGCCCGGAGACGAGCCGCCGACGAAGGGCCGCACGGTCGCCCCGTCCGTGCCTGGAGGCGAGCACCCAGACGGCCACGGCGAACACCAGCACCTCTGCCATGTTCTGCTTGATCAGCAGGGCCGTCGCCCCGCAGGCGCCGGCACCCATCGCCGCCCAGCAGACGACGCCCGGTCTCCGCGCCAACGAACGCAGCGCGAGGGCCACTCCCCAGGCGGTCGCAGGGGCGGCGAGCAGCTCGCCGTTGACCTCGAAGGACCCCATGAGCGTCGAGGACAGCAACCCGGCCGCCACGACAGCAGACCAGACACCCGCGCGGGCTCCACCGACCATGCGGCCGGACACCCACACTCCGGCGATGGCGAGCACGACCGCCACGCAGCCGAGCAGTCGCAAGGCGACCAGCCCACCGAGCCGGTCCGCCAGGCGGAACAGCGTGATGAGCACTGGCGGCCGGTCCACCCAGTAGCTGCCGTACAGGCTCGCCCCCGGCCTCCACTGCTGCCCCACGAGCAGGAACCCGGCCTCGTCGGGCCCGGCGGGTCGCGTCAGGAGGGGGAGCCGGAGGGCGACCGCGGCCCCTGCGGCGATCGCGACCACCCATGCGTCCTGCAGATGCCGCCAGCTGGCCGGTCGGGGCGGCGAGCCCGTCGCCGTCGCCAAGGCGTACGTCACGGCGTACTCCGCGGAGTCGAGACACCACTCACGAACCGATCATGCACCCGGTCACCTGACCAGAACCTGACCGTTCTCCGGCCCGGCCTCAGCCAGCCGGGCGGTGCTCCCGACGGGCAGCCGGGACCAGCAGGGTGGCGGGCACCAGAACGACCGCGACGACCAGTAGGGCCGGGAGCACGCCGTACCGGTCTCCGAGCGTTCCGAGCAACGGTGGCCCGGCGAGGAACGCGAGGTAGCCGATGGTGGCCACCACGCTGACCCTCGCCGGGGCGCCGATCGGGTCGTCTGCGGCCGCGCTCATGCCGACCGGGAAGCCGAGGCTGGCGCCCAGGCCCCAGGCCAGGATCCCGACCACGACCCAGGCCGGGTGATGGCCCAGGACCACCAGCATGACCCCCGCCACGGCGAGGGCCATCGTGGACCAGAGCACCGCCGTCCGGCCGAACCGGTCGAGCAGCGGGGTACCGAGCACCCGGCCGGTGGTCATCGCCGCCACGAACGCCGCGAACCCCAGGGAGCCGGCCCAGCGCGGCACGTCGTACCCGTCCACCAGCGCCACCGCCAGCCAGTCGTTGGCCACGCCCTCGGTCAGCGCGAGCGTGAGCACCATCAGTCCGATCGCCACCGTGCGCGGCTCGGTCCAGGCGCTGCGCCGCTGGTGACGGGGGTCGGGCCGGCGAGGACCCGAGGACGAAGGGACCGCGGCGAAGGCACGGACCGCGGCTGCCGGCACCAGCGCCGCCAGCAGCGCCACGGCGCCCACGTGCAGCTCGATCGGGACCTCGAGGGCAGATCCGGCCGCGCCCAGTCCGGCCGCGGCGACGGTTCCGACGGAGAAGGCGGCATGGAACCGCGGCATGATCGACCGGTCCAGGCGCCTCTCGACCTCGGCTCCCTCGACGTTCATCGCGACGTCCCAGACCCCGGTGCCCACGCCGTAGCAGAAGAGCCCGACCGCGCAGAGCCCCACCGAGCCCACCGCGTCGACTCCGACGGAGGCGACGACGAGTCCTGCGGCCGCCACCACCGACGCCACGACCACCGTGCGGGCCGGACCCCAACGGCCGACGGCCCGCCCGGCACTCGGCAGCCCCAGCACGGCTCCCAACGAGAGAGCCAGCAGGAGACGCCCCAGCTCCCCGGGTGTCAGGTCCAGCAGGTGCCGCACGTCGGGCATCCGCGACATCCATGTGGCGAAGGCGAATCCGTTCAGCGCGAAGACGGCCGCGACCGCCCGGCGGGCGCTGCGGAGGTCCGGGTCCATCCCCCCAGCCTCGCAAACCACGACTTCTGGCAGGATGACGGGATGTCCAAGACCGTCATCACCTTCGGCACCTTCGACGTCTTCCACGTCGGCCACCTGCGCGTGATCAAGCGCGCCGCAGCGCTCGGCGACCGGCTGATCGTCGGCGTCTCGGCTGACGCGCTGAACGAACGGAAGAAGGGCCGGTCCCCGGTGTTCTCCGAGGGCGAACGCATGGAGATCGTCAGCGAGCTCAAGGACGTCGACGGTGTCTTCCTCGAGGAGAGCCTGGAGCTCAAACGTGACTACATCCTCGAGCACGCGGCCGACGTACTGGTGATGGGTGACGACTGGGCAGGCAAGTTCGACGAGTTCGAGGACATCTGTGAGGTCGTCTACCTGCCGCGGACACCGTCGATCTCGACGACCGCCCTGATCGAGCGGATCTCCGGCTCCTAGGCAGCGCGGGGCAGACGCACGGTGAACACGCTGCCCTTGCCCAGCTCGGACTCCACCTGGATCGACCCGCCGTGGCGGTCCACGATCCGCTTCACGATGCTGAGCCCCAGGCCCGTGCCTGGGAGCGCCAGCGCGGAGACGTTGCGGCTGCGGAAGAACTCGGTGAAGAGCTCCGCCTGGTCGGACTCGGAGATGCCCAGCCCGGTGTCGCGACAGCTGAACCACACCTCGTTGCCGTCGACCCCGTAGTCGATCTCGACCAGGCCGCCGGGCGGCGTGTACTTGACCGCGTTGCCGACGATGTTCGTGACCACGCGGTCGATCTCGACGGTCTCACCGGATGCCACGGGGCTCGCGTCCCGGTCGCGAAGCACCATCTCGAGATCGTTGAGCTCGGCGTGGACGGAATGGAGCTCGACCGCCTCCCGCAACACCCCGGCGAGGTCGACGGGTACGGCGACCACCGGACGGTTGGGGTCGTCGACGCGCCAGAGCAGGTTGAGGTCCTCGACCATCGAAGCCAGGCGGCGCGTGTTGCGCCCGATCGCGGCCAGTGAGCTGTTCGCCATCTGCGGGCTGTCAGGACTCTCCAGCATCTCCAGGTGGCCGGTGATGGCGGTGAGCGGGTTCTTCAGCTCGTGCGACACGGTCGAGACCAGCCGGCCCTTGTAGTCGCCGAGCTGGCGAAGCTCGTTGATCACCATGGCCTCACGCTCGAACAGCCGCGCGTGCTGCGTCGTCCGGCCGAGGTCGCGACCGATCTCCAGTGCGGTCCGCACCTCGAGCTCGCTCCAGTGCGGGTCCTGCGCGGCCCGGCTGATGTGGACGTATCCGAAGCAGTCGGCGCCGGCCCCGATCGGCACGAACAGGGTCGAGCTGGTGTCCTGGCTGGCGAGGTAGCCGAGGACCACGTCGACCTCGGCCTGCGACAGGACGTCGAGCGGCGCGGGGAGGTCGACGGCGATCCGCACCGCGTCCTGACGCGCCCAGCAGTCGTGGGCGAGCTTGTCGGCGATCACGGCGAGCTCTGCTGCGCTGGACTTGAGGTCGGGGTCCTCGGGGAGCGACCAGAATCCGCCCTGGGCCCCCGAGTCGGTGTCCCAGATCCGCAACCACAGCCGGCGACCCTCGAGGCCCTTCAGCAGCGGCGGCAGGCTGGCCTCCACGACATTGGCCAGGCTCAGCTCGGCCACCGCAGGGGTCATCACCGCACGCAGGGCCTCGCCCAGCCGGATCTGCTGGTTGAGCTGGCTGCGGTAGTCCGCTGCGACGATGGCGAGACCTGCCTGCACGGCGTACATCTCGAGCAGCTGCTGGATCTGGGCACTCGGCTTGACCAGGCCCGGGGGCATGTCGACCGACAGCAACCCGACGAGCTCGCCACTGGGACCCTCGAGGGGTGCGTACAGGGCATCGAGGGGATGCCACGCGTCGGGGTGGTCGATCGGCTCGAAGTCGGGAATGTGGGACTGGATCTCCCAGTCGTGGTAGCGCTCGTGTGGAACGAAGCGGAGGATGCCCCACTCGTCGCCCTCACCGAAGTCGCGCAGGAAGTCCTCCTTCCTCGCGGTCCGGCCGAGCAGACCCTCACGGACGTCGATGTCGCCCGAGACGGCGACCGTCTCGATCATCCCGTCGTCGCGGAGCAGGTTGATCGCACAGGTGCCGAAGCCCACGCCCTGCGTGATCCCGTCGGCGATCTCCTCGAGGAGGGACTCGAGGTCCTCGCGCGCGTGGAGGCGCCGCATGAAGGCGTGCAGGCGCTCCATGGTTGCGTTCTCCCACGCGGCATCACCGGTCACCCGTGCCACCCCTGTCCCCAGCCTCCCCCTCCGGAGGTCGATGTCAGTGTAGGAGTTGGCAAGCGCTTTCGGCGACGCTTTCAACTTTCGGTGCGTGTCCCGAGACGCTCGAGCGTTTCGGCGAGCTGCTGCACGGTGGGGTCGGCGATTCGGTTGAACGCCAGCTGTACGACGGGGTCGGTCAACCTCGCGAGGCCGTTGAGGGTCACCGTGGCGTCGTACTCCAGGCGCGCGCCGAGGCCTTCGGGAGTCAGCCGGATGTCGTCGACGGAGGTGGCGGTGCGGTTCTTGCCGGTGAAGACGAGCCGGTCGGGCTCGTCGACGGTGAGCTCGTACTCGAGCTCGGTCTCGCGGCCGAGGAACTTCGACACGTTGCGCCAGGTGCTGCCGAGGCCGATCGCACCTGTGGACGTCCGAGTGCAGCTCACGGTGCCCGGGTCCCACTCCACGGCGTGCGAGAAGTCTCGGAGATAGGCCACCGCCACCTCTGGGGCGACGGCGACGATCTGGACCCGGTTCACGTGTGCCATGACCCATTCCTACCCCGGCGCGCCAACAACACACGCCACTTCAGCCTTGTTCACGGACAAGATGCGCCGCTTCAGGGGTGTTTGGAGGGAAAGATGCGCCGCGTCAGGGGGGTTTGGAGGACAAGATGCGCCGCGTCAGCGGACGACGATCCGGATTTTCGGGGACGTGGAGCCGGGGTAGCGCGGGCTTCCGGCCCAGACGGCCTTGAAGACGCTGGTCTTCTTGGGGGTCACCAGCGTGCTCCACCGGCCACCGTCCTCGGAGCTCGTCACGACCTTGGCCCGGCGCCAGGTGCTCTCGCCGGCCACGCGCCGCATGATGACGACCCGCATGCCGGCCACCCCGGTGCCGGCGACCGTGCGCAGCCGCCCGCGGAACGTGGTGCCCTGACCCTGCGCGATCGTGGTGCGTCGCGCCGAGGCGGTCATGGTGGTCGGCTCCTGGGGCAGGACCTGGATCCCGACCGTGCTCGACGCCGCCGGGTCGTAGGTCGCTGCTCCCGGGTAACGGACCGTGTACTTCGCGGTGTCGGTCGGCGAGATCGCGGTGAAGAAGGTTCCGGCCGCGTCCGTGGTCAAGGTCGAGACCACCGTGGCCTCGGCCTCACCGGCGTCCTGACGGTAGAGCTTGACCGTCTGCGGGCCCATCGTGCCCAGCTCGGAGACGAGCGTTCCCGAGAGCGCGACCGTCTCTCCCGGGTAGAGGCCGGTGCGGCTCGAGCTCAGGGTCACCGTGGTCGGGATGGTGCGCCGGTAGGTGATCTTGGCCGGGATCGACGACGACGCGGCGTACCGCGTGTTGCCCGCCCACTTCACGACGTACGTCGCGGTCACGGTCGGGTGCAGGGTGAAGGAGTAGCGGCCCGTCGCGCTGGTGGTGACCGTGCGCAGCTTGGTCTGCGAGACCGCGCCCTCCAGCTGCTGCCAGAGCTCCACCGTGCGTCCTCCGACGGAGCCCTTCGCCGTGAAGAGCGCCCCGGTGATCGTCGTGTCCTGACCGGGGTAGACCAGGGTGCGGGTGGCCGCGACACCGAGCGTGGTGGGCTCGGCGTCGAGCAGGTTGATGTTCCTGGCCGGCGAGGTCGCCCTCGCGTACGCGGTGCCGCCACCGAACTTCACGACGTACGACGCCGTGCGCTTGGGAGTCGTCGAGAAGGAGTAGCGGCCGTACTTGCCGGTGGTCGTGCGACCGATCCGGGTGGCCTTGGTCGCGCCGGCGGGCTGGCGCCAGAGCGTCACGGTCTTGTCGACCAGCGCACCCTTGGCGGACTTGAGGACACCACGGAGTCGCACGGCGGTGCCGGCGTAGACGGAGTACTTGCTGGCCCTCATGCTCAGGGTCGTCGGTGAGGGCGGCGCCGGGACGTTCGTGCCGACGGTGCTGGGGCTCACGGCGATCCGGCGGTTGGCCATCCGGGCGAGCTGGGTCCCGTCTCCGTTGAACCGGTTCAGGTCGACGCGGCCCGCGATCCCATCGATGTGCCCGCCGCTGGTCCGCTGCCAGAACGTCCAGCGCGGCCAGCCGCCCGGCACTCGCGGAGACTTCACGCCGTAGTGGGCGACCCACAGCGGGTAGTGGTGGAAGGCGCGGCTGTTGCCCAGGTGCTGCTCCCAGAAGGACGGGGAGACGTAGATGATCGGAGTGCGACCGGTCAGCCGCTCGACGTTCTGCAGCCAGGTCGCGGTCCAGGTGCGCAGCGCCTTGACGCCGAGCCGGCCGGTGACCTCGAGGTCGAGCACCGGGGGCAGCACCCCACGGCCTGCCTGCAGGCCGGCGACGCTGACGAAGTGCCGCGCCTGGGCTGCGGCCGTGCCGCGGCTCGGGCGGGCGAAGTGGTAGGCGCCGTGGAGGATCCCGCGGGAACCGGTGGCCTTCCAGTCCCCCGCGAAGTACGGGTTCGTGTAGGTCCGACCCTCGGTGGCCTTGATGAAGGCATAGGTGACCCCGTCGGCCTTCGCCTTGCTCCAGTTGAGGGCGTGCAGATGCTGCCAGCGCGAGATGTCGATCCCGGTGTCGGCGGTCGCCGCGAGGGCGCCGCTGACCAGGAGGGTCATCGACAGCAGGACGGCAGCGGCAGAGCGGCTGGCGCTTCGTCGTACGGACAGCATGGCGTCATTCACGGTTGGCGTCCTCCCCAAGACTGCGACCCGAGATCGTGTGTTTTCGGTCGAACCGGTCTCTGGAGGCTAACCGCGTCCATGGGGCTGGCGTGGCGAAAGTGAAGAATTCGCGCTCGACCAGGCGGTGGCTCCGCTGTCGTCCGGGTCAGCCGCCGAACCAGGATCCGCGCCCGCCGTACCAGTCCGAGAGGTGGTCGTACGACGGCCTGCCACGTCGGTCGCCCAGGTAGCTTCCGACCACCGCGACGCCGAGGTCGTCGAGCTCGGGAGCGACCACCCGGCCGCCCACCCGCCGTGCGAGCTGGTCCACGAACCGAGCCAGCCCGGGGTCGTCCCCGAGACGGAAGAAGGTGGTCGCCGCGCCCAGGCGGCCCGCGTTGTCGAGCTCGCGCACGGCGTAGGCGACCGTGAGCGGGTGTGGCGGGTAGGCGAAGTAGACCTCGCCGTCGGGCTCCAGGTGTGACGTCGGCTCACCGTCGGTCACCACCAGCAGCACCGGCTGCGCCTGCGGGTTCCTGCGGAAGTGCCGGTTGGCGAGGAGCAGGGCATGGTGCAGGTTCGTGCCCTTGTCCCACTGCGCGTCCAGCCCGGTGAGCTCCTCGATGGCCATCACCTCGGCGGCGCGGCCGAAGCCGATCAGCTGCAGGCGGTCCCCCCGGAACCGGGTGCTGACCAGCTGGTGCAGGGCCAGGGCGGTCCGCTTCATCGGGACCCACCGGCCGTCCATCGCCATCGAGAACGACGTGTCGACGAGCAGGGCGACAGCGGCCTGGGTGCGGGCCTCGGTCTCGACGACCTCGACGTCACGGAGGTCGAGGCGAACACCCCGCCCCGGCTCGCGTCCCTCTCCTGCGGCCCGAAGCACCGCGTTGGTCACGGTGCGGGTCACGTCCCACGGCTCGGTGTCACCGAACGCCCACTCACGGGTGGCGCCACTCGGCTCACCGCTCGAACCGGCTCGCCGCAGGTCCCGCTCCCCCTGACGACCCGACATCCGGTCCGCGACGTCGCGGAGCAGCGCCTTCCCGAGCTGACGCATCGCCCGCGGCGAGAGCTTCAGCCGTCCGTCGGACCCGCGCGTGAGGTAGCCCGAGTCCCGCAGGGCGCGCTCGAGCTCGGCCAGGGTCCGGGCGTCGACCGCCGCGGCGTCGCCGAGCTGCCGGGCGAGCTTGTCGAGGTCGACGTCGTCCATCCGGGCCCCGGCGTACGTCTGGGAGAGCTGCTCGGAGAGGTCGTCGAGGTCGGCCAGGTCCTGGAGTACGCCTGTCCCGTCGCCGAGACCGATCCCCTGTTCGCCGTCGAAGCGCTCCGAGCCGGTCCAGTCCTCACCAGGCCGCAGCGCGCGCAGGTTGTCGTCGAGCTGGGCCAGCCCCTGCATCAGCTCGGGGCTGCCGAAGGCCTGCGCAGCCAGCGAGTCGAGCTCGTCGCGTTGCTCCTGGGTCATCGAGTTCCGCATCCGCTGGGCGGCGGCCGCCCGGGCGGCCAGCGCGTCCATCAGCTCCTCCACCGACTCGGGCCGCTCGGGGAAGAAGTCGCCGTGCTTGTCCATGAAGTCGGCGAACTGCTGGTCGGTGTTCTCGCCGCGGCGGTGCGCCTCGAGGAGCTCGTTGAGGTCGGCGAGCATCTCGTTGACGCGCTGCCGGTCCTCGTCCGTGGCCTGCTCGAGCGCCTGCTTCATCCCCGCGAAGCGCTGGTCGAGGAGCTCGCGTCCCAGCAGGTCCTTGATCCGCTCGTAGTCCTCGCGCGCCCGGGGGCTGCGCCACTCATAGTCACCGAGCTCGTTGACCGCGGCAGCGGTCGAGGTGGGCAGGTTCTCGATCCGCATCTCGGCGAACCGGGCGTCGTCGTCGAGGTCCCGGGCCAGCTGCTTGCGCTCCTCCAGGACCGCGTGGTCCAGCAGCTCCCGCACCTCCTGCAGTGTCCCGTCCAGCCGGTGCCGCGAGAGCAGGTCGCGGCGTCGCTCGGCGACCCGGCGGGCCAGGTCGTCGAGACCGCTGCGGTCCCGGTCGCCGCGACGGAGGTACTCGCGCATGGCGCGCTCCGGCGAGTAGCCGGCCATCACGTCCTCGCCGATGGCGTCGAGCGCCTCGGCCAGGTCGACCGGTGGCGCGAGCGGGTCCGGGCCCCCGGCGTACCTGCCGTAGCGGGCGCGCCGTCGGGCTGCGGGGTCCCGCGAGGTCATGACCGGTAGACCGTCTCTCCGTCGCCGGAGTCCTTGCTGACCTTGCGGGCCAGGTAGAGCCCCTCGAGCGCGAGCTCCAGAGCACTCGCCCGCTCGCCGTCGTTGGTGGCGCCGAGCCGGTCGCAGACCTGGTCGTACAGGTCGGACTCGCCCAGCATCGGAAGCCCTCCCAGGAAGTCGCGGGCGGTGACCTGCTCGCCGGTCACGACCGACGCACCGTCCTCGAGCGCGGCCAGGAGCACGGCGAAGTCGAGCCCGCGCAGGTGCACCCGGACGGTCTCCGAGGTCGCGGTGCGCAGCAGGTGCGTCAACACCTCCTCCTCCCTGCCCTCCTCGCCGGTCTCGAACTCGACCTTGCCACCCAGCACGTCCACGGCGGTCTCGAGGTCCACGACCCGCGCGACGGGCTCGTCCTCGCCCTGGATCGTGGCGCGGTGCAGGGCCGCAGCAGCGACCGTCTCCGCGCCGGCGATGGAGAACCGGGCACTGACGCCGGAGCGCTGGTCGACCGCACTCGACTCGCGCAGGGCCCGGGTGAAGCGGGCCAGGATCTCGACCAGGTGGTCGGGCACGGAGGCGACCAGGTGGGCCTCCTGGCGGACCACCGCCACCTCGTCCTCGAGGGCGACCGGGTAGTGGGTGCGGATCTCGGCGCCGAACCGGTCCTTGAGCGGGGTGATGATCCGACCGCGGTTGGTGTAGTCCTCCGGGTTCGCCGAGGCGACGACGAGTACGTCGAGCGGAAGCCGCAGCACGTAGCCCCGGATCTGGATGTCGCGCTCCTCCATCACGTTGAGCATCGCCACCTGGATCCGCTCGGCGAGGTCCGGCAGCTCGTTGATCGCGACGATCCCCCGGTGCGAGCGCGGGATCAGGCCGAAGTGGATCGTCTCCGGGTCGCCGAGGCTTCGTCCCTCGGCCACCTTCATGGGGTCGACGTCACCGATCAGGTCGGCCACGGACGTGTCCGGCGTCGCCAGCTTCTCGGCGTACCGCTCGGTGCGGTGCCGCCAGACGACCGGTAGTCCGTCACCGAGCTCGGCCGTCCGGCGCTTCGAGGCGTGGGTGATCGGCTCGAACGGGTGCTCACCCAGCTCGGACCCCTCGATCACCGGGGTCCACTCGTCCAGGAGTCCGACCAGGGTCCGCAGCAGCCGGGTCTTCCCCTGCCCACGCTCTCCCAGCAGCACTACGTCGTGACCGGCCAGAAGGGCCCGCTCGAGCTGAGGGATCACGGTCGTGGCGAACCCGTGCAGCCCCGGCCACGGGTCGCGGCCCTCGCGCAGCGCGGCGAGCAGGTTCTCCCGCAGCTCCTGTCGCACGGTCCGCAGCTGGTGGCCGGATGCCCGAAGCTCTCCGAGAGTGTGGACGGTGGGTGGCGAAACCTGGTCCTGGGTCACTCCCTCACGCTAACCCACCCGCCGAAGGCCGTCCCCTGACGAAAGGGGACTCGGACATCCCAGTGGGGCAGCGTCAGCGCACGACGACGGCGTGCTCGCCCGCGGGGACGAGCTCGCCCACCACCGGGTGTCCCGGCAGCTCACCGGCCACCAGCAGCCCGCCGGAGGTCTGCGCGTCCGCCAGGAGCAGCAGCTCCTCCTCGCTGACGTCCGAGTCGAGGTGCGGCCGCACCCAGTCGAGGTTGCGGCGGCTGCCTCCCGGGACGTACCCCCGCGCCAGGGACTCGCGCGCGCCGTCGAGGTACGGCACGGCGGCCGGGTCCAGCACGGCCGAGACGCCGCTTGCCCGGCACAGCTTGAGCAGGTGGCCCAGCAGGCCGAACCCGGTGACGTCCGTGGCGCAGGTCGCTCCCGATGCCAGCGCGGCACGCGAGGCATCGCGGTTGAGCCGGGTCATGGTCGCGACCGCCTCGTCGAAGACCTCGCCGGTCGCCTTGTGCCGGTTGTTCAGCACCCCGAGACCCAACGGCTTGGTGAGGGTCAGGGGGACGCCCGCCCGGCCCGCATCGTTGCGCAGCAGCCGGCCGCCGTCGGCCAGCCCGGTCACGGCGAGGCCGTACTTCGGCTCGGGGTCGTCGATGCTGTGCCCCCCGGCCAGATGGCACCCCGCCTCGACGCAGATCTCGGCGCCGCCGCGCAGGACCTCGGCGGCCAGCTCGAACGGAAGCCGGTCTCGCGGCCAGGCGAGGAGGTTGATCGCGACCAGCGGCTCGCCCCCCATTGCGTAGACGTCGGACAACGCGTTCGCCGCGGCGATCCGGCCCCAGTCGAAGGGGTCGTCGACCACGGGGGTGAAGAAGTCGGCGGTGAGCACCACCGCTCGGTCGCCGTCGAGGCGGACGACGGCACCGTCGTCGCCGTTCTCGAGCCCCACGATCAGGTCGTCGTGGGCCCGGCCGCCGCTCAGCCCGGAGAGCACGCGTTCGAGCTCGCCGGGCGGCACCTTGCAGGCGCAGCCGCCACCGCTGGCGAACTGGGTGAGCCGGGGACGGGCGGCGAAGACGGTCACTGCGCCAACGTAGCGCGCTCTTCCCTCTCGGCGGCGAGACGGCGTTGCTCGAGCCGCTGCCGCTGCGGGACCACGGTGTACTTCGGGTCCCGGGCCGAGGCCAGCCCGGCCTCGAAGACCCCGAACCTGGTGAGCAGCGAGGCCGCGGCGTACGACGCACCCGCGACCACCGACACGGCGCGTGACCTGCCGCCGAGCAGCGAGAGCACGGCCGAGCCGGCGGTCAACGCACGCGCGGTCTTCATCAGGGTGCCCGGGCGGCCCTGCTCGTAGGGTTCGGCCACCATCCCGAGTCGGCGCCTGAGCCGCTCGGCGGCGACCAGTTCCACCGCGGCGCCGCCCAGGGCCATCCGTCGGGCCGGGCCGTTCTCGCGCTTGGGCGTCAGCATCATCGCGACGCCGCCGGCTGCGGTCATCCCGGAGCCGGCGAACACGAACGGCATCTCCCGGTGTGCGTCGTGCCAGGCGGGCACGGCGGTGTTGCAGATCAGGGCGGCCGTGTACGTCGTCAGGGGCGGCCCGAAGGCCGCCGTACCCACGCCGGCGAGCCGGCCCAGACGCGGAAGTCGTCCGGTGAGGTGGGAGCCGAGCGCCGCGGTCGAGAGCGCACCGAAGGGCGCCAGGATGAACGAGCCGACCGAGAGCGGGGAGGTGACCTTGAGGACCCGCAGCATGTTGAGGAAGCGGGAGGGCCGGCCGAGGTCGTGGACGAGCGCCACCGTGCCCACCATGGCCCCACCCGCGGCCACGCCACGCGCGATCCGCTCGAGCGCGGGGAGGTCGCGCAGGGCCGCACCCTCGGCCAGCACGGCGGAGGCTCCCGCCATGCCACCGACGAACAGGTAGATCGGGACGTCGGGGGTCTTCCAGGTCGGGGTCTTGATGATCTGCTTGCCGTAGTACGACTCGAACTCCGGCTCCGGGACCATCGCGTGCTCTTTCACCGGCGCCTCCCGAGGAACGACGCGATGCCCACGCCGGCGAGCGTGACCGCGGCGGCACCGACGTGCTTCCAGATCGAGCCGAGGTCGCGGGTCGTCACGACCGGATCCGGCGGCAGACCGTAGACCTCCGGCTCGTCGAGCAGCAGGAAGAACGCGCCGTCACCTCCGACTCCGTCCTCCGGGTCATGGCCGTAGAGCCGGGCCACGTCCACCCCCTGCTCGTGCAGCTCCGCGACCCGGCGATCGGCTCGCTCACGCAGCTCGTCGAGGTCGCCGTACTGGATCGACTCGGTGGGGCAGGCCTGGGCGCAGGCCGGTGTCTGGCCGTCCTTGAGCCGGTCGTAGCAGAGGGTGCACTTGAAGGCGCGGCCGTCCTCCTTGCGCAGGTCGATCACGCCGTACGGACAGGCGGGGACGCAGTAGCCGCAGCCGTTGCAGATGTCGGGTTGGACGACGACGGTCCCGAACTCCGTGCGGAACAGCGACCCCGTCGGGCAGACGTCGAGGCAGGCGGCGTGGGTGCAGTGCTTGCAGACGTCGGACGACATCAGCCAGCGGACCCCGGCATCCCCGGACTCGGCGCCCTGGTCGGCGGGCAGGGTGACCCCGCTCTCGTAGCCGTCCCAGCCCGGAGGCCCCATCCCAGGCAGCCCGAGGTCCGCGGTGGTGGCGTACGGCGGCTTGACGGGCTGCTCGACGAAGGCCACGTGCCGCCAGGTGTCGGCTCCGAGCGCCTGCGTGTTGTCGTACGACATCCCCGACAGGGAGATGCCGTCCTCGGGCACGTCGTTCCACTCCTTGCAGGCGACCTCGCAGGCCTTGCACCCGATGCAGACCGAGGTGTCGGTGAAGAACCCCTTGCGCGGCGGGTGGTCGGCGTCGTACCCGGCATCGCCGGACACATCGTCGAGTCGCCCTGACAGCGAGCTGCTCATCGCTCCCCCTCCTGCTCGTCGTCCGACTGCTGGTTGGCTGCCCGGTCCGCGACGTCGGCGTCCGAGCGGTTGCGGTACTCCTCGACGTACGCCGTCAGCGAGACTCCACGTGGACGTCGCCCTGGCTGGATGTCACACGTGCCGACCTTGCCCTGGATGTACACGTTCGGGTCGAGGGTGACGTTGACCAGGTCGTTGGCCGAGTCGCCGGACGACAGGCCGTTGCCACCCCAGTGGTAGGGCAGGCCGACCTGCTCGACGAACCGGTCACCCAGCCGCAGCGACCTCAGCCTCGACGTCACCAGCACCCGGGCCTCGATGGCCGCGCGGGAGGTGATGATCGTGGCCCAGCCGCCGTTCTCGAGACCGCGCTCGGCGGCCAGCCGCGGGGAGACCTCGCAGAACATCTCCGGCTGGAGCTCGGAGAGGTAGGCGAGCGTGCGGCTCATGCCTCCGGCCGTGTGGTGCTCGGTGAGCCGGTAGCTGGTGAAGACGTAGGGGAACACCTCGGAGAACGACGGGTTGATCGGGTTGGAGGGCTGGTCCACCGACTGCCGAGCGGGGTTGTTCTGCTGCCCGTAGAACGCGTTGTGCACCGGTGACTCCGGCGGCTCGTAGTGGGCGGGCATCGGCCCGTCTGCCAGACCGGTCGGGGCGTACAGCCAGGCCTTGCCGTCCGTCTGCATGATGAACGGGTCCCGGCCGCCGATCGCGTCCGGGCCGGACGCGCCCTCCTCGGGTACGAAGTCCGGGGGTCGGTCGGCGATGAAGTCGGCCACGTCGTCACCGACCCACTTCTCTTGACCCTCGTCCCACCAGACGTACTTCTTGCGCTCGCTCCACGGCTTGCCGTCGGGGTCCGCGGAGGCCCGGTTGTAGAGGATCCGGCGGTTCGCCGGCCACACCCAGCCCCATTCGGGCGCGACCTCGTTCTGCTCCCACCGCGGCTTGCGTCGCGCGGCCTGGTTCACGCCGTCGGCGTACACGCCGCAGTAGATCCAGCATCCGCACGAGGTGGAGCCGTCGTCCTTGAGCTGGGTGTACGACGAGAGCGGGGCGCCGTCTCCGTCGGTGCCGTTGATCTCACGCAGTACCGCCTCGCCGTCGGGCTCACGGAGCGGACCCTCCGTCGGGTAGTCCCACGTCAGGTCGAGGAGCGGCTGGTCCATCGGGTCGGTGGACCCCGCCAGCTTCGCGCGGATCCGCTGGCCGAGCTCGTAGTAGAACTGCAGCTCGCTGCGGGCGTCACCCGGAGGCTCGACCGCCTTGGTGCGCCACTGCAGCATCCGCTGGGTGTTGGTGAAGGTGCCGGCCTTCTCGACGTGCGAGGCGGCGGGAAGGAAGAAGACCTCCGTGCCGATCTTCTCCGTCTCGAGCTCGCCGGTCTGGATCTCGGGACCGTCCTGCCAGAAGGTCGCCGACTCGATCATCGCGAGGTCGCGCACGACGAGCCAGTCGAGGTTCGCCATCCCCAGCCGCTGCATCTTGCCGTTGGCCGAGCCCACCGCGGGGTTCTCACCCACCAGGAAGTAACCCTTGACCCGACCCTCGATCTGGCCGACGACGGTGTCGTAGGTGCCATGGTGACCGGTCAGACGCGGCAGGTAGTCGAAGCAGTAGTCGTTCTCCGCCGTCGCGGCGTCGCCCCACCAGGCCTTGAGGAGGCTGACGGTGTACTGGCGCATGTTGCCCCAGAACCCGGTCTTCCCCGAGTCCTCGGCGACGAACTCGTCGAGGTCCTGGTGCTGGCGCGCGTGCGGCATCGGGATGTAGCCCGGGAGGATGTTGAACAGCGTCGGGATGTCGGTGGAGCCCTGGATGCTGGCGTGTCCGCGCAACGCCAGGATGCCGCCACCCGGGCGACCGATGTTGCCGAGCAACAGCTGAAGGATCGACGCCGTGCGGATGTTCTGTACGCCGGTCGTGTGCTGGGTCCAGCCGACCGCGTAGCAGAACGCACTCGTGCGCTCACGTCCCGAGTTCTCGGTCAGCGCACGGGCCACCTGCTCGAACTGCTCCGGGGCGATTCCGCACACCTGCTCGACCATCTCCGGGGTGTAGCGGGCGAAATGGCGTCTGAGGATCTGGTAGACGCAGCGGGGGTGCTGCAGGGTCTCGTCTCGCTCGGGCTTGTGCGGGACCGACGGACCACCCGATCCGGCCCGCTCCGACTGCGCCGCCTCGTGGTCGTCCTCGCTCGCGGCGGCCCGGGGACCTCCTGGCTGGTCGGGGTCCCGTTGACCCGCAGCCGGTGACTGCGGCGCGCCGGCGTACTGCCAGCTGGTCGGGTCGTAGCTGTTCTTCTCCGGGTCGAAGCCCGAGAAGAGGCCGTCGAGGTCTTCGGTGTCCTGGAACGC
This sequence comes from uncultured Actinomycetota bacterium, assembly GCA_963740525.1. Taxonomy (GTDB): domain Bacteria; phylum Actinomycetota; class Actinomycetes; order Propionibacteriales; family Nocardioidaceae; genus CAVUEG01. The sequence continues at coordinate 263,898 of CAVUEG010000001.1, forward strand.
CTCATCGATGATCGCGGCCGCGTTGGTGTAGTTGACGACGTACTCGCGGAAGTCGAGCTCGTTGGACAGCACGTAGTTGACCAGCGCACCGAGGAAGGCGATGTCGGTGCCGGCCCGGATCGGCACATGGACGTCGGCCACCGCGGAGGTGCGGGTGAACCGGGGGTCGACGTGGATGATCGTCGCGCCACGGCGCTTGGCCTCCATCACCCACTGGAACCCGACCGGATGGCACTCGGCCATGTTCGAGCCCTCGATGAGGATGCAGTCGGCGTTGGCGAGATCCTGCTGGAAGGTGGTGGCCCCTCCCCGGCCGAAGCTCGTCCCCAGACCGGGGACGGTGGAGGAGTGTCAAATACGGGCCTGGTTCTCGATCTGGATCGCGCCCATCGCCGTGTAGAGCTTCTTCATGAGGTAGTTCTCCTCGTTGTCGAGGGTCGCTCCTCCAAGACTGGCGATGCCGGTCGTCCTGCGTAGGCGAGTGCCGTCGTCGGCCTCCCACTCCCAGAACTCCTTGCGGGTCTTGATCACGCGGTCCGCGATCATGTCCATCGCGGTGTCGAGGTCGAGGTCCTCCCACTCGCTCCCGTAGGGGCGGCGGTAGCGGACCTGGGTCACCCGGCTCGATGACGTCACCAGCTGCTTGCTGGCACTGCCCTTGGGACAGAGTCGACCGCGCGAGATCGGGCTGGCCGGGTCCCCCTCGATCTGGGTGACCCGTCCGTCCTTGACGAAGACCCTCTGCGCGCAGCCGACCGCGCAGAAGGGGCAGACCGAGGGCACCACGGTGTCCGCTTGGGAAGTTCGAGGGGTGAGGGTGCTGCTGCGAGAGGACATCGCCGCCGAGCCACGGCCCAGCTTGTCCGGACCGCGCAGCTGGCGCACCAGCGGCCACGACCCGATGAACGTCTTCTCACCCATCAGGCACCCTCCGTTCGCGACTGCTTTCACACTATCCAGTTCTGGCGATTTCACACCCAGGTCGGGAACGCTCCTCGTCCGCCCGGCCCCCGAAGCCCCTGAAGCCGCCCGGAGCCCCCTGAAGCCCCCGAAGCCCACCCAGGTCGCCCCGGTGGACGAACCCACTACATTGGCGGCGGAGGCGTTCCTCGTCTGGTGACGGGCGCGGTCCTCAAAACCGTAGGGACGGGGCATCTCCGTCCGGCGGGTTCGATTCCCGTCCGCCTCCGCCAGCTCGACAGCTCCACAGCTCCCTCTGGGCCTGACCCTCGACCGCAGGAGGCCGGCATGACCGACCCGCGCCGGCGTACGCCGCGCACGGACGCCGTGCTCGCCGACCCACGGGTCAAGGCATCCGTCGAGCGGCTCGGTCACGACCGGGTCAAGCACACGATCACCGAGGTGCTCGGTCGGTGCCGGGCAGGAGAGGTGGCGCCCGAGGACGTCGTCGCGGCCGTGCTGGCGGCGCTTCCGACCGCGGCCACTTCACTGCGTCCGGTCCTCAACGCCACCGGTGTCGTCGTGCACACGAACCTCGGACGGGCTCCCCTGTCCGAGGCGGCCGTCGACGCGCTGGGTCTGGCGGCCGGGGCCACCGACGTCGAGCTCGACCTGGCCACGGGCCAACGGGGAGGCCGCGGTGTGCGTGCGCTCTCAGCGCTGGCCGCGGCCGTGCCAGACGCCGGCGCCGTCCATGTCGTCAACAACGGTGCCGGCGCCCTCGCGCTTGTCGCCCTCGCTCTGGCCGCCGGACGAGAGATCGTCGTGGCCCGCGGCGAGATGGTGGAGATCGGCGACGGGTTCCGGATCCCGCACTGCTGGAGTCCGTGGGTGCACGGCTCCGCGAGGTCGGCACGACGAACAGGGTCCGTCTCGACGACTACGCCGAGGCGATCGGCGAACGCACGGCGTTCATCCTCAAGGTGCACCCGTCGAACTTCCGGGTCGAGGGGTTCACCTCGTCGGTGGGCATCGCGGAGCTCGCGACACTCTCGGTGCCGCTCGTGGTCGACATCGGCTCCGGCCTGCTGGCTCCGCATCCACGGCTGCCCCGGGAGCCCGACGCGGCCACCGCCCTGCGGGCCGGCGCCGCACTGGTCACCGCGTCGGGCGACAAGCTCCTCGGGGGTCCGCAGTGCGGTCTGCTGCTCGGTGCCGCCGACCTGGTCCGCGGCCTCAGCCGACACCCCTTCGCCCGGGCCCTGCGCGTGGACAAGCTGACGTTGGCAGCACTCGAAGCCACCCTGACCGGCCCGGCGACCCCGGTGGCGCTCGCCCTGGCCACCCGCCCGGAGGATCTGCTCACCCGAGCCCGACGGCTGGCCGACGAGCTCGGGGACGACCTCCCCGACGTGTCAGCGGCGCCTTCGGAGGCGACGGTGGGTGGGGGTGGCGCCCCGGGCGTGACCCTGCTCAGTGCCGCCCTGTCGCTGCCGGTCTCGCTCGCCGAGCCGCTGCGGCTCGGTGAGCTCCCGGTCGTCGGTCGCGTGCACGCGGGGCGGCTCCTGCTCGACCTGCTCACGGTGCCGGCGGCTCGTGACGGCGACCTCGTGGACGCCGTACGCCGGGCCGCCAAGACGCTCGGGTCGCCCGAGACTGCCTGAGATGCACGTCGTCGCCACCGCCGGTCACGTCGACCACGGCAAGTCGACCCTGGTCCGCGCCCTGACCGGGCACGAGCCGGACCGGTTGGCCGAGGAGAGACGGCGCGGTCTGTCGATCGAGCTGGGCTACGTCTGGACCGAGCTCCCGGGCGTCGGTGACGTGGCGTTCGTCGACGTGCCAGGGCACGAGCGGTTCATCGCCACCACGCTCTCGGGCGTGGGACCGGTCCCCGTGGCGATGCTGGTCGTCGCCGCCGACGACCCCTGGATGCCGCAGGCACAGGAGCACCTGGCCGCTCTCGACTCCCTCGGTGTCAGCCACGGGGTGCTGGTCGTGACCCGGTCCGACCTGGCCGACCCGGCACCGGCGCTCGCTCGCGCCCGGCAGCACCTCGTCGGGACGTCGATGGCCGCGGTCCCGGCGGTGACCGTGAGCGGGCACACCGGCGCCGGTCTCGACGAGCTCAGGTCGCTTCTGGCCGGCATCCTGCGAGACCTGCCCGTCCCGCCGCCCGATGCGGACGTGCGGCTGTGGGTGGACCGCCGGTTCCATGTCCGCGGCGCAGGCACCGTGGTCACCGGCACGCTGCCCGCGGGCACCGTCCGCGTCGGTGACCTGCTCACGTTGGGCGACCAGGAGGTCCGGGTCCGTGGCCTCGAGTGCCTCGGCAAGACGGTGACCGAGGTCAGCGGCGTGGCGCGGGTGGCCCTGGACCTCGGCGGCCGCGCCCCTGGCGCGCTGCATCGAGGCAGCGCCCTGGTGACGCCGGACGCGTTCGAGCCCACGACGACGGTCGACGTCCGGGTGCGCGGTTCGAGCCGGCTGCCGGAGCGGCCGATGCTGCATGTGGGCGCGGCGATGGTCGGGGTCCGCGCGCGGCCGATCGGCGAGGACCATGCTCGGCTGACCCTCGACGAGCCGCTCCCCTTGCGCATCGGCGACCGCGCGATCCTGAGGGACCCGGGCAGCCGCAGTCTCTGGGGAGTCCGGGTCCTCGACCCGGCGCCACCGGCGCTCGCCCGGCGTGGCGCCGCGGCGCTCCGCGCCAAGGAGCTCACCGGGTGCGACGGGTCGCTGGCCGAGGAGCTGACCCGCCGGGGCGTCGTACGCCGCTCCCTGCTGCGTCGCATCGGCGCCGCCGACGACTCCGCACCCCCTGGCACCATCACGGCCGGAGACTGGGTCCTCTCCCCCGGGCGGGCCGATGCGCTTCGGGGCCGGCTCGAGGAGCTGGTCCGGCCGTCCTCCGACTCACGGCTGGGGGACACCGGGCTCGCCCCCGCGGCCGCGGCCAATGCCCTCGACCTGCCCGACCCCGCGCTGGTCCTCGCCCTGGTCACCGCACCCCTGCGACTGGAGCGGGGCCGCATCGTCCACGAGTCGTCGGCCATGACCACCCTCACCCAGCTCCCGCCGGCCGTTCGAGCCTCCCTCGACGCGCTTCACGCCGACCTCGCCGAGGCGCCGTTCGCGGCTCCCGACGCGGCAAGGCTGGTCGAGATCGGTCTGGACGCCCGCACCGTGGCCACCCTGCACCGGGCGGGTCTCGTCCTGCGCCTGGCCGACTCCGTCGTCCTGCTCCCCGGCGCGGACGAGGCCGCGGTGGCGCTCCTGCGCACCCTCCCCCAGCCGTTCACCGCCAGCGAGGCACGCACCGCCCTCGGCACCACGCGGCGGGTGGCGCTCCCCCTGCTCTCGCTCCTGGACCGGACCGGCCAGACCGTGCGCCTGGCCGACGACCGCCGTCGCCTCCGTGAGATCGCCGACAGCTGACGCAGGCTTCGGATCGACTCGATCGGGAACTGTTCTTCCCATGAGCAGCCACCAGCGCACCGACACGGTCGTCCTCGATGTGGACGGCACCCTGGTCGACACCGTCTACCACCACACCCTGGCCTGGAGTGCGGCCTTCGCCGCCGAGGGCGTGGAGGTTCCGCTGTGGCGGATCCACCGCGCGATCGGGATGGGAGGCGACCGCCTGGTCGCCGAGGTCGCGGGACACGACGTGGAGGACCGTCTCGGAGACACCCTCCGGAGCGGCCACGACGAGCGCTTCGAAGCGATGCTCGGCGACATCAGGCCGACCCCGGGCGCCGAGGATCTGCTCCGCGAGCTGCGGCAGCGAGAGCTCAAGGTCGTGCTTGCGAGCTCGGGGCCTCCGGAGCTGACCGAGCGGCTGCTTCGGATCGCCGGAGCCGACGAGCTCAGCCATGGCTGGACCACCAGCGGGGACGTCGAGGACAGCAAGCCGGCGCCCGATCTCGTGGACGTGGCCGTGGAGAAGGTCGACGGCAGCCGGGCCGTGATGGTGGGCGACGCCGTCTGGGACATCAAGTCCGCGAAGGAGCGGGACAGGTACGCCATCGGACTGCTGTGCGGCGGGTTCGGTGAGGGCGAGCTCCGCGAGGCCGGCGCGGACGAGGTCTACGCCTCACCTCGCGAGCTTCTCGAGTCCCTCGACCTCACGCCGCTCACCGGGATGTCCGAGCCGAGCGGGCCTACGAGCGCCGCATGAACTCGGCGACGACCTCGCCGAGCCGCTCGCCGGCATCCTCCTGGAGGAAGTGACCCCCACCCTCGATCACCGGGTGGTCCAACCCGTGCGCGCCCGGGATCAGCTTGCGCAGGATCGGCGCCATCGCGCCGGTGATCGGGTCGCCGTCACTGAAGGCGGTGAGGAACGGACGGTCCCAGGTGGCGAGCCGCTCCCAGGCGCTCCGGTTGGCGAGCGTCGCGGGGTCCTCGGGGCTGGTCGGAACCAGTCCCGGCATCGCACGAGCCCCGGCCTTGAAGGTCTCTTCGGGGAAGGGGGCGTCGTACGCAGCCCTGGTGGCGTCGTCCATCCCCCGCACGCACCCGGCCGCGACGAAGCGACCGATGTCGAGGGTCTCGGCCTGCTCGACCGCGCGCCGGAACTGCCACCAGATCTCTGGCATCGCATGGTCTCCGGTGGGGAGTCCGGTGTTCGCGGCGACCACGCGGGCGAAGCGGTCCGGATGTTCCGCGACCAGGCGGAGCCCGATCAGTCCGCCCCAGTCCTGTCCGACCAGGGTGACGTCACGCAGGTCGAGGTGGTCGAAGACCAGCGCCCGCACCCACTCGACGTGGCGGGCGTAGGAGTGGTCGGAGACGGCGACCGGCTTGTCCGATCGGCCGAAACCGACGAGGTCCACGGCCACGGCCCGCGCCCCGGCCTCGCCGAGCACCTTCATGACGTGGCGGTACAGGTAGGACCAGGTGGGCTCACCGTGCAGGAGCAGCGCGACCGGGCCGTCCGCCGGCCCCGCCTCGACCCAGGCCATGCGCAGCGACCCACCCTCGCCGTCCGGAACCTCGGCGTACTGCGGCTCGTACGCGAAGTCGGTGAGGTCGGCGAAGCGGTCGTCCGGAGTGCGCAGGAGGTCCATGGCGCCGAGTCTGGCAGGCGCCCGGAGTGAACCGAGCGCCTGCCCGCCCGAGCTCAGACGGTCGGGCGCGTCCGCAGCTCGACACCGACGGAATGGAGGTGACGCAGTACGGCGGCGTACGACGCGACCGCCGACGTCTCGAGGTATGGCACCCCGCGAGCGGCACAGAACCGCTGGACGACCGGCTGCGCCAACCGCAGGCTCGGCCGGGGCATGCTCGGGAAGAGGTGGTGCTCGATCTGGTAGTTGAGCCCACCCAGCAGCGTGTCCATGAACAGGCTCCCGCGGATGTTGCGTGAGGTGAGGACCTGGCGGAGCAGCGGATCGCGCGCCTGCTCCTCGTCCATCACGGGCATCCCCTTGTGGCCCGGCGCGAACGAGCAGCCGAGGTACACGCCCTGGAGTCCCTTGTGCAGACCGAAGAAGACCAAGGCCTGGGGCCAGCTCAGGGTGGTGACCAGCAGGGTGCCGTAGGCCACCAGGTGCACGGCGATCAGGACCGCCTCGGCCGCGCGGTCGCGAAGGCCCGGCCGGAAGAGCTCCTGGATGCTCGAGACGTGCAGGTTGATCGCCTCGCCGAGCAGCATCGGGAAGAACAACGCGGCCTGGTGCCGCGTCAGCCAGCCCGGGAGCCCGCGACGCCCTGCCACCTGGCTGGCATCGAACACGATCGCGCCCGCCTTGACGTCCGGGTCGGTCTCCAGGTCGTTGGGGTGCGCGTGGTGCGCGTTGTGCTTGGCGATCCACCAGCCGAAGCTCAGGCCGCCGAGCAGGTTGCCCGAGACCAGGCCGAGCACACGGGCCAGCCTCCGGCCGCGGGTCACCTGGAAGTGCCCGACGTCGTGTCCGAAGAAGCCGAACTGGGTCGAGATGACGGCTAGCGCCGGGGCGAGCAGCACCAGCAGCCAGGAGTGGCTCCACCACACCATCGCGGTGACGACGGCGGCGCCGAGCAGCAGGTTGGTGGCGAAGTAGGCCGCGTAGAAGCGCGGTCGCCGGGTCAGCAGACCCATCCCCCGGATCTCGGCCGACAGCTCGGCGTACCCGCTGGCGGGCAGGACGGACGAGGGCGCGGGCTGGGGCACGGACATTTGCGAATCCTCCGATAGCACATGGCTACCGGGGTCCCGGGCAGCAGTTTCTCCCAGAGTACGCCGCCGGGGAACCGATGGTCGCCACCCTCCGTCCTATCGCCATGACCACACCCCGCTCGGTCGCGTGCTGCCTGGTCCTCCTGGTCGCCGTCGGTGGGTGCGGAGGCTCCCCCTCCCCCGGAGGGCCAGCGCACGGGTTCATCCGGGGGCGGGTGCTCGCCTCGCCGTCGTGCCCGGTCGAGGTGGCCGGGAAGCCGTGTCCCCCGAGACCGGTGGCCGGAGCCGCCGTCTCCGCCACGCCCTCCGAAGGAGCAGGCGGCGCGGCGGCGACGGTGACCGATGATCGGGGTCGCTTCCGGCTCGAGGTGGCCAGCGGCCGGTACACGGTCGAGGCGACCAACCCGGGTGGCTACCCGTCGACCGCCTCGACGCAGGTCGTCGTCGACGCCGGGACCGTGCGGGTCACCCTGCACCTCGACAGCGGGATCCGCTGAGGGTCGGTGCTGGGTTCAGCGGGCCTTCAGCGGTCCGCGCGTAGCGTCCCGGCGTACCCCACTCGGAAGGACCCACCATGAACCTCCGCAAGCTCAGCCTCACCCTCGGCACCGTGCTCGGCGCCGTGCTCTGCGCCGCCAGTCTCTCGGCCGCCTCGCCGTCAAGCGCCGCCCACCACGCGCGCAGCCAGCCGGACCCCTCCCGGTTCACCAACGGCAGGGTCACCAACCAATGGTTCCCGCTCAAGCCGGGGACCCGGATGGTCTACCGCGGGATCAAGGACGGCAAGCACACGGTGGACATCTTCTACGTCACGCACAGGACCCGGACGATCCAGGGCGTGACATGTCGCGCGGTCCGTGACCGCCTCCGCATGGACGGCCGCGTCGAGGAGCGCACCGTGGACTGGTACGCCCAGAGCGACAAGGGCGACGTCTGGTACTTCGGCGAGCGCACGGCCGAGCTCGACAGGCACGGCAACGTGACCAGCCGCGAGGGTTCCTGGCTTGCCGGTCGTGACGGAGCGAAGGCCGGCATCTACATCACCGCGCACCCGCGGGTCGGGCAGCAGCACCGCCAGGAGTACTACCCCGGTCACGCCGAGGACCACTTCAAGATCCTCGACACCTCGGCGCAGGTGAAGGTCCCGATGCTCTGGTCGAGCAGTGCGGTGCTGACCAAGGAGTGGACCCCGCTGGAGCCGAACGTCGTCGACCACAAGTACTACGTGCGCGACATCGGCGTGGTGCTCGAGCAGTCGGTGAAGGGTCCCAACGAGACCAACCGTCTGATCTCCGTCTCCCACGTGCGCTGAGTCAGCCGGCGCCGGTGTAGAACCGGTCGGCCACGTCGAGGGCCTCGTCGAGGATGTCGAGGCCCTCGAGCATCTCCTCGTCGGTGGTCGTGCAGGGCGGGACGACGTGGGTGCGGTTGAAGTGGACGAAGGGCCACAGGCCACGCTCCTGACAGGCGGCCGAGAAGTCGGCCATCGGGCGAGCGGCCGCACCGGAAGCGTTGTAGGGCACCAGCGGCTCACGGGTGGCGCGGTCGCGGACCAGCTCGACCGCCCAGAACACGCCGAGCCCGCGGACGTCCCCCACGCTCGGGTGCCGGTCGGCCAGGGCTGCGAGGCGCGGGGCGACGACATCACTGCCGAGCCGCCGGGCGTGCTCGATGATGCCCTCCTCCCGCATGATCGTGATCGAGGCGACCGCGGACGCACACCCCAGCGGGTGCCCGGAGTAGGTCAGGCCGCCGGGGTAGGCACGGTCGGCGAAGGTGGCCGCGACCGCATCGGAGATCACCACTCCGCCGAGCGGGACGTAGCCGGAGTTGACGCCCTTGGCGAAGGTGATCAGGTCAGGCGTCACGCCCCAACGGTCGACGGCGAACCACTCGCCGCAGCGACCGAAGCCGGCCATCACCTCGTCCGCGATGAGCACGATCCCGAGCTCGTCGCAGATCCGTCGTACGCCGGCCAGGTAGCCGTCGGGCGGGACCAGGATGCCGTTGGTCCCCACCACGGTCTCCAGCACGATCGCGGCGACGGTCGCCGGGCCTTCGACCATCAGGGTGTCGCGCAGGTGCTGCAGAGCCCGCGCGCACTCCTCCTCCTCGGTGGTGGCGTGGAAGGCGGAGCGGTAGAGGTAGGGCCCCCAGAAGTGGACGACGCCGGGCATCGCGGGCTCGGATCCCCACCGTCGCGGGTCGCCGGTCAGCGTGATCGCGCCGGACGTCGCGCCGTGGTAGCTGCGGTAGGCCGCGAGCACCTTGTGCCGTCCGGTGTGCAGGCGGGCCATCCGGATCGCGTGCTCGTTGGCCTCGGCGCCGCCGTTGGTGAAGAACACCTTGTTCAGGTCGCCGGGCGCCACCTCGGCGATCAGCCGCGCGGCCTCCGCGCGCACGTCGTTGGCGAACCCGGGCGCGATCGTGCACAGCCGGGTCGCCTGCTCCGCGATGGCCGCGACGAGCCTCGGGTGCTGGTGGCCGATGTTGACGTTGACCAGCTGGGAGGAGAAGTCGAGGTAGCGGTTGCCGTCGTAGTCCCAGAAGTAGGACCCCTTCGCCTCCGCGATCGGCATCGGGTCGATCTGTGCCTGCGCCGACCACGAGTGGAAGACGTGTGCGCGGTCGTCGCGGCGTACCTGCTGCTCGACGGACGTCTCGGGCTTCTGGGTCGTGGTCATCGTGTGCCTCTCAGCGGGTGCGCGGGAAGCCGAGGTCGATCTCGGAGGTCGCCGGGTCGGGCCAGCGCGAGGTGACGACCTTGCCCCGGGTGTAGAAGTTGATCCCCTCGGGGCCGTACATGTGGCTGTCGCCGAACAGCGAGGCCTTCCAGCCGCCGAAGGAGTAGTAGGCCACGGGAACCGGGATCGGCACGTTGATCCCGACCATGCCCACCTCGACATCGAGCTGGAAGCTGCGGGCCGCGCCGCCGTCGCGGGTGAAGATCGCGGTGCCGTTGGCGTACGGGTTGCCGTTGACCAGCGCGAGCGCCTCGTCGTACGTGTCGGCGCGGACGACGCACAGCACCGGGCCGAAGATCTCGTCGGTGTAGACGGTCATGTCCGCGGTCACGTGGTCGAGCAGCGTCGTCCCGAGGAAGAAGCCGTCGGCGGGAACGTCGGCCTCGCGACCGTCGACGACGACGCGTCGCGCCGGCCTGCGGCGCCCGCGGCGATGTAGCCGGCCACCCGGTCCCGGTGCTCGGCGGTGATCAGCGGCCCCATGTCGACGTCCGGGTCGGCGCCGTCGCCGATCCGCAGCTTGGGCAGCCGGGCGGCGATCGCCTCGACCAGCGGGTCGGCGACGTCGCCGACCGCGACGACCACCGAGATCGCCATGCAGCGCTCGCCGGCCGAGCCGTACGCCGCTGACACGGCGGCGTCGGCGGCCATGTCGAGGTCGGCGTCGGGCAGCACGACCATGTGGTTCTTGGCGCCGCCGAGGGCCTGGACCCGCTTGCCGTGGGCGGTGCCGGTCTCGTAGATGTAGCGCGCGATCGGGGTCGACCCGACGAAGCTGACCGCCGCGACGTCCGGGTGCGAGAGCAGGCGCGTCGACCGCCTCCTTGTCGCCGTGGACCACGGTGAAGACCCCGTCGGGCAGGCCGGCCTCCTGCCACAGCCTGGCCAGGAACAGCGCGGCCGACGGGTCCTTCTCGCTCGGCTTGAGCACGAAGGCGTTGCCGGTGGCGATCGCGTTGGCGCACATCCACAGCGGCACCATCGCCGGGAAGTTGAACGGGGTGATCCCCGCGACGACGCCCGAGCGGCTGGCGGATCGAGTAGACGTCGACCCCGGTCGCAGACCTGCTCGGAGAAGCCGCCCTTGAGCAGGTGCGGGCACGCCGCGTGGCGAACTCGACGTTCTCCAGCCCGCGGGCGATCTCGCCGGCGGCGTCGGAGAGCACCTTGCCGTGCTCGGCGGTGACGATCGTGGCCAGCTCGCCGGCGTGCTCGTGGAGCAGCTGGCGGAAGGCGAACAGCACCGAGGCGCGGGTTGACAGCGAGGCCTGTCGCCACTCGGCGGCGGCCTGCTTCGCGCTGGCGACGGCCCGGTCCACCTCCGCGGCGTCGGCCAGCTCCACCTCGGCCGTGCGCTGGCCGGTCGCCGGATTGAACACCAGCAAGGCACGATGAGTCGAGCAGAGGGACATAAC
>CAVUEG010000002.1:0-104592 GCA_963740525.1 uncultured Actinomycetota bacterium
GTGCCTCGGAAGCGACGCCCAGCTCCTGCGGCATACTCGCTCAGCCGGGCGTCGAGCTCACCAAGCCACTGCGCGTCCACGAACGCCTTGATGATGCGGCGCACCTCCCACGCCGCGCCGCTCCCGGGGACCGGGCGCAGGAAGCCCAGGTCGACGACCTTGGTGATCGTCCGGTCGATCTGGTCGACGGTGCGCGCCTCGTTGGTCGAGTCGGCGAGGAAGGTGCGCAGGTCGTCGACGATCCGCTCGCGCGTCACCACCAGGCGACCCTCGCCGCTCGTGGCGTCGAACTCGGCGACAGCCTTGCGCAGCAGGGCGAGCAGCAGGCTCACGTGGAGTGAGAGCCGGTGACGCGGGATCAGCCGTGGAACGGGCTCGTCCGGGTCCTCGGGCTTGGACCGGAGGTAGGCGTAGCCCTCGGCCTCGTCGATCACGACCGCGAGGCCGAGCACGTCCAGGTGGTCGCGCAGCTGGGCCTGGAGGCGGATTACCTGCTGCCACGTCTGCTCGTGGCTGTCGCGGTAGACGACGCCCTTCATGAGGGAGACGGCTGCTGTCGACAGTGAGGCGGTGTCGGCGCTCATCGGGGGCTTCCCGTGGGGACGCGGTGCCGGACCAGGGTGACGAGCGGCATGCGCAGCACCCGCGCGACCCCGCCGGCGTCGGTGTACTCCACGTGGGAGGTGCTGGACTCGTCGACCACGAGGTCAAGGTCGTCCTCGCTGATGGCGAGGTAGGCGACGATCTCGGCAAGCCCGAGGACGGGCGGGTGTTGCTCGAGCAGCTCCGCGAGGCTGACCTGGTCACGGCCACGCAGCGCACCACGGACGGTCGCCACGAGCCGGGCCGTGTCGACGTGCACCTGCTCGAACAAGCTCGAAGCGTCGACGTCCTCGTCGGCGTCGGTGACGTCGCCCACGTGCAGACCTCCGCCCGGGGCCGCGGTGTAGAGCGGGCGCTCCATGGGCAGCCGCAGCTGGGGGGCCAGGGCATCGAGCTCCGTGGTCAGGGCCGGGCGAGGGGTGTGACGGATCTCCAGCGCGGACCGCTCGATCGAGCGCAGCAGGTCCATGACGCGGCGGTTCTCGAGCCAGACCTTGTCGTCGAGGAAGCGGCGCAGTTGCTCGGAGAGCTGGCGGACGGTCTGCTGGGTGCGCTCTGCGGCGTCGACCCAGTCGTGGTGGACGTGCCGCAGGCGCCGATCGACTGCCACCTGGTCGAGGGTCACGAGGCGGTCGAGGAGCTCGCTCAGCTCGTCCTGCCGGGTGCGGGAGAGCAGGAAGTCGTGGAAGGCCTGGAAGCTGCGCCCCTGGTCAGAGGCGGCGATGGCGTGCCGGTCGCCGACGAGCTGCTCGAGGAGCTCGCCCTTGGACCCGTCCCACGCCGCGATCTGCGCGCGGGCGCCGCGGTCGAGGGCGCGGAAATTCTCCTCGACCTCGCGAAAGTCCGAGAGCAGCTCGCGCGCAGTTCCCTCGAAGTGCTGGTAGCGGTCGAGCAGGCCGACGGTGTCCAGCGGGGGCGAGTCGCCTGCCTCGGTGCGGGAGATCTCTGCGTCGAGCTCGGCCCGCTGCCGGTGCAGCTCGGCGAGCCGACTGGCGGGATCGGTCTCGGCGCCGTGGACCATCTGGCGCAACAACTCGATGAGGGTGTGCAGCCGCGACTCGGTAGCCCAGAGGACCTCGCCTGCAGGCTGCTGACCCACACGTGGGCCTTCCCCAGGTCGGAGGTCGCGTCGTAGTGCGCCTCGGTCGTCCCGTCCGGGTAGTACTTGCGCAACCAGCCCTGCTCGGGGGCCGCCCAGGTGTCGACGTAGTCGCGCGCCGAGCGTGGGTATGCCGGGCGGTCGCCTGCGGCGTCGAGCCCACGACTTCCGGCTGAGCAGTCAGCGCAGCGATCCGTAGAGCTCGACCGTCCGTGCGGCGACGGCGTCCCAGCCGAACTCCTCGACGGCGCGCTCCCTGCCGGCGAGGCCCATCCGTCGCGCCTCCTCCGGGTCGCGGGCAAGCCGGTTGACGGCGCCGCGAAGCGGGTCTCGAAGCCGGCGGGGTCGCCGCTGTCGTAGTCGACGAGGAGGCCGGTCTCGCCGTCGACGACGACCTCGGGGATGCCGCCGACGGCGCTGGCCACCACTGCGGTCTCGCAGGCCATCGCCTCGAGGTTCACGATGCCGAGCGGCTCGTAGACCGACGGGCAGAAGAAGGCGAGCGCGTGGGTGAGCACCTGGCGGACCTCCTCGCGCGGCAGCATCTCGGTGACCACGAAGACGCCGTCGCGCGCTCGCTCGGAGCTCCGCGATCAGGGCATCGGTCTCGGCCTTGAGCTCCGGGGTGTCGGCGGCGCCGGCGAGCAGCACGAGCTGCACGCCGGGTCGAACATCAGGCCCGCGCGCAGCAGGTGCGGGACGCCCTTCTGCCGGGTGATCCGGCCGACGAAGGCGACGTAGGGCCGGTCGGGGTCGACGCCGATGCCGCTCGAGCACGTCGGTGTCGGGGTCGGGGTGGTAGAAGTCGGCGTCGATGCCGTTGTAGATGACGTGCACCCGCGCCGGGTCGATCGCGGGGTAGGCCTCCAGGATGTCGGCCGCGCATGCCGCGGCTCACCGCGACCACGGCGTCGGCCGCCTCGTAGGCGGTCTTCTCGGCCCACGACGAGACGCGGTAGCCGCCGCCGAGCTGCTCGGCCTTCCACGGGCGCTGCGGCTCGAGGGAGTGCGCGGTGACGACGTGCGGGATGTCGTACAGCAGCTTCGCCAGGTGGCCGGCCATGTTGGCGTACCACGTGTGGGAGTGCGCCACGTCGGCCGCACCCGACGGCGGCCGTCATCGCCAGGTCGGTGGAGAGGATGCGCAGCGCGGCGTTGCCGTCGGGGAACCGGGCGTCGTGCTCGGAGTGCGCCGTCGCGCCCTCGCGGGGCCCGCCCATGCACAGCACGTCGAGGTCGACCAGGCGCGCAGCTCGCGGGCCAGGAAGTCGACGTGGACCCCGGCGCCGCCGTAGACGTCCGGCGGGTACTCGCGGGTGAGCAGCGATGCGCCGACCTGTCATGGAGCACGAGGAGCGCTAGGCGACGCTGGCGGCACGATCCTTCGGCAGTAGGGTCGGGTCATGGCCAGCCAGTGTCCTAGGAATCGTGCTTGCCGGCGGCGAGGGCAAGCGGCTGATGCCGCTCACGATCGACCGGGCCAAGCCCGCGGTGCCCTTTCGGCGGGTCGTACCGGTTGATCGACTTCGCCCTCTCCAACCTCGTCAACGCCGGTTACCTGCGGTGCGCCGTGCTGACGCAGTACAAGTCGCACTCGCTCGACCAGCACATCTCGCTGACCTGGCGGATGTCGCTCCCTGCTCGGCAACTACGTGACGCCGGTGCCGGCGCAGCAGCGCCGCGGACAAGCAGCTGGTACCAGGGCAGCGCCGACGCGATCTACCAGTCGATGAACCTGATCATCGACGAGCGGCCCGACATCATCGTGGTCTTCGGCGCCGACCACGTGTACCGCATGGACGCCTCGCAGATGGTCGACGCCCACATCGAGTGCGGGGCCGGCGTGACGGTGGCCGGGCATCCGGGTGCCGCGACGGGAGGCCTGACCAGTTCGGGGTCATCAAGACCGGCGCCGACGGCGTGGTGATCGAGGAGTTCCTGGAGAAGCCGGCCGAGCCGCCCGGGCTGGTCGACTAGCCCGACGAGTCGTTCGCCTCGATGGGCAACTACGTCTTCAGCGCCGACGCCCTCGTCGAGGCTCTCGAGCGCGATGCCGCCGAACGGCGACTCCAAGCACGACATGGGCGGCGACATCATCCCGGTGTTCGTCGAACGCGGGCGAGGCGGCGTCTACGACTTCAAGCGCAACGAGGTCGCCGGGTCCACCGCAGCGCGACCGCGACTACTGGCGCGACGTCGGGACCATGGACGTCGTACCACGAGGCCCACCTCGACCTGGTCTCGGTCGAGCCGGTGTTCAACCTCTACAACAACGCAGTGGCCGGTCTTCACCCACCACCCGCAGCTGCCCGGGCGCCAAGTTCGTCGAGCAGGCGCCAGCGTCCGACGACGCGATCGTCTGCGCCGGGTCGATCGTCTCCGGCGGCGAGTGTCACCAAGTCGGTGCTCGGCCACAACGGTACGTCGTCGACGGGCGCCAACATCCAGGGCAGCGTCCTGATGGACAACGTCAAGATCGGTCGCGGGCGCGCGACTGGTCAACGCGATCATCGACAAGAACGTCGTGATCCCCGACGGCTCGCAGATCGGCGTCGACCACGACGCGGACGACGCGGCTGGTTCGTTGTCAGCGACGGCGGGAGTGACCGTGCTCGGCAAGGCGCAGCCGGTCCTTCCCTGACCGCAGACGCTTGATATCGTGTATCTTGACATCAAGAGACTTCAGCCGGTGGGCATGATGGGGTCGACCACCTAGACAAGAGGAGATCGCCGATGGCGAGCAGGGACAGCTTCGGGGCCAAGAGCACGCTGGACGTGGACGGCACGGCGTACGAGATCTTCCGGCTCGACGCGGTCAAGGGTGACGGCCTCGATGTCGACTCTTTGCCGTACTCACTGAAGATCCTGCTGGAGAACCTGCTCCGCACCGAGGACGGCGCGGACATCACCGACGGCGACATCAAGGCCGTCGCCGGCTGGGACCCCGCCGCCGAGCCCGACCAGGAGATCCAGTTCACGCCGGCGCGCGTGATCATGCAGGACTTCACCGGCGTCCCGTGCGTGGTCGACCTCGCCACGATGCGCGAGGCGATGGCCGATCTGGGCGGCGACCCGTCGAGGATCAACCCGCTGGTGCCCGCCGAGCTCGTGATCGACCACTCGGTGCAGGTCGACGACTTCGGCACGCGCCGACGCGTTCGAGCGCAACGTCGAGCTCGAGTTCGAGCGCAACCGCGAGCGGTACCAGTTCCTGCGCTGGGGCCAGGGCGCCTTCGACGACTTCAAGGTCGTGCCGCCGGGCACCGGCATCGTGCACCAGGTCAACCTCGAGTACCTGGCGCGCGTGGTCGTCACGCGCGAGGCGGACGGCCAGACGCTGGCTTACCCCGACACCTGCGTCGGCACCGACTCGCACACGACGATGGTCAACGGCCTCGGCGTGCTCGGGCTGGGGCGTCGGCGGCATCGAGGCCGAGGCGGCCATGCTCGGCCAGCCGGTCTCCATGCTGATCCCGCAGGTCGTCGGCTTCAAGCTGCACGGCGAGCTGCCGCGAGGGCGCGACCGCGACCGACCTGGTGCTCACGGTCACCCAGATGCTGCGCAAGCACGGCGTCGTCGGCAAGTTCGTCGAGTTCTACGGCGACGGCGTCTCGCGCGCTGCCGCTCGCCGACCGCGCGACGATCGGCAACATGTCGCCCCGAGTACGGCGCGACGATGCGCGGTCTTCCCGGTCGACGACGAGACGCTCGACTACCTGCGCCTCACCGGGCGCAGCGACGAGCAGATCGCGCTGGTCGAGGCGTACGCCAAGGAGCAGGGACTCTGGCACGACCCGGCAAGCCGAGCCGCGCTACTCCGAGACGCTCGAGCTCGACCTCTCGGCACCGTCGTGCCGTCGCTCGCCGGCCCGGAGCGTCCGCAGGACCGCGTGCGTGCTCGCGTCGACGTCGCGAGCCGGCGGACATCGTGTCCGCAGCCGCGCGTCGAGGACGACGACGCACGCCGATGCCGAGGCCGTCGGCGCCCACGTCGAAGCCCGCTGACGGCGCAGAGTTCGAGCTCGGTCACGGCGCGGTCGTCGATCGCCGCGATCACGTCCTGCACCAACACCTCGAACCCGTCGGTGATGATCGGCGCCGGCCTGCTGGCCAAGAACGCCGTCGAGAAGGGCCTCGAGCGCAAGCCCTGGGTCAAGACGAGCCTGGCGCCCGGCTCGAAGGTCGTCACGGAGTACTACGAGAAGGCGCGGGCTCACGCCGTACCTCGACGAGCTCGGCTTCAACATCGTCGGCTACGGCTGCACGACGTGCATCGGCAACTCGGGTCCGCTGTCCCGGACGATCAGCGACGCCGTCAACGAGGCCGACCTGGCGGTCGTCTCGGTGCTCTCGGGCAACCGCAACTTCGAGGGCCGCATCAACCCCGAGGTGAAGGCGAACTACCTGGCCTCCCCGCCGCTCGTCGTCGCCTACGCCCTGGCCGGGCACGATGGACATCGACCTGATCAACGAGCCGCTCGGTCACGGACCAGGACGGCAAGCCCGTCTTCCTGAAGGACATCTGGCCGTCGCCGGCCGAGATCGACGAGGTCATCGCCACCGCGATCACCGCCGAGATGTTCACCACCGACTACGCCGACGTGTTCGACGGCGACGAGCAGTGGCAGTCGCTCGACGATCCCGAGGGCGAGCACGTTCGCCTGGGACGAGGACTCGCACCTACGTCCGCAAGCCGCCGTACTTCGACGGCATGGCCGCCGAGCCGGAGCCGGTCGAGCGACATCGCCGGGGCGCGCGTGCTGCGTCAAGCTCGGCGACTCGGTCACGACCGACCACATCTCGCCCGCGGGCGCGATCAAGAAGGACTCGCCGGCGGGCAAGTACCTCGCCAGCCACGGCGTCGAGCACCGGGACTTCAACTCCTACGGCTCGCGCCGCGGCAACCACGAGGTGATGATGCGCGGCACGTTCGCGAACATCCGCCTCCGCAACCAGCTCGCGCCCGGCACCGAGGGCGGCGTGCACCCGCGACTTCCCGGCGACGGCGAGGTCACGACGATCTTCGACGCCGTCGAGCGGTACCAGCGCCGAGGGCACGCCGCTGGTCGTGCTCGCCGGCAAGGAGTACGGCTCGGGCTCGTCGCGCGACTGGGCCGCGAAGGGCACCGCACTGCTCGGCGTCAAGGCCGTCATCGCGGAGAGCTACGAGCGCATCCACCGCTCGAACCTGATCGGCATGGGCGTCCTGCCGCTGCAGTTCCCCGACGGCGAGACCGCCGAGTCGCTCGGTCTGACCGGCGAGGAGGAGTTCTCGGTCACCGGGGTCACCGCCATGAACGACGGGCCGTCCCCCAGACGGTCACGGTCAAGGCCGGCGACGTGGAGTTCGAGGCGAAGGTCCGCATCGACACGCCCGGCGAGGCGAACTACTTCCGCAACGGCGGGATCATGCAGTACGTCCTGCGCAGCCTGCTCGAGGCCTGAGCACGGTGACGGCCCGCGAGCAGCCCTGGTCCGACGGAGCCACCGTCGGCCGGGTGGTGGTGGTGACGCGCAACCCGATCGCCGAGGCGATCGAGGTGATCGCCTCGACCGCCGGTCGCGGGGTGGTCGTGGTCGCCGAGGACGAGGGCGGAGCGGCGGTGGCGGCCGTGCAGGCTCTCGGCCTCACCGACACCGACGCGGTCGTGCTCTGCGACCACGACGCCTCCGACGCCCCGCGCCTGCTTCGTGAGCTGCTCGGCTCGCGGGCGTCGTACGTCGCGATGATGGCGAGCCGCGGGCGCTCCGAGAGTCTGCTCGCCGAGCTTCGCTCGGAGGGGTACGACGACTCCCAGCTCGCGCGCCTCCATGTCCCTGCCGGCCTCGACACCGGGGGCAAGGCACCGGGCGAGATCGCGCTGTCCGTGGTCGCGGAGATCGTCGCGTGCTCCTACGGCAAGCAGGGCGGTCCGATGCGGAGCCGAGATGCGTAGCGAGACCCGCTCCTACCGCACCGGGGACCGGGACACGGTCCTGGACCTGACCGACGACTGTGCCTCGTTCGTGGCGGGTGAGGCGGACGGGCTGCTGCACGTCTTCGTGCCGCACGCCACGGCCGGGATCGCGGTCCTGGAGACCGGCGCCGGCAGCGACGACGACCTGCTCGCGACGCTGGACGACCTGCTTCCCGCCGACGACCGGTATCGGCACCGCCATGGCCCGCCGGGCACGGTCGCTCCCACGTCATGCCGGCGTTGGTGCCGCCGTACGCCACGGTCCCCGTGGTCGGTGGTCGCCTGGCGCTGGGCACCTGGCAGAGCATCTGCCTGGTCGACCTCAACGTGGACAACCCCGACCGCGAGGTCCGGCTCTCGTTCCTGCCCGGCTGAGCCCTCAGGGAAGCAGCAGCATGGTGTCCCCGAACTCGTGCCACAGGTACGCCGGTTCCGGAGCCGTGACGGCCGCGTAGCCCTCGTCCACGAGCCGCGGCCCGGCCACGGCCCGAGCAGGTCGAGGTGGCTCGCCTCGGGCTCGTGCAGCCCGGTGAGCAGACCGTCGACCACCCCGGCTGGGCGCTGCTCGGAGAGCACCAGCGTGGTCCAGCCGGCGGTCGGGACGACGCGTCCCTCGGCATCGGCCGCGGACTCGAGGGCCCGGACCACAGTGGTGCCGACCGCCACCACCCGTCGGCCCGCGCCGCGCGTGCGTTGACCAGGCGTGCGGTCACCTCGGGCACCGTGAACTGCTCGGGCTGCGGGGGCTCGTGGGACTCGAGGCTGGAGCACTCCGGTGTGCAGCACGATCGGCGCCACCGGGATCCCGCCGGGCCATCAGCCGCACCAGCAGCCGGTCGGTCAGCGGCCGGCCCGCGCTGGGCATCTCGGCGCTGCCCGGATGGGTCGCGTAGACGTTCTGCAGGTCGGCGAGCGGCACCTCGCGGTCGAGGTAGGGGTAGCGGACCGGGCGGCCGTGCTCGCTCAGGTACTCGACCGTGGGCCGGGCGGGGACGGGGTCGCCCGCCAGAGCCGGACCTGTCCGTCGGGGTAGGCCTCGAGTACGCGCAGGCGCTGGCCGCCGGGCAGGCGGAGCACCTCGCCGGGCGCCACGTCGGGGGCCGGGCCGTCGGCGGTGGGGCGGCGTACCTCGACCACCCAGGAGCCGTCGTCGAGCTGGGTGGAGACATGGAGCGCGGTGCTCGCTCCGTTGCGCGTCAGGTCGACCGCCGCGGGCAGGGTCGCGGAGGTGTTCACCACCACCAGGTCCCCGGGCTCGAGGTGGTCGACGAGGTCCCGGGCGCGGGCGTGCAGGGTCTCGCCGGGCCGGACGACGGCCATGCGCACCTGGTCGCGGGCCAGGCCTCGAGCCTCGGGCGGCGAGGTCGCCTCGCCGTGTTCGGGAAGGTGGAACGTCGCCTGGCTCATCGCACCCCCTCCGTGACCAGGTCGGCCACGCGGACCCGGCCACCGGGCAGGTTGCCTTCGATGATCCCGAGCAGCCCGGGGACCACCGACTCCGGTGGGGACGGTCGCCGATGTCCTCGCCCGGAAAGGCGTCCTGGTGCATCCGGGTGCGCATGTCGCCGGGGTCGGCGGCGTACGCCCGGATGCGGGGCTCCTCGGTGACGAGCACCCGGGTCAGCTGGTCGAGCGCCGCCTTGGAGGCTCCGTACCCTCCCAGGTCTCGTACGGCTCGACGGAGGCGTCCGAGGTCAGGTTGAGCACGGTCCCGGAGGCGGCTCGGAGCTGGGGGAGCAGGGCACGGACCAGTGCGAGAGGTGCCTCGACGTTGACCGCCAGGATCCTCCGGAAGGTCTCCGGGTCGAGGTCGGTCAGGCGGGGGAGGGGACTGGCACCCAAGGTGCTGGCGTTGTTGACCAGCAGCGACGCGCCACCGGCGTCGCGGGCCGCGGCGACCAGGTCCTCTCGGTGAGCCGGATCGGCGACGTCGCCGGGGAGCAGGCGGTGCCCGGTTCCGGCCAGGTCGGCGCCGGCGGCCCGGAGGGCGCGCTCGTCGCGTCCGTCGAGGACCAGGGTCCAGCCGCGGTCGGCCAGCTCATGGGCCAGGGCTCGGCCGAGTCCGTGGGAGCCGCCGGTGAGGACGGCCACGATCGGGTGGGATGAAGGAGTAGTCATGGAGAGAAGCCTGCAAGTTGAAGTCAGGTTGAAGTCAAGCGATGTTTCGGACCCCCTGCACGAATGACGAGGGTGTCGAACAAACGTTCGAACAGGGAGTATCCTTGGCCCATGAGTCGTTGTGTCGCGCCACCCGGCTGGCCGCCGTCCGTCCGGCCGCCCGGCGCGCCCGGCTGGGAGCACACGGCCGTGAAGTGGCTGCTCGACATCTGTCCGCCCGAGTACCGCAGCTACCCGGCCATCCGCCGGCACGAGGTCGTGCTCGCCCGCTTCGCGGTGCTCCATGTGGAGGCGAGCCAGGCGGCGGTGCGCCGCGGCCTGAGCGAGGCGCGCGCCGGGCTCCGTGATGTGGCGACCCCGGACACCGTCGAGTCCGCGATCCAGACCTGGCACGCGGAGGACGCCCGACTGATGGCGGTGCGCCGTGCCGCGGGACTCGTCGAGGAGGCGCTGCGGGGCCGACGGTTCGTGGCCAGGCTGTGAGTCCTGGGTGCCTCGGCTAGCCTCGCCGTCATGGACCGAATCGCCTGCATCGCGCTCGTCGACGTCCGCGGGTGGGTGCTGCTCCAGGAGCGTGACGAGCACGCCCCCAAGCAGCCCGACAAGTGGGGCATGGTCGGCGGCCACGTCGACGACGGTGAGGACTTCGAGAGCGCGGCGTACCGCGAGCTCGAGGAGGAGACCGGAGTCCGGCTCGCCCCGGGTGACCTGATGCTCTGGCGGGAGGGTGAGTTCGACTCCTCGTACGAGGAGGAGCCCTTCAGCTACCGCGTCTACCTGGCCCGCACCCGGCTGACCGATGCCGACATCTTGGTGGGAGAGGGCCGTCAGATCGTCTTCGTCGACCCGGCTGAGATCCCCGCCCTGGACCGGACCGAGTCCAGCGCCTACCTCCTCGACCAGCTGCTGGCCTCGCCCGAGTACGCCGCGCTTACCGAAGGCTGACCGTCGCCACCTAGACTGGACCGCTGACGGTTCCGACGAGGGACGGACGCGGGACGGACGAGGGACGGACGAGGAGGACCTGGATGGGACAGCTGGACCGGCTCACCGGGCCGCGCGACCTGCGCGACCTCGGGGATGCCGAGCTCGACGAGCTCGCCACCGAGATCCGCGACTTCCTGGTCACCAAGGTCTCGCGCACCGGTGGCCACCTCGGGTCCCAACCTGGGCGTTGTGGAGCTCACCATCGCCATCCACCGGATCTTCGACTCTCCGCACGACCGGGTCGATCTTCGACACCGGCCACCAGGCCTACGTGCACAAGCTGCTGACCGGACGCGCCGCCGGCTTCGACGCGCTTCGTCAGGAGGGCGGCCTGTCCGGCTACCCGAGCCAGGCGGAGTCCGAGCACGACCTCGTCGAGAACTCCCACGCCTCCACGTCGCTGTCCTACGCCGACGGCCTCGCGAAGGCCTACGCGATCCGTGGCGAGGACCGCCACGTCGTCGCCGTCATCGGTGACGGCGCGCTGACCGGCGGGATGGCCTGGGAGGCGCTGAACAACATCGCCGCTCGGCCGGACAGCAAGCTGGTCATGGTCGTCAACGACAACGGCCGGTCGTACACGCCGACGGTGGGCGGCCTCGCGACGCACCTGACCTCCCTGCGCACGAGCCCGCGCTACGAGCAGGTGCTCGACCTGGTCAAGCGGCGGCTCAACGGCGTCCGAGGAGTCGGCCCGGCCGTGTACGACGCCCTGCACGCCATGAAGAAGGGCATGAAGGACGCGCTCGCCCCGCAGGGGCTGTTCGAGGACCTCGGCCTGAAGTACGTCGGACCGGTCGACGGTCACGACCGTGCGGCGGTGGAGTACGCCCTGACCCAGGCCAAGAAGTTCGGCGGCCCGGTGATCGTGCACGTGATGACCCGCAAGGGCTTCGGGTACGACGCCGCCGAGCGACATGAGGCCGACCAGTTCCACTCGCCCGGCCCGTTCGACGTGGACACCGGCGAGGAGACCCCCAAGGGCCAGATCTGGACCGACGTGTTCGCCGACGAGATCGTCAAGATCGGAGCCGAGCGCGCAGGACCTGGTCGCGATCACCGCCGCGATGATGCACCCGGTGGGCCTGCACCACTTCGCCGCGAAGTTCCCCGAGCGGACCTTCGACGTCGGCATCGCCGAGCAGCACGCGGCGACGTCGGCCGCGGGGCTCGCCATGGGCGGCCTGCATCCGGTGGTCGCCGTCTACGCCACCTTCCTGAACCGCGCGTTCGACC
This sequence comes from uncultured Actinomycetota bacterium, assembly GCA_963740525.1. Classification (GTDB taxonomy): domain Bacteria; phylum Actinomycetota; class Actinomycetes; order Propionibacteriales; family Nocardioidaceae; genus CAVUEG01. The sequence continues at coordinate 12,002 of CAVUEG010000002.1, forward strand.
AGGTGTTGATGGACGTGGCACTGCACCGGTGCGGAGTCACCTTCGTCCTGGACCGGTCCGGCGTGACCGGCGACGACGGAGCGAGCCACAACGGCATGTGGGACATGTCCGTGCTCCAGGTGGTGCCCGGGCTGCGTCTGGCCGCCCCGCGCGACGCCACCCGGCTCCGGGAGCTGCTCCGCGAGGCGGTCACCGTCGACGACGCACCCACCGTGGTCCGCTTCCCCAAGGGACCGCCCCCGGCAGACCTCGAGGCCGTCGACAAGGCCGGCTCCATGGACGTCCTGCTGCGCAACGGCACCAAGGACGTGCTGATCGTCGGCATCGGTTCGATGGCCACGACCGGCGTGGACGTCGGGGAGCGTCTCGTCGCCCAGGGCATCGGGGTCACGGTCGTCGATCCGCGCTGGGTGAAGCCGTTCGACCCGGCGGTCGTCGGCCTCGCCCGCGACCACCGGTTGGTGGTGAGCATCGAGGACAACGGTCGGATCGGTGGCTGTGGCGCGGTGCTGCTGCAGACGCTCAACGACGCCGGGGTGACCACGCCGCTCCGGCTGCACGCCGTCCCGCAGGAGTTCCTGGGCCACGCCAAGCGAGCCGTGATCCTCGAGCGGGTCGGGCTGGCCCCTCAGTCGCTCGCGCGCGGCATCGTGGAGGAGCTGACCGCGCTCGACGCCGGGCAGCCGTTCGTGAACGTCGACTGACCCGTGCTGCCTAGCGGCCCGGCCCGGCTCTCCGTCGGGCTCGTCCTGCTCGCCGTGGTCACAGGCTGCACCCTCCTGGGTCCCGGGGCCTCCCCTTCCGAGCACCCGAAGGCCTCGCAGGCCGTGACCAGCACCGCCCAGGCGCAGCCGCGGCTCCGGGCCCAGGCCCAGGCGGTCCTCGACCGCCGCGCGCACGCGATCCGGGTCGGCGACCGGGCCGCGTTCCTCGCCGACGTCGACCGCAGCGACGGCTCCTTCCTCGCCAAGCAGCAGCGGTACTTCGCCAACCTGCAACGGCTGCCGTTGAAGGTCTTCGACTACACGGTCCAAGGGCCGGTGTGGAACCGCCTGTTCGCGAGCAGAAAGTGGCGTGACGAGGCCTACATCCCGTTCGTGAGGCTGCGAATGCAGCTGGGTGGTGGCTTCGACCGGGTGCCGGTGCGCTCGGTCTTCGGGATCACCTTCGTCCCGCGCGATGGTCGCCTCATGATCGTCTCGGACACCGACGTCGGCTCGCGGACCGGAGACGGCGTGGGTGAGCAGCCGTGGGACCTGACCCGGCTCACCGTTCGGCGTACCCCCCACCTGCTGGTGCTTCTCGACGAGCGCAGCCGGGCGCACGGCGATGCGGTCGTCTCGTCGCTGGAGCAGGCGCTCGCGACGGTCGACCGGGTGGTGCCGTTCGCCTGGTCCCACCGGGTGGTCGTGTACGCCGTCGGCAGCCCCAGCGTCCTACGGGCGATGGACCACGTGCCCGGGGGAGACGTCGCCAACCTCGGCGCCGTGTCGTTCCCCGTGTACGCCACCCCCGACGGTGGGCGGCTCGTGGGGACCAGGTTCGTGGTCAACCCGGACGTGATCGGGATCCCCCAGCCGTACCTGCAGCGGCTGGTGACGCACGAGATGACCCATGTCGCCGTCGCGCGTCACGGCGCCGGCGTGCCACTGTGGCTGACCGAGGGCCTGGCCGAGTACGTGTCGGTGCGCGACCTGCCCGCGTCCTACGTCCGGGTCGAGGGTGGGGTGGTGAAGCGGGCCTCCGCGGGCAAGGTGGACGGGCTGCCGCTCTCCTCGAAGTTCAACGCCGTGGACCAGTCCTGGAACTATGCGCTCGCGTGGTTCGCGTGCGACTGGATCGCTGCGCACCGGGGAGAGCCGGCACTCTGGGACCTCCTCTCGGCGATGAACCGGCACGGCCGGGGGACGACCGACGACCAGCAGGGGAAGGTGCTGCGCCGAGTGCTGGGCCTGGGGCCGGGCCGGCTCGCGGACCTCGCAGCGCAGCGGATCGCCGGCACATTTAGCAGGTGACCAGGTTTGGCCGCCGCGGGCCGGCGGTACGTTCCCGCGCATGGATCTGATGCGGACGAAGTCCATCGAACAGTCGATCGCCGACACGGTCGAACCGGAGCACAAGCTGAGCAAGGATCTCGGGGCCCTCGACCTCGTGGTCTTCGGCATCGGGGTCACGATCGGTGGTGGGCTCTTCGTCCTCACCGGATCTGCGTCCGCGCAGTTCGCCGGCCCGGCGATCGCGATCTCGTTCGTGATCGCGGCCGTCGCGTGCGGTCTCGCGGCGCTCTGCTACGCCGAGTTCGCCTCGACGGTGCCGGTGGCAGGCAGCGCCTACACGTTCTCCTACGCCACGCTCGGTGAGCTCGTGGCCTGGATCATCGGGTGGGACCTGATGCTCGAGTTCGTCGTCGGGGCGGCGGCGGTCGCCGGTGGCTGGTCCGGCTACCTCGCCAACATCCTCGACGGCACGCCGTTGGAGATCCCGACGCAGATCGCGAACACCACCGACGGGGTGATCAACCTTCCCGCCGGACTGCTCGTGCTGGCCGTGACCGGCATCCTGATCCTCGGGGTGAAGCTGTCGAGCCGGGTGAACCAGGTCGCGGTCGCCGTGAAGGCCGGAGTGGCGCTGCTGTTCGTCGTGGCCGGCATCTTCTTCGTGAAGTCGGCGAACCTGACGCCATTCATCCCGGACAGCGCGCCGTCCAAGGGCGGGAGCGGCTGGTCCCAGCCGCTGATCGAGCTGATCTTCGGGCTCCAGCCGTTGACCTACGGCTGGGGCGGCATCATCACCGGCGCTGCGGTCGTGTTCTTCGCGTTCATCGGGTTCGACGTCGTCGCCACCACCGCCGAAGAGACCCGCAACCCCAAGCGTGACGTGCCGATCGGCATCTTCGGATCCCTCGCGGCCTGCACCGTGCTGTACGTCGCGGTCGCGGTGGTGCTCAACGGCATGCAGAGCTACACCAAGATCGACCCCGAGGACCCGGCGCCGCTCTCCACCGCGTTCACCAACATCGGCCACGACGGGATCGCGAACGTGATCGCGATCGGTGCCGCGGTCGGCATCATCGTCGTGGTCATGATCCTCTTGCTGGGCCAGACCCGGGTCGCGTTCGCGATGGCTCGCGACGGTCTGCTTCCCGGGGTCCTGGCCAAGGTGCACCCGAAGTACCGCACGCCGCACGTCATCACCGGCATCGTGGGCGCGCTCGTCGCCGTGCTGGCGTCGTTCACGTCGATCGACGTACTGGCAGAGCTGGTCAATGTGGGCACACTGTTCGCGTTCATCCTGGTCAGCCTCGGAGTGGTGGTGCTTCGCCGCCGGGAGCCCGATCTGGAGCGCGCCTTCCGGGTCCCGCTCGTCCCCGTCATCCCGATCGCCGCTGCGCTGATCTGCTTCTACCTGATGCTGAACCTCGCCGTCGAGACCTGGGTCCGGTTCATCGTGTGGATGGCGATCGGCCTGGTCGTCTATGCGTTCTACGGCTACCGGCACAGCAAGGTGGGTCAGCGGGCCGCAGAGAACGCGACCCGCTGACCCACCCGCTGGCCAACCGCTGGCCCTACCGGCTCACTGTGCGCTCAGGTCCTCGCCCACCGGCAGAGCGAGATCCGGGAAGGAGACGGTCCCCGGCACGGCGATCTTGCACGTGTCGGTCGACACGGTGCAGGCCAGGATGTGCAGGGGCACCAGGTCGTCCTGCTGCTGGGGACCCTTCATCGCCACCACCATCACGGTGTCGTCGTCGAGCCACTGGACGCCGGCACTGAACGAGTAGCCCGCCGTCGACCCGGCGATCGCCTTGCCGGTGCTGGTGTCGAAGACCGTGTAGGTGTCGTGGTGCTCGACCACCATCCGGCTCCCGTCGGGCGACAGGTAGCCGTGGAGGTCCTGGGTCTCGATCGGCACGCCGGTGGACATCGACGTACCGACCATGAGCGGCTGGTCTCCCGGGCTCCCGGCCTCGGTGCCGGACCGGTAGGCGATCATGCCGTTCGCGACATCGACGATCGAGTGCTCGCTGCCGTCGGCCTCGAGCACCGTCGACTGGTCGCTGGCGAGGTCGTGGCGCACCACCCCCGCCGTCGAGAGCCAGTACACCGCTCCGTCGTCGAGGGCCAGCATCCGCGCGGCGTCGGCCTTCGTGCCCTCGTCCGAGCGGAGCACCTCGGTCGCGTGGCCGGTGTCGTAGACGACGAACTCCGGGGTGGAGCCTGCCGGCGACTCGACCCAGCCGACCAGGCCGCCGGTGTCGTCGGCCACGATCCGCCGGTCCAGCACGTCGGCCCCGATCTGCTCGGGAGCCCCTCCGTCGGTGAACCAGAGGCTGTCGGTCCTGTCGACGAACGCGAACCCCGCGTCGGTCCGCACCAGCGAGCGCACTGAGCGGCCCGTGTCGATCTCCTGGTCGCCGGCGTGGATGACCGATCCGGTGGCGTAGGTCAGTGGGACGGCGACGTCCTCGCCGCCACCCCCTGCCGCGATCGGCGGCGGAGCAGGGCGACCCCCGGCGAGGCCGACCGTGTAGGAGGCGACGACCCCGACCACCGTGGCCGCGGCGAGGCCACCGAGTGCGCCGGCGACCCGATGACGACGCACCGTGCGGTCGCCGGTCGCGATGATCGCGTCGAAGTCGGGACTGACCGGGCTCACCCGGTCGGCCCGCTCGTGCAGGAGGTCCTTCAGCAGGTCGGTCATGAGATTGCCACCATTTCGTGGGAGGGAAGGAGTTCGACGTCGGTGCCGAGCTCGTCCCGGAGTCGGGAGAGAGCGGCGGAGACCTGGCTCTTGACGGTCCCGGCCGCGCAGCCCATGGCTTCCGCGGTCTGGCCGATGCTCAGGTCCTCGTAGTAGCGCAGCACGATCGCGGCGCGTTGCCGTGCCGGCAGCCGCAGCAGCGCCTGCCAGAGCCAGTCGCGGTCGACGACCTCGTCCTCGGGCGTGGCCTGGGCGCCTCGGCCCGGGTGCCGCCCGGCCCCGTGCTCGGTGCGTGTGTCGCTGGGCCGTTCCGTCGAGGAGCGCTTCCGCCACCAGGAGATCGCCGTCGTGGTGATCGCCTTGCGGGTGTACGCCTCGGCGGCGCTCGGGTCGCGGAGCCTGGGCCACGCGACGTACGTCTTGGTCAGTGCCTCCTGGACGAGGTCCTGGGCCAGAGCGTGGTCGCCGACCATGAGATAGGCCGTGCGGTGCAGTGCTGCCGACCGGCCGGCCGCGAACTCGACGAACGCTGCGGTTTCGCGGCGTGCCATCGTTCCCCCTTCTGTCGAGTGTGTGTGTCACCCATCCAGACGCTTCGGTGGTCGCAAAAGGTTCGGACGGGGACCACACGCCTCGTTGTTCAGGGAACAACCAACCACAAGCGACAGCGCCGGTCGGGAAGCCCGACCGGCGCTGCGTGTGCTGAAGTGCGGATCCTGCTCAGTGGAACTTCCGGCCGGTGGCCCGCTCGGCGATACCGGTCCGGTCGAGCAGCATGGTGAGGCCGCCGTTCCAGAAGGAGAAGCCGGCGCCGGTGATCATCGCCAGGTCGAGATCCTCGGGACCGACGACGACACCCTCGTCGAGCATCAGCCGCGACTCCTGTGCGAGACCGGACAGGACCCGTTCGCGCACCTCGTCGGCGGTGAGCACCACGGGGTTCTCGGGCTTCTCGCCCATCTCCTCGACCTCGGGGTCGATGGCACCGTCCGGACCGTAGTAGCCGGGCTTGCCCGCGGCGACCACGCGTTCGAGGGCGGGGGAGACGTAGAACCGGTCGGGGAAAACTCCGTGCAGGGTCTCGTTGTTGTGCAGGGCGATCGCCGGACCGACCAGCGACAGCAGCATGAACGGCGGCATCGGCGCCACGCCTGCGAACGCCGAGTCGGCCACCTGGACCGGAGTGCCCTCGTCGACGATCCGGCCCACCTCGCCCATGAACCGGCCGAGCAGCCGGTTCACGATGAAGGACGGGCTGTCGTTGACCAGGATCGTGGTCTTCTTCAGGGCCTTGCCGGTGGCGAAGGCCGTCGCCAGGGCGGCGTCGTCGGTCTGTGCGCCCTTGACGATCTCCAGCAGCGGCATCACCGCGACGGGGTTGAAGAAGTGGAAGCCGACGACGCGCCCGGGGTGGGCGAGCTCGGAGGCCATCTCGGTGATCGACAGCGACGAGGTGTTCGTCGCCAGGATGCACTCGGCGGAGACGATCGACTCGACCTCGGCGAAGACCTTCTTCTTCACGCCCATCTCCTCGAAGACGGCCTCGATCACGAAGTCGGCGTCGGCGAAGTCGTTGGTCTTGTCCACGGTGCCGGAGACCAGTGCCTTGAGCCGGTTGGCCTTGTCCTGGCTGGTGCGCCCCTTCGCAAGCAGCTTGTCGATCTCGGCGTGCACATAGCCGACGCCCTTGTCGACGCGGTCCTGGTCGAGGTCGCTGAGAACGACCGGGACCTGGAGCCGGCGTACGAACAGCAGCGCGAGCTGGCTGGCCATCAGCCCGGCACCGACGATGCCGACCTTCGTGACCGGACGGGCCAGAGCGCGGTCGGGTGCGCCGGCCGGGCGCTTGGCCCGCTTCTGCACCAGGTCGAAGGAGTAGAGGCTCGCCATCAGCTCGGGCGACATGATCAGGTCGGCCAGCGCGTCGTCCTCGGCGGCGAAGCCCGCGTCGCGGCTGCTGTCCTTGGCGGCCGCGATCAGGTCGAGAGCGCGGTACGCCGCAGGAGCGGCGCCGCCGGTCTTGGCATCGGCGATCGAGCGGCCCTTGGCCACGGCGGCGTCCCAGGCCTCGCCGCGGTCCACCTCGCCGCGGTCCACGACCAGCTCGCCGGCGAGGATGCCGGAGGCCCAGATCAGCGACTGCTCGAGGAAGTCGGCACCCTCGAAGACGGCGTCGGCGATGCCGAGGTCGTAGGCGTCGGAGCCGGAGAGCACCTTGCCTTGGTTGAGCGGGTTCTCGAGGATCACCTTCACGGCCTTCTCGGCGCCGATCAGGTTCGGCAGGAGCCAGGCGCCACCCCAGCCCGGCACCAGGCCGAGCATGACCTCGGGGAGGCCGAGGGCGGGAGCGCTGTCCTGGACCGTGCGGTAGCTGCAGTGCAGCGCCACCTCGAGCCCGCCGCCGAGGGCCAGACCGTTGATGAAGCCGAAGGACGGCTTGCGCCCGTCCTGGAGCTTGCGGAACACGCCGTGCCCGAGCTCGGCGATCAGCTTGGCGTCGTCGCGACCCGACATCCCGGTCATCCCGGAGAGGTCGGCGCCCGCGGCCAATATGAACGGCTTGCCGGTGATGCCGAGGGCCACGACGTCGTCGCGATCGAGGGCGGCGTCGATCGCCGCGTTGAGCGAGGCCAGCCCGTTCGGGCCGAAGGTGTTGGGTTTGGTGTGGTCGAGCCCGTTGTCGAGCGTGATCAGCGCCAGGGTGCCGACGCCGCCGGGGAGGGCCACGTCGCGGGACTTCGCCTGCGTGACGACCTCGTCGGGCGCCATCGAGACGGCGCGGTCCAGCTTGGCCTGGAACTCAGGGGTGGTGGTCACTTGTGGTCTCCGTTCCAGTGCGGGTTCTCCCAGATGACGGTGCCGCCCATGCCGATGCCGATGCACATCGTGGTCAGGCCGTAGCGGACCTCGGGCCGTTCCTCGAACTGTCGGGCGAGCTGGGTCATCAGGCGGATGCCGGACGAGGCAAGGGGGTGGCCGACGGCGATCGCGCCGCCGTACGGGTTGACGCGGGCGTCGTCGTCGGCGATCCCGAAGTGCTCGAGGAAGGCGAGCACCTGGACGGCGAACGCCTCATTGACCTCGAAGGCCTGGATGTCGTCGATGCTCAGGCCGGCCTGCTTGAGGGCCTTCTCGGTGGCCGGGATAGGGCCGGCGCCCATCACCTCGGGCTCGACGCCCACGAAGGAGTAGGACACCAGGCGCATCTTGATCGGGAGGCCGAGCTCCTTGGCGGCCTCCTCCTCGGCGAGGAGGCAGGCGGTGGCGCCGTCGTTGATCCCGGCCGCGTTCCCGGCAGTCACCCGGCCGTGGGGGCGGAACGGGGTCTTCAGCGCGGCCAGGCTCTCCACAGAGGTGCCGGGGCGCATCGGCTCGTCGGTGGTGGCGAGTCCCCAGCCGTCCTCGGCCTGCGGATCGCGACCGGCACCAGGTCGGGCTGGATCTTGTTGTCCGCGTAGGCCTGCTCGGTCTTGTCCTGGGACCGGACCGCGTATTCGTCGACGCGCTTCTTGGTGATCGTGGGGTAGCGGTCGTGCAGGTTCTCCGCCGTGTTGCCCATCGACAGGGCCTCGGGGTCGACGATCTTCTCCGAGATGATCCGCGGGTTGGGGTCGACGCCCTCACCCATCGGGTGGCGACCCATGTGCTCGACGCCACCGGCCACGACGACGTCGTACGAGCCGAACGCGATTCCCGAGGCGGTCGTGGTGACGGCGGTCATCGCGCCCGCGCACATCCGGTCAATTGCGTAGCCGGGCACGACTCGGGGAGTCCCGCCAGCAGGGCCGCCGTGCGGCCGATGGTCAGGCCCTGGTCCCCGATCTGGGTGGTGGCCGCTACGGCCACCTCGTCCATCCGCTCGGGCGGCAGCGACGGGTTGCGCCGCATCAGCTCACGGATGCACTTGATCACCAGGTCGTCGGCACGCGTCTCGGCGTACTGACCCTTGGCCTTGCCGAACGGGGTGCGTACGCCGTCTACGAAGACGACCTCTCGCAGCTGTCGGGTCACCGGATCTCCTCTGGACGAGCTCAGGAATGTCCCTGAAAGGCTACCCGCAAGTAACAACAGTGGGGCAGGGCCGGCGCTGTGTTTGTCGTCACCGGTCCGGACCGGGCCCGGTGGGCATACCGGCAGACGCTCGATGGTTGTGTCACTACGCTGATCCGTGGCGGGAGAAGCCCGAGAGGCTCCGTCCCGGTGGTCGAGACGGTCGAACGCGAGAGGAACCACATGGCAGACGCGGCACGCTACGTGCACATCGTCGACGAAGTCCCGTCCGCGGGCGGTCGGCCGGTGCTGCTGCACTCGCTCGAGGGATTCCTGGACGCGGGCAACGCCGCTCAGCTGGCGGTGCAGCACCTGGTGGGGCAGAACCCCGGCAAGGTGGTGGCCAGCTTCGACGTGGACGAGTTCTACGACTATCGCGCGCGACGCCCGCCGATGACGTTCGCCCAGGACCACTACGAGGAGTACGAAGCTCCGCGACTGGTGGTCCGGCTGGTCGAGGATGCCGACGGAGCGCCGTACCTGCTGCTCTCCGGGCCCGAGCCCGACAGCCACTGGGAGGCGTTCGCCAAGGCGGTGCGCCGCGTGGTGGAGCACTTCGACGTGCGGCTGGTCGTGGGTCTGGGCGCGGTCCCGATGGCGGTCCCGCACACTCGCCCCACCAAGCTCACCCAGCACGCCAGCAGCGCCCACCTGCTCACGCAGGCCAACGTCTGGACCGGGGAGATCCGAATCCCGTCCAGCGCCCAGGCCGTGATGGAGATGCGGCTGGGGGAGTGGGACCACGAGGCGATGGGGTACGTCGCTCACATCCCGCACTACGTCGCCCAGTTCGACTACCCGTACGGCGCGGTTGCCCTGCTCGAGGCGGTCGGCGAGGCCACCGGGCTCACCTGGGACCTGGAGGACCTGCGCACCGCCGGCGCGCACAAGGCCGGGGAGATCGCCGCCCAGATCGAGGACTCGGCCGAGGTTCGCGACGTGGTGCAGGGGTTGGAGCAGCAGTACGACGCCTTCCACCGGTCTGAGGACGACTCTCAGAACCTGCTCGCCGACGACCAGCCGATCCCGACCGGTGACGAGCTCGGCGCGCAGTTCGAGCACTTCCTGGCCGGACTCGACAGGCCTGACCGTCCCGAGGAGCAGTAACCCGCATGCCCAGTTCGGTTCAAGAGCTCGTGGACCTGCTCGACCTCGAGACGATCGACGTCAACCTCTTCCGAGGCAAGCAGCCCGACACCATGCTGCAGCGGGTCTTCGGTGGTCAGGTGGCCGCCCATGCGCTGGTCGCGGCGTCGCGGACCGTCGATGCGGCGTACGAGGTGCACTCGCTCCACTCGTACTTCCTCCGGCCCGGCGACACCGCGGTGCCGATCCTCTACGACGTCGAGGCACTGCGTGACGGCCGCTCGTTCGCGGCGCGGCGGGTGGTCGCACGTCAGCACGGGCGTCCGATCTACTACCTGACGGCGAGCTTCCAGCGGCCCGAGGAGGGCTTCGAGCACCAGGACCTGATGCCTGAGGTGCCGGGTCCGGACGACTGCCTCAGCCTGGGCGAGATCTTCAGCCGGCGCTCGGGCCGCAACTCCGAGGAGTGGAACCGGGAATGGGCAGCCCTCGACGTGCGGTACGCCGGTGACTCGCGACCAGGCGGCAACCTGCCGAACGACCTGCACCCCTCGCGGGCGCGGCTGTGGATCCGGGTGTCCGGGGACCTGCCGGATGACCGGATGCAGCACGTCGCGGCGTTCACCTATGCCAGCGACATGACCCTGCTCGCCGCCGCCCTGGTGCCGCACGGCGTCCACATCTCCTCGCCCAAGGTGCAGTCGGCCTCGCTCGACCACACGATCTGGTTCCACCGGCCGTTCCGGGCCGACGAGTGGTGGCTCTATGACCAGGTGTCGCCGTCCGCCGGTGGTGGCAGGGGCCTGGCCATCGCCCGGGTCTTCAGCCAGGACGGCCGGCTCGTGGCGAGTGTGGCCCAGGAGGGCCTGATCCGGCCGGTCGCGCCCGCCTGACCGCCACAACCGCACGCTGGCGTGTCGCCACCCCCGGACCTCCAGGGAGCCGGGTGCGGGGCGAGGTCATCGTCGTCGGCGGTAGCTCACGCTGCGGTCGTGGTGGTAGGTGGTGGCGTAGCGCCCGTCATGCGCCCGCCGGTGGTGCCAGCCGCACAGCGGCACGCCGTTGGCGAGGTCCGTCGAGCCTCCCGCGGACCAGGCGTGGGGGTGGTGGATCTCGCACCAGGCGAAGGGTCGCTCGCATCCCTGAGCGGCGCAGGTGTCGTGCCGGGCGGCGAGGGCGATGCGCTGAGCTTCGGTGTGCAGGCGCTTGCTGCGGCCCTGGTCGAGCACCTGGGAGGTGCCGCCGAGGACCTGAGGGATGATCGCGGCGCCGCAGGCAAGGCGGCGGGCCTCGCCGGGGGATATCCGGGTGCCGGTGTCGAGTCGAGCGGCGGCGAGGTCGTCGCGCAGGCGGTCGTGGTCGATCTGGACGACCAGGGTGGCCGCAAGTGGCGCATGCCGGTCCGCGGGGAGGTGCTCGACGAGCTCGCAGAAGGCGGCGCCGAGGCGCTCTGACCAGGAGAAGCTCAGCCCCGGCACCGTGTCGTCGACGACCGACTCGCCGTCGGCGGTGCGGGACAGCCGACGTGGCGCCGAGAGCCGTTGGAGTGCGGTGGCGAGCAGCTGACCGTGCAGGTCGGGCACGGTGAACCGGCCTGACCAGGTGCCGTTGCCGTTGTCGTGCAGGGTGAGCCAGGTCTCGGCCTCCGCCCGGGACTCCTCGTCACGCAGCGTCTGTGCCTCGTGGGCGTCGGCCAGGTCGCTGCCGATGACCTCCAGCATGCGACGCCCGCGGGTCCGCAGGCGACGCCCGGCCAGTCCGGCCAGGGCGGCGTCGACGAGGGCGGTCTCCGCCGCCGTGCGCTGTGCCGGGCTGATCTCGCTCGGAAGGGTCTCAGCGGCGCGCACGATGATCCGGACCTGGGCCTCGGTGATCCGACCCGCGGCGAAGGCCTCGCGGGTGGCGTCGTACCGCTCGGTGAGCAGCCGGGCAAGCCACAGCCCGCCGGCCATCACGGCTCGCGTGGTGCCGGTGAGTCGCGCCGCCCAGGCGTCAGTCCCTGTCGCTGCCTCGCGCTCGGCCAGGTCGCGCCGGTCCGCCTCCCGCAGGACGGTCAGCTTCAGGGCCGCGACCTGCGACTCCAACGCGACCAGGCTGGCCAGCGACTCGCTGACCTCGTCGGTGTCCAGGGAACCCACTGGCACGGCAGCCGCCGCCTCGACCGCCTCACGCGCCGCCGCGACCCGGTGTGCGACCGGAGTCCGGAGCCTCTCGACGGCGAGTGCTGACATGACTCCAGCCTCGGACCGCCCACCGACAGTCACGCCCCACCATCTTGCATCGTGAGACACTAACCGAAACTTTCTTCCCATCAGAAGCCCCATCTCGCGGACCCCCCAGCCGCTACCGTCGACGCGTGGGCATGCGGAACTATCTGATCGAGGGCGTCTCGGGGACGGGCAAGACCGCGGTCTGCCAGGAGTTGCTCCGGCGTGGACATCACGCCATCAACGGCGACACGGACCTGGCCTATCAGGGGGACCCGGAGACGGGTGAACCGACGGATGGCTTGCCGTCGCACTGGCATCACATCTGGCGGGTGGACACCGTCCGCAGCCTGGTCGCCGACCAGAATGAACGCCTGACCTTCTTCTGCGGCGGCTCGCGGAACTTCTCGAAGTTCGTGGACCTGTTCGACGGAGTCTTCGTCCTGGAGATCGATCTGGACACGTTGATCCAGCGCCTCGACCAGCGGCCGGACGACGAGTTCGGCGCACGGCAATCGGAGCGCGATCTCATCGTGCGGCTGCATCGAACCAAGGAGGACACCCCGAAGGACGGCATCGTGATCGACGCCACCGCACCGCTCGCAGACGTCGTCGACGAGATCGTCCGCCGGGCATCCGCCGACGGGCGCGACGCCCAGTGACGGTCGCCCCGACGTTCTCGCCGTAGCCCACGTCGCGGGCGATCACCTGCACGCCCGGCGCTTCCGCCACTCTTTCGTGACGCACGTGATCCCGCTAGCGTGGCCGGATGAGGGCAGTCCTCGCGCTTGTTGTGATCCCTTTCGTGCTGACGTCGTGCACGGGGTCGCCCGTGGCCCAGAAGCCGGCTCCTCGTACGCCGGTCTCGGGGTCCTCAACGCCGCCAGCCGCCGGTCCTACGCAGGTCTCGTTGCCATGCCAGCGCGGCGCACAGAAGCTCCTCGCCGGGACGAGGCACCAGATCGAGGGCGCCGTGTTCGGCCGGCCGCTGCTGGTGCCACCGGCCAAGGACCACACGAACAAGATCCTGTGGGTGGACAGGAAGGCAGGAGCTGCGGACCTTCTCATCTCGGCGTCCTTGAACGGCAGTGACCTCCGGGTCCAGCGTCGGGTTGCCGGAGGCCCTGGACCCTCGATCATCAACGTCCCTAAGGCGGGCTGCTGGACCTTCTCGCTGACGTGGGGCGACAACCACGACGTGGTCGCGGTGCGGTACCGGGACTCGAGCTGACGCTGGCGCGCACCGCGGTCACGTCCTCAGGCTCGCGGCGCCTCATCAAGGTGTGCGGCGAGCTTGTCCAGCGCCATCGCCCAACCCGCGGCACCCGGGGACCCGGCCGGTATGCCGACGTGGGTCAACACCATCTTCGTCCCGCCATCGAAGGGCTCGAGCTCAACCCTGACCTCGGTCGTGGTCGGGTGGCCATCGGGCATGCCCATCTGCTCGGAGGACAGCACGTTGCCGTTCTCATCCGACATCGAGTCGGTGTAGACGAGTCGATGGGGCTCGACGACCTCGAGATACCCGCCGGTGAACCACATCCGCATCGTTCCGTCCGGCGTCTGCATCTCCATGCACACGAGGCGGGCTCCGCCCACACGCACATCCATCCTTGCCACGGGGATGGTGGCGCCACCGGGGCCGTACCACGCTGCGAAGTGTGCGGGCTCCGTCCACATCTGTCAGACCAGGTCCGTCGGGGCCCGGATGGTCCGCTCGATCACCAGGCTCTGGCCGTCATTGTCATCACTCATCGTCACTGCCAGTCCTTCGTTGGCTGTTGGACCTGCTGGAGGTAGGTGTCCATCCGGTCGAAGCTGGCCTCCCAGACGGGCCGATACTGCTCGGCCCAGGTGGAGACCGCTTCGAGTGGTGCGGCGTCCAGGGTGCAGGGTCGGTACTGCGCACGCTGACCTCGCGCGATCAGCCCGGCTCGTTCGAGCACCTTGAGGTGCTTGGAGATGGCTGGGAGTGAGAGCTCGAAGGGCTCGGCGAGCTGGTTGACGTTCGCCTCGCCCTTCGTCAGGCGCGCCAGGATCGCCCGGCGCGTCGAGTTCGCCAGTGCCGCGAACGTCTGGTCGAGCCGATCGTCCGACGCTGCCAGTGCCCCACTCGGATTCATAATCTTCCCATCGGTTCCAGCGGGCAGCCTGATTCTGTGGACTCGGCACTGGCCGAGGGCCATGCTTGCGAGGTGAGAGCACCCGAGACGTTCGTCGAGATGCCGCTCCCCATGAGGTTCGCCGTCCTCGGCGGCCTGGCGCTGGGAGCCGTCGGTTGCGTGATCGGGCTGGTCATCGGCCTCAACGTCTACGCGCCCACGGCGTGGGCTGCGACCTTCGAGGTCGGGATCCCGTCGGCTCTTCTCGGCGCGGTGCTCGGCTTTGCGGCGGGGTCGGTGAGGAGCCGTGCGCTTCGACGTCGGGGCGCCGCGAAAGGTCCCTCCGGGGCGTAGCCCGAACGGGTCATTTTCATGCCTCCGCCGGGAGGGGGAGGATGCGAGGACCGGGTTGTCGACGGGGTGGTTTCGGCAATCCGACCACCCACACCACCGGAGGACCCCATGTCCGACACTCAGAACATCGACACCCCGCATGAGCGCCGCCCGTTCAAGGACCACGGACACATGGACGTGATCACGCTGGGTGACTTCACGATCGGTCGTGGCGTCTTCGAGCCAGGCTGGCGTTGGTCGAACGACGTCAAGCCGCTGGCGGGTACGGACTCCTGCCAGACCCACCACACCGGGATCTGCCTGTCCGGACAGATGGTCGTTCGCTTCGACGGTGGGGACGAGCTCGCCGTCGGCCCCGGTGACGTCGTGGACCTCGAGCCAGGACACGACGCCTGGACGGTCGGTGACGAAGCCTGCGTGATCCTGGACACCGGCGTCGCGGCGTACGCCAAGCCCGCCGGGTAGTCCGGCGCCGGCTCAGCTCGGCTCGGGGCTAACCGCCACGGCGACGACTGCCACGTCGTCGCGCAGGTGACCGCCCTGGAACGCGCTGACGTCTCGCACCAGGCCGTCGACCATCTCGAACGCCGAGGCCCGGTGCGCGTCGACCGAGGCGAGCATCCGGTCATCGCCGAAGAACTCGCCGTCCGCCCGGCGTCCCTCGGGCACCCCGTCGGTGTACAGGACCAGGCTGTCGCCGGGTTCCAGGAGCAGCTCCTGGTCCTCGAAGTCGGGGTCACCCATCACGCCGAGGAGGGGACCGGTGCCGCCCACCATGATGGGAGCGTCGCCTCGACGGAGCAGGAGCGGTTGCGGATGTCCCCCGGAGCCGAGGTGGGCACGCCAGCCGGCGTCCTCCCGGTGGAGCCGGACCATGGTGACGGTGCAGAACCGGTCGAGCTCGTGTCCGAGCAGGACGTCGTTCAAGGCATTCAAGGCGGCGCTCGGTGTGTGCAGCCCGACAGCTACCGCCCGGAGCGTGTGCCGTGCAAGGGCGGTGAGCCCCGCGGCTTCGACGCCCTTGCCGCAGACATCGCCCAGGACCAGGACCCACTCGTCGGCCGAGATCGCGAAGACGTCGTAGAAGTCACCGCCGACATCCAGGTCTTCGACGGCGCCGCGAAAGTCACCAGCCAGGTCGAGCCCCGGGATGTGAGGCAGGCTGGGCGGGATGAGGCTGAGCTGCAGGCTGCGTGCGAGCTCACGAGCCCGCTGCTCGGAGGCCTCGGCTCGTTCCTTCGCGAGCATCAGCTCACGCTCGTACCCACGTCGCTCGGTGGCGTCGAAGACCGCGATCCGGGTCACGACCGGCTCGCCCGCCTCGTCGTGCTCCTGGTTGGCGTTGACCAGGACCGGGATCCGTCGCCCGTCGGCACAGACCAGCTCCAGGGCGATCTCGCGGACCTTGCCCTGCATGCGCAGCATCGGGGCGTAGTGCGTCTCGTGGAAGAGCCGCCCTCCCGGGGTGAGCAGGTCGACGAACGACCGCACTCCGACCAGGTCCTCGCGCGCGAGCCCGGTCCAGGTGAGGAAGGTCTGGTTCACCTTGACGATGCGCCCGTCGGGGGTGGTCGAGAGATAGCCGCAGGGTGCGTGGTCGTACAGCTCCGCGGCGTCTTCTCGGATGACCACCCCACTCAGGTCGATCTCGGCCGGCCCGGTCGACATCGGCTCAGCCTCGGGCGTGGTCGCTGAGGAAGGCCTTGATCGCCGCGGTGGTCTCGGCCGGTGCGCTGAGGTTCGGGCAGTGGCCGGTCGCGTTCAGCAGGTGGTAGGAGCTGCCCGGGATCTGCTCATGGACGTACTCCCCGACACTCACCGGTGCGATGACGTCGCTGGAGCACTGCAGCACCAGGGTCGGCGTGGTCACCTCGGCCAGCTCGGCCCGGTTGTCGGCGAGGAAGGTCGCCCGGGCGAAGCGACGAGCGATATCCGGGTCGGTGCGACAGAAGCTCGCGGTGAGCTCCTGACCCAGCTCCGGGACGTCGGGGTTCCCCATGATCACCGGGGCCATGGCGCTCGACCATCCCAGGTAGTTGCTCGAGAGCGACTCGAGCAGCTCTTCTATGTCCTCCTCGGCGAACCCTCCGACGTACGGAAGGTCGTCGATGTAGCGGGGCGACGGCCCGACGAGGACCAGGTGGGCGAAGCGATCCGGTTCGACGCGCTCGGCCAGGACGCCGATCATCGCCGACACCGAGTGCCCGACGAAGGTCACGTCGCGCAGATCGAGCTCCCGGAGGATCTCGAGGACGTCGTCGGCGTACCCCTGGAGAGAGGCGTGCCGGTCCGGGTCGTACGCCGTGGGATCCGCGCCACCGGACCCGACGTGGTCGAAGAGGACGACGCGATGGTCCTGCTCGAAGGCGGGCGCGACGTGGCGCCACATGTTCTGGTCACAGCCGAAGCCATGGGCGAACACGATCGGGGGGGCGTCAACTGACCCGGACAGCGTGACGTGATGCCTGCTGGTCACGTCCATGCCGGAAGATTAGCCGAAAGACCAGGGTGTGCCACCTTTTCGGGAGGACTGACGTGCCCGTCGTTCTCAGCCGGCGCCCGGCATGGGACCCGCGGTGAACGGTGTCGAGTGGCGCCGCCAGACCTGCCATCCGGCGTCGCCGAGGAGCCAGACGTCAGAGACAACGAAGGCTCCGCTCCTGTCCTCGCCCAGGACCGTGGCGCTCATCTGAATGCGCTGGAGCAGGGTCGCGCAGCCTCCGTCCACGTCGAGATGCTGCGCCACGACGTCGTACGCCGAGACGAGGTAGTCGGGCAGCACCTCGAGCCAGCGCTCGCGCGGGATCACCACCGGCACCGGGACGACGAGGACGAGCGCATAGTCGGGGTGGAGAACCGAGGTCGCGAGCTCGGCGTCGCGTTGCAGGACGACTCGCTCGAACTCCGCGATCCGCGTCGTGAGCGCCGGGTCCGTCAACGCGGCGTCACCCCCCAGAGCGCCGCGACGTGACGAGCATCGGTGCCACAGCAGCCCCCGACCACCGAGAGTCCGGGCAGCCTGGCTCGCAACGCGTCCAGGGACGCGACCAGGAGGTCTATGTCACCGGCGTCGAGCTCGGTCATGGCGTCCAGCTCCGCGTGGGTCATCGTCGACGCGTTGGGTCGAAGCTCGACGATGCGCCCGGCCCAGTCCTCGTCGCCCAGGCCGCGGGCGAGGTGGGTCGGATGCGCGCAGTTGACCCCGAAGTACGCCGCGTCCCCCGCCTCGTCCACCACCGCGATGGCCTCTCGCAGGGTGCTCCCCTCGGGCAGGGTCCCGTCGACCTCGACGGTGAACAGGATCCCGACGGGAACACCCGTGTCGTTCGCGGCTCGTACGACGCCGGCGGCCTCTTGTGGCGTGGTCATGGTCAGCGCCTCGACCAGGTCGGCCCCGGCCTCGGCGAACGACTCGATCTGGACGCGGTGGTAGTCCGCGGCCTCACCGATCTCCGGGCGCTCCCCGGCGACGTACCCGTCCCCTCGAGGGCCGATCACGCCGGAGACGAGGACGTTGACCAGGTCGGGCCAGCCTTCGCGCAGGCCTTTCAGGAAGGTGATCGCGTCGCAGTTCGCTCGGTGCGTGGCTGCTGCGTCGTACCCGATCCGCCGCGCCCACTCCGGGTTGGCCCGCCACGTGGGCGCAGCGAGGATCAGCCCCGCGCCAGCCTCACCGGCGATGTCGGCGTAGGCGCCGTAGTAGTCGACCAGTGCGCCGCGGCCGTTGTCTTCGTACAGGAGCGGGAACGCGGCGAACTCGTCGAGGTCGAAGCCCCGATGGAAGATCAGGTCGGTCTCGAGACCACCGTCGGCGACGTAGGGGAGGCCACCGGGTGCCGGGAGGGGTGCTGACACGGGCCACTCTCCTAGGTTCAACCCGAGGGCGGGATCCACCCGACCATCGCAAGGCTGCCTCCGCGGAACGCCGCTCGTCAAGCAGTCCCCGGGCGGCGTCTAAGCCGGGACGTCCGGCGGGCCCGCGCGCTGGCTCTCGCGGCGCAGGTGCAGGCGCTCCTCGGCCTCCGGGAGGTACGCCAGGCAGGGCGCCTCGGCCGTTGGGTGCCTCTCGACCAGGTGGAACACCCACCGGTCCATCGCAGCCATGAAGCCGTTGTCCTCGCCGGGACGGTACGCCGACCACTTGAGGTGGCCGCGGGACAGGCATTCGGAGCAGTCGACCTTGTAGACGAGCTGGTCGCGCCCGTCGACCTCGATCCTCACCCGCGCCAGCGGGCCGGCCTGGGTGGCGGCCTTCTTCTCGCGTGCAGATCGGCTCGCTGTCATGCCACACCTCTGTCGTCCTCGGGAGCGGAGCCTATGCCCCCCCGGCCGGACGACCCGACCGCGGTGTCCTGGCCTCAGGCGAGATACCCGATCCACAGGCCCCACCCGACGAGCAGGACGGCAGCCACGTGGCTGATCCGCAACGATCGGGGAAGAAGCTTCTCGGCCAGAACGAACACGGTGATGGCCGCCATCCACCCGAGGTGCATGGTCCCGACGACGAACAGCACGGCCATCAGGGCCCAGCAGCAGCCCAGACAGTAGGCGCCATGGCGGATCCCCATCACGAGTGCACCCCTGGCCCCTTCCCGCCACTCGGCAATCAGGAAACCGGTCGGGGTCCGGCAGCCACGCAGACACGACTCCTTCCACCTCGTCACCTGGAAGAGTCCCGCGAGCACCAGCACGGTGCCGCCCACCACGGGGCGGTCGATGGCGCCAGCCGTCGTGAGCAGTTCGGTTCGCTGAAGGGCCACCTGCAGACCCGCAGCGACGAGGCTGAAACCCAGCCACACGACGAGGTACCCGGCGAGGAAGGCCGGAACCGTGGGCAGCCGGCCGACCGGACGACCACTGCGGGTCCATGTCGTGAAGGTGGCGACCATCGGCGTGGCCGACGGGACCATCATCGCAACCATCATGGCCGACCACATCGCCGAGACGAGCAGGAGCTGGTGTCCGACCGTGGGCATCGCCATCGGCATCGTGGCCACCGCACTCGGCATCCTCATGCTGTGTGACAGCGCGATCATGACCGCCCAGGCTGCGACAGTCACGGCCGCGAGGCTGCCGACGACAGCGGTGCGATCGACCCGGGCGGACCTGACAACGGTGCCGAGGCTGGGCATGGTGATCAGGCCTGGTAGGAGAACGGGGAGAAGAAGCCGTTCTTCTCCGACAGGTCCCAGTTCAGCCCGTGGTCGTGGTAGGTGAGCGCGCCGGAACGGGCCACCTCGGCGGGGTACCCGGGGGCGATGCAGAGCGCATGTCCCGACACCGTCACTGGGCTTCCCTGCTGTCCCTCGAGACCGTCGATCTCGACCGCCCCCACGTCACCGATCTTCAGTGACCGGTGGCGGCCCTTGGTCTCGAAGTCGATCGAGACGCTGCTGATCCCCAGAACCTCGCCGATGTGGGTGGCCAGTCGTTCCGGATGTCCGCCCAGCTGGCCGGTGAAGATCCGGGTCAGGGCGTCGGCCTGCTTCCCGTTGGCGCGGGCGTCGAGGTAGAGAGCAACCGTCCAAGGGACCTGTGCCATGTGACCCGGCGAGTGCACGGCCAGCGCCACATTGAGGTCGTCGAGCGGTACGTCGTCGAGACCGCCCTCGGCGATGTGCCACCCGACCAGGGCTGTGCAGTCGTCCTGGGTCGGCATGCTGAGAAACACACAGGGGCAGGCCGCGTCGCAGTTGCACGACTCGAAGTACGTCCCGGTGATGCTCCATGTCGGGGTGACGTTGGGTGAGGTGGTCATGACCTTCCTCTCGTCAGTCGCTGCAGGTGTTGGGGATGGGCGCATCTCCGGCGAGATGGGCCTGGATCTCGTCTCCGACGCCGTCCTCTGCCAGTGACTTGACGAAGGCGCCGAACCCCGCGCCCATCTGGGCGTACCGACTGATGTCGTTGCCAAGGCATCCCCGGTTGTGCGGCGCCGCGGCAGAGGCGGGTGCTGCGAACGCTGTTGCGAGGACGAGTGCCCCCGCACCCGCGCCGGCGAAGAGGCGGAGGGTTCCTGCGGATCTTCCTGCTGCGTGGCTGTTGCCTGACATGGCGTCTCCTAGAGGTCGTCGGATACGACGACGCTAGGACCGGCGCGGGGGCACGCGCGTCGGTGGTAGTACGCAGATTCAGGGAGAATGCTGGCCCCGATGGCGGCATCCCGCCAGGCAGGTCCGCTCAGGCAGGTCCGCTCAGGAAGGTGTCGTTCGGCTAGACGTCTGGGTCGGCTGCCGTCAGCGAGGAGGCGCGCGCCGCGATTGCGGCCCGGCCGGACTTGCCGCGCAGCCCCAGCTTCTCGTACACGTTCCCCAGGTGCCGCTCCACGGTTCGCACGCTGACGAAGAGCGTGTCCGCGATCTCCTGGTTGGTCATCCCGGCCGCCACAGAGCGAACAATCTCGACCTCCCGGGGCGTCAACTCGTCCTCGACGCTGGCGACGTCGCTCGGGAGAGCGGGAAGGAAGGCCTTGAGCTCGCGTAGGAAGACCCCCCAGGCGGCTTCGTCGGCGAGCAGGATGTGGTTGCGACTCTCGAGCGGCACGAAGCGCGCGTCGGGGATCAACGACGCCATCTCGCGTCCCTGCTCGTACGGCACGGCCGCGTCATCTTGTGCGTGCATGACGAGGGTGGGCGTGGTGACCTGCTCGAGCAGGCCGGAGACGTCGACCTCCTCGCGGGCGAGCCGCATCAGCGCGGCCGTCTCCGGCGTGGCGGAGATCCGCTGCATCTCGTCGAACCAGGTCATCTGCTCGTGGGTCGCGTCCGGTACGAAGAGGGTGGTGAACGTGCGCCGGAAGGCTGGGTTCGCCTGGCCCCAACCCACCCGGATCATGGACAACATGACCTCGGCCTCAGCCCGGGCCTGCGACGAGGGGTCCCGGCGCAACCGGCCCTGGGGGAATCCGCCGCAGAGGACGAGCTGGGTCACTCGTTCGGGGTGTCGCACGGCGTACGCAACCGCGACGGCGGCTCCGTTCGACAGCCCCAGGAGGGAGAACTGCTCGAGCCCTGCCGCATCGACGACTGCCTCGAGGTCCTCCACCCAGGCATCCAACGAGAATCGGGTGACGTCCCGGTCCGAGACACCTGAGCCCCGCTCGTCGTAGCGAAGCAGCGTTCGGCCGGTCGCCAGACCCTGAAGCCAGTGGTGCCAAAGGGGACTGTCCCAGTCGTACTGCAGGTGGGTCATCCACGTCGCCACGCGGACCAGGGGGGGTCCGATCCCATGGACCCCGAACGCGAGGCGTACCCCGTCGGCCGAGGTGCAGAAGCGGATTGTCTGGGTCACGTCGTGAGACCAGTGCTCAGGCCAGGCCCAGATGCCTCAACGCCTGACGCCATGGGGTGCTTGACGGTGCTCAGGCGTAGACGATGTTGGCGCCGATGGCCTCGAGCATCTCGGGGGTGACGTCGGTGACGCCGTGAGCCTCACGGGCGTGCACGGCAACGAGTTCCAGGATGCGGTCGCGGCTGTCTTCCTCGAAACGCGCTGAGCAGCCTGGTACGGCGTCCCCACAGGCGAGCTTGAACTTCATGGTCGTCCTCCCTTGTCGCTTCGTCCGGTCTCCGGTGGCTCCGGGTCGGCCGGTGGTTCACGTGGCAGCCGTGCGAAGAGCACGGTGGTCTGGTCGTCGCCCTCGGCTCCGAGGAACCCCCCGTGAGCCACGGTCAGCGCGCGAGCCATGTACAGCCCCATTGTCACGCCCGTGGCGTCGTCATTGGACCCGAACGGGTCGAAGAGTGCCTTGAGAATCATCGGCCCGATGGGCTCACCGTCGCGCACCATGCGGATCTCGACCCAGGCCCCGGTCTCGACGACGTCGATAGCGACGCTGTCCGGAGCCGGGTCGCGGTGGGCCGTGGTCCAGAGGTCGCGGAGCACGCGACGGAGCAGCTCTGGGTCGGCGTACACCGTCACGTTGGCGCCGCGGCGCACACCGGGGCTGCCCACGAGGCCCTCGCACAGGCCGGCGATGTCGACGGGCTGGATCCCGACCCGGACCCGGCCCAACGAGGCGGAGGCGGTGAGCTCGACGTCGAGGATGTGCTCACCCAGACGGGTCAGGGCGTCCGACAGCCGTTCGTGCGCGTCGGCGACCTGGTCCTCGGGAACGTCCCCTTCTGCGAGGACCATCGCCCAGCCCCGGGCGACGGTGACCGGTGTGCTCAGCTCGTGGGCGAAAGCGGCGAGGAACCGGTCGCGCTGGCGGGCGTCGTCGGGGTCGGGACGGTTGGTGATCGCGGCCGATCCGGCGACGAGGAAGTCCCGCACCCAGCGGTGCAGCAGGGACGTCTCGATGTCCCACTCCTGCGCGACGTCCTCCACGGACTCGCCGCCCAGCACGGTGAGCACCATGGAGACCCGGAGGTCGAGGGCTGCCTGGGCCGTGACGCGGGGGTCGACCCCTTCGGAGGCGGACACGCGACGCAGCATCTGCGGAGGTGCCGGCTCCGAGGTCTCACTCATCGCGTCTGCCTCCAGGCGTGCTTCGTCCCCGATGTGATCGTCCCGCTCCGTGCGAGGCGTGTGAGCCCAGAGACACGCTACGCCCGTCCGGCTGCGTCGGGAGCGACATTCCCCGGATCCTCACACCTTCCCTGATCCCGCGCCGCGGCACCGTGATTAGACCACCGGGGCTAGACCGGAGCGTCTCGCCAAGAGACCTTCGTCTCGAGCTCTTGCGGGACCTTGGTCCCGATGCAGAATATGTGGCCTGACTGCGCTGCCTGGGGAGGGAGCAATGTTCTTCGCACGATTGGTACGCCGCGCCCGTTGGACCGTCGGAGTCCTGACGGGACTGCTGGTTGCAGGGCTCCTCACTGGTGGGACGAGCGCGGCGGCGACCACCGCCGTGAACGTCCCGTGGTCCTCCTACCTCAGCGGCTGGACCGACGCGTACGTACCCACCTCGTCGAACGACTGCGTCGCCGGCCGCAGCAACTGCCTCAAGGCGACACTGAAGGAGCTGGCGAGGGTCGCCGACGACACGGCCGCGACCTGTTCGCACGACGCGATCTTCGCGCGCGCCTACCTGCGCATGACGCAGACCTACGGTTGGAGCCGCGACATCCCGGGCTACTACCAGGACGTGCCGTTCGCGAATCACCAGGACGCCACCTTCGCGAAGTACTACACCGACGCCTTCTACGCCTACCGGTCGGGCAACCTCGCCTCCGTGCCGGAGGCATGGCGCATCGCCTTCGATGCCTCGCGGGACAAGCGGGTCAGCGCGAGCGGGAGCCTGCTGCTCGGGATGAACGCGCACATCAACCGCGACCTGCCGTTCGTCCTTGCGGCAGTAGGGCTGGTTGCGCCGGACGGGACGTCACGAAAGCCCGACTACGACGCGGTCGAGCAGTGGCTCTATACGGCCACCGCGCCGCTCCTTGCCGAGTTCGCCGCACGCTTCGATCCCACGGCTGACGACTCCGACGACCCCTTCGGTCTCAGCAACTTCGCCTTGTTCCAGATCGTCTCGGCGCAGCGCGAGACCGCCTGGCGCAACGCCGAGGCCCTGGTGTCGGCGAAGACGCCGGTGGAGCGTGCAGCTGTTGCCGCGTCGATCGAGGCCGGGGCCACGACCATGGCCCAGACGCTCCTGGCCACGCAGTCCTACACCCCGCCGCTCAACTCCACGGTGCCTCGGGACCAGTGGTGCGCCGCACACCACGACGACGCACCCCCACTGCCCTACGACTTCGGAACTGCCAAGCCCTACGGGTACTAGCCGGATACCCGCCGCTAGCACGGACTTCCTCGATCTCGGGACAGACACGCCGCGATCGAGTTACGGTCGAGTGCTTGTGAGACAGGGTGTGCACTCTGGGGCTGATGTTCCAGATGTGACCGCCGAGGCCGCTACCGGAGGGGAAGCCGGGATGCGTCGAACTTCCAGGGTCTGCTCGACCCTGCCCGCACTCGTGCTGGCATCAGGACTGCTGGTCGCGCTCGGGTGGGCTGCGCCCGCCTCGGCGCGCGAGCCGCTCACCACCTACGAGATGCCGTTCCCGTGCGGTCAGTCGTGGACGGGTGACTCCCGGCCACAGCACTCGCCGAGTCCTGAGTCGATCGACTGGAACCGCACCGGGGACCTGGGTGCCCTGGTGGTCGCGGCGGCGCCCGGCACAGTCACCCGTACGGCCGACCTCGGCACGCGGAGCTACGGCCGCTACGTGATCGTCGACCACGGCAACGGCGAGTCCACCCTGTACGCGCACCTGCAGGCGATCTGGGTGGTGACCGGGCAGGTCATCGACCAGGGGTCGCCGATCGGGCTGCTCGGTGACACCGGTCAGTCCAGCGGGGCACACCTGCACTTCGAGGAGCGTCGCAACAGCATCGACCAGGCGGCGTGGTTCCACCGTGCCGCCTTCGTGATGGGCTCGACCCAGGCCTCGGTGAACTGTCCCGACGTACCCATGGCAGGAGACTGGGACGGCAACGCCGTCGACGACCTGGCGGTCTACCGACGGGCGCGGAAGTTCGGCCGGTTCCGGCTCGACGTCGCGGGGCCGAAGGCCGAGGTGGTCACCCTCGGGCGCAGCAACGACGAGCCCATCTCCGGCGACTGGGACGGTGATGGCGTGACCGATGTCGGGATTCGACGCGTGGCCAAGAACGTCTTCGTCCTGCGCAACACCGACGGCACCAAGACCACCTTCGCGTTCGGGCCGGCGAGGGCCACCGCGGTGGCCGGCGACTGGGACGGCGACGGGCGGACCGATGTCGGCGCCTGGAGCCCGGCGACGGCGACCTTCTGGCTGCGGATGGCCGACGGTACGACGCGCCAGGTGCCGCTCGGCTCGGTCGGCTCGCTCCCCGTGACGGGCGACTGGAACGGCGACGGCGTGACGGATCTGGGCACCTTCACCCCGGCGACCGCGAGCTTCGACCTGCGGATGGTCGCCGAGGACGGCACCGTGTGGACCGCGAGTGTCCCGTTCGGTTCGCCCGCCGACCTGCCGGTCACCGGCGACTGGGACGGGGACGGCACCACGGACCTCGGCGTCTGGACCCCCTCGACCGCGACCTACGCCCTGCGGATGGCCGACCCCACGAACCGCGCCACCCCCGGCGCCACGGTCCGGACCCAGCGCTACGGACACGCCCGCTAGACGGCTCGTTCGGGCGCGGATCCCGTCGATGTCAGCGGCCAGATCGGCTCCGTCGTCTGCTCCAGCGCGGCACCGAGCTGGTGCAGCAGGGCATCCTCGCCATGCCTGCCGACCAGCTGGACGCCGTACGGCAGTCCGTCGACCACGACGGCCGGGATCGACAGGGCCGGCTGGCCCGACCTGTTGAACGGCTCGGTGTAGTCGAGGGCCAGTCCCCAACGCGACCAGGGCTCGAACGGGTCGTCCGGGTTGGGCTGCCAGTCCGTGACCGGCTGCGGCGCGAACGCCGTCGTCGGGCAGACGAAGACGTCGTACGACGACCAGAAGCGGCAGAACTCGCGAGCCCAGGACTGGACCCACGCCACGCGCTGGAGCTCGTGCTGCGCGGTGGCGGAGCGTCCGAGGTCGGCCATCATCCCCACGTAGGGCTCGGTCTCGTCCGCACGAAGCGGCCGTCCCAGCAGCGCGCTCGCGTCGTCGATGGACTGGGCGAGCAGGGCGTGCAGGGCGAGGCCGCGCTCGCGTTCCGGGTCACCCTCGTACAAGCCCGGGGGAGTCGCCGGTCGTACGTCGTGCCCGAGCTCGGCGAGGCGTTGCCCGACCTGCTCCAGCACCTCCCGCGTGGCCGGGGTCGTGTCCTCGGTGAAGTCGTCGAGCACGGCCACGCGCAGCCGGGCCAACGGGCGGTCCAGGGACGCGAGGTAGCCACCGGGGTGAGGGGCGAGGCCGAACACCGACCCTGGGAACGGCGCCGCGAGGACGTCGAGCAGCGCGGCGGAGTCGCGCACGGTCCGCGTGTTCACGCCCTCGACCGCCTGGGTGTGCGCCCAGGCCGAAGGGACCAGGCCCCTGGTCGCCTTGTGGCCGACCACCCCGCACCAGGCGGCCGGGAGGCGGATCGAGCCGGCGGCGTCGGCGCCGGTCCCGACGGCCACCGCTCCGACGGCGACGCAGGCGGCGCTCCCACCGCCCGAGCCGTTCGAGGCGCGCGTGAGGTCGTACGGCGTCCGAGTGTGTCCGGCGGCGGTGGCCGCCCACGGACCCCAGCCGAACGGCGAGGTGCTCGTGGTGGCCAGAGTGACGAAGCCGGCGGCCCGGAGGCGGGCCCCGCCCGGGCTGTCGACGGGTGCCGGAAGGTGAGCCTCCTCGAGGGCTCGAACGCCGAGCCCCACCGGGAAGCCCTGCTGCCAGCCGGGCAGATCCTTGAGCACGAGGGGGACGCCGGCGAACGGCCCGGACGTCGCCTGAGCCGCGGCGTCCGCGACCTCCTGCTCGTCACGCAGCCACACCACGGAGTTCAGGTCGCGGTCGCTGTCCTCCAGTCGCTGGCGTGCCGCGGCGCAGAGCTCGGCCGCGTCGAGCCCACCGTTCCTGATCGCCTGCGCCTGGCCCAGCGCGTCGAGCTCGAGTCCGTCCATGTGCTCCCCCTTTCGGTGCCCCGCAGGAGGATGATCCACCCGTGGCCGAGCGCCGACAAGAGCCCATGAGGTGACAGCGAGGCCCTCAGCCGCGGACGGGCACCAAAAGTCGGCTCGGGTACTTCGCGGAGTGGTGCAGCGTGATGATGCCGGCCGCGCCCGGGAGCTGCGGCAGCGTCGGGCTGAGGTGGGGCGTGTCGAAGGCCTGCACGGTGATCCGGAGGCGGTGACCCTTCGCGAGCACGGCCCCGGTGGGGAAGACCTCCACGTCGACCCGCATCACCTGTCCCGGCTCGACGGCCAGCTGGGCGGCGCGGGTGAACGGGTGCCAGGGCTGGAGCATCTCGCCGTCGCGGAACAGCGACTTGGCGGGTCGGTTGGCGCGGTGGCTGAGCACCTGCCACCCGCCGGTCAGGCGGTCGACCGAGCCGTCGGGTGCGACATCCTCGACGTGGACGGACAGCATCCCGTCCGTGGACGTCGTGTCGACGAAGAGCCGGGCGTTCAGCGGACCCATCACGTGGACCGGCTCGGTGAGCGGCGCCGTCTCGTACGAGGTGCCGGCCTGGTCGTTGAGCCGGTTGTCGGTCTCGCAGCCCGGGGTCGCGGCGATCCCAGCGGTCCACTGGGAGGCGCTGCGGGTGCACAGCCCGGCCACCGGCACCGGGTAGACGCGGTCCGCGCCGGCTTCGGCTGAAGGGCCGTCCGGGACCAGGGAGCCGGGGGCACCAGGCGCCGCGGCACCGGAGAGTCGGTAGCTCTCGGCGTGCACTGCCGCCGGCATCCAGCGCGGCGCCGAGCGCCACTTCCCGGAGCCGATCTCGTAGTACGTGACCGGCGCCAGGTCGGGGGCCTCGCCGGTGTGGCCGCGGAGGTAGGTGTCGAACCACCGCAGCGCGAGCTCGTCGAGGCCTGGGACACCCTGGGCCGGAAGTCCGGGGGCGCTCGACGCCTGGAGGTGAGTCCAGGGGCCGATCAGCAGCTTCGACGGCACGCCGTTGCGCTGGAGGCGGTCGAAGAGCATCGGCTCGCCACGTTGGAAGAGGTCGTACTCCCCGCCGACGACGAAGGTGGGCACGTCGACCCGGTCGATCACGCGCAGGGGAGACCGCTCGCGGTAGAAGCGGCCGTCGTACGCGGCGTCGCCCCCGGTCGTGGCGTCCGCGATGGTCGGGAGCTGGAAGGCGAAGGCGCCGCCGACGTGCTGCAGCAGAGTGACCAGGGCGGCGTTCGGTTCCACCGCGGTGTATGCCGGCGGCACCAGGCCGGTGGCGGTGACCAGCCCCAGCCAGAACGGGATGAATCCGGTGTCGATCTGACCACCTGAGGCGACCACGTCACGGTAGACGTCGCCCGCCGGCACGATCGGGAAGATCGCCTTGAGCCCCGCCGGGTGCTGTGCCGCGGTGAGGATCTGGTTGATGGCGGCGTACGAGATGCCCCACAGGCCCACGTCGCCGTTGCTCCAAGGGCGATTGCGGGAGTGCACCCACTGCGCGAGCTCGAAGCCGTCGCGCTGCTCGCGGCCGCCGAAGCTGTCCCAGGTGCCAGGCGACGACCCGGTGCCACGCACGTCGGCGACCACCTGCACGTAGCCGTGCTGCACGAGGTAGTCGTTGCGGAAGCCGAGCTGGGGGGCCGACTTGTTGTACGGCGTCTGGGTGAGGATCACCGGGAAGCGTCCCGGGGCAGGCGAGCCGTCCGCCGTGCCCGGGCGGTAGACGTTGACCCGCAGGACCGTGCCGTCCGACATGGTCACCGGCACGTCCTCGGTCACGTGCACCGTGTAGCCGCCGTCATCTGCAGCCGCGCGGGGCTGGGGCGCTGCCTGCACGGCGACCCCCGACCCGGTCACCAACGCCAAGGCGACGACGACGGTGCTCAACAGGCGACGCATGGAGGCTCCCTCACTCAGAGTGCGCGCGCCGATCCCAGCAGGTGCGGCGCATCGGTCTTCGGTGAGGTCAACGAGAAGTCATGGTCGAAGTCACGGTCGGGCACCCGTCGGGCGCCGAAGGCGACCGTCGCGGGCAGCAGCACCGGCTTCTTGAATGCGACGCCGACCGTGACCGCGTCGGAGAGACGGTTCTCCAGGGCTGCTACGCAGCGGGCCATGCTCCACATGCCGTGTGCGATGTGCCTCGGGAAACCGAAGGCCTTGGCCGTGAGCGGGTGAAGGTGGATCGGGTTGTGGTCCCCCGAGACCGCGGCGTACCGGCGACCGAGGTCGCTCGGGAGCCGCCACGTCACCGGACCTGCCGGGACCTCGTCGTACGTGGTGCCCGCAGGCGCGCTCTCGTCACCGCGGCCGCGCCGCAGGAATGTCGAGGTCTCCTCCCACACGAGCTCCCCGCGGGAGTGCACGGTGGTCAGCAGGTCGAACACCTGGCCCTTCGCGTGCGGACGCAGGTCGGCCGGACGCACCGTCACCTGGAGCTGCTCGGTGACACCGATCCGGCGGTGCTGGGTGATCGTGTTCTCCAGGTGCACGGTGCCGACCGCGGGGAAGGGGAAGGACCCGTCGGTCATGATCGCCATGTGCAGGCCGAAGGCCAGCAGGTGCGGGTAGGTCAGCGGCAGCGTGTCCTGGCCCGGGAACCCGCACACGTCCGCGTACGACGCGAGGTGTGCCCGGTCGACCGGGACGTCGTGGCGGGTGAGCGCCAGGTCGGGCAGCTCCGAGCCGTGCTTGCGGATGCCGGGCAGCACGTTCAGCCCCGGGACCGCCGGCAGCGCGGCCTTGAGCATCATCGGAAGGACGTGGGGGGAGCCGTCGACCACGCGCGGCTCCGAGGCCGGGTTGCCCATGCTCAGGCCCCCAGCATCATCTGGCCGCAGACGCGGACCACGTTGCCGTTGACCGCGGTGGAGCCTGGGCTCGCGAACCACGCGATGGTCTCGGCGACGTCGATGGGAAGGCCGCCCTGCGACATGGCGTTCAGCCGTCGGCCGACCTCGCGGGTCGCGAACGGGACCGACGCGGTCATCTTGGTCTCGATGAAGCCGGGCGCGACCGCGTTCACGGTGATCCCGTGCTCCAGCTCCGACGCGAGGCTGTCGACGAGCCCGATCACCCCGGCCTTGGAGGCGGCGTAGTTGGTCTGGCCCACGTTGCCGGCGATGCCGGCGATCGAGGCGACGCCGATGATCCGGCCGTTCTCGCGGACGAGCTTCTGGTCGAGGAGCTCCGCGGTGATCCGCTCCGGGGCGACCAGGTTCACGCCGAGCACGGACGACCAGCGGTCCTCGCCCATGTTCGCGAGCTTCTTGTCGCGCGTGATGCCGGCGTTGTGCACGACGATGTCGACCCCGTCGAACGCCTTCTTCACATGCTGCGCGATGCGTTGCGGCGAGTCCTTCCCGGTGATGTCCAGCGTCAGGTGGTCACCACCGAGCTCGGTCATGAGGGACTGCAGCTCGCTCGCAGCCTGGGGCACGTCGACGCCGAGGATCGTGGCGCCGTCGCGGTGGAGCACGCGCGCGATCTGCTCACCGATGCCGCGGCTCGCCCCGGTCACCAAGGCCACTTTGCCGGTCAGCGGCTTGGCCGGGTCGGGGACATCGCCGGCCTGCTGGGAGCCGATGGTGCCGACCCGGACGACCTGGCCGGACACGTACGCCGACTTCGGCGACAGGAAGAACGCGAGGGTCGAGCCGAGGGCATCCTCGGCCCCCTTCCCCACGTAGACCAGCTGCACGGTCGAGCCGCGGCCGATCTCCTTGCCCAGGGATCGGGTGAAGCCCTCGAGTGCGCGTTGGGCGACCTGCTCGCGAGGCGAGTCGGCCTGCTCGGGCGGGGTGCCGAGCACCACGACCCGAGCACAGGGGAGGAGGCTGCGCATCAGCGGCTGGAAGAACGACTGGAGGGCGACGAGGTCCTCGGCGCCGGTCAGGCCGGTGGCGTCGAAGACCAGGCCCTTGTACTTCTCGCCCTCGGCCGCGGTGCTGGTGTGCGCGATCCCGAGCCCGTCCAGGCTGGCTGTCAGCGACGCGCCGAGGCGCCCATTGCCCCCGGAGACCACGGTCCCGTCGACGAGCGGTGCGCCCTCGTGCCAGCGGTCCAGCGGCATCGGGTTCGGCAGGCCGAGGTTCTTGACCAGCAGCTGGCCCACGGCGGACTGCGAGAAGAACTGGTAACGGTCGCTCATGGTGGTGGTGCCTCCGGTCGATCGGTACGTCGGGTCGCCGTACGGGTTCCCGCTGGTGACTGTAACTACGCGTGTAACTGAGGGTCCACCTTTCGTGACGTGCCCCTCACTGCGTTCCCTTTCCCCCATAGTCGCGCAAGGATTGCGGCACCGGGCCGCTGCGGTACCCCGCCGGCCCGGCCGTCCATCCTCGACCGCACACCCAGGGAGCTCCCCCGATGCAGTCCAAGACCCGTCGCGTCGCCGTCATCGGCGGCAACCGCATCCCCTTCGCCCGCTCGAACACCGCCTACGCCACCACCTCCAACCAGGAGATGCTGACCGCCGCGATCGACGGTCTCGTCGCGCGGTTCGGGCTCGAGGGACAGCGGCTGGGCGAGGTCGTCGCCGGAGCGGTGCTCAAGCACTCGCGCGACTTCAACCTCACCCGTGAGGCCGTGCTCGGGTCGCGGCTCTCGCCCGAGACGCCGGCGTACGACATCCAGCAGGCGTGCGACACCGGCATCCAGGCCGCGGTCCAGGTCGCCAACAAGATCGCCCTCGGCCAGATCGAGGTCGGCATCGCCGGCGGCACCGACACCACCTCGGACGCGCCGATCGCCGTGGGGGAGAAGCTCCGCAAGATCCTGCTCGAGGCCAACCGGGCCAAGTCCACGCAGGGCCGCCTCGCGGCACTCGCCAAGATCCGGCCGGGCCACCTGGTCCCGGCCATCCCGCAGAACTCCGAGCCCCGGACCGGTCTCTCGATGGGCGAGTCCGCGGCGCTGACCGCCCTGGAGTGGCAGGTCGGCCGTGAGGAGCAGGACGAGCTCGCCGTCGCGTCGCACCACCACCTGGCCGCTGCGTACGACCGAGGGTTCCTCGACGACCTCGTCACGCCGTTCCACGGGTTGGACCGCGACCAGAACCTTCGCCCGGACTCGTCGCTGGAGAAGCTGTCGACGCTCAAGCCGGTCTTCGGCAAGGGTGAGGCCGCCACGATGACCGCCGCGAACTCCACGCCGTTGACCGACGGCGCCTCGGTGGTGCTGCTCGCGTCGGAGGAGTGGGCCGAGGAGCACGGGGCCGAGGTGCTCGCCTACTTCACGGCGTACGAGACGGCCGCGGTGGACTACGTGACCGGAGCCGAGGGCCTGCTGATGGCGCCGGCCTACGCGATGCCGCGGATGCTCGAGCGCGAGGGACTCTCGCTGCAGGACTTCGACTTCTACGAGATCCACGAGGCGTTCGCCTCGCAGGTGCTGGCCACGCTCAAGGCGTGGGAGGACCCGGTGTTCTGCAAGGAGCGGCTGGGCCTGGACGCCCCGCTGGGCGCCATCGATCGCACGAAGCTCAACGTGGCCGGCTCGTCACTGGCCGCCGGACACCCGTTCGCCGCCACCGGTGGCCGGATCGTCGCCACCCTGGCCAAGCTGCTCGCCGAGAAGGGCAGTGGTCGGGGAGTGATCTCGATCTGTGCCGCGGGCGGTCAGGGCGTCACCGCGATCCTGGAGCGCTGAGCGGGCTCTCGCTGGGGCCGCCGGCCGCTGCTCAGCGGCTGGTGGCCATCGCCAGCGACGACGCAACGAGGTACTCGCGCACCTGGGCGCCGGAGACGGGGGCCACGGTCGGGATCCCCGGTGCCGCCTCCTTCACCAGCATGCCCACGCGGGCGAGCTGGAGGGCTCCGAGCCCTGAGGAGTACATCGTGTTCGCCAGCAGGTCGACGTCGGGCACATGGAAGTCGCCGGACTCGACCCCGGCGCTGAGGGCGTCGGTGAGCACGCGCAGGCAGCCGGCGATCCCGCGCCCGAGCCGGAAGACCGAGCTCTCCGAGATCTCCTGCAGCAGCTCGGGGCCGGGGCGCCGCATCAGCGTCTGCGCACAGTCGAGGAAGGCGGGGTACTCCAGCCCGAAGTCCACGAACGCCTCGGTCACTCCCTGGAGCCGGTCGCGCGGAGGCAGCGTGGTGTCGACGGCGGCAAGGCGGGACTGGAGCTCGTCGAGGTAGCCGACCAGGGTCAGCGCGAAGAGCTCCTCCTTGCCGGAGAAGTGGCGGTAGATGATCGCCCGGTTGATCCCGACGGCGCGGGCGATGTCCTCGATCTGGGCGTCACGGACGCCGCGGGCGTCGAAGAGTGCCCGGGTCGCGTCCAGGATCTCCTGCTCGCGGGCGCGGCGCCGGGCCACGGCCGCCGAGCGCCGGCCGTCGGGCCGCGGGAGATCGAGGCGCGAGGTCATGTGGCAAGGGTACGCCGTCACTAACTGCGAGTTGCACGCCTCGTACACACCCGGGTGAGTCGTCCGGGCGCTCGACCGGGGTCAGGAACCGTGCGTGGGCGCCAGGAACTCGACCAGTGCGTCGGCCACCTCAGCGGGCGCGTCCTCGGCCTGGTGGTGGCCGGAGTCGATGACCCGGTGGCGCAGGGGCTGCTGGAGCCAGGGCTCCCAGATGGCAGCGGGGTCGCCGTGGATGTCGAGGTCGTCCCTGGCCGACTCGAGCAGCAAGGTCGGACAGCCGACCCGACGGCCGTCGGCGCGGTCGGCCTCGTCGTGCTGGCGGTCGACGGTCAGCCCGGCGCGGTAGTCCTCGCACATGCCGTGGACGACGGCCGGGTTGCGCAAGGCGGCCCACACGTCCGTGTGGTTCCCGGCGCCCATGCTCTCCGGTGGCGGGGTGCGGTACCAGCCGTCCGGGTCGGCGTTGATCACGCGCTCGGCCGGCTTGTCGGTCTGGCCGAGGAACCACCAGTGCCACCAGGCCCGGGCGAACCTGGCATCGGTCCGTTCGAGGTGCTCGATGAGCGGCAGGCCGTCCATGACCACCAGGTGCGAGACCCGCTCCGCGTGGTCCATGGCGGTGCGGAACGCCACCAGGGCGCCTCGGTCATGACCCACGACGGCGAACCGGTCGTGGCCGAGGTGGGTCATCAGCGCGACCACGTCACGGGCCATGGCTCTCTTGCTGGACTGCGCATGGTCGGGGGCGTCGCGGGGCAGCGTGGAGCCGCCGTACCCCCGCAGGTCGGGGCACACCACCGTGTGTCCGGCCGCGAGTCGCTCGGCGACCCCGTGCCACGTGGTGTGGGTCCGGGGATGCCCGTGCAGCAGGACCACAGGAGCGCCCGTACCGCCGTGTCGCACCCGCACCGAGACCTCGCCCAGGTACACCTGCTCCATCACAAAGCTGTCGAACATGGTCGGAGCCTAGAGGCGGGTCCCCATTCATCCCCCACGCGCGGGTGCCGTGATCTAGTTGACACTTGATCAAGCAGAGGCTTGAATAATCCCATGGGAACCACGGTGGAGGATCGGCGGCTCGACTCGCTCTTCACTGCCCTGAGCGACCACACGCGGCGAGACATCCTGGCCAGGCTGACCGCGGGCGAGGCGACGGTCAAGGAGCTCGCGGAGCCGTACGCCATGAGCCTGCAGGCCGTGTCGCAGCACATCCGGGTGCTCGAGCGGTCCGGCCTGATCAGCCAGGGCCGCCACCGGCAGACCCGTCCCTGTCGGCTCGAGCCAGAGGCGCTCGAGGCCGCCCTGTCCTGGATCGAGGAGAGCCGGCGCGCCTGGGAGGACCGCATGGACCGGCTGGAGTCGCACCTCGCCCGGGTGCAGGAGGCGGAGAGCCAGTGAACGACGACGAGATCGTGTACCGACGAACCTTCCGTGCGCCGCGCGAGCTGGTCTGGCGGTGCCTCACCGAGCCCATCGAGCTCGCGCAGTTCTGGGGGCCCACTGGCATGGCCACGCCGGTCGACGGCATCGTCGTCGAGCTCCACCCCGGTGGCCGGTTCGAGACCCTGATGATCGGTGAGAACGGCAGTCACCGGATGGTTGCGACGTTCACCGAGGTGGTCCCGCCCGAACGGCTCGCCTGGGTCGAGCCCGCGACCGGGATGCACACGATCAGCATCCTCAACGACCGCGGAGACGACACCGAGGTCGTCATCCACCAGCAGAACGTCCCGGAGTTCATGCGGGTGCCCGAGGCGCGCGCCGGCTTCCTGACCTCTCTCGACAAGCTCGAGAGACATCTGGCCCACCTCAGCGAAGGAGACCGATCGTGACCGACATCCAGTCCTGGGTAGCGTCGACCTACAACGCGCTCGCGGACCTTCTCGAGACCGGCGACCCGAACACCTGGGACTCGCCTTCGCTGTGCGAGAAGTGGCTGGTGCGCCATGTGGTCGCGCACGTGACGATGCCGGTGCGCCTCACCCCCGAGACGTTCGGAGCCGAGATGGCGGCTGCCCGCGGCGACTTCAGCGTGCTGTCGAACACCGTTGCCGAGCGGGACGCCTCGCTGCCCGTCGCGGAGCTGCTCGACCAGCTCCGATCGCCGACACTGCACGAGTGGCAGCCGCCGGGAGGCGGAGCGCCCGGAGCGCTCAGCCATTCCGTCATCCACTCCCTGGACGTGACGATCGCGCTCGACCGGCCCGCTGTCGCCCCGACCGAGGCGGTCACGGCGGTGCTCGACCAGCTCACAGCCGCGAACGGCGCCGTGTTCGGGCTCGACCTCACCGAGGTCCGACTCGAGGCCACCGACACCGACTGGAGCTGGGGACGGGGGCAGCTCGTGCGCGCCGACAGCGGAGGTCTGGTGTCACTCCTGGGGGGCCGCACCCTGCCCGACGGCCCGGCGCTTCCGAGCGCCTGACCTTCGGCTGATCCGCGCGCGTGGCAGACCTGGAAGCCGGCCCCTGGCCGCCCGCTCCGGCCAGGACCGAGCGGCTCCTGCTCCGTGAGCCCGAGGCTCGCGACCGACCGGCGACCGTCGAGCTGTTCGCCTCGCCGGCGGTGCGAACCTACCTCGGTGGCTCTCGACCGCGTGAGGAGCTCGAGCGGTCCGTGCCCGAAGTGCCCAGGCGGAGACCTGGCCACTTCGTGGTCGAGCTGGATGGGGCGATGATCGGTACCGTCACGCTCGACCGGCGCGACGCAGAGCGTCCGGGTCACCTCGGTCCGGATGGCGGGGAGGCCGAGCTCAGCTACCTGTTCCTGCCGGAGGCGTGGGGACACGGATATGCCGCCGAGGCGTGCTCCACGGCGCTCGACTGGTTTGTCGGGGTGCTGCCCCACGAGCCTGTGGTGCTCTGACGGTGGACGCGACCACGGACCGCGAAGCGTGCTTGGCTCTACGACGGGTTCGTCGGAGCGATGGCCCACACTGGTGCTCTGCACCCAGACCGCCAACGAGCGCTCGATGCGCCTCGCCGCGAAGCTGGGGTTCACCGAGGCGGAGCGGTTCGAGGAGTTCGGCACCGAGCAGTGGCTGGGCGTGTGGTCCCCGATCACGTCGTCCGGCTGAGCTCGTTCCTGGGTCGGGCGAGCAAGAAGGCCGCGTCCCGCTACTTCAGGGCCAGCACCGCGTCGATCGTGTCGGCCTCGTCGGCGGTCTTGTCGTCGCGGTAGCGCAGCACCCGGGCGAAGCGCAGCGCCACGCCCCCTGGATACCGGCTCGACCGCTGAACGCCGTCGAAGGCGATCTCGACGACCTGCTCCGGCCGGACGTGGACGACGTACGACGAGCGGTCAACCGGCGAGGTCGCCAGGTCGGTGAAACGCTCGGTCTGCCAGGCCAGTATCTCGTCGGTCATCCCCTTGAACGTCTTGCCGAGCATCGTGAAGCCGCCCGACTCGGGGTCGCGGGCGCCGAGATGGATGTTGGAGAGCCACCCACTCCGCCGACCGCTGCCCCACTCGACGGCCAGCACCACCAGGTCCAGGGTGTGCCTGGGCTTGACCTTGACCCAGGCGGAGCCGCGTCGGCCGGCGTCGTACGGCGCGTCGAGGGCCTTGATGACGACGCCTTCGTGACCCCTCTCGAGCACCTCGGCGAAGAACGCCTGGGCCTCCCCGGGGTCGGCGGTGACGAGGCGGGGCACCAGGTGGGCCTCCGGCACGACCGAGGTCAGCCGCGCTGCCCGGACCTCGGCGGGGGAGTCGAGCAGGTCCTCTCCAGCATGGTGCACCACGTCGAAGAAGTACGGCGTCAGCCGGACCTCGTGAGCCTCTCCGGCATGGGTCATCCCGCGCGACGCCGTCTCCTGGAAGGCCCGGGGACGGCCGTCCTCCCCGAGCCCGATCACCTCGCCGTCCAGGACCAGGTCACCGGCGGGGAGCGCGTCGACGACCTCGACCACCTCGGGCATCCGGGAGGTGATCTCGTCGAGGCTCCGCGTGAAGACCGTGGTCTCGCCGCCCCGACGGTGGACCTGAATCCGGATGCCGTCGAGCTTCGTGTCGACGGCCAGGGCCCGCCCATCGGGGGCGGCCTTCGCGAAGGCCTCGGCCACGTCCGGCGCGCTCGAGGCGAGCATCGGGCGGATCGGGCGACCGACCTCCAGCCCCAAGGCCGCCAATGCCTGCTCACCCTCGAAGGCGGCCATCGCGATCGCGGTCGTCGCCCCGGAGAGCATCGAGGCCCGGCGCACGGCGGCGACGGGCACCTCGGCCGCGGCAGCGATGGCCTCGACCATGAGGCCGTCCTGGGCGCCCTGCCTCACCTCACCGGTCAGCAGACCACGGAGATACCGCTGCTCCGCCTCGGTGGCCGAGGCGAACAGGCGCTCGACCAGCACCGCCCGGGTGGCCTGCGAGCCGGACCCGGCGACCGCACTCAGCTCCTGAAGGGCGGCATCGACGCCGGTCACGGTCAAGGTGGGGGTGGCTGCCGGGGCGGGCGGCGAGGCGACTCCGCGCCAGCCGACCCCGGTGCGGCGCTGGCGCAGCACGCCCGACAGATAGGCGGCCACGATCTCGAGCTCGGATCCGCCCTCGGCGTGCGCTGCGCCGAGAGTCTCGGCGAGCGCCGCCACCTTGGTCTTGCGCGAGCGGGTCGCCTGCAGTGCCTCCGAGGTCGTCACCAGCCGATGCAAGAGCATGGCGCCGATTCTGCCCGTCTGCTCCGACATCGCAGACCGCACGGCGGGCCGATTCGGCCACAAAGGTGGGAGAACCGGTGCCGAGGGGGGATACTGGTCCCAATGAACACGCGATCCGCCGTCCAGCGGCGACACCTGGCCAGCAGCCCGTTCAACGTGCGACCGGAGCAGGTGGTGGAGGAGTTCGCGGTTGATGATCGTGTCAACCACGACAAGTACGGTCTCGGTCGAGTAGTCGGCCGGGAGGACGCAGCGGTCACCGTTGACTTCGGTGGCCAGCAGGTCCGCGTCGTCAGTCCGTACACCAAGATGACGAAGCTCTAGCCCACGCCTACTGGCACGTCCCCTCATCCCGCAGGAGCCCCGCGTAGGCTCACGGGGTGCAGGCGAGTGAACGCGTTTGGCGACCGGCGTGGCCCTGCCCGGCGTACGCCATCTTGGGCACGTTCCGGCGCGGACCGGGCGACCCGACGTACCGGATCGACGGCGCGGGAGCCCACTGGAAGGGCATCCGGACCCCCGTCGGGACCGTGACGCTGCGGATCCGGCAGTCGCGCGACGGTGAGGTGCTCGCCTCCGCCTGGGGTGACGGGGCCACCTGGGCGCTCGACCAGGTCCCGGCCCTTCTGGGCGCCGAGGACGACCCGACCGGCTTCGAGCCGCACCACGAGGTGATCCGCGAGGCCTGGCGTCGCCACCCGCACTGGCGGGTGCCTCGCAGCGGCCTGGTCATGGAGTCGCTCGTCCCCGCCGTGATCGAGCAGAAGGTCACCGGCAAGCAGGCGTTCGCGAGCTTCCGCGAGCTCGTGCACTTCCACGGGGAGCGCGCCCCTGGTCCCGGCACGGCCGTACGACTCTGGGTGCAGCCCAGCCCCGCGACCCTGCGTGCGATCCCGTCCTGGGAGTGGCTGAAGCGGGGGATCGAGCCGGCCCGTTCGCGGACGGTCGTCGCGGTCGCCGGGAGATCGGCGGCACTCGAACGGCTCAACGGCCTCGAGCCGGCGGAGGCCGACCGGCGGCTGCGGTCGCTCCCCGGCGTCGGGGTGTGGACCAGTGCCGAGGTTCGCGCCCGGGCGCTCGGCGACGCCGACGCGGTGAGCTTCGGCGACTACCACATCGCGACGAACGTGGGCTGGGCCCTGACCGGGAAGGCGGTCGACGACGACGGGATGGCCGAGCTGCTCGAGCCTTACCGTCCGCACCGGCACCGGGTCCAACGTCTCGTCGAGAGCTCGGGCATCTCCCGTCCGCGCCGTGGCCCCCGGATGTCCCTGCCCACCCACCTACCCTGAGCCGCCGGCCCCCCGTGGACGCGGTCACCACCGGCGGGCGAGGATCGACCCAGACCACGACCATGGAGGAACTGATGCGCAGCACCATGCAGGAGACCCCCCTGACCATCGGCACGATCCTTCGGCACGGCACCACCGTGCAGAGCGACGCCGAGGTCCTCACCGCGACCGCCGACGGGTTCCGACGCACGTCGTTCGGGGAGCTGGGTGGTCGCACCGGGAGACTGGCCAACGGGCTGCGCAGTCTCGGGATCCAGGGTGACCAGCGGGTCGGCACCTTCATGTGGAACAACGTGGAGCACCTCGAGGCCTACCTGGCCGTGCCTGCGATGGGGGCGGTTCTCCACACGCTCAACATCCGGCTCTTCCCGGAGCAGCTGACCTACGTCGCCAACCACGCGGAGGACCAGGTCGTCATCGTCGACGACTCGCTGGTCCCGCTGATCGCCAAGGTCCTGTCGACCTTCGAGACCGTGCACACGGTCCTCGTCGCCGGGCCGGAGGCGGCTTCCGCCGACCTGGACTCGTTGCGTGCGTCGGGCAAGCAGGTGCTGCTCTACGAGGACCTGCTCGCCGACCAGTCGGAGGAGTTCGACTGGCCCGAGCTGGACGAGCTCGACGCCGCTGCCATGTGCTACACCAGCGGCACCACGGGCAACCCGAAGGGCGTCGTCTACAGCCACCGCTCGGCGTACCTGCACTCGGCGGCCGTCTGCGCGGGCACCGTCGGCGGACTCACCTTCCACGACCGGGTGCTCCCGATCGTGCCGATGTTCCACGCGAATGCCTGGGGCCTCGCGTACGCCGCGTTCATGACCGGCGCCTCCCTGTGCATGCCCGACCGCTGGCTCCAGGCCGAGCCGCTGGTGCGGTTCATCCAGGAGTCCCGCCCGACCGTCTCCGGCGCGGTCCCGACCGTGTGGAACGACGTTCTCGGCTACCTCGACCAGCACCAGGACACGAAGCTCGACTCACTGCGGCTCGTGCTGTGCGGCGGATCTGCGGTGCCGGTCTCGCTCCAGAAGGCGCTCGCGGATCGACACGGCATCCTGATGCGACAGGCCTGGGGGATGACCGAGACCTCTCCGGTGGCGTCCGTCGCGCTGCCACCCGCCGGTGTCGAGGGCGAGGACGTCTGGAAGTACCGCGGCGGCCAGGGTCGGCTGCTGCCCGGTGTCGAGGGCCGGATCGTCGCGGACGACAACACGGTGATGCCGCGTGACGGCGAGGCCGTCGGCGAGCTCGAGGTACGTGGCCCGTGGGTGACGGCGAGCTACTACAACTCCGACGACCCCGAGGCCGAGGCGAAGTTCCACGACGGCTGGTTGCGCACCGGTGACGTCGGCACCTTGGACCCGCTGGGCTACATCACGCTGACCGACCGGGCCAAGGACGTCATCAAGTCCGGGGGAGAGTGGATCTCGTCGGTGGACCTGGAGAACGCGCTCATGGCGCACGAGGACGTCGTCGAGGCGGCCGTCATCGGGATTCCCGACGAGAAGTGGCAGGAGCGTCCGCTGGCGTCGGTCGTGGTGCGCGAAGGGGCCACCCTGACGCCGGCCGAGCTGCGTGACTTCCTGGCCAAGGACTTCGCCAAGTGGCAGCTCCCGGACCACTGGGCCTTCATCGAGCAGGTCCCGCGAACGTCGGTCGGGAAGTTCGACAAGAAGGTGATCCGCAAGTGGCACACCGAGGGCGGTCTCGACGTCCAGCGGGCCGACGACTGACCCTCCGAGGACGACCGCGGCGGCCCACTCGTGGAGGGTGTCCCCCTATTGCCCCATGGGCGGAAGTAGGGCGCGTGGATCGCGACGTGAGCGATCGCTTCAGCCGTGAGACTTGTTGATTGGCGCGGGCACGGATGCGACTCGCACCTCGTCCTTGAGAGAGCGCTCGTCCTTGCGCGCCACGTACGACGCGGTGCTGTTCTCGTGGGGGAAGGGGCGGTTCGGAACAGGCACGCCAAGGGCACTGCAGATCGGCCCCCACCCGTCGCCCGGCCTCCACTCGACCAGCCGATCTCGCTCGATCTCTGTACGAACTTCACTCAGCCGTCGCTCGTAGCCAGCGATGACTTGGTCGCGGTCGTCGATGTCGGTGAAGACACCATTGAAGATGACTCCGAACAGCGGAACCAGCGGGTCTTCTGGGCCCCTGGCCAACATCTCGCGCGTGCGAGGAAGAACGGTCGCCTCCATGCTTCGGTACCAGACCTCGGGTCGCCGCGATGCGACAGCAGCACGGGGGCATCTGGAAATGCAGCCGCTAGGTCTCGCCAGCAAGTCGAGAACGGGGCGTCCACTCCTGCTGCGTATCCGGCCAGGAAGGTCCCCCACTCCGGCGGGTTTCCTTCGATGGCGTCCACCCAAGTGGGGGCGTGCTCGGGATGCTTGAACGCCTCGCTCATGTGATAGATCGGTGTGTTCAGGAGGTGCCGTAGCGCCTCGCGGAGCGAGGTCGTCCCGGTGCGAGGAAGTCCAGCACCGACCATTTGCAAGGACACGTCCGTAGCCTAATGACGAAGCGCGCTCATCGGCATGACAGCGCGCATCCGCGGCAAGTCAGGGCGTGTCGGCGAGCCCCGTGCGCCCCTGAAGGTCAGACTCTCGGGTTCTCCTGAGGCTCCGCTCCGCCCCAGTACAGCCACTGCCAACCATCGGCTTCACGACCGAAGACCCCGGTGGTCCAGTACGGAACTTGTACGACGCTCCCGTCCTCCGTGACCTCGACGTATCCAAGGATCTGGGCCCAGGCGACGTCGTCTCGCGACCAGACCTTCACCTGCTCCGGGACCCATGTCAGGCCCTGTGACGCGATCATGCGCGCGACGCTGGTGACCTGTTCCGGACCGTAGAGGAGCTCGCCCTGTCCGGAGCCGGCGACCGTCATGTCGTCATGCCCGAAGACCCGAACGACGTCGTCGCCTGGCGTCGACATTGCCTGGTATGCCTGCTCAATGAGGGCGCGAATGGCCGCGGAGGTAGTGGCGTCGGCTTCCATGAGCCAGATGATAGGCACCCCGACGCCCGAAGTGCTGCGGTCGGCGGATGAGTGCACTTCCACTGAATGGGCGCACGCCCCCTACAGGAGCGGGCGCAGGGGCGCGAGGACCAGCTCGGTGAAGCGCTTGTGGATGCCACGACGGTGCCACTCGGCTGCGGTGAGCTCTCCGCAGTTGGTCA
Source organism: uncultured Actinomycetota bacterium (assembly GCA_963740525.1). Taxonomy (GTDB): domain Bacteria; phylum Actinomycetota; class Actinomycetes; order Propionibacteriales; family Nocardioidaceae; genus CAVUEG01. The sequence goes on from CAVUEG010000002.1 coordinate 54,531, forward strand.
GGTCGGTCTCGAAGATCCGCTGCATCTGCTCGGCCATCCCGGGATTGATGATCTCGATGTTGATCTCGTAGTTGCCGGTCATGCTCAGCCGGTCGATGTTGGCGGTGCCGACGGTCGACCAGCGGCCGTCGATCGTGGCTGTCTTCGCGTGCACCATCGCCCCGGTGAAGCGGAAGATGCGCACGCCGGCGTCCAGGAGCTGTCCGTAGTAGCCCCGGGAGATCCAGTCCGCCACCACGTGGTTGGACGTGCGCGGCACCAGCAGGCGGACGTCGACCCCACGAGCAGCCGCCGTGAGCAGCGCGTCGACGAAGTCCTGGTCGGGTGTGAAGTAGGCGTGGGTCATCCAGATGTTGCGGGTGGCCCGGTTGATCGCCTCCAGGTACATCGACCGGATCGGGAACATCCACATGCGCGGGATGTTGCGGTGCACCCGGACCTGGGGGTCCCAGTCGGCCGCGGTGTCGAGGAGAAGCGGGCGCTCGTGCGCACCTCGACGGCGGTGGTTGAGGTTCCAGAAGTCTGCGAATGCCCGCTTGAGGTCCCACACGCCGGGACCGGTGAGCTTGATGTGGGTGTCGCGCCACTCCGTCGCGTACGGCGTCCCGATGTTGTAGCCGCCCACGAAGCCCACCTGGTCGTCGACCACGAGGATCTTGCGGTGGTCCCGGCCGTAGCGGCGCAGGTCGAAGAAGCGCAGGCCCGCGTTGTAGATCGGGTACTCGAGCACGCGCATTCGCGGTGAGAACCGCTTGAACAGCGGAGAAACGACCAGGTTGGCGAAGCCGTCGTAGATCGCGAACACCTCCACCCCGCGATCGGCGGCGTCGGAGAGGGCCTGCTTGAACCGCTCGCCGGTCGCGTCGGCCTTCCAGATGTAGGACTCGAAGACGATCTGCCGGGTGGCGGACTCGATCGCGGTCAGCATCTCGTCGTACAGGTCCTGGCCGTAGGTGTACGTCGTCACCGTGCCCGCACCGATCCTCACCTCGGCGGGGGGCGTGGTCGGGAAGGGTCGCGACTTCTTGCCGCGGCGGCGCCACGAGTCGACCAGCGTCAGGAACAGGGCGAAACCGACCTGGAGGCCGAAGAGCGTCAGCAGTGTGCGCTTGGTCCTCGCCCAGAGACGGCTCCCGGCGAAGACCTCGAGTGCCGTTCGTCGTTGCCTCACGGGGGTCAATCTAGCGACAGTGCCCCCGGCAGGGCGGAGGAGTTGTCGGTGGCGCGTCGTAGTCTGGCGCGCATGAGGCCCGTCACCGATCTCGAGCGCAAGGTCGCGCCCTTCAAGGTCGTCTCCGACTACTCGCCCTCAGGCGACCAGCCAACGGCGATCGCCGACATCGAGGCGCGGATCACCGCAGGCGAGAAGGACATCGTGCTGCTGGGCGCCACGGGCACCGGCAAGACCGCGACGGTGGCGTGGGTGGCCGAGCGGCTGCAGCGTCCCCTGCTGGTGATGCAGCCCAACAAGACCCTGGCCGCGCAGTTCGCCAACGAGCTGCGCTCGCTCTTCCCGGACAACGCGATCGAGTACTTCGTCTCGTACTACGACTACTACCAGCCCGAGGCCTACGTCCCCCAGACGGACACCTACATCGAGAAGGACTCCTCGGTCAACGAGGAGGTCGAGCGACTGCGCCACTCGGCCACCAACTCGCTGCTGACCCGACGCGACGTGATCGTGGTGAGCACGGTCTCCTGCATCTACGGCCTCGGCACCCCGCAGGAGTACGTCGACAGGATGCTGCGGCTGAGGGTCGGGCGAGGAGCACGACCGCGACTCGATCCTGCGCCGGCTGGTGGAGATCCAGTACACCCGCAACGACATGGCGTTCACCCGAGGCACCTTCCGGGTCCGCGGCGACACCTTGGAGATCTTCCCGGTCTACGAGGAGATGGCGGTCCGGGTCGAGTTCTTCGGCGACGAGATCGAGCGGCTGATGACGCTGCACCCCGTGACCGGCGAGGTGCTCACCGAGGACGCCGAGCTCCACGTCTTCCCCGCGACGCATTACGTGGCCGGCCCGGAGCGGATGGAGCGCGCGATCAAGGGGATCGAGCTCGAATTGGAGGACCGGCTCGCGGAGTTCGAGCGCCAGGGCAAGCTGTTGGAGGCGCAGCGGCTGCGGATGCGCACGACGTACGACGTCGAGATGATGCGCCAGGTCGGGTCCTGCGCGGGGATCGAGAACTACTCGATGCACATCGACGGACGCCAGCGCGGCTCCGCTCCCAACTGCCTGCTCGACTACTTCCCCGAGGACTTCCTCCTGGTGGTCGACGAGTCACACGTCGCGGTCCCGCAGATCGGCGGGATGTACGAAGGCGACATGTCGCGCAAGCGCAACCTCGTCGACCACGGGTTCCGGCTGCCCAGCGCGATGGACAACCGCCCGCTGAAGTGGGAGGAGTTCCTGGACCGGATCGGGCAGACGATCTACCTCTCCGCGACACCGGGCAACTACGAGCTGAGCCTGGTCACCGGCGCGGACGGGGAGCCCGAGGTGGTCGAGCAGATCATCCGCCCGACCGGCCTGATCGACCCCGAGGTCGTGGTCAAGCCCACCAAGGGCCAGATCGACGACCTGATCCACGAGATCAACCTGCGCACCGAGCGCGGCGAGCGGGTCCTGGTCACCACGCTGACCAAGAAGATGTCCGAGGACCTCACCGACTACCTGCTCGAGGCAGGGATCCGCACCCGCTACCTGCACAGCGAGGTCGACACCCTGCGTCGGATCGAGCTGCTGCGCGAGCTGCGGATGGGGGAGTACGACGTACTCGTCGGCATCAACCTCCTCCGCGAAGGCCTCGACCTGCCGGAGGTGTCGCTGGTGGCGATCCTCGATGCCGACAAGGAGGGGTTCCTCCGCTCGGACAAGTCGTTGATCCAGACGATCGGCCGCGCCGCCCGCAACGTGTCCGGCCAGGTGCACATGTACGCCGACAAGATCACGGCCTCGATGGAGAAGGCGATCGACGAGACCAACCGGCGGCGTGAGAAGCAGGTGGCCTACAACACGTTGCACGGGGTCGACCCGCAGCCGCTGCGGAAGAAGATCGCCGACCTGACCGAGATGCTCGCCCGGGAGGACGAGTCGACCGAGGAGCTCCTGCGCTCGTGGCAACAGGGGGGCAAGAAGGGCCGAAAGGCCCCCGTCCCGGGTCTCTCGAAGCTGGAGTCGGGCAAGCACGCCGCCGAGCTGGCCGGACTGCCCTCGCAGGATCTCGCCGAGCTCGTCCAGCAGCTCACCGAGCAGATGCACCACGCCGCGGCGGAGCTCCAGTTCGAGGTGGCCGCCCGGCTGAGGGATGAGATCTCCGACCTGAAGAAGGAGCTCAGGCAGATGGTCGAGGCCGGCGCCCGGTGACACCGGAGGAGCTGCGTCGCGTACTGCCTCGCCAAGCCGGGAGCGTGGCCGGACAACCCGTGGGGGGGCGACCATCCGGTGATCAAGGTCGGGGAGCCCGGCAAGATCTTCGCCTTCCTCGGTGCGACGGGGCGTCGGCGTCAAGGCCGGCGTCAACCGGGAGGACGGCCGACGAGTGGCTCGACCGGTTCCCCGGCGACGCGACGGTGATGGCCTACATCGGCCGGTCCGGCTGGAACACCCTCGAGTGCAACGCGAGCATCCCCGACGAGGAGATCCTCGACGCGATCGACGATTCGTACCGACTCGTCGTGGCGAAGCTCGCGAAGAAGCATCGACCACAAGGATGGGACGAATGGATGAGCACGGTGCGACAGGTCCAGGTCACCTTCGACTGCGCCGACCCGGCTGCGCTCGGCCAGTTCTGGGCCGAGGCGCTCGGGTACCGCATGCGACGACCCGCCCGAGGGGTTTGACTCCTGGGACGGCGCACTCGAGGCGTGGGGGGTTCCCGAGGGCAGCGCAACAGCCGTAGCGCGATCCACGACCCGGCCGGGCGTCGGGCCCCGCCTGTTCTTCCAGCGGGTGCCGGAGGCCGAAGTCGGTGAAGAACCGGGTTCACCTCGACGTCCGGGCTGCGCCCGGATGAGGGTGAGCGACAGGATGGCCGCGCTCGAGGCCGAGTGCGACGAGCCTGGTGGCGCTCGGCGCCACGCGTCTCCAGCGGTCGGAGCCGGAGCCGGGCGTCAGCCGCGGGCTTCATCGTCATGCAGGACCCCGAGGGCAACGAGTTCTGCCTGGACTGACCGTGCTGCCGGCCCGGGCCGCGCCGGCCTGGCCCCACCCCCGGCCCGGCGGTTCGGCGACCAGTGCGCGGAGGAACGGCGCCCCGGAGGGGAGTATTCCTTCGCGGCGGTGTCGTCAGCACGCGTCCCGGCTCACGGGCCGGACCCGGCATCGTCTGCCGGCCGGGTGCCGGGCGGAAGAGACCTCCGGAACCAGCTCCCCGCGACGGGCACGTCCGCCCACCCTGTCCGGAGGAGTCTGAACCGTGAACGTTGCCGACTGGTGTGGTGGGTCACCGTCGGTGTCACCATCGCCGTGCTGCTGTTCGACGTCGTCATCGTCGGACGCCGACCGCACGAGCCCTCGTGCAGGGAGGTCCGCCTCCGCTCGCGGTCTACGTCTGACTGGCCGATCTCTTCGGCATCGGTGTCTGGGTACTTCGCCGGTCAGCAGTACGGGACCGAGTTCTTCGCCGGCTGGCTGACCGAGTACTCCCTGTCGGTCGACAACCTGTTCATCTTCCTGATCATCATGTGCAAGTTCGCGGTGCCCCGGCAGTACCAGCAGACAGCGCTGATGGTCGGGATCGTGCTGGCGCTGATTATGCGTGGCAGTCTTCATCGCCGTCGGCGCGGCCGCGATCAACAAGTTCAGCTGGGTGTTCTACCTCTTCGGCCTGTTCCTGATCTTCACCGCCGTGAAGCTGGCCAAGCGAGGGCGCCGAGGACGAGGAGGACTTCGAGGAGAGCCGGCTGATCAAATGGGTCGAGCGGGCCTTTCCGGCGACCAGCGACTGCCACGGCGCCAAGCTATTCGGACCAAGGACACGGCAGCGGGTGATCACGCCGATGTTCATCGTGATGTTCGCGCTCGGCACGACCGACCTGCTCTTCGCGCTGGACTCGATCCCGGCGATCTACGGGCTGACCAAGGAGCCGTACCTGGTCCTGACGGCCAACATCTTCGCGCTGATGGGGCTGCGCCAGCTCTACTTCCTGATCGGGGGGCTGCTCGAGCGGCTGGTGTACCTCTCCTACGGCTCGCGGTGCTGCTCGGCTTCATCGGGGTCAAGCTGATCCTGCACGCGCATGCACGAGAACGAGCTGCCGTTCATCAACGGCGGCGAGCACGTCGCGTGGGCGCCCGACATCCCCATCCTTGCTCGCTCGATCATCGTCGGCATCCTGGGCTCACCACCGTGCTCAGCCTGCTCGCCTCGCGCCGGATGGCAGCGGAGCAGATCGAGGCCGAGACCGGTCCGCGCCGCGATTGAGACCGGTCCCGGGCGAGTGAGACCCGCCGGCTACGGTCGGGTACGCCGGGGGCATGAGCACCAACCGACCTCGGCCGGCCCGACGCCGGAGACGTCTCGACCTGATCCTCGACGACCACCGTCGCTTCGAAGGCCTGCTGCGCGACCTGCGGGACAGCAGCAGTGACCGCGACGCCGTGCGGAAGGCCTTCGCCGCCCTGCACGTCGCGCACGCCGAGGCGGAGGAGCGACGAGGTGTACCCGACGCTGCGTCGGAGCGACGCCATCGACGAGCACGAGGCCGAGCACGGTGAGGAGGAGCACGCCGAGGGCCACGAGGCGCTTGCTCGCCGTGCTCGAGGCCGACAGCACCGACGCCGAGGAGTTCGACGAGCCGGTCGAGGAACTCGCCAAGGCGGTCAACCACCACCTCACGGAGGAGGAGCTGACGATCCTCAACCCGGCGCGCGAGGAGGTCTCCGAGGAGGTCCGCGACGAGCTCGGGGTGAAGCTTCGCGTCAGGAGCGCAACGCCAGGATCGAGGCGGGCTGCGGGCCGCTGACCGAGGTCCGCGTCGATCGTGCGGGAGCCCGCCAGCAGGGTCTGCTCGACGACTGAGCGGGTCAGGGCTGGATCCGGCCGGCCAGCACGAGGGTAGTCGAGCCGGTCCTGGGACAGCGGGCGCCTCCATCTGGGAGCGGTCCGTCTCCGAGCGCGTCGGGGCATGACGGCTTCGCCGTCCGGGCGGAACACCCGTAGCGAAGCCGACGTGGTGGATCCGTCGTCCCTCCCGGGCGAAGAAGTACAGGTCTCCGGCACGGACGTCGGCCTGGTCGACCGCGGTGACGGGGTCGCCTGGTCGAACGCGTCCCGGGGGACCACCACACCCTGGGCCCGCAGCGTGAGGTGCACCAGCCCGGAGCAGTCGAGCCCGGCCTGCGACAGGCCGCCCCACACGTACTCGAGACCCAGGAACGCCCGGCCCCCGGCGAGCATCCGGGCGACGTCGACGGTCCCCGGCGCAGACTTCTCCGATAGTCGTACGCCGGCCTGCGGCAGCGTCCCCTCGCGGCCACCGGGGAGCTGCACCCTGACCCGCCGGCCATCGACGGCGGCGACCCACAGGACGGTGCCGAACGACAGGTCGAGCGAACCCTCGCCGCTGTCCAGGGTCACCACCCGGTCGGTGACATACGCGGTCTGTCCCTCGACCCGGTCGACCGGGCGAGCGAGGTCGGCGGCGGCCATCCAGCCGGGATAGCCCCCCGGGTCCTTCGAGGAGGGCTGCCACAGCGCCGTCACCTGGACCCGGTCCCCGTCGGACTCATGGACCCGCACGGGCTCCCCGAGCAGCAGCTGGCTGAGCCGGTCGGCGTCGGCGACGGTGGCCGGGTCGCTCCACAGGTCGGCCACGGGCCGGACGACCTCACGGATGTCACTCATCGGAGGCCCTCGATCCCGAGCCCGGGCGCCTCGGGCAGGACGACCACTGGACCGTCGTACGACATGCCCCCGTGGTACGCCGGACCGGCCGCCCACCAGGCCGCGTCGAGGTCCGAGGTGAGGGTCGTGGGGAAGGCGGCGACCAGGCTGGCTGCGGCACCGACGCCGAGGTGCGACTCCATCATCGAACCCACCATGGTGCCGATCCCGTGGCTGCGGCACACCGCGAGCAGCTCGACCGCGGCGTCCAGGCCGCCGCACTTGGCGAGCTTCACGTTGACCAGGTCGGCGGCCCGTCGACGGATGACCTCCACGAGATCGACCAGGCCGAAGACCGTCTCGTCGGCCATCACCGGGGTGTCGACCCGGTCCGTGACGAAGGCCAGACCCTCGAGGTCGTCGGCGGGGACCGGCTGCTCGACGACCTCGACGTCGGCACCGGCGTCCTCCAGGCGCTGGATGATCCTGACCGCCTCGTCGGCACGCCAGCCCTGGTTGGCGTCCAGCCGCAGCCGGACTCCGGGGCCGACCGCGGCCCGGACCGCCAGCACCCGTGCGACGTCCGTGCGGGCGTCCGTCCCGACCTTGAGCTTCAGGGCGGTGAACCCCTCCGCACAACGGTCATGGGCGGCGGCCGCCAGCGCGTCGGACTCTCCCGCGGAGAGGGTGACGTCGGTGGGCACGCTGAGCGAGACGGGCTGCCCGGCGAGGAAGGCCGAGAGCGGGAGCCCCGCCCGTTGGGCGGCCAGGTCGTGCACGGCGACGTCGGCGGCGGACTTGGCACCGTTGTTCCCGACCACGGCGTTCCTGATCCGGCGGCAGGTCTCGGACAGGTCAGCGACCGGCGCGGCGAGGAGCGCGTCACGGAGCGGCCCTTCGAGGCAGGCGCGCGCGGACTCGCGCGACTCGCCCGTCACCCGCCACACGGCCGGGGCCTCGCCCCAGCCCACGCGGCCGTCCGAGTCGGTGACCCGCAGCCCGACGGTGGCGATTTTCGTGGTGCTCCGCAGCGCGGTCACGAAGGGCGTGTGCAGTGGCACGGCGATCTCGACGAGCGCCACGTCGGTGAGCCTCAGCATGCCAGCGCCGACCACACCAGCCGCGAGATCTCGGCGATCGCCCCGGTACTGGTGTCCTCGTCGGTCTCGACCTCGGTGCACACAGCGAGCACGTAGGCGAGGTCTCCGGCGCGGACCAGCGCCACGTCGTGGTTGATCCCGGGGACCCAGCCGCTCTTGCAGGCGGCGTACGTGCCCGGTGGCAGCCCGGCCGGGATCCGGTCCCGGAACTCCTGCTGGGCAAGGAGGTCCTCCATCGCGGCACAGGCCTCCTGGGCGCCAAGCCGCCGGTCGCCGATCGCAGCCATCATTCGGCCGAGGTCGGCGGCGGTCACCAGGTTGTCGAGCCCGGCTTCGCGAGCCGGCCGGTCCTCGATACCGCGGGGGAGCGAGGTGAGCTCCGAGCAACCGGCGAGCTGCAGCACCTCGGCGACCGCCGCGCTGCCCACCTGGGCGAGCACCAGGTTCGTCGCCAGGTTGCCCGAGCGGACCACACTGCGGCGCAGCAGTTCGCTGAGCGGGAGAGACTCACCCATGGCGAGCCAGGTGGCCGGATCCTGGTCGGCATCGTCGTCGGGCTCCATCCGGAACCGGGCGCCCGGCAGCGCCGAGGCGAACTCGTCCCCGACGACCACCGGCTGGTCGGGTGCAAGACGTCCTCCGTGCAACGACAGGTGGGTCGCGGCCATCAGCGGCAGCTTCATGGTGCTCGCGGCGTAGTAGGTCTGATCCGGCTCGTGAGCCAGCCACACCTCCCCGTCGAGCCCGCCGCACCAGTAGGACAGCCGGCCCGGATGGGTGGCGAGAAAGTCCGTGGTGAAAGTGCGCAGGACAGCGTCGGCTTCGGGCACGAGGTCCGGGACGGCAGGCATGGGACGACCCTACGGCCGGAGGCCAGGTTCGTCGGGCACCCACCGCGCGCCCGGTTCTGTTGCTAGGTTCGGCCCATGACGCAGAAACCCGAGGAGGTGCCGTGGCCGAACAGGTCGAGGCAGATCTGTTGATCGTCGGCGCCGGGCCCGCCGGACTCTTCGGTGCCTACTACGCCGGGTTCCGTGGACTCTCGGTGGTGATGGTCGACTCGCTGCCGGAGCTCGGTGGCCAGGTCACCGCCATGTACCCCGAGAAGCAGATCCTGGACGTGGCGGGCTTCCCGACGGTCAAGGGGAGGGTGCTGGTCGAGCAGCTCGTCCAGCAGGCCGACACCGCGAAGCCGACGTACCTGCTGGGGCGCACCGCCACCACACTGACCCACGAGGACGACCAGACGCGGGTGCTCGTCGGCCTGGATGACGGGACCCAGATCTCAGTGGGAGCGGTGATCATCACCGCCGGCATCGGGAAGTTCTCGCCCAGGGCACTGCCCGCGGCCGAGGGCTGGGAGGGCCGCGGCCTGGCCTTCTTCGTGCCGTCCTTCGAGCGCTACACCGACAAGGACGTCGTGATCGTCGGCGGCGGCGACAGCGCGTTCGACTGGGCGCACCACCTCGAGCCGATCGCCCGGAGCGTCACCCTCGTCCACCGCCGCGACGCGTTCCGGGCGCATCAGGCCACGGTCGACGCGGTGCTGGGCTCGTCGGTGCAGGTGGTCACGAAGGCCAACGTCAGCGCCCTGATCGGCGACGACCACCTCGAGAAGGTGGAGATCACCCATCTCGAGGACGACACCGTCACCGTCGTCCCTGCCCAGGAGCTGGTCGCGGCGCTCGGCTTCATCGCCGACCTGGGAGCGATGAAGGAGTGGGGCCTCGCGCTGGAGAAGCGGCACGTGGTGGTCGACTCGACCATGGCGACGAACCTGCCGCGCGTCTTCGCCGCCGGTGACATCACGGAGTACCCCGGCAAGGTCCGCCTGATCGCGGTGGGCTTCGGCGAGGTGGCCACCGCGGTGAACAACGCCGCGGTCGCGATCAACCCCGAGCTCCATCTCTTCCCCGGCCACTCCAGCGAGGGCAGCTAGCCCGGCCCCGCGCTCGGCGGTGCGGGCTGGCAGCTCGGGCACCAGTACGTCGCCCGCTCCCGGCCGACAGGTCCCTGCATCCGGACCATGACCGGGGTCCGGCACCGCAGACACGGCTGCTTGTCGCGGCGGTACACCCACAGCCGGCGGCCCCGGCGCAGGTCCCCCGTCATGGTCTGCTCGACGCGCTCCTTGTTGGCCTCGAGTGCCAGACGAGCGCGCCGGACCAGCCGTCTGAGGTCGGGGACCTCGCCGACCTGGAGCCAGGGACTGACCCCCGCGAGGAAACACAGCTCGGACTTGTACAGGTTGCCGATCCCGGCGAGGTTGCGCTGGTCCAGGATCGCCTCACCCACGGCCCGTGCCGGCTCGCTGAGCAACCGGCGGAGGGCCTCGTCCTCGACCCAGTCCGGTCCCAGGAGGTCGGGACCGAGGTGCCCGACGGCCTGGTCCTCCTCGGCGCGCTCGAGGAGCTCGACGATGCCGATGTCGAAGCCGACTGCGGTCCAGTCCTCCGTGCGGAGGATGACGCGAGCGGTATGGGTGGGTCGACGCCAGCGAGCATCCGGCCGGTAGAGGTGCCAGCTGCCCTCCATCTTCAGGTGCGTGTGCAGCGTGTGACCGGTGCCGATCCGGGTCAGCAGGTGCTTGCCCCGGGCGAGGGTGCTTTCGACCCGGTGCCCGCTCAGGTCCACGGTCGCCAGGGACGGCACGCGGAAGTCGGTGCCCACGAGCACCATGCCGGAGAGCGCGGTGTCGAGGGACCGGGCGGTGCGCCAGACGGTGTCGCCCTCAGGCACGGGACCGCACCGTCGACCTCAGACGAACGAGGGGAAGGTCGGCGGAGGCAGCGGGCCGGTCGCGCGGTCCCGGGCGAGCTCGAAGCCGTGCGCGATCTCGACCAGCGTCGCCTCGCTGCGGGCGGGACCCCAGAACGAGACCGCCACCGGGAGCCCCGCCGCGAGCTCGGTCGGCACCGTGAGCAGGGGATAGCCGGCAACGGCCGTGGGTCCGGTGCACGAGCCCGGGAACGACTCGGGGTTCACCAGGTCGATCGGACTCGCCGGAGCGTACGACGGCGTGATCAGGGCATCGAGCCGGTGCTCGGTCAGCACCCGGTCGATGCCGTTCTCGCGGACCGCGGTGAGGCACCGCTGGCGTGCGGTCAGGTGCTCCGGATGCCCGGCCACAGGCCCCGCGAGTGCCTTCTCGAAGAGCGACTGGCCGAAGTGGGCCAGCTCGAGGTCGGCATTGTCGCGGTTGAACCGCACGACCTCCTCGAGGGTTCGGGGGACCGCCCCGGTCCTGGACTCCAGGTATTCCGGCAGCGAGCTCCGCAGCTCCGCCAGCAGCACGAGCAGCTCGTCCTCCCACACGGAGTCGGCCAGCTCGGGAAGGTCGGTGTGGTCGACGATGGTCGCGCCCTCGGCCGCCAGCAGGCTGACCGCGCGCTCAGCGGCAGCGTCAGCGTGGGGTGAGTAGCCCCAGTAGCTCGCTCGCGGCACGCCGATGCGCTTTCCGGAGAGTCGGCCGGGGACCGCATGGGCCGCATAGTCCGACCCGTTCCCGGCCAGGACCGACAGCAGCCCGGCCGCGTCCCGCACAGTCATCGCCATCGCGCCGGGGGAGTCCTGGGAGGCGGAGATCGGCACTACGCCGTCGGTGGGGACCAGACCCACGGTCGGCTTCAGTCCGACGCAGCCGTTGAAGGCGGCCGGAGAGGTGATCGAGCCGTCGGTCTCGGTGCCGACGGCGTACGGCGCGAGTCCGGTCGCCACGGCGGCGCCGCTTCCGGAGCTGGAGCCACCCGCGGAGCGGTTGAGGGCGTAGGGGTTGCGGGTCAGGCCGCCGTACGCGCTCCAACCGGAGGTCGAGGACTCGTCGCGGATGTTGGCCCACTCGGACAGGTTGGTCTTGCCCAGCACCACCATGCCGGCGGCGCGGAGCCGCTGCACCAGCAGCGCATCCCGGGTCGGCGGTGGCGCGTCGGCCAGTGCCAGCGAGCCGGCCGTGGTGGGGAGGTCGTGGGTGTCCACGTTGTCCTTCACCAGGATCGCCTGACCGTGCAGCGGGCCACGCGTCCGGCCCGCCGCTGCCTCAGCGTCGAGAGCCTCGGCCTGGTCGAGCGCCGCGGGATGCAGGGTGCAGACGGCGTTCGTGTGCACGTCGAGGGTCTCGATCCGGTCGAGGAGGCGCTCGACGTGCTCCTGCGAGGTGGGGCATGGTCCGGGGCCCGTCAGCTCAGCACGAGTCGGATGGCGACGTCGACGGAGCGCGCGACGTCAGAGGCGGAGGAACGGCCGGTCACCCAGGCGACGAGGCGCGAGAGCCAGACGTCGCTCAGCACGCGGGCGATCGCGACGAGCTCGTCTGAGGGCTGCTCGCCCTCGACGTACTCCTCACCACGGATGGCGCGGGTCAGCATGTCCGTGAGGTGCATCCCGACGACCTGGATCTCGTCGGCGACGGAGGCGTCGGCGAACATGAACGCACGGGTCAGCGCCTCGGTGAGCTTCGGGTCGCGCTGCAGCCCGCGAGTGGCACGGCCCAGCACGAACATGACCCTCTCCACCGGCGGTGTCACCCGGAATCGGCTTGCGTCGAAGGGCGGCACGGGACTGCTCGAACTCACGCGACAGGGCCGAGACCAGCAGGTGGATCTTGGAGGGGAAGTAGCGGTACAGCGTGCCGAGGGCGACGTCGGCCCGCTCGGCGACGGAGCGCATCTGGACGGCGTCGAAACCGCCCGTCGACGCGAGCTCGATGGTGGCGTCGAGGATGCGGCGCCGACGGTCCCGCTGGGCATCCGACCCGAGGTCGTCGCGGGTCACCGGGCTGAGCGTGGCCAATCTCTCTCCTCGGGTCTCACCACGGTCCCTCCGGTCGGGCGAGAATGTGACGGCCGGAAGCCGGGCTCGCGCTCCCGTGGGCGCGAGAGTCAGGCTAGCACCGGCAGCGGCATAATAGAAACACGTTTCAGTTCTAACCGTACGTCTCATCCGGGGAAGGTGTCGAGTGCGAATCGCTCTGTTGTCGTACCGCAGCAAGCCGCACTGCGGCGGCCAGGGCGTCTACGTCCGGCACCTCTGCCGCGAGCTGGCCCGGCTCGGCCACCAGGTCGAGGTGATCTCCGGCCAGCCCTACCCGGTCCTCGACGAGGGCGTCGCGCTCACCGAGCTGCCCAGCCTCGACCTCTACCGCCAGCCCGACCCGTTCCGCACCCCGAGCCGCGGCGAGTACCGCGACTGGATCGACGTGCTCGAGGTCGCCACCATGTGGACCGCCGGCTTCCCCGAGCCGCTGACCTTCAGCCTGCGGGCCGCCGGCATCCTCAGCGACGGCGCGGCGACTTCGACGTCGTCCACGACAACCAGACGCTCGGCTACGGGACCTGCTCGGCGACGTCGGCGCCCCGCTCGTCACGACGATCCACCACCCGATCACCGTCGACCGCAGGCTGGACCTGGCGCCGCGGACCGGCTGCGCCGCAAGCTCGGCCGTGCGCCGCTGGTACGGCTTCACCCGCATGCAGAAGCGCGTCGCCCGCCGGCTGCCGCTCCGTCCTGACCGTCTCCGGCAGTCCTCGCAGCCGCGAGATCGTCGACGCACTTCGGGGTGCGCCCGGACCGGATCCAGGTCGTCCCATCGGCGCCGACACCGACCTCTTCGCGCCGCCGACCGCGCCGCCGAGGTCCCGGGCCGGATCGTCACCATGTCCAGCGCGGACGTCCCGCTCAAGGGCCTCGTCCACCTCGTGGAGGCGCTCGCGAAGCTCCGCACCGAGCGCGACGTGCGAGCTCGTCTGGTCGTCGGCCAGCAAGCCGAGGCGGCCCGACCGCGCAGCCATCGAGCGACTTCGGCCTCGCCGACGCCGTCGGTTCGTCAAGGGCATCTCCGACGCCGAGCTGGTCGACCTGGTCGGCTCGGCCGAGGTCGCCTGCGTCCCCTCGCTGTACGAGGGCTTCTCGCTGCCCGCCGCCGAGGCCATGGCCTGCGGCGACCCCGCTGGTGGCCAGCCGGGCGGCGCGATCCCCGAGGTCGTCGGCCCCGACGGCGCGCTGTGCCGTCCTCGTCCCGCCCGGCGACGCGGGCGCGCTGCGCTGGCCCTCGAGCCGGCTGCTGGGCGACCCGGAGCTGCCGGGCCCGGCTGGGCGCGGCCGGGCACGCCGTCGGGCCTGGACGAGCTGTTCAGCTGGCACGTCGTGGCCGAGAAGACCGCCCGCGGCGTACGCCCGGCCCTGACCTCGCCCGAAGCAGGACCCCCGCATGCTGACCGTCGACTTCACCGGCTCCCGCTCGCCGCCGGCGACCGCGTCCTCGACATGGGGTGCGGCGCCGGCCGGCACGCCTTCGAGTGTACCGGCGGGGCGCCGACGTGATGGCCCTCGACCAGAACGCCGAGGAGATCCCCGAGGTCGCGAAGTGGTTCGCCGCGATGCAGGAGGCGGGTGAGGTCCCGGACGGGCCGACGCCACCGCGATGGAGGGCGACGCGCTCAACCTGCCGTTCCCCGACGGCGAGTTCGACTCGGATCATCACCTCCGAGGTGATGGAGCACATCCCCGACGACAAGGGCGTGCTCGCCGAGATGGTCCGCGTCCTGCGAGCCCGGCGGGGCGATCGCCGTGACCGTGCCCCGGTACGGCCCGGAGAAGATCTGCTGGGCGCTGTCGGACCGTACCACAGGTCGAGGGTGGCCACGTCCGCATCTACACCGCCGACGAGCTCTCGGGAAGATCCGCGGGCCGGATGGTGTTCTAGGGCAAGCCACCACGCGCACGCGCTGCACTCGCCCTACTGGTGGATCAAGTGTGCGGTGGGCGTCGACAACGACCGCAACCCGCTGGTGCCGGGCGTACCACAAGCTGCTGGTCTGGGACATCATGCAGGACCCCGCTGATCAGCCGGCTGACGCGTGCGGCCGAGGCCGTGCTGAACCCCTGGTCGGCAAGAGCATGGTCGCTCTACCTCAGCAAGCCCGAGCATGCAGCTGCCTGAACCCGGCTGCCGGCGTCCTGGACGCGCACAGGTCGCGGCGACCGCTGCCTCGATCGCGTCCATGCAGGAGGCGACGGCGCGATCCCGTGGTCGGTCGGTCAGCACCCCGACTCTGGAACCACATCGAGGCCGCGATGGCGCTGCTCGTGGGTGGCGAGCACGACGCCGCGCGGCCGCGCCTACGAGTGGTGCCTGGCCACGCAGCGTGCCGACGGATCCTGGTCGATGAAGACCGTCGGCGGTGTCGGTCGACGATGCCAGCTCGGAGACGAACATGTCGGCGCCTATCTCGCGGTGGGCGTCTGGCACCACTAGCTGGTCTGTGGGGACACGCGTTCGTCGCCGGATGTGGCCGGCGGTGCTGCGGGGCGCTCGACTTCGTCATCGGCCTGCAGCTCGACTTCGGCGGCATCGCCTGGTAGCGGGACGCCGGGCGGCACCGTGAACGCGACGCGCTGCTGGCCGGCAGCTCCAGCATCTACCAGTCGCTGCGGTGCCGGCCTGGCGCTCGCGGAGCTGCGTCGAGGAGCCCCAGCCCGAGTGGGAGCTGGCGGCCGGTCGTCTCGGGCATGCCATGCGGGAGCACCCCGAGCCGCTTCCTGGACAAGTCGACGTTCTCGATGGACTGGTACTACCCGGTTCTCGGCGGCGCGTCTGCGGGGCGCCGCCGGGCAGGCGCCGCATCGACGACCGCTGGGACGACTTCGTCGTCCCCGGTCTCGGGGATCCGGTGCGTGCGACACCAACCCCTGGGTGACCGGCGCGCGAGACCTGCGAGCTCGCGCTGGCGCCTGGACGCCCTGGGCGACCGGCCCGGGCGCTGGGGATGCTCGCCGACATGCAGCACCTGCGCACCGACGACGGCGGCTACTGGACCGGGTACGTCTACCCGGACGAGGTGGTCTGGCCACAGGAGCGGACGACGTACACCGCGGCCGCCGTGATCCTCGCGGTGGACGCGCTCACGCACACGACGCCCGGCTCGGACATCATGCGCGGCCAGACGCTGCCCAGCCGCTTCGCGGAGATCGGCCTGGAATGCGGCTGCCCCGACCGCTCGGGGTCAGGTGACCGGGTCGCCGGCCTCGCCCGCCACGCGGGTTAGCACGCGCATCGAGCCCAGGCCGCGGTCGTCGGCGAAGGTCGCCGGAGGCCAGCGCACGCCGGTAGACCCGGTACGGCGGCTGCCCGCCCTCGGCCGGATCCGCGAAGACGTCGTGGATCACGAGCGAACCGCCCGGCGCCACCCAGCGGGCGAAGCCGGTGTAGTCGTGCCCGGCGTGCTCGTCGGTGTGCCCGCCGTCGATGAAGACCAGGCCAGCGGGGTCCGCCCCAGTGGCCGCGACCGTGGTGTTCCGGCCGACGACGGCGACGACGTACTCCTCCAGGCCCGCGGCGGCGAGCGTGGCCCGGAACAACGGCAGCGTGTCCATCAGCCCGGACCTCGGGTCGACGAGGGAGGTGTCGTGGTACTCCCAGCCGGCCTGCTTCTCCTCGCAGCCGCGGTGGTGGTCGACGGTGAACACGGTCCCGCCGGCGGCCTGTGCGGCCGCTCCGAGTAGGATCGTGGACTTGCCGCAGTACGTGCCGACCTCGAGCAGCGGGCAGTGCCGAGGGCGCCGCTCCCGGGCCACCTGGTGCAGCAGCGCACCCTCGTCGGGCGGCATGAAGCCCTTGGCGGCGAGCGCCTTGGCGATCAGGTCGGGAGGCATCTCGCTCATCTGGTGCAGCGTAGTCACGCCGGAGCGGGACCGGGTGAACACCCTCGACCGGGTAACTGGCAGCATGGGAACCATGAAGTCCGACGCTCGCGAGTCGTGGCCTTCGCAGGAGCTGGTGGACACCTGGCTGGGCCAGTCCGACTTCGAGTTCCGGCTCGGCGAACACACGCCGCTCCCGGGCGACGACCCTGCCGCCGCGTCGAGCGCCCGCAAGTTCCGTGACGTGCTCGGCCGTTTCTGCACCGGCGTCACCGTGGTCACGTCGATGAGCGACGGCGAGCCGATAGGCATGACGTGCCAGTCGTTCAGCTCGGTGTCGCTCAGCCCGCCGCTGGTGATGTTCTGCCCCGCGCGGACCTCCCGGGCGTGGCCGCTGATCCAACGAGCCGGGTTCTTCGCCGTCAACCTGCTGGCCCACGACCAGGGTGACCTCTCCGACGCGATGGCCACCAAGGGTGTGGACAAGTTCTCCGACGTGACCTGGAAGCAGTCGCAGGCCACCGGAGCCCCGCTGCTGGACGGGGTCCTCGGCTGGGTCGACTGCAGCATCCACGCCGTGCACGAGGCCGGGGACCACTACGTCGTGATCGGGAGGGTCAAGGACCTCGACGTCTCCGAGGCGCCGCACCCGCTGCTGTTCTTCGAGGGCCGGTACACCCGCACCCACGGCGCTCCGACCCCTTGAGTGCCGACGACGCGAGGCGCGACTTCGCCGAGCGGCTGATCCGTCGCTTCCTGTCCCTGTGCGAGAGCACGCGGACCCGCGCGGTGATGCTGCGGCTGGTCCGCTCGTCGGTGGGCGACGCTCGGGCCGGTCGGATGCTCTATCGAGCGATCAACCGCACCGCCCTGACCCCGGCGGCCAGGGCGACCGGGGTGCACTCGTCGGCGATGAAGATGGAGCTGGTGATCTCGCAGCTCGTGGGACCGGCGATGGTGCGCTACGTCCTGGAGATCGAGCCTGTCGCCTCCGCGCCGGCCGAGGTCGTGGTCGCGCAGATGGCGCCCGCCATCCGGGCGACGCTCAAGGGTTGACCAGGTTCAGCCGAGCGCGTTGATCGCGTCGTGGATGGTGAGCGTGCGGGTCGCGGACTCGACGTGGAGGTTCTCGATCATCCGGCCGCGATAGGTGACGACGCCCGAGCCCGGCCGTCCTGCCAGGCCTGGAGGATGCCGCGGGCGTCCTCGACGGCCTGCTCGGAGGGGGGCGAAGGCCTCGTTCGCGCCCTCGACCTGGCCGGGGTGGATCAGCGTCTTGCCGTCGAAGCCCATCTCGCGCCCCTGCCGGCACTCGGCGAGGAAGCCGTCGGCGTCCTTTACGTCGTTGTAGACGCCGTCGAGGATCGCCTTGCCCGTGGCCCGGGCGGCGAGCAGGCAGAGCGCGAGCGCCGTCAGCAGGGGATGCGGCCCGGCACGTGCTCGGCGTAGAGCTCCTTGGCGAGGTCGTTGGTGCCCATGACCAGGACAGTAGCCGCTCGGAGGCGGACGCGATCTCCTCGAATGCAGCATCGCGCTGGGGTCTCGACCATCGCCCAGAGCGTGGTCCGGTCGGGGGCGCCGACTCTCCATGGCCTCGACGAGCGGCGTGACGGCGGCGGCGCGAGTCGACCTTGGGTACGACGATCGCGTCGGGACCGGCCTGCGCGGCGGCGGCGAGGTCGTCGGCGTGCCACTCGGTGTCCATTCCGTTGACCCGGATGGTGACTCGCGGCGGCCGTATTCACCCGAGGCAGCGGCGGCGCAGGCTGCCTCTCGGGCGGCCGGTTTGGCGTCAGGTGCGACCGCGTCCTCGAGGTCCAGGATCAGTCCGTCGCAGGGGAGCGACTTCGCCTTCTCCAAGGCGCGCTCGTTCGAGGAGGGCATGTAGAGGACCGAGCGCCGTGGGCGGAACCCCGTGTCCCTCGGGCCCGCCGGGTCAGTCGAGTCCGTCGAGTCGGGAGCCATCTCAGGCCTCCTCGAGCGCGGCGTACTGCTCGGCCAGCACCGGGTCGACCTCGGCCAGCTGTTCGGCGAGCCGGACCATCACCAGGCACTGCTTGAGGGAGGCGTCGTCCTCCATCTTGCCGTCGAGCATCACGGCACCGGTCCCGTCGCCCATCGCGGCGACCACGCGCCGGGCGTGACGGATGTCCTCGACGGACGGGCTGAAGACCCGGTGCGCGATCTCGATCTGCTTGGGGTGCAGCGTCCAGGTGCCGACGCAGCCGAGGAGGAAGGCGTTGCGGAACTGGTCCTCGCAGGCGACCACGTCGGCGATGTCGCCGAACGGCCCGTAGTACGGGTAGATGCCGTGCATCGCGCACGCGTCGACCATGCGGGCGATCGTGTAGTGCCACAGGTCCTGCTGGTACGTCGCCCGCTCGCCGGTGATGTCCACGCCGTCGGAGCTGAGCTTCGGGTCGGCCCGCACGAGATAGCCCGGGTGTCCGCCACCGACCCGCGTGGTCTTCATCCGACGGTCGGCGGCGAGGTCGGCAGGTCCCAGCGAGAGCCCCTGCATCCGCGGGCTCGCTCCGCAGATCTCCTCCACATTGGCCACGCCGCGGGCGGTCTCGAGGATCGCGTGGACCAGGATCGGCCGCTCGAGGCCGGCCTTGGCCTCGAGCTGCGCGAGGAGCCGGTCGACGTACTGGATGTCCTCGGCACCCTGGACCTTCGGGACCATGATCACGTCGAGCTTGTCGCCGATGGCGGGGACCAGCGTGGTGAGGTCGTCCAGCACCCAGGGGGAGTCGAGTGAGTTGATCCGGGTCCACAGCTGGGCGGTCCGAAGTGGGTGTTCTTCGGCGATCTCCACGAGACCCTCGCGGGCGGCCACCTTGTTGTCGGCCTTGACCGCGTCCTCGAGGTTCCCGAGAAGGACGTCGAGCGCTGCCGGCCATGTCGGGGATCTTGGCGGCCATCTTCGGGTTGCTCGGATCGAAGAAATGGATCGCCCGTGAGGGGCGAGCGGGGATCTCGCGGAGCGGCGTCGGCGCACCGACGGCGAGGGGGGCGAAGAAGTCCTTGGCGCTGCGCATGCAGAAGTCTCCTCGAGGAGTCGGGGGTCAGCGCGACGCTAGCAGTGGACCCACCGGCTCCGGTATGACCAATGCCACCACGGCACCGGACGCGGTCCCGGCGCCCCTGCCGACGAGGGCGTCGGAAAATGGGTCGCCCCGCCCCCCTCGGAGGTTCACTCTGATGCCATGGACATTGTGGAGCTCCAGCCGGACGACGCCTTGGTGACCGCGTTCGTCGACGTGACGAACGCGATGAACCACGTCGACGCGCCTTGGAGCATCGACGACACCGTCACCCGCCGGCGCAACATGCTCCGGCACGGGTGGGACGGCGAGCCCGGGCAGGCCTTCGTCGGGACCATCGACGACACCGTCGTGTGTCTGGGCCAGTACGACACCTCGGAGTGGGACAACACCCACCTCGCCTGGCTCGAGGTCGGCACGCACCCCGACCACCGCGGCAGGGGCTACGGCAGCGAGATGCTGGAGCACCTGATGGAGAGGGCTCGCGGAGAGGGTCGGACGTCGGTCGGGATGGACGGCTGGGACGGCGAACGGGCTCTCCGGTTCGCCAAGCGTCACGGCTTCGAGCGGAAGTCTCAGGCGATCAACCGCCGAATGGCGGTGGCCGACCTGTCTGAAGCCGATGTACGAGCCATGCACGAGGAGGCTGTCGCCGCTGCGAGCGACTATGAGCTGCAGAGGCTGTTCGGCCCGTCGCCGTCGTCGATGCTCGACTCGCTGGCCGAGATGACCTCGGCGATCAACGACGCCCCGCTCGACGCCCTGGAGATCGAGGACGAGGTCTTCACCGGGGAGCGCATTCGCCGTTATGAGGAGGCCCAGCAGCTCTCGGGCAACCGGATCTACCGAGTCCTGGCGCGACACCGGGGGACCGGGCAGCTCGCGGGGCACTCGGTGGTGGCGGTCGAGTCCGAGCGGCCGCAGATCGGACATCAGCACGACACCAGCGTGGTCCGCGCCCATCGTGGGCATCGGCTCGGTCTGCTGCTCAAGGCCGAGATGGTTCTCTGGCTTCGGGAGGCCGAGCCGGCTCTCGAGACGATCGACACCTGGAACGCCGAGTCGAACGACCACATGATCGCGGTCAACGAGCAGCTCCGGTACCGCGTCCTCGGGCGGGGGCTGCAGTTCCAGCGCTCGCTCTGACGCGGCGTACGGCGCTCAGGCGGGGTGGCCCGGCTCGATCCCGTCGATCTGGTCGACGGACAGGACCGGGCCGGGTGCCCCAGCCGCCAGGCCGACCGGGGCCAGCAGGACTCCCTCGTGGTCGCCGAGGTCGAACCGGTCGACGATGCGCCCGATGAGCACCCGCGGGGTCGCGTCGAGCAGGGGAGTGCCTCCCGGACCGGGACGCCAGTGCACCCGGGCCAGCTTGTCGACGTCATCACCGGTGGTGCCACCGAAGAGCAGCGCCAGGTCAGGGCGGTCCGCGGGGAGGACATGTACGGCGAGCAGATCGGTGCGCTGCGCGATCCGGTAGGTCCGGTTGGCCCGCGAGAGGCACACCAGGAACCGCGGCGGGTCGATGCTCGTCTGGGTGGCGAACCCCACGAGGCAGCCGTCCTGGTCGCCCCCGGCAGCCGCGGTCACGACGAGAGCGGGTTGGCCGAGTCCAGCGACGAACGCCTCGAACTCGTCACTGTCAGGTGCCTGCACGGGCCAGATCCTGCCATCCGCCGGAGCGGTCAGCCCTCAGGCGCCACCGGGACCGTGGGGGCGTCGCGTGCCGCCGGATCGCGGAGCTCGAAGAACTCGCGGACGACGAAGCCGAAGGCCGACGCGACGAGGTTCGACGGGAACGTGCGCACCCGGGTGTTGTAGGCACGCACGTTGCCGTTGTAGAACCGTCGCGCCGCCGCGATCCGGTCCTCGGTGTTGGTCAGCTCGTCCTGGAGCTGGAGGAAGTTGCTGCTGGCCTTGAGATCCGGGTAGGCCTCGGCCCGCGCGAGCACCTGGGCGACAGCACCGCCGACGGCTTCCTCGAAGCCCTGACGCTCGTGTGGTCCGTCGGTTCGGTGCGCCGCTGCCTCCTCGCGGGCCCGGGTCAGCCGCTCGAGGAGCTCGCGCTCATGGACGGCGTACCCCTTGACCGTCTCGACGAGGTTGGGGATCAGCTCGTGGCGGCGGGTCAGCTCGACGTCGATGCCGTGCCACGACTCGTCGACGAGGACTCGCTGTCGGACGAACCGGTTGTACATGACCACGAGCGCCAGCAGCAGGAGGACGAGAGCAGCCGCGACACCGATCAGCAGGGTCTCCATGGGCGCCCACTCAGTGACCGGGTGCGGCTCAACCCCGCGTCTAGGCCCCGTGCTCGGGAGTGTTGGCGTACTGCCGCCACACGAAGTCGGGGATCCCGTCGACGATGTGGTCGATCGCGGTGAGCCGGGCGTCGATCTCCGGGAGGTCGTGGGTGCCCGGACGGATCGCGAGGATGGAGCCGTCCTGCAGACGCCACCCCAGGTCGCGCTGGGTGAGGAGGTACTCCATCGTCCTGGCGTGCAGCACGTCGAAGGCGAACTTGCGGTCCGGGCAGGTGACGGTGAAGGCCCGGTTGAAGTCCTCCGACTCGAGCTCGATGTCGCGGTTGGTCAGGCGTCCGACCATCCGCGAGAAGAAGCCCTCGGGGGTGACCTCCAGCCGCGGCAGCGGCACACCCAGGTCGAGCGCCACCACGGAGTAGGGGTGGTGGTCGGTCGTGGTGTGGGTGTTGCCGTTGGCATCGGTGCTGGTGCTGTGGGTGGAGTACCGGTAGTCGAACGCGACGCAGGGACGGCCGTCGTACTGACCGGTGAGGATGTTGGTCGCCCGTCGGTCGAACCCGCTGTCGAAGGGGCTCCCCTGGAACCGCTCGGCCCACCGGTCGTCGCGTTCGACGTAGGTCCAACCCCTCGCGGCCGCCAGGCCCGTGAAGGCCTCGCGGCGTCGTTTGGCCGAGAGGTAGCCGAACACGGCGACCAGGACGACGAGCCCCAGGCCGAGCAGCAGGACGAAGCCGAGCGCGAGGACGGTCATGGGCCAAGGGTAGGCCCCGCCGGTCTGGTCAGTGGTCGGCGAACGGCCGTGCCGAAAAGTTTGAAAGCTCCCCGTCTCGGAGACATGAGAGCCATGATCCGACTCCTCTCGACCATCGCCCTGGCGCTCACCCTCGCCACGGGGACCGCTGCCTGCTCGGAGACCAACCAGGCGATCGACAAGGCACAGGGAGCGGCGAACGACGCGGCGCACCACCTTCCCGACGTGAACTGGTCGAAGTACGGTCGCGACCTCAAGCGGAAGATCGACGGGCTGGTGGCCGACGCCGACTGCGGCAAGCTGCGCAGGGAGCTGCGTCAGGCCGATGACGGGAAGAAGACGGATCTGACGAAGTACATCCAGCACGCGCTGGACGACGCGGGCTGCCACTGACTCGTCGCGGAGGGCGCCGCGGGATCGCTACCGCCCGACGATGCACACGGTCCCGGTGACGGCCTGGACCTTGTTGCCGTTCTGACGGATCCCGGTGACGACCTCGACAGACTGACCGGCGCAGTTGGTGGTCCCGAGGTTGACCGGTCCGGCCTTCGCCGACTTGCCGGCCTTGCCATCCTTGCCGTCCGCTCCGTCGAGTCCCGACAGTCCCTGGGCGCCCTGCTGGCCGGAGGGTCCCGGTGGGCCCTCCAGGCCGGTCGGGCCTTGCGGTCCGACGAGGGTGTCCGAGAACGCGGCGAAGGCTCCGAAGGCGCCGAGGAAGCCGCAGGCCAGGGCGATCACCGCGGTGAGCAGGAGGGTGGACGTCTTGGCCATGAGGCAAAGGTAAAGGCGAGGGAGCCCCCGCGTGACCGAATGCCCCGATTCGTGAGTCCTCCGCAGGCGAGAGCCTCGGACGGACCGCCCGAAGGGTTGCCCGCCGGTCGGTCGTTGCGGATGATCCACTCATGAGTGGCGCATTCATCGTCCCGCAGGACACGGGCCGACTTCTCGACCTGGGCAACTTCGAGGGTCGCGTTCTTGCGGAGGGAAGCCAGACCGAGGAGGCGTTCTCGTTGATCCAGACACAACGAGAGCCTCCGGGCTTCGGTCCGCCCCTCCACCGGCACCGGGACGCGGCGGAGGCCTTCTACGTGTTGGAGGGCACCTACCTCATGTTCACCGAGGGCCGGCAGGACCTGTGCCCCCCGGGCACATTCGTCTACGTCCCGCGCGGCGAGCCCCACACGTTCCAAGTGGTGTCGGAGACCGCAGGGCGGAAGCTGAACCTGTTCGCGCCTGCCGCGATGGTCGGATTCTTCGAGGAGCTTTCCGAAGCCGAGTCGAGCGGGACGGCGACCACGGACGCGCTTGACCGCATTGCCGAGAGATACGACATGGAGGTGCTCGGCCCGGTGCCGGACTCCTACTTGTGACCAGTGAGGTTGCCGCGGATCCGGCAGCTTCCGGACTACCAGCCGCGCTCGCGCCACTCCGAGAGGTGTGACCGCTCGGCACCCAGCGTGGAGTCGTCGCCGTGGCCGGGGTAGAACCAGGTCTCGTCGGGCAGCCGGTCGAAGACCTTCGCCTGGAGGTCGCGCATGAGCGAGTCGAAATCCTCCGGTGAGGACGTCCGGCCCGGGCCTCCGGGGAACAGGGCGTCACCCGTCCACAGGTGCGGGGTGCCGCTCGGGTCGTCGTACAACAGGGCGATCGAGCCGGGGGTGTGGCCGACGAGGTGGATCACCTCGAGCGCGCAGCTCCCGACGCGTACTTGGTCGCCGTCACCGACGCGCCGGTCGATCGCGACCCCGGTCTGCTCGGTGATCGCGTCTGCGTCCTCGGCGCCTGCGACGGTGAGCGCGGTGGTCGCGCCCACCACCGCGGCGAGGGCCCGGTGGTGGTCCCAGTGCTGGTGCGTGGTGGCGACACTGGTGAGCCCGTCGCCCCCGATCAGGCCGAGCAACGCCGCGGAGTCGTCGGCCGCGTCGATCAGCAACTGGTCGTCGGTGCTGCGGCAGCGCAGCAGGTAGGCGTTGTTCGCCATCTCGTCGTCGACCGCTAGCTTGGTGATGATCAGGTCGGCCAGCTCCCGGACGTCGGCTGGGCCGCCGGGTTTGACCTTGCCGTGGTAGCTCATCGTCATCTCCATCTTCCGAGGGTGGGGATCTCTCCGGTCGACGAGACCAGCCCGTCGCCGGAACCGCGGCCGGCCAGCCACCATGCCAGGTCGGCGGCGGTGCCGGTGACCTCGGACCGGGCCCGGGCCGATCTTCCAGAGTCCGCCGACCATGCCGTCGGGTTGGACGTCGGTGGCTCGAAGGACCGCCGACGGTCCCTCGGCTCGGTCCTCGACCAGGAAGCCGACCAGCCTGGTGGCGAACTCCGGGGGCCAGTCGGCGGGCGAGTAGGGCACGCCGAGGTCCGCGTGGTGGATCTCCAGCTCGCGTTCGCGCGCCCAGATGAAGGAGCCGGCGGTGAAGCCGCCCGACCCAGGCACCCGGTCGACGGTGACGTCGTACCGGTCGCGAGGGAGCCGCTCGAGCTCCACCTGCAGGGCGGCATGGGAAGCGCGAACGGCGTCGACAAGGGCCTGCCGAGGAAGTCCCGCGTCCTCTGCGATGTCGGCGTCGCGCCGCTCCTGGGAGTCGTACATCGCGGCCGACGGGCCGTCGGTCACGCCGCGCAGGGCGCGGGCGATGCCTTCGGCGTTCCGGCCGAGGTGCGCGACGACGTGGGCGCGGGACCATCCCGGCAGCAGCGAAGGGGCGGCGAGCGCGGCCGCGTCCAGGGTGTCGAGCGTCGCCAGGAACCGGGCATCGGCCTGGGCGACACGGCGGATCCCGTCCCGGTCGGTCCCGTCGGTCCGTCGGTCCGGTCGGTCCGGTCAAGATCGGTCATGGGGGTACCTCATGTTTTCATTCAACAGCAGGGGAGTGACCTGTTGAGCACCCCCCGTAGGATGTACGAACGCGTGTTCGAGCGCGTCCGTACCCACACTCGATTCGAAGGGCCATCGTGGCGGACCAGCTGATCATCCGTGGCGCGCGGGAGCACAACCTCAAGGACGTCTCCCTCGACCTGCCCCGCGACTCCCTGATCGTGTTCACCGGCCTGTCGGGCTCCGGCAAGTCGAGTCTGGCCTTCGAC
This sequence comes from uncultured Actinomycetota bacterium, assembly GCA_963740525.1. Lineage (GTDB taxonomy): Bacteria > Actinomycetota > Actinomycetes > Propionibacteriales > Nocardioidaceae > CAVUEG01. The sequence continues at coordinate 80,245 of CAVUEG010000002.1, forward strand.
ACGATCTTCGCGGAGGGCCAGCGCCGCTACGTCGAGTCGCTCTCGGCGTACGCCCGGCAGTTCCTCGGCCAGATGGACAAGCCTGACGTCGACTTCATCGAGGGGCTCTCACCCGCGGTCTCGATCGACCAGAAGTCCACCTCGAAGAACCCACGGTCGACCGTCGGCACGATCACCGAGGTCTACGACTACCTCCGGCTGCTCTACGCCCGCGCCGGGCGTCCCCACTGCCCGACCTGCGGGGCTCCGATCTCACGACAGACCCCCCAGCAGATCGTCGACCGCGTGATGCAGCACGACGAGGGCACCCGATTCCAGGTGCTCGCGCCCGTGATCCGCGGTCGCAAGGGGGAGTACGTCGACCTGTTCCGCCAGCTCCAGAGCCAGGGGTTCTCCCGGGCCCGTGTCAACGGAGAGACCCTGACGCTGGCCGAGCCACCACAGCTGGACAAGCAGAAGAAGCACACGATCGAGGTGGTCGTCGACCGGCTGGCGGTCAAGCCCAGCTCCAAGCGCCGGCTGACGGACTCCGTGGAGACAGCGCTCGGGCTGGCCGGGGGCCTGGTCGTCTTCGACCTCGTCGACCTGCCCGCGAAGGACCCCGCCCGCGAGCAGCGGTTCTCCGAGAAGATGGCGTGTCCCAACGAGCACGCGATCGACACCGACGACCTCGAGCCGCGCTCGTTCTCGTTCAACTCACCGTTCGGCGCCTGCGTGACCTGCCACGGACTCGGCACCCGGATGGAGGTCGACCCGGAGCTGGTGGTCTCCGACCCGTCGGCCACGCTCGGCGAGGGGGTCATCGGCCCGTGGTCCGGGGCCCACGTGGCCGACTACTTCATCCGGCTTCTCGGCGCCCTCGGAGACGAGCTCGGCTTCGACCTCGACACCCCCTGGGAGAAGCTCTCGGCCAGGGCCCGCGACGCGATCCTCGAGGGACACCCGACCAAGGTCCACGTGCGTCACACCAACCGCTACGGCCGCGAGCGGTCCTACTACACGAACTTCGAGGGCGTCCGGCCGTTCATCGAGCGCCGGCACCGCGAGGCGGAGACCGATACCAGCCGGGAGCGCTTCGAGGGCTTCATGCGCCAGGTGCCGTGCCCCGCCTGCAAGGGGACCCGGCTGAAGCCCGTGTCGGTCTCGGTGACGCTCGGCGGCCTGAACATCGCCGAGGTCTGCGCGATGCCGATCAACGAGAGCGCCGACTTCCTGCGCACGCTCGAGCTCTCGTCCCGTGAGAAGCAGATCGCCGAACGGGTGCTCAAGGAGATCCAGGAGCGGCTCAACTTCCTCCTCGACGTCGGCCTCGACTATCTCTCCCTCGACCGCCCGTCCGGCTCGCTCTCGGGCGGTGAGGCACAGCGGATCCGGCTCGCCACCCAGATCGGCGCGGGCCTGGTGGGAGTGCTCTACGTCCTGGACGAGCCGTCGATCGGGCTGCACCAGCGCGACAACCACCGGCTGATCGAGACCCTGATCCGGCTGAAGGACCTGGGCAACACCTTGATCGTCGTCGAGCACGACGAGGACACGATCCGGGTCGCCGACTGGGTCGTCGACATCGGCCCCGGCGCGGGCGAGCACGGCGGCCAGATCGTGCACTCCGGAAGCGTCGACGACCTGCTGACCCACCGGGACTCGCTGACCGGTATGTACCTCTCCGGCCGCCGCGAGATCCCGCTGCCCGACGTGCGCCGGCCGCGAACCAAGGGCCGTGAGCTGGTCGTCAAGGGGGCGCGTGAGCACAACCTCCAGGACGTCGACGTCGCCTTCCCGCTCGGGCTGTTCGTCGCGGTGACCGGGGTCTCGGGCTCGGGCAAGTCGACGCTGGTGAACGACATCCTCTACACCTCCCTGGCCAAGCAGATCTACAACGCGCGGACCGTGCCCGGCAGGCACCGCACGATCACCGGGGTGGAGCACGTGGACAAGGTCATCCACGTCGACCAGTCGCCGATCGGGCGGACCCCCCGCTCCAACCCGGCGACGTACACCGGGGTCTTCGACCACGTCCGCAAGCTCTTCGCCTCCACTCCCGAGGCCAAGATGCGCGGTTACATGCAGGGCCGGTTCTCGTTCAACGTCAAGGGCGGCCGCTGCGAGGCCTGCTCCGGTGACGGCACGATCAAGATCGAGATGAACTTCCTGCCCGACGTGTACGTCCCCTGCGAGGTCTGTCACGGGGCCCGCTACAACCGCGAGACGCTCGAGGTGCACTACAAGGGCAAGACCATCGCCGAGGTGCTCGACATGCCGATCGAGGAGGCGGTGGACTTCTTCGCCGCGATCCCTGCGATCGCCCGGCACATGCGGACCCTCGTCGACGTGGGGCTCGGCTACGTGCGCCTCGGTCAGCCGGCCCCGACGCTCTCCGGCGGCGAGGCCCAGCGCGTCAAGCTCTCCGCGGAGCTGCAGAAGCGCTCCACCGGCCGCACGGTCTACGTCCTGGACGAGCCGACCACCGGGCTGCACTTCGAGGACATCCGCAAGCTCCTGCTCGTGCTCGGCCGGCTGGTCGACCAGGGCAACACGGTGCTGGTCATCGAGCACAACCTCGACGTGATCAAGACCGCCGACTGGCTGGTGGACATGGGTCCCGAGGGAGGCAGCCGGGGTGGCCTGGTGGTCGCCACCGGCACCCCTGAGGAGGTGGCGGCGAACCCGGACAGCTACACCGGCGAGTTCCTCAAGCCGCTGCTGGAGGGTCGTGCTGTCGCCAAGCGGGCAGTCGCCGGCAAGTCTGAGGCCCGGAAGACGGCGGCCAAGAAGGCGCCGGTCAAGAAGGCGCCGGCCAAGAGCGCGCCCGCCAAGAAGTCGGCGACGAAGAAGCCTGCGCCCAGGAAGACGGCGACCACCGCCACGAAACGGGTCCGGAAGACGGTCGCGCCGCCCGGTTGAGACACTCCGGTGGCACCTGGTCGTAGGACCATCGGGCAGGTCGTCGGCCAAGGAAACTCTCAGGTCCGATGGCTAGGGTCGAGGCAACCCGTTCGCGAGAGGATCCACCCATGACGACACCCGGACTCAGTCGCCGCACCGCGCTGACCAGCGCTGCCGGTCTCGGCCTTGCGCTGCCCGTGCTCGCCGCCTGCAGCACCAGTGACGCGAAGAACGCCGCGAAGGGTGCCGCCACCAAGGGGGCGTCCGCGGCTCGCGACGCCGCTGCGGCACTCGGCACCGCCGCCGACATCCCGGTGAACGGCGGCAAGGTCTTCGCCGACCAGAAGGTGGTCGTGACCCAGCCCGACAAGGGGGACTTCAAGGCCTTCACCGCGGTGTGCACCCACCAGGGCTGCATCGTGTCGTCCGTGGCGAAGGACGTCATCCACTGCGGCTGTCACGGCAGCGCCTTCTCGGCGACCGACGGTACCGTCATCAACGGACCGGCGACCCAGCCGCTCAAGGAGGTCCGGGTCACCGTCGACGGGAGCGGCATCCACCTCGCCTGACCCTTGCGAGCGCGGCAACGTGGCCTTCGACGTCCCGACCCGGCAGGCGGTGCAGTACTTCGCGCTCGCCGTCTCTCTCATCCTCCGGCTGGCAGTGGTGGCGGCTGGGTTGAGCCGCTGTCCGCGGGCAACCGTAGGCTGGGTGACGTGGCCGATCCGTCGACGTACCGTCCCGCTCCCGGGTCGATCCCGACCCAGCCGGGGGTGTACCGCTTCCGCGACGAGCACCGCCGGGTGATCTACGTCGGGAAGGCGAAGAACCTCCGTTCCCGGGTGTCGTCGTACTTCCAGGATCTCGCGGGCCTCCACCCGCGCACCGCCTCGATGGTCACCACGGCTGCCGCGGTCGAGTGGACCGTCGTGAACACCGAGGTCGAGGCGCTGCAGCTCGAGTACTCCTGGATCAAGGAGTTCGACCCGCGGTTCAACGTGAAGTACCGCGACGACAAGTCGTACCCCTGGCTCGCCGTCACGTTGGGGGAGGAGTTCCCCCGGGTGATGGTCGGACGGGGAGCCAAGAAGCGCGGCACCCGCTACTTCGGCCCCTACTCGCACGCGTGGGCGATCAGGGAGACCGTCGACCTGCTGCTGCGGGTCTTCCCGATGCGCTCGTGCAGCAACGGGGTGTTCAAGCGGTCAGCGCAGATCGGCCGACCGTGCCTGCTCGGGTACATCGACAAGTGCGCGGCGCCGTGCGTCGGTCGGGTCTCGGCCGAGGAGCACCGCGAGATCGTCAACGACTTCTGTGACTTCATGGCCGGCAGCAGCACCGCCTTCGTCAAGCGTCTCGAGCGCGAGATGCAGGCCGCCTCCACCGAACAGGACTACGAGCGGGCGGCAAGGCTCCGCGACGACATCGGAGCGCTGAACCGGGCGCTGGAGAAGCAGCAGATCGTGCTCGGGGACGGCACCGACGCCGACGTGGTCGCCCTGGCGGAGGACCCGCTCGAGGTGGCCGTGCAGATCTTCTACGTGCGTGGCGGCCGGGTGCGGGGCCAGCGGGGCTGGGTGGCCGACAAGGTGGACGAGGCAGGGACGGGTGCGCTGGTCCAGGGCTTCCTCCTCCAGCTGTACGCCGACGAGCGCGGTGACGCCATCCCGCGTGAGGTGCTGGTCCCGGTGATGCCCGACGACGCGGCCACGGTCGAGGACCTTCTCAGCGACCTGCGCGGGTCGCGGGTGACCGTGCGCGTGCCCCAGCGAGGGGACAAGAAGGCGCTCCAGGAGACCGTGGCCCGCAACGCGCTGCAGGCGCTGGGACTCCACAAGACCAAGCGCGCCAGCGACCTGACGACGCGCAACCGCGCCCTCGAGGAGATCCAGCTCGCGTTGGACCTGCCCTCGGCGCCGCTCCGGGTGGAGTGCTACGACATCTCGAACCTCCAGGGGACAGAAGTGGTCGGCTCGATGGTGGTCTTCGAGGACGGACTGGCTCGCAAGGGCGAGTACCGCCGCTTCGTCGTCCGCGGCGTCGACGGCCAGGACGACGTGGCGTCGATGCACGAGGTGATCACCCGACGCTTCCGCCGGCTGATCGAGGAGCGAGCCGAGTCGGGCGACGTGACCGGGGGCGACCTGGGGGAGGCCGACGGCCCGATGCTCGTGGATCCCGAGACCGGTCGGCCGCGCAAGTTCGCCTACGTCCCCGGACTGGTGGTCGTCGACGGCGGGCAACCGCAGGTGCGGGCCGCCCAGCGCGCCCTCGACGAGCTCGGGATCGACGACGTGCCCGTGTGCGGCTTGGCCAAGCGTCTCGAGGAGGTGTGGCTGCCCGGCCAGGAGGACCCGGTGATCCTGCCGCGCACCAGCGAGGGGCTGTACCTCCTGCAGCGGATCCGGGACGAGGCGCACCGCTTCGCGATCACCCACCACCGCTCACGGAGGTCCAAGAGCATGGTCGAGAGCCTGCTCGACGACGTCCCCGGGCTCGGCGAGGTTCGTCGTACGACGCTGATCAGGCACTTCGGCTCGCTTCGCAAGCTCCGCGGGGCGACGGTGGAGGAGATCGCCGAGGTGCCCGGGATCGGGCCCCGCACCGCGGCCGCCATCGCCGAAGCGGTGACACGCCAGGCCGATTCCGGCAAGACTGGAGCCAGGGCGGTCAGCGTGAACACCGCCACCGGCGAGATCGAGGAGCAGTGATGACGGCGCACGAGGGCGAGCTGGTCGTCGTCACCGGGATGACCGGCGCCGGCCGCAGCACCGCGGCGAAGGAGCTCGAAGATCTCGGGTTCTACGTCGTGGACAACCTGCCGCCCGAGCTGGTCGACGACGTGGTTGCCCTCGTCGACCGGAGCCGTGGGCCCGCCCAGCCGATCGCCGTGGTCGTCGACGTCCGCTCGGGGTCGTTCTTCGACTCGGTGCTCGAGCACGTGGCCCACGCGCGAGCCGACCGACGAGCCACGCTGTTGTTTCTCGAGGCGCGCGACGACGTGCTGGTCCGTCGGCAGGAGGCTGCCCGTCGACCCCATCCACTCCAGGCCGGGGGCCGGCTCCTCGACGGGCTGCGCCGTGAGCGGGTCGCGATGGCGGAGATCCGTGAGGCGGCCGACCTGGTCATCGACACCAGCAACCTCAACGTCCACCAGCTGACCGACAAGGTCTCCGCGGCCTTCGGCACCCCAGACGCCCTGGGGCTCCAGGTGACCGTGGTCAGCTTCGGCTTCAAGTACGGCATCCCCGTGGACGCCGACCTGGTCGTGGACATGCGCTTCCTGCCGAACCCCCACTGGGTGCCTGAGCTGCGCCCGCACACGGGTCGGGACGCCGACGTGGCCGAGTACGTCACCGGGCGCGAGGAGGCGCAGCGCTTCCTGGAGCAGTTCGTGGGCGTCCTGGAGACCGTGGGCGAGGGGTACCTCCGCGAGGGGAAGCGCTTCATGACCGTCGCCGTCGGGTGCACCGGCGGCAAGCACCGCAGTGTGGCGATGACCGAGGAGCTGACCCGCCGGCTGGTCGAGCTGGGCCTCGACGCCCGGGCCAGCCACCGCGACCTCGGCCAGGAATGAGCGTGGAACAGCTGGATCGAAAGGTGGTCGCACTCGGCGGCGGACACGGGCTCGCCGCCTCGCTGGGTGCTCTGCGCCGGGTGGTCACCGACCTCACGGCGGTGGTCACGGTGGCCGACAACGGTGGCTCTTCGGGACGCCTTCGGCGCGAGTTCGACGTGCTTCCCCCCGGGGACCTGCGGATGGCTCTCGCGGCGCTCTGCGGGGATGACGAGTGGGGCCAGACCTGGGCCCGCCTGATGCAGTACCGCTTCGACGGTAGCGGGGACCTGCACGGGCACGCGGTCGGGAACCTCCTGATCGTCGGCCTCTGGGAGCTCCTCGGCGACGGGGTCGACGGGCTCGACTGGGTCTCCCGTCTTCTCGGGTGTCAGGGTCGGGTGCTCCCGATGTCGCTCACCCCGCTGGACATCACCGCACGGGTGCGCGGCCTCGACCCGGCGGAGCCCGCCACCGTGAGCGTCGTGCGCGGCCAGGACCAGGTGGCGGTCACGACCGGAGAGGTGGTCTCGATCAGCCTCGTGCCCGACCGGCCGGCCGCCTGCCCCGAGGCGCTGGCGGCCATCGAGGCCGCGGACTGGGTGGTGCTCGGTCCGGGATCCTGGTTCTCCAGCGTGATCCCGCACCTGCTGGTGCCGGACCTGCACCAGGCCCTCGCCGCCTCCAGCGCACGGACCGTGGTCACGATGAACCTCGCGGCCCAGACCGGCGAGACCGAGGGCTACACGATCGAGGACCATCTCGGTGCCCTCGTCGAGCACGCGCCGGATCTGAGGGTCGATGTGGTCCTCGTCGACCCGGTGAGCATCGACGACCGACAGCAGCTCGACGCGGCGGTCGGCTCGCTGGGAGCCCAGCTGGTGGTCGCAGACGTGGCCGCCGCCGACGGATCTCCCGCCCACGACCCGGTGAAACTTGCCGAGGCGTATGCGCGCGTGTTCGGCGCGACATAAGGTGTGCCCGGCGGCCTCTCAACGGGGCCGACTTCCAGCGTTACGGGGTAAGGGCAAGCATGGCAGGATCGGGCACATGGCGATGACGGCACAGGTCAAGGCAGAGCTTGCCAACACGACGGTGACGAAGACCTGTTGTCGCAAGGCCGAGGTCTCCTCGATCCTGCGCTTCGCCGGCGGGCTGCACATCGTCTCCGGCAGGATCGTCATCGAGGCGGAGCTCGACACCGGCGCCGCCGCGCGCCGGCTGCGCCGGGACATCGCCGAGATGTACGGGCATCACTCCGACGTCGTGATGGTCACCGGCAACGGCATCCGCAAGGGCAGCCGCTACATCGTGCGGGTGGTCAAGGACGGCGAGAACCTCGCGCGGCAGACCGGCCTGCTCGACAGCCGTGGCCGGCCGGTACGAGGCCTGCCTCCGCAGGTCGTCTCCGGAGCGGGCTGCGACGCCGTGGCAGCGTGGCGTGGTGCCTTCCTCGCCCACGGGTCGCTCACGGAGCCGGGTCGCTCCTCGGCACTCGAGGTCACCTGCCCCGGACCCGAGGCCGCGCTGGCCCTGGTCGGGGCCGCTCGCCGTCTCGACATCTCGGCCAAGGCCCGGGAGGTCAGGGGTGTCGACCGGGTGGTGATCCGTGACGGTGACGCGATCGGTGCCCTGCTGACCCGACTGGGAGCCCACGAGTCCCTGATGGCGTGGGAGGAGCGGCGGATGCGCCGTGAGGTCCGGGCGACCGCGAACCGGCTGGCGAACTTCGACGACGCCAACCTCCGCCGCTCGGCACGCGCTGCCGTCGCCGCTGGAGCCCGGGTCGAGCGCGCCCTCGAGATCCTCGCCGACGAGGTGCCGGACCACCTGCGTCTCGCCGGAGACCTCCGGCTCGAGCACAAGCAGGCCTCGTTGGAGGAGCTCGGTCAGCTGCACGACCCGGTGCTGACCAAGGACGCCATCGCCGGACGCATCCGGCGGCTCCTCGCCATGGCCGACAAGCGTGCCCAGGAGCTGGGCGTCCCCGACACGGAGGCGTCGCTCACGCCCGACATGATGAGCGAGCCGCAGTAGCGGTTTGTTACTCGCACGTACCCCGGACGAGGCCGCAGGCGTGTGTTCCTCACCGGGTAGGGTCACTGGCTGACAGCACCCGCTAGCGAGGAGTTCCCCCAGTGACCGTACGTGTGGGCATCAACGGCTTCGGCCGCATCGGCCGCAACTTCTTCCGGGCCGTCCGCGCCTCGGGCGCCGACATCGAGATCGTCGGCGTCAACGACCTCACCGACAACAACGTTCTCGCGCACCTGTTGAAGTACGACTCGATCCTGGGCCGCCTGGACGGCGACGTCTCCTCGACCGACACCGACATCACGGTGGGCGACCACACCTTCAAGGCCTTCGCCGAGCGCGACCCGGCCAACCTGAAGTGGGGCGAGATCGGCGCCGATGTCGTCGTCGAGTCCACCGGCTTCTTCACCGACGGGGCGAAGGCGAAGGCCCACCTCGCAGGCGGAGCCAAGAAGGTCATCATCTCGGCCCCCGCCTCGAACGAGGACATCACCGTCGTCATGGGGGTCAACCACACGGAGTACGACCCCGAGAAGCACTCGATCATCTCCAACGCTTCCTGCACGACGAACTGCCTGGCCCCGATGGCGAAGGCGCTCCACGACGAGTTCGGCATCGTCAAGGGTCTGATGACCACGATCCACGCGTACACCGCCGACCAGAACCTCCAGGACAACATCCACAAGGACCTGCGTCGGGCGCGCGCCGCAGCGCTGAACATCATCCCGACCTCGACCGGTGCCGCGAAGGCGATCGGCCTGGTCCTGCCCGAGCTGAAGGGCAAGCTGGACGGGTACGCCCTGCGCGTGCCGGTGCCGACCGGCTCCGCCACGGACCTCACCATCGAGGCGGGTCGTGAGACCTCCATCGAGGAGGTCAACGCGGTGGTCAAGGCCGCGGCGGAGGGCCCGATGAAGGGCTACCTCCGGTACAACGAGGACCCGATCGTCTCCTCGGACATCGTGACCGACCCGGCGTCGTGCATCTTCGACGCGCCGCTGACCAAGGTGATCGGCAACCAGGTCAAGGTCGTCGGCTGGTACGACAACGAGTGGGGTTACTCCAACCGCCTCGCCGACCTGATCGTGCACGTCGGTCAGAGCCTCTGAACCGGTGGCGAAGACGATCGAAGACCTCGGCGACCTCCGAGGTCAGCGGGTCCTGGTCCGCTCGGACCTGAACGTCCCCCTCGACGGGCAGAGCATCGCCGACGACGGGCGGATCCGGGCCAGCGTGCCGACCATCCGTGCCCTCGCCGACGCGGGTGCCCGGGTCGTCGTCACGGCGCACCTGGGACGGCCGAAGGGCGAGCCGGACCCGGCCTACACGCTGCGGCCCGTGGCCACGCGCCTGGGAGAGCTGCTCGGCAAGGACGTCGCCTTCGCCACCGACACCGTCGGTGACAGCGCCCGGTCCGTCGTCGACGGGCTGGGTGACGGAGACGTGGCGGTCCTGGAGAACGTCCGCTTCGAGCCGGGCGAGACCAGCAAGGACGACGCCGAGCGAGGAGCGTTCGCGGACCGGCTGGCGGCCCTCGCCGATGTCTTCGTCAGTGACGGCTTCGGCGTCGTTCATCGCAAGCAGGCGTCGGTGTACGACGTGGCGCAGCGTCTCCCGCACGCCATGGGCGGCCTGGTGTCGACCGAGGTCGACGTCCTGCGCCGGCTGACCGAGGACCCGGAGCGTCCGTATGTCGTGGTGCTCGGAGGGTCGAAGGTCAGCGACAAGCTCGGAGTCATCGACAACCTGCTCGGCAAGGCCGACCGGCTGCTGATCGGTGGTGGCATGGTCTTCACGTTCCTCGCTGCCCAGGGTCACGAGGTGGGCACCAGCCTGCTCGAGCAGGACCAGCTCGACGTCTGCCGTGAGTACCTCCAGCGGGCCGAGGACTCGGGGGTGCAGATCCTGCTCCCCACCGACATCGTGGTCGCCTCTGCCTTCCCGACGGGGGACGTCGAGGTGGACGCCGAGGTCGTGGCCGCGGACTCGATGCCCGCGGACCGGATGGGCCTCGACATCGGTCCGGAGTCGGCGCGGGCCTTCGCGGAGGCCCTTGCAGATGCCCGGACGGTCTTCTGGAACGGCCCGATGGGCGTGTTCGAGCACGACCAGTTCGCTGCCGGGACCAGGACCGTCGCCGAGGCGTTGACCCGGATCGACGGGCTGTCGGTCGTCGGTGGCGGAGACTCCGCGGCGGCTGTGCGCCAGCTCGGTTTCGACGAGAGCGCCTTCGGGCACATCTCGACCGGCGGGGGCGCGAGCCTGGAGTACCTCGAGGGCAAGCGGCTTCCCGGGATCGACGTACTCGACTACTGACCTGCACGACCCGATGACCGGAACACCCATGAGGAAGGCCCGATGATGGCCAAGCACAGCCGCGTGCCACTGATGGCGGGCAACTGGAAGAGCAACCTGAACCACCAGGAAGCGGTGGTGCTGGTCCAGAAGCTCGCCTGGACGCTTTCGGACAAGCGCCACGACTTCGGCAAGGTCGAGGTGGTGGTGATCCCGCCGTTCACGGACCTCCGCAGCGTGCAGACACTGGTCGACGGTGACCGCCTCCAGGTGAGGTACGGCGCCCAGGACGTGTCGATGCACGACGGCGGCGCCTACACGGGGGAGATCTCCGCGGGGATGCTCGCCAAGCTCGGCTGCTCGTACGTCGTCGTCGGCCACTCCGAGCGACGTGAGCACCATGCCGAGACCGACGAGGTCGTCAACGCCAAGGCGAAGAAGGTACTCGCGGCGTCGATGACGCCGATCGTCTGCGTCGGCGAGGGCCTCGACGTCCGCAAGGCCGGCCGCCAGGTGGAGCACACCCTGGCCCAGGTCGACGGCTCGCTCGCCGGGCTTTCGGAGAAGCAGGTCGCCGGGCTCGTGATCGCCTACGAGCCCGTGTGGGCGATCGGCACCGGCGAGGTTGCCACTCCGGACGACGCCCAGGAGGTGTGCGCGGCCATCCGCGGTCGCATCGCCGAGCTCCACTCCGAGGATGCTGCGGCCGCCGTACGCGTCCTCTACGGCGGTTCTGTGAAGGCCGCCAACATCGCCGGCATCATGGAGAAGGCGGACGTCGACGGGGCCCTCGTTGGCGGGGCCAGCCTCGAGGCGGACGAGTTCGGCGGCATCTGCCGCTTCTACGACATGCCGGTGCTGTGAGCCGGCACCTGTGAGTTAGGCTTTCGCACCGTGACAATCACCTTGACAGTCCTGCTCGTCATCACGAGCCTCCTGCTCATCCTGCTGGTCCTCCTCCACAAGGGGCGGGGCGGCGGGCTCTCCGACATGTTCGGAGGCGGCGTCTCCAGCGGCCTCGGCGGTTCGTCCGTGGCTGAAAGGAACCTCGACCGGATCACGGTCGGCATCGGGTTCGTCTGGTTCGCCTGCATCGTCGGACTGGGGCTGCTGCTCAAGACCGGCGCCTGACCCACTTTCACCAAGGAGACACACGCGTGGCTGGTGCAGGGAACGCGATTCGCGGCAGCCGGGTGGGGGCCGGGCCGATCGGGGAGGCCGAGCGCGGCGAGTCCGCGCCCAGGCAGGACGTCAGCTACTTCTGTGCGCACGAGCATCGCTCCGTGATCACGTTCGCCATCGAGGCGCAGGTGCCCGACTCGTGGGACTGTCCCCGGTGTGGCCTTCCGGCCAGCCAGGACTCCGAGAACCCGCCGCCGGCGCCGAAGATCGAGCCGTACAAGACGCACCTGGCCTACGTGAAGGAGCGGCGCTCCGAGCAGGAGGCGGCCCAGCTTCTCGACGAGGCGATCAAGACCCTGCGGGACCGCCGCAAGCGCGGCGACCTCATCTTCTGAGGCTCGAGGCCAACCCTCGCTCAGAGGCGGGACGCGGCGCTCTCGTCGAGGAACCAGAGCGTCTCCTCGGTGCCTCGTACGCCGGCGGCAGGGACGTCGTGGACGTCCGCACCCCCCAGGGCGCGCGCCACCGCCTCTGCCTTCTCCTCGCCGGAGACCAGGAACCACGCAGCGCGGGTCCGGTTGAGCGCCTCGAGGGTCAGGGTGACCCGCTCCGGCGGCGGCTTGGGTGAGTCGGTGAGCCCCACCGCGATCTGGTCGGGCGCGTCGAGGGCAGGGTGTCCCGGGAACAGTGACGCCACATGCCCGTCCGGCCCCACACCCAGCATCACGACGTCGAACCCGCCGCTACCGTGCTCTCGCACCTCGCGGGCATAGGTCTCGGCGGCCTGCGTCACGCTCTGGCCGGTGTCGGCGGGCATCGCGTGCACGCGTGCCGGGTCGAGCATGAGCGAGTCCAGCCAGGCCTCGCGGGCCTGTCGTTCGTTGCGGTCGTCGCTCCCGCGCTCCAGGAAGCGCTCGTCGCCCCACCACAGGTCGACGTGGGACCAGTCGACGGCCGTGCTCGCTGAGATCCGGGCGAGCTCGCGGTGCACCTGGTCGGCGATGGTTCCGCCGGTCAGTGCCACGGAGGGCACCCGCCCGGAGGCCTGGGCGGCCATGAGCAGTCCGAGCAGGCGCCGGGCCACGGCCCCCGCCACTCCGGCGGCGTCGGGGTGCCGGAGAATCTGGGCTCCGCGGTCATGACGTCCTACGGGAGGAGCCCGACCGAGTCGATGCGCGCCCGGCCGCCCGTTTGCGAGGCTTCCCGGCCTTGGTGGTCGGCTTCGAGAGGCGGTCCGCGCTGCCGGTCTGGGCGAGCTTCTTCGCAGTCGCCGCGTAGATGTCGTCCTCGTCCATCCGGCGCAGCTCCTCGGAGAGGAGCTCGGGGATGCCACGTCGTTTCAGGGCGACCGGACGGTCCGGCTCCCCGGGCGACGAGAGCGTCGCCAACCGCCCGTCGGTCCTGGAGAGCGTGATGTCGCCGTCCGAGGTCGTCATCACGACCCGGGTGATGCCCGGACCGTCCGAGCTCTTGCGGTCGACGCCGACCTTGAGCCGGTCCGCCAGCCAGGCCGACAGCAGGTCGGCGCTCGGGCTGATCCGCTCGGCCGTGACCGAGGCGTGCAGGATCTTCACCGGGTGCTGGTCCAGGGCAGCGGCCAGGAGGGCGCGCCAGGGGGTGATCCGGGTCCAGGCCAGGTCGGAGTTGCCCGGCTGGTACGCCGCACACTGCGACAGCATCGCCTTGGCCTTGCCTCGGGAGACCGCGGCGGCGTCGGTGATCCGGCGTTGCGCCAGGGCTCCGAGCGCGTCGTCGGCCGGCGACTCCGGCGGGTTGCCCGCCCACCACACCACGACGGGGGAGTCGGGGAGCAGCAGCGGGAGTACGACGGACTCGGCGTGCCGCACCGCCTCACCGGCGAGCCGGATCGTGGCGTTCTCGCCACCCCAGCCCTGGCCGATGCCGACCTGCGCGTTGATCTTGGCGGCCCCGCGTCCGTCCCCGCGGACCACGGCGAGCACGCGCGCGGGGTGCTCTCGGGAGGCCGCCTGGGCGGAGTGCATCGCCTCCTCGGCGTCCTCCTCGGTGGTCACGATGACGAGGGTCATCACCATGCCCATGGCCGGGCTTCCGGCGCGCCGCCGGGCCCGGACGAACTCGGCGGCGATCTCGCTGGCGCTGGTGTCGGTGAGCTCGATCATCCCGGGGTCTCCTCGGAAGCGTGAGCGAAGCGAGCGGTCTCGTGACGTGGGGTCATGGGCGCCGCCACACCCTTCCGTCCCGGGCCAGCATCGCGTCCGCTGAGGGCGGTCCCCAGGTGCCGGCGGGGTACCGCTCCGGCTTGCCCTGACGGGACCAGTACTCGATGACGGGGTCCAGCAGCCGCCACGACTCCTCGACCTCCTCGTGACGAGGGAACAGCGGAGGGTCCCCCAGGAGCACGTCGAGGATCAGCCGTTCGTACGCCTCGGCGCTGGTCTCGACGAAGGTGCTGCCGTAGGCGAAGTCCATGTTGACGTCGCGGATCTCCATGGCCGTGCCCGGCACCTTCGCCCCGAAGCGGATCGTCACTCCCTCGTCCGGCTGGATCCGGAAGACCAGCGCATTGTGGGTCAGGTCCTCAGTTGCCGTGTCCGTGAAGGGCAGGTGCGGGGCGCGCTTGAAGACCACGGCTACCTCGGTGACCCGGCGACCGAGGCGCTTGCCGGTCCGTAGGTAGAACGGGACCCCCGCCCAGCGTCGGGTGTCGATGTCGACGGTGATCGCGGCGAAGGTCTCGGTGGTCGAGGACTTCTTGATGTCCTGCTCGTCGGTGTAGCCGGGCACCTTGATGCCCCCCGACCAGCCTTCGGTGTACTGCCCTCGGGCCGTGGCCAGGTCGAGCCGGCGGGGGAGCCGCGCCGAGGCGAGCACCTTCATCTTCTCCGCGCGCAGGCTCTCGGCGTCGAACGCGATCGGCTCCTCCATAGCGACCAGGGCCATCAGCTGCATCAGATGGTTCTGGATCACGTCCCTGGCGGCACCGATGCCGTCGTAGTAGCCCGCCCTGCCGCCGATGCCGATGTCCTCGGCCATCGTGATCTGGACGTGGTCGACGTAGTTGGCGTTCCAGACCGGCTCGAACATGTTGTTGGCGAACCGCATCGCCAGGATGTTCTGCACCGTCTCCTTGCCGAGGTAGTGGTCGATCCGGAACACCGAACCGGTCGGGAAGACCTCGGAGATGACCCGGTTCAGCTCCTGCGCCGACTCCAGGTCGCTGCCGAACGGCTTCTCGACGACGACCCGCCGCCAGGCGTCCGCCGGACCCTGGGCGAGACCGTGCTCCTTGAGCTGGCCGACGACGTCGCCGAAGAACTTCGGGGGGATGGACAGGTAGAACGCGTGGTTGCCACCGGTGCCCCGGACCTGGTCGAGCTCCTCGATCGTGCGCCGGAGGTTCTCGAACGCCTGGTCGTCGGCGAAGTCGCCGGGAACGAAGCGGAAGCCCTCCGCGAGCTGGTTCCAGACCTCCTCGCGGAACGGCGTCCTGGCATGCTCGCGGACCGAGTCGTGCACGATCTGCGCGAAGTCCTGGTTGGCCCAGTCCCGGCGCGCATAGCCGACCAGGGAGAAGCCGGGGGGCAGCAGGCCACGGTTGGCCAGGTCGTAGATCGCCGGCATCACCTTCTTGCGCGACAGGTCGCCGGTCACGCCGAAGAGGACGATGCCGCACGGGCCCGCGATCCGGGGGAGCCTTCGGTCCTCGGGGTCCCGCAGCGGGTTGACGTACGGCGGGGTCTCGGTCAACGCAGCACCTCGGTCAGCAGGGGGACGACGTCGCCCGACTCGGTGACGTGGAGTCGCAGGACGGGACGGCCGAGATCCGCCAGGACCTTGGCGTCTCCGGCCGCCTGCGCCGCGATCAGGTCGCCGAAGCTGAACTCCTGGCCGGGGACGCCGAGGTCCTCGGCGGGGGTGCCTGTCACCTGCACGTAGACACCGACCCGCGGGCCGCCCTTGTGGAACTGCCCGGTCGAGTGCAGGAAGCGGGGTCCCCAACCGAAGGTCACCGGACGACGGGTCCGCGTCGCGAGGGCTCGTCGTACCTGGGCGAGCTCGGGCAGGGCCAGCCGGTCCAGGTAGGCCATCACCGCGACGTACCCCTGCTCGGGGTCGAGCTGACCGAGGAGTGCATCGAGGGCTGAGGACGCGGTGCTGGCGTCGCCGAGCCAGTCGCCCCCGAGCGCGCGCACCTCCAGAGCACCGTCCGTGAAGGCCGGCGGGCTGGGTTCGGGCGCCTCGTCGAGCATCCCGCGAGCCGCCTTCTTCGCCGACTCCACGTCCGGCTGGTCGAAGGGGTTGATCCCGAGCAGCCGTCCCGCGACGGCGGTCGCGGCCTCCCACAGCAGGAGCTGGGCGCCGAGCGGCCCCGTGACCGAGACGTTCGACCCGGTGTCGACCGGCTCCGCGTCCGGGTCCTCGGCGTCGGCGACCAGGTGAGTCACCGTGACGTCGTGGGGCGGCAGCGCGACCTCGGGGTCGGTGGTGTCGGACACGACGACCGGGAGCACCCCGGTGGCGTGCTTGCCCGTGCTCTCGGCGATGAGCTGCTCAGCCCAGTCGGGGAAGCCGGGCAGACCGGACCCCTCGTCGACCAGCACGAGCTTGTCGCGGAGTGGCTCGGTGGCAGCCATCGCAGCACCCAGCCGGAGCGCGGGGTTGCCCTCGTCGTCCTCGGCGAGCAGGTCGGCGACGGTCTCGGCATCGTCGAGCAGGTCGCCGATGTCCACACCGGCCAGCCCCGAGGGGACCAGGCCGAACGCGGTGAGTGCGGAGTAGCGCCCGCCGACGTTCGGGTCGGCGTTGACGACGCGGTAACCCGCTTCGCGGGACTTCGCGTCGAGGGGGCTGCCCGGGTCCGTCACCACGATGATCCGACCGGACGGGTCGATGCCCGCCTCGGTGAAGGCCGCCTCGAACGCTCGGCGCTGGGAGTCGGTCTCCACCGTCGACCCCGACTTGCTCGAGACCACCACGCAGGTGCGCGCGAGCTCGCCCTCGAGCACCCCGCGGACCATGTCCGGGTCGGAGGAGTCGACCACGGTCAGGTCGACGTCGTACGCCGCGCAGATGACCTCGGGCGCGAGGGACGACCCCCCATGCCGCACAGCACCACCCGGTCGACGCCCTGCTCGGCCAGCTCGTCCCGCAGGGCCGCGACCTCGCCGACCAGGTGGCGGGAGGTCCGGGGAAGGCCGACCCAGGAGAGCCGCACCCCGGCCTCGGCCTCCGCCTCGGGTCCCCACAGGGTGGGATCCTTCGCGAAGAGCCGGCTCGCCACCTGCTCGGCGACCAGCCCGGGAACTGCCGCGGCCACTGCCTCGGCGGCGGCGCCGGTGGCCGCGACCTCCAGGGCCGCGGTCACCGGAGGGCGCCGTCGAGGTTGGTCTTCACGGTCTCGAGCAGCTCGTGCCACGAGGTGACGAACTTGTCGACGCCCTCGCGCTCCAGGGTCTCGATGACGTCGTCGTAGTCGATCCCCGCGGCCGCGAGGTCGTCCATGACCTTGCGTGCCTCGGCGTACTTCGTGGTGACCCGGTCTCCGGAGACCTCGCCGTGGTCGGCGAAGGCCTGCATCGTCTTCTCGGGCATCGTGTTCACGGTGTTGGCGACCACCAGGTCCGCGACGTACATCGTGTCGCGGTAGTCCGGGTTCTTGACCCCGGTGGAGGCCCACAGCGGGCGCTGCCGGTTGGCGCCGTCGGCCGCCAGCGCGGCGAAGCGCTCACCGGCGAAGAACTGCTCGTACGCCTGGTAGGCGAGACGGGCATTGGCCACCCCTGCCTGACCCTTGAGGGCCGACGCGCCCTCCGCGCCGGAGTCGTCGAGCCGCTTGTCGATCTCGCTGTCCACGCGGGAGACGAAGAAGGACGCCACGGAGTGGATGTTGGAGAGGTCGTGCCCGTTCTCGCGAGCCTGCTCGAGGCCCGCGGCGTAGGCCTCCATCACCTGCTGGTAGCGGCCGAGACCGAAGATCAGGGTCACGTTGACGCTGATCCCCTCCGCGAGGGTGGCCGTGATCGAGGGGAGACCCTCCGTCGTCGCCGGGATCTTGATGAACAGGTTCGGCCGGTCGACCGCCGCCCAGAGCTCCTTGGCGGAGTCACTGGTGTCCTGGGTCTTGAACGCGAGGTCGGGGGACACCTCGATCGAGACCCGGCCGTCCGTGCCGTCGGTGGCGTCGTACGTCGGGCGCAGCACGTCGCAAGCGTCGCGGACGTCGGTGGTGGTCAGCTCGAACACCGCCCGGTCCACGTCGTCGCCGTCCGCGGCGAGCTTGCGCACCTGGTCGTCGTACCGCTCACCGTCGCTCAGGGCGGCGGCGAAGATGGAAGGGTTCGTGGTCACTCCGACCACCGAGCTGTGGGCGATGAGATCGGCGAGGTTGCCGGTCTCGATCCGCTCGCGCGAGAGATCGTCGAGCCAGATCGACACACCTGCCTCGGAGAGCTCCTTGAGACGATCGGTCATCGTGTTCCTCCCGAAACCTTGTGGCCTGATTCGACCGGGGTAGTGCCCGCGAGGGGCTGTGGTCACTCCTTCACGGAGCGGATGCTGTCCTCGGCGGCCAGGACGACCGCCTCGGAGGTGATCGCGAACTGCGCATAGATGGTGGCGAAGTCGGCGGAGGCGCCGAAGTGGTCCAGCGAGACCATCCGCCCGTGGTCCCCGACGATCTCGCGCCAGCCCTGGGCGACGCCTGCCTCGACGCTCACCCGGGCCTTGACCATCGGCGGCAGCACGGTGTCGCGCCATGCCTGGTCCTGGGCGTCGAACCACTCACGGCATGGCATCGAGACGACCCTGGCCCGGATCCCCTTCGCGGCCAGGAGCTCGCGTGCCTCCACGGCGAGCTGCACCTCGGAGCCGGTGCCGACGAGGATCACGTCGGGAGCGCCGCCCTCGGCCTCGACCAGCACGTAGCCACCACGGGCGACGTCGTCGGTCGTGCTGAAGCCATCCTCACCGCGGGGGAAGGTCGGGACGTTCTGCCGGCTCAGCGCGAGCCCGGCGGGCCGGTCGGTGTGCTCGAGGACCGTCTTCCAGGCAGCGACCGTCTCGTTGGCGTCGGCCGGGCGGACCACGTCGAGACCGGGGATCGCCCGCAGCGCGGCCAGGTGCTCCACCGGCTGGTGGGTCGGGCCGTCCTCGCCGAGGCCGATGGAGTCGTGCGTCCAGACGTACGTCACGGGCAGCCCCATCAGGGCCGCCAGGCGTACGGCGGGCCGCATGTAGTCGGAGAACACCAGGAACGTGCCGCCGTACACGCGCGTGCCGCCGTGCAGGGTGATGCCGTTCATGACCGAGCCCATCGCGTGCTCGCGGATGCCGAAGTGGAGCACCCGGCCGTAGATGTCGCCCTGGAACTCCTTGGTGGACCACTGGCCCGGGACGAACGACGGCTCACCCTTGGGCGTGGTGTTGTTCGAGCCTGCGAGGTCCGACGACCCGCCCCACAGCTCGGGCAGCGCCGGGGCGATCGCAGAGAGCACCGCACCGGACGCGACCCGGGTGGCGACACCCTTGGCGTCCGCGTCGAACGACGGGAGCGCGTCGGTCCAGCCGTCCGGCAGCGACCGCGTGGACATCCGGTCGAAGAGCTCCTTGCGCTGGCGGTACCTGGCTGCCCAGGCGTCGAACTCCTGCTGCCACTCGGCCTCGGCAGCCGTGCCGCGCTCGCGGAGTGCCCGCGTGTGGGCCAGGACGTCCTCGGGGACCTCGAAGGTCAGCTCGGGGTCGAACCCGAGCACCCTCTTGGTGGCGGCGACCTCCTCGACGCCGAGCGCCGAGCCGTGCGCGCCGCCGGTGTTCTGCGCATGCGGCGCGGGCCAGGCGATGATCGTCCGCAGCACGATCAGGCTCGGCTGGTCGGTGACGTTCTCGGCCGCGTTGAGCGCCTTCCACAGCTGCGGCACGTCCTCGGCGTAGGTCGTGCCGTCGTGGGTCCAGTCGACCGTCTGCACATGCCAGCCGTAGGCCTGGTAGCGCTTCGCGACGTCCTCGGTGAACGCGATGTCGGTGTCGCCCTCGATCGAGATCCTGTTGGCGTCGTAGATGAGGGTGAGGTTGCCGAGCTGCTGGTGGCCGGCCAGCGACGAGGCCTCCGCGCTCACGCCTTCCTGCAGGTCGCCGTCACTGCAGAGGGCGTAGACGTGGTGGTCGAACGGCGAGTCCCCGGGCTCGGACTCGGCATCGAACAGTCCGCGCTCGCGACGGGCGGCCATGGCCATCCCCACCGCGTTGGCGACGCCCTGGCCGAGCGGGCCGGTCGTCGTCTCCACGCCGGCGGTGTGACCGTGCTCGGGGTGGCCGGGTGTCTTGCTGCCCCACGTGCGCAGCGACTTGAGGTCGTCGAGGTCGAGGCCGAACCCGCCCAGGTAGAGCTGGGTGTAGAGCGTGATGCTCGAGTGGCCGCAGGAGAGGACGAACCGGTCCCGGTTCACCCACCCGGGGTTGGCCGGGTTGTGCCGCATCCGCTTCTGGAAGAGAAGGTAGGCCACCGGCGCCAGGGACATCGCTGTGCCGGGGTGGCCGTTCCCGACCTTCTGCACGGCGTCCATCGACAGCACCCGGCAGGTGTCGACCGCACGGCGGTCCAGGTCGGTCCACTCCAGCGGTGAGCGGCGGGTAGTCACGATGCGGTCCTCTCGACGAGCTCGGACCCGGCGCCGTCGGCGACGGGAGGCTACTCGGGGAGCCTACTCAGCGCACCCACAGGTCTCGACCCCGGAGTCGTGACGATCCGCACAGCCCGAAGCGGTCGGTCGATGGGGGCGGCGATGGACCGCGACGATAGACTCCCGGGGTCCGCTGACACCGAGATCCGAGGGAACGCGAGGTTGCCGTGACGGCTGTCGACCCGCAGGTGTCTGTCCCCGGCTCGTCCGGGCAGACCCACGGACCGACCTCGTTCCGCGACGTCGTGGCCGCCTATGTCGGGCTGACCAAGCCCCGGGTGATCGAGCTGCTGCTGCTGACCACGGTTCCGGTGATGTTCTTCGCCGCGCGCGGGGTGCCCGAGCTCGGCCTGGTCGTCGCCACCGTCATCGGCGGGACGCTCTCCGCCGGGAGCGCCAGCACGCTCAACTGCGTCTACGACCGCGACATCGACGAGCAGATGCGGCGTACCCGACGGCGGGCTCTGCCCCGTCACCTGGTCAGCACGCGGGCCGCTCTCGTCTTCGGTCTGGTGCTCGCCGTTGCGTCGACGCTGGTGCTCGGGTACTTCGTGAACTGGCTCTCCGCCGGGCTGGCCCTGTTGGCGAACGCCTTCTACGTCCTCGTCTACACCATGGTGCTCAAGCGCCGGACCACCCAGAACATCGTCTGGGGCGGCCTGGCTGGATGCTTTCCCGCACTGATCGGCTGGACCGCGGTCACCAATGAGCTCGCCTGGGCCCCCGTGGTGCTCTTCCTGGTGGTCTTCTTCTGGACCCCGCCGCACACGTGGGCGCTGGCCCTGAGGTACCGCGAGGACTACGCCAAGGTCGACGTACCCATGCTGCCGGTCGTGGCGTCGGCGGAGCGGGTCGCCGGGCAGATCGTCGGCTACTCCTGGGTGATGGTGGCGACCTCGCTCCTGCTCTGGCCCGTGGCGGGGACCGGCCTGATCTACCCGATCGCGGCGACGGTGCTCGGTGCACTGTTCCTCGTCGAGGCGCACCTGATGCTGCACCGAGCCCGCCGTAGCGACGAGCTCACCGAGGTCCGGCCGATGCGGCTGTTCCACTGGTCCAACATGTATCTCTCGCTGCTCTTCGTCGCGGTCGCGCTGGACCCGTTGCTCAAGCGCTGACGGGCTCGCGTACCTCGAGCAGGGCCCGGGTGACCGCCGCCGAGACCAGGGCCGCGCCGAGCATGTGGAAGCCGACCAGCACCACCGGCAGGTCGGTGAAGTACTGCACGAACCCGATCGCGCCCTGCGCGACCTCGAGCACGAGCAGGACGCCGACGGCGTGGCGGGCGGCGGATGAGGCCCCGGTCGCGTGCAGGGCGACGAGCAGCCCCACGGTGAGCCCGACGAACAGGAACACCAGATCGGTGTGCAGCTGGCTGAGCTGGAGCGGGTCGAGGCCGTTGCGGGGAGCCCGGGCGTCGCCGGCGTGCGGCCCCGAGCCGGTGACCACGGTGCCGACGTAGAGCACCGCCCAGGCTGCACCGAAGGTCGCCCAGGCCAGCCCGACCGTGGCTCCGGATGCCGGTGCCGTGGAGTCTGCCGGGTGGTCGATCCTGCGGAGGAAGAGCACGGCGAGCCCGATGATCCCCAGCGAGACCAGCAGGTGGAAGGAGACCACCCAGGGGTTGAGGTCGGTCAGCACGGTGATCCCGCCGACCACCGCCTGCGCGGGGATGCCGAGGGCCAGCACCAGCGCGAGCCTCCTCAGGTCACGACGGCCCAGACGGAAGGCGCCCACGAGAGTGGCGAGGGCGATCGCGGTGAGGACGAAGGTGAGGGTGCGGTTGCCGAACTCGATCGCCGAGTGGATGTCCATCGCGCCGTGCGGGGTGAAGGACTCGTCGGTGCAGCGAGGCCAGGTCGGGCAGCCGAGGCCCGAGCCGGTCAGCCGCACCGCACCGCCGGTGACCACCAGCACCACGTTGGCCACGAGCGTGGCCACGCCCAGCGGCCGGATCCAACGCTCGGCCCAGGTCACTCCCATGTGAACGTCCTCGCGGTCAGCACCGTGCCGACGACGGCCCAGCCGGCCAGGACCAGCAGCGAGACCGCCGGGAAGGGGTCGCCGAGCAGCGCGGCTCGCATCGCGTTGCCGAGTGCCCCGGACGGCAGGAAGCCGAGAACGTGCTCGGCGCCGCCGTACGACGAGGGAGGGAGCACCACGCCTCCGCCGGCCATCAGCAGCAGGTAGACCAGGTTGGCGCCCGCGAGAGTGGCCTCGGCTCGCAGCGTACCGGCCATCAGCAGACCGAGAGAGGCGAACGCCGCGGTGCCGAGAACCGCCGTCAGTGCGGCGGTCAGGAGGCCCGCGGCGCCGAGGTGGGGTGCCCATCCCATCAGCAGCGCGACCGAGCCGATCACGACGAACTGGATGACCTCGACGACGAGGAGCGCGCCGACCTTGCCCGTGAGCAGCCCTGAGCGGGGCAGGGGAGCGGACCCGAGGCGCTTGAGCACGCCGTAGCGCCGCTCGAAGCCAGTTGCGATCGCGAGGGAGGCGAAGCTGGTCGACATGACGGCGAGCGCGAGGATGCCGGGGGTGAGCGTGTCCACCGCCCGGTGCGGCAGCGAGAGGTCGAGCCGGGTCGCGGCCTCGATCCCTCCGATCAGCACGATCAGCGGAATCACCACGGCGAGGAGGAGCTGCTCGCCGTTGCGGAGCAGCAGCCGGGTCTCCATGCGTGCCTGCGCGAGCACCTGACGGTGGTACGGCGCCGCCCCCGGACGCGGGGTGAACGTGCCGGTGCCGTTCATGGTGTCGAGCTCCCGTCCCGTGAGCTGGAGGAAGACGTCTTCGAGGGTGCGCTGTCCCAGGCTCAGCGACTCGGGAAGTACGCCGTGCTCGTCGCACCAGGCGGACACCTTGGCCAGCGTGCTGGCGTCGGCCGGACCGGTGATCAGCAGGCTGTGCTCACTGAGCGCGGCGACCTCGGTGTCAGGCCCCAGCGTCGCCTGGAGCGACTCGGGCGCCCCGGGGGGGAACGGTTGGGTCACCACCAGCCGGATCGTGCTGATGCCGCCTCCTCGGGTCAGCTCCAGTGGCGGTCCCGCTGGCGATCATCCGCCCGTGGTCGATGATGTGGATCTGATCGGCGAGCCGTTCGGCCTCGTCCATGTAGTGCGTGGTCAGCACGACGGTGACCCCGTCTGCGCGCAGTTCCTCCAGCAGGTCCCACGTGGTCCGTCGGGCCTGCGGGTCCATCCCCGCGGTCGGCTCGTCCACGAACACCAGCTCCGGACGCCCGACCACCGCCATCGCCAGGGAGAGCCGCTGCTGCTGGCCCCCCGAGAGCCGGCGGTAGGCCGTGCGACCGCAGTCGCCGAGGCCGAGCCGCTCCACGAGCATGTCCACGTCGAGCGGGTCGGCGTGCAGGCTCGCGATGTGCCGCAGCATCTCGACCGCTCGCACCCCGGACCAGGCGCCGCCGGACTGGAGCATGACGCCGATCCGGGGGAGCAGGTCACGTCGTTCGGAGACCGGGTCGAGGCCGAGCACCCGGACCCGGCCCTGCTGAGGGCGGCGGTAGCCCTCGCAGGTCTCCAGCGTGGTCGTCTTGCCCGCGCCGTTCGGCCCGAGCACGGCGGTGATCGAGTGGCGTGCCACGGTGAGGTCGAGCCCGTCGACCGCTCGGGTGTCGCCGTACGTCATCACCAGACCCTCGACCTGCACGGCGGGGAGGGTGGGGGGCACGCGCCTAGTCTAGGAACGAAGCGACCAGGACCCGTGGTCGGGGCGCAGCGACGCGGCGCGGGGCGTCCCACGAGGTAAGGGTGACCTTATTTGAACCAGGGTGGGTAT
>CAVUEG010000003.1:0-91466 GCA_963740525.1 uncultured Actinomycetota bacterium
CCGTCGAGGACCGCTGGCGCAAGCGCATCAAGGACACGGACGGGAACGCCATCGACGTGCCGTCGGCCGTCGCGGGCACGGTGACCCGCTGGCGCGCCCGGTACGTCGACGACGCCGGCCGCGAGCACACGCGCGCCTTCGATCGGAAGGTCGACGCGCAGAAATGGATCGACAAGCAGCTCGCCGCGCTACTGCGCGGCGACCACGTCACGCCCAAGGACGCGAAGCTCACCGTGGGGGAGTGGTGCGACAAGTGGCTCGCCGGCTACGGCACCCGGCGCAAGTCGACCGTGCGGCAGGCAGTTGCTCACATCAAGATCATCAAGGCACATTTCGAGTCGGTGCCGCTGTCGGCGGTGAAGCCGTCCGACGTCCGCGCCTGGACCGCCGTGCTCAAGGGCGAGGGCCGCGCCGACTCCTACGTCTACGCGCTCCACTCCCGGCTCTCGCAGCTCTTCACCGACGCCGTCCACGACGGGCTCGTCGCCCGCAACCCGTGCTCGCGGCGTACGTCGCCGGGGATGGGAAAGCAACGGCCGTACGTCGCGACCACCCAGCAGGTGTGGGCGATGTACGAAGCCGTGCCCGAAGGCGTCCGCCCGGCGATCCTGCTCGGCGCCCACGCCGGGTTGCGGTTGGCCGAGGCGGCGGCGCTGCGGGTCGAGGACGTCGACTTCGCGACCGGCGTGGTTTCGCCGTCGATCCAGTGGCTGGATGAACCCCTCAAGTCCGACATGAGCCGGACACCGATCCCGATCCCCAAGGAGATGGCGCACCTGCTCGCCGAAGCGATCCAGCTCGGCGACGGGCGGTTCCTGGCCAGCGACCAGTGGGGCAACCCCGCGGGTCCGTGGACGATCGAACGCGCCGTCCGCGCGTCCCGCGAGGTGGTTGGGCTGCCCGACGAACTTCCGTTTCCACGACCTCCGGCACTACTTCGCGTCGCTACTCATCGCCTCCGGGCTCGACGTGAAGGTCGTCCAGGCGCGGCTCCGGCACGCGTCGGCCAAGACCACCCTCGACACCTACGGCCACCTCTGGCCCGACAGGGATGACACCTCCCGAGCCGCGGTCGCGGCGGTGTATAGCGATCGGACTCCAGGCGGCGGCCAAGCTGATTGATGGATAGCTTCGTGTCTCCGACCAGGGAGTAGTCGCCCGAGGCGGTCTCCAGGCCGTGTCGCAGGCGGCCGCCCCATTTCGCCCAGAATGACGCGGCCGTTGCGCTTGCTGTTCTGGCCAAGCCAGTCGTGTAGGCGACGTCGACTTCAGCGTCGCTTTGCGGGGCGCGCGTCCTCTGATCTTCCTAACCGATGTCATGGTCGTCGAGGGTGTCAAGGATGGGGAAGTAGGTCTGGACGCGTCGGTGGGCGATGAAAGTATGTTCGCGATCACGGCAGTGGAGGTTCCGGACGTGACTGATGGAGCGCCGCCACGGCCTGCCGTGACCCTCGGTGCCTTCTCCCTGGTCTGGCGCGGCCGGCGCGACCGGAACGATGCGGCGACAGAACGCCGCAGGAGCCAGGCACCTCAGGTGACATGCTAAATCGAGTGGAACGACGACTGGGACGGCGCGACCTTCGCCCAGCCGCGCTCTCCTTCGATCCGCGTTCGAACGCCTCGGAGCGATTGCGCCGGAAACTGCCGTGACATGGTACGTCGAGGACGACTTCGACGCCTCTGGCTGGGTGCCCGAGGCGTTGCTTCCGAAGTTGTACTTCCGCGACGCGAACGGATCGCTGTGGACCGGAACACGCGCGGAATCCTCAGGCCCGATCTCGGCCGCGGACGACGAACCCGGCGTGCACCTTTCCTCGTCGTTCGTGACTACTGCTGGTCGTCCGCCGGCAGATTCGCCTCCGGCACGACGAACGGCTTAAGGTTTCCGTCCTCATCGACGCAGTCGAGCAAGTCCTGATGAGGCAGGTCGTCATCAGCAAACCGGTACCGCCGAACCAGGAGACCACGCATCGCGTGCTCACCATTTCGTTCCTGTCGGCCCTGCAGGCCCCACCGTCTGCCGATCGTGACAGCCTGCATGTACATGTGCATGTCGATGACCTCGGGCGGAAGCGACTCCGCCGTCATTCGCGGCGAATCCGGTGTCTCCGGCTCCCGCGCCATCCGCATCCCTTCACGGGGGTCGACTAGCTCGGGCCGCATGCCCCTCTGCTGGAACAACCAGTTCATCCGGGCGTTAACAAGCGCCACGAGGATCTGCCAGTCGAGCCAGCCGTCCTCGCGTAGACGGACGATCTGTGCCCGGAAGCCTTCGTCAGCGAAGAGCCCCGGCAACGAGTACCGGAACACGTCGTACGCGACCTCGTAACGTTCCCGGATCGCCTGCAGCGACTCCTCGCCGTCGTACCCGGGGCCAGGCGTGGTCGGTGGTGCGAGGTGTTCGTTCTCGACAGGGATGAAGGATGCGGACGAGTCAGGGCGAGGGACCGAGGCGCACCGGGCGTAGTGCTCAGCGTCCAGAAGCGCCGCGGTCTCCTCGTAGGGCCTGCCGACCGACACCTTGTGTGAGAGGCCACCCCGGAACAGAGGATCGAGGAGATCCTGCAGCTCTTGTGGCGGGCGGGCGTGGACAGCGTGGAGCAGTTGAAAGCATTGAGCGAGGATCGCGACGTCTCTTGCCGCCACATCGGTGACTGAGTCGGACAGGACTGCCCGGACTCGGATCTCGGGCTCGGAGTCGTCGATAGTGATGTCGTCGACATCGCGGGCCGCGTTAGCGATCACCTTCACCTGAATTCGAACCGTGCTTTCGACCAGGACCGGGGTGTGGAGAGCGGCCTCGGCGACAAGCACCTGGAACGTGGCGACGAAGCCTTCAGATGTCAGGACCGTGCTCTGGTCGTTGGCGAACTCGAAGATCCAGCGAACTCCCAGGGCGTGGAAGTCGATGATTCGGGTCTTGCCGATGTCGCCAAGTACCGGCCCAGCGAGCTGTTCGCCTGCACGCTGCTGCAACTCCTCCTCGTTGAGGTTGAAGCCACCGCCCGCATGCCCGATGATCTCGACGAGGTCGTCGTACCACGGTGTTCTGGGGTGTGCGGACTGGATCAGCGGTTCCACGTCCGGCCAGAAAGTGCGGATCACGGTTAGACCCAAGGCAGCGTTCGTCTCGTGGTGCCCAAGATCCGGCCACTTGTCGTAGTCGAACGGATCCGGCAGCAACTGGGCTCGCCCGAGGAGCGCGATCTCGGTGAGGCCGGCGGCGTCGACCCAAGTACCGGCCCGCTGTGCGTACCTAGCCGCTTCCAGAAGAGCCTTCGCTGCCTGGGGCTCGACGTCGGAATCGCCGCTACTGAGTGCCATCGCAGCAGCGCTCGCGGCGTACATCTTTGCGGCATACATCAGGCCAAGTCCGGCGTAGATGGAGCCGATGTAACGCATGGTCAGCACGGAGCCGTACATGGTGTCGCCGTTGAACCAGTTCAACTTCGCGTTGTGCAGTTCAACAAGCGCCCGCAAAGGCTGGTCGGCTTTCACAAACGTGATTCCCCGGTCACGGCACCGTTCGGCTGTAGCCGAGTCGCCCTCGACCTCGGATACCGAAGCGTCCAGGGCGTCACGAACCTTCTCGTACAGCGGATGCGACGCGACCGCAGTCACGAACATGGTGAAAACCCGCGCTAGTTGCCGTACCGAGTAGGCCCTGGCCCGCGGAAGCAGATCGACGAGCTGGTCCAGGTACTCCATGGCGGAGTCGATGTCGACCAGGTCGTCGCCGAGCAGGGCCGACGGGTCAACGTCGACCTCAGTGAGTAGCACGCCGGCGTTCGCCGCTCGCTCTGCGCGCTGCGGACGACCGTTGATCTGCTCAGCCTTGTTCCAGTTCGGTACCAGACTCGCGAACGCGAGCGTCCCAATCAGCGAAGCAGCGCGGACCGGATAGTCCGCACGATCTGTTGCGGAGAGCAGCCCCGACACATGAGCCCGAAGGCGGTCCAACGCGTCTTGGATCTCCGCGGACTCGGCTTCGGCTACCCCGGTCGTCCACATGACGCCCCAGTAGGAAGCCAGCGTCGTGGCGTCGTCAACGACGATGCGTTCCGCGCTCGTGCACGCGAAGTTGATCGCGCGTCGGACCAGGTCCTCGATGCCGGCTGCCAGTCCCATGCCGCGGAATCTGGCGACTGACATCTCGTAGCAGGCACGAAATACCAAATCGGTGTCGACACCGTCGTCGGAGTCGGCGAGGAACGCGCCCATGAAGTCCAGCCACTCGGGCAGGTCACCGTTCGCGTGCTCGTCCCAGGTTGCGTGCCGCAGCCCTTGAGTCACCTCGCCCTGAGTTGCCGGAGTGAGCGCGGCGGGGCCGCCATTGCGCCGAAGGTTCTCGAGCAACTCCGAGTACCACTCAGGGTGCGGGTCGCCGTCAACCGGCTCGGGGACCAAGGTTGACGACATTTCGAGGTAGTACTGAGCGACCCAGACAAGGTCCGGCTCCGCAAGCATCATCGCGATGTCGCCACCACAGAAGATGTCGAGCGTTACGCCGTACGTGTCGCGAGCCTCGCGCTGCAGCTCGTGGGTCGCAGCCTCTGGAATCGAATGGGTGCAGAAGAATGCAATGTGCTCGACCGATGCCGCCGTACTGGCGCAGATGCCTGCGAGGTCCGCCCGGACCTTGGCCTTCAGGTTCTCCCGCTGTACGGTGCACGCGATGACGATCGGTGCCGTGGATGCTGATGCGGAGAACCCTGCCGAGTGCGGCAACTCGTCCGGAATCCGAGTCGTGTAGGTCTCGGCATCTCGCTGCTGGTCCCCGCCGGCGGAGACCGGGCCGGTCGCGATCAGAATGTTCGAGCTGATCCGTCGACGGGCGACGCGGGTCGCAACGGTCTCGAACAGGTGGTGCTCGTTGCGCGTCGCCATGTCACTCAGGCGCCACTGGATGTAGTTCTCCGCCTCTGGAATTGCCGACGGGCCGGTAGCCCGGCCAGCGTCCGCCTCAGGCCCCGATGGTTCCTCAGTCAACGCCCTACATCCTTCCGCACGGTTCCAAGCGAGCACTCGATTAGGCAGGTGGCCCATTGATCGTCTACGGACAGCGTGTCATTGGTCGCCGACAAACTCATTGGCGCCGCTCCTGCCGCTCTCCTCAGGTGACGACTAACGCGGGCCACTGCTGTTCTTAACCCGACCGCGCTCGGCGACCACTAGCCCTGTCCTTCTGCAATCAACGCCGCGACGTAGTGGTCGTAGTCGAACGGCTGTTACGCGAACGGCCAGCTATCACGAGCCCTGCAGCACAAGCCGCGCGTCATTGCACCGCCAATGCTCTTGCCCCCGGGAGTTCTCGAGAGCCGCTGTGACGGGTTCCCGCGGTAGGCGCTGTCGGCTCGAACAGCGCGTGGAGCGATTCTCCTGCGGAATCCCTGCGGAATTTCGGCTATCTCGAGCCAACGAAAACGACCCCCGAGTCCGCGTTTCCGCAGGTCAGGGGCCGTTTCGCGATCTACGAGATCTTAGATGTCGTAGTAGAGCTCGAACTCGTGCGGGTGCGGGCGCTGCTGCACGGGCAGGATCTCGTTGACGCGCTTGTAGTCGATCCAGGTCTCGATCAGGTCGGGCGTGAAGACGTTGCCCACCGTGAGGAAGTCGTGGTCGGACTCGAGCGAGTCGAGGACCGCGTTCAGCGACGTCGGCACCTGGGCGATGTCGGCCATCTCGTCCGGCGGCAGCTCGTAGATGTCCTTGTCGATCGGGTCCGAGGGCTCGATCTTGTTCTGGATCCCGTCGATGCCGGCCAGCAGCAGCGCCGAGAAGGCGAGGTACGGGTTGGCCGACGGGTCGGGGCAGCGGAACTCGATGCGCTTGGCCTTCGGGTTCGACCCGGTGATCGGGATCCGCACGCAGGCCGAGCGGTTGCGCTGGCTGTAGACCAGGCTGATCGGCGCCTCGAAGCCCGGCACCAGCCGGTGGTAGGAGTTCACCGTCGGGTTGGTGAAGGCCAGCAGCGAGGGCGCGTGCTTCAGGATGCCGCCGATGTAGTGCCGCGCCATGTCGGAGAGGCCGGCGTACCCGGTCTCGTCGTAGAAGAGGGGCTCTCCCTCGTTCCAGATCGACTGGTGGCAGTGCATGCCGGAGCCGTTGTCGCCGAAGATCGGCTTGGGCATGAAGGTCGCGGTCTTGTTGTTGCGCCAGGCGACGTTCTTGACGATGTACTTGAACTTCATCACGTCGTCGGCGGCCTTGAGCAGCTCGTCGAAGCGGTAGTTGATCTCCGCCTGTCCGGCGGTGCCCACCTCGTGGTGGGCGCGCTCCACGATCAGGCCCGACTTCTCGAGCTCGATGACCATCTCGTCGCGCAGCTCGCCGAAGTGGTCGTACGGCGCCACCGGGAAGTAGCCGCCCTTGTACTTGACCTTGTAGCCGCGGTTGTTGTCCTCGGAGCCGGAGTTCCAGGCTCCTGCCTCGGAGTCGATGTGGTAGAAGCCGGCGTTCTGCTTGGTCTCGAACCGGACGCTGTCGAAGACATAGAACTCGGCCTCCGGTGCGAAGTAGGCCTTGTCGCCGATACCGGTGCTGGCCAGGTAGGCCATCGCCTTCTTCGCGATGTTGCGCGGGTCCCGGGAGTAGGCCTCGCCGGTGATCGGGTCATGGATGAAGAAGTTCACGACCAGCGTCTTGGCAACCCGGAACGGGTCGAGGTAGGCCGTGGTCGGGTCCGGGAACAGCGACATGTCCGACTCGTGGATCGCCTGGAAGCCGCGGATCGAGGAGCCGTCGAAGTTCAGCCCGTCGTCGAAGACGGACTGGTCGAACGAGGAGATCGGCACCGTGAAGTGCTGCATCACGCCGGGCAGGTCACAGAACCTGACGTCGATCATCTCGACGCGTTCGTCCTTGATGTACTTCAGCAGCTCATCGCTGTTCTGGAACATTCGTCCTCCTGGGCCACACCTGGATGTGGCGTGAAATCGCCAAAGCCTGCCGGTGCCACGCTGCACCTACGGTCCGCAACCTATGCAGGTGGGGTTTCTTGACCGTATCCCGTTTGTTTCGTCCATGTAACAAGGCGTCGGCCGGCCTGCCGGACCGTACGGCGGGTCCGTGCGTGGCTGCTTGTAGCGTTCGGCTCGTGAGCTCACCCACCGCGTCCGGTCCGCCTTCCTACCCAGGGGAACGACTGGGCCTTCCCGCCGAGGGGCCGGGCTCGGTCGCCGGGTGGGGAGCCAGGCTCCTCGCACTGGCGCTGGACTGGACGGTCGCCACCCTCCTCGTCGTCCCAGCCGTGGGCGTCGACGCCTGGCTCGGTGACACCCGGATCGGCTGGTTGACCATGGCGGTGTTCGTGGTCGAGGCGACGCTGCTCACCTCGCTCTCGGGAGGATCATTCGGCCAGCTGGTCACCCGGGTCCGGATCGTCCGTGTCGACGGACGACCATTGCTTCCGCTGCATGCGCTGCTCCGCACGGTGCTGATCTGCCTGGTCGTTCCCCCTCTGGTGTTCAACCGGGATCGGCGGGGCCTGCACGATCTGGCAGCCAAAACTGTGTCCGTACGCCGCTGACACGACTAATCTCGTGCTGGGCAGGTCGGCTGCCCGACAGGGGAGGCGTCAGTGGGTTGTCCGTCGTGTGCGGCCGAGCTGGCCGAAGGGGCCGCCTTCTGTCACGTCTGCGGAACTCGCCAGCGCGCCCCTGGCTGCGCCCACTGCGCCGCTGAGCTCCCGACAGGAGCCGCGTTCTGCCCCGTGTGCGGCACGCCGACGGGCGCGGTGGTGCCGCCGGCGACCGTCTCCCCGGCGGCAACGGTGGCGGCAGGCGGCGGCCCGCCTCCCGTGGGCGCCTCGGAGCGACGGCTCACCTCCGTCCTCTTCGCCGACCTGGTCAGCTACACCACGCTGTCGGAGAAGCGCGACACCGAGGACGTCCGCGATCTGCTGACGAAGTACTTCGAGGTCTGCACCACGGTGATCCGCCGTTACGGCGGCACGGTGGAGAAGTTCATCGGCGACGCCGTGATGGCGGTCTGGGGCGTCCCTACAGCGCACGAGGACGACGCCGAGCGGGCGGTCCGCGCCGGCCTCGAGCTGGTCACGGAGATCACCGCCCTCGGTGAGAGCCTCGCGATCCCCGAGCTCGCCCTGCGGGCCGGAGTGGTCACCGGCGAGGTCACCACCACCGTGGGCGCCACCGACCAGGGCATGGTCGCCGGCGACCCGGTCAACACCGCGTCGCGCATCCAGTCCGCGGCCGCTCCCAATGAGGTGTGGGTCGATGCGAACACCCGCGCCCTGACGGCCTCCGCGATCACGTACCACGACGCGGGGGAGCACGTCCTCAAGGGCAAGATCGAGCCCGTCCGGCTCTACGTCGCCGGCTCGGTGGTCGCCGGGGTCGGTGGCCAGCAACGGGTCGACGGACTCGAGGCACCGCTGGCAGGGCGAGACCGTGAGCTGCGACTGATCAAGGAGCTGTTCCACGCCACCGCCGAGTCGGGGAAGCCTCGGCTCGTGGTGCTCGACGGCGAGGCCGGCATCGGCAAGACCCGGCTCTCGTGGGAGTTCGAGAAGTACATCGACGGGCTGCCCGCCACTACGCGGTGGCACCGCAGCCGCTGCATGTCGTACGGCGACCGCGTCGCCTTCTGGGCCCTGGCAGAGGCGGTCCGCGGCCGGATCGGGGTCGTCGGCGACGACGAGGAGGTCGACGCCGGGCAGCTGCTCGACACGACCCTGGCGGCCTTCGTCACCGATCCCGAGGAGCTGGCCTGGCTCCGGCCGCGCGTCGCGTCACTGATCGGCGAGCACGTCGGCGACTTCCCGCGCGAGGACCTGTTCTCCGCGTGGATCAAGTTCTTCGAGAGGATCGGCGGCCCCGACCCCGTCGTGCTCCTGATCGACGACGCTCACTTCGCCGACTCCGGTCTGCTGGACTTCGTCGAGCAGATGCTGAGCAGCGCTCGCGCCGCGATCTTCCTCTTCCTGCTGGCCAGGCCCGAGCTCCTGGAGGCGCGGCCCGACCTCGGAGGCCGCCGGTCCACGGTGATCCACCTCGAGCCACTGCCCGACACGGCGATGCAACAGCTGGTGGACGGTCTCGTGGAGGGACTGCCACACCAGACCCGCGACGCCCTCGTGGAGCGGTCCGAGGGCATCCCGCTGTTCGCGGTCGAGACCGTGCGGGCGCTGATCGACCGGGACCTCGTCCAGGCGGTCGAAGGCAGCTACCGGGTCGCCGGGCAGGGGCTCGTGGACCTCGCTTCGGTGGCGGCCCCGGCCTCGCTGCACGCCCTGATCGCGGCCCGGCTCGACGCCCTCTCGAACGACGAGCGACGGGTGGTGACCGATGCCAGCGTGCTCGGCAACCTCTTCTCACGCGAGGGGATCGGCATCCTCTGCGCCGACCTGGACGATCTGGACGAGGTGCTGGCGAGCCTGCAGCGCAAGGAGATCCTGGGCCGGGAGACGGACCGGTTCTCCGCCGAGCGGGGTCAGATCCGGTTCGTGCAGTCCGTCGTACGACAGGTGAGCTACTCGACGCTGTCCAGGCGGGATCGCAAGGCCCGCCACCTGAGCGTCGCCCAGCACCTGGAGCGCACCCTCGAGAAGTCCGACGA
Organism: uncultured Actinomycetota bacterium; assembly: GCA_963740525.1. GTDB lineage: Bacteria > Actinomycetota > Actinomycetes > Propionibacteriales > Nocardioidaceae > CAVUEG01. Next base: position 9,580 of record CAVUEG010000003.1, read on the forward strand.
CCTGGCCATGGTCGTGGCCCATCACCTGCTCGATGCGGTCGAGGCGTCCAACCCCGAGGACGAGGACCTCCCCGGGCTCCGGGCACGGGCAGCCGAGCTCCTCGAGATCGCCGCGGACCGTGCCGCCGCGCTCGGCTCGTACGACGACGCGCTGCGCGCCTACTCCTCGGCGCTGGAGCGGATCGAGTCCGGACCGACGAGAGCCGCGCTGCTGGAGAAGGCTGCCGAGGTGTGTGAACCACTGGGCCAGCTGGCCCGGGGGGTCGAGCTCGCGACCGAGGCCCGAGAGGCGTTCGACGCCCTCGGGGACGCCGTGGGTGCCGGCCGCGCGGCTTCCGGGGTAGGCCGCTGCCACATGGTCGGCGGTCAGCCTGAGCTTGCGGTGACGGAGGTCAAGGACCGTTTCTACGAGCTTGCCTCGGTCCCGGGCGCGGAGGCCGCTCGAGCCCGGCTGGGCAGTGTGCTCTGCCGTTCGCTGATCTCACTGGGAGCCCCTGATCACGAGATGCCCCTGACCGAGGTCCTCCGCCTCGCCGAGCAGGCGGCCGACCCCCGCGAGCTGGCCCGGGCGGTGGGCGTGTTCGGGGCGCACCAGCTGGCCAGGGGATCCAGCCGACTGGGCATAGCGGCCCTCCGGCTCCAGCTCGACGTGGCCCGGGAGACCGGACTCTGGAGCGGCGTGGTGGGCTCCCAGCAGAACCTTGGGATCCTGATGATGCCCAACACCCTCCCCGCTGCGCTGGAGATGCTGCATGAGTCCGTGGCAACGGGACGCGAGCACGGGATGCTGGTGGTCGAGGGCGCGGCCAACATGGCGTCAGCCCTGTGGGTCGCGGGAGAGTGGGAGACCCTGGAGTCGACCCTGAGAACGGCCGTTGAGGATGGAATCGCCGATCGTCATGGCTTCCACCTCATCGCAGGCGCGGTCGACGAGTGGCGCGAGGGCGCCGGGCTCGACCGGGTCGTGCCCGTGGTGCAGCTGGTGGAGGCGAGCGACCTGAACGGCAGGGCCTGGACGGGGACTCTCTCTGCGGCGCGGGCACTCCGCGACGGCGACCCGGTCACCGCCGTGCGAGAGGCCCGGGCGTCGGTCGAGCTGAGCTACCAGGACGCCACCTTGGGAGACGACTTCATGTACATCTGGCCGGCGGCGGTGCGGATCGTGCTGGAGGCCGGCGACCTCCCCGCGGCGGCCGAGCTGGTCGAGCGCGTCGCCTCCGAGCCGGGCACCCTCAGCGTCGCCCTCCGGGCGTACCTCGCGGTCTTCCGCGGGATGCTGGGGGCACGGTCCGGGGCCGAGCCCACGGAGGTACAGCAGAACCTGGAGACCGGGATCGCCGAGCTCGGGGCGTACGGCGCGGTGCCGGACAAGGCCCGCGCCCAGGAGGAGCTCGGCCGGTGGCTGCTGGCACAGGGGCGCGGCGCCGAGGGTCGTCAGCAGCTCGAGCTCGCGCGGGAGACCTACTCCCGGCTGGGCGCGACCGCCTGGGTGGCGAGGCTCGACGAAGCGCTGGTGCCGTCGGTCAGCTGACCTCCGGGGTTGCCCTCAGGCGTCGCGGCGCGTGATCGTCAGCTGGGCGACGTCGAGGTACCCGGTGCGGAAGCCCGCCTCACAGTAGGCCAGGTAGAACTCCCACATCCGGCGGAAGACGTCGTCGAACCCCAGCGCGGCGACCTTCTCCCAGTTGCCGAGGAACTGCTCGCGCCACAGCCGAAGCGTGTGCGCGTAGTGCGCCCCGAAGGACTGCTGGGCGCTGAGCTCGAGCGACGTGTGCTCAGCGAGGACCGACTCGATCGCCTCGGTGGAGGGGAGCATCCCGCCGGGGAAGATGTACTTGTGGATCCAGGTGTACGTCTGGCGGGTGGCCACCATCCGGTCGTGGCCCATCAGGATCGCCTGGATCACCGCGACGCCGTGCAGAGCGAGCAGTGAGTCGATCTTGGCGAAGTACGTCGGCCAGTACTCCTCGCCGACTGCCTCGACCATCTCCACGCTCACCACGGCGTCGAAGAGGCCACCCTGCTCCCGGTAGTCACGCAGGGCGATCTCGACCCGGTCGCCGACCCCGGCCGCATCGACCCGCTGCTGGGCCAGCGCGGCCTGCTCCGCCGAGATGGTCAAGGTGGTGACCTGGGCGCCCCGCTGCGCCGCCCGGATCGCCAGGGTGCCCCAGCCGGTGCCGATCTCCAGGACGCGGCTCCCGGTGGTGACGCCCGCCTTGTCCAGGATCGCGTCGACCTTGCGCACCTGGGCATCCTCGAGGTCCGTCAACGACGGCGCTGGGTCCAACGACTCGAACAGTGCGGAGGAGTAGGACAGGCTCGGGTCGAGGAAGTGCATGAACATCTCGTTGGACAGGTCGTAGTGCGCCTCGATGTTCCTCCTCGCGCCGGTCAGGGTGTTCGACGGGTTGAGGCCGCGGGGGAGCACCGTGTGCCGGAGCTTGTAGAAGGTCGGCCGGATGAGGCTGGTCAGCCGCTCGGCGAAGGGTGCCAGGGTGTCCGCGAGGTCGCTGCCCTCGGCGGCGTGCCACTCACCGGCCATGTACGACTCGCCGATCCCGATCATGGGGCTGTGCGCCAGCCGGGCGAAGAACGAGCGGGGGGAGGTCACCTCGATCACCGGACGACCTGTCGTCAGCGGCGCCCCGAGCACCTCACGTCCGGCCAGCTCGACCGAGACCGGGAGGTGTCGCATGATCCGGCGGACGACGGCCTTCGCGATCGGGCCGCGGACGCCGTACGCCGGCGCCGGGGGAAGGGCGGTGGCGGCGTTGCTCCGTCCGGTGGCCTGGGAGACGGCGGTGGGTTCCAGGGAGGTGCTCATGCCATGCCTTTCGGTGCGTGGTGCGGACGTCGCGGGATCACCGGGAGCCGTCGCAGCCAGAGCCGGAGGCCGTGCCAGCGGATCAGCGCGGAGACGCGTTGGGAGGGGACCGGGTTGGTGGCGACCGCGCGCAGCGTGGCGCCGCGGCCGGCCGGGACGAGACTGCCGTGCACCGACGCGGTGAAGACGGTCTCGTCGCCCTGGGTCAGGCTGATGCCCACGGCGACCTGTTCGTCGGTCAGCCGGGTGCGGATGTCGTAGCGCCCCTCGACGGCGAAGAACGGCGAGACGTAGAACTCCTTGTCGACGCTGGCCCGTGGCTCGCTCACCTCCAGCGCGTAGCAGTGCCGCTCACCGTAAGTGTTGTGCACCTCGGCCAGCACGCCCTCGAGGACGCCTGCCTCGTCGAAGCAGAAGTACGTCGTCAGCGGGTCGAACACGTAGCCCAACGACCGGGCGTTGGTCAGCACCATGACCCGGGCCGCGGACCAGGGCACCTCCTGCGCCACCAGGTACGCCGCGATCTTGGCCGGGAGCGGGCGGAGGTCGTCGGCCGCGAAGTGGTCCTCACTCCGGATGGACACGAAGGGGCGCAGCCAGCGGGGGAAGGCAGCGTTCGGGTCCGCCGCGTCGACCAGCCACATCGTGGTGCGATGGGTGAACTCGTAGGTGAAGGGTCGGCTGCGCCGGTGCTTCACGTGGGCCCGGACCAGGCTGCTCCCGTTCACCATGGTGCCCCCAGGGCCTCCGCGGCGGCGACGCCGGAGCGGCACCCGTCCTCGTGGAAGCCCCAGCCCTGCCAGGCGCCGGCGAAGGCCAGCCGGTCGTCGGTGAGCTCGCCGAGTCGCTTCTGCGCGGCCACGGACTCGGCGGTGTACGTCGGGTGCTCGTAGGTCATCTCCGCGATGACATGCTCCGGCCGCGTGGACGGGTTCAACGTGACGACCAGCGGATCGGCCTCCGGGTGTCCCTGGAGCCGGTTCATCCAGTAGGACACCCGGGTCCGGTCGGTGACCTCGTCGCAGTCCTCGAGGCGGTAGTTCCAGCTCGCGCGGGAGCGGTCGTGGGCCGGCAGCATGCTCTCGTCACGGTGCAGGTAGGTGATGTTCGTGGAGTTCGCGAAGGTCCCCAGCAGCTCGTTCTCGAGATCGCCGGCATCGGTCAGCAGGGCCAGGGCGTCCGGCGCGTGGGTCGCGATCACGACCTTGTCGAACTCGAAGTGATCACCCGGCCCGCCGGCGGGACCGGCCACGTCGATGCCGATCTGCTCAGGCTTGCGGCTGATCGCGGTGACCCGCGAGGCGGTGCGGACCACGTCGAGGTCGGCCGACACCGCGTCGACGTACGTCCGTGAGCCGCCGACCACCGTGTGCCAGGTCGGAGCGTCGCCCAGACTCAGGAAGCCGTGGTGACGCAGGAACTCGAAGAGGAAGGTCGCGGGATAGTCGAGCGCCTCGCGGTGCCCCATCGACCAGACGCACGAGACGACCGGCAGGGCGTAGTGGGCCACGAAGTGGGGCGTGAAGCCGTGCCGGTCCAGGAAGTCCCCGTAGCTCTCCTCGGCGACATCGGAGATGCCCCGGGCATGAGCGGGACGGCTCAGCTCGGCCAGGGCCAGCTTCTGGAAGCGCCGGATGTCCAGGAGGAGCCGCCAGAAGCGGGGGTCGGCCAGCCGCCGTCGCTGGGCGAAGATGCCCTTCGCTCCGCGCCCGCCCACGAAGTTCAGGCCGCAGCCGTGACAGCTGATGCTCATGCTCATCTCGGTCGGCCGCGTCTCCACGCCGAGCTCGGTGAAGAGCCGGCGCAGATGGGGGTAGGTGCGGTCGTTGAGCACGATGAAGCCCGAGTCGACCGCGGCCGAGCGGCCGTCGGAGAGCGCCACGTCATGGGTGTGGGCATGCCCGCCCAGACGTGGCTCGGCCTCGAACAGGGTCACCTGGTGGGTGCGCTGGAGCAGGTAGGCGGCAGTGAGGCCGGCGATCCCGGCTCCCACCACCGCGACGGTCGGGCGGCCATCGACGTCGGTCATGCGCATGGTTCGGCGCCCGCACCGGGGCGGATGGGTCGTGTCAATGAGAAATCAGGCAAAGAAAACCCCTCCCTTTGAGCCTTCTGGAGCGAGTCAAACACGCCGTACAGTCCTGAGGGAGCCCAAGAGAGGTCGAAGACCATGTCGAATCGCAGCAGGAGCACCACTCGCTGGTTCGGCCGGACCTGGTTGGTCGTGGCCTCCGTCCTCGCTCTCGGAGCGCTTGGCGCGTGCGGGGGGTCGGGCACGAAGACGGTTGCGGACGTCTCGGCGACCTCCTCGAGCTCCTCGAGCTCATCCGACGGCGAGACCGCCACCGCCGGGGATCCGGGCTCGGGAGGTGGGCGCCTCGACTCCACCACCCTCCTCGCCGCCATGAAGCAGGCCGTCGCGCCCGGGCAGACGGTCCACATGGCCATGCTGCTGGACAGCGGCTCGGCCGCCAGCAGCATCGAGTCGGAGGGTGACATCGAGTACGCCGCGAAGGGCATCAACGCCGTCCTGTCGATGCACCTCGGTGGCTCTGGCGGCCGCGCTGTGGAGATGCGGATGGTCGACGGGGTGATCTACATGTCGATGCCCCCGCTCACCCCGAAGGGGAAGTTCCTCAAGCTCGACCCGAAGGACGCCAGCAGCCCGCTCGGCGACTCGTTCAGTGGATTGGCCGGCCAGATCGACCCGATGGGCAGTTTCGACGCCTGGGAGAAGGGGCTCACCGGGCTGGAGTACGTCGGAGAGGACCCGATCGACGGTGACCAGTTCGAGCACTACACCGTGACCGTGAACAGCGCTGAGGTGGCGAAGGCGACCGGGCAGAAGATTCCGGCCGGGACACCGAAGGAGTCCACCTACGACCTCTGGATCGGCAGCGACGACCTGATGCGGCGGATGACCTTCGACGTCGCCGGGATGACCACCCAGATGGACCTCACCCGCTGGGGAGAGCCGGTCACGGTGGTGAAACCGGCAGCCAAGGACGTGGTCTCCATGGGCGCCGGCATGGGCGGCTGACGACCACCTGGGGGAGGTGCGGTCAGCGTCCGCGCATGTTGCCGCGCTGACCCTTCATGCTGGTCGGCACCGGTCCCTTGGGCATCGGCACGGTCGGGCGGTTCGCGTCGAGCGCCTTGATCCGGGCCAGTACGTCGGTCATCTGCGCCGGCTTCAGGCTGCGGCCGAGCTTGGAGACCTTGCGGGAGAGCTTGCGGATGGGCACCGCACCCTCGCCGTCGCCGGCGATGATCTCGTGGATCTGGGTCTCTGACGCCACGCGCTCGTGCTTGCGACGCTCGGCGGAGAGCAGGCTGCGCACGCGGTTCGGGTTCCCCTCACCGATGAGCACGATCCCGGGAGGGCCGACGACACGGTGGACGATGTCCTGGTTCTTGTTGAAGGCGATCGCCGGGTCGACCTTCCAGCCGCGCCGCAGCATCCCGAGGGCGGCCGCGGCTGCACCGGGCTGTCCCTCCATCTGCGCGAAGGCGGCCTTCTGGGCACGCCGACCGAAGAGGATCAGGGCGGCCAGGATGCCGAAGAGCACGGAGACGACGAGGTCGAGCGGCCACGGCCCGGGCACCAGCCAGAAGACGCCGAACGCAACGGCGGTGGCCACCACGAAGACGCCCAGCAGCAGCAGCCCGATCCGCGGGTCGGAGACCTTGGTCATCTTGTAGGTCTGGCTCAGCTGCTTGCGGCGGCTCGTCTTCGGTGCTGCGGAGGTGTCCTTGGCCATGTGTCCTGTCCTGCGTCTCGTTCGAAGTCAGCCGGGCAATCCTGTCAGACCGGCGTACGGACCGCTCAGCCGGTGGCGGCGGTCTCTCGCGAGGCCCGAAGTTCCATCGCCTGCTGGTAGAGCCGCCCCGCGCGGTACGACGAGCGCACCAGCGGGCCGCTCATCACCCCGGAGAACCCGAGCTCGAGGGCCTCGTCACGCATCTCGACGAACTCCTCGGGCTTCACCCAGCGCTCGACGGGGTGGTGACGCAGCGACGGGCGGAGGTACTGGGTGATCGTGAGCAGCTCGGTGCCGGCCTCGTGGAGGTCGACGAGCGCTTCCGAGATCTCCTCGCGGGTCTCGCCCATGCCGAGGATCAGGTTCGACTTCGTGACCAGCCCGAACTCGCGGGCCTGGGTGATCACGTCGAGTGAGCGCTCGTAGCGGAACGCCGGACGGATCCGCTTGAAGATGCGGGGGACCGTCTCCACGTTGTGCGCGAGGACCTCGGGACGGGACTCGAAGACCTCGGCGAGCAGGTCGGGCTTGCCGTTGAAGTCGGGGATCAGGTTCTCGACGCCCGTGTCGGGGTTCAGCGCGTGGATCTGCTTCACCGTCTCGGCGTACAGCCAAGCACCGCCGTCCGGGAGGTCGTCGCGGGCGACGCCGGTGATGGTCGCGTAGCGCAGGTTCATCTTCTGGACGCTCTCGGCGACCCGGCGCGGCTCGTCGCGGTCGAGCGGCTCGGGCTTGCCGGTGTCGATCTGGCAGAAGTCACAGCGCCTGGTGCACTGGTCGCCGCCGATGAGGAAGGTGGCCTCGCGGTCCTCCCAGCACTCGAAGATGTTGGGGCACCCGGCGGACTGGCAGACGGTGTGCAGGCCCTCGCCCTTCACCAGCTCCTGGAGCTCGCGGTACTGCGGGCCCATCGTGGCGCGGGTCTTGATCCACTCGGGCTTGCGCTCGATCGGGGTCTGCGCGTTGCGAACCTCGAGCCGGAGCAGCTTGCGTCCCTCGGGGACGGGCGCGTCCGATGTAGGGGGCTGAGTGGGGGTCTGTGTCACACGCGCCACTGTACGCCGGGGCGCACGGCGACCCCAATCCGCGAGAGCAGTCTCACGCGTCCGCGCGGCTGCTGGGCTCAGGCGATGTCGCGGCGGCGGTACCAGAGGAACGACAGCACGGTCACCAGGACCAGGAGCACGGCGAGGAAGGCCGAGCCGTGTGCCTGGGACAGGTACGTCGTCTTGTCGCACTCCACGCGCCCGGGAGGGCAGCGGAGACTGTCGTCCCAGAACGAGTAGCCGCCCATCACCCACGCGAGGGTGTTCTGGGACAGCGAGAACCTCCCCGCACCCACGATCGGCAGCATCGCGACCACGATCTCGCCGCCGACCGAGTAGGCGAAGAGCACCCCGACCGCGCCGACGGTGCTACGGAGCAGCATGGTCAGTGCGTAGCCGCCCAGCGCCGCACCGGCGGCCAGTCCGACGCCGCGCAGGATCTGCCAGCGGGCCAGCGCCTGCACGGTCGCCGGCACGGAGATGTCGCGCATGGACGCGCCGACGTACAGCGTCAGCCAGTAGCCGGTCAGGGCCAGCGCCGCAGCGACCGCCGAGGCGAGGGTCACAGCCGCGAGCTTCGCGAGCCAGATCCGGCCCCTTCGTGGCTCGAACAGCAGCTGGTTGCTCATCGAGCCGGAGGCCCAGTCGGCACCCGCGAACGTGATCGCGCCGAGCATCAGGAGGCCGGTGAGGATCAGGACCAGCGCCGGGCCGCTCTCCTGCAGCGCGCGCCGCAGGGAGAGGGTCTCCCGGTAGATGAACCACTCGGCCTTCGGGACGATCATGTCGGCGCAGTCGGCGGCGTCGGTGCCGGGGCCGCCGAACTGACGGGGGTTCTTCTCGCAGTCGGCGATCGATCGCTTGATGTAGGGCCGCGCGGCCTCGCGGTCCGCCTGGCTCTGGGCCACGGCCCGGTCCTGCGCGGTGAGGGGGCGGGTGTCCCAGAGGTTCGACCCCGCCATGGCACCGGCAGCCAGGATGCAGATCGCCACCAGCAGCATGACCGCGCGACGGGAACGGAAGCGGGTCAGCTCGACCCGGAGCAGCCTCATGCGATCGCCTCGTGCTCGGACTCGTCATCGTCGGTGAGGTGGAGGAACACCGACTCGAGGTCGGCCCGTTGCGGGGCGAGCTCCCGGACCCAGATGTCGTGTCCGGCGAGCAGCCGGTTGATCTCCTCGGCCTGTGCGCCCTCGACGACGAGATGGTCGTTCTCGCGACGGACCGTGTGTCCCGCGCGCTCGAGATGGGCCTTGGCGCCCGTCTGGTCGGTGACGCCGACCCGGACCCCGCCGATGGCGCCGACGAGCTCGTCGACGCGACCCTCGAGCAGCATCCTGCCCCGGCCGATGATCGAGACCGAGTGGCAGACCTGCTGGACCTCGGCGAGGATGTGCGAGCTGAGCAGTACCGTCACGCCGCTCTCACCGAGCTCGCGGATCATGTCGCGGATGTCGCGGATGCCGGCTGGGTCCAGCCCGTTGGTGGGCTCGTCGAGGATCAGCAGGTCGGGGCTCTTGAGCAGCGTGGCCGCGATCGCCAGCCGCTGCTTCATACCGAGGGAGTAGCCCTTGTACCGCTCTCGGTCCCGCCCGGTCAGTCCCACCTGAGCCAGCGCCTGGTCCACGTGACGCTGGTCGACGCCGATCGTCCTGGCCAACAGGGTGAGATTCTTGCGGCCGGAGAACGTGGGGGAGAACTTGGGCTGCTCGACGACGGCGCCGATCCGGTCCATCACCCTCGGCAGCCCGCGCGGCACGGTCTCCCCGAACAACCGCATCTCGCCCCGGGTCGGCCTGGCCAGCCCGAGCAGCATCCGGATCGTCGTGGTCTTGCCCGAGCCGTTGGGTCCCAGGAAGCCGTGCACGCCGCCGCGGAGCACAGTGAGGTCCAGGTCGTCGACTGCGAGCACCTGCCGGCCGTGCCTGGTGCGGAACTCCTTGCGGAGTCCTCGTGCCTCGATCACAGCCTCGGACATGTGTCCCCCTGCTCGGTCTCCCTGTCACCTGAGCCTGTCGTAGGCGCGGGCCAGGGTCGGCGGGGACACGCCGGAGAGGGGTCTCGGGCTCAGGCGGGTCAGGCGGGTCAGGGGCGGGGAGCCAGGACGGGCACCCGGAGGTCCGGCGTGCGTCGTCCGGGTTCGGGGCGTGGCTCGTAGTCGGGCGTCGGGTCGTACGGCGCCCAGGCCAGGAGGTCGCGCAGGTGCCGCTCGACGACCGGGGCCACCTCGGGGACCGTGACGTCGCGCCCGAGCTCGGCCGAGAGCGAGGTCACGCCGGCGTCGGCGATGCCGCAGGGGACGAAGCGTTCGTACCAGCCGAGGTCGACGTCACAGTTGATCGCGAAGCCGTGCATGGTCACCCCGCGGCTGACCCGGATCCCGATCGCGGCGATCTTGCGCTCCGGCCGGGTCGGGTCCGTGGGGTCGGCCTGGAGCCAGACTCCGCTCCGACCCGGCACCCGCGCGGTCGTGACGCCGAGCTCGGCACAGGCGTGGATGAGGGCCTCCTCGACGCGTCGTACGTAGTCGACGACGAAGACGTGGTCGGGCAGCCTCACGATCGGGTAGCCGACGAGCTGGCCGGGGCCGTGGAAGGTGATCTTGCCGCCGCGGTCGACGTCGATGACCGCGGCGCCGCCGGGGTCGGCCGGGCGCTCGTGCGGCTCGGTCCGCTTGCCCGCGGTGAAGACGGGCGGGTGCTCGAGGAGCAGGACGGTGTCGGGCGCGCCCGCCACCACGTCGGCGTGCACCTGGCGCTGAAGGTCCCAGGCAGCGGTGTACTCGACGGCATCGGGGCCGAACCCGACCGTCCGGAACTGGAGCTCATCCACGGCCCAGAGCCTACGCCGGGTCCGGTGGGACGGCCCCTGTGGACGACGTCGGCGGCGAGACCGCGTGCTGGGTCATGGTGGTCTGGTGAGCAGATCAGTCCTCCGCCGTTCCCCCGTCGCGCTGGTGGCGCTGGGCGTCCTGGCCGGCGTCGTGTTCGCCCTGGTGGTGGGTGGAGGGTCCGGCGGCGTGCTCGGCGGGGCCCTGGCTCGGTCGGGCTCCGGCTCGGCGTACGACCCGGGGTCGGGGGTGGCGCGGGTCGAACGGGCGGTGACGGGATCGACGACCGGATCGACTGGCCGGACCACCGGCCGAGGGAGGGTCCTGACGGTGCTCCATGCCTGGGACCGTCGGCGGGCGGCGGCGTACGCCGCGGACGACGTGCCGGCGTTGCGCGCCCTCTATGCGCCGGCCTCGCTGGCGGGGCGGGCCGATGTCCGGCTGCTGCTCGACTACCGACGGCGGGGACTTCGCGTCGCGTCGCTCCGAAGCCAGCTGCTGTCTGTGCGGGTGCTTCGGGAGTCGCCACGCCGTTGGCGCGCGGTGGTGGTCGACCGCGTTGAGGCGTCGGTGGTGGCGGGCGCGCAGCCGGTTGCGCTTCCGCGTGACCGGGCCACACGTCGGGTGGTGACGATGCGACGCGAGCCCGGGGGCTGGGTGGTCGTGTCGGTGCGCTGACCTCGGCGCTCTCAGCCCAGGGCAACCGCGAGGACCTCGTCCACGCTGGAGTGGGCGAACGTGAAGCCGTCGGCGGTGAGCTTTGCCGGGATCGCCCGCACCGAGCCGAGCAGCTCCGGGGACAGCTGCCCGGCGGCCTTGTCGAGCACGAAGGACGGGATCCGCAGGACTGTCGGCCGGTGCAGGAGGCGACCGAGCGCCTCGGTGAACTCCGCGTTGGTGGGCGGTTCCGGAATGGTCAGGTTGTACGGCCCGGTGCTGGTCTCGTTGGTCGCGAGATGCACCACCGCCGAGACCCAGTCGGGGAGCGAGACGACCGGGAAGTACTGCGACCCCGGGCCGAGCGGTCCCCCGAGCCCGAGTCGGAAGATCGGCAGGATCAGCCTGAGCACCCCACTGCTGCGGTCCAGCACCGGGGGAGTCCGCAACACGACCACGCGGGCCCCGGCCCGCTCCGCAGGCTCCGTCGCCTCCTGCCACTGGCGGGTGACCCGGGTGAGCAGTGAGTCGCCCCGCGACCCGCTGTCCTCGGTCAGCACCTCGTTGCCACGGTCGCCGTAGTAGGCGATCCCGTTGCCAGCGAGGAACGACGGCGGGTTGCCTTCTGCGGCAGCGCGGGCGACGGCTCCCGCCATGGTCCGGGTGGTCGCGACCCTGCTCTGAAGGACGTTGCGGCGATACCGCGCCGAGTGCGGGTTGCCGACCAGCGGCGTGCCGCCGAGGTTCACGGCCACGTCGATGCCCTCGAGCACGGAGCGGTCGATCGCGAGATCGAGGTCGTCGGCGTACGGGTCCCAGCGGCGCTGGTCCGGCCCGCTCGGCTCACCGCGCACCAGGCGGGTGACCTCATGGCCCTCCCTCAGCAACCGCGTCCGCAGCGCCGTGCCCAGCATTCCGGATGCGCCCGCCAGCAAGAACCTCATGTCCTCACTGTGTCAAACCACCCCACAACCCGCTGACGCGGCGCATCTTGCCCTCCAAAACGCCCTGACGCGGCGCATCTTGCCCAGTGGCTGGGAAAGATGCGCCGCGTCAGCGGTGAATCACGGACAAGATGAGCCGCGTCAGGGGTGAAACGGGGACAAGATGAGCCGCGTCAGCGGTGAGGGGTCAGACCTCGAACTGGCCGGACTCCAGGCGCTGCTTGACGTCGCTCAGGAAGCGGGCGGCGTCGGCGCCGTCCACCAGGCGGTGGTCGTACGTCAGCGCCAGGTAGACCATCTGCCGGATCGCGATCGTCTCGCCGAGGTTCGGGTCGTCGATGACCACGGGCCGCTTGACCACGGCGCCGGTGCCCAGGATCGCGACCTGGGGCTGGTTGATGATCGGGGTGTCGAACAGGGCGCCCCGACTGCCGGTGTTGGTCAGCGTGAACGTGCCCGAGGAGAGCTCGTCCGGCCCGATCTTGTTGGCCCGGGTGCGCTCGGCGACGTCGGCGATCTTCTTGGCCAGGCCGGAGATCGACAGGTCACCGGCATCCTTGATGACCGGTGTCAGCAGGCCCTTCTCGGTGTCCACCGCGATCGCGACGTTCTCGTGGTCGAAGTAGGTCACCTCGCCGGCTTCGGTGTCGATCGCTGCGTTCAACGACGGGTGCTGCTTGAGCGCGTCGATCGTGGCCTTGGCGAAGAACGGCATGTACGAGAGCTTCACGCCCTCGCGTGCTGCGAAGTCCGCCTTGACCGAGTCGCGTAGGCGCGAGATCGACGTGACGTCGACCTCCACCACCGTGGTCAGCTGGGCCGACGTCTGGAGCGACTCGACCATCCGCTTCGCGATCACCTTGCGCAGACGCGACATCTTCTCGGTCGTACCGCGCAGGGGGCTCGGTGACGTCGACGCTCCCGACGCGGGCGCCGTCTGGGTCGTGCCGCTGGAGACCTGGGCAGGTGCGGGCGCGGCCTCGGCGGGCGGCTGCTTCGCCTTGGCCGCGTCGATCACATCCTGCTTGCGGATCCGTCCGCCGACACCGGTGCCGGTCAGACTGGAGAGGTCGACCCCGTGCTCGCTGGCCATCTTGCGCACCAAGGGAGTGACGTACCCACCGCCGGAGTCTCCGGAAGGCGTGGGGGAAGCCGCTGGGGTCGGAGCAGGGGCCGGCTTCGAGGCAGGCTCGGGCGCAGCCTGCTTCTCCTCGGGCTCGGGCTCCTGCTTCTTCTCCGGCTCGGGCTCCGGCTCGGGCTCGGGCTTCTTCTCCTCGGCCTCCGGCTCGGGCTTGGAACCAGAGTCTTCGCCGCGGTCCGAGGTCCCTGAGTCGGCGGTGCCGGTCCCGATCACGGCCAGTTCGGCTCCGACCTCGACGGTCTCGTCCTCGGCGACCTTGATCTCGAGGAGCTTGCCGGCAACGGGGGAGGGGATCTCGGTGTCGACCTTGTCGGTGGAGACCTCGAGCAGCGGCTCGTCGACCGCGACGTCGTCCCCGACCGCCTTGAGCCACCGGGTGACCGTGCCTTCGGTGACGGACTCTCCGAGTGCCGGGAGCGTCACGGAGGTACCGGAACCACCCGAGTCGCCGCCGGACGATCCCGTCGTGCTCTCGCCCGAGTCCTCGGAGTCTGCCGGGGCCTCTTCGTCGGAGGCGTCGTCCTGCTCGGCCTCGTCGGCCTCTTCCGACTCCGCCTCGGAGTCAGCGGCCGGCTCGTCGGCCTGGTCATCGGCGGCCGAGTCGTCACCGGAGTCGGAGTCGTCCGACCCTCCGGACTCCTCGGAGTCGCCGATCACGGCCAGCGCGGCGCCGACCTCGACCGTCTCGTCCTCCTGTGCCTTGATCTCGAGCAGCGTGCCCGCGACCGGCGAGGGGATCTCGGTGTCCACCTTGTCGGTGGAGACCTCGAGCAGGGGCTCATCCACCTCCACCCTGTCGCCGACCTGCTTCAGCCATCGGGTGACGGTGCCCTCGGTGACGGACTCACCGAGTGCGGGGAGGTTGACTGGTGTCGCCATGGATGTCCTCGTTCCGGTGCGGGCGGTCAGGAGTGAGCGTGCAGGGGCTTGCCGGCCAGCGCCAGGTGCGCCTCGCCGAGTGCCTCGGTCTGGGTCGGGTGTGCGTGCACCAGCGCGGCGACGTCCTCCGGGTAACCCTCCCAGTTATAGATGAGCTGCGCCTCGCCGACGAGCTCACCCACGCGGGCGCCGACCATGTGGATGCCGACGACCGGACCGTCCTTCTCGCGTACGAGCTTCACGAAGCCCGCGGTCTTGAGGATCTGGCTCTTGCCGTTGCCCCCGAGGTCGTAGGTCTGCGTCTCGACCTTGTCGTCGCCGTACTTCTCGCGGGCCGCCTTCTCGGTCAGGCCCATCGAGGCGACCTCGGGCTCGCAGTACGTGACCCGCGGGATCCCGGTCTCGTCGATCGGTACGGGGTCGAGCCCGGCGATGTCCTCGGCGACGAAGATGCCCTGCTGGAAGCCCCGGTGCGCGAGCTGGAGACCGGGGACGATGTCGCCGACGGCGTAGACCCCGTCGACGTTGGTCCGGCAGCGCTCGTCGGTGAGCACGAAGCCGCGGTCCATCTTCACGCCCTGGTCGTCGTAGCCGAGCCCGTCGGTGGTCGGGCCGCGGCCCACGGCCACGAGGAGGATCTCGGCCTCGATCGTCTCGCCACCCTTGACGGTGACCCGAACGCCGTCGTCGGTCTTCTCGACCTTCTCGAAGGGGGTGTCGATCTTGAAGTTGATCTTCCGCTTGCGGAATGCCCGCTCGATCATCTTCGAGCAGTCCTCGTCCTCCAGCGGGACCAGGTGCGGAAGTGCCTCCACGATGGTGACGTCGGAACCGAACGACTTCCAGACGCTGGCGAACTCGCAGCCGATCACGCCGCCGCCGAGCACGATCACGGACTTCGGCACCCGGTCGAGGGTCAGCGCGTGCTCGGAGCTGAGCACCCGCTCGCCGTCGAGCTCAAGCCCGGGGAGGGTCTTGGAGTAGGAGCCGGAGGCCAGCACCACGTGCTTGCCGACGTACTGGGTGCCGTCCACCTCGACCGTGGTGGGGCCGACCAGCCTGCCCTCGCCCTCGACCACGGTGATGTCGCGGCTCTTGATGAGCCCGGTGAGCCCCTTGAACAGGCGCGAGACCACGCCGTCCTTGTACTTGTTCACCCCGGCCATGTCGATGCCGTCGAGGGTGGCCTGTACGCCGAACTGCTCGGCGTCGCGGGCACCGTCGGCGATCTCGGCCGCGTGAAGCAGCGCCTTGGTGGGGATGCAACCCACATGGAGGCAGGTGCCTCCGAGGTTGCCCTTCTCGACCAGGGCGACCTTCAGGCCGAGCTGAGCGGCCCGCAAGGCGCACGCGTAACCCCCGCTTCCGGCTCCGAGGATCACTACGTCGAAGTTGGCGTCCGCCACCGTTCCTCCGGTCATGTTCGCTTGTCAGGGGGATAGTTCCGTCGTCATCTTTCCACCAATCGCAAATCTGTCCACATGGGGTACGCCGTCCGGCTGGCCGCGTGCGCCACACTGGGTCCCATGGGATGGCTCAACCGCTTTCGACGCGGCACCAGACGACGCAAGCCGGCAGCCGGTGGCGGCACCACCGTGCGCGCCAGTGACGGGGCCGATGTCGCGCACCTCGACCAGTGGGTCAAGGCTCGCCGCGGAGTGGAAGGGTTCGTCGAGCCGCGGACCGCGGTGTCGACGTGACCCTCCTCCTGGTCGCCCACGACGGGGAGTGGACCCGCCGCCGGGTGCCCTCGATCGAGTGGGCCCACAAGTTCGCCAACGACCACGGCGTGCCGTCGTACGACGCGGCCGTGGTCGGCGTCCCCGCACGCCTGCGGGAGTACAACCGCCGTCAGAAGCAGCAGCGAGACTGAAGCTCCCGGCGGGCCACCACGTCGATCAGCCTGCCGCCGACAGGCCGCTGCGAGCTGCACCAGCGTGGCGACGGAGAAGCCGGTCCCGCCACTGGTGACGTGGCCCCACGGGGCGTGGTCGTTGAAGCCCGGGCCGGCGATGTCGAGGTGCGCCCAGGGGCGCCCGTCCACGAACTCGCGGAGGAAAGCCGCCGCGTAGAGCGCGCCGCCCCAGCGGTCCATGTTGTGCTGCATCAGGTCGGCGACCTTGCTGTTGCCGCGGACCTTCTCGCCCATCTCGGGGGTGATGGGCAGGCGCCACACCTGCTCGCCGACGGTCGCGGCTGCGGCCTCGAGGGCGCCGACGACGTCGTCGTCGTTGCCCAGGACGCCGGCCACCCGGTCTCCGAGGGCGATCTGGCAGGCGCCGGTCAGCGTCGCCACGTCCACGATCAGGTCGGGGTCCTCCTCGAGCGACTTCACCAGTGCGTCGGCGAGGACCAGCCTGCCCTCGGCGTCGGTGTTGAGCACCTCGACGGTCTTGCCGCCGTACATCGTCAGGACGTCACCGGGACGGGTCGCGTTGCCGGAGATCATGTTCTCGGCCATCGGGGCGTACGTCGACACCTTGATCGGCAGGCCGAGCTCGGCGATCGCGAAGGTGGCGGCGACGACGGCCGCGGCACCGCCCATGTCGCACTTCATGGTCATCATCCCGGTCCCGGGCTTGATGGAGAGACCGCCGGAGTCGAAGGTGATGCCCTTGCCCACGAGGGCAAGGTGCTTGGTGGCGCCCTTGGGGCTGTAGTCGAGGCGGACCAGCCGCGGCGGGTTCGACGATCCCTGACCCACGCCGAGGATGCCGCCGAACGCGTCCTTCTTGAGCGCGACCTCGTCCAGCACGGTCACCGTGAGTGCCCGCTTGCGTCCGGATGCCGGCTTGGCGCTGGAGACCTCGCTGGCGAAGATCTCCGGGGTGAGGTCACCGGCAGGGGTGTTCACCCAGTCGCGGGCGGTGGCCACCGCGTTGCCGACGATCTCACTCGTGGCGAGCGCGTCCTGGGCGGCCTGACTGCGCGCGGCGTCGCTGAGGATGACCACCTCGGAGACCGGGTCGGGGTCGGCGGCGGTCTTGAACCGGGTGAACGTGTAGCCGCCGAGGCGGAACCCGTCGGCCACGGCACGCACGTGTGCCTCGTCGACGGCAGGAAGCGCCAAGGTGACCGAGGCGGCGTTCTGGACGTGGCGAGCTGCGACTCCTGCGGCCCGGCGGACACCTTCGGTGGTCAGCCCGTCACGTGGACCCATGCCGACCACGAGGAGGGTCGAGGACTTCAGCACGCCACCGGTGGGGATCTTCGCCACCTCGCCGGCCTTTCCCTTGAAGCCCATCGATGCGAGCAGCGGCGCGAACTTCCGGCCGTACGCCGACGCCACGCCCTCGCCACCGGGGGCTGCGACCAGCGCCTTGTCGGTCTGGGCGACTCCGATGACGACGACATCGGTGCGGGTCTTCTCCGGGCTGCCCTTGCGAAGCGTGTACGTGGTCACGAGTGGTGGTGCTCCTGTCGTTTAGAACAATGACGTTCGGCGAGGATACGCCCTCGGAGCGCTCGTCAGGCTGCGGTAGGTTGCCGGGCATGCAACCGGCTGACCCCCACGGCGGCGCCCCTCTCAAGCGCTCTCCGCTCCATGACCGTCACGAGGCGCTCGGCGCGAAGTTCGCCGAGTTCGGCGGCTGGGAGATGCCCCTGGAGTACGCCGGCGGGGTGATCAAGGAGCACACGGCAGTGCGCGAGGGCGTCGGGATCTTCGACGTCAGCCACCTCGGAAAGGTCGAGATCACCGGGCCCGGTGCGGCGGCGTACGTCAACGCGACGCTGAGCAACGACCTGTCGCGGATCGCGCCCGGCAAGGCGCAGTACACCCTCTGCTGCGACGACGAGACCGGCGGCATCGTCGACGACCTGATCGTCTACCTGGTCTCCGACGACCGGCTCCTGCTGATCCCCAACGCCGCCAACACCGCCGAGGTGGTCCGCCGGCTCCAGAACAGCGCGCCCGAGGGTGTGCGCATCGAGGATCAGCACGAGCAGCACGCCGTGCTGGCCGTCCAGGGCAGCCGGTCCGACGAGGTGCTGCAGGCGGTCGGCCTGCCGACCGGACACGACTACATGTCCTTCGACGTGGCCGCCTTCGAGGGGGCCGACGTCGTGGTCTGTCGCACCGGGTACACCGGTGAGCGCGGCTACGAGCTCGTGGCGCCGTACGCCGCGGCCCCTGCACTGTGGGACGCCCTGATGGCCACCGGCGCGGAGACGGGCGTCGAGCTGACGCCGTGCGGTCTCGGAGCCCGCGACACCCTGCGTACCGAGATGGGCTACCCGCTCCACGGACAGGACATCGGCCTCGACGTGACGCCGCTCGAGGGGCGGCTCGGTTGGGCCGTGGGCTGGAAGAAGGAGGCCTTCTGGGGACGGGAGCGCCTCGTGGCCCTGAAGGAGGAAGGTCCGCGTCGACTGCTGCGCGGGCTGGTGGCGCAGGGTCGTGGGATCCCGAGGCCGGGGATGCGGGTGCTCATCGCCGCTGACGTCCCGGTCGGCGAGATTCGCTCCGGCACGTTCTCACCCACGCTGCGCAAGGGCGTCGCGCTCGCCCTCGTCTCCGCTGAGATCCAGGACGGTGCCGAGGTGTCGGTCGACGTGCGCGGCCGGCGCGAGATCTTCACTGTCACCAAGCCGCCGTTCGTCACGCCGGGCGTGCGCGAGGGCTGATCAGCTGCCGCTGGTGTTCACGGCGTGGTAGTCGCTGGCTCCCGCCCACCAGCTGCCCGCCAGGCCGCGTGCCTGGTAGCGCGTGTCCCGGAAGGGCCGCACGAGGATCGAGGTGCGTCCGTTGACGGTCTGCACCGTCCGCACGCGGACCCACGGGCGGTTCTTGCGGTGCTTCCAGAGCTCGACCTTGCCTGTGATCGGGTCCCCGTCGGTGGTGGCCCACCGCACCCGGAGCGTGCCGGTGTCACCGTCGGTCAGCCGACGGGTGCCGAAAAGGTGCATCTGCGTCGGCTTCTTCGTCAGCCGCGTGCGACTCGTCGCCTCGACCTCCGGGTCCGCGGCGTCGACGACGCGGTACTGCCGTCGGGCGGCGAGGTTGACCGTGAAGCTGCCGGACACGTCGGTGGCCCGCTCGGCGACGGTGCGCCACACGCCGTTGGCCAACCGCTGGACCTTGGCCCACTGCCAACGGACGGACGACTGGTCGGGCGCGCGGAGCGTTGCGGTGAGGGTGATCCGACTGCCCACCTCGGCCGACGGGGGAGTCGACACCTGCCAGCTCGCGCCCGAGATGTCATCGTTGGGCCAGCGGGCGGCCTGCCAGACCCTGCCTTGGGCGGCCAGGACGTCGCGCAGCTTGCCGGGGTCGTTCGCCACGATGCCGTCGGACCCGAGCTCCGCCAGGGCGGTCATCTGGCTGACGCGGAGCGCGGTGTACGTCGCGACGAAGAGGCCGGTCCGATGGGCGTCGTCGACGAACTGCTGGTCGACCACCGTGCGTGAGACGTTGACCTGGTGTGCCTCCGGGTACTGAGCCATCTGGGCCTGGGTGGGGTTGCCGAGCAGACCGAGAGTGGCGGTCGGGTGGACCAGGTGGAACTGACGCAGGAAGTCCCAGTCGAACGACTGCACCACGAGGTCCTCGTCCGCACCGTCGAGCGAGGCAGCCCACCGCGGGTGACCCCGGAGCACGTCGACCACGCGTTGGCCGATGCCGGTCACCCCGCCGTACGACGAGGGATCCTTGATCTCGAGGAAGATCCCGACCGGGCTCGGGTCGAGCTCGGTGAGCATTGCGTCGAGACTGGGCACACGCGTGCCGGCGAAGGTCGGGCCGAACCAGGACCCGTAGTCCAGGGTCTCGATCTCGGGCCAGGTGAACTGGTCGACGTTCCAGGGGCTTCGGTCGGGGAAGCGCTCCTCGACGTCGCTGGTGCGGGCGAGGGACGGGTCGTGGACCACGACCGGGACGCCGTCGCTGGTGAGCCGGATGTCGATGCCCACGAAGTCGGTGTGGTCCGCAATCGCCGTCGAGATCGCCGCGAGCGAGTTCTCGGGAGCCGCCACAGAATTTCCTCGGTGGGCGATGTTGGCAATCTCGGGCTGAGGTGATGCCTCGGCCGGGCCGACGGACATCAGCACCACGAGAACAGCGGTCAGCGACAGGGCAGTACGTCGTGCGCGGAACATGGCTCCCCGGAAGAGTTGCGTGTGCGGTGGCCAAGGCTACGGGCTGGGTCCGGATGGTTTGTCCGTTTCGGGGAAAGTCACGTTCGCGCGCCTGTTCCGGGCCGATAGCCTCGTGACATGACGAACATGCCCGAGCCCTCCGGCCACTTCACCCCCGAGTCCCGGGCCGCCTCGGAGGACTGGTGGTGGCGCCTCGAGAACGCAGCCGGGGACGAGGTCGCGGTCGACGGTGTCGAACCAAGGTTTCCGTCCCAGTCCGATGCCGAGTCCTGGGTGGGCGAGACCTGGCAGGAGCTGCTCGAGCAAGGGGTGGACGCGGTGACTCTCTTCGAGGTCGAGCGGAAGGTCTACGGACCGATGAGCCTGCACAGCGCCGGATAGCGCATCCAACCCGCGGTCGGCCTGGTTCGCCCGGTCGGTTCAGGAACCGTGGCGCGCGGGCGAGGCCGTTCTTCCCGGGTCTCGTTCCACCACCGGACCGACGGCGTCGTCGATGGCGGCGAGCACGTCCTGGTCGAGCCGTACGCCGGCGGCCTTGACGTTCTCGGTCACCTGCTCCGGTCGGGACGCCCCGATGATCGCGGCGGACACGTTGTCGTTCTGGAGCACCCATGCGATGGCGAGCTGGGACAGCGACAGGCCGAGCTCCACAGCGATCGGCTCGAGCCGCTGGACGCGGTCGAGCACGTCATCACGAAGCCAGCGCGAGATCATGTCGGCGCCGCCCTTGTCGTCCGTGGCCCGCGAGCCCGAGGGAGGCTGCTGTCCGGGCTTGTACTTTCCCGTGAGCGCACCCTGCGCCACCGGGGAGAAGACGACCTGGCCGATGCCCAGCTCCACGCAGGTCGGCACGACCTCGGTCTCGATCACCCGCCACAGCAGGTTGTACTGCGGCTGGTTCGACACGAGCGAGATCCGCAGGTCCCTGGCCAGGGCGTGACCGCGACTGATCTGCTCGGCGGTCCACTCGGAGACGCCTATGTAGTGCGCCTTGCCGGAGTGGACGACGTCCGCGAACGCCTCCATCGTCTCCTCGAGCGGGGTCTCGTGGTCGTACCGGTGTGCCTGGTAGACGTCGACGTAGTCGGTGCCGAGTCGAGTCAGCGACCCGTTGATCGACTCCATGATGTGCTTGCGTGACAGTCCGCTGTCGTTGTGGCCACGCGGACCGGTCGGGAAGTAGACCTTCGTGAGGATCTCGAGGCTCTCGCGACGCTCGCCGTGGAGGGCCTTGCCGAGCACCGTCTCGGCCGCGGTGTTCGCGTACGTGTCGGCCGTGTCGAACGTCGTGATCCCCTCGTCGAGGGCTCGTCGTACACAGGCCAGGGCGGCGTCCTCCTCGACCTGGGAGGCGTGGGTGAGCCAGTTGCCGTACGCGATGGCCGAGATCTTCAGGCCGCTGGCGCCGAGGTTGCGAATCTCCATGCCCCGAACCTAGCGGGCCGCCCCATGCCTGGTCCGGCCCCCGTGGTCTTCCCTCGCAAGCCCGGTGAACGCCGGCAGAACTGTCGAGAAACGTCGGCTCTGCGGTGATGACAGCGGGGCACCCAGGGTCGATAGTGCGTAGGTGACGATTTCGAGACGACAGATCCTGGGTGCCGCCGGCGCGGCGGGAGCCTCCGGCGTGATCGCCGCCTCGGGGGCATCGCGATGGCTCGGGGGAGAGGCGGCCCAGGCCGCCACGACTCTGCCGGCGCCCGGCAGGTCCGGCATCGAGCACGTCGTGGTGGTGATGATGGAGAACCGCTCCTACGACCACTTCCTCGGCTGGCTGCCCGGTGGCGACGGCAAGCAGGCGGGCCTACGGTTCCGCGACCGCTACGGCGTCGTCCATCCCACGCACCACCTCACCGAGTACGCCAGCTGTGGCTTCAACGACCCGGACCACTCGTTCGAGGGCGGCCGGATCCAGCTCAACGGTGGCCGGTGCGACGGCTGGCTCCGCTCGGGTCTGAACGACCAGCTGGCGATCGGCTACTACACCGAGCCGGACCTCGCGTTCCTCGGACCGGCCGCCACCCAGTGGACGACCTTCGACCGGTACTTCTCCGCGATCATGGCCGAGACCTACCCGAACCGCATCTACCAGCACGCCGGGCGCACCGACCGGCTGCACAACTCGACCGACCAGTGCACGCTGCCGACCATCTGGGACCGCCTCGCGGCCAAGGGCGTCAGCGGCACGTACTACTACGGCGACGTGCCGTTCACGGCGCTCTGGTACGGCAAGCACCAGGACATCACGAGGCACTACAACCAGTTCCTCGTTGACGCGGCGGCGGGCAACCTCTCGGCGGTGAGCTTCATCGACCCACGCTTCACCGACGAGGAGTCCGGCACCTCCAACGACGACCACCCGCACGCCGACATCCGCGCAGGCGAGGCCTTCCTGAACCAGGTGTACGACGCCGTCCGCAACGGACCGGGCTGGGAGAAGACGGTGCTCGTCATCAACTACGACGAGTGGGGCGGCTTCTACGACCACGTGGCCCCGGGGCGGGCGCCGGACACCAGCAAGGCGACGTCGCTGCGTGGCTTCCGGGTGCCGGCCGTGATGATCTCGCCGCTGGCCCGTCGCGGGCACGTCTCGCACCGGGTCTACGACCACGCCTCGATCCTGCGGATGATCGAGTGGCGCTGGGGACTCAAGCCCCTGGCGCCCCGGGACGCGAACGCGCGCAACATCGCCGAAGTCCTGGACTTCGCCTCGCCGCCGGACCTGAGCTCACCCACCTTCGTCGTGCCCGACTTCGTGCCTGCCGGGTGTGACGCCCCTGCCCCGGCCACGCCCGCGGAGGCCGGCGAGTGGCCGGCCCTCCGTCGCCAGGCTCTCGACCTCGGATGGGAACTGCCGTCATGACCTCACCCCGCTCGCGCACCGCCCTCGTGCTGACCATCGCGGCACTGCTCCTGCTGCCCGTCGCAGCGCAGGCCACCCTGCCCGCGACGTCCACGGGTGGAACTGAGCGTGGCGTCCGGGCCTATGTGCCCAAGGTGCGCCACGTCTTCGTCATCAACATCGAGAACAAGGGCTATGACAGGACCTGGGGCGCGGACTCGGCGGCGCCGTACCTCGCGACGACGCTGCGCCGCAAGGGCGTGCTGCTCAACAACTACTACGGCACCGCGCACAACTCCCAGCCCAACTACATCGCGCAGATCTCGGGGCAGGGCCCGAACCCGGACATGCAGGGTGACTGCCAGATGTACTCGACCTTCCAGCGGACCGGGACGCAGGATCCCCAGCAGGCGACGGGCACCGGCTGTGTGTTCCCGCGGTCGGTCGACTCGCTGCCGCGCCAGATGACGCGCAAGGGCCTCCGGTGGCGCGGCTACATGGACGACATGCGGCGGCCGTGCCAGCACCCGGCGCCCGACACACAGGACGGGACCCAGCACGCGACCAAGAAGCACAACTACGCGACTCGTCACAACCCGTTCGTGTACTTCAAGGCCATCACCACGCGGCCCAGGTACTGCGCCCGGCACGTGGTCCGCCTGCGGGCTCTGCGAGGAGACCTTCAGACGGTGAAGTCCACCCCGAAGCTGGTCTACATCACCCCGGACCTGTGCCATGACGGACACGACGCCCCCTGTGCGGACGGACGGCCGGGTGGGCTCAAGACCGTTGACAAGTGGATGAGCGTCTGGGTGCCCCGGATCCTGAAGTCGCCGGCGTTCCGACGCAACGGCGTACTCATCATCACCGCCGACGAGTCGGACGGTCCGCAGACCGACTCCACCGCCTGCTGCGGGGAGGGAGCCTCGGCGAACTCGCCCAGCCCGGGCATCTTCGGCCCCGGTGGGGGCCGGATCGGGGCGCTGGTGATCTCGAGGTGGACCAAGCCGAACACCTGGAGCACCACGCCGTACAACCACTACTCGCTGCTCGGGTCGATCGAGGAGATCTTCCGCCTGCCGAAGCTCGGGTACGCGCGCACGCCCGGGCTCGACAGGTTCGGTCTCGACGTCTACAACAGCGGCTGGAACGAGTAGCCAGGCGCGAGCCGCGAGGTCAGTAGCGGTCGGGAAGCTTCTGCCCGATCCGCAACTGGGGCTTGGGCACGCGCAGGAAGCGCAGCTGCATCGCGCGCAGCAGCGTGTAGCCGGTCACGCCCTTGTGGGACTCGTCGGGGAAGCGCTGGCGCACGTCCTTGCGGATCCGCACGACGAGCATGGTGCTGTCGGTGGCGACCAGCAGGATCGTGGCCAGCCACAGCGAGTTGCCGACGGCGACCAGCTGCGAGGAGCCGGAGTAGATCATCACCATGATCAGGATCAGTGCCGGCATCAGGAACTCAGCCATGCAGACGCGGCTGTCCACGCGGTCGCGCAGGAAGTGACGCACGGGCCCCTTGTCGCGTGCCGGCAGGAAGCGCTCCTCGCCGATCTTCATGCCCTGACGCATCTTGGCCGTGGCCTCGGCCCGCTGGGCGCGCTGGAGCTTGGTCATCTCCTTGCGGCTCTGGGGGGTGCGGGCGCGGGCCTTCGCCGCTGCCTGAGCCTCCTTGCGGCTCGGGGTGGGCCTGCCCTTGCCGTCCGGCTTGTCGGCTGGGTTGGCGCCTGGGTTGGCGCCTGGGTTGGCGACTGGGCGAGCGGAGGTGGTTTCGGTCTTGCTACGTCGGAACAACGCGAGCCCTTCGATGAGGGGAGGATGGGGAGACGCCACCCAGATTACCCGGGGGAACCTCCTCGTCCCCCCGCCCGTTCCCCCCGTAGGGTGAAGATGCCGGTCCGTCCGGTGATTCGTCCTGACGACAATGAAGGGGGCCCTCCATGAGCCTCATGAAGCGACTGAGCCTGATCTTCCGCTCCAAGGCGAGCAGGGCGCTCGACCGAGCGGAGGATCCGCGCGAGACGTTGGACTACAGCTACCAGCGGCAGCTGGAGATGCTGACCAAGGTCCGCCGGGGCGTCGCGGACGTCGCGACCAGCCGCAAGCGTGTCGAGCTTCAGGTCGCCCAGCTCGAGCAGCAGTCGACGAAGCTGACCGACCAGGCGCAGAAGGCGCTGGGGATGGGCCGTGAGGACCTGGCTCGTGAGGCGCTCACGCGCAAGTCCGGCCTGCAGAACCAGATCACGGACCTACGCACCCAACAGGCGCAGCTCCAGGCCGAGGAGGAGAAGCTCACGCTCGCCTCCCAACGGCTCCAGGCGCAGGTCGAGGCCTTCCGCACGCGCAAGGAGACCATCAAGGCGACGTACACCGCCGCGGAGGCTCAGACCCGGATCAACGAGGCCTTCTCCGGCATCTCCGACGAGATGGGTGACGTGGGTCAGGCGATCCAGCGGGCCGAGGACAAGACCGCCCAGATGCAGGCGCGCGCCGGCGCGATCGACGAGCTGCTGGCCTCGGGTGCACTCGACGACGCCAGCTCTCTGGGACGCGGTGACGACATCACCCGCGAGCTCGAGGCGATGAGCTCCCAGGCCGACGTGGAGGCCGAGCTCGCCGCGCTGAAGGGCTCCGCGGCCCCCGCGGCGATCGAGGGCGCCGAGGAGCCGCCCGCCGCCCTGGACGCCGCCACCGAGCAGGCGGAGCAGCAGGAGAGCTGACCCATGGCGACGCGGTTCATCAAGGACTCCGGGCTGACGCTGCGGATGACTGCGGTGATGTTCCTGCTCGGCGGTCTCTTCGTCGCGCTCGTGGTGACGCTGATGTACGTGTTCCCGGGCTGGGCCTACCTGATCGGGCTGGCCGGCATCGGTCTCGCGCTGTTCCAGTGGTGGAACTCCGACAAGGTCGCCATGCGCGCCATGCGGGCACGCGAGGTGACCCCGGAGCAGGCGCCCGAGCTGCACGGGATGATCGACCGGCTCTGCGCCCTCGCGGACATGCCCAAGCCGCGGGTCGCGGTGTCCGACACCGAGCTGCCTAACGCCTTCGCCACCGGACGTTCGCCGCAGAGGTCCGTCGTGTGTGTGACGACCGGCATCCTTCACAGGCTGGATGCGGAGGAGCTCGAAGGCGTGCTCGCCCACGAGCTCTCGCACGTGGCGCACCGGGACGTGCTGGTGATGACACTGGCCTCCTCGGCCGGGATCATGGCCGGGATGCTGACCCGCGGAGCGCAGTTCGGGGGACTCGGCCTGCTGGGCCGGGGCCGCCGCGGCGGCAACGCCGGGGGGATGCCTGCCTTCGTGATCGCCCTCGTGGCGAGCCTGGTCGTCTACGCGATCAGCTTCGTGCTGATCCGGCTGCTGTCGCGCTACCGCGAGCTGTGCGCCGACCGGTCGGGTGCCTTCCTGACCGGTAAGCCGTCGGCCCTCGCGTCGGCGCTGACCAAGATCACCGGTGAGATCGCCGCCATCCCGCAACGCGACCTCCGCTCGAGCCAGGCGATGAACGCGTTCTTCATCGCCCCGGCGATCAGCGGCGCGACCTGGAAGACCCTCTCCTCGACCCACCCCTCACTCGAGCAGCGGCTCGAGCAGCTGGCGCGGATCGCCCAGGAGCTGGGCCGGCCGATGGACGGCGGCTTCCCGCAGCAGCCCACCCTGTGAGCCGTCCGACCCGGCCGGGAGCGGTGAGGACGCCGTGAAGATCTGGGAGTCCCTTCTGGGTCGGGGGCGTCCGACGGCACCACGGCTCGACGCGCTGTTCGCGCTGCCGACCGCCGCGATCACGCTCCAGACCGCCGCGTCGTTCCTGCCCGCAGGCATCGGCTCGGTCTGCTACCGCGCCTCCGAGGGCGCCGCCTTCGCCGCGACGCAGACCGACATCGTCGACCTGCTGGACGCCGACGAGGGTCCCGACGTCGAGCGCCAGACGGACGGGTTCGGCTTCACCTGGCTCGTCGTACGCCACGACCCCGGCGATCTCGGCGGCATGGTCACCGACCTGCACGCGGTGAACACCACCCTCGAGGCCCAGGGCTTCGGCCCCGGCCTGCTCTGCTCGCTGACCGTCTTCGCCGACGCCGCCGGGCGTCGGATGGGCCTGGTGTACCTCTACAAGCAGGGCACCTTCTACCCCTTCGCCCCCACAGGTGAGCAGAAGCGCGACAACGTCCTCGAGCTTCAGGTCCGCGACCTGCTGCGCAACGACCTCCCCATGGAGCCCCGACTCGACCGTTGGATGGCCCTCTGGGGTGCCCCCGGCCTCTGACCCAGGCTGCCGCCTGGACCCTGCGGTTTGGTCCCCAACCGCATGTTTTGGGGCCGAGGACCTGCGGTTTGTGACCAATCGGTGCACCTGCAGGGGGTACGACGAGGGCAGCGCACGGTGTTCCGTGCCTCGCCTCAGTCGCGGTGCGAGCGACCCGGAAGGTCCAGCATCCTCTGAAGGGCCACCTCGGCCCAGTGGGTGGTGTCGGGGTCGACCTGGATCACGTTGACCGGCGTACCGGCGACCAGGTTCTCCAGGGCCCACACGAAGTGCGGCAGGTCGATCCGGTTCATCGTGGAGCAGTAGCAGACGGTCTTGTCGAGGAACGCGATGTGCTTGTCCGGGTGGGCGGCCGCAAGCCGCTTGACCAGGTTCAGCTCGGTGCCGATCGCCCACGACGACCCTGAAGGGGCCGCCTCGATCGTCTTGATGATGAACTCCGTGGAGCCCACCAGATCCGCCTTGGTGACGACCTCGTGGGTGCATTCGGGATGCACCAGGATCTGGATGCCGGGGATCGTGTCCCGCAACTGGTCGACAACCTCAGGCGTGAACCGGCCGTGCACGGAGCAGTGGCCCTTCCACAGGATCACCCGCGCCGCGGAAAGCTCCTCGGGAGTCAGACCACCGCCCGGGCGGTGCGGGTCGAAGACCACGCAGTCCTCGAGTGACAGTCCGAGCTCGAGTACGGCGGTGTTGCGCCCCAGGTGCTGGTCGGGGAGGAACAGCACTTTCGCGTCGGACCGCTGCGCGAACGCCCACTCGAGTGCGACCTGGGCGTTCGACGACGTGCAGACCGCGCCACCGTGGCGCCCGCAGAATGCCTTGATGTCGGCCGAGGAGTTCATGTAGGTGACGGGAACGACCGAGTCGGCGACTCCGGCGTCGACCAGTGCATCCCAGGCGTCCTCGACCTGAGCGAGCCGAGCCATGTCGGACATGGAGCAGCCGGCCGCGAGGTCGGGCAGGATCACCTTCTGCTCGGGTGAGGTGAGGATGTCGGCGGACTCGGCCATGAAGTGCACACCGCAGAAGACGATGTACTCCGCCTCCGGACGCGCCGCTGCCTCGCGGGCCAACTTGAAGGAGTCGCCGGTCACGTCGGCGAACTCGATGACCTCGTCGCGCTGGTAGTGGTGACCCAGGACGAACAGGCGGCTTCCGAGTGCGTCCTTGGCGGCGCGGGCCCGGGCCACGAGGCCGGGGTCGGACGCAGCGGGCAGATCGCCTGGACAGTCGACGCCGCGTTCGGAGTCCAGATCGCGGCCCCGGCCGAGGGGGAGGAGAGGAAGGTCAACCGTGCTCACCGGCCCATCCTCCCATCAGGTGCGCCCAGCCCTGTGTCGGGAGCCCCGGCCGCAGGAGCGGCGCAATTGCGCGGATAGAGCGGATGGTGCAGCGCCGGCGCTGTCGTAACGGCGCAATTGCGCGGATAGAGCGGGTAGTGCAGCCCCGGCGCTGTCGTAACAGCGCAATTGCGCGGATAGAGCGGGTAGAGCAGCCCCAGCGCTGTCGTAACAGCGCAATTGACCGGTTACAGCGGTCCCAGGGCTAGAGCAGCGCCCCGTTGTGCAGGTACGGCGTGGGCGGCCGCATGCCTCGCAGCCCGAGGTAGCCGCTGGTGTGGACGTCGAGCTTCGCCTCGATCCCGACGTCGACCGCCCACGAGTTGGCCGCTGTGACGTGGAAGACCATGACGTCCTGGTCGGGGCTGGAGGCTGCCAATCCCTCCCAGAGAAGGTCGGTCGCGACCCTGCGGCTCGTCGCCGCAAGCAGATGCGACGTGCCGACGGCATCCACGTAGTGGTAGCCGGACCCGTGCGGTCCGTCGGCGACGATCAGACGACAGGTGCGCTGCAGCACCGCGTGGTCACTGGGCGCGTGCGCCGCGCCGCGGGTCTGGCGGTCGACCGAGCTCATCAGGTCGAGATCGGCGGCGGACCCGTCACGGACAGCCTCGACGACCGGCAGCACCTCGCGCGGGACGCGGCCGCTGAGGAACATCTGGGGATGCATCACGAACCCGCACGCGTGGTAGCGACGGAACGCCTTCGGGTCTGCGGAGGCCGCGAGCATCCCGCGCAGGCAGCCACGGCGGCGTCCGTGTGAGAGTGCCGCCTCGAGCAGCTGGCGGCCGAGCCCCTGACCCTGCGCCTGCGGGCGGACGGCGTACGTCGCCAGGCACCAGGTCTTGTCGCGCACGAAGCTGGTCGCGAACCCGAGCATGCCCGAGTCGTCCTCCGCCACCCAGCAGCCCTCCCCGTCGTTCGCGAGGAACGCCGTGGTCCTCGCGACCCAGCCTTCGCGTCGGTCGGGGCCTCGCATGGACGGCTCCGGCCAGTCGCGCTGGAACGTGCGCAGGTCCAGGTCGTAGAAGCTCTCTGCGCTGAGCCGCTCGGCTGCAGCGATGTCGTTCTCGACCATGGGACGGATCAGCGGGGCGGGCACCGCTCGACGATAGCGAGCGGCACGGCAGGATGGCCGCATGCGCGTCGTGATCGCCCCCGACAAGTTCGCGGGGACCCTCACCGCGGTCGAGGCCGCGCAGGCCATCGCCCGCGGGTGGGCGGAGCACGCCCCCGAGGACGTCCTCGACCTGGTGCCCATGGCCGACGGCGGTCCTGGCTTCGTCGACGTGCTGCACGCATCGCTCGGGGGTGAGCTGCTGGGCGTCACCGTGACCGGCCCGTACGGCGACGCCGTGCCCGCAGCCGTACTCCTCGTCGGGGGCACGGCGTACGTCGAGTCGTCGCAGGCCGTGGGTCTACACCTGACCCCGGTCGACGAGCGCCGACCCGAGCACGCCAGCAGCGTGGGAGTCGGCGAGCTGGTCGTCCACGCCGTGGCCGCCGGCGCCTCGACCGTGGTCGTGGGGCTAGGCGGGACGGCCACCAACGACGGGGGAGCGGGGCTGCTGGCCGCCCTCGGCGCCACGCCCAGGGAGCCCCTGGCCGGCGGACCCGCGGCCTTGGCGGACCTCGGCGAGGTCGACCTGGCGCCCGCGGTCGAGCGGCTCGCAGGGGTAACGCTGCTGGCCGCGAGCGACGTCGACAACCCGCTGCTCGGCCTCACCGGGGCGACGAGCGTCTACGGCGCGCAGAAGGGTCTGCCCGGTGAGCGGCTGATGGCGGTCGACTCTCTCCTGGAACGACTGGCCGTGGCAACCGACCGCAAGCTCGCACTCTCGAAGGGCGCCGGAGCCGCCGGCGGGCTCGGTTTCGCGCTGCTCCTCCTCGGCGCGAGCAGGCAACCGGGCGTGGACCTGGTCGCCGACGCCGTGGGCCTGGCCGCCCGGGTCGCCTCGGCGGACCTCGTCATCACCGGCGAGGGAGCCTTCGACTTCTCCTCACGCTCGGGCAAGGTCCCGTACGGCGTCGCAAGGCTGGCAGCCGAGGGTCTGGTGCCGTGCATCGCGCTCGCCGGTCAGGTGCTGGTCGGCTCCCGTGAGATGCGGGCCCTCGGGGTCGAGTCGGCGTACGCCGTGGTGGACCTGGTGGGGGAGGCGGCGGCGTTCGCCGATCCCGCAGGGACGCTGGCGCAGCTGGCGTCCCGCACGGCCCGCAGCTGGTCCTTCTGAGGGGACTCGGGGAATATCCGACGATGTGCGACCATTGAAGCGAGCACAGGCAGTACCGACCTCGCACACTTGGGAGCCGAGACGATGACCGAGCAGGTCCAGACCACCGAAGAGCACCGCACCGACGGCATCAACCTCAGCGACGAAGCCGCCTCGAAGGTGAAGAGCCTCCTCGAGCAGGAGGGTCGCGACGACCTGGCACTGCGCATCGCCGTCCAGCCCGGCGGCTGCTCCGGCCTTCGCTACCAGCTGTTCTTCGACGAGCGCAGCCTCGACGGCGACCTCGTCACCGACTTCAACGGCGTCAGCGTCGTCGTCGACCGGATGAGCGTCCCCTACCTCAACGGCGCGACGATCGACTTCGTGGACACGATCGAGAAGCAGGGCTTCACGATCGACAACCCGAACGCCGGCGGGTCCTGCGCCTGCGGCGACTCGTTCCACTGAGCAAGCGGGGTCACTGGCCCCCACACGCGCACCCATGCGCAAGCGAGAGCCCGCATCCCCGAGGGGATGCGGGCTCTCGTGCTGCAGACGCGCGGTGGGGGCTCAGTCGAGGTGCAGGTGCATCGCTGAGGCTAGGCGGGCGGCGGCCTCGCTGACCTTGATCTCGGACTTGCGCACCTCACGGGGGTAGTCCTCGAAGTAGATGCTCGGTGCAGGCTTCAGTGCCGCGGCCTCGGTGCGCTCGGCGCGGCTGCGTCGCTCGGGCAGTCGCATCGACGATCCGACCGCCTCGCAGTCGGTGTACATCTCATGGGCGCTGGAGGCGTCGTCGTAGGCCAGTCGCTGGTAGCTCATGCTTTTGACGGTAGAGGCTACTGACGGGTACCCCGAAACGTACCGGCCGGTAGGGTGCCCGCGTCGCGTTAAATCTCCCTATCGCTCCCCCTACGCGCGACAACCCGCCGACCCGCCCGTCCCGGAAGCCTCGAGGCCCCATGTCTTTGCTGATCACCGGCTCGATCGCCACCGACCACCTGATGTCGTTCGGCGGCAAGTTCTCCGACTCGCTGGTCGTGGACCAGCTCGACAAGCTCTCCGTGAGCTTCCTGGTCGACGACCTCGAGATCCGCCGTGGCGGGTGTGCGGCGAACATCTGCTTCGGGCTCGGCAAGCTCGGGCTCCGCCCGGTCCTCGTCGGCGCCGTGGGCGAGGACTTCGTGGACTACCGATCCTGGCTCGAGCGGCACAACGTGGACTGCTCGTCGGTGCACGTCAGCGCCACGAAGCACACGGCACGGTTCGTGTGCACCAACGACTCGGCGATGGCCCAGTTCGCGTCGTTCTACCCCGGGGCGATGTCCGAGGCGAGGGAGATCGAGCTCGCGCCGATCGCGCAGCGGACCGGCGAGGTTGACTACGTGGTGGTCGCGCCCAACGACCCCGACGCCATGCTCCGGCACACCGAGGAGTCCCGTCAGCGGGGCTACCCCTTCATCGCCGACCCGTCGCAGCAGCTGGCCTTCGGCGACGGGGACCTGATCCGCCAGCTGGTGGACGGCGCCGCGATCCTCTTCTCGAACGAGTACGAAGCCAGCCTGATCCAGCAGAAGACCGGCTGGTCCCGTGCGGACATCCTCGACCGGGTGGACACCTGGGTGGTCACCTTGGGGGCCGACGGCGTCCGCATCGAGCACAGCGGTGAGGAGCCGGTGACCGTGGCCGCGGTGCCGGAGATCGAGAAGGTCGAGCCGACCGGTGTAGGGGACGCGTTCCGGGCCGGGTTCCTGGCGGC
The DNA here is from genome assembly GCA_963740525.1 of uncultured Actinomycetota bacterium. Classification (GTDB taxonomy): domain Bacteria; phylum Actinomycetota; class Actinomycetes; order Propionibacteriales; family Nocardioidaceae; genus CAVUEG01. The sequence continues at coordinate 42,184 of CAVUEG010000003.1, forward strand.
GCTCGCCTGGGGTCTTTCCCAGGAGCGCGCCGCCCAGCTCGGCTGCCTGCTCGCGGTGTACGTCGTGGAGCGGGTGGGCACGCAGGAGTACTCCTTCTCCCGCGACGCGTTCCTCGCGCGGATGGAGTCGGCGTACGGCGCCGACGCGGCGGCCGAGGTGGCCGCGCACCTCTAACGGAGCCGGCGCACCAGATAGACCGGGGTGCCGTCGGCTGCGGAACTCTCCCCGAGGAACTCCTGCTCGCGCATCCGGCACCAGGCCGGGATGTCCACCCCCGAGGCGACGTCGGTCGAGGCCACCGCCACGACCTGGCCGACGGCCACCAGAGGCGCGCCTCTGCGCTCGTCGCAGGCGTTGGCCAGCTTGATCACCGGCAGGGGGCAACGCAGGCCTCGGCAGTCCAGGTCGACGTCCGCCTCGGTCATCGCCCGGCCTCCTGACGCAGGCGGCCGACGACCTCGGGCAGCACCTGCAGGAAGCGATCGATGTCGGCCTCGGTGGTCCGAAGGCCCACGGAGAGTCGCACGTTGCCGTGGGTGAGCACGCCCATCGCGGCGAGCACGTGGCTCGGAGTCAGGCTCGACGCCGTGCAGGCCGAGCCGCTCGCGACGGAGAACCCCAGCTTCTCCAGCTCGGTCACGAGCGCCTCGCCTTCGACGTACAGACACGAGAACGTGACCAGATGGGGGAGTCGGTCCGCCGGGTCGCCGACCACCTCGACGTCGGGTACGTCGGCAGCGACCCGGGTGCGGACCCGGTCGACCAGGGCATGCTGCCGCGCTTCGGTCTCCTCACGGTTCTCCAGGACGGCGCTCAGTGCCGCGGCGGACGCAAGCGCGGCCGGGACGTTCTCGAAGCCCGTGGCGCGCTCGTCGACCCGGTCATCGGCAGGGAAGGCGGCCCGCCACCGGGCGCCCTTGCGCACGAGGAGCACCCCGACGCCCGCGGGCCCGCCCCACTTGTGAGCGCTGGCGGCGACTGCGGACCAGCCCTCGGCAAGCGGCTCACGTCCGGCCGACGCGCAGGCGTCGACGAAGACCGGCGTGGCCCCGGCGGCTGTCATCACCTCGGCGAGGGGCTGGCGGGTACCCACCTCGTGGTTGGCGGACTGGACCGCGACGACGGCAGCCGAGGCCGTCCCGATCTCGGTCAGCGCAGGGACCTGGATCCGGCCCGACCGGTCGACGGGGATCGAGGAGACCGTCCCGCCGCGGCCCTCGTGCCAGCGCGCGGCGTGCAGCACCGCCGAGTGCTCGACCGCCGAGTGGACCAGGTGTCGGCTCGACCGGGCCCGCCCCTCGAGGAGCCCGAGCAGTCCGAGATGGACGGCCGCGGTGCCCGAGGAGGTGAAGGTGACCTCGTCCGGCCGAGCACCGAGACAGGTAGCCACCACCTCCCGCGCGTTGTCGAGGATCAGGCGGGCGTTCCGGGCCGGACCGTGCAGCCGCCGGGGGTCCGCCCAGCCTCGGTCCAGTGCCTCGAGGAGCACCTCGCGGGCCGCAGGATGGAGCGGTTCTGACGAGGCACTGTCGAGGTAGACCGGGCCGCCGCCTGCGTCAAATGTCACACCCGGAACTTACCGGCCCACCTGGGCGCCAAACGACGGTGCCTCTGGAGTAATGTTCCGCATGTCCCGTCCGTGAGTAGAGAGGCCTGTTCGTGGGTCTGGAGCTCCCCAAGCGTGTCCGCCGTATGGCGACCGGGGTCCTGGTGACTGGCAGCCTGCTGATGCTCGGAGCATGCTCCAGCGCAGACCAGGCCCAGATCAACCGTCTGGCGATGCCGGAAGGGGTCACCAAGCAGGCGCCGTACATCTATGACCTGTGGCGCTGGTCGTGGCTCGCCGCGATCATCACCGGCGTCATCGTGTGGGGCCTGATCGGGTACGTCTCGTTCCGGTACCGCCGCCGCAGCGAGACCGACGTTCCGGTGCAGACGCGCTACAACCTGCCGATCGAGATCTTCTACACGATCGCGCCGATCATCATGGTGATCGTGCTCTTCTACTGGACCGTGACGGTTCAGGACAAGGTGCTCGCGGACGAGCCGAACCCCGACCACACGATCGACGTGGTCGGCCAGCAGTGGTCGTGGACCTTCAACTACATGAACGAGGACGCGATCGGCGGGAAGACCGTCTTCGAGGCTGGAACCGCCTCGGTCATCCCGACGCTCTACCTCCCGGTCGACCAGAGCATCACGGTCAACCTGTCCTCGCCCGACGTGATCCACTCGTTCTGGGTGCCGGCGTTCCTGTTCAAGATGGACGTGGTCCCGGGCCGCTCCAACCACTTCTCGTTCACCCCGACCCGCGTCGGGACGTACGTCGGTCGCTGCGCCGAGCTCTGCGGGGTCTACCACTCGAAGATGCTGTTCAGCGTGCACGTCGTCAGCCAGACCGACTACAAGGCGCACCTCCGCAAGCTCGAGACCGACGGCAACATCGGCCCGGCGCTCGGTGGGGCCGATGCGCGCACCCAAGCCGGATACGACCAGGACGGAGGCACGGAGTGACCACTGCCGCCAGCGTTCCCCTGCGCAAGCCACTCGGCCAGCAGATCGTCCGGGTGCTCACCACGACCGACCACAAGGTGATCGGCAAGCTGTACCTGGGCACGTCCTTCGCCTGGTTCCTCATCGGCGGCATCATGGCGCTGCTGATGCGCTCCGAGCTGGCCTTCCCGGGTCAGCAGGTCGTCAACGACGAGCTCTACAACCAGCTGTTCACGATGCACGGCACGATCATGCTGCTGCTGTTCGCGACCCCGCTGTTCTTCGGGTTCGCCAACGTCATCATGCCGCTGCAGATCGGCTCGCCCGACGTCGCGTTCCCGCGGCTGAACATGTTCAGCTACTGGCTCTTCCTCTTCGGTGGTCTGATCGCCGCCGCCGGGTTCCTGACCCCGCAGGGAGCCGCTGACTTCGGCTGGTTCGCCTACAGCCCGCTCTCGGACGCGGTCCGCTCACCCGGTGTCGGTGGCGACCTGTGGATCATGGGGCTGTGGCTGGCCGGCCTGGGCACGATCCTCGGTGCGGTCAACTTCATCACCACGATCATCTGCATGCGGGCACCCGGCATGACCATGTTCCGGATGCCGATCTTCGTCTGGAACACCCTGGTCACCAGCCTCCTGGTGCTGATCGCGTTCCCGATCCTGGCCGGCGCGCTGCTCTCGCTCGAGGCCGACCGGACGCTCGGAGCCCATGTCTTCGATGCCGTGCACGGTGGCCCGATCCTGTGGCAGCACCTGTTCTGGTTCTTCGGCCACCCCGAGGTCTACATCATCGCGCTGCCGTTCTTCGGCATCGTGACCGAGATCCTCCCGGTGTTCAGCCGCAAGCCGATCTTCGGCTACGTCGGCCTTGTCGCCGCGACCCTGGGCATCGCGATCCTGTCGGTTGCCGTCTGGGCCCACCACATGTTCGTCACCGGCGCGGTCGACCTGCCCTTCTTCTCGGGCATGACGTTCCTGATCGCCGTACCGACCGGGGTGAAGTTCTTCAACTGGATCGGCACTATGTGGGGCGGGTCGATCAGCTTCGACACGCCCATGCTCTGGTCCGTCGGCTTCCTGACCACCTTCCTCTTCGGTGGCCTGACCGGCATCATCCTGGCCTCGCCTCCGCTCGACTTCCACGTGTCCGACTCGTACTTCGTGGTCGCCCACTTCCACTACGTCGTCTTCGGGACCGTCGTGTTCGCGATGTTCGCGGGCTTCTACTTCTGGTGGCCGAAGATGACCGGCCGGATGCTCAACGAGCGCCTCGGCAAGGTCCACTTCTGGATGCTGTTCATCGGCTTCCACACGACCTTCCTCGTCCAGCACTGGCTGGGCGTCGAGGGGATGCCCCGTCGGTACGCCGACTACCTGCCGACGGACGGCTTCACGACGCTGAACCAGATCTCGACGATCGGTGCGTTCCTGCTCGGTGCCTCGACCCTTCCGTTCCTCTACAACGTCTACCAGTCCAGGCTCTCGCCGCTGGTCGGCGTCGACGACCCCTGGGGTTGGGGACGCTCCCTCGAATGGGCCACCAGCTCGCCGCCGCCCCGGCACAACTTCGTGTCGATTCCGCGGATCCGCTCGGAGTCGCCCGCGTTCGACCTGCACCACCCGGAGGTCGCGGCGCTGGAGATGGCCGACAACAACCGGCTGGGCGACGACGAGCTGACCGATGCTCCGAACATGGAAGGGCGCCAGGCTCACCTCGACCAGACCATGGGCCGAGGCTCCGATGACGTGAAGGGTGACTGACCGATGAAGGCCGAAACCTGGATCTTCGGGATCTGCGCGATCTTCTTCGCGCTCGTCGCGCCGGCGTACTGGTTCATCGCCGGAGACCCCACCGGCACCTCGGCGCTGGTGATGACCTTCCTGCTGATGCTGCTGGTCACGCTCTACCTGGGCGTCCACTCGGCGCGGATGGAGAGTCCGCGCCCGGAGGACCGCAAGGACGCCGAGATCGCAGACGGCGCGGGCGAGCTGGGCTTCTTCCCGCCGTACAGCTGGTGGCCGCTGTGGTGCGCCGCCACGCTCGCGGTCTGCGTGCTCGGGGTCGTCTTCGGCTGGTGGCTCTTCATCATCGGCGTCGGGCTCGGCGCGATCGCCCTGAGTGGCTGGATCTTCGAGTACTACCGCGGCGAGCACGCGCACTGACTGAGCTATTCCACACCGTGGCGTGACCATCGCCACCGCTCCGCGGAGCCTCTGTGGCGGAAGCATTCCCGATCGGTTGTTACCCTTGTAGGGAGATTTCTGACGATTCGGGGAGTTCCATGACGGTCCGACACCTAGCTGCCGGGCGCCTGCGCGCCGGTGCCCTTGGCGCGCTCGCGCTGGGTCTGGCAGTTTCCGGCTGCAACGCCAACGCGGAGGACACCCCGCGGGCTGGTGGCGCATCGCCCTCGGAGTCTCCCTCTGAAACGGCCCCCACCGAGTCGGCCGCCAAGATCAGCTCCAGCATCGACGCCGGCTCCCGCGCCGTGCCCGTGGATGCCGCGCTCAGGCTGGACGTCGCCGACGGCACCTTCTCGGACGTGGTCGTCCGTGCGGGCAAGGAGCGTAAGAAGCTCACCGGCGAGCTGTCGTCCGACAAGACGTCGTGGGTCGCGACCGACCGGTTCGAGCCAGGCACGAAGTACGTCGTCCGCAGCGTGGCCGTCGACTCCGACGGCCTGGAGAAGACCGACCGAAGCCGCTTCCGCACGGAGCCGCTGACGCTGGACCAGCAGACGTACCCCAGCATCGCGCCCCTGCAGGGCGAGACGGTGGGCGTCGGAATGCCCGTGATCGTCAAGTTCGACATCGCGGTCACGAACAAGAAGTCCATCGAGCGCCACCTCCACGTCCGCAACTCCTCGGGCCAGAAGGGCTCGTGGTACTGGATCAGCGACTACGAGGCGCACTGGCGACCGGTGCACTACTGGAAGCCTGGCACCGAGGTGACCGTGGACGCGGACATCAACTCCGTGCCGGCCGGCAACGGCATCTTCGGTCAGCTCAGCCGCACCCAGACCTTCAAGGTCGGCGACTCCGTGATCACGAGGGTCAATGTCGCCCAACACGTGGCGCGCACCTACGTGAACGGCCAGCTCGCACGCACGATCCCGATCAGTGGCGGCAAGCCCGGGTTCGAGACCCGCTCCGGGGTGAAGGTCATCGTCGAGAAGTTCCGCAGCAAGCGGATGGACGCGGCGACCACCGGCATCAAGAAGGACGACCCGGAGTACTACAACATCGAGGACGTCGAGTACGCCCTGCGGGTCACCTACAGCGGCGAGTTCCTGCACGCCGCTCCGTGGTCCGAGGGCTCCCAGGGCAGTGCCAACGTCAGCCACGGCTGCGTCGGCATGAGCACCGGCAATGCCGCCTGGCTCTACCACCTCACCAAGCGCGGTGACGTCGTGGACGTCAAGGGCACGGACCGGCAGATGACCCTGACGAACGGGTACGGCGACTGGAACCTCTCGTTCAAGGACTACAAGCGGGGCTCCGCGCTCCACTGAGGTGACCGAATCGTCGACGGGCGGGTCAGGAACAGCGGGTAGAGCGACAGGCAGATGATCGAGAACGACACCAGCGGGTAGGGCTTGGTGATCGTGAACGGGATGACCAGATGCAGCCCGAGCCCGGCGGCCGCGGCCACCCAACGGAACCGTGGGATCCACAGCCCCACCGCCAGTGTGAACTCGGTCGCGACCGTGGCGACCGCCAGCAGGGGATAGGCGGCGTCCGGGAGTCCGACAGACATGTAGCCGCGAAGCGTGTCTCCTGACAGGAATCGGCCGTTCAGCTTCACGAGTGCCGCGAAGCAGTAGCAGATGCTCAGCTGGGTCATCAGGAGCACGACTCGGTCCAGCGTCGGCGCCGCGGGCGCCCGGTCCGCCGCACCCAGGGCCCAGGTCCGGTCACTGCGGGCGAAAGTGAGCCACGCGCACAGCCATGCCGCGAGGACGTAGTGGTTGGAGTACGTCTGCTGCTCCCACGCGATCACGGCCAGGGTGGTGACGGCCAGCCAGGGAGCCACCACCGGGACGAACAACCCGAGCATCAGGGCGATCGCAGCGGGCGCCGTGAGCGCCAGGAACACGGTCACGGTGACAGTGGTGACGGCTGGAAGCCCGTCGAAGGTGGGCATGGCGACGGTCCCGTCCTCGGCCACCTGGATCAGGGTGAAGTAGGCCTCGACGATGTTGAGCAGCGCGCCCAGCCCGATGCCGATACGGGCCAGGGCCAGGGCGCGAGCGTCGACCTCGATGTCGCTCAGCCGCTGCACGAGACCTGCCGCACACGGCCGTGGCTGCGTACTCTCGCCGAGGCCGCACCGTCGACGTGGGCACAGAGGTACTCCGGAAGCCGGCGGGTCCAGTCGACCTCGCCCCGGAAGTTGGCCACGAGGGGGTGGACGTCTACCTTGATCCGCTGTCCGGAGGCGTCGAGGACGCGGAGCTCGAAGGAGCCACGCCCGGAGTACATCTGGAAGCCGAACATCGCCGGCGGGGGACGGAAGTAGGCGACGAGAGGCACCAGGATCTGCAATGCGAGCGCAGCCAGGAGCAGCACGCTGCGCCGTACGCCGGTCCCGGACATGTATCGATTATCAGGGTCGACGCAGGCGCAGACGTGCACTTCGCCCGGAAAGGGCTCCTAGGAGTGAAGCTCCTCGCCGTGAACCTCGTGCCGGCCGTCGAACTGGTGGCCATCGGCACTGTGACGGTCGTCGTGCTCGGCGAGCTCGTGGGCGGCGTGAGCGTGTGCCTCCTCGAGCTCTTCGCGGGTCGGCTTCTGGATGGCCTGGCCGAACCAGAAGCCGGACAGCTTGGCTCGCAGGTGTGCCACCCGCCGGCTGGGAGCGGGGACGCCGTTCGCATCCGTCTCCTCGCCGATCTCGTGAACGACGTCGCGCTGCCGCGCGGTGAGGGTGTAGGCCTCGTCCTCGCTGATCGGCAGGTGCCGCTCGGTGTACCCGCCCTCGGGGGAGCGCATGATCACTCCGGTCTCGTAGCCGTGCAGGAGCTTGTCCCGGTCGGCCCGCTGGAGGGAGATGCACCAGCGCCGCGTGATCAGGAACGCGATCACGGGCCCGATGAACACGGCACCGCGCATGAAGTACGTGATCTGGTTCAGGTTCAGGTTGAAGATCACGGCCAGGATGTCGTTGCCGCCGGCGGCCCACAACAAGCCGTAGAGCGTCATCATCGCGACCAGGAAGGCCGTGCGCGTGGGGGCGTTGCGCGGCCGCTGGAGCAGGTGGTGCTCCCGCCGGTCGCCGGTGATCCACGCCTCGATGAAGGGGTAGACCAGCACGGCGGTGAAGATCACCCCTGGCGCGACGACACCGGGCAGGAGCACGTTCCAGCTCAGCGTGAAGCCGAACAGATGCGTCTCCCAGCCGGGCATGATCCGGAGCAGGCCCTCGGCGACGCCCATGTACCAGTCGGGCTGGGAACCGGCGGTCACCTCGGACGGCGTGTACGGACCGAACCGCCACACCGGGTTCAGCGTCAGCAAGGCCCCCATCAGGGCGGTGACACCGAAGACGATGAAGAAGAACCCGCCGGCCTTGGCGGCGTACACGGGGAGCATCGGGAAGCCGACGACGTTCTTCTCGGTGCGGCCGGGCCCAGGCCACTGCGTGTGCTTGTGGTAGACGAGCAGGAGCATGTGGGCGCCGATCAGAGCCAGGAGCAGGCCGGGGATCAACAGAACGTGCACGGTGTACAGGCGGGGGATGATCGCCTCGCCCGGGAACTCCCCGCCGAAGGCGAAGAACGACACGTAGGTGCCCACGACCGGGATCGACTGCATCAGCCCCTGCGCGATGCGCAGGCCGGTGCCGGAGAGCAGGTCGTCGGGGAGGGAGTAGCCCGCGAAGCCCTCGAGGATGCCGAGCATCAGCAGCAGGCCGCCGATGGTCCAGTTCAGCTCACGTGGCTTGCGGAACGCGCCGGTGAGGAAGACCCGCATCAGGTGCACGAGCATGGCCGCGACGAAGAGCATGGCCGACCAGTGGTGCATCTGGCGCATCAGCAGACCGCCGCGGACATCGAACGAGATGTCCAGGGTCGAGGCGTAGGCCTCCGACATGTGGAGGCCGCGCAGCTGGGCGTAGGAGCCGTCGTACACGACTTCGCCCATGCTCGGCTTGAACCACAGCGTGAGGAAGACACCGGTCAGGAGCAGGACGACGAAGCTCCAGAGCGCGATCTCACCGAGCATGAAGGACCAGTGGTCGGGGAAGACCTTGCGCAGGTTCTTCTTGGCGAGGCCGGCGATGCCGAGGCGCTCGTCCGCCCAGTTGGCCGCGGCGCCTGCCTTCGACGGCTTGGCGGCCTTGGCCGGAGTGGTGCCGTTGGTCGTTGCGGCAGTCATCTCAGTCACCCACGTTCCCAGAAGCTCGGTCCGACCGGCTCGGTGAAGCCGCTCTGCGCGATGAGGTAGCCCTCGGTGTCGAGGCTCAGTGGAAGCTGGGGGAGCGAGCGGGCAGCCGGCCCGAAGATGACGCGCCCGTTGTCACCGAGGTCGAAGGTCGACTGGTGGCACGGACACAGCAGGTGGTGCGACTGCTGCTCCCACAGCGAGATCGGGCAGCCCACATGGGTGCAGATCTTGGAGAAGCACAGGACCCCGTCGATTCCCCAGTTCTCACGCCCGCTGGCCGGGGTGATGTCCTGCGGCTGCATCTTGACCACGATCACGGCCGCCTTGGCCTTCTCACGGTTGAGAGCCGCGCCCTCGTAGAGCGGGTCGCCCTCGGCGTTGTTCATGAAGAACAGCTCCGGTTCGGCGTTCACGAGCTGCCCGATCTCCATGTCGCTCGGCCGGATGGGCGCACCGGACACGTCGTTGACGACCCGGACGCCCTTCTTCCACACGGTGCGGTCGAGCGCATCACCGGGCAGCGGACCGAGGTCGCGCAGCGCGACGATCACGGGCAGCCCGAGCGCGCCCATGGCACCGATCAGGGAGTTGCGGATCAGCGGCCGGCGGCCGATGCCGGACTCGGAGACACCGGTGAGGAAGGCGTCCACCGCGGTGGCCCGGTCTTCCTCGCTCGAGGCCGCCGAGTGGCGCATCTCGACGATCTCCTGGTCGTCCATCAGCTTGCGGGCCCACTGGATGGCTCCGATGCCGATGCACATGAGCGAGAGCCCAAGGGTCAGGCCGAGGGCAACGTTGGAGGCGCCCATCCCCAGGATGACCGTGGGGTCGTCGCCGATGTGGAAGACGAAGTAGGCGACCACGAACAGGATCGCGAAGACCGACGACAGTCCGAAGAGCGTGGCCACCTGGCGCTCGGCCCGCTTCTCCGCAGCGGGGTCGACGTCGGTGGGGCGCCAGCGGTGCGGCTCGAGACCCGGGTCGGCGATCGGGTCTCCCTCGACGTGGGCGAGGTCGCTGCCGGCGCCGTGCGCGCCCGCGGGCTCGATGTCGTTGCTCACGCGTCCACCTTGTTCTTCTCGGAGCGAGTCGTATGGGCGGCGATCCAGACCGCGAAGCCGACCAGGCCCCCGATGCCGAGGAGCCAGGCGAAGAGACCCTCGCTGACCGGGCCGAAGGAGCCGAGGTTGAAGCCGCCGTACTGCGGGGTCGCCTCGTTCTTCTTCAGGTAGGCGATGATGTCGCGCTTGTCCTCGGGCGTCATCACCGAGTCGGAGAACACCGGCATCTGCTGCGGTCCGGTGAGCATGGCCTCGTAGATGTGCTTGTTCGTCACGCCGTCGAGCGAGGGAGCGAACTTGCCGCCCGGCAAGGCGCCACCCGAGCCGGCGAAGTTGTGGCAGGCGGTGCAGTTGGTGCGGAAGAACTCTCCGCCGCGCACGATGGACTCGTTCGGGAGGCCTGAGACGTCGTAGGCGTCCGCTGCGGGGATCGACGGGCCGGGGCCGAGAGAGGCGACGTACGCCGCCAGCTCACGGATCTCCTGGTCGTCGTACACCGGGCGCTTGCTCAGCGCCTGGACACCGGGCTGGGCCATCGGCATCCGGCCGGTGCCGACCTGGAAGTCGACCGCTGCGGCGCCGACGCCGACCAAGGGGGGGCCGAACTGGCCACCCTGCTTGGTCACGACGCCTTCGCCGTTCTGGCCGTGGCAGGTGGCGCAGCCGACGAGGAAGAGGTTGCGGCCCTTGGCCACGGTCGCGGCGTCGTCGGTGCGGGCTCCGGCGTTGGCCGGCGCGAAGCCGGCGTACGCGACACCGGTGACCAGCAGGCCGAGCAGCAGGACGACAAGCCCGGCGAGCGGGCTGCGGCGCTTCCGTGAGAGGCGGCCGGTGAGGCGGGAGGCGAGTCGCACGAGTCCTGTCCCTGACTACTTGATGAGGTAGATGGTCGCGAACAGGCCGATCCACACCACGTCGACGAAGTGCCAGTAGTACGACACCACGATGGCGCTGACGGCCTGTTCGTGCGTGAACTTACGAGCCATGAAGGTGCGGCCCAGGACGAACAGGAAGGCGATCAGTCCGCCGGTCACGTGCAGACCGTGGAAGCCCGTGGTCAGGTAGAACACGGTGCCGTAGGCGGAGGACGGGATGCTCACGCCCTCGTGCAGCAGGGCGGTGTACTCGAGTGCCTGACCGCCGATGAAGACCGCGCCCATCAGGTAGGTGAGCACGAACCACTCACGGAGGCCCCACCCCTTGACCTGCAGCAACCCGCCGGTGCGGCCCACCTGGCCGCGCTCGGCAGCGAAGACGCCGAGCTGGCAGGTCACGGAGGACAGAACGAGAATCGTGGTGTTGGCCGTGGAGAACGGCACGTTCAACAACGCCGTGTCCTGCGCCCAGAGACCCGGGCTGACCGCCCGGATCGTGAAGTAGCACGCGAACAGGGCGGCAAAGAACATCAGCTCACTGGAGAGCCAGACGATCGTGCCGACACTGACCATGCTCGGTCGGTCGTGGTGCCCGTGGAGTCGGGATGCCGGAATCGCGGTTGCTGTCGTCGCCACCCGGTCATTATGTCTTGACAGCGTCGTCGTGGCACGCCGACCCCCAGGGTTTCTGAGTCGGATACTTCACACCCCGCGGACTTGCGATCCTGCAGGCGCGTGATCCGGGCTTCCGGACGCCCGGATCCGAGGTCGGGACCGGACCGGTCCACCCCTACGCTTGGAGGGTGTACTTCCCCCTCGACCACGTCTCCGGGCTGCCCCCGTTCACGCCCAGCCAGGTCCTTGCGCAGCCGGAGTTCAGCCCAATCCTGCTGCTGCTGACCGTGTGTACGGCCGGGCTCTACGCCTGGGGCGTCCACGTGCTGAGGCGCCGTGGGGACGCTTGGCCGGTCGGCCGGACGGTGGCCTTCCTGGTCGGCGGGATGGGCAGCTTCTACTTCGCCACAGGGTCGGGGATCGCGAGCTACGACACCACGCTCCTGAGCGTGCACATGGTGCAGCACATGGTGCTCTCCATGGTGGTCCCCCTCTTCCTTGCGCTGGGGGCCCCCGTCACCTTGGCGCTGCGGACCTTCCCCGGCGCACCTCGACGGTGGCTGCTGGCCGTACTCCACTCCCGGGTGGCCCAGGTCCTGTCCTTCCCTCCGCTGACGCTGGTGCTGTACGTCGTCAGTCCCTGGGCGCTCTACTTCACCGGCTGGTACGACGCCTCGCTCCACTCGGAGTTCGTCCACGAGATGATGCACGTGCACCTGGTGCTGGTCGGAGCGCTGTTCTTCTGGCCGTTGCTCGGCATAGACCCAGTACCAGGACGCGTCCAGTACCCCTTCCGGCTGCTGCTGATCTTCCTGACGCTGCCCTTCCATGCCTTCCTCGGCGTCACGATCATGAGCCAGACCACCCTCATCGGCGGGGACTGGTATCCCTCTCTGCACCACGAGATGCCGTGGCTGCCTCCGGCGGCGGCGGACCAGCATCTGGCCGGTGGGATCCTCTGGGGGTCCGGAGACCTGATCGGGTTGATGTTCTTCACCGTGCTGTTCGTCCAGTGGGTCCGCTCCTCCATGCAGGAGGCCCGTCGCGAGGACCGCCGCCTGGACCGCCTCGATCGACAGGCCGCGAACCGCCAGCCATGACCGGCGAGGCAGACTCGCCAAACCGCCTCCTCGTCGAACTCGGCAAGCCGGTACGATCGCCCCTGTGACGCACGCCTCGAACCAGTCCCCGCAGCCCCCGCTGAAGGTCCTCGTCTACAGCGACGACTCGACGACCCGTAGCCAGGTGATCCTCGCCCTCGGGCGGCGTCCGCACCCCGACCTCCCCGAGCTCCAGTACGTCGAGGTCGCCACGGAGCCGGTCGTCATCCAGCACATGGACTCGGGCCTGGTCGACCTCGCGATCCTGGACGGCGAAGCGGCACCCGCCGGGGGGATGGGGATCGCCAAGCAGCTCAAGGACGAGATCTTCCGGTGCCCGCCGATCCTGGTGCTCACCGGCCGCGTCGAGGATGCCTGGTTGGCCACGTGGTCGCGGGCCGAGGCGGCGGTGCCCCACCCGATCGACCCGATCCAGCTCGCCGAGACGGTCACCCGTCTGCTCCGGCCCACGGTGCCCGCACCGACCGTCGGCTGACACTTCCCGGTCGTGGCCAGCTGCGCTGGTCGAGCCGCCCGCCCCGACGGACCTGACAAGGAGCAGCGATGCCCGCCCACTCGTGGCCCGAGGTGCTCGGCGCCCTGATCGCCGGCACAGACCTCTCGGCCGGGCAGACCAGCTGGGCGATGGGCGAGGTGTTGGCGGGCGAGGCAACCCCGTCCCAGATCGCCGGCTTCGCGGTGGCGCTGCGCGCCAAGGGCGAGACGGTCGACGAGGTGCAGGGGCTCGTGGACGGCATGTTCGAGCACGCCACGCCGATCGACGTACCCGGCCGGGTGCTGGACGTGGTGGGCACCGGGGGCGACCGGTCGATGTCGGTGAACATCTCGACCATGGCCGCGATCGTCGCCGCAGGTGCCGGGGTGACCGTGGTCAAGCATGGCAACCGGTCCGCGTCCTCGCAGTCGGGGAGCGCCGACGTCCTCGAGAAGCTCGGCATCCGGCTCGACCTGCCGGCCCCGGTCGTCGCGAGGGTCGCGGCGGAAGCGGGGATCACGTTCTGCTTCGCTGCCGCGTTCCACCCCGCCTTGCGGTTCGCCGCCGTCCCCCGTCGGGAGCTCGGGGTCGGCACCACCTTCAACTTCCTCGGGCCGCTGGCCAACCCCGCTCGGCCACAGGCGCAGGCGATCGGCTGCGCGGACCCGACCATGGCGCCGGTGATGGCCGGAGTCTTCGCTCGCCGCGGGGTCGACGCCTGGGTGTTCCGCGGCGACGACGGTCTCGACGAGCTGACCACGACCACGACCTCGCGACTCTGGATGGTTCACGGGGGAGAGGTCAGGGCGACCTCGATCGACCCTGCCGACCACGGGATCCCCCAGGGGACCGCAGAAGGTCTCCGGGGCCGCGACGCCGACTACAACGCCGACGTCGTACGCCGGCTCCTGGACGGTGAGCCCGGCGCTGTGCGGGACGCGGTCGTGCTCAATGCGGGAGCGGCCTTGGCCGTGCACGCCGCGGAGGAGGCGGACCTCGGCGAGCGTCTCGACAGGGGCATTGGTCGCGCCCGCGAGGCGCTCGACTCGGGAGCGGCGAAGGCCACGCTCGAACGCTGGGTCGATGCCTCGACCAGACTCGGCTGACCTACAGGTCGAGCGCCCAGGCGCCGTTCTCCGGGGTGAAGCCGATCCGCTCGTAGTAGGGGCCGACCATCACCGGCGAGGTGACCACCCTGCTGAAGCCACCGTGCCGCAGGGTTCCGCTCTGCTTCCAGACGAACTCACCCGGCGAGAAGTCGCGGAACCTCGGGGTGACGTAGTCGAGGACGACCCTCGCCACCCCTTCACCCTCGTCGCTGAGCAGGACGACCCCGACCGTCTCGTCGCCGTGCAGCACGAGGAACGCGGAGCGACCGGGCGCGGCACCGTCCCAGAGAAAGTCTGGCTGGAAGCGGAGAATGTCCGAGCCGTGCACGCGCAGGACGTGGCGGAGGTACTCGTCGTTGGCACCGACCTCGATCACCGCGAAGGCCTGCTCGTCGTGACGGTCCGAGACGAGCGTCCGGATGTGCCAGAGGTTGATCAACGTCAGGGCGACGTTCATCGCGACCATCGACCAGACGTCGATCGCAGCGTTGAAGCCGGCCAGGACGACGCAGGCGACAAGGTTCAGCACCCGGAAACGCAGCACCCGTGCCTGCATCACCGAGAAGACGAGCAGAGCGGAGCCGCCCCACCCGAGCACATCCAGCCAGTTCATGCCGGACAGCCTAGGTGTGTGTTCCGGGGCGACCCCGCGAGGCCGCCCCGGAACGACATCAGCGGGCGGTGAACTTCCGCCAGGCGCTGCTCTTGATCACGTGCTTGGACGAGTCGTACGACGTGACGCGCCACTGCCACTTGCCGCGGTCGAGGGCGGAGAACGGCGCGTACGCGGTCGCGACCGTGGTCTCGGTGTCTTCGATCGAGCCGCCCTTGCGCAGCGCCACCACGTAGTAGCTGGCGCCGGACATCGCGCGCCACGTGAACAGGGCGTTGCGCTTGCTGACCCGGCCGCCCGAGCGAGGGGAGATCAGCTTCGGCCTGGCTCCCGTCACGGTGAAGGTGCGCCAGGAGCCCCACGCACCGACGCGGCGGTCCGAGTCGAGACGTCGGATCCGCCACACGTAGGGCCGCGACGACGTCTGGAGTGCGGAGGTCGGCGAGTAGGACGTCTGCTTGCTGGTGAACGACAGCACGCGGTTGGCCGAGGACGCGTTGGTGTCGCCGTTCTTGTACACCTCGACCTGGTAGCTGCCCGCGAAGTCGAGCTCGGGCCAGGTGAAGGGCTGCGTGCCCGACACCCTGGCGCCGTCGGCCGGGTTGGTTCCCGAGACCGTCGGCGACTGCTTCACGAAAGTCCAGGGCGCGCTCCAGCTCAGCCCGTTCTTCATTCCGTCGACGGCCTGGATCCGCCAGTACAGGGTGCCCTCGGGGTAGGTCTGGTCGTAGGCCGTGTACGTCGTCTGGTCCACGACGGCGTCGTCGACGAGGCTCGTGAACGCGGGCGAGGTGCTCACCTGGACGTGATAGGACCGTGCGGCCTGGGTGGGGTGCTCCCCGGTGGCCGTGTTGGTGCTGGCGGCGTTGGTGGTCAGGTAGTCCGTCCACGTGAAGGTCACATCGTTGGCCACGGTCGCGCCGTCGGCCGGGCTCACGCGCTGGACCTCCGGGGACTTCTTGCGGAACGAGTAGGTCGCCTGGGTCGGGTCCACTCCGCAGAGGCCGCTGGAGTCGCACGGGCGGATGTACCAGTAGTAGGCATCGCCGGCCTGGCTCTCGTCCAGGGCATCCACTGGTGTCCACATCGTGCTCGTGGTTCGCGGCAGGCTGTCCGGGTCGGCCTTGTTCCCGTAGACCAGGTTGGTCAGCTCAGGGTCGTGGGAGAGGTAGATCCGGTAGGAGGCGGCGCCCGAGACAGGCGACCAGTCGAGCACCGGCGTCGCCATCATGTCGTCGCAGGACGCGGAGGCACAGGCTCCTGACTCGAGCCCGCTGCCGTTCAGCGCGATCCGCTGACCGGTGACGAGCCCGAGCGGGCTGCCCGGTGCCGGTGCGGCGACGGGGGTGTACGTGAACGAGCCCACGGCGGAGAGGACGCCGTTGACGGCCTTGGGGTCGTCGAGGGCCTGCACCCGCCAGTAGAAGGTCGCGGCCTTGCTGGGCATGCACGGGTCGCTGGGCGTCTTGGCGTAACCCGAGGTGTAGGTCGTCTCGGTGGTGTAGCAGGTGTCGTAGAACTTGCTGGCCGAGAAGTTCGGGTCGGTCCCGACGTCCAGGCGGTAGCGAGCGGCCTGCTTGGCCGGGGTCCACTGGAAGTAGAGCTCACCGGTGATGCTCGCGCCCGCGGCCGGGTAGACCAGCGACGCCGTGTCGGGCCAGGCGCGTCGGAACACCCGGATCTCGACGCCGTCCCAGTCCTGTGCCTGGCCGAAGATGTTGCGCGGGCGCACCTGCCACCAGTAGTTGGCGTTGTTGTACGTCGTGGGAGGGGAGTAGCGGGTGCCCTGGACGACCTTCGAGTCGACGATGGTGTTGAACGAGTCGTCTGAGCTGACCCGGATGTCGTAGGAGATCGCGCCCGGGACCGGGTCCCAGTCGAAGACGACGTCGGTGACCGGGGTGACCGTGCTGTTCGGGGTCGCCGGGCCAACGACCGGCAGCGGTGCCACGTCGTACGTCCTGGCTGCCGAGGGCTTCGTGCTCAGGCCGCTGTCCAGGAGTGCCCTGACCCGCCAGGCGAAGGTGCCCGGCGCCTGCGGGTCGGGGATCACCAGGGAGGAGATGCGGGTGGTGTAGGTCGTGGTGTCGACCCAGTCCTCTTCGGGCCCGTCCAGCTCGATCTCATAGCTCAGGGCGCCGGCGACCGGGTTCCACCGCAGGAGCGGGGGGTTGCTCGGCTGGGAGAGCGTGGCGCCATCCGCCGGGGCGAGCAGCGTCGGGCCAGCCAGCTGTGACCGGGTGAACGAGGCCGAGCTCCACCTGCTGGCGGCGCCGGAGTCCTTGTAGGCGCGGACCCGCCAGCTGAGCTTGCCGATCGGAAGCTGCTTGGTCGGCACCGCACGCGTGTTGTCGGTCCGCTCGTCGAAGAGGATGGTGCCGAACGAACCACCCTGGGCCAGCTGCACCTGGTAGGACACCGCGCCGCGGACAGGCTTCCACTTGAGCACGGGGTTGGCTCCGACGGTGCTCCCCTTGGGAGAGACCAGCGTCGGGCGCGGCACCGAGGCGTACGCCGCGGTGGCCGAGAGAAGCGTGGCGATGACCGCCAGCGTCACTGTGACCACGACCGTCTTCGCGGACCCGCGCGACCGGTGGTTCCTGGTAGCCGACATGTCTCGTCCTCCCGTATGCCGCACGATTCCCGAGGTCACCGTAGAGCGTGGTTCGCGCGCGGGAGAGTTATCGCAGGAGGTCGTCCACCCCGGCCAACAATTGGCGGTAGCGGCGCTAGTCCAGACCGAGGGAGAACGCGGACTCGAGGTCGTGCTGGGAGTAGGCACGGAACGCGATGTGCGTCTCGGTCTCGACCACTCCGTCGACCTTGTTCAGCCGATCGGCGACGACCGCGGCGACGTCCTCGTGGTTGCGGACGCGGACCATGGCGATCAGGTCGATCTGGCCGGTCACGGAGTACACCTCGCTGACGCCGTCAAGCGCCGCGATGGCCTCGGCGACCTGGGGGATCCGGGCGACGTCGGCCTTCACGAAGACGATGGCGGTGATCATGGGGTCAGGCTAGCGGGCGGGCTGGTGGATCGGGGCGAGGGCGCGGCGGTCGTCGAACGGGACCAGCGTCTGCCGCGACTGGTTCACCGCGTCGTGCAGGCGCAGATGCCGGGTGGCTCCAGCCACCGGACAGGTCCACTCCCCGTCGACGTGCACCAGTCTCACGCCTGGCGACTCGAGCCACTTGAGCACCTTCTCGGTCTCCTCCACGCTCGCGCAGGGGGCAGGGCCGGGACCACCGGAGACGGTCTCGGCACTCGCCCTGAGCCCCACCACCCACTGGCCGGCGTCGGCCCCGGGGGGAATCACCCCGGCGGCGGCGAGCCGGCCATGACGCACGACGTGCACCGCCCACCGGCCGTCGTCCTCCTTGCGAGCCGCGACCAGCTCGGGGATCACGGCCAGCGTGGCCAGCCGCTGGGTGCGCGCGGCCGCCCGTAGGAAGGCGGCGAGGCGGTCCCGGTGGACGCCGGCCTCCTCGAAGCGCTCGTCGGCCGCCAGCGCGTCCATCCGTGTCGTGAGCGTGCTCACGACCTCGTCACCGCGTGCCACGATCGTGGTGCGTAGCCGCTCCACGACGGCGGCGTACTCCTCCGCGCCCGTGGCGCCGTTGCAGGGGGAGAGGCAGCGTCCCATCTCAGCCAGCACGCAGGCGCTCTGAACGGGGTGTCGTGGCATCCTGCCGCTGCACTGCCGGATCGGAAATGTCTCATGGAGGGCCGAGAGGCACTTCTCGGCCGTCTTCTTCGACGAGAACGGGCCGAGATAGTCGGCACCGTCGTCCTGCACCCGGCGAACCACGGACAGGCGCGGCCAGGGCTCGACCGTGAGCTTGATCCAGTGCACGCGCTCCGGGAACCGCGAACGACGGTTGTACGACGGCTTGTGCTCGGCGATCAGCCGGAGCTCACGGACCTCCGCTTCCAGCGGTGTCGCGCACTCGACGCCGGTGACCGTGCTGGCCAGCCCGACCATCTCGCCCATCCGGGACCTGGTCTCGCTCGCGGTGAAGTACGACCGGACCCGCGAGCGGAGGTCGCGTGACGTCCCGACGTACAGCACCCGCGAGCGCTCGTCGCGGAAGAGGTACACGCCCGGAGCATGAGGCAGGGCCTCGGCCAGGTGACGCTTGCGCCGCTGGGCTGGAGAGACCCGGGAGCTGAACGTCTGCAGCTCCTCGAGCGTGTGCACGCCGAGGCCGCCGAGTCGCTCCATCATCCCGTGCAGCACGTCGACGGTGGCCCGGGCGTCGGAGAGAGCGCGGTGGTTCGGCGTGGTCGCCGAGCCGAAGTGGGCGGCCAGTGAGCTGAGCTTGCAGTTGGGGGCGTCGTCACGGGTGATCACGCGTCGCGCGAGGCGGGCGGTGTCGAGCACCTCGAACCGCGGCCACGGGCGGCCCTGTTCGGCGGCGAAGTGCTTGAGGAAGCCGACGTCGAAGGGGGCGTTGTGGGCCACCAGCACACAGCCCTGCGCGAACTCGAGGAACTGGGGGAGGGCGACGTCGATCGAGGGGGCCGTGACGACCATGGAGTCAGTGATGCCGGTGAGCACGGCGATGAATGCCGGGATCGCCGTGTGCGGGTTGACCAAGGTCTGGAACTCTCCGAGGGTCTCACCGCCGCGCACCTTCACGGCTCCGATCTCGGTGATCATCGACCCGGCCTTGGCGGATCCGCCCGTGGTCTCGAGGTCGACGACGCAGAAGGTGATGTCCCGCAGCGGCCGCCCGAGCTCGTCGAAGCTGCGCTGGGTGTCCCAGCGTGACTTCTCGGTCGGCATCGGTGCGGAGCTGCTCACGTCACCGACGCTAGATCCGGGCACCGACGAAATCGTGCCGACGCGCGCAATACGCTGGTGGGAGGCTGGTGGGAGCACTGCACCAGCGAAGACCACCTGCAGAGGACGACAGAGGAGCCGCCCCGTGACCACCGCCCTGCCTGATGAGAACCAGCGCTGGAGGTGTGGCGGCTGCGGCAACCTGACCCGGTTCGACGTGGCCCGCACCCGGACCACGACCGAGTTCTGGCACTTCGACCTGGCCGGGGAGCACGAGGTCGAGGAGACCCGGGTCGACGGAGAGGCGGTCTCCTCGGTGACCTGCCGCTGGTGCGGTCGCTCCGACGCCATCGAGCTCGTCGGCCGGGCCGAGGCTTCCGCTCAGGACTCGGGCCGGGAACCGGGGCCACCGGGGTCGGCATGACCGACGCCACCGACCTGGTCGGCCCGCTCCCGGAGGAGGTGCGGGCACGCGTCGCTGCGCTCGCGGCGGACGCGCTGGGCAGCATGGCCGCCGATCAGCTGCCCGCCTCGCTGCGTCGGGTGGCGGCGTTCGCGCCCCAGCGTCGGGCCAGGTTGGCGGGCACCCAGATCAACGCCGCGCTCGAGACGGACCCGGACTTCCGGGAGCGTCTGGCCGTGCAGGTCCGGGCCGCCGTACCCGAGGTGGCGCAGGCGGTCGAGGCGGGGCAGATCGGCTCCACCTCGCCCGTGGAGATCGCGGCCGTCGCCCACCTGCTGCGGCCCGAAGGTTGGGAGGCCGTTCTTGCCCAGGCGGTCGAGGCGGTGGTGGCGGAGCGGACCTCCCGGCTGAGTGCCGGGGCGGACGAGCAGGTCGAGCAGCTTCGTGCCCGGCTTGCGGACAGCGCCGACGAGCAGCGCGCGGCCCGGGAGCGCGCCAAGGCTCAGCTCGACACCGTGAAGCAGGACAACGTCGAGCTCCGACGCCGGCTCGGTGAGGCACGCAGCCGGCTCAAAACGGCTGAGGCGTCCTTGGAGGAGCTGGACAGGACGCGAGCGAAGTCTGAGGAGCAGCACGCCGCGGCTGAGGCGGCGAGCCAGTCCGAGAGTCGTCGGCTCCGCGCCGCGCTCGAGGCAGCCGAGGCCGAGCTGTCACGCCTGCGACGCAGTGGCCGTCACGAACGCGACTCCGCGACCCTGCGGACCAGGCTGCTCCTCGACGTGCTGACGGAGTCCGTGCAGGGGCTGCGTCACGAGCTCGCGCTGCCGAACGTGCCGGGAGCTCCCGCCGACGAGCTCGAGGCGGAGCTGGCCAGCGAGGTGACGAGCGTGTCCTCCGGTATCGGGTCGCTCACCGCGGACGACCCGGCCCTCCTGGAGCAGCTCCTGTCCCTGCCACGCGCCCGGTTGATCGTGGACGGCTACAACGTCACCAAGACCGCGTGGCCGCAGTCGACGCTTCAGCAGCAGCGTGACCGGCTGGTCACCGGCCTGGCGCCGCTGGTGGTCCGCAGCAGGGCCGACACGCTCGTGGTGTTCGACGCCGCCGAGACCGAGCAACGTCCTCCGGTCAGCCCGCCCCGCGGCGTGAAGGTCCGGTTCAGCCCCTACGGCGTGATCGCCGACGACGTGATCCGTGACCTGGTCGCGGTCGAGCCCGAGGGCAGGGTGGTCGTGGTGGTCACCGACGACAGGGACCTCGCCCGCGACGTTGCGCGCTCCGGTGCGCGCGTCGTCGGGGCGATGGCGCTCGCGCGCCTGGTGGGTGGCTAGCCCAGCCTGAGCCGTGGCGGCTCAGCCGGCTCCGGGGTAGAACATCGCGTCCGCGGCATACCGCTTCCCGACGCTCAGGTCGTACTGCACGAGTCGATAGTCCCGAAGCAGTGCCGTGGCCCGCGGCGTCAGTGCCGCCTCCGTCGCCACCTCTGTGCCCGTTTCCGCGCCCGTGACGTAGTGCCCGTGCTCGAAGGCCGGCAGCTCCCGGCGCAGTTCGTCGAGGAGGGCGAAGAACGGCGGCTCCGACTGTCCGGCCAGCTCGAAGAGGAGCGGCAGGAACTGGGTGGGACTCAAGGTCGGCAACGGACGATGCGGAAATGAGGTGAAGTTCGACCAGAGGAGGAACGGGGTACGAAGCATCTCCGCGTCCGGCGACGCCCCGGTCAGGCCACCGTTCCAGAAGGCGGGGAGGTGGTCGCCGTAGAACACCACGGCTGTCTTCTCGTCACTCGCCTTCAGCCGATCGAGGAAGCGGGCGAACGCGTCGTCCGAGTGGCGCAACCCGCGTCCGTAGCCCTCTGCGTTCGCGAGAACGGTGCCGGCGAGGCCGCTGACAGGGATCGGGTCGTCGTACAGTCCGGCCATCGGGTAGTGGTTCTGCATCGTGACGAGGTTCACGAAGAGCGGCTCCGTGCTCGCGTCGATCTGACGCGTCACCTCCTCGAATGCTGACGCGTCGGATACATAGGGGTTGTCGTCGATGTGCCGCTCGGCCGAGAGCTGGCCTTCGTGGATGAAGGCATCGAACCCGAGCCGTGGATAGACCACGTTCCGCTGGTAGAACGTCGGATCGTAGGGATGGATAGCCACGGTCCGGTGTCCGTGGTGGTCGAACCAGCCAACCGCGGACGGATAGTCGGCGAGCTGTGGCACCAGCTGTTGGTACGGCGTGCTGAGCTGCGGCAGAAAGCTGCCGATCGACTGGCCGGTGAGGGCCTCGAACTCCATGTTGGCGGTCCCGCCACCCACGAGCTGGGCCAGCATCCGGCCTGAGGTCGTGCGCTCCATGAGCCTTCGAGTTGCCGGGATCGGATCCTCGGCGTAGCTCACGCCGGGAATGACGGTCGGGTCGCTGAACGCCTCGCTGAGGACGAGGACGACGTTGACGTCGCTCAGGGCACTCGCCGAGCGCTGTGCGTTGGCAGTTTCAGCCAAGGCGCGGTACTTCTCGGCAAGGGACTGCATGGTGCTCCGGGTGTAGCCGTCGGGCTCGAGCATGGCGGAGACATCCAGGTTGTGCAGGAGGCCGCCGACTAGTCCGTTGTGCGTGTAGTTGAAGGCCTGTGACGCCAGGCTCCAGCGAGCACCGCTCGCGGCGTACATCCGGTCCAGGGCGTTTCCCGGGTGGTTGAACCCACTGACGGTCTGGGCCGCGGCCGCGACGAGGAGGACGGTAGCGATCCGAATCCCGACCAGGAACGCCCACAGTCGCGGCTGGGCCTGACGCCGGACCCGTGGGTAGTGGCGTCGCAGGACACGACTGACCCCGATCACCAGGACTCCCGCCGTCACCACGACGGCAGCGAGGAGAGCGAGTGCGCCACCCCCGACCATCTGGGCGAGGAAGCCTCCGTGCCCCACGAAGGCGAGGTCGCTCGGGTACAGCGGCTCACCCCGAAGTACGAGCTTCTCGTGGTTGGCGTAGCCGATCACGATCGCGCCGCAGAGCGACAGTACGAACGCCACGGTGAGCCGTCCGGAGACGGCCCAGAGGAAGATCACCAGGAGTGTGATGACTCCGGAGCCGAGGAGGAACGTCGGCAGCCGTTCGGTGAGGGTCTGGTCGACCAGGAGGGCAACATCCCCACCCGACTGGGTCACCTCGAGGACCACGTTGCACCAGCAGGCCCAGAGGTACGCGAACGCGGCGCAGGTGACGTACATCCGGACCAGCTCGGCGGCCCCCGCCGCGTCACCCGTGGGTCGAGGTGGAGCCGACGGCCTCATGGCCGGGCCGACACCGGCTCCGGCCCGGCCTGGGGGAACATCCGCGCCACGGCATAGCGCCCGCCGACCGAGAAGTCGTACTGCACCAGCCGGTAGTCGTGAAGCAGCTGACGCGCGTGGGAGCTGAGCTTCGACACCGGAACCTCACGGTTGTCCGCGTTCACGTAGTGCCCCTGCTCCATGGCCGGGATCTCGCGCCCCATCTCATGGAGCAGGGCGTAGTACGGAGTCAGGGGTGCCCCGACCATCTCGTAGGCCATGGGCAGGAAGTAGATCGGGCTCGTCGTCGGCTGCGGTGAAGGTTCCACGGGCAGGAAGTTGTTCCAGATGAAGTACGGCGTCTGATGCATGGTGCGCTCGCCGTTGCGGCTCTCGACCGAGTTCGGCCAGATCCCCGGCAGGTGGTCGCCGTAGAAGACCACGACGGTCTTCTCGTCCGAGGCCCTCAGGTTGTCAAGGAAGGCGGACAGCGCGGCATCGGTGTAGGAGATCCCGCGTGAGTACGCCTCACCCTCCTTCGCGTTCTCCTTGCTGAGGCCCGTGATGTTGATCGGGTGGGCGTAGTCGCCCGCCATCGGGATGTGGTTCTGCATCGTCACCAGGTTCACCAGGAGCGGCTTGCTCGACTTCTCGATCTGGTACTCGACCTCGTGGAACGCCGAGGCGTCCGAGATGAAGTCGTTGCTCTCGAGCTTGTCGGCCACCTGCATCGTGGTGTCGTGGATGAACCGGTCGAAGCCGAAGATCGGGTAGACGTGCTCCCGCTTGTACATGGAGGTCATGTACGGGTGGATCGCTATCGGCTCGTGACCCAAGGTCTTGAGGTTGCCCACCGCCGACGGGAACGACGAGTAGTTCGTGACGAGCATCTGGTACGGCGTGGACATCTGTGGCTGGAACTGTGCGAGGGACTGGCCGGTGAGGCTCTCGAACTCCATGTTGGCGGTGCCACCGCCGTACAGCTGGGCCAGCATCTGGCCGGAGGTGGTGGTCTTCAGGACTCGCGCAGTGCGGGGGATGGGGTCGGTCGCCAGGTGGATGCCCTTGAGCTTCATGGGGTCGCTAGAAGGCCTCGCTGAGCACCAGGACCACGTTGACGTCGTCGAGGGCGTGGGGGTCGCGACCGACGTTGAGCCGGTCTGCCTCGCCGGAGTACTTGGCGGCGATCCGCGCCATCTCCGCCTCGTTGTAGTCGGGCGGCACCGTCCATGGCCGGCACCCGGAGGTTGTAGAGGAAGCCACCGACGAAGCCGTTGTCGGCGTAGTTGAGCTTCTGGTACCAGAAGCGCCATTGCGCGCCGCTCGCCTCGTAGGTACGCCGCCACTCGTTGCCCGGGGCGTTGAACGTGGACGCGTAGAACAGTGCGCCGACGGCGAGCACGAATGCCACGCCGCGGACCACCAGCACCCCGCGCCACAGACGAGGCTCGCGCTGTCGCGAGATGGGAGGGAAGGTCCTCGCCATCCGCCGCCGCCAACAGGGACACCGGCGACCACGAGCCGCGATCCCCAGCGCGGCGAGCAGCACCGAGGTCGGGCTGACCATCTGGAGGAGGAACCCCGGGTGCGGAGCGAAGTCGATGTCGCTGGGATAGATCGGCTCGTGCCGCAGGGAGAGCTTCTGGTGGTTGGCGAGGCCGATCCCGACGGCAGCGGCGAGCACGACGCCGAAGCTCAGCCACAGGCGACCGGTCAGGGCTAGGGCCAACACGACGACGACACCACAGCGATGACCGCCCCCAGCACGTAGCGGGGGACCGGTGCCCCAGGCGCCCGGGTGATCTCCCCACCCGCCGACGGAGATGAACTCCAGGACGAGGTTGCACAGCCAACGCCCAGATCAGGCTGTAGACCCGCCGCGATCACGAACAGGCGGATGCGCGCGGAACGTCCTCACCGTGCACGGTCACTGCACTCTCTCCTCCGACCCCGGTCACGGGCGCTCGCCCGCTTTGTCCAGACTAGGAAACGACAGCAGTGTCGTCTGCGGAACCGGCGAAGTCATCGCAGTCGTGAGAACTGTCGGTGGGGGCTGTCACGGTCGGGCAAGCGAAAACTTCCCCGGGAGGACCCAGATGAGCCTGACCATCGACTGCGACACCTGCGAGGTGCGCGGACTCGCCTGCCACGACTGTGTGGTCACCGTGCTGCTCGGGCCACCGCCGGAGCTCTCCTTCGACGAGGAGGAGCAGCGGGCGCTCAGCATCCTGGCCTCCTCGGGATTGGTTCCGCCGCTGCGGATGGTCTCGGCCGTGACCGGACCCGAGGTGGAGTCCGCGTGACTGATGTGACTTTCGTGACTGTTGTGACCAGTGAGGCTCGGTTGAGCGCGGGCCGGCCGGTGTGGCGAGAGACACGCCCACGATTGGGGGAGTCGGGGTTTGCTGGTGGGTCCGATGCCAATTACCCTGACTGACTCAGGTGCCCGTACAAGTTGGCCAGACCGGGTCGGCTCGGGCACCGCGCCGAGTCTGGTCGTCGGCGAGCCGGGGGATGCTCGAAGACACCGGAGCCGGGGAACCATGTTCCTTGGGGTGAATGGCAACCAGTTGGTCACCACCGTGGCCATCCGTGCGCCTAGGGTCTTCTTTGCGCCCGAACCCGTCAGCTCACCTGGTAGGCGTTAGACAAAGAGGAGACCGTCCGCTCGTGACCGACGGCCGGAAGCACGCCCGCACTCGCATTGCCGCAACCCTGTCGACCCTGGCGCTCGTGAGCGTCGGCGGCGGCATGCTCAATGCGACCCCCAGTTTCGCCGAGCCGGACATCCACCAGGTCCAGGCTCGCGCCGACAGTCTCTACCACCAGGCCGAGATGGCCTCGGAGCGCTACAACGACGCCCGGCTCGCCCTCAGGAAGGGTGAGGCCCGGCTCCAGACGCTGCGCGACGACCTCGACCGTCAGCGCACCGCCGTCGAGGCGCTGCGTACCCAGGTCGCCGGCTCGGTGGTCCAGCAGTACCAGGGTCAGGCGCTCTCGACCGCCTCGCAGGCGGCGCTGTCGAACGACCCGGACGCGTTCCTCTCCCAGCTCGCCACGATCTCGGCGTTCAACGACCAGCGCTCACAGCTGATGTCGTCGTTCGCCACCCAGGTCAAGCAGCTCGACCTGCGGGCCAAGGCGGCCCGGGCTGAAGTGGCTCGGCTGGCCAAGCTGAAGGCCTCGCTGGCCAAGGAGAAGGCCACGATCGACGCCAAGGTGACCCAGGCCAAGTCGTTGCTCGGCCAGCTCCAGGCGCGAGCAGCGCACGCCGGCACCCAGCCGCGGTGTGACCCGGTTCGCCGACGTCGCGGTCTCCGGTCGTGCGAGTGCGGCGGTCAACTACGCGCTCGCCCAGGTCGGGAAGCCCTACGTCTACGGCGCCTCCGGCCCCAACTCCTACGACTGCTCGGGCCTGACCATGGCCTCGTGGGCACAGGCCGGCGTCAGCCTGCCGCACTCCTCGAGCGCCCAGCAGGGGTACGGCTCACCCGTCAGCTCCTCCGACCTGCAGCCCGGCGACCTGGTGTTCTACTACCAGCCGGTGAGCCACGTCGGCATCTACATCGGCAACGGCACCATCGTCCACGCGGCGAACCCCAACGACGGCGTCACCACGGCCGGCGTCTTCTCCATGCCGTACTCCGGTGCGGTCCGCCCCGGCTGAACGACTTCCGAAGACCGGTCGCCCACGGACGTGGGTGGCCGGTCTTCTGCTCTGTGCGCTCCTCGCCGGCGGAGTGCTCTGGTGGGCGGTCACGCGACCCACGGAGGTCTCGGTGCCGGTCCCTGGACCCACGCTCAGCGTCGAGGACGCCCGGGGTAGTCGGGCGATCGACCTGCTCGCCGAGCTCGAGGACGCGTTGGCGGCGGGCTCGCGTGACGAGGTCGTGTCCCTGGCGGCACCCACCCCCGAGGCGCGCCGGACCGCCGGCTTCCTGTGGTCGAACGCCCGCGCCCTCCGGGTCCGGAAACTGAGCCTGCGCTACGTCGACGAGCTGGCGGGCGCGGTCGGCTCCCGTCGCTGGGTGGCCGAGGTCCAGGTGTCCTACCTCCTCGCTGGGGCGGACCAGGCTCCGACCCGACTCGAGGTGGCGCTCACCGTCCAGGACACGCCCGCCGGGACCCGGCTCGTGGCCTTCGGGGGGCACGATGACCGCACACCTCTCTGGATGCAGACACCGCTCGAGGTACGTCGCTCCGGGAGCTCGTTGGTGATGGTCGCCCGAGCGACAGGATCCTCGACCACGAACGACGTGCGGGAGCTCGCCCGGATGGCCAGGACCGCGGTCCGCGTTGTGCGCCGGGTGCTCCCACAGTGGGACGGGGCGCTCGTGGTCGAGGTGCCCGGTAGCCAGGAAGAGCTCGACGCGATGATCGGCGCGGCACACGGCAAGTACGACGCGGTCGCGGCGCTGACGACGACCGTCGACGGCACGCTGACCGAGACCTCGCCCGTGCACGTGATGGTGAACCCGGCCGTCTTCGACGGTCTGGGACCCTCCGGTGCCCAGGTGGTGCTCAGCCACGAGGCGACACATGTGGCCACCCATGCGGCGACGGCGGCCTCGATGCCGCTGTGGCTGATGGAGGGCTTCGCCGACTACGTCGCCCTGCGCGACACGACGCTTCCCGACTCCATCACGGCAGGGCAGATCCTGTCCGCGGTGAGGAGGAACGGTCCGCCCGGCCATCTGCCCGGGGTCGGTGAGTTCGACCCCAGCGGGTCGCGCTTCGGGGCGTCGTACGAGTCGGCCTGGCTGGCCAACCGCTATCTCGCGGAACGTTTCGGGCAGAAGGCGCTCGTGGACTTCTACCACCAGGTCGACGGTGGAACGCCCGCCTCGACGGCGTTCCGCCGCGACCTCGGGATCGCCCAGCGCGCCTTCGTCCAGGGCTGGCGTGGCTACCTGCGTAGGCTCGCCGGGTGACCCAGGAGTCGGTGGAGCAGCGGCGCTCACCGGGCGGGCGCCTTGACCGCCTCCACGGCCCGCTGGCCCTGGCCCTGGTCGCCGCTCTCGCCTTCGTCCTGGCCGCCTGGCTGGCCGTCCCGTGGGCATGGGTCCCAGGCGGTCACCTCACCCCGGCTCGAGCCTCCACGGTCTTCACCACCGACCAGCTGACCCGAATAGACGCCTACTCGTGGAGCGCCCGGTTGTCCAGCTGGGCCGCGTTGGCGGTCTCCGTGGCCGTGGTGACCGTGCTCGGCTTCACCAGGCTCGGCGCTGCCCTGGTGGGACGGCTGCCCGGCGGCTGGGTGATCCGCGCCGTCCTCGCCGCCGGTCTGGTGCTCGTGGCGGGTCGGCTGGCCGCACTGCCGTTCCGCTGGCACCTGCACCGCCTCGCGCTCGAGTACGGACTGAGCCGGCAGTCGGCCGGCGGCTGGGTCGTCGACCTGGCCAAGGGCTTCCTCGTCTCGTGGGTGGCGATGGCGGTCCTGGTCTTGGTGATCGTGGGTCTCGCCCGGCGTCGTCCGCACAGCTGGCACCTGTGGGGAGCGGGGGTGTGCGCGGGGTTGGTGGTGGCCGGCTCCTTCCTGTACCCGATCGTCGTCGAGCCGCTGTTCAACACCTTCACGCCGATGACCGACGGCCCACTGAAGTCCTCGATCCTGGAGCTTGCTCGCAGGGACCACGTTCCTCTCGAGGATGTCCTGGTCGCTGATGCCTCCCGGCGTACGACGACACTGAACGCCTATGTGTCCGGCATCGGAGCCAGCCGCAGGGTGGTCGTCTACGACAACACCCTGGCCGACCTCTCGGACGCCCAGGTGCTCAGCGTGGTCGCCCATGAGCTCACCCATGCCCGGTACGACGACGTGCTCACGGGCACCGTGCTGGGCGCTGTGGGCGCCATCAGCGGGGTCGGCCTGCTGGCCTGGCTGCTCGACCGGCGCCGGGTCCTGTCCCGGTCAGGTGCGACCTCGGCCGGAGACCCAGGCGTCGTCCCTCTGATTCTGGCGCTGGTGGCCGTGGCGGGTCTCCTGTCCAGCCCCGTGCAGAACACGATCAGCCGAGCGGTCGAGGCCCGAGCCGACCGTGGCGCCCTGACCGTTCCGATACCGGGGCTCGGGCCCCAGCAGCAGCGGCGGGCGTTCGTGACGATGCAGCGCCGGCTTGCACTGCAGTCGCTCTCCGACCCCTCACCGCCGTGGCTGAGCCAGATCTGGTTCGGCAGTCATCCCACCGTGCTGCAGCGCATCGGGCTCGCGGACTCGTTGCGGAAGGTGGGCTCACGGTGAGCCGACTGCTGGTGGTGACCAACGACTTCCCGACCCGTCGAGGCGGGATCGAGACGTTCGTGCTGTCGCTGTGCCGGGGGATGGATCCCGACTCGGTCGTCGTGTACACCGCATCGATGCCGGGTGACGTGGAGTACGACGCCACGCTGGCGTTCCCGGTCCACCGGGACCCGACCTCGACGCTGTTGCCGACGCCTGCCGTCGCCCGCCGGGTGGTGGAGGTGATGCGTGTGCCATGACTGTGACCGAGTGCTGTTCGGGGCATCGGCGCCGCTGGGCCTGCTCGCTCCTGCGCTGCGACGGGCGGGCGCCCGGCGGATCGTGGCGCTGACCCATGGTCACGAGGTCTGGTGGGCCAGGGTGCCGTTGGCTCGCCGCCTGCTGCGTCGGATCGGCGAAGGTTGTCGACGTGCTGACCTATGTCAGCGAGTGGTGTCGTGAGGAGATCTCGAGGGCGCTCACGGCCGAGGCGGCCTCGCGCATGCAGCGGCTCTCTCCTGGCGTCGACACGGAGCGCTTCCATCCGGGATGCGGGGGAGCGGAGGTCCGGTCGCAACTGGGGATCGGGGAGACGACTCCGGTGGTGGTGTGCACGGGGCGGCTGGTTCCCCGGAAGGGGCAGGACACCCTGATCGAGTCGTGGCCGTCCGTCCTGGCGGAGCTGCCCGGGGCCAAACTCCTTCTCGTCGGCGACGGGCCCCATCGCGGGCGGCTCGAGGCCCTGGCGAAGCGACACGGCGTGGAGTCGGACGTGGTCTTCGCGGGGAGCGTTCCTTGGGAGGAGATGCCCGCCTGGACGGACGCGGGAGATGTCTTCGCGATGCCGTGCCGCACCCGACTGGCGGGGCTGGAGCCGGAAGCACTCGGCATCGTCTTCCTGGAGGCGCTTGCCTGTGGGCTTGCCGGCGGTCGTCGGAGACTCCGGTGGCGCGCCCGAGACGGTGCAGGACGGCGTCACCGGGCGAGTGGTGGACCCGCGGGATCCCGTTCAGGTCTCGGCGGCCGTGCTGGAGATGCTGGACGCTGATGACGAGGTCGGGGTCCGGGGCCGAGAGCAGGTCATCCGTTCGTGGACTTGGACAACGGCCTCAGCGACCCTCGCGCGGCTGATTGGTGACGTGCCGTCAGGGAACCCCGAGACGCACTGAGGCTGCGGGAGCAAGCGCTCCCACAGCCTCAGGTGAAGGTGCGGTGCGTCAGCTGGAGCAGCTGCCCGAGATGTTCGAGCTTTGCGACGCGATGGTGGTGCAGGTCGAGCTGAAGATGCCCTTGATGAAGCCGCCGAAGAGGAACACGACGGCGACGATGAGGGCGGCGATGCCGGCGACCAGCAGACCGTACTCGACCGCAGATGCGCCGGTCTCGTCGCGCTTGGAGGGCATCAGGTTGCGGAAGAACTCGAGCATGATGGTGCCTTTCGTAAGGTGTGGGATCCGGAGTCCCAGTGATCCGGACAGTCCCATCGTGTCAAGCGAACCAGCATTCGCGCATCGGTCGATCGGTCCGAAACCGATGGTCCCTCTGGGGGCGGGGCGTGGCCCGTGCTGACCAACTTGTCAGGTTCCTGCATTGCAGGCCCCTGCGTTTGGTACAAGCGACCGCATCCTGGCGTCTCCAAGGGACGCAACAGGGCCACGGGAGCCGAAGCTTCCGCGGCCCTGTTTGGGTGCTGTGACGTCAGCTGGCGCAGCTGCCAGAGATGGTCGTGCCCGACGCCCCGGCGATGGCCGAGCACGTCGAGGTGAAGATGCCCTTGATGAAGCCGCCGAAGAGGAACACGACGGCGACGATGAGGGCGGCGATGCCGGCGACCAGCAGACCGTACTCGACCGCGGATGCGCCGGTCTCGTCGCGCTTGGAGGGCATCAGGTTGCGGAAGAAGTCCAACATGGTGGTGCCTTTCTGTCTTGTCAGTGTCTGGAGTCCCAGTGATCCGGACCTTGACATCGTGTCAAGTGTGCAAGCCGTTGTGCATCGGTCGTTCGGTCCGAACGTGATGGTCTCTGTGAGCGTGGTCCGTGGCCCATGGTGACCAACTTGGGCCGTTCCGTCTGCGCAGGACGACGTTCTTTGGTACCAGGACCGCCGCTCACTCCTGCGAATCGACTCGGCACGCAGACGAGCAGGCCGAGAGTGCTGATTCTCGGCCTGCTCGAACGTTCGCCGAGGTCAGCTGGAGCAGCTGCCCGAGACCGTAGAACCCCCGGAAGCGATGGCGGCGCAGGTGGAGGTGAAGATGCCCTTGATGAAGCCGCCGAAGAGGAACACGACGGCGACGATGAGGGCGGCGATGCCGGCGACCAGCAGACCGTACTCGACCGCGGATGCGCCGGTCTCGTCGCGCTTGGAGGGCATGAGGTTGCGGAAGAACTCGAGCATGATGGGGCCTTTCGTCAAGGTGGCGCCCGGACACCCAGTCATCCGAACGCTTCCATCGTCGCAAGTCGGAGGGCTTTGCACATCCGACTTACGGTCCTAGCAGGGTGGTCACTGTTGGTCCGGCGACATAGCCCGGGATGACCAATCTGCCCGATTTCTCAGCGGTCGTCGGCGGAGTTTGATACAAGTCCCATACGCATGGCCGTCACGAGGGCCTGGGACCGGTTGGAAGCGCCCAGCTTCTCGTAGATCCTCGCGATGTGGGTCTTGGCCGTGGACTGCGACACGTAGAGGATCCCCGCTATCTGGCTGATCCCGTGGCCGTCCGCCAGCAGCTGGAGGACCTCGTTCTCGCGCTCGGACAGGCGTGGAGCCGACGACGACAGCCGCCTGGTCATCGCCTCGGCCAGTCCGGCGCAGGCGAAGGACGTGGGGGAGACCTTCGCGTGCTTGGCCGCGGCCACGACGTCAGTGGCAGGTGCGTCCTTGCCCACGAAGGCCGAGGCGCCGGCCTCCATCGCACCGAAGATCTGCTCGTCTCCCGAGTACATCGTCAGGACGACGAGACCGATGTCACGAGAGTCGCCGCGCAGGCTCCGGACCAGGTCGAGGCCGGAGCCGTCCGGGAGCTGGATGTCCGTCACGACGACGTCGGGAGTGGTGGCCCGCGTGAGCGCCATGGCCTCGGCCAGCGTGCTGGCTTGCGCGCAGATCTCGAAGGAGCCGTCACGTTCGAAAGCGCGCGCCAGCCCGTCGCGGATCAGCTGGTGGTCGTCCACCAGGACCACCGAGGTCATGCCACCACCTCGTCGTCGGTGGACCGGGCCGACTCTCGTCTTGCTCGGTTCACGTCCGCGAGACCGTCACTGGTCACCGGCCCGATGCGGACGCGCACCTGGGTCCCGGTGTCCGCGGCGTCGGAGATTTCCAGACGGGCGGAGATCCTCTCAGCGCGCTCGCGCATGATGCGAACCCCTTGGGAGTCGGGTGATGCCGGCTGAATGCCGACACCGTCGTCACGCACCAGTATCTCCGCCATGGGTGGGTGGACCGAACAGCTGACCCAGAGAGTGCGCGCCTGCGAGTGCCGTCGCGCGTTCGTCATCGCCTCCTGGGCGATCCGGAGCAGCTCTGCCTCGACATCGGGCCGAAGGCGCATGCTCCCCTCGTCGAGGGTGAGGTGGACCTTGAGCCCGGCCCGCGAGCCGACCTGGCGGGCGTAGCGGGCGATGCTCGTGCCGAGGCCCTCGCTGGAGCTGACGTCGTTGCGGAGGTCGAAGACGGAGTACCGCAGCTCCGAGACCACCTGCTGGACCGACGAGCGCACCTCGTGGACCCGGTCCCGGAAGGCCTCGTCGTTGGCCTCGGCGGCCAGGTCGTCGAGCAGGTAGCCCAGAGAGGCAACGTCCTGGGCTACCCCGTCGTGCACCTCTCGGGCCAGCCGGTGGCGTTCCTCGTGCGTCGCGGCCAGACGGACGTCGTCGAAGAGCAGGGCGGTGTCGAGGCGGAGTGCATCCTGGCCGACGACCAGCACCACCCGGGTGATCGCCGCGTCCGCGGGAACCTCGCCGGAGTTGACCACCAGCGTCGCGACGACGCGATGGTCCACCGCAAGGGGGATGAGCGTACGGAAGCCGCGCTGGATGACCTCGCGGTGCTTCCAGGTCTCGATGACCAGTGCCTCGCAGTCGTAGAACTCCTCCACCGCGGCCGCGTCAGAGTAGCGGAGCGGGGTCACCACATCGCCGTCACTGCGGACGAACACCGCAGCGCGGCCGGCGCCCAGCTCCTCCAGAGCGGTGGACATGATCCGGTCGGCGATGTCGGTGGGGTCCAGGCCGGCGGTGAGTCGTCCGGACAGCGCCCTGAGCTGGGTGAGCAGCTCACGGGCGTTCCGGTAGTTCTCGTCCGCCTCGGCGGAGCGAAGGTGGATCGACCTCACGAAGCTGCCCAGAAGGCCCAGTCCGAGGCCGGTGATGACCCAGGTGAGCACCATCTGGCCCTCGGTCGCGTCGAACGGGGCCTGGAAGCGGACCGAGGTGCCGGCGAAGGTGATCAGCTCGACGGCGAGAATGGTCCAGAGGCCGGTGATGCCGCGATGCAGGCCCCCCATCAGGGCGGGGATGGCGAGGTAGGGGACCAGGATCGGGGTTGCCTGAAAGGTGATCCCGATGGTGGCGCCCACGAGGCAGGCCTCGGCGGCCACGAGCCACGCGCGGCGCACCCGCCCACTGGCCGAGGCGATGAGCGAGGCACCGGAGATGCACAGGAGCACCAGCACCCCGGTCAATGCGGTGCTGCCTGTGCCGAAGGTGATCGCCAGGCTGAGGATCGCGGCGAGACTGAATACCCGAGCGGCCAGGGAGATGCGCTCGAGCGTGGTCATCAGACGCCCGCGAAGTTCTTCATGATGCTGATAGCGGCCGGGCCGAGGACGGCGATGAACAGGCACGGCAGGATGCAGAAGATCAGCGGGACCAGGATCTTGACCGGCACCTTCTGGGCCTGCTCCTCCGCCCACTGCCTCCGCTTCACCCGGATCTCGCTCGACTGCACGCGCAGCACCTGGCCGATCGGGATGCCGAAGGCGTCCGCCTGCACCATGGCGCTGATGAACGAGCGCAGGTCAGGGAGGTTGGTGCGGTCGCCCAGGCTCCGCAGGGAGTCGGAGCGGGCGCGCCCGATCTGCATCTCCTGCAGGACGCGGGCGAACTCGTCGGCCAGCGGGCCGTCGGTGTTCTTGGCGACGTGCGCGAGCGCCGCGTCGAAGCCGAGGCCCGACTCGACCGAGATGGTCAACAGGTCGAGGGCGTCCGGAAGGGCTCGCTGGAGGATCGCGGTGCGGTCGTACGCCTTCTGGTACAGGATGAAGTTGGGCCCGCTGTAGCCGATCAGCGAGGCCACCACGACCAGACCGAGCGTGGGGGCGAAGCCGAGGCTCATCACCAGCGAGACCACCAGCGAGAGTGCCAGGGCCAGCGCGAAGCCGATCACCTTCAGCGAGGTGACGCGGTCGACATTCCAGCCGTCCGGGTTTCCGGCAAGCTCGAGCTTCTGCCGGATCCGGTCGTTGTGGTCGGCCGGGGTGAGCCGGCGGCCGATCCCGAGGGACTTGCTGAGGAGGGGGTTCAGGACGCGTTCGCGGAAGGGCTGGTCGAGCTCACCCGTCATCGAGGTCGGCGCGCTCGACAGGGCGTCGAGGACGGCCAGGGATCGGTTGATCCCCTTGGACTCGGGCGTCATCACGCCGATCATGGACAGGAGCAGGACGATGCCCGCGAAGATGCAACCGAGGCCCACCAGCATCACGACGGTACTCATCGACTCACACCTCCACCTTCACCAGGCGCGTCATCCAGAAGATGCCCACCGACAACAACGTGGCCATCGCTGCGACCATCACCCAGCCGAGCGGCTCCTGGAACATCGGGGCGACGTACTTGGGACGACTCAGCATCAGGTAGAGCAGGAAGATCGGTGGCAGACCGCCCAGGATCCAGCACGAGAGGCGACCCTCAGCCGACAGTGCGCGGACGTGGCGGCGCAGGTACTCCCGCTCGCGCAGCGTCGCCGCCACGGTCAGGAGCAGCTCGGCCAGGTTGCCGCCGACCTCGCGCTGGATCCGGATCGCCATGACGACCCAGGCGAAGTCCTTGCTCTCCATGCGCTCACCGACGGTCTCGAGGGAGTCCTCGAGGGTGACGCCGAGCCTGCTTTCGATCAGGACCCGCCGGAACTCGCCGGCGATGGGCTCGACACCTTCGCGCACGATCGTGTCGAGTGACTGGGCCAGCGAGAGTCCGGCCGACAGACTGCCCGACATCAGCTGGAGCGTGTCGGCGAGCCCGGCGTTGAAGGCCGCGAGGCGGCGAGTACGGCGGATGCCGAGCCAGATCCACGGCAGGAAGGCGCCGGCGGCGATGAAGATGATCGTGAAGATGGGGTTCCCTGAGCTGATCAGGAAGCCGATGAGCGCTGCCGCGACGGTGATGCCGGCGTGCGCCAGCAGCCATTCGGCAGGCTTCATCGCGGAGCCGGCCCCTTCGAGCCGCTCCCCGATCCGGGCCTCGAGACCCTTGTTGTTCGACAGTGCCCGTTGGGCGACCTGCTTGGCCTGGCCGGTGAGGCTCTGGCTGTCGAGGTGCGCCTTGGCCTCGGAGAAGCTCGTGGCCCCTCCCATGGTGGCCCCGGCGGGACGACCCGAGGCGTGGGCGGCGAGCGTCTCCTCGAGACTGAACTTGGTCTCACCCACGGCCCCGGGCACGAAGATCAGGATGCAGACCGCGAGGAGCCCGAGCGCGACTGCTCCGACGCCGGCCCACATCACCGAGGCGGGGACCAGCGTGGGCGTGGCCGGCGCCTCGAGCACGACGGCCTCGGGCTCGGCGGCGGGGGCGTCCCGCACCGTGACGAAGGCGCTGTCGGAGAAGGTCTGGGTGCCCGCAGTGAGGGTGACCGAGAGGTCGGCCTGCTGCGCGGTGAACCCCGCTGGTACCTCGACCGTCACCAGGATCTGACGAGCGAGGATGTCGGCCTCGGACGAGAAGACCGCCGAGAGCGCCTTCGGGTCGGCACTGAGCACCTGCCCGCTCCCCGCGTCGGCCATGGCGGTCAGCGGCGCGAGCTCCCTGCCGGTCTGTCCGAGGGCGACGACGTCGACCTGGATCTCGGCGTCCCTGATGGCGGTGGTGACGGCGGCGAGGGTGGTCCCGGTGGTGTCCTTGCCATCGGAGAGGACGATCACGCTGCGGGCGCCCTCGGCCCCGGCAGCGTTCACTGCCGAGATCACGCCGTCGTTCAGATGGGTTTGCTGGGAGAGCGCCAGGGAGGCGATGACCGCCCGGGTCGACTCGCGGTCCAGGGACGGCTGCTGCGGAACCTGGACGTCGCCGGCGAACGCGACGACGCCGACGTAGACGTCGTCCGGGACGCTGGCCAGGAACGCGTTCGCCGCGGCCTTCGCCTGGTCGAACCGCTGGCCCTTCATGCTGTTGCTGGTGTCGATGGCCAAGATGGCGGTGCGCCGGAGGGTGGTCGCACCGGTCGCGGGCTCCGCGACCGCGTTGACCGGGGTGCCGTCGAGACTGACCTGTGCCGACGCCAGGTCGACCTGCGCCTCCGGTGGCACCGAGTACAGGATCTGGAGCTGGGTGCCGTTGCTCTCCACGTGAGCGATTCCCGAGTCGTCGGCGGCGGAGGCGGGTCCCCCGGCGAGAACCACCGTGGAGACGACCGCCCCGAGGATCAGGTGACGGAGGCGACGCATCAGAAGAGGTCCGGGGCGAAGGTCGTCGGGTCCACCACGACGTTCGAGTGAGCCATCTTCTCCAGGAACTTCGGCCGCAGACCTGTCGGTCGCAGGGCGCCCATGCTGTTGCCCTGCGCGTCGAACCCGGCTGAGTGGTCGTAGATGAAGACGTCCTGGAGCGTGATCACGTCGCCCTCCATGCGCTCCACCTCGGTCACGTGGGTGATCCGTCGGGAGCCGTCCTTGAGCCGCGCCTGGTGCACGATCAGGTCGACGGCCGAGGCCACCTGCTCGCGGATGGCGCGAACGGGAAGGTCCATCCCCGCCATCAGGACCATGGTCTCCATGCGCGCCAAGGTGTCGCGTGGGCCGTTCGAGTGGAGCGTACAGATGGAGCCGTCGTGTCCGGTGTTCATTGCCTGGAGCATGTCGAGGGCCGCGGAGTCACGGACCTCACCGACGATGATCCGGTCGGGGCGCATGCGCAGGGAGTTCTTGACGAGGTCACGGATGCTGACGGCGCCCTTGCCCTCGATGTTGGCCGGTCGTGACTCGAGGCGTACGACGTGGTCCTGCTTGAGCTGGAGCTCGGCAGCGTCCTCGATGGTGACGATCCGCTCGTCCGTCGGGATGAAGGACGACAGCACGTTCAGGGTCGTCGTCTTGCCGGCACCTGTTCCGCCGGACACGATCACGTTGAGCCGACCGCGCACGCAGGCGTCGAGGAACGCTGCCGTCTTCTCCGACAGCGAGCCGAACTTGATCAGGTCGCTGACCGTCAGGGGGTCGGCGGCGAACTTGCGGATCGTGAGCGCGGCCCCGTCGATCGAGAGTGGGGGGACCACGGCGTTCACGCGGCTGCCGTCGGGGAGTCGGGCGTCAACCATGGGGCTCGACTCGTCGACCCGGCGTCCGATGCGGGAGACGATCTTGTCGATGACGCGACGCAGGTGCGCCTCGTCGTTGAACTTGCCGTCGACCTTGGTCAGGCGTCCCTTGCGCTCCAGCCAGATGTCGAAGGGTCCGTTGACCATGACCTCGGCGACGTCCGGGTCACGCAGGTAGGGCTCGATCGGCCCGTAGCCGAGGATGTCGTCGGCGATCTCCTGGGTGATCCGGGTGCGGTCGGTGTTGGTCAGGGGCGTCTCGGTCTGACGCATCACTTCCTGCAGGACGGTGCGCACGCGTGACTCGAGCTCGGACTGCGTCATGTTCGCGTCGTAGAGCTCCGGCCCGAGCTGCTGAAGCAGCTCCTGGTGCACGCTCTCCTTCAGCGCGTCGAACTTGCCGACGGAGCTCTTGATCCCCGCAGCCGCGGCCTCAGCCGATGCGCGTCGCTTGCCCACGGCCGAGTCGGGGCTCGGCGCAGGGGTGGTCGGAGGCGGGGGACTCGGCGCGGCCGGCGTCGCCTCGGTGGTCTCGGTCGCTTCGATGTCCGCGTGCCGACCGCGGGAGGCGGCGGCGAGGCGTTCGCTGAGACTACTCATCGGTCATCACTTCTTCCGGCGGCTGAACCGTCGCTTGCCACCGTGGCCGTCACTCGTCCCGGCCAGCTCGTCGACCGGGAGCGGCTCGAAGTTGCGGGCCAGCGCGCGGAACGCACGGCTTGCGGGGTGGTCCTGCGAGGACAGGAGGATCGGGCGCCCCTCGTTGGTGGCGCTGGCGATGTCGAGCGAGGTCGGGATGGCGGTCGAGATCTTCATGTTGAGGATCGACTCGACCTTGGGTGGGTCGATGCCGACGAGGTCGTCGGCCCGGTTGAGAAGGAGCCAACGGTGTCCCGGAGCGATGTTGAGCAGGTCCAGGGTCTCCATCGCGATCTTCATGTTCTTCAGCGCCGGCACGTCCAGTGTGGCCACCAGGATGCACTCGTCGGTCTCGTCGAGGGCCTGGAGCACCTGCTCGTCGAAGTTCGGCGCGGTGTCGACCACGACGTACTCGAAGTTCTCGCGCAAGGTGCGCAGGATCCCGGCGACGAGCCGTGCCGAGATCTGGTCCTTGGCATCGAGCTGCGGCGGAGCAGCGAGCACCTTGATCGAGTCCCCGTAGTTGGTCAGGAGAGGCTCGACCAGGTTGAAGTCGACGTGCGACTCGGCGAGTACGGCGTCGAAGATGGTGTGGG
Source organism: uncultured Actinomycetota bacterium (assembly GCA_963740525.1). Lineage (GTDB taxonomy): Bacteria > Actinomycetota > Actinomycetes > Propionibacteriales > Nocardioidaceae > CAVUEG01. The sequence continues at coordinate 81,373 of CAVUEG010000003.1, forward strand.
TCGGGAACAGCTGCAGGGTGATCGCGACATCGCCGAACGAGAGGTCGAGGTCGACGAGGCAGACCTTGTGGTCGCCGCCGTCGGCCAGGGCGAGGGCCAGGTTCACCGCGGTGGTGGTCTTGCCGACGCCTCCCTTGGGGGAGTAGATCGTGATCACCTTGCCGACGTCGGAGTCCTGGGTCGCGGCCTGGTCGTGCAGCGCTCCCCAGAGGGCCCGCGACCGCTCGACGGCCTTGCGCAGGCCGTGCAGGTCCTCGAGTTCCACCACCTCGCGGATGCCGGCCTGCATGGCGCCGGCGAGGGTGCTGGTGAGGACCGACTCGCGGATCAGGATCACGCTTGTCGCCGGCCGGGTGAGCCGGAGGGTGTCGGCGAAGGTCATCGCGACCCCCATCTCGACTCCGGGACCGACGACGATGCAGTACTCCTCCGGCTTGGAGGCGACCCACTCGCCGACCGTCTCCAGGCCGTCGAAGACCTGGACACCTGCTGGCATCGCTGAGGACAGCACGGCCGCTGTGGGACGTGCGGGTTCTACGAGAACTGGCATGGTCTACCTCACCCGAAGAGATTCTGTCCGGTGACCCCGCGGTCGGACCGGATCGTGGACTGGTCGGTGAGCAAGGCGAAGCTGAGCTCGCCATTGCCCTGAGCGAAGAGCACCTTCTCAGCCTGGTTCTGGTCGAGGGCGAGAGTGAACAACGTCCGAGGCAGCTGCTCGGTCGTCTGTCCGCCCGAGGGATCCGTGGTGGTCGTCGGGACGACGGTGGTCGTGCCGACTGCGATCACCTCGACGTCGTTGAGGAGCATCCGGGTGAAGGGTCCGACGGTCTTGCCCAGGTCGGAGCCGTTCATGAAGATGGCGACCTTGGCCCCCGGGTTCACGAACCCGGCGACCCGGCCGGTGTCAGTGAGGTTGACGGAGATGGCGATCTTGCCCTCCGGGATGTTCAGGCCCCCCGAGGAGGCCACCGCCCCGGCGTCACCGAACTTGGCTGTGATGATCTGCTCGCCCGGGAAGATCGTGGTCAGGGCGGACTTGCCCGCCAGTCCACTGGTGTTGTCCGTGGCCCCACTGATGACCTGAGCACGGGGAACGTTGCCGACGGCGACCTTGCCCGCGGCCAGCGCCGCGTCGATGGTCTCCCCGACGTCGATCTGCGCGACCGCCTTGAGCACCTGGACGTTCTCGTACTTCGAGCTCGCCCGGGTGTCGGCACCGCGCACGTACAGGAAGACGAGCAGCGTGCCGAGGGCGGCGATTGCCGCCGCGACGATCAGGAGCACTCTCCTGCGGTTCATTGCCACCGGCCCTTTGGTCGTCGTGCAGACGCACGGGGAAACTCTGTAGCGTCCACAATGACGGAGGTAAAGGCCTGTGTCCGGAGAACACGCAAGGTCACCTAGTTGGGGTGATTTCGGATAGTCCGAAATAACTAGTCTGAGAGGGCTGATCTGCCCGGCTCAGCGGAGGTACAGCGACTCGATGTCCTCGTGGAACTCCTGCATCACGACGGTGCGGCGGAGCTTGAGGCTCGGGGTGAGCTGACCGGCCTCTTCGGTCCAGTCGGTCGACAGGATCGAGAACTTGCGGATCGACTCGGCCTGCGAGACGGCCTTGTTCGCCTCGTCGACGGCTGTCTGGATCTCCTGCCTCAGGTCGGCGTCGTCGACGAGATCGCCGAGCTTGCGCGACTTGCCACGCGAACCTGCCCAGGTCTCCAGTGCCTCCTCGTCGAGGGTGACCAGAGCGCCGACGAAGGGCCTGCCGTCGCCGACGACCATGCACTGGCTGACGAGGTGATGCGCCCGGATGCGGTCCTCGAGCACCGCGGGGGCCACGTTCTTGCCGCCGGCCGTCACCAGGATCTCCTTCTTGCGACCGGTGATCCGCACGAAGCCCTCGTCGTCGACTTCGCCGAGGTCACCGGTGGACAGCCAGCCGTCGGGGTCGAGCACCAGCCTGGTGGCCTCGTCGTCGTTCCAGTAGCCCGCGAACACCTGCCCGCCACGGAAGCACAGCTCGCCGTCCTCGGCGATGCGCACCGACGTGCCGCCGAGGGGCCGTCCGACGGACCCGACCTTCTGGGCGTCGGGAAGGTTGACCGTCACGGCCGCGGTCGTCTCGGTGAGGCCGTAGCCCTCCAGCACGGGTAGGCCGATGCCGCGGTAGAAGTGACCCAGGCGCTCTCCCAGGGGTGCGCCACCCGAGACGGCGTAGGCACACGAGCCGCCCAGGGCGGCCCGAAGCCGCCCGTAGACGAGTCGGTCGAAGAGCGCGTGCTGGGCGCGGAGACGAACACTGACGCGCTTGGTGTCCAGTGCCCGGGAGTAGGCGATCGCGGTCTCGGTGGCCCGGTCGAAGGCCCTGCCGCGCCCGTCGATCGCGGCACGCTGTGACGCGGTGTTGAAGACCTTCTCGAAGACCCGGGGCACGCCGAGGATGAACGTCGGGTGGAAGCTTTCGAGGTCGGGTAGGAGCTGCTTGATGTTCGAGGAGTGGCCCAGGCGGACCCGTGCCTTGATGCAGCCGACCTGGATGATCCTGGCGAACACGTGCGCGAGCGGCAGGAACAGCAGTGTCGAGGCGCCTTCGGCGTCGAACACGACCTCGAGCTCGTCCACGGCCACACCGAGCTCGAACATGAAGTTGCCGTGGGTCAGCATGCAGCCCTTGGGGCGGCCGGTGGTGCCCGAGGTGTAGATCAGCGTGGCCAGGGACAGGGGCGTCACGGCGGCACGTCGGGCATCGAGGGCCTCGTCGGAGACGTCGCCACCCAGCCTGGTCAGTACGTCGACCGCCCCGTCGTCGAGCGACCACACATGGTTCAGCGGTCGAGGGCCTCCCTGCTCTCCTGCACGCGGGCGGGTGCCCCGGCCTCTCGACCACGACGGCACGCGCCCCGGAGTCGCCGAGGATCCACGCGACCTGCTCCGACGACGAGGTCTCGTAGACGGGCACGGTGACCAGCCCGGCGTACCAGATGGCGTAGTCGAGCAGGGTCCACTCGTAGCGAGTGCTGCGAGAGCAGGCGCGACGCGGTCACCCGGCTCGACGCCCGCGGCGACCAGCCCCTTGGCGACCCGCGGACCTCGGCGTGGAACTCGGCGGCCGTGACGTCCTGCCAGCCGTGCCTCCCGGGCCGGCTGAAGCGCGACCAGTCGGGGGCTTCGGCTGCATTGCGCACGACGTCGTCGGTGAGGCTCCCGGTCGCGGGGAGCTCCGCGGTCAGGGGCGTGGAGTACTCGCGCACCACTCGCCCTTCGCCGATGTGTCACTGCGACGGGAGGTTACCCCGGACCGTCCGATACGCTCGCGGTGGCACGGCAACTCACCACTCACCGCATGGCGCTGAGTCATGGCCGAACAGACGACGTCGACCATCGTCATCGACGCCGCGCCCGGCAGCCATCATGGGCGTCATCGCCGACTTCGAGGCCTACCCCGAGTGGGCCCAGGGCGTGAAGACGGCCGAGGTCGTCTCGAGAGGGCGACGGCGCGCCGAGCGAGGTCTACTTCGAGCTCGACGCGAGCCCGATCAAGGACCCCTACACGCTGGGCTACGACTGGGAGGGCGACGAGGCGGTCCGCTGGACCCTCGTCAAGGGCAAGATGCTCAAGTCGATGGACGGGGCCTACGAGCTCGAGGACCGCGGCGACGGGACGCACCGAGGTCACCTACCGGCTCGCGGTCGACATCGCCATCCCGATGATCGGGATGCTCAAGCGCAAGGCCGAGAAGGTCATCATCGACACCGCGCTGAAGGGGCTCAAGAAGCGCGTCGAGTCGCTCGCCTGACGTCGTGCGGATCCTCCTCTTCACTGGCAAGGGCGGGGTCGGGAAGACCACGGCCGCTGCCGGTACGGCGACCGCGGCGCTGCGAGCGGGCACCGGACCCTGGTGCTCTCCACGGACGCGGCACACTCCCTCGCGGACGCGTTCGGCGCGCCGATCGGCAGCGAGCCGACGGAGGTCGGCGGAGGGGCTGTTCGGTCAGCAGGTGGACGCCCAGCGACGCTTCGAGCGGTCCTGGGTGAGATCCAGGGCTACCTGCTGTCGGTGCTGGACGCGGCCGGCGTCGACCCGATCACCGCGGAGGAGCTCACCGTCATCCCCGGCGCCGAGGAGGTGTTCGCGCTGCTCGAGGTGCGCGCGCACGTGCTCTCGGGGGAGTGGGACGTGCTCGTCGTGGACTGCGCGCCGACGGCCGAGACGCTGCGTCTGCTGGCGCTGCCGGAGGCGCTCGGCTGGTACATGGACCGGGTCTTCCCGGCCGAGCGGCGCGTGGTGCGGGCGCTGCGGCCCGTGCTGGCGAAGGCCGCGGGCGTGCCGATGCCTCAGGACAACGTCTTCGACGCGATCGAGCGGCTGCACCGGGACCTCGAGGAGGTGCACGGGATGCTGACGGGGGAGGACTCGAGCGTCCGGCTCGTCCTCACCCCGGAGACCGTCGTGGTGGCCGAGGCCAGGCGGTCGTTCACCACGCTCTCCCTGTTCGGCTACCGGGTGGACGGCGTGATCGCCAACCGGGTGTTCCCCCCGGACGGGGCCGACCGGTGGCGCGAACAGTGGGTGCCGGCCCAGGGCGAAGGTGCTCGGCGAGGTGGAGCAGTCCTTCGTCGGGCTGCCGATCTGGCGCTCGGCGTACCAGTCGCGCGAGCCGGTCGGGGATCGCGGCAGCTCGCGGACTTCGCGGGCGCCGCTACGGCGGCGACGACCCGTTGGCGGCTCCGACCGGGCAGGGCCCGATGACCATCTCGCGCACCTCGACCGGGGCCGTGCTGCGGATCGCACTACCGTTTGTGGCCAAGTCGGACATCGACCTCGCGCGACATGGAGACGAACTCGTGGTGACCGTCGGCTCGTACCGCAGGCTGATCGCCCTGCCCGCGGCCCTGGCCAGGCACGTGGTGGCGGGTGCGAGCGTCGAGGACGGCGCCCTGCAGGTGCGGTTCCGGCCCGAGTCGGAGCGTGGGCACGTGACCGGCACCGGGGACGACGAGGGTCGGCGGGCTCGCCGAGGAGGCCGCCAAGCTGCTGGACGCGCTCCAGGACTGGGCCAAGGAGAGCGGCGCCGACCTCGACCGACGCGCCGACGGCGCGGCCGCCGGCGCGCGGGTGCGCTCCACCAGATCAACGACCACATCGCGACCGACGGCGAGGACTGCAAGTACTGCCCGGTGTGCCAGGTGATCTCGGTCGTCCGCGGCACCAGCCCCGAGGTCAAGGCAGCACCTCGCGCACCGCGGCCAGCTCGCTGGTGCAGGCGCTGGCCGGGGCGATGGCGACGGAGGTGCCGAAGCCGGGGTCGAAGCGCCGCTGCGGGCCCGTGGAGAAGATCGACCTCGACGACGACCGAGTGGGAGGACGACTGATGGCCCTCACCGTGGGTGTGGACGTCGGGGGCACCAAGATCGCCGGTGGCGTGGTGGACGAGAAGGGCAACGTCCTCGCGACGGCGCGACGGGTCTCGCCGGCGACGGACACCGACGCGATCGAGGTGGCCATCGAGGACGGTCGTCGCCGAGCTCGCGGGAGCAGCACGACATCGGTCGCCGTCGGCGTCGGGGCCGCGGGCTTCGTCGACGTACGACGGTCGACGGTGCTGTTCGCGCCCAACCTCGCCTGGCGCGACGAGCCACTCAAGGCCGACCTGGAGCAGCGCATCGGTCTGCCGGTCGTGATCGAGAACGACGCGAACGCCGCGGCCTGGGGTGAGTTCACCTTCGGCGCCGGCGCACGACGTCGACGACCTGCTCCTCGTCACCGTCGGGACCGGCGTGGGCGGCGGCATCGTGCTCAACGGAGAGCTGCACCGGGGGGCTTTCGGGATCGCCGCCGAGATCGGCCACATCCGGGTCGTGCCCCAGGGGCGGCTCTGTGGGTGCGGCAACCTCGGCTGCTGGGAGCAGTACGCGAGCGGGTCCGCGCTGGTGAGGGAGGCGCGGGACGCAGGCGCGGCAGCGGCTCCCTGATCGCCAAGTCGCTGCTCGACCGTGCCGGCGGGGACGTCGGGGCGATCACCGGTCCGCTGATCACCGAGGCGGCCCGTGAAGGCGACGCGTTCGCGCTCGAGCAGCTGGCCAAGCTCGGGCGCTGGCTCGGGGAGGGCATCGCCACCCTGACGGCGGTGCTCGACCCGGCCGTCACGGTGATCGGGGGCGGGGTCTCCGAGGCGGGTGACCTGCTGCTGGAGCCGATCCGCCAGGCCTTCCGCCACACCCTCACCGGCCGCAGCTACCGGCCTGAGCTCGAGATCCGGCAGGCGACGCTGGGCAACAAGGCCGGGATGCTCGGCGCGGCCGACCTGGCCCGCCGTCCCTGACCCCTGCGGTTCAGCGGGTCAGCGGATCAGCGGATCACCGGATCAGCGTGAACGGTCCCAGCTTGGGGATGGTCACGGAGTTGTTCGGGTCGGCGCTCATGGTCAGCGTCGCGCCACCAGCGACCGCGAAGGTGGTCGCGATGAACTGGGCGTTCGGGGAGGTCCTGCACGCCACCTCCTGCCAGGTTGAACGGGCTGGCGTTGGGGACCATGAAGACCCCTCCGACGTGCATGTTGCCGCCGCCGCTCATCTTGAAGGCGGGGCCGGATCCGTAGGTCTCGGTCCAGAGCGCGAGGTCCTCGCCGCTGTCCCACTGCGCCTGCTGCTGGGCGGTGGTGAGGCCGGCGATGGTCATGTTGGCGTACTTGTTCGGGGCGGTCCAGTCGGTCGCCCCGCCCAAGCTGCACGAGACCGCTGCCATCAGGGGTCGTCGCACCCGGGCACGGAGTGGCCGTGGGTGCGATGCCGTTGGTGGCCGGCAGGCAGCCGCCCGGGTTGGCGGCGGTGCCGTTGCCCAGGTCCCCACTCTCCATGATCACCGAGGTGCCGCACAGGCGGAGCAGCCCGGTCCCTCCGCTGTCGAGGCTGCCTCGCCTGACAATCAGGCGAGCGGTCGGCACGAGTGGCAGCGCCGCAGGGTTGCAGGCGCCCACAGCCAGGCTCGCGCAGAGCGCCGCCCGGACGCAGAAGCCGTTGTTGGTCCCCAGCGTGATCGCCGAGGAGTTGACCTTGGCGCCGCTGTTGTTCGTGTTGTCGATGTAGACCGTGGTGGCGTTGGGCATCGAGAGATTGCCGCTCTTGATGAACCCGTGGAAGTAGATGGTGCCCGCACTGATGGTGCCGGACATGGTGATGCCGGAGTTTCCCGGGCAGTCGAAGAAGGCCGCGGCCGTGGGGAGCAGCAGGGCGGCACTGGTCATGTCGGCCGCGTTGCAGTTGCTGTAGTACTTCGTGTAGCCGGCCGCCACCGCTGCTGCCTGGCTGTGGATGCCGTTCTGCCCGGTGGTCCACTTGCTGTACGCGGCCCTCGTGACCGTCTTGAGCCCGGCCAGGTAGCGTTTGTCGACGGGTGTCCGGAAGACCCGCCCACGACCGGCCACGTCGCTGCGACTGCCGGTCAGCAAGGGGTGGGCAGACGAGATCCCATAGACATTTGCCATGGAGTCGCTCACCACAGAGGGCGATCGCCCGAGGCTGGTGGCGTACGACGAGATCACGCCGCTGAGGCCGATCGGCGTGCCATAGGCGACGATCCCGTCGGCCTGCTTGCCCTGGAACAGCTGCTGGCCGGAGCCGCTCCCGCAGTCAGATCCGGTGGCGTCCGAGTCCGAGTGGATGCTGCCCGGCGTCCACTTCGGGAGCAGGGTGACCGGGTCCAGGTCCGGAGCCAGGGTGCCGGCCACGTAGATGTGCGATCCGGAGCCGGCACCTGCCGAACCGACACTCACGACGGTGCAGTGGGTCCGCTCGAGCAGGAGGAGCGCCGGGGCCAGGTCCCCGCCCTGCGTGCCGACGCGCCCGACCGAGCGGATCCTGATCTTGAGCTTGCTGGAGGTTGCGAGGTTGCCCAGGCCCGGGTCCCGGGACTGGCTGATGATCACACCCAGCTGGTCGCAGCCCGACATCGTACTGACATCGGTGGAGAGCGTGCCGAGCGACTCCTCGGTGAAGCCCCCGTCGCTGACCTGGTACGGCGCCTTGATGGTGACGGTGCTGACCACGCCGCCGGACGTCACCGTCCCGCTGTAGACGGCCTTGGTGGCGTTGTCGAGCGGGTCACACTGAGTCGACGTGCTCGGGGCACTGCAGATCCCTGATGGGAGACCACTCATCGACGGGTCGTTCGCCTTGAGGAACGAGAGCGCGCCACAGACAGCCTGGAAGGTGAAGAGCTTGTCCGTGCCGCCGTCGCCGGCACGCAGTCCAGCCGCGACGGCCGTGTCCGCGGTGAGCTTGGCCTGCTGCCGGTCCAGACGGACCAGGCCGAAGTCGAGCACCATGGCGGTGACCACGAGCAGGAGCGTCACCGTGAGCGCGACGATGATGGCGATGGCGCCTCGCTCGTCGCGCCTGCGCCGGGTGGGTCGCAGCACCGGTCGCGTCACTTGCATGCCGTGTACGTCTCCGTCCGCTCATAGCGGGCCACCGCGAAGCGGGTCGCGGTCCGCGTGAGCGCCGGGGCGATCACCGGGTTGATCGAGAACTTCCGACCGCTGATCACGCGCACCACACAGCCGCCGACCGGCACCGTCAGCGGGACCTTCGGGTTCGCGGTCGCGGAGTTGGGGATGGTCGGCGTCGTCACTCCGGCGCCGCCTGAGCAGCTCGAGAAGAGGTTCGTGCCGGCGTTGGGTGCGGTCACCTTCCACAACTGGACACAGATCGCGGTCTGGAACGTCGGGCCCGGGTCGTCGAACTGAGTCGCGCGGACCCGGCTGATCACGTCGGAGGCCCAGTTCGTCATCACGACGACGCCGCCGACCGTGGGGCCCACCGACGTGGCGCCGAAGCGTGCCCCCTCGCGCACGGAGTTGGTCTCGCCGATGGCGTGGCTGTAGGAGAGGCCGGTGGTGATCGTGCCGATCAGGATCATCATCAGGAAGGGCATGACGAGCGCGAACTCGACCGCAGCGGCACCGCGTTCGGTCCGGTGGTGTCGTCGTCCGTTCAGGTTATGCAACATGAGGTGTCCTCGAGGCCCAGTTCAGCGCGGGTGCAGACGCGTCAGCGCAGCACGATCCACGCTCATGAGGCTAGGGCTGACGACCGGCGGGCGGTGGGGAACGGAGAAGAATGGCCCGTTTGGGGGATCAGCGGTAGTGCCTACGGCACCTGGGGCGGCTAGTTGACGAGCCGGACTATCGGCGAGCCGGTCCCGAGGTAGTTGATGACGTTGCCGCCGTCGGGGGCGGGGAGGGCGTTGATGTTGAACATGACGATCTTCAACGGCGCGACCCACGCCGGAAGGGCTTTGTCGCTCACGGCACCAAGATCGCCATAAATATTGAATCCCATCGCTGGGAGGCAGGAATTTCAGGCCAACCGAAAATTCGGCTGCGTTGTTTTAATTAAAGGATTTCGAACAATTATTTCTTACAAAACGAAACGCATAAATCAAAAACCGATAACAACCGGAAATGTTGCCGGGGCAAAACGGGTGACGCGCTCACCGGATTTATTGCAGCCCTGTTGGCCAGGGATTGGAACCCGCGCGCGCCGCCCTGATGCGGCAAGCTATCACGGAATGCTGGCCTATCAGTGGGTCCGCAAAGTAAAAGGAAACTGGAGTTTGATGGCCAGCGATCTTATCAGGCTTAGCGCTGAATCAACGGACGAGGGGTAAATAGCGTGGATTTTCTCGAAGTAATTAAAATCCTTCGAGAGAAAATGCTTTTCACTAAAGAAAAATTGTATTTGAGCTAACGACAACGGTACCAGCACCGGCATCGGCACCGGCATCAGCGTCAGCACCGGCATCAGCACCGGCACGGGCACCAGAACCAGAACCAGAACCAAAACCAGAACCCGGTATAAAACCTCACTCAGTGAAGATGTATCAAATTTGATCATCTTCTCGTTTAGCGCCCGAAAACGTAGGTTATATCGGCAGAAAAATGGGTTCAATTTGGGCAGACTTTAAAATTGGCGGATTGAAAGTGCGAAAACACCACTCAGAGGGAAGACAGCTTATACCTTGTAATATCTCTGAGTGCTGGAAAGAGGGAGCTGGGGTCGTTAAAAATAAAGAAATTAAAGATTCGAAATT
>CAVUEG010000004.1:0-49828 GCA_963740525.1 uncultured Actinomycetota bacterium
GTGTTATGTACATCTACTGGTTCAGTTCCGTTGCTGGGGATACCAGACCACGAGCATGGCGGCGTCGTCATGCTGCCTCACGTCGGCCTGGTCGAGCTGTCCCATTACCGCGGCGATCACGTCCTCTGGACCGTGTGGGGCGCTGTGGGCCAGAACTGCGTCCAGTGACTCTTCCCCGAGCAGCTCGTTGTCCTTGCGGGCCTCGATGATGCCATCGGTGAAGAAGACCAGGGCGTCCCCCGAGGCAAGTCGGGTGGTCACGGTGCTGCGCTCACTGTGAGGAACCAGTCCCACAACCGTGCCGGGCTCGGCGGCGAGATCCACGGTGCCGTCGGCCCGCCGCACGCGCGGTAGGGGATGGCCACCGCAGGAGATCTCCAGCACCGCTCCACCTTCGGTCGGTGTCATCCGTGCCAGGACAACGGTGCACCACCGTGCAGAATCATGGCTCTCCAGCTGGCGATAGAGAGCGTCGCTCACCTGGTGCAGGATCCGCGCCGGGTCGGTGTCATGCGCGGCCTCCGCGCGAATCGTGTGCCGTGCCGCCGCTGTTACCGCTGCAGCGCTCGGACCCTTGCCACAGACGTCGCCAACTACGAGGAACCAGCTTCCCTCGGATGCGGGGAACACATCGTAGAAGTCGCCGCCGAGCACAGCCAGGTCGGCCGGCTGGCAGACCGCGGCGAGCTCGACTCCGGGGATCTGCGGCAAGAGCTCAGGGAGCAGGGAGGTGCGCAGCGTGGCGGCGACATCCTCCCAGATGCGGCGCTGCTCACGCTCGGCAGCCACTGCGGCGAGTGCGGCCAGCCGCAGCTCCATCTCGTCCATCACCACACCAGCCAGCTGGGTCAGCAAGGCCTGATGCTCTTCAGGCAGGTGCCGGGGCTGGTGATCGATGACGCACAGTGTTCCGAGCTTGTACCCGTCAGTCGTCACCAACGGCGCGGCGGCGTAGAACTGGAGGCCGAACTCTCCCGCCACCAGCGGGTTGGCCAACGTGCGCGGGTCGCTCCGTGCGTCCTCTACCAGGTACACGTCGTCGGAGAGCACGGCTGAGGCGCACAGCCCCGGATCGCGGGAGATCTCCGAGATATCTGTCCAACCCGGACCGTGACTTGAACCAGATCCGGTCCTCGTCGACGAGAGAGACCAGCGCGATGGGCACCTCGAATAGCTCCGCGGCCAACCGAGTGATCCGGTCGAAACTGCCGTCCGGAGGGGTATCAAGGATGTCGAACCGATGCAAAGCAAGCAGTCTCTGATATTCCTGCTCCACCTCCGGCAACTGAGTCATCTGCGTCCCATCACCATTCAGCCGCTCGCTGTTGACCCGCATCGTAACCCCGCCATCCCGCCTGGGACTGCTATCTCGGATAGGTGAAATCTGACCGGGTGGTGCCGGGAAGCGGTTGCCCGGCACGAACAAGACCGAACGAGGCATAACACCCACCAAATGTCCGCTCGTACCGCATTCCGCGAGGCGTACTTCCGCCTGGGCCATGGGGACACACCCGCCGAGACAGCCTGGAATCGGGCCGTCCGCCGCGGATCGACACGCTGGGCGTGTCGTCCCCGCTCGAACACCTGTTCGGGCTACATTGGTCCCACAGCAGCCCGAAGGGGGCTCGATGATCCACAGGTTCGGTGCTCGCGCCGGAACTGTCGGCGGCCGCTCCTAGGGTCGCATCCGACGAAGACAATCACTCGCTCGCCCACCTCGATGAGGGCGCGACGACCGGACGGACGGAAGACTGACATGGCTGGTGGAGACCGCGACAAGGCACTCGATGCCGCACTCGCCAACATCGAGAAGCAGTTCGGCAAGGGCTCGGTGATGCGCCTCGGGGACGACGTCAGGGCGCCTCTCGAGGTGATCCCCACCGGGGCGATCTCGCTCGACATCGCCCTGGGCCTCGGCGGACTGCCTCGAGGACGCGTGGTCGAGATCTACGGCCCCGAGTCCTCGGGCAAGACCACGGTCGCGCTGCACGCGGTGGCCAACGCCCAGGCGGCCGGCGGCATCGTGGCGTTCATCGACGCCGAGCACGCGCTCGACCCCGACTACGCGCAGGCGCTCGGTGTCGACACCGACGCACTGCTGGTCTCCCAGCCCGACTCGGGGGAGCAGGCGCTGGAGATCGCGGACATGCTGATCCGCTCCGGCGCCCTCGACCTGATCGTGATCGACTCGGTCGCCGCCCTGGTGCCGCGCGCCGAGATCGAGGGCGAGATGGGCGACAGCCACGTCGGCCTCCAGGCCCGTCTGATGAGCCAGGCGCTGCGCAAGATGACCGGTGCGCTCAGCAACGCCGGCACCACGATGATCTTCATCAACCAGCTCCGCGAGAAGATCGGCGTGATGTTCGGCTCGCCAGAGACCACCACCGGTGGCAAGGCACTGAAGTTCTACTCCTCCGTGCGGCTCGATGTGCGCCGGATCGAGACCCTCAAGGACGGCCAGGAGATGGTCGGCAACCGGACTCGCGTCAAGGTCGTGAAGAACAAGGTCGCGCCGCCGTTCAAGCAGGCGGAGTTCGACATCATGTACGGCAAGGGCATCAGTCGTGAGGGTGGCCTGATCGACGTCGGCGTCGAGGCCAGGGGATCGTCCGCAAGGCCGGCGCCTGGTACACCTACGAGGGCGACCAGCTCGGTCAGGGCAAGGAGAACGCCCGGTCCTTCCTGAAGGACAACCCGGACCTGGCCAACGAGATCGAGAAGAAGATCCTGGAGAAGCTCGGCATCGGCGCCCAGGTCGATGCTGCCGGCCGCTCCGGGTGGGCCCGAGTCGCCGACGGGGATCGACTTCTGAGCCGATGACCCGACCCGTCCAGGAGCACACCGGCGACGTGCACGACGGGGTGGCGGCCTGGCTGGCCTCCCACGGCGCCACGGCCACGCCACCGCCGGAGGACCCGCACCTCCTCGGTCCCGACGCGGACACCGAGGAGGTCGCGCGCAAGATCCTGCTCGACCAGCTGACCGGGCAGGCACGCACCCGCTCCGAGCTTGCCCAGGAGCTCGCGAAGCGGGGCGTGCCCGACCCGGTCGCCACTCGGTTGCTCGACCGGTTCGAGGAGGTCGGCCTGATCGACGACCAGGCCTTCGCGCGCGCCTGGATGCGAGTCGCGACAGCCCGGCAAGGGCCTCGCCCGACGGGCGCTGGCCCAGGAGCTGCGGCGCAAGGGGATCGACGACGAGGTTGCCCGCGAGGCCCTCGACGAGATCGACCCCGACGACGAGCTCGCGGCGGCGCGGAAGCTGGTGCGACGCAAGCTGCGCTCGGTCGAGGGGGTCGACCAGACCACTGCGGTGCGCCGGTTGAGCGGGATGCTCGCCCGCAAGGGGTACCCACCCGGTCTCGCGTTCGCGGTGGTCCGCGAGGAGCTCGCGGCCCGTGGCGAGGAGCTCGAGGCCTCGGGCGACATCGCCGCCGAGGACCTTTCTTGACCGCCCCCGTCGCAGCGACCTAGCCTCGGCTCAGGCTGAGTGATCGGCCCCGACATTCGACAATGAACCCGGCCACGGCCGGACCGTGCGTGACCCTCACCCCCAGGGGGCGGTCGGCTTTCGCGACCGCCGTACCGGCTGGGTCCTGGTGTCCGCGCGGGGAGGGGAGCGCGTCATGGATTCCGCGACTTCCCTGGTCCCGAGCAGCACCCTGCAGCTGCTGCTGGTGCTCGTCGGCTTCGCCCTGGTCGCCTCCCTCGGGGCGCTCTTCGTGGTGCTGCCCGGCCGCAGACGACTGGCTCGTGAGACCGGCGCCCTGCAACAGGACCTGCACGACCAACGCCTCGAGATCGAGCGCCGCGAGCATCGCCTGGCCGAGCGCGAGGAACGCCTCGACGCCGAGCGCCACGCACTCGAGGAGCGCGTCTCCGAGATCGCGGCGAGCATGGCCGAGGTGGACCGCAGGCACACCCGGCTGGCGGACCTCGAGGTCGAGCGACGCGAGGTGCTCGAGCAGGCGGCCGGGACGAGTGTGGAGGCGGCCCGGGCGGAGATCCTCGCGACCGCCGAGCAGGAGGCCAGGTTGCAGGCCGCCCTGGTGACGCGGGACCTCGAGCGTGCCGCCCGGCAGGAGGGCGACCGGCTCGCCAGGGGCATCTTGGCCACGGTGATCCAGCGGCTGGCCACTGACACCACGGCCGAGGCAGTGGTGACCACGATCCCGCTCTCCAGCGACGACATGAAGGGCCGGATCATCGGTCGCGAGGGCCGCAACATCCGTGCCTTCGAGCAGGTGACGGGGGTCAACCTGATCATCGACGACACGCCGGGCTCGGTGGTGCTGAGCTGCTTCGACCCGGTGCGCCGTGAAGCAGGTCGACTGACCCTCGAGGAGCTCCTCGCCGACGGGCGGATCCATCCGGCCCGGATCGAGGAGGTCCACGCCCGCGCCGCCACCGAGATCGAGCGGCTCTGCGTGCGAGCCGGCGAGGATGCCGCTCTCGAGGTCGGGATCTCCGACCTGCACCCCCAGCTCGCGGTCACCATGGGCCGGCTGCGCTACCGCGCGTCGTACGGCCAGAACGTGCTCCGACACCTCGTGGAGTCCGGCCACGCCGCCGGTCTGCTCGCCGACGAGCTCGGGGTGGACCGGGCCCTGTGCGTCCGCGGGGCCTTCCTGCACGACATCGGCAAGGCCCTCACCCACGAGGTCGAGGGCAGCCATGCGCTGGTGGGGGCGGAGCTGGCGCGACGGTACGGCGAGCACGAGGACGTCGTCCACGCCATCGAGGCCCACCACAACGAGGTGGAGCCGCGCACGGTCGAGGCGTTCCTCACCCAGGCGGCCGACGCGATCAGCGGTGGGCGCCCGGGAGCCCGGCGGGAGACGCTGGAGATCTACACCGAGCGCATGTCGCAGCTCGAGGCGATCGCGATGGCGAACCCCGGTGTCTCGAAGGCGTTCGCGATGTCGGCCGGTCGTGAGGTCCGGGTGATGGTGCTCCCGGAGGCGGTCGACGACATCGCCGCGCAGGTGCTGGCTCGCGACATCGCCAAGCAGTACGAACACGACCTGACCTACCCGGGCCAGATCAAGGTGACGGTGATCAGGGAGTCGCGCGCCATCGAGACCGCCCGCTGACGGCCTCTGACCGCCGACGGATGAACACGACCTGGGACGGCCTGCCGGTGGCGAGCGACCACCCCAACGGCGTCAGCGTGGTCGTGCGTCGTCCGGCGCCGGGTGGGGGAGACGGGCTCGAGTACCTCGTGCTGCACCGGGCCGTGAACGGTTTCGACTACGAGGGTGACTGGGCGTGGACGAGCCCGTCGGGAGCCAGGCTGCCGAGCGAGCCGATCCTTCCGGCCGCGATGCGCGAGCTGGCGGAGGAGGCCGGGCTGAGCGGGGTCGACGTCTGGGCGGTCGACCTCTCGGGTCGGTGGGCCGTGTTCGCGGCCGAGGTCGACGAGACGACGACCGTGGGGCTCGTGGACCCGGAGCACGACCGGTACGAGTGGCTCAGCGCGCCCCACGCCCTGGAGCGGATCCGTCCCGGATGGGTGGCCGAGCACCAGGTCGCCCGGACCGCCGCGGTCCCCCGGTGCTCCCTGCGCTTCCGGGCGATGACCCGCGACGACTTCCCCTCGCTGGTGCGCTGGCAGGCGACACCTCACGTCGCGCCGTGGTGGGACGACGAGGCGCCGGACGTGGCAGGCGCGGAGCGCCACTACGGCCCTGCCCTGGACGGTGTCGACCCGACCCGGATGTGGGTGGTGGAGGTGGACGGTACGCCGGCCGGCTTCCTCCAGGACTACCTGATCGGGGAGCACCCCGAGTACGCCCTGCTCACCGGACGACCCGATGCCGTGGGCTTCGACTACGCGATCGGCGAGCCGGCCTGGGTGGGCAGGGGAGTGGGCACCCGGATCCTGTGGACCTTCCTGCGCGACGTCGTGCGTCCGGCGTACCCCGAGGCCGTGCAGTTCCACGCCGCGCCCGACCACCGCAACCGGGCCTCGCTGCGGGCACTGGAGAAGCTCGGCTTCCGCCAGGAGCTGTGGTTCGACGAGCCGCAGCGGGACGGGACGGTCGACACCGTGATCGGCTGCACGCTGGACGTGCGCCGGATGTTCGGGTGACACACCCCACGAACCCTTGCCGAATGGTTACTCACGGGTAATAAACTGTCGGCATGGCTTCCGTGCTCTCGCTCTACGACCAGGTGACCCGACTCCCGCAGGGCAAGCGACTCTTCTCGCTGATCTTCAGCCAGAAGGCGCCGTACTTCGCGACCGTGCGGCCGCGATTCGTGGAGCTTCGCCCGAACTACGCCGAGCTGACCATCCGCAAACGACGCGGCGTGCACAACCACATCAAGACCGTGCACGTGATCGCGATCTGCAACGGGCTCGAGGCCGCCATGGGCGCGCTGGCCGAGGCGACCGTGCCCGCCGACAAGCGGTGGATCCCCAAGGGCATGCAGGTCGACTACACCGCCAAGGCGACCTCGGACATCACCTGCATCGCCGAGACCGACCCGGAGGCCTGGACCGGTGAGGACCCCGATGTCCCGGTACGGGTCCGTGGCGTCCGCGACGACGGCACGGTCGTGGTCGACGGCGTGATCCGGCTCTGGGTCACCGAGCGACCCACCGCCTGACCCGACGGAAGGCTCTCGAACTCGGGACCCGTCGCGGGTCAGCCTTGCGGCAGCACGTTCTCGGCCGCCTTGACGGCCTTCTCCGCCTCCCCGCCGGACGACGCCATCCGACGCTCGAGCCAGGTGGCGATCGCGGACACCGCGCTGTTCATCGCGATGTAGATGAGTGCGATCAGCAGGTAGGTCATCAGGTTGTTGCCGATGAACTGGGCGATGAGTCTGCCTTCGCGGGTCAGCTCGGAGTAGGCGGCGATGAAGCCGAGTGAGGTGTCCTTCAGGACGACGACGCACTGGCTGATGATCGCCGGGAGCATGTAGCGGACGGCCTGCGGCGTCAGGATGATCGTCATCACCTGGTACTTGCGCATCCCGACGGCGTACGCCGCCTCGCTCTGCCCCTTGGGCACGGCGTTGACCCCGGCCCGGAACACCTCGGCCAGCACGGCGCCGTTGTAGAGCATCAGCCCGCCGACGAGGCCCATCAGGCCCCGGGTCTGGGTGCTGAGCCCCTGACCACCGAGCAGTCCGAAGAGGAAGATGATCAGCAGCAGCAGGGGCACGGCTCGGAAGAACTCGATGGTCAGCCGGCAGGGCACCCGCAGGACGGCGTGGTCCGAGAGCCGGCCGACGGCGAGGAAGAACCCCAGCACCACGGCGAGCACGATTCCCAGTGCTGCGGCCATGAGCGTGGCCACGACGCCGTCGCCGATCGCGCTCCAGACGTTGGGCTGGGAGAGATCCTGGAAGATCTTCGGGTCCAGCTGGCCCGCACTCTTCAGTTTCAACAGGACCGCCGCGAGCACCGCCAGCACGATCACCGTGAAGGCGATGGAGTACACCCGGTGCCGCTGACGCGTCTTGGGGCCGGGTGCGTCGAAGAGGACGCTCGTCGCCGTCATCAGGCCACCGCCAGCCGGCGCTCGAGAAGCGTGGAGATCCCGGAGATGATCGCCACCAGGATCATGTAGCCGATCGCGAAGCCGACGAAGATCGCCAACAGCTGGTCGGCGTTGTTGTTGGTGAACTTGCGCATCAGGAACGTCGCCTCGGTGACGCCCACGCCGGCGGCGATGGAACTGTTCTTGGTCATCGCTATCAGCGTGCTGGCCAGCGGTGGGATCACGACCCGGAATGCCTGCGGCAGGACGACCTGGGTGATGGTCTGGCCGAAGGTCATCCCGATCGAGCGGGCCGCCTCCGCCTGTCCGACCGGGATCGAGTTGATGCCCGAGCGCACCGCCTCGCAGACGAACGAGGCCGTGTAGAGGCCGAGTGCCATCGTGGCGAAGATGAAGAAGACGTTGAAGTCGAGCAGGTCGTAGCGGTGGCTGAGCCCGAAGACCTTGTTCAGGTTCAACTCCGGGCGGATGTCGAGCTCAGGCAGCCCGAACGCGAAGATCAGCATGATCAGCAACAGAGGTGTGTTCCGAACCACCCGGACGTACGCCGCGCCGACGCCACGACCGAGGGCGATGGGCGAGACGCGCAGTGCGGCCAGGAAGAAACCGACCACGAGGGCGATCAGGCCGGCCATGAGCACCATCTCGACGGTGACGCCGAAGGCGATCAGGACCGCCTTCCAGTTCTCGGTGAACACATCCATCTGGTCAGTTCCTCGTCATCGAGTCGGGGGCGGGGTGGGCGCCGGAGATACCGACGCCCACCCCGTCATGGGTTACGGGCAGGGATCGAGAGCCGGCGGCTCAGGCGTCTTGACGCCCGACTGGCCGAGGGTCGCCTCGAATGCCTTGGCCCAGGTGCCGTCGTCGTAGGCGTTCTGGATCGTCTGGTTGATGTAGTCGCACATGCCGGGCGCATCCTTCTTGTACCCGACGCCGTAGCGCTCCTCGGAGAAGGCGTCACCGACGACCTTGAGGTTGTCGGGGTCCTGTGCGGCGTAGCCGAGCAGGATCGCGCCGTCAGTGGTGACCGCGTCGACCGTCTTGTTCTGGAGCTGGTCGACACACTCGGAGTACGTCGAGAACGGGACCGGCTTTGCGCCGTACTCGGTCTCCACGCGGTCGAGTGAGGTCGAGCCCTCCACCGAGCAGACCTTGACGTTCTTCAGGTCGTCCGGACCAGTGATCTTGTCCGCGTCCTCGGTGCGGACCAGCAGCTGCTGGCCGGTCACGTAGTACGGGCCTGCCTGGCCGACGACGCTGCGACGGTCGTCGGTGATCGAGTACGACGCCAGCACCAGGTCGACGGTGCCGTCCTGGAGGAACGGCTCCCTGTTGTCCGAGACGGTCTCGATCCACTCGATGTTGTCGTCGGAGATCCCGAGGCTGGCCGCGAGAATCCTGCCCATCTCGATGTCGAAGCCCACCGGGGTGTCGGAGCCGGGCTCCTTGTTCCCGATGCCGGGCTGGTCGAACTTGACTCCGATCTTGATCTTCCCGGCGTCACTGAGCTGTTGCGGCACGCCACTCAGGTTGTCGGCTGCCTTGACGTCCAAGCTGATGTGGTCACTGCTGCCACCACCACAGGCAGCAAGGACCAGCGCAAGGCCGGCGGCGGCGGATGCCGCCTTGGTCAGTCTGAATCGCATGATTTCTCCTCTTCCGGGCCGGAACTTCACCGGCCACGTTCTGGTCGAATCAAGGGCGCCAGTCCGACGCCGTCAATGTTTGAGGATCTTGCCGAGGAAGTCCTTGGCACGATCGGAGGTGGGGTTGGTGAAGAACTCCTCGGGGGTGTTCTCCTCGACGATCTGGCCCTCGGCCATGAACACCACGCGGTTCGCCGCCGTGCGGGCGAAGCCCATCTCGTGGGTGACGACCACCATCGTCATCCCGCCCTCGGCGAGATCGACCATCACGTCGAGGACCTCTTTGATCATCTCGGGGTCGAGGGCGGACGTCGGCTCGTCGAAGAGCAGCACCTTCGGGTCCATGGCGAGGGCGCGGGCGATGGCGACGCGCTGCTGTTGGCCACCGGAGAGCTGGGCAGGGAACTTGTCGGCCTGCTGGTTGATCCCGACGCGTTCGAGCAGCTCGCGCGCCCGCTTCTCGGCGTCCTCGGACTTCTGGCCGCGCACCTTGATCGGTCCCAGGGTGACGTTCTCGAGGATCGTCTTGTGGGCGAATAGGTTGAACGACTGAAAGACCATCCCGACCTCGGCACGCAGGGCCGCCAGTGCCTTGCCCTCCTGCGGCAACGGCTTGCCGTCGATCGAGATCTCGCCCTTGTCGACCGGCTCGAGGCGGTTGATCGCCCGGCACAACGTCGACTTGCCTGAGCCGGACGGTCCGATGACCACGACGACCTCGCCGCGGTTGATCGTGAGGTTGATGTCCTGGAGCACGTGGAGGTCGCCGTACCACTTGTCCACGTGGTCGAGCACGACCAGTGGCTCGCCGGTGGAAGGGGTCGCCGACTGCGTCTCGGGAGTGAGCGTCATGCCAGCACCGTAACCGGTTTCGGCGGACCGAGTCTGTACCGGTTTGGCTCAGGGTGCTTCAATCCGGGTAGCCGGGGGGCCAGATCTCGTCCACATGAAGTCGAAAACCTCAGGGAGATCACGTGACGCGCAAGTTCCCGATCGGCAAGCTCACCGAGACCGCACGAGCCTCACTGAAGGACCCGAAGAAGGCAGCCGCTCGCGCGGTGCAGCAGGCAAGGGGCGCGGCCTCAGCCGGGCGGATGGTGGCCGAGCACGTCCGCACGGTGGCCACGGACCGAGGCGGCGACACGGTCGGCAAGGTGCGCACCCTGCTGAGTGGGAGCCGGAGGCCCGAGGTGCACCTCAGCACCGACGCGCCCAAGACGGACGCGCCCTCGGCCGAGCCGGTGCCCGCGGGACTGAAGCACCACGCGGTTCCTCCTGCGCCCTCTCGGCCCCCGGAGCCGGAGACGGGCAGCGTCACCCCGCAGAAGACCCAGACCCGGAAGACCCAGACCCGGAAGACCCAGACCCAGACGACCCAGACCCAGACGACCCAGAAGACGGGTACGCCGTCCCCGGCGGACGTGGCCAAGAAGGCGGTCCACCGGACGCCGACCTCCAAGGTCGCCGACCACCGGCCGGCGAAGAAGAAGTCGACCCCCAGCGGCAAGCTCCCCCCGCGCAAGCACGCCGAGGACTGAGCCCTAGGCTTCCCGGCATGGATATCAAGGGTGCAAGCGCGATCGTGACCGGCGGCGCGTCGGGAATCGGTGCCGCGGTGGTCCGCGGCCTGGCAGCACGCGGGGCGAAGGTGGTCGTGGCCGACCTCCAGGAGGAGAAGGGCCAGGCCCTGGCCGACGAGGTCGGCGGTGCCTTCGCCCGCGTCGACGTCACGGACACCGAGCAGATCACCGCAGCGGTCGAGCTCGCCAAGACCCTCGGGACACTGCGCGTCCTGGTGAACTCCGCCGGCATCGGCTGGGCTCAGCGCACGGTGGGACGCGACGGAACCTACGAGTCGGCCGCCGACCTGGACGCCTTCAAGAAGGTCGTGGCGATCAACCTCGTCGGCACCTTCGACGCGACCCGGCTGGCCGCGACGGCGATGAGCCAGAACGAGCCCTCCGACACCGGTGAGCGGGGTGCGATCGTCAACATGGCCTCGGTCGCGGCGTTCGACGGCCAGATCGGGCAGGCGGCGTACTCCGCATCCAAGGGTGGCGTGGTCGGCATGACGCTGCCGGTGGCCCGCGACCTGGCCGCGGTCGGCGTCCGGGTCAACACGATCGCCCCGGGCCTGATCGACACGCCGATCTACGGCGAGGGCGAGGCCGCGGAGGAGTTCAAGGCCAAGCTCGGCGAGAGCGTCCTCTACCCGCGCCGGCTCGGTGCGCCCGAGGAGCTGGCCTCGATGGTCGTCGAGGCCGTCACCAACCCGTACCTGAACGCCGAGACCATCCGCGTCGACGGCGGCATCCGGATGCCCCCCAAATAGCCCACCCGCTGACGCGGCGCATCTTGCCCCCCAAACACTGCTGACGCGGCGCATCTTGCCCCTCAAACCCCGGCGACGCGGCGCATCTTGCCCCTCAAACCCCGGCGACGCGGCGCATCTTGTCCCCGGATCAGCGCCCCGAGGGGGAGCTCGGGTGCCGTTGGATCGGGGGCTCTCGCTGTTCACCCCTGTCCGCGCCCACCCGCGGCCCGCGTACCCTTGACCGGTCATGACTGCCACGCCTGAGACCGCCGAGAAGGCACCCACTGCGCCGAGGACCTACGAGGTCCGCACCCACGGCTGCCAGATGAACGTTCACGACTCGGAGCGGCTCAGCGGCCTGCTCGAGGACGCAGGCTTCGTCCCGTACGACGCCAAGAGTCCGACCGGAGCCGCAGGCACCGGCAAGGCGAACGCAACCGACATGGCAGATGTGGCCGACGTGGTCGTGTTCAACACCTGCGCGGTGCGCGAGAACGCCGACAACAAGCTCTACGGCAACCTCGGTCACCTCGCTCCGGTGAAGGCGGCCCATCCGGGCATGCAGATCGCCGTCGGCGGCTGTCTGGCTCAGAAGGACCGCAGCGAGATCACCCGTCGCGCCCCTTGGGTGGACGTCGTCTTCGGCACCCACAACATCGGCTCCCTGCCCGCGCTGCTCGACCGCGCCCGCAGTCTGGACGAGGCCCAGGTCGAGATCCTCGAGTCGCTCGAGGTGTTCCCCTCCACATTGCCGACCAAGCGCGAGTCGGCGTACGCCGCCTGGGTCTCGATCAGCGTCGGCTGCAACAACACCTGCACGTTCTGCATCGTGCCCAGCCTGCGAGGCAAGGAGAAGGACCGCCGACCGGGCGAGATCCTCGCCGAGATCGAGGCCCTGGTCGCCGAAGGGGTCACCGAGGTGACGCTGCTCGGGCAGAACGTCAACACCTACGGCGTCGAGTTCGGCGACCGCTACGCCTTCGGCAAGCTGCTCCGCACCTGCGGCGAGATCGAGGGGCTGGAGCGGGTGCGCTTCACCAGCCCCCACCCGGCCGCCTTCACCGACGACGTGATCCACGCGATGGCCGAGACGCCCAACGTGATGCCGCAGCTGCACATGCCGCTGCAGTCAGGCTCCGACAAGGTGCTCAAGGACATGCGCCGGTCCTACCGGCAGGACAAGTTCCTCGGAATCATCGACCGGGTCCGCGAGGCGATGCCCGACGCTGCGATCACCACCGACATCATCGTCGGGTTCCCCGGCGAGACCGAGGAGGACTTCCTCGAGACGATGAAGGTGGTTGAGCGGGCCCGCTTCTCCGGTGCCTTCACCTTCCAGTACTCCAAGCGTCCCGGTACGCCGGCAGCGGACCTCGACGACCAAGTCCCGCGTGAGGTCGTACAGCACCGCTACGAGCGTCTCGTCGAGCTCGTGAACGACATCGCCTGGTCCGAGAACAAGCGCCTCGTCGGTCGGACGGTCGAGCTGATGGTGGCCGAGGGCGAGGGGCGCAAGGACGCCGAGACCCATCGCCTCACCGGCCGCGCCCCCGATAACCGGCTCGTCCACTTCTCCCCGGTGGACGCCGAGGGCGAGGTGGTCGCCTGCCGCCCCGGTGACATGGTCGAGGTCACCTTGACCCGAGCCGCCCCGCACCATCTGGTCGCCGACGGCGTCGTCGGGTCGGTCCGGCGTACCCGTGCCGGCGACGCATGGGAGCTGCGCAACGGCACGCCCCGCACACCCGGGGTCCTGCTCGGGCTGCCTACGGTCGGAGCGCCGGCGCCACTGCCCGAGACGCCCGGCTGCGGCTGACCCCGCTCAGGCGGTCGGCTCGGACTCGGTCTCGCCGTGCTCGTCCGTGGCCGACTCGTCGCTCTCCTCGGCCTCCTCGATCTCGTCGGGGATGTCGGCATCCTCGGTCTGGGCCGCGCGGGGCTGGTCGGGAGTCCGAGGCCCGCCCGGGACCGTCGCGTCCTGGGGAGCCTCGGGCGCATTCGCCGCGGGTGGTGCATCGGCACCCCCGGGCGCGCTCGGCGGCACCGGGTCGATCTTCGGGGTCGGGGCGTCGGGCAGGGTGTCGTCGTCCATGGGTCGACTGTGCCCCAACTCGTGGCGGAACACACCCCGCCGACCGGTCAGCGGAAGCCGAAGCTCACGATCGAGGGCACCGGAGGGGCGTCCGGGTCGGACAGCGACCTCGCGAGCGCGTCCAGCACACTGCGCTCGTGCGGGACCACGGGCTGCGGCAAGGCGTCCAGCGCGTCGACGTCGCACCAGCGCAGCTCGGCGCACTTGGACGGCTCCATGATCCGGGGCTCCCCGGACCAGTGCCGGCCCGTGAAGAAGTAGTCGACGCGCTCGTCGATCGGCCCCCCGGAGCCGGTGCGAGCCATGGCCGTCAGGGGCTCGAGACGGACGTCGGTGATGCCGAGCTCCTCGGTCGCCTCCCGCTGCGCGGCGGCGTACGGCGTCTCGCCGCGCTCGACGTGCCCCGCCGCGGCTGCGGCCCAGTGCTCGTCCATGTAGCCGGTGCCGCGACGCAGCTGGAGCAGCACCTGACGATCACGAAGAAGGAACACGTACGACGCGGGCACCACCACGAAGCGATCGACCATGGGCCGAGTCTGTCTCAGCCACCTAGCCGTGCGAGTGCCCGGGGGTGGTGCCGGCGTCGAAGTCGTGGGGCGGGGCCTCGGCCGGGTTCTCCTCGGGGATCGCGTCGCCGGCCGACTGCTCCGGCGGTACGTCGTCCTCGTCGTCACGGGAGCGTTGCGTCGGGACGGTCCCGTGCGTGGACTCGCCTCCCCCCACACCGGTGCCGTCCACCGGGCCGGTGCGCTCGCTGCTGACCCCCATGTCACCGGCCAGACCCTGTGGGCCGTTGCCACTCGGGTCGGACTCGAGGACGTCGGTCTCCTCGGGCGGGTGCGGGTTTTCGTCGTCCGGTCGCGCCACGGTCGGCTCCTCGGTCTGGGTGCGTGCGGTCAGGTCGTAGGCCCGCTGGGATCAGCCGGACGGCTGGTCGAGCGAGGAGCCGGCGTTCTCGGCTTGCTGCCGATGCTCGAGATCCTCACCCTCCGGCGCCGGGTCGGGGGAGGGGATGGTGGCCGGACCGTCCGGCGTGCTGCTCGGCCGGACCTGAGGCTCGGCGGGGGTCGGCTCGTCGGTCTGGGGGTTCGCGGGTCCGGGCTTCGGGTCGTCGTGGGCCATGTCCGGGAGGTACCCGGGCCGCAGGCGACGAAACTCGGGTCAGCGGATGTCGTCGTCCTTGCCGTCGAGGTTGTCGAGCGCGTCCTGCGCCTTCTCGGCACCGGCGGCGATCTTGTCGGCGTACTTCCCGCCGGTCTTGTCGTCGATCTTCTTGGCGGCCTTGTCGATGCCGTCGGCGATCTTCTCGCCGTGGTCGTCGACCGCCTTCTCGACAGCGTCCTTGGCCTTGTCGAAGATTCCCATCTGGTGCCTCTCTCTTCGGGTGTCCTTCCAAGCCAACGTAGCCGCTCCGGTCCGGGACGTCGCCTGCCCCGGAGGCGCCGAGACGTGCCGCTCACCCGGCCTGCCATCATCAGCACCATGACCGACCCGTCCCGTGTGCCGATCGTCGCGGTGGTGGGGCCGACGGCGGCGGGCAAGACGTCGCTCTCGCTCGACCTGGCCGAGCGGCTCGGCGGTGAGGTGGTCAACACCGATTCCATGCAGGTCTACCGAGGGATGGACATCGGCACCGCCAAGCTGCCCTTCGCGGAGCGCCGCGGGGTGCCGCACCACCTGCTGGACCTGCTCGAGGTGACCGAGCCGGCCACCGTCGCGGAGTTCCAGGGCTGGGCTCGTGCGGTGATCGCCGACTGCCGGAGCCGGGGGAAGGTTCCGGTCCTCGTCGGCGGCTCGGCGCTCTACACGCGGGCGGTGCTCGATCGCTTCGAGTTCCCGGGCACCGACCCCGCCGTACGAGCCGCCTTGGAGGCCGAGCTCGAGCGCGTCGGGCCCGGTGAGCTGCACCGTCGGCTCGCTGGCTCCGACCCTGCTGCGGCGTCCGCGATCGGTCCGTCGAACGGCCGCCGGATCGTGCGCGCGCTGGAGGTCATCGAGATCACGGGTCGCCCCTACAGCGCCACTCTGCCGGCGCAGGAGTACGCCGACGGTCCCACCCAGCAGATCGGCGTCGACATCGACCGCCCCCTGCTCGACGAGCGTATCCGCGAGCGGGTGGACCGGATGTGGGAGGCCGGTCTGGTCGAGGAGGTACGCCGGCTCGAGGAGGCAGGCCTGCGCCGTGGCCGGACCGCGAGCCGTGCCTTGGGCTATGCGCAGGTCCTCGACTTCCTGGCCGGCGAGTGCACCGAGGCGGAGGCCCACGAGAGGACGGTGACCGGAACCAGGCGCTTCGCACGGCGCCAGGACGGCTGGTTCCGCAAGGACCCGCGCATCGGGTGGCTGGCCTGGGACGACCCGCAGGTCGCCAACCACGCGGTGGGCCTGGTCGAGGGGTTGCTGGCCAGATCCGAGGTGTGACCCCCGGCCGCCTCGGGTAGGGGGCGAGGACGTCGTCCGATCTCGGGAGGATCCATGACTGGCAGAAACATCCGCGTCCTCGTGGCAGCGACCGTGTCCGCGCTCGCAGTCACCACCGTGCCGGCGCTGACCGCCGACGCCACCGCCCGCCAGGGCCGTCACTACACCACCAAGACTCCGACGAGCACCGGCTTCGGCGGCGCCGTCACCTCCGTCGACCCCGAGGCCTCACGTATCGGACTCCGGGTCCTGAAGCGGGGCGGGAACGCGGTGGACGCGGCCGTCGCCACGGCCGCCGCGCTCGGCGTGACCGAGCCGTACAGCGCCGGTCTGGGCGGCGGCGGCTACTTCGTCTACTACAACCGGCACACCGGCCGCGTCCGCACGCTCGACGGGCGTGAGACCGCTCCTGCGGCAATGCCGCACGACGCCTTCATCGACCCTGCGACGCACGAGCCCTACCGCTTCTCGCCGGAGCGGGTGACCACCGGCATGTCGGTGGGCGTGCCCGGCACGGGTGCCACCTGGCAGGACGCGCTGGACCGCTGGGGCACCTGGCGGCTCCGACGGGCACTGGCCCCGGCCGCTCGTCTCGCGGACCGCGGCTTCGTCGTCGACGACACCTTCCGGCGGCAGACCGAGGAGAACCAGCAGCGTTTCGAGGCCTACACCACCACGCCCCGGCTGTTCCTTCCCGGCGGTCACGCCCCGGAGACCGGCTCGGTGTTCCGCAACCCCGCCCTCGCGCGCACCTACCGCGCGATCGGTCGACGGGGGATGGACTGGTTCTACCGCGGCCCGATCGCCCGCGAGATCGTGGACAACGTGCGTCACCCGCGCAAGTCGCCGACCACCGACCTGCCGGTGACGCGAGGCGTGATGAGGTACCGCGACCTGCGCTCGTACGACGTGATCAAACGGCGGCCGACCCACGTGGGCTACCGCGGGTACGACGTGTACGGGATGGGGCCGTCGTCCTCGGGCGGCTCCACGGTCGGCGAGGCGCTCAACATCATGGAGCAGTTCGACCTGCCGACCATGCCGACAGCGGATCAGCTGCACCACTACCTCGAGGCGTCGGCGCTGGCCTTCGCCGACCGCGGGAAGTACCTCGGTGACCCGGCGTTCGTCGACGTACCGCTGCGCGACCTGCTCTCGGACCGGTTCGCCGCGGAGCGGGCCTGCCAGATCGACGAGACCCAGGCCGCCGCGAAGCCGGTGCCCGCTGGTGACGTCACCAGCTACGACGGGCAGTGCGACAGCACCAGCACCAGCCGGACCGGGCGGCGGGCCGACACCGAGAACGTGGAGACCACCAACCTCACCGTCGCCGACCGCTGGGGCAACGTCGTGGAGTACACCCTCACCATCGAGCAGACCGGTGGCTCCGGCATGGTCGTGCCGCACCGCGGCTTCCTGCTCAACAACGAGCTGACCGACTTCTCAGCCGTCTACGACCCCGCCGACCCGAACCGGATCGAGGGCGGCAAGCGGCCCCGGTCATCGATGTCGCCGACGATCCTGCTGCGCAGCGGCAAGCCGTACCTCGCGCTCGGCTCGCCGGGAGGGTCGACCATCATCACCACGGTCCTGCAGATGCATCTTCAACCGGATCGACCGCGGGATGACCATCGAGCAGGCACTTCTCGAGCCGCGAGCCTCCCAGCGCAACACCCCCTCGGTGACCGCGGAGCAGACGTTCATCGACGAGTACGGCGCCCTGCTGTCGCCGCTACGGCCACACCTTCACCCCGGCCGGGGATCCCGGCACCAGTGCCGCCGAGATCGGCGCGGCCACGGCCATCCGAGTTCGGCAGGCCAGCGGTAGCTCACCGCGGTGTCCGAGCCGACGCGTCGCGGCGGCGGGTCCGCGCTCGTGGTGCGGGGGCGTCGGCTGACGGGTCAGCGGGCTACGCACCGCATCAGCGCCAGCGCTGCGCGAGGCCATCCGCGCCGGCCCGCGGTCGACGGCGCTTCGACTTCGAGTCACTGGGGGCCGATGGCGCCGGGAGGGCCTCGACCGGACCTGAGCGCGCCTACGTCGCAGCCCGGTGCAGCGGACGACGCCTGGTCCGGTACGCAAGGCCGGCGGCCGGAGGAGATCACCGTCCAGGAGCTCGCGCATCCACGTGGACCTGCAGCTTCGTGAAGCCGGTCAAGGCGGCCGTCGCATCTTCAGGTCGCCCCGTAGGAGTCACCGTCTCTCGATGACGTCCGAGCGCTGTGATCGCGAGCCGCTCGACTGTCAGCTGGCGGCAAGGACTTCGAGAAGGGCTGGCCCGGTGAAGGTGCTCCGTAGACTCGTCGCGTGGACAGTGGATTCGACTTCCTCAAGGGGCACGGCACGGAGAACGACTTCGTGCTGCTCCCCGACGCCGACGGCACCGTCACGCGGACCTCGACCCCGACCTGGTGCGGGCGCTGTGCGACCGCCGGGCGGGCCTCGGTGGCGACGGCGTGCTCCGGGTCGTGCGTACCGGCGGCGAGCGAGGACCCAGCCGCCGTCGCGGCGCGCGTGCGAGGCGGAGTGGTTCATGGACTACCGCAACTCCGACGGGTCGCTGTCGGAGATGTGCGGCAACGGCATCCGGGTGCTGGGTCGCTACCTCGCGGAGCACGAGGGTGTCGACACCTCCGAGGTACTGCCGGTCGCGACCCGCGGCGGGGTCAAGCTGCTCACGTTCGACGGGGACCTGGTCACCGTCGACATGGGCCGGCCCCGCCTCCTGGAGGAGACCAAGGTGTCCGTGGGCGAGCACAGCTGGGTGGCGCGGCACGTCGACCTGGGCAACCCGCACGCGGTCTCGTTCGTCGACTCGCTCGACGACGCCGGTGCGCTGCTCGTCGCGCCGGAGTACGACGTCGGCATCTACCCCGACGGCGTCAACCTGGAGTTCGTGGCCGTCCGCGGCCCCGAGCACGTCGCGATGCGGGTCTTCGAGCGGGGCTCGGGGGAGACCCGGTCCTGCGGCACCGGAGCCTGCGCGGTGATGGTCGCCGCTGCCGTGCGCGAGGGGGTCGACCCGGCCGCTGAGACGACGTACCGGGTGGACGTGCCCGGAGGGACGCTCACGGTGACCTGGACCGCCCAGGACCGGCTGCTGCTGACCGGTCCGGCGGTGCTGGTGGCCGAGGGTCGCTGGCTCGGGCCGGACGTCGAGGGATAACGGTTCGCCCTTCCGGCCCGCGGCGACCTACTCTGGATGGCCTATGACGAACGCCGCAGACCGTGAGCCCTTCGACCTCGACGAACGAGCTCGCCCAGACCGAGGAGTGGTCCGACAGCGACCCCGACGAGCGCGACGAGCTCGACGAGCTGGTCAGCGCGGACGGCGACGACCCCGAGGAGAGCTCCGGCGCCTACGACCTGGCCGAGCGGCACGCCCTGCGACGGGTGGCGGGACTGTCCACCGAGCTCGAGGACATCTCCGAGGTCGAGTACCGCCAGCTCCGCCTCGAGCGGGTGGTCCTGGTCGGAGTCTGGACCGAGGGCACGATCGAGGACGCCGAGAACTCCATGGCCGAGCTCGCGCTGCTCGCCGAGACCGCCGGCTCGGAGGTGCTCGACGCGTTCTACCAGCGCCGCCAGCAGCCCGACCCCGCGACCTACATCGGCCGCGGCAAGGTGGACGGCCTGCGCGAGATCGTGCAGGTGACCGGCGCCGACACCGTGATCTGCGACGGCGAGCTCGCGCCGTCCCAGCTGAGGAACCTCGAGGACAAGGTCAAGGTCAAGGTCGTCGACCGGACCGCGCTGATCCTCGACATCTTCGCCCAGCACGCGAAGTCGCGTGAGGGGCAGGCACAGGTCGAGCTGGCCCAGCTCAGCTACATGAAGCAGCGGCTGCGCGGCTGGGGTGGGAACCTCTCCCGGCAGGCCGGTGGCCGCGTCGGCTCCCAGGGCGGCGGCATCGGTGGCCGCGGTCCCGGTGAGACCAAGATCGAGACCGACCGCCGCCGGATCAACACCAAGATCGCCAAGCTCCGCCGCGAGCTCGCCCACATGGGCACCACCCGTGAGACCCAGCGGGCGGAACGACGTCGACACCATCCCCAGCGTCGCGATCGCCGGCTACACCAACGCCGGCAAGTCCTCGCTGTTGAACAGGCTGACCAAGGCCGGCGTACTCGTCGAGGACTCGCTCTTCGCGACCCTCGACCCGACCACGCGTCGTACGACGACCGCCGACGGGCGGATCTACACCATGAGCGACACCGTCGGCTTCGTCCGGCACCTGCCGCACCAGCTCGTCGAGGCGTTCCGCTCGACCCTGGAGGAGGTCGCCGAGTCGGACCTGATCGTGCACGTGGTCGACGGCTCGCACGCCGACCCCGAGGGTCAGCTCGCCGCGGTCCGGGAGGTGCTCGCCGAGATCGGCGCCTCCGACGTCCCCGAGCTGGTCGTTATCAACAAGTCCGACGCAGCCGACCCGATGGTCCTCGCCCGGCTGCGCCAGCGTGAGCCCCACTCCGTGGTCGTCTCGGCCAAGACCGGCGAGGGCATCCAGGCCGCCCTCGAGGCCGTCGAGCGCGACCTGCCCCGCCCCGGTGTCGAGCTCGAGGTGCTCCTGCCCTACGAACGCGGCGACCTGCTGAGCAAGTTCCACCAGCAGGGCGAAGTCGCCTCCATCGAGCACACCGCCGACGGCAGCGTCGTCCGTGGCCGCGTCCACGAGGACCTCGCCGGCGAGCTGGCACCCTTCCTCGCCTGACCTCCGCATCCCTCCGGGGGTATGCGGTTTGGTCCCCAACCGCAGGTTTTTCGGGTCGGAACCTGCGGTTTGTGACCAATGGATGAGGTCAGGTGGCCGGCACGGGTCAGTTGGGAACGCCCACGCCCACGGCCTCGGCGTACGACGGCTCCCGTGCGATCCGTCGACCGAGGATCCCGAAGGCGAACAGCACCGGGAGGACCGCACTTCCGAGCGAGGTCACCTGCGTGATCGCGATGACCAACGGAATCGTCAGGGCCAGCAGCCACGCGGGCAGCCGGGGCCGAAGGCCGTTGCGGATCAGGGCGATTCCGAGGATGGTCGAGCCGATCAACAGGATCAGCAGGCCCGGGACAACGATCAGGAACGCCGTTTCGAAGAAGCCGTTGTAGGTGGTCAGCTGAGTCCAGTACTCGAGCGCGACGCTGACGCAGGCCCAGACGTAGCCAGTCAGAGCGACCCGCCAGGCCCACTTCTCGAAGCCGACCGGTGACCTGCGTCGGTGCACCACCAGTGCAGCCAGTGTGAACCCGACGAAGACCGGCAGCCAGAGTTTGCCGTAGGTGAGGTAGACGGTGTCCGGGTTCGCCCAGTCCAGCAGGGGCGCCAGCGCCTTGCGGGCCGGGTCGGACCAGACGCGGGTGGTCCAGATCTGGAGGTCCTCCTTGCCGTCCACGGTGTTGTGACGCGCGAGCGCGTGCAACTGCCCGGCGACGAGACCGAACCAGGCCATTGCCCACGCCCAACGACCGATCCTGCGCTGGCTTTCGATCGACTCCAACATGGCTCCTCCTCCTGCGGCACCCGGTGCGCCATCCACTTTCCTTCACGCTAGGAAGACCCCGCCACCCCCGTCGTCGGCGCTGAGGTGGCACCCGACTCCACCCGTGGTTGGACGACGAGCGGGTCGGGCCGTCCTACGCCTCATGGGGTGGACAGCGTCTCCGCGGAGCAGGTACGTGCCTCGTTCCGCCGCGCCTGGCACGGTTCGGCGGACGTGGCGATCCCCCTCCTGCTCGCCCTCGTCGCGATCGTCGAGATGGTGTCGCTCGACGTGGCCGGTCGGCCGTACGGCGCGACCCTCGAGCTGACCTCCGCCACCTTGCTGGTGTGGCGCCGCAGGGCTCCCGTGGTGATCCCGACACTCGCCTTCCTCCTGCTGATCGCAATGCCCCTGGTCGGTCCACAGCTCGATGAGGTGACGGCACCGATCCTCTTCCTCTCGGTCGCCAGCTACACGATGGGCCGCTGGCGCGCCGACCTGCGCGGGCTCCTCGGAATCGGCCTCGTGCTCGGTGCCCTCTGGGCGGTCTATGCGTTCGTGGACACGCGGGCACACTCGCTCGGGGACGTGCTCTTTGTGCTCACACTGGTGCTGCCGCCGTACGTCGCCGGACGCCTGGTACGGCGACTCGAAGATCGCAACGAGCTTCTGCAGAGGAACCAGGAGCTGATCCGTCGCGAAGCCGCGCACAGCGAGCGCGAGCGCATCGCCCGCGAGCTCCATGACGTGATCGCGCACTCGGTGAGCGCGATGGTCGTGCAGACGGCTGCGGCCCAGGACCTGGTGCGCAGCGACCCGTCACGGGCCGATCAGGTGTTGGCCGACGTGGCCGCCACGGGTCGTCAGGCCCTCGCGGAGACAGGATGGCTGCTGCACGTCCTCCGCGACGCCGGCGACGAGCTCGGCCTGAGCCCGGTGCCGGGCCTCGCTCAGGTGCACGAGCTGGTCGCCGAGTTCCGGGCGAGCGGGCTCGACGTGGAGTTGCAGATCGACGACCAGCTGCCTGTGCTCGGTGCCGGGGTGGACGTCTCGGCGTACCGGATCGTGCAGGAGGCGCTGACCAACGCTCTGAAGTACGGCGCCGACCGCACGGCTGCGCTCTCGTTGAAAGGTCGCTGGCAGCGTTCTCGAGATCATCGCGACGAACCCGAGCGGCGGGGGGACGGGCAGCGGCAGCGGACTCGGTCTGCTCGGAATGGCCGAACGGGTCTCCCAGCTCGGTGGGACGCTCGCGCACGGAGTGACCGGAGACGGATCCTTCGAGGTGCGCGCGACACTTCCGGTGGTGAACCCATGACCCGGGTGGTGATCGCCGACGACCAGGACCTGATCCGCTCGGGGCTCGAGCTGGTCCTCCAGGCTCGTGGGGTCGAGGTGGTCGGCCAGGCGGCGGATGGACGCCAGGCGGTCGACCTGGTCCGCCGGGAGCAGCCCGACGTCGTGCTGATGGACATCCGGATGCCGGTGCTGGACGGGATCGCGGCAACTCGCGAGATCACCGGGTCGGGATCACCCACGCGAGTGCTGGTCCTCACGACGTACGACCTGGACAGCTATGTGTACGGCGCGCTGAAGGCCGGCGCCTCGGGCTTCCTGCTCAAGGCCACGCCGCCGGACCGACTGACCGACGGGATCCGAGTCGTCGCCGCCGGTGAGGCGCTGCTGGCCCCGTCCCTGACGCGCAGGCTGATCGAGGAACACGTGCGCGGGCCGGCTCCTGGCATGGAATCGGTCGATGAGCTCGCACGGCTGACGGAACGCGAGCTGGAGGTCTTCAGCCTCGTGGCTCGGGGACTGTCGAACGACGAGATCGCACAGTCGCTGGTGCTCTCGACGGCCACCGTGAAGACGCACCTCAACCGGATCCTGTCCAAGCTCGAGCGGCGTACCCGGGTACAGCTCGTGGTGCTTGCCTACGAGAGTGGCCGGGTCCGGCCAGGGCAGACCGCTCACTGACGGACCCACGGACGCCCGACCCCATCGATTGGTCACAAACTGCACGTTCTTCGGGGAAAAACATGCGGTTGGGGACCAAACCGCAATCCCGGGAGGGACGACCGGTGTGGCCTAGGCTCGCGCCATGAGGAGGACGGCGGCCACGATCGTCCTGGGGGTGCTCGCGGTCGGGGCGATCTTCGGGCCCGGCCTGGTCGTGGGCTTGGGGAGCGCCGATCCCGATCCGGACCCGGCCACGATCGTGCGCTACGACGCCGACTTCGACCTGGCGGCCGACGGGACGCTGCAGGTCACCGAGGACCTCCGGGTGCTGATGCCGGCGTACCGACACGGCATCTTCCGCTTCTGGGACCTGGCCGATCCGTCGAACTCGCATGTCCGGCTCCAGCCGGAGGACATCACGATCATTCAGGACGGCGAGCCGGCCACCGTCGACCTGAGCTGGAAGGACCAGCGTCGCTACCGGGTGGCCCGGGTCGGGGAGGCAGGTCAGTACCTCACCCCGGGCACCCATGAGTACCGCATCCGCTACCGCGTCCAAGGTGCCATCTCGCGTCCGTCGGCGGGCCGCGGAAGGTTCGCCACGACGGTCGGCTCGGACCAGGGCCGACCCGGCTCGGTATTCGTCTGGAACCTGGTCCCGCCGGGCTGGGGGATGGGCATCCGGAGCACGCACCTCGTCGTCCACCTGCCCGAGCCGTCGGGCAGGGTGGAGTGCACAGCCGACTTCGCAGGTCGGGAGCCCTGCCAGGTCACCGGTCAGGGCACCGACACCCTCACGGTCACCACCGGCGGACTCCCGCCACGGACCCCGGTGACGCTCCGCGTCGGCCTGCTGGAGAAGGTGCCGGCACGCGTCACGCTGCCCTGGCCGGTGCGGATGGACGGGGCCTTCGGGCAGAGCCTCCCGGTCGCTGTTCTCCTCCTGGGCCTCGCGGCCGCCTTGGCCGCCCTCGCGCTCCACTTCACGCGTCGGATCCGCGAGGCCGCACCCGGGCTCCCGCTGCAGTACGCCCCGCCGGAGAGCGTCGGCCCGGTCCAGGCGGCGTACGTCGTCAACGAGGCGGTCCCCGACCGGGCACTGGTCGCGACCCTGATGCACCAGGCATCACGGGGACTCGTCGAGCTCGAGCGCTCGGGAGACGGCAGCTGGCTGGTGTGCGGTACAGCCAGCCGGGACGACTGGGACCAGGCCGACCCGGTGAGCCGTCACGTGGCGCGAGGACTCGGTGTCGACCACGACGAAGCAACGTTCACCGCGGACGGCTCGGTGGGTGCGGGCCGTACGCTGCAGACGCTCACCAAGGAGACCGCCGACGTCACCAGGAGCTGGGCGCTGGACGACGGTCTCGTGCGCAGGGCTCCGTCCGAGGTCGTGGGCCGCCTGTTCGCCTACGCGTGCATCGTGGTCTTCCTCGCGATCGTGGTCTGGGACCCGTTCACGATGCGGGGCCTTGCGATCCCCCCTGCCGCCTTCGTCGTCACCGGACTCCCGCTGCTCGGCCGCGGGGTCGGCACCCGGCGTACCGAACAGGGGAGGGACCTCTGGTCGAGGGCTGGCGGCTTCGCACGGATCCTGTCGACCCCGTCGGCTGAGCAGCGCTTCGAGTTCAGCGGCCGCGAGGAGCTGTACACGGCGTACATCCCCTGGGCGGTGGCGTTCGGCTGCGCGGATGCCTGGGCGACGAAGTACGAGACGGAGATGTCTGCGGCGCCGCCGTACCCGGTGTGGTTCGTGGGACCGTACGCCGACGGGTCCGGCTCGTTCACCGACTCCGTGGACAGCTTCGAGTCGACCCTCGACTCGTCCATCAGCGCCTACCAGGCCACCCAGTCCTCGTCCTCTTCAGGAGGGGGAGGCGGTGGCGGCGGGGGTGGCGGTGGTGGTGGAGGATCCTGGTAGCCCCGCCGGGGCCCAACGAGAGGAACACCCATGTGGATTGCACTGATCCTGGTCGCGCTGATCGTCGGATTCGTCGTCGTCGGCTTCAACCGGCTGCGCACCTCGGATGTGTCCGCGCAGGAGGCTCTCGGCGGGATCGACGTACAGCTCACCCGCCGGGCCGACCTGATCCCGAACCTCGTCAACACGGTGAAGGGGTACGCCGAGCACGAGAAGGGCGTCTTCGAAGAGGTCACCGCCGCCCGGACCGGGGTGTCCCAGGCCGCCGCGTCCGGGACCGTTGAGCAGAAGGCGACCGCGCAGGAGCGGCTGGACCGGGCGATCGTCAACGTGCTCGCGGTGGCGGAGGCGTACCCGGACCTCAAGGCCTCGGCGAACTTCCTCGAGCTGCAGCGGCAGCTGGCAGACACCGAGAACCAGCTCTCGTTCGCCCGTCAGTTCTACAACGACGCCGTCGCCCGGCTGAACACCCTGGTCTCGACCATCCCGTGGATGTTCTTCACCGGTGTCGCCTCCGTCGGCAAGCGCGACTTCTACCAGGCTCCCGAGGGACAACAGGCGCCTCCGGCGGTGCAGTTCTAGGGACCAAGGTCCCCTCGGAAACGGTCATTTCGGGCCGTGCCCGCTGCCGCCGGACCCCCGTAGCCTCAGGACACGCCTGACGGGGCGCGGGTGACGGGGGAGGACCGATGATGCAGATCAAAGCGGGTTGGCGGTGTGCGCTCGCAGCGATGGTCGCGCTGAGCCTGTCAAGCGTGGGTAGCCAGGCGAACGCCGAGGTCACGACGGTCAGCAACGGAGGCCTGCTGACGGTCTCGATCCCGGCGAGGATCGACGTACCGGGTGGCACGAGCACCCGGTTCCCGGTCAGCAACGGCCAGTTCTCACCCGACGGGGCCTCCCTGGCCTTCGTCGACGGGAGCCCGCCCAAGCTCCGCGTCCAGCACCCCGACGGCACGGTCACCCTGCTCGGCGGCGCGCCCGGGACCGGACTGCGGCTCGCGGGTGGACCGGTGGCCTGGTCCGACGACGGGAGCTACGTCGTCGCCTCGGTGATCGACGACGTGGAAGGCGACCCGTCTCTGTGGCGCTACCAGCAGGGGCACGCCCCGGCGCTGGTGCGCTCATGGTCCGGTTACGTGTACGTCGCGGTGCTGGGCATCCGGCCGGGGACCGACCTGCTGACCTACGCCATGGACGGCGACCTGTACACCGTCGACGCGCTGACGGGGGAGAACGTCAGGTGGACCCACAACTGTGATGCGGGGGAGTGCACCAGCGGCTACTACATGCTGGCGGGTGACTGGCCGGCGTCAGGTGACCGCCTGCTCGTCGACTACATCACCGCCGACGACGTGCACCACCTCGGCTGGCTCTCACCGGGCTCGGAGGTCCCCGAGAAGATCCGGGACGTGAACTCCCAGTGGCAGGACTCGGTCGGGCCGATCGTCGCACCCGATGGCAGCAGCGTGGCTTGGACGTACGTGCCCCGCTACGAGCCCAACGGGCTGCCGTACGAGACGCACGTCCAGTCCATCGCGGGCGGCGCCGTGCTCACGATGCCGGCCCCGTACTACTCCGACTGGCAGCCGTGCCCGAACGGTGTCTGCCCGACCTTCGTCGTTCCGAAGACGCTGCCGGGGGCGCCGAAGATCGGCACCGCGTCGCCCGGCCCGGTGGGTGGTCGACTGACCGCTCGCGTCTCGTGGCGGCTCGGCAACAACCTGGCCCCGGACCTCACTGGATTCGTCGTCCAGGCACAGAAGGTGAACGCGTCCGGTGCGGTGGTGCGGAGGATCAGCGCCGCCCGAGCGGCGACCGTGCGCGCGGCCGTGCTCGCGTTGCCGAAGGGTCGCTTCAAGTTCCGGGTACGCGCACGGAATGCGGACGGACTCGGTCCGTGGTCCGCGAACTCCAACGTCGTACGTTCCCGCTGAGCGGCCTGGGGTCAGTCCGCGGGAGGCTTGCGGAGGGCCTTGGTCTGCCCGCGCCGCTTCTTGGAGTCGATGCGTCGCCGCTGTGAGGCTCGCGTCGGTTTCGTCGGGCGCCGGCTCTTGACGGGGCGGAGGGCCTCGCGGACGACCGCGGCGAGTCGGACCGCCGCGGCCTGACGGTTGCGCAGCTGGGCCCGGTGCTCCTGCGCGGTCACGGTGAGTACGCCGTCGACGAGCCGGTGTGCCAGGGCCTGGGTCAGGCGCTCTCGCTGGGTGGGTGTCAGGACGGGCGTCGTACCGATGTCCCAGGAGAGCTCGACCCGGGAGTCGGTCGTGTTCACCGACTGGCCGCCGGGACCGGAGGAGCGGGAGAACCTCCAGGACAGTTCGGAGGTCGGGATCGTCAGGCTGCGCGACACGACCAGACCGGGATCACTCACCGGGCCATCATGCCGGTACCGCGGGCGGCTCAGGTGCCATCCGAGGCTCCATCGCCTCCCATCCATTGGTCACAAACCGCAGTGTTTCTCGGCAAAAACCTGCGGTTGGGGACCAAACCGCATAGGTCAGGGCCGGGCGGTCAGTGGGTGGCGGGTACGCCGTCGTCGCCGGAGGAGAGCTTCTGGGCGATCCAGATCGGGATGATCGAGAGCACGATCAGGGCGGCTGCGACGACGTTGACGACGGGGGCCTGGTTGGGACGGAACAGGTTCTGCAGGATCCACAGCGGCAACGTCTGCACGCCCTCGCCGGCGGTGAAGGTGGTCACGATGATCTCGTCGAAGGACAGCGCGAAGGCGAGCAGGCCGCCGGCGAGCAGCGCCGAGCGGAGCATCGGCAGGGTCACCAGGCGGAAGGTCGTGAAGGTGCCGGCGCCGAGGTCCATCGATGCCTCCTCCAGGTTGCCGCCGAGTCGCCGCAGCCGGGCGACCACGTTGTTGAAGACGGTCACGATGCAGAAGGTGGCGTGCGCGACGACGATCGTGAAGAAGCCGAGCTGGACGCCGAGCACGGTCTGGAAGGCGTTCGCGAGCGCGATGCCGGTGACGATGCCGGGCAGCGCGATCGGCAGGATGATCAGTAGAGAGACGGTCTCGCGACCGAAGAACGCATAGCGCTGGAGAGCGATCGCCGCCATGGTGCCGAGGAGCAGCGACAGCAGCGTCGCCAGCACGGCCACCTCCAGCGACACGGTGAGCGCGTCCCGGGCGCCGCTGCTGTGCCAGGCCGCCTCCCACCAGCGTGTGGTGAAGGCGCGCGGCGGCCAGGAGAAGGTCCGGCTGACGTTGAAGGAGTTGACCACCACCAGCGCCAACGGCGAGTAGATGATCAGCAGGGCCAGCGCCGAGAACGCCGCGAGCAGGGCACGGGTGCCACGCGAGAGGGTCATAGGTTCTCCAGCGCTCCGGTGCGGCGTACGGCGGCCAGGTAGACGAGCATGATGACCACGGGGATCGTCGCCACCGCGGCCGCGAACGGCAGGTTGTTCGCGGCGCCGAAGTTGTCGTAGACCACGTTGCCGAGCATCTGGTTGGTGCCGCCCACGATCTTGACCGCGATGTAGTCACCGAGCGTCAGCGAGAAGGTGAAGATCGACCCGGCCACGACCGCCGGGAAGAGCACCGGCAGCACCACCCGGCGCATCGTCATCCCCGGCTTCGCGCCGAGGTCGGCCGACGCCTCCAGCAAAGAATCGGGCAGCCGGTCGAGGCCGGCGTACATCGGCAGGATCATGTACGGCAGCCACAGGTAGGCCAGCGTCACCACGGTCGCGGTGAGTCCGTAACCCGGGCTGCCCAGCCCCAGCGGGCCGGCGACCCAGGCGATCAGCCCGGACTCGGAGAACATCCCGCGCCACGCATAGGCCTTGACCAGGTACGAAGCCCACAGCGGCATCAGCACCGCGATCACCATCACCCGCTGCAGCCGACGGGTGGCCACCTTGGCCATGAACAGCGCGATCGGGAACGCGATCAACGCGTCGATGACGGTCACGCCGACCGCCGTCGCCAGCGTGCGGAACGTGATCGTCCGGTAGACGTCCTCGCTGAACAGCAACCGGAAGTTGTCGAGCGTCCAGATCCGCTCGACGTCCCCGGTGAAGCTGTTGGCCGTCCACAGCGAGGTGATGAACAGTGCCGCGAGCGCGCCGAGGTACGCCACCCCCAGCCACAGCATGGGCGGCCCGAGGAGCAGCCCGAGCCGGAGCCGGGGGCGGCGATGCAGCGTGGCTGCGAGGGACAACCGTCAGCCCTTCACCGCGGTCCACGCCTGGGTCCACGCGCTGTAGTCGGTGCACTTGACGTCGGTCCGACCGTCCAGGCACTGCTCGATCGGCGTGGTCCAGTAGTGGATCTGGTCGGCGTACGCCTTGTCTCCGGCGTGGTAGCTGTCGCAGAAGCCCTTCGTCGCCAGGTCGCAGGCCTTCTCGTTGGCCGGCGCCTCACCGAAGTACTCCGCCACGGCGGCGTTGGCCTCCGGCGAGATGATGTGGTTCATCCACGCGTAGGCGCAGTTGGAGTTCTTCGAGTCGGCGCTGACCATCCAGGTGTCGGACCAGCCGGTCGCGCCCTCCTCGGGCAGGGTCACCTCGACCGGTGCCTTCTCGTCCTTGGCGACATTGGCGATCACCTGCCAGGTGGTGCCGACGACGGTGTCACCGGTCTTGAACGCCTGCACCTCCTTGAGGTAGTCCGACCAGTACTCGCCGACGTTGGCCTTCTGCTCCTTGAGCAGGTTCACCGCGGCGTCCAGCTGCTTCTGGTCGAGGGCGTAGGGGTCCTTGATCCCGAGGTCCGGTTGGTGCTTCATCAGGTACAGCGCGGCGTCGGCGATGTAGATGGGAGAGTCGTACGCCGTGACCTTCCCGGCGTACTGCGACGACTTGTCGAAGACCACGTCCCAGCTGGTCGGTGCGGGAGTGACGACGTCGGTGTTCCACATCAGGAGGTTCGCCCCGTAGCCGTGCGGGACGCCGTACATCTGGCCGTCGACGGAGTTCCACGCGCGGTCTTTCAGGAAGCTCCACACGTCGGGGTAGTTGTCGATCAGGTCGGTGTTGACGGGCGCCACGTCACCCGCGGCGATCAGCCGCAGCGACGCGTCGCCGGAGGCCGAGACCACGTCGTACTGGCCGCTCTTCATCAGCCGGACCGCCTCGTCGGAGGTGCCGAAGTACTTCACGTTGACCTGGCAGCCGCTCTCCTTCTCGAAGGACGACACCCAGTCCACGCTCGCGTCGTTGCTGCCGTCCTCGGCATAGCCGGGCCAGGCCAGCACGTTCACCTGCCCTTCGTTGTCCCCGAGGCTCTCCTTCATCGGCACGTCCGGTGGGGTGAAGTTGGCGCCGGTGTCGCCGCCGCCGGAGGTGCCACAGCCGGTCGCCACGACGGCAAGCACGGCGGCCCCGGCCAGGGTGCGGAGCAGGCTGCTGCTGTTCATCGGATCTCCTCAGGGTTGGACTCGCGGGACGAGGCGGCTGCCCGGTCCGGTGCGGGCTCGGGGGTCAGGTCGATCACGTGCTCGGCGGACCAGGTCAACGTCACCCGCTGTCCTGGTTGGTTCACCTCGCGGTCGGCGGCTCCGTGCAGGTTCTGCCGCAGGACCGTCAGCGTCGAGGTCTCGCCGCCGCCGGACACCTCGACGAGATAGTGGTTGGCGGACCCGAGGTAGACCACGTCGCGCACCACTCCCTCGGCCCGGTGGCGGTCTGGACCGGACTCGAGGTGTTCGTCGCCGAAGTGGATCTTCTCCGGGCGGATGCTGAACGTGCCCGGGCGTCCGATGACGGTGTGCGCGGCCTCCCCCTCGAGGAGGTTCGAGGTGCCGACGAAGCCGGCGACGAAGGCCGTCGCCGGGGTCTCGTAGAGCTCGCTGGGGGAGGCGACCTGCTCGATCCGACCGTCGTTGAAGACGGCGATCCGGTCGCTCATCGTCAGCGCCTCCTCCTGGTCGTGGGTCACGAACACGAAGGTGATGCCCACGTCGCGCTGGATCTGCTTGAGCTCGATCTGCATCTGGCGACGAAGCTTGAGATCCAGCGCACCCAGGGGTTCGTCGAGCAGGAGAACCTTCGGCCGGTTGACCAGGGCCCGGGCGAGCGCGACGCGTTGCCGTTGTCCTCCCGAGAGCTGGGTCGGGCGGCGGTCGGCGTACCCGTCGAGCCGGACGGTCTCCAGTGCCTCCGCCGCCCGGGTACGCCGTTCCTCGCGTGCCACCTTCTTCACCCGGAGCCCGTACTCGACGTTCTCGAGAACGCTCATGTGGGGGAAGAGGGCGTAGTCCTGGAAGACGGTGTTGACGTCGCGCCGGAAGGGCGGGCTGCCGGTGACGTCGTGACCTCCGAGAAGCACCCGGCCCGACGTCGGCTCCTCGAAGCCGGCGATCATCCGCAGCACCGTGGTCTTGCCGGAGCCGGACGGGCCGAGCATGGAGAAGAACTCGCCGTCGGCGATCTCCAGATCGATCCCATCGACGGCCCTGACCGGTCCGAAGTGCCGGGAGAGACCCTGGAGGGTGATCGCCGCGACCGGGCCCTCACTCGGGCTCGGGTCTGCAGCGGGGGCTGCGGTCGGGCTGGTGCCCGCCATCGTTCCTCCGGGGGGTTTTCGGTTGCAGGGGTGGCAGAAACATATGAGATCAGTTTTTATTGCACAAGACCCCCCGCTCGGGGGCGTGATGGGGAGGGGCGACAGGTGGCGATCCGGATGTACGGCGGTGCCGCCGCTGCCGTCTTCACCCCCCTAGAGCCGCTGAGCCGTGCCGCACAGGTCGAGCGGCGCCTGACCGACGCCATCGTGCTCGGCCTGGTGCCTCCGGACCAGGCTCTCCCGCGCGAGGCGGAGCTGGCGGTCCTGCTGGGCGTCAGCACCGTCACCGTGCGCGAGGCCCTCAAGACGCTGCGGGTCAACGGCCTGGTCGTCACTCGCCGGGGGCGGGGCGGTGGCAGCTTCGTTCGCGAGCCGGATGCCGTGGTGGGCCGGGTGATGCGGGACCGGCTCCGTGACACCAGCACCGCCCAGATCCGTGACCTCGGCGACCACTACGCGGCGGTGGCGGGTGGGGCCGCCCGGCTCGCGGCCGACCGAGCCACGGCCGAGGACGTGACCAGGCTCCGGCGGGCGGTGCACCTGCTGGAGAAGGCCACCTCGCGGGGAGAACGGCGCCGGGCGGAGAGCCACTTCCGGATCGAGATCGCAGCGGTGGCACAGTCGCCGCTGCTGTACCGGGCCGAGGTCAGCGTGCAGGCCGACATCGGGCCGCTGCTGTGGCTGGCCGTCGGGGACGATGACGCCACGGACGCGGCCGTCCTGGCCGCCGAGGTGGTCGATGCCATCGGTCGCGCTCACGGCTCGCAGGCACGGGACCTCACCGAGCAGCGGGTGTCACAGATGACCGCGACGTTGGTCGAGCTCAAGCTCGACCTTGACCAGGAGGCGGGATGAGCGACCCCGTGCACGCGTCCACCCACGACGCCGCGATCACCGCCCTCGAGGCGCTGGTGGATGACGTGTTCGCGGTGGTCGACCAGATCGTGGTCACCGTCGAGAAGGCCCTGGACGCACCGTCCCCGGGCCGTTCCGAGCTGCGGCGCGTCGAGCCCCTGGTCCGCCACGCCCTGGAGCAGAACGCGATTCTGCACGGAGCGGGCTTCGTGGCCGCACCGGGCGTGCTCTCCGACTCCGAGTGGTGGCTGGAGTGGTTCGCCCACGCGGTCGCAGCCCAGGACCGGGTCGAGCGGCTGGTCGCTGACACTAACCCCGACGGTGCCCACTTCTTCGACTACACGCTCATGCCGTGGTACGCGAACCCGGCCGCGCACGGCGGCCGGGTGATCACCGGGCCGTACGTCGACTACCTGTGCACCGACGACTACACCTTGACGTTCACGCGCGACGTCAGGGCCGCCGAGGGGTTCGCGGGCGTCGCCGGAGTCGATGTCCGCGTGAGCCTCGTCGAGGACCTGATGCTGCCGATCCTTCGCCGGTGGCGCGGTGGGGTCCTGGCCGTCGTGAACGAGCTCGGCCGGGTGGTGGTGAGCAACAGCGCGTCTCTGCTCAGCGGGACGCTGGTCCACGACGTCGGCGACCCGGCCACGGGCAGGTTGGTGCGCGTCCCACACACCGAGCTTGCCCTGCTGACTCTCGCCTGAGCGAGCAGAATCGGGGCGTTCGCGAGACCTCAGGCCGGCGGCGCGTCGGCCCGCTGCACCTGCGCGACGGCCGCGAGGAACATCCCGTGCGACCACACCAGAGGGTCCGCGCTCGGTCCCCAGCGCTCCAGCCACTCCTCCAGCACCTCTGGGGCCAACCGGGGCGCGACCTGCTCGGGCAGAAGCAGGTCGTCGTCGGCGGCCTCCACGACCCAGTCCAGCAGCGCGACAGCTGCCTCGACCTCACCGGTGCGAGCCTCGTGCCAGGCGAGCAGGCTGGCCAGGACCGGCCACTGGCCACCGCCGTAGAACGTGTCTGACAGGTAGCGGTGCACGCCGCCGCGGGTGAGCTCGGCACGGACCGCCGCGACCGTAGCGGTCACCACGGGGTGGTCAAGGGGGAGGACGTCGTAGACGGCGGCGACGGCGAGCAACGAGGCGTCGAGGTCGGTCCCGTCGAGCCACTTCGCGAGCCGCCCGCCGGAGACGCCGCGGCCCAGGATGTCGGCCCGGGCGGCCTCCGCTGTCTCCCGGGCCCGGTCCGCGAGTGCAGGGGACAGGCACCCGAGGCGGACCGCCGCGTCGAGCCCGGCCGCCACCCCGGCCAGGGTCGCCACGTGCGTGTGCTCGCGGTTCTCCTCCCACCAGTCCCGGCACGAGTCCCGGCCGGTGGCGACCAGGTACTCCACCGCCACGACGACCGCGTCGGCGTACGGCGCGACGTCCGCGCCGACGCGCCCGAGGTGACGCCCGAGGGCCCAGAGCCAGGTGCCGTAGCCGTCCACCTGGAAGTTCCACCAGTCGTCGTCGTGGCGGTGCCCGTCCAGGGTGTAGCGCGCGGGCAGATAGTCCTCGTCCGCCAGTGTCTCGCCGACCTCGAGGGCGTGGACGACCCGACGGACCGCGGGCTCCTCACGGCGCAGGACCAGCGCGCACCACCGGTGGAACGCTTCGGCCTCACCGGCCAGCCCAGCCGCCGAGGCGCCCTCGGCGATGAAGCCTCCGTCGCGGAACCAGCTGAACTGGTACGGCGCGAAGTCCGGGCTCGCCGGCCAGGCCCCCGAGGGGTGCTGGACCTCGCGCAGCAGGCGCTGCGAACGTGCCACCAGCGGCCTCCATGCCGGGGGGACCGAACGAGACGGGGGGTTGACAGGAGTGGTCATCCGGGCGAGGGTAGCAGGCGATGTAACCGGTTACAGAAACCGGTTACACAGGCTCGGGAACACGCGGGCCACCCCGATCTCGACCGCGAGAGGAGTG
The DNA here is from genome assembly GCA_963740525.1 of uncultured Actinomycetota bacterium. Taxonomy (GTDB): domain Bacteria; phylum Actinomycetota; class Actinomycetes; order Propionibacteriales; family Nocardioidaceae; genus CAVUEG01. Next base: position 34,687 of record CAVUEG010000004.1, read on the forward strand.
CCGATGAGACCCACGATCCGCGACGTCGCCAAGCGGGCCGGCGTCTCCATCGCCACCGTCTCGCGCGTCATGCACGGCCACGCCAGCGTCGCCGAGGAGACGCGGCTCCGCGTCACCGCGGCCGTCGACGAGCTCCAGTTCACCCCCAGCCGGCTCGGTCGTTCGCTTGCCGAGCGCCGGCACGCCGCGAACGGCATCGTCTTCCCCGACCTGTCCGGTCCCTACTACGCCGAGGTGGTCCTGGGCTACGAGTCGGTGGCCGCCGACCTCGGGTCGCTCGGTGCTGATCCTTTCCACCCACGGGCGCGACGCGGCCCCGGCCATGGTCGAGGAGATCGCCCACCGCTGCGACGGCCTGGTCGTGATGGGCCGTACGGTCCCCGACGCCGTGGTCGAGCGACTGGCTGCCCGCGGGGTGCCGCTGGTCATGCTGGCCCGTCCGCAGGTGGCCGGGATCGACTCCGTCAAGGCGGACAACTTCTCCGGTGCCGCCGAGCTGCTGCGCCACCTCGTGGCTGCGGGCGCGCGTACCGTCACCCTGGTCGGCGACCCGGGCCACTCACCCGACGTCGAGGAGCGCTGGGCCGGGATCGCCTCCGCCGCCCTCGACCTCCCCGACGTCGTCCTGACCCACGTCCCGGTACCCCTGCTGGACGAGACCGCAGGTGCCGGCGTGGTCGAGGAGATCCTCGCGGCCGGCCTGCCCGACGCCTTCGTGTGCGCCAACGACGAGCTGGCCCTGGGCCTGCTGACCGCTCTCGCCAAGCCGGGGTCCGGCGTCCCCGGCGACGTCCTGGTCACCGGGTTGGGACGACATCATGGCCGCGCGGTACGCCGGCCTCACCACCGTCCGCCAGCCGATGCGCTCGCTGGGCGAGACCGCGGCGCGGCTTCTCGACGAGGTCATCACCGGCGTTCGCACCGAACCACGACACGAAGTCCTCCCCACGGAGCTGGTCGTCCGGGCCAGCTACCACACCTCGGAAAGGTTGAACGATGAGAACTCCCCCGACCAAGACGAAGGCCGCGATCGCGGTCCTCGCCCTGTCGAGCCTCGTGCTGACCGGCTGCGGTCGCTCCGACACCACGGCGGGCCCGGGCCCGGGTGAGGGCAAGGCCGTCTCCGACTCCAAGGCCAAGGGCACGATCGACGTGTGGGCCATGGGCACCGAGGGGGAGAAGCTCGGCGCGTTCGTCGCCGACTTCGAGAAGGCCAACCCCGACGCCAAGGTGAACGTCACCGCCATCCCCTGGGAGGCGGCGCACGACAAGCTCGCCAGCGCGATCGCCTGCGGGCAAGACGCCCGACGTCAGCCTGATCGGCACCACCTGGATGGGCGAGTTCGCCGCAGGCCGGTGGTCTCGACCGACGCCGGAGGGCCTGGTCAACGAGGCCGACTTCTACTCGGGCGCCTGGGGCTCCACGGTCGTCGACGACACGTCCTACGGCGTGCCGTGGTACGTCGAGACCCGCGTCCTCTACTACCGCAAGGACCTGGCCGAGAAGGCCGGCTGGTACCGAGGCGCCGAAGAGCTGGGACGACCTCAAGCAGTTCGCCACGGACCTCGAGGACAAGGCCGGCGTCGAGTACGGCCTGAACATCCTCGCCCGGCCAGACCGGCTCCTGGCAGACCATGCTGCCCTTCGCCTGGTCCAACGGCGCCGCGGTGACCAACGACGACGGCACCGAGTACACCCTCGACTCCCCGCAGATGAACGAGGCGCTCGAGTACTACAAGTCGTTCTTCGACGAGGGCTACTCGCCGACGCGGCTGCTCGACCCGGGCGAGCTCGAGACCGGCTTCGCCAAGGGCAGCTACGGCGCCTTCATCTCCGGCCCGTGGCACATCGGGCCTGGTCGAGGACGCCGGCGTCACGCCCGACAAGTACGCCGTGGCCCCGCTGCCCGGCAAGGACGGCGGTCCGGGCACGTCGTTCATCGGCGGTGGCGACCTCGCGGTCTTCAAGGACTCCGACAACCGCGACGGCGCCTGGAAGCTCGTGCAGTGGCTCTCGCGAGCCCGAGATCCAGCAGAAGTGGTACGACGACGATCGAGCGACCTGCCGGCCGTGAAGTCCGCGTGGGACACCGGGAGCTCGCCGCAGCGACGCGCAGCTCGCAGGTCTTCGGCGAGCAGCTCGAGAGCGCCTCGCCCCGCCGGCCGTGCCCACGCTGGGAGCAGGTCGCCGCGGTGATCGACTCCGACGTCGAGAAGGCCGTCAAGGGCGCGACGCCCGTCGCCGACGCGGTCGAGGACATGCAGACCAAGGCCAAGTCGATCGGCACCGGGCTCTGACGTGGCCACCACGACCGCCTCCGGCCCACCGGTGGCCACGCAGGCGAGCGCCGTCGACCCCATGCGGCGGCAGCAGGCCGTCGCCGCATGGGTGCTGGCGCTGCCGTTCATGGCGCTGTTCCTGGTGTTCACCGCCGGGCCGGTGCTCGCCAGCCTCGGGATGAGCTTCACCGACATCCGCAGCACCGACATGCGCACGCCGTTCGCGGTCGGCTTCGTCGGGCTCGAGAACTACACCAAGCTGCTCGGTGACCCGCTGTTCCAGAAGGTGATGCTGAACACCGGTCTCTACCTCGTGCTCGGCGTGCCGCTGACGATGGTGCTGGCCCTGGCGGTCGCGGTCGGGCTGAACCGGATCGAGTTCCTGCGAGGCCTGTTCCGGGTCGGCTACTACCTGCCGGTGGTCACGAGCATCGTCGCCGTCTCGGTGGTGTGGAAGTTCCTGCTCCGCGACAACGGCGGCCTGATCAACACCGCCCTGGTCGTGGTCGGCATCAACGGGCCCGGATGGCTGGACAGCACCACGCTGGCGCTGCCGTCGCTGGTCGTGATGGCCGCCTGGCGCAACCTCGGCACCCTGATGATCATCTTCCTGGCCGGGCTGCAGACGATCCCGGCCGAGGTCACGCGAGGCCGCCCAGGTCGACGGTGCCGGCTGCCTGGGGCAGGTTCCGTCATATCACCCTGCCGATGCTGCGACCCACGCTGCTCTTCGGCGCGGTGATCACCTCGCATCGGCTACCTCCAGTTCTTCGAGGAGGCGTTCGTGATGACCAAGGGCGGCCCGTTCGACAGCACCCGGTCGGTGACGTTCTTCACCTACGACCAGTTCGGGTTCGGCAACTACGGGCTCGCCGCCGCGGCGAGCTACCTGCTGTTCCTCGCGGTCGTGGTGCTCACGTTCATCCAGTTCCGGATCCTCGGCGAGAAGGCGGAGCCCCGATGAGCACCGCCACCGAGCCACCGCCCCTCGCAGCACCCGACGTCGCGGCACCCGGGCCACCTACGTCGTGCTGACGGTCGGCCTGATCGTGATGGTGATCCCGTTCCTCTGGATGGTGGTCTCCTCGATCAAGCCCGAGGCCGAGGTGATGGCCGTCGCCGCCGACGCTGGTGGCCGCGAGACGATCACCTTCGACAACTACCGGCAGCTGTTCACCCGCTGGACTTCCCGACGTACTTCTTCAACTCCGTCGTGGTGGCCATGGCCGTCACGCGTCGGCAACATGCGTCTTCTGCTCGATGCTCGGCTACGCCCTGGCCAAGCTGGACTTCCCCGGCAAGAGGCTGATGTTCGTGCTGGTCCTGGGCACGCTGATGATCCCCGGCGTGGTGACCTTCGTGCCGCTGTTCGTGCTGACCACCAACCTCGGGCTCACCAACACGCTGCCGGGCATGTTCCTGCCGTTCCTGGCCGGGCCGTTCGGGGTCTTCCTGATGCGGCAGTTCATCCTGGGCCTGCCCGACGAGCTGATCCAGGCGGCCCGCGTCGACGGCGCCGGCGAGCTGCGGATCTTCTTCTCGCGTGATCGTGCCGCTGTGCGGGCCGGCGCTGGCCACGCTTGGCATCCTGACCTTCCTGGCCTCGTGGAACAACTTCCTGTGGCCGCTCGTGGTGGCCCAGAACGAGGACAAGTACACGCTGCCCGTGGCCCTCGCGCTCTACTCCGTGGGCCAGAACGCCACCCAGTACGGCCTGCTGCTGGCCGGCGCCGTGGTCGTCGTGATCCCGGTGATCGCGATCTTCCTGGTGCTGCAGCGCCACATCATGCAGGGCATCGCGATGACCGGCATCAAGTAGCAGGACCCGCACCACCCGGCAAGACCAGTCACACACTCCACTGCAATCTCGGGAGAAGACATGAACCGAACACGACAGCGGCACTGGCAGCCGCGGTTGCCATCGCCGCGGTGGCCGCGACCACCGCACTGACGCCGGCGCCGGCCACGTCGCGGCCAGCAGCCGCCTGGACGGCGCTACGACGCTGATGACGTACGCCGCCGACACCTGGCGGTCGATGGCCGCGATGACCGACCCGCGCGACCGGGCTGCCCGCCGACAACATCGGCGGCGACCTGGCACCCGGCACCCGCGTCGACGTACACGAGCCCCACCAACATCGGCGCCTACCTGTGGAGCACCGTCGTCGCCCGCGACACCGGCCTGATCACCCGGGGCGAGGCCCACCGTCGGATGAGACCACCCTTCGCTCGGTGGCCAAGCTGGAGCGCCACGAGCCCAGCGGCATGTTCTACAACTGGTACGACCCGCACACCGGCGCCAAGCTCCGCGTCTGGCCCGAGAACGGCGCCACGGTCAAGCCGTTCCTGTCCAGCGTCGACAACGGATGGCTGGCGACCGCCCTGCTGCTCGTGAGCCGGGCCGACCCCGGCTCGCGAAGCGGGCGGACGCGCTGCGCAAGCCGATGGACTTCGGCTTCTACTACAACCCGGCGGAGAACGCGCCCGGTGGCCAGATCCGCGGTGGCTTCTGGGACGAGGACCCGCACGACCCGGCCGCGGTGAAGGGCAACTACCGCGGCAGGGGGCCGGACGTCTGGTACACCGGCCACCACTACGGCGCCTTCAACACCGAGCCGCGCATGGCCTCCTACCTCGGCATCGCGGCGGGTCAGATCCCGCAGGTCCACTACTTCGGCACCTACCGCACCTTCCCCGACACCTGCGACTGGTCCTGGACCGAGACCAAGCCGGTGGGCGAGTGGCGCACCTACCTCGGCCAGCGGGTCTTCGAGGGCGCACTGCCCTACCGCGGCATGCGACATCGTGCCGACCTGGGGCGGCAGCATGTTCGAGGCGCTGATGGTGCCGCTGTTCGTCCCCGAGGAGAAGTGGGGTCCGCGGTCCTGGGCCGTCAACCACCCGCTCTACGTGCGAGGGCAGATCGAGCACGGCCTCGACGAGGCGGGCTACGGCTACTGGGGCTTCTCGCCCTCCAGCGACCCCGCCGGCGGCTACCGCGAGTACGGCGTGGACCAGCTCGGCCTCGACGGCGCCGGCTACACCTCCGACGAGGAGCGCACCACCGTCGACCAGCCCTACGAAGGCTGCCGCGCGGGCTCGCCCGCCCCGACCATCGTACGGCGACGGGGTGGTCACCCCGCACGCGTCGTTCCTGGCCCTGCGCTACGCCCCGAGGCGCCGCGCTGACGAACCTGGCCCAGCGCGGGCGACTTCGACGCCTACGGCCCCGGCGGCTTCTACGACGCCGTCGCCGTGCGGAGCGGCAGGTCGCCAAGCGCTACCTGTCCCTCGACCAGGGCATGATCATGGCCGCGCTGGGCAACGCCGCTCGCCGACGACGACATGCGCGGCTACGTCTCCCGGCCAGGGTGCGGTCAGGAAGCACTCGGCCGCTGATGCGGATGGAGCAGTTCGGGGCCGGATCGGCGAGCAGCCTTGACCCGAGCCTCGCCCCAACATCCTGCTGGTCGTCGCCGACGACCACGCCGCCAACGCGGTCGGCTGCTACGGGGGCCCGCACCGGGTCACCCCGCAGATCGACCGCGTCGGCCGCGAGGGGATCCGGTTCGACGCGTGCGGCGTGCACCAACTCGCTGTGCTCGCCGAGCCGGGCCACGATCCTGACCGGCACGTACAACCACGTGAACGGCGTGACCACGCTCTCGACCGAGTTCGACAACACCGCAGCCGACCTTCCCCGAGACTGCTTCGCAGAGGCCGGCTACCGGACCGCGCTCGATCGGCAAGTGGCACCTCGGGCACGGGCGCGAGCACGACCCCGCGGGCTTCGACCACTGGGAGGTGCTGCCCGACCAGGGCGAGTACCACGACCCGAGTTCCTGACCGACGGACGGCAGCCAGGTCCGCCCGGGCTACGCCACCGACCTGATCACGGACCTGGCGCTGGACTGGCTGGCGGCCAGGTCGACGGAGGGTCCGGACCAGCCGTGGTGCCTGCTGGTGCAGCACAAGGCGCCGCACCGGCCGTGGGAGCCGGCCGAGCGGCACCGCGCGCTGTTCGACGACGTGGACATCGAGGCGCCCGGCGACGTTCTTCGACGACTACGAGCGACCGGGCTGACGCGGCTCGCGAGGCGCGGATGCGGGTCGCCCGGGACCTGAACCACGAGGACCTCAAGGAGGACCCGCCCGAGGACCTCGACGCGGAGGCCGCGCACGGTGGGCGTTCGGCCGCTACATCGTCGACTACCTGCGGTGCGTGGTCGCGGTCGACGAGGACGTCGGCCGGCTGCTGGACCACCTCGACCGACCGGCCAGGCCGAGGACACCGTCGTCGTCTACACCTCCGACCAGGGCTTCTTCCTCGGGCGAGCACGGCTGGTACGACAAGCGGTTCATGTACCGCGAGTCCCTGCAGATGCCGCTGCTGGTCCGCTACCCGCGGCTGGTCGCCGCCGGGCTCGCAGTCAGCGACGCGCTGGTGCTGAACGTGGACTTCGCCCAGACCCTCCTCGAGCTGGCCGGCGTCGCCGCCCACCCGCGGATGCAGGGCCGTTCGCTGCGGCCGCTGCTCGCGGGGCGCGCCCGGCCGACGTCGGCTGGCGGACCGCGACCTACTACCGCTACTGGGAGCACCTGGACGGCATCCACCGCGTCGCCGCCCACCGGGGGGTGCGCACCCGCGACCGCAAGCTCGTGCACTACTACGGCTCCGGGCTGCGGCCAGCCCGGCGCGTCCGAGCGAGATCACGCGCCGGAGTGGGAGCTCTTCGACCTCGTCGCAGACCCCGAGGAGATGCGCTCGGTGCACGACGACCCGGCGTACGCCGACGACCTCGACCACCTGCGCGACCCTGCTCGACCGGCTCGCCCTCGAGCTCGGGGACGACGCTGCCCCCGACGCCCCGCACCTCGCCCACCCGACACTGAAGGAGACGACGTGACCGACACGTGCACGCACCGACTGGGAGACAGCGGATCGGGCTCCGCAGCGGGGCGCGACCCGCGGCACCGCGCCCCGGCTCGACCCGCCCACCGGGCTGCACGCGCAGCGCGGGCGGCGGCCAGGTGACGCTGACCTGGGACGCCGTGCCCGGGGCCGTGGGCTACCAGGTCTACGTCGCGGACACCGCCGACGGCGAGCTCGACGCCGGTCGACCACGCGCGGCACGCGACGTGCTCGCGGTGCCGCACCCGCCGTACGTCGACACCACCGGCGCGGTCGGGGTGGAGCGGTGGTACGCCGTCGCGACGCTCTCGGACGTCGCCGTGCAGGGGGAGCCCTCCGACCGGGTCGTCGGCCACCCCCGTCGAGCGCGCCGGGACCGGTCCGGCTCGACGTCGACGCCGCCGGGGACGCGGGGGAGCTGGCCCGTCCGTGGCGGCCGATGATCGGCAGCGAGCACCTCTCGCACGCCGTCTCCGACCGACACCACCGGCGGTCGGGTGATCGGCGAGGAGCTGAGCGCCGCGCTGGCCGGCCGCGCACGACGAGCTCGGGGTGCAAGTCCGTGCGGGCGCACGGCGATCCTCTGCGACGACCTCGCGGTCTACCGCGAGGTCGACGGCGAGCCGGTGCACGACTTCACCGGGCGTGGACCGGGTCTACGACCACATCCGCGGCGCTCGGGCTCTACCCGGTCGTGGAGATCTCCTTCATGCCCCACGACCTGGCCAGCGACCCGAGCAAGACCGGTCTTCGACTACGCACGCGATCGTCTCGCCGCCCAAGGACTGGCAGCGCTGGCACGACCTGGTCCGCGACCTCGCCGCAGCACGTCGTCGAGCGCTACGGCATCGACGAGGTCGTCGAGCACTGGTCCTTCGAGGTCTGGAACGAGGCCAACCTCGAGGTGTTCTGGTCCGGCACCCCCGAGGAGTGGCACCGAGATGTACGACGTCACCGCGGCCGCCGTGCGCGCGGTCGACGAGCGGCTGCGTCGTGGGCGGCCCGTCGACCGCCGCGGCCGGCTGGGTCGAGGAGCTGCTCGCGCACGTCGAGGAGTCCGGCGCCGCGCTCGACTTCGTCTCCACGCACACCTACGGCAGCCCGCCGCTGGACTTCCGGCCCTCGCTGGAGCGCTACGGCCGGGCCGGGACGCCGATCTGGTGGACCGAGTGGGGGGTCACGCCGACGCACTTCAACGAGGTCAGCGACGCGGTCTTCTCCGGCGTCTTCCTGCTGCGCGGGATGGCCTCGGCGATGGGCCGGATCGAGGCGCTGTCCTACTGGGTGGTCTCGGACCACTTCGAGGAGCTCGGCCGGCCGCCGGCGCTGCTGCACGGCGGCTTCGGGCTGCGCACCGTCGGCGAGCTGCGCAAGCCGCGCTGGTGGGCGCTGGCGCTGCTGGAGCGGCTCGACGACGACCGCGGCTGCCGGTGGCGCTCGACCGGCGACGGCGCCGGCTCGCTGGTGGAGGCGCTCGCCACCCGCGTCGACGACGGCGCGGTCTCGGTGCTGGCCTGGAACCTGACGCTCGACCAGACCAAGGCCGCGCGGCTCCGCCCGCGCTCGACCGGGCGGTGACCGTGCGCGTCGACGGGCTCGGCGCCGGCGTCGACGTACACGCGTGACGCACGAGCGGCGTCGACGCCGACCACTCCAACGTCGCCGGCACCTGGGCGGCCTGCGCGAGGTCGCGGACCAGGCCTGGCCCGACGAGAGCCAGTGGGCGGCGCTGCGCGAGGCCGACCGGCTCGAGGAGCTCGAGCAGCCGCGCGAGGTGGTCGCCGACGAGAGCGGCACGCTCGAGCTCGGCTTCGACCTGCCGATGCCCTCGATGGCTTCCTCCGCCTCACCCCCCGCTGAGGCGTCCCTGCTGCGTTCCCACCCCCGCCGAGGCGTCGCTCCTGCGTTCCCACCCCCGCCGAGGCGTCACCTTGCTGCGATCCGGTCCCGGGCGGTGTCGCAAGAGCAGACGCCTCGGCGGTGGCGAAGAGCAGACGTCGCGGATGCGCCTAGAGCAGACGCCGCGGCGGGTCTGGGGAGAGCGGGCGAGCAGCGGCTGGCTGACGGTAAGTGCAGCGGTGACCGACGACCGACGCTCCGCCTACCTCCCGGGTCCGGGAGGTGCTCGCGGCCGCCGTCGAGGCGCTCGGCGGCCAGGAGCGGCCCGGCCAGATCGAGATGGCCGAGGCGGTCGCCCGGGCGATGAGCCGGGGCGAGCACCTGCTCGTCCAGGCCGGCACCGGCACCGGCAAGTCGCTGGGCTACCTCGTGCCGGCGCTGCTGCACCACCGCCGGGTCGTGGTCGCCACCGCCACCCTGGCCCTGCAGCACCAGCTGGTCGAGCGCGACATCCCGGCGCTGCGTCGAGGCCGACGCAGGCCACCTGCTCCGCGGCGCGAAGCCCCGACGTACGCCGTGCTCAAGGGCCGCTCCAACTACGCCTGCCTGCACCGGGTCCGCGAAGGGGTGCCCGACGACCAGGGCGTCCTGGTCGACATCCCGAGGGGTCCAGGGCGCCGAGGTGCTCAAGCTGCGGGAGTGGGCCGAGGAGCAGGCCGAGTCCAAGGGGCCCGGCGACCGCGACTCCGCACCCAAGCACACCGACAAGGTCTGGCGGCAGGTCTCGGTGAACCACCGCGAGTGCCTGGGCGCCACCCGGTGCCCGTTCGCCGACGGAGTGCTTCGCCGAGCGGGCCAAGGAGAAGGCCGCCCAGTCCCAGCTGGTCGTCACCAACCACTCGCTGCTCGCGATCGACGCCATCGAGGGCGTGCCGATGATCCCGGAGTACGACGTCGTGGTGATCGACGAGGCCCACGAGCTGTCCGCCCGGGTCACCCAGGCCGCCACCGACGAGCTGTCGCGTGCCGGAGATCGAGCGCGCGGCGCGCCGCTCGCAGCAAGCACGTCGAGGGCGTCCGAGGCCGACGACCTGGCCGACGCGGGTCCGAGCGCGCTGCGGGCGGCCTACGACGCCGTGCGAGGCCGGACGGGTCGACAGCCTGCCCGACGACCTGGCGGACGCGCTGGCGCTGGTGCGCGACGCCGCCCGGGCGCTGGTCTCGGCGTTCCCCAAGGAGCCGGCGGCGACGGCCGAGGCCGACCCGGGCCGCACCCAGGCGCGCGGCTGGGTGCAGGAGGTCTTCAAGACCGCCGAGCGGATGGCCGCCAACTGCGACGTGCGACGTGCTCTGGATCTCCGAGCGCGAGCGCAGCCGCGGCGGCGACGCGCTGTGCGTGGCGCCGCTGCAGGTGTGGGGACAGCTGCGCGACCAAGCTGCTGTCGCGAGAAGACCGTGGTGCTTCACCAGCGCACGCTGATGCTGGGCGGCGACTTCGACACCGTCGCGGCCAGCCTCGGGCTCAAGCCGGCGGAGCGGGTCGACCAGCTCGGCTCGAGGACCAGGTCGAGGCCGAGCCGCGGACCGGCTCTCGGAGGCGGCGAGCCCGAGACCGGCCCGACCGAGGACACGCCGACCCGTGGCGGGGGATCGACGTCGGCTCGCCGTTCGACTACGCCCGGCAGGGCATCCTCTACGTCGCCAAGCACCTGCCGCCACCGGGCCGCGACGGTCTCGGCGCCGGCGCAGCTCGACGAGATCGTCGACCTGGTCGACGCCGCCGACGGCCGCACCCTGGGGCTGTTCTCCTCGCGGCGCGGCCGCCGAGGCGGCCGCCGAGGCGGCCCGCGAGCGGCTGCCGCACCTGACGATCCTGGCGCAGGGCGAGGCCCAGCTGCCCGAGCTGGCCCGGCTGTTCGTGGAGGACCCGCACGCCTGCCTCTTCGGCACGCTGTCAGCCTCTGGCAGGGGCTCGACGTGCCCGGGTGACACGTGCCAGCTGGTGATGATCGACCGGATCCCGTTCCCTCGCCCCGACGACCCGCTGATGTCGGCCCGCCAGCGCGCCGCCGACAAGGCCGGCGGCAACGGCTTCATGCCGGTCGCGGCCACCCACGCCGCGCTGCTGCTCGCCCAGGGCGCCGGGCCGGCTGATCCGCACGACCACCGACAGGGGCGTGGTCGCCGATCCTCGACCCGCGGCTGGTCACCGCCCGCTACGGCCGCTTCCTGGCGGACGTCGCTGCCCCCGATGTGGCGCACCACCGACCGCGCCGTCGTACTGGACGCCCTCCGCCGCCTCGCCCAGACCCCCTGACGCGGCGCATCTTGGCCCCCAAACCACGCTGACGCGGCGCATCTTGGCTCCCAAACCCCGCTGACGCGGCGCATCTTGCCCGCGAGTACGACGAGTCCGCGCCCACTGGGGGCGCCGAGCGACACAATGTCCTCCATGAGCAACGCTCCCGTCTTCGCGGTCAGCGACATCCACGGTCACGTCGACGACCTGCGCGCCGCCGTGACCGAGGCCGGCCTGGCCGACGCCCATGGTGATTGGACCGGAGACGACGCGGAGCTGTGGGTGCTGGGGGACATGCTCGACCGCGGGCCCGATGGCGTCGGCGTCATCGACCTGGTGATGCGTCTCGAGCACCAGGCGCCGGGACAGGTCCACGCACTCCTCGGCAACCACGAGCTGATGACGCTGGGCATGAAGCTCTGCGGCTCGCCTCGCTTCGAGCTGGTCTTCCGGCGCAACGGCGGGCTGGAAAGTGACCAGCGGCGCCTGACGGACGAGCACATCGACTGGCTGCTCAGCCGACCCGTGCTCGGGGTGCGCGACCGGGATCTCTTCATGCACTCCGACACCCGCAACTACCTCGAGTACGGCGGGACCGTGGGCGAGATCAACGACGCCGTGCGCCAGCAGGTCGAGACCCGCGACGAGGACACACTCTGGGAGGTCTTCGCCTCGCTGTCGAGCCGCTACGAGTTCACCGGCGAGAAGGGAGCCGACGTCGCTGGCGAGCTGTGTACGACGCTCGACGTGGACCGCCTCGTCCATGGGCACACGATCATCGCCTCGCTGCTCAACGTCTGGTCCGCCGACACGGTCGGCCCGCTGGCCTACTGCGACGGGCGCGCACTGGCCATCGACGGCGGCCGGTACGACGGCGGCCCGCTGCTCGTCGTACGCCTGGCCTGAGCGTCACGCGTCGGAGGGACGGACCAGCCCGCTCTCGTAGGCCAGGACCACGGCCTGGACCCGGTCGCGCAGCCCGAGCTTCATCAACAGCCGCGCCACGTGCGTCTTGACAGTGTTCTCGCTGACGAACAGCGTGGCCGCGATCTCCGCGTTCGACAGCCCCCGCGCGACCTGCACCAGCACCTCGGACTCGCGCTCGGTCAGGTGCGCCAGCGACGGGAGTGCCGCCGGGGCGGACCGCCGCGAGAACTCCTCGATCAGCCGCCGCGTCACCGACGGCGCGAACAGGGACCCACCGTCCGCAACCACCCGGATCGCGGTGGTCAGCCGCTCCTCCGGCGCATCCTTGAGCAGGAAGCCGCTCGCGCCTGCCCTCAGCGCGTCATAGACGACGTCGTCGAGGTCGAAGGTGGTCAGCACCAGCACTCGAGGCGCCCCTGCGACGGCCGTGACCTGACGGGTCGCGTCGATCCCGTCCAGATCCGGCATGCGCACGTCCATCAGCACCACATCGGGCCGCAGGGAAGCTGCACAGCTCCACCGCGACGCGGCCGTTCTCCGCCTCGCCGACCACCTCGAGGTCGGGCTCGCCGCCGAGGATCATCCGCAGGCCGGTCCGCACCAGCGGCTGGTCGTCGGCGACCACCACCCGGATCGGCGCGCTCATGCGTCCACCGAGAACGGAAGGTGGGCGTGCACCAGGTAGCCGCCGTCCTGACCCGGGCCGGCGTCCACGGTGCCACCGACCACACTGACTCGCTCCCGGATGCCGACGAGGCCGTGTCCGGAGCCGTCTCCGTTCACCCGGGTGGCGCCGGTGCTGTCGATCGCGAGGTCGATGTCGTCGGCGCCGTACCTCAGGTGGACGGTGGCACTTGCCTCAGGCCCGGCGTGCTTGAGCACGTTGGTCAGGGCCTCCTGGATGATCCGGTACGCCGACAGGTCGACGCCCGGCGGGATCGGTCCGGGCTCCCCGCTGACCTCCAGGTCCACCGCGAGCCCGGACCCGCGCACGTGGTCAAGGAGCACCTCGAGGCTGGCCAGCGACGGCTGCGGCGCGGCCCGGGTGGCGTCGTTGGAGTCCGTGTCGCGGAGTACGGCGAGCAACCGGCGCATGTCACCCAGGGCGGCGGTGTTGGTCTGCTCGATCGCGTCGAGCGCAGTCCGGATCGCGTCGTCGTCGGAGCCGATCATCCTGCGGGCGCCGCGGGCCTGCAGCACCGTCACCGAGATCGCATGGGACACGACATCGTGCAGCTCCCGCGCGATCCGGGCACGCTCTTCGGTGACCGCCCGACGGGCGAGCTCCGCCTGCTCGGCCCGGAGCTCCTCGTTGCGGGCGTTGAGCACCGTCTCGCGCTCGCCGCGCAGTCGCAACGTCAGCCCGGTCGCCCACGGCGCCCCGACGAAGACCAGGCCGAAGAAGATGTCGGCGGCGTCGTGGGCGCCGTCGCCGACCACGAAGAACACCACCGTTCCCAGCACACCGAGGATGCCCAACCAGGCCTCGAGGCCGGTCGCGTGCCGCCCCAGGGAGTAGAGGTTCAGGACGAAGACGACCACGAAGCTGACCGAGTTGGCGTCGAAGCCTGGCGGGACCAGGAGGACGCCGTCGTTGGCGAGGGACACCAGGAGGAACGTGACCAGCGGCGCACGTCGTCTCAGCAGGAAAAGGCCTCCGGTCAGCACCGCCAACGGGATCGACAAGGCGTGGTCGCTGTCCTTCCACGCCGTGATCTCGACGGTGTAGAGGATCGCGATGCCCACGGCGAGCAGGACGTCGCCGTACCTGCTCCACATCGCGCGGACGTCCATAGGGACACGGTAGGACGCGCCAGCCGCTCCGAGCGTCATTCGTGCCGATGACGACTTCGGTCGTCCTTGAGGGTGATCGGATTCGCCCAGGTCGGTGACGACGGGGGACCGGGGGCCGCCGAAGACTGCTGGAGACAGCTTGCCAACCGTCTGAAAGGACGACTCCCATGACGTCTCTCACCGCAGGACACACGCTCTCGGCCGATCACGAGGAGGCACGCCGCGCCACCCCGTGGGTCGCCGGGGTCACGTTGGCTCTGGCGACCGGGCTCACCATCCTGGGGGCCAACAGCACCTCCGAGATCTACATCATTCTCGGGGTGGTCGCCGTGGCCGCCGCCCTAGTCTTCGGCTTCGTGGTGCCGAGGGGGCTGCGCCACGAGACCGCGGGCGGCCGGGCCCTGGCGATGGCGGTGGTCGGCGCGCTCCTCGTCGTCCCGGCCTTCTGGTCAGGACTGCCGGTCGTTCTCGGCTCCGGCGCCACGCTGCTCGGGTACGCCGGCAAGCGAGCCGAGCACTGGCCGGCCAGTTCCAGACGATCCGGACGGCCGCCGCCAACGGGGCGACGCGTCGGGGCCGAGGGCGTCAAGGCGATCCTGCTGGCGGGCCTGATCCTGGCGATGCTCGTGTGCACGCGATCGTAGTGGTCAACAGCCTGCTTCGGTTGCGGGCGGTGGTGACCGGGGCGAAGCCGGCGGCAGAGGCCGCGGCGTGACAATGAGCCCCGAAGGGGCGGCAGAACCGTAGCCCGGGGCTCGCGAACAAATTGCGTCATCGCGTTAAGTCGAGCTTTTTCACGCCCCGTTTGAACAGTTCGCGGAGCATGTCGAGCAGGAACTTGCCGGCCACCCACAGGGCCACCCGGCGCGGCCGGCGGACCCAGTTCGGCAGCGGCCCGAGCCCGCCGCCGACGTTCCCGTGCTGGCCGAACCGCCGCTCGACCCCGCCGCGCCCGTGGAGCAGGTCTTGGCCGAACGACGTGGCCTGCCCGCACGCCGACAGCGGGTTCTCCCCCAGCGCGCCTTGGACCGGAGCCGGTGCGGGCTCTGCCGCCGGTGCCCGACCCCGGCCGGCTTGACCCGCCGGGGGGC
>CAVUEG010000005.1:0-217792 GCA_963740525.1 uncultured Actinomycetota bacterium
GGTGCCCCTGCCGCGTTCCTTGGTTCAGGTCTTGCTGCCAAGCTGATCGAGCTCGGCGTTCTGCCGATCGTCAACGAGAACGACACCGTCGCCACGTTGATGGATCCCGCTTCGGCGACAACGACCGGCTGGCGGCCCTCACCTCGCGCCTGGTCCATGCGGACGCGCTCGCGTGCTGTCGGACGTCGACGCGGTCTGACGACCGGGATCCCGGCCATCCGGCGGCACGGCGGCTCGACGTCGTGCGCGCCGAGGACGAGCTGGCGCACGTCGACGTGGCCGCGGTCGGTGCTTCGGCACCGGCGGGATGGCGACGCCAAGCTCGAAGCCGCCCGGATCTGTAGCGACCGGCGCCGGCGTACCTTGCGGTGGTCGGGCCATGCGGTCGACGTGGCGCGGGTGCTCGCGGGCGTGGCGGGCGCCTGGTTCATGCCGACCGGCAAGGAGCGGGTTCGGACCCGGCGAGTTCTCGGCTTCGCCCACGCCACCGAGGCCAACGGTGAGCTCGTGCTCGTCCCGGTGCTGTCCGCGCCGTCACGACGCGGGGCACGTCGTTGCTGCCGGCCGGCGTGGTGGCGGTGCGCGGGACGTTCGTGGCCGGTGACCCGGTCGACCTCGTCGACGAGTCCGGCCAGGCGGTGGCCCGGGGACTGGTGAACTACGACTCCAGGGGAGATTCCGGTCCTTTTGGGGCGTACGACGTCTGAGCTCGCGGCCTCGCTTTTGGGGGAGTCCTACGAGCAGGTCGAGCCCGAGCGCCGCCGACCCGTCCAGGTCGTAGCCACACGGTGCGACCACGACCACCTCGGGGTCGGACTCGAACACCTGCGCCCAGGTGACCCGCCGTGACTTCTCCCCCGAGGTCCCCAGGAGCGGCCGTCCGCCGGCACGCGAGACCATCTCCGGGATCCAGTGGCCCGGAGCGAACGGCGGCTCCGTCCACTCCAGGAACATCATCCGCGGCCGCGGACGGCCGAGCACCCGGGCCTCGACCTCCCCGAGGCGCGCGCGGAGGTCTGCCACCAGAGCGCCGGCCCGGGACGCCGTCCCCGTCGCGGCGCCCAGCGTCTCGATCGAGGCGAGGACCTCGTCGAGCGTGTAGGGGTCGATCGTGAGCACGTCGGCGGTGCAGCCGAGGTGAGCCAGGGCGTCGTCGACGACCGAGACGTCGACGGCGCAGACCGCGCACAGGTCCTGCGTCACCACCAGGTCCGCGTCGAGGCCGGCAAGCGCGCCCTCGTCGAGGTGGTAGAGGTCGTCGCCGCGCTCCATGGCGGCCGTGACCCAGCGGTCGATCTCCTGCGGAGCGAGTCCTTCAGGCATGGCGCTCGTCGACACGATCGTCCGCTCGCGAGCCTCCGCCGGGGTGTCGCACTCGAAGGTCACCCCGACCACATCGGGCCCGGCGCCCAGCGCGAACAGGATCTCGGTGGTGGAGGGGAGCAACGACACGATCCGCATGGGCCGATCGTAGGGTCGGGGCATGACCCTCACACTTCTCGGGCTGGCTGCTCTGGCGGCCGGCTTCGTCGACGCCGTCGTCGGCGGTGGAGGGTTGATCCAGCTCCCGGCCCTGGTGCTGGGCCTTCCGAACGCCTCGCCCGTGCAGATCCTGGCCACGAACAAGCTCGGCTCGGTGTGCGGTACGACGGCCAGCTCGGCGACGTACTACCGGAGGGTCAAGCCGGACCCCCGCACCTTCCTGCCCCTGATGGCGCTGGCCTTCGTCGGCTCCGTCGGGGGCGCGGTGGTCGCGAGCCAGATCCCCAAGGCGGCGTTCAACCCGATCATCCTGGCGGTGCTCGTCGTGGTCGGGGCCTACACCCTGCTCCGTCCGACGATCGGTCTCGAGACGACGCTCCGGTTCTCCGGTCACCGGCACACCGCCGCGGCGATGGCCACCGGCCTGGTGATCGGCTTCTACGACGGCGTGCTCGGACCCGGGACCGGCTCGTTCTTCGTGTTCACGCTGGTCGGCCTGCTCGGCTACAACTTTCTCGAGGGCTCGGCCAAGGCGCGGATGGCGAACTGGGCGACCAACGTCGCCGCGCTGTGCGTGTTCATCCCGCAGGGCGCCGTGATGTGGCGGATCGGCCTGGTCATGGGTGCGTGCAACCTGGTCGGGGGCTATCTCGGCGCCCGGACTGCGGTGGCGCGAGGGTCGGCCTTCGTCCGCCTGTTCTTCCTGGTGGTGCTCAGCGCCTTCATCCTCAAGATCGGCTCCGACGTACTGGGCACGTACCTGTGACGTCGTACCTGACCATCGCTCGCGACGTCACCACCGACACCGAGGAGAAGCGGTCCCGCTTCCGCTGTCAGCTGGTCCGGGTGGCGGACGAGGAGGCTGCCCGCGCGGTCGTGGAAGGCGCACGCAAGCAGCACTGGGACGCCCGGCACCACTGCTCGGCCTTCGTGCTGGGGCCGGACGGTGCCGTGCAGCGCTCCAGCGACGACGGCGAGCCTTCGGGGACCGCCGGGGCGCCCATGCTCGAGGTGTTGCGCGGGCACGAGGTCAGCGACGTGGTCGCGGTGGTCACCCGCTGGTTCGGGGGAGTGCTCCTCGGTGCAGGTGGGCTGGTGCGGGCGTACGGCGACGCGGTCCGGGTGGCGCTCGACGAGGCGGGGACCCTGCGGCGCGAGCGGCAGCACACCTTCGCCACGACCGTCGGTCATGCGGAGGCCGCGCGTCTGGAGAACGAGCTCCGGTCGCACGGTGTGACGGTGCTCGGCACCGAGTACGCCGAGTCCGCCACCCTCCACCTCGCCGTCCCCGCCGACACGCGCGAGCGACTCCACGACCTGCTCGCGAACCTGAGCTCGGGCGGTGCGGTGGCCACTCCCACGGGTGAGCGCTGGGTCGACGTCCCCTGATCGGAACTTTCCGGGCAAAGTCCGCAGGCTTTGCGAAAGGAGAGAGATCTGGTCTGGACCTTTGGCACACTCAGGCTGTGTTCGTTCAATGCTGTCTCAACGGGGCCCGACGTACGTCCGACCATGCCGACCTGCCGGTGACCGCCGGCCAGCTGGCGGAGCAGGCACGCGCGGTGGCTGCGGTGGGGGCGGCGGGGGTGCACATCCATCCACGTGGCCCCGCGGGTGCGGAGTCGCTCGAGGCGCCCCACGTGGCAGCCGCGGTGTCGGCGATCCGCGCCGCCGTTCCCGGGTTCCCGATCGGCGTGACCACGGCGGCCTGGACCGGACGGTCGACCGAGGACCGGCTGCGGGCGATCGCGAGCTGGACGATCATCCCCGACTACGCCTCGGTGAACTGGCACGAGCCGGGCGCGGAGCAGGTGGCCTCGCTCCTGGTGGACATGGGCGTGAAGGTCGAGGCAGGGCTCTGGAACGGCCAGGCCGTCGTGGCCTGGAGGCGGTCGCTGCTGCGTGACAGCACCTCGCGGGTGCTGATCGAGCTCCCCGTCGGGCTCGATGCAGGAGAGACGGCTGAGCGCGCCGAGAGGCTGCTGGAGGAGCTCGGCGAGATCGAGGTCCCCGTGCTGCTGCACGGCGAGGACTCCAGTGCCTGGCCCGCCGTGGCCGAGGCGATCCGCCTGAACCTCGAGACCAGGGTCGGGCTCGAGGACATGCTGACGCTGCCCGACGGCACCCCCTCCGACAACGCCGGCATGGTCCGCGCGGCGTTCGACCTGGCCATGCCCAGTCGCTTGGCGATGAAGCCGACGATCGTGGGGGAGCGGGTCATCCTGCGTCCCTTCCACAGCCGCGACCTGCCGGCGATCGCCAAGGCACTGGCCGACCCCGACCTGACCCGGCTCACCGGCAGCGCCCACACGCTGGCCGAGGCGAAGGGCCGGTCCTCGGCCGTCGACGGCCTGCTCAGCAGCTGGTACCTCGGCCGCAACGAGCAGATCTCCCGCCTCGACCTGGCGGTGGCGGACCGGACCACGGGCGAGTGGATCGGCGAGGTCGTCCTCAACGAGTACGACGCGGGGAACCGCACCTGCAACTTCCGGGTCATGATCGCGCCCACCGCGCAGGACCGCGGTCTCGGGTCGGAGGCGACCGACCTCGTGCTGCGTCACGCCTTCGAGACCGTCGGCCTGCACCGCGTGGAGCTGGAGGTCTACGACTTCAACCCGCGCGCCCGACACGTCTACGAGAAGCTCGGCTTCGTCCATGAGGGCACGCTTCGCCAGGCGCTGCGGTGGGAGGGCGAGTGGGTCGACGCCCACGTGCTCGGCCTCACCGAAGACGACTGGTCAGCCCGCGGATGACCGATCGGACCTCGCGCTCGTCCACCTTGGTGACCTCGCGGTCGTAGGTGAGCAGGCCGTTGAGCTCGTCCTCCACGTCGGTCAGCTGGGTGTAGACCGTCGCGGACAGGCCACCGTCGACGAGCCCGGCCAGGTGCGCGTGCAGGTCACGGAACTCGCCGACGAGCTGTTTGGGGCTGGCGGCGCGTCGGTAGCCGAAGCTCTTCCGGCCCCAGCTGTGCCCGTTCACCCGCAGGTGCAGGCCGCCGTACTCGGCGAGCGCGAGGAGCCGGTCATCGCCGGGCCGGTCCGGTAGCCGGAACTTCTTCAGGTACTCGTGCCGGCTGTCGATGTCGCCACCGCCCTGGTCCTGCCAGCCGCTGGCCTGGTTGACGGCGCGGGTCGGGTCGAGCTCGGCGAGCTCGGCGGCGACCTCGTTGGCGTCGAACTGGCCCCAGCCCTCGTTGAAGGGCACCCAGACGGCGAGACAGGTGAGGCTTCCCAGCAGCCGGACCGTACGCCGCAGTTCATCGCGGAACTCCTGTCGTCCGGCGGCATCGCTGCGCCCGAAGAGCGAATGCCAGTGGTCGCTGAGCGGCACCCGGCCGCGGATCACTCGCGCTCCGTAGTGACCGCCACCGTTGGGCAGGTCCTGCCAGACGAGCAGGCCGAGCCGGTCGGCGTGGTGGTACCACCGCAGCGGCTCGATCTTCACGTGCTTGCGCACCATCGTGAAGCCCATCCGCTTCACCGCCTCGAGGTCGCTGCGGAGGGCCTCGTCCGACGGAGCCGTGTAGAGCCCATCGGGCCAGTAGCCCTGGTCGAGCACCCCGGCATGGAAGATCGGGGAGCCGTTGAGCGTGAACCGGCCCTCGCTGATCCCGAGGTCACGCAGGCCGACGTACCCGGTCACCTCGTCCTCGCCGAGGATGACCCGCAGGTCGTAGAGGAACGGGTCGTCGGGCGACCACGCGCGCGGCTCGGGGATCGCGACCCGACCGGGCCGGCCGACGGGCACCTCGGCCGAGGCGACCACCCGCCCCTCGTCGATCACCTCGACGCGCGCGGTCTGGCTCGACGGCTGCTCGCCGGGTGACTCCCCGCGCGCCTCGACGGTGACGTCGAGCGCCTCCTCCGCGAGGTGCGGCACCAACGTCAGGTGCTGGACGTACGTCGGTGGAACGTCCTCGAGCCACACGGTCTGCCAGATGCCCGACTGTGCGGTGTACCAGATCCCGCCCCGGGCCAGCCGCTGCTTGCCCCGTGCGTGGATCCCGGTCTCCGAGGCGTCCTGACAGGCCACCACGAGCTCGTGCCTGCCCCCTTCCGCCAGGTGGTCGGTGAGGTCGAGGGTGAAGGGGAGGTAGCCCCCCGTGTGCCGGGCGACCTCACGGCCGTCCAGCAGCACCCGGCACGTCTGGTCGACCGCCCCGAAGTGCAGCAGGGTGCGGTGGCCGGTAGGGACGTCGAAGGCGGGCAGGTCGCGCCGGTACCAGAGCGTCTCGCCCGGCTGGAGCTGGCGCCCGACCCCCGACAGCGGTGCCTCCGGCGAGAACGGCACCACGATCTGTGCCTCGTAGGACGAGGGCGCCGCTCCATCGGTGAAGGCGACGTCCCAGCGTCCGTTGAGACTCAGCCAGTGCGGCCGCGTCAGCTGGGGGCGCGGGTGCTCCGGAAGGGGGAGCTCAGGATCAAGGGAAAGCCCCCAGCGGGTCAGCATGTCGCCATGCTGTCAGTCCCGCTGGGGGCTCCCTGAGGTAGCCCGATCTGTCACCAATAGTGCTTGCGCGGTCCCACCGCGCGACCCATCGATCCGAGCAGCCAGAGAACCGCCCCGATCACGACCAGGATGATGCCGATCGTGTACAGGATCGAGATGTTCAGCAACGCGCCGAGAATGATGAGGATGACGCCGAGGATGAGCATGAGTTCCCTCCATGTTGGACCCGTGTCCACCGGCAAGCCGTCGTACGGGGCTGAAGTGACTGTTACCGAAATCGTACCGGTCCAAACCTCAGGATCGGCTGCAAGAGAAGGTGACCTGGTCACTGTGTTGCACCACGACCGCCTCGTCGCCGAGAGACCACTCGGCAACTCGGGCGACGTCAGGGGCCGTGACGCCGCCACCTTCCCCGTCGTCGGGGATCGGGTACGTCCCGTGGGCATCGCGGGGTAGGAGCACCGTCATCCCACGAGCCATCGCCGCCCGGGCGGTTGCGGCCACGCACATCTCCGACTGAACCCCGCAGACCACGATCGAGTGCGCGTCATGCCGCCGCAGCACCTCCTCGAGGTCGGTGCCCACGAAGCCGTCGTCCTCATACTTTCGTATGACGGTCTCGTCGCGCAGCGGCTCGGTAGCGAGCCCCCACCCGGCGGTGCCCGGCTCGTCGGGGGCGCCCGTGGGCCCGTCGTTCTGCAGGTGAACGACCAGGGCCCCACTCTCCCTGGCACGCGCGAGCAGCAGGTCGACCGCGGCGACGACTCGCTCCGCCTGCGGAACCGCGTCCGGGCCGGTCACGAAGGCTCGCTGCATGTCGATGACGACGAGCGCCGAGGGGGGTTCCGGCGACTGCGGGTGAGTCACGAGGTCCTGGGCTGCGGCTTGAACCGGCGGACCTCCTGGGGCCAGCCGCAAGCCTCCGCGATCTTGCCGGCCCACATCTTCGCGGCCTCCTCGTCGGCCACGTCCACGATGGTCAGACCACCCAGGAACTCCTTGGTCTCGACGTACGGCCCGTCGGTGAACGCCAGCGTGCCGCTGGTCGAGTCAGCGCTGAAGACCGGGCCGTCCTCCTCCTCCAGACCCCCGCCGAAGACGTAGACGCCAGCCGCCTTCATCTCGTCGAGGACTGCCATCGCGAGCGGTCCGCGCGCGCGGAACCACTCCTCGCTGTGGTCGCCGACCCACTGCTGGTTGAAGTAGATGAGGTACTCGGTCATGTCTGTTCCTCGTTTCCGGCGGACCCGATGCCCGCGTCTCCATGAACTCCACGAACGGGGATGGGCGGATCCGACAGCTCAGGCGTCAGCGGGGAAGGGCACGCCGGTGTTCGCGTGGCAGCGGTAGCCGTTCGGGTGCTTGGCGAGGTACTGCTGGTGCTCACCCTCGGCGTAGTAGTACGCCGGCGCCGGCGCGATCTCCGTGGTGACCTCGCCGTAGCCGCGCTCGGCGATCACGGCCGCGTAGCGCTCGGTGAGCTGGCGGGCGACCGGCTCCTGCTCCGGGGTGGTCAGGTAGATCGCGGAGCGGTACTGCGTGCCCACGTCGTTGCCCTGGCGCATGCCCTGGGTCGGGTCGTGCACCTCGAAGAAGCGCTTGACCAGGTCGGCGAAGGCCACCTTCGACGGGTCGAAGACGACGCGCACGGCCTCGGTGTGCCCGGTCCGGCCGGAGCAGACCTCGGCGTACGACGGATGCGGGGTGGTGCCGCCGGCGTACCCGACCGAGGTCGACCAGACGCCGGGGATCTGCCAGTAGAGCTCCTCGGCGCCCCAGAAGCAGCCGAGGCCGAAGATCGCGACCTCGTAGCCGTCGGGCACCTCGTCGGTGACCAGAGGGGCGTCGAGCACGTGGTGCCGTGCGGGCAGCGCGAAGGGGCTCTCGGGGCGGCCCGGCAGCGCCTGCTCGGGTGAGGGGACCTCGAGCGTCTTGTTGCGGTTGAAGAGCATGCGACCAGTCTGCCTCAGGGGTGGTGAACCGGCTCCAGCACGAAGATCCGCACCCGGCGACCGGCGATCCGTTGCAGGTACTTGACGTAGCCGCCGTACACGCCGGCCGAGTTCGCCATCACCTGGTCCCGCTCGGCGTCGCTCGCGGGTCGGGCCACGGCTTCGCGGGTGAGCCCGCGGTGGGTGACGCTCAGCCGCGGGTCCGCTTCGAGGTTGAGGACCCAGGCGGGGGTGTTGGACTGGCCGAAGTTGGTGCCGAGCAGCGCGAGGCTGTCGTCGATCGGCACGGAGATCAGATAGGTCTCGCGCCGCTGTCCGGACTTGCGACCGGTGGTGGTGACCATCAGCACCGGAAGCCCCGCAAGCACTCGGGGCAGGCTGGTGCGACCTTGCGTCAGCCGGGAGACCACGCGGTCCATGGCGGGCAGGCTCTTGGCGAAGACCCACGCGCCGACGCGGGTGGAGGCGAAGGCCTGGACGGCACGCTGGAGCGGGTTCGGAGGAGGGTGCGAGTAGTCGAGGTCCTGCGCAAGTCCCATGCGGGCAAGGTAACAGCAGACGTCCGGAGGCACGTTTGTAGGAGTCTTGAAATCGAACAGATGTTCGAGCATGATCCAAGTCATGCAAGCCGCTCCAATCACCCAGGCCGCCGGACTGCTGGAGGCCGTCGAGGCGAACCACCGCGCGATGCTTGCCGCGGAGGCGCTACAGCTCGAGTTGGCGTGCTCGTGGGCGGATACCTACGGCTGCCCCGACGAGGGCGCGATGCGCGTGCTGGCGGGTGCCGAGCGGAAGGTGTCGCTGGGCGGAGAAGGGACACCCGAGGTGGGTGAGTTCGCGGCGGCCGAGTTCGGCATGGTGCAGGAGATGCACCCGATCGCGGCGACCCACCTGATCGCGGACGCGCTCGACCTGCGGCACCGTTTCCCGCGGCTCTGGGAGGTCGTCCGATCGGCACGGTTGCGGTGCTGGGTCGCCCGCAAGATCGCGTCCGTGTGTCGCCACCTGAGCTTCGACCAGGCGCGGTACGTCGACGCCGCCGTTGCTCCGTACGCCGAGTCCCTCCCGCCTTCGCGGTTGCTCGCGCTGGTCGAGGCAAAGGCGGTGGAGACCGATCCGGCCGGCGCAGAGGCGCGACGCGAGGCAGCCGCGGCCCGGCGCTTCGTCGAGCTCGGCCGGCGCGACGCGGACGGACTGCGAACGCTGATCCTCCGGGCCAACGCAGGCGACGCGATCTGGTTCGCTGCCATGTGCGACCGGCTGGCCGCGGTCCTCCAGCTGCGCGGCGACACCGACCCCGTCGACGTACGCCGGTCGAAGGCAGTCGGCCTGCTCGCCCGTCCCGCCGAGGCCCTGCAGCTGCTGCTCGAGGCCGAGCGGTCCGCGTCGGATGACGAGTGCCCGCTGGACCCCGAGGTGCCGACCCAGTCTTCCGCGACGGCCCTGCCCGAAGCGGCGCTCGAGCTGCTCGACGCCGTAGACCCCGCTCGGCTGCGGCCGCAGGCCAGGCTCTACTTCCATCTCGCCGCGGACGGCGTGGTGGCGCGAGCCGAGAGCGCCGGCCGGCTGACCCTCGGCGGTCTCAACGACGCGCTGCGCGGCTGCCACGTCACCGTCAAGCCGGTGGTCCACCTCGCGGAGCGGCTTCCTGTCGACGGCTACGAGTTCCCGGCCCGGCTGATGGAGGCGTCCCGTCTCCGCACTCCACCAGACCGGCCCCGACAACTCGGGGCCGATGCGCAGACGCCACCACCGGATCAAGACCCACCAGCACGGGTGGGTGGTCCGACTACCCGAGCCGGGCAGCTATGTCTGGCGATCCCCGCACGGGCACTTCCGGCTTGTCGACCACTCCGGCACCCACCACCTCGACCCGACCATCGGTGAGGTGCTGGTCCGCGACGACCTGGCCCCGAGCACCGTCGCGTTCGCCCTGGCGAGGGCCCGGATACGCTCGTCGGGTGAGTGACCAGAGCGCGACCGACAAGAACAAGACAGGCTTCGAGACCAGGGCGATCCACGCCGGCTACGAGCCCGACCCGACGACCGGTGCCGTGATCCCCCCGATCTACGCGACGAGCACCTACAAGCAGGACGGCGTCGGCGGGATGCGTGGCGGCTACGAGTACTCCCGCAGCGCCAACCCGACCCGCACCGCTCTCGAGGGCAACATCGCGGCGCTGGAGGAGGGGGAGCGGGGCTTCGCCTTCGCGAGCGGCCTGGCCGCCGAGCACACGATCCTGCAGGCGCTCTGCGCTCCGGGTGACCACGTGGTCATCCCCGACGACGCGTACGGCGGCACCTACCGGCTCTTCGCCAAGGTCGAGCAGCCCTGGGGCCTCGCGCACACGGCCGCCCCGGTCTCCGACGTCGACGCGATGCGCGCCGCCATCCGGCCGGGCGAGACGAAGCTGCTCTGGGTCGAGACGCCGACAAACCCGTTGCTCAACATCGGGGACATCGAGGCCCTGGCGGGCATCGCCCATGAGGCCGGCGCGCTCCTGGTCGTCGACAACACCTTCGCGTCGCCGTACCTCCAGCAGCCGCTGACGCTGGGTGCCGACGTGGTCGTCCACTCGACCACGAAGTACTGCGGTGGTCACTCCGACGTCGTCGGCGGTGCCGTCGTGGTCAAGACCCTGGAGCTCGCCGAGAAGGTCGCCTTCCACCAGAACTCCATCGGCGCCGTCGCCGGGCCGTTCGACGCGTGGCTGACCCTGCGCGGACTCAAGACCCTGGCCCTGCGGATGGATCGGCACTGCGACAACGCCGAGCGGGTGGTGGAGTTCTTACTCGGGCACGCTGCCGTGGAGCAGGTGATCTACCCCGGCCTCGAGGAGCACCCCGGGCACGAGGTCGCGGGACGGCAGATGAAGCGGTACGGCGGCATCGTCTCCTTCCGCGTGACCGGCGGCGAGCGGCACGCGCTCGACGTCTGCGCGAAGACCGAGGTGTTCACCCTGGGCGAGTCCCTCGGGGGCGTCGAGTCCCTCATCGAGCATCCAGGTCGGATGACGCATGCCTCGGTCGCGGGCACGGACCTGGAGGTCCCCTCGGACCTGATCCGCCTCAGCGTCGGGATCGAGACCGCCGAGGACCTCCTCGCCGACCTGGACCAGGCCCTGCGCGTTGGCTGAGCCCGGTCACGTGGTGGCCTGCGTCGACTTCGGGTCGACGTTCACCAAGGCGGCGCTGGTCGACACCGGCAGCGGCGACCTGCTCGCCACCACCAGCCACCGCACCACCATCGAGACCGACGTGCTCGACGGCTGGGACGCCTGCCGCGCCGATCTGGCCCGGACCGACCGGCGAGCCGCGGACGCCCCGGTGCTGGCCTGCTCGTCGGCCGGCGGCGGGCTCCGCATCGCCGTGGTCGGCAACGAGGAGCTCGTCACCGCGGAGGCCGGTCGCCGGGTCGCGCTGTCCAGCGGCGGCCGGGTGGTCCACGTCGCCCATGGCGGCCTCGACGAGACCGGGTACGCCGCACTGGTGGCGAGCACCCCCGACGTCGTCCTGCTCGTCGGGGGCACCGACGGCGGCAACGCCGAGGTCCTCCTCTCCTGTGCCGGAGCGCTGGCAGCCCATCGGTGGCCGGGGCCGGTGGTCGTGGCCGGCAACGTCGACGTCCGCGACGAGGTCGGCGAACTGCTCGAGTCCGCCGGCACGCCACACGTGCTTGCCGACAACGTGGTTCCCCGGATCGGCGAGCTGGCTCCCGGCTCCGCACGGCGTGCGATCCGCGAGATGTTCCTTGCCCACGTGATCGGCGGGAAGCACCTCTCCGCCCGCGCCGACTTCACCGCGATGGTCCGCGGTGCCACCCCGGACGTCGTGCTCGCGGCCGTCGAGCTCCTCGCCCACGGGCTCGACGAGGACCACCCCGGAGCCGGGGACGTGGTCGTCGTCGACGTCGGCGGGGCGACCACGGACGTGCACTCGGCGGTCGAGCTCGACCCCGAGGACGCCGGCCTGAGTCGCGAGGTGGTCGCCACCACCCCGGTCACCCGCACCGTCGAAGGTGACCTCGGCATGCGATGGAGTGCCGTCCCCACGGTCGAGGCCGGGATCGCCGCCGGCTGCGTCGCGGAGGACGAGTACGCCGGCCTCCGGGCTGCGGCGCGACGCAGGAGCGCGGACCCGGCGTACCTGCCCGCCGACGACGTCGGGCGCCTCCAGGAGCGCGCGATCGCGACCTGCGCGGTCACGGTGGCCCTCCGTCGCCATGCCGGCCGCTCCCAGGTCGCCTTCGGTCCGGACGGTCGGGTCCTCGAGCGCAGCGGCAAGGACCTGCGCGAGGTCGACCTGCTGGTCGGCTCAGGTGGCGTCCTCCGCAACGGCGCGGATGGAACCGCCGAGGAAGTCCTCGGTGGGGCCACCGGCAGCTCACCCGAGGGATGGCAGCTTCCGGAGCATCCTCGGGTCACGCTGGACCGCGACTACGTGCTCGCGGCAGCGGGCCTCCTGGTCGACGAACACCCGGTCGCGGCGTACCGCCTCCTGGCTGGTCTGCGTGGGTAGGGTGACCCTGTGCCGACGCCCCCCGACGAGGACATCCCCGAGCCGGAGGACGCCGAGCCCCGCCGCGGGCTGAGCGACCGGCTTCCGTGGGCGGCCTCGCGCCGTCGCAGCCAGGCGAGAGACCACGACCGTCTGGCCAAACGCGTCGCCTCGGAGATGTCCCGGCCCCAGCTCCACGCCGGGCCCTCCAACCTCCGTCCGGCCCAGGTGCCGTGGGCCGTCGACACCGCGGCCGCGTGGTCCTGGCGGCTCCTGGTGATCCTCGCGGCCACCTACCTGCTGGTGAACGCGCTGTGGTTCCTGCGCGTGGTGACCCTGCCGGTGGTCGTGGCGCTGTTCGCCGCGGCCCTGGCGGCCCCGATCGTCAACCTGCTCGTGCGGTTCCACGTCCGCCGCAAGGTCGCAGCGCTGCTGACCGTCCTGTTCGGTGTCGCGGCGATCTCGCTGCTTCTGGTGTTCGTGGGCCAGCAGGTCGCCTCAGGCGCCAAGGACCTCTCCGACCAGGTGGTCGGTGGTCTCGAGGAGATCCGGGTCTGGCTCCGCACCGGACCCCTGCACGCCACCGACTCGCAGATCAACGACTTCCTCGGCAACGTCCAGAGCACGATCACCGACCAGAACGACCAGCTGGTCTCCCGGGCCACCGAGGTCACCACGGCGGTCGGGCACATCGTCGCCGGCCTGTTCATCGTGCTCTTCGCGACCTACTTCTTCCTCGCCGACGGGGACCAGATCTGGGCCTGGGTGGTCCGGATCTTCCCGCGCGCCGCCCGGCTCCGTGCCGACAGCTCGGGCAGGGTCGCCTGGGTCTCGCTGACCCAGTTCGTGCGGGCGACGGTCCTGGTCGCCCTGACCGACGCCCTCGGCGTGATGCTGGTGGCCGGCGTGCTCAAGGTGCCGCTCGTGATCGCGATCGGGGTGCTGGTCTTCATCGGCGCGTTCATCCCGATGGTCGGTGCCCTCCTGTCCGGCAGCGTCGCCGTCCTGGTCGCGCTGGTCGCCCAGGGACCGCTGGTCGCGCTCTTCATGCTGATCGGCGTCGTCGTGGTCCAGCAGATCGAGGCACACGTCCTCCAGCCCTTCCTCATGGGCCGCTTCGTGTCCGTCCATCCGCTCGGCGTGATCATCGCCATCGGGTGCGGGGTGATCGTCGGAGGGATCCAGGGGGCCCTGGTAGCGGTGCCCCTCGTGGCCGTCGTCAACGCCGTCGTGCAGCACCTCGCGTCCTTCACCCGGGTCGGTGAGGACCCCGAGGAGGCAGGCGAGCGGGACCCTCTCGGCGCACCCTCCTAGGCTGCACCCATGCTCGACGACATCAGACGTGCCCGCGGCGAGCTCGAAGGCGTCGCCATCGAGACGCCCATGGAGGAGTCCCGGTGGCTCTCCGCCATCGCCGACGGTCCAGTGCTGCTGAAGTGCGAGAACCTCCAGCGCACCGGCTCGTTCAAGATCCGCGGTGCCTACACCCGGATCTCGCGCCTCAGCGCCGAGGAGCGCGCGCAGGGTGTCGTGGCCGCCTCCGCCGGCAACCATGCCCAGGGGGTGGCGCTGGCGGCGCAGATGCTCGGCATCCAGGCCACGGTGTTCATGCCTGAGGGCGCGCCGATCCCCAAGGAGAAGGCGACCCGGGGGTACGGCGCCGACGTGCGCTTCCACGGCCGGTTCATCGACGAGTCACTCGTGGCGGCGCGGGAGTTCGCCGACGAGACGGGGGCGGTGCTGATCCACCCCTTCGACCACGCGGACATCGTCGCGGGCCAGGGCACCTGCGGCCTCGAGATCCTCGAGCAGGCGCCCGAGGTCCGCACGATCCTCGTTCCCACCGGAGGTGGCGGCCTGATCGCCGGGATCGCCACCGCGGTGAAGGCACTACGACCCGACGTCCGCGTGGTGGGCGTGCAGGCCGAGGGTGCCGCGGCGTACCCCGCCTCCCTGGCGTCGGGAGCCCCGGTCGCGTTGGAGCGGATGACCACGATGGCCGACGGCATCGCCGTCGGCTGCCCCGGCCCGGTGCCCTTCGCAGCGATCCAGGAGTACGTCGACGAGATCGTGACCGTCTCCGAGGAGTCGATGTCGCGAGCGCTGCTGATGCTGGTCGAGCGGGCCAAGATGATCGTCGAGCCCGCGGGTGCGGTGGCCGTGGCCGCGATCCTGGACAACCCGACCGACTTCGAGACCCCCGCGGTCGCGGTGCTCTCCGGCGGCAACATCGACCCGCTGCTGCTGATGCGGGTGATCCGGCACGGTCTCGCCGCGGCCGGGCGCTTCCTGTTCTTCCGGGCGCGGATCCCCGACGTCCCCGGCGGTCTCGCCCAGCTCCTCGCCGAGCTCGGCTCCGTGGAGGCGAACGTGCTCGACGTGGTGCACGAGCGCACCTCGGCGACCCTGCATCTCGAAGAGGTCGAGGTGCAGGTGCAGGTGGAGACGCGGGGGCCCGAGCATGCCGAGCGGGTGCTGACGCACCTGCGCAGCTGCGGCTACGTCATCCTCGAGTAGCGGTCAGCAGGCGTAACGGTCAGCCGGCGAACGGAACCGCGTCGACGACCTCGACCTCGAGGGTCTTGCCGTTGGGCGCGTCGTAGGAGACCTTGTCGCCCTTCTTGGCTCCGTTGACGGCAGCGCCGAGCGGCGACTGGGGTGAGAAGACCTGGGTGTCGTCGTCGGCCATCTCACGGGCCCCGAGCAGGAACGTGTCGGTCGCGTCGTCGCCGACGAAGCGGTAGGTCACCTTCATGCCGGGCTCGACCACGCCGTTGTCAGCGGGGGTCTGGCCGACCTCGGCCCGACGCAGCATGTCCTCGAGCTGCTTGATCCGAGCCTCGACCTTGCCCTGCTCCTCGCGAGCAGCGTGGTAGCCGCCGTTCTCCTTCAGGTCGCCCTCGTCGCGGGAGGCGCTGATGCGGGCGATCACCTCGGTGCGGACCGGGCCGCGGAGGTTCTCCAGCTCGGCCTGAAGCTTGTCGTAAGCCTCCTGCGTCAGCCAGACGACTTCCTGCTCACTCGACTGCGTCACGGTGTACTGCTCCTGAGGTGCTTGCGAAGGCGCGTCGGCGTCGGCCGACGCGCTTGGAAGTTGTCCACCGTATCAATCAGCGAGCCGGAAGGCCCAAATTCACTGCGGGCGACGCTGGCCGGGCCCGGTGCAGCCGACCAGCTCGACGGTGGTGGCGCGCCGTTCGGTGCGCACCGTGCGGGTCAGGGTGAGGTCGCTCTGGCCCGTGACCGGGAAACTCAGCTCGCCCACGACCTGGTGGTCGGAGGCGGTGGCCCGCAGCAGACAGGTCCCGGTCACCGACGGGTCCGTCAGGTGCACGTCCAGGGTCGCCTCGACCGAGTGCGGGCCGGTCACGTCGTACGACCGCAGGCTCGAGGTCACGTCGGGGGAGCCGTGCAGGAAGGCCGCCCAGAGCAGCCAGCCGGCGCCCGCGATGACCAGAACGGCGACCACGGCGGCGACGCCCAGGCGCTGCGAGCGGGGCGTCCCGGGGTAGCGGGCGGTCGGCAGTTCGGTCACGGAGCGGATTCTCCCATGCGGCCCGGGGGCGCCACTGCCTAGGATTGCCCGCATGCTCAGGCTGATGCACGTCCACGCGCACCCCGACGACGAGTCGAGCAAGGGTGCCGCCACGACCGCGAAGTACGTCGCCGAGGGGGTCGACGTCCACGTCGTCACCTGCACCGGCGGGGAACGCGGGTCGATCCTCAACCCGAAGATGGACCGACCGGACGTGCTCGCGAACATCAGCGAGATCCGGCGCCAGGAGATGGAGCGGGCCCGCGACATCCTCGGGGTCCGGCAGGACTGGCTCGGCTTCGTTGACTCGGGCTGGCCCGACGGCGATCCCAAGCCGCCGCTGCCGGAGGGCTGCTTCGCGGTCCAGCCGGTGGAGGAGGCTGCCGAGCGCCTGGTCCGCCAGATCCGCGACTTCAAGCCGCACGTGGTCACGACGTACGACGAACGAGGCGGCTACCCCCACCCCGACCACGTCATGTGCCACCAGATCTCGGTGGTCGCGTTCGAGGCGGCCGGTGACCCGGAGCGGTACCCGGGCGCCGGCGAGCCGTGGCAGCCGCTCAAGCTCTACTACCACCACTCGTTCAACCGGCCGCGGATGGTCGCGCTGCACGAGGCGATGCTCGAGCACGGCCTGGAGTCGCCGTGGGCGGAGCGGCTGGAGGAGTGGAAGCCCGAACCCGAATGGGATGCGCGGATCACGACCCGCGTCCCCTGCGGTGAGCACTTCGGCACCCGGGACCAGGCGCTGCTCGCGCACGCCACCCAGATCGACCCCGACGGATTCTGGTTCGCGATCCCGCGCGAGCTCCAGGAGAAGGTCTGGCCGACCGAGGACTACGAGCTGGTGACCAGCCACGTCGAGACCGAGCTGCCGGAGGACGATCTCTTTGCGGGTATCCGGGACGCGGCCGAGACACGCGGCTGAGACACTGGGGTCATGACCCTCGTTGTTCAGATGCTGGTGCTCGCCGCGGACAAGTCTCCGCAGCCCGAAGACGTGAAGGCCGGCTGGACCGCCTTCATCCTGTTCCTGCTGCTCGGGCTCGCTGTCGTCGTCCTCGGCTTCAGCCTGGTCAAGCACCTCAAGCGCGCCGAGGCCAACGCCGAGGCCGGGGCGTTCGACGGGCCGGACGAGTCAGGTCGCGCGTAACCGGACCAGACAGTCGTACGCCGTGCGTCCTTCGTCGCCTCCGTGGCCGTCGTCGACCTTGCGGGTGACCCGCTCGGCCTTGACGACCTCGTAGGACCTGCCCTCCAGGTCGGCGAGAACGTCCTCGGCGGTGTAGAGCACGTCGGGGTCCTGGGGTCCGCCGGTGCCCTCGGTGAGGTTGCTGGAGTCGTGGGCCACCACGAGGAGCGTGCCTCCGGTGCGTAGGGCGTCGAAGCCGTTCCTGATCGCCCGGCCACGCTCGTCGGCGGGGAGCTGGAGGTAGGCGACCACCACGAGGTCGACGTCGCTCCCGGTCCACGAGAGCGCGTTGGCGCAGTGCCAGGTCAGCTGCTCCTCGACGCCCAGTCCGGCCGCCATCTCCCGGCCCTTGTCGAGGCCCACCTGGGAGAAGTCGACGGCCTCGACGGTCCACCCCTGCTGGGCGAGCCAGATGGCGTTGCGCCCCTCGCCGGCCGCAAGGTCGACCGCGGTGCCCACAGGCTCGCCGGCGAGCTCGGCCTCGACGAACTGGTTGGGTGTCGGCGACCAGACCAGGTCCGTGCCGGCGTACCGCTCGTCCCAGGATCGTGCATCCATCGGGTCCTCCTCAAGGCGTGGGCGAGTCCAGTGTGCCTTGTCGGGCAACCGCGGGATCCGCGAGCGACACGACCAGATCGAGGACCGTGCCCGGGTCGTCGAGGCGGTCGCCGTAGAGGTCCCGCAGCTGGCCCATGCGGTAGCGGACGGTCTGCGCGTGCACATGTAGCTCGGCGGCGACGGCGTCGCGCCTTCCTTGGTGCAGCAGCCAGGACCGCAACGTCTCCTCGAGCCGTTCCCGGCTGGCCGGGCGCAGCTCGGCCAGCGGGGCGAGGGTTCGTGCGCGTAGGTCGGCCAGCGCGTCCGCATCCGCGGTGACGACCAGGTGGGCCAGGTGGTCCTCGCTGTCGACCGGAGCACCGGGCGCTCCGCCCACCATCGCGACCGTCCGTGCTGCTCGGTCGTAGGACGACCGGGCTTGCGCCCACGGGCGTGCCGGACCGACGACGGCCTGCCTCCCTCGAGCACCCGGGCGAGGTGCCGCCGCCCGGTGCCGTCGACATCAGGGACCAGGAGCAGGGAGAGCGGCCGGCCCTCCCCGGACTCGAAGCCGGGCAGGTCCTCGCCCAGCAGCAGCGTCTCCGGTCCGAGCGACGCGAGCACCCCGCGCACCTGGGCCGCCGGGAGCAGCACGGCGGTCAGTGTTCCCGGCACCGTCCACCCGGCCCGCTCCGCGGACGCGAGGAGGGTGTCCGGCCCCGCACCCGCCAGCAGCTGCTGCCCGAGCCGCTCCCGGTAGCGCTCGCGCACCCGGCCACTCGTCGAGAGCTCGTCGGTGTGCCCCGCGACGCTGGCGGCGGAGAGCTCGTCGATGTAGGCGAAGACCAGCTCTGCGAACTGCGCCATCGTGCCCGCGTCGACCCCGGCCCGGGCCGCCGAGTCCGCGAGCTCGCGCCAGGCCACCCGGGCTCCCACGCGGTAGGCGGCCAGCAGGGCATCCATCGACCGGCCGCTCCGTGCCTCGCCGCGCCCGAGGGCATAGGCGCCGTCCAGGGTCGGGCCCAGGGGGGTGCTCGGGTCGGTCTCGCGGCTGCCGGCGGCCAGCTTCAGGAAGCCGGCCAGCGCCATCTGTACGGCGGCCTCGATGTTGTCGCCCATCGAGCCGCTCAGCGCACCGGTGTAGCCGGGCACCTCGGCGGTGACCGCGGCGACGGTCTGGGTGGCCACCTCCGGGAGCCGCTCGCGAAGGACCCCGACGACCTGCTCGTCGAAACGGAGCGCGATCGCGTTCCGGGCGGTGACCTGGGACACCTCTGAGGCCATGAACTGTTCCCTCCGAACAAGAACTACCGCATTTTTCACGCCAGACGGTCATGATCCTATACGCAAGAGCGGACATCATGGAGTACATGAGCCACCCAGCCCAGACCCGCGAACGCCCCGCCTCGCTGCTGCGTCGCGTGGCGCGGCTTGCCGAGCGGGCCACGACCCCACTGCTCCCCGCGGACTACCTCGACCTCTTCGACCCGCTGCGTGCCGGTGCCGACCTGCGCGGCCGGATCGTGGAGGTCCAGCCGGAGACGGCCGACGCGGCCACCATCGTGATCCGCCCCGGTGCCGACTGGGCCGGCCACGTGCCCGGTCAGTACGTCCGTGTCGGCATCGACGTGGACGGCGTACGCCTGTGGCGCGCCTACTCCCTCACCCACGGCCCGCGGGCCGACGGGCGGATCTCGATCACGGTCAAGGCCGTGCCGGGCGGGAAGGTCAGCAACCACCTCGTCCGCGAGGCGAAGGCAGGCACGCTGGTCCACCTCGAGCAGGCAGCCGGGGAGTTCGTCCTCCCGGACCGCGGCTCGAAGCTGCTCTTCGTGACGGCCGGGTCGGGCATCACTCCGGTCATCGGGATGCTGCGCAACCTGTTCCCGGTCGCCGAGTCGGGCGTGGTCCGGCTCGAGCGCAGCACGGACTTCGACATCACCGTCGTGCACGTGGCGCCGACCGAGCCGGACTCGATCTTCCTCGACAACCTCCGCTCACTCGACACGGCCGGGATGATCCGCCTCGTCGCGCGGTACGACGACGTGCACGGCGTCCTCGACGTCGCGGACCTCGCCGACCTCGTGCCGGACCTGACCGAGCGGACCACGTTCGCCTGCGGCCCCGCCGGGCTGCTCGACGCCCTGGCCGCCCATCACGACCAGCACGACCTGCCCCTGCTCACCGAGCAGTTCCGCGTCGCGACCGTCGCGGCCGGCGAGGGTGGCACCGTCACCTTCACCCACAGCGGGACGACGGTCGTGGCCGACGGTGCGACGCCGATCCTCACCGCCGCGGAGGACGCCGGGGTCCTGATGCCGTCGGGGTGCCGGATGGGCATCTGCTTCGGCTGCGTGCTGCCCATGCGTGAGGGCGCCGTACGCGACCTGCGCACCGGCGAGATCACCACCGCCACGCCCCAGGAGTCGGGCACCGGCGGCGTCCCGATCCAGACCTGCATCTCCGCGGCCGCCGGCGCCTGCGACCTCGTCCACTGACCATCCCTCCTGAAGGAGACACACCATGACCGTCATGCAGAAGAAGACCCACAGCCCGATCGCCCACCTGACGCCGGACGACATCGAGACCCTCGGTGAGGAGCTGGACGCGATCCGGGCGTCCATCGTCGAGTCACGAGGCGCCGGCGACGCGGCGTACATCCGCAAGGTGATCGGAGCCCAGCGCAAGCTCGAGCTCGGCAGCCGCGCGGTCCTGCTCGTCTCGATCTTCCCGCCGGCCTGGATCCTCGGCACCGTCGGGCTCTCGGTCGCCAAGATCATCGAGAACATGGAGATCGGCCACAACGTCATGCACGGCCAGTGGGACTGGATGCGTGACCCGAAGATCCACTCGACGACGTGGGAGTGGGACAACGCCTCCCCGTCCGAGCAGTGGAAGCACTCGCACAACGAACTTCACCACACGTACACGAACGTGATCGGCAAGGACAACGACCTCGGCTACGGCATCATGCGCGTCGACGAGGACCAGCGCTGGGTGCCGCTGTACCTCGCCCAGCCGTTGTGGAACTTCATCAACGCGTGCTTCTTCGAGTACGGCATCGCGGCCTACGACCTCGAGCTGGGCAAGAACCTGGCCACGAAGAAGCGTCGCAGCAACCCGGACTTCCGGGCCCGCGCCAAGGTGACCCTGAAGAAGATCCGCGGCCAGATGACCAAGGACTACGTCATCCACCCGCTGCTGTCCGGGCCGTCGGCGCTGACCACCCTCGGCGCCAACGCCACCGCCAACCTGGTCCGCAACCTGTGGACCCACTCGGTGATCATGTGCGGCCACTTCCCCGAGGGCGTGCAGACCTTCGAGCGTCGCTCGATCAACGGTGAGACCCGCGGCGAGTGGTACCTGCGCCAGATGCTCGGCTCGGCGAACATCAACGGCTCGAAGGCGATGCACTTCATGACCGGCAACCTGTCGTTCCAGGTGGAGCACCACCTCTTCCCGGACCTGCCGAGCAACCGGTACGCCGAGATCGCCCCGCAGGTGCAGGCGCTCTTCGCGAAGTACTCCCTGCCCTATGTCACCGGCTCGCTGCCACGCCAGGTCGCCTCGGCCTGGAAGAAGGTCATCCGGCTCTCGCTGCCCAACGACTTCGTCGCCTCGGCCCAGGCCAAGGTGCTGGAGATCGGCCGGCCCACTGCCCGTCGTACGGACGACTCCGCCGCCGCCTGACCGGTTGGTCACCCTCGCTGGCATGCTGGCGTGGTGACCAACCGCCTGGCGAGCGCGACCTCGCCGTACCTGCTCCAGCACGCGGAGAACCCCGTCGACTGGTGGGAGTGGTCGCCGGAGGCCTTCGCCGAGGCGAAGCGGCGGAACGTCCCGATCCTGCTGAGCGTCGGGTACGCCGCCTGCCACTGGTGCCACGTGATGGCGCACGAGTCCTTCGAGGACGAGGCCACGGCGGCGTACCTCAACGAGCACTTCGTGAGCATCAAGGTCGACCGCGAGGAGCGGCCGGACGTCGACGCGGTCTACATGCAGGCCACGCAGGCCATGACCGGTCGCGGCGGGTGGCCGATGACGTGCGTGCTCGACCACGACGGGAACCCGTTCTTCGCGGGCACCTACTTCCCGGACCGGCCGCGCCATGGCCAGCCGTCGTTCGTCCAGGTCCTGCAGGCGATGACGCAGGCCTGGCACGAACGCCGTGAGGACGTGACCCGGTCGGCCGAGGCGATCCGCGACCACCTGCGCCGCGAGGTGCAGTCCGCGGGAGCGGGGGACCTCGACGCCGAGCTGCTCGCGCAGTGCGTGCGGTCGCTCAGCCAGGACTTCGACCCGGTCTCGGCCGGTTTCGGCGACGCCCCGAAGTTCCCGCCGTCGATGGCGCTCGAGATGCTGCTGCGTCACCAGGCCCGGACCGGGTCGACCGTGGCCGGCCAGATGGTCGACGCGACCTGCCGGGCGATGGCCCGCGGCGGGATCTACGACCAGCTCGGGGGCGGGTTCGCCCGCTACTCCGTCGACTCCGGCTGGGTGGTCCCGCACTTCGAGAAGATGCTCTACGACAACGCCCTGCTGCTCGGCCTGTACGCCCGGTGGTGGCGCCAGGGCGATGATCCCCTGGGTGCACGGGTCGCCCGGGAGACCGCAAACTTCATGCTCGCCGAGCTGCGCACAGAGGAGGGCGGGTTCGCCTCCGCTCTCGACGCGGACACCGAGGGCGTCGAGGGCCGGTTCTACGTCTGGACTCCTGAGGAGCTGACCGCGGTCCTCGGCCCGGAGGACGGGGCCTGGGCCACCGGCCTGTTCGAGGTGACCGGGACCTTCGAGGAGGGCGCCTCGACCCTCCAGCTGCTGGACGACCCCGACGACCCGGAGCGGTTCGCCTCGGTCCGGGAACGGCTGCTGACCGCCCGCGCGTCACGGACCCGGCCGGCCCGCGACGACAAGGTCGTGGCCGCCTGGAACGGGCTGGCGATCTCAGCCCTGGTCGACGCCGGACTGCTGCTGGACGCTCCGGAGTACGTCGACGCCGCGCTCGCCGCGGGTGAGCTGCTGGCTCGGCTCCACCTGCGCGACGGCCGCCTGCTGCGGGTCTCCAGGGACGGCGTCGCGGGGGCCCATGCCGGGGTGCTGGAGGACTACGGGCTCGTCGCCGCGGGGTTCCTCTCGTTGCTCCAGGCGACCGGTGAGCCGGTCTGGCTCGAGCGGGCGACCGGGCTCCTCGACACCGCGCTGACCCGCTTCGCCTCCGGCGACGGCGGCTTCTACGACACCGCCGACGACGCCGAGGTGCTGGTCGCTCGGCCACGCGATCCCGGTGACAACGCCAGCCCGGGCGGGCTCTCGGCGCTGGTGCACGCCCTCCTGACCGCGTCAGCCGTCACCGGGGAGGGTCGATACCGTGACGCGGCCGAGGCCGCGCTGCGCAGCGTCCGGCTGCTGGCCGAGAAGGCACCCAGATTCGCCGGCTGGTCGCTGGCCGCCGCCGAGGCGGTGCTCGCGGGACCGGTGGAGATCGCGGTCGTCGGCGATCCGGGTCCGGATCGCGACGCGCTCGCCGCAGCCGCTCGCCGTACGACGAGCCCGGGCGCCGTCGTGATCGTCGGACCCCCGGGGCTGGACGTGCCGCTCTTCGAAGGGCGGGGGCTGGTGGAGGGGAGGCCCGCGGCCTACGTCTGTCGCCGCTTCGTCTGCGAGCAACCGGTGACGGACCCGGCCGAGCTGGTTCAGCGCAGCGAGTAGGTCGCCAGCGAGACGCCGACGTAGTGCGTGATGAACGCGACGATCGTGAGCGAGTGGAAGACCTCGTGGAAGCCGAACCAGGTCGGGAACGGGTCCGGTCGCTTGAGGCCGTAGACGATCCCGCCGAGCGTGTAGAGCGCCCCGCCCACGATCACCAGCACGAGGGCCGCCATGCCCAGACCGGCGTAGCGCGAGGCGCCGTCCGCGAAGTCGCCTGCGAAGAAGACCGCCGCCCAGCCCATCGCGATGTAGAGCGGGACGTAGAGCCAGCGGGGGGCATCGGTCCAGAAGACCCGGAAGACCACGCCGAGCACGGCGGCGGTCCAGACCCCCACCAGGAGCCAGACCCGGTCGTTGCCGTGCAGGAACAGCAGGGTGATCGGGGTGTACGACCCGGCGATCAGCACGAAGATGTTGGCGTGGTCGAAGCGTCGCAGGAAGGCCCAGACCCGCGGGGACCACGTGCCGCGGTGGTACACGGCAGAGACCGTGAACAGCGTGAGCGCCGAGGCCGCGAACACCGCCGACCCGATCCGGGTCATGGTCGTGGGGGACAGCGCGACCAGGACGATTCCAGCCGCGAGAGTCAGCGGAGCGGTTCCCAGGTGCAGCCAGCCGCGAAGCTTCGGCTTGATGTCGTCGGGAACGTGCATGACCCCAGAGTACGCAACGGCTGGCTGCGCCAATCCCTGACGCCGGTAGTCTCGGAATCGTGCCTGACTGGAAGAGTGGACTGCGCAAGGTTCTGTATCCGGCCTACGAGGCGCGGATGGTCCGTCGGCTCCCGCAGGACCGCATCCCGCGCCACGTCGGAGTCATGCTCGACGGCAACCGGCGCTGGGCCAAGGCCGTCGGCGCCGACACCGCGCAGGGCTACCGAGCCGGGGCCGCCAACATCGAGCCGCTCCTGGAGTGGTGCGAGGAGGTCGGCGTCGAGGTGGTCACGCTGTGGCTGCTCTCCACCGACAACCTCAACCGGCCCCCCGACCAGCTCGAAGGGCTGCTGTCGATCATCGAGGGCGCGGTCAGCACCTTGGCCGGTGAGCAGCGCTGGCGGCTCCACCCGGTGGGCTCTCTCGATCTGCTGCCGGCCGGCACCGCCGAGCGGCTCAAGGCCGCCGAGGACAGCACCCGCGACGTCTCCGGGATGCTGGTCAACATCGCCGTCGGGTACGGCGGCCGGCGCGAGATCGCGGACGCCGTACGCTCCCTGCTGCAGGAGCACGCCCTGAAGGGGACCACCCTCGAGGAGCTCGCCGAGGTGCTGGACGTCGAGCACATCTCCGAGCACCTGTACACCAAGGGCCAGCCCGATCCCGACTTGGTGATCCGCACCTCGGGCGAGCAGCGCCTGGGTGGGTTCCTGCTCTGGCAGAGCGCCCAGAGCGAGTTCTACTTCTGCGAGGCCTACTGGCCCGACTTCCGGCGCGTCGACTTCCTCCGCGCGGTGCGCGCCTATGCCGAGCGCGAGCGCAGGTACGGCACCTGACCTTCACCCTCGCGTTCGGGCGTGTCGAGTGGGCCCGGGCAGCTTGCCGACGTAGTTTCGGCAAGTAACGGCGGGTGGGGAAGCTCGCCATTCCGGGAGGATGTGAGCCCATGGCTCCAGCGAAGAAGAAGCCCGCAATCCGGACTTACGTGATCGACACCAGCGTTCTGCTCGCCGATCCTGGCGCGCTTCGCAGGTTCGAGGAACACGAAGTCGTGCTCCCCGTGGTGGTGATCACCGAGCTGGAGGGCAAGCGGCATCACCCCGAGCTCGGGTTCTTCGCCCGCTCGGCGCTGCGGATCCTCGACGAGCTGCGAGTGCTTCACGGACGGCTCGACCAGCCGGTCCCGATCGGCGACCTGGGAGGCACGCTCCGGGTCGAGCTGAACCACACGGACTCGACCTCGCTGCCGTCCGGCTTCCGGTTGGGCGACAACGACACCCGGATCCTCGCCGTGGCGAAGAACCTCGCCGACGAGGGCTTCCTGGTGACGGTGGTCTCCAAGGACCTGCCGATGCGGATCAAGGCGTCCGCGGTCGGCCTCGACGCCGAGGAGTACCGCGCCGAGCTGATCAGCGAGTCGGACACCGGCTACACCGGGATGACCGAGGTCGAGGTCACCGGCGCCGAGATCGACGAGCTCTACGACGACGGGACGCTCGACATCGCGGAGGCCCGGGACCTGCCCTGTCACACCGGGCTGGTGATGATCTCCGGGCGCGGCAGCGCCCTGGGCCGGGTCAAGGCCGACAAGCAGGTGCACCTGGTGCGCGGCGACCGTGACGCCTTCGGCATCCACGGCCGTTCGGCCGAGCAGCGGGTCGCGCTCGAGATGCTCCTCGACCCCGAGATCGGCATCGTCTCGCTCGGCGGTCGCGCCGGCACCGGCAAGTCGGCCCTCGCGCTGTGCGCCGGCCTGGAAGCGGTGATGGAGCGCCGCGCGCACAAGAAGGTCGTCGTCTTCCGTCCGCTGTTCGCGGTCGGCGGCCAGGAGCTCGGCTACCTGCCGGGCAGCGAGTCGGAGAAGATGTCGCCGTGGGGCCAGGCGGTGTTCGACACCCTGGGTGCGATCACCACGCCCGACGTCATCGAGGAGGTCCTCGACAGGGGGATGCTCGAGGTGCTCCCGCTGACGCACATCCGCGGCCGCTCGCTGCACGACGCCTTCGTCATCGTCGACGAGGCCCAGTCGCTGGAACGCAACGTCCTGTTGACGGTGCTCTCGCGGATCGGGGCCAACTCCAAGGTGGTGCTCACCCACGACGTGGCCCAGCGCGACAACCTGCGGGTGGGTCGGCACGACGGAGTGGTGGCGGTGATCGAGAAGCTCAAGGGCCACCCGCTCTTCGCGCACGTGACGCTCACCCGCTCCGAGCGCTCGCCGATCGCCGCCCTGGTCACGGAGATGCTGGAGAACGTCACGATGTGACCGGAGTGCCTCCCGCTCGTCCACTCGTCCACTTCACCCCGCCGTCGGGGTGGCTGAACGACCCGAACGGCCTCGTGCACGACGGCACGGACTTCCACCTCTGCTACCAACACCATCCCGACAGTTTGGCGTGGGGTCCTATGCACTGGGGGCACGCGACCAGCCGTGACCTGCTCACCTGGGAGCACCGGCCGATCGCGCTCGCCCCCGACTCGCGGGGTGCGGTGTTCTCCGGCAGCGCGCTCGTGGACCGGGAAGGCAGCGCGGGTTCCGGCAAGGACGCACTCGTCGCCTTCTTCACGGCCTTCCGTGAGGGTGAGCCGCAGGAGCAGTGCGTCGCGTCCAGCAGCGACGGCGGTCGCACCTGGCGTCGTCATGCACGCAATCCCGTCCTGACCGGCCCACCGGGGCAGGTGGACTTCCGTGATCCGAAGGTGGTCCGCTTCGACGACTCGTCGGGGGAGGGCCACTGGGTGATGGCGGTGGCGGCCGGCGACCAGGTGATCTTCCACCGCTCCGACGATCTCGTGGACTGGCAGGAGTGCGGGCGGTTCGGGGGCGCTCACGGCGCGCACGGCGGTGTCTGGGAGACCCCGGACCTGTTCTGGCTGCCGCTGGGAGCCGACGACGGCCGGTGGGTTCTGAGCGTCTCGGTCCTCGGCGGTGGACCGGCGGGTGGGTCCGCGACGCAGTACTTCCTCGGCCGGTACGACGGTGCCACGTTCCGGTGCGACGACGGGCCCGAGACCGTGCGCTGGGTGGACCAGGGCGCGGACTTCTACGCGCCGCAGTCGTGGTCCGACGTCCCGGACGGTCGGCGGATCTGGCTGGCCTGGCTGAGCAACTGGGACTACGGCCGCGAGACGCCCGCCTCGGGCTGGCGAGGGGCGATGACGATCCCGCGCGAGCTCAGCCTGGTGCGGGACCAGGACGGCGTCGGGCTCGCCCAACGCCCGGTCCGCGAGCTGGACGACCGCCGGCGCGTGATCGCCGCCGAGCGCGACCTCGCCGTGGCACCGCAGCAGCCGTGGGAGATCCGGACCGGGCCGGCGGTCGACCTCCAGGTCTCCTGGCTGACCGAGGGGACTGACGGCGAGCTCTGCGTGGAGGTGCACACCGACGGCGGCCCCACCCAGGTCCGCTACCGCCCCCTCACGCAGGAGCTCTCGGTCCTGCCGTGGGCCGCGGGGATCGTGGCCCCGGGCCGGTCCCCCCAACAGTCCGTGCGGGTCCCGGCCCGGGACGGCGTGCTGGCACTGCGAGTGGTCGTCGACACCTGCTCGGTCGAGGTCTTCGCCGACGACGGACGCGTCGTCCTCAGCAACCAGGTCTTCCCGGCCGAGGGAGCGGGGGGCGTCAGGGTGTTCACGGAGGGCGGGACAGCGACGGTGGCCGCCCTTGAGGTCGCGGAGCTAGCCGCCGGCTGACCGGGTCAGGTGCACCAACGTCGCGGTGCCCGGGCGCCGTCGCGGGATCCAGAAGCCGTGCGTCGCCAGCACCTGGCCCCGGACCTCGCCATCGCCGGCCGGGCCGACCTCCGGGAGCGCCGACGATCGGCTCTCCGCCGCGTGCCTCACGGGCGCGGCCCACGTCAGTCGGTACGACGCCTCGGGGTCGAGCGCGGGCACCCGGACGCTCACACCGCGGTTGTGCGCCGACTCGTCGAGCTGGACGTGTGCCATCAACGCCTCGTCACCGTCGGTCCCGACGACACCGTGCAGCAGGACCGAGGGGTCCGAGGACTCCGGGCGCACCACGCGGCCGCTGTGCAGGAGCGGGCGGAACCTCCGGTAGCGGGCGACCCATTCGGCGAGCCGGGCCAGGTCGGCCTCGTCGGCCGTCGTCAGGTCCCACTCGATCCCGAAGGAGCCGAAGAGCGCCGTGGCCGCCCGGAAGTCCAGGCTCATCGTCCTCCCGGTGGCGTGCGAGACCGGGGAGGAGACGTGTGCTCCGACGTACTCGGGAGCCAGGAGCTGGGTGGTCCACCGCTGGATCTGCTGCCGCGAGAGGGCGTCGGTCATGTCCGAGGTCCAGACCCGCTGCACCCGTTCGAGGACCCCGAGATCGACCCGGCCACCTCCGGAGGCACAGGACTCCCACGCCACGGCCGGATGGGCCTCGCGGAGCGCGTCGAGCAGCCGGTAGAAGCCCTGGGTGTGGGCGCGAACGACCGGCGACCCCGAGACCGGCGCGCTGCCGGCCTCCAGCAGCTCACGGTTGTGGTCCCACTTCACGAAGTCGATGGGGTGCTCGCTCAGCACCGCGCTCACCTGCGCGAAGAGGTGGTCGACCACCTCAGCTCGGGAGAGGTCGAGGACGAGCTGGTGGCGGTGGAGCACCGGGACCCGCTGGCCGGCGGACAGGATCCAGTCGGGATGGCTTCGGTAGAGGTCTGAGTCGGGGTTCACCATCTCGGGCTCGAACCACAGCCCGAACTCCATGCCCAAGCCGCGTACGTGCTCGACCAGCGGGCCGAGACCCTCACGCCAGACGGCGGGGTCGACCCACCAGTCGCCGAGCCCCGCGGTGTCGTCGCGCCGACCGTGGAACCAGCCGTCGTCGAGCACGAACCGCTCGACTCCGACACGGGCCGCGCGGTCGGCGATCTCGTGCAGACGGACCGGGTCGTGGTCGAACCAGACCGCCTCCCACACGTTGAGCACGACCGGCTGGACGCTCGGATGGGCAGGCAGAGAGCGTTCGTAGGCGTGCCACCTGGCCGCGAGCCCGTCCAGACCGTCCTCGGCCGCGGCGAAGAAGACCCACGGGGTCTGGTAGCTCTCGCCCTCGGCGAGCACCACCTCGCCCGGTTGGAGGAACTCGCCGCCGCCGAGAGTGGTGCCGGTGGTGTTGTCGCGCTCGACCCGCAGCACGGTGTTCCCGCTCCAGGCCACGTGCACCGAGAGGACCCGGCCCGCCTGCGTGCCGAAGTGCGGCGTACCGAGGGTCATCATCGTGGCGGCGCCCAGCCCGGGACGGCCCTCGCGGCTCTCACGGAGCCAGAGCCCGTCGGTCACCGGACGACGTTGCGGGGTCCGCTCTCGCTCGTGGCGTCCGGTGAAGTCCATGGCCTCGTCCAGCCCGTCGGGGACCGGGAGCACGACCTCCAGCCCCTCGAGCGCATAGTGGCCCGGCGCGGTGTTGGTGACGGTGTACCTCCCGCGCAGGGCGCCACCGGACACCGTCTCGAGCTCCAGCAGCAGTTCCAGTCCAGCCGTGGAGTCCGAGGCGGTGAGGGACACCATCGGGCCGTCGGTGGTCAGGTCCTGCTGGGTGAACCTCGTGGACCAGC
This sequence comes from uncultured Actinomycetota bacterium, assembly GCA_963740525.1. Classification (GTDB taxonomy): domain Bacteria; phylum Actinomycetota; class Actinomycetes; order Propionibacteriales; family Nocardioidaceae; genus CAVUEG01. The sequence continues at coordinate 29,568 of CAVUEG010000005.1, forward strand.
CGTGCCCGGCCGACACGTGCCCTCCCTCGACGACGACCCGGTGTCCTCTCAGGTGCGGTCGGGTGAACCGCTCGTGGGCGTGCTCGCCGAGCAGCGGCATCCCCGGTCCGGGGTCGCCCGACCAACGCACCACCGGCAACCCGTCGCCCGATGTGTCGAACTCCAGGGTTGTGAGGGTCACCCCTTTACGGCGCCCGCGGTCATGCCACGGACGAAGTACCGCTGGAGGCTGAGGAACACGATGATCGGCACGATCATGGTGAAGAAGCCACCGGCGGTGGTCAGGTTCCAGCCCTGACCGAGCTGACCCTTCAGGTGCGTCAGCGCCATCGTCACCGGCTCGTTCTCACCGGGACCGATGAAGACCAAGGCCACCAGAAGGTCGTTCCACACCCACAGGAACTGGAAGATCGCGAAGGACGCCAGCGCCGGCGCCGACATCGGGAGCACCAGCTTGTAGAAGGTCTGGAAGTGGCTCGCGCCGTCGATCTTCGCCGACTCGATCACGGTCTTGGGGAGCGTGGCCATGTAGTTGCGCAGGATGAAGATGGCCAGCGACATGCCGAACCCGATGTGGGCCAGCCACACCGCGGGGAACGTCCCGCTGATGCCGAGCGAGCCGTAGATCTTGAGCATCGGCACCAGGGCCACGTAGTTGGGCACCACGAGCAGGCTGACGATCGTCAGGAACAGGACGTCGCGTCCCTTGAACTGCATGAACGTGAAGGCGTACGCCGCGAACGCCGCGATCAGGATCGGGATGAATGTTGCGGGCAGCGCGATCGCGAAGCTGTTGATGAAGGCCCGGCCCATGCTGGCGGCGGGTCCGGTGATCGCCTCGTCGTAGTTGCCGAGGGTGAGCTTGCCCCACTGCGAGGGCTGGTAGAACACCGTCCACCAGCCGGAGCTGTTCGCCGCGTCGAGGCTCCGGAAGGAGGTGACGAACGTGCCGAACAACGGGACGGTCCACACGATGCAGAGGAACGCGAGGACGGTGCGCGTGAGCCAGCCGGCCTTGGCCGGGTTCCCCTCGCCGCGCTCGGCCACCTTGCGTCGTTTGGTCGCGGTCGGGGTGGCCGCCGCGACGGTCTGTGCCGAGCTGCTCATGCGCCTGCCTCCTCTGCCCTGAAGTGACGCACTTGGTAGGCCATGATCGGGATCACCGCGAGCATCAGCATCACGACGATCGACGATGCCGCGCCGTTGTTGAAGTTGGTCGTGAGCTGGTTGTAGAACTCGTTGCCGATGACGTTCGTGTTGAAGTTGCCGTTGGTCGTGACGTAGACGATGTCGAAGATCTTCATGACGCCGATCGTGACCGTGACGAACACCGTGATGATCGTCCCCTTGATCTGGGGGAGCACCACGCGGAAGAACGTCTGCCGCTCGGTGGCGCCGTCGATGCGGGCTGCCTCGAGGGTTTCGCCCGGGACGCCCTTGACGGCCGCGGAGAGCAGCACCATCGAGAAGCCGACCTGGGCCCAGAGCAGGATCACCATCAGCAGCAGGCTGTTGACGTGCAGCGTGCTCTGCTGCAGCCACGCGATCGGGTCGGCCCCGAACTTCGTCCAGATCGCGTTGAGGAGACCGATCTGCGGCTGGCCCGTGGGCTGGGCCGAGTAGACGAAGCGCCACACGACGGACGCACCGACCATGGAGATCGCCATCGGCAGGAAGATCACCGTCTTGGTGAACTTCTCACCCGGTGGCGAAAGTCTGTCCGCCAGTACGGCGACGGCGAGCCCGACGACCACCGTCACGGCGGGCACGATGATGATCCACAGCAACGTGGTGAACAGCGTCTGTTGGAAGCCCGAGGAGCTCAGCAGCCGGGTGTAGTTGTCGAAGCCCACCCAGTTGACGGAGGCGGAGTCCTTGAAGCTGCTGATGACGGTCTGGACTGCGGGAAACAGCAGGTAGACGGTGATCGCGGCGTACGCAGGCAGGATGAAGAGGTACGGCTTGACCCGGTCCTCCCAGTGCCCGGGAAGCAGCTCCGCGAGCTTGTTGAGCAGCCAGTACAGCAGCAGCGCACCGCCGACGCCGATGACGACCGTGATCAGTGCTGTGAGTGCCTTCAGAGCCATGGATGACCACCTTCTTCGCGGCTGCTTGGTGAGGACCGGCCGGTCCCGCAGGGGCGGAGCACGGGGCTACGCCCCTGCGGGATGTTCATCGAGGAGACCTAGCTGGCCGGCCAGCTCTCGTCGATGTTCTTGAGCGCCGTCTCGAGATCCTCCTGGCCGCTGATCCACGCGGTCATGTCCTTCCAGAAGGTGCCCGCACCGACTTCGCCCGGCATCTGGTCGGAGCCGTCGAAGAGGAAGCTCGTCGACGAGCTCAGCACATCTGCGTACGACCTGACGAGGTCGCTCGAGTAGAGCGAGGCGTCGAAGTCGCTGTGCGGCGAGAGGAACGAGCTCGACCCGGCGGCATCGTTGCCGATGTCCGTGCTCGCGAGCATGGTCATCGCCTGCTTCGTCGACGCCGAGTCGTCGAGCATGACCGCCATGTCACCGCCACCGAGGACCGGGTTGTCGCCCCCGGCCTGAGCCGGCGGGAACCCGAAGACGCCCACGTTGGCGTCGAGGTTGCCGGTCACGGACTTCGGGAAGAAGCCGGTGATGAACGAGCCCTGCTTGTACATCCAGCAGCTCGGGCCTCCCTTGTCGAACATCGGGTTGCCCGCGGTGCCGAAGTTGGTGCTCGCGATCGCCTTGCGCCCACCGAGGACGTTGCCGTCGGTGAACATCAGCTTCTCGAACTCCGCGGCAGCCTCCTTGACCAGGGGCGAGTCGAACGGGGTCTCGTGCTTGACCCAGGAGTTGTACCCGTCGGCCCCGCCGTACCGCATGATCAGGTCCTCGAACCAGTCGGTGGCCGGCCAGCCGGTCGCCGTGTCGGACTCGATGCCCATGCACCAGGGGACGCCGCCGTCGGCCTTGATCTGGTCGGTCAGCGCATTGAGCTCGTCGATGGACTGCGGCGCCTGGTAGCCGGCCGCGTCCCACGCGGGCTTGTTGTAGAACACCAGGCTCTTGACGTTGGCGCTGGCCAGAAGACCGTAGAGCTTGCCGTCCACGGTGCCCGCCTCGAGCGTGCCCGGGACCATGTTGCCCTGAAGGGCGCCCATGTCGACCACGTCGTCGAGCGGGAATGCGGCACCACGCTTGACGATGTCGCCCACCACGCCGGGCTGCGGGATGAACGCGATGTCCGGGGTGTCGTTGGCCTGGATCTTCTGCATGATCAGCTGGTTGATGTTCTCCACCCGCTGGAACTTCACCGTGATCCCGGCGTCCTTGGCCATCGTGTCGATGGACTTCTGCATGCCGTCGATCACGGGCTGGTCCATGCTGGCGTAGATGGTGACGCTCTTGTCGTCAGCACCCCCGCTTCCGCTGCCTCCGCCGCAGGCGGCGGCGGTGAGAGCCAGGGCGGCAGCTACGGCCACGGTCGCCAGAGGTCGACGACCTCGCAGTTGGAATGTCATCGTGAAGGTCTCCTCCAGTCGGGGCCACATGTGGCGCGAACGGACGCCAAGGACACTAGGGAATTGCCCTCAATGTGTGATACACACCACATGCTGAATCGAATCAGCACACTAGTAGCCCCGGCCCACCACCTGTCAAGCATCGAGTCCATCTTGCAATCGCGGCAGGTGAGCGGGCGGAGGTCCTGATCAGTTGGGGGCGCGTCATGGTCACCGGCCGCAAGGTCACCCTGAACGACGTGGCCGCGCGTGCCGGCGTCTCCCCGACGACGGCCTCCTACATCCTCAACGGCCGATCCTCCGAGATGCGGATCTCCGCCGACACCGAGCATCGGGTGCGGCAGGCCGTCTCTGAGATGGGTTACCGGCCGAACCGGAACGCGCGCAACCTGCGCACCGCCAGCACCACCACGATCGGCGTGATCTCGGACTTCGTCGCCAGTGGCGGCTACGCCGGGGAGATGCTCAGTGGGGTGAGCGCCGCCGCCAGGGCGAAGGGCCACCTGATGGTGGTCGGCGAGACGGAAGGCGACCCCGCCCTCGAGATGCTTCTCATCGAGGAGCTGCTCGACCGTCAGGTGGACGGGATCATCTACGTGCGGCTGGTGGACTCGCAGGTGTCGGTGCCCGGCCCGCTGACTCATCGCCGGACCGTCCTGCTCAACTGCGTCGACCCGACAACCTCCCTGCCTGCGGTGCTCCCGGACGAGCTCGGTGCGGGGCGAGACGCCGCCCGGCTCCTGGTGCGGGCGGGAGTGGCCGGCGAGGTGTACGTCGTCGGCGAAGACCCGACGCCCGAAGCGCTCGCGGGTCCACTTCGGCTCGCCGGAGTCCGGGCGGAGCTGGCCGAGTCCGGCCGTGAGCTGGGCGGCGTCGTCGCCTGTGCCTGGACGGTGACCGCGGCGTACGAGGCGGTCGCTGACTGGCTCGCCACGGGCGCGCGCCCCTCGGCGTTCATGTGCCTGAACGACCGGGTCGCCATGGGCACCTACCAGGCACTGGCAGAGCGCGGCCTCTGCGTCCCCGACGACGTCGCGGTGGTCTCGTACGACGGCTCGGAGCTCTCGGCCTGGCTGCGGCCCGCGGTCACCTCGATGGCCCTCCCGTTCGCCGCCCTCGGCGCCCGGGCCGTCGAGATCCTCCTCGGTGATCCCGCCACCACACCGGTGGAGCCGGTGCTCGTGCCGATGACCGTCCGCTCCGGCGGTTCGATCCCCTCGGCGGTCTAGACGGTTGCGATGTGAAGACCGGCGGCTCCGCCGGAGTGTGACCGGCGCCACAGAGAGGCGCCTCACAACACGGGGGCAAGGGATTTGCGCGAGCATCTGATATGGGCCAAGGTGGCGTGGTTCCCTGCGCGTACGGCACGCGCGGATGGACGTCCCCCATCCTCGATCGTCTGCGAGTTCCATGTCGAAGCACGCCTCGTACGTTCCGAAGCATCGGAACGCACCGGTACACGCTGCTGCCCGGAGACGGGTCCGCGCGACCGCGATCTTCTCCGGCGTAGCGGTGGCTGCGACCGGTATCGCGGTGTCCTCCGGAGTCCTCGCCCAGGACCCGACGCGGGCCACCCAGGCGTCGATGTCGCTGTCCTCGGCGATGCAGCAGAGCCACGGCCTGACGAACGCCGAGCTGGCCGAGCGCGAGCGGGCCGCTTCACGCTCCGACGACCGGGCCACCGGTGACCAGGCCAAGAAGGACTCGCTCGCGCTGGTCTCGGGCGGTGGGATGAGCGGCACCGAGGACATCTCGAAGGCCGACCCTCGCTCGATCGCGCGGGCGCTGATGCCTCAGTTCGGCTTCCCCGACTCAGAGTTCGGCTGTCTGGACGCCCTCTGGGTCAGCGAGAGCGGCTGGAACATGCACGCCGACAACCCGACCTCGTCGGCCTACGGGATCCCGCAGGCGCTGACCGGTGGCACGCACGTGCTGCCCGCGGACTACATGACCAACGCCGAGTCGCAGATCCGGTGGGGCCTGGGCTATATCCGCGACGCCTACGGCACGCCCTGCTCGGCGTGGAGCTTCAAGCAGTCCCACCAGTGGTACTGAGCCGCTAGTCGCCCCGGGGCCGCGTCATCGAGTCGACGTCCAGGGCCTCGTCCAGCTGTGCCTCGGTGAGGTCGCCGCGCTCGACGTACCCCAGCGCCAGCACGGTCTCGCGGATCGTCTGGCCGTTCGCGAGCGCGGTCTTGGCGACCTTGGCCGCCTCCTCGTAACCCAGGTGCTTGTTCAGCGGGGTCACCACACTCGGTGACGACTCGGCGTAGGCACGCATCCGCTCCCCGTTGGCCGTGATCCCGCTGACGCAGCGGTCCGCGAGCAGCCGGCTCGCGTTGCCGAGCAGGCGGACCGACTCGAGCAGGTTGCGCGCCATGACGGGCATCATCACGTTCAGCTCGAAGTTGCCGCTTTGGCCGGCGATCGTGATCGCGGTGTCGTTGCCGATGACCTGGGCGCACACCATCAGCGTCGCCTCGGGGAGGACCGGGTTCACCTTGCCGGGCATGATGCTCGAGCCCGGCTGGAGGTCGGGCAGGTTGATCTCCGCCAGTCCCGTGGTCGGACCGCTGGCCATCCAGCGGAGGTCGTTGCAGATCTTGGTCAGGCTCACCGCCACCGTGCGCAGGTGCCCCGAGAGCTCCACCAGGGCGTCGCGGGCACCCTGGGCCTCGAAGTGGTCGGGCGCCTCGGTGAACGGCAGTCCGGTGCTGCGGGCGAGATCCGCGATGACGAGCGCGGCGAATCCCGGAGGGGTGTTGATGCCGGTGCCGACCGCGGTCCCACCGAGGGGTAGCTGGACCACGCGGGGCAGGGCGCCTTCGATGCGGTCGATGCCATTTCGGACCTGGACGGCGTAGCCCCCGAACTCCTGACCGAGCATGACCGGGGTCGCGTCCATCAGGTGCGTGCGGCCCGACTTCACGGTGTCGGCGAACTCCGTGGCCTTCTCGCCGAGCGCGGACGCCAAACGGTCGAGGCCCGGGACCAGGTTGTTGACCGTGGCCGTCGCCGCGGCGACATGGATCGACGTCGGGAAGGTGTCGTTGCTCGACTGGCTGGCGTTGACGTGGTCGTTGGGGTGTACGTCGACGCCGTACGACGCGGCCAGGCTCGCCAGGACCTCGTTCATGTTCATGTTCGAGGAGGTGCCGGACCCGGTCTGGAAGACGTCGACGGGGAACTGGTCGAGGTGCTCGGCCACCTCCTCGGCCGCGCGCCCGATCGCCTCCGCCCGCTCGGAGTCGAGGACGCCGAGCTCGGCGTTCACCCTGGCCGCGGCGCCCTTGACCCGTGCCATGGCGAGGATGTGCTCGTCCTCGAGGCGGGTGCCGCTGATCGGGAAGTTCTCGACCGCGCGCTGGGTCTGGGCCCTCCAGAGGGCGTCCCGGGGAACCTGGATCTCGCCCATGCTGTCGTGTTCGATGCGGTAGTCCGACATGGTCGTGACCCTACGCCGACGCTCAGTGGGTGCGTCGGGACAGGTAGAGCAGGTACTCCTCGTCGCGGCCCTGGAGGTCGACGTCGTAGGCGAGGCGCTCGCAGTTGCCGAACACGTGGGTCATCCGCTCCTCCAGGGCGGGAGCGTCGTCGGCGGACCAGATGGCCACGGCACCGTCCGGCGCGAGCAGCTCACGGAGCCGGGTCAGGAACGGGGCGGCGTACACGTCGGCGTTGTCGTCGTAGACCAGGTGGTCGGGACCGTTGTCCACGTCGAGCAGCACCAGGTCGTACTCGTGGCGGGCCTCGGACACAGCGACCCGGATGTCGGTGCTCACCACCGTGAGCCGCTCGTCTGCGAGGTACGACGGTCCGTGCGGGATCGTCCCGTCGCGCATCCAGGCGACGACCGCGTCCTCGATCTCGACGACGTGCACCTCCTCGACGCGGGAGTCGGCCAGCACCTCGTGCACGGTGAAGCCGAGGCCGAGACCGCCGACGACCACCCGCCGGGGCGACGTCACCGCGGCGAGGGCGGTCGCGGCAAGACCTCGCTCGCTGGCGGTCTGCAGAGTGTCCATCACGAAGATCCCGTTGACACGCAGTTCCAGCACTCCCGGCGAGCCCTCGGGCCGGTCCGGCTCGACCCGCTCGCGTAGGACGATCTCGCCCCGATCCGACGTCGCTCGGGCGCGCTCGACGAACTCCACCCCCGTCTCGGCCACGGCTACTCGGCGGACCGGACGCGGATGCCGGTGATCGGGACGGTCACCGCGCCACCGGGGTCGGTGAAGAAGTCGTTGCCCTTGTCGTCGACGACCACGAAGGCGGGGAAGTCCTCGACCTCGATCTTCCAGACCGCCTCCATGCCGAGCTCGGCGTACTCCAGCACGTCCACGGACTTGATGCAGTCCTGGGCGAGCCGGGCGGCGGGCCCACCGATCGAGCCGAGGTAGAAGCCGCCGTGCGCATGGCAGGCCTCGGTGACGACTTTGGACCGGTTGCCCTTGGCCAGCATCACGAGCGACCCGCCCGCGGCCTGGAACTGTTCGACGTAGGAGTCCATGCGTCCGGCGGTGGTCGGGCCGAAGGATCCGGAGGCGTAGCCCTCGGGGGTCTTGGCCGGGCCGGCGTAGTAGACGGCGTGGTCGCGAAGGTACTGCGGCATCTCCTCGCCGGCGTCGAGACGCTCCTGGATCTTGGCGTGGGCGATGTCGCGCGCCACGACCAGCGGTCCGCTCAGGGACAGCCGAGTCTTGACCGGATGCTTGGTCAGCTCAGCCCGGATCTCGTCCATCGGCCGGTTGAGGTCGATGTGCACGACCTCTCCCTCGTCGAGGGCGGTCTCGGGCAGGTACGTCGCGGGGTCGGTCTCGAGCTGCTCGAGGAAGACTCCCTCGGCCGTGATCTTGCCCAGAGCCTGGCGATCGGCGGAGCAGGAGACCGCGATCGCCACCGGGCAGGACGCGCCGTGCCGGGGCAGGCGAACCACCCGGACGTCGTGGCAGAAGTACTTGCCGCCGAACTGCGCGCCGATGCCGAAGGAGTTGGTCAGCTTGAAGACCTCCTCCTCGAGCTCGAGGTCGCGGAAGCCGTGGGCGGACGGGCTGCCCTCGGTGGGCAGGTTGTCGAGGTAGTGGGCCGAGGCGTACTTCGCGGTCTTCAGCGCGAACTCCGCCGAGGTGCCGCCGATCACGACGGCGAGGTGGTACGGCGGGCAGGCAGCCGTACCGAGCGAGCGGATCTTCTCGTCGAGGAAGGCCAGCATCCGCTTCGGGTTCAGGACGGCCTTGGTCTCCTGGTAGAGGAACGACTTGTTGGCGGAGCCGCCTCCCTTGGCCATGAAGAGGAACTTGTACTCAGGCTTCCCCGACGTCTCGGGAGTGGAGTACACCTCGATCTGCGCGGGGAGGTTGGTGCCGGTGTTCTTCTCCTCCCACGTCGTCAGTGGTGCGAGCTGCGAGTAGCGCAGGTTGAGCCTGGTGTAGGCGTCGTACACGCCCCGGCTGATCCACTCGGCGTCGTCGGCCCCGGTCAGCACACCCTCGGACTTCTTGCCCATCACGATCGCGGTGCCCGTGTCCTGGCACATCGGCAGCACGCCGCCGGCGGAGATGTTGACGTTCTTGAGCAGGTCGAGCGCCACGAACCGGTCGTTCCCCGAGGACTCGGGGTCGTCGATGATCCGGCGCAGCTGCGCGAGGTGCGCCGGCCGCAGGTAGTGGGCGATGTCGTGCATGGCCTCGGAGGTGAGCCGTTGGATCGCCTCGGGGGAGACCTTCAGGAACGTCCGCCCGTCGACCTCGAGGGTGGAGACGCCCTCGGTCGTGAGGAGCCGGTACGGCGTCTCGTCGGCGCCGATCGGCAGGAGGTCGGAGTAGCGGAATTCGGGCCCCGGGTCCAGGTCGTTGCTCACGGTGTCGAGCCTAGTGGACCCGCAAGCGCGACAAGGGACGGCCGGGGCTGTTGCCGGGCGGGCCCTTCCACTAGCGTTACTGCCCGGTCACCAGCTCGATCTCGGCGTCCGCGCTGGCCCGTTTGCCGTCATCGAGTTGGAGGATCAAGTGAAACGCACGAATCTGCTCAGACTGACTCTGGGTGCCGCCCTCACGGTGTCCGCGCTGGCCGCCTGCTCGCCGCCTGCCAGCGACACCGGGAGCGACACCAAGGCCGCCTCAGCCACCTCCGCCGACGACCTGGGTGGGATGGACGCCCTCGTGAAGGCCGCGGAGGCAGAGGGTCAGCTCAACGTGATCGCTCTTCCCCCCGACTGGGCGAACTACGGCAACATCATCAAGGCCTTCGAGGCCAAGTACGACATCACGATCAAGTCGGCCCAGCCCGACGGCGCCAGCCAGGACGAGATCAACGCTGCCGACCAGCTCAAGGGCACCAGCCGCGCACCCGACGTGTTCGACCTGAGCCAGTCCGTCGCGCTCGCCAACACCGACATGTTCGCGCCGTACCAAGTGGCGACCTTCGGCGACATCGCCGACGAGTTCAAGGACCCGAAGGGGCTCTGGGTCAACGACTACGGCGGCTACATGGCCATCGGCTACGACTCCAGCAAGGTGCCGGACGTGACCAGCCTCGACGACCTGCTCGGCCCCGACTTCCGCGGCAAGGTGGCCTTGAACGGCAACCCGACCGAGGCCGGCGCAGCGTTCGCCGGAGTCATGATGGCCTCGCTCGCCAACGGCGGCTCCGCCGACGACATCGGTCCCGGCGTCGACTTCTTCGGCAAGGTGAAGGATGCCGGCAACCTGCTGCCGGTCGACCCGACGTCGGCGACGATCGAGTCCGGACAGACGCCCGTTGTCATCGACTGGGACTACCTCAACGCAGCCGAGTCCGCCAAGCTGCCGTCCTGGAAGGTCGTGGTCCCCGACAACGCGGTCGTGGCCGGCTACTACTTCCAGGCCATCAACGCGGACGCGCCGCACCCAGCGGCTGCCCGTCTCTGGGAGGAGTTCCTCTACTCCGACGAGGGCCAGAACCTCTGGCTCGCCGGTGGTGCCCGACCGATCCGCGCGGATGCGATGGTCAAGGCCGGCACGATCGACAAGGCGGCGTACGAAGCGCTGCCCGCCGTCAACGGTGACGCGGTGAACCTGACCGCGGCACAGACCGAGAAGGCGGCGGCGTACCTCTCCACCAACTGGGCGAAGGTCGTCGGCTGACCCATGGCCGACCTCCTCGGTGGCCCGGCGTGAGCCGCCTCGCGCGGCTCACGCCGGCCATCGCGCTGCTGCCGTTCCTGGTCTACATCACGATCTTCCTGGTCGTCCCCACCGTGACCGTCGTCATCGGCGCCTTCCAGGAGAACGGGCACTTCACGCTCGGGAACCTGGGTGCGCTGACCGAGGGTGCGGCGCTGACGGCGCTCTACCACTCGGTGGTGCTCTCGGCGAGCACGGCGGTCATCGGCGGCGTCTTCGGCGCCCTGCTCACCTACCTCGTCGTCACCAGCCCGCCGACGAGCGTCTTCCGGCGGGTCGTCACGTCGGTGTGCGGCGTGCTCGCGCAGTTCGGCGGGGTCACCCTGGCGTTCGCGTTCATCGCCACCCTGGGCTTCAGCGGGGTGGTCACCGAATTGCTGCGCTCCGTGGCCGGCATCGACATCTTCGGGTCGGGCTGGCTGTTCGCGCTTCCCGGGCTGATCCTCGTCTACACCTACTTCCAGATCCCCCTGATGGTCATCGTGTTCCTGCCGGCGCTCCAGGGGCTCCGGCCACAGTGGCGCGAGGCTGCGGTGAGCCTCGGAGCGACCGGCTGGCAGTACTGGACCCGGGTCGCGATCCCGATGCTCCGCCCGGCCTTCCTCGGCGCGATGCTCCTGCTCTTCGCCAACGCCTTCGCGGCATACGCGACGGCGGCCGCACTCGTCAGCCAGGGCAACCCGATCCTTCCGCTGCTGATCCGCTCCGGCCTGACCAGTGAGATCCTGCTCGGCCGACAGAACCTCGCCTTCGCGCTGGGCTTCGAGATGATCCTGGTCGTGGCCGTCGTGATGAGCCTCTACGCCCTGCTGATCCGGCGTACGGCGAGGTGGCTGCAGTGAGGACCTCGAGCGGTTGGCGGCTGGCCCGGGTGCTCATGCTGGTCGGCTTCGGCGGCTTCTTCGTGATCCCACTGCTGTCCATGCTGGACTTCAGCACCCGGCAGCTCGGCGGGGGCCGGACCGGGACGGCCTGGGCCAACCTGGTGCGCGACCCGACGCTCTCCTCGGCGATCGTCACGTCGTTCCTGCTCGCGTTGTTCACCGTGGTGCTGATGCTGCTGCTCCTGGTGCCGACGATGATCTGGGTGCGGCTGCGGGTCCCGCGGGCGAGCCGGATGATCGAGTTCCTCTGCCTGTTGCCGCTGACCATCCCCGCCCTGGTGATCGTCGTGGGGGTCTCGAACGTCTACGCGTGGGTGACCTACATCTTCGGCGACTCGGCACTGACTCTGACCTTCGCCTACGTGGTGCTCGTGCTGCCGTACTCCTACCGTGCGATCGACGCCGCTCTGTCGTCGATCAACGCGGTGACCCTCTCGGAGGCAGCCCGTTCGCTCGGCGCCGGCTGGCCCACGGTCATCGTCCGGATCGTGATTCCGAACATCTGGTCCGGGGTGCTGTCGGCGGCGTTCATCTCGGTCGCCCTGGTGCTGGGGGAGTACGTCTTCGCCTCGCTGCTGCACTTCGACACCCTGCCCGTGGTGATCGCGCTGCTCGGCAAGAGCGACGCGCCGACCTCCGTTGCCGCCTCGCTGGCCGCCATGGTCTTCGCGACCATGCTCCTGCTCTCGCTCTCGTTCGTCGGCCGCAGACGCCACGACGCGGAAGGAACCTAGTGACGACCACTGACCAGAACGGCCCCGGAGTCTCGGTCTCGCTCGAAGGGCTGCGCCGTACCTACGCCGGGGTGCACGCCCTCGACGGGCTGGACCTCGAACTCGCACCGGGCGAGCTGGTGGCCCTGCTCGGGCCGTCGGGCTGCGGCAAGACGACCGCGATGCGGATCCTGGCCGGCCTCGAGCAGGCGGACGCGGGGACGGTCCGGGTGGCAGGGAAGGACCTCACCCACGTCCCGGCGAACAAGCGGGACATGGGGATGGTCTTCCAGTCCTACAGCATCTTCCCGCACATGACCGTCACCGAGAACGTGAGCTTCGGGCTGAAGCTGCGAGGCCAGGAACGACAGAAGCGGGACGCCCGCGCACAGGAGATGCTCGAGCTCGTCGGCCTCTCCACCCAGCAGCATCGCTACGCCCACCAGCTCTCCGGTGGTCAGCAGCAGCGGGTCGCGTTGGCCCGCGCCCTGGCCATCGAGCCGGCCGTGCTGTTGCTCGACGAGCCGCTGTCGGCACTCGACGCGAAGGTGCGGACCCAGCTGCGGGACGAGATCCGCCGGATCCAGCTGGAGGTCGGGACCACCACGCTCTTCGTCACCCACGACCAGGAGGAGGCGCTGGCGATCGCCGACCGGGTGGGTGTGATGCGCGCCGGCACCCTGGACCAGATCGCCGCTCCGATGGACCTGTACTCCCAGCCCGCCACCCGGTTCGTCGCCGAGTTCGTCGGGCTCACCAACCCGCTGCGGGCGAGCGTGGACGGCGGCGAGGTGACGGTGCTGGGCACCCGCGTACCCGTGCTGGAGGGGTCGGTCTCGGCCGGCGCCGGCCAGGCTCTCGTGCGGCCGGAGGCGGTGACGGTGGAACAGGACGACGACGGCAACGCCGTGGTCCTCACCCTCGCCTTCCTGGGCCCGGTCACCCGAGTGCACTGTCGCCTCGACGACGGCCAGCTGGCGATGGCGCAGGTGCCCAGCGCGGTCGCGGAGGGCCTCTCGGTGCACAGCCGGGTGCGGGTCGGCGTCTCGCCGAACCCGGTGCTCGTCGTCCCCGAAGGTGACACTGCGTGAGCCGCACGCGAGACTGACAGCATGCAGCAGCTGACCGCCCTCGACGCCCAGTTCCTCAACGTCGAGTCGCCGACGACCACGGGCCACGTGGGAAGCCTGATCGTCGTCGACCCGCCGTCCGAGGGCTGGGGTCTCGACGACGTCCGCCGGGTACTGGAGCCGCGGCTGCACCTGGCCGCACCGTTCCGTCAGCGCCTCGCCGAGGTCCCGCTCGGGCTCGGGCGCCCCTACTGGGTCGACGACCCTCACTTCGACATCGAGTTCCACCTGCGCGAGCTCGCGCTCCCCTCGCCCGGCAGCGACGAGCAGCTCGGCGAGCAGGTGGCCCGGATCCACGCGCGCCCGCTGGACCGCACCCGCCCGCTCTGGGAGGCCTACGTCATCACCGGGCTGGAGGGTGGTCGGGCGGCGTTCTACTCCAAGATCCACCATGCCGCCATCGACGGAGTCTCCGGAGCCGAGATCCTGGAGACCATCCTCGACATCACCGAGGAGCCGCGGGTCGTCGAGCCGGAGGACGACCAGTTCACCCCGTCGAGGCTGCCGAACACCCTTCGGCTGCTGGGCGGCGGGCTTGCCTCGATGGCGCTGAATCCGCTCGAGATCGCCTTGAAGGTGCCCAAGCAGCTGCCCTACCTGGCCTCACTGCCGGGGGCCACGAACTTCCCCGGAGCCCAGCTGCTCAGCGGCGCGGCCGAGACCGTGGGCAAGGTGCTCGGGCAGGCCCCCGCGCCGCGACCGCGTGCCATTCACGCTCCACGCACGATCCTCAACGGCACGATCACCGCCCATCGGCGGTTCGCGTTCGGGTCGGTGCCCATGGAGCAGGTGAAGCTCGTCAAGAACCACTTCGCGATGACCGTCAACGACGTGGTGATGGCGTTGACCGCTGCCGCCCTTCGCTCGTGGTTGCTGGACCACGACGGGCTTCCCGGGACCCCGCTGGTGGCTGCGGTGCCGGTCTCGGTGCGCAGTGACGACCAGCGCGGCGACCTGGGCAACCAGGTCTCGGTGATGACCGCGCAGCTGCCCACCCACCTCTCGGACCCGGTCGAGCGGCTGGAGTTCATGCGCGAGTCCATGAACGAGGCCAAGGAGACGTTCGAGGCCGTTCCCGCGGGCATCCTGCAGGACCTGTCCACGGTGATCCCGACGGCGCTGAACGGGCAGGCCGCGCGGGCGCTGTTCCGGCTCGCCGCGCTCCAGGGCGTGATGTTCAACCTGTTCGTCAGCAACGTGCCGGGTCCGCAGGTCCCGCTGTACGTCGGCGGCGCGCGGGTGCTGGGGATCTACCCGGTCTCGGCGGTCACCGACCTGACCGGCGGACTCAACATCACCCTGTTCTCCTACGACGGCGCGCTGGACTTCGGGCTGATCGCGGCCCGGGAGATGGTGCCCGACGTGTGGCGCCTGATCGGCTACCTGCACGACGCCATGGACGAGATGGTGGCGCTGGTCCCCGCTGGATGATCCTGGCTGACCCGGGCTGGGTCAGGCCCGCGAGGCCGTACGCCGGATCGCCTCGACGAAGGTCGGGTAGAGCGCCGGCGGCAGGTCGTGTCCCATCCCGTCGATGAGCAGGAGCTCGGCCCCGTGCACGGCGTTCGCGGTGGCCCGGCCGCCCGAGGCGTGCACCATCTTGTCGGCCAGGCCGTGGATCACCAGGGTCGGCATGCGCAGGCTGCGCAACGAGCGCGAGCGGCTGGGCTGGGTGAGGATCGCAAGCATCTGGCGCAGCACGCCGGCCCGGCTGATACCCCGGTCGAAGGTCTCACCGGCGCGCTCCCGGGTCGTCGCGGGGTCCTCGGGGTAGCCCGGTGAGCCGATCACCTTCCACATCTTCGCCGACCCCTCGATGTACGCCTCACGGGTCGCTCGCCCACCGGCGAGCATCATCGGCAGCAGCTGGGGGTGCTGCCAGCCGACGGTCCGCTTGCCGGTGGTCGACATGATCGAGGTCAGTGAGAGCACCCGCCCGGGCTGCTCGACGGCCATCGTCTGCGCGATCATCCCGCCCATCGACACCCCCACCACGTGGGCGGCATCGATGCCGAGGTGATCGAGGAGGCCGAAGCCGTCACGGGCCATGTCGGAGAGGCCGTACGGCGCCTTGACCTTGCGGCCGGCGAACGCCTGCAGCAGCTGCCTGCGACCGACGCGCTCCCGGACGCGGGAGGACCGGCCGGTGTCGCGGTTGTCGTAACGGATGACGTAGAAGCCCTCCGCGGCGAGCTGCTGGCACAGCTCCGGTCGCCACCAGGTCATCGGGCCGCCGAGGCCCATGACCAGGAGCAGCGGGTCGCCCTCGGGGTTGCCGAAGGTCTGGTAGCACAGCTCGATGCCGTCACTGATCGGAGCGAACAGCTCGTCGGACACCTGGACAGACTGCTGCTTCGCCGAGGACATGTAGTTGATTGTGCCCAGAAATGCGCGCGAAGACACCATCGGGCCGCTAGCGTCCCTCTATGAGCTCACCTCTCGGTGCCTTCCTGAAGCCGCCCGGCTTCGAGGGACCGCGCGGACTGTGTGCGCTGGCCCGTGAGGGCAGTGCCGTGGTGGAGGCTGGACGGTACGTCCGCCGGGCCGCGAGCGACCGGGCAGCCGGGCGTGGCACGCCGTACGTCACGAGCAGCGCGGTCCGTTCGACCGAGCCCGTGGTGCTGGTCCCGGGGTTCATGGCGGGCGATGCGACGCTGCGCCTGATGTCGAAGTTCCTGCGGGCACAGGGCTACCGGACCTACCGATCCCAGGTGCACGTGAACGTCGGGTGCACCCGTGAGGCGGCCGACCGGCTGGAGCGACGGATCGAGGCGATCGCGATCAAGCGGGCCAGTCGGGTGACGATCGTCGGCCACAGCCTCGGCGGGATGCTCGCGCGCGGCCTCGCCGTACGCCGCCCGGACCTGGTCGAGGGCATCGTCACGATGGGCAGCCCGATGCTCGCCCCTGCCGCCGTCCACCAGGTGCTGGCATGGGACGCGGAGATGCTGACCCGCCTCAGCCGGGCCGGGCTCCGCGGACTGATGACCGCCGACTGCGTCGCCGGCTCGTGCGCCCGGCTGAGCTGGGAGGAGTGCCGCAAGCCGCTGCGCGAGGACGTCGGCTTCACCGCGATCTACTCCCGACGCGACGGCATCGTGGACTGGCGGGGCTGCGCCGATCCGATCGCGCGGCTCGTCGAGGTGCGGACCAGCCATCTCGGCATGGCGATCGACCCGGTCGTCTTCGACCACGTGCACCAGGCCCTGCAGGTGCAGGGCGTCAGGCGGGCCACCCTGACGGGACTTCCGCAAGCGTCGGCGGGTTAGCGCCACGTCGGCTGCAGGTGATCGCGGCCGCGATCATCGCGTTGGTCAGCAGACGGGTGAGCCCGTCCTCGTCCGCGGGCAGGTCGACGCCGGAGTTGCGGTTGAGGGCTCCCCACGAGTGCAGCGTCACCAGGGTGGCCGCCATGAACGAGTCGCCCGCACCCACCGTGTCGACCACCTCGGTCACCGGTGCCTCCACGTGAACGGCCAGGTCGTCGACGTACGCCGTGGCCCCGACGGCACCGGCGGTGACGATCACCAGTGCGGTGCCCGGACCGGTGAGCAGCTCGCGGGCGAGCTCGTCGGCCGGTACGCCGGGCCGCAGCGCCTCCAGGTCCTCGTCGCTGAGCTTGACCAGGGTCGCTCTCGACGCGGTCTCGCGGACGTCCTGCCAGGCCTGGGTCGGGTCGCTGACGAAGGCCGGCCGGATGTTCGGGTCGAAGCTGATGAAGACGTCGTGGTCCCACGCCTGACGCACCAGGTCGAGCACCGCGCCCCGGCCGGGGGTGAGCGCGGCGCCGAGGGAGCCGACGTGCAGCGCGTCGCAGGCGGGGAGCTCCTGGCGGGGGAGCGACCAGACGAGGTCGAAGGCGTACGTCGCCGCGCCGGCGGTGTCGAGCGTGGCCGTGGCCGTGCTTGTGGCCGGGAGCGGTGAGACGACCACCTCCACCTCGCTCGCGGCGAGGTGCTCCAGGACCTGACGTCCGTGCTCGTCGTCGCCGAGCTGGGTGAGCAGCAGGGCGGTGACGTCGAGCCGTGCGACACCGACGGCGACGTTCATCGGGGAGCCGCCGACTCGTTCGCTGCGCTCACCGTCGGGGGCCACCACGATGTCGACCAGCGACTCACCCGCGACGACGATCATCGCGTCAGGCGTCGAAGTTGACGGCGGCGTAGGCCCGCAGCTTCTGGAGGTGGTGGTCGGAGGTGATCGAGCGGATGGTGCCCGAGCGGGAGCGCATCACCAGTGAGTGGGTGCTGGCTCCGCCGGCGCGGTAGCGGACGCCCTTCATCAGCTCACCGTCGGTGATCCCGGTCGCGACGAAGAACACGTCGTCGCCGGAGACCAGGTCGTCTGTGCCCAGCACGTGGTCCGCGTCGAGGTTGTGCCCGGCGTCGAGGGCGCGCTGACGCTCGGCGTCGTCCGCGGGCCAGAGTCGGCCCTGGATGACGCCGCCCAGGCACTTCATCGCGCAGGCCGAGATGATCCCCTCGGGGGTGCCGCCGATCCCGAGCAGCAGGTCGATGCCGGTGTCGGGGCGGGCGGCCATGATCGCGCCGGCCACGTCACCGTCGGTGATGAACTTGATCCGGGCGCCCGCGTCGCGGATCTCCTGGACCAGCCCGTCGTGCCGGGGCCGGTCGAGGAGCACGACGGTGACGTCCTCGGGGTGCGACCCCTTGGCCTTGGCGACCTGGTGGATGTTCTCGGCCACCGGGTAGCGGATGTCGACGACGTCGGCGGCCTCCGGGCCGGTCACCAGCTTCTCCATGTAGAACACAGCCGAGGGGTCGTACATCGACCCGCGCGGCGCGACCGCGAGCACGGAGATCGCGTTGGCCATCCCCTTGGCGGTCAGCGTGGTGCCGTCGATCGGGTCCACGGCCACGTCGCACTCGGGGCCGGTGCCGTCGCCTACCTCCTCGCCGTTGTAGAGCATCGGGGCGTTGTCCTTCTCGCCCTCGCCGATGACCACGGTGCCCCTCATGCCCACGGTGGAGATCAGCACGCGCATCGCGTTGACGGCCACGCCGTCGGCGCCGTTCTTGTCCCCCTTGCCGACCCACCGGCCCGCCGCCATCGCGGCCGCCTCGGTCACCCGCACCAGCTCGAGAGCGAGGTTGCGGTCCGGTGACTCGGGCGAGACGGAGAGACCTGGCGGGTATGAGCTGTCAGACATGACGCGATGGTAGCGGAGCGGCCGGATACTCCGTCCCTGCGCCGTAGACGGTCACCTCGGTCGCCTTGACCGACACCCACACCTCACGACCGGCGTCGAGCCGGAGCTCGGCGGCGGCGCCGGGCGTGACGTCGGCGATCAGGTCGTCCCCGACGTCGACGTGGACGCGCACGGACGTGCCGTGGGAGGCGAGGCCCCGGATCCGGCCCGGCCAGCGGTTCCGGGCCGAGCCTGTGGGTCGGTCCGTAGTCACGGTCACGGCGGTCGGCGGGAAGGCGGCGAAGGCGGGGCCGTCGAAGGGTGTGGTGGTGTGCACGACGCGTCCGTCGGCGAGGCCGATCTCGGAGCCTGACGACTGCCCGCGCAGCACGTTGAGGCCGACCAGCCGGGCCACGTGGTCGGTGCGCGGGTGGGTCGACACATCGGCCGGGGTGCCGACCTGGGCGACGCGTCCCTCGTCGAGTACGAGCACCCGGTCGGCCAGGGTCAGGGCGTCGAGGGCGTCGTGGGTCACCAGCACCGCGACGCCGGTGAAGCCCGCGAGGTGCTCCGCGAGCTCGATCCGCAGGCTGGTGGCGACCCTGATGTCCAGCGCGGCCATCGGCTCGTCGAGCAGGAGCAGGTCCGGCTCGGGAGCCAGGGCCCGGGCGATCGCGACCCGCTGGGCCTGCCCTCCGGACAGCTCACGCGGCCGGCGGTCGGCGAGCGCGCCGACGCCGAGGCGTTCGAGCCAGGTGCGCGCCGCCGCGTCCGCCGTACGCCGGTCCGTGCCGCGGCTGCGCAACCCGAAGGCGACGTTGTCGAGGGCGCTGAGGTGGGGGAAGAGCAGCCGTGACTGGAAGACCATGCCCACCCTGCGCTCGCGCACGGGCAGCGTGGACCAGTCGCGGCCGGCGACGGTGACCGAGCCGGACATCGGGGTCAGTCCGGCCAGGGCGTCGAGCAGCGTGGTCTTGCCCGCGCCGTTCGGCCCGATCACCGCGAGGGTCTCGCCGGCCTCCGCTTCCAGGGCCAGGTCGAGCCGGCCGGGGACCAGGACCTCGGCCCGGACGCCTCGCGTACTCACGGGGTCACCAGCCAGCGGTTGCGCAGGGCCGCGAGCACGCCGATGGAGACCACGAGCAGCAGCAGGCTGAGCACCCGGGCGGCCTCGGGGTCGGACTGGATCTCGGTGTAGATCAGCGAGGGCATCGTCTGGGTGGTGCCGGGGTAGTTGCCGGCGAAGGTGATCGTGGCTCCGAACTCGCCCAGTGACCTGGCCCAGCACAGCACGGCTCCGGCGACGATGCCCGGCGCCACCATCGGGACGGTGACCCGGCGGAACGTGGTCCACCGGTCGGCACCGAGAGTCGCGGCGACGCCGTCGTACTCGGCCCCGCGGGCACGCAGGGACCCCTCCACGCTGATCACGAAGAACGGCAGCGCGACGAACGTGTGGGCGATCACGACCGCCACGGTGGTGTACGGGATGCTCAGGCCCGTGAGGTCCCGGAGCGGGCCACCCACGATCCCGTTCCGCCCGAACGCCGTGAGCAGCGCGACGCCGGCGACCACCGGCGGCAGGACCAGCGGGACGGTCACCAGGGAGCGCAGGACGGCCCGGCCACGGAAGCTGACCCGGGCCAGCAGCCAGGCCAGCGGCATCCCGAGCACCAGGCAGAAGGACGTGGCCAGCAGCGAGGTGACCAGGGACAGCCGCAGGGCGTCTCGGACCATCGGGTCGGCGAGCTTGCTCGGCAGCTCCCTCCAGGGCGTGGCCGCGACGAGGGTCACCAGCGGAACGACGAGCACTGCCGTCGCCAGAAGCGCGGGGACCAGCAGCCGCAGCGGGGCCCGACCCAGGCGGTCCTGGCTCACGGGCTGCCGAAGCCTGCGTCGGCCAGGACCCGTTGACCCTCGGCGGAGAGCACGAAGTCCAGCCAGGCGCGGGCCAGGGCGGGGTGCGCGGACTGGCGTAGGGCCGCGATCGGGTAGACGGTCGGGAAGTCCTCGGCGTGCGGCACCGGGAAGGACGTCACGGCGGCACCCGCGGCGACCGCGTCGGTGGAGTAGACGAGTCCGGCATCGGCCTCGCCCTCGGTGACCCGTGCGAGCACCGCCTTCACGTCGACCTCGAGGCTCTTGGGAGGGTTCATGACCTGCTCGGTCCGCAGCGCCCGGGCGGCCAGGGTGCCACACGGCGCGGTCTCGACGCAGACGACGTACGCCGTCCCGGGCCGGTCGAGGTCGGCGAACGAGGTGAGGTGGGCGGGGTTGTCCGCGGGCACCGCCAGGACCAGCGTGTTCCGCGCGAAGACCCGCGGCTCTGCGGGGACGACGCCCGCGTCGGTGGCGTCGGCCATCGTGGCGAGATCGGCGGTGGCCAGGACGTCGGCCGGGGCGCCCTGGGCGGCTTGGTCGGCGAGGGTCGCGCTCGAGTCGAAGGCGAACCGCACGTGCACGCCCGGGTGCGCAGCCTCGAAGGCCTGACCGAGGTCGGTGAAGACCTCGGTGAGGGAGGACGCCGCGAGCACGGTGAGCGTGGTGTCGGCCCCGGGCTCCTTCGCCGAGCCGCTGCCACAGCCCGAGACGGCGAGCAGCAGCGCGAGGGCGAGCAGCACCTTCACGGCGTCTCCACCACCACGTTGGTGGACTTCACCGAGGCGATCGCCCGCACGCCGGGCTCGAGACCGAGCTCCTCGGCGGCCTCGCTGCTCATCAGCGAGACCAGCCGGTAGGGACCGCAGATCATCTCCACCTGAGCCATCACGGTGTCCTTCGTGACCGCGGTGACCAGCCCCGCCATCCGGTTCCGGGCGCTCACCGAGCGGGCCCGGCTGACATCACGGTCCTGGTGGTCGGCCAGCGTGACCGCCAGCGCGGCCAGGTCGACGCCGCGGACGACACTGCGACCCTGGCTCGTGCGCGCCTCGATTCGACCCGCCTCGACCCAGCGCCGGAACGTGTCGTCGCTGACGCCGAGCAGGTCGGCGGCCTCCGCAATTCGGTAGTCGGTCACGGTCCAATGATCCGCAGACACGGGGGAATACGCAAGACTTGTCCGCAACTGCGGCTCAATGCGATGCCGGCGCCCCCCGCCGCGAGCCGATCTCGTCCGCCGGAGAGAATGGTGCCGTGAGCCAGGGACAGGCAGGTCGGTACCAGCGCAGCGCCAACGGGATGGTGGGCGCGATGGTCGTGCTGCTGCTCGTGGTCTTCGTCTACGTCGGGTTCCGGGCGCTCAACCGGGACAACGACGCGATCCCGGTGCCGGCGGTGGCCTATGCGGTCGCGGTGCGACAGGCGGTGGACGACGGGAAGATCGAGGTACTCGCCCCGCCCTCCCTACCGACCGGGTGGAAGGCGACGTCGGTCGACTACGTCTCCGTGCCACGGCCGGCCTGGCACCTCGGGGTGCTGACCGCGGACCAGCAGTACATCGGCGTGGAGCAGTCCCTCGACTCCGTCGCCGACCTCGTCTCGACGTACGTCGACCCGGCCGCGACGCCCCACGGGACCGTCGACCTGGACCTCGGCAACGGCACCACCACGTGGCGGGTCTGGACCGACGACGGCGGCGACACCGGGCTCAGTGCGCGGGTCGGGCGCACCTCGGTGGTCGTGGTCGGCTCCGCCTCACGTGCGGTGATCGAGGACTACGTCTCCTCGCTGGAGATCACCTCGTCGAGCCGCTTGCGGGCTCCGTCGAGGAACAGCTGACAGGTCCGCGCGAGCCGCTCACCCTCCTCCCACAGCGCGATCGACTCCTCCAGGGAGGTGCCTCCGGCCTCGAGCCGTCGCACCACCTCGACCAGCTGGTCGCGCGCCTGCTCGTAGCTCAAGGCGTCCTCGGCGGGCGTCGCTGCACCCTGGTCAGCCTGCTTGGCCACGGGCTTCTCCTGTCGGTGTCCGAACGGTCTGGTCGGTCTGGTCGGTCTGGTCAGTGGAGTCGGCGGTCACGTGCACCCGGCCGTCGAGCACCCGGACGTCGAGGCTCTGGCCGGCAGAGACGTCCGCCACGCTGGTCAGCACGCGGCCGTCGCCGTCCTGGAGCACGGCGTAGCCGCGCTGCATCGTCGCCATGGGTGAGAGCGAACGCACCCGTGCGAGGTGGTGGTCGAGGGCGTCGGTGGCCCGGTCGAGCTGGTGGCCCAGGGCGCGTCGAGCACGGTCCTGATGGTCCTGGACCGCACGGGAGCGGTCGGCGAGGCCGCCTCGCGGGTCGGCCAGCACCGGGCGGGTCCGCATCGTCGCGAGGGCCTGCACCTCACGGGCCAGCCAGGCGGTCAGGAAGCCCCGGCCGCGGTCCCGCATCGCCGTGACCCGGTCGAGCTCGTCGCGGACGTCGGGGACCACCAGCTTCGCGGCGTCGGTCGGGGTGGCCGCCCGGATGTCGGCGACCAGGTCGAGCAGGGGGCTGTCCGGCTCGTGGCCGATCGCCGAGACGACCGGGGTGCGGGTCTGGTGGACGGCGCGGATCAGTGCCTCGTCGGAGAACGGCAGCAGGTCCTCGATGGAGCCACCGCCGCGGGCCACCACGATCACGTCGACCGCGGGGTCCGCATCGAGGCGGCGCAGGCTCTCGATCACCTCGGGCACGCACTTGGGGCCCTGCATGGCGGCGTACCGCACCTCGAAGCGCACCTGCGGCCAGCGGCGGCGGGCCACCTCGAGCACGTCGCGCTCGGCGGCGGAGCTGGGTGCCGTGACCAGCCCGACCTTGGTCGGGAGGAACGGCAGCGAGCGCTTCAGTCCGGCGTCGAACAGGCCCTCGGCCGCCAGGAGCTGACGGCGCCGCTCGAGGCGGGCGAGGAGCTCGCCGAGGCCGACCATCCGGATCTCGCGTGCCTGGAGGGAGAGCGTGCCGCGGTTGGCGTAGTACGACGGCTTGCCCAGGATCACCACCG
Organism: uncultured Actinomycetota bacterium; assembly: GCA_963740525.1. Lineage (GTDB taxonomy): Bacteria > Actinomycetota > Actinomycetes > Propionibacteriales > Nocardioidaceae > CAVUEG01. Next base: position 53,007 of record CAVUEG010000005.1, read on the forward strand.
AGGCGCCCTCCACCACGGGCGGGTTCATCGAGTCGAAGATCTGGCGCGAGACCGTCACCGGGATCGAGATGTCCGCGACCGTGTCGCGGAGTGTGACGAAGACCGTGGCCATGCCCTGGCGACGGTTGAACTGGGCGATCTGGCCCTCCACCCACACCGGGCCCAGCCGGTCGATCCAGCCGGCGATCGCGTTGGCGATCTGCCGGACCGGCGCCGGGGACTCCGCGGAGGTGTTCATGGCCACGGACCGACCCTAGGGGAGGGCACCTACGATGGGCCGCATGAGTACCGATCTGGGGATGCCGCAGCGTCACGTCCTGCTCGCCGCGCCGCGCGGCTACTGCGCAGGCGTGGACCGGGCCGTGATCACCGTTGAGAAGGCCCTCGACCTGTACGGCGCCCCGGTGTACGTCCGCAAGCAGATCGTGCACAACAAGCACGTCGTGGCCGGGCTCGAGGAGCGCGGTGCGATCTTCGTCGAGGAGCTCGACGAGGTGCCCGAGGGCGAGACCGTGGTGTTCTCCGCCCACGGCGTCTCCCCGGCGGTGCACCACCAGGCCGAGGAGCGGGGCCTGAAGACGATCGACGCCACCTGCCCGCTGGTCACCAAGGTGCACCACGAGGCCAAGCGGTTCGCCGGTGAGGACTACGACATCCTGCTGATCGGTCACGCCGGTCACGAGGAGGTCGAGGGGACCTCGGGCGAGGCGCCCGACCACATCCAGCTGGTCCAGGGGCCCGAGGACGTGGCCGCGATCGAGGTGCGCGATCCGGCCAAGGTCGCCTGGCTCTCGCAGACCACGCTCAGCGTCGACGAGACCCTGGCCACGGTGGCCGCGATCCGTGAGCGCTTCCCCCTGCTGCTCGACCCGCCCAGCGACGACATCTGCTACGCGACCCAGAACCGCCAGATCGCGGTCAAGGAGATCAGCAAGGACGCAGACCTGGTCGTCGTGGTCGGCTCCCGCAACTCCTCCAACTCCGTCCGGCTGGTCGAGGTGGCACTCGAGGCCGGCGCCCGGTCGTCGTACCTCGTCGACGACGCCAGTGAGATCGACGAGGCGTGGCTCGACGGCGTCGAGACCGTGAGCGTGACCTCGGGGGCGTCGGTTCCCGAGGACCTGGTCGACGGCGTGCTCGCCTTCCTGGCCGAGCGCGGCTACCCGGACGCGAAGGCGGTGCACTCCGCCGAGGAGTCACTGATCTTCGCCCTGCCGCCGGAGCTGCGGCGGGACCTGCGCGCCGCGGCGACCCGCTAGGCCCGGCGGTCGTGGCCCGTTACGTCGACGTCCACCCCGAGAACCCCCAGCCGCGGGCGATCTCGCAGCTCGTGGCGCTGCTGCGCGAGGACGGGCTGATCGCCTACCCCACCGACTCGGGCTACGCCCTCGGCATCCAACTCGGCAACCGGGACGGGCTGGAGCGGATCCGGCGGATCCGTCAGCTCGACGACAAGCACCACTTCACCTTGGTCTGCAAGGACTTCGCGCAGCTCGGCCAGTTCGTCCACGTCGACAACGCGGCGTTCCGGACGATCAAGGCCGCGACGCCCGGCCCCTACACCTTCATCCTGCCCGCGACCCGCGAGGTCCCCCGCCGGCTGATGCACCCGAAGAAGCGGACCGTCGGCGTCCGGATCCCCGACCACACGGTCGTCCGGGCCCTGGTCGAGGCACTGGGCGAGCCCTTGCTGTCGAGCACCCTGCTGCTGCCGGGCCAGGACGAGCCGATGACCCAGGGCTGGGAGATCAAGGAGGAGCTCGACCTCCTCGTGGACGCGGTCGTGGAGAGCGGCGAGACCGGGTCCGAGCCGACCACGGTGATCGACTGGTCTGGTCCCGCACCCGAGGTGGCGCGGTACGGCGCGGGCGATCCCTCCCGCTTCGAGTAGGTCCGGGCGAGGTTTTACCTATGGGTCTGGCAAAGCCGATGCGCGGGTGACCGAAGCCGTCGAGACTTCCGTCAGGCCGCTGTCCCCAGACACATTCAGCGGAGCACTGCGACGCGGCGGCGGAACCCAGACCGCCGCCGCGTTGTAATAACCCGGCGACGTACGGCGAGGATCGCCAGGGTCAGCATGTAGCCGGTGATCAGGGCCCCGGCATGGTGGGTCAGCCCCGAGACGACCGCCTGGACGACCCCGTCGCGCGCGTCGGCGATCGCGGTCACGTCCCACAGCGCCAGCAGCACGGCGGCACCGAGCATCAGCAGTGGAGGCAGCACGCCGACGGTGAAGAAGTCACGCGGGCGGACGGCGAGTGCGACAGCGATGCAGGTCACCACGAAGCCCAGGTCGAACAGCAGCGACAGCCGGCCGGTGACCAGAATGTCGAGACCCAGCAGGGCGAGACCGGCCAGAGCGGACAGCAGGACCACCTGCGGTCCCGGTCGTCGTCCCTGCTCCCACACCGTGGTGCTCACGCTCCCACGGTAGGACTGCCCGGCTCAGGCGGAGTCGCGACGCGCCGTGCGTCGCGAGTCGAGCAGCTCGGGCGCGGCGAGCGGACGGACCGCGTCGGTGACCGGGGTCGGGGACTCCAGCCGGCCGGCGAGGCCGAGATCCTCGAACCGGCGGGCGGTGACGAGCACCCGGCCCTCGAGGGAGCCGACGGTCTCGTTGAAGGACGCCACGGCTCGGGTCAGGGAGCGGCCGAGCTTGTCGAGGTGGCCGCCCATCACACCGAGGCGGTCGTGCAGGTCCCGGCCGAGCTCGTGGATGTCGCGGGCCTTCTCGGCGATGGTCTCGGTGGTCCACGCATGGGCGACCGTCCGCAGCAGGGCGATCAGCGTCGTCGGCGTGGCGAGCACGACCTTGCGCTCGGAGGCGAACTCGATCAGGTCGGGGTCGGTCTCGAGGGCAGCGGAGAGGAAGGACTCTCCCGGGACGAACAGCACCACGAACTCGGGGCTGGACTCCAGGCTGCGCCAGTACGTCTTCGAGGAGAGCTGGTCCACGTGGGTGCGCACCTGGCGGGCGTGCCGGCGCAGGTGGGCGAGCGACTCCTCCTCGTCGTCGGTGGAGGTGGCGTCGAGGAAGGCGTCGAGCGGCACCTTGGAGTCCACGACGAGGCTCTTGCCGCCGGCGAGACGGACCACGAGGTCGGGCCGGAGCGTCTGGCCGGTGCCGTCGGTCAGGTGCACCTGCTCGGTGAAGTCGCAACGGTCCACCAGCCCGGCCAGCTCGACCGTACGACGCAGGTGCAGCTCCCCCCAGCGTCCACGCACCTGCGGCTTGCGCAGTGCCGTGGCCAGCGAGGAGGTCTCGCGCCGCAGGACGTCCGTGGAGTGCCTGACGTCCTCGACCTGCTGCCGGAGCTGCCCCTGCCAGGAGACCCCGGCGTGCTCGAGGTCGCGAAGCTGGTCCTGGAGCCGCTGGAGTCCGTCGCGGACGACGGCCCGCTCGGCCGCACCGTCGGCGACCCGCTCGTCGTGGCCCTCCACCGCTCGCGCTCGGGCCCAGAGCAGCCCGAGGAGGGCGCCGAGGGCGAGGCCCACCGCCAGGGTGAGGAGGAGCGAGAACGCGGTGCCGAGGTCCATGCCCTCAGGGTGCCGGACCGCACCGACAGAACCCGGCATCAGGGACCCCCGGGAGGTCGGCGATTCGGGATGACATGTCAGGCTTGTCGCATGACGTCTCGGATCGCGCCTGCGCTGGCTCTCGCCCTGTCCCTCGGCCTCCTGGCCTCCTGCAGCTCGGGTGGTGACGAGCCGAAGGCCTCCGACACCCCGAACGGCTCGCACAGCCCGACCGGCAAGCCCGGCGCCTCTCGGTCGGAGAACGCGTCGCTGAAGCTGACCTCACCGAAGAAGCCCGTCTGTGCCCCGGTCGGCGGGGACTCGCAGGAGTTCGGCTACTTCGGCTACGAGCTGAAGCCGAAGGGCACCCTGACGCTCGGCGAGCCCCAGCTCTTCGCCGCCGACCAGGTGAGCGTCGAGTCGTCGTTCGTCTACGAGACCGACAAGACCGGCGCGACGGGTGTGTACGACTGGCCGCTGGGCAAGGACTTCGACAACGCCACCGACTGGACCTCCAGCGACGCTGCCTCCGGCTACCAGCTCGAGGAGGGCAAGACCTATGCCCTCGTCATCCAGGTGCAGGTCAACAAGGCCGACCTGCCCACCTACATCAAGGGCGTGACCGTGCCGTTCCTCGCCGAGGGGAAGTCGTCGGCCGTAGAGGGCAAGGGCCAGGTCACGTTCAAGACGAAGTGCTGAGCTCCACGATCACCGGCGCGTGGTCACTGGCGCCCTTGCCGGCGCGCTCGTCCCGGTCGACCGAGGCGCCGGTGACCCGGGCGGCCAGGGCGGGGGAGCCGAGGATGAAGTCGATCCGCATGCCGCGGTTCCGCTCGAAGCGCTGCCGGTAGTAGTCCCAGTAGGTGTACACGTCCGCGCCCGGCGTGTGCGGGCGCACCAGGTCGGCGTACCCGGCCTCGACGAAGGCGTGGAAGGCGGCGCGCTCGGCGGGGGTCACGTGGGTGCTCTTCGCGAACTGGGCGATGTCGAAGACGTCTGAGTCCGTGGGGGCGATGTTCCAGTCGCCCACCAGCGCCACCTGCGCCCGGGGGTCGTCGCGGAGCCAGCCGGCGGCGTTCGCGCGAAGAGCGGCCAGCCACTCCAGCTTGTAGGCCAGGTGCGGGTCCTCCAGCGTGCGGCCGTTGGGAACGTACAGCGACCACACCCGCACACCGGCGCACGTCGCGGCGATCGCACGCGCCTCGGCGACCGCGGGCTCACCCCAGTGCGGCATCCCCTCGAAGCCCGCCTGCACGTCCTCGAGACCGACCCGGGAGGCGATCGCGACGCCGTTCCACTGGTTGAGCCCGTACGTCGCCACCTCGTACCCGCGAGCCTGGAGCCCCATCAGCGGCCACTGGTCGTCGCGGGCCTTGGTCTCCTGCAGCGCGAGCACGTCGATGTCGTGCCGGTCGACGAACGCCTCGACCCGGTCGATCCGGGAGCGGATCGAGTTGACGTTCCAGGTGGCGAGGCGCATCAGGCCTGGTTGAGGCGGTCGACCATCCCGTTGACGGTCTCCTCCGCGACCTGGGTGACCTGGTCGAGGGTGGCGCGTGACTGCCAGCGGCGGAAGTCGACCTGGGCGGTGTACTCGCCGCGGCTCAGGAAGACGCGGACGATGGAGAACGGCGCCGGCTTGCCGATGGCGTGGGTGCTCTGCGCGGTGACCCGCACCTCCCAGCCGGTCCAGCCGTTCCACGAGTAGTCGCTGATCTTCCCGGTGCCCTCGAGCCCGGCGGTCGTCAGCTGGTTCTTCTCCACCGCGAAGTCGCCGTCGAAGACGTCGACGTCGGACCGGGCCGATTCCTGGGCCGCCTTGGCCTTGGCGGCGCCGTCCCAGTGGATCGTGGCCGCGAGCAGGTGCTCGCCCTCGCCCTGGTAGTTCACCGGGTCGGGAGGGGTGAGCGCCACGAAGCTGCCGTGTCCGTCGGGCAGGTTGCCGCAGCTGTCGGACGCGCTGGTGCAGGTCTCCTCGAGCGCGTACCCCTTCGGCAGGTTCTTCTTGAACGGCAGCGCGGAGACCAGCTGGGCGTCGGTCAGGGAGACCTTCCCGGACCCCGTCTGCTCGGGCTTCGGGCCGGAGTCGGCAGGTCCGGAGCACCCCGCGAGCAGCAGGGCGAGCAGGGCAACGGGGAGGGCAGAGACGGGGAATCGCACGCGGTCACCCTACGCACGCCTCTCAAGAGCCCCGGACCCGGCGGGCGGGTCGAGGCGGTCCATCGGGGACGATGGCCGGTGATGACCCTCACCGAGCTGCTGCCGACCCGCGAACCCGACCCGGCCAGGCCGGGCGCCATGCGCGTCGACGAGGACGCGATGTACGACGTCTTCACCACGTGGGCCGGCGACCGTGGGCTCACCCTCTACCCGGCGCAGGACGAGGCGTTCCTGGAGATCCTCACCGGGTCCAACGTGATCCTCTCCACGCCGACCGGCTCGGGGAAGAGCCTGGTCGCGGTCGCCGCCCACGCCACCGCGCTGGCTCGCGGCGAGCGGAGCTACTACACGGCGCCGATCAAGGCGCTGGTCAGCGAGAAGTTCTTCTCGCTGTGCGACATCTTCGGCGCCGAGAACGTCGGGATGCTCACCGGCGACGCGGCAGTGAACCCTGACGCCCCGCTGATCTGCTGCACCGCGGAGGTGCTCGCGAACCAGGCGCTGCGCGAGGGCGACACGGCCGACATCGGGCAGGTGGTGATGGACGAGTTCCACTTCTACGCCGAGCCGGACCGCGGTTGGGCGTGGCAGGTGCCGCTGATCGAGCTGCCCCACGTCCAGTTCCTGCTGATGTCGGCCACCCTCGGTGACGTCTCGTTCTTCCGTGACGACCTGAGCCGTCGTACCGGCCGGGACACGACGGTGGTCAGCTCGATGCAGCGGCCGGTGCCGCTGAGCTACTCCTGGGCCGAGACGCCGTTGCACGAGACGCTGGAGGAGCTGCTCACGACCCACCAGGCGCCGGTGTACGTCGTGCACTTCACCCAGGCGTCCGCGCTGGAGCGGGCCCAGGCGCTGACCTCGGTCAACGTGGCCACCCGCGAGGAGCGCGACAAGATCGCCGAGCTCATCGGAGGCTTCCGCTTCGCCGCGGGGTTCGGCAAGACGCTCTCGCGGCTGATCCGGCACGGGATCGGCGTGCACCACGCGGGGATGCTGCCGAAGTACCGCCGACTGGTCGAGACCCTCGCGCAGGCCGGCCTGCTCAAGGTCATCTGCGGCACCGACACCCTCGGGGTCGGGATCAACGTGCCGATCCGGACCGTGGTGCTGAGCGGGCTGACCAAGTACGACGGACGCAAGCAGCGCGTGCTCAAGGCGCGGGAGTTCCACCAGATCGCGGGTCGCGCGGGACGTGCTGGCTACGACACCGCCGGCACTGTCGTCGTCCAGGCGCCGGACCACATCGTCGAGAACGCCCGGCTGGTGAAGAAGGCCGGCGACGACCCGAAGAAGCTGAAGCGGGTGCAGCGCAAGAAGGCGCCCGAGGGGTTCGTGACCTGGACCGAGGACACCTACGACCGGCTGGTGCACGCCGACCCGGAGCCGCTGAGGTCGCGGATGCGGATCACCCACGGGATGGTGCTCAACGTGATCGCCCGCGACGGCGACTCGTTCGCGGCGATGAGGCGGCTGCTGCGTGACAACCACGAGGAGCCTCACAGCCAGGTCCGGCTGGTGCAGCGTGCGGTCGCGATCCAGCGCAGCCTGCTGGCCGCCCGGGTGGTCGAGCAGCGCCCGGACGCACTGTCGGCTCGCCGAGGAGGTGCAGCACGGGTTCGCGCTCAACCAGCCGCTGTCGACGTACGCACTGGCGACCTTCGACACCCTCGACGCGGAGGCGCCGACGTACGCGCTGGACGTGCTCTCCGTCGTGGAGTCGACGCTGGAGGATCCGCGTCAGGTGCTGCAGGCACAGCTGTTCAGGGCGCGCGGCGAGGCGATCGGGGAGATGAAGTCCGACGGCGTCGAGTACGACGAGCGGATGGAGCTCCTCGACGAGGTCACCTAGCCCAAGCCGCTGCAGGAGCTGCTGGAGGCGACCTTCGAGATCTACGCGCGGACCCACCCGTGGATCGCGGAGACGCCGGTGTCGCCGAAGTCGGTGGTCCGCGACATGTACGAGCAGGCGATGACGTTCGGGGAGTACGTCGCGTCGTACGGGCTCGCCCGCTCGGAGGGGCTGGTGCTGCGCTACCTCTCCGATGCCTACCGGGCGCTGCGGCAGACGGTGCCGGACTCGGTGCGCACCGACGAGCTCGAGGACCTGACCGAGTGGCTCGGCGCGGTCGTCCGCCAGACCGACTCCAGCCTGCTCGACGAGTGGGAGCGGCTCTCCGACCCCGACGCGGTGCTGGTCGAGCCCTCGGCGCTGGAGCCGGCCGAGCCGCCGAAGCTCACCGCGAACGTGCGCGCCCTGCGGGTGCTGGTCCGCAACGCGTTGTTCCGTCGGGTGGAGCTGGCCGCCCTGCGTCGCCTCGACGACCTCGACGACCTCGACGGGGCGGGTCCGGACGGGACCGACTGGGAGGAGGCTCTGGCGGACTACTTCGCTGAGCACGACTTCATCGGCACCGGCCCGGATGCGCGCGGACCGGCGATGTTCCTGGTCGAGGAGCAGCCGCAGGCCTGGGCGGTGCAGCAGATCCTGGACGACCCGGCCGGGGACCACGACTGGCGGATCCTGGCACGGTCGACCTGGTCGCCTCCGACGAGGCAGGCGAGCTGGTGCTGCGCGACGTACGCCTCACCCAGCTGTGACGGGAGCCCGAGCTCCCGGTGGCTCAGCTTCCATCGTTGGGGAGGAGGATCCAGGACTTCGACGCCCAGGCTCCGCCGCACGTGTTCTCTTCCATCGTGCCGTGGAAGGCGGCGGTGGGGTGCGCGTCGACGTAGCGCAGCTTGCGAAGGACGAGGCTGGCGCCCTCGTCGCACGTCGGGGAGTCCCCGGCACTCAGCAGGTGGAGTTGCGAGCGTGAGGCAACGAGGTTCCACCGGCCGTGGTCGACGACGTCACCGCTGGAATCTGCGACATAGAACTCGCCGAACGGGGTCAGCTCGAGGACGAATCCGCCTCCCTGCGCCATCCAGTCGCCGTGCAACTGAGACCTGGCCGCCACCGGCTGGAAGTCGTCTCCCGAGAAGTCGAGTCCAGCCAGGTTCTTGTTGTTGGTGGGAAGCACGTGGTGCAGCACCCATTTCTCGTCCTGCATGGGGGTGCAGCTGCCTTTCCCGGGCCTGGTGTGCACGAAGTGCAAGGCCCCCGGTGCTGGGAGTGAGGCGCGCATCGCGAAGTTCTGGCCCGCACACCCGGCGGGTCCGCCGGCCACTCTCACGGTGATCAGGTCGCCGGCGATCTCGTACGTACCTATCATCCCTGCATCGCCGAACAGGCGTCCACCGTTGTCCAGGCGAACGTCCCCGTCCTTGGTGAAACTCACGAGCACGACATCGTTGTCGAGCCGCCAGACACCTTCCAGCAGGTCCGGCGTGGGCGCCCTCCCGGCCAGGAACGGGTCGTTCCCGTCGGGGTTGGCGGGGGTTGGCCCGGAGCTGGCCGGCGGTGCCGACCCGGCCTGTGCCGGCGCCAGCGCCGCATCATGCCGTCTGCCGAGGCGCCGCTCACCCATGGCAAGCCTCTCCTCGGGGATGGAGTTCGTCATACCCGAGAGTCGTTCGACGTCTCCTCAGGTTGACACGAAAGCGCTCTGGTTTGGACCGGTCAGGCGGGACGGATGCCGGAGCAGACGAGGCGGAGGTACTCCACGGCCCCGTCGCGCTCGCGGTAGTACACCTGCTGCTCGACGACGTGCGGACCGTCAGGCGTCGTGAGGTCGAGGCGGTAGCTGACGCGGTCGGTGTCGCCGATGCGCTCGCCCTCGGTCGTGGAGGAGCCGTCGACGTGGTCGTGTTCCTTGAACCAGTTGCCGAGAACGATCTCGACCGCCTCGTCCGGGCTGCTCGCCTCCCAGAACCGGCGAGGGGTGAGCCCCTTGAAGTCGACGTCAGGAGTGAACAGGGCCGCCAGGCCGGCGGAGTCCCGCACGGTGATGGCGTCCACGAGCCGGGTGCCGAACGAAGCTCCCATGGTGACCTCCTCAGAGAGCTCAACGCTACCGCGCGCTCGCCGATTCGTTCCAGACCGTGACGCCGCCGTAGACTCGCCGCCCGTGGCACTCACCATCGGGATCGTCGGTCTCCCCAACGCCGGCAAGTCCACCCTCTTCAACGCCCTGACCAAGAACGACGTGCTCGCGGCGAACTACCCGTTCGCGACGATCGAGCCGAACGTCGGGGTGGTCGGGGTGCCCGATGCGCGGCTGCCGAAGCTCGCGGAGATCTTCGGCTCGGCCAAGATCCTGCCCGCGACCGTCGAGTTCGTCGACATCGCCGGCATCGTCAAGGGCGCCTCGGAGGGTGAGGGGCTGGGCAACAAGTTCCTCTCCCACATCCGCGAGGGCTCGGCGATCTGCCAGGTGACCCGGGTCTTCCGCGACGAGGACGTCACCCACGTCGACGGCGCGGTGAACCCCGCCAACGACATCTCCACCATCCAGACCGAGATGATCCTGGCCGACCTGCAGACCGTCGACAAGGCGATCCCGCGGCTGGAGAAGGAGGCGCGGATGAAGAAGGAGAGCGTCGCCGTCCTCGACGCCGTCACGGGAGGCCAAGGAGGCGCTGGAGTCCGGTACGCCGATCATCGCCACCAAGATCGACAAGTCCCTGATCCGCGAGCTGATGCTGATGACGGCCAAGCCGTTCATCTACGTCTTCAACTGCGACAGCGACGAGCTCGCCGACGAGGACCTGAAGAACCGGATGCGCGAGATCGTCGCGCCGTCCGAGGCGATCTTCCTCGACGCGAAGTTCGAGGCCGAGCTGGTCGAGCTGGACGACGACGACGAGGCACGCTCGATGCTCGAGGAGATGGGCGTCGAGGAGCCCGGCCTGGACATGCTGGCGCGCGTCGGCTTCGACACCCTCGGGCTGCAGACCTACCTCACCGCCGGCCCGAAGGAGACCGCGGGCCTGGACGATCAGCAAGGGCGCCACCGCCCCCGAGGCCGCCGGCGTGATCCACACCGACTTCCAGCGTGGCTTCATCAAGGCCGAGATCGTCTCCTTCGACGACCTGGTCGCCGCCGGCTCGATGGCTGCCGCCAAGGCCGCCGGTCGGGTCCGCATGGAGGGCAAGGACTACGTGATGGCCGACGGCGACGTGGTGGAGTTCCGCTTCAACGTTTAGCCTCGCCGGGATTCGCTAGTAGGCGTTGAGGATTGCTGGTTCTTGAGGTCGAGCTGGTCCGTAAGTAGTCCGCACGCCGTCGACCCTCCGGGTCTTCGGCGGTGCTCCGCTCGCACGGTGGCACGCTGGTGTGATGGCACTTCCAGAGACTGACCTGCGCCGGATCCGGCTGTGGGCACGAGAGCGGGTACCCGAGCACCTGTGGGACGAGCTGAAGGTCGAGGCTGACGTTTCCGACCGCCACGTCGACATCGTCGAGGTCCGGCCCCCGTGGGACGGCGTCGGCGAGCACACGCGGTTCCCGATCGCGCGGCTGCGCTACACCAAGGCGACGGGCCTGTGGGCGATCTACTGGCGCGATCGCAACCTCAAGTTCCACGAGTACAAGCCCAAGCGCCCGACCAAGAACGTCCAGGCGCTCCTCGACCACATTGAGACCAGCGGCGACCCGATCTTCTGGGGCTGAGGAGCCGCGAGAGTGTCGGGGACCGCTGGCACACTCGTGCCGTGGTGGACCACTACCTGTACCTCGATGAGACCGGGACCCTCGATTTCGAGGGCCGCCCCGGTGAGGAGTACTTCGGCGTCGGCACGGCGCATTTCGAGGGCGACCACCGTGACGCCATCTGGGAAGGACACCAGTTGCGGGCCGGTCTCGAAGCCAAGGGGATCAAGCTCCCGAAGGGCCTGCACGCGAAGAACGACTCCCACCCGACCCGCGGCGATGTGTATGCGACCATCGCGGCGCAGCAGGTGCGGTTCGATGCCACGCTGCTGAAGAAGAGTGCGGCGTTCCCGAACGTGCGCGCAGCCGGCAAGGTTCGGCTCTACAAGATGGCGATCTGGCTGCACCTCGTGGGGGATCCAGGCTGCGGACTACGCGCTCTGGCGGGTCCAGCGGATCGCCGAGGGTAAGACTGTGCCGGCGTACACGGATGTCATCCAGGGCCAGATCAAGTCGATCTTCCGGCCTTGGGGCATTTGAGGGCAGGTAAGAGGCCGGCTATCTCGGTTCCCCGAGAAGAAGTCCCCTGGACCTCTTGTCACCGGCCTGTACCTACATGAAAGCAGGTCCCGCCGACAGAGTCACGCTGACTCGCTCGACGACCTGGGCGTCCCGGTCGCAGTGAACGCCGTTGAGCTGGCCAAGGGCAGCACCGATTCAAGGTCGACGCGGCAACCCCTCGATCGGTCTGGCCCGGGACGAACTGAACGCACGGCTGGGTTCGCGCTGCGGCCAGCCCGTCTGACCGAGAAGGCATTCAAATGTTTCTCATTATTGACTCACAGGCCTGAATGACTAAAATGAGAAACATGCCAGCCCCTAGCCCGTACACGAGCTCCGAGCAACAGGCGGACCTCGAACGCCTGGGCGCCCGGCTGCGCGAACGCCGAAAGGCCCTCGGTGTCACGGTAGTCGCCTGTGCCGAAGCTGCTGGCGTTTCGCGTGTCACCCTGCACAGGATCGAGGCCGGCAACCCCTCGGTCACGATCGGCGCCTACATCAACGTTGCCGCCGCACTCGGACTCCACCTCGTCGTCCCGATACTCGACGCGCCAGCAGCCGAACCGGCGACGATCACGGTCGGCGACTACCCCGGCCTGCGCACGTTGGCCTGGCAGACCGACGCCGGCACCACCATCACCGAGACGGAGGCGCTCAACCTCTACGAACGCGGCTGGCGACACCTCGACCAGGAGACGCTGGCCGACCACGAGAAGGCATTCATCCAGCACCTGGCGGACACCTACAGCAACGGGAGGCTCCTTGTTTAGGCGGCTGCACCACCAACAGGTGGCTGAGCTGCTGTCGAGCCTCGACGCACCGCTCCTGGCCGAGCACAACTGCTGGTTCGGAGGCGGCACCGCGATCGTCCTCACCAACGGTGAGTTCCGCGAATCGGTCGACATCGACTTCCTGGTCTCCGACCCGCAGTCCTACCGCGAGCTGCGCCAGATAGTGAGGGACCACGGGCTCGACGCTCTGGCTACACGCGAACTGGACCGGGGTCGAACACCCTCTGTTGACGGCTACGGGATCCGGACCTCGGTGCTTGTAGCGGGGGTTGCGATCAAGTTCGAGATCATCCATGAAGGCCGCATCGACCTCGACACTCCCGCCCCGGGCGATGAGATTTGTGGCGTACGGAGCCTGACGCGAACAGACCAGGTCGCAACCAAGCTGCTCGCCAATGACGACCGCTGGGCAGACACGTCGACGTTCAGCCGCGACCTCATCGACCTGGCCATGATGAAACCCGAGACCGCCGAACTGAAGGCTGGCGCGCGCAAGGCAGTCGATGCGTACGGCAAGACGGTTGGCGAGAGCCTCAACAAAGCAGTCACCTACCTCCAAGACCGCCCCCAACGTCTCGACGAATACATCCGCGCACTCAAGATCGACGCGCCTCGAGCAGCTGTCTGGCAGAGCATCCGCGACCTGTCCGCAAGATGCGCGAAGATCGAAGGTCTGGGTCGGGGCTCGGACTAGCCTTCCCGTCCAGCGGTCCGCGCACAGTCCGCAAGAAGTCACGCGGAGCCCGTTCCTGACCAACGGCTGCCAACGACTCGGTGTGAGTTGGCGTCACGCCATCCCGGGCAGCCAGATCCGCACCGTGGTGCCGACGCCAGGAGCCGAGACCACATCGACCCGGCCCCCGGCAACCGCCGCACGGTCGTGCATCCCTCGCAGGCCGAGGTGCCCCGGGCGCTCGATCAACCCATCGACGTCGAATCCTCGACCGTCGTCTGCGACGGTCACCTCGACTCCTCCGTCGACCGTGTCGACCCGCACCGTGACGTGTGACGCCTCCGCGTGCTTGCGGATGTTGACCAGTGCCTCTTTGGCAATCCGGTACGCGATGACGCGGACTGCGACCGGAAGGTCCGGCTCACCCTGTGCCTCTACCGTCCAGCTCACGGAGTCCTCGAGCACGTAGGCCGCAGCGCCCTGCAGCGCAGTCGCGATATCGGTCTCTCGAGCCGGCGACTCCAGGTCGAAGAGCAGGTGGCGGAGCCGATCGGTCGCGCCCCGCACGGTGTCCTGGAAGGAGCTCACGGTGTTGAGCACCTCTGGGCTCGCGTGCTCCAGTGACTGTCTCATCAGGTGGAGACGTAGCTCGACGGCGCTGAGCGCCTGCACGGAGTCGTCGTGGACGTCGGCGGCGATCCGTGCACGCTCATCCTCCTGAGCCTCGACCAGGTGGGCGAGCAGGACCTGCCGCTCATCGGCGAGACGCTGGACCTCGGCCTGCTGTACCAACCGCGCAGAGATGTCGCGCTGCACGGTCGCGAGCAACCAGGGTTCCCCGGTGCGGGGGTGTCGAACAAGAAAGCCGGAGCTCGCGACCGGGACCGGCGCCCCCCCGCTCCAGTGGCGCAGGTACCGCTCTCCCTGCCATCGCCCGTGCTCGTACATCGCCGGGCGACGCACCTTCGTCCACTCCTCCCAGGAGTCATCGTCGACGTAGTCCGCCACGGACGTCGTGGTCACATCGAAGTCCTGGGCGAGGCCGATCATGTCGCGACCGCGGGGATTCACGTACAGGATCGCCCCTTCGTGGGTCGCGATCGCCACGAAGTCGCTCGACGCCTCGACCAGTGACTTGAACCGTTCCAGCTCGAGTTGCTTCTCCTCGATCGCGTCGGTGGAGACAGTCGAGTCCTGCTGCCGCGTGAGCAGGGCGCGGACGATCGCCACCAAGATTCCGGTCGTGAGCAGCACCAGGCCGAGCAGCGGCGCACCGCGCACGGCGTCGACGAACAGCATCAGCAGCCCAGCGCTCGCGAGGACGGCGGGGGTGACGAGTCCACGGACATCGTCCGCCGAAGTTCTCGAAGGGGCCTCGAGCCACATGCACGACCAGGCGAGGACGGCGTTCGCGGCGAGTGACAGCGCCGCCAGCGGGCTGCCTGGCCGGAAGGTGCCCTCCACCAGCTGGTAGAAGAAGACGAAGTCGACCGCCGCCGACGCCACGGCCCCGGCCGACATCGCCCACACCGCGGCCGTGGTGCGGCCCCGCACGGCGACCAGTAGACCAAGCACCACCATCAGCAGCGCCACGTTGAAGATCGGGTACGCCAGGTTGGTCAGCAGGGCGGCGCGCGACAACGCGGGATCGGCCAGCCCCACCAGCGTGTCGAACAGCAGCGAGACCACGACCCCGGCGACGACGAACGCGCCGACCACGGCATCGAGAACCAGGGTGAGAGTGGCTCGGGGTGAATGCCGCCACGCGACGTAGGACACCCCGACGACGAAGAGGACGCCGGCGGCCAACCACGACCCGTCGGCGATCGACGGGTACGGCGTTGGCTGGCTCCGCCGGACGATCCCGACGAAGAGCACGAACCCGGCCGCTTCGAGGACCAGGGCAGCAACGAGCCCCAGCCGAAGCCGGCGATTCGCGGAGTCGCCGATCAGCGATCGAAGGGCGACCAGCGCGATCAGGACATAGGTTCCGCCTTGCAGCCAGCCGTCGATGATCGGGTCGAAGCCGGGGCTGGCGCGGACGCCGGGCACGATCGAGATGGCGAACACGACCACGGCCAGACTCGTGAGAACGGCCAGGACCCAAGTCGTGGTTCGACTCGATACCCAGCCCATCGGCCTCATTTGTCTCTCCCCCTGATGCCCCGGGCCACTGTACGTGCCGGAGATCCCCGAGACGGGGCACTATGTCGGTGTGCCGCTCACGATCTCCGTCCTCGCCGACCGTCTCGACCTCGCCGAGGCGATGTGGGACATGCCCAACTCGTGGCCGGAGTTCATGCGCCACGACCCGATCGGTGGGCTGTACTACGGCAACGTCGAGTCGCGGTTCGCCGAGTACGTCCTGGTCGCTCAGGATCCTGCCGGCGAGGTCGTCGCGTACGCCCACTCGGTCCCGTTCGTGCTCGGCGACGACGGCCTGCCCGACAACGGGTGGGACTCGGTGATCCGCAGCGGGTTGCTGGCCAGCCTCCGCGACCAGGACCCCAACGCGATCTCCGCAGTCGAAATCGCCGTCCGCCCCGACCGCCAGGGCACAGGCCTCTCCGGACAGATGCTGGCAGCCATGCGCGACAACGCCGCACGGCGAGGCTTTGCCGAGCTCGTCGCGCCGGTCCGGCCCAATGGGAAGTCCGACGTCCACGAGCCGATGTCGACCTACGCGTTCCGGGTGCGTGAGGACGGTCTGCCCGTCGACCCGTGGCTCCGGGTGCACGTGCGGGCCGGTGGCCGCATCACGAAGGTGGCCCCTCGCTCGATGGTGATTCCCGGCACCCTCGAGGAGTGGCGTGAGTGGACCGGGCTGCCGTTCGACGAGACCGGCCCGGTGCTTCTGCCTGAGGCGCTCACCCCGGTGTTCTGCGACATCGAGCACGGGGTCGCGGCGTACGTCGAGCCGAACGTCTGGGTCGTGCACCGCACCGTGCTCTGAGCCGCGCACTACCGCCGAGTTCCGGACTCACCCTGCCGGTTCGTCCGTGTTGAGCAGGTAGCCCCCGTCGCCGTTCGTGATCAGACCTTCGCGTTTGCGCTCGGTGCTGACCCTGCCGCTCGTCGTCGTGTAGGTCACGACGATCTCCACGGTGTTGCTGCCGGCCTGAGCCGTGGCGGACTTGATCTCCGAGGACCTGATGGAGCGCCAGAACGAGTAGTACGAGTCCCGACCCTGCTCCTTCAGGCTGGGACCGAGCATGTCCCAGGCCTGGGCGTTCCCGCCGGGGGCCTTGGCGTAGTACTCGCGGACGAAGGCTTCCTTCGCCCTAGGCCCGGAGGGCGACCCTCCCGCCGCGGTCTGGGTGTCGGCGGGCCCCTTCGTGCTCTGCTGCGACGGCTTCGAGGGCGCCGAGGACTTCGGCGACTTGGGGGACTGGGTGGGGCCGGCTTGCGGAGCACCGTCGGGCTGTGACCCGTCACCGAGTCGGGGGATGGCCCAGGCGCCGGCGACGACCAGCAGGAGCAGGGCTGCCACCACCAGTACGACCCGGGCGATACCGCGGCGGTCCCGGTCAGGCTCGGGAGAGGGGGCGGGCGCGCGGACCGGGGCCGGGGTGGGAACTGGGGCCGGGCTGGGGGCCGTCGACTCCCGGGTCTGCGTCACGGTGGCCTCGGCGCCGTGAGTCTGGGCGAGTCGACGCAGCACATGGCTGGCGTCCTGCATCGACCAGCGCGACTCGGGGTCGCGGTCGAGCATCCGCTGCAGGGCGGGCGCGAGGAACCCGGCCCGCTTCGGGGGCGGCGGCGCCTCCGACACGATGTTGTGAAGTACGGCGAGCGGGTTGGTGTGCGGCTCGTAGAGCGGGCGTCCCTCGACGGCGGCGTACAAGGTCGCGCCCAGCGCCCAGACGTCGTCCGCGGGTCCGGGCTCGGCGCCGCGGGCGAGCACGGGGGAGAAGTAGTTCGGCGTTCCGGTCACCAGGTCGGCTCCGGTGAGGGTCTGGTCACCCGTGGTCCGTGCGATCCCGAAGTCGCTGATCTTCGCGACGCCGTCCTCGCGGATCAGGACGTTCCCGGGCTTCACGTCACGGTGCATCGTGCCCGCCGCGTGCAGGGCGGACAGGCCGTCGGCGATCTGGGCGCCGATGTCCGCGACGGTGGCGGGATCCAGCGGCCCGTCCTGCTTGATCACCTCCGAGAGGGAGCGTCCGGGGACGTACTCCATCACCAGCCAGATCTGCCCGGAGTCCTCGACGACGTCGAAGATGGTGACCACGTGGGGGTGGTTCAGGCCGGCGGACGAGCGAGCCTCCCGAAGGGCTCGCGCAGAGTCGGTCACCGACTGCCCGGGCAGCAGACCGACCTGCTTGACGGCGACGACCCGGTGCAACCTCTCGTCCCGGCACAGCCACACGGTGCCCATGCCGCCCTGGCCGATCGCCGACTCCACCTGGTAGCGGTCGCCGATCACGTCGGGCTGCATCGTGTCCCCTCGGTCAGGCTCCGTGGCCGGGCGCGCACGGAACGGTCCGTGGATGCTTACCCAACTCCGCCCGCGGGTACGCGCCTTCGTCCAGGTGACCTCAGACCAGCTCGCCGCGCTTCCTGCTCAGGTAGGCGCGCTCGGCGGAGTTCTGGGTGGCGGCGAGGGCGGCGTCGTACGCCGCCTTCGCCTCCGCTGTCCGGCCGAGCCTGCGGAGCAGGTCCGCGCGGGCGACGTGCCAGGCGTGGTAGCCCGTGAGGGGCAGCCGGTCGACGAGCGAGAGCGCGACCTCGGGACCGTCCAGCTCCGCGACCGCGACCGCCCGGTTGAGTGCGACGATCGGTGACGGGTCGATCCTGGTCAGCTGGTCGTAGAGCGCGATCACCTGCGACCAGTCCGTGTCCGACACGGCGGCGGCGTCGGTGTGGACGGCGTTGATGGCGGCGAGGATCTGGTAGCGGCCGGGTCGGTTGACCGCGAGGCACTCGCGGACCAGGTCGTGCCCCTCGGCGACCAGCGCGCTGTCCCAGCCGGCGCGGTCCTGCTCGCCGAGGGGGACCAGCTGCCCGTTCCGCACCCGAGCCTCGCGCCGCGCCTCGGTCAGCAGGAGCAGCGCGAGCAGCCCGGCCACCTCCTGCTCCTCGGGGAGCAGGAGACGCAGGATCCGGGTCAGCCGGATGGCCTCGCCCGTGAGCTCGGCTCGCACCGGGTCGCCGTCGCCGCTGGCGAGGTACCCCTCGTTGAAGACGAGGTACAGCACCGCCAGTACGCCGCCGAGCCGCTCGCTGAGGTCGGCGGCCTCGGGCACTCGGTAGGGCACCCTGGCCGCCGCGATCTTCTTCTTCGCCCGGGTGATCCGCTGCGCCATCGTGGTCTCGGGCACGAGGAACGCCTGCGCGATCTCGGCCACGGTCAGCCCACCCAGGAGGCGGAGTGTCAGCGCGACCCGCGCGTCCGGTGCGAGCGCCGGGTGGCAGCAGGTGAACAGGAGCCGCAACCGGTCGTCCTCCACCAGCCCGGTGGGCTCGTGAGGCGTGTCGTCGTGCTGCATGAAGGCCGCCTGGTGCTTCGCGTCGCGCCGCTGCTCGCGGCGGATCCGGTCGATCGCGCGGTTGCCCGCGGTGACGGTGAGCCAGCCGCCGGGGTTGGGAGGTACGCCGGACTCGGGCCACTTCTCCAACGCGGCGACGAGCGCTTCGCCGGCGGCGTCCTCCGCGAGGTCGATGTCACCGAAGCGACGGACGAGGGAGGCGATCAGGCGGCCGTACTCCTCGCGGAAGACCCGCTCGACGGCCGCCGTCCCCTCCTCCGTCACTCGTCGGCCCTGTCTCAGTCGAGACCGCCGAACGGGCGGACCTCGACCTTGCCTCGGCACGCCTTGGATCCCTCGGCCGCGAGCCTGAGCGCCACGTCGAGGTCGGGGGCGTCGATCACCCAGAAGCCGCCGAGGACCTCCTTGGTCTCGAGGTACGGCCCGTCGGTCATCACGGGCGTCTCACCCCGGCCGTCGACGACCGTCGCGGTCGACGCCGACTCGAGCCCGCCGGCGAAGACCCAGTAGCCGTCGGCCTGGAGCTTGTCGTTGAAGACGCCGGTCGCGGCGAGCGCCTCTTCCATCTCGTCCTTGGAGGCGTAGTTGCCGTACTCGTCCACCTCGGCGGGGCCATGGACGGCCAACAGGTACTGCGTCATGCCACTTCTCCTTCAGTTGCTGGCGGTCCCGATGACCGCTTCCACTCTCACCACGAACGGCCTTCCGTGGATACGACAACCTGCCACAACCGGCCAACAGGGACCCCGCCCGGCCCGTGCTTTTTTCGGCCGACCAATGAACCGGGCCACCCCCTCAGGTGTCGTACGGGTGGATCATCAGATGGCGACGTTTCGTGAAGGTGATGCGGATGGCACGCGAGGAGTACGTCAGGGAGGTGTACGACGCGTCGTACCGACGTCTCGTGGTCCAGCTGTTCGCCCTCACCGGTGACCTCGCCGACGCCGAGGATGCCGTCCAGGAGGCCTTCCTCAAGGCCCTCGCCAAGGGACAGCTGTTCGCCAACGTCGACAACAGCGAAGCCTGGTTGCGCACCGTCGCCCTCAACCACGTGCGCAACCGGTGGCGTCACGCGGAAGTGGTTCGCAAACTTCGGACGAAGGTGCCCGGTCCGACCCCTGACGCCGAGGTCGACCCCGAGCACGTCGCCCTCGTCGAGGCACTCGGAAAGCTCGACCTGCCGCACCGCACCGTCGTGGTGCTCCACTACCTCGCCGACCGATCCATCGGGGACATCTCCCGGGAGCTCGGCGTCCCAGAAGGAACCGTCAAGACGCGTCTGGCCCGCGGCCGAGAGCTGCTGGCGCCGCTGATGTCAGAGTCCGAGGAGGCCGACCATGTCTGAGCTTGATCGACTGGGTGCGGTCGGCCAGCTGGTCCGCCAGCCCGCCTTCGAGGAGCTCCTCGAGGCCCGGCGCCGTCGTACGCTGCGGGCTCGTATCGCCACGGCCGCCGTACTCGCCGTCGCCGCCACCGTGACAGTGGGTGCGCTCGCCGCGATCGGCGACGACCTGCGGGTGGATCCACCGCCGGCCGACCTGTCCCCGTCCCCGTCTCCGTCTCCGTCGCAGACGAAGGTCTTCGAGGTCCCCGCCGGTCAGCAGACGGTCAGTCCCGACATCGGACCCGCCGACCTCACCGGGTTCCAGGTTCTCGCCACCGTGACCAACACCCAACCCCGCCACGTCGGTGACACCTATCTCTCTGCCACCGTCACTGCCCATGTCGACACCAGCTCCATCGTGTACGACTGCCGGTCCCACGAGGTGCCCACCTGGATCGCCTTCGCCGATGGGGATCTCGTCTCAGACAGTCCGGGTGGGGCTCACGACTGGTGGACCTTCCGCAAGTGCGAGTCGGGCGATCCGATGTCGCTCGCACCCGCCGCCGACCTGAACGGGTTCATCGACAAGGTGGTCGGCCTCGAGCAGAAGACCGCACGGGTCTTCGCCATGGCTCCTCCGTCCCAGGAGCTGTTGGACTGCATCGCGGGGGACGGGTCCGGGGGCTACTGCCCGGTGCCCGAACCGCTCAAGGCGACGGACGCAGAGTTCGGGTTCCGGATCTACGACGACCCGGCTGTGCCGCCGGTGATGCAGCTGTTCGACGATGCGGGGAACGGCGAGCCCTGGTACTTCGGGGCGTTGACCAGCATCGATGGAGTTGCCTGGCTCCTCGACCGGGCTGTGGTCGCTGCCCCTGACTCCCACCGGCTGGCCTTCGAGCTGCCGGCATCGGACCCCGAGCACGTCGTCGACGTGTACGTCGGCCGCGGCCCGCACCGGGAGCGTTGCCTGAAGCAGCACGCGGACGAGCTCCCGGACTGGGAGTCGACCGACACCCACGTCTACGAGGCTGCGGTCGAGCAGGTCTGCGGCGTCGACCTCCGGCTGCTCGTCGACGGCAACCCGATCGCCCCCGTGGCAGTGGACCCCCACGGCACCGGCCACTTCACGGAGCTGGGCGCGCGCCTACCGAGCGGAACCGACCACCAGGTCGAGGTGCAGGTCGTGCGCGGCGATCCCCGAGACATCCGCTACGCCGTCGTCGTGCGCACCCTGACCCAGCTGCCCTGAGTCATCCACCGAGGAGAAGCACCATGAACCGACACCCGCGACCCGAGGTCGTCTCGGCCCTTGTCGCCACGCTAGGCCTGCTGTTGACCTCCTGCTCCGGCAGCTCACCCGGCGGAAGGGCCGACCACCCGCATCCGGTCGGAGAAGAGGCCGCGGTCGCGCCGGGGACGCACCGGATCTCCTTCCTCGCGAAGCCCGGGGTGGAGACTCCGCAAGCCCTGGTCGAGGTCCCGAGCGGCTTCGAGGACGGCGACGACTGGTACGTCGTGTCGCACGATGGAGACGCGTTCCTGGGCCTGTCGATGGTCGGGCGGGTCCAGCGCGACGCCTGCCTGCGGCCGCTGCATGATGGCGCCGCTCCCGGACCCTCCGTCGAGGACCTGGCCGCCGCTCTCGTCGCCCAGAAGTCGACCCGCGCGTCCGTGCCGAAGCCGGTGACCCTCGCGGGGTCCAGGGGTCTGTACGTCGAGCTGGCCGGTCCCCACGACCTTCGCGCCTGCGATGCGGATCCCGGGCTCTGGGACGGTCGTGGGATCTACAAGGACGACCAGGTCGACGAGGTGTGGATCCTCGACGTCGACGGCCAGCGCCTCGTGGTCGACGCGGCGTACGGACCGACCTCCACGGCTTCGGAGCGCGACCAGCTCACGTCGATGGTCGAGTCACTGCAGTTCGTGGCGGCGACCTCGGGGTAAGGCCTCCTGTCACCCCGCCGCGGCCACCGCCAGAGCGCACGGCTAGGCCGGCCGCCGCCACGCGAGTCGAGCGATGCTGAGAAGCAGGAGTGCCTCGACGATGCTGCCGGCGACGTAGTACACCCAGGTCTCACCGATGCATGACGCGAGAACCGTGATCGCGTAGACCAGACTGACGACGACGTTCGCCATTCTGTTGACCCGAGCTGGCAGGACCAGGGACAGCACCAGCATCAGGATCGGGACCAGGACGTAGACCAGGGTCAGGGTCAGGAACACCTGGTCAACGGTGAAGGCCGTGCGCGCGACCGTCCCATCGAGTGCTGCCTCGAGGACGTCGGCCCGGTAGAAGGTGAAGATGTCGACGTAGGCGAAGACGAACAGCGTCGTGATCCACAGCGCGCTGATCACGAGCCTCACGTCGATGCGGGTGTCCCGGTCGTGGCTGACGGTGGTTGTGCTCATGGCGATCGACTCCTCGGACGGCGACGAGGGGTCAAGTGTGTGGCCGGGTGAGCCCTGGCCGCATCGGGGTCGGACCCCGGTTCACCCCTGACCGCCGCGTCCTCGAGGCGCGTCAGTCAGCCGTCCTCGAGGTAGCCCGTCTCGGGGTCGATCTGGGCCAGGAACGAGCGGATGTGGTCTCGATGCTGCTCCGCGGAATGATGCGGCGTCGGGCTCAGACTGAACCCGTAGCCGTCGTTGCGCCCGGTCAGCCAGGTGTAGTGGGTGCCGCCGTACTCGTCGGGCCGGAGGGCGAAGCGCTCGCCGTCCACCTCGAGGGTGAGCGTCGTGCCGTCCGGCTGCTCTCCGGTGCCGGGCTGCACACCGGGTACGCCGGACGGCTCGGCGTCGTCCGCGTGGTGAACCTCCTTCATGCGTTCACGCTCAGCTCTCCGGCAGCGCCTTGAAGTCGCGCTTCACGGAGCGGTACCAGCCCATCCCGGCGATGGGGTTCTTCCACCGCCCCTTCATGTCCTTGAGCGCGGCCTCGTGGGAGGAGTCGCCGTTGGCGACCACCTCCTTGAGGTGGCGGTCCTGCGCCTTGATGATCTCGTCGGCGGTCTGCCCCTGGTGGGAGAGGTCGCACGGACCTCCGAGCTGCTTGCAGGTCATGGTCTTCACGAGCCAGAGTCTCCGATCAGTTACGGCCACCTGGTGTGGCGTTGTGTCGATCGTGCCAGTCGAGGACCCGCATGGCCCGCAACGTGTTCCACCGGCTCGGCCGACCGTCGCCGTCCTCGAGCTCGAAGTGGGTCTCGCCGGGGTGGGTGTTCTCCAGCAGCCAGGTGCCGTCCGGCTGTCGCTTGTCGCGGACCAGCTGAACCGCCTCGACCAGGCGCTCATCGGGGGCGCTGCCCGTGCGGCGGAAGTGATCCAGTCCCCGGAGTACGTCGTAGTTCCACTGTGGCGGCCAGGAGAACTGCAGCCATGCCTCGTCCGCCACCTCGCCGGTGCTCTTGCGCCGGAAGAGCCGCCGCTCCAGGAGGTACTCCTCGCCACGCCGGCGAGCCTCCGCGACGGCGACAGTGCCGCCTGACCTCTCGTACTCGAGCAGACCCTCGATGACACAGATCGTCGAGTGGAACGACGACACCGTGGCGCCGTTCTCGGCCTCGCAGTTCCAGCCACCGTCGTCGAGCTGCTGGGCCAGCAGGCCCGTGACCAGGCCGTCGACGTCCGCACCGAAGTAGGCGCCGATCACGAGCGTCTGGCCGTTGATGCACGGCTCGACCTCGCCGTCGAAGAACCGCTCACCGTCGTGCTCCCAGCGGCAGTTCGCGGTGACCAGGGCGATGGTCTCGCGGGCCGCCGGTGCCTGCGGGTCGAGGCCGAGGTCGTGCAGCAGCCTCAGCGTCGGCAGGGTCGCGCTCCAGGGTTGACCGCCGCCGAAGTCCGGCTGCTCGCCGGCCCGCCACGCGTCGAGGACGTAGCGCGGGAAGCAGGCGCCTCCGGCCCACTGCCCGTCCGCGTCTCGTACGGCGAGCAGGCGGGCTCCCCAGCCCTCCGTCTCGACGCGCGCTCGTTCCTCGGCGACCCGGTCCTCCGGCGACTCGGTCAGGTCGCGCAGCACCTGCCACCGGATCGCAGGGTCACCGTCGAGCAGCCAGTCCAAGACCTCCATGGCGGCATCGTAGGCACCCGGCCTTCTCGGACGACAGCCTCTTGACGTGTCGCCTAGATTGCCGCGCATGGAGCTGTCCGTCTGCGCCACCGACGACGATTACGAGGGATGGCGCGCGATCCGCATCGCCGTCGTACCCATCGAGCGGTGTCCCACCGCCGCCGAGCTGCGTGCGCAGGAGTCCGCGAGCCGGCTGCTCCTGCTCGCGTCCATCGACGGCACGGTGGTGGGCTCCGGCATGGCCGACGAGTCGAACTCCCCGGGCGTCGGGTTCGTCGCGCCTCGGGTCCTCCCAGAACATCGTCGTCTCGGGGTCGGCTCCACCGTGCTCCGTGCGCTGGCCGAGCACTGCGCCGGTCTCGGCCTGCCGTCGGTCCGGGCCAGTGTCGACGACGAGGGGTCCCTCGCCTTCGCGGAGCGGTTCGGCTTCGTCGAGGTCGACCGCGAGATCGAGCAGGTGCGCGCCGTCGGCGACGAACCACCGTCGCCGAAGCTGCCCGACGGCACCGACGGCACCGACGGCACCGACGGCACCGACGGCATCGACGGCATCGACGGCATCGAGGTCGTGGAGCTGAGCCAGCAGCCGGAGCTGTGGGCAGCCTGCTTCGAGAGGTTCGGCAGGGAGGTGCTCGCCGACTTCGCGGTGTACACGCCGCTCGAGATCAGCGCCGAGCAGTGGAACGCCGAGTGGGCCGGCGACCCGATGTTCCTGGCCCTCCACCACGGCGAGGTGGTCGGCTGCGCCGGTCTCACCCGCGATGCCGACCGACCCGAGCGGGGCGAGAACGCGCTGACCGCCGTACGCCGGGACTGGCGCGGCCGTGGCATCGCCTCCCACCTGAAGAAGCGCACCCTGCGGTGGGCTGCGGACAACGGACTCCGAGAGCTCTACACCTGGACGCAGGCGGGCAACGCGCCCATGCGGCGCCTCAACGAGCACCTCGGCTACGTCACGAGGACGACCAGCATCAGGGTGTCGCGGTCGCTGCCCCTGGCTGCTCCCGACGCCGACGGTCAGCTGGGCTCGTAGGGGACCGCGACCTGGTCCTGGTGCCTGCCCCAGGTGACGGTGAGCGTCCAACACCCCGCACGCGGAAGGTCGACCAGTGAGGGGCCGACGTCCACCACCCGCTCGACGGTGAGGTCGGACCCGTTCAGGCTCGCGTGGATGTGCAGCCGCCCGTGCGTAGCGGCCGCCCCGGCGGTGCCGACGCCCGCATCGGGGTTGGAGACCCAGAGGATCTTGTTCCGGTGCCCCGGCTCGGGACGCGGGGCGTGGAACGGGTAGCCGAAGACGACGCCGACGATGTCCCCGCGCACGCCCAGGACATGCCGAACGGGTTCTGTGGGTTGGCTGAAGCCGGCCCGTGCCCACTCCGGCAGCGGACTGTTCTGCACCGCGGTGGCGCACGACAGTGACCGTGACAGGGTCGGGGCAGCGGACTCTGACGGCTGCGCCGTGCAGCCGGCGAGCACCGAGGCAACCGAGGCAACCGAGGCAACCGAGGCGAGGAGGGCCACTCCCACGCTGCGATTCCCCATGCTCGGAGGATACGACTCCGGCAATTCTTGACTCATTCCAGAGAGTGGACGAGACTCGGCGACGTGTCCACGGCCTCCGATTTCGAGCTCGAGCTGCGAGGCGCCGGCCTGCGGGTCACCCGCCCGAGAGTGGCGGTGCTGACCGCGCTGCGGGACCACCCGCACGCGGACACCGACTCGATCATCGGCGTCGTGCGCAGGGACCTCGGCGAGGTCTCCCACCAGGCGGTGTACGACGTGCTGCGCGTGCTGACCGACACCGGTCTGGTACGACGCATCCAGCCGTCGGGTTCCGTGGCCCTCTACGAGTCACGCGTCGAGGACAACCACCACCACCTGGTGTGCCGTTCGTGCCGTGCCATCGTCGACGTCGAGTGCGCCGCCGGTGTCGCGCCGTGCCTGGACGTCACGGACGACCACGGCTTCACGATCGACGAGGCCGAGGTCGTCTACTGGGGCCTGTGCCCCGCCTGTTCCATCCCCGCTCCCTGAACAGCCCCCCGGAAGGAATGTCATGCCTGAGCACCACGATGCAGTCGTCGGCGAGATGAACGAAGAGTCGGGTGAGCCGGCTGCCAGCCGGTGCCCGGTCGCGGACGACCGCGCTCCCCACCCCACGCAGGGCGGTGGCAACCGGGGCTGGTGGCCGGACCGGCTCAACCTGAAGATCCTCGCCAAGAACCCCGCCGTCGCGAACCCCCTCGGTGACGACTTCGACTACGCCGAGGCGTTCGAGAGCCTCGACCTCGCGGCCGTGAAGCGGGACATCTCCGAGGTCCTGACCACCTCGCAGGACTGGTGGCCCGCCGACTTCGGCCACTACGGACCCTTCATGATCCGGATGGCGTGGCACAGCGCGGGCACGTACCGGATCAGCGACGGCCGCGGTGGTGCCGGCGCCGGCCAGCAGCGGTTCGCGCCGCTCAACAGCTGGCCCGACAACGGCAACCTGGACAAGGCCCGCCGCCTGCTGTGGCCGGTGAAGAAGAAGTACGGCAAGAACCTCTCCTGGGCCGACCTGATCGTGCTCACCGGCAACGTGGCGCTGGAGTCCATGGGCTTCGAGACCTTCGGCTTCGCCGGCGGACGCGAGGACGTCTGGGAGCCCGACGAGGACGTCTACTGGGGGCCGGAGACGGAGTGGCTGGGCGACACCCGCTACACCGGCGACCGCGACCTGGAGAACCCGCTCGCCGCGGTCCAGATGGGGCTGATCTACGTCAACCCCGAGGGACCCAACGGCAACCCGGACCCGCTGGCCGCGGCCCGCGACATCCGCGAGACGTTCCTGCGGATGGCGATGAACGACGAGGAGACCGTCGCGCTGATCGCCGGCGGTCACACGTTCGGCAAGACGCACGGCGCGGCCGACCCCGACGAGTACGTCGGACCCGAGCCGGAGGCGGCGCCCCTGGAGGAGATGGGTCTCGGCTGGCGCAACTCCTTCGGCACCGGCAAGGGTGCCGACGCGATCACCAGCGGCCTCGAGGTCACCTGGACCACGACGCCCACCCAGTGGGGGAACGGGTTCTTCGACAACCTCTTCGGCTTCGAGTGGGAGCAGACGTTGAGCCCCGCGGGTGCCCACCAGTGGCAGCCCAAGGACGGCGCGGGCGCCGGCGCGGTCCCGGCCCCCGACGAGGGCGGGGCCAAGCGCGTCCCGACCATGCTGACCACCGACCTGGCGCTCCGGTTCGACCCGATCTACGAGCCCATCTCGCGCCGCTTCCACGAGCACCCGGACGAGTTCGCCGACGCCTTCGCCCGCGCCTGGTTCAAGCTCACGCACCGCGACTTGGGGCCGCTTGCCCGCTACCTCGGGCCTGAGGTGCCCCAGGAGACCCTGCTGTGGCAGGACCCGATCCCGGAGGTCACCCACGACCTGGTCACCGCAGAGGACGTCGCCGCACTGAAGACCCAGATTCTCGACACGGGCCTGTCCGTCTCCCAGCTCGTCTCGGTCGCCTGGGCGTCGGCCTCGACGTTCCGCGGCAGCGACAAGCGGGGCGGCGCCAACGGTGCTCGGATCCGCCTCGAGCCGCAGAACGGCTGGGAGGTCAACGACCCCGACGAGCTCGCCACGGTGCTGCGCACCCTGGAGGGAGTCCAGGAGTCCTTCAACGGCTCCCAGTCCGGCGGCACCCGGATCTCGCTCGCCGACCTGGTCGTGCTGGCCGGCTGCGCCGGTGTCGAGCAGGCCGCCCGGGCCGCGGGTCACGACGTCGAGGTCCCCTTCACCCCGGGTCGCGCCGACGCCTCGCAGGAGGAGACCGACGTCGAGTCCTTCGCCGCGCTCGAGCCGACCGTGGACGGGTTCCGCAACTACCTCGGCAAGGGGCACCGGCTTCCGGCCGAGTACCTGCTCATCGACCGGGCGAACCTGCTGACCCTGAGCGCACCGGAGATGGCCGTGCTCGTCGGCGGCCTGCGGGTCCTGGGCGCGAACGCCCAGCACTCGTCCCTCGGAGTCCTCACCCAGAGCCCCGGCACGTTGACGAACGACTTCTTCGTGAACCTGCTCGACCTGGGTACGACGTGGAAGGCCACCGACGACTCGCAGGAGACGTTCGAGGGGCGCAGCGCGTCCGGCGACGTCACCTGGACCGCGAGCCGGGTGGACCTCGTCTTCGGGTCCAACTCCGAGCTGCGCGCCGTCGCCGAGGTCTACGCCAGCGACGACGCGCAGCAGAAGTTCGTGACCGACTTCGTGTCCGCGTGGGACAAGGTCATGAACCTCGATCGGTTCGACCTGCGCTAGGGCAGCCCGTCAGTTGAGCACCACCCGCATCACCGCACCGGCCGGGCCGGGCGCCGCCGAGTTCACACTCACGTAGAGCGCCTTGCCCGGCCCCTGCACGATGCCACCGGGAAGCGGCAGCTCGCCGAGACCGAGGTGGGTCTGGTGCATGGGGCGGTGGAACGGGATCCGGACGATGTCTCCGGGCGGGCCGGACTCGTTCGGGGCGAACATCTCGGCCGCCCAGAAGTTGCCGGCACGGTCGAAGGTGCACGCCGTGATCGTGGTCAGCCCTGACGCCCACACCTTCGGCTTGGTCGGGTACCTCGCGTCGGGGTTGACCCGCCACACGTTCGAGTGACCGGGGTCGTTGCCGAACTGGTTGACGATCAGGTCCAGGGTGCCGACGTACAGCATCCCGTCGGGGCCCTTGGCCACGCAGGTCGGCGCCGCGTCGTGCTCAGGCGTGTCGTTCGGGATCAGCGCGACCACCCGGGTGCGACCGTTCGGCATCACCTCGGCGAGGGTGTTCGCCCCGGCGTCGACGACGAACGTGCGCACGCCTGAGGGGAACCTGGCCACCAGGACGGCGTACGGGTTCGAGTCGGGCTCGGGCTCGGCCGGGTTGGCGTGCCGCTTGGTCCAACGCCACTGCTGGTTGCCGACGTTGCTGAGCATGACGTGCCTGCCGGTCCTGCGGTTGAACCGGTAGAGCCGTCCGATCTGGTCGCTGGGGGCACCGGTGCCGAGCGTCGACTCGCTCATGATCATGCGCGGCTGGCAGTCCCGCACGGAGCGCGGCTTCGGTGCCGCGCATCCGGCTCGGAGTGCGCCCATCCCCTCGGGGCCGAGTACGTCGGCCGGCGCGGGCGGCGGCGCCTCGTGCGCGTAGAGCGAGTCGAAGCGCTTCCTCCACAGAGCGGTGCTGGACCCGAGCTCGAACTTCTTCACCCGGCCCGATCGGGTCATGCCCTGGTCATCAGGCCCGGCGACGCCGGACTCGGCGACGTAGAAGTTGCCGGCGCCGTCGAACGCGATCCCACGGGGGGCGTTCAGGTTCGTCAGCCACGGCGTCACGGTGATCGAGGGTGCGGGGGCGGCCTGATGGGCATCCGCCCCGGTCACCATGGTTGCTGCGGTCGTGGCGAGGATCGTCGCCGCTCCCGCCAGGACTTTCCACGAGTGCTTGCGGATCTGCATGACTGCTCCTCGGCGGCGTACCGGCCGGGGTGTCTCCGGGGCGGGTCGCACGCCAACTTCCCGATGCTCACAACCTCCCCGGTCGTCGGCAATAGTCCGCCGGGGGTATTCCCCCCGGGGCAGGGGTCCGCCGTGCTCGGGACCAACGTCCCCGGGCGCGGGTGACTCTTCCAGCCGATCCCCGCTATTCCTCGCGACGGAACAGGATGTCTGCCGCGAGGTCGGGGCGGAAACGACGGAAGAAGTCGGCGTCGTTCGGCGCCCACACGTCTGTCCAGAGGTCCCGCTGGGGGTTGCCCCAGACGTGCTCGTCGCGCCACATGCCCTGGGCCGTCGCCTCCTCTAGGCGTACGTCGACCCACACGCGCAGGTCGAAGAGCCCGAGCAGCTCGGGGACGAAGAGCCCCAGCCCTTCGACGATGACCGCGGATCCCGCCCCGCCGGGTGTCACCTTCCGGGCGGGCACCAACACCTCGCGCACCAACCGGTCCCGGTCCACCACGGACCAGTCCTCGGAGCGTTCGACCGGCGGCCGGGTGCGCAGGCGGTTCAGGACGCGATGTCGGGGGTCAGGTCGGAGTCGGACTGCGCGGCCACCCGGGCGCGGTTCTCAGCCCGGCGCTCGACGAAGCGTGTGGCCTGGGTGTCGAGCGCGGTGAGGAAGGCGCCGAGCTCCTCGCGGGCCTTGTCGCCCACGTCGCCGAAGCCGGAGCGGTCGAAGACGTTCCAGTGCCGCAGGACGGGCATGATCACCTCGTCGTAGTGCAGCCGCTGGTCGTAGATCCCGGCCTTCGCGATGATCATCGAGTTGCGACGGAAGCCCGCCATCGTGGCGCCCGGCATCTCGAAGTTGATCACCTCGTCGGCGATCGCCCGCATCGTCTCGTCCGGGGCGATCTCCAACGCCGCCGCGACGATGTTGCGGTAGAAGACCATGTGCAGGTTCTCGTCCTTGGAGATCCGCGCCAGCAGCTTGTCGGCGATCGGGTCGCCGGTGACCTTGCCGGTGTTGCGGTGCGAGACCCGCGTGGCCAGCTCCTGGAACGACACGTAGGCGACCGTCTCGAGGGCGGTCTTGTCGCCGGAGTCGTAGCCGGAGGTCATGTAGTCCATCCGCGCCCGCTCGAGCTCGACGGGGTCGACGCCCCGGGTCACCACGAGGTAGTCGCGCAGCGCGATGCCGTGCCGGTTCTCCTCGGCCGTCCATCGCCCGACCCAGGTGCCCCAGGCGCCGTCGCGGCCGAAGCGGGTGGCGATCTCGCGGTGGTACGACGGGAGGTTGTCCTCGGTGAGCAGGTTCGTGAACATCGCGGCCTTGGCCGTGTCGGAGAGCTGGGACTGCTCGGGGGCGTAGTCCTCGCCGCCGAGGAAGGCGAAGTCGCGCCCCTGGCTCCAGGGGATGTAGTCGTGGGGGTGCCACTCCTGGGCGATGGCCAGGTGGCGGTCGAGGTTCTCGGCCACGACGGGCTCCAGATCCTCGAGCAGGTTCCTCGGTGTGCCGGTCATGGAGCGCTCCCTGCAGTCGTCGTCCCCCGAACCTGACAATACGTCAACCTACGCCGCCGTACCCCGGGCCGGGCGGGAGGCCGAGCCGTGACAGGCTGACGCCCGTGGTGGCGAAACTGATGACGGCGCTGCGGACCCCGCAGTGGCTGGGCCGGATCGTCGGCCTGGTCGGCGCGGTGACCGTGCTCAGCGCGATCCTGCCGGCCTTCCGGGACCGGACCGCGATCGTCAACGAGATGATCCCCGGCGTCTTCCCGGCCGCGGCGGCGACCGGTGCGGCGGCGACCGGGCTGATCCTGATCGTGCTGTCGCGGGCCCTGCGCCGCGGGAAGTTCCGCGCCTGGCTGGCGGCCACCGTACTGACCGCGCTGACCGTGCTGCTGCACCTGGTGAAGGGTCTCGACGTCGAGGAGGCGTCGCTGTCGGTGGCGATCTTCGTGCTCCTGGTGAGCGCCCGGCGCAACTTCACCGCGCGACCCGACCCGCGTTCCCTCGGCCGTCTGGTCAGCGTGCTGCTGGTCGGGCCGATCGTGGCCACGGTGCTCGGGTACCTGTGGCTGCTGATCGACGGCGACGGGCAGGCGCCCGGCACCACCCAGCTGGACCGGCTCGTGTCCGCGTTCCTGGGGCTGGTCGGCATCGACGGACCGATCCGGTTCCTGGACACCGCCGACCACAACCGCGCTTCGGTGGCGTTGGTCGTCCTGGGTGCCAGCGTGCTCCTGCTCGCCGCGTTCGTGGCTCTCGAGCCGGCCACGGGACCGCACCCGCTGACCGACCAGGAGCGCGGTGATCTCTCCGCGCTGCTGGACCGGTGGGGAGGGATCGACTCGCTCTCCTACTTCTCGCTGCGCGACGACCGCTCGGTGATCTTCTCCGCGAGCGGCAAGGCCGCGATCACCTACCGGGTCGTGGGCTCGGTCAGCCTCGCCGCGGGAGACCCGATCGGCGACCCCGAAGCCTGGCCGGGTGCGATCGCCGCGTGGCTGCACGAGGCGCGCTCCTTCGGTTGGGTGCCCGCGGTCCTCGCCGCCAGCGAGCAGGGCGCCGAGGCGTTCCACCGTTGGGGGATGGACGCGCTCGAGTTCGGCGACGAGGCGATCCTGCGCGTGGAGGAGTTCTCGCTGGAGGGGCGCAGCATCCGCGTCGTACGACAGGCCGCGGCGCGCTGCGCCCGGGCCGGGCTCACGGTCTCCTGCCACCGGGTCGCCGACCTCGACGAGGAGACCCGGGCGATGGTCGTCGCGAAGGCCGAGGAGTGGCGCGACGGTGCCGTCGAGCGCGGCTTCTCCATGGCGCTGGGCCGCTTCGGCGCACCCGAGGACGGACGGTCGGTGGTGGTGCTCTCCACGGACTCCGACGGTGCGCTCAAGGGCCTGCTGAACTTCGTGCCCTGGGGCGCCGACGGGCTGTCGCTGGACCTGATGCGTCGCGACCGCGACTCCGAGAACGGGATCATCGAGCAGATGGTGGTCGGGCTGATGGCCGAGGCCGATGCCCTGGGAGTCCGCAAGGTCTCGCTGAACTTCGCGGTGTTCCGCAGCGTCTTCGCCCGCGGGGAGCGGTTGGGTGCCGGTCCGGCGCTGCGGATCTGGCGGTCGATCCTGCTCTCGCTGTCACGGTTCTGGCAGATCGAGTCGCTCTACCGGGCCAACGCCAAGTTCCGCCCCGAGTGGGTGCCGCGGTTCATCTGCTTCCGTTCCTCAGCCGACCTGCCCCGGGTCGGCGTCGCCGCGCTGCGGGCCGAGGCGTTCCTGGTCGCCCCCGCCTGGGTGCAGCGACTCAGCCGGCCGTGAGCTCGGCAGCCAGGTGTCTGACACAATCTCGGCCGTGAGGCGAGCAGGAGACACGGCAGTAGCGGCGGCCAACTGGGCTGAGCGTGTACGTCCGAGCGGGCTGGTTGTGATGGTCGCGCTGTTCGCGCTGAGCGTTCTACTCGACTACCTGAACCTCGAGGTCCCTCTCGCGGCCCAGTTCTTGATCGTGGTGCTCCTGGTGGCCTTCTACGTCGTCCCGTGGCTCGTGGCCGTCGTGCGCAACTTCGCGGCCGGCTACCGCAGGTCTGACAACGAATCCTGACCGGCACCTCGTGGGTGCTTCACTTTCCGGGTCCGTGAATCGCCGGCCCAGGACCCGCCCGGACCTCGCCCCTGAGTCGCCTGAGCTCCCCGGGAGCCGCCTGGCGGCGTGACCTCGGCACCCGCTGGTCGTTGGTCACCGGGAATGGGCAAAACACCCATTTCGGCCAGGCAGGCCACTGCTCTTCGTTGCTGGATCGATCCGGTAGCGTGCTAACCGGTCCGGGTCACCTCGGCGTAGCGGCGTTCGACAGGTGGCCCGGGCCGCTCACATCCGGGTCTCGGAGATGCTGGGCCCGATCCGGAGCCACCAGGCGGCGGCCGCGGGGTCGGGGCCGGTGCGGGAGAGCTCGGCGAGGCACTCGGCGCCCGCCATCCCGAGCACGTACATCGTGGCCCGTGTGATCGGCGGAATGTCGGCGGCGTTCATTGCCGCGACGAGCTCGGCCTCCTCGTCGGCGGTGAGCTTGCCGATGACCTGGCCGAGCGTCATCAGCGCGGTCACGCGCACCGGCATCCGGGTCTCGTGCAGCCCCCAGGCGAGCAGGGTGTCGCGCTGCGCCTCGGAGGCGACCTGGTGCATGGTGTGCAGCGCGCGCACGGCCGGCACCTCTTCGCCCCGTGAGACGGTGCGCTGGAGCTGTTCGCCGAGCGCATCGCGGTAGGGGCTCACGCTGAGCAGCACGGAGGCCTGGTAGCGACGCTCGTGGTTGACATGGAAGAGCGCCTCGCGCACCAGTCGCTGGAGCATCGCGTCCGGCTCCACGGCGTACGACGCGGTGGTGTCGGCCTGGACCTTCTCCGCGATCCGGGTGGCCAGCGGCCGGGTGGTCTCCATGGGGAGCAGCTCGCCGTGGTGGATGGCCAGGTCGAGCCGGGGCTGGGTCAGCGTGTCCTTGACCGCGAGCATCAGCCGCTCGCGGGAGTCCTCGGGGAGCTGGGCGGCGATGTCGAGGGCGTCGATGTCGTGCACGTTGTGCCGGCTCTCCCGCAGCATGTGCAGGGCGACCGCTTCGAGCCGGTCGAGGTCGAGGCGCTCGAAGTGCGCCCGGGCGATCTTGCCCGCCGCCGCCCACGACGCCCCCATCCGGAGCTGCCCGCGGCCGCCGGCGAGGAGACGGAGCACGAGGTCGCCGGCCTGCTTCTCCTCCACCTCCTGCAGCAGCGAGATCGGGGCGAGGACGAACTGCGTCTCGGGGTCGGTGACCAGCGCGCCGAGCGCCTTGACCACGTGCCGTTGCGAGGTGGTGTGCCGGACCATCATCCGGAAGGCCTCGAAGCGGAGCACGTAGGCGAGACCGGTGGAGCGGCCGAGCTCGCGCACGAGCAGGTCGGAGATCTGGGTCCAGGTGTCGGGGAGCAGGTAGACCTCGCGGTAGCGGGTCAGTGCGGTGGAGAGCTTGATCCAGCTCTCACCGGTGGCGTTGCCGCCGAGCACGGCCTCGAAGAGCTCGTCGAGCTCGAGGTGCACGAGCATCGGGTTGGCGTCGAGCATCTCCAGCGGGCTCGACTTGGGGTCCAACGAGCGGCGGATGCCCTCGGCGACGGCGGTGAGCTGGCCGGTGGCGAGCCCGAGCACGTCCTCGTACGCCGCGATCACCTTCATCGGCACCAGCTGCCGGCCGGACTCCCAGCGGCTCATCCGCGAGTGGTCGGCGGTGAGGCCGCGTTCCCGCAGCGCGTCGATGAAGCAGTCGCGCTTGGCGAGGTCGGGGTCCGCGGCATGGATGCGGGAGACGCCGAGCAGCCAGGCGATGCGCTGGTTGACCCCGCCGTGCACCCGGGTCAGCGGCGTGGG
The DNA here is from genome assembly GCA_963740525.1 of uncultured Actinomycetota bacterium. Classification (GTDB taxonomy): domain Bacteria; phylum Actinomycetota; class Actinomycetes; order Propionibacteriales; family Nocardioidaceae; genus CAVUEG01. The sequence goes on from CAVUEG010000005.1 coordinate 87,991, forward strand.
GTCTTCGGGCAGGCGGTACGGCCGCCCCCGCCTCCGCGTGGCAGGTGCCGACTCCCCGGACGGCGTCCCCAAGCAAATCCCCCCTGTGCCGCTGCGGTGACCGCTGGTCTCGATCCCCTTGGTGGTAGGGAACGCTCTCACGTCCCTGGTCCAGCAACCGTCACAGTAGGGGAGGACCGCTGCTCCTGTCCTGACTTTCGAAGGCGCACACATGCGCAGCAAACGCCGAAACCGCCTCGTATGCCGCACTTGGGTTTTTTGTCACTGTGACCCAGGTCATGCAAGTACTGAACCTTCTGCGGCATGAGTCCGTAACGTCCGCGTTGGCGTCAGCGGCCTAGAGGTCCCTGGTGCGTCGGTACTACGGGGGCCCTCGGCTCCCTGCTCCGGACAGGGGACTTCCCTGCGAGGGGATAAAGATTCCGGAAAGGTTTCAACATGATCAGCAGCGGCATGAAGCGGAGCCTGGCTGTCACAGCCGTCTCCGCACTGGCAGTAACGGGCCTTCCGTTCCTCGCCGGCTCAGCAAACGCAGTTCCCCTCGCGGAGCGCTACGCCCCCACCGAGTCGGAGCTCTTCACCGCCTCCAACATGACGGTGCCGGCAGTCGGCGTCCGCAACGACGGCGTCAACCAGACCGTCCACCTCGTCTCCACCGGCGGCTCCTCAGTGGCGCAGATGCGCTACTCCTACACCTTCGCGACGGTGACCACCACGATCGCCACGGTCTCGCGCTCCAACGGCGTCTTCTCCGCCGAGTGGGCCCCGCCGTCGAACACCTACGGCATCCCCAACGGCGTGGAAATCACGGCCCAGCCGCTCGGCAACGCCGGCCAGGAGATCGGCACCGCCCAGACCCAGATCGTCACCGTGGACGCCAACGCGACCACGATCGACATCGCCAACGCCCCCGGCTCGAGCGTCGGTATCTTCGAGGCCCCCTACACCGGCCACACCGGTGACTGGGGCATCCTCTCCGGCACCACGTCCGACGTGACCAACCCCGTCACGCTTCAGGACCAGGGCGACGGTCTCAACGACGCAATGGCCGCGGACATCTACGGCGACCCCGCCGGCGGCGTGCGCACCTTCAAGGGCGTCGCGAACTTCGACACCTCCGTTGGTCACTACCCCTGGGACACCACGGACCCGAAGCTCGACCAGGCGGTCGTGCAGGGCATGGCGGGCACCGACGACAACGAGACCGTGAACGTCTACAAGCAGACGATCACCACGGTCACCGCTGCCGCCACGAACGCGAACCCCCCGGCCAGCAACCCTGACACCGACGTCGTCGTCACGGTGCTCGACCAGAGCGGCAAGGCGATCGCCGGCGCCGAGGTTGTCCAGGACCCGACGGGCACCCCGGTCACCAAGTACACCGACGCCAACGGCAAGGCGACCTTCCCGGTCACCGGTGACGCCGACGGCAACACCTTCACCTACCTGGTGAACGTCGACGACGAGGACGGCTACCAGTCCGCCAAGGACTTCCAGCGCAACGTCACCGTCACGACCTACAACGACGCGGCCTCCGCGATCACCCCGAACGCGTCCGCCCTCGGCAACGCGCTCGACTTCGGTGAGTACGCCGCCGACCCGGTCACGATCACTGTGACCGACCAGAACGGTGCTCCGAAGAACAACGAGAACGTGCTCTACAGCTGGTCCGTCGCCCCGTTCGCGGGTGGCGCCAGCCAGGCGGCGGGCTCCGGCAACGTGACCACCGGCACCAACGGCAAGGCCACGATCCCGGCTCCCACCGGTGGCGTTCCGGGCACCTACACGCTCACGACCTACATCGAGCGCGACGGCAACCCGGGCAAGACCGCCGGCGACCTGTCCGGCGCCCCGCTGAACGTCAAGATGGGCAACGCGGAGATCGTCTGGGCCGACGACGAGGTCGCCCAGGCGCCCGCCGGCAGCTCGAAGACCTTCAACGGCACCCTCGAGCTCGAGGACGGGACCGGCCTGGCCGGCCGCGAGGTCACCATGGACTACGCCCCTGGTGACGAGTACGCCCCTGACGGCGCCGGCGACTCGTTCGTCTCGACCTCGCAGCCCGCGGGCACCACGCGGATCAACAACAACTCCGCGATGGACACCACGGACTCGAACGGTGGCATCAGCGTCTCGCTGACCGACCCGAGCGAGACCCCGCAGCCGCGCGAGATGTACGCCGACCTGTACGCCCAGACCACGGGCACCGCGGCTGACGCCGGGGCCGAGTCGGTCGACCTCGAGGTCGACTGGCTGACGGACCTCGTCCCGGCAGTGGGCCAGACCGGCACGCACGAGTACAAGCTGGACGGCTACGCGACACCTGGCCGCCCGGTCCGCGTGTCGATCCACCTGCGGAACGCCGATGGCACCAACCTCACGGACCAGAACGTCACCGTGACCACGGACCACGGCTTCTTCACCACGCCGGCTCCGACTACACCATGGACGAGCTCATCCCGGCCCCGGCCGCGGCTGAGGGCGCCAACTACGGCGAGTGGGAGAACCGCGGCACGACCGACCACCTCACCACCAATGACAATGGCTGGGCCGTGACCACCTGGCGATCGAGAGGGACGCCGGCTTCGACGACGACGGCTGGGTCACCTCCATGGTGAAGTTCACCGTGGGCGGCAAGACCTTCACCCAGGAGGTCGACTGGACTCCTTCGACCCGCTGAACCCGGGTGCGGTGAAGATCGTCCTCGGCGACGCGGCCGACTCAGACCGTCGGCGTGCTGCCGAAGGCGCCGACGACCGAGACGCGTCAACTTCAACTATTCGCCACCGACCAGTTCGACAACCTCACCTCGGGCCGTCACCTGAGCGACGGGTCGTCTCCGGCGGACATCTACGACTAGGCTGCGGACACGATCAGCAACGGTGACACCGTGTGGTCGGAGTTCACCGACGACGCTTCCTAGCGCGCCGTCTGACTCGGATGTGGCGACCGACCAGATCGTCACCGGCACCTGGACCGACGCCGACACCACCACCTGGACCGACGCCGACCTCGCCACGCCCGGCTTCCAGGAGGAGGACGGCTGCGGCAACGACGGTGTCAAGTACGACTCCAAGACCGTCAGCGGCGCGATGGCAGACGATCAACTGGTACGTGATCGACTTCGCCAACTCGGTCTACACCCTCACCCACACGGGTGCGGACACGCAGCCCGTGGGCACCACGGTGACCGAGACCTACAAGGCGGTCGACCAGAACGGTGAGCCGATCAAGGGTCTGAACGTCGAGTTCTTCCGCACCGGTCCGGACGACCTCCAGGACGGCGACGGCAACTCCGGCGACTACACCGGCAACGACGGCAAGGCGTACTACGTCTTCCAGGGCGCCAAGGCCGGCACCGCCACGACCACCGCCGTCGTGTGGATGTACGACAACGCGGCCGACAACTGGGTGCTCGTGCCGGTGGCCGAGCAGGCCGACGTGGTGAAGTTCGCCGGGTCCGTCAAGTCGTCGATCACCTCGCGTCTCATGGGTCACAACAACGGCGCGAAGCGCGACCACCTGCTGGTCAACGCTCCGAGCCGGGCCCACGGTGCGGTCGTCAAGCTGTTCAAGATCACCGCGACTGGCCGCCACCTCGTGGGCCGGGCGCACCTGAACTCGGTGGGCAACCACCGGTTCGGCGTGGCCGACCGCAACGGTCGTCGCTACACCAAGTTCATCGCGGTCGTCCGTCAGACCCCGCGTACGCTCGGTGACACCACGAACATCAAGCGTGTTCGTTGATCTAAGGCACTCAGCCTCGGCTGACTGACCCTGGGATCGGGGCGGCCCTTCACCGGGCCGCCCCGCTTCCGAACACCAGGGTCGTGCAGGACCACCAACCTTCATAAGTGCCCTGGTGCCACGATCGCGGTCCGGGTCATTGTCTGAACGCCGCTGCGAGACAATGACCCGGACCGCTTCGTCATGTCCGGGGTCGGGCAGGATGACCCGCGTGGCCACCTCCGAGTTCGACACCGGCATCGCAGTCTCCGACCAGGGCGACGGCCGGTTCGGCGCAACACTGGGCCAGGGCTGGACGATCGGCGCTGCCGTGAACGGCGGCCACCTGCTCGCGGTGATGGGCAACGCCCTGCGGCACAGCCTCGGAACAGAGTCTGGCCACGTCGACCCGGTCACCGTCAGCGCCTACTACCTCGCAGCGGCCGAGCCCGGCCCGGCGCGGGTCGAGACCACCGTCCTGCGTCGCGGGGGCCGGCTCAGCACGGGCCAGGCCTCGCTCTTCCAGGGCGACGAGGAACGGATCCGGGCCCTGGCGACCTACGCCGACCTGGACCAGGTCCACGGTGAGACCGCCACGACCGCGACCCCCCGGCCGATGCCACCGGTCGAGGAGTGCCTGCCGTCGTCGGCCGCACCCGACCAGGTGAAGCAGATGGCCCCGCTGATGGGGCGCTTCGACTTCCGCTTCGACCCGGACTCCGTCGGCTGGACGGTGGGCAAGCCGTCCATGCAGGGAAGGATGCAGGCGTGGGCCAGGTTCGCCGACGGCCGGGACTTCGACCCGCTGTCGCTGCTGCTGCTCTGTGACGCGCTCCCGCCGACGACGATGGACCTCGGCCTGACCGGGTGGGCGCCGACCCTCGAGCTCACCGTGCACGTGCGGGCCAGGCCCGCGCCCGGCTGGGTGCACGTCAGCCACGAGACCCGCAACCTCGCCGGCGGCCTGTTCGAGGAGGATGCCGAGGTCTGGGACTCGACCGGGCGCCTGGTCGCCCAGTCCCGGCAGCTCGCGCTGGTGCCGCGCGGCTGAGCGGCACTGCCGCCGAATGGGACCTTTCGCCCATCGGCGGCTAGGGTCGGCGACATGCAGTCAGCCATGGATCTGTCCCCGATGACCGACGACGAGTTCGACCGGTGGCGCGCCGGCCAGGTCGACCTGGAGGCGCCCTGGCTGGTCAGCATCGGCGTCGACGAGGACGAGGCGGCCCGACGGGCGGAGGAGAACCTGGCGAAGGTGCTCCCCGAGGGGCCGCGAACCCCCGACCACCAGCTGCTGACCGCCCGGGTGGACGACCGCGTGGTCGGCTGTGCCTGGCTCGCCGTCGACCGGTCACCCCAGGGTGTGGCCGGGACCTTGCGCCAGTTCGCGCTCGCCGAGGGGCACTCCCGGATGGACCTGCACACGTTCCTCCGAGCAGTGGAGAAGGCCGCTGAGCTGGAGGGGGCGACCTCGATCGCCTTCGAGGTCGAGGCGGCTGCCGCTCCGGAGGTCCTCGCGGTGGGATACCTGGCGACGATGGTGACCCTGTCGAAGCGGATCGACCTCAGCCCTCCCGTGGAGTTCGAGGGCGTGCCGGCTCTGACCCTGCGGAAGATGACCGACGAGCAGTACGCCGACCTCGTCACGGACCTGCGCCGCACCGAGCTGGACGACCTGCGCCGCAGCGGCGTGCTGCGCCCCGGAGCCGAGGACGCGCGGCCGGAGTCACCACTGGACCGCCTGCCGCAGGGGAAGGACACCCCGGGTCAGAACTTCCTCATGGGCTACGACGGCGACGAGCCGGTGGCGAGGCTCTGGGTGACCCTCCGGAAGAACGCGGAAGGCCTGGACGGCTACAGCAACTACATGGACGTCGTGTCCACGCGCCGCGGTCAGGCGTACGGCAAGGCGATGGGAGCCGCGGCCAACGCCCTGTACCGCGAGAAGGGCGTGCGTGAGATCCGGTTCCGCATGTTCGCGGCCAACACACCGGCCCGCGCCCTCGCAGCCAGCCTGGGGTACCACGAGGACCGCCTGCTGATGCGCAAGGACCTGGCGGACGCCACAGCCGGCTGAAACCGGACCGTCGCGCTCGGTCGCGGTCAGTCGAAGCGTGAGCGCGGCATCGCGAAGACCGAGCGGTGCTTGGGGAACTCCGCCAGCGACCACAGCTCGTCGGTCGAGGGCCAGTAGGTGAGGTCCTCGGGCCCGACCGGCATCGCCAGCCTGTGCGGGGTGAACGCGCCCGGTTCCCCGGCGTGCACGGTGCCGGGCATCATCCCCCGGCTCGCGGAGACGTACCACCGGCCGTTCACGGTGACCGCCCCCTGCATCTGGCCGACGCCGCGCTTGTGCAGGTCCAACGGCACCGACCGTCCGTCCTCGTCCTCCATGAGCAGGCCATCGGCGCCCATCGCGTAGCGCATCAGCCGCCAGGTCTTGTCCTTGCCGCCGTACTCCCCGGCCACCAGGCCGTGCGCCGGGTCGGAGCGGTCCAGCGACAGGAACGAGTAGCGCAGCGGGGCGTTGCCCTCCGACGTCACCGCCAGGTAGGCGAACCGGACCGGCAGGACGTAGGTGTAGGGGCCCTCCTCGGTCGCCACGATGTCGTCGAGCCGGAAGGACACGATGCCGCGGACGGTGCTCGCCACGTGCATCCAGTCGCCGCGCCAGAGGATCCCGCCGGCGTGGATGCGCAGCGGCTCGACGCCGCCGTCGCCGGTCGGGACCACGAGCAGCACGTGCCGGTAGCGCAGCGTGTCCGCGTCCACGAAGGTCAGCCGGCTGCCGGGACCGGGGTCGTCGGGCGCGGCCTTCGCGTACCAGCTCGTCGCGATCACCCGACGGCCGAGCACGACCTCGTCGTCGCTGGCGTCCGCGGAGGTGGAGATGCCCTGGGGCCACCAGCGGCGGTCGGTGTTGTCGCGCTGGTCCCAGCTGAACGCCTGCGACACCGCCAGCCCGACCACCCGGGCCGGGCGCGCCTGCCGGTGCAGGTCGTCCAGGACGCCGGCCAGCCCGCACGGATCGCCCAGCCGCCCGTGCAGCGCCGCGATCTCCTCGGCGTTCTCCTCGGTGCGCACCAGATGCACGTCGCACTCCTGCCCCCGGGACCAGCGGTCCTCGGCTACCGTGCTCCGAGTCTCGCCGACGCCCACCGACCACGTAAAGGAGGTGTCCGGGTGGCCACCTCCGCTCCCTCGCCCCCGCCCGGACCCACCGTGGTCGTCGGTGCCGCGATCGGGCACGCCGGTCGGGTGCTCGCCGCCCGGCGTACGACGCCGCCGGAGGCCGCCGGCCGCTGGGAGTTCCCCGGCGGCAAGGTCGAGCCGGGGGAGGACCCCGCAGCGGCCGTGGTGCGCGAGATCGCCGAGGAGCTCTCGTGCACGATCGAGGTGACCGGCTGGCTGGACGGCGAGGTGCCGGTCAAGCCCGGCTACGTGCTGCGGGTGGCGCGGGCCCGGCTGGTCGACGGCGAGCCGATCCCGCACGAGCACGACGCGGTGCGCTGGCTGCGTCCCGACCAGCTCGACGAGGTCGACTGGCTGGAGGCGGACCTGCCGTTCGTCGAGCAGCTGAGCCGCCCCGGTGAGCCGGCGGCCCGGTCAGGGCGGTGTTCTTCTCCGACGACGACGCGCAGGCGGTCGCCGGCCGGCTCCGCGCGGACGGGTACGACGCCCACGTCGAGCGGGAGCGCTTCGCCGGTGAGGACGACGACGAGGACCACCCCTGGGCGGTCGTCACCGACGCCCCCGAGGTGGCGCTGGACCTGCTCGCCGAGCAGTACGACGGCTGGCTGGACGTCCCCGACCCGGGGCCCACGACCCCACCCCCACCGCTGCCCACCGCCCCGAAGCGGATCAAGCGGCCCCCCGCGACCTAGGCTGTGGCCATGACCGACCAGCCGGAGAAGCGGATCCTCCTCGTCCACGCCCACCCCGACGACGAGTCGATCGGGCAGGGCGCGACGATGGCCCGCTACGCCGCCGAGGGCGTCGGCGTCACCCTCGTCACCTGCACCGCGGGCGAGGAGGGCGAGGTCCTCGTCCCCGAGCTCGAGCACCTGGCCTCCGGCAAGGAGGACGCGCTCGGCCCGCACCGCCGCGAGGAGCTCGCCGCGGCGATGAAGATCCTCGGGGTCACCGACCACCGGTTCCTCGGCGGCTTCGGCCACTACCGCGACTCCGGCATGGTCTGGCACGAGGAGGGGCACGCGATCGCCGGTGAGCAGCTGCACCCGCAGGCCTTCGCGGGTGCCGACCTCACCACAGCCGCCAACGACCTGGTCGAGGTGATCCGCGAGGTGCGCCCGCAGGTCCTGGTCACCTACGACGAGTTCGGCGGCTACGGGCACCCCGACCACATCCAGGCGCACCGGGTCGCGACGTACGCCGCGGACCTGGCCGCCGTCACGTCCTACCGCCGCGACCTGGGCGAGGCCTGGGACATCCCGAAGATCTATTGGGGCGCGATGTCGGCGTCGAAGATGCGGGCCGGGCTGCGGGCGCTGCGCGAGGCAGGCGACACCACCACCTTCGAGGGGATGGACCCCGACGGGCCGCTGCCGGCGTTCATCGCCGAGGACGACATGCTCGCGGCCAAGGTCGACGGCAGCGACTACGTCGAGGCCAAGATGGACGCGATGAAGGCGCACGCCACCCAGATCACGGTGGACGGACCGTTCTTCGCGCTGTCGAACAACGTCGGCAACCTCGTCTGGGCCGAGGAGTACTTTCGCCTCGCCCGAGGCACCCAGGGTCCGGTCGGCCCCGAGGGCCTCGAGGAAGACCTGTTCGCCGGCCTGTGAGGCAGCTCCTCACCGGCGTCGGCCTGCTCCTCGGCGGCGCGCTCACGGCCGTCTGCGTGGTCGCGGTGCACCAGTCCTGGTGGGGCTGGCTGCTCGGGGTCACGGCCACCGGCGCGATGCTGCGCCTGCTGCCCGCGGGACTGGCCGTGAGAACGGCGTACGCACTCGGCTTCGTGGGGATGATCGGGGTGGTGGTGCTCGGCCGGCCCGAGGGCGACTACGCCATCGCCAGCAGCCCCAACGGGTACGGACTGGTCGCTGCGACCTTGGCCGTGCTCGGGTACGGCATCGCCAGCATCCCGCCACGTCGTCGCCGGACCCCCTAGGGTGGCCGGGATGAGCGACCGTCCGGACATCACCGCCCGCGAGGGCAGCGGTGCCCGCGTCGTCGTCTGGATGCTCTTCGTGCTGTTCCTGGTCTTCGGCGGGCTGTACGTCGCCGGGTACGTCGTCGCCGCCGACAAGGTGCCCCGCTCGACCACCGTCGAAGGGGTCGACCTGAGCGGTCTCACCCCGGCCGCGGCCGAGCAGCGGCTCCGGACCCGGCTCGCGGAGCGCGCGTCCGCTCCGATGGAGGTCAGCGTCGAGGACTCGCCGCACACCGCCACCCCGACCGAGCTCGGGCTGTCGGTCGACTACGCCGCCTCGGTCCGCCAGGCCGGCGGGGAGCGCAGCTGGCGGCCGGAGCGGATCTGGGACTTCTTCGTCGGCGGCGGCTCGTACGACGCCGTCGTCACCGTCGACGAGCAACGCCTGGCGACCGCGATCGAGCGGCTCGGCGCCGACATCGACCACCCCGCGGAGGAGGGGCGGATCGAGTTCCGGCGCGGTGTCGCGATCCCGCTCCTCCCGCGTGAAGGCGTGAAGATCTCCCCGGTCGGCAGCCGCACCGTGCTCACCGCGAACTACCTCTCCGACTCCGTCTCCCAGCTGCCGATGGTCGCGGTCGACCCGTACATCACCTCGGCCGACGTACGCGAGGCGATGAAGTCGTTCGCCGAGCCGGCGATGTCGGCGCCGGTGACGCTGCGGATCGGCGACGCGAAGATCGTGGTCGGCCCGAAGGCCTACTCCTCCGCGCTGCTGATGATCCCGAACGGCGGCAAGCTGGTGCCGACCGTGAACTCCTCGCGTCTCGTCGACGCCGTGCGGGGCGCGATGAAGGGCCTCGCCCTCCGTCCGCGAAGTGCCCGCTTCGCCTTCCGCGACGGTCGGCCGACGATCATCCCGGCCAAGCGCGGCGTCACCTTCGACCCGGACGAGGTGACCGCGAAGTTCGTCGACGCGGTCGCCGCCACCCGACGCAAGGGTCGCGTGATCAGGCTGGCCGGCGTCGTACAACGCCCGGCCTTCTCCACCCGCGACGCCCGGCGGCTCGGCGTCACGGAGAAGGTGGGGTCGTCGTTCATGCAGTACCCGATCGCCGAACAGCAGGCGATCGACATCGCCCGCGCCGCGACGCTCGTCAACGGCACGTTGGTCCGGCCGGGAGAGACCTTCAGCCTCGCGGACACGATCGGCCAGCGGACCGCCGAGAACGGCTTCACCAGCCAGGCCCGGCCCCGCAGGGTCGCCCCCGCCTCGACCGACGACGGTCTCTCCGAGTTCGCCAGCACCCTCTTCCTCGTCTCGTGGCACGCCGGCCTGGAGGACACCGAGCACCAGCCGCCGCTGACCTGGTCGGGCTTCTTCGACCCCGGGTTGGAGGCCGAGCATGACGCTGAGCTCCTCCGACCTGCGCTTCACCAACTCCACCAAGCACGGGGTGCTGATCCAGGCCGAGGTGGCGCGCGGTCGGCCGTACGGGACACTCACCGTCACGCTCTGGTCGACGAAGGCCTGGGACGTGACCGTCACCTCCTCGAAGCGACGCAACGAGGTGCCTCCGGTGACGACGTACGACACCACGCGCTCGTGCCGCCCGCAGCCCGGCCGCCGTGGCTTCGACATCGACGTGAAGCGGGTGCTCCGCCGAGTCGGTGACCCCGAGCCGGTGCAGTCCGACTCGCTGTTCACGTCGTACGCCGTCCAGGACCGCGTCGTGTGCCACGCCAAACGCTGACCCCAGCGTGACTCTCGTCGGGGGAGTGTCGTTGTGCCCGGTATGACCCGGTTCTCTCGTCTTCTCGCTCCGCTCCTGCTCGCCGTCGGGCTGGTCGTCGCCCCGGTCTCCGGCACCGTCTCCGCGACCGCCGACCCGTTGCCGCCGTACCCGACCGGGGCGGTGGACCTGCCCGGGGTCAACGACTGGTCCTGCAAGCCGACCGCGCGGCACCCCTCGCCCGTGGTCGTCGTGCACGGCACCTTCGGCGACCGGCAGCACCTGCTCGAGCGGCTCGAGCTGAGCCTGGTCGACGCCGGGTACTGCGTCTTCGCCCTGGACTACGGCAACCGCGCGACCGGGCCGGTGCAGGACTCCGCCCGGCAGCTGAAGCGGTTCACCGGCAGGTGCTCGCGTCCACCCGCGCCGCGAAGGTGTCGTTCGTCGGGCACTCGCAGGGCGGGATGATGCCGCGCTACTACATCAAGTTCCTCGGCGGCGCGGACAAGGTCGACGACCTGGTCGGGATCGCCCCGTCGAACCACGGCACCTCACGCGCCGGCTCCCTGGGCGGCTCCGGCGCTCCCTGCGCCGCGTGCGACCAGCAGGCCGCCGGCTCGGACTTCCTGCGGAAGCTCAACGCCGGCGACGAGACCCCCGGGATGGTCAGCTACACCAACATCACCACGAACAAGGACGAGGTCGTGGTGCCGTACACGTCGGGGTTCCTCACCGGGCCGCGCACGACGAACATCGTGGTCCAGGACACCTGCCCGGACGACCAGGCCGAGCACCTGTTCCTCCCAATGAGCAGCGCCACCATCCAGTGGACCCTGAACGCCCTCCGCCGCCCCGGCCCCGCCAACCCCGCCTTCACCCCCACCTGCGCCTACTGACGGGCCGGTGGGCGCTGCCCTATCCGGACAATTGACCGGTTGTGACGGGTATTCGGCTCGAGGTGCTGTCGTATCCGGTCAATTGCGCGGTTGTGGCGAGCTTCGGGATCGCGGGTGCTGTCCTATCCGGACAATTGACCGGTTGTGACGTGCTTTCGGGCCAGAACCACGTCGTATCCGGTCAATTGCACGGATAGAGCGGAACGAAGGCCCGCACCCGACCCGCACCCGCACCCACACGCCCCGACACCCGCACCAGCTCCCCGCCGCCTCAGCCCGGGCGCAGGTAGCGGTACGTGTGGTGGATCGCGAAGCCGAGGCGGTCGTAGAGCGCCATGGCCGCGGGGTTGTCGCCGCGGACCTGGAGGTACGCCGTGGTGGCGCCCTGCTCGGCGGCGCGTTCGAGGATCGCCTCGATCACGGAGCGGGCGACGCCGTGGCGGCGGTGGGAGTCGGCGACGTACAGGTCGCGCAGGCAGGCCCAGTCGCCGGTGACGGCCAGCGTGCCGCGAGCCACCTCCGACCCGTCATCGACCACGACGCTCGCGCGGTGCACGGTCGTGCGCGGGTCGACCAGGGCCGTCGTCGACCGGGCTTCGTCGCTCACGTCCAGGACCTCCACCAGCCCCTCGGGCGTGTCCGCGGCCCCGTCCTCGCGCAACGTCCGGAGCAGGCGCGACACCGACGCCACCTGGAAGCAGGTGTCGGCCTCGTGCGGGCGGGCCGGCACCCAGCCGGCCGCCTCGAACTGCGGGAGTACGTCGCCCCCCACCACCGCGTGCGCCAACGGTGGGATCGAGTGCTCCGAGGCGAACGCGACAACACGTTCGACCGCGTCCGAGAACGCCATCCCCGGGTCGCCGACGGCGAGGACCGAGTTGATCCGGCCGACCTTCCCGTCGGTGGCGCGCAGCACCCACTCGCCGAGCGGCTCACGGCACCCGCGGGGCGAAGCCTTCGACGGCCAGGAGCTCGGCCTGCTCGGGGGAGACCCGCAGCCGCGGCGACGGGCGGGGCGGCACCGGCTTGCCCGGAGACGATGTCGGCGACGTCGATCGCGATCACCGACCCGTCCTCGCGGCGCACCCTCGCGACCCCGTCCGACCAGTCCTCCAGGACCCCGAGCACGTCCGTCATCGCCGGCCCTCCCGACGGCCCGGTCTCGCCCGGAAGCACCCGGCGTACGACGACCCGCTGACCGACGGCATGACGGCCCAGAAGATGCTGTCCCACCGCAGGGGGTTGGCTCTCGCGGATCCACCCTCGGGATACTAGGCTGTCGGCGTTGTGCTCCACTCCTGAGGAGGAACCAGGTGACCTACGTCATCGCTCAGCCTTGTGTCGACCTCAAGGACCGCGCCTGCGTCGACGAGTGCCCCGTCGACTGCATCTACGAAGGCAAGCGGATGCTCTACATCCACCCCGACGAGTGCGTCGACTGTGGTGCCTGCGAGCCGGTCTGCCCGGTCGAGGCGATCTTCTACGAGGACGACACCCCGGAGGAGTGGAAGGAGTACTACACCGCGAACGTGGACTTCTTCGACGACCTCGGCTCGCCCGGCGGTGCCGCGAAGATGGGCGAGATCGACAAGGATCACCCGATCATCGCCGCGCTGCCCCCGCAGATCCAGGAGTACTGACGCCGGTGGCGCGCCGTCGCGGCCGGTCTCGGCCGGCTCCCGGACTTCCCCTGGGACCACCTGACGCCGTACGCCGAACGCGCGCGCGCCCACCCCGACGGGATCGTCGACCTCTCGGTCGGCACGCCGGTCGACCCGACCCCCGAGGTCGTCCAGGAGGCGCTGCGCGGGGCCGCGGACTCCCCGGGCTACCCGCTGACCGTCGGCCGGCCCGAGACCCGGCAGGCCGCGCATCGACTGGCTGTCGCGCCGGTTCGGGGTCAAGGGCCTCGGCCTCGACGCCGTGCTCCCCGTGATCGGCTCCAAGGAGCTGATCGCCGCGCTGCCCGACGCACCTGGGGCTCGGCCCCGGCGACCTGGTCGTGTTCCCCGCGCTGGCCTACCCGACGTACGAGGTCGGTGCGGCGCTGGCCGGGGCCGGCGTGCTCGCGGCCGACTCGCTGACCGCCGTCGGGCCGGAGCGGGTCCAGCGCTGGTCTGGCTGAACTCCCCGTCCAACCCGACCGGGCGGGTGCTGCCCGCGCGAGCATCTGCGCAAGGTCGTCGACTGGTGCCGTGAGCGCGGCGCGCTCCTGGTCTCCGACGAGTGCTACCTCGAGTGCGCCTGGGAGGCCGAGCCGGTCTCGGTGCTGCACCCCGACGTCTGCGGCGGCGGCCCGAGGGCATCCTCGCGGTCCACTCGCTGTCCAAGCGCTCCAACCTCGCCGGCTACCGCTGCGCGTTCGTCGCCGGCGACCCCGCGGTCGTCGGTGAGCTGCTCGCGGTGCGCAAGAACCTCGGGCTGCAGATGCCCGGCCCGCAGCAGGTCGCGATGGTGGCCGCGCTCGACGACGACGTCCACGTCGCCGAGCAGCACGCGCGGTACGCCGCCCGGCGTACGGCGCTGCGGACGGCGTTCGAGGCGGCCGGGTTCCGCATCGACCACTCGGAGGCCTCGCTCTACCTCTGGGTGACCCGCGACGAGCCGTGCTGGGAGACCGTCGAGTGGCTTGCCGAGCGCGGCATCCTCGTCGCGCCCGGCGCGTTCTACGGCTCGGCGGGAGCGCGCCACATCCGGGTCGCGTTCACCGCCACCGACGAGCGGGTCGCTGCCGCCGTCGCCCGGCTGGCCTGACTCAGCCGACCGTGGAGCAGGTGCCGGCCCAGGCACGCGGCTCGACCCGCTCGATCGACACACACCGGTTCGTGTCACCGATCGGCTGGGCGTAGTCGTTGCCGTCGCCGCCGTCGAGCAGGTCGTCGGCGGCGCCGCCGACCAGGATGTCGTCGCCGCCGGCCGCGTGGATCTCCACCGCGTCGGGGGAGTCGTCGGCAGTGCCGAACGCCTCGTTGCCGTCGGTGCCGTACATCCGCCACGAGCCGCTCGTCACGAAGAACGACACCACCGAGTCCAGCACCACCGAGACCGCCGGGGTGGTGTCGGTGACCAGCGTGCCGGCGCCGAGGTCGACGGTGCCGCCGACGTGGTCGCTGCCGAAGCCGTCGAACCGCACGTCGCCGAAGTCGTCGGCCCCCGGTCCGCCATGGATCTCCTGGCCCGGAGCGGTGGTGAGGATGTCGGTCAGGCGGTCGCCACCGGCCTGGCCGTACAGCCGGTCCGCGCCGTTACCGCCGTCGATCTCGTCCCCTCCGGGGCCGCCCAGGATCGTGTCGTCCTGGGTGGTGCCCATCAGCACGTCGGGCTGTCCGCCCCCGAGCAGGGTGTTGCCGCCGGTGTCGCGAGGGTCGCCGTTGACGGCGCCGTACAACCGGTCCGCGCCGCCGTTGCCCTCGATCGTGTCCGCGCCGAGTCCCCCCTCGATCCGGTCGCGACCGTCCGTCCCGACGAGGTGGTCGGCGTACGGCGACCCGAGCAGCTTCACGTGGGTGCCGTGGATCCTGTCGATGTCGCCGGCGAGACCGCCGCCGCGGCCGTCCGCGAGCCGGACCGTGACGCCGACAGGGGAGTCGGCCCAGGACAGCTCGTCTCGGCTGAACCGCTGGTGGATCCCCTGGGGGGTGAAGCCGGGCCACAGGCCGTCGTGCCCGCGTCCGCCGACCAGGACGTCGCCGAGCCAGACGTAGGTGCTCTCGTCGATGTAGTCGCGTCCGTCCCTGCCACCGAAGAGCCGGTCGTCGCCGAGCCCGCCGTACAGCCTGTCGGCGCCAGGTCCTCCACAGACCACGTCGTTGCCGCCGCGGCCGTGGACCACGTCGTAGCCGGCACCGGCCACGATCACGTCGCGGTGCCGGGTGCCGATCAGGTGGTCGGCGTGAGCGGTGCCGACGATCGTGGCCTTCAGCCCGTGGCAACGTGGCACCGAGGCAGCGTGCCCGGAGACCGGGAGCAGAGTGGTGGTGGCGAGCGCGAGAACGACGAGTCCCCGAGAGACGTGACGCATGACCAACCCCCGTTAGTTGACTGGGGGCGATGCTACGCCCCGCTCAGCTCCAGACGTCGATGTGGACGTGGTCGCGGTGCATCAGCACCCGACGGTCGCCCGCCGACCCCCGGGTGGGTGAAGTCACGCCATCCCTGTTCGGAGCGCGAGCCGGCGGTCCAGATCTTCCCGTCGAAGATCACGTGCTGGATGTCGAGGGCGTCGGCGTGAGCGACGGCGTACGCGGCGATCGCCCAGCCGCGGCGCTGGTTGTCCTGGTTGATCGGCCGCACGAACGCGTCGATGGCGCGGCCCTCGTAGTGGGCGGACCCGCTCATGTGACCGCTGCTGACGCCCTTGGGAGAGAACCCGCCGAGGCTCAGCGGCCCGAAGGCGCGCTCGAGGTCACGGCGGACCTTGCCCGCCTGCTTGGTCAGCCCGGCTACGTTCGTGGCGTCGGGGAGGTCGACCTTCGGGTCGTGCACACGCAGGTGAACTGGCCGCCCTGGCTGTAGCCGGTCAGCGCCGAGGCCAGCGCCCGGGCGTCGGCCGGCGTGGTCCTCGTAGGCCTCGGGGAAGCCGGAACGCTGGACCTCCTGGGCGGCCTCGGTGATCCGCATCGTCTCGTAGCCGTCGACCTTCGTCCAGCTCGTCGTAGAACTTGTTGATCGCGTAGTAGGGGTCGCTGGATCTGTCCGCGGTGCCCCAGCCCATCGACGGCCGCTGCTGGAAGATCCCGAGCGAGTCGCGGTCGCCGTCGGGCAGGTTCTCGATCTTGCTCTCCTGGTACGCCGTGGCCAGCGCGATCGAGACCGCCCGTGCCGGCAGCCCGCGGCGTACGCCGATGGCCGCGATCAGCGCCGCGTTCTCCGCCTGCTCCGTGGGACAGGTGACCCGACGCCGGCCACCTCCGCGCTGCATCCCTCGGGGTCCGGGATCGGGCCGACCGCCCGCTGCAGCATCGCGAAGCCGACGGCGACGACGACCGCGAGGGTGAGCGTGACCGAGCCGCGACGACCAGGCGTCGAGACGGACGCGCCCTAGTTCGCATGCAGGTCTGCGTTGAGCTCGATGCCCCGGCCTTCCACGGGACTGCCTCGACCGCGCCGGTGACCGAGTTGCGCCGGAACAGGACGTTGGACGCGCCCGGAGAGCTCGAGCGGCCTTGATGACCTTGGGCTTGCCGTCCATGTCGGTGGTGGTGACCTTGGTGCCGGCGGTGACGTAGCAGCCGGCCTCGACCACGCAGTCGTCGCCCAGGGAGATGCCGATGCCCGAGTTGGCGCCGAGCAGGCATCGCTCACCGATCGAGATGACCTGCGTGCCTCCGCCGGAGAGGGTGCCCATGATCGAGGCGCCGCCTCCGACGTCCGAGCCGTCGCCGACGACGCACGCCGGCACTGATCCGGCCCTCGACCATCGAGGTGCCGAGCGTGCCGGCGTTGAAGTTCACGAATCCCTCGTGCATCACCGTGGTGCCCTCGGCCAGGTGCGCGCCGAGGCGGACCCGGTCGGCGTCGGCGATCCGGACGCCGCTCGGGCAGGACGTAGTCGGTCATCCGCGGGAACTTGTCGACGCCGAAGACGCTCGACGTGACCGTGGCCCGCGAGCCGAGCCGCGAGCCGGGTCTCCTCGAAGCCGGCCACCGCGCACGGGCCCGCCGCTGGTCCACACGACGTTGGTGAGCAGGCCGAAGACGCCCTCCAGGCTGATCGCTGTGCGGGGCGGCCAGCCGGTGGCTGAGCAGGTGCAGACGCAGCCAGGCGTCGTACGCGTCGGCGGGCGCCGCCTGGAGGTCCTCCACGACGGCGGTCACCACCACCCGGCGCACGTCGCGGGCACGTCGTCGTCGCCCTCGAGCTGGTCGTCGGCGCGACCGGCGCCTCCGGGCCACCGGCACCGTCGGGGGAGCCGAGGCGAGGCTCGGGGAACCACACGTCGAGGACGGTTCCCTGCGGGTCGAGGTGGCGAGGCCATGGCCCCAGGCGGCTTCGGGAAGATGCTTCGTCACCCTCCCCACGATACGGAGTCTTCGTTACCGTCGGCGCATCGGCCACCTCGTGAGACCGCACCCGAGACGAGCACTGAGACCGCTCCCGAGACGACCAGCGAGACGACCACCGAGACGACCACCGAGACGCCCGAGCCCTTCGCCCGCTGGAAGGAGCTCTGCATGGACACCGCGAGCGGGACCGATGCCCTCGGCTGCTTCTGGGCCGGCGTGATGGGCTGCCGGCTGGAGCCGGGGCCGGCCGGTGGGATCGGCGACGTCGCTGGTCCGGTCGAGGGCGCTGGGCATCGCCATGTGCCCGGTCCCCGATGCCAGGACCACCAAGCACCGGATCCACCTCGACGTCTACACCGACGCGATCGAGACCCTCGACGGACCTCGGGGCCAAGGTGATCCTTCCGGCGGAGGAGAGCGGGTTCCACTGGACGGTGATGCAGGACCCCGAGGGTGGCGAGTTCTGCGCCTTCCTCAGGGACCCGCTGCCCGACTACCGCCTGCACGGCGTCGTCATCGACTGCCACGAGCCGGAGAAGGTGGCGCGCTGGTGGGCAGCGGCGTTCGGCGTCGACGTGAGGGGCTACGACGACCACGACTGGTGGACGCTGGAGGGCGTCACCCCCGACCCGATCCTGACCCTGGACTTCGTTCCCGTGCCCGAGCCCAAGACCGTCAAGAACCGGATCCACTGGGATGTGTACGGCGACGTGGAGGCGTTCGAGCGGGCCGGCGCACGCCGGGTCTGGGAGCAGCCGGGCTGGACCACCATGGCCGACCCCGAGGGCAACGAGTTCTGCGTCTTCGCACAACCCTGAGGGTTAGAGTGGGGGCTGAGACCACGGAGCCCGGCGCCCAGACCCCGCGTTTGCCGGAGGCTCTCTGGGATCGCGTCGAGCGGGATTGTGCATGGGAAGAGTGTCAGCGGTCTGGTCGCACGAGACTGTGCTCTCGCCACAGCCCCGAGCATCGCGCGTGCCCGAGAGTTCGTGTCGCGGCATCTGGCCGAGCACAAGCTCACGTGGCTCGTCGACGACGCCCTGGTCGTCGTCAGCGAGCTGGCCACGAACGCGATGAAGCATGCGCAGACACCGTTCACCGTGATCGTGCACCGGGACCAGTCCTCGGTCTACCTGATCGTCCAGGACGAGTCCGCGGTGATGCCGGCCTGGGCGCCGGCCAGCACCCTGGCGCTCGCGGGTCGCGGTCTGGTGCTCGTGTCGGTGCTCAGCCGGGACTGGGGGGTCAGCGCCGGTGACGGGCGCAAGTCGGTGTGGGCGCGGTTCGACCTCCAGCACCACCACCGGAACGGCTGACGACCGCTCTCGGATGGTTGGATGGGCGCCATGAGCCTGGACCTGACCCTCGACGCCGTGGACCTCACCCAGCAGCTGGTCGACATCGAGTCGGTCAGCGGCAACGAGCAGGAGATCGCCGACGCGGTCGAGGAGGCCCTTCGCGCACTGCCGCACCTCGAGGTCTACCGGCTCGGCCACTCGGTCGTGGCGCGCACGGCGCTCGGTCGCGACGAGCGGGTGGTGATCGCGGGCCACCTCGACACCGTGCCCGCTCAACGACAACCTGCCGTCGCGTCGCGACGAGAAGTACCTGCACGGGCTCGGCTCGTGCGACATGAAGGCCGGGTGCGCCGTCGCGCTCAAGCTCGCAGCCACGATCGCGGAGCCGGTCCGCGACGTCACCTACGTCTTCTACGAGTGCGAGGAGGTCGAGGCCGAGCGCAACGGCCTGGGCAAGATCGCCGAAGCACGCCCGGACCTGCTCGAGGCGGACTTCGCGATCCTGATGGAGCCCTCGAACGGCGTCGTCGAGGCCGGCTGCCAGGGAACGCTGCGCATCGACGTGATCACCCGCGGCGAGCGCGCCCACTCCGCGCGGTCATGGATGGGCGTGAACGCGATCCACGGCGCCGCCGACATCCTCGCCCGCCTCGATGCGTACGACGCCCGGAAGCCGGTCATCGACGGGCTGGAGTACCACGAGGGCCTCAACGCGGTCTTCATCACCGGAGGGGTCGCGGGCAACGTGCTCCCGGACGAGTGCCGGGTGGCGGTGAACTTCCGGTTCGCGCCCGACCGCAGCGAGGCCGAGGCCGCGGCCTACGTGCAGGAGTTCTTCGCCGGCTACGAGACCGAGATCGCCGACACCGCGCCCGGTGCGCTGCCCGGCCTGTCCGTGCCCGCCGCGGCCGCCTTCGTCGAGGCGGTCGGTGGAGTGGTCAACCCGAAGTTCGGGTGGACCGACGTCGCCCGATTCACCGGGCTCGGCGTACCCGCGGTGAACTTCGGCCCCGGAGACCCGCTGCTCGCGCACAAGCAGGAGGAGTTCGTCCCGCTGGACCAGATCACCGAGGTCGAGGCACAGATGCGCACCTGGTTGGGGCAGTGATGCCGGAGGAGACCCGCCACGAGGGCCGCGTGGTCAAGCGCCGCGGTCAGGTCGACGAGGGGACCACCGACCAACGGCTGCTGGACTCGCGCGGCCCCTCGGACTGGGTGCACACCGACCCGTGGCGTGTGATGCGGATCCAGTCCGAGTTCGTGGAGGGCTTCGGTGCGCTCGCCGAGCTCGGCCCCGCGATCGGGGTCTTCGGCTCCGCACGCACCCCGCGCGACGACCCGTTCTACGCCAAGGGCGAGGAGCTCGGCCGACTGCTCGCCGACGCCGGGTTCGCGGTGATCACGGGCGGCGGCCCAGGAGCCATGGAGGCGGCGAACAAGGGTGCCTGCGAGGCCGGTGGGATCTCCGTTGGCCTCGGCATAGAGCTGCCGTTCGAGTCGGGGATGAACGCGTGGGTCGACAAGGGCATCAACTTCCGTTACTTCTTCGCCCGCAAGACCATGTTCGTGAAGTACTCCCAGGGCTTCGTGGTGCTGCCCGGTGGCCTGGGCACCTTCGACGAGCTGTTCGAGGCGCTCACGCTCGTCCAGACACAGAAGGTGACGAGCTTCCCCGTGGTGCTGATCGGCACGTCCTACTGGAGCGGTCTGGTCGCCTGGATGCGCGACACCGTGCTGGCCGACGGGAAGATCTCCGAGGCCGACCTCGACATCCTGCACGTGACCGACGACGTCGAGCACGCCGTACGCATCATGGTCGAGGCCAGCCGGGACCGGGCCGAGGCCCCCGGCTCCGGCGAGGAGCACGACGACCCCAAGCGGCCGGAGTGACGATGACCTGGTTCTTCGCCGTGCTGATCGTGCTCGCCATGGGTGGCGTCGCCGTCGTGGCGACGGGCAAGGGCGGCTCGATGCGCGAGGTGTACGACGACCGGCCGGACGTGCGGGTCCAGGCGGAGGGCCCGCTGACGGCGCGCGACCTTCGCGAGACCCGGTTCTCGAGCGCTTTCCGGGGCTACCGCATGTCCGAGGTCGACGCACTCCTGGACCGGCTCGCCGACGAGATGTCCGGGCGCGACACGCCCGAATAGGGCACACTGCCAACCGTGACCCCGCAACTGATCACGGTCGTGCTGACCGTCCTTGCAGCCGTGGTGATCGTCCTGACGCGCGTCCGGCTGGTGCAGAACGAGGGTGCCGGTCGGATCTCGATCCCGCAGACCCTGCTCAACGCGCACACCGGGACCGGCGTCCTGGCGCTCGTCCTCTGGGTCACCTACCTCTTCATCCTCGGCAACGCGGTGATCGGCGTGCTGGCGATCCTCTGCTGGTGGATCACCGCCGGAGTGGGACTGCTGATCCTGGCGCGCTGGCTTCCCGCCAAGGGACGGCACTCCTCCGGTCCGAAGGCGGACACCTGGGGCGAGGGGCCGGGGCTGTCCATCCTGGGCCACATCGGGATGGTCGTCGGCGCCCTGGTCTGGACCTCGTTGTTCATCCTCGGGAAGATCTGAGCCGATGGTGCGCCGGGTCGCCCTGCTGCTGACCCTGGCGCTCGCGGTCCTGGGACTGCTGACCGGTCCGGCCAACGGGTCGGCTGCCTCGACACGGCCCGTCGGCCCGCAGCGGCCCGCGGTCGTCGAGCACCGGGTCATCGGCACGTCGGTGGACGGGCGCGACATCCATGCCTGGCGTCTGGGCAACCCGAACTCCCGCAAGAAGGTCGTCGTGCTCGCCGCCATGCACGGCGACGAGCGGGCGCCGTCGAAGATCCTCTGGAGCCTGCGCGACGGCCGGCCGGTCTCCGGCGTCGACCTCTGGCTGGTGCCGACGTACAACCCGGACGGCGCCCAGGCGCACCGCCGCTACAACGCGCACGGCGTCGACCTGAACCGGAACTTCCCGCGGGAGTGGGTCAGGAGCGGCACGTCCGGTCCGTCGGCGAAGTCCGAGCCCGAGACCGTGGCGATCATGAAGTTCCTGCGCAAGATCGACCCGCGCTACGTCATCAGCTTCCACCAGCCGTTGTACGGCGTCGACACCTACGGGTCGAAGAAGCGGTGGTTCGCCCGACGACTCTCGGAGGACTTTCGCCTGCCCCGCAAGGACTTTGCGTGCGGGAATGGCTGCCACGGGACCCTCACGCAGTGGTTCAACGCGCGCTTCGACGGGGTCGCGGTGACCGTGGAGTACGGCCAGCACCCGTCGGACCGGCGGATGAAGGTCCGTGCCCCGCGGCAGCTGCTCCGCGCCCTCAACGCGACACGGTGACCGCCACCTGACCGCTAGAAGCGACGGGTGACGTACTTCCTCGGCCCCATGATGATCCGAGGGGCACGGTCGGGGTCGAGCCAGCGCAGCAGCCACCTCATCTGGCGCCGGCTCACCGCCACGCAGCCCGCGGTGTGCTTCTCGTCGCGAGCGTGCAGGAAGATCCCGCCGCCCCGTGCGGTGTCGGCGACCTCGTCGGCGACCCACTGACGCCGCTTCGTCGACCAGTGCACCCCCTGGGGAAGGTTGAACCCGATCACCGCGGCGTACGCATAGTCGACGGGGTAGCCCGCGAGGTGCTCGGAGTAGTCGGCCCTCCACGACGTGCCGGGCGCCTTCGAGGGTTGGTAGATGTTGTAGGTGCGCGGGTCACGGGGCTCGTAGGGCCAGTAGTCGTTCGCGTCCACGTGCCGGTAGCGCAGGGTCGTCCCCGGGTCGGACCGCACCCCGAAGGCCTGAGGGATCCGGAAGCGGCCCGCGGGCGTCGTGCCGGTGGACTGGACCCGCTTGGCCGCCTTGACCCAGCCGCCGTAGCCCAGCCGGGCGGGCATCGGGCCGCGGACCCGCCGCCAGCCGTGGGCGGTACGCCGCCACGCGGACAGCGTCGCGGCGCGGTCCGACCAGCGCGGGCTGGTCACGGTGACCAGCTGGCGGACGTCGTCCGGAAGCGTGAACCGCTCCGCCAGGTTGGGACCGCTCGCCGTGGCGGGGACGGCTGAGGGGACGAGGCTGACCGCTAGGCCGAGCGCGAGGGCGGCTCCGAGTCGCCGCATCTGCTCACCTTCCTTCGAAGGTCGGCTTCTTCTTGGCCACGAACGACTCGACGGCTTCCCGGTGGTCGTGGGTGGACCCGGTTCTCTGCATCATGTCAGCCTCGAACGCCAGCGCGGCCTCGAACCCGTGACCTGCCGCGAACTCGACCGAACGGCGGATCGCGCCGAAGGCCAGGGTGGGTCCGTCGGCGAGCCGGCGCGCGAGCCGCCCGACCTCGTCGGTGAGCGAGTCGGCCGGCACCACCCGGTTGGCCAGCCCCAGGGACTCCGCCTCGGCCGCGTCGAGGGTCCGCGGGAAGTACAGCAGGTCGAGCGCCTTGGCCTTGCCGACGAGCCGCGGCAGGGTCCAGGACGAGCCGGTGTCACACGACAGCGCGACCCCGGTGAAGGCCAGGTTGAACCCCGCCGTGTCGGCGAGGATCCGCAGGTCGCAGGCGAACGCCAGGCTCGCGCCGGCCCCGGCGGCGACGCCGTTGACGGCCGCGATCACGGGCTTGTCCATGGAGGCCAGGAGGGAGACCGTCGGGTTGTAGTGGTCGGGGACGGTGCGGAACAGCTCCTCGGACGAGCCGTTGCGGAGCAGCTCGACGTGCTCCTTGAGGTCCTGGCCGACGCAGAACGCCCGCCCGCTGCCGGTGAGGACGACGCATCTGACCTCGGTGTCCTCCGCGACCTGACGCACCGCGTCGAGCAGCGCCTCCTTCGTGGCGATGTCGAGGCTGTTCATCGCGTCGGGACGGTTCAGCGTGAGCGTGGCGACGCCGTCGTCCACCACGCAGATCACGGGTTGGTCGGTCATGTGCGCTTCCTTCATGGGTCGTTCGTCAGGAGGTGGACAGGCAGTGGTCGACATGACGTGAGGCCGCGGGGAGGAGGTGGTCGGCCTGCTCGTCGAAGAACCGCGCCGCAACGTGTCCGGGCCAGTCGTCCGGGAGCAGTCGGGCGGGGAGCCCCGGGTCGGTGAACAGGAACTTGCGCCACTCGTGGACGAGCTGCGAGCGGGTGGCGAACGCGTGCTCGTCGTCGCCGGCCGGGTCGGAGGTCAGGTCCCGCGCCACGGCCAGCCACTCGTCGTACGCCGCCGCCAGGCCGTCGAGGTCCCAGGCGGCGAGTGCTCGTGACACCGGGGTGGGGGCGGCCGCCGTCAGCGCCAGATGACCCTGGCCCTCGGCGGTGAGCAGCGCGTCCACCTCGGCGGAGCGCCGTGGCGCGATCCAGACCTGCTCGTTGAGCCGCCCGTAGCCGAGGAACGCCAGTCCGGCCCTCAGCCGGTCCCGGCCGGAGCGGGTCGGGACCGGGTCCAGCACCAGCAGATGCCACTCGCCGTCCCACTCCGTGCGGTCGCGTGCGGTAGATCCGGGCGGCCGCGTCGTCGAGGCGACGGTGGGCCTTCTCGGTCATCCGGTAGCCGCGGCCGCCGGGCAGTCGCACTGGCTCCAGCCAGCCCTGCCGCGCCATCCGCGAGACGGCCGTGCGCACGGCCGGCTCCGCGATCCCGAGGGGCGCCATGAGGCGCACCAGAGCCGCGACGGGGGCCTGGCCGCCGCGGGAGCGGAGGTGGTCGCCGTACAGGTCGAACAGCGCGGAGCGGGCGTGCATGTCGGTGAGTCTGCCGCAGATGTATGGCTACCGCGTGGGTGGCACTTCGAATCGTGGAATAATGACCCCACGCGGCGCTGACGGAGGCGCACAACTAGCACAGGAAGAGGTGTGCGCATGGCGGCGATGAAGCCGCGGACAGGTGACGGTCCGCTCGAGGTCACCAAGGAGGGGCGCGGCATTGTGATGCGCGTCCCGCTCGAGGGGGGCGGTCGCCTCGTGGTCGAACTCAACGCCGACGAGGCGCGCGCCCTGGGTGCCGCGCTCGACGGTGTGGTCGGCTGAGGTCGCGAACTCACACATCCAAGCCGGTGTCCGCCATCGAGGCGGGCACCGGCTTTCTGTAGGGTCGGGGCCGTGTCTCTCCCGCAGCAGGTGTCTCCGCCCTCCGTGGCGTTGAGCGACGTGGCCCCCACCGGCGTGGTCGGTGCACAGGTCGTCGCTCTGCCCGTCATCCCCGCCGACCCACCCGGTGAGGTCAGCCTGGGCCCCGGGGCCGCGGAGCTGCTCGACCAGCTCGACCTCGACCTTTTCGGGCTGCTGGAGCGCAACCGAGCGACCGGGAAGGTCGGCGAGATCCACGAGATCCCGGTCCTGGACGTCTCCGCGCTGGCCAACCCCGACCTGACCATGGTCCTGCTCGTCGGAGTGGGCACTCAGTCCGCGGACGACCTGCGCCGCGCCGGCGCGGTGCTCGCCCGCCGCACCCGCGGGATGGGCACGGTCGCCTCCTCAGTCGCCGCCCTCGCCGACGACACCGGCATGCAGGCGTTCGTCGAAGGTGTCGTCCTCGGCTCGTTCGGCTTCCACCGCCGCTCGACCGGTCCGGAGCACCAGCCCGTCGAGCAGGTCGTGCTCGCCATGGTGGCCGACGCCGACGAACGGCGAGAGGTCGTCGACCGGGCCATGGCCCTGGCCGGAGCCAGCTGGCTGGCACGGGGACTGGCCCTGACCCCGTCCAACGAGAAGAACCCCCAGTGGCTGGCCGAGAAGGCCGCCGACATCGCCCGCACCGCGAACCTCGACCTCAAGGTCTGGGACGAGAAGGCGTTGGCCAAGGACGGGTTCGGCGGCATCCTGGGAGTCGGCCGGGCCTCGGCGACCCCGCCTCGCCTGATCCAGCTGTCCTACAAGCCGGCCAAGTCCGGTCGGCGTACGCCGCACATCGTGCTGGTCGGCAAGGGCATCACCTTCGACACCGGCGGCCTGTCCATCAAGCCCGGCGACTCGATGATGAACATGAAGCGCGACATGACCGGCGGCGGCGTCGTGATGGCGGTGCTGGGCGCGCTGGCCGACGTGGACTGCCCGGTCCGGGTCACCGGCCTGATCGCCGCGGCCGAGAACGCCATCAGCGGTGACGCGATGCGCCCCGGCGACGTGGTCCGGCACTACGGCGGTCGCACCAGCGAGGTCACCAACACCGACGCGGAGGGCCGGCTCGTGATGGCGGATGCACTCGCGTACGCCGTCGCGGAGCTCGACCCGACGATCCTGGTCGACGTGGCCACGCTGACCGGCGCGATGAAGCTCGCCCTCGGTCAGCGGATCGGTGGCTACTTCTCCAACAACGACGCCCTCAGTGAGCTGATCGGGGAGGCGGGGGCCGCTGCCGGTGAGCCGCTGTGGCGGATGCCGCTGGTGGAGGACTACGAAGCCAAGCTGGACTCGAAGATCGCCGACGCCGACAACGCACCGAAGGGCAGCGGGGGTGCGATCACCGCCGCCTTGTTCCTGCGGCACTTCACCGGTGGCCTTCCCTGGGCGCACATCGACCTGGCCAGCGTCGGTGACTCCCCGGTCGACGAGTTCGAGTGGAGCCAGGGCGCGACCGGGTTCGGCGCCCGGGCGCTGTTGCGCTGGCTGGAGCTCCGTGACCCGGTCGCCGGGGTGGACGGGCAGGCAGTCTGATGCACGGTCTCACGGTCCGTTGGTCCCTCGCCGGGTCTCCCGACGGCGTCGAGCAGGCGTTGGCGGCGTACGTCGCCGAGACCTCTCATGCGCGGTTCACCGGCAAGGAGGGGCTGCGGTTCAAGACCTGGCGGATGCGGTCGGGCGAGTGGTTCGAGGGCTGCTACGTCTTCGAGAGCGGAGCGGCACGAGATGCCTTCGAGACCGAGTTCCGCGCGGCTGCCGCCGGCTCCCCGGGGTCGCAGATCGTCGGCTCCGCGCCGGTCCTGATCGAGCCCTGTGCCGTGGTGGCCGTAGCCGAGGGTGGCTCCGGGTTCCTGGCCGCGCCGACGTACGGAGACTGAGATGCTGAACAAGCTGCGCAAGCCCACGATCTTCCTGCACGTGGGGGCGATGAAGACCGGCACCACATTCCTGCAGAGCGTGCTGCACGGCAACCGTGATGCGCTGCGGGACGCGGGGTTCCTCTACCCCGGCGACGCTCACGGCGACCAGGCGAAGGCGGTGCGCGGCCTGATGGGCCTCACCGGCAAGGACGCCACCCTCGCCGCGTCCGTCGAAGGAGTCTGGGACGACATGGTCAAGGAGATGCGCGCCTGGAACGGCGAGGCGTCGATCTTCTCGATGGAGTTCCTCAGCTTCGTCGAGAAGCGTCGCGCGGCCAAGATCAGGCGCACCATCGGCCGGGCCGACCTGCACGTGATCCTGACCGTCCGCGACGCCACCGGGATGATCCCGGCGCAGTGGCAGAGCTACGTGCGCAACCACGGCACCGAGGGGTGGCCGGAGTTCGCGCACGCCACGATGACCGCAGGCTCGGGTGGCAAGACCCCACCCGCGAAGGCCTTCCGTCGTGCGCAGGACATCCGCCGCATGGTCAACGCGTGGGGCAGCGTGGTGCCCGCCGACCACCTGCACGTAATCACGGTTCCTCCCTCGAGCGCGCCCCGGTCCCTGCTCTGGGAGCGGTTCGCCTCGGTGTGCGGCTTCGACCCGGAGATCGCCTCGATCGACGGCGTACGCAGCAACCCCTCGCTGGGCTACGGCTCGAGCGAGCTGATGCGGCTGGTCAACCCGTACCTCGACGACCTGCGCCTCGGCGCCTACCACAAGGTCAGCAGGTACACCGGAAAGAACATCCTCAGCGACCTGCGGGACCAGGAGAGCAAGCCGCGCCTGGACGTCGCGACGGCCCAGTTCGCCGCGAAGTGGAACGCCCGCAGCGCCCGCGCGATCAAGAAGGCCGGGGTCCCGGTGGTCGGAGACCTGTCCGAGCTGCCGACCAAGGCCCGGCTCGACCTCGCGGACGAGGGCCCCTCGCCCGCCCCGGCTCCCGAAGCCGAGGTGCTCGCCGCGGCGCGTGCCGTCCGCAAGAAGATGCTTCGCACGCTCAAGAAGCGGGGAGTCCCGGC
Source organism: uncultured Actinomycetota bacterium (assembly GCA_963740525.1). GTDB lineage: Bacteria > Actinomycetota > Actinomycetes > Propionibacteriales > Nocardioidaceae > CAVUEG01. The sequence goes on from CAVUEG010000005.1 coordinate 115,791, forward strand.
ACCGGAAGGTCTGTGGGACGGGACCGGAGACGACCTGGCTCAGGCCGTGGCCGGTGCCGCAGCCGTGATGAGGGCGTACGGCGAGACGATCTGACCGGCCTGATCTGGTCTGGCTGGTCCGGCCGGGTCAGGCCTCGGGGGTCCAGATCTTCTTCGCGACCAGCAGTCCGTCGCCGACGGGCAGCAGGACCGGGAGCAGGCTCTCGGACTCGCGCACGGCGTTGCCGAGCTCGCGGATCGAGACGGTCTCGGCGTCGCGCTGGGCGGGGTCGGCGACCCGGTCGTGCCAGAGCGCGTTGTCGAAGGCCACCAGTCCGCCGGGACGCAGCAGGCGCATAGCCTCGGCGAGGTAGCCGGCGTACTCGTGCTTGTCGCCGTCGCAGAACACGAGGTCGTAGTGGCCGTCGGTCAGTCGTGGGAGGACCTCGAGAGCGGACCCGGGGATCAGCCGCACGCGCTGGCTGGGGATGCCCGCCTCGGTGAACGTCTGCTTGGCGAGGCGCTGGTGCTCGGCCTCGATGTCGACGGTGGTGAGCACCCCGTCGGGGCGCATCCCGCGTAGCAGCCAGAGGCCGGAGACACCGGTGCCGGTGCCGATCTCGACCACGGCGCGGGCCTCGGTCAGGGCGGCCAGGAAGCGGAGCGCGGCGCCGCCGCCGGTCCCGATGGGCACGACTCCGACCTCGTGCGCGCGCCCTCGAGCGGCAGCGAGGATGTCGTCCTCGGCGACGAACTCCTCGGCGTAGGCCCAGCTGGCGGGCTTGAGTCCGGTGGCGATGATGGCCTCCTGGTGTGGGTGCTGTTGCGCGGACTTTACCGCCCACGAGCGCCCGGAGGGGAACATCGACCACGGCTGGGCCGTTGTGTCGATCAGGAGCCCCTCCGCGGCGGCCCCGCATCGACGTCACAGCAGGATTCGAAGCAGGATTCAAAGCAAACCGAGTGGGTCGCCTCAGGCGGTTCTCAGGCTCCACTCCTAGCGTGAGAGAGGTCCGTGAACAGACTGATCCCGGTCGCGGCATGGCGCAAGGAGCCGATGGTGACCCCCTCCCCGAACGAGTCCGCTGCCCGCGAGCCCGGAACTGCAGGCCAGTCGAGCGAGCCCTGGCAGCCGCCCTCCTGGGAGGAGGTCGTCGAGCAGCACTCGGCCCGCGTCTACCGGCTCGCGTACCGCCTGACCGGCAACAAGCCCGATGCCGAGGACCTCACCCAGGAGGTCTTCGTGCGCGTCTTCCGCTCGCTGTCGACGTACACCCCGGGCACCTTCGAGGGCTGGCTGCACCGGATCACCACGAACCTCTTCCTCGACCAGGCCCGACGCAAGCAGCGGATCCGTTTCGACGCGCTGGGAGACGACGCCGACAACCGGCTCCCGTCGCGGCTGCCGACCCCGGACCTCGAGGTCACCGACCCGATGTTCGACGACGACGTGGAAGCGGCCCTGGCCGCTCTCCCGCCTGACTTCCGAGCGGCCGTGGTGCTCTGTGACGTCGAGGGACTCTCCTACGAGGAGATCGCGACCGTGCTCGGCCTCAAGCTCGGCACCGTGCGCTCGCGGATCCACCGGGGTCGGGGGCTGCTCCGGGCGGCTCTGGCCCACCGGGCACCGGCGCCCGGACGGGTGCGCTACTCGGGGCCGGCGCTGACGGGACGCGCCACATGATCCTCAACCTCGGCGGACACATCGGAGCCTCCGTGAGCGCGCTGGTCGACGGCCAGCTCTCGCCCGCGGAGGAGGAACGCGCCTGGTCGCACATCCTCACGTGCCCGGGCTGTCGTCGGCTCGTCGAGCGGGAGGGCTGGGTGAAGTCCCGGGTCGCGGGGCTCTCCTTCGCTCCCGTGGAGGGCGACGCACCCCGGCCGGTCCTGGGCAGCCTGTACGACGTCGAAGCCTGGGCGGCCGTGGACCGGCTCGAGGACCGGGCCAGGACCCGCCGCCGCACGGGACTCGCGCTCGTCGGCGCCGGCTCGGTCGGCGCGGCAGTCTTCGGGTTCGCCTCACTCAGTGGGGCCACCCTCGGGATCGGGGGCGGCGCCGGCGACGTTCCCCCGACGACGCGGATCTCCGGCCCCAGCAGCCCCGCCGCGACGCCCACCCCTGTCTCGGACGGACGGCGAAGGGCAAGATAGTCCGGGTGAGCCACGAGCCCCCCGCCGACACCGACTCCACCGAGCCGACGCAGCAACTCCCGGAGTACCAGCCCGCCTACTCGGGGTGGTCCTACCAGCCGTACCAGTACCCCCGCGCCGAGAGCCGGCTTCCCGGCTGGGCCTGGCCCCTGATCGCGGCGCTGGCCCTGGTCGTGGGGTTGCTGGGCGGAGCGCTCGGCGGTGCCGTGGTGGGGTCCTTCTCCGGCGGCGGGTCCTCGGGCGGCATCCTGACCGTCGAGCCGCGCACCACGGCTCCCTTGAAGGCCGAGAACGGCTCCGTCGCTGCGGTGGCGGCGGAGCTCCTCCCGAGCACCGTCCAGATCATCTCCGAGTACGGCGGCGACCCCCGCGGGGCGACCGGCTCCGGCTTCGTGCTGGACCGCCGGGGGCACATCATCACCAACAACCACGTGGTCGCCGAGGCCTCCGGCGGCGGGAACATCGAGGTGATCGACAGCGAGGGCGTGCGGCGCCAGGCGACCATCGTCGGCCGCAGCCCCGTCTACGACCTCGCCGTGCTGCACGTCAAGAACGGCTCCGGCCTCAGCCCCGCCTCCCTCGGGTCCTCGCTGCAGATGCAGGTCGGGGAGACCGTGGTCGCCTTCGGGTCGCCGCTGGGGCTGACCAGCTCGGTCACCTCGGGCATCCTGTCCGCGCTGCACCGTCCGGTCACCACCGGGGATGCCAAGTCGTCGTCGTACATCGACGCGCTGCAGACCGACGCCGCGATCAACCCGGGCAACTCCGGTGGCCCGCTGGTCAACCTCCGCGGTCAGGTGATCGGGGTCAACTCCGCGATCGCCACGACCGGGGTCTCCTTCGGAGGCGAGGCCGGCAACATCGGCGTCGGCTTCGCGATCCCGGTCGAGCAGGTCGAGGTGACCGCCGACCAGATCCTCTCCACCGGCGAGGCCCGCTACCCGGTGATCGGCGCCAACGTGGACGTCAGCCGCAAGAGCGACGGGGCCGAGATCGTCGAGGTGCCGTCCGGGACCCCGGCCGCGGGCGCCGGTCTGCGCAAGGGCGACGTGGTCACCGCCGTCGACGACCTGGCGGTGAGTGATGGGATCGAGCTGATCGTGGCGATCCGCAGCCACCAGCCCGGCGAGACGATCACGTTGCAGGTGCGACGCGACGGCCGGATGCAGACGGTGCGGGTCCGCCTCGACTCGAAAGTTGGCTGACGGGTTGGCTGACGGGTTGGCTGACGGGTTGGCTGACGGGGGTCAGGTCGCGTCGTCGTCGTACGGCGGCGCCTCGTCCTTGTTCAGCGGGCGCTGACCCGGCCGCTTGGGCAGGTCGTCGTCCTCCTGCCAGGCCTCGAGCACGTGCTTGCGCACGGCCTTGCGCGGGTCGAGGTCGGTCAGCTCGAAGTTGGCGTACTCGGGACCGAGCTCCTTGCGGATCTCGTCGCGGGCATTCTGGGTGAAACCGCGGACCTGGCGCACGAACCTGCCCGCCTGGCGGGCGAACTCGGGCAGCCGGTCCGGGCCGAAGACGAGGATCGCGACCACGAAGATCACGAACATCTCGGGAAGACCGACGTCGAACATGGTCCGAATCTAGTCGATTCAGAACTTGGCAGAAGGGGTCAAACCAAGTTGCATGCCGGCCAGGCCCCGTCCGCGGCCCGACAGGGTGGCCGCCACACCGCTCAGAGCGAGGGCCGAGGGGGAGTCGGGGTGCGACTCGACGATGGGCGTACCGCTGTCGCCACCTTCGCGCAGGCTCAGGTCCAGGGGGATCTCGGCCAGCACCGGGACGTCGTACCCGAAGCGTCCGCCGAGGGTCTTCGCGACCCGGGCGCCGCCTCCGGCGCCGAACACCTCGAGGCGGTGCTCGTCCCCGCAGTGGGGGCACGGGAGGTAGGACATGTTCTCGATCACGCCGACCACGCGCTGGTGCATCATCGAGGCCATCGTGCCGGCGCGTTCGGCCACCTCGGCCGCGGCCTCCTGCGGCGTCGTGACCACGACGACCTCGGCGTTGGGCAGGTGCTGGCCCAGCGAGATCGCGATGTCGCCGGTCCCCGGTGGGAGGTCGAGGAACAACGCGTCGATGTCGCCCCAGTAGACGTCGGAGAGCATCTGCACGAGCGCCCGGTCGAGCATCGGGCCGCGCCAGGCGACGACCTGGTCGCGCCGGGGCTTGAGCATCCCGATCGAGATCACCGAGATGCCGTGCGAGGTCGGCACCGGCATGATCATGTCCTCGACCTGCGTCGGGCGGACGTCGCCGACGCCGAGCATGGCTGGGACCGAGTGGCCGTAGATGTCGGCGTCGACGACACCGACCTTCAGCCCCTGTTGGGCCATCGCTACGGCGAGGTTCACGGTGACGGTGGACTTGCCCACGCCGCCCTTGCCGCTGGCGATCGCATAGACCTTCGTCAGGGAGTCGGCCCGGGAGAAGGGGATCTCCTTCTGGGCCTGCCCGCCGCGGAGGACCTCCTGCAGGCCGGCGCGCTGCTCAGGGGTCATCACGCCCAGGGTCAGGTCGACACCCGTGACGCCGGGGACCTTGGAGACCGCCGCGGTCACGTCGCGGGTGATGGTGTCCTTCAAGGGGCAGCCGGAGACGGTCAGCAACACGGTCAGGATGACCTGGCCGGCCTCGTCGATCTCGACCGTGTCCACCATGTTCAGCTCGGTGATCGGTCGGCGGATCTCGGGGTCGTTGACCGTCGCGAGAGCAGCGTGTACCTGCTCGAGAACCGGGGAAGTCATGCCCCCGAGCCTACGTGCCGGGCTGTGACGAACGGGTCGTGGGTGGATCGGGACGCTCGTCGTGACGGGGCTCGGCGTCGTCACCCTCGGCCTTCGCCCGCTCGTCGAGCTCGCTGAGCAGGGCGCGCAGCTCCGAGCGCACGTAGTCGCGGGTCGCGACCTCGCCGACGGCCATCCGCAGCGAGGCCACCTCGCGGGCCAGGAACTCCATGTCGGCGTGGGCCCGGGCGTTCGCCTGCCGGTCGGTCTCGGCCACCACCCGGTCGCGGTACTCCTGGCGGTTCTGGGCGAGCAGGATCAGCGGTGCGGCGTACGACGCCTGGAGGCTGAGGATCAGGGTCAGGAAGATGAACGGGTAGGCGTCGAACTCCCAGTCGCCCGGCACCAGGGCGTTCCAGACCAGCCAGAACGCCACGAACAGGGTCATGTACAGCAGGAACCTGGCGGTCCCCATGAATCGGGCGAACTGCTCGGCGAAGGAGCCGAAGGTGTCCGAGTCGTAGCTCGGGCGCCACGCGAGCTGCCGGCCCAGCTCCCTGGGGGTGTCGAGACGGGCGCCCTTGCGCGGGTTGTTCTCGCTAGCCACGCTTCACCCCCGCGTTCAGCGTGCGATCACGCCAGTTCGGCGGAAGCATGTGGTCGAGCAGGTCGTCCACGGTGACCGCGCCCAGCAGCCGGCCGTCCTCGTCGACCACGGGCGCGGCGACCAGGTTGTAGGTCGCCAGGTGGGCCGCGACCTCCTCGATGCGGGCATCGGGGCGCAGCGCCTCGAGGGCGGTGTCGACCACCCCGGCGACGAGGGTCGAGGGGGGCTCGCGGAGCAGCCGCTGGATGTGGGCGATGCCGATCAGCTTGCCCGTGGGCGGCTCCAGCGGGGGCCGGCAGACATAGACCAGCGCCGCGAGCGAGGTGGTCAGGTCCTCCCGGCGGACGTGGGCCAGGGCCTCGGCGACGGTGGCGTCGGGCGGGAGGATCACCGGCTCCGGCGTCATCATCGCGCCTGCGGTGTGCTCGGCGTACGACATCAGCCGGCGGACGTCCTCGGCCTCCTCGGGCTCCATCAGGTCCAGCAGCCGGCGCGCGGTCTCGGGGGGAAGGTCCGCGATCAGGTCGGCGGCGTCGTCGGGGGACATCTCCTCGAGGATGTCGGCGGCGCGCTCGGAGTCGAGGTAGCCCAGGATCTCGACCTGGTCCTCCTCCGGCAGCTCCTCCAGGACGTCGGCGAGGCGCTCGTCGTCGAGGGCCGCCACGACCTGGCTGCGGCGGTCCAGGGGCAGGTCGTGGATGACGTTGGCGGCGTCGGCCGGCTTCATCTCGGCGAGCGCGGCGAGCAGGTACGTCGCGCCCTGGCCCTCCTCCTTGCGGGTCAGCCCGTCGACGTCGCGCCAGTCGACGACGTGGGTCTGTCCCTTGCGGCCGAACCGCTTGCCACCCTGCTGCAGCGCGACCCGGCTCAACACCCAGTCGCGCGTCCTGGCCTGCTCCATGCCGATGTCGTAGACCGTGCCGGTGACCTCGCTGCCGCGGATCGTGACGGTGCGGTCGAGCATCTGCCCGATCACGAGCGTCTCGGTCGGGCGCTGGGCGAACCGGCGCATGTTCACCAGGCCGGTCGTGATCACCTGCGCGCCGTCCATCCCGGTCACCCGGGTCATCGGCACGAAGATGCTGCGCCGGCCGAACACCTCGACCACGAGGCCGAGCACCCGCGGCTGCGCGACCTTGGACCGGAGTGCGACCACGATGTCGCGCACCTTGCCGACCTGGTCGCCCTGCGGGTCGAAGACCGGCAGGCCCACCAGGCGGGCTGCGAAGACACGAGTCGGAGTGGTGCTCACAGGCACAGACGTTACTGGCTCGCAGGGGCTCCAGCCGGGTGCGGAGCGGTTCGAGCGCGCGTGCCGCGGATGGAAGGATGACGCGCATGCTGACCTACGACGTGGTGGACGTCTTCACCGACCGGCCCTTCGCGGGGAACCAGCTGGCCGTCGTGCACGGGGCGGGGGACCTGACGACCGCCCAGTGCCTGGCGATCACCCGCGAGTTCAACTACTCGGAAACCACTTTTCCGGTGCCCGGGGACGGTGATCGTTACGCGACCCGGATCTTCACTCCGTCGCGGGAGATCCCCTTCGCCGGCCACCCGACCCTCGGCACTGCCTGGGTCCTGCGCCGCGAGGGCCTGGTCACCGGCTCGTCGGTAGTGCAGGAGTGTGGGGCCGGGGAGATCGGGGTCAGCTTCTCCTCCGACTCCCCAGACTCCCTGGTCGAGCTGAGCGCCCGGCCGCGCGACCTCTCCGGGCCGGTGGCCGAGGACGTGCTGGGGAGGCTCCTGGCCGACGTGGGGCTGACCCTGGACGACGCGGCCGGCCCGGCGTACGTCGCCGGCACCGGGCTCAGCTTCGTGCACGTGCCGGTGGTGGCCGACGCGGTCGCGCGGGCACGGGTCGCCGCGACCCCGCTGTCGGAGTACGGCGACGGCCTGGGTGGCGCCCAGGACCCCGTCGAGGGGATCAACCTGGTCTCGATCACCGGGCCGGGGGAGACCGACCCGACCGTGCGGGTGCATGCGCGGGTCTTCGTGCCCACCGTGGGGATCGCCGAGGACCCGGCGACCGGATCCGCGGCGGCGGGACTGGGGATGGCGCTGGTGGCAGCCGGGGTCCTGCCCGAGGGCGGGGGGTACGAGATCCGTCAGGGGATCGAGATGGGCCGGCCCTCGACGCTCTTCGGCCGGGTCGAGGCGGAGCACGGGGTGGCGACCCGGTGCCACGTGGCCGGTCTCGTGCAGCACATCGCGCACGGGGAGATCGCCGTACCGGAATGAGAAGGTATCTTGCGGCGCAAGGTACCGGGTACTACCATGTATCGCATGGGAGCGGAATCGGCGGCGGTGACACAGCTGCGCAGGGGCGTCTTGGAGCACTGCGTCCTCGCGCTCCTCGAGAGCGACGCGCGATACGGCTACGACCTGGTCTCGGAGCTGGCCGACGCGGGCCTGGTGGCCAGCGAGGGGACGGTGTACCCGTTGCTCAGCCGGCTGCGCAAGGATCACCTGGTGGAGACCACCTGGCTCGAGTCGACCAGTGGGCCACCGCGCCGCTACTACGAGCTCACCTCGGACGGACGGCAGGCGCTCTCCGCCTTCCGCGACTCCTGGCGGGGCTTCAAGACCTCGGTGGACCGGATCCTCGACGTGAGGGGCACGAAATGAACACGAAGGCGACCGAGCTCATCGACGACTACCTGCTGCGCCTGCGGGAGGCGGCCCGGGTGCTCCCCGAGGCCGAGCGGCGGGACCTCGTCGCCGACATCTCCGAGCACATCGAGGTCGCCCGTGCCTCCGGGACCGACTCCGACGCCGAGGTGCGCACGCTGCTGGACCGGCTCGGGACGCCCGAGGACCTGGTCGTGGCGGCGGGCGGCTCGTCCGGTGCCGGCGTACCGGTCGCCGGTGCGGCGTCCAAGGCCAGGCTCGAGCCGATCGCGATGGTGCTGCTGTTCGTGCCGCAGGCGTTGATCCTGATGTCGTTGCCGCTGATCTCCTTCATCGTGCTGCTCTTCCCGCTCGCATTCGTCTGCTGGCTGGCAGGGCTGGTGCTGGTGGCGCTCTCGCAGCGTTGGGACGGCCCGGCCAAGGTGAGCGCCGCGCTCGTGGTCGGCGCGGGCTTCCCGGTCTGGTGCGTGGCCTTCGCGGCTTCGGTGATGACCGTGCGGGTGTCGTCGTCGACCTGTGTGCAGTCCGGCGCTGCGGGAGAACCCCTCAGCGACCCCGTCTGCACGAGCAGCGGTGGCGGCTTCCCTTGGGCAGGGCTGGTGTTCCTGGTCCTCCTGGTCGTCTTCCTCGTCGTCGAGGTGCGGACGGCCCGTCGCCTGCTGCGTCAGGCCGAGGGTGGCCTTGCGACCAGGTGACCTCGGGCTGATGGCCGTCGCGGTCGTCGCGGTGTCCTTCTCGGGACCCGTGATGGCCGGACTCGTCGTGCCCGCGCTGGCGATCGCCTTCTGGCGCAACGGGATGGCCACGGTCCTGCTCGCGCCGGCGGCCTGGCGGCGCGGTGGAGAGCTACGCAGCCTGGGGCGTGAGCAGTTCGGCTGGATCGGGCTCTCCGGCCTGGCGCTGGCCCTGCACTTCGCCACCTGGGTGACCTCGCTGACCATGACCTCCGTCGCCTCCGCGACCGCGCTGGTCACCCTCCAGATGGCGTTCGTCGCCGCCTGGAACCTGCTGAACGGCGAGCGCTTCTCGCGGCTGATGACCGTCGGGATGGTGGTCGCCTTCGCGGGCGTGCTGGTGGTCACCGGGGTCGACTTCTCGCTGTCCACCCGGGCACTCGTCGGTGACCTGCTGGCGTTCGTCGGCGGTGCGGCGGCAGCGGCGTACACGGTGCTGGGGAGCCGAGCGCGTAGGTCTGTGAGCACCACGACGTACACCTTCGTCTGCTACGGCACCTGCGCCTCGATCCTGCTCGTCGCGTGTCTGGCGAGCGGCCAGGCGTTGGTCGGGTACGGCGCCCGGGAGTGGCTGCTGCTCGGCGTGGTCACGCTCACCGCGCAGATGCTCGGGCACTCCGTGCTCAACCACCTGCTCGCCACGACCACCCCGATGACCGTCTCGCTCGTGCTCCTGCTCGAGGTCCCCGGCGCCGCCCTGCTCGCCGCCGCCCTCCTCGGCCAGGTCCCCCCGTTCGCCACCTTCGTCGGGCTGGCCGTGATCCTGCTCGGCATGGTCCTGGTGATCTTCAACGCGCGACCCACCGCCCTGGCCGAGCCCGCCCCGACCTGACCCTCCTGGGGTTGCGGTTTGGTCCCCAACCTCAACTTTTCGGGGTCGGAACCTGCAGTTTGTGACCAATGAGTGGGGTCCTGGTCCTGCTCCGGGTCGGCACGAGCGCGGCCTGTCCCGCCGTACGACGGCTCCGTACGCCGTCCCTCGCATCCACGGGCACATCGCCAGGTCCATCCATTGGTCACAAACCGCAGCTGTTCGAGCCGAAAACCTGCGGTTGGGGACCGATCCGCAGACCCGGAGGGTGTGCGGGGAGGGGGAGGGGGCCGTGGCACGGCTAGCATGAGCGGCGATCTGCCGGACCGTCAGAAGGAGACCCCGTGGCCGACCCACACAACCCCGAGGCTGAGGTCTCGGGAGTGACGGTCGGGGAGGACGGGATCCGCGCGGGGTCGCGTGACGAGGTGATCCTCGACGTGCTCTTCGACGGTCGCCGGATCTGGTCGTTCTGGCTGCATCGCGACGGCGAGGCCAAGGGCGGGGAGTACTTCGTCGAGTGGCCAGGCGTGCTCCGCCGCTTCCTCGACGGTACGACGAGGCTCACCATCGCGCGCCACGCCGACCAGCACCCGTTCTTCGACGAGGAGATCCGGCTCGGCAAGGGCGAGGGCCGGATCGAGGTCGTCAACGAGGAGGGCCGGCCGCTCGGCATCGACAAGTCCATGCGGCTCGCGCAGACCTTCGACACCCGCAGCGACGAGCACGTGGCGCCCTTGCTCGACTCGATCGGCGAGGTCCTCGACGCGCTCAAGCGGGCCGGCGCGGACGCGTTCGTGGTCTACGGCACGCTGCTGGGCGGGGTGCGGGGCGGCAAGCTGATCGGTCACGACTCCGACGCCGACCTCGGCTACGTCAGCAAGCACGAGCACCCGGTCGACGTGGTCCGCGAGTCCTTCGTCCTGCAGCGGCGGCTCGCCGAGCAGGGCTACGACATCACCCGCTACTCCGGCGCCGCGTTCCGCGTCGACGTGGCCGAGGCGGACGGCTCGATCCGGGGGCTCGACGTCTTCGGCGGGTTCCTCTCCGGCGGCCACCTCCACCTGATGGGCGAGATCCGCACGCCGTTCGAGCGCGACTGGATCTTCCCCCTCGGCACCACCACGCTCGAAGGGCGCACGTTCGCGGCCCCGGCCAACCCCGACCGCTTCCTCGCCGCGACCTACGGCGAGTCCTGGCGCCAACCCGACCCCGCCTTCCACTTCGAGACCCCCCGCTCGACCCACCGCCGGCTGACCGGCTGGTTCCGCGGCACCCGCGTGATGCGCGCCGAGTGGGACCGCGTCTACTCCGGTCCCCGGCTCGCGGAGCCCGAGATCGAGCCCACCCCGTTCGCACGCTGGGTGCGTGAGCGCGAGCCAGCCCCGGCGTCGTACGTCGACATCGGCTGCGGGCGTGGCACCGACGCGTACTGGGTGGCCAGCGAGGGCACCCCGGCGGTCGGCCTCGACTACGTCAGCAAGGCGTTCCGCGCCCTCGAGGCCAAGGCAAAGGCCCAGGACGTCCCCGTGGACTACCGGTTCTTCAACCTCGACGAGCTTCGCACGGTGCTGGCCGAGTCCGCCCGGGTCGCGCACTCGCAGGGCCCCCACACCGTCGCCGCCCGCCACGTCGCCGACGCCACCGACCGGGTGGGTCGTCACAACCTGTGGCGGGCCGCCGAGATGATGCTGCGCGGCGGGGGCAGGCTGTACCTCGAGTTCCTGGTCAAGCGCGGTCCCGGCGACCGCTTCGCGAGGAAGAACCACCTGCGCACGCTCCCCGTCGACCTGGTCGTGGCCGAGCTGGAGGGGCGCGGGGCGCAGATCCTGCACCGGGAGGTGCTCACCGTCAACGCGGACGGCACCCCCGCTGGGAAGGGCTCCGGGCAGCCGCCCGGGAGCCGACGAATCGGGCGATTGGTCGTGGAATGGCAGGCATGAAGAACCGGATGCGCACGCGCGGCAAGCAGCTGGCCGAGGACCTCTCGAAGTTCCGCAGCAAGGCCTCGGCCGGCGGGATCGACGAGCTCCGGGCCCGCGTCGAGGAGCTCGAGGTCGAGGTCCAGGAGTGCCGTCAGCTCAACCTTCGGCTCGCCGAGCTGACCGACGTGGTGCAGGAGCTCCTGCTCCCCGTCTCGCAGCGGGACGACGCCAAGGTGACGGAGCTGATGGAGCGCTACTCCCAGAGCCTGGGCTGATGGTGCCGGCCGAGGTCGGGCAGTACGACGCCCGCCTCGCCGAGCTCGACTCCCTCGATGACACCGAGCGGGTCGAGGCGGCCGCGGCGCTGGTGGCGGACCTGATCGAGGACCTGCGCGCGATGAAGCGCGAGGAGAAGCGGCTGCGCCGACGCGGCGGCGAGTCCTGATGGCGCGCCGCGTCTTCGTGCACGTCGGCACGCCGAAGTCCGGGACGACGTACCTGCAGAGCATCCTCTACGCGAGCCGGGACAGCCTGCGCGACCACGGCTTCCTGCTGCCGGGTGACGACCGGACCGACCAGGTCTGGGCGACCATGGTGGTCCGGGAGGATCCGCGCCTCGACGAGCGACCGGACCGGGCGCGACAGGCCTGGGACCGGCTGGTGCGCGACACCGCCGCCTGGGACGGCGACGCCCTGGTCACCCATGAGTACTTCGGCGCAGCCACCGCGGACCAGGCCAGGACTGCCGTGGAGTCGCTCTCGCCCAGCGAGGTCCACGTCGTGGTCACGGCCCGGGAGCCCCTCGGCACGCTCTGCGCGGCTTGGCAGCAGTCGCTGAAGTACCGCCACACGGAACCGCTCGACACCTTCAGCACCGAGGCCGGTGACGACCCGACCGTGCTGTGGAACTGGCGCAGCCTGGACATCGCCGAGGTCCTGCGACGCTGGGCTCCGACGGTCCCGCCCGAGCGGGTGCACGTCGTCAGCACCCCCCGCGACAAGGCCGAGCCGACGACCCTGTGGGACCGGTTCTGCGCGGTGCTCGGCCTCGATCCCGCGGCCTGCGACACCGACCTCGCCGAGCGAAACCCGACGATGGGGCTGGTCGAGGCCGAGGCCCTCCGTCGCCTCAACCACCACCTCGGCGCGCTCGACAACGCCTTCGCCCGGACCACCTGGATCCGCCGCTACCTCGCCGAGCACCACCTCGTGTCGGGGTCGGGGGAGCGGTTCTGGCCGTCGCCCGCCCGGATCGAGGAGTGCCGGACCCGTGCGGAGGCGGCGGTGGCGCTGGTGCGAGAGCGCGGCTACCACGTGCAGGGCGACCTGGCGGACCTGCTGGTGCCGGAGGACCTGCCGCACCGCCGTACGCCGGCCGAGGTGACCGACCGCGAGGTCGCCGACGTGCTCACCAGGCTGGCGGGTACGGTGCTCGACGACGTGCGCAGCCGGCGCCGCGAGCTGGACGAGCTGCGCCGATGACGCCGTCGGACCCAGGCGAGGAGTGAGCGTGGCCCAGCGAGTCTTTGTCCACATCGGACTGCCCAAGACCGGTACGACCTACCTCCAGACGATCATGTGGTCGCACCGGCCGCAGCTGCGCAAGGCGGGTCTGCTGCTGCCCGGCAGCGAGCGACGCGACCACCTGTGGTCCTCGTGCGTGGTGCGCGACGACCCGCACACGGCCAAGCGCAACCCCAAGGCGCCCTCGTCGTGGGAGCGGCTGCGCGAGGAGATCGCCGGCTGGGACCGCGACGCGGTGATCAGCCACGAGTTCTTCTGCTCGGCCTCGGCCGAGCAGGCGAAGCGGATGGTCGCCGAGCTGGCTCCGGCGGAGGTCCACGTCGTGGTCACGGCGCGTGAGCCGCTGGGTCTGTTCACGGCCAGCTGGCAGGAGTCCATCAAGAACCACGGCACCACGCGGATCGGGGACTACGGCCGGAGCGTGTCGGAGGACCCGCTGGAGATCTGGGACTGGCGGGCGCTGGACCTCGGGCTGGTCCTCGAGCGCTGGGGTACCGCGGTGCCGGCCGACCGGGTCCATGTCATCCCGATGCCCCCACCCGGTTCACCCCGGGAGCTGCTCTGGCAACGCTTCGCCGGCGTGCTCGGGGTCGACCCGGACGTCGCCGACACCTCCGGCAACTTCCCCAACGAGTCGATGGGCGTCGCCGAGGCCGAGACGCTGCGACGGATCAACGGGTCCCTGACCGGGTTCAGCAAGCCGGTCGACCGTGGGGTGTGGATCCGCAGCTACCTAGCCGACGAGCGGCTCGTGCCGCGTCGCGGGGAGAAGTACTGGCCCGCCGACGACCAGGTCTCCGACTGCCGGGACCGGGGCGAGCGGGCGGTCGCGCTGGTGAGGGAGAGCGGCTTCGACGTGGTCGGCGACCTGGACGACCTGCGCGTGCCAGAACATCTCGAGGAGCGACGCCACCCCGACTCGGTCACCGACGCAGAGGTGCTCGAGGTCGCCACCGACCTGATCGCCCAGATGCTGGCCGAGACCCGCGACCTGACCAACGAGGTCACCGCCCTGGAGAAGAAGCCCCGCCGGCGGAGGCGTGCGGCCGCGGGGGTCGCGCAGAAGGCGCCGCTCGTCGTGGCGGCTCCGACAGCCCTGCGCTCGTTCGTACGCCGGCACCCGAGGCTGGCCGCGCTCGCTGCGCGGGTCACCCGGTTTCGTCGCGACCTCAGGAGAGGGTGACCTGATGGCTGAGAAGGTGTTCCTGCACATCGGCTTGCCGAAGACCGGCACGACATACCTGCAGACCGTCCTCTGGGACCACCGCGACCAGCTTCGCGAGGAGGGCGTGCTGCTGCCGGGTGCCGGGAAGTCGGACCACTGGTGGTCCACGCTGGTGGTCCGGGAGGACGACCGGATCCAGAAGCGGTCCCCGCAGGCCGCGGGCGCGTGGGACCGGGTCGTCAGCGAGACCGCGTCCTGGCCGGGCACTGCCGTGATCAGCCACGAGTTCTTCGCCGCGGCGACCGAGGGGCAGGCCGCGGCCGCGATCGCGCGGCTCGCCCCGGCCGACGTCCACCTCGTGGTCACCGCGCGGGAGCCGGTCGGGCTCTTCGCCGCCACCTGGCAGGAGTCGCTGAAGTTCGGGGCGCCGAAGCCGATGGCCGACTTCGGGCGGTCCACCCCGACCGACCCCGCGAAGGTGTGGAGCTGGCGCTCGATGGACCTCGGTGCGGTGCTCGACCGGTGGGCGCCGCACGTCCCGCCGGGCAACGTGCACGTGATCCCGCTGTCCCGCTCGGGAGGCGGCTCCGAGGATCTCTGGCACACCTTCAGCGACCTGGTCGGGATCACCGGCGAGTACGACCTCTCGGTTGCCAGGCGCAACGCGTCCATGGGGGTCGTGGAGACCGAGCTGCTGCGGCGGCTGACCCCGCTGCTGAAGGACTTCACCGGGTTCGCCCGCCACCGCTGGGTGCGGCTGCACCTCGCCGAGAAGCTGCTGGTCGAGCACGGTGGCGAGCGGTTCGCTCCCGACTCCGAGCAGATCGCCGCCTGCCGCGTGAAGGGCGAGGAGGCGGTGGCCGCGGTCGACCGGCACTCCGTGGACGTGATCGGCTCCGTGGACGACCTCCGGGTCCCCGACGAGCTGCCCGAGCGGCGTACGCCCGCCGACGTGAGCGAGGGTGAGCTCGCCCAGGTGGCGGTCGACACGGTCGCGGCGATGCTCGCCGACGTCCGCAGGCTGACCCGCAAGGTGAAGGCGCTGCGAGAGAACGCCTGACCGGGACGTGAAGTTCGTCATGGCGCCGGGGAGCCCCCGCGGTTGATAATCCGGTGTCCGCGTCCGCGCCGACGCCCCCGAACGCCGTGCCGAACCCGGAAGGACCCCCATGACTCGCCTCTGCTCGACCGAGGGCCTGACTGACATCCAGCAGGAGATCATCAAGGCCGTGCGCTCCTTCGTCGAGAAGGAGATCCTCCCGGTCGCCACGGAGCTCGAGCACAAGGACGAGTACCCGACCGAGATCGTCGAGGGGCTCAAGGAGCTCGGCATCTTCGGCCTGATGATCCCCGAGGAGTACGGCGGCCTGGGCGAGTCCCTGCTGACCTACGCGCTGACCGTCGAGGAGATCGCTCGCGGCTGGATGAGTGTCTCGGGCATCATCAACACCCACTTCATCGTGGCCTGGATGCTGCTCCAGCACGGCACCGACGAGCAGAAGCAGAAGTACCTCCCGAAGATGGCAACGGGCGAGGTGCGCGGGGCGTTCTCGATGTCCGAGCCCGGGTGCGGCTCCGACGTCAGCGCGATCAAGACCAAGGCCGTGAAGAACGACGACGGCGGCTACACGATCGACGGCCAGAAGATGTGGCTGACCAACGGTGGCTCGGCAAACCTGGTCGCCGTACTGGTGAAGACCGACGAAGGTGCCGACAGCGTCTACAAGAACATGACCACGTTCCTGGTCGAGAAGGAGTCCGGCTTCGGCGAGACCGCCCAGGGGGTCACCATCCCGGGCAAGATCGAGAAGATGGGCTACAAGGGCGTCGACACCACTGAGATGGTCTTCGAGGGCCACCAGATCGCCGCCGACCAGATCCTCGGCGGCGAACCGGGCAAGGGCTTCTACCAGATGATGGACGGGGTCGAGGTCGGCCGCGTGAACGTCGCCGCCCGCGGCTGCGGTGTCGCCAACCGGGCCTTCGAGCTCGGCGTCGACTACGCCCAGCAGCGCGAGACGTTCGGCAAGAAGATCGCCGAGCACCAGGCCGTGCTGTTCCGTCTCGCCGAGATGGCGACCAAGGTCGAGGCCGCGCACCAGATGATGGTCAAGGCGGCCCGCAAGAAGGACGCCGGGGAGCGCAACGACCTCGAGGCCGGGATGGCGAAGTACCTCGCCTCGGAGTACTGCTCGCAGGTGGTCGAGGACTCGTTCCGGATCCACGGCGGCTACGGCTTCTCCAAGGAGTACGAGATCGAGCGGCTCTACCGTGAGGCGCCGATGCTGCTGATCGGCGAGGGCACCGCCGACATCCAGCGGATGATCATCGGTCGCCGACTGCTCGAGGAGTACAAGCTCAAGAACTGACGCCCTCCCCTGTACGACGCCGTGGAGCGCAAGCGTCAGTCGGAACGCCCGATCTCGCTGGCCCAAGGGGAGTGTCCGTTTCGGCGGGAAGACGCGCCCGGGCGCGAATGAGCACTTTCATGCCAATGACCGCGCGTTGAAGGTCAGGCGCAGATGTCCTGCATCGCCTCCGCCAGCCTCGTGCCTAGGACTTCGTGGGCGAATGTTGGGAACTCCTCAGGCCGGAACCAACAGATGTCGTCATGTTCATCGGGAGCGATGTTCGTCGGCGTTCCCTGCCACTCGCCGACAAGCCACGCGCTGAGGCGTACGGATTCCCCTCCGCTTCCTGCGTCCAGCTCGCACAGTCGGATCGCCGAGCCTGTTGCTATCTGCACGCCTAGTTCCTCGTGCATCTCCCTCGTGAGCGCTGCCAGCTCTGTCTCGCCTGTCTCGATGTGTCCACCGGGCAGATCCCACACACCCGGGTACGCGCGGCGGTTCGGACTCCGGTGGACGAGTAGGACTCGACCTTCGCGAACCAGCGCCGCGACAACGACCTCGTGCATGGGGTGGATTAGAGCATGGCCCACAGACCAGGCAGACGCCCGGAGCTGCCGCTGTCGGCGTGCCCACGGGTCATTCGAGAAGGGGTAGCTCGAGGTCGTAGGCCAAGACCACGGCCCGCGCGAGTTGAGCCTCTTGGTCGGCGCTGAGGTACCCGACGGTGCGGCCGAGCAGGTTCACCGGGACGGTGATGATGTTGTCGAGGGCGACCACGCAGTCGTGATCCAGCCCGTTGTCGGGTCCGACCAGGACCTCGCTGGACAAGCCCTTGATGGTGGTGGTGATGGGAGCGACGGTCACCTTCGTCATCGCGGTCCGCGCCGCCTCGCGGGTCAAGACCAGTGCCGGCCGGGTCTTGTCGAGACGCACCAGGCAGATCTCGCGCACCGATCAGTCCTCGACCTCGAGGTGGGTGCTGCTCCACTGCACCAGATCGTCCAGGTCGTCGGCGGGGCCGTGCTCACCCAGGACCTGGGCGTCCTGCTCGGCAGCCTGTCGACGCATCTCACGTTCCACCGCCACCGCGACGAGCGCGGCCCGGCTGGGAGCCTTGCCGGTGGCCACGGTGCGGTCCAGGAAGGCCACCATCTCGTCGGGGAGGCGAACAGCGATCTGAGTGCTCATGCCACCGATCGTACCCCGATGCATCCCACTTTGGGATGCAGACCTTCATGCCGCTACCGCTCCCCACAACTCAGGCGGACTCGCACACGCACAGTTGAAGGGGCGACTCGCCGGTGAACGGTCCCCCGGACCAGTCGCCGAAGCGCCCGACAAGCCGCAGGCCGCCGAGCGAGATCAGCAGCGGCAGCTCCTGCGGGAAGATGCTCCTGATCGCGAGTGGCGCGACGACGAGGTCGGGCTCGGAGTCGGTCCAGAGGTGCCACATCCCGCGCGTCACCTGCGTCGTCGCGTCGTAGGTCTCCGCGACGTCGACCCTCACCCGACCGTGCTCCGGATCGGTGAACGACAACGACTGCCTCGTCCGCCGGACGCCATCGGCCTCGGCCAGCACTTTCACGCTCGGGTTGAACACGTCGAAGATGAACCGCGCTCCGGGTGCCAGGTGGCGGCGTACCGACCTGAAGCAGCTCACCAGATCGTCGATCTCGTGCAGATGCAACAGGGAGTTGGCGGTGATGAACACGAAGTCGAACGTGCGGTCCAGATCGAACGCCGTCATGTCGCCCTCCACCCACTCCACAGCCACGCCGCACTCGTCCGCCTTGCGACGAGCTTCGGCGAGCATGTAGGGCGAGAGATCCAACCCGACGCACGAGTTCCCGTCGGATGCCAGGGGGATCAGCTTGTTCCCAGTGCCGCAGCCGAGCTCGAGTATCCGACCACCCGTCCGACCGGCTTCGGCACGGTAATAGTCGACCGACGGGCCGCCGCCGGGAAACATCAGGTCGTACAGCCTGGCATGCGAGTAGAACGCTTCATCCACCATGACGCGTGCTCCCTGTTCGATTGATCAGAGGACTGGTGTTGCCTGATGAAAGGGCACGTCCGAATGTTCAGCCCCGGGTGATCCTCCGGTAGCGGGCCAGTGCCAAGGGCGCGAACACCGCCACCAACGCTGCGCAGAAGAGCAGGCTGGCCGGGATCGGGTGCACCAAGGGCCAGCGGGTCGACGTCTCGAGCGAGGGGTTCGTGTTCCCCAGGAGGTGGCGTACGGCGGCAGTCACGGCGCTGATCGGGTTCCACTCCGCCAGCAGCTGGATGAAGGCCGGCATGCCTGCGGTCGGCACGAAGGTGTTGGCGATGAAGGTGATCGGGAAGAGCACCACGAAGCCGATGCCCATCACGGCCTCCGGCTCGTTGACGATGCAGCCGAGGAGCACTCCGAGCCAGGTCATGCTGAAGGCGAACAGCAACATCAGCACGATCGCGAAGAAGACGCCCAGCACCGACCCGTGCGGTCGCCAGCCGATCACCAGCCCGGTGGTGATCAGGATCAGCAGGGTCAGGCACGTCACCAGCATGTCGGAGGTGACGCGTCCGACGAGCAGCGCCGACCGTGCCGCAGGGAGCACCAGGAGCCGCTCCACGAAGCCGGACTTGCGGTCGTTGGCGAGCCCGAGCGCGGTGCCGAACCCGGTGAACGCCAAGGTCTGCACGAAGATGCCGGGCATCAGGAAGTCGCGGTAACCGCCCTCGACCGGGATCGCTCCGCCGAAGACGTAGACGAACAGCACCGTGAACATGATCGGCTGCACGGTCGCGTCTAGCAGCCGCTCCGGGTTGCGCCGGATGTGCCAGAGGCTGCGTTCCGCGAGGGCCCAGCCGTCTCCCACGACGCTCACAGGGTCACCTCCTCGGGGGTGGTCTCGACCTCGGCATGGTGCCCGGTCAGCTGGAGGAAGACGTCGTCCAGGGTCGGACGGTGCAGACCCAGGTCGTCGACCTCGATGCCCTGGTCGTGCAAGGCCGTGGCCACCAGGCCGAGCACCTCGAGCCCGGAGGCCGCCGAGGTCACCCGGCGCAGCTCGGGCTCGACCAGAGGCTCTGCTCCGGACACCCGGGCCAGGGTCTGCGCGGCCGCAGCCAGGTCGTCCCTGGAGGCGGTCACCACCGCGACCCGCTCTCCGCCGACCTGGCGCTTGAGCTCGCTCGCGGTGCCCTTGGCGATCACGCTGCCGTGGTCGATGACGGTGATCTGGTCGGCGAGCCGGTCCGCCTCCTCGAGGTACTGCGTGGTGAGCAGCAGCGTCGCGCCGTCCTTGACCAGCTCCACCAGCACGTCCCAGAGGTCCGTCCGGCTGCGTGGGTCGAGGCCGGTCGTCGGCTCGTCGAGCACCAGAAGCTCGGGCTTCGCGACGAGTGCCGCGGCCAGGTCGAGGCGGCGCCTCATGCCGCCGGAGAACTCCTTGGCCGGCTTGTCGGCCGCCTCGCTCAGGTCGAACTGCTCGAGCAGCTCCGCTGCCCGGCTCCGGCACAGACCCCGGTCGAGGTGGTACAGCCGCCCGACCAGCTCGAGGTTCTGCCGGCCGGTGAGGATCTCGTCGACCGTGGCGGCCTGCCCGGCCAGCCCGATCTTGCGCCGTACGGCGTCGGGCTCACGGGCGACGTCGTGGCCGACCACCATCGCCTCGCCCGCATCGGCACGCAGCAGGGTCGTCAGAATCCGCACCGCCGTGGTCTTGCCCGCGCCGTTGGGGCCGAGGACACCCAGCACGGTGCCCCGGGGGATGTCGAGGTCGACCCCGCGCAGGGCGTGAGTGCTGCCGAAGCTCTTGGTCAGGCCGCGGGCGCGGACGGCGAGGTCGCTGTGCTCGGTCACGCGGTCAGTCCCGTGCTCAGAGCGTGTCGTCGAGGCGCTTGAGAGCGGCCTGGAGGCGCTTGTCGTCCCGGTCGACCGCGGGAACGAGCAGCTCGACCACCACGTCGAGCACCTCCGACAGCCGCTGGTTGAGCCGGCGGTTCTCCTGCACGGCCTCCTCGAGGGCGGTCACCCGCTTGGCGAGGCCGCCCTTGCCGCCACCACCGCCCGGTCCGCCCTTGGCGGTGGCCTGCGGGGTGGCTTCGGTCTTCTTGCTCAGCTTCATCGCTGGTCCCATCTCACGGTCAGTCGGCAGATGTGCGGGTTCTCCTGGCCGAGCGGCGCCAGGTTGCGGCCGGTCACCTTCTCCTCGACGATGCCGCCGAGGCTCTCGATCTCGGCGATCACGGCGGCCGGGTCGAGGAAGGTGCGCTGGTGCCGGCCGAAGAAGGTCTTCTCGTTGCGGCTCTTGCGGGTGCGGAACTCCAGGAACGTGCGCCCACCCCGCCGCTGGGTCATCGAGCAGAACCGCCACAGACCCTCGCGGCCGTTCGGCCCGAGGGCGTCGAGCACCCCGCGGGCGTAGATGTGCCGGGTCGTCTTGCGGTGCGCGAGCTTGGCGCCGTACCCCAGGACGTTGGCGTGCGACTCGAAGTTGACCACGCCGAACTTGAGGGAGACTCCCGCGTCCTCGGCCGCCTTCTTGGCGTAGGCCCGGGCGTTGCTGGAGTAGTCGAGGGCGGTGACCTTGTGTCCCTGGCGGGCGAACCAGATCGCGTCGCGTCCGGTCCCGCAGCCGACGTCGAGGATCCGGGAACCCGGGTCGACCTGCTCCTCGACCCAGGCCGCGAACAACGACGGCTCGCTGGGCACCTTGTCGGCATCCGGCGCGCCGTAGAACTTCTGCCAGTGGAAGAGCTGGCGGCGGCTGCCCCGCCACCAGGCGCCCATCATCTTGGCGTGCTCCGGGGGGTGGTCGAAATGGAACGCCGGGTCTGGCACCCGCCACGTCGGGCCGTAGGTGAACGCCAGGAAGCGCTCGGGATCACGCGGCGCAGGCAGCTCGATGCCCTCGAGCGTCACCGTGCTGAACGGCACGATCGCGTCCCGGTCCAGCGTGCCGCGCAGCGACGCCATGATGTGGAAGTGGTCGCCGATGTGGAACGACCCGAAGACGTCGATCCCGGCCCGCTTGCCGTTCGGCAGCGGCACCCAGACCTTGAAGTTGGCCGAGGACATCCGGATGATCTGCCAGCCGAGCGAGCGCATCTTCAGCTCGGCCTCCTTGCACTCGCGGATGATGTCGAAGGGGTGGTCGTACTTGCTCAGGAAGGCCACGTCCGAGTCGGAGTCGTGGCCGATCATCTTGCCGTCGCGGACGGCGCCGAGCAGGCAGCCGTAGGCCAGGTAGGCATCGAGGCCACACTCGTTGGTGAGGTCGTCGAGCACCTTCTTGGTGGCCTCCACCAGGTGGAGTCGAGACTCGTCGTCGATCCGACCGAAGGTGCGCTGGAGGCGACCACCCTTGTCTACCGCGAGCGGGTTGCCATCGTCGTCCGTCAGCACCAGCGGGTCCGTCGACGTACCGAAGCGCACCTCGTCGGCGAAAAGCACCTCGCCACCGGCGTGGGGGACCAGGGTGACGTCCGTGACGCCGTCCAGCCGGTGGGCGAGCGCGGGGGGCCAGGTGACCAGGAGCGTGCCACCGTCGGGCGCGCCATCGCGGGCCGGGTTGAACGACCAGATCCGCTCTGGGCCGAAGCGCACGTCGATCGGCTCCGAACGGGACTGCAGGTCGGTGGGGAGGTGAATCCCCGTGTCGTCGACCCTGATGCTTCCCGACACGTGCTCTCCGATCTCGCTCGGCGGTCGCGTCCGGCGTCGGACCGCGAGGAGGCTACGGTAACCGGCCCCGGCTACGGTGCCGCCATGCGCGTGGTGGATTCGTTCGAGACCCAGGCCTCGGCCTGCGCCCATCTCGGCTCCCCGATGTACGCCGACCTGGTCGCCGCGTGCGCTGAGGACTTCACGGACGGTGGGCCGGTGGCCGAGGTCCTGGCCGGCCACGAGGACGACCCCGGGCCGTCCGCGCTGGCGCTGCGGCTGATGGGCAGCGTGCACCGCCTGGTGCTGGAGCGCCGGGCAGGGGAGCTCGCGACGTACTACCCCAGCGTCGGTGGCACCTACGAGCGGGACGGCTGCTGGGCGGCCTTCCGAGCGTTGCTGGCCGAGGACCCGGAGGCGGTGCGCGAGTGGCTGGACCGACCACCGCAGACCAACGAGGTCGGCCGCGCCGCGGCGCTGTACGGCGGACTGCTGCACGTGCCGACCCTGCACCGGTTGCCTGTGCGCCTCTTCGAGATCGGCTCCAGCGGCGGGCTGAACCTCAACGCGGACCGGTACGCCTACCTCGACGAGGACGGTCGACGGTTCGGCGTGCAGGGAGCGGGCCAGGACGTCATGGTGCTGGACCCCGCCTGGCGCGGGACCCCCGTCGAGCCGTGGCCGAGGCTGGAGTTCGTGCAGCGGACCGGCAGTGACGTGCGGCCGGTCGACGCAGCCTCGACCGAGGGCAGGCTGGTGCTCACGGCCTACGTCTGGCCGGACCAGGTGGCCCGGCACGAGCGGCTCCGGGGAGCGCTCGCCCTGGCCGCGTCGCGGCCCCTCGACGTACGCAGGCAGCCCGCCCGCGACCTGGTGGGCGGCATCGAGCTCGCGGAGGGGCACTTGACCGTGCTGTGGCACTCCGTGATGTGGCAGTACCTCGACCGCGCCGAGCAGGACGACGTGTCCGCCTCCATCGAGCGGCTGGGGGCCAGTGCCACGGACGACGCACCGTTCGCCCACCTGTTCCTCGAGCCGTGGCGCCGGACTCCGGAGTCCGGCCACGAGTTCCTCGTCGAGCTGCGGGTCTGGCCGTCGGGGGAGCGTCGGATCCTGGGCACCGGGGTGGGCCACGGGCTGCCCTGCACGTGGGAATGACGCGTCAGGGCACGAATGCGCTCGACCGCCGACCGGCCCCGTGGCAGGCTGGGCGGACCGCACCCCAGGAGGTCCACATGGCTGACGCCAGCTCATCGAACGACGACATCAAGGCCAAGATGCGGGAGGCACTGGACCGCAAGCAGGCTCACCTGCACCCCGACGACTCGGCGGACGCTAAGTCCAAGGCACACGGACCCGAGGTCGCAGGAGGCAGTGGCCCGAAGATGCACCGACGCAAGGCCGGTGGCGGCGGGTCGTGAGCAATCCCACCTTCGGGTGGGCTGCCGCGGTGCCGAGGTTTTCGGCACGATGAACGCTGACGCGTTCGCGCACCAGCGAGCGCTGACCCAGCGGATCCCCTCATCCGGTCCACCAGCCCCAGGAGCGTCGCATGCAGTTCGGTCGTAGTTACGAGGAGTTCGAGGTCGGGGCGACGTACAAGCACTGGCCCGGCAAGACCGTCACCGAGTACGACGACCACCTGTTCTGCCTGCTGACGATGAACCACCACCCGCTGCACCTCGACAGCAACTACGCCCAGGAGACCACTCAGTTCGCCAAGAACGTCGTGGTCGGCAACTACGTCTACTCGCTCCTGCTCGGGATGTCGGTCCCCGACATCTCCGGCAAGGCGATCGCCAACCTCGAGGTGGAGTCGCTGCGGCACGTCGCCCCGACGTTCCACGGCGACACGCTGTACGGCGAGACCACGGTCCTGGACAAGTGGGAGAGCAAGTCCAAGGACGACCGGGGTGTCGTGCACGTCGAGACCATCGGCTACAACCAGGACGGCAAGGTCGTGTGCCTCTTCCGCCGCAAGGTGATGGTGCCGAAGGACAGCTACCTCGAGCAGCGCGGTGGCGAGCAGCCCGGTCGACCGGTCCCGCAGCCGGACAAGAACTGGCCCGCGAAGGCTGAATGACATGACCGTCGAGGTGTGGTTGGTCCGGCACGGCGAGACCGAGTGGAGCCGCGACCACCGCCACACCTCGCACACAGACCTCCCACTCACCGCCGTCGGTGAGGAGACCGCGCGTTCGCTCGCCGGGCGTCTGGCCGCGGTCGACTTCGACCTGGTCCTGACCAGCCCCCGTGAGCGTGCCCGGCGTACCGCCTCACTGGCGGGCTTCCCCGACGCCGAGGTCGACGAGGACCTCGTCGAGTGGGACTACGGCGAGTACGAAGGCATCACGACCGTCGAGATCCGTCAGACGGTCCCGGGCTGGAGCACCTGGACCCATGTGTCACCGGGTGGCGAGACCGCCGCCGACGTGGCCGCCCGTCTGGACCGGGTGGTGGCTCGGCTCCGTGCCAAGGGAGGACGGATCCTCGTGTTCGGGCACGGGCACGCGTCCCGGGCCCTGGCGGTTCGCTGGCTGGACAAGCCCGTGGGTGACGGGCAGCACCTGATCCTCGACACCGCCACCGTGTCGGTCCTCGGCTTCGACCGCGGGGTGCCGGTGATCGCTCGTTGGAACTCCTGACCCTGTCCCAACCGGCCTCGCCCTCGCTACGGTGTCGAGGTGACCATGGCGCCGGGTTGTCCGCGTTGTACGTCCTCGGTGGCCGAGGAGGGCGACGGGTGGGCGTGTCTCGACCACGGCGCGGTCCTCCCGTTCTGGCAGCCGGGAGCGGCGACGTACGAGTCGTTCGCGGAACATCTCGCGATGAGCCTGGACATGCCGACGTACCTGCCGTGGCCGATGGGGCCGGACTGGTCGGTCGCCAGGTTCGGATCCGTGGGGGCGCCGGGCCGGCCCACCCGCGCCACGGCGGTCGCGTGCGCCGGCAGCACCCTGCTCGACGGTCCGGTCGAGGTCACCATCGTGGCCGAGGAGCCCGGGGTCGCCCTGGGCGCGCGGATCATGGGCACCCACCACGACGACCCCGGTGACGAGATCGGGAGCGGTCAACCGCAGGTGAAGGTGCTCATCGACCATCGCGAGGTTCCGCTCTGGGCGGTCTCGACCAGCCTGGCGGACCCCGAGTTCGACCGGACCGTGTTCGCCGGCGAGGCTCAGGGCCGGTGGCTGTGGCTGATGCTGCGCCCCGCTGCCGCCGCGCTGCTGCTGCGCGACGACTGGATCCTGGCCGATGTCACCAACGCCGGACCGCAGCTGGTCGAGATGCCTTCGGCGGGGCACTGCCTGCCTGGTGAGCGGCGCCGGCCGACGGCCTAGAGTTCGCTCGTGCGCATCGACCTCCACGCCCACTCGCGACGCTCCGACGGGACCCAGTCCCCGGCCGAGCTGGTGCGCGCCGCGGCGGAGGCCGGCATCGACCACCTGGCGCTGACCGACCATGACACGGCACGCGGCTGGGACGAGGCCGCCGAGGCTGCCGACCAGGAAGGGATCGACCTGGTGCGCGGCATGGAGATCTCGTGCCGGTTCGGGGGTGCGGGCGTGCATCTGCTGGCCTACCTCGTCGACCCGGTCGACCCGTCGCTGACCGCGCAGCTCGACCGGGTGCTCGACGGCCGGCGTTCGCGGATCCCGGCCATCCTGTCCCGGCTGCGGGACCACGGTCTGGCCGTCGACAGCGCCGACGTGCTCGCCATCTCCGGCGAGACGGTCTCGACGGGTCGCCCGCACGTCGCCGACGCTCTCGTCGCCCGCGGGTACGTCGCCACTCGCCGTGAGGCGTTCGACCGCTACCTCGGCCCCGGAGGCCCGGCGTACGTCGACCGGTACGCCGCTCCCCTCGAGGAGATGATCGGCATCGTCCGCGAGGCCGGAGGGGTGAGCGTTGTGGCCCACCCGTGGGCGGCGCGGCACCGGCACGACGCACTCGACGAGGCCGGCTTCGCGAGGCTCCAGGCGGCGGGTCTCGCCGGGATCGAGGTGGACCACCAGGACCACCCGGGTCCGGTCCGGGACGAGCTGCGCGCGATCGCGAGGAACCTCGGCCTGCTCGTCACCGGAGGCAGTGACTGCCACGGCGAGGGCAAGGTCGACCACGAGCTCGGCTGTGAGACCACGGCGCCGGACCAGTTCGAGGCGCTGGTCTCCCTGAGCACGTCGCAGGTGCCGCGATGAGCGCCGTCGTCGACGTGACGCTGCTCGCCAGCGCGTTCGTCACGCTGTTCGTGATCATGGACCCGGTCGGCACGATCCCGATCTTCCTGTCGCTGACCGGCGGACGTTCGGCCGCGACCGCGCGCGACGCGCGGCCTGGCAGGCGGTCGCGGTGTCGTTCGGCGTGATCAGCGCGTTCGCGTTCTTCGGCCAGCAGATCCTGGCCTACCTGGGCATCTCGCTGCCCGGCGCTCCAGTGCGCCGGGGGTCTGCTGCTGCTGCTGGTCGCGCTCGAGCTGCTGACCGGCAAGAGGAGGAACCGAGCGCCAGTGGCGGAGACCAACGTGGCGCTGGTGCCGCTCGGCACCCCGCTGCTCGCCGGGCCCGGCGCGATCGTCGCGACGATGGTGTTCTGCGGCAGGTCGAGGCGTTCGCGGACTTCGCCGCGGTCGCGCTCGGCGTGATCGGCTGGTGCACCTGGCCTTCTGGCTGGCGATGCGGTTCTCGCTGCCGATCCTGCGGCTGATCCGGGAGAGCGGCGTCCTGCTGGTCACCCGGATCGCCGGTCTGCTGCTGTCGGCGATCGCCGTCCAGCTGGTCGCCGACGCGGTGCGGGCGTTCATCGCCGGCGAGGGCTGAGGCCGGCTACCTGCGGCCGACGCGCTGGAAGCGCGCGAGCAGCCGCTCGGGGCGCAGTGCCGGATGTACGCGCCGGTGAGTCACCTTGTAGCGCTTGGTCGGGATCGAGATGCGCCTTGCCGGCGGCGAGGTCGGCCAGCGCCTCGCGGACCAGGTCGGTCGGCGTCGAGCCACAGGAACCGGGCGCGGAGTCGCGGCCGACCTCCATCCGCTCGTGGAACTCGGTGCGGCATGAAGCCGGGGCACAGCGCCATCACCCGGACGCCGCGGTCGCGGTAGGTCGAGGTCGCGCCCACTCGCTGAACGAGGTGACGTAGGCCTTGGCCGCGCTGTAGGTGCCGCGGGGGAGGAAGCCGGCGACGCTGGAGACGTTGACGACCGCGCCGCGCCGCGCGCCACCATCGGCGCCAGCGCCGCGTGGGAGAGCCGCATGCACGGCGGTCACCAGCACGTCGAGCATCTGCCTGCTCGGCTCGACGGAGTTGGCCAGGAACGGCTCCTTGAGGCCGAAGCCGGCGTTGTTGACCAGCAGGTCGACCGGCCGGTCGGGGTCGGCGAGCCGGGCCTCCACCTCGGCGAGCTGCGTCGCGGTCGGCGAGGTCGGCGAGCGAGCACCTCGACTGCGACGCCGTACGTCGCTGCCGAGCTCGCGGCGACCTCGTCGAGCCGGTCCGGCATCGCGGGCGACCAGCACCAGGTCGTGGCCGCGCGCGGCCAGCTGGCGGGCGAACTCGAGGCCGATGCCGGCCGTGGGGCCGGTGATCGAGCGCGACGGTCATGGGCCGAGCGCAACCAGAAGCCCATCGAAGCCGCACCGGCACCCTGACGGGGCTCCGGCGCGAAAGGCGGCTCTCGTCCGGCAGAATGAGCCGTGACATGACGACCAGCGCTCGCCGTCGCCAACCAGAAGGGTGGCGTCGCCAAGACCACCACCGTCGCCTCGCTGGGAGCCGCTCTCGCCGAGCTGGGCAACGGGTGCTGCTCGTCGACCTCGACCCCCAGGCCTGCCTGACCTTCAGCCTGGGGATCGACCCCGAGGACCTGGAGCTCTCGGTGCACCACGTGCTGACCAAGGGCGTCGACGCCGGCCGAGGTGATCGTCGAGACCGAGGACGGCGTCGACCTGCTGCCGGCCACGATCGAGCTGGCCCGGGCCGAGGCCGACCTGCTCACCCGCACCGGCCGCGAGCACGTGCTCAGATGCGCTGCGTCGAGGACCTCGAGCGACTACGACTGGGTGCTGCTCGACTGCCCGCCCTCGCTCGGCGTGCTCACCGTGGCCGCCCTGACCGCGGCCGAGCGCGCGTGCTGATCCCGCTCCAGTGCGAGACGCTGTCGCACCGCGGCGTCGGCCAGCTGCTCGACACGGTGCACGACGTCCGCCGCTTCACCAACCGCAAGCTCGAGGTGTGGGGCGTGCTGCCGACGCTGTACGACGGCCGCACCAACCACGCCCGGGCCGTGCTCGAGACCATCTCCGAGACCTACGACCTCGACGGTCATCGAGCCGCCGATCCCGAAGTCGATCCGGTTCGCCGAGGCGCCGGCCGCCGGCCGCTCGATCCTCGTCCACGACGCGCAAGCACCGCGGTGCCGAGGCCTACCGCGAGGTCGCCGAGAACCTGGTCACCGCGCTGCCCGGAAGAGCAGTAGCCCCGATGGACGACCCGCGGCGCCCGACCAGACACCGCGGCTGCGCCGTGGCCGCTCGGCCGCCGCGGGGGTCTCGGCGACGGTGACGCTGGTGGCCGTGCTCGGCGCTGTCGGCGTGATCCCCGATGGGGGTGCCAGCGCGGCGTCGGCGGCGGAGCCGGCCACGGGCGCCGCAGCGAGCTCTCCGGCCTGGTCGACCGCTCAGGTGCCGAAGCGTTCCGATGACCAGGGACGGCCGTTCCCGGACCACGCCAGGACTCCCGCAGCCTCGACACGACCAAGCTGCCCGCCGACTCGGGCGCCGGGCGCCGGGTGGTGTTCGCGATGGACCGCCAGCGGGTCTGGCTGGTCGGCGCGGCACGACGCAGGTGCGGCGTACCTACCTGGTCTCCGGCAGCGTCACCGACAACCTGCGACCCCGGCAGCTACGAGGTGTACTCCCGCTCGCTGGACGCGGTCGGGATCGACGACTCCGGGACGATGAGGTACATGGTGCGCTTCGCCTCGGGCGCCAACGCCGCGATCGGCTTCCACGACATCCCGGTCAAGGACGGCGCAGCTGGTGCAGACCGCGTGATGAGCTCGGCACCCCGCAGTCGCACGGCTGCATCCGCCAGGCGCGACGCGACGCGAAGGCCTGTGGGACTTCGCGCCGGTCGGCACGAAGGTCGTCGTCGTTCCTTGAGCCGGCGTCAGCGCCTGGGCGGGCTGTGCCGACCGCGGGTCCGCTGCGGCTGCGGTTGCGTGCTGCGCGAGCGGGCCGCGCTGGTCGCCGGACGGCCTCGGCCGGCGGCGTTGACGGCTGTCCCTCGCCCGAGCGCTGGCCGCGGTTGCCCGACGCGCGCGTCGCAGCCGCGAGCCTCGAGCGCGGCGCTCGCGCGCGCGGGCGCGGCTCGCGGGGCTTCTCGGGATGGTGCGCCCCTTGGTGCCGGGCGCGATCCCCATGTCGTGGTACAGGTGCTCGGACGTCGAGTACGTCTCGAGCGGGTCCTCGAACGGCAGGTCCAGGGTCTTGTTGATGACCTTCCACCGGGTCAGGTCGGCCCAGTCGACGAAGGTCACCGCGATGCCCGAGGCACCGGCGCGGCCGGTGCGGCCGATCCGGTGGACGTAGGTCTTGTCGTCCTCGGGGCAGGTGTAGTTGATGACGTGGGTGACCGCCTCCACGTCGATCCCACGGGCGGCGACGTCGGTGGCGACGAGGACCTTGAGCTTGTCCTCGCGGAACTTCGCCATCGCACGCTCACGGGCGGCCTGCTGCATGTCGCCGTGCAGCGGGCTGGAGTCGAAGCCACGCTCGGTGAGGTCGTCGGCGATCCGCTGCGCCTGGCGCTTGGTGCGGGTGAAGACGATCGTCTTGCCGGAGTTCTCCGACTGGAGGATCCGCGCGATCATCTCCGGCTTGTCGAGGTCGTGCGCGAGGTACACGAACTGCGCGGTCGCGGGCACCATCTGGCCGTCGTAGCTCGACTCGGCCCGGATGTTCATCGGGTGCCGCATGTGGGTGCGGGCCAGGCTGACGATCGCGGACGGCATGGTTGCCGAGAACAGCATGGTCTGGCGGGTCTCGGGAGTCTTGGCGATCAGCTTGAGGACGTCCGGCATGAAGCCGAGGTCGAGCATCTCGTCGGCCTCGTCGAGCACCAGTGCCTTGACGTGGGAGAGGTCCAGGGAGCGCCGGTTGGCCAGGTCGAGGAGTCGCCCGGGCGTGCCGACGACGATCTCGACACCACGCTCGAGAGCTTCGAGCTGGCCCTCGTACGGCACGCCGCCGTACACGGTGAGCACGCGGGTGCCGCGGTCGGCGCCGGCCAGGCTCATGTCGCTGGAGACCTGGAGCGCGAGCTCACGGGTCGGCGCGATGATCAGGGCCTGGGGCTTGCCGGGAGCGGCGAGGTCCTCGAAGTCGGGGTCGTGGGGAGCGACGGCGCGCTGCAGCACGGGGATGCCGAATGCCAGGGTCTTGCCGGTGCCGGTGCGTGCCTGGCCGATGAGGTCGGTGCCCATGAGGGCCACCGAGAGCGTCATCTCCTGGATCGGAAAGGGGGTGGTGATGCCGCCACGCTCGAGGGCGTCGGCGATCTCGGGGAGTACCCCGAGTTCTCTGAAGGTGGTCAGGATCCTGCCTGTCTGTGCGAAAACTTGTGGGGTCAGTCTATCGGTAGGCTGCGGCCATGAGTGACGCGCTGCCCGACCAGCCCCCCGCGAAGGACGTCCCGGTCGCTCTGGCGGACCCTGCCTACCGCGAGGCGGTGGTCGATCTGCTCGGTGCGATCGCGTACGGCGAGGTGTCCGCGTTCGAGCGTCTGGCCGAGGACTCGAAGATGGCGCCCACGCTCAGGGACAAGATCGAGCTGGCTGCGATGGCAACCACGGAGTTCACCCATCTGATGGCCCTGCGCGACCGGATCACCGACCTGGGCGCGGACCCGTTCGCGGCGATGGCGCCCTTCCAGCGTCCGATCGACGCCTTCCACAACCACACCGCGCCGAGCGACTGGCTGGAGGGCCTGGTCAAGGCCTACGTGGGTGACGGCCTGGCCTCGGACTTCTACCGGGAGGTCGCGGCCTTCCTGGACCCCGGCACCCGGGACCTGATCATCGCCTCGCTCGAGGACTCCGGGCAGTCCGCGTTCGTCGTGGACCGGGTCCGCAAGGCGATCGTCACCGACCACCGGGTCGGCGGCCGCCTGGCCCTGTGGGGCCGGCGGATCATGGGGGAGGCGCTCTCGCAGGCGCAGCGGGTGATCGCGGAGCGCGATGCGCTCACCGCGCTGCTGTCGGGCGGCGTCGACCGTCCGGGGATGGACCTGGCGGCGATCAGCCGGATGTTCACCCGGCTGACCGAGAACCACGCCCAGCGGATGGCCGATCTCGGCCTCTCGTCCTGACCTGCCCGGGGCTCAGGTTCGGCGAGAGTTCCGACCGGTCACGGTGGACGCGATGACCACCAGGACGGCAGCGGTCAGGACCGTCACGAAGCCTTGGGTCCAGTCGAGGCCACGGCTGCCGTTGCCGCCGAAGGCGCGGTAGATCAAGTCCCCGATCACCATGCCGCCGATACCGCAGATCACGGTCAGCCAGAGGGGGATGTTGTCCTTGTCGCCGGGCGCCAGGAACTTGCCCAGCAAGCCGACGATCGTGCCCACGATCAGGTAGAAGAGGATCGTTCCGACGGTCATGGTCGTTCGCCTTTCTCGTCAGCGCTGCGCGACCTGCGCGGCGCCATTCTCATGGATCCGGGTCAGGAGCGGAAGCCGACGGTCCCCGCGGCCGAGGTGCTCACCTCGAGGTAGGCGATCTTCTGGGCCGGGACGAGCACCCGTCGACCCTTGACGTCGTTGAGCGAGAGCAGGCCGCCGTCCTCGAGCGCCTGGGACAGGGCGGCCTCGACGTCGGCCGGGGCCAGGTCGCAGTCGAGGGTGAGCTCACGGCTGGCGTGCTGGACGCCGATCTTGACCTCCATGGGAGGACCTCCTGGATCAGGGTGGGGGTTTGGTGGAAAAACTCAGAACTCAGTGGGGCTCGTCGGCGCGGGGGTACCCCCGGATGCCCCTCCAGGCGAGTCCGGAGATCAGCGACGCCGCCTCGGTCTGCTCGATGCCGGCCCGGTCGGCGAGCCAGTAGCGGGCACTGACCTGGGCCATCCCGACCAGCGAGACCGCGAGCAGGCGCGCCTGCTCGTCGCCGAGGCCGGTGTCGTCGGAGATGACGTGGGCGATCAGGGCCGAGCACTCGTTCGTGACCCGGTCGAGGCGCTCGCGCACCGCCGGCTCGTTGGTGAGGTCGGACTCGAAGACCAGCCGGAACGCACCTTGGGCGCTGGCCACGTAGTCGTAGAAGACGTGCATGGTGGCCGTGACCCGCTGCTTGTTGTCCTCGGTTGACTCCAGAGCCGAGCGCGAGGCGGCGATGATCGTGTCGCAGGACTGGTCGAGCAGCGCGAGGTAGAGATCGAGCTTGCCCGGGAAGTGCTGGTACAGCACGGGTTTGGAGACTCCGGCCCGCTCGGCGATGTCGTCCATGGCCGCGGCGTGGTAGCCCTGGGCCACGAACACCTCGAGCGCGGACTCGAGAAGCTGGGCCCGCCTGGCGCGCCGTGGCAGGCGGCCGCCGCGTGGTCGCTGCTCGTCCGTCGTGGTCACGTCCTCACCCTACTTGTTGGTACGTCGAGTCCTGCGGTCAGAGAGCACGGAGGGGCCCCGCGTGGCGCGGGACCCCTCCGGTTCTGCTGGCGCTGCTCGTGATCAGCGGTGGCCGATCAGGGGTTGACCACGTCCACGGTGAGGAAGTGGTCGGCGCTCTCGTTGGTGACCGTGGCGGTCACTCCGGAGGCCGGCAGCTTCGTCGAGCCGTAGGGGTTGGCCGGGGACCAGTAGGCGTTCTCGCTGCTGTCGGAGAACGTCGACATGCCCGGTCCGTCGGCGGTGCAGGCGGAGTAGGTCTCCATGGTCGCCTTCTTCTTCTTGCCGACCATCACCTGCTTGTGCAGGCAGATCCCCTGCACGTCACGCACTCCGAACGTGGCGTCGTACGGCTGACGCCGGTTGCTCGGCTTGCTCCCGTCCGGGTAGGTGAACGGCGTCGGCCGGGCGTCGACCGGGAGCGCTGCTCCGTGGCCGGGCGTCGTCGAGGTGTTGTTGTTGGCGTAGGCCTTGTCGACGAGCCAGACCAGCATCCCCGGCTGGTAGGGGAAGAACTCCACCCAGTCGGGTCGGGTGATCCCCTCGGAGAAGTTGTACGGTCCCGTCTCCAACGTGGCGTCGTAGCCGACGTACTGCCGGTTCTCCATCAGGTAGTACATCTCGGTGGTGTTGGTGTCGCTGCCGGTCGAGATGCTCCAGCCGTCCGGGGTCCAGCCGTTGTCGCCGCTCTCGGCGCCGTCGGTGAACGTGGTCCGGTCCGCCTTGATCGCGATCGAGTCCAGGAACGCCCCGGCCTCGTTCACCCCGCCGTCGGTCTGGTAGCGGAAGCGGAAGAGCGACGCTGCACCCGGCTTGTAGGTGTACCGCAGCCCGGTCCAGCGGCCGCGGGAGTCCCCGTCGATCGGTGAGCCGGCCTGGGTCCAGGTGTCCCCGCCGTCGGTGGAGTACTCGGCGTACAGGTAGTCGTAGCCGGCCTCGATCGAGTACCACGCCTGCGTCGTCACAGTCACCGAACGCGCCGCCGGGACGCTACGGGTCAGCGTGTTGTTCAGGTTGTCCGCGCGACCGGTCCACCAGGCGTGCGTGCCCTCGGGCGGCGTCGCGTAGTTCACCGTCGTGACCTTGTCGGGCAGGTTCACCTTGACCGCCTGGTCGGCTTCGTTGGCCGCGGTGGCGTCGTCGTCGTAGGTGTGCTGCGCGGGGCCGAGGTTCACGGTCGCGCTCTCACCGTGGTTGACCTCGGAGTAGTCGAGCCAGCCCAGGTCGAGCTTCTCCTGCGGCCCCATCAGACCCGGCGTGGTGCCGATCCCGTCGGTGCCGTGGCCGAGCCAGGAACCGGACGACATCAGGGTCCAGAAGGCAGTGGAGTTGTCGCCACCGTTCGTGTCGTAGTAGTCGGGCAGCCCGAGGTCGTGGCCGAACTCGTGGGCGAACACGCCCAGCCCGCCGTTCTCCGGCTCGACGGTGTAGTCGCCGATCCAGATCCCCGAGTCGCCGATCTGGGTGCCGCCGTAGGCCACCTGGGTGCCGTCATCGAGCGTGGGACCGGTGCTGCCGAAGCCGCGGTTGACGTACCAGCGGTGCGACCAGATCGCGTCGGCGCCCTGGGCGCCGCCGCCGGCCTCCTCGCCCTCGCCGGCGTGCACGGCCTGGAAGTGGTCGATGTAGCCGTCCGGCTCGTTGAAGTTGCCGTCGCCGTCCTGGTCGTAGCGGTCCCAGTGGTCGAACTGGGACAGGTAGTCGTGCGCCTCGGTCGGCGACATCTCCGCAGTGGAGTACCACGCGTTGGCCGAGTCGGTGATGAAGTCCCAGGCGCCGCCCTGGTCCTCGTGCGGGTTCGCGCCGTAGTACGCCGCGTTGTTCGGGACGGTCACCCAGTCGGACACCTCGCTGGTCGCGGAGTAGCGACCGCTGGAGAGCTGCTCGTAGTAGTTCTTGAACGACTCGCCGCTGTCGGCGTTGAACATGCCGTCGTAGTGCGCCTGGTTGAAGTCGGGCACCCAGTAGGTCGAGTTGTTCTGCGTGCGGTCAGGCTCGGCGATGGCGTTGTGAGCCGGGCCGGTGCCGCCGAACTGCGAGAGGATCGTGAAGATCTCGTCGCTCTTCCCGCCTGCGGGGAACTCGTAGTAGGTCGCGCCGTTGTCGTCGGTGCCACCGGCGACCGACTGCGGACCCTTGGGCATCTTGACGGTCGCGCCTCCGCCCGGCCGCTCGCGCAGCTTGGCCGAGTTGCTGTCGAGCATTGCGAGCGCCTTGGTCCGCAGCCTGTTCTGCTGCTTGGTCAGCGGGCCTGGACGGTTGTCCGGCCGCGCCTTGGCGTTCGTCGTGCCCTTGTCCTTGCTCGGGGGTGCGGCCGAGGCCGGTGCGATCAGGGCGGTGGTGACCGCCAGGACCGCTGTGCCGGCGACCAGGCCGGGTGCCAACTTCTTCAAAAGGTTTCCTCCGCAGTGACGCGCCGACCCGTCGGAGGCTTGATCCTCCGGGACACGGCATCGGCGCGCGCCCAGAGTAGACCGACAGATGTGGCGTGGGTAACACCCCGACCGGAAGAGATTGCGAATTCGTCATATCCGACGACGGATCCTGCGGTGCCGTCCGTATGGTGGTGCGGATGTCCAGATGTCGGATGCCGGAGCGTGCGGCCGCCATCGGCCGGGAACATGGAATGACCGTGCGGTGTTCAGGTGGACGTCGCACCGAAACCGTCTTGAGGAGAGCCCCGTGTCACTTCCCGCACTCGTCGAGCCCGCCGACGAGCTCACCGTCGACGAGGTACGCCGCTACAGCCGGCACCTGATCATCCCGGACGTCGGGATGACGGGGCAGAAGCGGCTGAAGAACGCGCGGGTCCTGGTGATCGGCGCCGGAGGTCTCGGCAGCCCGGCCCTGCTCTACCTGGCGGCCGCCGGTGTCGGCACCCTGGGGATCGCGGAGTTCGACGAGGTCGACGAGTCGAACCTGCAGCGCCAGATCATCCACGGGCAGAGCGACATCGGGAAGTCGAAGGCCGAGTCGGCCAAGGAGTCGATCGCCGAGACCAACCCCCTGGTGAACGTGGTCGTGCACGACGTGCGGCTCGACAACGACAACGTGCTCGAGATCTTCGAGCAGTACGACCTCATCGTGGACGGCACCGACAACTTCGCGACCCGCTACATGGTCAACGACGCGGCGTACTTCCTGAAGAAGCCGTATGTCTGGGGCTCGATCTACCGCTTCGACGGTCAGGCCAGCGTCTTCTGGCCGACCCTCAACGAGTTCGGCAACGACGGGCGGGCATCGGCCAGCGTCTCCGAGGCGCCCTGCTACCGCTGCCTCTACCCGGAGCCGCCCCCGCCGGGCATGGTGCCTTCGTGTGCCGAGGGCGGCGTGCTCGGCGTGCTCTGCGCCTCGATCGGGTCGATCCAGGTCAACGAGGCGATCAAGCTGCTGACCGGCATCGGTGACCCCCTCGTGGGCCGGCTGATGATCTACGACGCCCTCGAGATGGAGTACCGCAAGCTCAAGGTCCGCAAGGACCCGAACTGCGCCCTGTGCGGGGAGAACCCGACCGTGACCGGGCTGATCGACTACGACGCGTTCTGTGGCGCGATCAGCGAGGAGGCCGCGGAGGCCGCTGCCGACTCGACCATCTCCGTGATCACGCTCGAGCAGATGCTCAAGGAGCGCGAGAACGGTGAGCGCGACTTCGTGCTGGTCGACGTGCGCGAGCCGAACGAGTTCGAGATCAACCGGATCCCGGGGTCCGTGCTGATCCCCAAGGGCGAGTTCCTCAACGGCAACGCGCTCGGGCTGCTCTCGCAGGACAAGCCGGTGGTCCTCCACTGCAAGTCCGGGGTCCGCTCCGCCGAGGCACTCGCCGTGCTCAAGGGGGCCGGCTACTCCGACGCCCTGCACGTCGGCGGCGGCGTCGTCGCCTGGGTGAACCAGGTCGACCCGTCCCAGCCGTCGTACTGACGCTGCCCGGGCCGTGGCCCTTGAGGCCTAGGCTCGCTCAGCGACAGCAAACAGCGACAAACTCCCTCAGACGAACCCCCTGGATGACCCGTTTGGGCTACTTTCCCGTAACCCGAACGGGTCATCGTTCGTTGAACACCTATCTGTTCGATGACTGGGAAGGAACCTGATGTTCTCCGAGCGACTTCGCGCCCTGGCTGCTGCCGGCGCCGCCGCCACCCTCGCGGTGACCGGTATCGCCGCCACCGCCACCGCGGCCGATGCGGCCCGCGCACCCAAGACCACGGCTGCCGCTGCGTGGGCTCCCGCCGCCACGGCGGCGATCCACCCCGGCACGATGATGTACACCGACGGCGCCCAGTGCACCGCGAACTTCGTCTTCACCGACGGGGCCGGCGACACGATCGTCGGGTACGCCGCGCACTGCGCCGGCACCGGCACCGCCACCTCGACCAACGGCTGTGACACCGGGTCCCTGCCGCTCGGCACCAAGGTGGACTTCGTCGAGAACGGCTCACTGGTCAGCGGCGGCACCCGCGTCGGTGGCGGCACCCTCGTCTACTCCTCGTGGCTGACCATGCAGAAGAACGGCGAGACGGACCCGAACACCTGCGCGTACAACGACCTCGCGCTGGTCAAGGTCGACCCGGCCGACGCCGGCAAGGTCAACCCGAGCATCCCCTTCTGGGGCGGCCCCACGGGCATCGACACCAACGGCACCGCCGACGGTGACACCGTCTACTCCTACGGCAACTCCAGCCTGCGTGCCGGTGCCGAGCCGCTGAAGCCGAAGCAGGGTGCGAGCCTCGGTGACGACCCGGCCGATGGTGGCTGGTCGCACACGGTCTACACCGTGACCCCCGGGATCCCCGGTGACTCCGGCAGCGCGTTCATCGACGACCAGGGCCGCGCCCTCGGTGTCCTGTCGACCGTGCAGATCGCGCCGCTCGCCGGTGCCAACGGTGTGGGTGACTTCTCCAAGGAGTACGCCTACGCACAGGCCAACTCCGGGATCGCCGGACTGAGCCTGGCGCTCGGCACGGAGCCCTTCGCTCCGATTCTCTGACGGCTCCCTGAACCACGGGGGTCGCGGCCCCGTCCTCCTCGTGAGGGCGGGGCCGCGAGCCGTTTCTCGGCCCGATGGTCAGCTTCCTGACTCTCCTGCCGGACGTGACTCGGCCGTGACACGGCCGTGACCGCCAGCCGGTAGCCTCCGGCCATGAGTCGGGGGTGGAGGTCTCAAGGGGCCGTCCTGGCCGGGATCGTCGCGATCGGCCTCCTTGTGTGGGCGAGCACGGCCGGGCCGGAGGCCTTCGTCGGCCCGTCCGGCCGGCGCAGGGCCCCACGCTCTCTGCCCACTCTCACCACCGCACCCACCGGGTCCGCGACCGCGTCCTCGAGGCTGCAGGACCAGAAGGTGGCGTCGCCGCTGGACCTCCAGTGGCTCGGGGACCTGTTGCTCTACTCGCTGATCCTGGCGCTCGCCCTGCTGGTCGGTTGGCTGCTCCTGATCCTGTGGCGGCGCCGCCCGCCGCGCCTGCCCGAGGCACTCGACGTCGACTTCGTCGAGATCCCCGAGGGAGTCCGGGTCAGCCGCAGGCTCGGGGGCGACCGGTCGAGGCAGCTGGCGGTGCTGGACGAGGGAACGCCGCGCAACGGGATCGTGCAGTGCTGGAACCGGTTGGAGGAGATCATCGCCGAGGCGGGGCTTCCCCGGCGGGACTGGGAGACGTCCGCGGAGTTCACCGTCCGCGTGCTCCACTCGCTCGACCTCGACCCGCACGCGATCGGTGAGCTGGCCCGGCTCTACCGCGAGGCGCGGTTCTCCGAGCACGACCTCGGCGAGCCACAGCGAGCCGCGGCCCGCGAGGCCCTCGACTCCCTGCACCGCGACCTCGCCGCACGACGGCCGGTGGGGACATGAGCGGGCACTCCGACCGCGGAGCCGTCCGCTGGTGGCCGCGGGTGCTCGCGGCCTTCCTGGTCTGGCTGGTCGCCACCGCCGCGGCGTACCTCGGTGGCAACCACCCGCGTCCGCTGGTGATGGCGCTGGTGGTCGCCACCGCCGCCGGTGCTCTGTGGCTGTTCCTCGACGCCTCGGCCGTCGTGGAGACGACCCGGTGGCCGCGTCCGGAGCCCGACCCGGTGCGACCGGTCGGCGAGGACGCGCGTACGGCGCTCCTCCAGCGAGTGATCTCGAGCCAGCTCGAGTCCCGGCAGGTCAACGACCAGCTCCGCCTGCACCTCGCCGACATCGCCGACCGCCAGCTGATGCTGCACCACGGGGTGACGATGGAGCGCGACCCTTCCCAGGCCGAGGGGTTGCTCGGGCCCGAGCTCGTGGACTATCTCGGCCGGGACACCCCACCCCGGCTCTCGACCACCCAGATCGACCGCATGCTGACCAGAATCGAGGACCTGTGACCGAGCAGACCATGAGCCCGATGAGTCCTGGGGACCCCATGAGCGTGGCCGAGGCCTCCCGGCGTGCCGGCGAGGTGCTGGACGAGGTGCAGAAGGCGGTCGTCGGCAAGCGGGCGGCACTGACCCTGATCCTCAGCAGCGTGCTGGCCGGGGGGCACGTGCTCATCGAGGACTTCCCCGGCCTCGGCAAGACCCTCGCCGCGCGGTCCTTCGCCCAGACGCTCGGACTGACCTTCACCCGTGCCCAGTTCACGCCGGACCTGCTCCCGGCCGACCTGACCGGGTCCTTCATCTACGACCAGCGGCAGTCGATCTTC
Organism: uncultured Actinomycetota bacterium; assembly: GCA_963740525.1. Classification (GTDB taxonomy): domain Bacteria; phylum Actinomycetota; class Actinomycetes; order Propionibacteriales; family Nocardioidaceae; genus CAVUEG01. The sequence continues at coordinate 155,358 of CAVUEG010000005.1, forward strand.
GAGTTCCGCAAGGGCCCGCTGTTCACCGGGCTGCTGCTGGCCGACGAGATCAACCGGACGCCGCCCAAGACCCAGTCGGCGCTCCTGGAGGCCATGCAGGAGCGGCAGATCACCGTGGAGGGTCAGACCTTCCCGCTCGAGGCGCCGTTCCACGTGCTCGCGACGGCCAACCCGGTCGAGTACGAGGGCACCTACCCGCTGCCGGAGGCCCAGCTCGACCGGTTCCTGATGCGGGTCAGCTTCGGCTACCCGACCGAGGACCAGGAGTGGGACGTGCTCGAGCGGCGCCTGCGGCGACGCCGCGACGACGTACGGCTCGACGCGGTCACCGACGCGGCCGGTCTGCTCGCCATGCAGGCGGCGGTCGAGACGATCACGGTCGACGAGAGCGTCGGCAGGTACTGCGTCTCGCTGACCACGGCCACCCGCTCCCATCCTCAGGTGCTGATGGGGTCCTCGCCGCGCGGGGCGCTGGCCCTGATGCTGTGTGCGCGCGCCCATGCCGTGGTCGAAGGGCGTGACTACGTGGTGCCGGAGGACGTGAAGACCGTGGCACCCTCGGTGCTGGCGCACCGGATCACGGTCAAGCCGGAGCTGTGGATGAGCGACGTGAGCGGCGCCTCTGTCGTCAGCGGGGTCCTCGCCCAGGTGCCGACGCCGCGAGCCCTGGAGGGTCACCGGCCGTGAGCCAGTGGCAGCCGACCGGCTCCTTCGTCCGTGCGGCACTGGGGTCGCTCGGCCTCGCCCTGGTCGCGGTGGCCACCGGGAGGCCAGACGTGGTCGTGCTCGCCGCTCCGCTCGCCGTCTTCGCCCTCGGTGCGCTGCTCGGCCGGCCCCGGCGCGACCCGACGTACTCGACCCAGCTCGCGCGGAGTGCGGTCCGTGAGGGCGAGGGCACCCGGATCCGTACGGTGCTGGAGGGCGCGGAAGGGATCGAGCTCGCGCAGAGCGTGCTCGCCAGCCGGCCGATGCTCGCCACCCGGCCGCCCCGAGGGGTGGTGACCCGTGTGGTCCGACTCCCCGATGAGTCGGTGGTGCTGGAGACGCCCGTGAGTCCCCGCCGGTGGGGCGTGCACACGGTGGGCGCGGGCGTGCTGGTCGCGGTCAGCCCCTGGGGTGGCTTCCAGTGGTTCGCGGAGCTGGCCACGAACCGGTTGCGGGCGCTGCCGCTCGCGGGCGCCTTCGACAGCCGCGCCCCGGCACCGCACCCGGTGGGCCTCGTGGGCGCACACCGCTCCCAGCGGCCCGGGGACGGGTCGGAGTTCTTCGGGATCCGGCCGTTCCAGGTCGGCGACCGCCTCCGCAGGATCCAGTGGCGCGTCTCGGCGCGCACCGGCGAGCTGCACGTCACCGCGACCCATGCCGAGGAGGACACCAGCATCCTGCTCGTGGCCGACGCCGGCGTCGATGTCGGGCTGAGCCAAGGACTGGAGGGCCGGGCCAGCAGCCTGGACACCACGGTGCGCGCGGCGGCCGCGGTGGCGGAGCACTACCTGCGGACGGGCGACCGAGTCGGCCTGCGCGTCCTCGGCTCGGCCCGTCACGCGAGGGCGCCGATGGGCTCGGGCAGCAGGCACCTTCGTCGGCTGCTGGACACGCTGGCCGAGGTGACGCCGGGACGGCCGGACCCCGACGAGGTGACACCGGGTTCCTTCGGCGCCTCGGCCGGCACGGTCGTGATGATGCTGTCGCCCATGCTCTCCGACCAGGTGGTCACCGCGACGCTCACGCTGGCCGCCCGCGGGCTCGACGTGGTGGTGATCGACACGCTCCCGAGCGACCACGGTGAGGAAGGCGCCCACCCAGGAACCGAGGGTGCCGTCGTCTCCCTGGCCTGGCGGATGCGCCGGCTGGAGCGCGACTGGATGCTCGCCCGGCTGAGCCGCGCCGGGATCCCGGTGGTGGTGTGGCGCGGCCCCGGGACGCTGGACGAGGTGCTCCGCCGCCTCTCTCGACGCGCCGCGATGCCTCGGATGGTGCGCGGATGACCCGCCAGCAGGGGGTGATCCGGGTCCTGATCGCGGTGCTGCCCCAGGGTGTCCTGCTGGCCGAGATGGGTGCCGGGGCCTCGTTCACGGCCTGGTTCTCGCTGGTGCTCCTGGTGCTGGGTCTGGTCGCGGCCTGGCTCCCGGACTCCCAGGCCGGGCTGGGCGTCCTCCTGGTCGCCGGATGGCACTGGATCACCGTCGACGCCGACCGCATCGGCGGCTGGGTGCTCCTGGCCGCGGCAGTCCTGCTCGGCTTCCACCTGCTCTGCCTGCTCGCGGCTCTCGGCCCCGGCTGGGTCGACCTCGACCGGGCGCTCTGGCCGCTGTGGCTGAGACGCGTGGCGCTGGCGATGCTGGTCGCGGCGCTGACCTGGGTCGGCGTACGCCTAGCGCAGGGCGCTGAGGTGTCCGCCGGAGGGGTGCCCTTCGCCGTCGGGCTGGTGGTGCTCGCCGGCTGGGCGATGGTCCTCGGCCGGCGGATGCGTGTGGAGCGGTGGTGAGCAGGAGCCTCGACCCCGACGAGTACGTCGAGGCGGTGTTGGTGCTCGTCGAGCGGATCCCGCGCGGCCGGGTCACGACGTACGGCGCGATCGCCGAGGCGGTCGGCGTCGGCGGCCCGCGCCAGGTGGGCGCCGTGATGGCGAGGTACGGCGGGCCGGTGCCGTGGTGGCGGGTGGTGCGTGCCGACGGGACGCTGCCCCGGAGCCACCAGGACGACGCGCGGCAGCACTACCTCGAGGAGGCGACGCCGTTCCGCTCCCGAGGCGCGGGCACCGCCAGGGTCGACCTGGTCGCGGCCTTCTGGTCCCCGGAGTGAGCCGGAGGCGGTGAGGGGTCAGCGGGCGCGAGCACGCTCCGCGAGCGCCCTCAGGGCGGCCGGGAAGATCTCGGCCGGCGGGGTGACCAGCCCCGCACCGACCTGGCCGACCCCGGCGACCCGGCCCGCCATCCCGGTGTTGATCTGGGGCAGGATCGAGGTCCGGCACACCTTGGTGACGTCGATCCCGGTCGGGGTGCCCTGGAACTCCAGCACGGGCACCGACCATCGCGGGTTCTCCGCGAGCGTGATCTCGTGCATCCGCCGGGTGGTGGCCAGGGCGTCGGGCACGGTGCCCCCGACGAAGCGCACGATCGCCGGCGCGGTCGCCATCGCGAACCCGCCGATGCCGGCGGTCTCGGTGATCGCGGAGTCGCCGATGTCGGGGTTCGCGTCCTCGGGGCCGTAGTCGCCGAGGAACAGCCCGTCCGCGAGCTGCGCCGGGCCGGTGAACCAGGCGTCGCCTGTGCCCGCGGTCTGGATGCCGAACTCCGTACCGTTGCGGGCCATCGCGACCACCATCGTCGAGCCCTCGATGTCCCGGGCCGCGTCGAGCGCAAGCTTGCACGCCGGCATGGCGAGGTTGAGGAAGAAGTGGTCGTTGCCGCCCACGAACCGGAGCACCTCGGCGATCTCGGCGTTCGCGTGGCCCGAGTCGACCATCGCGGGCGCCAGGTCACGCAGCAGCATCAGCGTGCCGGCCCGGTTCCGGTTGTGCGCCTCGTCGCCCATCTGGAGCATCTGGGTGAGGATCCCGGTCACGTCGACCGGCCCCGTCGACCGGACCGCGGCGGCGAGCAGGGGGCCGAGCACCCGGGACATCCAGTGCAGGCGCTCGAGCACCTCGGGGCCGTACGCGCCGTACCGCAGGACCTTGCCCAGACCCTCGTTGAGAGAACAGTAGGAGCGCTTGCCGGTAGCCGGATCCTCGAGCACGAACATCCACATCGACGGCGTCACCAGCCCGGCCATCGGGCCGACGGTGCCGTGGTGGTGGCACGGCTCGAAGCTGATCGTCTCGCCCGACTCGTAGAGGCGTACGGCGTCCTCGGGGTCATCGACCAGACCCTCCAGGGCAGCAGCGCCCATCAGGGCACCACGCATCGGCCCGGACGCCTGCTCCCAGGTCAGTGGGGGACCGGCGTGCAGGAACTCACCGGTGCCGAGCCCGAGCACCTCGGAGGCGGGCGCGACGTCGACGAGCATCGCCTGGACGTCGAGCACGGCTTGGACCGCGCGGGCGTTGGCGTCGCGCCGCAGGGGGTCCAGGGCGAGGGTGGCGAGGTCGTTCTCGGTGCCCGACATCGGTGGGCGCCAGTCGACGCGCTCGACGGGTACGGCCTGTGCGGCGACAGCCTCCGCGAACAGGTCGGCCCCGGCACTGACCACGGAAGTGGGGGTCTCGGTGGACGTGGTCATCGGGTGCCTCCGCGGATCAGCTCGACCGCCCGGCGCGCGGCGCGGGCGTTGGACAGGAAGACCTCGGCGCCGGCGTCGGCGAGCGCCTGCGCCTGCCTGTCGAGGCCCTGTGGATCGCCCGAGGTGCCGACGCAGGCGACCACCACAGGCAGGCTGCGTCCAGCCTCCCGGGCGGTGGCGACGGCCTCTCGGATGGCCGGGGCCAGAGTGCTCGCCGGGTCGTCCTCGGCACCGTGACCCAGGACCACGTCGAGCAGGACCACGCCGGTCTGCGGGTCGGCCGCGGCGCGGGCCAGGTGCTCGTGGCGCAGCGTCGGGTCGATCATCGGGTGGGCACGGCCCGCGGTCAGCGCATCGTCGCCGAAGTCGACCATCGTGTGACCGGCGGCGGTCAGGCTGGCGTCGAGCGCGAGGTCGTCGGCCAGCGGGATGTTGGACCGGACCGGCCCGAGCTCGGCGGCCGCGATCAGCATCGCCTCGTCGCACAGCGTGCCGCCGACGAAGAGCCCCCGCAGGAAGCCCTCGGCCTCGCCGTCCGCGGGAGTGCCCCACGTGGGCCAGGCCGGGAGGTCTCGGCCGAGTGCGGTCAGCACCGCCTCGGCGGCATCGGTCAGGTCGGGCTGGCCGGCGCCGAGGAGGGCGAGCTGGACCGGCGTGGCCAACGTGGCGGCGAACTCACGCAGGGCCGCGGCGACCTCGTCGGCGGGAGGCTTGGAGACCACCACGACCAGCTCGACCGCCGGATCCTCGTCCAGTCGGCGGAGCGCTTCTCGGGTGCTCAGCCCACCGACGTCGGACGACAGGTCGCGGCCACCGACACCGAAGGCCGTGGAGACGCCGACCCCTGCCGCGTCGAGCAGGCAGAGCAGCTGCTGGCAGCCGGTGCCGGACGCGGCGACGAGACCGACCGGGCCGGGGCTGGTCGCGTTCGCGAAGCCCAGCCCGAGCCCGCCGATCAGGGCGGTGCCGCAGTCGGGTCCCATCACCAGCAGGCCGCGCTCGGTCGCGAGCCGCTTGAGCGCCACCTCCTGCTCGAGCGGGACGTTGTCGCTGAAGATCATCACGTCGCGGCCCGCATCCAGGGCGTCGGTCGCCTCCACCGCGGCCGACGGGCCCGGGACAGAGACCAGGGCCAGTGCTTGGGGGGTGTGCCGCAGGGCCACGGCCGTAGTGCGGGCGGGCGCCAGCTCGCTCTCACCTGCCGGCCGGCGTGACGTGGCCGTGAGCGCGGTGTCGACGGCGGCCAGCGCGGCCGCCAGGTCGTCGGCCGAGGCGACCCGGAGCGCGACCACCATGTCGTTGCCCGTGCACTCGGGGACCTCGAACCCCATCTCGCCGAGCACATCGACGTTGAGCGGCGTCGCCATCGCGACCTGGGCCGCGAGTACTCCTGGGGCTCCTTGCACGCTCTTGGAGACCTGGAGCAGCGTCACCGAGTCGGCGTACGCGCCAGCTCGGAGCTCGACGTGGGTGGTGCCGGGAGGCTGGGTCATGCGCAGCGGGCTCCTTCGAGGGGGACGGTTCGTGAGGGCAGTCGTGGCTCGGGGAGTCGTACGCCGGACAGGTGGCGGGCGGCGAGGACGGCGCCGTACAGCAGGCCGGTGCCGGAGGTGTGTCCGATGCGGGTCAGCGCCGCGGCGCGGCGACCGACCGCGTCCGCCGAGCGGGAACGCACCGCCAGCAGCAGCGCCCGGAACTCGGGTACCACCTCGCCGTGCACCGCACAGTCGAGCAGGGTGGCCGACAGAAGGGTGGTCCGGTGCGCCGAGGCCGCCACCGCTCCGGCCACCGCGCTGGTGCGTCCAGCCGCGGCGTGCACGGCCAGCCACCCGGCGAGGACGTCGTCCCCGAGGGGGGTCAGCCCGCTTCCGAGCCCGACGAGGGCGGCCACGGAGCCGGGCTGGTCGGCCGTGAGAGCGGCCAGCGCGCCGACGGGCAGCTCGTCAGTCACGCTCGCGGGCGCCCGCAGGTGGTCGCGCGCGAAGAGGAGGTCCTCGCAGCCCAGGTCGGGGACGGCGACGTCGAGCACACGGCCGACGACGAGGGTGTGGCCGGCGAGGTGCACCCGGCCGTCGAGCACGGTCGCCTGGTCGGCGGCCTGCGCCCAGGCGAGCTCGTCGTACGCGGTCCTCAGGGCGCAGGGGACGCCCGCAGCGTGGCGGGACAGCACCCCCAGGCACCAGCCGCCGAGGTCGAGGTAGATCGCCAGCTCGCCGCGGTGGACCACCGCGGCGACGCGTTCGGGTCCCGCCAGCCGGTCGCGAACCCGGGCCGGCGCCGCGACGGCGATGCGGGGCTCCTGGCACATGGTGTGCTCGACGCTAACCGGATCGGCTACGGTTTGCCGATGTGAGGTCTTGCCAAGCCTTCCCCCGATGAGGTGCAAGAGTTGATAGCCCCGGCGCACGGAGTCCCCCTGCGCGACCTGCTCGCCCTGGACGGCTTCGCCGAGGTCGCCGTCCTGGCCGGCACCTCGACCCTGGACCGGGTGGTCAGTGGGATCAGCGTGATGGACGGGGTCGCTTCGCTCGAGCCCACCCGTGCTCACGAGCTCGTCGTCGCGTACGCCGTCCCGGCCACCCACGAGGCCGGCCAGCTGGTCCGGCGGCTCCACGAGCGCGACGTGGTCGGCCTGATGTTCCGCCCCGAACGGCGCGACCAGCCGATGGACCCCGAGGTGCTCGCGCTGGCCGACGAGCTCGGGTTCGCGATCCTGGTCGTCCCCGCGGCGCTGTCGGTCGAGGACCTCGTCCAGCGCGCCTTCGCGCTGCTCAACGAGGTGCAGGCCGCGGCGCTCAACCGGATCGACGCGCTGCACACGGCCCTCACCCTGATCGTGCTCGAGGGCGGCGACCTGGCCCAGATCGCGGCCGAGGTCGCGCGAGTGCTCGACGTGGGGGTGCTGGTGACCTCCACCGACGGCCGGGTGCGGGCCGAGGCGCTGCCCGAGGACCTGCGCGCCCCTCTGTCCGCCGCCGAGCTCTTCGACGAGACCGGAAGGTTCCGGGTGGAGCGCGTGAGCGGCGACCCGGTGGCCGTGGCGGGTGGCCACGTGGCGATGCAGCCGATCGTCGCCGGCGGGACCGACCTGGCCCGGCTGGTCTGCTACCGACCCGGCTCACCGCTGCCGCTGGAGGACGTCTCCGCGCTCCAGCGGGCCGCCACTGTGGCCGCGCTGCTGCTCACCAGGCAGGAGGCGGTGACCGCGGTGGAGAACAAGTACCGCGGCGACTTCCTGCGTGACGTCTTCCTCGGCCGCGCCGGCGACGAGGCCTACGTGGTCGAGCACGCCGAGGCCCTCGGGTGGAACCTGACCAGGCCGATGCTGGTGCTGTCCGCCGAGCTCGATCCCGCCCCCGCCTCCGACGGCCCGGCCACCTCGCGGGTGCGTCGCGGCTGGCAGGAGCGCTTCTCGGCTGCGTGGCGCCAGGTCTGCGCGTCGTACGACGCCAGCGTGCCGACGGTCGACTTCTCCTCCGAGGTGGTGGTCCTGCTCCCCGCGCCCGACGGCGCGACCGGGGCTGCCCTCGAGACCTCCATGCACGCCGCGGTGCGACAGATCGTGACCGCGGTGCGCGGTGACAAGGGCGGCGGCAGGCGGCCGTTCTCGGTCGGGGTGAGCCGGGCCGCCGGGTCGCTGGTGGACCTGCCGGACGCCTACGCCCAGGCCCGGCGCGCCGCCGAGGTGGGGCGCCGGGTCCACGGCGGGGGAGGCACGACCTGGTTCGATCAGCTCGGCATCCACCGGCTGATCGCACTGGTGCCCGACCCGGCCGAGCTGACCGAGTTCGCCGAGGACGTGCTGGGCGAGCTCGCGAAGGACACGAACGAGGCCGCCGACCTGCGGGTCACTCTCCAGGTGCTGCTGGACACCAACTTCAACGTCGCCGAGGCCGCCCGCCTGCAGTTCTTCCACTACAACACGATGCGCTACCGGGTCTCCAAGCTCGAACGCATGCTCGGCCCGATCGCCAGCGACCCCCACCTGCGCCTCGACGTCGCCGTCGCCCTGAAGGTGCTCGAGATACGCCCCTGAAACGGCCCTCCGGGGTTGCGGTTTGGTCCCCAACCGCAGGTTTTTCGGGGTGGAACGTGCAGTTCGTGACCAATGGATACCCCCAGGGCGTACGCCGTGAATCACACCGCGCGCACAGATCGCCCACCGAAACGCAGACAAGACCTGCCATGGCGTAGCACGTTCCTTCGGCAGAAAATGTCGGTGAGGCTCTGTGACCGGGACCACTAGGTTCGGTGCAATTGAGGGGTAGGTACTACCCCTTCGCCTGCGAGGAGCCGAGTCATGTCGATGTTCAAGTGGGATCTGGTCGATCCGCAACCCGGTGAGGCCGTCGCGCCGCACCAACGCCTCGCCTGGGGCAAGACAGTCGGGCTCGGTGCCCAGCACGTGGTCGCCATGTTCGGCGCCACCTTCGTGTTCCCGCTGATCATGGGCCTGGACCCGAACCTGGCCATCATGTTCTCGGGCATCTGCACGATCCTGTTCCTGGTCATCTGCCAGAACAAGGTCCCCAGCTATCTGGGCACCAGCGCGTCCTTCGTCGCGAGCGTCTCGGCGATCCGTGCCTACGACAACGGCGACTCGGCACACGTCACCGGCGCGATCATGGTCGCCGGCCTCGTGCTCGCGGCCGTAGGTCTGCTGGTGCACTTCGCCGGTGCCCATTGGATCCACCGGATCCTGCCTCCGGCCGTCACGGGTGCCGTGGTCATGCTGATCGGGTTCAACCTGGCACCCGTGGTCGCCGGCATCTACTGGCCGCAGGATCAGTGGGTGGCCCTGCTCACGGCCACGTTCATGATCTGCGCCGCGGTTCTTCTCCCCGGCTTCTGGTCGCGGATCGCCGTCTTCCTGGCCCTCATCTTCGGCTACGTGCTCTCCTGGGTGGCCGACGGATTGTTCGGCGCGATCACCTCGCAGAACCCCGCCAACAACATGACCGTCGAGGCGCATGACCGGCTCAGCTGGGCGGGCGTCAAGGCCGCCGACTGGGTCGGATTCCCGTCCGGGACGCTCTCCGACGGCGTTTCCGTCGTGCACGGCCCGAGCTTCTCGCTCACTTTCATCCTGCTGGTGCTGCCCGGTGTGATCGCGTTGATCGCGGAGAACACCGGACACGTCAAGGCGGTTGCGGAGATGACCGGCGAGGACCTCGACCCCTACATGGGTCGCGCGATCGGTGCCGACGGTCTTGCCACGGCGCTGGCCAGTGCGTTCGGCGGTTCGCCGACCACGACGTACGCCGAGAACATCGGGGTCATGGGTGCCACCAGGGTCTACTCGACGGCCGCGTACTACGTCGCCGCACTGGTCGCGATCCTGCTGGGGCTCTGCCCGAAGTTCGGTGCGATCGTCAGCGCAACGCCTGGTGGCGTGCTCGGCGGCATCACCGTCGTGCTCTACGGCATGATCGGTCTGGTCGGAGCCAAGATCTGGGTCGAGAACCGAGTCGACTTCGGCAACCCGGTCAACATGGTCGGTCTGGCCGCCGGCCTGATCGCAGGCATCGGTGGGGTCAAGCTCGTCATCACCGACAACTTCGAGCTGAGTGGCATTGCGCTGGGCACGATCCTGGTGATCGTCTACTACCACCTGGTCAAGGGCCGGACGCAGAGTCAAGGAGCCGAAGAGGTGACGCGGGCTCTGTGATCCGATGAGCCCGTGGACACGCATCTGAACGGAGATCGGTGAAGCCTGCACCATTCGCGTACGTCCGCCCGGGCAGCCTCGACGAGGCGCTCGAGGCCCTGGCGGAGAACCCGGACGCGAAGGTGCTGGCTGGAGGGCAGAGCCTCATCCCGTTGCTGTCGATGAGGCTGGCCTCGCCGGCCCTGCTCGTGGACATCAACGCCGTCCCCGACCTGGACCACGTCGTCTGCGATGACGACGGGGTCCGGGTCGGGGCACTGGCGCGTCACGCTGCTGTCGAGGCCGACTCCGAGGCCCGGCGTACCCAGCCGCTGCTCTCCCTGGCCCTGCGCAACGTCGCACACCCCACGATCCGCAACCGCGGGACCACCGTCGGCTCCCTCGTCCACGCCGACGCCGCGGCCGAGATGCCGGTGGTGCTCAGCCTGCTCGAGGGCTGGGTCACGGTCCGGTCGGTGGCCGGCGAGCGGACCATCCCCGCGTCCGAGCTGTACGCCGGCCCGCTGGAGACCACGCTGCACCACGACGAGATCGCGACCGAGGCGTTCTTCCCCGCCCTGCGGGCCGGACAGGGCGTCGCCTTCGAGGAGATCGCGCGCCGGCACGGCGACTACGCCCTGTGCGGGGTCGCCGGGCTCGTCTCGCTCGACGCCGGCGGCACCCTCACGCAGGCACGACTCGGGTACCTCTCGGTCTCCGACGTTCCCACCGTCGTCGAGGTGACGTCGGTCTTCGCCGACGGCCTCACCGAGTCCGCCGTGGCAGCCGCCGGAGACCTCGCGCTCGGCTCGCTGGACCCGCAGGGGGACATCCACGGCACCTCCGACTACCGCGCCCAGCTGGTGCGGGTGCTGACCTCCCGCGTACTCCGGGCGGCGTACGACGACGCCCGCTCCCGGGGCTCGAACCCCACGGGACCGACCGCGACGAAGGAGAGCGCGTGACCGAGGAGCTGCACGAGGTGCGCCTGAGCGTCAACGGAGCGGCGTACGACGTCTCGCTGCCCGCCCGTCGGCTGCTCAGCGACGCGATCCGGCACGACCTCGGGCTCACCGGGACCCACGTCGGGTGCGAGCACGGTGTGTGCGGTGCCTGCACGGTGCTGGTCGACGGTGCGCCGATGCGCTCGTGCCTGATGCTCGCCGTGTCGGCCGTGGACTGCGAGATCACCACCGTCGAGGGACTGACCAGCTCCGACGGCACGCTCGGGCCGGTCCAGCAGGCCTTCAAGGACTGCCACGGCCTGCAGTGCGGCTTCTGCACCCCCGGCTTCCTGACCACGATCACCGCCGGGATCGCGGAGAACCCGCAGCCCACCCGCGCCGAGGCCCGCGAGATGATCGCCGGGAACCTCTGCCGCTGCACCGGCTACCAGAACATCGTCTCCTCGGTGCTGCGCGCGGCCGAGCTCGCGTCCACCGATTCCTCTGCTTCGCCCGACTCGGACGAGGCCTCATGACCACCAAGCTGTTCGGCGAGAAGGTCCCACGCGTCGAGGACGACAGGTTCCTGCGCGGCAACGGCCGGTACGTCGACGACCTGGCACCCGACGCGGTCCACGCCGCGGTGCTGCGGTCGCCGCACGCCCACGCCCGGATCACCGGCATCGACGTCGACGAGGTGCTCGACCTCGACGGGGTGCTGGCCGTCTACACGTACGACGACCTCGAGGGGGCGATGGCGGACCCGTTGCCGCTGTTGATCCCGCACCCCGCGCTGACCCACGGGCGCACGCAGTACGCCCTGGCCAGGGACGAGGTGAACCACGTCGGCGAGGCGATCGCGTTCGTCGTCGCGGTCGACCGGTACGTCGCCGAGGACGCGGTCGACCGGATCAAGGTGAGCTACGAGTTCCTACCGCCGGTGGTCGGCATCGACCGGGCGCGCGAGGCACGGCACCTGGTCCACGACGACGTCCCCGGCAACGTCGCGGCCCGTCTCGAACAGTCGGTCGGCGACGCCGAGGCCGCAATCGCCGCAGCGCCGCACCGGATCGCTCTCGACCTGCACATCGAGCGCTCGTCGGCCCAGCCCATGGAGGGCCGCGGGGTGGTCGCTCGCTGGGACGTCGACTCCGGGCGGCTGACGGTCTGGACGTCCACCCAGACCTCCACCGGGGTGCGCGCCGCGGTCGCGGCCAAGCTCGGGCTCGACCTCGGGCGGGTCGACGTGATCACCCCCGACGTGGGCGGCGGCTTCGGGGTCAAGATCGTGCACCCCTGGCCCGAGGAGCTCCTGGTGCCGCTCGCGGCGCGTGCGCTCGGCCGGCCGGTCAAGTTCGTCGAGGACCGGCGCGAGCACTTCATCTCCTCCGCCCATGAACGGGGCCAGGACCACCACATCGAGGTCGGCTTCGACGACGACGGCCGATTGCTCGGGCTGAACGTGCAGTTCTGGCACGACAACGGCGCGTACACGCCGTACGGCCTGATCGTGCCGATCATCACCTCGACCCAGCTGCTCGGGCCGTACAAGCCGCGTTGCTACAAGGTGGTGTTCGAGAGCCTGTACACCAACACGCTCATCGTGACGCCCTACCGCGGCGCCGGTCGGCCGCAGGGTGTCTTCGCGATGGAGCGCACGATGGATGCGATTGCGACCTACCTCGGCAAGGACCGCGCCGAGGTGCGCAGCGTCAACTTCATCCAGCCCGACGAGTTCCCCTACGACCACCAGATGACCTTCCAGGACGGCCGCCCGCTGATCTACGACTCCGGTGACTACCCGGCCTCGCTGGAGAAGCTGAAGGCGCTCATCGACTGGGACGGCTTCGCCGCCGTCCGCGACTCCGCGCGCGCCGAGGGCCGTCAGGTCGGCATCGGGATGGCCTGCTACGTCGAGGGCACGGGAGTGGGGCCGTACGAAGGCGCCCACGTGCACATCGAGACCACCGGCAAGGTCAAGGTCGCGACCGGGCTGACCACCCAGGGACAGGGCCACGCGACCGTGTTCGCGCAGCTCGTCGCCGACGAGCTCGGCGTGCCGTTCGAGGACGTCGAGGTGACCACCGGTGACACGCGGCGGATGCCGTACGCCGTCGGCACCTTCGCGTCCCGCGCCGCGGTGATGAGCGGGTCCGCGATCACCCTCGCGGCGCGCAAAACCAGGGCGAAGGTGCTCAGGATCGCCGCCGACGCGCTGGAGACGTCCGAGGACGACCTCGAGATCGTGGACGGGATCGTGCGGGTCAAGGGCGCTCCGGACAGCCGGATCTCGCTCGGGACGGTCGCCGTACTCTCCAACCCGCTGCGCTACGCCTTCGACGAGGCGTCGAAGGCGGCCACCCAGTTCGCGGTCGGCGACCCGTCCAAGCCACCGGTGCCCGAGGGCGAGGAGCCCGGCCTCGAGGGCAGGGACTTCTACTCACCCGAGCGGTCGACGTTCGCGAGCGGCATGCACGCCGCCATCGTCGAGACCGACCCGCTGACCGCGGAGATCAAGATCCTCAAGTACGTCGTGGTGCACGACTGCGGACACCTGATCAACCCGATGATCGTCGAGGGCCAGATTCACGGCGGGGTGGCGCAGGGAGTCGGGGGAGCGCTGTACGAGCGGATGGCGTACGACGAGGCGGGCCAGCTGCAGAACGCCTCCTTCATGGACTTCCTGATGCCCTACGTCACCGAGGTCCCCGAGTCGATCGAGATCGACCACCTCGAGACGCCGTCCCCGCTGAACCCGCTCGGGATCAAGGGAGCCGGTGAGGCCGGGGTGATCCCGACGTCGGCCGTCTTCGCCTCCGCGATCGAGGACGCCGAGGGGTTCACGATCACGTCGATGCCGATCTCGCCCTCGGAGCTGTTCGAGCTCCGGCGGCGGCACGTCGCAACTGGACAATTGACCGGTCCTGACATGGATCCGGACCAAAAGCACGTCATGTCCGGTCAATTGCCCGAATATGACAGGGAGGAACCCTCATGAGGATCGCCGGAGACGCCGTACTCCACGCGCCGGTCGCACAGGTCTGGGAGGCGCTGCTCGACCCGCGGGTCCTGGTCGCGACGATCCCGGGCTGTGAGCGGCTCGAGGCGACCGGCGAGAACGCGTACGCGATGACCGTGACCGCGGGTGTCGCCGCGATCAAGGGCACGTACGCCGGCTCGTGCGACCTCTCCGATCTCATCCCACACGAGTCGCTGGTGATGAAGGTCGAAGGCGCCGGCGCACCCGGCACCATCGGGGCCACGGTCAACGTCCGGTTCACCGATGCCGGAGGCGGCACCACCCGGCTGGAGTACGACGCGGACGCGATCGTCGGCGGGATGATCGGCGGGGTCGGCCAGAGGATGCTCACCTCGGTCTCGAAGCGGATGGCGGGGGAGTTCTTCGGCAACGTCGACGGCGTCCTGACCGGCACCACGGCTGGCACCACCACCCCGACCACCGCCGGTGCCACCAACGGCACCCCCGGCCGCACGTCCGGGAGCACCGCGAGCGCCGACGCCGCCCCCACCACTGGCCAGGTCTTCACCGCGCCACCCAAGGCCGCCGGTGCGCTCGACGAGCAGTCGTTCCTCAAGGGGGTGGCGCTGGGCGCCGGGCTGGTCCTGGCCGGGGTGTTCGCGGGGGCGCTGCTCGGGCGACGCCGCCGCTGATGGTCGACTCGTTCAGCACCGCCCGCTCGATGCTCGCCGCGTTGCGAGCCCGGGAGATCTCGGCCCGGGAGCTGATGGAGCTGCACCTGGCCCGGATCGCCGAGGTCAACCCGCAGGTCAACGCGATCGTCTCGCTGGACGAGGAGCGGGCGCGTGCAGGAGCGACCGCCGCCGACGAGCGGCTTGCGCGGGGCGAGCCGATCGGCGCCTTGCACGGCCTGCCGTTCGCGTTCAAGGACACCCACGCCGTCGCGGGATGGCGTACGACGTTCGGCTCGCCGCTGATGGTCGACAACGTCCCCGAGCACGACGAGCTGATCGTCGAGCGGATCCGCGCCGCCGGGGCGGTCCCGATCGGCAAGACGAACGTGCCGGAGTTCGCCGCCGGCTCCCACACCTTCAACACCGTCTTCGGCACCACGCTGAACCCGCACGACCACAGCCGCTCGGCCGGGGGTTCCAGCGGTGGCGCAGCCGCGGCCCTGGCGAGCGGGATGGTGCCCCTCGCGGAGGGGTCGGACATGGGCGGGTCCTTGCGCAACCCGGCGTCGTTCTGCGAGGTCGTGGGGCTGCGCCCTTCTCTCGGGCGGGTCCCCGAGTGGCCGCTCTACAACGCATGGGAGACGACCTCGGTCGGTGGGCCGATGGCGCGCAACGTCGGGGATGTCGCGCTGCTGCTGTCGGTCCTGGCCGGGCCGGACCCCCGCGTGCCCAACGCGCTGGAGACTCCCGGCTCGGTGTTCGCCGAGCCACTGGCGGGCTCGCTGTCCGGGCTTCGCGTGGCACTCTCGGTCGACCTCGGTGGCGCCTTCGAGGTCGACGACGACGTGGCCGGCGTGGTGGCCGGCTCGGCGGGGGTGTTCGCCGACGGTGGAGCCACGGTCAGCAGTGCCTGGCCCGACTTGGCCGAGGCCGAGGACACCTTCCGCACGCTGCGCGCCTGGCACTTCCAGGCGAAGCTCGGCGACCTGCTCGCTGGACACCCCGACGCCTTCAAGGCCTCGCTGGCCGACAACATCCGGGCCGGCGAGTCGCTCACGGGCGCCGACGTGGCCCGCGCCTACCGCCAGCGCACCGAGCTCGGGGAGCGGATGCGCTCGTTCTTCACCTCGTACGACGTGCTCGTGCTGCCGGTCTCCCAGGTGCCGCCCTTCCCGGCCGAGCAGGAGTTCCCGACCGAGGTCAACGGTCGGCCGATGGCGACGTACCTGGACTGGATGCGCTCGGCGTACCTGATCACCGTCACCGGCTGCCCGGCGATCGCGGTCCCGGCCGGGCGCACCCGCGACGGCCTGCCGGTCGGCATCCAGATCGTGGCTCCGCACAACCAGGAGCGAAGGCTGCTCGAGGTTGCCGCGGCCTTCGAGGCGGCCACCGCCCGCTGACCGTCGTCCACAGGTTGCACCTCGAAGGTGTGGACGGTCCTGTGTACGGCCGACGGTTTCGGTGGACAACCGATGCCTGTCTGTGGAGGACACGCCGATCGACGAGAATTCCCAGAAATAGTTGGCGAAACCCCTTGCGCAGCCCTGTCCGCGCCGCATAGAACTCTCCCTACGCACTCCCTCCGGGGAATGCGGGATTCAGTCGAAACGAAGGTTCTTCACGGCGGGGCAACCCGCTGCGGCAGCAGGGTGACGAAGCCGCCGGAGCCGGAGGGAAGACTGGTCGATCGGAAGCGTCACCGTGATTCGGTCAACCTGAAGGGCCCTCGCAACTCATACTTGCGAGGGTCCTTCGCCAATTCCGGGGGTTCTCGGTCGGCTTGCCGCTCACCCGTGCTGTCCACCGCACGCGCACGTCCCCGCGATCTCGTCGCCAGGGGCCACAATGACCCCATGTTCTTCAGGCTGGTGCAGACCGTGATCCCACCGGTGGCGAAGGCCGTCTGGCGGCCGGAGGTCATCGGCCTCGAGAACGTCCCCGACACCGGTGGCGTGATCCTCGCGAGCAACCACCTCAGCTTCGCCGACAGCATGGTGATCCCGATCGTGGTCCCTCGGAAGGTGGTCTTCCTCGCGAAGAAGGAGTACTTCACCGGGACCGGTCTCAAGGGCGCCGCCACCCGGGCCTGGTTCGAGGGGATCGGCATGCTCCCGGTCGACCGTGAGGACTCCCGCGCGGCCGTGGCCAGCCTGGACGTCGCGCTGTCGGTGCTGCGCGACGGTGAGGCATTCGGGATCTACCCGGAGGGCACCCGTTCGCGCGACGGGCGCCTCTACCGCGGACGCACCGGCGTCGCCCACCTCGCCCTCACCGCTGGCGTGCCCGTCGTGCCCGTCGGGGTCCGCGGCACCGAGAACCTGCAGCCGGTCGGCTCCTCGAGGCTGCGGCTGGCCAAGGTCTCGGTCACCTTCGGCGCACCGATCGACTTCGCCGGCCGCTTCGAGGGCGTCCCCGTCGGCCGCGCCCGGCGCGAGGTCACCGACGAGATCATGACCGCGATCGCGGACCTGTCCGGCCAGGAGCGGGCCGACCACTACAACGAGCGCCCACCGGACGTCTGACCGGGACGGTCACCGCCTGGCTCGGCAGGACAGGCCGGCAGCCCCCGGGAACACGCTGGCAGGTGGTGACAACGACCCCCGGTCCTGTCGGCAACTTGTGCCGTGGCCCGGCGCCGGTCACGCCGGTTGAATCGTCAGCATGGCGGCAGAGGCGACCCCCGACGGGCGACAACGCAGGATCCGGGTCGGGATCGACACCGGCGGCACCTTCACCGACGTGGTCGCCTTCGACGAGGACTCCGGCGAGCTGGTCACCACCAAGACCCCCTCGACGCCCGGCAACCCGGCCGACGGGTTCATGGCGGGCATCGAGAAGGTCCTCGGCCTGATCGAGGGTCTCGCCGGCCTCGACCAGGAGGCCCACGGGCGAGCCCTCAGCGCCGTCAGCCACGGGACCACCGTGGCCACCAACCAGCTGCTCGAGGGCAAGGTCGACGCGCTCGGCTTCATCACCACCACCGGCTACGAGTCGATGCTGGAGATCGCCCGCCAGTCGGTCCCCGACGGGTACGGCAACTCGTACTTCTGGGTGAAGCCGGACCGGATCGTGCCGCGACACCTGGTCAAGGGCGTGCCGGGGCGGCTCGACTTCACCGGCGCCGAGCTCCGCCCCTTCGACGAGTCCGCGGCCCGCGAGGTCGCCCGCTGGTTCAAGGGTCGCGGGATCGACACGATCGGCGTCTGCCTGCTTCACGCGTACGCCAACCCCGAGCACGAGGAGCGGATGCGTCAGGTGCTGCTCGAGGAGCACCCGGACGCGGTCGTCTCCGTCTCCAGCGAGGTGCTGCGCGAGTACCGCGAGTACGAGCGCGCCATGACCACGCTCGTCGACGCCGCCGTGAAGCCGAAGCTCTCGAGGTACGTCGGCAACATCAAGTCCCGTCTCGACGCGTACGCCGGCGCGGACCGCAGCGTTCCCTTCTACGTGATGAAGTCCAACGGCGGTGTGCTCTCGGCCGACGAGGTCGTCCACCAGCCGATCACGACCGTGCTCTCCGGTCCCGCCGCGGGCGCGCTCGGTGCGGCACTGATCGCCCAGGTGGCGGGCTTCGACAGGGTCCTCACCAGCGACGGTGGTGGGACGTCGACCGATGTGAGCGTGGTGATCAACGGCGAGCCGACGTTGACCACCGAGGGCACCGTCGGCGTCTACCCGAGCAAGATCCCGATGATCGACGTGGTGACGGTCGGTGCCGGCGGCGGCTCCATCGCGTGGCTCTCACCCGAGGGCACGCTCAAGGTCGGCCCGCACTCGGCCGGGGCGGACCCCGGCCCGCTCTGCTACGGCAAGGGCGGCACGGACGTGACGATCACCGACGCCCACGTCGTGCTCGGCCGGATCCCTCCGCATCTGCTCGGGGGTGAGATCCCGCTCGACGTCACCGCGGCCCGGGCGGGCGTCGAGGCACTGGCCAAGCAGCTGGACCTGACGTCGCAGGCCTGCGCCACGGGCATTCTTGAGATCTCTGCCTGGAACCAGGCCAACGCCCTACGCCAGGTCACCGTCAAGCGCGGCCTCGATGTCCGCGACTTCACCCTGACCACCTTCGGGGGCTCGGGTTCCCTGCTGCTGTGCCGACTGGTCGACGTGCTCGGCCTGCGCGCCGTGCTCGTGCCGCCCAACCCGGGCAACGTCTCCGCATTCGGCCTGCTCACCGTGGACGTGAAGAACGACTACGTGCAGACCCACGTCAGCCTGCACGACCAGCTCGACCCCGCCGACCTCAGCGCGATCTACGCCGAGCTGACCCGCAAGGCGGCCGCGGCGCTGACGACCGAGGGGTTCGCCCCCGAGCAGCACCGCTTCGACCGCACCGCCGACCTGCGCTACTTCGGCCAGGCCTTCGAGGTGCGCGTCGAGGTCCCCGAGGGGGCCCTCGACGATGCCGCGCTGGCCGCGGTCGCGGGCGCGTTCCACGACGCGCACCGGGGGCTCTACGGCTACGACTTCGCCACCGACCCCTCCCAGCAGGTCGAGTGGGTGAACCTGCGGGTCTCCGGCGTCGGCCCGATCCAGCGACCCGAGATCACCCGGGTTCCCGTGGTCGAGCCCGTGGTCGAGCCGGAGCCGCGCAGCCGACGCGACGTCTGCTTCGAGCCCGCCGAGGGGTACGTCGACACGCCGGTCTTCTGGCGACCGGACCTGGTGCCCGGGCAGGTGGTCGCCGGACCGGCGGTCATCGAGGAGTTCGGGTCCACGGTGCCCTTGCACCCCGGCTTCACCTCGCGTATCGACGAGTTCCTCAACATCATCGTGACCAGGGAGCAGTGATGGCAGTCATGACCGGGATGGCCGGGGGCAAGCCCGCCGGACGGCCGCAAGCCCGGGGCCGCCGCGCTCCCACCGACTTCCCGTTCGGGAGCCTGACCACCGATGCCGGTGCGTCCGCCGACCCGGTGCTCGTCGAGATCGTCCAGGGCAGCCTGGCCTCGGTCGAGATGGAGGTCGAGACGGCGATCGCCCGCACCAGCCGTAGCCCGATGATCCGCGACGCCCACGACTTCCGGGCCGGGATCCACGACCGGCTGCTGCGCAAGCTGACGGGACGCTCCTACAGCGCGCTGGTGCACCCGGTGGCCCGCGACTTCCCACTCGAGGAGATGCAGCCCGGGGACGTCTTCTTCCACAACGACGTCTACCGCTCCGAGGGCGGCATCGGCCACCTGCCCGACCTCTGCGTCACCGTGCCGGTCTTCCACGACGGCCAGGTGGTCGCGTTCGTGCAGGCCTTCGGCCACCACGACGACATCGGCGGTGCGGTGCCGGGCTCGATGCCCAGCCACGCCACGAGCGTCTTCGAGGAGGGGCTGATGGTCCCGCCGATCAAGCTCTGGGACCGCGGGGTGCCGGTGCGCTCGGCTCTGGCGATCATGACGCGCAACTCACGGATGCCCGAGTCGCTGGCCGCCGACCTCGACGCCGAGTGCTCGGCCTGCCTCATGGGCGCCGGCCGTCTCGGTGAGCTCTTCGACCGCTACGGCAAGGAGACCGTCGAGGCCTGCTTCGACGCGATCATCGACCGCACCACCACGACGTACCGTCGCGAGATCCTCTCCAAGATCCCCGTCGGCGAGTGGGTCTGGGAGGACTACGCCGAGCACGACGGGGTCGACGACCCGCGGCTGCACGCGCAGCGGATCACGATGACCCGCACCGCGGCCGACGACCCGGACGGCGAGCGGCTGATCCTCGACTTCACCGGCACCTCCCCGCAGGCGAAGGGGCCGATCAACCACTGCGGCGACTACAGCGACGGCGTCTTCCTCAAGAAGTGGCTGGCACCGATCCTGCGCAACCTCGCCGACACCCCCGAGCGGATGGCCGAGCTCGACGTCAACGAGGGCATCGTGCCGCTGATCGAGATGCGCTTCCCGGAGAAGGGCACGCTGCTCACGCCGATCTTCCCGGCGCCGACCAACGCTCGGACCTTCGTCATCCTGCGGCTGCTCGGCGTGCTCGCCGGGGTCGTCGCGAAAGCGGTGGACGGCAGGATGCCGGCCGACCAGGAGACGATCCGCTACACCGGGGTGTACGGCGAGGACCTCGAGGGTCGTCCGTACCTCATGCGTGAGGTGCTCGGTGGTGGGTCCGGCGGGCGCTACTACGCCGACGGCGAGGACACCATCCACGTCGTGCCCGACTCCCGGAACCTGCCCTCGGAGTTCACCGAGTCCCGCTTCCCGTTCATCGTCGAGCGGCTCGACGTGGCCATGGACTCCGGCGGGCCGGGGGAGTACCGCGGCGGTCTCGGCTACGAGAAGCACATCCGGATGCTCAAGGACGCGCACTTCATGTCGATCGCCGACCGCTCGATCCTCGCCTGCTGGGGCGTCAAGGGCGGCAAGGCCGGCCAGCCGTTCGAGGTCGTCATCGACGCGGGCGGACCGCGTGAGCGCACCGTCGACGCCCTCGCCGACGCCGAGGAGGTCAAGGCCGGGGAGGTGATCCGGATCCGGACCACGGGGGGCGGCGGCTGGGGCGACCCGCTGGTCCGCGACCCCGCCCTGGTCGTGCGGGACGTGGTCTGGCGCAAGGTGTCGCCCGAGGCGGCACTGACGGCGTACGGCGTCGTGCTGACCGGCTCTCTCGAGGACGACACGCTCGACCACGACCCGGAGGCCACCGCGGCGGAGCGCGCCGCGCGCCCGGCGGTCGACGATGCAGACGCGTTCTTCGACCGCGGCCCCGGCTACGCGAGCCTCAGCGGCGGTCCCCGCTCTGCCGACGTGGACGTGCGCTGATGCTGACCGTCATCACCGGCGGCACCCGGGGCATTGGCGCGGCGACCGCGCTCCGGCTCGCCACGGAGGGGCACGACCTGGTGCTGTCCTACGCGACGGACCACCAGTCGGCCGACGCAACAGCGCATCGGACCCGTGCCGCCGGGGTGCGGGTCGAGGTGCTGCAGGCGGATGTCTCTGATCCCGACCAGGTCGACGCACTGTTCGATGCCGCGGCGAAGGTCGGCCAGATCACCGGGCTGGTCAACAACGCCGGCTCCACCATGCACCTCGGCGACCTCGCAGACACCCCGGTCGAAGTCATCCGCAGGGTCATCGAGGTGAACCTCACCGGCGCGGTGCTGGTCGCCCGCCGGGCCTTGCAGGCGATGACCAGCGGCGGTGCGATCGTCAACGTCTCCTCGGGCGCCGCGACGCTGGGTTCCCCTCACGAGTACGTCCACTACGCCGCAGCCAAGGCCGGGGTCGATGCCCTCACGCTCGGCCTGGCGCAGGAGGTCGCCGCGCGCGGGATCCGCGTCAACGGCGTCGCGCCTGGCATCGTGCGGACCGACATCCACGCGGCGGCCGGAGACCCTGACCGTCTCGAACGGGTGGCCGACATCGTCCCGCTGGGCCGTGTCGGCGAGCCCGAGGAGGTCGCCGAGGCGATCGTGTGGCTCCTGTCCGACGCGTGCCCCTACGCGACCGGAACGACCTTGAGAGTGGCGGGTGGCCGATGAGAGTTCTCCTTGCACTGGGCGGCAACGCGATGACCGGGCCCGACGGGAGCGCGCGTCCTGAGCACCAGATCGCGGCGGCCCGGGTGGCCATGAAGTCGGTGGCCGACCTCGTCGCCCGTGACGTGGACGTGGTCATCACCCATGGCAACGGCCCCCAGGTCGGCAACCTGCTGGTCAAGAACGAGCTCGCGGCTGCCGTCGTACCCCCGGTCCCGCTCGACTGGTGCGGGGCGCAGACCCAGGCCACGCTCGGCTTCGTGCTGATGAACGCCCTCGACGCGGCGCTGGCCGGCCGCGGCGTCGACCGCCCCAGCGCAACGGTGGTGACCCGCACCGTCGTCGACTCGGAGGACGCGGGGTTCGTCAAGCCGACCAAGCCGATCGGCAGGTTCCTGCCCGCGGACGAGGCGGCGCTCCTGGTCGAGCACGGCGAGACGTGGGAGGACCGCGGCGAGAAGGGATGGCGCCGGCTCGTCGCCTCTCCCGAGCCCCTCGAGATCGTGGACGCTCCCGCCGTCAGAGCGCTGGTCGACGCCGGCTTCGTGGTGATCGCCGCGGGCGGCGGCGGGGTTCCCGTCGTGCGGGAGACCGAGGGACTGCGTGGCGTCGAGGCCGTGATCGACAAGGACCTCGGAGCGGCGCTGCTGGCGCGCACGGTCGAGGCCGACGTCCTCGTGGTCGCCACCGACGTCCCCAACGCCGTGCTCCGGTTCGGCACCCCCGACGCCGAGCCGCTGGGCCGGGTCACCGTCACCCGACTGCGCGCGCTCGCCGGCGAGGGCCACTTCGCCAGCGGTTCCATGGGCCCGAAGGTCGACGCGGCGTGCCGCTTCGTCGAAGCAGGCGGCCGGTACGCCGTGATCAGCAACCTCGAACAGATCCTCGACGCGGTGACCGGTGAGGCCGGCACCGTCGTCGTACCCGACTGACCCGCCACCGAAAGGAATCCTGATGCCCTCAGCGATCGAAGTACGCAAGGTCCCGATCCACTCCGTTGCCGACGCCAGCGAGCTGGCGAAGCTGATCGACGATGGCGTGATGGCCGCCGACCGCGTGATCGCGATCATCGGCAAGACGGAGGGGAACGGCGGGGTCAACGACTACACGCGGATCATCTCCGACCGTGCCTTCCGGGAGGTCCTGATCGAGAAGGGCGCCCCCGCCGAGCAGGTCAACCAGGTGCCGATCGTGTGGTCGGGAGGCACCGACGGCGTGATCAGCCCGCATGCCACGATCTTCGCCACCACCGACGCCGAGCCGACCGACGACCTGCGGCTGACGGTCGGGTTCGCCATGAGCGAGCAGCTGCTGCCCGAGGACATCGGCCGGGTGGCCATGGTCTCGAAGGTCGCCGACGCGGTGAAGGTCGCGATGGAGAAGGCCGGGATCACCGACGCCGCGGACGTGCACTACGTCCAGACGAAGACCCCGCTGCTCACCGTGCACACGATCCGCGATGCCAAGTCCCGCGGGAAGACCGTGTGGACCGAGCACACCCACGAGTCGATGGACCTCTCCAACGGCTGCACCGCCCTCGGCATCGCCGTCGCGCTGGGTGAGATCGAGATGCCGACCGACGCGGACGTCATGCACGACCGCTCGCTGTTCTCCGCGGTCGCCTCGTGCTCGTCGGGCGTCGAGCTCGACGTGGCCCAGGTGGTCCTCGTCGGCAACGCCACCGGGGTCGGAGGCCGCTACCGCGTGGGTCACTCGGTGATGAAGGACGCCCTCGACGCCGACGGGATCTGGGATGCGATCCGCTCCGCCGGGCTCGACCTGCCCGAGCGCCCGCACCCCTCGGACCTCGACGGCCGGCTGGTCAACGTGTTCCTCAAGTGCGAGGTCTCCCAGGACGGCAACGTGCGCGGTCGCCGCAACGCGATGCTGGACGACTCCGACGTGCACTGGCACCGCCAGATCAAGGCCGCCGTCGGTGGCGTCACTGCCGCGGTCACCGGTGACCCGGCCGTCTTCGTCTCCGTCTCCGCTGCCCACCAGGGCCCCGACGGTGGCGGTCCGGTCGCGGCGATCGTGGACCTCGGCTGACGGCTGGCTGACCGTCGGCCGGACGACGCGACCCGCGGTGTCCGGGCCTCAGTGCTGGTCGGCGGGCGCCGGTCCCGTCAGGGCGTCGATCAGCTCGATCAGCCGGACCAGGTGACGTCGTTCGGTGGGCTCGGCGCCGATCGACACGCGTGCCATCCAGGCATCGTCGAGCAGCGCCGGGGAGACGAACGCCTGCCCGGAGGAGTTGAGCGCCCGGACCCAGGCGAGGTTGTGCTCGCTCACCGCCTCGGTGTCTGAGGCGTCCAGGCCTTCCGGGGTGTGCCGGAGGCAGACGGTCTGCAACCTGACCGGCGCGACCACCTCCCAGCCCGGACGCTGCTCCATCTGGTCTGCGAACCACTCGGCGTTGTCGAGGTCGCGTCGAAGGCGGTCGCGAATGGCGTCGGGGCCGTCGATGCGCAGGTGGTACCAGAGCTTGAGTGCGCGGAAACGACGTCCCAGGGGGATGCCCCAGTCGCGGTACTGGGTCGCCGTGCCGCCCGAGGTCGAGCGCAGGTAGCTCGGGTTCGTCGACATCACCCGGACCAGGTGGTCGGGGTCGCGGAGGTACAGCAACGAGGTGTCGAGGATCGTGCCCATCCACTTGTGCGGGTTCCACGAGAGCGAGTCGGCGCCCTCGATGCCGGCGAAGAGGTGCCGGCGCTCCGGCAGCAGCATCGCCGAGCCGGCCATCGCGGCGTCGACGTGGATCCAGGCGCCGTACGCCGCGGCGACGTCGACGACGTCCGACAACGGGTCGAACGCCGTCACTCCGGTCGAACCGAGCGAGGCGACGACGATCGCGGGCACCCCTCCGGCCTCGACGTCCGCCCTCATCAGCTCCGCCAGGTGGTCCACGCGCAGGTCGCGCGACCACGGGTCGACGTCGACCACCCGGATGTCGCGGGCGGCGTACCCGGCGAGCAGCGCCGCCTTGCGGACCGACGAATGCGCCTCGTCGGTCGTGTAGACGTGCAGGGCCCGGCCGAAGCGGACCAGCCCGCCGTCGGCCTGGGCGTGGTCGCTGGCTCGCTCCCGGGCCGCCAGCATGGCCACGAGGCAGGCCGTCGAGGCCGTGTCCTGGATGACGCCGGACCACCGGTCACTGAGACCGGTGAGCTGTCGCAGCCAGTCGACGACGACCTCCTCGACCTCGGTGAGACTGGGGGACGACTCCCACGAGATGCCCAGGGAGCTGAGCCCGGACGAGGCCAGGTCGCCCAGGATCGAGGAGAGGCTGGCGTTCGCGGGGAACCACCCGAAGTTCATCGGGTGCTGCATCTCGGTGATGCCCGGCGCGACGATGGACTCGAGGTCGGCGAGGACGCTCGCTGCCGGCTCACCGCCGACGGGTGGGGTCGCGGGCAGGCGCGCGGCGATGTCGCCGGGCTCGACGTCCGGGCGCACCCGGCGTCCCTCGATCTCGATGCGACGGTCGGTGATCCAGTCGACGAGCTCGTGGGCGGCGGCTCGGAACTCCTCGGGAGTCATGGCCCCAGTCAACCTCAGGGCTCCGGTCAGGAGTCGAGCCACTCCCGGATCGACGCGCCGTGCTGGTCGAGCGTGGGCGGGGCCAGGTGTACGGCGCGGCCGCCGGCGTACGCGTTCTCGTCGAGGCGGAGTGCCGGGCCCGGAAGCCGCATCGCGCCCTGGGTCGCGTGCTCGACGTCGATCAGGAGCCCCTGGGACCGGGTCTGCTCCCAGTCGTACACGTCATCGATCGTGCGCACCTTGCCGGACGGGATCCCAGCCGCGCCGAGCAGGTCCAGCCAGTGCTCCGCCGGCTCCTCAGCCAACGCCTCCTCGATCACCGCGATCAGCGCGTCCCGGTTGCCGACCCGGTCGCTGTTGGTGACGAAGCGGGGGTCCGTGGCGTCCAGGCCGAGTGCGGAGGCGAACGAGCGCCACAGGCTCTCGGAGCCGCAGGCCACCTGCACCGGTGCCGTCGCGGTGTGGAACAGGCCGTAGGGAGCGATCGCCGGGTGGTGCGGCCCGGACATCCCCGGCACCTCGCCGGCCACCGTCCACCGGGTGCCCTGGAACGCGTGCACGCCGACCACCCCGGCGAGCAGCGAGGTCCGGACGACGCGACCCCGGCCGGTGCGCGCTCGTTCGTAGAGCGCGGCGACGACGCCGTAGGCGCCGTTCATCCCGGCCAGCAGGTCCGCGATCGGCACCCCGACCTTCGTCGGCTCCGACGGGTCGCTGCCGGTGACCGACATCAGGCCGCCCTCGCCCTGGGCGATCTGGTCGTAGCCGGCGCGGGTCGCCTCAGGGCCATCGTGGCCGAAGCCGGTGATGGAGAGCACGACCAGCCGTGGGTTCAGCTCGTGGAGCCGGTCGACGGAGAAGCCGAGACGGTCGAGCACCCCGACCCGGAAGTTCTCCATCAGCACGTCGGCGCGCGCGACGAGCCGCGCCAGCACGTCCTGGTCGGCGGGGTCCTTGAGGTCGAGGGTGATCGACTCCTTGTTCCGGTTGCACGAGAGGAAGTACGTCGACTCGCGGTCGTCGCCCTCCCCGAGGAAGGGCGGACCCCAGCCGCGCGACTCGTCCCCTGCCGGGCTCTCGACCTTGATCACGCGGGCGCCGAGGTCGCCGAGCATCATCGCGGCGTGCGGGCCGGCCAGCGCTCGGGTCAGGTCGAGCACCACGATGTCGTCGAGCGGACCGGCCTGCTGGGACGTGTTCTCCATGACCGGAACGCTAGTGGCCGCACCGACACCCGCCTATGGCAGTCGTTGCCCAACGCACCCCGCGTCGCCTGTCGGACCGTCATGGTTGGGTAGCCACCATGAGCAGCGGGCCGACGTACTCCCTGAGGTACGCCGACGCGCGCCCAGCCCCGCCGCCCCTGCTCGACGGTCAGCAGCAGGCCGTCGTGGACCACCCCGGCGGGCCGCTGCTCGTGCTCGCCGGCCCGGGCACCGGCAAGACCACCACGCTGGTCGAGGCGATCGTCGACCGGATCGAGCGGGGAGCGTCACCGGACTCCGTGCTCGCGCTGACCTTCTCCCGCAAGGCCGCCGAGCAGCTGCGGGACCGAGTCACCGCACGACTCGGCCGCACCATGGCGACCACGCTGAGCTCGACCTTCCACTCCTTCGCCTACGGCCTGGTCCGGCGCTACTCCCCGGCCGAGCTGTACGCCGCCCCGCTGCACCTGCTGTCGGCTCCCGAGCAGGACGTCAAGCTGGCCGAGCTGCTCACGAACGCGCCGGAGTCGGTGCGCTGGCCCGACGCGTTCCAGCCTGCCGTCGGCACCCGCGGCTTCGCCCGCGAGGTGCACGCTGTGCTGTCGCGGGCCCGTGAGCGCGGGCTCGACCCGGTGGACCTGGTCCGGCTCGGTCGGACCGAGGGGCTGCCCGAGCTCGAGGCGGCCGGTCTCTTCATGGAGCAGTACCTCAACGTCCTCGGCGACGAGAGCGCCATCGACTACCCGGATCTGGTGGCCCGCGCCGTGATCGAGGCGGAGGCGCATCGCGAGGAGCTACGGGCTCGCTTCGGCGCGGTCTTCGTCGACGAGTACCAAGACACCGACCCCAGCCAGGTGCGGCTGCTGCGTGCCCTCGCCGGCGACGGGCGCGACCTGGTCGTCGTCGGCGACCCCGACCAGTCGATCTACGGGTTCCGGGGCGCCGACGTGCGCGGCATCCTCGACTTCCCGCGCGAGTTCCCGCGAGCCGACGGCGGCCCGGCCCCGGTCGTGGCGCTCGGCACCACCCGTCGCTTCGGCTCACGACTGCTGCGCGCCTCCCGGTCGATCGCCTCCGCGATCGGGGTCAGCGGCGCGATCACCGCCGAGCAGTGGTCGGCGTTCCGCACTCCCGAGCCGGCCGACAACGAGTTCGGTCCCGGGGCCGTCGAGACGTTCACCTTCGACACCTCCCGGGCCGAGACCGAGCACATCGCCGACCTGCTCCGCCGGGCCCACCTCGAGGACGGCATCGGCTGGTCCGAGATGGCGGTGCTGGTGCGCTCGGGCCGCAACTCGATCCCGGGGCTGCGACGCTCGCTCGCCGCGGCCGGCGTACCGGTCGAGGTGGCCAGCGACGAGACCCCGCTGGTGCGCGAGCCGGCGGTGCTGCCGCTGCTGGCCGCGCTGAGGGCGGTGGTCGACGCCGATGTGACCGACCCCGCGGACCCCCGCCATCTCGGGCCCGACCGCGCCGAGGAGCTGCTCATCTCGCCGCTGGCCGGCCTCGACGCGACCGACGTGCGTTCCCTCGCGCGCTCCATGCGGGCCCGCGAGAAGGCCGGCGTCGGTGCGGGCGCTCCGGCGTCCTCACGTGAGCTGCTCCGCCGGGCCGTGACGGACCCGACTGCTCTGCGCGGGGTGGAAGGAGACGCCGCGACCCGGGCCCGCCGCTTCGCCGGGCTGCTCGAGGACGCGCGTCAGGTGCTGGCCCACGGCGGCACCGCCGAGGACGTCCTCTGGGTGCTCTGGTCCGGCACGGACTGGGGCCAGCGGCTGCGCACGACCAGTCAGCACGGCGGAGCGGCAGCCCGCTTCGCGCACCGCGACCTCGACGCGCTGTGCGCGCTCTTCGAGACCGCCGCCCGGGCCGAGGAGCAGCGCGGTCACACCAGCGTGCAGAGCTTCCTGGACACCCTGACCGCCCAGCAGATCCCGGCCGACACCCTGGCCGACCAGGGCGTTCGCGGTGAGGCGGTCCGGCTGCTCACCGCGCACCGGTCCAAGGGCCTCGAGTGGCGGCTGGTGGTGGTCGCCCACGTGCAGGAGTCGGCCTGGCCCGACCTGCGCCGTCGAGGCTCCCTCCTCCAGGCCGAGCGGATCGGGCCCGACGGGCTGCTGCCGCCG
Source organism: uncultured Actinomycetota bacterium (assembly GCA_963740525.1). Classification (GTDB taxonomy): domain Bacteria; phylum Actinomycetota; class Actinomycetes; order Propionibacteriales; family Nocardioidaceae; genus CAVUEG01. The sequence goes on from CAVUEG010000005.1 coordinate 184,184, forward strand.
GTGACGACCCGGGCGATGCTCGCCGAGGAGCGCCGGCTCTTCTACGTCGCCTGCACCCGGGCCCGGCAGCGGCTCGTGGTCACCGCGGTGGAGTCTCCCGACGACGACGGCGAGCAGCCGTCCCGCTTCGTCAACGAGCTGGGCCACACGCCGGTCCACAGGCAGGGCCGGCCGCGTCGTCCGCTCTCGCTGGCGGGTCTGGTCGCCGAGCTGCGACGCTCCGCCGCCGATCCCGAGGAGCCCGACTCCATCCGCACCGCTGCCGCGCGACGGCTCGCGCTGCTGGCGGCCACCGAGGTGCACGGGCGTCCGGTGGCGCCGTACGCCGACCCGGCTGCCTGGTGGGGGATGCGCGCACCCAGCCGGTCCGAGCGGCCGGTGCGGCCCGGCGACGAGCCGATCACGCTCTCGGCGAGCGCCTTGGAGGGCATCCTGCGCTGCCCGGCGCAGTGGTTCCTGACCCGTGAGGCGGGCGGCGAGGTGGTGAGCAGTGCCAGCCAGGGCTTCGGCAAGGTGGTGCACGCCCTCGCCGACCGGATCGCCACGGGCGACCTCAAGGTCGAGTCCGTCGAGGCCGACCTGATGCCCCTCGTCGACGAGGTCTGGGGGCAGATGGACTTCCGGACTCCGTGGTCGCGGTCCCGCGAGCGTGAGCAGGCCGCCCTGGCGCTCAGCCGGTTCCTGACCTGGCACGAGCGGCCGGGGGCACGCACCATCGTCTCGACCGAGACCCACCTCCAGGCAGTGGTGACGCTTCCCGACGGGCAGGTCGTCGCGCTGAACGGCTACGCCGACCGGCTCGAGCTCGACGAGGACGGCCGCGTCGTCGTCGTCGACCTGAAGACGGGCAAGTACCCCCCGACCGCACCACAGGTCAAGGAGCACGCTCAGCTCGGCCTCTACCAGCTCGCCGTCGAGAGCGGTGCCGCTGACGAGGCAGCCGGTCGTCCGGTGACGTCCGGGGGCGCCGAGCTGGTCCAGCTGCGCGTGGGTGACAGCCGGCCGAAGGTGCAGGGTCAGGACCCCCTGCAACCCGGCCCCGACGGCACGACCTTGGTCGAGCAGCAGCTCATGGCCGCGGCGCACGCCGTGCGCTCCGAGGAGTTCCGTGCCCGACCGGGCACGCACTGCGACCGCTGCGACTTCCAGGCCATCTGCCCGGCCAAGTCCTCGGGGAGCGTGCTGTCGTGACGCCGATGCGCATCGAGACCCCGGCCGATCTCCAGCGGGTGATGAAGGCCGACTTCACCTTCAGCGAGCAGCAGTTCGCCGCGATCACCGCACCGCTGGAGCCGGCGGTCGTGATCGCCGGTGCCGGCTCGGGCAAGACCACCGTGATGGCGGCCCGCGTGGTGTGGCTGGTGGCCACCGGGCAGGTCAGCCCGGCGGAGATCCTCGGGCTCACGTTCACGACCAAGGCGACCGCCGAGCTCTCGACCCGGATCCGCGACCGGCTCCGCGAGGCGGGGTTCCTCCCTGCCCGGGGCGAGCGGCTCGCAGCCGGTGGAGGAGGCGCCGACGCGGGTGAGGACGTCGAGGAGGTCGAGGAGCCGACGGTGGCGACGTACCACTCCTACGCCGCGGCGCTGCTGACCGAGCACGGGCTCCGGATCGGCCACGAGCCGGACACCCGGCTGATCGCCGACGCGTCGCGGTACCAGCTCGCGGGCCGGGCGATCCAGCGCTACACCGCTCCCGTCGAGCACCTCAGCGACTCGCCGAGCCACGTCATCCAGTACCTCCTCTCGCTCGAGGGCGAGATGAGCGAGCACCTGGTCAGCCCCGACCAGGTGCGTGAGCACGACGCTCGTGAGCGCGCGCTCTTCGAGGCGGCCATGGTGGGCGAGGACCGCAAGACGTACCTCGAGAAGAACCTCAAGGCGATCTTCGCGATCGACCGCCGGGCGGAGCTGCTGGGGCTGGTCGACTCCTACCGCAGGCTCAAGCGCGACCTCGGGCTGATGGACTTCTCCGACCAGATCGCACTGGCGGCGCGGCTGGCCCGGGAGCGGCCCGAGGTCGGCGCGTTGGAGCGGGCGAAGTTCAAGGTGGTCCTCCTCGACGAGTACCAAGACACCTCCGTGGCTCAGGCGCTGATGCTCAGTCGCCTCTTCTCGGGGCCTGACGAGCAGCACGGCCTCGGGCACCCGGTGATGGCGGTCGGCGACCCCAACCAGGCGATCTACGGCTGGCGTGGCGCCTCGGTCTCGAACATCCTCGAGTTCGCGGCGTCGTTCCCCTCGCTCTCCGGTGAGCCGGCGCGGTTCCCGCTCACGGTCAACCGGCGCTCGGACTCGCGGATCCTGGCCGCTGCCAACCACCTCGCCACCCCGCTCTACGACCAGCGTCCCGAGCTGCTGCCCCTGGAGGCGAAGCCCGACGCCCAGCCCGGAGTGGTGCGGGCGTCGGTCCACGAGACGTACGACGACGAGCTCGCCTGGCTCGCCGAGGAGGTCATCGCCACGCACCGGGCGATGTCCGAGCCGTCGTGGAAGGAGATCGGCGTCCTCACCCGCAACAACGCCCACGCGGCCGCCGTCTTCGACGCGCTGACCTCGCGGGAGATCCCGGTGGAGATCGTGGGTCTGAAGGGTCTGCTGCGGCTGCCCGAGGTCGCCGAGGTGGTGGCGACGTTGACCCTGGTCCAGGACGTCACGGCCAACGCCGCCCTGCTCACCCTCCTCTCCGGTCCTCGGTGGGCGATCGGCCCACGCGACCTCGCCCTGCTGGGGCGACGGGCCCGGGAGCTCGCCGGTGGCCCGCCACGTGGTGAGCGACTCGCCAGCGTGCACGAGGAGCTCCGCGCCGCGGTCGACGGGGGAGACCCCACCGAGATCGCGTCGCTGTGCGATGCCCTTGACGACCCCGGTGACCCGGGCGCGTCCGGTGGCCCCGGCTACTCCCCTGAGGCGAGGGAGCGGTTCGCGTTGCTCGCCGCCGAGCTCCGTCGGCTCCGCGCGGCGATCGGCGAGCCGATCCTCGACCTGGTGCGGCGGATCATCGACACCACCGGCATCGACGTGGAGCTGGCGTCATCGGTGAGTCCGGCTGCGGCGGCCCGGCGCGACAACCTGGACCTGTTCGTCCAGGCCGTCGCTGAGTTCCAGGCCGTCGACGGGGCGGTCACGCTGCCGGCTCTCCTCGGCTGGCTGGAGGCCGAGGACGACATGGGCCAGGGCCTCGACGTCGCGACGCCCTCCGAGGCGGACTCAGTCAAGCTGCTGACCGTCCACCGCGCCAAGGGGCTGGAGTGGGACGCGGTCTTCCTGGTCGGGGTCACCGACAAGTCGTTCCCTTCGGGTCGAGGTCGTTCGACCGCGCTGACCGTGCCCCACATGATGCCGGCCGAGCTGCGCGGCGACGCCCACGACCGACCCCGGCCGGGTGGGCACACCTCCGCGGACATCACCCGCTACACCGAGGAGGGCAAGGCCCACGAGGCGACCGAGGAGCTCCGTCTCGGGTACGTCGCCTGGACCCGCGCCCGGCATCTCCTCTCGGTCTCGTGCTGGTGCTGGTCACCGACCCGCAAGACCAGCTCCGGGCCGTCGGAGTACCTCCGCCGCACCGCCGAGGCGATGAAGACGTGGGGTGCCGTCCCCGAGCGCTGGCGTGACGCCCCGGTCAAGGGCGAGTCCAGTCCGTACCACCCCGACGCGCAGGAGCGGCCCTGGCCGATCTCGCACCACACCGCCGAGGTCGACCGGCGCCGCGAGGCTGCCCGGCTGGTGGCCGAGGCCTCGGCCGCGCTCGCTGCCGGGGACCCGGTCGAGGACTCGATTGACGACGTCCTCGAGCTCGAGCGGGTTCACCAGTGGGACGAGGAGCTGTCCCGGCTCATCGACGAGGCCGCCCGCGACCGCACTCCCACCGTGGAGGTGCCGCTGCCGTCGAGCCTGTCCGCGACCGCGCTCGCCCGACTCCGGCAGGACCCTGCCGGTTTCGCTCGCGACCTGGCCCGCCCGATGCCACGCCAGCCGTCCGCCGCGGCGCGGTTCGGCACCCGATTCCATGCCTGGGTCGAGGCTCGTTTCGGCCAGCAGGGGCTGCTCGACCCCGACGACCTGCCCGGACGCGGCGACCAGGGGATCGACGACGAGTCCGACCTGGCCGAGCTGATCGAGGCGTTCTCGGCCGGTGACTTCGCGGAGCGACGCCCGCTTGCGGTGGAGCCGCCGTTCGCCCTGGTGCTGGCCGGACAGGTCGTGCGCGGTCGCATCGACGCCGTGTACGACGACGAGGAAGCCGGGCCGGACCACTTCCTGGTCGTCGACTGGAAGACCAACAAGGCCCAGACCGCCGACCCGTTGCAGCTGGCGATCTACCGCGTGGCGTGGGCGGAGCTGAGGGGAGTGCCGCTCGAGCAGGTGCGGGCCGCGTTCTACTACGTGCGCGACAACGAGCTGGTCGAGCCGACCGGCCTCGAGGACCGGGAAGCGCTCGAGGGTCTGATGCACGGGTCGTGACCGCGGGTCACCCGTCGACGCTGATCGCCTCCAGGGCGATCTCCACCATGTCGGAGAACGTCTGCTCCCGCTCGGACGCGCTGGTCTCCACGCCGGTGACGATGTGGTCGGAGACGGTGCAGATGGCCAGCGCCCGGGCGTCGTGCTGCGCGGCCAACGTGTAGAGCGCGCTCGCCTCCATCTCGACGGCGAGCACGCCGTACTTCACCATCTCCCCGAGGAGCTCGGGCTTCGGGTTGTAGAACTGGTCGCCGGAGAAGATCAGCCCGACGTGCGTCGTCACGTGGTCGCGCGTCGAGGCCGCGTCGTACGCCGCGCGGAGCAGGCTGAAGTCGGCCACGGGTGCGTAGTCCAGCCCGCCGAACCGGAGCCGGTTCATCGAGGAGTCGGTGCAGGCGCCGGAGGCGATGACGACGTCCCGGACCTCGAGCTTCTCGGTGAGCGCGCCGCAGGAGCCGACTCGCACGATCGAGCGCACGTCGTACTGGTCGAGCAGCTCGTTGGCGTAGATCGCCATCGATGGCTGCCCCATCCCCGAGCCCTGGACGGAGACCCGCTGGTCGCGCCAGCTCCCCGTGAAGCCGAGCATCCCGCGGACCTGGCTGTAGCAGGTGACGTCCTCGAGGAAGGTCTCCGCGATCCACTTCGCGCGCAGCGGGTCGCCGGGCATCAACACGTCAGGGGCGATCTGGCCGGGCTCGGCCGCGATGTGGGTGCTCATGGTCAAACCCTAGTGAGGGGTCGGTCGGCTCGTCGCGTGCGGTCAGACGCGGGCGCGCACCGACCAGGCCGACGCGGTCACCTCGAACGGGACCGGGGACAGCATCTCCTCGCAGCGGACACGGAGCCGCTCGCGGTCGTCGTCGTCGAGGCCGGCGACGTAGGTGCCGGCCGGTCCCACGCCGAAGGTGTACGGCTCCCACCACTCGTCGAACGTGTCGTAGCGGACGTGGACCGTGAGCACCGTCGACTCGATGTCGCGCAAGCCCGCGGTAGCGCACAGCTCCTCGAGCTGCCCTCCACGTGAGCCGACCAGACCGGACTCGTCCTCGGCTCGTGGGTGCAGGTCGTGGACCGCTCGCCAGAAGGGTGACAGCGGACCGACCCCGCCGCCGTGGTCCCACACGCAGGCGGCGACCAGCCCGCGGGATCGCGTGACCCGTGCCATCTCCCGCATCCCGGCCGCAGGGTCGCTCATGAAGTGGACGACCAGCTGGGCCAGGGAGGCGTCGAAGGAGTCGTCGTCGAAGGGAAGCTGCTCCGCGACGGCGGCTCGGACGTCGACTCCGGGGAACCGCTCCTGCGCGGCCTCGACGAACGAGACCGACGGGTCGACCGCGACCACCGCGTCCGGGCCGAGCCGCTGGACGAGAGGCGCCGTGAGCGCACCCGGACCGCACCCGACGTCGAGGGCACGTTGGCCCTGCTCCAGCAGGGCGAAGTCCGCGAACAGCTCACCCAGCGGCTCGGAGTAGCGGCCCATGAACCGGCCGTAGGCGTCGGCGCTCACGTTGAAGCTCATGGCGCACTGTAGGCCCGGATCCCGCGTTCGGGACAGAGCAGTAGCCTGCCTGAGTGACGTCCTTGGCTGCCCTCGACCTGCCCGCCTCCGACGAGGGATGGTCCCGCTTCCTGCGGGCGCGCTGCGACGACATGCTCGCGGACGCCGGTGCGCAGGTGATCGCGTTGAAGGCGGCAGCGCCCGGAGATCCGGTCATCCTCGAGATCTGGAACGACCTCCAGATCGACCTGGCCAACGCCTTCGCCGCGGCGATGGTGATGGCCCAGGTGCATCCGCTCCCAGAGGTGCGGGAGCAGGCCGAGCGGGCCGAGGTCGAGGCCCAGCGGTTCCGCACGGACTTGATGCTCGACGAGTCGGTGCATGCCCAGCTGAGCTCGCTGGACGTCTCGGCGTACGACGACCCGGCCCGTCGGCTGGTGGAGCGCACGCTCCGCGACTTCAGCCGGTCGGGTGTCGACCGTGATGAGGAGACCCGGGCCCGGCTCCGGGACGTGGAGGAGCGCGAGACCGCGCTGGTGCAGGAGTTCTCCCGCGGGATCAGGAACGGACGTGCGACCACCCGGCTGCCCGCCTCGGCCCTCGACGGGCTGCCCGAGGACTACGTGGCGGCGCATCCGGCCGACGCAGACGGGATGGTCGAGCTCGGCACGGAGTACCCCGACACCCTGCCGTTCATCGCCTACTCGCGTGACGCGGAGGCCCGGCGTGCGGTGATGGCGACGTTCCTCAACGTCGGCTGGCCGGACAACGACCGCGTGCTGGGCGAGCTGCTGCGGGTGCGCGACGAGCACGCCCGGCTTCTCGGGTACGACGGCTGGCCGGACCTCGACGCCGAGGTGCGGATGATCGGGGACGGCGCGTCGATCGCAGCCTTCATCGACCAGATCAGCCGGGCCGCCGAGGAGCCGAGCCGACGCGACCTCGAGGTGCTCGCCGAGCAGGCGCACCAGGAGGACCCGGACGCGGTGCTCGACCTCTCCAGCTGGCGGTACCACCAGGGGGCCGTGCACCGGAACAGGTTCGCGGTCGACTCCCAGGAGGTGCGCCGCTACTTCGACTTCACCAAGGTGGGCAGGGGACTGCTCGACGTCACCAGCCGGCTCTTCGGGCTCGAGTACGTCGACGTGCGCGGCGCCTCGACCTGGCATGAGGACGTGACGGCGTACGACGTACGACTCGACGGCGAGCTGCTCGGCCGGATCCACCTCGACCTGCACCCGCGGGACGGGAAGTTCAACCACGCCGCGCACTTCCGGCTGGTGCCGGGGGTGGGGGGCCGTCAGCTGCCCGAGGGCGTGCTGGTGTGCAACTTCCCGCGCGGGCTGATGGAGCACAGTGACGTCGTCACGCTGTTCCACGAGTTCGGGCACCTGTTGCACCACGTCCTGGCCGGGCGCCACGAGTGGGTGCGCTTCTCGGGGGTCTCCACCGAGCGGGACTTCATCGAGGCGCCGAGCCAGATGCTCGAGGAGTGGGCCTGGGACGCCGACGTCCTCGCCGGTTTCGCCACGGACGCCGACGGTGAGCCGATCCCAGCCGACCTGGTCGCGCGGATGCGGCGGGCCGCGGACTTCGGCAAGGGCTACCTGACGCGGATCCAGATGTTCTACTCCGCCGTCTCCTACCGGCTGCACGTCGAGCTGCCCGACGACATCAGTGCCCTGGTCGGCGAGCTGCACGAGCAGCACCACCCGTTCGCGCCGCTGCCGGGGACCCACTTCCACACCCAGTTCGGACACCTCGAGGACTACTCGTCGGCGTACTACACCTACACGTGGAGCCTGGTCATCGCGAAGGACCTGTTCTCCGCGTTCGACGCCGGTGACCTGTTCGCGCCCGAGGTCGCGCTGCGGTACCGCGACCGGGTGCTGACGCCCGGAGGGAGCCGCGACGCCGCCGCCCTGGTCGAGGACTTCCTGGGCCGGCCCTACACGATGGACGCGTTCACGGCATGGCTGAACCGGTGAGCGCCGACGCGCCCGACCGGCCGGACCGGCCGTTGCGCACGGTGCACATCGCGCTCAGCGAGCACCCGCACGACCGGATCGGGGAGCGTCGTACCGACGACGCTTGGCTCGCGGAGGTGTGGGCGGACCCGGCGACGCGGGTGCTCGTGCTGGCCGGGTCGAAGCTGCGCGTCGAGCGGCGTGACCAGCGCGACCACGTGGTCTGGGTTCCGCCGGACGGAGCGCCCGACGGGCGACGGGTGCTGCTCGGCGAGCGGAACGGAGTCGTGCACCTGGCGGTCCTCGCGGACCGGGAGCTGGCGGGCGACGACTCATGGGTGGTGCTGCGCCAGATCGTGCAGAGCCTCGAGACCGAGGACGCGCCGCTGGTGCTGCATGCGATCGGGCTGGCCGAGTGGCACCAGTCGCATCGGCACTGTCCTCGCTGCGGCGGGGTGCTCGAGTCCCGGCAGTCGGGGCACCAGCTGGAGTGCACCGAGTGCGGTCGTCAGCAGTTCCCGAGGACTGACCCGGCCGTGATCATGGTGGTCACCGACGGCGAGCCGCCGTACGACCGGTGCCTGCTCGGACGCCAGGCTTCCTGGCCAGCCGGCCGCTACTCGACGCTCGCGGGGTTCGTCGAGCCGGGCGAGTCGCTCGAGGACGCCGTACGACGGGAGGTGCTGGAGGAGGCCGGCATCCGCGTAGGCGAGGTCACCTACATCGGCAACCAGCCGTGGCCGTTCCCTGCCAGCCTGATGGTCGGCTTCACGGGGAAGGCCCTGACGACCGAGATCGCCGTGGACGGTGCCGAGATCGAGCACGCCCGCTGGTTCACCCGCGAGGAGATGCGCGCCGAGACCGACGCCGGCACCCTCGAGCTCCCCGGCGGCATCTCGATCTCCCGCTCCCTGGTCGAGGCCTGGTACGGCGGCCCGCTCTCCGGCCAGTGGTGACCGCCCCCACCGCTGACGCGGCGCATCTTGCCTTCAAAATCGCGCTGACGCGGCGCATCTTGCCTTCAGAATCGCGCTGACGCGGCGCATCTTGCCCCCCAAACCCCGCTGACGCGGCGCATCTTGCCTTCAGAATCGCGCTGACGCGGCGCATCTTGTCCGCGCTCCTGGCAGCGGTGTCTGCCCGGAGACGGGACCCGCTGAGCACGAGAGACAAATGCGCCGCGTCGCCTGCTTTTCCAGGACAAGATGCGCCGCGTCAGCGTGAAAACGGGGGCAAGATGAGCCGCGTCAGGGTTAGCTGGCGAGGGAGGCGAGCTTGTCCTTGACCTGGCGCAGGCTGGGGTTGGTGTGGGCGAAGCCATCGCTGTAGAGCAGGGTCGGGACGGTCTGGTTCCCGCCGTTGACCTGCATCACCGTCACAGCGGCGGACTCGTCGCGCTCGATATCGACCACGTCGTAGGCGATGCCCTCGCGGTCGAGCTGCCCCTGGAGTCGATGGCAGTACCCGCACCACGGTGTGGTGAACATCGTGAACCGGGGGCCCGAGCCCTCTGGTGTGGCCGACATGACTGTCCCTTCTCGCGTCTAAGGTGGACGAGACCGGCGATGGTGCGCCGGTCTCTGTCTCTACAACCCCGACCCAGCGGAGTTTCTTCCATGTCCCCAGCGCCAGGCCGCCCTGACTCCAGCGGGCCGACCGACGCCGAGATGCTCCTCGACGCACTCGACCCCGAGCAGCGCTCGGTCGCGGTGACCCTCCGCGGGCCTGTGCGCGTGCTGGCCGGAGCGGGCACCGGCAAGACCCGCGCGATCACCCACCGCATCGCGTACGGCGTGGCCACCGGCACCTACAACCCGTCCGAGGTCCTCGCGGTGACCTTCACCACACGAGCCGCGGGGGAGATGCGTGGTCGCCTCCGAGCCCTGGGCGCGGGCGGTGTGCAGGCCCGCACGTTCCACTCCGCGGCCCTGCGCCAGGTGCGGTACTTCTGGCCCAAGGTGTACGGCGGGGAGCCGCCCGCCCTGGTCGACTCCAAGCTCGGCATGCTGGCCCAGGCCGCCGGACGCAACCGGGTCGCCACCGACAAGTCCACGCTGCGCGACCTGGCCTCCGAGGTGGAGTGGGCCAAGGTCAGCAACGTCCGCCCCGACGACTACCCGCGCATCGCCTCGGCCCGCGGTCGTGAGGTGAGCGGGATCGACGTCGACACGGTCGCGCACGTGTTCGCGGCCTACGAAGACGTCAAGCGAGGCCAGGGACGCATGGACATGGAGGACGTCCTGCTCTGCGGGGCGGCGCTGCTGTCGGAGGACGAGCGGGTCGCCGCCCAGGTCCGTTCGCAGTACAAGTGGTTCGTCGTCGACGAGTTCCAGGACGTCAGCCCGATCCAGGCCACGCTCCTCGACCTCTGGCTCGGGGGGCGCGACGAGATCTGCGTGGTCGGCGACCCGTCGCAGACGATCTACTCCTTCGCGGGCGCCAACGCCTCCTACCTGCGGGACTTCCCCCGCAAGCATGCGGGCACCACGTCGGTCGAGCTGGTCCGCAACTACCGCTCCACCCCCGAGGTCGTGACCGCCTCCAACGCCCTGCTCTCCGGCACCGCCAGCGCCGGGGTGCAGCTCCGCGCCCAGCGCGAGTCGGGGATCCCGGTGGCCTACCGCGAGCACGCCGACGAGGTCGCCGAGGCCGAGGCGGTCGCGATCCGCGTCGACGAGCTTCGCAAGTCCGGGGTGCCGCTGCGCGAGATGGCGATCCTGTTCCGCATCAACGCCCAGTCGGAGGCGTTCGAGGACGCCCTGTCCTCACGCGGTCTCGCGTACGTCGTCCGCGGCGCGGCCAGGTTCTTCGAGCGGGCCGAGGTGCGCCAGGCCGTGACCATGCTGCGTGGAGCCGCCCGCGGAGGGGAGCGTTCCGGCGAGGGTCTGCTTCCTGACGTCAAGGGCGTCATGGCCGGGCTGGAGTGGTCCGAGAAGGCGCCGACCGGCCGAGGCAACCGTCGAGACCGCTGGGAGTCCCTGCAGGCCCTCGTCTCCCAGGCTGAGGAGTTCTCGGCCAGCCACGACGACGCCGACCTCGACGCCTTCGTCGACGAGCTCGACCGGCGGGCCGGCGAGCAGCACGCCCCGGTCGCCGAAGGGGTCACGCTGGCGACGCTCCACGCCGCCAAGGGACTCGAGTGGGACGCGGTCTTCCTGTGCGGGATGCAGGAGGGCTCGATGCCGATCGTGTACGCCGAGGGCGCCGAAGCCGTCGAGGAGGAGCGTCGACTGCTCTACGTGGGGATGACCCGCGCCCGCCAGGTGCTCGAGGTGTCGTGGAGCCTGTCTCGCAACCCGGGCGGCCGGGCGAGCCGCAAGCCGTCACGGTTTCTGGCCGGACTGCGTCCGGAGGTGTCCTCCGACCGGGCGAGGCCGACCGAGCGGCGGCGCAAGAAGGTCGCCGAGTGCCGGGTGTGCGGCAAGACGATGGACTCTGCGGCCGCCCGCAAGCTCGGCCACTGCGAGACCTGCGAGGTCGACTACGACGAGGCGCTGTTCGAGCGGCTGCGCGAGTGGCGTGCGGGTCGGGCGGCCGAGGACAGCGTGCCGGCGTACGTCGTCTTCACCGACAAGACCCTGCAGGCGATCGCGGAGGTGCAGCCGACCGACCGCGACGGTCTGCTGCGGATCTCAGGCATCGGCGCGAGCAAGCTCGACAAGTACGGCGACGATGTCCTGGGCCTGCTGGTCTGAGCCGCCTCGGAGCGTCCCCACGTCTGACCACAGTTCCGGTCAATCTTTTTCGCGAAATACCCAGAAAATAGTTTGCCGCTTACATGGTGCGAGGGGTAACTTTCTTCCACCGCACAAGACCAACGCGCATGACGGCCCTGACGACGCCGGCGCCCGAGATCACTGCAAGGAGGTGCACGAGATGAGCAACAACACCTGGTTCGAGACGACTGGCTTCCAGTCGGCTATCGCCATGTCCGGCCACGGATCCGCCTTTGGCATGTCCCCGTGCGCCTACGACGTCGTGGTGTCGACGCGCCTCCGTGGCACGGATGTCGCCATCGTCAAGGCCTTCCCGGGCTCTCACGCCTGGAGTCCGCCGATCTGAGTCCCAACTCTCACCGGCTACCTCCAGGCCGCGGAACCCGTACCCCGGGATCCGCGGTCTTTTTGTTTCCCCAGCTACACCCAGCGATCAGGTCACAAGGAGGTGACATATGAGCATCAGCGTCCTCGACCACCGAGTGGCCAACCCAGAGGTCGACGAGTCGAAGCTGCCCTGCCGTACCAACGACGCAGAGCTGTTCTTCGCCGAGTCGCCGGCAGACGTGGAGCATGCCAAGGCACTGTGCGTGGACTGCCCGGTCCGCGCCGAGTGCCTCAGCGGGGCTCTCGAACGCCGCGAACCGTGGGGAGTCTGGGGCGGTGAGCTGTTCCTGCAAGGAGCGGTGATCCCCCGCAAACGCCCCCGGGGCCGCCCTCGCAAGAGCGAGGCAGCGGCCTGAGGCAGCTCCCCGGGCCCACCAGGGAGCACGGGACCACACGGCATCGAACACGAGTCAAGCGAGAAGAGACACACACCATGACCAATACCAAGATCCGGAGTACTGACATGAATCTCATGTATGAGAACCTGGCCCGCTCACAGATGTCCGCGCGCCTGGGAGAGGCGCAGGAACTGCGACGTGGGCACCAGCTCGCGCTGTCTCGGCGGCTCTCCCGTCGAGCCGAGCGTGCCGCTGCACAGGCGCGTCTGGCGCTTGCCCGCACGCTCTGACGAGTGCTGGGTGGTCCACTTCCAGGGTGGGCGTTCAGCCTCCAGGTGACTGACACCTGATCGCGGGAAACACGAGGCCGGGCCTCGGTGGGAAAGAAATCCCACCGAGGCCCGGTCCGTTTCGTACGCTGGGGTGATGATCACCTGTGACTTCTGCGGCGCCACCGCCGAGGGGGACACGCCGCCACTGACCTGGGCGCTGTCGGTCGAGAACGGCCGGACCAAGCTGTTCTGCCCGGACTGCTCGCGCGCCAACGTGCGCGCAATGGAGTCCAAGCTCGACTCCGCCTGGTGGTGACGGAGGGTCGCCCCCTCCCCGTCACTCAGCCGAGCAGTCCGCCGGTCAGTCCACCGGTTCAGTCCACCGGGTCGGCGAAGCCGGGCAGCGACTCGGTCAGCAGCGCCCGGAAGGGCGCGGACGCCTCGAGCTGGCAGAGCACGCCGATCCCGCCGACCCACGTGCGGTGGATCAGCAGGTACGCCGGCGGCAGGTTGATCCGCAGGGTGAGGGTGTAGCCCGGCTGCCTCGGGTCGTTGATCCGGGTGAACTGGGTTCGCATCCACTCCCGTGAGAACCGGAAGCTCTCCGACTTGGCCGGCTCGACGAAGGGGGAGAGGTACTCCCGCAGCTCGGCCGGGTCGATCTTGATGCCCGGCTTGACGAAACCCTCCTCGCGAAGCGCCGCGAGCACCTGGTCGTAGTCGTCGATCGAGGCGATCCGGATCAGCGACCCCATGGTCCGGGGCAGGGCCCGCTCGGGGAGCCGGGCGACCGCGCCGAAGTCCACGACCCCCAGGCCGCCGAGCTCGCCGGGGGCGCGGGGCAGGATCCGGAAGTTGCCGGGGTGCGGGTCGGCGTGCAGCATCCCGGTGCGCTCGGGGCCGGAGAACAGCCAGCGCACGTAGAGCGTGCCGTAGTGGTCGCGCTCCTCCTGGGTGCCGTCGGAGATCAGTCGGGCCAGCGACCCGGTGCTGTCCATCCACTCCGTGACCAGGACGGCCGCGGTGTTGTGGACGACGTCGGGTACGACGAAGTCCGGGTCGTCGCGGAACTCGGCGGCGAAGACGCGCTGCGCCTCGGCCTCGAGCCCGTAGTCCAGCTCTTCGGAGACCCGGGCCTGGAGCTCTTCGACGAGCGGCTTCACGTCGATGCCCGGCAGCAGCACACTGAACGGGCGGGCCAGTCGAGAGATCTGGCGCAGGTCGGCGCGCAGTGCGTCCCCGGCACCGGGGTACTGGATCTTCACCGCGACCTCGCGCCCGTCGTGCCAGCGTCCCCGGTGCACCTGGCCGATCGAGGCGGCGGCCGCGGGGTTGTCGTCGAGCTCGACGAGCTGGTCACGCCAGCGGGGACCGAGCTCACGAGCGAGTACGCCGTGCACCGTGGCGGCGGTCATCGGCGGGGCCGAGTCCTGGAGCCGGGTGAGCTGCTCGCGGTACGGCCCGATCACGGCCTCAGGCAGGGCCGACTCGAAGATCGACAACGCCTGCCCCATCTTCATCGCGCCGCCCTTGAGATCTCCCAGGGTCCGGAAGATCTGCTCGGCGGTGCGTTGCTGCACGTCGCTGAGCACGGCCTCCGCGGGGGCGCCTCCGATGCGTCGGCCGACCCCCAACGCCTTGCGCCCGGCGAAGGCGACCGGCAGGGCCGCGAGCCTCGCCGTGCGGGCCGCCGTACGGCGGGGGAGGTCGGTCATTCCCCCATTGTCACCCGGTGCGCCAACCGTTTGCGTCGGCCCCGTCGTCGGCCCCGTCGTCGGCCCAGCCGCAGCCGCAGGCCGGGTGCCTCAGCCAGGCCTGGTGCTCGACCTGGCTGAGGGCCGGATCCAGCCGGGTGGTCGCGGACCAGGTGGAGGGCCGGCGTCCCTCGATGAGGGAGGTGAGGTCGCGGCTGAGCCAGGCCACGCCGAGCGCGGCCAGGAGGGCGTCGACCGGCTCGGGGACCCCGTCGGCACGGTCGCTGCCGTCGCGCGCGGCGTACTGCGCGAGGACCAGCGGCCAGCCGGGGTCGGCGTCGATGTGGTGGGCGTCGAGGCAGCGCAGACAGGCGGTCTGCCCCGGTTCCACGGTAGGCCCGACGGTCACGGTGCCGGCGACGACCCGGAGCATCGTGTGCGGGGTCGAGGCCCGCACCAGCGGGTCGAGCAGGGTCCGGTCGGGCTCCCCGACGCCGACCAGGGCGACCGTGCGGGGGGCGCGGTCGTCGAGGCCGATGCCGGCGAAGGTGAGCAGCCTGCGGCACTCCTGGGCCACTAGCGCGCCTGCGGGGCCACCGAACGAGGTGATGCCGACATGGGCGTCCCGGCGCTGGTCGAGCGTCCTTGCGGCGGTGTCTCCGTCGAGGGCGACCACGGCGGCGCGGTCGTGGCGCATGGTCGGCGGGAGTGTCGCGGGCAGCAGGCGATGTGCGGTGTCGGCGGCCTGGACGAGGCCCCGATCCCCCAGCTCGCGCACCAGGTCGTCGGCGTCGGTGGCCGACCCCTCGCCGAGACGGCGCAGCAGGGCGTCGGTCGGTTCCCCGGCGCTGAGCACCACGGCGCTGCGCGGGTCGAGGCCGATCTGCCAGGCCGACTCGTCACGGCGGATCACGTGGAGGCCCGGGCGCAGGAGGGAACGCATGCCTGGCAGCCTGCCAAATCCGGCGGCAGTACGGCGCCGCTCGTCCACAGGCCGCCACATCCGCGACCGGTGGAAATGCCGCGTGGCGGGACCCCGTCAGGGATCCCGCCACGTACGGACTTCGTCGGTTCGGCTCAGGCCTTACCGAGGATGCGGTTCAGGTTCGTGCCACAGACGGGGCACACGGCCTTGGCCATGCGAGTGCCCTTGTCGTTGACCCTCACCTCTCCGTCTGCAGTGCGCTTTTCCTTGCACTTGACGCAGTAGAATTCACCGCTCCAGGTCTCCGCCATGACGGCCTCCTTGGTTTCGTATGACTGGTCGTCGCGGCGGGAGTCTTGGGGAAGACCCGCCGGGGCCTACCATCAGGCCGATTCGCACACTACGTCACGCCTGAAGTCCCGTCATGCAGGCGCAGCGCGGCTCGCCGTAGATGAGCGTGAATCCTGATCGTTTTGCCGGTTTTGCCCCAGTATGGCTGGTCCGCTGCGGGTCCCCATCCGCCGTACGCCCACACCACCCGAGGAGCCTCCCGATGGACATGCGCCTGGAACTCGTCCCGCTGCCCACCACCGACGTGGACCGGAGCAAGGAGTTCTACGTCGAGCGGCTTGGGTTCCACCTCGACCACGACGTGGAGCCGGGCAACGGCATGCGGGTGGTCCAGCTGACGCCTCCGGGGTCGGCCTGCTCGGTCGTCGTCGGGGTCGGGATCAGTGACCCCGCTGCCGGACGGGTCCTGGGCCTGCACCTGGTGGTCGACGACGTTTCGCAGGCGCGGGCGCTGCTGGTGAGCAAGGACGTCGAGGTCTCCGAGGTCAACGACATGGGAGGCGTCAAGTACGCCTACTTCTCCGACCCGGACGGCAACTCCTGGGCGCTGCAGGAGATCCCGGACCGAGCCTAGGAGCTCCGCCCAGGAGTCCCGCCGAGGAGCCAGCGCACCGGCCCGTCGCTGACACACCGGCCCGCCAGTAGAGTCCCGGCATGCCTGAGACCCCCGCGCTGACCCACCTCCGCCTCGACCGTCCCGCCGACGGGGTGGCGGTGCTGACGCTGGACAACCCGGACCAGCGCAACGCGATGTCGGACGAGATGACCGCGTCGTGGACGCGTGCGATCGACGAGCTGGCCGCGGACCGCAGCGTCCGGGTGGTCGTGGTCACCGGCGAGGGAAGCGCCTTCTGCTCCGGTGGCAACACCAGCTGGATCGCCAGCGAGCCGGAGGCCGAGGTGGACTACCTGCGCACCCGGATGATCGCCTTCTACCGGGCCTGGCTGTCCATCCGCCGGCTCGAGGTGCCGACGATCGCCGCGGTCAACGGTCCCGCGATCGGCGCGGGTCTGTGCCTCGCGCTGGCCTGCGACCTCCGGTACGCCGCGTCCTCGGCGAAGCTCGGGGTGCCGTTCGTGAAGCTCGGCATGCACGCCGGGATGGCGGCGACGTACCTGCTGCCGAACGTCGTCGGCCCGGCTCACGCCCGCGACCTGCTGCTGACCGGACGCACCGTGGACGCCGAGGAGGCGCTGCGCCTCGGACTGGTGTCGCGGGTGGTCGAGGACGCGGCGTTCGAGGCCGAGGTGCTGGAGGCCGCACGCGGTATCGCGGCCACCGCGCCGATCGCGAGCCGCTACACCAAGCTCGCGCTCGCCGACGGCGGCCACGCGGACTTCGAGAGCGCCATCCAGTGGGAGGCGCTCGCCCAGCCGGTCACGCTGGCCACCGCCGACCTCCAGGAGGGGATCCGCGCGGCCCGGGAGAAGCGGGCCCCGGGCTTCACCGGCGCCTGACCGGACAGGGGCCAGAAACGAGAGGCCAGAAGCCAGGGGCCAGAAGAAGAGGCCCTGTGCCCACCGTCTCGATGCTTGCCTTCCCCTTGCCAGCACCGGGGCGATGTGGCGCAGGGCCTCATCTGTCGGCACACGCTAGGTGCCGGGTGGTGGACGGTCAACGCCGCGGCAGCCGCCCCTGTGGACCCGCCTGTGGACAACCTGTGGACGAGCGGGGAAACCCTGTGGATGCCTCCCCTGAGAGGGTGCACCGACCTGTGGAGGACACGCCCGGAGTTCGGCCGCTCGGGTCACTGACCAGCCACGATGCCGCTCCCGGGCTGTGGACGAGAAAAACTTCTGAGATGCTGCCCCGGTGAGCCGTCGTACCGAGGACCCGTCGCCGAGCCCGTACGACGCCGGGCCGGTGGCCGCGCTCCGCCGGATCGCGTTCCTGCTCGAGCGGAGTCGCGCCGAGACGTTCAAGGTCAAGGCGTTCCGCGAGGCCGCCGCGGTGATCCTGCCGCTGGACCCCGGCGAGCTGCGGGAGCGGGTCGGGCAGGGGACCCTGCGGGAGCTCAAGGGGATCGGGTCGTCGTCGGCGGAGGTGATCACGGCCGCGGTCGAGGGCCGGACCCCCGAGCGCCTCGCCCGCCTGGAGGAGGAGAACTCCGGGCCCCTGGTGAGCGGCGGCGAGACGGTGCGGGCGGCGCTGCGCGGCGACCTGCACAGCCACTCGGACTGGTCCGACGGCGGGTCACCGATCGAGGAGATGGCGTTCACCGCGATCGAGCTGGGTCACGAGTACCTCGTGCTGACCGACCACTCGCCGCGGCTCAAGGTCGCCAACGGTCTCTCGGTGGCTCGCCTCACCAGCCAGCTCGAGGTGGTCGACGCGGTCAACGAGCACCTGGGCGGCTCGTTCCGGCTGCTGCGCGGGATCGAGGTCGACATCCTCGACGACGGGTCACTCGACCAGACCGAGGAGATGCTGGACCGTCTCGACGTACGGGTGGCCTCGGTCCACTCGAAGCTCGCGATGGACAAGGACGCGATGACCCGGCGGATGGTCGCCGCCGTAGGCAACCGGCACACGAACGTGCTCGGGCACTGCACCGGCCGGCTGGTCGAGGGGGCGCGGGGGACCCGCGGGCAGTCCCAGTTCGACGCCCGGAAGGTCTTCGCGGCCTGTGCGGAGAACGACGTCGCGGTCGAGATCAACTCGCGACCGGAGCGCCGCGACCCGCCGACCCGGCTGATCGAGCTGGCCCTGGAGGCCGGCTGCCTGTTCTCGATCGACTCCGACGCGCACGCGCCCGGACAGCTGGACTTCCTGGCGCACGGGTGCGCCCGCGCCCAGGAGCTCGGCGTACCGGTGGAGCGGATCGTCAACACCTGGCCGCTGGACAGGCTGCTGGCCTGGGCGAACGGGTAGCGTGCCGCTATGCCCCCCGCGTCGACACCGAAGGTGGAGGTACGTCGCTCCCGGCGACGCCGCCGCACGGTGTCGGCGTACCGCGAGGACGGCACGGTGGTGGTGATGATCCCGGCCCGCTTCACCCGGGCCGAGGAGCGCGAGTGGGTGGACCTGATGCTCGCGCGGCTGGAGAAGTCCGAGGCGCGTCGCCGGCCCAGTGACGACAAGCTGAAGCGTCGCGCCCGCGAGCTCAGCGACGCCTGGCTCGGTGGGCTCGCGAAGCCGGACACGGTGCGCTGGGTCGAGAACCAGAACAGCCGCTGGGGTTCGTGCACGCCGGCGGACGGGTCGATCCGGCTGTCGGTGCGGCTGCAGGGGATGCCGTCGTGGGTGATCGACTACGTCCTCGTCCATGAGCTGGCGCACCTGCTCGAGGCCGGACACACGCCGGAGTTCTGGCGCTGGGTCGACCGGTTCCCCCGCGCCGAGCGGGCGAAGGGGTTCCTGGAGGGGTTCTCGTCCGCCCAGCACCTCGAGCCGCCCCCGGGTGACGACGACGTCATCGACTGACCTGGTCGAGTCGGGGGGGTGAGCCGGGCCGTCGTACGGCGTCCGAGACCTCACCGATTGGTCACAAACCGCAGGTTTTCGGCCCCGAACCTTGCGGTTGGGGACCAATCCGCATGCCCTGGGGCGCGGCGTGCACCTGACCTCGTTGATTGGTCACAAACCGCAGCTTTCTCCGGGTCAAACCTGCGGTTGGGGACCAAACCGCAACCTCGCCAGCCGCACGAGGGAGAGCATGGAGGGCTCGTCGGTGGGGAGGTCGTCGACGGGGAACCAGCGCACGTCGAGGGACTCATCAGAGGTCGGGGGGCGGCGTCGTGGGGGGCGACGGCGAGGAAGCGTACGTCGAGGTGGCGGGTGTCGCCGTCGGGTCCGCAGAAGGGGACCGGGTGGGTGTCGAGGCCGAGCGGGACGGGGTCGGGGAGCAGGCCCTCGACGCCGGACTCCTCGGTGGCCTCGCGCAGCGCGGCGTCCAGCAGGGTGGCGTCGCCGTCCTCGCAGTGACCGCCGAAGGCGAACCAGGCCCGGGCCTTGGCGTGCAGGTTCAGCAGCACCCGGCGGCCGTCCGCGGAGAGCACGAGCATGCCGCAGGTGAAGTGGTCCGGCCGGCAGGTGCGCGACAGGGCGTCGGGTCGGGCGCGCAGGTGGGCGACGTACTCCTGGCGCAGTGCGTCCTGGGCAGGGTCCGGGGGCACCCAGGCGGAGAGGACCGCGAGGGCGTCGTCGTGCAGGGTCACTCGGTGACCGCCGGGCCCTCCGGCCGCTCCGGCCCGTCGGTCCCCTCGGGGCCCCTCGGTCCCCCCAGGGCCCCCAGGGCCTCCGACTCGTCGAGCAGCTTGTTCAGCGCGGCGTCGAACTCCTCGTCGCTGAGCTCGTCGGGCTGCTCGACGTCCTCCCGGAAGCCGAGCGGGTCGTCGAGGTCGGCGGCCGTGGGCAGCAGGTCGGGGTGCGTCCAGACCGCGTCGCGGGCCTCGATCCCCTGGCGGTTGCGCAGCGACCCCCACAGGGTGGAGGCGTCGCGGAGGCGACGCGGGCGCAGCTCGAGGCCGACCAGCGCCGCGAAGGTCGACTCCGCGGGACCACCGGCGGCACGACGGCGACGGACCGCCTCCTGCATCTTCGCGGCCGCGGGCATCCGGGTGGCGGTGGCCTGGCCGACCACCTCGTCGACCCAGCCCTCCACCAGCGCCAGGGTGGTCTCGAGCCGCGACAGCGCGGCCTCCTGCGCGGGCGTGCGGTGCGGGTCGAACAGGCCGCCCTCGAGCGCCTGCTGCAGCGACTCCGGGTTGGTCGGGTCGACCTGCGACATCTTCGACTCGATGCCGGAGATGTCGATCGTGGTGCCGCGGCCGAAGTCCTCGACCGCGGAGACCAGGTGCTGGCGCAGCCAGGGCACGCCGGCGAAGAGCCGCTGGTGCGCGGCCTCGCGCAGAGCCAGGTAGAGGCGTACGTCGTCCGTCGTCACGTCCAGACCCTCGGCGAAGGCCGCGACGTTGGTCGGGACGAGAGCGGCCTTGCCCTGCGGGCCGAGCGGGAGCCCGATGTCGGAGGCGGTGAGCACCTCGTTCGCAAGACCGCCGAGCGCCTGGCCGACCTGGTTGCCGAACATGGCGCCACCGGCCTGCCCGAGCATCCCGATCAGCGGGCCGACCATCGTGCGCGCCTCCTCGGGGAGCGCCTCGCCCATCGCGCCGACGACGTTCTGGGCGACCGGCTCGACGAGCTTGTGCCACACCGGCATGGTCTCCTCGACCCACTCGGCGCGGCTCCACGCGGCGGTGCTGGTGATCCCGGAGCTGAACGAGGTGGCCTCGTCGAGCCAGTGGTCGGCCAGCTGCAGAGCGTCCGCGACGGCTGCCTTCTCGGTGTCACCGGGGGTGGGGTCGGGCTGTTGGGCCACGGCCCTCCGCGCGATGTCGCTGGCGAGGTTCCAGTTCACGGGGCCGTCGTACGGCGTCATCATCTGCTGGATCTGGCTCATCAGGCCGGAGAGGTCGGGCATCCCGCCACCGGCCCCGCCCGCGCCGAAGGCGCCGAAGAGCTGCTCGAACGGCGTGCCCTTGAACGGGTTGTTCTCGTCCCTGTCGGAACCTTCACCCGGGTCGTTGCTCATGCCCCCAAACTACTCGCGTGAGGCAACCGTGGTCACCGGCCCGGGGGGACGTCATAGGCTCGGGCTGTGTCTGACTCAGCCGTGCCGCCCACCGTCCGTCTGCTCGCGATCCGCGAGACCCCGCTCGAGGTCGCCGAGGTGCTGGCCGCCCTGGGCGACGCCGCCGCCGGTGGGGTGACCCTCTTCGTCGGACAGGTGCGCGACCACGACCAGGCCAAGGACGTGACCGGTCTGGAGTACTCCGCGCACCCGACGGCGATGAGCCGGCTCGAGGAGGTGGCCCAGGAGGTGGCCAAGGAGTTCGACATCCTGGGCCTGGCCGCCGTCCACCGCATCGGGCGGCTGGAGATCGGCGACGCCGCGGTGATCGTGGCGACCGCGGCGGCGCACCGCGGGGAGGCGTTCGAGGCCTCCCGCGCGCTGATCGACCGGCTCAAGGACCGGGTCCCGATCTGGAAGCACCAGGCCTTCGCCGACGGCACGGACGAGTGGGTGGGCACTCCCTGAGCGGAGCGTCGCGAAACCGGGCCGGCCGCGCCGGTGTGCCTGCCCCGTGCACGCCCGCGTCGCTCCTAGGCTGGGCACGTGGAGATCTTGTGGTGGCTGGCCTTCCCGGCGGCCGTGACCCTGGGCGCGATGATCGCGGTGAGCTGGCTCGGCCGGCCGCAGCGCGACGTACAGGACCGCTCCGAGGCCGATCACGAGCGGTTCGCGTCGGCGATCACCCGCGCGCATCCGGGCAGCGCCCGCACCCGTCCGACCCGTGAGCGCGACCGCAGCACCGGCATCGCCGTACGCCCCTCGCGCCGTGGGGTCGACCCGAGCACGCCGACCCGCCGCTCCGCCTGACTTCGCCCGGGTGAGAGGGTGGTCGGCATGAGCCGGCGGACCCTTTCGAGCGCAATCGCGTTCGCCCTGCTGGTCCTGCTCGGCGTCGTGGCGGTCGTGCTGCCGGTCCCGTACGTCGTCTTCTCACCCGGCCCGACGGTCGACATCCTGGCCGAGCAGCAGGGCCGGGAGACCGTGGCCGTGTCCGGCCACAAGGCCTACCGCGACAACGGCGAGATCCGGTTCGTGACGGTCTCGGTCACCTCGCCCGACCAGCACATCGACCTCTTCTCGGCGCTGGGCGCCTGGATCGACCCCGAGCGGGCGCTCTACCCACGTGACGTGATCTACCCGCCCGGTGACACCGCGGAGTCGATCCGCCAGGAGTCGAGCGTGCAGATGGTCAGCAGCCAGGACGCCGCGATCGCCACCGCGCTGCGCGAGCTCGGGTACAAGCTGCCCGAGATCGTCGAGGTCTTCGCGGTCACCAAGGGCGGGCCGGCCGACGGCGCGCTCAAGGTGCGCGACCAGGTGCTCAAGGTCGACGGGGTCCCGGTCACCACCACCTCGCAGGTGACGAAGCTCGTGCAGCGTGCCGGCGCCGGCAGCAAGCTCACGATGACCGTGCGCCGCGACGGGAAGGTGCTCGACCTGCCGGTGACGCCCCGGCCCTCGACCGACTCGGGCAAGAAGCGCGCGCTGATCGGGATCGTGGTCGGCCCTGGCTTCGACTTCCCCTTCGACGTCCGGGTCAACGTCAGCGACAGCATCGGCGGGCCGAGCGCCGGGCTGATGTTCTCGCTCGCGGTCTACGACACGCTCACCCCCGGCTCGCTGACGCACGGCAAGATCATCGCCGGCACCGGCACGATCGACGAGGCCGGCAAGGTCGGCGACATCGGCGGCATCCAGCAGAAGATCGTCGGCGCGGAGCGCTCCGGCGCCGAGCTGTTCCTGGTGCCTCCCGGCAACTGTGGCGAGGCCAAGGGCGCGCCGCTCGACGGGATCCGGCTGGTCCGCGCGCCCACTATGCACAGCGCACTGTCGTCCATCGAGACCTGGACGAAGAACCCCGACGCGTCCCTGCCGAGCTGCTGATGAGTGTCCCCTCCGGCGACGAGCCGAGCCAGCGGCCCGACGAGGCCACCGCGCCGGCCCCGGAGGTCGACGTGCACCTGCGCGCCGCCGTACGCGAGATCGAGGCGCACGCGGCGGAGGCGGGCTGGGACCAGCCGTCGCGGCTCTTCGCCCTCGTGCCGACCGCGGACCTGCTGGTCCGCGAGCCGCACCTGGCCGAGGCGCTCGGTCTCACCGAGGCCGAGGAGGGGGCACTGACCCCGGTCGAGCAGGAGCACCTGCCGCACGGCGCGGACTTCGAGGCCGCGCTGGAGGCGATCATGTGGCCGGCCGAGGTGGCCGGCTGTGCCGCCGTGGTGGAGCGGGTGGTGCTACCGCCCGCCGCGGACCAGGCGATCCCGGACGACCCGGCCGAGGCGGAGGCGTACGCCGCGGAGCACCCCGACCGTCAGGAAGTGCGGATGGTGGTGGGCGTGACCCGGGCCGGTACGACCTTCTGTGCGCTGCGACTGCGTGCCCATGACGACCCCCTGACCGTCATCGAGAGCCCCGATCTCGTGCCCGGGCTCATAGAGTTACTGCAAGCAACACTGGATCACTGACCGCGCAACGAGGAGTTTCGAGTGAGCGGGTTTTTCGACGACGAGCCGCCGGCACCGCGCCGGCCGGTCGCGGCACCACAGCAGACGGCGCGCTCGCGGGCGCTGATCGGCACCGCGGTCGTCCTGGTCGTCACCTTCATCCTGGTCCGCGTCTTCACCGGCGTCTGGACCGACAAGCTCTGGTTCTCCAGCGTCGGCTACGCCAGCGTCTTCAGCACGCTGCTGTTCACGAAGGTGAAGCTGTTCTTCATCTTCGCGCTGCTGATGGCCGTGGCGGTCGGGATCAACCTGGCTGTCGCGCACCGGTTCCGGCCGATCTTCCGCCCGGCCTCGCCCGAGCAGGCCAACCTGGACCGCTACCGCGACGTGGTGGAGCCGATGAAGCGCTGGCTGCTGCTCGGCGTGAGCGCGCTCTTCGGGCTCTTCGCCGGCGCGTCCGGCTCGGGCCAGTGGCGCAACTACCTGCTCTGGCGCAACGGCGGTGACTTCGGCACGACGGACCCGTACTTCAACAAGGACGCCGGCTTCTACGTCTTCCACCTGCCGTGGCTGCACTACCTGGTCGACTTCGGGATGGCCGTGGTCATCATCGGGATCCTGACCGCCGGGCTGGTGCACTACCTGTACGGCGGGATCCGCCTGCAGTCGAGCATGGACAAGCTCTCCGGCGCGGCCCACGTGCACCTGTCGGTGCTGCTCGGCCTGTTCGTGCTGCTGAAGTCGGTCGACTACTACCTCGGTCGCTTCGACCTGACCACCGACACCGGCGGCCTGATCACCGGGATGACCTACACCGACGACCACGCGGTCCTGCCGAGCAAGAACATCCTGATGTTCATCGCGCTGATCTGCGCGCTGCTGCTCTTCGCGAACGTCTTCCGCCGCACCTGGCTGCTGCCCTCGGTGGGCCTCGGTCTGCTGGTGCTCTCCGCGATCCTGCTCGGCCTGGTGTGGCCGGGCATCGTGCAGAACTTCCAGGTCCGTCCCTCGGAGCCGGACAAGGAACGTCCCTACATCGCCCGCAACATCGAGGCGACGAGGGCGGCGTACCAGATCGACAAGACGATCGTGACGCCGTACGCCGCGAGCACGGCGCTGAGCCCCGAGCAGCTCAAGGCCGACGCCCAGTCGATCCCCGGCATCCGGCTGCTCGACCCGTCGCTGGTCAACGCGACCTTCGAGCAGCTCCAGCAGGTCAAGGGCTACTACTCGGTGCCGCAGGTCCTCGACGTGGACCGGTACCCGGTCGACGGCCAGGAGCGCGACATGGTGGTCGCGGTGCGCGAGCTGCACCAGGACGGTCTGCCCGACGCGCAGAAGAACTGGGCGAACCTGCACACCGTCTACACCCACGGCTACGGGATGATCGCGGCCTACGGCAACCAGCGCAACGCCGCCGACCAGCCGGTCGAGAACGACGGCGAGCCGGTGTGGGCCGAGGAGGACATCCCGCCGCACGGCGACCTGACCGACCTCAACCCGCCGAACGGCTACCAGCCGCAGATCTACTTCGGCGAGCAGAGCCCGAACTACTCGATCGTCGGGAAGCCGGCGAACGGGCAGGACCTCGAGCTCGACATCCCCGAGGGCGAGGGCCCGGGCGGAAGCGCGAAGAACAACACCTACGACGGGCTCGGGGGAGTGCCGGTCGGTGGGCTGTTCACCAAGCTGCTGTACGCGGTGAAGTTCTCGGACCCGAACATCGTGCTGTCGAGCCGGGTGCACGGGAACTCCAAGATCCTCTACGACCGCTCCCCGCGGGACCGCGTGCAGGAGGTGGCGCCGTGGCTCACCGTCGACAGTGACGTGTTCCCGGCCGCGATCGACGGCCGGGTCAAGTGGATCCTCGACGGCTACACGATCTCGGACCGGTTCCCGCTCTCGGAGCGCAAGTCGCTGCGCGAGATGACCTCGGACGCGCTGAACCCGCGCACGGCGTACGCCACGTTGCCGACCGACCAGATCAACTACATGCGCAACGCGGTCAAGGCCGTCGTGGATGCCTACGACGGCACCGTGACGCTCTACCAGTGGGACACCCAGGACCCGATCCTGCGGGCGTGGATGAAGGCGTTCCCGGGTGTGGTCAAGCGTCGCGACCAGATCCCGCCGGCACTGCTGGAGCACATGCGCTACCCCGAGGACATGTTCAAGGTGCAGCGCAACCTGCTCGCGGCGTACCACGTCACGGACGCGCGCACCTTCTACGACGGCAACGACAAGTGGGAGGTGCCGCAGGACCCCGAGTCCGAGCGCAACCTGCAGCCGCCGTACCGCCTCTCGGTGCGGACCCCCAGCGGTGGCAACGAGCCGGTGTTCTCGCTGACCTCGGTGTTCGTGCCCACGAAGCGGCAGAACCTCGCCTCGTTCATCTCGGTGGACGCGGACGCGGCTCAGCCGGACTACGGCACGATCCGGATCCTGCGACTGCCCGGCAACACCCAGATCCCGGGTCCGTCGCAGATCGCGAACCAGTTCGGCGCGGACTCCGAGATCCAGAACGCGCTGCTGGCGTTCACCCGGACGAACTCGCAGGCGCTCTACGGCAACCTGCTCACCCTCCCGGTGGGCAACGGGCTGCTCTACGTCCAGCCGCTGTACACGCTGCGCCAGACCGGAGCGGCGCCGTACCCGGTGCTGCGCTTCGTGCTGGTGTCGTTCGGCAAGGAGGTCGGCTTCGGCACGACGCTGGCCGCCGCGCTGGACAACGTGCTGGGTGTGACCAACTCGACCGGCGAGACGCCGGGCACTGGTACGCCCGGGACGCCGGGGGACGGCTCCAAGCTGCCCAAGGACGTGACCTCGCTGCTGGAGCAGGCGCAGGCGAAGTTCACCGCGGCCGAGCAGGCGCTCCAGGACAAGGACCTGGGCAAGTACGCCCAGCTCACCGAGGAGGCCCGCCAGCTGGTGGTCAAGGCGCTCGCCGCGGCCACCGCGGCCGACCAGCCGAAGGCGAAAGCGGCCAACTAGCGACCCGATTTGGCTCCGCCCCGCGTCGTCCCGTAACCTTGGGATCACCGACGCGGGGTGGAGCAGTTCGGTAGCTCGCTGGGCTCATAACCCAGAGGTCGCAGGTTCAAATCCTGCCCCCGCTACCAAATCAGGCCCGGGATTCAGCGCGAATCCCGGGCCTGAAAGCATTTGAGAATTGATCCCTCCACCGCAAACCCTCCTTTCGGGAGGTACGTCGCGACCCCGGCCACCGTTCGCACGCGACTGGGGAAGCCGTCGCCGAGATTGGCGAATGACAACTCCACCCAGCACCCGCGAAGAAGTACCTCTGGTCCCTGCCCTCGTGGCGCTCACCGCCCTTGACGCCGAACGCATCACCGCTGCGGTCGAGGCCGAGCTCGCAGCATCCACTCGCGAGACCTACGCCATTGCATGGCGGCAATGGGAGCGCTGGTGCCGAGGGAGGGAGATCAACCCGTTACCGGCACCGCCCGAGGCGATCGCCGCGTTCCTTGCCGAGCGCGCCGAGGCAGGCGTCCACTTCAGCACGCTCGACTGCTACTGCTCCGGAATCGCCCATCGCCACCGCCAGGAAGGCCTGTCGGACCCCACCGCCGACTTCCTTGTCCGACGGGTCCGCCGAGGACTGCGCCGGATCCTCGGGGTCACACCGATCCGCCAGGCCCATCCGCTCACGGTCGCCGAGCTGAGCCAGATCGTCACGTCCATCGACGCCGACGACGCCAAGGACATCCGCGACCGAGCCATCCTGCTCCTCGGGTACGCCTCCGCGATGAGGCCTGGCGAGATCTCGGCCCTCAATGTCGAGGACCTCCTGCGCAAGCCGACCGGAGTCCTTGTCACCATCCGCCGCTCCAAGACCGACCCGGACGCACAAGGCCAACTTGTTGGCGTTGTGCGCGGGGACAACCGGCTCACCGACCCGATCCGCGCCCTGGATGCGTGGCTCAAGGTCCGCCCGCCGGGCCCGGGTGCGCTCTTCACGCGCGTTCTTTACCGGAACCACCCCACGAGCGAGCGGATCGGCCCGCGCGCGATCAGCAGAACCGTGCAGGAACGAGCCAACGCGGCCGGCTTCGACGGAATGCCTGTCTCAGGTCACTCACTCCGCGCCGGACACGCCACCACCGCCGCAGTCAACGGCGCACCGATCGACCGCATCGCCGCACAGACCCGCCATCGCGACCTCGGGACGCTGTTGAACCACTACATCCGGCCTGCCGAGGCGATGGCGACAACGACGAGCAGGGACCTGGGTTTGTGATGCGGCTTGGCAGACTACGCACATGCTCCGCCGCCTGCTCGTGACGCTGCTCCTGTTCGCGGCCCTCGTCGGTTGCACGACGTCGGCCGAGGAACCGGCATCCACGCCCTCGCCCACGACGGTGGACGAGTCCAAGCCACACAGCCACGGGCCCGGCAACGAGCACATCTCCGTGCTGGTCGGCGACGGCACCCGGGCGAGCGAGGTCGGCTACACCATGGCCGACGCCTCGCTGCCCAAGGAGGCGGGCGTTCCGGGCACCGTACGGTTCCACGTCACCCGCTACGACGGTTCGACGTTGCGCGACTACATCCCGGAACAGACCAAGGACCTGCACCTGTATCTGGTTCGCACCGACTATGCGGTCTTCCGGCACCTGCACCCCACCATCGACCAGCAGGGCGTCTGGTCGGCACCGGTCACGCTGCCCGAGCCGGGCGACTACCGGGTGATCGCGGAGTTCGTCGCCCGCGACGAGGGCGGCAACGGCGACTTCCTGATGCTCGGCTCGACCGCGACCATCCCGGGGGACTGGTCACGCGATCCGGTCGATCCGCCAAAGATGAGCGATGACGGCATCGTCAACGTCGCCGCGGTCGGTTCAGCACATGTCGGTAGGTCAGGCAGTCTCGACATCAGGGTCCGCGACGCCCAGGGGCGGCCGGTCAAGCTCGGCACCTACCTGGGAGCTTTCGCTCACATGACGGCCTTCCAGCTCGACTCCGGCGTGGTGGTGCACCTGCACCCGCTCGGCCAACCCGAGACCCACGAAGACGGCACCGTGCTGCGGTTCCATACTCAGTTCGAGCAGTCCGGCGACTACCTTGCCTTCGTTCAGGTCCGCGTCGACGGGTTCCTTCACACCCTGCCGGTTGCCGTCGAAGTCGCTTAGTCCGCCACGGCGAACTCGAGGACCCCGACCGGGTTCTCGAAGTCGCTCAGCGGCAGGCTGACCTGAAGGCGCCAGGTCCCGGCGGCCGGGATGACCACCTCGGCGCGGTAGGTCCCGGCAGCGTCGCTGGTCGCCGTCACCTCACCGAGTTCCAAGGCTTCGGAACGCAGGCTCACTGTTGGCAACCGGCCCGGTTCGAGCGGCTCCCCGGTGAGGTCCTGCAGTTGGATCAGGATCGTGTTCTGACCAACCCGGGCAGGTGCCATCAGCGCGAGCACCTTCACCTCGCCGCCCAGCCGTGCGGTCTGCACGCCCGTCTGTCCGTCGGCGACCGATACCGCCTCCGCGCGCGGCGACTCGTTGACCAGGAACCCGGTCAACGCAAGCACCAGCAGCAGGATGCCGGCCTCGACCGAGACAACCCGGCTCATCCGAACAGATTCAGCCCGCTGGGTGTCGTGGCCTCTAGCGTCCCGCGCCTTGGGCAGGAGCACGAACCGGTTCCACGCGGCGATCGAGGCGGCGACCGCGACGAGACCGATCTTGACCAGCAGCAGCTGGCCGTAGCCGGTGCCGAACAGGTTGCCCCAGGTACTCACGATCCGCCAGCCCAGCAGCCCGCCGGTCACCACCAGCGCGGCCAGGACGCTCGCCGCGACCGTCGAGAAGCGCTCCAGCGTCCGGGCCCCGTGATCACCGCGGCCGGAGATCACGGGGAGAGCCAACGCGAGCCCGGCCAAGCCGCCGAGCCAGACGCTGCCGGCCAGTACGTGAAGAACGTCGACTGCGATCACCGGCAGTTGAGGCTCGAAGCCGCGCGAGTGCCCGGTCAAGGCCGGGGCGAACACCGCCAAGCCACCCCCGGCAGCCAGCAACATGCGCGGCCGATCCGCCTCACGGCGACACGCGACGGCGAGTCTCACGAGGAGAAGGCCGATGACTACGGCAGCGACAGCGGCCACGGCCGTCGTCGTCACCCCAGCCCACACATCGGAGGAGACGAGGTCACCCAGACCGAGGCCCAGTTGGTTCACAGCCGTCAGTGGCAACCCAGCCACCGCGGCCACGCCAGCGCAGATCGTGCCGATGGTCATCAGCCGCCGCGCTCGCTGGCGGGGACGATCGGCCTTTGCCTCGGCCGGCAACAGGAGCAGCAGGAAGATTCCGAGCCCCACTGTCAGCAGCAACCCGATGTAGGTGACGCCGTTGACGACCGCGAGGCTCGTGGTGACTGACGAACCCGCTGCCCGGGGCGGT
Organism: uncultured Actinomycetota bacterium; assembly: GCA_963740525.1. Lineage (GTDB taxonomy): Bacteria > Actinomycetota > Actinomycetes > Propionibacteriales > Nocardioidaceae > CAVUEG01. Next base: position 214,228 of record CAVUEG010000005.1, read on the forward strand.
GGCGGCGAAACGACGCGCAGGCTCGGCGTACCCACAGAAAAGGTCAGAGAACCGGCGACCGGATGGCCGTCCGCCGAGACGATCCGCCACGCGACGACGTACGTGCCCTCCGCCAACGTGTCCGGAAGGTCGACCGTGACGACCTGTCCGCTGGCTGAAGCCGAGCTGTCCACCGGCGCCCCGGTCGCGTCGAACACCCGGATGGCATCGGCCGGGAGCGCCACCCGCTCGTCGAACGTGAACCTGGCCCGACCCGGCGACGTATCGAGCACGGCGCCATCGACTGGGTCGGTGCTGACCAAGGTTGCGTGCGCGGACGCGGGGCTGGCCGACGCTAGGACTGCGAAGACGCAGGCGACCACCGCGGTGACGAGCCGCAAGGCCCACCACCGCGACGGCCGCAGCGTGTCGATCACGACGTCAGGCGCGACGACGCACCTGGACCAGCGCGGCCCCGCCGGCCAGCAGGCCGAGAACGCCTGCCCCGAGACCGATTGCACCCATCGTGTTGCCGTCCGAGTCGTCCGCTTCGGCCTTGTCGTCGGCAGAGCTCTCGTCCTCGGCCGCCGCGACGTCAGCGCCGTCCTCGGACTCGGCCGCGGTGATCGTCACCAGCGGTGCGGGGTGCTCCAGTTCCTCCGGGTTCTGACCCTCGGCCGCGATCTCGGACCACGCGGTCTGGCCCTTCTCGCAGGTCTGGATCGCCGGGAACGCCAGCGTCTTGCCCTCCTCCTCGGGGAGCTTGACCGACAGTTCGAACGCGTCCCGCATGCCGTCGGGCAGCGGGGTCTTGGCCGTGTAGACGACGACCGCGTCGCGCTCGGTCACCTCGTTGCCGTGAGCGTCGGTGACGGGCTCGGCGAGCTTCTCGGTCTGGACCTCGACGTCGTAGAGGGGGTTGCGGGTCGGGGTGACCGACAGGATCTCCTCGGGGATCTGGATGGCCACCTTGGTGGTCGCCGCCCCCTCACAGCCGTGAGGAACGCTGACAGTCAGCACCGCGTAGGCGCCCGCCGCGGTGGTGGACGGAGTCACCGTCACGTGGGCGCTCGCCGGGCCGGCGAGCGCGAGGAGTGCCACGCCAGCGGCGGCCGGAGCGGCGAGAAGGCGTGCAACAGTACGTCGATTCATCTGGGTTCTTCTTTCGTGTCTGAGTGTGGTGTCTGGGTTGGGTGCAGCGGCCGCGCCCAACACCCGGAGCACCCGGGCTCAGACGCAGCAGGCCAGCGCGGGAGGACCTCGCCGGGGTGCACCGAGATGCCACAACCCAGGTCTGGGCGCCGACCAGACGCCGAACGTCACACCCGCGTGCCCGAGAGTCGGCAATGCGCGGTGCGCGAGTGGCAGAGCCAGAACCGCAGAAAGCAGACGGCGCCGTACCCGCCAGACCACGACGGTGATCGCGGCCGAAGCGATGTGGGCGGCGACCATCTGCCAGGACAAGCCCATCGGCGCGTCCGACGTCATGTGGTCGTGGCCGGACCCTGCCGCGCTCGCGGTGAGGAAGCCGTGCAGGACGAACTGGGCGGCGCCGAGAGCGGGCAGCATCCAGCGCAGGTGCACCCGGCAGCCGATCACCTGTCGCGACGCGACGAAGACGAGACCCGCCACGCCCAACAGCCACGGCAACGACGGAAGTTCGCCACCGGCCCAAGTGTGGGCCAGCGTCACACCGGCCATGATCTCGACCGTGGCCAACGCCGAGCGCGCAGCGGCGTGCGGCGCAGGCTCGGCGGACGGTCGGATCACGGCCACATCATCGCGGACAGGGTGACGCCGACGGTATGGGACCCGCGCAAGTCCCGATGCTCGTGGGAAACCTCCAGGTTTCGAAACCCTCCACGAACCCTCCGGATTCAGTCGGCGCGGGCACGAATCGATCGGTTACAGTCGGAGGTGTTCGAGACAGCGAACACCGCTACAACACAAGCGCTTCGGCTGTTTCCCGCAACGTTCGGTAGCAACAGGCAAGCTCCTGAGATTGCCCAGAGGTCGCAGGTTCAAATCCTGCCCCCGCTACAAAGTAAAACAGCAGGTCAGAGGCGGTTTTCGGAGAGATCCGGGGGCCGCCTCTGATGCTTCTCCGGTGGCTCGTGTCCGCAGGATGTCCGCAGAGCTCGCCTCGGCTCGGGCGCCAGTTGGGTGCCTCACACCTCCGTTGTGAGGCAGTTTCGGTCGGCTGTGAGGCGCTCAGGCAGCGGTGTGAGCCGCTCGGTGATCGCGAAGAGGATCGGTGTCCAGGCGAGCGGGATCGACCCCGTAGGGTTCCGGGGTGAATCGTGTCGTCCGGCTGGCCAAGCAGAAGCTCAACGGCAACGAGGGGACATGGCTCACCTACCACCTTGGTGACGACGCGCACGGGTCGTGGTTGTTCCACCCTGAGGGCACGTTGTACACCGGCCGCTTGTCCGATGGGCGCGAGCTCGAGTGCTACTCCGGAGTGCCGGAGGAGCCGGGCTGTCCCATTCTCCATTTCGTGTCTGACCGGGGTGGCTGGGTAGCGCAGTGGCGGCGGGTGCCGTGGACTGGGGTCACCGTTGACCTGTGTCGGCCGGTCGAGCGGGAGGGCGATGTGTGGCGCTTCGTTGATCTAGAGCTCGACCTCTGGTTCCCGGCCGATCAGCCAGACGCCGGGGATGACCGCCCGAGGATGAGCCGCAATGGCAAGGCTGTCGGGTTTGCCGACGACGACGAGCTCGATGAGGCCGTTAACCACGGATGGGTGAGCAAGTCGCAGGCCGCCCGAACGCGGGCGGAGGCCGAGCAGGTCGCCGGTTGGATGCTCGACGCCATCGGACCATTTAACGACCACGCTTGGGAGCGTTTCGATCAGGCCGTCTCCTGGGGACTGCCAGCGCCGCACGTCGACGAGTAATGGGAGGCGCCGCCACTCCGCCCCGTGTTCCACTGTGCCGCACGCAAACGACGGCTGGCGATTCGACGGAGGTGATCACGGTGGCGGGGTACGGGGCGCTGTCCGAGGCGTATGAGTGGTTGATCCGGGACGACCTGGTGACGCCGGCTGGCGCGGCCGCGAGGTTCGATGACCTCATGCCGTCTCTGCCGCCCGACGCGCGTGTCCTCGACTGCGCCTGCGGCACTGGCCAGCTCGCGGTTGGCTTGGCCGGTCTCGGTCTGGACGTCGTGGCGACGGACGCGAGCGCCGGGATGGTCAGCCGGACGGAAGAACTCGCTGCAGAGCATGGTGTGTCGCTCGAAGCATGCCAGGTCAGTTGGGAGGAACTGCCCGACCGCTTCGATGACGCGACCTTCGACATGGTGTTCTGTGTGGGCAACTCGCTCGGTCACGCAGAGCGCGCGGCCGGTCGGCAGGCTGCGCTAGCCGCGATGGCACGACTCCTGCGCGCTGGTGGCCGCCTGGCACTCACCTCGCGCAAGTGGGAGGCCGTGCGTGCTCGCGGATCGCGGATGGACGTCCGCGATCGAATGGTTCGCCGCAACAGTCGCGACGCCGTCGTCATCTATTACACCCAGATCGCGCAGGACTGGGAGCAGGAGCACTACATGGAGATCGCCGTGACGCAGGTGGAGGCGGACGGTTCGC
>CAVUEG010000006.1:0-1555858 GCA_963740525.1 uncultured Actinomycetota bacterium
AACTGGGCGGACAAGGCTTCAATGCGAGCAAGCACCGATGTCTGTGCTGTCAGTGCGGGACTCCCCGCACTGACAGCGGGTCTACTTGTAGTGGAATCGCGCTTGGAGGATGACCAGGTCCTCGTCGTCGAAGAGGTACACCAGGCGATGCTCCTCGGTGATTCGGCGTGACCATGTCCCGGCAAGCACATGCTTGAGTGGCTCAGGCTTGCCGATGCCTTCGGTCGGATCACGTAGAGCGTCATCGATCAACCGATTGATCCTCTTCAGGACTTGCCGGTCGGCTTGGAGCCAGTGCGTGTAGTCGTCCCAGCCGTGCGGGGTGAACACCAGCCTCACTCGGCGAGCTCGTGCTCGCTTCTGTCGCCAAGTTTCGCCTGCTGAAGGCTCTCCAGGAGTCGCTTGGCGTTGGCCGGCACGCGGAGCAGGTACGCAGTCTCCTCGAGGGCGGCGTACTCGTCCGCGGACACCAGCACGGCGTCCCCACGACGAGAGGTGATCGCCACCGCGACCCGGTCGTTGTTCACCTTCTCGATCAACGGAAACAGGTTCTTTCGCGCCTCGCTCGCGGTGACAGACATTCCGCACTCCTTCAGATAGTGGTACAACATCACGGTACTACTCTGGTCAAGAGGAGAGCGATCGGGCCCACCCGTCGACGACTGCTCCCGCAGGTCCTTCCTGATGCGCCGGAGAGTGCGGACCTGGGGCGAGCCGCTCGTCGACCAGGTGGTTGGGGCTGGTGAACGCAGACGCAGCCGATCGCGCCTCCGTGACCCTGTCGCAGTGCGTGACGTCGGGGCAGTCGGCCGAGGGCGAACCGGCGCTCCCCGGGCTTGCGTGCGGCCGCCGTCAGTCCGCATCTAGTCCGCAAAAAGTCCGCAACTCGTCGAGAACAGCACTCAACAACGGTCATCACGATTCTGTGTTTCCGCAGGTCAGAGCCGGTATCGCCACATGACGGCCAGGACCGATTCAGGCGGGGACGCTTCCCGGCCGACAGGTCAGCCCGTCCGCATCACCGGCTGACCCCGTCGACGCGCCCCGCCGGCGCGCCCCGCCGGCGTACAGGCACGGACCGACGGCGTACCGACACAGCAAAAACCACTGACGGTGACTCGACTCACAGTCCAACCTGTGTCATCCTTGCTGGACCGTTCCAGCACAGCATCGGAGACATCCCGTGGCCTTCCTCGACCGCATCGCGTCCGCCCCCATCTCGTGGGGGATCTGTGAGGTCCCCGGCTGGGGGCACATGCTCCCCACCGAACGGGTGCTGACCGAGATGACCGACCTGGGGATCTCCGCCACGGAGTACGGCGCCCCGGGGTTCCTGCCCACCGAGCCCGAGGACATCCGCGGGGTGCTCGACGGGCACGGCATGACCCTGCTCGGGGGGTTCATCCCGCTGGTGCTGCACGACCCCGCCCGTCGCCAGGAGGCGCTGACCCGCACCCGTGCTGTGGTCGACCTCTTCAGCCGCTCCGGCGCCTCGACCCTGGTGTCCTGCCCGGTGATGGACGACGACTGGTCCGTGCCCCGCCCCCTCGACCGCGACGAGCACGCGCACCTCGTGCGGATGCTCGCCGAGGTCGACGCCATCTGCGCCGACGCGGGCCTGCGTCAGGTCCTGCACCCGCACGTGCAGACCGTCGTCGAGACCTCGGGCGACGTCGACCGGGTCCTCCAGGACTGCGACGTCTCCTGGTGCCTCGACACCGGCCACCTGGCCATCGGCGGCACCGACCCCGTGGAGTTCGCGCGCCAGGCCGCCGACCGGGTTGGCCACGTCCACCTCAAGGACGTACGGATGGACCTCGTGCCGGCCCTGATGGACCGCTCGACCTCGATCATGGAGGGCGTGCAGGCCGGCCTCTTCCCGCCGCTCGGTCAGGGTGACCTCGCGCTGGCCGACGTCGTCCGCACCCTCGAGCAGGCGGGGTACGACGGCTGGTACGTCATCGAGCAGGACTCGGCCATCACCGGGGCTCTCCCGGACGAGGGCGAGGGCCCGGTCACCGGGGTCCGCGACTCGATGCGCTACCTCCGCGACGTCGTCGCGCCGCTGGTGGAGCAGGACGCATGACGGACGGGACGCTCGACCTGCTCGCGCTCGGACGGATCAGCGTCGACCTCTACGCGCAGGAGCCGGGCGCGACCTTCCTGGACCCGCAGACGTTCGTGAAGTCGATCGGCGGGAGCCCGAGCAACGTCGCCGTCGCCGCCGCTCGCCTCGGGCTGCGGTCGGCCGTGGTCACCGCGGTCGGCGCCGACCCCCTCGGCGAGTACACCGTCGCGAAGCTCGCCGCGCTCGGGGTGCAGACGCAGTACGTCGCCGTCCGGGAGGGCGGGCGCACGCCCGTCGTCCTCGTCTCGCTCGAGGACCCGGCCGAGCCGACGATCACGTTCCTGCGGGAGCCGGACGCTCCGGACACCACGATCGACGCGCACGCGGTCGACGAGGACACGGTCGCCACCTGTGGGGTCCTCTGGACCAGCGGAGCCACCCTCGCGTCCGGTACGACGGCCCGCACGGCGATGCGGTGGCTCGAGCTGCGCGCCCGTCGCCCCCACACGGTCCTGGACCTCGACCTCCGCCCGAGCCTGTGGGCCGACCCCGCCGAGGCCACCGCCGCCGCCGTGCGCGCGATCGAGCTCTCCAGCGTCGTGATCGGCAACCGCAGCGAGTGCGCGATGGCGCTCGGGGTCTCCGAGCCGCACGCCGCGGCCGACGCCCTGCTCTCGCGCGGGGTGACGACGGCCGTGGTGAAGATGGGCGCCGACGGCGTCCTGCTGGCCACCCCCGAGGAGCGGGTCGTCATCGACCCGGTCACCGTGACCGCGCGGTGCGGGTCCGGGGCCGGCGACGCCTTCGGCGGCGCCCTGGCGGCCGGCCTGGTCAACGGATGGTCACTGGAGCGGACCGGTCGGCTCGCGAACGCCTCGGGCGCGCTGGTCACCTCCCGCCTGACGTGTGCCGACGCCATGCCCGGGCTGGCCGAGCTGGAGACCTTCCTGGCCGGGGCCGAGCGCTCGTCGACGGTGGTGACCAGCGGTGGCTGACCACGACGGCGCCGTGAGCGACAACGACTACCGAGCCCTCATCGAGGCCAGGGTGCGTGAGCCCCGTCGGCTCCCGCAGGCCCTCAAGCACCGGCGTCGGCGGTCGCTGGTGGGCGCGGACGGCCGGATGCTGCTGCTCGCCGCCGACCACACCTCACGCGGCAAGCTGGCCATCGGCTCCGACCCGATGGTCGCCGCGGACCGCCGCTCCCTGCTGGACCGGATCGTCACCGGGCTCGAGGACCCCCGGGTCGACGGCGTGCTCGCCAGTGCCGACGTCCTCGAGGAGCTCGCGCTCCTCGGCGCGCTGGACGGTCGGCTCGCCGTGGGGACGATGAACCGCGGCGGTGTCGCCGGGGCATCGTGGGAGCTCGACGACCGGCTCACCGCGTACGACGCCGAGCACGTCGTGTCCCTCGGGCTCGACGGCGGGAAGACCCTGCTGAGGATCGAGCCCACCGACCCGGGGGTGCCGCGCACCCTCGAGACGGTCGCCCGCCTCACCACCGCCCTGGCCGACGCCGGGGTCATGTCCCTCATCGAGCCGCTCCCCTACCGCACCCGCCCGGACGGCGGCCTCGAGCTCGACCCGTCGGAGGACGCCCTGGTCCGGATGGTCGCCATCGCCAGCGGGCTCGGGTCGTCGTCGGCGTACACCTGGCTCAAGGTCCCCGCCTCCGCCGACCCTGCGCGCGTCGCCGGGGCCACCACGTGCCCGGTGCTGCTGCTCGGCGGTGACGTCGGCCGAGACCACGAGCAGGTCTTCGACGCGTGGCAGCGCGCCCTGGAGGTCCCGAACATCCGGGGCCTGGTGCCCGGTCGTGCCCTGCTCTACCCCGAGATGCTCAGCGTGCGCGACGCCGTCGACCGCGCCGGCACCCTCGTCCACCCCGCAGCCACCCCGCCCTTCCTGGAGGACCGTTCATGAGCAACCACCACCGCGCCGGCGCCCTGTCGACCGCCGACACCCTGGTCACCGTGACCCCCGAGCAGGCCGGCTGGGCCTACAGCGGGCTCGAGGTCTTCGATCTCGCCGCGGGGCCCGCCACCCGGGTGCTCGACGGCCTCGAGGGGGTCCTCGTGCCCCTGTCCGCCACCGACCTGCAGGTCACGGTCGACGGCGACACCCACACCCTGCGCGGACGCGTCGGCGTCTTCGACGCCGTCTCGGACTGGATGTACCTGCCCGTCGGGTCGTCCGTCGAGATCGTGGCTGCCGCAGGAGAGGTCGCGCTGTGCACCGCCAGGGCGACCGAGCGGTTCCCCGCGTGCGTGACCGCGGCCGAGGACGTGCCGGTGGAGGTCCGCGGCGGGGGCCGCGCCTCCCGCCAGGTCACGAACATCGCGACACCCGACTCGTTCACCGGCGCCGACCGGATCAACGTCTGCGAGGTGATCACCCCGGGCGGCAACGTCTCGTCGTGGCCGCCGCACCGCCACGACGGCATCGGCGACTGCGAGCCGTCGAACGAGGAGATCTACTACTTCCGGATGGGTCGCCTCGACGCGTCGCACGGCCACCCCCACGGGCAGGGCCTGTTCCGCGTCTACACCGTCGACGGCTCCGCGGACGAGACGGTGACGGTCCTCGACGGCGACGTCCACCTCGTCGCCCAGGGCTTCCACGGGCCCTCGACCGCCCAGCCGGAGTACCCGATGTACTTCCTCAACGTGCTCGCCGGTCCGGCCGACGAGCGCACCATGGCCTTCTGCGACGACCCGGACCACCACTGGATCCGCGAGGCGTGGGCCGACCAGGGCCAGGACGACCGGCTCCCGATGACCTCGGCCTCGGGGCGGGTGACCCGATGAAGCAGCGTCTCGGCATCGCCGTCCTCGGCCTCGGCTGGATGGGCCAGGCCCACTCGCGCTCGGCTCGACGCATCCCCAGCCACTTCCCGCAGCGCTCCTTCGACCCCCACCTCGTCGTGTGCGCCGACCCGGTGGCCGAGCGCCGCCGGCAGGCCGTCGAGGACTTCGGGTTCGAGCGGGCCGTGGAGGACTGGCAGGAGGCCGTCACCGCGCCCGACGTGGACGCCGTGTGGGTCACCGCCCCCAACATGCTGCACCTGCCGATGATCGAGGCCGCGGCAGCCGCCGGGAAGGCGATCTTCAGCGAGAAGCCGATCGGCGGGAAGCCCGAGCACGCCGTGGCCGCCCTCGGCCACGCGCAGGCCGCCGGCGTCGCCACCGGGGTGGGCTACTGCTACGTCTGGTCACCGCTGGTCCTGCACGCCCGCGAGCTCATCGCGAGCGGCGCCCTCGGCGAGATCACCCACTACCGCGGCCGGTTCCTGTCGATGTACGGCAGCGACCCCCTGGGCCTGCTCACCTGGCGCTTCTTCCTCGACCAGGCGGGCTACGGCGTGACGAGCGACATCCTCAGCCACTCGGTGGCCATGGCGCAGTTCCTCGTCGGGCCGATCTCCGAGGTCGTCGGCATGGCCAACACCACGATCCCGCGCCGGCCCCTCCCCACGGGAGCGGCCAGCCACTACGGCGTCGGAAGCCCGCAGGACCCGACGGGAGAGGTCGAGAACGAGGACTTCGCCTCGATGCTCTGCCGTTTCGAGGCCGGGGCCACCGGGACCTTCGAGGCCAGCCGCACCGTCGTCGGCCCGGAGAGCCAGAACGCCTTCGAGATCTACGGCACGAAGGGCTCGCTGATCTGGAACCACGAGCGGATCAACGAGCTGCAGTACTACGCGGTCACCGACTCGCCCAGCTCCGGCTACACGACGATCTTCGGCGGAGAGCGGTTCCCCTTCCACGGCGCCTTCGTGCCCGGGCAGGCCAACAGCATCGGCTTCGAGGACCTCATCACCATCCAGGACTTCGCCTTCCTCGAGGCGCTCGCCACCGGTGAGCGGTTCACGCCGGGCTTCTCCGAGGCCGTCGACGTCGTCAGCGTGCAACAAGCCCTCATCGACTCGTGGGAGTCGCGGGGATGGCAGACCGTGCAGGACCTGAAGGAGACCGACCGATGAGCACCGTGAGGATCACCACCGCAGAGGCGCTCGTGCGCTACCTGATCGCCCAGCGCACGGAGGTCGACGGCCGGGAGGTCCCGCTCTATCCGGGCGTCTTCGCGATCTTCGGCCACGGCAACGTCACGAGCCTGGGCCACGCCCTCGAGCAGCACCGCGACGAGATCCCGGTCTGGCGCGGTCAGACCGAGGAGGGCATGGGCCTGGCGGCGGTCGCGTTCGGCAAGGCCACCCGGCGGCAGCAGGTGATGGTCGCGACGAGCTCGATCGGCCCGGGCGCGACGAACATGGTCACCGCCGCCGGCGTCGCCATGTCCAACCGCATCCCCGCCCTGTTCATCTCGGGTGACGCCTTCACCTCGCGACTGCCCGACCCCGTCCTGCAGCAGGTCGAGCACTTCGGCGACCCGAGCACGACCGTCAACGACAGCTTCCGCCCCGTCGTGCGCTACTGGGACCGGATCACCCACCCCGCCCAGCTGCTCAGCTCGCTCCCCCAGGTGACCCGCACCCTGCTGGACCCCGCCGACTGCGGCCCGGCCTTCCTCGGGCTGCCCCAGGACGTCGCCGCGACCGCGTACGACTACCCGGCGAGCTTCTTCGAGCCGGTCGTGCACCGGGTCCCGCGGCCGCGGGCAGACCGCGCCGAGCTCGAGCAGGCTGCGGCCGCGCTGCGCGCCGCCGAGCGTCCCGTGCTCATCGCTGGCGGCGGCGTGCACTACTCCCTCGCTGAGGCGGAGCTGGCTGACTTCGCCCTTCGACACGGCATCCCGGTCGTGGAGACGGTGGCCGGCAAGTCCTCGCTCGTGGCCGACCACCCGAGGTACAGCGGGCCGGTCGGGGTCACGGGCGCGGACGAGCCGAACGAGGCGTGCCGAGACGCCGACCTGGTGCTCGCCGTGGGCACCCGCCTCAACGACTTCGTGACCGGGTCGTGGACCCTCTTCGACACTGCCGCCCGCATCGTGGCACTGAACGCTGCGCGCTTCGACGCAACGAAGCACCTCGCGATTCCTGTGGTCGGGGACGCGCGCGAGAGTCTGGTCGAGCTGTCCGCGCTGCTCGGCGACTGGTCGGCCCCACAGGAGTGGATCGACCGCGGGACCGAGCTGCGTCGGCGACTGGAGGACTTCATCGCGGGCCGGGTGGCCGACGACGGTCAGCTGCCCCTGAGCTATGCGCAGGTCATCGGGACCCTGCACCGCACGGCGACGAGCGACGACTACGTGATGACCGCTGCCGGCGGGCTGCCGGGCGAGCTCAACATCAACTGGCTGAGCAAGTCCGTGGCGAGCTTCGACTGCGAGTACGGCTTCTCCTGCATGGGCTACGAGACGTCCGGAGCATGGGGCGCGGCCTTCGCCCGCACCGAGGGCGAGGTTCTGTGCCTCGTCGGTGACGGGTCCTACCTCATGCTGAACAGCGAGATCTACTCCTCGGTCCTCTCCGGGAAGAAGTTCATCCTCGTCGTGTGCGACAACGCCGGGTTCGCGGTCATCGAGCGGCTCCAGAGGAACCAGGGCGGCGCCTCGTACAACAACATGCTGCGCGACGCACGCGGGCCGCACAGCGACGTACGGGTCGACTTCGTGGCGCACGCAGCGTCGCTGGGCGCGTACGCCACGCGTGCTTCCTCCATCACCGAGCTCGAGGCCGCCCTCGAGCAGGCCCGCACCCACGACCGGACGAGCGTCATCGTGGTCGACGTGCGTGAGTCCGACTGGACGGAGGGCAGCCTCTTCTGGCAGGTCGGGGTGCCCGAGGTCAGTGAGCTCGACACGGTGCGGGAGGCCAGGGCGGTCCACGAGGCGGGAATGGCGTCACAGCGCCGTGGCGTCTGATGCCGGCCGACACCGCGGACGCGGGGGGACCGACGAGACGGACAGGGCCGTCGCCGCGCCCGACGATCCGCGACGTCGCGGCCCGGGCCGGGGTCTCCAAGACCCTGGTGTCCCTGGCGCTTCAGAACGCCCCCCGGGTCGCGCCCGCGACGCGCCAGGTCATCCTCGAGGCAGCCGAGGAGCTCGGCTACCGACGCAACGCCGCCGCCCGGGCGCTGGGTGCGCACCGCACGCGCACGGTCGGGGTCTTCGTCCTGGACCTGCACAACCCGATCACCGCCGACGTGCTCGACGCGGTCCAGGCCGAGGCACGGCGCCGGGACTACCGGACCATCGTCGTGGTCGGCAGTGACGACGCAGCCGCTGAGCGGGCCGAGCTCGAGAAGCTTCTCGAGTTCCGTGTCGAGGGCATCATCGCTCTGGGCCACCGCCTACCCGACGGGGCGAGGGAGGCGATCACGGCCGACTGTCCCGCGGTGATCATCGGCAGTGAGCAGCAGGGCATCCCCTACCTGGGATCGATGTGCAACGACGACGTCCTCGGTGCCGGGCTGGCGGTGGACCACCTGGTCGGGCTCGGTCACGAGCGGATCGCCCACGTGGACGGCGGGCCGAGCACGGTCGCCCGCGACCGACGACGTGGCTACCGTGACGCGATGAGGCGACACGGGCTGGGCGAGCGCCTCACCGTGGTCAAGGGGTCGTTCACCGAGGACGGGGGCTACCGGGGTGCCTCGCGGGCCCTGGACGCCGCTGACCCGCCTACCGGCCTCTTCGTGGTCAACGACCTCGCGGCCATGGGTGCCATGGCGGCCGTGGCCGACCGCGGTCTGTCGGTGCCCGAGGACGTCTCGGTCATCGGCTACGACGGCACGCGACTGGCCGGCATCCGTCCCTTGGCGCTGACCACGGTGGCCCAGCCCCTCACCGAGCTCGGGACACGCGCCGCCGCACTCCTCTGCAGACTGATCGACGGAGAGCCGTCCGGCGCATCCACCACGCGCCTGGCACCCGCACTGGTCGTGCGACGAACGACCGCGACCGCCCCTGCCCCCAGCGAGACGGTCGAGCGGCACGGCATCGACGCTCCCCCGCCCCCGACACAGGCAGGCCCCGGGTCGTCATGCCGCTGACGTCGCTGCCCACACCGCGCACCGCGCGCTCCGCAGACGCACCACCGTTGCGCTGGGGGATCCTCGGCACGGGCTGGATCGCGGACATCTTCGTCACATCCCTGCGACGGCACACGCGCCAGGTCGTGCACGCCGTCGGGTCGCGCACGGCGGAGTCCGCGACCCGGGCAGCGGCTGCGTGGGAGGTCCCAGTAGCGCATGGATCCTACGAGGCCCTCGTGGCCGACCCGGGCGTCGACGTCGTCTACGTCGCCACACCGCACAACTTCCACGTCCTGCACGCCCGACTCGCGATCGAGGCGGGCAAGCACGTGCTGGTGGAGAAGCCCGTCGGTCTCGACGCAGACGAGGCTCGCGCCATCGGGGACGCGGCCGCACGCGCCGGCGTGTTCTGCATGGAGGCCATGTGGACGCTCTTCCTGCCGAAGTTCGACGTCGTACGGCAGGTGCTCGAGGAGGGGGCGCTGGGCCGTGTCGTCGCGGCTCATGCCGACATGGGCGAGCGGTTCGACGAACCGCACCGGATCATGCGCCCGGAGCTCGCCGGCGGACCACTTCTCGACCTCGGCACGTACGCCGTCACCTTCGCGACCTGGACGCTAGGCGCGCCCGACATGGTCACCGCCGTCGCCACGCCCGCCCCCAACGGGATCAACGGCCAGCTCGCCGTCGCCCTGGGCACGTCGACGGGCGCGACCGCTTCCCTGCACACGACGATTCTCGCCGACACCGCGACGACGGCGAGCATCATCGGCACCGAAGGCCGCATCGACCTCGGATCTCGCTTCTACCTCCCCGGCCCGATGACCATGCACCAGCGCCGCGGCGCGTCCCTCTCGTGGGTGGAACCGATGGTGGAGCACGGCGCTCTCCACTTCGAAGCCGCGGAAGTCGCGCACCGGGTGGTGGCGGGCGAGACGGGGTCGCCGCTGCGGCCCTGGGCTGACACGGTAGGGACGATGGAAGTGATGGACCGGGTCCGAGCCGCCACCGGGCTCGACTTCGAGGAGGCCCGCGCGCACCGTGAAGCAACGGGTTGATCCGGCGTATCAGGGGCCGCGCCCTTTCGAGCGAAGTGTCCAGGGCGGGTACACCCTCGGCAGGAGATGGGCCTGATCGGCCGCAGAACGAGGCCTGGCTCGCGTGCTGGCCATACCCATGACTATGACGTTCCCGTCGCTGGCGGACATGAAGTCGCACCTCGCTCCCCATCCTCCAGACGGCCGGGATCTCGGCGATGATCAACGGTCCGATCGCCTACTCCGCCGACGGGGTGCCTCTCGTCGGCAAGCTGCCGGGCGTCCGCAATGGTTACGCCATGATCGGGCTCCGGGCCGGCATCGGTGAGGGTGGCGGGCTCGGCAAGGTGCTCGCCGAGATCATCGCTGAGACCTACGGCTCACAGGTTCTCTCGTTATCGACGAGTCATTGCCTGCCTCATGTTGCTTCCATTCGTCGTCCGATCAAGACCCCATGGGTGACCTCGAGGGCATCGGGCTCTGACCCGGGACGGTGAGTCCGGGCAGCGCGTCGGGGGCGACCAGCATGATGACGCCGAGCACGACCAGGACAATCGCTGTTCCGTACGTCGCTACGCGACGCCACGGGATCGTCTTCTCGATCGCAATCAGTCCGGCGACCACGGCCATCCAGGTCACGCTCATCACGCCCAGCGCGAAGAGCGACGCCATGAGCGCCCAGCAGCAGCCGACGCACCATCCCCCATTGCCCAGTCCCATACGGAACGCACCCGCCCACCCGGCGCGCCAGGAGCCGAGCAGCGTGCCCAGTGGGCTACGGCACTTTCCCAGGCAGACGTCCTTGAGGGGTGTCAGCTCGTAGCCGGCGGCCACCAGGAGAGTCACTCCGGCGATCCTCTGCCCGGCGTCGTCCCATCTGAGGGCGCCGTGCGCAGCATGCGTCGTGGTCAGGGCGATCAGGAACGCGACCACGCCGGCAGCGGCCCAGGTGGCGACATAACCGGCGGTGAAAGCCACGGGTAGGACGCGCGACCTGCTCATCCGTGCGTACAGGGCGACGGTCGGAGAGACCGACGGGAACATCATCGCCGCCATCATCACCACCCAGACGCCGAGGAACCAGCCGAGGGTACCCAGGGCGGTCCAGGGTCCGTTGTCCATGCCGCGCATCTCGCCGACCGTCCACCACCAGCCGATGGCGGCCAGCGCGAAGAGGACGGCGACGATCCCCAGGTGGGCCCGCGTCGCGGCGTACGCCGGTCCAAGGCTCGAGCGGGTGACCGACTCTGCCCGGGGCATGACCTCAGGCGGCCCAGGAGAAGCTCGATTTCGACAGGCCTGTCTTTCCCTCGTAGCTGATACCGAACGCATTGATCCGCGTGCGCTTCGCCTCAGCCATCACCAGGTCCGACCCGACCGGGTGGAACATCCCAGCGAACCTCACCGGCTCACCGGTCTCGACACCGAAGGGGACGATGTCCTGGATCTGGAAGTCGATCATCTCGTCCACCCGGACGCTGTGCAGCAGGCCGTCGTCATGGATGTCGATCGCCGCACGCTGCACGCCGAGCATCTCCCCGATCAGTGGTGCGAGCCCGGCCATCGGCCCACCCAGCTGACCGTCGAAGACCTGGACCAGTTTGTCGAACTGCTCCTCGGATGCGTCCTCGTCGACGAACACGCCGACGCGCCAGTTACCGTCTGTCATCACCTTCGGGGTGTCGGCGATGAGCACAACCTTTCGCCCGGCGATGTCGGTGCCATCCACCGAGCCCTCATGGAGGCTGAAGGCAAGGGT
This sequence comes from uncultured Actinomycetota bacterium, assembly GCA_963740525.1. Classification (GTDB taxonomy): domain Bacteria; phylum Actinomycetota; class Actinomycetes; order Propionibacteriales; family Nocardioidaceae; genus CAVUEG01. Next base: position 11,803 of record CAVUEG010000006.1, read on the forward strand.
CACGCGGCAGAAGTCGTAGGTGGCCCCGTGGTCGAGCGACATGTTGCACGGACACATGAGTTCGCAGGAACAGGTCTCGCTGTAGCTGCCCGCCAGGTTCCACGCCATCGGACTCCCCTTAGCGCTCGCTTACGGCCAGTGTCCCGCCGGACCGAGCGCGGCGTCAACGGTCTGCACCAGGCGCTCTGACCGTAGGCACCGTGGCCGCTCCACCACCGGTTCGAGGGGGCCTGAACACTGCCCCTGTCGAGAGCCCCCTCCTTTCGGCGCCGAGCTGAGAGGTGCCTCATTCCGGCTCCGAAGGGTCACGGCACAGACCTGCCCGCAGGCAGCCTCCGAGCCCAGAGGTCGGAGCTCTGAAACAGCCCGATCAGGGCCATGGCGCTGAAGCTCTTGCGGAATCTGTGCCGACTGAAGTGGGCCCACACACCCTCTGACCTGCGCAAACGTACCCGATTCACACGTTGAAGCGGAACGATCACGCGGGGTTTCGGTGGTCGTTGGTCGTCGCCGGCTCGCAGCCGGAAAACACGGTCTGACCTGCGGAAACGCATTCGCGAGACCATTGGACGTCGTCGGCCAGGATCGGTCTCGGCCGGACTTCTTGCGGACTATTTGCGGACCGTAGGCGCCTCGGGGACCTCCGCAACAGGTCAGACTCAATCATCGCGTCGACCTCGCGGCCGGAGAGCTGAAGCCTCGGGTCGAACCCCCGGACTTTCACACCCAATGGGTCGGCGGCTTCACCCCCGTTCGTGCAGCAGTGCCCTGCTCAGCGAGCTGGGCACGCGGCTCCCCTACTGGCCCTGGGTCAGATTGACACTCAGAGTCTTGAGCGGTCCGGACCACCCATCGCGTGACTGCATCAAGTCGTCAACGGCTGACTGAATGGCCTGCCATGGCTCCTCGATAGGAAAGCTTGCTCCAAGCCGTCTACACGTGGACTCGTGTGTCCGGGCCCAGGTGATCTCCTTCTTGCTGAGTGACGCTCGGCTAAGGTGCGTCACGATGCCGGCAAGGCCATGCACAAACACGTCGCGGCCGGTCTGTCGCTGGAGGTTCGTAAGGCCCACTGCCATGCCTAGCAACGCGTGTTTCGCGTGGCGGTCAAGAGGCTCTGGCCTGTGGGCCTCGAGACTCTTCGCATCCAGCAGTACGTTGCCGGCTGCGTCCCCCGACATGCCACACGCTGTCGCCCACGCAGTTAGTAGGGCGTCCTCGCCCTCCAGTAGGTCGACCATGGATGTCCGCGCGGCCCAAGCCTCTTCCGCCTTAGCCAGTGCTTCGTCCAGGTAGTCCGTGAACCCGGTATGTCGTGACCAGGCTGGCGACGTAACTCAGTCGGTTCGGTTGCGTTTCTACTGCGGTCTCCGCGGCGGCGATCGATTGGTCAGGGTCGTTCAAGAAGCGCCCGATGTAGGCCGCGCCGTAGAGGTCGTCGTCCTGCCGGCCAATAGTGGGCGACAGGCGCACCGCTGCTGCAACAAGGCGGCGCAGCGCACGCGTGCTTTCGCTCGTGTCTCTTCGCCGGCTTGCCGCGGTAGCTGCCCTCGCGATCGCCTCGTGTCGGACCCAGATGTCTGCGGAGTGCCGTGAGATCGCGGCCTCGTGGCCCAGGGGCTCGAGCACCAGGTACTCAACACCTGTCGAGTCAACGCCACACGCCTCCGCAAGAATTCGCTCGCTGATCGCCGTCTGGCGTCCATCCGACGAGCGGCCAGCTGTGTGCATGTGGGCGATCATCAGGAACGCCTCGGTCAGTGATGACTTCCAATCGGACCGAAGTTGTCGAGACGTCCAAGCAGATCGTTGACGCGGTCGACGAGAGCGTCGCCGTAGCGAAGCTCCAACATTGCTCCCATGAGCGATTCCGGCGCACCGGACGCACTGTCTCTCGCGGCTGCGTGGACGACCGACGGCCGCTCCGCTGGATCAACGCTGACGAGGTTCCCCAGGCCGGACCGGCCAAGAGAAGCCCACGCCGCGACTACTGCCGTAGCGTCCTCGAGAGAAAGAGGAGCGGCACGAACGGTTGTCGTGACGGCTGACAGACGCGCGAAGCCGCCCGCGTTTCGCCAGTCGCGTTCCTGCGCCACCGAGGCGAAACTGATGTCGTCGCGGCCCCGTTTAGCCAGCTCCCTGCAGGTGTTCCTGAGGTCGTCAATCAGAAGGTCGCCATCATCAGTGGCGAGGACATATCGGACGCCATCCCGTTTCGGCAGGGCAAGCACCATCTCGGTCCGCAGTCGACCCCCTGGTTCCCGCCAGTAGACCTGCACGTCCTCATCATACCGGGCGAGGTCCGCCGCGCACTGTCTGAGGGCGAGCGACTTACCTTCGCCCATTAGACCCACGCCTACTACGACGCGAGCCGACTGGATGAGACTTGGCGTCTGCCACGGCGGAACCAGCTGGCGCGCAAATGAGAGCCGAGGCACTTGCTCATCGACGGCGGTGACCCAATCGGGCTCATGGCCATCAAAGAATCGCGCCCGGTGAGCCTCAAGGTCATCGCAGGCCTCTGCACGGGCGCTAAGGAAAGCCGCGGTTACGTTTGTCCACCCCCGCAGTTCGGTTTGACGGGCGCCTGCGTGTGTCGCGCCGACCTGGTCGAAGAAGAGTCGGCAGTGCATGGTTCAGGTCGACGGGCGCATAAAAGGTCGAGTGATTCCCGGTGCTCAGCGCTCCGAACAAGCCACCTGCGAAGTCCTCGGCCTCCAGCGCCGAGTACGCGCACCAGAGGAGGTCCATGCCGAGGTGTTCGCGCTCTCTAGCTCTCGCCAGAGAGCGAGTTCGAGAAAGCGTCCTCCCAGCCGCCGTAGCCCATCACCACCACCACATGACCGCGCAGGAGTTCGCGGAGGCTTCCATCGAGCTGGTGGCGAGGCGCCGTCAGTTGGTGAATGGTGTGCAGCGTGTCGCCCCGGCGCCAGAACCCATGAACGTGCGCAATATCGATCGTTCCGTCATCGTCTGACGCTACGAGCGTTCCATCCTGGTCGAAGTGCTGGGAGACCGGCGACCCTCCGGCTTGGCGCACTGAGACCTCAATCAGAGGGTCGAAATTGGTTGTAATGACCGGCCCGCGGACGTCGGTGGGCATGCCGACCAAGAGCTCACCCAGAGCGGCTACGCCTGGGCCTAGCGACCACGAGCCCTCGATCTCAAGGGCGCGCAGACTTGCTCTCGTCCTCGACGAGGCGCCGGCGCTCGAGCTTGCGACAGCGACGTACAGGCGCCGAGGACTGCAAGCCGGATCAACCGATTCAAGAGGTCCTGGTCGCGGTTCCGCACAAGGAAATCGGCTGCCTGCTGATAGCGCGCACCCCAATCGTTGGCGTCGACTTCGCGGTCGAATCTCGCCGCGTCGTTCTCGTCTTGGAGCGCGCTTCGCATCGAACGAACCAGTCGCTCGACGCCCGGGACCGTCCCACGCGTCAGGCCTGATCCGACGACGAATGCGATCGGCTTCTTTCCCTGGTTGATCGTGTATCGAAGGCGAGACAGCAAGTCGTCGGTTGACCCCGTGGATGGCATCGAACCAGCATGGTGCAACCCACAGCCGCAGCAAAGTCTCAACATGTCCAAGCGGGGCGTGTCTGTCTGCGAACCGGTGCGCCAGTGGTTCCCTTTCACTCGTCGCGAACCCTGACATCAGCATTGCCCAACCCCCTGATAGTCGAAGCTCATTGATCATCGACGGCCACCAGAATCCCCTTTAGAGGTCTGCCTACGGCTCCCCCACATGACCTCTTTCTCAGCGGCACGCATGCTACGAAGGACGTAGATGGGTCGCCCGTGATCGGGCGGCCCACGCGGCATTTCTAGGGGTCCGTTGGTTGTCGACGGACGTCGTGGAGGCGGTGGTCCGGGTGCATGGCGGCGTGAAGTTCTACCGCGGCGCGGCGAAGGCCGCGCGCGCCTACGTCGAGCGGGACCGCTCGCGCGCGGATGACTACTACCTCGGCCGAGGGCACCGGCGTCGCCGAGCGGCTCACCGCGACCCCGGATGGCGTCGGAGCAGCGCCGGGTCGATGGACGGCGACGCCTACGAGCAGTGGGTCGCCGGGATCGACGTCGACACCGGTCGCAAGAAGGGTCGGGTCCGCGAGGACGCGAACGCGCTGCGGTTCGTCGAGGTCACCGTCAACGGCCCGAAGACCTGGTCGCTGGCCGCTGCGCTGCATCCGGAGATCTCGGCGGCGTTGGACGCGGCTCAGGACAAGGCCGCCGCCGAGATCGTCGGCTGGGTCGCCCAGCACGCGACCACCCGGGTCGGGCCGCGCGGGCGGCAGGTGCAGGTGCCGGTCGAGCGGATCGAGGCCGCGGTGATCCGGCACTACACGTCGCGGGCCGGCGACCCGCACCGGCATCTGCACCTCCAGATCAACGCCCGCGTCTTCGCCGCCGGCGCCTGGCGGGGCCTGCACTCGGTGGGTGTGCGCGACATGATCGAGGCGATCAACGGGATCGGGCACGCCGCGGTCGCCACCGACCCGGAGTTCCGGGCGGTCCTCGCCGCGCACGGCTTCACCCTGGACGCCGAGACTGGGGAGATCGAGCAGCTCGCGCCGTACGTCGGGGCGTTCAGCGCCCGGACCGGTCAGATCCACCGCAACATCGACCGGTACGAAGCCGAGTGGCGGCGCGAGCATCCCGGCGAGGAGCCGGGGCCGCGGCTGCGCGAGGCGTGGGATCGGCGGGCGTGGGCCGAGGCGCGGCCGGACAAGGTCGTCCCCACCGACGGCGCTGACCTGGTCGCGCGGTGGAACGCCGAGCTGCGCGCCCTGGGCTACCGCGACCCGGCCGCCCCAGCCGTGCTCGAGGCGACCCAGGTGGGCTGGATCGACCGGGACGGGGCGGCGGACTGGGTGATCTCCCAGCTCGGGGCGAAGCGGTCGGCGTGGAACGCCGCCGACATCCGCGGCAAGGTCGAGGTCCTGCTGGCCCAGACCAACCTGGTCGCCGAGCCCGCGGCGCGCATCGAGCTCGCCGAGGACGTCACCGCCCGCGCCGCCGCCCGCTGCGTCCGGCTGCTCGCCTCGCCCGACGTGCCCGAACACGTCCGCTCGCTGACCTCCCAGCAGGTGGTGACGGTGGAGGCGCGACCTCGTCCACCGCCTCGCCCGCCGCGCCGAGACGCCCGCCAGGCGGGTCCGGCTGCAGGGCGAGGATTGGTGCGGGTCGACCCCACCCAGGCCGCCGTCGTCGGCGCCCTGGCCGGTGACGGCCAGCTGGTGGTCGTGGAGGGCGCGGCCGGTGCAGGCAAGACCACCGCGCTGAGGTCGGCGCAGGCTCTGCTGGCACGGCAGGGACATCGGCTGCTGGTGGTGACGCCGACGTTGAAGGCGGCCGAGGTCGCCGCCGCGGAGACCGGCGCCGACGGGCACTCGGCCGCCTGGCTGATCCACCAGCACGGCTGGCGCTGGGACGACGACGGGCACTGGGCCCGGCGCCCCGACGCCACACCCGGCCCGGCCGCCCGACTGCGACCAGGGGACCTGCTGCTGGTCGACGAGGCGGGGATGCTGGACCAGGACACCGCCCGCGCGCTCCTGACGATCGCCGACGAGGCCGGGGCGCGGGTCGCGCTGGTCGGCGACCGGCACCAGCTCCCAGCGGTCGGACGCGGCGGCGTCCTGGACCACGCCCTCGCGTGGGCCCACCCGACCGCGGTCGTGTCGTTGGAGAAGGTGCACCGGTTCACCGACCCCGACTACGCCGCGCTCTCCCTGCGGATGCGCACCGGCGACGACCCCGCCGCCGTCTTCGACGCGTTGCACCGCCGCGGGTCGATCGTCGTCCACCCCAGCGACAGCGAACGCACCGCCGCCCTCGCCGAGGCGGGAGCGGCCGGCGACCTCGTCGTCGCCGACACCCGCGAGCACGTCGCCAGCCTCAACGCCGCGATCCGCGACCAGCGTCGCGCCGACCCCGCCGCACGGGCGACTCGGCGCGATTCGATGGTGACCGCTCGAGGCGAACGGATCGGGCTCGGGGACCGCGTCGCCACCCGCCGCAACGACCCCGACCTCGGGGTCGCGAACCGGCAGACCTGGACCGTCACCGGCATCGGCGAGGACGGCAGCCTGATCCTTCACGGCCACGGGCGCGATCGCGAGATCCCGGCGGAGTACGCCACCCGGTTCGTCGAGCTCGCCTACGCCACCACCGTCCACGGAGCCCAGGGCGAGACCGTCGACCGAGCGCACGTCGCCATCGGGGACACCACCGGCGCCGCGGCGGCGTACGTCGCGATGACCCGAGGGCGGCACGGCAACACCGCGCACCTCGTCGCCGAGTCCGTCGAGGAAGCCCGCAGGCAGTGGGTCGAGGTCTTCGCCCGTGACCGCGCCGACCTCGGCCCCGCCCACGCGAAGCGGCAGGCGATCGACGCGGTCGACCGCTACGGCATCCAGCAGCGCCGCGGCCGCGAACAGGTCGTCGAGGAACCGCGACGACCGATCCCGGCATCCGGCGGCGGGATCGGCCTCTGAGACGGTCAGTGAATCGCGGCGGCTTGCGCCGGCGGACTGGCCGCCACTCGACGCCGATCTCGCTTGGCGAGCCAGGCGCTGAACCCGGCCGGGTCGCGCGGCTCCCTGTCCTGGGAGGCTGTGGCCGCATCGATCACCGGCTGCCACGCCGCGCGGATCACCTCGGGGATGTTCAGGCGCTCCCAGACCTGCATCAACAAGATCCCGTCGACCGAGTCCAGCATCAGCTCGGGGAGTCCCGCGAACGATGACCCACTCGTAGTAGTCGATGCGCTCGGCCTCGACCGACAGGTCCCACACCCGCGGCCTGCGGGCCTTAAACAGGTACCCCAGCACTTGGACCTTGCTGAAGCAGTCGGGCATCGGCACCGACCACAGCCGCTCGGGCACCAGGTACTGGCCGATCTCGGCGTCCTGCCGAACGTCGAAGTCGATGATCGGCTTGATCGCGAGCTCGGCATCGGCAGCCTCCAGCAGCCGCTCCACCACCTCCAAGGTCGGGGACTTGCGGCGCGACTCGTACTCCGAGACCGACGACTGCTGGGTCCCCGCCCACATCGCCAACTGGTGCTGCGGGCGCCCGCGGCCTTGCGGGCGACCTCGATGACCGTCTTCGGCGGCTCCACGACCGACAGAATATCGCCGATCATCGATTGGGACTGGCCTGCACACCTACTGGGTGAGGTCGAGAACCGCTTGGCCTCATCGACCAGCAAGGAGCACCACCATGACCGCACAGCAGATGAACCCCGACGACAACCGCCGCCCGTCGACCAGCCTCGGCGACGAGATGCTCAGCCTCCAGGAAGCCTGCGCCTTCCTCCGCGTCCCCGAAGGCACCCTGCGCTACTGGCGCCACCTCGGCGCCGGACCCCGCAGCTTCAAGATCGGCCGCCACGTCCGCTACTGGCGCGCCGACCTCATCCTCTGGCTCACCGAACAGACCAATCGCCAACAGGGCGACGCCTGAACAGCGACAACGACGAGAACGCAAGGCACGATGAGACATGGCCAGCATCAGCAGACGAACGATTCGTTGGACCACGAAGAATGGCGAATCGCAATCCACTGAGAAGTATGAAGCGCTCTATCAGGACCGTGCCGGTAAGCGCCATCGCCGGTTGTTCGTTCTGAAGAAGGACGCGCGACGATGGCTGGATGAGCAAACGGCCGGCATGGTCACCGGCCAATGGGCTGATCCAAGCGCCGGCAAGAAGACCGTGCGATCGTACGGCGAAACGTGGTTGGCGCGGCAGGTGATCTCACCCGGCACAGTCACGGCGTACAGGACAGTGCTGACCAATCACATCTATCCGGCGCTCGGTGCGATGCGAATGGACACGATCGACCGTACCGACGTCCAGATGCTCGTGAAGTCGTGGGAGACCTCGGCAGCAGCTCGCACGGTCGAGGGCCGATACTCCATCCTCGCCATCTTGATGCGCGCCGCCGTGAAGGATCGGGTCATCTCAACCTCTCCGTGCGTCGACATCAAGCTCCCCAAGGTCGAACCCGGGCCTGCCCTGGTGCCAATCTCGACCGCGACCGTGCTCGCGCTCCGCGAGGCAATGCCGCCCCGCTACCGCGCATTCATCACGATCGCGGCCGGTACGGGGATGCGGAGGGGTGAACTGCTGGGTCTGACACTGGATCGGGTTGCGTTCGACTTCGGGACGATTCGGGTCGACCGTCAGCTCGGCCGCACCAGTCGCTCCGATGCGGTCACTTTTGGACCGCCCAAGACCGCGGCCTCGACCCGGACCGTACCCGTCGCCCAGGTCGTTCTGGATGCAATTCGCAACCAGGTCGACACCTACGGCCATCACGAGTCCGGAGTCATCTTCACCACCGAGATCGGCTCACCACTCACCACCAGCACGCTCCACGCCGCGTGGCGGCAGGCCGCACGCCAAATCGGCACAGACGCTACGCCGCACAGCCTGCGTCACTACTTCGCCTCGGTGCAGATCCGAGCCGGACAGTCAATCAAGGTCCTGCAGGCCGTGCTCGGCCACAAGTCCGCAGTCGAGACGTGGGACACCTACGGACACCTCATGGGCGACGAGGACGAAGGCACCCGCAGCGCCATCGAGGAGGAACTCGGAAATTACGACCACAGTACGTCCGCAGTACACCCCCTCTGACGGCGTTTCAGCAGGTCAGAGGGGTGAAGCGGATGGGCTGGCTCATAGGCCGGGTTCTGTTCGCCGTGACGCCTCGCGACGCCACGGTTGGCGACCATCCATCTGGGACCACCGTTGCCGGCAGCCTCATGCAGTCCACCCGCGAACTCGGGCGAGCAGCCCTCGAACGTCCGCGCATCGCCGTGACCCTCGAAAGGGCCGCGGCGACTTCTTGACCTTGCTCCAGGTGGGGTTTACCTAGCCGCACCGGTCACCCGGCACGCTGGTGGTCTCTTGCACCACCGTTTCACCCTTACCGGAGCCGAAGCCCCGGCGGTTTGTTTTCTGTGGCACTGTCCCGCGGGTTGCCCCGGGTGGGCGTTACCCACCACCTTGCCCTGTGGAGCCCGGACCTTCCTCGACCCGACTGACGTCGAACCGCGGTCGCCCGGCCAGCCCATCCGCACGCCAAGGATAGGGCAGATCAGGCCAGCGTGAACGTGACCACTCGAGACGCCACGTCCGCCTCGCTCAACCGGGCCCGGATGTCGGTGCCGAGCGGCAGCTCCGCGGCCCCCACGATGCGGGCCTCGACCGCGGGGTCCTGGAGGACCATCGACCCCTTCGTGGGGTCCTTCTCCTCAAGCTCGACCACCACCCCGGAGAACGTCTCCCCGACCCGTCCCGCGAGCATCGCCGCCTCCACCAGGTCGAGCACCTCGCTCTCGTACTGGCGGGCCTTGCGCCCCGACTCCTGCATCGTGCCGGGCAGCACCTCGAGCTTCTCCAGCACCCAGTCGGGCACCTCGGTCCCGGCACACAGCGAGACACAGATCTCCTGGGCGTATCGGTCCACCAGCCGGCGCAGCGGCGCGGTCACATGGGAGTACTCCGAGGCCAGCGCCGCGTGCTCCGGCTGCGGCGGTACGGCGCCGTTGAAGCCGACGTACCCAGCCCCCCGGAGCAGGCGGGTGCAGGCGACCACCATCGCGGCCTCGTTCGGCTTGGCCGGGTCGAGGGCCCGGATGAAGTCCGGGTAGAGCTGCTCCGCCGGCCAGTCGATGCCCAGCGCTCGCGCAGTGCGGTGCAGCCGCTGTACGTCGTGCGGGTCCGGGGGCGGCAGCGTGCGCAGGAGCCCCACCTGCCCGTAGACCATCAACGAGGCCGCGGCCATGCCGGTGAGCAAAGAGATCTGGGCGTTCCATGACTCCACCGGTGCCATCTGGCGGAACGCCAGCCCCCACTGGTCGCCCTCGATGTCGATCTCCTGCTCGGGCATCGGCAGCGAGACGCCCCCGCGGTCGGCCTCGCGGTGCAGACGGAGCTCACCGACCTCCTTCAGCAGCGTGAACACCTCGTCAGCGCGTCCGGCGTCGAGGTCGGCCTGGACGGCGTCGTAGGAGAGCTTGGCGCGGCTGCGGACCAGCGCCCGCTCGACCTTGGCGTCCACGCCCTCCCCCGCGTCGTCCACCTTGATCGTCCAGAGCAATGCCGGGCGCACCTGGTCGGGCAGCAGCGAGGCCGCGTCCTCCGACAGCGAGCGCGGGTGCAGCGGGATCTTCGAGTCGGCCCCGTAGAGCGTCTCGCCGCGCCGGTTCGCCTCCAGGTCGACCGGGTCGCCGGGGGTCACGAAGGCGGCCACGTCGGCGATGGCGTACCGCACGACGTACCCGTCGCCGTCGCGCTCGATGTGCAGCGCCTGGTCGAGGTCCAGCGACTCCTCGGGGTCGATCGTCACGAACGGGATGTCGGTGCGGTCGAGGCTCGGCAGCCGCGGCGAAGAGGCCGCCCGCTTGGCCGCCTCCTCCACCTCGGCGGGGAACTCCGGCGAGACCTTGAGCTCCTCCTGGATCTTCGCGATTCCCTTGCGGAGCACGTCGCCGTCGCCGTCGTGGACCCGGATCACTCGTCGCGGCACGTCATCTCCTCAGCAGTCGTCAGTGGCCTTCACACAGTACCCAGACCCGGCCGCCCGGGGCAGGGGCTGCGTGCACGCCTCTCGTACTCTGACCCGGTGCTGATCCTGCTGCCACCTTCCGAGGGCAAGACGTCCCCGCGTCGGGGCAACACCCTCGACCTCTACCGGCTCAGCTTCCCGTCCCTGACCGAGGCCCGCGAGACGATCCTCGAGTCGCTGGTCCGGCTCTGCGGCTCCTCCGGACCGGCGGGGTCGGTCGAGGACGCAGCAGAAGGCGCACTCAGCGCGGCGAAGACCCTGGGCCTCGGCAGCACGCAGCTCGACGAGGTACGCCGCAATGCAGCGTTGCGCACCGCCTCCACGGCCCGCGCGGACAGGGTCTACAGCGGAGTCCTGTACGACGCCCTCGACGTCCGCACGCTCGACCCGGCCGCCCGTCGTCGAGCCACGTCCTGGCTGGCGATCACCTCGTCGCTCTTCGGCCTGGTCCGACCGAGCGACCCGATCCCCGCGTACCGCCTGGCCGGCGACGTCACCCTGCCCGGGACCGGCGGCGTGGCGGCCCACTGGCGCTCCGTGCTGGACCCCGTGGCCCGCGAGGCCGCCGGCCGCGGCCTCGTGATCGACCTGCGCTCGTCCACGTACGCCGCCTTCTGGCGGCCGGCCCCCGACCTGGCCGCGAAGGTCGCCACCGTGCGCGTGCTCCACGAGTCCGACGGAACCCGCAAGGTGGTAAGCCACTTCAACAAGGCCACCAAGGGCCGCCTGGTCCGCGACCTCCTCCGCGACGGCGGCAAGCCGACCACTCCACGGGCCCTCGCCGCTCAGCTGGCCGACCTCGGCTGGACCGTCGAGACCGGTACTGCGTCTCCGCGCGGGACCCAGCTCGACGTGGTCGTGTCCGACATCTGACCAGCGGGCCTCGCACTCAGAGAGCGTCCGCGCGCGCCGCTGCCGATACTGGCCGATGTCGGACGAGGATGACGAAACTGGGGTAGCGTCAGGAGCATCCGGACTAGATGACGTGTACGACCCTGGCGTTTCCGCCTCCGGCAATCGCTCGGAGACGCACATGTTCAATGTCCGACGCAGCATCAAGCCCTTGGCCGTCACGGCCACCGCAGCGATGCTGGTGATCGCCCTCGACGGGGCCGCTTTCGCCGCCCAACCTCCGGTCGGCCTCGGGACGGCCACTTCGTTCGCCGTCCTCGCAGGCACCACCGTCACCAACACCGGCCCGAGCGTGATCTCCGGCGACCTGGGTGTCAGCCCGGGCAGCGCGGTCACCGGGTTCCCTCCCGGCGTGGTGAACGCCGGGACGATCCACACCGCCGATGCCCTCGCCCTCCAAGCGAAGAACGACCTCACCACCGCCTACAACGACGCCGCCGGCCGTGGTCCCGTGGTCGACAAGACCAGCCAGGACCTCGGCGGGCAGACACTCGTGGCAGGCGTCTACAACGCCGCCAGCGCGATGGCCCTCACCGGCACCGTGACGCTGGATGCGAAGGGTGATCCCGACGCGGTCTTCGTCTTCCAGGCCGGATCGACCCTGATCACGGCGACGGGCAGCACGGTCGCACTCACCGGTGGCGCCCAGGCCTGCAACGTCTACTGGCAGGTCGGCAGCTCGGCCACGATCGGCACGACGAGCGTCTTCGTGGGCTCGGTGATGGCGCTGACCGACATCAGCCTGCAGACCGGCGCCACCGTCCAGGGACGCATGCTGGCGCGCAACGGCCAGGTCTCACTCGACACCAACACGATCAGCCGCCCCACGTGCGCGCCCCCCACAGCCACACCGAGCGTCACCCCCACGGCCACCCCCAACCCGACCACGCCGGCGACCCCCCGGCCCACCACCCCGGTCCCGACCGGCCACCCCGACACCGGGCAGCTGCCCGGCGCCATGGGGAGTACTGGTGGCGCCGGTAGCACCGGTTGGCTCCTGCTGGGTCTCACCAGCCTGGGAGCGGCAGCGTTCGCGGCCCAGCGCGGGACCCGACGCGGCAAGGCAGGCGGCCCCCGCATCCCATGAGGACGTCGTCCGGCGGACTCACCGGCAGGATCATCGCCTGGCGGGTGAGCGCGGCGGCGCTCACCCTCGCCGGCGTTGTCGGCCTGGTCTTGTGGAGCAGCCACTCGACCACTGCCGAGACCCGCACTGGAGCCTCCGGCGCCACGTCGCCGTCGGCCGGCGTCACGGGAGCGACTGAGCCCGCCGTCGAGCCCTCGACCCTCTCCATCGCCGCCTCACGGCCCGTGCGACTGACCGTGCCTCGTCTCGGTCTCTCGACACGGTTGTCGCGGCTCGCGCTCCAGCCGGACGACACCGTCGAAGTGCCGGCCAACCCTGCCGTCGCCGGCTGGTACCGACTGGGGACGGTGCCCGGTGCCGTGGGCTCGGCGGTGATTCTCGGGCACGTGGACTCCGTGGACGGGCCGGCCGTGTTCGCCCGGCTCAGCGAGCTCTCGCCCGGCGACCGGATCGCGGTCCGCCTCGACAACGGCAGCGTCGTCCGGTTCGCCGTGCGCACGATCACGACGTACCCGAACGCGGACTTCCCTGCCCGCCGCGTCTACACCTCGCACGGACGCCGGGAGCTCAACCTGATCACCTGCGGCGGCGCCTACGACGCCGACCGCGGCGGCTACCAGGCCAACGTCGTGGTCAACGCCCGACGCGTCTGGCACCCTGCCGCGTGACGCCGAGCCGGGCTCAGCCTCCGGCCAACCCGGCCTCGGCCGGGGTCGCGTTGAACAGCCGCAGCGCCGCGTGACCGTTCTCGGAGAAGGCCAGCACGGTGACCGAAGCCGCTCTCAACGCCATCCGCGACAGCGACTCCAGCGGGGCGTTGAGGGTGTGTGCGACGAGCACGGCGATCGGTGTCTGGTGCGAGACGGCGACAACCGTCTTGCCGGCGTACGACGCAAGCAGCGCGTCGAGTGCGGCGACCACGCGGTCTCGGACGTCGGCGAACGACTCGTCGCCACCCATCTCGGCCAGCCCGGCCACGACCTCCACCGGCTTGTCGAGGCGTTCGGCCACCAGAGCGGCCGACTCGCTCGCCCGCTGCCGCGGTGAGGTGACGACCAAGTCGATGTCCGCGACGGCCGGCGCGAGCCAGTCCGCCGCCGCGCGCACCTGGTCGCGCCCCTCGTCGGTGAGTCCCCTGTCGCCGCCGGCGGGTCCGGTGGTGCCATGCCGCAGCAGGATCAGCGTGGTGACCACGCCTTCTCCGTGTGAGACCTGGGGAGCATTGGTCGACGCGACGGGTCGGCCACGACCGGAGCGAGACGGAGCCGTCGCGCCCTCGATCAGGCCGTCGGCGTCACGGACGTCGTCCAGCGCCTCGTTGGCGAGCCGGTCGGCGTACGTGTTCTCCTCGCGCGGGATCCAGGTGTACGTCGTCCCGAACGGCGCGAGCCGGTTGGCCTGGGCTGCGAGCGGCTTCATGTCGGGGTGCTTGATCTTCCAGTTGCCCGACATCTGCTCGACGACGAGCTTGGAGTCCATCCGGACCGAGATGTCGGCCTCGGGCGCGAACTCCGCCGCCAGCTCCAGCCCGGCGATCAGGCCGCGGTACTCGGCCACGTTGTTCGTCGCGACGCCGATGCGCTCCCCGCGCTCGGCGATCACCTCACCGGTGACCGCGTCCATCAGCACCGCGCCGTACGCCGCGTTGCCGGGGTTGCCTCGAGACCCGCCGTCCGCCTCGATGACGACCGACGTCCACCGTGCGGTCATCAGATCCCGGACTCCAGCGTGCGCACCAGGATCCGGTCGCACTCCTCGCACCGGATCACCTCGTCGCTGGGGGTCTTCGCGATCACGCCGAGGTCGGCGGCGTTGAGAGTCAGGCGACAGCCGCCGCACTGGCGGGCGCGCAGGGCCGCGGCGCCCACGCCGTTCTTCGAGGCTCGCAGCCGCTCGTAGAGCGCCAGCAGCGGCTCCGGCAGGCCGGAGGCCGCCGTCTCGCGGTCGCGGGTGATCTGCTCGAGCTCGACCGTCACGTCGCCGGCCTTCTCATCGCGCACCGTCGTGAGGGAAGCGATCTCACGCTCGAGCTGCTCGGCCTGGACGCCGAGGTCGCGCAGCGTCGCCTGCGCCTCCTCGAGCCGCTCCATCACGTCGAGCTCGACGTCCTCGAGGTCGGAGATCCGACGCTCGAGCGAGTCCATCTCGTGCTGCATCCGCTCGAGGTCCTTCGGGCTGGTGATCGCGCCCGACTCCATCCGCTCGCGGTCGCGCTCCCGACGGGCCTTGACCTGCTCGACGTCGGCGTCGGCGCGCTTCTGCTCACGCGTCAGGTCGTCCGCGGCGATCTTCGCGTCACGCAGCCGGTCGGTCAGCGCCGACTGTTGGCCGGTGAGCCGGGCGATCTCGGCGGTCTCGGGCAGGGTCGACAGCTGGTGGTTCAGCAGGTCGAGCCGGGCGTCGAGCTCCTGGACGTCGAGCAGCTTCAGCTGGGCGAACGGGTCGGCTTTCAGAACATGCTCCTGTGGTCAGACGCGGAAGGTCCAAGGGTCGGTGGGCGTCGTGCTGACGCGAGTCTCCACCGTATCCCCTCGCGCTTCGACCGCCGCACGGATCCTCGCCTCGACGACCGGCAGCCACGTGGACTCCGCGGCCCAGTGGGCGACGTCGACCAGCGCCGGGCCGTCGTGCTCGCGGAACTCGGCCGCGCGGTGGTGGCGCAGGTCGGAGGTGACGTAGGCGTCGACGCCCAGGCCCAGGACCGTGTCGAGCAGCGAGTCGCCCGCGCCCGGGGTGACCGCGATCCGCTCGACCATCCGATCGGGGTCACCGGAGACACGCACCCCGTGAGCGGTCGCCGGGAGCGCCCGCGACACCTGGTCGGCGAAGTCGCGCAGGGTCATCGGTCGTTCCAACCGACCGACGCGTCCGGTGCCCCGAGCCGGACCGGAGCCGGGGTTCGCCAGCTCCAGCACGTCGAAGGCCGGCTCCTCGTACGGGTGTACGGCGCGCATCGCGGCCACGACCGCCGTACGCCGGGACCGAGGGAAGACGGACTCGATCCTCGCCTCCTGGACCAGCTCCACCTCCCCGACCCGGCCGATGACCGGCTCGGCCCCCTCCAGCGGACGGAAGCGACCCTCGCCCACCACCGAGAACGTGCAGTGGTCATAGTCCCCGATCGCGCCCGCCCCGGCCTCGCTGATCGCCGTGCGCAGCCGGTCGGCGTCCTCGGTCGGCACGAAGGTCACCAGCTTGTCGAGCGGCTCAAGCGCGTCGTCGGGACCTTCGATCACCGACAGGTCGGTGAGTCCGAGAGCCTCGGCCAGCGCCGCGTTCACGCCCCCAGGCGCCCCGTCGGCGTTGGTGTGGGCAGCGAACAGCCCGCATCCCGCGGTGAGCAGGCGGTGCAGCGTGCGTCCCTTGGGGGTCGTGGCCGCCACCCCGTGCACGGCGAAGAGGAACAACGGATGGTGCACGACCAGGAGGTCGGCGCCCCACTCGACCGCCTCGGCCGCGATCTCGGGGGACGGGTCGACGGCGAACATGATCCGCGACACCTCGGTGTCCGGGTCGCCGGCCACGAGTCCGACCGCGTCCCAGTCGGCCGCCCAGGACTGCGGATACCACTCGTCGAGCAGAGCCGTCACGTCACCCAGCCGAAGCGCCATGGACGCAGGCTAGCGCGGACGGAGTCGAGGCCGCGGCGGGCGTCGGCTCAGTTGACCTGGCGGTCGCGACCCTCCCAGTAGGGCGCACGGAGCTTGAACTTCTGGAGCTTGCCGGTGGCCGTGCGCGCCAGCTCGTCGCGGAACTCCACCGTCGTCGGTGCCTTGAAGCCCGCGGCGTGCTCCTTGCAGAAGCGGATCAGCTCCTCCTCGGTGAGCGACTCCCCCTCGACCAGCACCACGAGCGCCTTGATCGTCTCGCCCCACTTCTCGTCCGGCACCCCGATCACGGCCACCTCGGCCACCGCCGGATGGGAGAAGATCACGTCCTCGACCTCGATCGAGGAGACGTTCTCGCCGCCGGTGATGATCACGTCCTTCTTGCGGTCGCTGATCGTGAGGTAGCCGTCGTCGCCGATCACGCCCCCGTCGCCGGTGTGGAACCAGCCGTCGCGCAGCGCCCGCTCGGACTCCTCGGGCTGCTCCCAATAGCCCTCCAGCACCACGTTGGAGCGCGCCAGCACCTCGTCGTCCTCGGCCAGTGTCAGCCGGACGCCCAGCGCAGGCGCCCCAGCACGCACCAGCTTGGCGGCCCGTTCCTCGATGCCCAGCCCGTCCCACTCCTGGCGGGTCCGGTTGATCGTCAGCAGCGGCGACGTCTCGGTCAGCCCGTAGATCTGCACGAACTCCCACCCGAGGTCGGACTCGACGCGCGCCACGGTCTTGGTCGGGGGCGGGGCTCCGGCAACGATGATCCGCACCCGGTCGCGACCGGGGACCTCCCCGTCCCAGTCCGCCGCCGCATCGAGTACGGCGTTCACCACCGCGGGCGCCGCACACATCACGGTGATGCCGTGCTGCTCGACCCGACGCAGGATCTCGGCCCCGTCGATCTTGCGGATCACCACCTGCTTCACGCCCAGCCCGGTCATCGCGAACGGCATCCCCCAGCCGTTGGCGTGGAACATCGGCAGCGTGTGCAGGTACACGTCGCGGTCGGTGATCCCGGCGTGCAGCGCGAAGGTGACCGCGTTGACCCAGATGTTGCGGTGCGTGATCTGGACGCCCTTCGGCCGGGCCGTCGTCCCGGACGTGTAGTTGATGGTCGCGGTCGCGTTCTCGTCCGGCTCCCAGGGAGTCGGCTCCACGCCGTGCAGGTAGAGGTCGTTGTCGTCGTCCTCGCCGAGCACGAAGACGTGCTCGGCCTCGACGTCGGCCAGGGCCTCCTTCAACTCCGGGTCGATCAGGAGCACCCGGGCACCGGAGTGCTCCACGATGTAGCGGACCTCGTCGGGCCGCAGCCGGAAGTTCACCGGCACCAGCACCCGGCCGTAACCGGCGACGCCGAAGAAGGATGTCAGCAACCGGGCACTGTTGTGCGAGACGACGGCCACCCGCTCGCCGACGCCGATGCCCAGCTGGTCGAGCCGAGCCGCCTGGGCTGCCGCGAGCTCTGCGATCCGGCGGTAGGTCAGGTCCTCCAACGGGGGCGCGGGCTGCTCCGGCTCGTCCACGGCACCCACCCGATCCGGGTAGACCATGGCGGCCCGGTCGATGAAGTCCTGGACGGTGAGCGGAACGAGCACGGCGTACCTCCGAGGCTGGTGACCAGTTGCGGTCACTCTAACCACGACGCCCCTGAGGGCATGACCGGTCACGAAGCGGTGGGCGCAGCAGGGATCGAACCTGCGACCACCTCCTTGTAAGGGAGGTGCTCTACCGCTGAGCTATACGCCCCGGGTGTCCCAGCCAGGTGGTGCCCTGGCAGCGAGACCGGCAGCAGACTACGCGAGGGCGGACGGCCAGCGGAAACTCGTCCGGACAAGGCTGCGACCGCTGGCGTCTCGGGTCACCAGCGGTCGCAGTAGGACCATTCTGGCGCTGAGGACGCGCACCGCTAGAGGATTCGGTCATTTCTTTCGATTTCTTTACCTTGACGGCCCGGTGGCGGCTGACACCGCCGGCAGGGCCGAGGCGGTTCAGACCGCCGCGGCCAGCGCGCGGGCGTGCTCCTCGAGGTCGCGCTCCTCGGCCATGGCCTGATGGACCGCCCAGCGCACGATCC
This sequence comes from uncultured Actinomycetota bacterium, assembly GCA_963740525.1. GTDB lineage: Bacteria > Actinomycetota > Actinomycetes > Propionibacteriales > Nocardioidaceae > CAVUEG01. Next base: position 30,052 of record CAVUEG010000006.1, read on the forward strand.
CCCGCCGGTCGATCACGAAGGACGACCTCCTCGGGCACCCTTTGACCTCGTCGAACACGCCGTACGCCGCAGCGACCTGGCCGTGCGGCCAGAAGTCCGACAGCAGCGGGAACCTCAGGTCGTCGACGTCGGCGAAGGCACGCAAGGCGTACTTCGGGTCGCAGGAGACGGCGACCAGCGCGGTTCGGTCGGAGGCGAAGTCGTCGAGCCGGTCGCGGAAGCCGGTCAGCTCCTTGGTGCACACGCCGCTGAAGGCGTACGGGTAGAAGACCAGGAGCACCGCCTTCTCCTCGCACAGCTCCGCCAACGAGACCGGGGTCCCGTGCTGGTCGCGCAGCGTGAAGTCGGGGGCGCGCTCACCGACCGACGGCGACCCGTCGCCAGGCGGCTCGGGGCGCTCAGGTCGCTCAGGTGGCTCAGGAGTCGTAGTCGACGAGCTCACGCTTGAGGACCTTGCCAGTCGCGTTGCGGGGAAGCTCGTCGAGGAAGACGATCTCGCGCGGGACCTTGTACCGCGCCAGGTTGTCCTTCACCCAGGCCTTGAGGCCGTCCTCGTCGACGGACCCGTCCGTCACGACGAACGCCCTCAGACGCTTGCCGAACTCCTCGTCCTCGACGCCGACCGCCGCCGCCTCGGAGACCGACTCGTGCCGGGCGAGACAGTCCTCGACCTCCTTGGGGAACACGTTCTCCCCGCCGGAGACGATCATCTCGTCGTCGCGCCCCTCCACGAAGAGGTAGCCGTCGTCGTCGAAGCGTCCGATGTCACCGCTGGACATCAGCCCGTCGATGCTGTGCTTGTTCCCGCCGTCCCCGGTGTACCCCTCGAAGAGCATCGAGTTGCCCACGAAGATCCGCCCCGGCTCGCCCGGAGCGGCGGGCCGGTCGTCGGCGTCGTACAGCCGGACCACGGTGTTGCGCGGAGGCTTGCCGGCGGTGCCGGGCGCGGTCCGCAGGTCCTGCGGGTCGGCGATCGTGGCCCAGGCGACCTCGGTCGAGCCGTAGGTGTTGTAGAGGTTGTCTCCGAACTGGTCCATCCACTCGGTGCCGAGGTCACCTGGCAGCGCCGACCCGGAGGCGGCGACGATCTTCACGGTCTCGAAGTCGTGCGCGTCCTTCACCTCGTCGGGCAGCCGAAGGATCCGCTGCAGCATCACCGGGATGACCACGAGCGCGTCACAGCGGTGGTCGGTGACGGTCTCCAGCGTGACGGCCGGGTCGAACTTGCGGCGCAGGACCATCGTGGTGCCCAGCAGCATCGACATGTTCAGGTAGGCCCAGCCCCAGGTGTGGAACAGCGGTGCCGCGATGTGCACGGTGTAGCCGCTGCGCATCGGGATCCGCGAGAGGAGCGCGACCGCTGCGTCGATCCCCGCCTCGCCGCGCGGGGCGCCCTTCGGCGTCCCTGTGGTGCCGGACGTCAGGATGACCGGCCTGGTGCGGTGCTCGGGCGGGGTACGTCGCTGCGAGGAGCCGGACTCGATGAGGTCTTCGAGGACCGGCACCTCGGACGAGGGGCCACCCTCGGTCCAGGCCAGGATCCGGTCGATCTCGACCCCGGCCCGGTCGACGAGGTCGGTGAACTCCTCGTCGTACACGATCGCCTGCGGCGACTCGCGCTCGCAGACCTCGCCCAGCTGGGGGGCGGCGAAGGCGGTGTTGAGGTAGAGGATGTCCGCGCCGAGCTTGGACAGGGCCACCGAGACGTCGACGAACCCGCGGTGGTTGCGACACAGGACCGCGACGCTGTCGCCCTCTCCGACTCCGCGTGCCTCCAGGGCGTTCGCCAGCCGGGTCGAGCGCGCGTCGATCTCCGCCCAGGTGAGCTCACCCAGCTCGTCGACGAGACCGACCTGGTCGGGCGCCCTCAGTGCCAGGGTGCCGAAGCCGCCGGCGAACCCCATGCCCCAGTCATGCAGGCAGGTGCCCATCCGGTACAGCGTTCGGGGTGAGTACGGCCGCACGATGCCGGCCTTCGTGAGCACGGAGACGGCGACTGCCTGGTTGGCGACGAAGTCGGCGGCCTTGGACAGCATCAGGGAGGTCCTCCTGGAGATGGGCGACCGCACTACCGTAACTGTCAGTTACAGCGGACGGATAGCCCGTCTCGAACCGCGGGTCTGCGCTGGTGTCAGTGCTTGGGGGCGACCAGTCGGGTGGCTGCCCAGTCCTTGCTGACGCCGGCCGTCGTCGTCGTGGCGAGGCCTGCGATCGGGGCGGCCTCGGCGATCGCCGCCGGGTCCACGGCGTTGGGCCGGCCGACCTTGGGGGTCAGCAGCCAGATCTGGCCGCCACCGACCAGGTCGGTCAGCGAGTCCACCAGGGCGTCCACCAGGTCGCCGTCGTCGTTGCGCCACCACAGGAGCACCGCGTCCACGACGTTGCCGTAGTCACCGTCGACCATGTCTGCGTCGATCGTGTCCTCGATCTGGACCCGAAGCTCGTCGTCGACGTCCTCGTCCCAGCCCATCTCCTGAACAACCATGCCCGTCTTGAAACCCAACTGGGCCCCGGCTGTCTGGGTGGCGGAACCACCCCCGGTCGCGCTCAACCGACTCCTCCAAACGACTCTGCCGCCCGGGCCGTCCCGGGCGAGTTGCCGCCAAGTTCACCCGACCGCGCCCGACTGCGCAACCCTGTCCCATCGCGCGCCCGTCCGGTGCGGCCTCGCGACCCTGTCGGGCGCGGTCCCCGGCCACGGCTTTCAGGGAGTTTGCGGACGCCCGATCGGGCGGGGCCGGCGAGGTGCGTCTCGCCGGGTTCGGGGCTACCGATCGGTAGATTTCTTCAGCCCGTCCGACGTGACACGATGCAACGGTGACGAATTCTCCGGACCGCGTACAGCCCAAGCCCCCCGTGATCCACGAAGGGCTCCCCACGCAGCTGCCCGACATCGACCCCGACGAGACCCACGAGTGGATCGACTCGTTCGACGCGATGGTCGACGAGCGGGGCCGGGACCGGGCGCGCTACGTGATGCTGAGGCTGCTCGAGAGGGCCCGCGAGAAGCAGGTCGGCGTACCGGCCCTGAGGAGCACCGACTACATCAACACGATCCCGCCCGAGCGGGAGCCGTGGTTCCCCGGCGACGAGGACCTCGAGCGTCGGATCCGGGCCTTCATCCGCTGGAACGCCGCGGTGATGGTCTCCTCTGCCAACCGCAAGGGCCTCGAGGTCGGCGGTCACATCGCGACGTACCAGTCGGCCGCATCGCTGTACGAGGTCGGCTTCAACCACTTCTTCCGCGGCAAGGACCACCCCGGCGGCGGCGACCAGATCTACATCCAGGGCCACGGCTCGCCGGGCATCTACGCGCGGGCGTTCCTCGAGGGTCGGCTGAGCGAGCAGCAGCTCTCGCGCTTCCGCCAGGAGGTGCAGCACGGCGTGGGCCAGGGACTGCCGTCCTACCCCCACCCCCGGCTGATGCCGGACTTCTGGGAGTTCCCGACGGTCTCGATGGGCCTGACGGCGCTCAACGCGATCTACCAGGCCCGGTTCAACCGCTACCTGTCGAACCGCGGCATCAAGGACACCAGCGACCAGCACGTCTGGGCGTTCCTCGGGGACGGCGAGATGGGCGAGCCCGAGTCGCTCGGCGCTATCGGCCTTGCTGCGCGCGAGGAGCTCGACAACCTCACCTTCGTCGTCAACTGCAACCTCCAGCAGCTCGACGGCCCGGTGCGCGGCAACGGCAAGATCATCCAGGAGCTCGAGTCGAACTTCCGCGGCGCGGGCTGGAACGTGATCAAGGTCGTGTGGGGTCGCGAGTGGGACCCGCTGCTCGCCGCCGACGTGGACGGCGTACTGGTCAACCGGATGAACGCCACCCCCGACGGCCAGTTCCAGACGTACTCGACCGAGGGCGGGGAGTACATCCGCGACCACTTCTTCGGCACCGACCCCCGACTGCGCAAGATGGTCGAGCACCTCAGCGACGACCAGATCGTGAAGCTTCCGCGCGGTGGTCACGACTACCGCAAGGTGTACGCCGCCTTCGACTCCGCGACCCGGCACGCCGGCCAGCCGACCGTCATCCTCGCGAAGACGATCAAGGGGTGGACGATCGACGCCCTCGAGGGCAAGAACGCCACGCACCAGATGAAGAAGCTGACCAAGGACGACCTCAAGAAGTTCCGCGACCGGCTGCACCTGCCGATCCGCGACAGCCAGATCGACGAGGCCGAGGTCGCGCCGTTCTACCACCCCGGCCAGGACTCCCCGGAGATCGAGTACATGCTCGAGCGCCGTCGTGCCCTCGGCGGTTCGCTGCCCAAGCGGGTGGTGCGCGCGAAGCCGCTGAAGCTTCCCGGCGACGACGTGTACGCCGACCTCAAGGTGGGCTCGGGCAAGAACAAGGTCGCCACCACGCAGGCGCTCGTCCGGTTGCTGCGCGACTGGATGAAGGACCCCGAGATCGGCAAGCGGATCGTGCCGATCGCGCCCGACGAGTACCGCACCTTCGGCATGGACTCGATGTTCCCGAGCGCGAAGGTCTACAACCCCGGCGGACAGCAGTACGAGTCCGTCGACCGCAAGCTGCTGCTCTCCTACAAGGAGTCCGAACAGGGTCAGATGCTGCACGAAGGCATCTCCGAGGCCGGTGCGATGGCCTCGGCCACGGCGGCAGGGTCGACGTACTCCACCCACGGCGAGGTGATGATCCCGTTCTACATCTTCTACTCGATGTTCGGCTTCCAGCGCACGGGTGACTCGATCTGGGCCATGGCCGACCAGCTCGCGCGCGGGTTCCTGATCGGGGCCACCGCGGGCCGGACCACACTGACCGGGGAGGGGCTCCAGCACGCGGACGGCCACTCTCCGCTGCTCGCCGCGACGAACCCGGCCGTCGTTCACTACGACCCCGCGCACGCCCACGAGATCGCGCACATCATGAAGGACGGCCTGCGCCGGATGTACTCCGTCTCGGACGAGCACCCGGAGGGCGAGAACGTCATCTACTACCTGACCGTCTACAACGAGCCGGTCTCCCAGCCCGCCGAGCCGGAGAACCTCGACGTCGAGGGGCTGCTCAAGGGGATCTACCACTTCGCCGTGGCTCCCGAGGTCGCCAACTCTGGATCGGCCGAGCCGCCGCGGGTGCAGCTGATGGCCTCCGGTGTCGGCTTCCCGTGGATCGTTGACGCCCAGCGCATGCTGGCCGAGGAGTGGGGCGTCGCCGCCGACACCTGGTCGGTCACGTCCTGGAACGAGCTCGCGCGTGACGGTGGGGCCACCGAGGAGTGGAACCTGCTTCACCCCGACGAGCAGCCGCGGACGCCGTACGTCACGCACAAGCTCAAGGAAGCGGCCGGTCCGATCGTGGCGGTGAGCGACTACATGCGCGCCGTACCCCTGCAGATCGCGCACTGGGTGCCCAACGAGTTCCACGTGCTCGGCACCGATGGCTTCGGGTTCGCCGACACGCGCCCGGCCGCGCGCCGTTTCTTCCACGTGGACGCCCAGTCGGTCGTCGTACAAGCCCTGCAGGCGCTCGCCGAGCGTGGCGAGGTCAAGCAGGAGACCGTCGTGGAGGCGTTCCGCAAGTACCGCATCGACGACCCGACCGCCGTCGCCGACGTCAAGCAGGAGGGCGGCGACGCCTGAACGGCAAGATGCGCCGCATCAGTGCGTTCTGAGCGACAAGATGCGCCGCGTCAGCGGTTTTTGAGGGGCAAGATGCGCCGCGTCAGCGGGTGGTCTTCACCCGGTGATGGAGGTGACGGGGGCCATCGGGCGGTCGCCGGCACCTTCGCGGATCAGCGAGTGCTGGGGCCCGTGGACCAGCAGCTCGCGCCAGTCGTCGCGGCTGTGTACGGCGGGGGCCGTGGTCCGGATGAACTCGGAGACGATCCGGACGAACCGCTGCGGGTGGTCCTTGTGGGGGAAGTGGCCGGCGTTGGGGATGACCTCGACCCGCGCCCCGGGCGCGATGTCGCCGGCGATCACGGCGTGCTTGACCGGGATCACGGCGTCCTCGCTCCCCCAGACCACGCACATCGGCATGCCCTCGGTCAGGTAGCCACGATCCGCCATCGTCACGATCTGGCCTCGCCAGTCGACGACGGCTCGTACGACGTGGCGGATCGCGGCACGCGAGTGCCGGTCCTTGAAGGTCTCGTAGATGTCGGCGACCTCATCCAGGTCACGGGTCGGTGACATGCCCGTCCCGGCGAGCGCCCTGAGAGCCGCCTTGCCGAGGTGACGGATGCCGGGGAGAGTCGCGATCCCCATCACCTGCTGGAAGAACGGCAGCGTGATGGCCCGGATCCCCGCCGACACCTCGGGACCGATGCCGCCGGGAGCGACGAGGATCAACCGTTCGGTCCGCTCGGGGAACTGGTAGGCGAACTGCATGGCGACACCGCCGCCGAAACTGTGACCGACCACTGTGGCGGTCTCGATCCCGAGGACCGTCAGCAGGTCCCGCATGCCGTTGGCGTAGCCACCGACGCTGTAGTCCGCGCGCGGCTTGGCGGAGCTTCCGTGGCCCAACAGGTCCGGGGCGATCACCGTGTAGCGGCGCGAGAGCGCCTGGATGACGGGCAGCCAGGTGGTGTGGTCGCACCCGAGACCGTGGAGCAGCAGGAGGACCGGTCCCTGGCCCACCCGGAGGAATGCACGGCGGTGACCATGGATCGTGACGAACTGGACCTCAGGAGTCTTGGTCACGTGCTGCCCTTCGTTGAGATCGGCTCCGCGAAGTTAACCAGAACCCGAGTCAGATGTGGCCGACTGGCCTTGTCCTGTTGGGGAAATGACCACTTGGTGAACCGAGCCTGCCCACCCGGAACGACTTTCACACGTGCCCAGGCGTGAGGTCATCCCCCCAGTGGACTAGTCGGCATAGGCTCAAGGCGTGGCCGAGTCGACTTCCGCGCAGAAGCCGCGCAGCCGCGCCCAGATCGCGCAGCGTCTCCAGCGCGCGACCGGCATGCTCACCACGGCCTCCACCGCGCGCATGGAACGAGACATGCCGTGGTTCCGGCAGCTCTCCGCGGAGGACCGCTCCTGGATCGGCGTGATCGTCCAGGCCGGCATCAAGGGCTTCATCACCTGGTACCGCGACCCGGGTGGGTCGACGTCGCCCATCACCTCGGCCGTCTTCGGCGCCGCACCTCGCGCACTCACCGGCGTCGTGACCCTCCATCAGACGGTCGAGATGGTGAAGGTGAGCATCCAGGTCGTCGAGGACCACGTACTCGAGGTGGTCGGCGAGGCCGATGCACCGTCGGTGCGTGAGGCCGTGGCCCGGTATGCCCGAGATGTCGCGTTCGCGACCGCCGAGGTCTACGCCAGGGCGGCCGAGATGCGAGGCGCCTGGGACGCCCGGCTCGAGGCACTCGTGGTCGACTCGGTGCTTCGTGCCGAGGCCGACGAGACCCTCCGCTCGCGCGCCAGTGCGCTGGGCTGGGCCGGACGAGGACACGTGGTCGTCGTGATGGGCCGGGTCCCACGGATGGCGGACCCCGGGTCACGCGAGGCGATCATCGACGACGTACGCCGATCCGCCCGCCACGTCGACCTCGACGCCCTCTGCGCAGTGCAGGGTGACCGGCTCGTGGTGCTCCTCGGCGGCGTCTCGGACGCCGACAAGGCAGGAGCCGCGGTGGTCGAGCACTTCGGGGAGGGGCCCGTCGTCGTCGGGCCGATGGTCCCCGACCTGCTCTCGGCCAACCTGTCGGCTCGGGCGGCGGTGGCGGGGCTCCGCGCGGCCGCCGGCTGGCCGGACGCCCCCAGGCCGGTCACCAGTGACGACCTGCTCCCGGAGCGCGCCCTGTCCGGAGACGGCCACGCGCGCCGCCAGCTGGTCGCCGAGATCTACCGACCGCTGGAGGAGTCGGGACCGGCGATCCTGGACACCGTGGCCGCGTTCCTCGACCACGGCGGCTCCCTCGAGGCCACTGCTCGCTCGCTGTTCGTGCACGCCAACACGGTGCGCTACCGCCTGCGGCGGGCCGCCGAGGTGACCGGCCTGTCCGCGGGCAACCCGCGCGATGCCTACACCTACCGGCTGGCCCTGACGCTTGGAAGACTGAGCAACCCCGAGCCTCAGTTGTAGGAATCCTACAAAGAACCGGGGGTGAGTTTCGTGGGCGCCGATGACGCATCGGCGCCCCGGGACCGGCATCGTGGGGGTGTGCTCGTCATTGTCGCTCCCGGTCAAGGTGCCCAGGCGCCCGGTTTCCTCGCGCCCTGGCTCGAGGACCCGGTCTTCACCGAGCGGCTGCACTGGCTCTCGACCGTCGCCGGTCTCGACCTCGCCCACTACGGCACGGTCGCGGACGCCGACACCATCAGGGACACCGCGATCGCCCAGCCGCTGCTCGTGGGCGCCGGTCTGGTCGCCGCTCTCGCGCTCTACCCCCACCCCACCGACGCGTTCGCCCGCGTCGGGGCGGTCGCCGGGCACAGCGTCGGCGAGCTGACTGCCGCCGCCGGCGCCAGGGTCATCACCGCCGAGCAGGCGATGGTGCTGGTCCGTGAGCGCGGCAAGGCGATGGCGCAGGCGGCCACCGCGACGCCGACGAGCATGACGGCCGTCCTCGGCGGAGAACGCGACGAGGTCCTGGCCCGGCTCGACCAGCATGGCCTCACCGCCGCCAACGACAACGGCCCCGGGCAGATCGTCGCCGCGGGCACCACCGAGCAGCTGGCCAAGCTGGCCGAGTCCTTCGAGGCCGAGCCCATCTCTCGCGCCCGGCTGATCCCGCTCTCGGTGGCCGGGGCGTTCCACACCGAGCACATGGCGCCCGCCGTCGGTGCCCTCGGTCAGCTCGCCCGCGCCGTCTCCACCCACGACCCGCGCACCCCGGTCATCTCCAACCGGGACGGGCAGGTCGTGCACGACGGACGCGCCGTACTCAAGCGGATCGTCACCCAGGTCTCCACGCCCGTGCGCTGGGACCTCTGCATGGACACGATGCTCGACCTCGGCGTGACCGGGATCCTGGAGATGCCGCCGGCCGGCACGCTGACCGGCATCGCCAAGCGCGCGATGAAGGGGGTCGAGACCTTCGCTCTGAAGACGCCCGACCAGCTCGATGCCGCGCGCGCCTTCTGTGACAAGCACGGCGAGGCGTCGGTCATGGACACCTCCCCCACGTGGCGGATGCTCGTCTCCCCGGCCAAGGGCACCTTCCGCCTCAGCGGGCTGCTCCCCGAGGGCGCCTCGCTGAACGCCGACCACACCATCGGCGCCGTGGCCAGCACCCGCGACGAGACCCCCGTCACCGCGCCGTACGGCGGCACCATCGTCGAGTGGCTCGTCGAGGACGGCGACCTGGTCTCGCCCGGTCAGCCCCTCGTCCGCCTGCACCCGGAAGGGGTCTCCTGATGGTCACGCTCAACCCGTCCAACGGCGCCACCCACGCTGCGATCCTCGGCCTGGGCACCTACCGCGCCAGCATCGTGATCCCGAACTCCGAGGTCATCGAGGCCATCGACTCCAGTGACGAGTGGATCCAGCAGCGCTCCGGCATCCGCCAGCGTCGGTGGGCCGCGCCGCACGAGACCGTCCAGCTGATGTCCGTCGAGGCGTCGAAGGTCGCGCTGGAGCGCTCCGGCATCGACGCCAAGCAGATCGACGCCGTCGTGGTCGCGACGGTCTCCCACATGCTCCAGACACCGGCCGTCGCCACCGCGATCGCGCACGAGCTCGGCACCGACAAGGCCGCCGCGTTCGACATCTCGGCGGCCTGTGCGGGCTTCTGCCACGGCCTCGCACTGGCCTCGGACATGGTCCGTGGCGGCAGCGCCCGCCACGTCCTCGTGATCGGTGTCGAGCGCCTCTCCGACCTGACCGACGTGGCCGACCGGGGCACGGCCTTCATCTTCGCCGACGGAGCCGGCGCGGTCGTCGTCGGACCGTCCGACTCCCCCGGTGTCGGGCCCGTCGTCTGGGGCTCCGACGGCGAGCAGTTCGACCTGATCCGGCAGAAGGAGGACTGGCGCGACGTCGTCGCCTCCGACACCCCCTCGATGCCGCACCTGGTGATGCAGGGCAACCAGGTCTTCCGCTGGGCCGCCTACGAGATGGCCAAGATCGCCCAGCAGACCCTGGACGCGACCGGCATCACCATCGACGACCTCGACCTGTTCGTGCCGCACCAGGCGAACATGCGGATCATCGACGCGATGGCCCGCTCCATGAAGCTCCCCGCGCACGTCCGGGTCGCCCGTGACATCGCCGAGCAGGGCAACACCTCGGCAGCCTCGATCCCGCTCGCCCTGGACCGGATGGTCCAGGAGGGTGAGGCCAAGTCGGGCGATGTCGCGCTGCTGATCGCGTTCGGCGCCGGCCTTGCCTATGCAGCCCAGGTCGTCATCGTTCCCTGAGGTCGACCGACCCACGAGTTTTCGACGTACCAACCACCACCAAGAAGGAGAGCCACCAGATGGCCACCACCGAAGAGATCCGCACCGACCTCGCCGACATCGTCAACGAGGTCGCCGGCATCCCTGCCGAGGACGTCCAGCTCGACAAGTCGTTCGTCGAGGACCTTGACGTCGACTCCCTGTCGATGGTCGAGGTCGTGGTTGCGGCCGAGGAGAAGTTCGACGTGCGCATCCCCGACGACGAGGTCAAGAACCTCAAGACCGTCGGTGACGCCGTTGCGTTCATCGAGCGCGCGCAGAACGGCTGAGCGCGACAGATGTCATCAACGCGAGTCGTCGTGACCGGACTGGGGACCACCTCCCCGGTCGGCGGTGACGTTCCCTCGACCTGGGCGGCGCTCCTCGCCGGCCAGTCGGGGGTACGCCGCCTCGAGCATGACTGGGCCGAGCAGCTCGGCACCCAGATCGCAGCAGAGGTCCTGGTCGACCCGAGCGAGGTGCTCGACCGGGTGAAGGCCCGCCGCCTGGACCGATCCGGGCAGCTGGCACTGGTCGCCGCGCTCGAGGCCTGGGCAGACTGCGGGCTCGCCGACGGCGGCGTCGACCCTGAGCGACTCGGGGTCGCCATGGCGTCTGGGATCGGCGGCGTTCAGACGCTGCTGACCAACTACGACCTGCTCAAGGAGAAGGGCCCCCGTCGAGTCTCCCCGCTGGCGATCCCGATGCTGATGCCCAACAGTCCGGCGGCGAACATCGGCCTGGCCATCGGCGCCAAGGCCGGCGTGCACACCCCGGTCTCGGCGTGTGCCTCCGGCAACGAGGCGATCGCGCTCGGCATCGACATGATCAGGCTCGGCCGGGCCGATGTCGTCGTCGTGGGCGGCACGGAGGCCGCCGTGCACGCGCTGCCGATGGCCGCCTTCGGCCAGATGATGGCGCTCTCCAAGCGCAACGACGAGCCCGAGCGGGCCTCCCGTCCCTGGGACCGGGGCCGTGACGGCTTCGTCCTCGGTGAGGGCGCCGCCGTGCTGGTGCTCGAGTCCGAGGAGCACGCCAAGGCGCGCGGAGCCCACGTGTACGCCGAGGCCGCCGGAGCGGGCATCACCGCCGACTCGCACGACATCGCCCAGCCGGACCCCTCCGGTCTCGGTGCCACCCGGGCGATGAAGATGGCGCTGCGCGAGGCCGACCTCGAAGCCTCCGACATCGTGCACATCAACGCCCACGCCACCTCGACCCCGCAGGGCGACGTGGCCGAGGCGATGGCGATCCGCAATGCCCTGGGTGAGAGCGCGGCAGAGAGCGTCGTGGTCAGCTCGACCAAGTCGATGACCGGGCACCTGCTCGGTGCCGCCGGAGCCCTCGAGTCGGTGGCCACGATCCTCGCGCTCCGCGACCGGATGGTGCCGCCCACGATCAACCTCGAGGACCCAGAGGACGTCGGACTCGACCTCGCCGGCGAGGAGCGCAAGCTCGCCGACGGCCAGATCGCCGCCCTGAACAACTCCTTCGGTTTCGGCGGCCACAACGTCGCGATCGCCTTCCGGAGCGTGTGAGATGACCCCGACCACGACCGCCCCCGCCAAGCCCGCGAAGGTCCCCCGCGACGAGGACTTCCGCAACCCGAACCACCGGCTCGCCGCCTTCTTCGATGACGGCACGGTGAGCCTGCTCACCGAGGACGACGACTCCGGCATGCTCGCCGCCACCGGCGAGGTGGACGGGTCACCCGTCGTCGCCTTCTGCTCCGACGCCACTGTCATGGGCGGCGCCATGGGCGAGGTCGGCTGCAAGGTCGTGGTCAAGGCCTACGAGCACGCCCTGGAGCTCGGGGTGCCGGTCGTGGGTCTGTGGCACTCCGGCGGCGCACGGCTCGCCGAGGGTGTGCTCTCGCTGCACGCCGTCGGCCTGATCTTCCACATCATGACCCAGGCCTCCGGCAAGATCCCGCAGATCTCGGTGGTGCTCGGCCCGGCCGCCGGTGGCGCGGCGTACGGCCCGGCGCTCACCGACGTGGTGATCCTCGGTCCGGAGGGACGGATCTTCGTCACCGGTCCCGAAGTGGTCCGCTCGGTGACCGGCGAGGACGTCGACATGCTGCGGCTCGGCGGCCCGGAGCCGCACGGCCGGCGTTCCGGTGTCGTCCACATCCTCACCGAGAGCGAGCGCGAGGCCCTCGACCGAACCCGCGCCGTGACCTCGCTGCTCGGCAGCCAGGGCAGCCTCGACCTCGCGAAGGTCGAGGACGTCGACCTCTCCCTCATGCTGCCCGAGTCGAAGAAGCGCGCCTACGACGTGCACCCGCTCGTCGAGGCCGTTCTCGACGAGGGGACCGCCCAGGAGCTGCACGCGAAGTGGGCTCCCAACATCGTGACCGCCCTCGGCCGCTTCGGCGGTCGCACGGTGGGTGTGGTGGCCAACAACCCGCTGCGTCTCGGCGGCTGCCTGGACTCACTCTCGGCCGAGAAGGCGTCGAGGTTCGTGCGCATGTGCGACGCGTTCGGGGTGCCGCTGGTCGTCCTCGTGGACGTCCCGGGCTACCTGCCCGGCGTCGGCCAGGAGTGGGACGGCGTCGTACGACGTGGCGCCAAGCTCCTGCACGCCTTCGGCGAGGCCGTGGTCCCGCGGGTCACCCTGGTGACGCGCAAGACGTACGGCGGCGCCTACATCGCGATGAACGCCCGCTCGCTGGGCGCGACCAAGGTGTTCGCCTGGCCCGGTGCCGAGGTCGCCGTCATGGGCGCGGTCGCGGCGATCCGGATCCTGCACCGACGCAAGCTGGCCGAGGTGTCCCCCGAGATCCGTCCGCAGGTCGAGGCCGAGCTGGCCGCCGAGCACGAGCGGATCGCCGGAGGCGTCGACAAGGCCGTCGAGATCGGTGTCGTCGATGAGGTGGTGTCCCCTGACCGGACCCGCACGGCACTGGCGAAGGCCATCCACGAAGCCGGTGACGGCGTCCGCGGGCAGCACGGCAACATCCCCCTCTGACCGACTGTCACCGACGACACTGGGGTGTCCGACCGAGCGCGGGAAGACCTTAGGGTGGGCGCATGCACGCATCTGACCTGATCGAGGACTACCCGATTCTCACGGCCACCGCGCCCGCCCGCGAGGCTGCTCTCGTCATCGGCCAGCGCCGCCTGCCGGGGGTGGTCGTGGTGGATGACTCCGGTGATCCGATCGCCGTGCTCGCCAGCTCCCAGGTGCTCAAGCTGCTGATCCCGACGTACCTCCAGGAGGACCCCTCCCTGGTCGCGACGTACGACGAGGAGACGGCGGACCGCTGCGCGAGCAGGCTCGAGGGCAAGAGCGTGGGTGACCTGCTCCCGCAGGAAGGCAAGCGCCAGCGGCTTCCTGTCGTCGAGCCCGACGCCAACGTGCTGGAGTGTGCGGCGCTGATGGCGTCGCTGCGCAGCCCGCTGCTCCTGGTCCGCGACGGCAGCGACACGCTCGGTGTCATCACCGCCTCGAAGCTGCTCTCCGTGATCGTCGGGGACGCCGGATGACGTTCACCCACATCGCAGCCCTGGTGGTCTTCATCGGGGCCTACACGCTGATCGCGACCGAACGCGTCCACCGGGTGGCCGCCGCTCTCGGTGGCGCCGCCCTGATGCTGGCGTTGAGCCTGACCGACGGCGAGGCCGCCTTCTACTCGGCCGACTCGGGCATCGACTGGAACGTCATCTTCCTGCTGCTCGGGATGATGATCATCGTCGGGGTCATCAAGCGCACGGGGCTCTTCGAGGCCCTGGCAATCTTCGCCGTCAAGCGCGCCGGGGGCGCCCGTTCGTGGTATGGTGCTGCTGGTCCTGATCACCGCGGTGGCCTCGGCCCTGCTCGACAACGTCACCACGGTGCTGCTGATCGCGCCGGTGACGTTCCTGGTGTGCGAGCGCCTGGGGCTGAAGGTGGTCCCGTTCCTGCTCGCCGAGGTGATGGCCTCCAACATCGGCGGTGCCGCGACCCTGATCGGCGACCCGCCGAACATCATCATCGCCAGCCGGGCCGTCTTGACGTTCAACGACTTCATCCTCAACCTGGCCCCGTATCGTGCTCGTGATGCTCGCGGTGTTCGTGGGGCTGTGCCGGTCCTCTTCCGGGACTCCTTCACCAGTGACCCGAGCGGGTCGCCGAGGTGATGAGGCTCTCCGAGCGCGAGGCGATCCAGGATCCCAAGCTGCTGTGGCAGAGCCTGTTCGTCCTGGGGCTGGTGCATGGCTCGGCTTCGTGCTTCACCCGGTCCTGCACTACGAACCCTCCGTCGTCGCGCTCCTGGGTGCCGGCCTGTTGGTGCTGATCTCCAAGGTGAGCACCGAGGAGGCGATCGCCGACGTCGAGTGGGAGACCCTGGTCTTCTTCATGGGCCTGTTCGTGATGGTCGGCGCGCTCGTCGAGACCGGCATCATCAAGGCACTCGCTGACTTCCTCGCCCAGGAGACGAGCGGCAGGCTTCTCCTGGCCACGATGGTCCTGCTGGTGGTCTCGATGGTGCTGTCGGGAATCGTCGACAACATCCCGTACGTCGCGACGATGGCACCGGTCGTCGGCATCGCTGGTCGCGGCGCAGCCGGGCGGTACCGGTGAGGTGCTCTGGTGGGCCTGGCGCTCGGGGCGGACTTCGGTGGCAACGCCACGGCGGTCGGAGCCAGCGCGAACGTCGTGGTGCTCGGCATCGTCCCGTCGCTACGGTGCGCCGATCAGCTTCTGGGAGTTCACGAAGTACGGCATCGTGGTCGTGATCGCCTCGGCCATCGTGACCGCGCCGTACCTCTGGCTGCGCTACTTCGTCTTCGCCTAGGGGTTCGGGACGCCGTAGGACGAGGCGCGGCAGCGCCCTTTGTTTCAGGTCTGGATCAGACGACCTGGTGCAGCCAGCGCACCGGGGCACCCTCGCCCGCGTGCCGGAAGGTCTCCAGCTCGTCGTCCCACGGCTTGCCGAGCAGCTTGTCGATCTCCTTGAGCACGGTGGTGTCGCCCAGCGCCGCCTTGACGACGGCCGCCTTGAGCCGGTCCTCGGGGATCATGATGTCGCCGTGCAGACCGGTGACCGCGTGGAAGACACCGAGATCCGGCGTGCAGGCATAGCGCAGACCCTCGCTGACCGAGGTGGGGTCCTCGGTGATCTCGAACCGCAGGTGGTTCCATCCGCGGAGCGCGGACGCGATGGCGGCAGCCGTTCCCGCCTCACCGCTCCAGGAGTACTCCGCGCGGTAGGTGCCCTGCTGGGCGGGCTGCGGGGTCCACTCCAGACTCACGGGAACGCCGAGTACGCCGCCGAGGGCCCACTCGATGTGTGGGCACAACGCGGACGGCGATGAGTGGACGTAGACAACGCCTCTGGTCGCTGAACGTGTCACCGTGACCTCCTGGTTGAACCGGCGTCGAGATACGCCTTCCCCAGCGGTCTCTTCGCGCGTCGGTCCGAACTCGTGGTCGGGTGACGATCTGCAGTTGTGAGCCCATTGTGCGGCACAAGTGGCCCCTCGGGCCACAACAACACCAATTTTCACAGAAATCACCGATCGGGTGCTCCGCGGCGATCGTGGCGGAATCACCGGGCGCCGGGCTCGCGGGAGCAGTCTCAGGCAGGGTGGGCGACCCGCACGGCGGCGGCGTCGACGATGTTGTGGATGTCGCCGAGCGCACCGATCAGAGCGCCGTCGGCGCTGATCCGCTCCGAGTCGACCACGGTGCTCACCAGCACGGTCACGTTGTCGCGGCCGCCACGGTCCAGGGCCGCCCGCACCAGGTCACCGGAGGCCAGGTCGTCGTCGGGCTGCGCCGCCAGCAGGTCGGCGATGGTCGAGTCGTCCACGAGGTCGGTCAGTCCGTCGCTGCAGAGCAGGAGCCGGTCCCCCACCAGGAGGTCGAGCTCGAGGATGTCCGGTTCCTGGGGCAGATCCGCACCGAGATACCGGGTGACGACGTGGCGCCACGGATGCTCGCGCGCCTTCTCCACGGGCAGCCGACCCTCGTCGATCATCGACTGCACCCACGTGTGGTCACGGGTCAGCTGGGACAGGATGCCGTCGCGGTACAGGTAGGCCCGGGAGTCCCCGAGGTGGGCGAGGACGAAGGCCCGGCCGTTACCGGCGATCGCGGTCAAGGTGGTGGCCATTCCGGTGCGCGCAGGATCGAGCTGGGTCCCGGCCACGAGGTTGGCCTGGGCCAGCTTCAGGGCTGCGCGGAGCACGCTGTCCAGCGGGTCGTCGGCGTGCGCCATGCTCATCGCCGAGACGACGTACGCCGTGGTGGCGGAAGCGACCTCGCCCGCGGCAGCGCCACCGACCCCGTCGGCAACCAGCGCGATGTAGGGGCCGGCGAAGGCCGCGTCCTCGTTGTGGTCACGGACCAGCCCCACGTGGGAGCGTCCCTTGCTGTCGAGTCGCAACATGTCGACCACCGACCTCCACCTGCCCGAGCTGGTCCGTCAGCTCGTCTATGCCCGTACAACGAGCGAGCGAACCCTGACGGTTCCCGAGAGTGTGCCCCGCGCCCGCCCTCCTGGCAAGGCCATCGCTGCGGGACCCTGTGGATTCTGTGGACGGAGCCTGGGGATGGACGAGGGCCCTGCCGCGTGTCCGGAGCAACACGCCGCGCCGCGAGAATCAGGGCCGGTGAACTTCGGGGAAACCCTTGCCGCCGAGACGATGCCGGGATAGAAATCTCCCACGCCAAGGGTGAAGAACTCGCGGCGCGATCGGTCGGAGAACGAGGACCTTCTGGGAAGCGATTCCCGGGCGGCTGGTGACGCAGCCGGGGCCGAGGGACACCGACCGTGGGATCGGAGGCGTCACGACCGGTCATAGGCGAGGCCCCGCAAACTCATACTTTGCGGGGCCTCGTCCTTTATAGCGTTGATGTCGAGCGCTTCTCGACCGCGACACGCGTGTCCTGCGGGTGGGTCTGGTCACACCGGGTCAGGTCGACCGGGCGAAACTGTCTCGATGCATCCGGTCGGCGAATGCCGCTGCCGAGGTCGGCAGGGTGAGGACGAACGCGCTCCCCGTGCCGTCCGGGTTGCCCTCGACGCGGATCGTGCCGCCGTGCCGTTGGACGATCCGCCGGCAGATGGCCAGGCCCAGCCCGGTCCCCCGGTAGTTCTCGGTCTCGGCCCGGTGGAAGGCCTCGAAGATCTTGGTCCGCTCGGCCGGCGGGATCCCGATCCCGTTGTCGACCACACAGATGCGCACCCAGCCCGGCGCCTCATCCTGCGCGTGCACCCGCACGAGCGGAGTGACCCCGGGAGCGACGTACTTGACGGCGTTTCCGATCAGGTTGCTGAACAGCTGACGGAGCTGAGCCCCGTCGGCAAAGACGTCGGGCAGCGGATCGACGAGCACGTCGGCGCGTGACCGGACCTGCCGGGGATTCACCTGGAGCTCGGCGCACTCGTTCACCAGTTGTTCGAGCGACACCATGGCCGGGTTGAGCGACTGGTCCCGCGCCGTGCTGTACGCCAGCAGGTCGCTGATCAGCTCCCGCATCCCCGCGGCGCCCTTGCGGATCTTGTCGATGACCGGACCACCCTCGGCGGCGGTAACGGAGCCACGTTCCTGGAGCTCTGCGGCGAGGGACTCGGCCCAGCCGTCGATCACGGTGAGCGGGTTGAAGAGGTCATGCGCCACGATCCCGGCGAACGAGCTCAGGGAGTCGCGATGCGCGTTGTCGGCCGTGACGTCCTGGTAGACCACCATGACGCGTCTCCCCCCGTCCTCCCCCTCGGGAAGCAACCGGGCGGTCACGCGTAGCGCTCGGCCGCCTGGGTTGGCGACATTGCGGATGACCAGCTCCTCGTCGGTCACGTCCTCGCCTGCGAGCGCCCGGAACGGCGGCAGCTCCTGGTACGCCGGCGTCGTGCCGTCGGGCCGGAAGAGCCCGTAGTCCGGCCCCGGCACCACCGTGGACGGGGGATCCTCCATACCCAGGAGCTGGAGACCGGCGGGGTTACGGAGCAGCACGGTGCCGTCGGCCTGCACCACGGTGATCCCGTCATGCATCGCCTCGAGCACGGCGTTCAGCAGGTGGGCACGTTCCGCCTCGGCGCGCTGTGAGGCGGCGAGATCGGCGAGGAGCTTGAGCCGCTCGGCACGCCCCAGGGACAGGGCCAGCCCGAAGACCACCACCATCAGGACGTACAGCTGCGCCAGCAGAGCTCTGAGCTCCAGCGAGTCCACCGCAGCGAAGAGGCCCTGGCCGTCAAGGGTGAACAACACGGCGGCCACGCCCATGACAAGGCTGTGCACTGCCACGACGAGCGGGCTGAAGCGGAGACCCGCCCAGACCGTGACGAGGAGGAGGAGGAATGCCAGCGGCAGGGTGTCGAAGACCAGGAAGGACATCACGTAGAGGAACGCCGATGTCAGCGCGAGAGCGACCACCTCCAGGACCTGGATCCGACGCCACTTGCGCGCCCGACGCACCGTAGCCCAGGCGTCTCCACGCTCGAGACTTCCCCCGGCCAGCAGCAGGATGACGCCGAGCGACAGGATCCCCGCACAGTTGCGACCCATCCAGACCGCCCAGCTCTCCACGGTGAAGTCGTCGATGAGCTGAGAGACCGCCAGACTGCCGACGACTGAGGCGACCAGACAGGCTGCGCCGGCGGCGGCCATCACCTGGCCGATGTCGCTGATCCGCGAGAGTGGACGGGTCCCACCCCCACCCCACATGTCCGGCACCAGCCGGTGCAGGTACGCGGCGAACAGCGATGCCTGGAGGATGTTCGCCACCACGAAGACCCCGGACATGCCGGCCGAGGAACCGGTCAGACTGTTGATGAGAAAGGTGGTCACGCCGAGAGCCAGCACGTCTCCGGGCCAGGTGCGGCGGTCCCCTGTCGCCAGCCACACGGCCGCAACCCCGGCGGCCGGCCACACCAGGCTGAGCGCCTTGCCGTCGATGATGGTCAACCGGCCGGCGAACCCGGCGACGATGAAGGCCAAGGCCCAGAGCAGCACGCGGACGAGCAGTTCCCGGCGGCTTCGCGTGATGGTCGCGGCGCTGGCCCTCACCATCTGCTCCTCACTGCCCGCCTCATGGGCCCAAGTCTCGGGCCTGGACGAGGCGATTACCGGCTAACAGGCTAGAACTGCGATCCGGGAACCGACAACGCCCCCTCGGCACCAACCCGCGTCTAGTACGACAGCGTCAGGGCGGGGGACCTTCGACTCTGGGATATACCCCATAGGGGTAAGATGGCTCCGGACAGAGAACCTACCACCGCGAGATCACGTAAGGAGGGTCGATGTCGCAGACGACACCGGGCTACATCACGCAGAAGCAGGCGTACCTCAACCGGCTCAGACGGATCGAAGGGCAGGTCCGCGGGCTGCAACGGATGGTCGAGGAGGACACCTACTGCATCGACATCCTCACCCAGGTCTCCGCGGCCACCAAGGCTCTCGAGACCGTGGCCCTCTCTCTGCTCGACGAACACCTGCGTTCGTGCGTCACCAACGCTGTGCGCGTCGGCGGCGACGAGGCCGAGGAGAAGATCACCGAGGCCTCGGCGGCCATCGCGCGACTCGTTCGTTCCTGACAACCCGACTCCGAGGAGTACCCATGAACACCCGCACCTACGCCGTGACCGGCATGACCTGCGGACACTGTGCCCAGGCGGTCACCAGCGAGCTCGAGTCGGTCGACGGCGTCACCGACGTCAGCGTCGAGCTGGTCGCCGACGGAGCCTCCAGTGTGACCGTGACCAGCCAGCACCCTCTGGACGAAGCAGCCGTCGCTGCGGCACTCGACGAAGCCGGCGACTACCAGCTCGCCCTGTGAGCTAGCGCCATGACCCAGCACAGCCCAGCCCGGCGAGTCCCGGCCGCAGCTCCCGTCCACGACGTCGAGCTGACCATCGGTGGAATGACGTGCGCGTCCTGCGCGGCTCGGATCGAGAAGAAGCTCAACCGCATCGAAGGCGTCGTCGCGACCGTCAACTACGCGACCGAGAAGGCCAAGGTGACCTACCTGGACGGGGTCTCGCCACAGGTCCTGGTCTCCACGGTCGAGGCCACGGGCTACAGCGCCGAGCTCCCGGCGCCCGCCCCCGCACCTGGCGAGGAGACGCTGCCGGCGGCCGACGTCGGGCAGCGCGACAAGGACGAGGAAGCCGCCCGGTGGCGTCAGCGACTGCTGGTCTCCGGCGCCCTCAGCCTGCCCGTGCTGCTGGTCTCGATGGTGCCCGGCCTCCAGTTCGACAACTGGCAGTGGCTGGCCCTCACCCTCGCCTCACCGGTCGTGGTGTGGGGTGCGCTGCCCTTCCACCGTGCGTCGTTCGCCAACGCACGTCACGGCGCGGCCACGATGGACACGCTCATCTCCGTAGGCGTGTCTGCCGCGTACCTCTGGTCGGTGTGGGCACTCGTGTTCACCGACGCGGGGATGCCCGGCATGCGGATGCGGTTCGACCTGTTCCCCGGGGTCGGCGACACCCGCCCGGATCTCTACCTCGAGGTGGCCTCGGCGGTCACCACGTTCATCCTTGCCGGGCGCTACTTCGAGGCCCGTGCCAAGAGGCAGTCCGGGGCCGCGCTCCGCGCCCTGCTGGACCTGGGCGCCAAGGACGTGGCGGTGCTTCGCGAGGGCAGCGTCGGAAGCCGTGAGGAGCGGATCCCCGTCGGCCGGCTGGTTGTCGGTGACGTGTTCGTGGTCCGACCGGGTGACAAGGTCGCCACCGACGGGGTCGTCGAGAGCGGGACCTCGGCGGTGGATGCCTCGATGCTCACCGGAGAGCCCGTTCCTGTCGAGGTCGGGCCCGGCGACCACGTCGTCGGCGCCACCGTCAATGCCGGCGGAAGGTTGCTCGTCCGGGCCACCCGGGTCGGCTCGGACACCCAGCTCTCCCAGATGGCTCGCCTCGTCGAGGACGCCCAGAACGGCAAGGCCCAGGCGCAGCGGCTCGCCGACCGGGTCTCGGGGATCTTCGTGCCCCTCGTCATCGTCCTGTCGCTCGCGACTCTCGCGGGCTGGATCCTGACTGGCCACACGATGACGGCGGCCTTCACCGCCGCGGTCGCCGTCTTGATCATCGCCTGCCCCTGCGCACTCGGCCTCGCGACGCCGACCGCCCTGCTGGTGGGCACCGGGCGAGGCGCCCAGCTCGGCATCCTGATCAAGGGCCCGGAGGTGCTGGAGTCGACCCGTGTCGTGGACACGATCGTGCTCGACAAGACCGGCACGGTCACGACCGGCCGGATGACGCTCGTCGACGTACTCCCCGCTGCCGGGACCGACGTACGGGAGCTGCTCAGGCTCGCCGGGGCCCTCGAACACGCCTCCGAGCACCCCATTGCCAGGGCCATCGCCAGCGGCGCCACGGAGCGGCTCGGCGACCGGCTGCCGGACGTCGCCGACTTCAGCTCGACGTCCGGACTCGGCGTCGCGGGAGTCGTGGACGGCCATGCAGTGGTCGCCGGCCGACCGGCGTGGCTGGAGTCGGAGTGGAGTCAGCCGCTCGACGGGACCCTCACTCGGTCCCAGGTGGCCGCGGAGGAGCGCGGCCAGACGGTGATCGCGGTGGGCTGGGACGGCCGGGCCCAGGGGCTCCTGGTGGTCTCCGACACCGTGAAGCCGACCAGTGCTATTGCTGTCGCGGAGCTGAAGGCACTCGGCCTTCGACCCGTGCTCGTGACCGGCGACAACGAACGGGCCGCCCGCGCCGTCGCGGCGCTGGTCGGCATCGACGAGGTCGTGGCCGGCGTCCTTCCCGCGGACAAGGTCGCGGTCATTCGTCGGCTCCACGACGATGGTCGCACCGTGGCGATGGTCGGCGACGGGACCAACGACGCCGCGGCTCTGGCAGCCTCCGACCTCGGCATCAGCATGGGCACCGGCACCGACGTGGCCATCGAGGCGTCCGACCTCACCCTGGTGCGCGGAGACCTACGGGCTGCGGTTGACGCGATCCGGCTCTCCCGCAGGACGCTGGGCACGATCAAGGGCAACCTCTTCTGGGCGTTCGCCTACAACGTCGCCGCACTCCCCCTGGCCGCACTCGGCCTGCTCAACCCCTTGATCGCGGGCGCAGCGATGGCGTTCAGCTCGGTCTTCGTCGTGAGCAACAGCCTGCGGCTGCGTCGGTTCCGGACGGTGTCCGTCGAGTCGGAGGGGTGAGCTGTTCTGCTGTCGTTCAGCGAGTCTTCAGCACGCCCCTGACAGACTCCGCCCATGACCGCTCAGGCACTCGAGGCTCAGGGGCTGAGCAGGTCGTACGGCGCCCTCCGGGCAGTGGTCTCCTTCGACGTGTCGGTGCCGGCGGGAACGGTGCTCGGCTTCCTGGGACCGAACGGTGCCGGGAAGACCACCGTGATCCGGATGCTGTCCACGATCCTGCGTCCGGACTCAGGCTCGTTCCACGTGGCAGGGGTTCCCTGGACCAGGCCGAGCGAGGTCCGGCGGATGATCGGTGTGCTCCCGGAGAGCGCCGGCTACCCACCGGGTCAGACCGGCGAGGAATGGCTGGTGCTCCATGCCCGGCTCTTCGGCCAGTCCCGGGCGGAGGCACGTGCCACGGCGGCACGGCTGCTCGGCGAGGTCGGCCTGCATGAGCGCGGAGGCTCGCTGGTCTCGACGTACAGCAGAGGGATGCGGCAGCGCCTCGGCGTGGCGCGGGCGCTCGTCAACAGTCCCCAGCTGGTGATCCTGGACGAGCCCACCCTGGGCCTGGACCCGAGTGGACAGCGTCAGCTGCTCGACCTGGTCTCGCGCATCGCCCGCGAGCACGGCGTCACCGTCATTCTGAGCACCCATCTCCTGGCCGAGGTGGAGGACGTCTGCGACCAGGTGCTGATCCTGCATCGAGGACGCGTCGTGGCCGAGGGGACCGTGGACGAGGTGGTTCGTCAGGCGGCCGCGCCCCGAACAGCGGTGCTCCGGGTCCCACCGGAACGGCGTGCCGCTGCGGCCGAGCGGCTGGCCGCG
Organism: uncultured Actinomycetota bacterium; assembly: GCA_963740525.1. Lineage (GTDB taxonomy): Bacteria > Actinomycetota > Actinomycetes > Propionibacteriales > Nocardioidaceae > CAVUEG01. The sequence goes on from CAVUEG010000006.1 coordinate 53,311, forward strand.
AACGGCGTCGAGTCAGTCGACCCCTCGGGTGACCGCGGCGCAGGGCTCCGGATCACGCTGCCCACAGGGGCGTCTGCCGGCGAAGGGGCCGAGCGAGTGCTGTGCAGCCTGATGGATGCCGGGATCCCGGTGCTCGAGTTCACTCTCGAAGGTGGCCGGCTCAGCGACGCCTTCCTCGCGGTCACGGAGTCCGGTTCATGAGCGCCTACTCGGCGTGGGCCGTGCTGACCTGGCGCGAGCTGCGGGACCTGTGGCTGGCGGGTCGGGGCCTCGCGTTGCTCCTGGCGTTCGCGGTCCTGCTCAGCGTGACGACGTACCTGGTGGCCAGCAACCAGGCGCTCAACTTCCTCGAGCAGCGCGAGTCGGTCGGGCTGACGCTGCAGATCGCGGTCGCGCTGGGTGGCCTGCTGGTGCTGCTCGGTGCCGCCGACTCGGTCAGCGGCGAGCGCGAGCGCGGCACCTTGGAGAGCCTGCTGGTCACGCCCGTCCCCCGGCGCGCCATCGTGCTGGCCAAGGCCACGGCCGCGCTCTCGCTGTGGGTCGGCGCCTTCGTCGTCACCGTTGCCTACGTCGCCTATCTCGGCAGCGGCGTCGGGGCGGCGATGCCCGGGCTCGGCACCGGTCTGCTCGTCGGCACGCTGCTGTCGCTCTTCCTGGCCGGGCTCGGAGTGCTGGCCAGCACGGTCAGCAGGTCAAACCGGGTCAGCCTCTCGGTGACGCTGTTCGCCCTGCTCGCGTTGTATGCCCCCACCCAGATGCCCACCTCTGCCCAGCAGGGCTGGTTCGGCGACCTCTTGTTGCACCTCGATCCCTTCACAGCAGGGCTGCAGGTGCTGACCAACGTGGTGGTGAGCGGTCAGGGTCTCGGCTCCCAGCTGGGTTGGCTCGTGGGACCCGCGCTGTCCGCCGCGGTCATCGGCACACTGGCCCTCATCGCGGCCGGTCGGCTCAGTCTCGGCGCCGGGGACCGGTCATGAGGCTCGCTCTCGCCACACTGCTGGCGGTCCTGACACTGACCATCCCGACGGCCGCGTTCGGAGGCGTCGAGGCGGCGGACGAGGCTGGCGGGGACGGGCTCTCGGTCAGCAACGACCGGTCCGCCGTACGCACCCGGATCGGCGGTCGGTTCACGTTCACCTCGACCGTGACGAACGACGGCAGCCAGGCTCGTTCCGGACTGGTGGCCCACCTCAACGTGCTCAGCACCGACCCCGACGTGTACGTCGACCCGGAGGACTGGTCGACGCACAGGACCGTCTACCTCGACCCCCTCGCCGCGCATGGCTCCGTGCGCCTTCCGTGGAAGGTGCAAGCAGTCAACGACGGGCACTTCGTCCTCTACGTGGCGATCACCACCCGCAGCGGAGCGGCTCCCGTGGTGGCGAGCGACGGCGTACGCCTGACCTCGACTGCGCAGCGGACGGTCAATGCCGGAGGCGTGCTGCCGATCGCCCTCGGGGTGCCCGGCGTGGTCCTGCTGCTCCTGATGGCGACGCTCGTGCGACGCCATCGGCTGCGTCGCTGACCGGACGGCCGACGCGGCTGCCTGGCGGAGCTTTCGGCTCACCAGGTGAGCCGGATCTTCCCGCTAGTGACGCGTCCGGGGTGCCAGCCGATGCTTGGCGTCCTGCTCGACGGACGCGGAGCGCTGAATGGGGATCTGAGGGAGCGAGGAGCGCAACTTCCACACGTCCCAGCAGTGCGGGTGCCAAGCCACCTGCTCGAAGAGCACCGAGCGGATCACGGCTTCGCCGGTGACCACGTCGGTCTTGCAGACGGTGCAGGTGAGTGTGCTCATGTGTCCCCCTGTGGTTGCCCCATGGGTCATTGTGAACGCACAAGTGGGTGGTATGGATCTGCCAAAGGTCCCGAAACGGGTGCGGCGGAAACCCGGTGGACGTGCCTGGAACGCGTTGACAGGATCCTCGACATGCGCCAGGACGAGATTTGGGACGACGACGCCGCCGCGCGTTACGACACTCCCGGGACCGGCATGTTCGCCCCTGACGTCCTCGGACCGACCGTCGAGCGCCTCGCCGAGCTCGCTCAGGGCGGTCGAGCGCTCGAGTTCGCGATCGGCACCGGCCGCGTCGCGGTGCCGCTGGCCGAGCGCGGCGTACCCGTGACCGGGATCGAGCTGTCCCTGCCGATGATCGAGCGGCTGCGCACCAAGGTCGACGAGGAGTCGTTGCCGGTCGTGGTGGGCGACATGGCCACGGCCGAGGCGCCGGGTGAGTACGCCGTGGCCTACCTGGTCTTCAACACGATCTCCAACCTGCTGACCCAGGCCGAGCAGGTCGCGTGCTTCCGGAACGCGGCACAGCACCTCTCCCCCGGCGGCTGCTTCGTGATCGAGCTCTGGGTGCCCGAGCTGCGCACCCTGCCGCCGGGTCGAGGTGGAACTCTCGGGCACTCCGAGCCGGGCTACCTCCTGGTGGACACCTACGACGTCCTGCAGCAGCACGTGGTCTCTCACCACTTCCTCTTCGACGAGAGCAGGGACGCCAAGCTGTACCGCAGCCCGCACCGCTACATCTGGCCGTCCGAGCTCGACCTGATGGCCCAGCTCGCGGGCTTCGAGCTGGAGAGCCGGCACGCGGACTGGTCCGGCTCGGAGTTCACCGCTGAGTCCAGGTCGCACGTCTCCGTCTACCGGCTTCCGGCTGCGTAGGGGGAGAAGGGGCGGCGACGCGTCCAATCGCGGAAGTACCCTCGCGGGATGACCCGCGGCCTCTGCAACGCCTTCACAATCCGGCCAACCTGGCGTGTGCCTGCGACCCGGAGTGCTGGTGCCGGCGTACGGCGGTCGGCCGGGCGGTGAAGTGGTGGTTCCCCAGCCGGCTCATCGGCCTGAAGCACAAGAACCGCGCCGATGCAGACTGAGGGCCGCTGACCCCCTGCCCTCAGTCCCCGCGACGCTCGAGCTTCCGCGGCATCGGCGTGAGCCGGGTCAGCGCACGAGGCGCGCGACACGGCCGCCACCGCCGGCGGCCCAGCACGAGCCGTCGCGGGTGCAGTCGAGGGCGTGGTAGCCCACCTCGCTGACGAGAGTCCAGTGCGACCGCCGTCGAGGCTGACGCTGGTCCCCATCACGTCGCCGGACTGGCCGGTGACGATCAGCCGGTTCCTGCGAGTCGGCAGATAGGCGACGTCCTCGGCCAGATGCGTGAGGTCGCCCGCGTTGCGCCAGGTCGCGCCGTCCCGGCTGGTCGCGACGGCGTCGACACCGTCGGCCGGCTCCGCGAAGTCGCCGCCGACGGCGACGCCCTGCCTCGCCGTACGGAACGCCAGGGCGAACACGCCCGCCGCCTCGCCCGCCGGGATCGTGGACTCGGTGGCAGTCCAGGTCAGGCCGTGGTCGTCGGAACGGAAGACGCGCGCGGCTCCGCCGCCCGAGCCGAAGTACGCCGACCGGCCGGCGGTGACGAGGCAGTCGCCACTCGCGGCGAAGCCGTACTCCGTCGGGGCCTCCGGCATGCCCTCGTCGGGAAGGACGGACCACGAGCGGCCGAAGTCGTCGGTGGCGAGGATCCGGAACTTGCCGTCGACCGGGTCGCCCATCGCCAGCCCGCGACGCCCGCCGGGGTAGAACGCCATGCAGTCGTAGAACGCCGCCGGGTCGTCGTTGACGAAGGCCGCCGCCCAGGTTGCTCCACCATCGGTGGTGCGGTAGATCCGCGACGCGTCACCCGGCCCGATCGCAAGGATCACCGCGACCGTGGCGCTGCGCGCCTCCACGTCACGGAACATCAGGCCTTCCGTGCCCGGGGGGCTCACGTCCTCCCAGGTCGTGCCGCCGTCGCTCGTGCGGAACACCCGGCCCGGACCACCCTCGGTGACGCTGCCCCCGGTCACCCACGCCGTCCTCCGGTCGACCGCGTCGAGGCCGCGGAAGCTCTGGTCGGCGTCGACGACGGTCTCCCGCCACGACACCCCCTCGCCGCCGTCGTGACCACGGGTGCCGTGGCGACCAGCGCCCGAGGCGGCGGCGCTGCCGGCGTACGTCGCGGCCCCGACCAGGGGGCTCGCGAGCAGGCAGGTGGACAGGACGAGAGTTCCGAGACGTCGCATTGCAGCACCCTGCTACGGCGTCGGCAGTCTGTCCAGAGGTGCGCGAGCGCGGCGTGGCCGGGCGTGCTGCCCGGCTCCGGCGCCGCTGGTGGGGCGGGTGGGGCTCGAACCCACGACCCAAGGATTATGAGTCCTTTGCTCTGACCGACTGAGCTACCGCCCCGCGGCGAGAGCCTAGCCTCCCGTGGGCGCTTGGGTAGGGTCGAAACGGCCCACACCCCACTCCTCGGAGGTACGACGTGCGCTACACCAAGCTCGGTCCCACCGGACTCGACGTCTCGGCCGTGACTCTCGGCTGCATGAGCTGGGGCGACGCCGCCCGCGGAGGTCACCCGTGGGTGCTCGACGAGGAGGCGGGGCGCGGGATCATCAAGGACGCGCTCGAGGCGGGGATCAACTTCTTCGACACCGCGAACGTGTACTCCGCCGGCAGCAGCGAGGAGATCACGGGGCGGGCGCTAAACGACTTCGCGCAGCGCGAGGACGTCGTACTCGCGACCAAGGTGCACGGCCGGATGCGTCCTGGCCCGAACGGCGCCGGGCTGTCCCGCAAGGCGATCCTGCGCGAGATCGACGCGTCACTGGCGCGGCTGGGCACCGACTACGTCGACCTCTACCAGATCCACCGGTGGGACGACTCGACCCCGATCGAGGAGACCATGGAGGCGCTCCACGACGTCGTGAAGGCGGGCAAGGCGCGCTACATCGGCGCGTCGTCGATGTACGCGTGGCAGTTCGCCAAGGCGCAGCACACCGCCGACCTCGGACGGCTGGACCCGGTTCGTGTCGATGCAGAACCACTACAACCTGATCTACCGCGAGGAGGAGCGCGAGATGCTGCCGCTCTGCGCGGACCAGGGCGTCGGCGTCATCCCGTGGAGCCCGCTCGCCCGCGGCCGGCTGACCCGCGACTGGGACGCGACGACCGCCACGCGCGCGAGACCGACGAGTTCGGCGGCACGCTCTACCGCGACGAGGACCGCACGGTCGTCGAGACGCGTCGCCGAAGGTGGCGCGATCGGCGCGGCGTCTCGCGCGCCCAGGTCGCGCTCGCCTGGGTGCTGGCACAGCCGACGGTCACCTCCCCGATCGTCGGCGCCACCAAGCCGCAGCACCTCGACGACGCGGTCGCGGCCGTCGACCTCGCGCTGACCGCCGAGGAGATCGAGGAGCTCGGCGCCGGCTACGTGCCGCACGCGATCGCCGGCCACCGGTGACGACCTCGGAGCCCTGCTCGAGGACTGGGACGACATGCTGACAAGCCTCACCTAGGCGGTCGGACCACCCAAGCCGGACAGTTCGCCGTATATCCACGACCTTCCCCGATTCGCGTGCCAGAGTCCCTAGGATCGACTCGTGGGGATGGACCAGGGAGGGGTGTCCGACCGCGAACCGAGCATGGGGGTGCCCGGGCTGTCGGACGAGGGGCGCGACGCGACCCCGGAAGCGACCACCGAGGTGGCCGCGCTGATCAGCCTGCCCGAGCGACGGAACCAGACCCGCGGCTCCCACGGACCACTCCCCCAGGACCGCCAGGCGATCGCCGAGCTGGTGCAGGCCGAGGAGCTGTGGCGGCTCACCATCGACAACGCCCCCGTCGGGGTCTCCCTGGTCGACGCCCGAGGCCGCTTCCTGCGGGTCAACCGGGCTCTGTGCGAAATGCTCGGCTTCACCGAGTCCGAGCTGATGCAGCACACCTTCCAGTCGATCACCCACACGGACGACCTCGACGCAGACCTGGCTCTCGTAGCGCTCCTCGCCGACGGCTCGATCCCGTCCTACCGGATGCAGAAGCGCTACCTGCACAAGGACGGACACCCGGTCTGGGTGGAGCTCTCGGTCTCGCTGGTGCGAGACATGGAGGGCAACCCGTCGTACTACATCGGACACGTGCAGGACATCGCCGAGCGGATCGCCGTACGACGCCGCATCGATGACGCCAACGCCGCTCTCGAGCGACGGACCGCCGAGCTGGAGCGGTCGAACGCCGACCTCGAGCAGTTCGCGATGGTGGCCAGCCACGACCTGCGGGCGCCGCTCGGCGTGATCACGGGCTACCTGGAGATGATCCAGCACGACTTCGGCGACGAGCTGGCCCCCCAGGCCTCGAGCTGGCTGGACAAGGCCGCATCCGCCGCACGCCGGATGGACTCGCTCGTCGAGGGGTTGCTGGACTTCGCGAAGTCCGGCCAGCACGGGGTCGTGAACGGCAGCGCGATCAACCTCGACCAGATGCTGTCCTCGGTCGTGGACGACCTCCAGGCCCAGATCACGGCTGCGGGTGCCCAGATCACCCTGCCGACGTCGTACCCGCTGGTCGTGGCCGACGAGCAACAGCTCCACCAGGTCCTGGTCAACCTGATCCAGAACGCGATCAAGTACGCCTCCCCCGACCGCCCGCCCGTGGTGGAGGTGGCTGTCGAGGACCAGCCGTTCATGTGGGAGTTCACGGTGAGCGACAACGGGGCCGGCATCGCCGACGACCACAAGGAACAGGTCTTCGAGATGTTCTCGCGGGCCGGACGTGAGAGCAACGACGGCCATGGCATCGGGCTGGCGACCTGTCGTCGGATCATCGAGCACCACGGTGGCCAGATCTGGATCGAGGACAGCGCCGAGGGCGGGGCTGCGTTCAAGTTCACGCTGCCGCACCGTCCCGCCGCGAGCTGACCCGCCGACGGATCGTCAGTAGGACACCGGGGCTTGCTGGTCCGTGCTGCCGAGCCAGTACGCCGCGGCATCGCCGTACTCCGCGATGTCATCGCCCGTCAGGCTCGGCAGCACCCGCATCCAGGACTCATGCCGCGCGATCCGGCCGAGCGTCAGCGCCGCAGGGAGAGTCGCGCGCAGGGTCTTCGCGGGCACGAGGTCGCTCCAGACCTCGAGGAAGGCGTCCGCGACCCGGCGGAGCCTCGGGTCATCGGGCCCGGCCTCGAGCTGGTGGCCGAGGACGTTCAACGGCACCAACAACGCCGCGAGTGGCTCGGAGACGACCGCATCGGCGAGGTCGAAGAACTCCAGGGGCCGGTCCGGTGCCGGCACGAACACGTTGTTGGCGTGCAGGTCGTTGTGGCTCAGCGTGAGCGGCAGCCCGAGCGCGGACGCCTCCTGGACGTGAGCCTCGACCCGGGGCAGTCCGGCACGGACCCGCGCGGCGTCATCGTCGTCCAGCCGGCGCGGGTCGCCCTTCGGAAGGGCCGCCAGCGCCGCGGCGCGTCGGCGTACGAGATCCGGGAGGTGGGCGAGCTCGTGTACCGCGACTCCGACCTCGGCAAGGCGAGCGGCGTACGGCACCAGGAGTCGCTGCAGCTCTGCCCACTCGGCCACCACCCGACACCAGGTGTCGACGTCCTGCGCGTCCTGTTCGCCGAGCACCGGGCCCTGGTCTGCCGTGAGGAGGAAGTCGCGCCTGGCGTCGACGGCTGTGGGCGGGATCGTCCGGCCGGACGCGAGCTCGGCCAGCAGCGCCACGAGACGGGCCTCGAACGCCTGCCCCGGGCAGTTGGTCTTGAGGAATAAGCGCCCAGCGTCAGTCTCCAACGTCTGCACCACCGCCCACGGGCGGAGCTTGTGCACGGCCGGACCGGACAAGACCCGGACCCCGAGTGAAGCCAGCTCATCGGTGGCCCAGGCTGTGATCTCCGCGCGCCAGGCGGCCGAGGCCCACACCTGTTGCATGTCCGGGGTGGCGGGATAGAGGTCGGGCGGCGGTTCCACCTGTGCATCGTGGGGGTTGAGAGGCCCGCCCGCCAGCGCTTTTCGGCCCTGCCGCCCTGACCTGACCGGTGGCATGCTGGGGGACATGAACACCACGCGACCGCCGGTCGAGGCACTCGACGAGAGCTGGGAGCGCGCGCTGTGCGTGCTCCCCCACCCCGATGACATGGAGTTCGGCGGAGCCGCCGCCATCGCCCGCTGGACCGGTCAGGGCAAGCACATCGTGTACGCCATGCTCACGAGCGGCGAGGCTGGCATCGACGGGATGGAGCCGGAGGAGTGCCGGGTCGTGCGCGAAGCCGAGCAGATCGAGTCGGCCCGCATCGTCGGGGTCGAGGAGGTGGAGTTCCTCGGGCAGCCGGACGGCACTCTGGAGTACGGCGTACCCCTGCGACGGGTGATCGCGGAGTCCGTCCGCCGGCACCGTCCCGAGATCGTGATCACCGTGAACTTCCGCGACACCTACGGCGGCCGGAACCTCAACCAGGCCGACCACATCGCCGGAGGCAAGGCGACCGTCGACGCGGTCCGCGATGCCGCCAACCGGTGGGTGTTCAACGACCAGCTCAAGGACGGCCTCGAGCCGTGGGGCGGGGTGAAGGCCGTCTGGGCCGTCGCGTCGCCGGAGTCCGGACACGGCGTGGACACGACCGAGTCCTTCCACAAGGGCGTCGAGTCGCTGGCGGCCCACCGCGCGTACATCGAAGGCCTGGGCTGGGAGAACTTCGACCCGGCCGAGTTCCTCGAGGGCATCGGCCGTCAGGCCGGTCAGCGGATGGGTGTCGGTATGGCGGCGCTGTTCGAGGTATTCCCGCTCGGCTGGGGAGACTGACCGGCGACGACAAGATGCGCCGCGTCAGCGCCATTTCGAGGGCAAGATGCGCCGCGTCAGCGTAATTTTGGCGGCAAGATGCGCCGCGTCAGCATGGTCACGTGGCCGGGCTCGAGCTCATCGAGGGAACGCACCCCGAGCAGTTTCATGGTGCGCTCGATCTGCCCCTGCAAGATCTCGATCGTGCGGTCGACGCCTTCGCGGCCACCGGCCATCAGTCCGTACAGGTAGGCGCGACCGATCAGCGTGAAGCGGGCGCCGTGCGCCAGGGCCGCGACGATGTCCTGACCTGACATGATCCCGGTGTCGAGGTGTACCTCGAGGTCACTGCCGACCTCCTTCACGACCTGCGGCAACAGGTGGAACGGGACGGGGGCACGATCCAGCTGACGGCCGCCGTGGTTGGAGAGCACGATGGCGTCGACGCCCAGGTCGGCGAGCCGACGAGCGTCGGCGACGTTCTGAACGCCCTTGACCGAGATCCTGCCCGGCCACTGGTCGCGGATCCAGGCGAGGTCTTCGAAGGTGACCGTCGGGTCGAACATGGTGTCCAACAGCTCGGCCACCGTTCCCGACCATGAGTCGAGCGAGGCGAAGGCGAGAGGCTCGGTGGTGAGGAGGTTGAGCCACCACGCGGGACGCGGAAGCGCGTTCGCGACCGTACGCGGTGACAGCCTGGGTGGGATGGTCATGCCGTTGCGCACATCGCGCAGCCGAGCACCCGCCACCGGTACGTCGACCGTCACCAGGAGCGTGTCGAAGCCGGCCGCCGCAGCGCGGTCGACCAGCGCCATGGACCGCTCGCGGTCCTTCCACATGTAGAGCTGGAACCAGTTCCGGCCCTCGGGAGCTGCCGCCGCCACCTCCTCGATGGAGGTGGTTCCCATCGTGGAGAGTGAGAAGGGAATGCCAGCGGCAGCGGCAGCGGTGGCGCCCGCGATCTCACCCTCGGTCTGCATCATGCGGGTGAAGCCGGTAGGAGCGATGCCGAAGGGCAGGGCCACCCGCTTGCCGAGGACGTCGCGTGACGTGTCCACGCTCGACACATCTCGCAGGATCGAGGGGTTGAACTCCACGTCGGCGAAGGCCTCGCGGGCGCGGGCAAGGGAAACCTCGCCGTCGGCCGCTCCATCGGTGTAGTCGAAGGCAGCCCTGGGCGTGCGCCGCTTGGCGACTCGTCGCAGATCCTCGATGGTGAGCGCCTTGTCCAGCCGTCTCCGCTTCGGTGAGACCTCAGGCCTCTTGAACTTCAGGAGGGGCGCTAGATCGTGCCGGTTCGGCAGCTGCCGCTTCATTAGTTCTCCCCGTAGGTGGTCGGTCCTCCGCAGTCCCAGTCTGCCGAGGAGGGCAAGACGCGCCGCATCAGGGACTTTTGAGGGGCAAGACGCGCCGCGTCAGGGGGGTTTGGAGGTCAAGATGCGCCGCGTCAGCGTGGGGGAAATGGGGGAGGGCCTGACCGGGCGGATTGCTCCGCCGCAGGTCAGGCCCTCTACTCGCTCCCCCGGTTGGACTCGAACCAACAACCCTCCGGTTAACAGCCGAATGCTCTGCCAGTTGAGCTACAGGGGATCGTGCAGCCGCAAGGTTAGCAACTGATCCGGATCAGGGTGAAATCAGGTTCCGCCTGGTCGGCACGGAGGTGAGAACGGGCCCGGTCACAGCCCGAGCTCCTCCCGGGCAGCCCGCAGGCCGGCCTCCGCCAGCCGTCGAACGTCGGGGTCCTCGGGGTCCACTCCGGCGTCGAACTCGTACATCCAGGCGATCGGGGCATCCCCTCGCGTCGCGCGTCGAGCGATCACGAAAAGCCCGGAGCGCCCGCTGACGGTCACCCGGCGCTGGAGCACCACGCTGGCGCTGACGCGTTCCCGGATCACCTCGAGCAGCCGTCCGGAGTCCTCGAAGGCGAGCCGGTACGTCGCCCGCGGGGCGGCGTACTCCCCCACCGCGACGACCTCGAGGACCTCGTCGTCGCGGTTCCACTCGGCGCGCTCCACCTCGGGCCAGGTGAGACGTTCGACCACGCTGTCGTCCTCGAGCAGCACGAAGGCGTCGAGCGTCGCCACCGCCCAGGCCCCGCCGGTCGCCCGGGCGCCCGCGAGCACGCGGTCGCCGGACGGCAGCGGCATTCGGGCCAGGACGTCGGCCGGGAGCGGGCCACGACGGGAGAAGCGCACGTCACTGGCTCCCGACGGCGCGCTCGCGCAGGTTCCGGCGCTGCTGCTCCAGGGCCACGAGCTCACCGAACATCCGGTTGTAGTCGGCCGCGTGCTCCACGGGGTTGGTCCGCTGGAGCCGGGACTTGAGATCGGCGATCCGGCGCATCGCGCTCAGCTCCTGGAGCCGGAAGACGTGCCCGGCGACGTAGGCCGTGTCCGGCTCCTTGACCGAGAGCAGCGGCTCCACGGCGAGCGCACTCAGGGCGGACTCGACGGCAGGGTCGGTGGCCTTCTCCCTCAGCCGGTTGACCCACTGGACGTCGGCCTGGGACGGGCCGCCGAGGTCGCTGACCGCCTGCCAGACCGCGCGGTAGGTCGGGTGGGTGAAGTCGTCGGCGTCGACGTCCTTGGCCATCCGGCCGACCGAGACAGGGTGCTGGACGACCAGCTTGAGCGTCTCCCGCTCGAGCTGGAACCTGGGGTCGCGCAGGTCGGGCAGCGGTGGGGCCGGCGCCGCCGATGGCACCGGCTGGGCAGTCGACCCGCCTGCGACGGCCACCCCGGCCGCAACGGCCGCTGCCGCGGCGTGAGGGTGGGGCTGCGAAGGGGCCTCGCCGCGGTCGCGCTGGGGACGTGAGGCGACCCGGCGCACCTCGCGGCGCGCGTCGTCGACGTCGATGCCGACCATCCCGGCCAGCTCCCTGGCGAACGCGTCCACCTTGGACCGGTCGCGGATGCTGACCACCAGCTTGGCGGCCTCGCGCAGCGCGTCGATGCGACCGTCGGCACGGTCGAGGTCGTAGCGGGAGACCACGTTGCTGAGCACGAAGCGGTAGAGCGGGATCCGCCGTGCGACCAGCTCCCGCACCGCGGCGTCGCCCTTCTGCAGCCTCAGGTCGCACGGGTCCAGCCCGTCGGGCTCGACCGCGACGTACGTCTGCGACACGAACTGCTGGTCCCCGCCGAAGGCTCGCAGTGCGGCCTTCTGACCCGCCGCGTCGCCGTCGAAGGTGAAGATCACCTCGCCGCGGAACTCCTCGTGGTCGTGGAGCAGCCGGCGGAGCACCCTGGTGTGGTCCTCACCGAAGGACGTGCCGCAGGTCGCCACCGCGGTCGGTACGCCGGCCAGGTGCGCGGCCATCACATCGGTGTAGCCCTCGACGACCACCGCCTGCGAGCTGCGCGCGATGTCGCGTCGCGCCAGGTCGATGCCGTAGAGCACCTGGCTCTTCTTGTAGATCGGCGTCTCCGGGGTGTTGAGGTACTTCGCCTCGATCCGGTCGTCGTCGAAGATCCGCCGGGCTCCGAAGCCGATCGTGTCCCCGCTGGTGTCCCTGATCGGCCACAGCAGCCGGCCCCGGAACCGGTCGTAGAGGCTGCGCCCCTGGGCGACGAGCCCCGCCTTGACCTGCTCCTCGTCGCGGAACCCCTTCTGGGTCAGGTGCTTGTGCAGCGCCTCGCCGTCGCGCGGGGCGAACCCGATCCCGAACCGCTCCGCGGCCTCCTTGTCGAAACCGCGCTCGGAGAGGAACTGTCGTCCCGCCACCGCGTCGGGGGTGTTGAGGTGGTCGGCGTAGAAGGCCTGGGCGACCTTGTGCGCCTCGATCAGCCGGGGCCGGTTCGAGCTGTCGCGCTGCTGGGCCGGGCCGCCGTCGACGTACCGGAGCTGCACGCCGCACTTCTCGGCCAGTCGCTCCACGGTCTCGCTGAAGGAGAGTCCGTCGATCTCCATGACGAAGTTGATGACGTCACCGCCCTGGCCGCAGCCGAAGCAGTGGTAGAAGCCGCGAGAGGGAGTGACGTTGAAGGACGGCGACTTCTCGTCGTGGAAGGGGCACAGGCCCTTCCAGGACCCGCCGCCGGCCGGCCGGAGCGTGACGTAGGAGGACACGACCTCGTCGATGCGCGTCTTCTCGCGCACCTCCGCGATGTCCTCTTCCCGGATCCGACCCGCCACGGGCGCGAGTCTACGGGCCAGGTCCTCCCGACCGGAGGCGCCCGAGGAAACTGGGGAGGGTGCGCCTCAGCTGGTCAGCCGGGCGTGCCAGTCGACGGCCGAGGCGTCGGTGAGCGAGGCGACCTGGTCGACCACCACCCGCAGTCGGGCGGCCTCGTCGGGAGCCTGGACGAAGTCCTCGCGCAGCGCCGGATGCAGGGCGTCCGGGGCCCGGTCGCGCAGCGCCTCGGCCAGCTCCTGGACCAGCGTGCGCTGACGGTCCAGCAGCGCGATCCGGTCGTCGGCCTTCATCACCCAGTGCGCCGCAATCCCCTTCAGGACACCGATCTCCAGCCTGGTCTGCGGCGGCACCACGAGATCCGCGGCGTGCCTGACCAGCGGGTCGTCGCCGAACAGCTCGCGGGTGGCCTGCTGCACGCTCCCGCAGAACCGGCCGATCACGTCGCTGGTGAGGTTCTTCAGCGCGGCCAGGGCTGGCCGGGTGCCGTCGTACGACGCCGAGGGCCACGAGCCGATCACCCGAAGACCGGACAGGGCATCCTCCAGCTCGTCGTCGGAGGCACCGGGGAGATACCAGTCTCGGACCGTGTCCCACAGCTCGACCCGGGTCCCGCGGTCGTCCAGCACGGCCAGGTCGATGCGACCGGCGACCACGCCGTCCTCGACGTCGTGCACCGAGTAGGCGACGTCGTCGGCGAAGTCCATCACCTGGGCCTCGACGCACTGCCGCCGACCGTCGACGCCGTCGCGGAGCCAGTCGAACACCGGCCGGTCGTCGTCGTACACCCCGAACTTGCGCACCGAACGCGACGACCCGTCTGCGTGGTGTCCGTGTGGCTCGTCGGCCCCGTCCCGAAGCCAGGGGTACTTGGTGCAGGCGTCGAGGGTCGCCCGGGTCAGGTTCAGCCCCACCGACCGCCCCTCGGCGTCGACCGACTTGGGTTCCAGGCGGCTGAGGATCCGCAGCGTCTGGGCGTTGCCCTCGAAGCCCCCGCACGCCTCGGCGAGCTCGTCGAGTGCCCGCTCGCCGTTGTGGCCGAACGGCGGGTGGCCCATGTCGTGGGCCAGCGCGGCGGTCTCGACGACGTCCGGGTGGCAGCCGAGCACGTGCGCGACGTCGCGCGCGACCTGGGCCACCTCGAGGCTGTGCGTGAGCCGGTTGCGGACGAAGTCGTCGCTCTGCGGGCCGACCACCTGGGTCTTGGCGGCCAGCCGCCGCAGCGCGGCTGCGTGCACGACGCGGGCGCGGTCCCGCTCGAACGGGGTCCGCTCCGGCGCGTCGACTCGCTTCGTGGGCTCGTCGACCCAGCGCGCGCGGGCATGGCTGTCGTACAGCGCGTCCCAGGTCGAGGTGCTCATCGCGACGAGGCTACTGCCCGCCCCTGACCTCGCCAGGTCAGCCTCTCCCCGAGGGGTGGCTCGATCAGAAGACCGTGACGTGCACGTGGTCCTCGTGGTTCGCGGTCGGTGAGCCACGGTCCTCGACCGGGCGCCAGCCTTCGCTGGAGCGCTCGACGGACCAGATCTGCCGCGACCACATGATGTAACTGACGTGCAGCGAGGCGTAGTTCGACCGGACCCACTCGGCGATCGCGGTCCCGGTCGAGGAGTCCGGGATCATGATGTCGAGGGCCAGGCCCTGCGAGTGCTCGCCGTCGGCGCGGATCCCGCCGTACGACGTGACCTGCGGGAAGGCGTGGCACACCGCACGGTGCAGGGCGATCGCGTTGGCCGTCAGCCCGGACTCGACCTCGGATCCGGTGGGGCACGGCGCGTCTGAGACGCCACCGGCCGCCGTGACGGTCCTGGTCTGCGGACGTGGCCGGTGCTCGCTCAGGTACGCGGTGTGCACCCACAGTGCCCGGTCCGCGCGCACGATCTCGGTCCACGGGCCCTTCGAGTGTCCGGTCACCGGCACCTTGGCACCGTCGCGGAGCACGGCCACGCGGGCGAAGTCCTCGCCGGGGCCGATCCGCACGTTGAGAGGAGCGGTGGCCCACTCGTGGTCGACCACCTTGCCGGCCCGGAACCAGGCCAGCCGCTCGGCCCGCGTCGACTGACGCAGCTCGCGCTCGGCGCGCGCCTTGCCCAGGGGACCGCGACCGGCAGAGCGGGACAGTGCCAGCGCCAGGTTCTGGTCACGGTCGTCATTGGCGTACGAGGACGACGAGGAGGAGGCGGCGTTGAGGTGGAGCGCCTGCACCTGGTCGTACGACGGCTCGGACGCGCTGAGCGCGATACCGGAGGCGACGGTGAACAAGGTGGCCACCGGGGCCGCGACCAGCGCGAAACGCCAGCTGGGACGAAGCGTGGTGCGCGACCGGGTGGGGTCGTCGTGGCGGGGGTGAGCCACAGCGAATCATCCAATCGAGGCAGGGGGAAGTCAGGTCATGACGAGATTCGAGTGAAACACGTCAACCGACGGCGAATCCAATCGGCTGGCCGATTTGTCCGGGTGAGACGCCCCACGCCGGGTGACGGGGCTCACTGGTCGCTTCACTCAGCCGCCGGACAGCTCGGAGGCATCCTCACGCAGGACGCAGGCGCTGCCGTCGGTGTCGTCGAGCCAGCCGTCCGGGAGCACGACGCGGGCGCGTGGGCTCCCCTGGCGCCCACGGGGGGTGCCCAGCTCACGCACGGGGAACGGCTCGTCGGGGTCGAGGTCGGCCAGCAGCCGGTCGAGCGCGGCCAGTGAGTCGACCAGCGCCAACGAACGGCGCATCTCGCCCCCGGCGCCGAAACCCTTGAGGTACCACGACACGTGCTTGCGGAACTCCTTGCAGCCGCGCTCCTCCCCCATGTGCTCACACAGCAGCTCGGCGTGCCGACGCATCATCGTGGCCACCTCGCCGAGGGTCGGCAACGTCGAGACCTGCTCCCCCGCGAAGGCCGCCGCCAGGTCGCGGAAGAGCCAGGGGCGACCCAGGCAACCCCGTCCGACGACGACTCCTGCGGCGCCGGTCCGCTCGACCATGCGGATCGCGTCCGAGGCCTCCCAGATGTCGCCGTTGCCGAGCACCGGGATGTCGACGTGGGCCACGAGGGCAGCGATGGCGTCCCAGTCGGCGACTCCGGAGTAGGCCTGGCTCGCGGTGCGTCCATGCAGGGCGATCGCGGCCGCTCCCGACTCCTGGGCGATCCGGCCCGCGTCGAGGTAGGTGAGGTGGTCGTCGTCGATGCCCTTGCGGGTCTTCATCGTGACCGGGACGTCGTACGGCGACGCAGCCCGGACCGCGGACTCGAGGATCTCCGCGAGCAGCCGGCGTTTCCACGGAAGGGCCGCACCGCCGCCCTTGCGAGTCACCTTCGGCACCGGGCAGCCGAAGTTCAGGTCGACGTGCGCGACGCCGTACTCCGCGCAGAGGATCTCGGTCGCCTTGCCGACGTACGCCGGGTCGGTGCCGTAGAGCTGCACCGAGCGCACGTCCTCGAGCTCGTCGAAGACCAGCATCGAGATCGTGGTCTCGTCACGCTCCACGACGCCCCGCGAGGTGATCATCTCCGAGACGTAGAGACCGGCCCCCTGCTCACGGCAGAGACGGCGATAGGCCGCGTTCGTGATCCCCGCCATCGGCGCCAGCACCACCGGGGTGTCCACGCGCAGCGAGCCGAGTCGCAGCTCGGTGGGCAGGGCGGTCATCCCCCCATTGTGAAGCGCGGTCCCACTCGCGCCCAAATCGGTCGCTCAGCGCTTCTTCGAGGACTTCTTCGACGGCTTCTTCACAGGCTTGGGCGACGGCGTGGTCACCTCGCCCTTCCAGGTGATCGGGTCGAACGCCTGGTCGGGACGGAAGGACATCGAGGTGATCTCGCCGTGGTCGGCCGCGAGGTAGACCAGGCACGTCCAGAACGTGTCGCCGGGCCCGAACGCCGCAGGGAGAGCCTTCGACGGGCACTTGGCAAAGGGAGTGGTGAACGTGGACGCCTGCACGAGCGTGTTGTCGGCGTCCACGGCCCACAACGGGACCGGCGCGTTGCCCAGGTCCGACTCGCCGACGTTCTCGACCTTGACGTTCACGTAGTAAGGCGTCGACGCCGACGTCTGGTCGTCGAGGATGAACCCGCTGAAGTCCTTGATCGAGCCCAGCTCGACCCGGTCCACGGTCAGCTTGAGCACGGAGGCGCGGTCCTGGTCCGGCTCGTCGATCACCGTGGCCGGCGACCCGAACGCCAGCCTGGTGCCCTGCGGAGTCAGCTTCACCCCGTCCGGAACGGGCACCGTGCTGGACGGGGACGGCGACTGCGTCGGAGCGGTCTGCGGCTCGCTCGAGGAGGAACACCCCGCGAGGACCAGGCCCAGGGCCACAACCGGAGCCAGAAGACGGGCTGGACGCAGTGGGAGGATCGCGCGGCTATTCACGCGGACATTGTGCACCGCAGGTCCCGACCCGAGCGACGGCACGCTGGTCAGCAGCCCAGCAGACGCTCGGCGAAGTAGCCGCGCACCTGGTCCAGCGAGACCCGCTCCTGCTTCATCGTGTCCCGCTCCCGGACCGTGACCGCGTCGTCCTCGAGGGTGTCGAAGTCGACGGTCACGCAGTACGGCGTACCGATCTCGTCCTGGCGGCGGTACCGGCGGCCGATCGCGCCGGCGTCGTCGAAGTCGACGTTCCAGCCAACCCCGCGCAGCTCGGCGGCGAGGTCCTTGGCCTTGGGCGAGAGATCGCTGTTGCGGGAGAGCGGGAGCACCGCCACCTTGACCGGCGCCAGCCTCGGGTCGAGCCGCAGCAGGGTGCGCTTGTCCACGCCACCCTTGGTGTTGGGCGCCTCGTCCTCGGTGTAGGCATCGACGAGGAACGCCATCATCGAGCGGTTCGGGCCACCCGCCGGCTCGATCACGTACGGCATGTAGCGCTCGCCGCTGGCCTGGTCGAAGTAGGAAAGGTCCTGCCCGGAGAACTCGCTGTGCTGGCTGAGGTCGAAGTCGGTGCGGTTGGCGATGCCCTCGAGCTCACCCCACTCGCTGCCGGTGAAGTTGAAGCGGTACTCGATGTCGACGGTCCGCTTGGCGTAGTGCGACAGCTTCTCCTCGGGGTGCTCGAAGTGCCGCAGGTTGTCGGGGTTGATGCCGAGGTCGACGTACCAGCGGGTGCGCTCGTCGATCCAGTACTGGTGCCACTCCTCGTCCTCACCGGGCTTGACGAAGAACTCCATCTCCATCTGCTCGAACTCGCGCGTGCGGAAGATGAAGTTGCCGGGGGTGATCTCGTTGCGGAAGCTCTTGCCCTGCTGGGCGATGCCGAAAGGCGGCTTCTTGCGCGACGCGTTCATCACGTTGACGAAGTTGAGGAAGATGCCCTGGGCGGTCTCGGGGCGCAGGAAGTGCATGCCGGACTCGTCCTCGATCACGCCGAGGTGGGTCTTGAGCATCATGTTGAACTGGCGCGGCTCGGTCCACGCGCCACGGGTGCCGCAGTTGGGACAGGCGAGCTCCTTGAGGTCGACCGTGTCCGGGTCGTCGATGCCCTTCTTCTCCGCGTGCGCCTCCTGCATGTGGTCCGCGCGGAACCGCTTGTGGCACGACTGGCACTCGGTCAGCGGGTCGGTGAAGGTCGAGACGTGACCGGAGGCCTCCCACGTCCTGCGGGGCAGGATCACCGAGGAGTCGAGGCCGACGACGTCCTCACGGCCGGTGACCATCGAACGCCACCACTGACGCTTGATGTTCTCCTTCAGCTCGACGCCGAGGGGGCCGTAGTCCCACGCCGAGCGCGTCCCACCGTAGATCTCCCCGCAGGGGAAGACGAAACCTCGCCGCTTGGCGAGAGAGACGACGTTGTCGAGGGCGGTGGCTGGCTTCTTGGACACGGGGGCGCTCCATTGGATGGGCTGTCGGCGACTGGCTGTCGGCGACCGGCAGAGGTAGATCGTCAGCCTAACTGCTGGGGTGGTCCGCTCCGTCGCCCCGGGGGCTGGAGACATTGAGCTCGCCCGCCTCCGAGACCACCTCGTAGGCCGACGGCTCGTCGATCGCCGTCGCGAGCAACGGCACCGCCCCCAGCTTCACGTCGTACGACGACAGCGCCCGGCGGTAGCTGCCGACGTTCTCCCACCTGGTCTGAAGCACCCACAGGGCCGGCTCGTCGACGTTGCGGCCAACGCTGCCGTCGACGTACCCGGGTCGGGCGGCAAGCAGCCCGAGGACCGCCAGCAGGTCGCTTCGGAAGGAGTCGGGCCCCTCTGGCCCAGAAGCGGAGTCGGGGACGCGGAACCTGTTGATGACGAGCATGCGGCCAGCCTAGGGCGATCGCGTTTGACAATCGTTCTCACTTGGACTGACAATCATTGTCATGTCCCGTCGTCTCGTCGCTGTCCTGCTGGCAGCCACCGCCGTCCTCCCCTGGCTGGCGGCCTGCGGCGACGACGCGGCGGCAGACCCCGGGACCTCGGTGGTCGCCTCCTTCTACCCCCTGCAGTACGTCACGCAGCGGGTCGCGGGGCATCGGCTCGAGGTCGCGAACCTCACCTCCCCGGGCGTGGAGCCTCACGACCTCGAGCTCGGCGTCCGCCAGACCGCCGAGGTGGCCCGGGCCGACCTGGTCGTCTACGAGCGCGGCCTGCAGCCGGCGGTGGACCTGGCCGTGGAGCAGAACGCCTCCGGTCGCTCGCTCGACGTCCTGGACGCCGTACGGCTCAAGCCGTACGCCGACGACCCGGCCGCTGGTCAGGACCCCCACTTCTGGCAGGACCCGGTCCGGATGGCCCGGCTCGGCGATGCCGTGGCCGAGCGCCTGACCGCGCTCGACCCCCGGCACGCGGCGGCGTACCAGCGCCATGCCGCCGACCTCCGTGCCGACCTCGAGCGGCTCGACGCGGACTTCCGCACGGGCCTCGCCCACTGTGCCGTGCACACCGTCGTGGTCAGCCACGACGCGTTCGGGTACCTCACGCGGTACGGCCTCCGCTTCGTCTCCATCGCCGGGCTCACCCCGGCGGCGGAGGCCTCGCCGGACCACATCGCACAGATCCAGCGACTCGTCGCGAGCGAGGGCCTGACGACCGTCTTCTCCGAGGAGCTGGCCAGTCCCAAGATGGCGCAGACGATCGCGCACGACACGGGCGTCCGCTCCGCGGTGCTCGATCCTCTCGAGGGACTCGCCGACGCCACGTCGGGCAAGGACTACCTGGCCCTGATGCGAGACAACCTCGCTGCCCTGAAGGAGGCGAACCAGTGCACCTGAACCCCGTGATCGAGCTGCGCGACGTCGCCGTGGCGCTCGCCGGCAGGCCGGTGCTGCGCGGCATCGACCTGAGCCTCGGCGCCGGCGAGACCGTCGCCGTGCTCGGTGCGAACGGCTCCGGCAAGTCGACCCTGATCCGAAGCATGCTCGGACTGGTGCCTCACCAGCGAGGTGAGGTCCTGCTGTTCGACACCCCACTCGGGGAGTTCCGGGAATGGCGCCGGGTCGGCTTCGTGCCGCAACGCGTCAGCGCAGCGGCGGGCGTTCCCGCCACCGTCCGCGAGGTCGTCGCCTCCGGTCGTCTCTCCCGCCGACGCCTGCTGCGACCCTCGAGCCGCGCGGACCGGTCCGCGGTGGCGGACGCGATCGAGACGATCGGGCTGACCGACCGGGCCGGAGACCGAGTCTCGACGCTCTCGGGAGGCCAGCAACAGCGCGTACTCATCGCCCGAGCCCTGGCAGGGAGTCCCGACCTGTTCGTCCTCGACGAGCCCACTGCCGGCGTGGACCTGCACCAGCAGCAGTCGCTCGCGGACACCCTCGGCGTCCTCCGCTCACGCGGCGTGACGATCGTGCTGGTCGCCCACGAGCTCGGCCCCATGACGCCCCTGGTGGACCGCACCGTGGTGATGCGCGACGGCCGCATCGCGTACGACGGACCACTAGCCGGCCATCAGGACGACCACGGTCACGACCATGGCCACCACCATCCCGACCTGGTCCGGCGTACCGACCACCTGCCCTCGGTGCGCTCGCCTCTCGACCGTCAGGACGGAGGGCACCACTCATGAGCCTGCTCCTGCTCGACTTCATGCTCCGAGCGCTCCTCGGTGCCGTGTTCACCGGACTGGCCGCACCCGCGATCGGCACCTACCTCGTCCAGCGTCGGATGTCCCTGATGGGAGACGGCATCGGGCACATCGCCGTGACGGGGGTGGCGCTCGGTCTCCTGACGTCCACCTCCCCGACGCTGACGGCGGTCATCGTCGCGACGCTCGGGGCAGTGCTGATCGAGGTGATCCGCGAGCGGGGAAGCGCGAGCGGCGACGTCGCCCTCGCGCTGCTGTTCTACGGGGGTATCGCCGGCGGTGTGCTCCTCACCGGCATCGCCGGACAGTCGGCCGCGAGCCTGCAGACCTACCTCTTCGGTTCGATCACCACGATCTCCACGACCGACGTCGCCGTGACCGCGGTGCTGGCCGTGATCGTGGTCGCACTCGCGGTCGGCCTCTGGCCGCAGCTCTTCGCGACGGCGCAGGACCAGGAGTTCGCCCGCGTCGCGGGTCTCAACGTGCGCGCCTACAACCTGCTGGTCGCGGTGATGGCGGCCGTCACCGTCACCGTGGCGATGCGCACTGTCGGGCTCCTGCTCGTCAGTGCCCTGATGGTGGTGCCCGTCGCGACGGCCCAGCAGCTCACCCGCGGGTTCCGCACCACGCTGTTCACGGCGATGGGCCTGGGCACGGCCGCGGCACTCGGGGGCGTCGTCGTCGCTGCTCTCGCCTCCACCTGGGCCAACGTCGCGCCGGGCGCGACCATCGTGCTGCTCTCGCTGTCCGGCTTCGTGCTCGCGTGGCCCGCCGGGCTCCTTCTGCGACGGAGGGAACGGCTGCGTTCTCCCTTCCCGGAAGGCTCGAGCCCGGGACACACCGCCGTACCGGAGACGCACGCGCACGCGCACGGTCCCGACTGCGGACACGTCGCCGTACGGCACGGCGACCACGTCGACTACATCCACGACGGCCACCGTCACGCGACCCACGGGAGCCACTATGACGAGCACTGAGGAACCCCAGCTGCCGAGCGGGACCCGACCCACTAGGCAGCGCCGCGCCGTCGCCGCGGCCCTTGCGACGTTCGACGACTTCCGCTCGGCACAGGACATCCACGAGCTGCTCAGGGCCGGTGGGGACCGCGTGGGGCTCTCGACCGTGTACCGCACCCTTCAGGCACTCGCCGACGGTGGCGACGTGGACATGTTGCGCACGGAGGACGGCGAGGCGATCTACCGGCGGTGCAGCACCAGCCACCACCATCACCTGGTCTGTCGCTCGTGCGGCGCCACCGTCGAGGTGGAGGGCCCTACTGTCGAGCGTTGGGCCGACTCCGTGGCCGACAAGCACGGCTTCACCGGCGTGAGCCACACCCTGGAGATCTTCGGCACCTGCCCGAGCTGCAGCTGAGCTCGGGGGCCCCGGATGTCCCGCCCATGTCGGGTCGTCGTGCCTGCGAAGCGAGGGCATTTCGTCCCCCACGGATGCACACGATGGGCCATTGTCGGGTAGCCCGTCGGGACCGTAGTTTCGCGAGGGAGGTGCGCCGCCATCGCGACGCGGACGGCCCTGAGGGGGAACCATGGCTCGACGTTCGGCAGGCAGGACGAGGACCGGAGCAGCACTGCTGGCATTGGGAGCCTTCGTGGCGGTTCTCCTTCCTATGATCGCCACCGCCGCCCCGCCGCCCACGGCGACAAGGATCGACATCAGCTCGATCGTCACCCCGGGGGTCACGCTTCCGGAGACCCCCGGCACCCCTGCGGTCTACGTGGTCAAGGCGACCGACTTCTCGGTCGGGGTCGCGTTCAGCGACGGGACGACGCCCCTGCCGCTGTCCTACAACAAGCCCACGGACCTTTGGCTGAAGGTCCTCACCGGCCCGGACGCGGGGACCATGTGGCAGACCACGGCCCCTGCCGGAAGCACCTCGGCCACCTTCACCGGACTCCAGTTCCCCGACGCGGGCAGCGGCGCCGTGCTTCAGGTCTCGAGCGTGGGAAGCAGCTCCCAGCCCGCCATCACATCGCCGCCGTCGGCGCCGTTCACCGTCCTGGTCAGCTCGGGTTCCGCCTCGAAGGACGCGGCTCTCACGAGCATCACGAGCGGCGGGACCGCCGCGAACCCGTGCGCCCCGACTCCGAACGACCCGGTCTGTGCCGACCTCCAGCCGGGAGGCGTGGCGACCGCGGACGGGCTGCTCTCACTGAGCCCCTGTGAGGGCGCCTCCTGCAAGGGTCAGGGCGTCCAGGTCCTGATCGCGCTCAAGCCTGCCGCAGACATCCGCCAGACACCGGCGACGCTGGTGTTCAAGTGCGACAAGACCCTCTGCCCAGGGGGTGGGATCCGCAAGTACCAGCTGGAGGTCACGCTGGTGCCGGGCGGACCTGCCGTGATCGCGCCGGGCTGCCCGCGCAAGGGTGTGGTCGGTCCCGACCAGAAGTTCTGCGTGGACTACGTCCAGAGCACCCGGGACAACGCCGGGGACACGCTGCTCTACCTGCTCTTCGTAGAGGACGCCAAGGTCCGGTTCCCCTGATCGTCGCCCTCCCGGGGGTGAGGCAGGAGCGGGTTCAGCACGCCAAGCTCGTCGAGGTCGGCACGCGCCTCGACGAGTGAGGCAGCAGCACCCTCGTGCAGCGGGCCCACCGCCTGCGCGAGCGCGATCCTGCTCAGGGCGTGCTCGTACACGTTGTCTCGCTGCGTTGCCGAGCTCACCGCGGCCTCGAGCTCCTCGACCGCCCGCGCCGTCTCACCCACGGCCAGGAGCGCTGCACCCCGGACCCGGTGAAGCGTGGCGCTCAGGGACTCGTCATCGTCCGGCAGGGCGGCCAGACGCTCGATCGAGCGCGCCGCCTCGCCGTTCAGCGTCAGCAGCTCGCACGCAGCCAGCTCGCTCGCCGACACCTCCTCGGGTTCGTCGATCTCGGTGAAGGTCTCCTTGGCCTGGTCGAGGAGCGCGAGGCCCGCGGCCAGCTCGCCGCGTCGACCGGCCACCCGCCCGAGCTCCCGGAGCACCAGTGCGACCAGCTCGTCGTCGGAGACCGATCGAGCCGTCACCAGGGTCTCCTCGAGCAACGGGACGGCCTGGTCGAGACGTCCCTGGCGCACCAGCACCTCGGCCTGGTTGTAGGTCGCGAGGCCCTCACCCTGGGTGTCGCCGATCTGCCGGTAGATCAGAGCGGCCTTGGCGAACGTCTCGACGGCCTCACGCCACCGGTTGTGGTCCAGGGCCGAGACGGCGAGGTTGTTGGTGCAGTCGGCCTGGTGGGGCAGGTCATCGAGCTCGGTGTACGCCCGCAACGCCAGCTCGCCGTACGAGATCGCGGGCTCCCTGCCCGCGGCGACATAGACACCGTGGAGAGTCGCATAGGCCTGGGCGAGCGTCGCCTTGTCCACGGCCTCCTCTGCGTCGCGGGCCGCCCGGTGACCCCAGCGCAGTGCCTCCTCGACG
The DNA here is from genome assembly GCA_963740525.1 of uncultured Actinomycetota bacterium. Classification (GTDB taxonomy): domain Bacteria; phylum Actinomycetota; class Actinomycetes; order Propionibacteriales; family Nocardioidaceae; genus CAVUEG01. Next base: position 77,452 of record CAVUEG010000006.1, read on the forward strand.
CGTCCCTGTCCGAGCCGGCTGATGGCATAGCGCATCGCGAGCAGAGACCGCGCCGACGTGGCCCAGCGACCCGGTTCGGTCTCGAGCGTGTGGAGGGCACGGCTGACCCGTCGCAAGGACTGCGGCAGGCGACGCAGCCGCTGGTCCACCCGTGCCTCCTTCGCCACCACGCGCGCGGCACGCACCGGCTCGCTCTGGAAGTGCCGACGCGCTCGTCGATACGCCTCGGCGGCCTGCTCGGGAAGGCCGATCACGAACCAGGTGTCGCCGAGCTCCTCGAGCAGGGCACCCAGGTCGGACGGTGCCACCATGCCGCGGGGTCCGCGACGCTCAGCCTCCACCGCGCGGGTCATCAGGTCCACGGCCTCCTGGTTCGCGAACTTCGTGCGGGCCCGTTCGGCGGCGAGGCAGGAGAAGGACCACGCCTTGTCGAATCGGTGGGCATGGAAGTAGTGCAGCGACAGCAACTCGGGCCGGCCGTCCCCGTCCGCGCTCTCCAGACGCTGGGCCGCGTGGTCGTGCAGGCGCTGGCGGGAGCGGTACGACAGGCCCTGGTAGGCGACCTCGCGCATGAGGGCATGCCGGAACCTCATCAGGGGTGCCTCTTCGGCCACGAGGAACTCCGCCAGCCGTTCGTAGGTCTCCGGACCGGGAGCAGGGACCCCGCCCGTCACCAGCGCCGACAGGTCGGCCGGGTCGAAGCTCATCCCGAGCACCGAGGCATACCGCAGCACCGCCCGGTCGCTCGGCGGGAGCCGGTCCACCTGCGAGGTGACCAGGTCCTGCACCGACTCCGGCAGGTCGAGCACCGCGCCTGCCGGGTCGGTGACCTCGACGAGCGACTGGAGGAAGAGCGGGTTGCCACCCGCCCGAGCTGCCAGCGCCGCCATGGTCGGCCGCGGCAGCGGACGTTCCCAGGCGGCCGCCTGGAGCAGGCGGATCGACTCGTCGAGGCCGAGCGGCTCGAGTCGCAGGGTGGTGACCGACGGAGGTGGCCCGCCCCACCCGCCGGGCATCTCCCGGCGCGCGGTCACCACCAGCCAGGGCTCTGACGGCAGCCGCGCCGCCACCTGGTGCAGCAGGTCGGCTGACGCGCCGTCGAGGAAGTGCGCGTCGTCGACCAGCAGCACCGAGGGAGTGGGCAGTAGCACGTGGAGGAAGTCGGCCACGACCTCCTCCAGGCGGCGCTTGCGGAACTCGTCACTCAGGCTGCCGGTCTTGTCGGTGTCCGGTATCGCCAGCGCCAGCGGGATCCCGAGCAGCGGGAGCCAGTCGAGCAGAGCGGGTGCGTTGTGGAGGACTCGAGCCCTCAGCCGCTCGTGTACTGCCTCCTGGTCGGCACCGGGACGAACGCCGAGCAGGTCGCGCAGCAGCACCCTGAAGGCGTGGTACGGCGTCGACGCCTCGTACTCGTCGCACGTCACGGAGAGCACGGTCAGGTCTTCGGCTCGCTGCCTGACCTCGGTGAGCAGCCGGGACCTGCCGAGACCCGCTTCGCCGACGATGTCGATATACCTCCCCGTCGCGTGCGCGTCTCGGTGAGCCCGGAGGCCAACGCTGCGAGCTCGCGGTCCCGCCCGAAGATCGGCCCCAGCGTCACGTCCGCGGTCCGCCCGGGCTCCGTCACGGGGCCCACCGCCACTGCCGCGACCGGGCGCCGCTTGCCCTTCAGCACGAACGGCTCGAGCGGGCTGAGGACGAAGCGCGTCTGCGACTGGGCGGGCAGCTTCGCGGTGGCCAGCACCTGGCCCGGCTGGGCCCGGGCCACCAGGCGGGCGGCGACGTTGATCGCGTCCCCCTTGACGGAGTAGGTGCGGCGGAACGTGGGCCCGAAGTCTCCGGAGAACACGTGCCCCTGGTTCACGCCCACACGCAGTGGAAGCCGGCCGGCGCGCTCCACGATGAGTCGCGCGGCGCGCAGCATCCGCTCGGTGTCGTGTCCAGCGCTCGTCGGGGCACCTGCCGTGAGCATGATCTTGCCGCCGTCACGGTTGATGTCGGTCTCGAAGAAGGTGACCTTGTGGTCGTCCGCGGCGCCCGCGACGTTGCGGATACAGGCGTCCAGAGCCGCCGCGGTGGCCTCGGCGCCCTCTTCGCGGAGCATCGCGTCGGTCCCGGAGTAGGCCACGAAGGCCACGGCGATGTCGCGGTGCTCCGGCTCGCCTCGGCCTTGCAGCAGATGCTCGCGGATCCCGCGTGGCAGTCCGACGCTGAGGTCGACAGGGTGGTGGCCGGGGTCGACGACGGGACCGATGCCCGGGTCCGACCCAGCCGGCGATCGAGGGCCCGGCGCCGGCTCCCGACGCAGCAGACGGCCGACGTCCTGGAGCGGTTCGCCCAGCAGGCGCGGGTCCAGCTGCTCGCAGGTGGACCAGCCGACCGCGATCTGTCCCGCCCCGGCCTCCGCCTCGATCGCGACCACCGTCGAGATGTCCGGACCGCACACGAGGAGCTCCCGGTGCAGCTCGGGGTCACCGACGAGGAAGAAGTGGAAGGTCCCGCTGTGCACCCCGACGGACATCCGCAGCCTCGCCTGGCCGGCACTCGTGCTCAGCAGTCCGGTGGTCCGGAGCCGGGCACGCATGCCGTACGCCGCGCGGCACGCCCGGGCAGCGTGCTGTGGGCCGTCGAAGAGGAGCAGGACCGCGTCGCCGCCCCACTTGACCAGGTCCGCGCCGTCGGCGTACGCCTCGTCGAGCAGCTCGGTGAAGGTCGCGTCCAGGGCGTCGCTCATCTCCTCAGCTCCGAGAGCACCCAGGCGGGACAGGCGTTCGGTGAGGCGGGTGAAGCCGGAGATGTCGGCGAAGACCATCGTGCCCTCGACCGTGAGGTGGGTCCGCTCCGGAGCCGACCCGAGCCAGGTCCCGAGGAGTCGGGGAACGTACGGCGTCAGTGCAGGCACGGTCGCGTGGTCAGCCTCAGGTGACCACGTCGTATCCGTTGAGAACTGCGCCATCCCTCCCCCCTGGTGGCCACCCGGGGAGGGTGGCGACCACCTCGACGATGGCGCGGGCGGGCGTTGTTTGTCCATCCCCCGGGTCAGGGCGTCGGTTCGGCTCCTCCGAACCGACGATCCCGGTCGGCGTAGATCTGGATGGCGTCCCACAGGGCGAGCCGGTCGACGTCCGGCCACAGCACGTCGGTGAAGACCAGCTCGGAGTACGCCGCCTGCCACAGCAGGAAGTTCGAGAGCCGCTGCTCCCCCGACGTCCGCCACACCAGATCCGCGTCCGGCAGCTCGGGGACGTAGAGATGCTTGGCGAAGGTGCGCTCGTCGACCTTGTCCGGGTTCTGCCGCCCCGCCGCGACCTCGCGGGCGATCGAGCGGGCGGCGTCCGCCAGCTCGGAGCGACCGCCGTAGTTCACGCACATCGTCAGCGTCAGCACGTCGTTGTCCCGGGTCAGCTCCTCGGCCACCTGCAGCTCCTTGATCACCGAACGCCACAGGCGCGGAGCGCGCCCCGCCCAGCGGACCCGGACGCCCAGCTCGTGCATCTCGTCTCGCCGGCGGCGGATCACGTCCCGGTTGAAGCCCATCAGGAAGCGCACCTCGTCCGTCGAGCGGGACCAGTTCTCCGTGGAGAAGGCGTACGCCGAGATTGCCCGGACCCCGATCTCGATCGCGCCCTCGACGACGTCGAACAGCGAGCTCTCTCCCTGCTCGTGGCCTGCGGTGCGCGGCAGTCCACGCTGCTGGGCCCAGCGCCCGTTCCCGTCCATCACGATCGCCACGTGATGCGGGACGAGGTCGGCGGGGATGGCAGGCGGGCGCGCACCGGACGGGTGCGGGGTCGGGGGCCGCACGTGCTCCCGAGGCTTCACCTTGCTGCGCCTGGCCACGTGCCCTCCTGGTGCTCGCTGCGTCGCCGCGTCGTCGTGTCGCCGTATGCTCTCGCACGAGCCAACCTAGGGGATCAGCGGATGGACGACACGAACAACTCGATCGAGCAGCAGCTCACCACGCTGTTCCGGCGCGTCCAGCGGATCCACCTCTCCACCGCTACGGGCGAGGTGACGCTGGACCGTTCGGCGTACGGGATCATGTGCCGCCTCGACGACGAAGGCCCGGCCCGGCTGGGGTCGATCGCGACCGCCTTCGGCCTCGACCCATCGACGATCACCCGTCAGGTCCAGGCACTGGAGCGAGCCGGTCTGGCCGAGCGCAGCAAGGACCCCAAGGACCGCCGGGCGGCGATTCTCGATCTCACCGAGGTCGGCAGGACGTCCCTGCACGAGACCCGCGAGCACCGCAGGCAACGGCTCGAGCAGCTGCTCGAGCCGTGGTCCGGTGCCGACCGCTCCGAGTTCGCCCGCCTCCTCACACGCTTCAACCAGTCCGTCGAGGACCTGACGGGCTGACGGCGCTCAGCCGTCGACGTGCCGCAGCGACTTCAGCCCGCGCTCGAGGTGCCAGGCGAGGTAGGCCGACACCAACGTGTGCGCCTCGCGGCGGTGCCGGGGGTCGCTGGTGGCCACGACCGGCCAGTCTCCGGCCAGCAACGCCCCGAGCAGCACGACGGTCTCGGGCGCGGGGTTGGCTGAGCCGGGCAGCCTGCAGGTGGCGCACAGCATTCCACCGGCGGCGGGGTTGAAGGAGCGGTGGCTGCCCTCCAGCCCGCAGCGGGCGCAGGCGACGAAGGTGGGGGCGTACCCGGCCACCGACAAGGACCGGAGCAGGAACGAGTCCAGGACCTGGCCCGGCCCCTGCTCGCCGCCTGCCATCGCCCTGAGCCCGCCCACGAGCAGCAGGAACTGCTGCAGTGCCGGCTCCTTGTCCTCGATGACCAGCCGCTCAGCGGTCTCGAGCATGACCGTGCCCGCGGTGTAGCGCTCGTAGTCGCCGCCCAGTGCTGTGGCGTACGACGACAGGGTCTCCGCCTGGGTGACCACGTCGAGGGAACGGCCCTCCGCGAGCTGGAGGTCGACGTGGGTGAAGGGCTCGAGCCGTGAGCCGAACCGCGAGGTGGTCCGGCGTACCCCCTTCGCGACGGCCCTGACCCGGCCGTTCCCGCGGGTCAGCAGCGTGATGATCCGGTCGGCCTCACCCAGCTTCTGGGTGCGCAGCACGATCGCTTCGTCACGGTAGAGGGCCACAGGGCCATTCTCCCTCATGCCCCCCACGTCGCCGCGGAAGCACGCAGGTCAGACGGAGGCGCCGCGCGCCAGCGGGATCAGCTGCTCGTGGCTGGTGCGCAACGGCAGCCGCACCTGCACCGTGGTTCCCGCACCGAGCTCGCTGTCGAGCTCGATCCGGCCGCCGTGTGCCTCGACGATGGACTTGGTGATCGCCAGGCCGAGTCCGACCCCCGGGATCGCCGCGGACTCCACCTGGTCGGCGCGGAAGAACTTCGTGAACAACCGGCTCTGGTCCTGTCCGGAGATGCCGATCCCGCTGTCGCGGACGGTGATCCGGACCTGGTGGTCGACCTGGGCGAGCGCGACCTTCACGATGCCGCCCTCGTGGGAGTACTTCACCGCATTGGAGACCAGGTGACCCAGGACCTCGCAGATCCGTGCCTGGTCCACGATCAGCGCGGGCACGTCGTCCAGCTCGGTGAGGATCCGCACGAAGCGCTTGTCGGCCTCGGGCCGGGCCCGGTCGATGACGTTCACGAGCATGCTCGCCAGGTCGGTGAGCTGGGTGTCGAGGACGACCTTCCCCTGCTGGGACGAAGCCGTGTGGAGCAGGTCGCCGACCAGTCGCATCAGCCGCATCGCGTTGCGGTTCACGACCTCGAGATGCCGGGTGACATCCAGTGGCAGCGTGTTGGCGTCGTCGTCCAGGACGATGTCGACGTACCCCAGGATGGAGGTGAGCGGGGTGCGCAGCTCGTGCGACACGGAGGCCACGAAGTCGTCCTTCACCTGGAGCGCCCGCATGAGGTCGGTGATGTCGTGGAAGCCGAGCACGGCTCCGTTGAAACGGCCCAGGTTGTCGGTGATCGGTCGGCACGAGACCGAGAGCGCGCGCCGCGAGGCGATGTCCTTGCCGACCCAGACCACGTAGTCGCTGAACGTCTCGCCTTGGGACGCCCGGTACGTCGGGAGCTCTCCGCGGGTCAGCGCCGTCTGGCGGTTCTCGGCGTACACGTAGCCGGTCTCGCCGGCGAGGCCGAGGTGCCCGTCGGGGTAGGCGAGGTCCATGAAGCGCTGTTGGGTCGGGTTCATCGCGACGAACACTCCGTCGCGGTCGATCTTGACGATGCCGACGTCCACGGTCTGCAGGATGGCCTCGTGCAGGTTGCGTGCCTCCTGCAGCTCGTTGCGCTGACGCGTCCACTCGGTGGTCATCACGTGCATGCTCATCGCGCACATCAGGGCCACGACGGGATACACGATCGCGCGGCTGGTTGCCTCGATGCCGGTGTCCATCATCCACAGCGTCGGCAGCGAGATCACGGCGACGGTCCCGAGGACTGCCAGCAGCACCCCGGACCGGCCGAACTCGCGTCCGAGCCACAGCACCGGGAAGATCACCATGATCCCGACGCCCGTGGCCAGGCCCGTCACGAAGTGGTCGTAGTTGACGAGGCCGATGACCACCATGTCGCACAGCGGCACCACGGCAGACCAAGGGTGCGGCCACACCTCCCAGGGCCCGAGGAGCGCCAGCAGGCTGACCCCGAGCAGGAGGAGGACACCGATCCCGAACGGCGACAGCACCGGCCGATGGCCCGCCATCGTCGCCACGGTGATGTCGACGAGAAGCGGGATCAGGACGACGGCCTGGGGACCCCGCGGATCCGGATGCCCTGCCGTCACCAGCCGCAGCGCACTACGCACGGCTTCGCCGAGTGAGCGCACCAGTCACCTCCTTGTTCGGGGTGTCGCTGCGCCGATTCTGGGGGATGGTGCGGGTGGGGCGTGGCGGATTCCGGAAAAATCTGCGGTGAAGTGTCATTCGCCCCTGCTCGGACAGGGTCAGCGGGGGCGTGACCTCCGGCGCCGGTGAGCCAGACCATCGCTCCAGCAGGACTCCACGAAGGCCACCGCCTCGGCGTCGAGCCGGTCCGGCCGGAACCGCCACTCCAGGATGCTGCTGGCCTTCACGAACCGGGCTCCGGCCAGCTCGTCGCAGAGCATGGCCGCATCGGCGGCCGGGTGGAGCAGGTCGTGCTCGTGGCCCACGACCAACGCCGGGGCGGAGATTCGCCTGCGGTCGCGGCTCGAGGGGGCGACCCGGCCGAAGAAGATGCCGTGGAGCGTGGCCGCCATCGGCGCCGCACGCTGGTCGAGGGTGTCCAGGACGATTCCCGCCCAGAACGGCACGACGCCGCGAGGCACCGCCCTGGCCAGGAAGCGGGTGGTGGTGACCGCGAGGGGAAGGAACCTGGCGGTGAGCAGCAGCGGGGCGAAGACGGCGATCCCGGCCTCCACCGCGTTGTCGAGCACCGGCATCTCCACCAGAAGCCCTCTCACCCGGTCGGGAGCGAGGTCCGCCACCTCCAGCGCGACGTTGGCCCCGAGTGACGTGCCTCCGATGACGGCCTGGTCGATCCCCAGCTCGTCGAGAAGGGCTACGACCTGGCGACCGAACGCGGGGATCGAGTAGCGCGCCGGATCGGCCGGTCGGTCGGAGCGTCCGTGGCCCAGGAGGTCCAGGGTGACGACGTGGGCTCCGGCCGTGGCGAGGGTGCGGGCCAGCGGCTGGTGCATCCGGCGTGGCATCAGCTGACCGTGCACGAGCACCACCCAGCGTTCGCCGGCGCCGTACTCGGTGAACTCGAGACGGTCGCCGTCGACGAAGAACTGACCCACGCGCTCCGAGACCAGACTCATCCCGACACTCTAGGAGGCTCCTGGCCGACCCCGGACAACGACCCGGTCTGCGGGCGTGGCGCAGCACATCCGCGAGGACAGTGGGTGAAAGGATCACGTCATGGAGCTGGCCGGCCTCGAGTCCCACCACGCCCGCAGCCGGATCAGTCGGTGGTGAGCGGCGCGAGACGGCACCGGATTTCAGTTCACCTGACCCCCCGGATGGCACTTTCTGGCACCGATGCGCCCCACCGGGTAGTCCGAAAGGACCATAGGGAGCTCGACTATGGCCGAAACGGACATTCGGTGGACGAGTGCGCCGACACTGGAGGCGTGGCTCTCGAGGAAAACGTGCGGCAGCGGGCGATCTCTGCCCTTTTCCTGCTCGCGATCTTCCTGTCGGGAGCGACCGCGGTCTACCTGGCGCCGACCGAGTCCAAGGTTGCCCTGTGGTGGCCAGCCGCCGGGATCTCCGTCGCGATGCTTCTCCAGGGTCCGCGCGCCTGGCGACTGAAGCTCTCCGGCGGGATCGTGCTGGCCAGTGCACTGTCCAACCTGGCCGGGGGCCGCGAGCTCGACATCTCGTTCAGCTACGGGGTAGCCAACGCGATCGAGGCGCTGATCGTCGTGACGTGGCTGTCCCGCCACGCACTGGACCGCCCGACCCTGATCACGCAGGAGGACCGCGCCCGGCTCTTCGACGCGGTGATCCTGGGCACGACGTTCCTCGGCACCTGGGTGGCCGTCACGGCCTGGCTCGAGGGCAGCCACACCTTCCTCTCCACGATGCTCACCGTGATGGCCTCGCACGGCGCGTCGATCCTGATCTTCGCGCCCCTCGCGCTGCCGATCGAGCGGGTCCGGCGGGTCTCCCAACGGGCCGAGATGATGCTCCAGGTTCTGGCCCTGGCCGGCATCGCGGTCTTCGTCTTCCGTCCCGGTCAGGTCCTCGGAATCGCCTTCCTCATCCTGCCGGTCCTGGTCTGGGCCGCCCTGCGGTTCTCGATGCGCGTGGTCGCGTGGGAGATGTTCGCCCTGAGCATCTACACCACCGTGGCCTCGGCCCGGGGCTGGGGGCCGTTCTCCCCCAGTGAGGGAAGCGCGGTCCAGTCCTTCGAGACCACCGGGCCCCTGACCCAGGCGTTCCTCATCGGCAGCGCCGTCATCTCCATGACCCTCTGCATCGCCGTGGGCGAGCAGATGGCAGCGATGCGCCGGATGTCGGCCAGCGAAGAGCTGTTCCGGCGCAGCTTCACCGAGTCCCTGATCGGGATGATGCTGCTGCGCCTCGACGAGATCGGCCAGCTTCGGCTGGTGGAGCTCAACAGCACGGCCGCGACTCTCCTGGGGGGAGTCCCGTCCAACTTCGAGGGTCGGCGCCTGGCAGGTCTGTTGGACACGCACACCAACATCGACGGCAAGGCGCAGCTGATGCTGGAGGGGACTCTGTCCGGCTACCGGGAGGAGCTCAACCTGGTCGGCGACGACAACAAGCGGATCGGGATCGCCATCTCGCCGCTGTCGGTCGACCGGGACTCCCAGATGTTCACCGCGCAGATGCTCGACCTCACCGCCGAGCGGGAGGCCCGACGGCGCCTTCGCAACGAGAAGAACTTCACCCGGGCCATCCTCGACACCACCGGGTGCCTGATCGTCGTCGCCGACGTGCACGGCATCATCGACCAGACCAACCCCGCGACTGAGCGCGTCACCGGGTTCAGCCGCAGCGAGGTCGCCGGCAGGGCCGTGTGGAACACCCTCATCCCCGAGGAGGACCGCAAGAGTGCGCGACAGATCTTCTCCAGGGCGAGCCGGGGGACGATCCCGCTCACGATCGAGTCCAGCGTGCTCACCAAGTTCGGCGACCGCCGACGGGTGGTCTGGTCGAACTCCTTCCTCACCGACGACCACGGCAACCGGACCCACGTCGTGATGACGGGCATCGACGTCACCACCGAACGCACGACCGTCGAGATGATGACCCACCTGCTGCGGGCAGCAACGACCACGGCCTTCATCGGCACCGACACCCGCGGCAAGGTCAACGTCTTCAACTCCGGCGCCGAGGAGATGCTGGGCTTCACGGCCGAGGACGTGATCGGACGCCAGCTGATCGACTTCATGCTGGACCCGGAGCAGCTGGCGAGCCGGTCAGCCGAGGACGGACACGAGCCGGGGTTCGCCGCGCTGGTCGCCCGGATCGACTCCGAGGACGCGCCGCTGACGAGGGACTGGCAGTGGCGGCGCGACGACGGCAGCAAGTTCACCGTCTCCCAGACGGTGAACGTCGTCCGCGACACCTTCGGCCAGCGCATCGGCTACCTGTTCGTGGGCCGCAACGTGACCGAGCAGCGACGGTCCCAGGAGCTCCTGGTGCGCGCCCTCGACAAGGAGCGCCAGGCGGTCGAGCGGCTGCGCGCGCTCGACACCGCGAAGAACGACTTCGTCACCACCGTCAGCCACGAGCTGCGCACGCCGATCAGCAGCATCATCGGGTACAGCGAGATGCTCCAGGACGGCGCCGCCGGGATCGTCACCTCGGAGCAGTCGCGCCTTTTGGGCGCCGTACAGCGCAACGGAGACCGCCTGATGGCGCTCGCCGACGACCTGCTCACCCTGGCCGGGTTCGAGTCGGGATCGGCGGTGCTCGAGCGCAACGTGGTCGACCTGCGCGACATCGTCAGCAAGGCGCAGGAGGCGCTCGCCCCCTTGATGGCCGGCCGCAAGCTCGACCTGTGCTTCGAGCTCACGGCTGACCAGGTGCTCGTGCGCGGTGACTCCAAGCACCTCGAGCGGGTCGTGATCAACCTGCTCGGCAACGCGATCAAGTTCACCGAGGACGGTGGCTCGATCAAGTGCATCGTCAAGCGCAACGGTCATGACGCCCTGCTCGAGGTGAGCGACACCGGCATCGGCATCCCGCTCGACGAGCAGCCCCGCCTGTTCAGCCGGTTCTTCCGGTCCTCCACTGCTCAGGAGCGCGCCATCCAGGGCACCGGCCTGGGGCTGTCGATCGTGGCCTCGATCGTGCGCACCCACGGCGGCGACATCTCCGTGCAGTCCGAGCACCTCGCCGGAAGCAGCTTCGAGGTCCGGCTCCCGCTCAGTCTCACCGCCTGAGCCTCAGGCGCGGTTGACCGCCGACAGCACCGCCTTCAGCGAGGCGGTCACGATGTTGGCGTCGAGACCCACGCCCCACAGCAGCTGGTCGTCCACGGCGCACTCGACGTAAGCCGCGGCGATCGCGTCGCCGCCGCTGGACAGGGCGTGCTCGTGGTAGTCGAGCACCCGCACCTCTCCGCGTGTCTCGAAGCCGTCGGCCCCGTCGGCCCGCTTCTCGGCCAGCAGGCCGTTGAGCGCGTCGACGAACGCGGCGATCGGGCCGTTGCCCGTCCCCTCCAGGACCCGGGACTCGTCACTGACGAACACGGTCACAGCGAGCGCGTCCTTCTCTCCCACGGCGGAGGAGGTGTGCACCGAGTCGAGTCGCAGCGGCGACTCGCGGTCGAGGTACTCGCGCCGGAACTCCGTCCAGATCGCCTCAGGTGTCATCTCGCCACCCTCCCCGTCGGTGCGCTGCTGCACCACACGGCTGAACTCGATCTGCAGCCGGCGAGGCAGGTCGAGCTTGTGCTCGGACTTCATGATGTAGGCGACCCCGCCCTTGCCGGACTGGCTGTTCACCCGGATCACGGCCTCGTAGGATCGACCGACGTCCTTCGGGTCGATCGGGAGGTACGGCGCCTCCCATTGGTGCTCCTCGACCGGGTGGCCGGCCTCGCGCGCGTCTGCCTCGAGCGACTCGAGGCCCTTCTTGATCGCATCCTGGTGGGACCCGGAGAAGGCGGTGTAGACCAGGTCTCCGGCATAGGGATGCCTCGGGTGTACCGGGAGCTGCGTGCAGTACTCGACCGTGCGCCGGATCTCGTCGATGTCGCTGAAGTCGATCTGCGGGTCGACGCCCTGGCTGAACAGGTTCATCCCGAGCGTGACCAGGCAGACGTTGCCGGTGCGCTCCCCGTGCCCGAACAGACAGCCCTCCACCCGATCGGCTCCGGCCATCATCGCCAGCTCCGTCGCGGCGACGGCGGTGCCCCGGTCGTTGTGCGGATGCAGGCTGATCGCGGTGTGCTCGCGTCGCGTGAGCTGGCGTGAGAACCACTCGATCTGGTCGGCGTAGACGTTGGGCGTGGACATCTCCACGGTCGCCGGCAGGTTGAGGATGATCTCGCGTCCGTCCTCGGGCTGCCACACGTCGGAGACCGCCTCGCAGACGTCGACGGAGAACGGCAGCTCTGTCCCGGTGAAGATCTCGGGCGAGTACTCGTAGCCGATCACCGTCTGCCCGAGCCAGGAGTCGGCGTACTTCATCACCATCTCGGTGCCCCGCACCGCGATCGCGCGTACCTCCTCCTTGCCTGCGTGGAACACGACCCGGCGGAACATCGGCGCCAGGGCGTTGTACAGGTGGATGTTCGCGTGGTGAACCCCGACCAGCGACTGCACGCTGCGCTCGATCAGGTCCTCGCGCGCCTGCGTCAGCACGGAGATCGTGACGTCCTCGGGGATCCGGTCCCCCTCGATGAGCTGACGCACGAAGTTGAAGTCGGTGTCGCTCGCCGACGGGAAGCCGACCTCGATCTCCTTGTAGCCCATGCGGACCAGGAGGTCGAACATCTTCATCTTGCGGGCCGGGGTCATCGGGTCGATCAACGCCTGGTTGCCGTCCCGCAGGTCGGTGGAGAGCCACCGAGGAGCCCGGGTCAGCGTCCGGCCGGGCCAGGTCCGGTCGGGAAGGTCGACGGGAGGGAACGGGCGGTAGCGGTGCACGGGCATCCCGCTGGAGCGCTGGGTGTTCAGGAAGCTGGTCATGAGTCCTACTCGCTGCTCGACTGGTCCGGGGCAACACGAACTCCGCAGCGAGGGGGTCCGGCGGTCTCCCTAGGAGGGGCGAACCTCGCTGCGGCAGCGAAGGAGAAGCTGTCGCGTCCACATGAGACCTCCACGATAGACCCTCGGTCCAGGAGGGCGAACCCGTCTCCCGCCCCTCGGACCGGCCGGGCTGACCTCGCGACCGACGGCCGCGGTCCGGAATCCCTCGTGTTCAATGGCGACATGCGCATCGAGAGGGTCGACCCGCAGCAGCTGGACCTCGAGACGGCCGACTCCGTCGCGGCGGTCTTCACGGCCTGCGAGGAGGCGGACGGCGTTCCGGGGCAGCCGAGGACCGGTGCTGGCCTGCTCACCTCGCGTCGCCTGGGCTCGGAGATGAAGCCGGTCGACGCGATGTTCCTCGCGTACGACGGTGACCGCGTCGTGGGCGAGGCCATCGTCGAGCTCCCCTGGCGGGACAACCGTGACGCCGCCTATGTCTCCGTCCGGGTGCACCCGGACGTCCGGCGGCGCGGCCTCGGGTCGCAGCTCTGGGAGCAGGCCCTGGCCGTCGCCGCCGACGCGTCCCGCAGCCGGATCCAGACCGGCGCGTGGCTGGGAGGGGTCGGTGCGGACATCCTCGACCGGGCCGGGTTCACCCGCACCGGCGTCGGGGTGATCCGCCGCATCGACCTGCACGAGACTCCGCCCGGCACCTGGGACCGACTCCACGCGGAGGCGGCGCCGTACGCCACCGACTACGAGCTGACGAGGTACGTCGGTTCGACCCCTCCCGAGCTCCAGGACGCGGTCGTCCGGCTCCACGAGGCCATCGCAGACGCCCCCTCCAACGACCCGAAGAACGAGCCCGACGTCTGGGACGCCGACCGGCTGGAGACCTACGAGCAGGCCATGGCCGGTCGTCGCCAGACGCTCTACCGGGTGCTCGCTCGGCACAAGGGCTCCGGCGAGCTCGCGGGCCACACGCTCCTGTGTCTCAACGAGTTCTCCCCCACCGAGGCCTTCCAGGAGGACACCACGGTGCTCCGGGAGCATCGGGGCCACCGGCTCGGTCTGCTGCTGAAGACCACGATGCTCGCCTGGGTGAGCGCCCAACGTCCCGAGCTACAGGTGATCGACACCTGGAACGGAGCCACGAACCATCACATGATCGCGATCAACGAGCGCCTCGGAGCCACCGTCGTCGCCCGTCGGCAGACCTTCCGACTGGACCGCTGACCGTGGCCCGTCTGCTGGTCGTCCACCACTCGCCCACGTCGTCGGTGAGGCGACTCACCGACGCCGTCGTGGCTGGTGCCAACGACGAGGCCATCGGCGGCGTGGAAGTGGTGGTGCGCGAGGCGTTGAGCGCGAACGCCGGCGACGTGCTGGCCGCCGATGGCTTCGTGCTCGGCACGACGGCCAACTTCGGCTACATGTCCGGGGCCCTGAAGCACTTCTTCGACTCGATCTTCCTGCAGGCCGGTGGGGCACTCTCCGACAGCGGGGGCGCGGGCACGGCCACCGGGTCGGGCAAGCGACCGTTCGGGCTGTACGTGCACGGTCGCTACGACACCACCGGGGCCGTGCGCTCCGTGCTCTCGATCGTGGGAGCGCTGCCGTGGAAGCAGGCCGCGGAGATCCTCGACGTCCTCGGTGACGTCGAGGAGTCGCACCTCGAAGCCGCCTACGACCTCGGCGGGACCGTTGCGGCACTGGTGGAGTCCGGCACCACCCAGTAGTCCGGCGATCCGGGCATCGCGACGACGGTACGATCGCGGAACCGCACGCCGACCGAAAGCGCCGACGATGTCCCGCCTGCTCGCCACGTTCGCTCTGCTCCTGGCAGCCGGGGCGGCCTGCACCACGGGCGCAGGCGACCCCCCGGCGAAGGCTGATGGCGGGCCTGTGCAGGCTCCGCTCGAGGCCCCGGCGCTCGGCGCCTGCCGGGTGCTGACACCGCAGGACACGGCCCGGCAGGACAACGCAACCGAGACCGTCGACTGCGGTGACCCGCACACGGCCGAGACCTTCACCGTCGGTACGTTCCCGACCTCGGTCTCTGGCCGTGGCTACCGCAGCCGCGCGCTCGGCCGCTTCATCTACGAGGAGTGCGGTCGCAGGTTCGCGAGGTTCGTCGGCGGCAACGAGAGCATGGTGCTGCGCTCCCTGGTGAGCTGGGCGTGGTTCCGGCCCACGCAGAGCGCCTGGTCCCAGGGGGCGCGCTGGTACCGCTGCGACATCGTCGGCGGCACTGAACGAGCCACGACGTACCGCGACCTGCCCACCACTGCCAAGAACCTGCTCGGCGGCAAGCCGGACGACCGCTGGCTCGCCTGCGTCGACGGCTCCTCGGTCACCGGCTCGGAGAAGATCCCCTGCACCGAACAGCACACGTGGCGGGCCGTGACCACGATCAAGCTCGGCGACGACAAGGATCGGTACCCCGGCGACCGGCTGGTGGAGGTGCGCTCGCGCGACTTCTGCTCCGACTCGGTCGGGGCCTGGCTCAACTACCCACTCGGTTACAGCTTCGGCTACACGTGGTTCCACGAGGCTGAGTGGCGGGCCGGGAACCGGCGCTCGATCTGCTGGGCGAAGACGGACCAGTGACGCCGATGCTGCCGCCACGCCGCTCCCGGGGGCTGCTCACCGCCGTGCTCGTCACGGTGCTGGGCCTCGCGGCCCTGACCGCGTGCAAGCCGTCCGGGTCCCTGCTGAAGGGCGACGAGGGCGCCAGCGTGATGACGCCGGCTGCCTCGCCCTCCCCTTCGGCGGAGGAGTCGAAGTCACCGAGCCCGCCCCGCTCCCCCAGCCACAGCGCCGCTCCCGGGCCGGACAGCGAGCCCGCTCCCCGCCGAGGCTCCTGCTACCGCCTGACCTACGACGCCGCCGCCCTGCCCACGAGCGACGAGCCCCCGGTGAGCTGCCGTGGCACGCACACGACGTACACGTTCCGGGTCGGCACCCTGGACACCTTCGTCGGAGGGCACCTCCTGGCGGTCGACTCACACGCGGTCGAGTCGCAGCTCTCCAGCACCTGCCCGACCCGGCTCGCCGCGCTCCTGGGTGGGTCCGTCGAGGACCGGGCGCTCTCGATGTTCAAGACCGTCTGGTTCCGGCCGACCGTGCCCGCCTCCGATGCCGGGGCGCGCTGGTACCGCTGCGACCTGGTGGCCTTGCGGGGGCAGGGGCGGCTCGCCCCACTTCCCACGCGACCACGTGGAATCCTCGACCACCCGGCACGGGCCCGCAGGTTCGCTCTCTGCGCCACCGCTGCTCCCGGTGCCCCAGGCTTCTCCCGCGTGATCTGCTCGGACCGCCACTCGTGGCGAGCGCTGGCGACGATCAGGCTCAAGGACGGCAACTGGCCGGGAGTGAGCACTGTCCGCAAGGCAGGCGAGGACCGCTGCCGCTCGATCGTGCGGACCCGCGTCGGTGGCCTGAAGTTCAAGTTCGGCTGGGAGTGGCCGAGCCACGACCAGTGGGACGCCGGCCAACACTACGGCTACTGCTGGACCTCGGACTGACTAGAAGCCGAGGCGGCGGAGCTGCCGCGGGTCCCGCTGCCAGTCCTTGGCGACCTTGACCCGCAGGTCCAGGTAGACCGGGGTGCCCATGAGCGCCTCGATCTGCTTGCGTGCCTCCGCCCCGACATCGCGCAGCCGGCTGCCCTTGTGCCCGATCACGATGCCCTTCTGGGAGTCGCGCTCGACGAACAGGTTGGCGTGGATGTCCAGCAGCGGACGGTCCGGGTCGCGGTCGGGACGCAGCGCCATCTCCTCGACCACGACCGCGATCGAGTGCGGGAGCTCGTCGTGGACCCCTTCGAGGGCGGCCTCGCGGATCAGCTCGGCGACGATCGCCTCCTCGGGAGAGTCGGACAGCTCACCGTCGGGGTAGAGCACGGGCCCCTCGGGAAGCAGACCCACCAGCAGGTCCTGCAGCAGCGCGACCTGGTCGCCGGACTTCGCCGAGACTGGCACGATCTCGGCCCACTCGGTGCCGGTGTCCTCTCCCAGCTTGGCGACGGACATCAGGTGCTGGGCCAGCTGGTCGGGCGTGGCCAGGTCGGTCTTCGTGACGACCGCGATCTTCGTCGTACGACGGGCCTTCGCGAGCTCCTGGACCAGGAACCGGTCCCCGGGGCCGACCTTCTCGTTGGCCGGGAAGCAGACGGCGACGATGTCGACCTCGGCCCAGGTCGTCTTGACGAGGTCGTTGAGGCGCTGACCGAGAAGCGTGCGTGGCCGGTGCAGCCCGGGGGTGTCGACGAGGATCAGCTGGGCGTCGGGGCGATGCACGATCCCGCGGACCACGGTCCGCGTCGTCTGGGGCTTCGACGAGGTGATCACGACCTTGGTACCGACGATGGCGTTCGTCAGGGTCGACTTGCCGACGTTCGGCCGGCCGACGAAACAGGCGAAGCCGCTGCGGTGCTCGGGGTCAGTCACGGGGTCCATCCTGCCGCAGGGCGGCGTCGTCGTACTCATCCCAGATCTGCTCGTCGGTCTTGCCCGCCGCGCGACCGGCCCGGTAGATCGGTCCGGGGTCGACAGGAGCGGTCCGATCCGGCGCCCGCTTCCCGGCGACAGCGGCCCGCCAGTAGCCCATCACGTCGTACTCCCGCGGCGACAGCGCGCGCTCGTGGCGGAGGTACTTCCGGATCCCTCGCATCTGCGAGGACTCCCCGGCCATCCAGAAGTAGCCGCGGCCCTCGGGCCAGTCGATGTCCCGCACGACCTGCTCCAGGGCAGAGGAGCCCGATGGCGACTCGACCCAGCGCAGGTCGACGTCCGCGTCGACGTAGTCCGGCATCGGACCGTCGGGAACCTCGACGTACGCCGTGACCGGGAGGTCGGGGCGGGTGCGCGTCACCGTCCGGGCGATCCGCGCCACGGCGGGGACTGCCGTCAGGTCGCCCACCACCAGCAGCCAGGTGGCGTCCTCGGGCATCGCGAAGGAGCCGCGAGGGGCGCTCAGCGTGACCCTCTGGCCGACGCAACCGCTCTGGGCCCACTCGGTGACGAGGCCCCGCTCGTGCACGACCACGTCCAGGACCAGGTCGGTGCCGTCCCACGAGCGCACCGTGTAGTAGCGCGTCTGGTGCTGACCCGGCACGGTCAGCGCGACCCATTCGTCGGGGACCCCCGTGCTTGCGAACCCGCTCAGGCCGTCACCGACGAGGGTGAGGCGGAGCAGGTGGTCACCGAGGCGGTCGACCGAGGCTACCTCGGCGGAGAAGTGCTGGGCATCGGCGCGGGACGTCACCCGGGCAAGGGTAGGCGAGCCCGGTCAGTCAGCGGCGACGGGCGTCGCCGTGGTGGTCGCGGAGGGAGCGGGTTCGCTGGGGGCGGGCTCGCTCGGTGCCGGTTCGTGGGTGGGCGAGGGCGTGGGCGAGGGCGTCGGCGTGGGCGTGGGCGCGGTGACCGGCGAGACCGGGATCGTCTCGCCGTCGGTGCCGTTCCCGGCCCCGTTCCCCGTCGGGCTGGGTGAGGGCGAGGGCGTGCCCGACGACCCGCTCGTGGGACTGGATCCAACGCTGGGACCCGCCTGGTTTCCACCGGGGGTGAGGCCGCCGGTCGGGCTCGCGGTGGCACCGGTTGTCGGGGCGGTCAGGCCCGTGGGGTCCGCCGAGGCGGCCGGGGAGGGCGTGAGGCGGGACTCCGGGTCAGCGCCGGTCGACTCCCCGTCCAGGGTGCCGGGCACGATGGCAGGTGCCCCGGGACCGGGCTCGGGGGCGCTGTCGGCCGACGGCTCAGGGAACTGGAAGGGCAGGTAGCGGTGCGAGAAGTCGTGGACCACGGACTGGAGCGGAGCCGGTAGCTCGTTGGCCGCTGCCGCCCAGCTCGTGCTCGCCACGCCGAGGAAGGCCACGGTGGAGGCGCCGCTCACCAGCCAGGTGCGCCGGGTTGCGCGCACCAGCGGGGACCCCGCCAGCAGGGCGGCCAGCTCCGAGCTCGGCACGGGTGCCGGACCGGAGCCCAGCGCACGAAGCTGCACGAGCAGCTCGCGCAGGCCGTCGCTGTCGGCCATCGCCATCACGTCGTCGGTCACGTCGCCACTTCCCCACGGAGGTACATCTCACGCATGGCGACCAGTGCCCGGCGCTGCAGCTGCTTGACAGCGCCGGTCGACTTGCCGAGGGCATTGGCGGTCTCCTCGAGAGACAGGTCTGCGACCGTCCTCATGAGCAACACCGTCCTTTGGTCCTCACCGAGGCAGGAGAGCGCGTGATCGAGATGGGCCGTGCCCGTCTCGAGGAACTCGCCTTCTGCCGACTGTGAGCGACGCAGGTCCGTGTCGGCGTCGTACGTCGACATCCGGGGCCGCCTGGCTCGCCGACGGTGCTCGTCGACGACCCGGGCATGAGCCACGGAGAAGACGAAGGTACGAAGACCTTCGACCCCACCTTTGAGACCACGCAGTTTCGGAATCACCTGGAGGAACACGTCATTCGTGAGTCCCTCAGGATCCTCCGACCCGCGTGCTCGCAAGTAGCCGACGACCTTGGGGGAGAGAATGGAGTAGACCGACGACAGAGCATCCGGCACGCCCGCTGCAGCGCGTCGGACCATGTCCTCGTCCAGCCCATCCATCCGGCCCCCTCGATTTCCGGGATGGGGAAGGTCCGCTGCCCTTCCCCATCACCGAAACCGGCGATTTTCCGCTTTAGGCCGCCGTTCCCGAGTTCGGAACGGACATGGATCGCTCATGTAGGTGATCGTTCGGCCTGCCCCGAAGGTTACGCGGGTGGGGATGTTTTGTGGCCGAGTTCAGGAAAGCCAGCCGAGCCGGAGGGGGAAGCCCGCATCCCCCGTGGCATCCGGGAGTACGGCGAGCACCTGGTGCAGCTGGATCTCGTTGCGCTCGAAGCCCATCCGCGACCCCGCCATGTAGAGCCCCCACACCCTGGCCGTTCCCTCGCCCACCTCTGCGACCGCCTCGTCCCAGTGCTCGACGAGGTTCTCGCACCACCCGGTCAACGTGAGCGCGTAGTGCTCGCGCAGGTTCTCCTCGTGGCGCACCTCGAGGCCGGCATCCTGGATCGAGGTGATGATCCGGCCCGACCCGGTCAGCTCCCCGTCGGGGAAGACGTAGCGGTCGATGAACGCACCGGTCTCCGTCGGCCGGTTCGTCGGCCGCGTGATGCAGTGGTTCAGGAGCCGGCCGCCGGGACGCAGGTGATCCCGGATGAAGCCGAAGTACGCCGGGTAGTTGCGGATCCCGATGTGCTCGGTCAGTCCGATCGAGCTGATCGCGTCGAAACCGGTCTCAGAGACCTGGCGGTAGTCCTGGTGGCGGATCGTCCCCCGGTCGGCCAGCCCCTCCCGCTGCAGCCGCTCCTGGCCCCAGGCAGCCTGCTCGGCCGACAGCGTGACCCCGATGGCGGTCACGCCGTAGTGCCGCACCGCGTGGCGCACCATGCCGCCCCACCCGCACCCGAGGTCGAGCAGCCGCTGCCCGGGCTCGAGGCCCAGCTTGCGGCAGACGAGGTCGTACTTCTCGTCCTGCGCCTCCTCCAGGGAGGCGTCGGGCTTCGGGAAGACCGCACACGTGTAGGTCATCGACGGGCCAAGGACCAGCTCGTAGAAGCGGTTGGAGACGTCGTAGTGGTGTGAGATCGCCACGGCGTCCCGGGTGAGCGAGTGGCGCACACCCTCGACCGCCCGGCGCCACCTCGGCAGGTGCTCCTGCGGTGGTGGAGGAGGCGGCTTGAGGTGGGAGACGCCCAGGCCGCGGACCAGCTTGAGGGCCTCCGCCGGGGTCGGACGGCGCACCCGGTCGCGCTCCGCCATGATCGTGAGCAGGGGGTAGGGGTCGCCGGGGTGCACGCCGGTGACCTCGAGGTCGCCGGCCACGTAGGCGCGAGCCAGGCCCAGGTCACCTGGAGCGGTGAGCAGGTAGGACAGCCCCCGCTCGGTCCGTAGGTGCATCGCGATCTGCGAGTCGGGGGGTCCCGCGCTGCTGCCGTCGTACGCCGTGAAGCGGAAGGGCAGCCCTCCCCTCATCAGCGACTCGACAGCACCAGCGATGGTGATCGTGTCCGTGGTCATGCTCATTGCCTGTGCACCGCCTTGTCATAGAGTCCGGTCAGCCGGTCGGCCGGGTCGTAGCGTTTCTTGACCGAGGCCAGGTTGTCGCCGTCGTAGAGCGCGTCGAAGGTCGAGCGGTCGTAGAACGCCTCAGAGTAGAGCGACTTGTGTCCGGCCAGGTCCTTCACCTTGGCCTCGATCGCGCGGTTGCGCGGGGCCTCCGCCGCGTCAGTGCCGACGTGGACGGTGCCCCAGAACCCGACGTTGACGTACGTCGTGCCCGGGGCCAGCGGGTACGTCGGCCAGGTCCGGGCACTGCCCGGTCCCGAAGGCTCCCGCAGCCGCAGCGGACACAGCCACACCGGGCGCATCCCGACCTCGTCGTCGAACCAGCGCAGGAACTCCGGGAGCCGGTCGACGGGGACCTCCACGTCCTGGATGACGCGTTCGCGCTCGGGCCGCCCGGCTCTCCGGTCCAGGCGGGCCATCACGCCGAACTTCCGGTCGAGCCCGACCAGCCGGTAGTAGACGTCCGAGCGGCGCCACCGGCGGGGCCACCACCGGCGGATGCGGGGGTTGTGCAGCCCGAACGCACCCGAGCACCAGAACCAGTCGGTGTCCCATCGCCAGAGGTAGTCGTTCATCGTCAGCCGGTCCTGCTCGCGATGCTGCAGCGAGCGGTAGAAGATCTGGTCTCCCGTGTAGTCGCTGGTGGCGCCGCCTTCTCCGGTCCAGCCGGCGAGCGTCAGGTAGGCCTCGTCCGGCGCGAAGACGACGCCATCGACCGCGTCGACTGCCTGGCCGTCCCAGCTCCTCTGGTCGACCACGGCGTCCACGGCCTTCGCCAGCAGGTCGAGGTCGTCGAAGCGCACGTGCCTCAGGTCGACGTAACCCGGCACCGGCTCGAGCTCGATGCGCAGCCTCGTGGCGTAGCCCAGGGAGCCGTAGGAGTTGGGGAAGGTGTGGAACAGGTCGGCATGCTCGTTCTCGGGGGTGGCCGTCACCACCTGCCCGTCGCCGGTGAAGACGTCCATCTCGAGCACGGACTCGTGGGGCAGTCCGTTGCGGAACGAGGTCGACTCGATGCCTAGCCCGGTCACCGCACCACCGAGGGTGATCGTCCGGAGCTGGGGCACGACCAACGGGACCAGTCCGAACGGCAGCGTGGCCTCGACGAGGTGCTCGTAGGTGCACATCCCCTGGACGTCCGCGACTCGCGTCACGGGGTCGACCGCCACCACCCCGCCGAGGCCCGAGACGTCGAGGCCGGGCGTGCGGGTGCTGGAGCTGAGTCGCGAGCGGAACAGGTTCGACGTCGGCTTGGCCAGCCGGACCGGCGCACCAGGGCGCAGCGCGGCGTACGACTCGCTGAGTCGACGCACCGCCTGTGAGTGGGCCTCCCAGCCCGTCAGAGCTACCACACCCTCACTCTAGTGAAGGCCCCCCGGAATGAAGCGGTCCCGGTCCGTTCAGGAGACCGTGGTACGCACCACGTCACCGGTGGGTGTTGCCAGGTGGAGGGGTACGCCGGGGCCGGCGAAGTCACGCACCACGGCGAGATCCGTCTCAGCCGCTTCGGGTGCCTCGCCGAGGACCACGACGGCCTCGAGGCCACGGGCACCGCTCGAGACGGCCATCGCCACCGCCACCTGCACCGCCGACGCTGAGAACGAGGGCAGGGCCACCGTCGCCGCGGCGTACGTGCGTCCCTCCGAGTCACGCACGCAGGCGCCCTCGGCGGAGCGGGTCCGGGCGCGCGCGGAGCGGGCCAGGGTGACCAGCTTGCGGTCGTCGGGGTCGGTGAGGCCGTCTCTCACGGCGCTCCCTCGTCGTCGTTGTCCTCCACGGGCGCTGCGTACTCGACCGGAGAGATCAGCACTGTCTCGATCCGGTTGCGCCTGCCCGAGACCGACTCTGCCTCGAAGCGCAGTCCGTGCGCCTCGATCACCGAGCCCGGGATCGGCACCCGGCCGAGGTGCTTGGCCATCAGCCCTCCGACCGTGTCAACGTCGTCGTCGTCGACCCGTACGCCGACCACGTCCTCGATGTCGTCGATGTCGAAGCGCGAGCTGACCCGGACCGCGCCGCTGGCCAGCCGCTCGACCTCCTGCTCGGCCTGGTCGTACTCGTCGGTGATCTCCCCGACGATCTCCTCGAGCACGTCCTCGATCGTGACCAGGCCGGCCGTGCCGCCGTACTCGTCGATGACGACTGCGATGTGCTTGCGCATCGCCTGCATCTCCCGGAGGAGCCCGTCCACGGGCTTGGAGTCGGGGACGTACATCACGGGACGCATCACCGACTCGACGCGCTCGGTCGACTCGGCCTCGTGCTTGTCGAAGACTCGCTTGGTGATGTCCTTGAGGTAGGCGAAGCCCACGATGTCGTCGAGGTTCTCCCCCACGACCGGGATCCGGGAGTAGCCGCTGCGCAGGCCCAGGGACATAGCCTGACGCAGCGTCTTGTGCCGTTCGATGAAGACCACGTCGGTGCGAGGGACCATCACCTCGCGCACGAACGTGTCGCCGAGCTCGAAGACGGAGTGGATCATCTTCCGCTCGCCGGACTCGATCACGGCGGAGGCCTCGGCCAGGTCGACCAGCTCACGGAGCTCGGCCTCCGAGGAGAACGGGCCCTCGGTGAAGCCGCGCCCCGGGGTGATCGCGTTGCCGACCAGGATCAGCAGCTGGGGCAGGGGGCCGAGCACCTTGGTGAGCAGCACGAGGGCAGGCGCCGACGCCAGCGCGACCCGCTGGGAGTGCTGTCGCCCCACCGTGCGCGGGGCCACGCCGATCATCACGAACGAGACCAGGAGCATCACCGCCACGGTGAGCAGCACCGCCGGCAGGCGGTCACGCAGGGCCAGGGAGGTGGTCCCGCGGACGTCCCCCGTGACGTCGAGCACGACCAGGGTGGCCAGCACGATCGCGGAGATCTCGAAGAACAGGCGCAGGAACAGCGCGGTGTTCAGGAAGCGCGCCGGGTCCTCGGCGATCTGCATGAGCCTCGCCGAGCCCGCCAGCTCGTCGTCGGCGAGCTCCTGTGCGCGCGCCTTGGAGAAGGCAGACAGTGCTGCGTCCGCGCCGCTGAAGAGGCCGGCGAGCAGCACCAGCGCGGCTGCCAGCAGGAGCAGCCAGAGGTCCGTCTGGGTCATGCCGGCTCGCTGCCCGTGGCGGACACGGGGTCGATCACGGACTCACCCTGTCGGACGCCGTGCCACTCCGCGAGCAGCCTGGCCTGGAGACCGAACATCTCCTTGTGGTCCTCGGGCTCGGCGTGGTCGTACCCGAGCAGGTGCAGGATCCCGTGCACCGTGAGCAGGTCCACCTCGTCGCCGGTGCTGTAGCCGGTCTGCCCCTTGGCCCGGGCCTCGTCGGCCTGCTTCTCGGCGATGGCGGGGCAGAGCATCACGTCGCCCAGGATCCCCTCCTCCGGCTCGTCACCGGCCAGGCCGGGTCGCAGCTCGTCCATCGGGAAGGCAAGGACGTCGGTGGGGCCCGACTTCTCCATCCACTGCTCGTTGAGCGCGGAGATGGTGTCCTCGTCGACCAGCTTGATGCACAGCTCCGCCTGAGGATGCACGCGCATCCGGTCCAGGACGAACGCGGCGAGCGAGTTCAGGGAGCGGACGTCGACGCCGGCTCCGGACTCGTCGAGGATCTCGATCGTCATGCTCGGGTGCTCCTGGGACGGTGCGGCCGGTTCTCGTCGGCGTCGCGCCGGGCCTCGAACTCGTCGTAGGCGGCCACGATCTTCCCGACCAGACGGTGTCGTACGACGTCCTGGGCCGTCAGCCGGTTGAAGGCGACGTCCTCGATGCCCTCGAGGATCCCCTCGACGACCCGCAGTCCGCTCTTGATCCCCGACGGCAGGTCGACCTGGGTCACGTCGCCGGTCACGACGATCCGCGAACCGAAGCCGAGCCGGGTCAGGAACATCTTCATCTGCTCGGGCGAGGTGTTCTGTGCCTCGTCGAGGATGATGAACGCGTCGTTGAGCGTGCGGCCACGCATGTAGGCCAGCGGCGCCACCTCGATGGTGCCAGCGGCGAGCAGCTTCGGGATCGTGTCGGGGTCGAGCATGTCGTGCAGGGCGTCGTACAGGGGGCGGAGGTACGGGTCGATCTTCTCGCTGAGGGTCCCCGGCAGGAAGCCGAGACGCTCGCCGGCCTCGACGGCCGGGCGGGTCAGGATGATCCGGGTCACCTGCTTGGCCTGCAGGGCCTGCACGGCCTTGGCCATCGCGAGGTAGGTCTTGCCGGTGCCGGCGGGACCGATCCCGAACACGATCGTGTGCTTGTCGATCGAGTCGACGTACCGCTTCTGGTTCAGGGTCTTCGGCCGGATCGTGCGCCCACGGTTGGACAGGATGTTCAGACTCAGCACGTCCGCCGGGCGCGCGGTGGTCTCGGCGCGAAGCATGGCGATGGCCCGCTCGACGGTCTCCGCGCCGAGCCCCTGGCCCGTGCGCAGGATGGTCACGAGCTCGTCGACCAGCCGCTCGGCCAGAGCGATCTCGGCGGACTCGCCACGCAGGGTGACCTGGTTGCCACGGACGTGCACATCGGCGTCGAACGCCTTCTCGATCAGGTTGAGGTGCTCGTCGCCCGGCCCGAGGAGGGCCACCATGTTGATGCTCGCGGGCACCACGATCGTGTGCTGAGGATGATCCCGATGATCAGTGTTGTCGGTCATGGACGCCCGCTGGGGGCAGCCTCCTGAGTCCGTGCGTGGCCGGCGACCGAGGTCGCCCTGTGCGCATCCATGCTACGGGAGGTACCCCGCGCGGGCATCTTCGAACCGAAGGAGCCTCACCGACGCCTCCGGGAGGGTTCTCACCCGCGGGTGAACAGCACGATCCCCAGGCACATCTCATCGGTCGTGCCCTCCCCCCAGACGACGTAGCGCTCGGGTTGGTCCTTGAAGGCCGGGAGCACGTCGCGCAGCGACTGGTCGTGGTGACAGGTCACCTTCAGGGTGTCTCCCGGACGAACCCGCGCCGGCCGGACCGGGACACTCCCCTGGTTGTCGAAGTCCCACACCTTGATGTTGAGCAGCGTCCTGGCCCGCGGCGTACCGGGGTTGAGGTCGATGCGGATCTGGCGGCCGAGCAGGTGCATGTGGCCGGCCACCGCTCGGATCGTCATCTTCTTGTCGACCGTGCGGGTGCAGGACTGGACCGGGCCGATGGGGTCCGCGCCGCAGAGCAGGTGCAGGGCGTTGGCGACGTTCCCCGCCTCACCGAAACGCTTCATCCCGTCGGCCACGGCGGCGCTCCGGTCGCAGAGCCGTCCGGTGTGGCCGGCTCGGCAGGGCAGCTCGACCGGGGCCACGAGCAGCATGGTCTCCAGCGACGCCAGCTTCTTGGTGCCGGGGGCGAGCCGCAGCACCGCCGCGCTGCGGTCGGGGCGGGCACCGGCCAGGAGGTTGTAGTGGACCTGCATGATCACCCGGGAACCGGCCTCCATCGGTACGCCGACGTCCGGAGCCATCACGCTCTCCCCTCCTCCAGGCGCCCAGGCCCCCAGCCAGGGAGCGGAGTCGATGGCGATGCCACCGTCCAGACCGGACCCACCGAAGCAGGTCCAGCCCTCGCCAGGAGTCTCCGCGTCCTTCTCCTCGGCGGTGCGCACCTGGCTCGCGGAGACCCGGAAGAGGATCACGTGGTGCACGACGCGTGGCTGACCCGGCAACACGTTGAGCCCGGTGAGAAAGGAGTCGTGGGTGATCCTCGGGTCGAGCAGGAAGCAGCGGTAGTCGTCGGTCCCCTTCCCGGTCGGCGCAGACGGGGTGTACCGGGTCGGCATCCGCACGGTCCGGAGCGTCTCCCCGGCTCGGAGCGCGGTGTCGGGAGTCGCGCTGGCGACCGGGTGGTCGGCGTGCGGCGTCGCCGACGCGTGGTGGGTGGCGGCGCCCTGAGCGTCGGGCTGCTCGGCCGTGATGCTGCTGCACGCGCTGAGACCGAGGGCCAGCACGAGGGTGGGGACGAGACGAAGGCTCACCCGGGCGGCCAGGTCATGGTCCGGCCACCCAGCACGTGCAGGTGCGCGTGGAAGACCGTCTGGTGCGCCGCCGGGCCCGTGTTGAAGACCATCCGGTAGCCCTCGTCGAGACCCGCTGCCTGGGCGACCGCGTGCGCGGAGGTGACGAGGTCGACGCTGGTGCCCGGCTCAGCCAGTGCCAGGGCGGCGGCGTTCGGGTGGTGGCTGCGCGGCACCACCAGGACATGGGTGGGCGCGACCGGGCTGACGTCGCGAAACGCCACGGTAGTGCCCGTCTCGTGCACCACGTCGGCCGGTATGTCGCCGGCCACGATCTTGCAGAACAGACAGTCGGGATCCACGGCTGCGCTCATGGCGCCAGCATATGCCGCGTGTCCTGAGGTAAACCGGCGACGGGGCTCGCGCGTGGAACTACCGTGATGAGCACAGTGACCCGCCGAGTGACGGGGGTGGCAATGACGGACCGGACAGCTCCCGACTGGGACGCCGACCAGGCCGTGACCGAGCTGTACGCCGTGCACTACCGCAGCCTGGTCCGACTCTCGGTGCTGATGGTCCGCGACCAGGGTGTCGCGGAGGACGTCGTACAGGACTCCTTCGTGGCGATGCACGGCAAGTGGGGACGCCTCCGCGAGCCCGACAAGGCCCTGGCGTACCTGCGCCAGACCGTAGTCAACCGCTCACGGTCGGTGCTGCGGCACCGAGGCGTGGTCGACAGGAACCGACCGCAGCCCGTCCCCGACGCGCCCGGAGCCGACGAGGCCGCCGTGCTCGCCGAGCGCCGCACGATCGTGCTCGATGCGATGCAGGAGCTCCCCACCCGCCAGCGCGAGGTGCTCGCGCTGCGCTACTACCTCGACCTGTCAGAGGCCGAGATCGCCGAGTCGCTCGGCATCAGCAAGGGCGCGGTCAAGTCCCATGCCTCGCGCGGCGCCGCCGCACTACGTCTGCTCCTGGAGGACCAGCGATGACCACCGACGAGACCCGTGAGATCCGGGACCTGCTGCACGACGCCGTGGCTGACATCGAGCCCGAGCGCGGCGTCGGTGACGTCCTGAGCCGGGTGGACTCAGCCCGAAGGGCTCGCAACCCGTGGCTCCTCGCCAGTGCCGGAGCGGCCCTGGCCACCGCGGC
Source organism: uncultured Actinomycetota bacterium (assembly GCA_963740525.1). Taxonomy (GTDB): domain Bacteria; phylum Actinomycetota; class Actinomycetes; order Propionibacteriales; family Nocardioidaceae; genus CAVUEG01. The sequence continues at coordinate 105,253 of CAVUEG010000006.1, forward strand.
CACGGTCGCCGCCGTCGCCGCCCTCTCGGGCGGACCGGGTACCAACCGCACCGACCCGGGCTTCGCCGGCTCACCCTCCAGCTCGGTCGGGTCCTCGCAGAGCCCCTCGGCACCGACCCCCTCGCGCAAGCCCAGCGCGTCCGGGTCCGCGATCCCCGTCTACTTCGCCGGTGACACCGCGGACGGCCCCGGCCTCTACCGCGAGTTCGAGTCGGTGGCCGACCCGCAACCCGATGCACTCTCGGCGGCGGTGAACCTCTCGGTCGCCGGCACCGCAGCGGACCCCGACTACAGCAGCCTGTGGCCGGCCGGGACCACCGTTCGAGCCACCTGGGTCGAGGGCGGCACCGTGATGGTCGACCTCCTCGGGGACAACCTGGTCGACCTGCCCGCCGGCATGGATGCGGCGGCCGCGAACATCGCCCTTCAGCAGGTCGTCTACACCGCTCAGGCCGTCCTCCAGAATCGTGTGCCCGTGCAGTTCCTGGTCAACGGCTCGCGCGTGCCGACCGTCCTCGGTGAAGCCTCCGCCGAACCGCTCACCAACGCTGGGGTGCTCGCCACGCTCGCCCATGTCTCCCTGACCACGCCCGAGGAGGGCGCGACGGTCTCCGGCGGGACGCTGAAGGTCTCCGGAGTGGCCAACTCCTTCGAGGCGAACGTGATCTGCGGGGTGCTCGACGGAGGCCACGCCTTCGGCGACAACCCGTTCACCGCCAGCGGGTGGCAGGGCGACAAGCTCTTCCCCTTCGAGGGAACCATCGACGTGTCCTCGATCCCCGCCGGCACCTACACCCTCGTCTGCTCCACCGACGACCCCTCGGGCGGCGCGGAGGGCAACGGCCCCGACACGGACACCCGCACCATCACCCTCCCCTGACGCGGCGCATCTTGTCCTTCGTATCCCCCTGACGCGGCGCATCTTGCCCACGAAATCGCACCGACGCGGCGCGTATCTCCTTGGGCGGCCGTCAGCCCCCCGTCAGCCCCAGCGTGGGGTGCGGGACAGCAGCGCGGAGACGGCCACGACTCCGGCCGTGGACGTACGCAACACCGACGAACCCAGACGCACCGGGCTGATCCCGGCCGCCGAGAAGGCTTCGAGCTCGGCCTCCGAGATCCCACCCTCCGGGCCGACGACCACCACCACCGTCCCCTCCGCAGGCACGTCGAGGTCGACGAGGGCGACGTCCGCGGACTCGTGCAGCAGCACCGCGAGGTCAGCTTCGGCGGCGAGGGTGACGACCTCCGGGGTCCCGGCCATCGCGGCCACCTCGGGAAACCAGGGTCGCCGAGCCTGCTTGGCGGCCTCGCGGGCGGTGCTCGCCCAGCGCGAGTGGCCCTTGGCGACGCGGTCGCCACGCCATTGCGCCACGCAGCGTTCTGCCGCCCAGGGCACGACCACGTCGACCCCGACCTCGGTCAGCATCTCGACCGCGAGCTCACCCCGGTCGCCCTTGGGGATGGCCTGGACGACGACGACGCGCGGCGTCTCCCGCGGCACGGTCGCCACGGAAAGGACGGCGCAGGTCATCATCGTCTTGGCGGTGCTGGCGACCTGGGCGGTCGCCCGGATGCCCGCGCCATCGGTGAGTACGACGAGCTCCCCCACTCGCGTGCGGCGTACGACGACCGCGTGGCGAGCCTCGTCTCCCGTCACCTCGACGGAGCCGCCGTCCGTGGCACCCTCCAGAGAGGGCACCCAGAAGACCGGAAGCGTCACTTGAACGCGTCTCGCAGCCGGTTGAACACCGACTTGTGCGGCTCGTGGATCGTCCCGTCAGGGGACTCCTCGTCCCGCAGCGCCGCGAGCTCCCGCAGCAGCTCCTCCTGGCGCTCGTCGAGCCGGGTGGGAGTCTCCACGACGATCCGCACCACCAGGTCTCCGCGGCCGGTGCCCCGCAGGCTCGGCACGCCCCTGCCACCGAGGGTCAGCTCGGTCCCGGACTGGGTCCCCGGCTTGATCTCGAGGCTCACGGAGGTCTCGACCTCGGAGTCCTCCGCCGCGATGTCCGACTCGAGCGTCGCCAGGTCGATGGTCGTGCCGAGCGCCGCGGCCGTCATCGGCAGGGACACCTGGCAGAGCAGGTCGTTGCCCTGGCGGGTGAAGCGGGCGTGTGGCGCGACGTTGATCTCGACGTACAGGTCTCCGGCCGGACCGCCGCCGGGACCCACCTCGCCCTGCTCGGAGAGCTGGACCCGGGTGCCGTTGTCGACACCCGGCGGGATCTTGACGTTCAAGGTACGGCGGGACCGGACCCGCCCGTCGCCGGAGCACTCCCGGCAGGGCTCGGGGATGATCGTGCCGAAGCCGCGGCACGCCGCACAGGGACGCAGGGTGCGGATCTCTCCGAGGAACGACCGCTGCACCTGGTGCACCTCGCCGCGGCCCTGACAGGTCTCACAGGTCACCGGGCGGCTGCCCGCTGCGGCGCCGTCGCCGTGGCAGGCCGAGCACAGCACCGCGGTGTCCACCTTGAGCTCGCGTGTCACCCCGAAGGCGGCCTCCGCGAGCTCGATCTCGATCCGGATCAGCGCATCCTGCCCCCGACGCATCCGCGACCGCGGGCCACGTCCGGCCGAGGCAGCGCCGGCGTTGCCGCCGAAGAAGGCATCCATGATGTCGGTGAAGGAGAAGCCCTGGCCCTGGCCGAAACCGCCAGCACCTCCGCCACCGAACGGATCTCCTCCGAGGTCGTACATCCGGCGCTTCTCGGGGTCCGACAGCACCTCGTAGGCGCGGCTGACCTCCTTGAACCGCTCCTGGGTCTCCGGGTCGGGGTTCACGTCAGGGTGAAGCTGACGAGCCAAGCGGCGGTAGGCCTTCTTGATCTCGTCGGCATCGGCGTCCTGGGAGATCCCGAGGATCTCGTAGGGGTCGTGACTCACGTGTCTCTTCCGTCGTCGTTACTGGTCATCGAGGATCCGCGACACGTAGCGCGCCACAGCGCGCACCGCCGCCATCGTCCCCGGGTAGTCCATCCGTGTGGGACCCACGATCCCCAGCGTCGCGAGTCCCTCGTCACCGGGGCCGTAGCCCGTGGCGACCACGGACGTGGCAGCCAGCTCCTGGTAGGGCCCCTCATGGCCGATCCGCACCGTCACCGTCTGCGGAGACGCCGCGTCACCGAGCAGCTTGAGCAGCACGACGTGCTCCTCGAGCGCCTCGAGCATCGGCTTGATCGACGTGTCGAAGCCCTCACCGAACCGGGCGAGGTTGGCGGTGCCGCCCACGGCCACGCGCTCGTCGCTTCGGTGGTCGCTCATGGCATCCATCAGCGAGGCGACGAGTACGGCGACCGGGGCCCGCTGTCCGCGCTCGAACTCCGAGGGGAGCGCCTCGAGCCGGACCGCCGCATCGGCGAGTCGCTCGCCCACCACGGCCTGGTTGAGCCTGAGCCGGATCGCCGCCACGTCACCGGTGGCGAGCTCCTCGGGCAGCTCGACCACCCGCTGCTCGACCCGCCCCGTGCTGAGGATCAGGACCACCAACATGCGGGTGGCGGATAGTGCCACCACCTCGACATGACGCACCGTCGAGCGCGAGAGCGTCGGGTACTGCACGATCGCGACCTGCCGGGTGAGCTGCGCGAGCAACCGCACGCTCCGTTGGACCACGTCGTCGAGGTCGATCGCACCCTCGAGCAGGGTGGCGATGGCGCGGCGTTCGGCTCCCGACAGCGGCTTCATCTGGCTGAGCCGGTCGACGAACATCCGGTAGCCCTTGTCGGTCGGGATCCGACCGGCGCTGGTGTGGGGCTGGGTGATCAGCCCCTCCTCCTCCAGGGCAGCCATGTCGTTGCGGACCGTGGCCGGGGAGACACCGAGGCGGTGCCTTTCCACGAGCGCCTTGGAGCCGACCGGCTCCTGGGTCGCGACATAGTCCTCGACGATGGCGCGAAGCACGTCGAGCTTGCGCTCCTCGACCATGCCGTCACCTCCTCGACCGGAACCCAGCCTGCACCCGTCGGAACCCGTCGGAACCCGTTGGCACCCGTTGGCACTCTGCCTTGCTGAGTGCCAAGACTACCGGACCGGGCCAGCCTCGGACCGGTGCCTAGACTCCCCGCATGGCGTTGACGAAGATCAGGCAGGACGAGGGCTTCGTCGAGATCGCGGACCGCTGTTGGGTGGCCCGGTACGGCTTCCTCGACGTCAACGTGTCGGTGGTCGCCGGCGAGCGTGGGTTGCTGGTCCTCGACACCCATGCCTCCGAGGCCGAGGCGCGACGGGTGCTCGACGACGTACGCCGGATCCCGGCGCCGGGCGCGCGTGACGTCGTGGCGGTGGTCAACACCCACCAGCACTTCGACCACTGCTTCGGAAACATCGTCTTCGCCGAGGAGTTCACCACCGCCGATCTCGTCTGCCACGAGGCCGCCGCCTCGGAGATGGCGGCCGACGGTCCGCGGCTCCAGGCGCATGCCCGCACCCTTGCCGACGAACCCACCTCCGCGAAGGACCGGACCCCCGAGGCCATCACCCGTCATCGCGACATCGCGGAAACCCGGCGGCTGGTGCCCACCCTGACCTTCTCGAGCGCCCGGGCCATCGACCTCGGCGACCGCATCGTCGAGCTCGTCCATCCCGGCCGTGGTCACACCGCCGGGGACATCGTCGCGATCGTGCCGGACGCGGACGTGTTGTTCGCCGGCGATCTGGTCGAGGAGTCCACCCTGCGCAACGGGATCCCCGGGTACGGCGACGACTGCTACCCGATCGACTGGCCGGTGGCGCTCGACCTCGTGATCAGCCTGCTCACCGACGCCTCCGTGGTGGTCCCCGGGCACGGCCAGCCGGTCGACCAGGACTTCGTCCACGAGCAGCGCTCGGCGATCGGGACCGTCGCCGAGACGATCCGCGACCTCGCCGGACGCGGCATCCCCGTGACCGACGCGCTGGAAGCCGCCGAGTGGCCCTTCCCCCGCGCCGAGCTGACGCAGGCCGTACGGCGCGGCTACGAGCAGCTTCCCCGCTCCGGCCGACGACTGCCGCTCATCTGAGGAGCAGGGCTCAGCCGGCCGACCGGTCGCGGCGCGAGGTCCCACAGCCGCTGGCCATCCGGCTCAGGAACCACAGTCCCAAGAGGGCGAACAGGATGAACGGCAGCTTGGTGATCACGGTGAAGACGCCGGCGACCACCAGCAACGGCACCAGCAGGGCAGGGAACGGCCGCCAGCCACGTCGTTGCCCATGCCCGCGCTCGGAACGCCCCACCCGTGCGGGGGTGCGAGACGTGCCACCACCGGGGAGGTCGGCGAAGACGGGTCGGAGGTCGCGGTGGGTCAGCGCCGTGGCCACCCGGCCTGCGCGCTCGTCGAACTCCTCCTTGGTCAGCCGGCCCGCCACGTAGTGGTCCCCCAGCGCCGTCACCGCGGCATCGCGCTCGGCGTCTCCGATGCGGATCGCGTCGTTGCTCATTCCTCGTCCCCTTCCGCGAGCAGGCCGTAGAGCCTGCGCCGGGTATCGGCCAGGATCGTGGCCGCCTCCGCCTGCTGCTGTGCCGTTCCGGAGATCATGATCTGCCAGACACCGCTCATCACCTGTCCGATGACCGTCTTCATGCCACCTTCCTCGGCGGCGTCGCCCGCCTCGTCGAAGGGCTCCCACACTGCGGCCATCTCGTCGGGGTGATCGGCGACATAGTCCTCCCCCTCGCCGGTGAGCCGCAAGGTACGTCGGCCCTCGACGGCGTCGCCCTCGACCAGACCCTCGTCCTCGAGCTGGCTGATCGTCGGGTAGACCGACCCCGGGCTCGGCTTCCATCCCCCGTGGCTTCGAGCGGCGATCTGCTGGATCACCTGGTAGCCGTTCATGGGCTCCACCGCGAGCACGTCGAGCACCGCCGCCCGCACGTCGCCACGGCGGACCCGCGGCCCCCGGGGTCCTCCCGAGGCCCGCTGTTGCTGCTGCTGACCCTGGGTCAGCCCGATCAGTCCGGCGATCCACGGCGGGGGCCCGCCACCCCACGGAGCGTGTCGCCCTGCCTCGTGTCCCCAGCCGTGTCCCATCCGAACCACTCCCTGTGCTCCGGTCGGTGCTGTCGGCTCCAGGCGGAGCTCGAGCGACCGGTCGCGATAGGTTGACGATATATCGCGACCGGTCGCCGGGCAAGGACTTTCCGCGCTCGGCCGCGCGCCACCGCTGCACTTCCCCCTCGGACTCCTACCGTGGACCGGTGACTCCCCCACCCACCCCCGGAGACCGGTACGGCAGCGACGTCCTGAACAGCGACTGGCGCGCCCCGCGACGCGGCCGCGCCATCGAGATCGAGACCGAGGTCGGGCTGGTGGTCGAGGAGGTGACCACCGACTGGTGCGGCGAGATCGTCGCGATCGATCGCGACCTGCACACGGTGACGCTGGAGGACCGCCGCCAGAAGCGACGTACGTTCCCGCTCGGCCCCGGTTTCCTGCTCGAGGGTGCGCCGGTGATCCTCACGCCCCCCTCACGCCAGGGACCCACCGCCAAGACGCACACCGCGTCAGGATCGGTCGCGGTTCCCGGCAGCCGGGCCCGGGTCGCCAGGGCCAGCCGGATCTTCGTGGAGGGGCGCCACGACGCCGAGCTCGTCGAGAAGGTCTGGGGCGACGACCTGCGGATCGAGGGTGTCGTCGTGGAGTACCTCGAGGGCATCGACGACCTCGCCGAGCACCTGGCCGACTTCCGGCCGGGTCCCGAGCGCAGGGTCGGGGTGCTCGTCGACCACCTGGTGGCCGGCTCGAAGGAGAGCAGGATCGCCCAGTCCGTGGCCCGCGGTCCGCTGGGCCGGCACGTGCTCATCGTGGGCCACCCGTTCGTCGACATCTGGCAGGCGGTCCGCCCGGACCGGCTCGGGATGAAGTCCTGGCCGACGATCCCCCGCACCATCGAGTGGAAGCACGGCGTCTGCCAGCACCGGGGCTGGCCGCACCGCGACCAGGCCGACATCGCGCGGGCCTGGAAGCACATCCTGTCCAAGGTCTCGTCGTACGCCGACCTCGAACCCGCCCTCCTGGGCCGGGTCGAGGAGCTCATCGACTTCGTGACCGAGGGTGGGGGCTGAGCCTCCGGGACGCACAACGTCGCGGCCCCGGATCAGGTGACCCGGTCCGCGACGTCCCGCGGCAGCGCAGTGAGAGCGCTGCCCCTACCGCTCGACGTCGAGGTCGTGGCGCGGCTGGACGTGACCTTCCACGTCCTCTTCCTCAGGCGCCGCCAGGATGACCCGGTGCCCCTCGACGTCCTGCTCCATGTCCCGGATGAAGATGTGGCCGTCGACGTCCGTCTCCGGCGTCTCGACCTCGTTGCCCTGCTCGCTCATGGTTGCCTCCCTGATCGTCTCGGACCGCCTGTCCGTGAGCACCACTCTGCTCCTCCTGGCGCCGGAGTTCTGTCTTGTTGCTGACACAACTCTCCTGATTTGCGTGGAACTCAGGAAGGGTGGGGCAGGCTGTTGTCGCTGATGGCCTGGAGCACCGCCTTGATCTGGAACGGCGTGAGCTGCGGATGCTTGCCGAGGAGCAGCGCGACCAAGCCGGTCACGTGCGGCGCGGCGAAGCTGTTGCCGGTCGCGACCATCGACGAACCGCCCGACCACGCCACGTCGACGTCGATCCCACGGGCGCCGAACTCCACCGGCGGACGCGGGTTGTAGGCGATCGCGGCCGGGTCGTCGCCGGGCCGTGCCGCCACCGAGATCACCGAGGCGTACTGCGAGGGGTACGTCGGTCCCGGAAGGTTGTTGGCGGCACAGACCAGCACGGTGTTGCGGAAGTACGCCGTGTCCGCCACCTCGTGGAGCGGCCCGAAGAGCGCCTCGCTCTTGCTCGACAGGGAAAGGTTCGCCACCTGGATGCCGTGCTCGACCGCCCACTGGATCCCCGCGAGGAAGAGCGCGCCGCGGCCCTTGAGGTTGGGCCCGAGCACCCGCACGCTCCAGATCTCCGCGTCGGGGGCGAGTTCCCGGATGATCGCGGCGCAGGCCGTCCCGTGCCCGACCAGGTCCTCGTGCGGCCCCTCCTCGAAGCGGTGCCCGTCCTCGGCCCCCTGGTCGGCGACCACCGCGACGGATCCGGCCACGCCGCCCACGCGCGGGTGGGCGGCGTCGACGCCGCTGTCGATCACCGCCACACGGACCCCGGCGCCGGTCGACCCGCCGAAGGCCCAGGCGCGCGCATCGCCCAGCGGGAGCGCTGGAAGCCGGGGCAGGTGGTCGCCGTCGAAGGCCGCGGACCACTCCGGGAGTGGGCTCATCGCACGTCGGCGGCGTACGCCGTGACCGCGGCCAGCACCTGCTCGGCCAGGACCCGGCCGGCGTCACCGGAGCGGTTGAGCTGTCCCACGAGCTCGTCGAGCCGCGTGCCGCCGGGCTGTTCGCGACGCTGCTGCAGACCCACGATCACGGCGAGCTGTGAGGCGAGCGTGCCCAGCACGGCGAGCGTCCAGTCCGCTGCCTTGTCGACGGTGGGGTCGAGCACCTCGAGCACGCCGACCACCTCTCCCTCCGCGGACATCAGCGGGGCCGCGAGCACGCTGGTCGGGACGTAGCGCGTGGACTCGGCGATGTCGCGGGCGAACCGGGCGTCGTCACCGACGTCGCGGACCGCGATCGGCTGCCCCGACATGGCCGCCCAGCCCGCGATTCCCCTGCCGACCGGGATCGTGACCCCGGTGATCTCCTGAGCGCCTGCCCCGTCGGCGGCGACGAACTCCAACGTGCCCCCGTCCGCGTCGACCAGGGCGCACGAACAGGCCGCGGCCCCGAAGAGGGAGCGGATCGCCGCCACGGAGGTGAGTAGCTCGGGATCGGGTGCCACGCTGACTCCTTGCGGTGGGCCGGGAGGTCGGGACTCGCATCCTAGGTGCGGGGAGGTTCCCCGCACAGATGCTTGACTGACTCCCATGGAGTGGCCCCTGCTCGCGTCCCTGGCTGAGGACGAGCGCCGTCGCGTGTTGGCCGACGCCCGTCGGCGGACGTTCGCCCGGGGTGAGGTGCTGGTGCACGAGGGGGATCCCGCCGACAGCCTGCACCTGGTCGGCGCGGGGCGGCTCGCCGTACGCGTCTCGACGGCTGCGGGCGACACCGCGATGCTCAACGTGCTCGGTCGGGGGGACTTCTTCGGCGAGGTGTCACTGCTCGACGGACAGGTCGCCGTCCGCACCGCCACGGTGGTCGCCCTGGAGCCCGCAGAGACCCTCAGCATCAGCGCGGACCGGTTCCGCGAGCTGCGGGAGGCCCACCCGGCCGCTCAGCAGCTGGTGCTGGCACTGATGGCGCGGCGCGTCGAGGAGCTCTCGGTCCGCCTGCTGGAGGCGTTGTACGACGGGCTCGACCGGCGCGTGCACCGCCGCCTGGCAGAGCTGGCCACCCTGTACGCCGACGCCACGCCGGGCGCGACCCGCGTCGTGGTCCCGTTGACCCAGGAGCACCTGTCAGAGCTCGTCGGAGGGACCCGTCCGTCGGTCAACCAGGTGCTTCAGCGGCTCGCCGAGCAGGGAGTCGTGGAGCTCGGCCGTGGCCGCATCACCGTGATCGACCGGGCGGGCCTGGCCCGCAAGGCCGGTCGCTGAGTCCGCTCAGCGCAGGCGTGTGTGGATGTCCTCGCTCATCCGCACGACCGCGAGGTAGAACTCCAGCGTCATCCTGATCACGGCGAGGTACAGGATCGCGATGATGGGGCCCAGGAGCAGTACGACGACCCCGAGTCCCGAGGACTGCGAGAAGCTCGTCAGCAGGAAGACCAGCCAGGTGAGCGCGACGACGACCGTGGCGATGACATAGACCGCCTTCACGATCATCGGGGTGACGAAGTGGTTGAAGCTGAAGTCGAACAGCGCTCCGAAGAAGCCCCTCCCCTGCGAAGCCAGGTCGGTGCCCGGCTGCTGCGGCGGCATCGGGTCGGGAGTGCCGTAGGTCGGTCCGTCATTGCTCATCCAGTAGCTCCCCAAAGGACAGCGGGGGCTCGGTGCCCCCGCACAGGGGTCCCACCCAAGCCGCTGGCCCGTCAGACCGCAACCCGCCCGAGGATTCCCGAGGAGGAGCGCGCTCAGTCGAGGAGGTCGCGGACCACGGCATCGGCCAGGAGGCGGCCGGGCGTCGTGAGAACCAGCCGGTCCGACTCGAGGTCTGCCAGCCCGCGTTGCAGCACCGCCTCGACCAGTCCGGGTCGGCCGACCAGCGATCGGGGCAGTCCCTGCCGCAGCCTGACCTCGAGGAGGACGCGTTCGACACGGCGCGTCTCCTCGTCGAGCACCTCGCGGGCCTGTGCCGGACTCTCACCGGCGCGCAGCCGGTCGGCGTACGCCCGAGGGTGCTTGACGTTCCACCACCGGGTGCCGCCGACGTGCGAGTGGCTGCCGGGGCCGATCCCCCACCAGTTCGTGCCGGTCCAGTACGCCAGGTTGTGCCGGCAGCGGGCCGCGTCGTCGACGGCCCAGTTGGAGACCTCGTACCAGCTCAGGCCGGCAGTCGTGAGCGCCTCGTCCGCGAGCAGGTACTTGTCGGCGAGGTCGTCGTCGTCGGGCATCGGGACCTCCCCACGGCGGATCCGACGGGCGAGCGCGGTGCCCTCCTCCACGATCAGCGCGTACGCCGAGACATGGTCCGGACGGCAGTCCAGGGCCGCCTCGAGTGAGCTGCGCCAGTCCTCCAACGACTCGCCCGGCGTCCCGTAGATCAGGTCGAGGCTGACCTGCTCGAACCCCGCCTCGCGGGCCCAGCCGACCACGTCCGGCACCCGCTTCGGGTCATGCGTGCGGTCGAGGACCCGCAGCACGTGCGGCACCGCCGACTGCATCCCGAACGAGATCCGGTTGAACCCGGCTTCACGCAGGGCGGCGAGCTCGGCCCGCCCCACACTGTCGGGGTTGCACTCCGTGGTGATCTCGGCGTCCGCTGCGAGGCCGAGCCCGTCACGCACCGCGTGCAGCAGGCGACCGAGCTCGCTCGCCGGAAGGAGGGTCGGGGTGCCGCCGCCGAAGAAGACCGTCGAGACCGGAGGAGCCGTCGGGCCGAGGACCCCGGCGGCGAGCCTGACCTCCGCGAGCGCCGCTTCGACGTATGCCGAGAACAGGTCACCTCCGCCGAGCTCACCGGGCGTGTAGGTGTTGAAGTCGCAGTAGCCGCAGCGTACGGCGCAGAACGGGACGTGCACGTAGACCCCGAGAGGTGCGCGGGCAACCGACTCGAGCGCCGGCGCCGACAACCGGCCGTCCGCGGGCGCGGGATCACCGTCGGGCAGGGCAGCAGGCACCCCACCCATGCTGCCATGCGGTCACGGGGTCAGGGACCGCTGGCTGTCCAGCGTCGAGAGCCAGCCCTCCGCCCCGATCTCCTCGAGGAGCGCGCGAGCGGGATCACGGAGCACCGCGGCCTCATCCTCCCGGCCGAGACCGCTCAGCAGGCTGGCAAGCTCGAGCTCGGCACGAGCTCCATAGGGGCGCTGGCCCCAGGTCGCGAAACCCTCGACGGCTACGCGCAGGGACTGCTCGGCAAGGCCCAGGTCCGACCGCATTGCCAGGAGCCCGGCGAAGCGTGCGCGGTGCGCCCGCACTCCCCGGGGGAGCTTGACCCGGGCAGCGCCGTCGTCCACGACGGCCAGCAACCGACCCACCGCGGGCTCGTCTCCCAGCGTGATCGCCACCTCGACGGCCAGCGGCCACGTGAACACGAAGTCGTCGGAGATGCCGTTGTGCAAATGGATCAGATCCAGCCCCCGGACCATCTCGTCGAGGGCGGCGTCCGTCCTGCCCTCTGCCAGCAGGCCGCACCCGCACGCGAAGCTGATCCATCCACTCTCGGCGGGGTCATCACTCGCGGGCCGCTCGGTCTCGGCCCAGGGCACGGCGAACACCTGACCCCTGGCCATGGTGAACAGTCCCCGGGTCCCGGCCTCGGTTGCGAGCTCCATGATGGTTCCGTTCGACTCCGCCCCGGCAAGGCGACCCTCGAGCTCGGCCCACTCGCCGCACCCGAACAGAGTGAGACGCAGGTTCGCCTCGACGTAGGCCCGCCAGACCGCGACTCCGGCCCGCTCAGCGACCTGAAGCGCCTCGCGACCCACCTCCAACGCCCGGGCCAGGTCCTCCCCCATCAGCATCGACATCAGGTTGATCAGGTTGCGAGCGAGAGCGGCCGGCAGGTGGTGCTCCCGCGCCAGGTCGGCGGCGGCGTCCATCAGCGCTCGTGCCGTCTCCGACGCACCGACGAACATGTAGGACGCGCTGAGCGCCGTGAGCGCGTCCGAGAGGTGCTCGACGTCACCGACCTTCTCGGCGAGCTGGATCCTGCGGTCCAGCACATCCCGGCGCTTCGGTCCGATCTGCGCGGCCGAGGTGAACGCCTTCCCCAGCCTCAGCAGCGCCCGATCGGCGCCCGGCTCCTCCAACAACGCCTCCCAGCGCGCCAGCGCCACCGCCGTCGCGCCCGCCGTGTCACCGGTCCTGGCCAGCGAATCGGCGAGTGTGGCGGTCGCGTCGCCGGCAGAGACGGCTTCATCGAAAGAGTCGAACGCCTCGATCGCGGCCGCGGCATGCACCAGCGCCTGGGCAAAGTCGCCCGCGTCGAAGAGTGCCCGGGCCACGGCCGCGTCGAGCCGGGCTCGTGTCGCGGGGTCCTTGGCCCGCTCCAGCGCGGCGGTCAGGTGACCGGCGGCCTCGGTCGTCGCGCCGAGGCTCCGCGAACGCACGGCTGCGCGCTCGAGCTGCTCGATCGCCCGCTCCTCCAGCTCGCCCACGTCCGGCTCCGCCGGCATGGCTGCCACGGCGTCGAGATAGTGCTGCGCGATGATCGGCGCCAGGTCCCCCGTGGAGTCGTCCACGGCCTCGGTCAGGCCAGCCACGGCCAGGTGGGTCGCTCGACGATCCCGCCGCGACAGCGTGCCGTACGCCACCTGGCGCACCACCGACTGGACGAACTGGTAGTTCCCGAAGTCCGCGCTGAACCGGCTAGCCATCCGGGCCAGGATCTGCAGGTGCACCAGACCGGAGAGCAGCGAGTCCAGGTCCTCGAGATCGGGGCACAGCTGGGCGATCTGGTCCTGGGAGAACACGGTGCCCACCACGCTGGCCCGGTCGACGAGTCGGCGCTGCGCCGGGTCGAGGGCGTCGAGCCGTGCCGCGATCAGCGCCTGCAAGGAGGCGGGAGCTCCGATCGAGTCCAGATCGAGGGCGGCAACGTCGGCCAGGACGTACTGCCCACCACGCGGTACGACGAGATCGCGGTCGATCAGCGACCGTACGGTCTCGACGGCGAACAGCGGGACCCCCTCGGAGCGAGCCACCAGCGCGTCGCGCACGTCGACGGGTAGTCCGGCGACCAGCCCGTCCAGGAGAGCGGCAATGTCGTCCTCCCGCAGCAGCGGCAGGTGGCTGATCGTGGCCCGTCGGTTTGTGGCCAGGCTCGGGTGTTCCTCGAGCAGTCCCGGACGCGTCAGCAGGACGACGAAGCATGGAAAGCTGGCCACGGCGAGGAGGTGCTCCACGAACTGGAGGAGCCCGGCATCCGCGTGGTGCACGTCGTCGATGACGAGCACCACGGGATCCCCCTCCCCCACACGCTGCAGGAAGACGGTCCAGGCCGAGAACAGGTCCTCCCGCGGGAAGGTGCCGACCGATCCGATGCCCAGGAGGGCCCCGACGCGAGGCCCGAGCCACCCTCGCTCCTGCTCGTCTGGGACGAACCGGTCCAGCCACTGCTTCAGCATCCGTGCGGTGTCGTCGGGTGTCTCGTCCTCGTCGCTCTCGGGGCTGTTGGTTCGAAGTCGGGCCCGGATCGCCTCGGACAGGGCGTAGAAGGCGACGCCCTCGCCATAGGCCACGCAGCGGCCGCTGTGCCAGCGCGTCGTGATGCTGCTCAGCCCGTCGACGTACTTCTCGAACTCCCACGCCAGCCGGGACTTGCCCACGCCCGGTTCGCCGACCATGAGGAGCAGCGCAGGCTGCCCGGACTCCTCCACCGAGTGGAACAGCTCCTTGACGCGACGGAGCTCCCGCTCCCGCCCGATCAGCGGCGCCTCCAGCCCATCGGCCCGCTGGGCGCCGCCGACTGCCGCGACCACGGCACGCACCGACCACAGTGGCATCGGTTCCGCCTTGCCCTTGAGCGCATGACTTCCGGCGTCCTGGTAGGTGATCGCAGCCGAGGTGAGCAGGCGGGTCGTCTCGTCGACCCAGACCTCTCCGGGGGCTGCCGCCGACTGGACCCGGGAGGCTGTGTTCACCGCGTCTCCCGCGACCATGCCCTGCTGCTCCGCGCCGATCGTGACCGCGACCTCGCCGGTGACGATCCCGACCCGGACCGCCAGGTCGGTGACCGCGAGGTCCTCCCCCATGCCGGCCACCACCTTGACCAGCTCGAGTCCGGCTCGTACGGCGCGCTCCGCGTCATCCTCGTGCGCCGTCGGCACCCCCCACACCGCCATCACGGCATCGCCGATGAACTTCTCGACCGTGCCGCCGTACATGGAGATGATCTGGCGGCACTCGTCGAAGTAGCGCGACAAGAGCTCGCGGACCTCCTCCTGGTCCCGCACCTCCGACAGCGACGTGAAACCCACCAGGTCGCCGAACAGCACACTGGTGACCCGACGCGTAGCCACCGGAGCCTCGGTCGCACGAGGGGCGGCCACCGTGTCGCTTCCGGAGGGACCGGCCGCCGACTGGGGTGTGCCGCACTCCATGCAGAACCGAGCGCCCGCAACTAGCGCCACCCCGCAGGCTGAGCATGTCGGGGCCCGGAGCGTCTCCCCGCAGCTGAAGCAGAACCGTGCGCCGTCAGGCAGCTCGGTCGCGCAGGCGGGACAGGCGATCATCGCGGGTTACACCGCCAGCCGCCGCGAGACGACGTTCTCCGCAGTCATCCGCGCATCGCCGTGCCCGGACACCGCGCGGAGGAACTCCGCCCGCCCGATCGCCTGCACCACGGTGTCCTCGACCGCGGTGATCGTCGCGGTGCGGGGCACGTCGCGGAGGAGGCCGATCTCGCCGAAGTACTCTCCCGGCCCTTCGCGGCGCAGCACCCGGCCCTGCTGGGTGACCTCGACGAGGCCGCTCTGCAGGATGTAGAACCGGTCCGAGTCGGAGCCTTCGGCCAGCAGCACGTCGCCGGCAGCGAACCTGATCTCGGTCGCTCCGCTCGCCAGCGACTCGAGTGCTGCCTGGGGAAGGGGCGCGAAGAAGTCAACGCCCTGCAGCAACGGAAGGCTGAGCGGCGCGGCCAGCTTCGCATCGAGATGGCGCAGCTGCGGAAGCACCAGGACCGTGACCAGGACCACCGGGATCGCGATGGCCAGCAGCGCCCAGCGCAGGCCCAGCCAGGTGATCAGGAACGGCATGATCAGCGCGCCCAGCGACATGGTCGCGATCAGGCAGGCCTCCAGGGCACCGAAGACCCGACCGAGCACCTCGTCGGGCGCCAGCCGCTGGAAGAGCGTGTCCATGTTCACGTCGACCAGGGGGTTGCCGAAACCGAGGAACGCCATCACCACGAAGCACACGACCGGTGCCGGGAACGCGGTGATCAGGACGAGCGGCAGCGACCACAGGATCACCCCTGCGGCGAGATCGGAGCCGAGCCGCCCCTTGGAAGCCCGGGAGATGGCCAGCACGCCGCCCAGGATCGAGCCCACCCCCAGGAACGAGTCGAGGAAGCCGACGCCACGTGCACCGGTGCCGAGGATGTCGACGGCCATCACGACGACGAAGACCGCGGACGCTCCGGCGATCACCGTCTGGGCACACACCGCGGCCGTGACCGTGAGCAACCCGCGGTCGCTCAGGATGGTGCGGAAGCCCGCGGAGGTCTCGGACAGGAAGCTCTCCTTCACCGGCTCCTCCTGTGGGCCGGCCTCGGCGTCTGCGGCCGCTGCGGTCTCTGCGCGCACCACCGGGCGTACGCCGGCCACCAACGCCATCGAGAACAGGAAGGTCGCGACGTTCACCAGGAAGACCGTCTGCACCGTGGTGAACCCCAGGAGAAGGGCACCCATGGATGGCCCCACGAAGAAGGCGAGCGACTCGATCGTGCTCGCCACCCCGTTGGCTGCGGTGAGCTCCTCGGGCCGTTCGGCCAGGCTGGGCAGCATGGCGCGCTGTCCCACGCGGAACGGGGTTCCCAGCAGCGAGGCCAGGGTGGCCAGGATGAAGATCGGCCAGGCGGGGCTGCCCAGATAGAGGCAGGCAGCAGCACCCGAGACCAGCAGCGCGCGACCGAGGTCGGCCAGGATCATCAGTCGCTTGCGCGACATCTTGTCGGCCAGGCTGGCGCTGAACGGCGCCGTGATGGCCATCAGCGCGAGCCGGATCGCGGTCCAGATCCCGACGGCCTGCGCGCCGCCGACGCCGTAGGCCCAGACGGCCACGGCGGTGGCGTACGCCCAGTCTCCGATCGCGGAGCCGGCGAAGGCCATCTCGATCCGGCGGAGGTTGCGGTTGCCGAACACCGCGCCGAGCGAGTCCCGGGTCCCCCCGAGGAACCGCTTGCGCCGCTGGTCCTCGGAGTCCTGAGCGGTGGTGGCGTCTGTCATGTCGTGGTCTCCTGCTGCCTGGTCCGAGGGCTCGGACGGTCCTGCTGTCGTTGACTCACCCGTGGTACGTGTTCATCGCACCGTCACGAGACTCCCGTCGTCAGGAAGGCTCCGGCAAGGGCCTCGTCGAGGTCCTTGGCCCAGCGCACCGCACCGAGTCGCGTGTAGGTCTCGCGGGCGCGGTCAAGCAGCGGGTCACCCTCCGCGGCACGGCCCTGCCTGGTCAGCCAGACACCCAGCTCGGCCCGGCACCGCGCCCCGAGAGTCTCGCCATGCCAGCTGTCGCAGTCGTTGATCGCCGCTCGGAAGTGCCGCTCGACGAGAGCGGGCTCTGCACCATCGCGGATCGCAACCTTCCCGGCGACGCGGCTGAGCTGGGCTCGGAGACCGGCTGGCGGGTTGCTCACCCGATGGTCCCTGACAATCTGCTCCAGCCGGTCGAGCACCGCGTGGTCGTCCGCGGCCAGGGCGATCTCGCTCGCGGTGAACCAGGCGACGAAGAAGTCGTCGAAGAGGCCGGACAGCACGTACGCCCGCTCGACTGCCTCGAGCCCCCATCGGGAGGCCACCGCGAGGTCGCCCTGACGGCAGGCATACAGGGCCTCGGCCATCTGCCGCCAGGTCAGGAAGGAGGAGTCGTCGCTGCTCGTGGGAGAGCCCGCCTCCCAGCCCAACGTCCACGGCTCACCCCTCGCGATGTGAACCTGGCCCTGGACGAACTCGCGCACCGGAAGGGTGTGGTCGTCCGCGGCGAAGTCGCTCTGGAGGAGGTTCGGGAGCTCGTCCCAGGATCCGTGCAGCCACAGCGCGAGCACCAGGTTCGTCTCGGCGAAGTCCGACCAGTACCTGACCCCGGTGCTCCGAGCGACCTCCACGGACTCCCGCCCGAACGCGACGGCCTTGGCCGCGTCATCCTGGTTCCAGTCGGCGTTGAGGTTGACCAGCGCGCGCGCCAGCGCCACCGAGTCGTGGTTCCGTCGGGCGATGGCGGCCCCGGACTCGAGAAGGACCCGGCTCAGCCCGTGCGTCCCCTCGTTCAGGTAGTGCACCGCCAGCGAGACGTAGCTGTCCGCGACCGCCGTCTCGTCGCCGATACGCTCGGCCAACCGCATCCGCTCGTCGACGATGTCGCGGACGTTGAGCGGGATCCGCAGCATCGACGTCACGATGACGCCGGACAGGTCGAGGCAGACCTGGACCGCGTCCTCCCTGTCGAGCAGTTGCTGATACCGCTCCTGGGCGACGCCGAGAGCGCCCTCGTTGTCGCCGTAGCCCGACTGGAGCGCCTGCGCGAGCACGGCCGCGCCCGAGCCGGCCGACACGGCGTCCTCCAGGCGGTCGAACGCGGCGATGGCCGCCTCCGCGTGCTCCTTGGCAGCCTCGTAGCTCCCGCTGTTGACCAGGGCGCGGGCCAGGTCCCGCTCGATCGCCGCGTGCTCGGCCGGCTCGGTGGCTCGGGCCAGCGCGGAGGTGAGATGGGCGGCCGCCTCTGCGGAGGCACCCAGAGCCTGCGCTCGCGCAGCGGCTCGCCGCAGCTGCCCGATCGCAGCCCCCGTCAGCCGGGCCAGGTCCGCATCGTCCGGCACGGCGTCGAGCGCCTCGAGGTAGTGCTGGGCGATGATCGGGGCCAGCTCACCCGCCGCGTCATCGACCTGCTCCAGCTGGTCGATGACGGCGAGGTGGCTGGCCTTGCGGTCCCGTCGGGCGAGACTCGCGTACGCGACCTGTCGGACCGCCGACTGCACGAACTGGTAGTGACCGCGCTCGGTGCTGAACTGGTTGGCCTCCTGCTTGAGGATCTGCAGCCGCACCAACCCCGTCAGGGCGCCATCCAGATCGCTCACCTCGCCGCAGAGCTGGGCGATGGACTCCCGGGCGAACGAGTTGCCGACCACGCTGGCCTGGTCCACCACCCGCCGCTGCTCGGACGAGAGAGTGTCCAGCCGGGCCGCGATCAGGGCCTGCAGTGACGCCGGCGCCCCGATGGTGTCGAGGTCAAGCGCCTCCGGGTTGGCCAGCACGTACTGTCCGGCTCGAGGGATCACCAGGTCCCGGTCGATCAGGGACCGCACGGTCTCCACCGCGAACAACGGGATGCCTTCGGCCCGCTCGACCAGCGAGTCGCGCACCGCAGGCGGGAGCCCGGACACCAGCCCGTCGAGGAGCTCCCCCATCTCGCGCTCCTCCAGAGCCTCGAGGTGGAGCACCGTCGCGCGGCGGTTCGTGGCGAGGGCGGGATGGTCTTCCAGCAACCCCGGTCGGGTGAGCAGCGCCACGAAGCAGGCGAAGGACCCGACGGACAGCAGATGCTCGATGAACAGCACCATGCCGTCGTCGGCGTGCTGGGCGTCGTCGATGAGCAGTACGACTGGGTGCTGGTCCTCGCTGACCCGGTGCAGGAACGTGACCCAGGCTGAGAACAGGTCCTCGCGAGCGAACGTGCCCACCGAGCCCACCCCGAGCAGAACGCCCAGCCGCGGTTCGAGCCAGGCACGCTCCTGGGCGTCGGGCACGTAGTGATCCAGACCACCAGCGAGCAGCGCAGCCTGGTCCTCGAAGTCGCCCGAGTCCTCTGCATCGCCGCCGCGGACCCGCTGCAGCCGACCCCGGATCGCCTCGGCCAGTGCGAAGAACGCGACCCCTTCGCCATAGGCGAGACACCGTCCGCTGTGCCACTTCATCGTGGAGCTCAGACCGTCGGTGTACTTGGAGAACTCCCAGCCCAGCCTGGTCTTGCCCACTCCCGGCTCACCGTCGACGACGAGCAGGGCCGGCCGTTTGGTCTCCTCCACCCTGTGGAAGAGCTCCTTGACCAGGCGGAGCTCGTGGTCGCGCCCCACGTGCGGCGCCTCCAGACCGTCGGCTCGCTGCGCGCCTCCCATCGAGGCCACCACCGCGCGTACCGCCCAGAGGGGCATCGGGTCCACCTTGCCCTTCATCTGGTGGCTGCCCACGTCGACGTACGTGATCGACGAGGAGGTGAGCAGCCGGGTGGTCTCATCGACCCAGACCTGACCCGGAGCCGCCGCCGACTGCACCCGGGCTGCGGTGTTGACCGCGTCGCCGGCGACCATGCCCTGCCCCTGCGCGCCGATCGTCACGGCGACCTCACCGGTGACGATCCCCGCGCGCAGCCGTAGGTCCGGAATGCCCACGTCGGCACCCATGGCGGCGATGGCGTTGACCAGCTCCAGGCCGGCGCGGACTGCGCGCTCGGCGTCGTCCTCATGGCTGGTGGGGACGCCCCACACCGCCATCACCGCATCGCCGATGAACTTCTCGACCGTCCCGCCGTACCTCGCGATGATCTGCTGGCACTCCTCGAAGTAGCGGGTCAGGAGCTCACGGACCTCTTCCTGGTCCCGCACCTCCGACAGGCTGGTGAAGCCGACCAGGTCGGCGAAGAGGACGCTGGTGACCCGGCGGGCCGACACCGGGGCCGAGGCCGTCGTCGCCGGACTCTGGGGCGCGGCCACGGCACCGTTCTGCGCACTCCCGCAGTTCCCACAGAAGCGAGCGCCGGGCACGATCTCGGTGGCACACGTCGAGCACGTCGCCGCCTGGAGGGATCCCCCGCAGGAGAAGCAGAACCGGGCGCCGTCAGGCTGCCCGCCGACACCACATGCGGTGCACGCTGTCACGGAACCCCCACCCCTGGTCGCGGATGCTGCGCTCAGCATGCCCTATCGGCACACCCACGGTCTGCACCTGCGGAGGCAAAGGTCCTGCCCAGGGGACAAGGCTCCGATCGTGCCCCGGGAGCAGGTGGCCAGGGATGGCTGATCTCCACAGGTTCCGCGCCGTAGCGCACGGAGCCCGAGGACGTCGCAGCGGGGCGCCGGTGGCTTTTGCCAATCCGGCCCGGCGCGCCACTCACATCGCCACAATGTGGGGATGCGACAAAGGCCGAGCGGCGCGAGTCGCGCACCCGCTTCGTGGGTCGGTGGGCTGCTACGGCCCTTGGCGGCCGACGAGGCTGGCGCGAAGTTCTGGGTTCGGCACCTTCGCGTGGGCATCGCACTCAGCGAACTGTCGGCGTGCCTGGTGGCGGTCTACGTGCTCCTCGCCGACCGGCCTCACCGTGCCGCGTTCATCGCGATGGTCGTGGTGGTCATCGTGGGGTCGCCGCCCCTTCTCCTGCTGCCGGTCCAGAAGTGGAGCGTCAATTCGCGCGGCCCCCTGCTCTTCTACGTCTGGAGTCTCGCGGTCACCCTCCTCATCATGGTCGTGGCGCTGCTCGACGGGGGGCCCGGGAGTCCTCTTGTGTGGCTCTTCGTGCTGACCATGACCTTCGCCGCTCTGGCCTACCCGCCCCTCGGCGCAACGCTGGTGGGGGCGCTCATGGTGGCGGCGTACATGGCTGTGGCCATCATCGCCGGCTCGGTGGAGACGGACACCTATGTGGTTGCGGTCGTGTTGGTCATCTTCACCGGGATGACCGCGTGGGTGGCGAGCAACCACTGGGACACCTACGAGCAGCAGCAACGGCTGACGGCTCGGCACGCCGAGCTCGAACAGGCCCGTGAGGAGTTCATCGCGACCACCAGCCATGAGGTGCGGACCCCGGTGGCATCGATCCTGGGATACGTCGAGCTCCTCGGGGACCCAGACCTGCGACCCGAGGACGCGGCCAAGTTCCTGACGACGATCCAGCGCAATGCCTATCGGCTCAGGGAGCTCTCGGAGGAGCTGCTCGTCCTGTCCCACTGGGAGACAGAAGAGCGTCGACGAGCCTCGGGCGAGGGGGTCCAGGAGGTCATGGACCTGGTCGAGATCGCCGGACGTGTCGCGGAGACCCTGGCGCCGCTGGCCGCCGCCCAAGGGGTGTCGCTGGAGGTCGAGGGCCCGAACGAGCCGCTCACGGTGACCGGTTCTTCCCAGCAGGTTGAACGAGCCATCCTCAATCTCGCCAGCAACGCCGTGAAGTACACCCCCGCAGGCGGCCAGGTGGTCTGCACCGCACGGCGCGACGCAGACGAAGTAGTGATCACGGTCAAGGACACCGGCATCGGGATTACCGACGAGGACCTGAAACGCCTCTTCACCCGGTTCTTCCGCGCCAGCAGCGCTCGGGCCCGCTCGATCGCCGGCGTCGGCCTCGGCCTGAGCATCGCCCACGAGATCATCAGCGCCCACGGTGGCCGCATCGAGGTCACGTCCCAGATCGGCGAGGGAAGTGCCTTCGTCGTCCGACTGCCCTGCTCACCTGTCACGGTCGACGAGGCGGTTGCAGCTCCCAGCCACGACTCACCGCAATCCAACCGCGAGACCGTGGCCCCGGGATCGTGACCACCAGGCGGCACGGCAAGGGTTGTGAGCGGCGATCCGCTTGAGCTGGCGGCGAAGTCTTTCGACGACACCGGCGCGGCTCAGGCGTAGAGCGCGGCGATCCGGTCCTTGTGGTTGCCCTCGACGACGTTGCGCTTGACCTTCATCGACGGGGTCAGCTCACCGGACTCGACGGTCAGGTCGTGGTCGAGGAGCTCCCACTTCTTGATGGTCTCCCAGCGGTTGAGCCGCGCGTTGAGCTGGTCGACGTACTCGCCCACCATGGCCTTGCACGCATCGGAGGCCATCACGTCGGCGTACGACGCGCCCGCGAGACCGTTGTCCTCGGCCCAACCGACGATGGCGTCCGGGTCCAGGGTGATCAGGGCTACGCAGTAGTTGCGCTGGTCACCGAAGACCAGGAACTGGCTGGCGTAGGGGCAGATCGCCTTGAACTTCGACTCGACCGCGCCGGGCGAGATGTACTTGCCACCGGAGGTCTTGAACAGGTCCTTGATCCGACCGGTGATCGTGAGGAAGCCGTCGGCGTCGAGGGCTCCCTTGTCTCCCGTGCGCAGCCAGCCGTCCTCGGTCAGCGCGGACGCCGTCTCCTCGGGCAGGTTGTGGTAGCCGTCCATGATGCCCGGGCCCTTGATGAGGATCTCGTCGTTCTCGCCGAGCTTGACCTCGCTGCCGGGCATCACCGGTCCGACGGTGCCGAACCTGTAGTCGTCGGGGTGGTTGACGAACGAGCCGGCCGAGCTCTCGGTGAGCCCGTAGCCCTCGAGGATCACGATCCCGGCGGCATGGAACCACTCCGCGATCTCCTGGTTGAGTGCTGCCGCGCCCGAGATGAAGAAGCGGACCCGACCACCGAAGCGGGCCCGGATCTTGGAGAACACCAGCTTGTCGAAGAGCGCGTGCTGCAGCTTCAGCGGCAACGGCACCGACTTGCCCTCGCGGGTGAGCCGGTCGAACTCGAGACCGACCTTGAAGGCCTGGTTGAAGAGCTTCTCCTTCGGGCCGCCCTCCGACTGCTGCATGGTGACGATCCGGCCGTGGGCCTTCTCGAAGATCCGCGGCGCCGCTCCCATGAACGTCGGCTGCACGACGGCGAGGTTCTCGATGATCTTGTCCACGCGGCCGTCCACCGCAGTGGCGAAACCGCAGGCGAGCTGGGTGGAGAGCAGGACCTTGCCGAACGAGTGAGCCATCGGCAGCCAGAGGAACTGGAGGTCGGTCTCGTCGAGGATGTTCTGGGCCTGGATCGCCGCACCCTCGTAGGTCCAGGAGGAGTGGCGCAGGCGGACACCCTTGGGGCGCCCGGTCGTGCCCGAGGTGTAGATGAGCGTGGCGAGCTGGTTGGTGTCGATCCCGGCGATGGCCTCCTCGACCGCGGCAGGCTTCTCGTCGAGGATGGCCGCCCCCATCTTCTCCAGGTCCTCGAGTCCGATCACCCAGTCGCCGTCCGCCTGGCCGTCGAACGTGACGACCTTCATCAGGTGCGGCAGCTCGGACTTCTGGCTGAGCAGCTTCTCGAGCTGGACGTCGTCCTCGGCGAACACCACTCGGCACTCGGAGTCGGCGAGGATGTAGCTGACGTCCTCGGTCATCGTGGAGGGGTAGACCGTGGTGGTCGCGCCTCCCGCGCACATGATGGCGAGGTCGGCGAGGATCCACTCGTACCTGGTGCCGGACGCGATCCCCACGCGGTCCTCGGAACCGATCCCCAGGGACAGCAGCCCCGCGGCGAGCCGGGTCACGCGGTCGCCCGTCTCCTGCCAGGTGACCGACTTCCAGGTCTCACCGACCGGGAACCGGTACGCCTCGTTACGGGGGCTGGACGCGACCCGATCCATGAACTGCGTCGCCACGTTGGGCGCGCGGGTCTCGATGAACGACAGATCGGTGGTGACCGGGGACATCAGGCTCCTGAGGGATTCGTGTGTGCCGACGCACCGCTCACGCGGTGCCCCGAGACCTGGATGAGGCAAACCTAGAACACGTGGCTACCAAGCGGTAGGTACGGTGCCGATATCCGGGACACGCCAGGTGGCGCACTCATGTGTGCTGGGCCACGTACTTCTCCGCCGCGAGCCGGGCCTCCTCGACCAGTCCGGCGACCTCGAGCAGTAGCGGCAGGAGCGTGCGTTCGGTGGTCAACGCCCGGAACATCGTGCTCACGGTGACGCCGTGGTCGGGGCGATGCTCGACGACGAGGTCGTCCCCGGCGGCCAGCCGACCTGCCTCCACGACCCGGAGGTAGGGCCCGGGTCGGTGGACCGAGGTGAACCGCTTCACCCAGGCCGGGGTGTCGAAGCCGGTGGCGCCCATCCAGCCCGTGAAGTCGCGGCAGGGGATCCGGACCGACGCGACCTCGAAGAGCGCCGTACCGACCCGCCAGCGCTCGCCTACCAGCGCCTCGTTGACGTCCATGCCGTCCGTGGTGAGGTTCTCCCCGAACTGGCCGTCGACGATCGAGCGTCCGAGCTCGCGCTCCCAGAAGTCCAGATCCTCGCGAGCGAACGCATAGACCGCCTGGTCGATCCCGCCGTGGTGCGTGGTGTCCGAGACCTGGTCTCCGGCCAGACCCAAGGTCGTCACGACCACCGAGCCGACGACGGGTCGCTTGTCGATCGAGGTGCGACCGAGGTCGGCCCATGCGGCCGTCCGAGGCATCCCCACGTTCACCGACCGCACGTGCGGCGCGAGTGTCACCGCGCCCCCTCCCCCACGCGCCAACCCCGAGCCAGGTCGACCTCGTCGGGCTGGGCGAGCAGGGCGGAGCTGTGCAGGTGCGACCAGGTGCTCACGCGACCATCTGGTCCGGTCAGCCGCCCGTCGGAGAGTCGTACGTCGATCAGCCGGCGCACCTCCGCCACCCCGGAACCGCGCGCGAGGTACACGACCCGGGCGACAGTCTCCCCGTCCTGTTCCTCGACTGTCGTGCGGTGCGGATAGCGGCACGGTGGTTCGTGCTCCCAGGTCCCGCAGAGGGCCTCGGTGACCGCCCCACCGACGGCGGCCGGGTCCGAGCCGTCGCCCATCAGCACCCGAATCTCGTGGACGTGCACCTCGCGGGTGCGCCACATCAGTCCTGCACCGCCTTCACCACGGCCAGACACCGCGTGACCCAGTCGAGGTCGGGCCGGCCCAGCCCGTCGTCCTGGATGGCCCAGTGGGCGTTGAGGACCATCCGCACCACGACCCAGTCCCGTGCCCGGGCCTCGTCCAGTCCCGCTCCGTCGACCAACGTGTGGAAGCGAGCACGAACCGCGCGACGCACGTCGCCGGAGTCCACCACCTCGTCCCACCGGTTCCACAGCATCGGCGCGCACTCGTAGTGCGGGTCGCCGGACATCGGCTTCGGGTCGATCGCCAGCCAGGGCTCCCGGTCCGCCGCCAGCACGTTCTCGTAGTGGAGGTCGCCATGGATCAGCTTCCCCACGCTGGCGGGGTCTGCGACCAGGTTCCTGCCCAGGGACAGCGCCTGCTCGACGTACCGACGCGGGATCGGCGCGTCCCGCGGCATACCGGCAAGCGCCTCGAGCCACCGCTCGACGTACGACGTGACCGTACGCAGCTGAGCCGGCGCGGGCAGGTGAAGCCGCGGGTAGAGGGCGGCCACCACCGCGCAGGCCTCGAGATCCCACAGCGGGGTCAGGTCCTCGGGATGGAGTCGCTCGAGCAGAAGGGCGCGTCGGTGCGGATCGGCGCGGAACAGCCGGACCGCGCCGTTGCCGTGCCAATGCTGGAGGGCGAGCGACTCGTGCAGCGACTCGTCGTCGCCGTCGAAGGTCAGCTTCAGGGCGGCCGGGAGGCCGCCGACGGTGCGGACCGGGACGACGACCGAGCAGTACCCGTGGAGGGTCGCGCCGTCCGGGACCAGCTGCCATTCCTCGACGATCTGTGCGTACCTGCCGGCCAGCCCGTCGAGCCAGGTTCCCCACGAGGGGCCGAGCCTCCGCTGGGCGTCGAGCTCGGCTGGCACGGCGAAGGTCGCGACGGTCATGTGCCTATCCTCCACGGGCACAGACGCCAGGGGCTACTTCTTGCCCTTCTCGCCAGATCCGGACGTGCTGAGGGCCGCGATGAAGGCCTCCTGCGGAACCTCGACCCGGCCGACCATCTTCATCCGCTTCTTGCCCTCCTTCTGCTTCTCGAGGAGCTTGCGCTTGCGGGTGATGTCACCGCCGTAGCACTTGGCGAGCACGTCCTTGCGGATCGCACGGATCGTCTCTCGAGCGATCACGCGGGCGCCGATCGCGGCCTGGATGGGCACCTCGAACTGCTGTCGCGGGATCAGCTCGCGGAGCTTGCTCGCCAGCGAGACGCCGTACGTGTAGGCCTGGTCCCGGTGGACGATCGCGCTGAAGGCGTCGACGGTCTCTCCCTGGAGGAGGATGTCAACCTTGACCAGGTCCGCGGCCTGCTCGCCGATCGGTTCGTAGTCGAGCGACGCGTAGCCCTTGGTGCGGGACTTGAGCTGGTCGAAGAAGTCGAACACGATCTCGGCCAGGGGCAGGGTGTACCGCAGCTCGACCCGGTCCGCGGAGAGGTACTCCATCCCCTCGAGCTGGCCACGCTTGGCCTGGCAGAGCTCCATGATCACGCCGATGAAGTCGCTCGGGCTCAGGATCGTGGCCTTCACCACGGGCTCCCGTACTTCGGCGATCTTGCCGCCGCCGGGGTACTCGCTGGGGTTCGTGACGACCTGCTCGCTGCCGTCTTCCATCAGCACGGAGTAGACGACGTTCGGCGCCGTCGAGATGAGGTCGAGGTTGAACTCGCGCTCGAGCCGCTCGCGCACGATCTCCATGTGGAGCAGCCCGAGGAAGCCACAGCGGAAGCCGAAGCCGAGCGCGCCGGACGTCTCGGGCTCGTAGGCGAGGGCAGCATCGTTGAGCTGGAGCCGCTCGAGAGCGTCCCGCAGCGTCGGGTAGTCGTCCCCGTCGATCGGGAAGAGCCCGGAGAAGACCATCGGGTTCGGGTGCTTGTAGCCACCGAGCGCCTGCGAGGCTCCGTGGTGCTGGCTGGTCACGGTGTCGCCGACGCGGGACTGGCGCACGTCCTTCACGCCGGTGATCAGGTATCCCACCTCACCGACGCCCAGGTCTCCGGCCTTCACCGGCTCCGGGCTGATCACGCCGACCTCGAGCATCTCGTGCACGACGCCGGTGGACATCATCTTGATCCGGTCCCGGTGGCTCAGCCTGCCGTCGAAGACCCGGACGTAGGTGACCACGCCGCGGTAGGTGTCGTAGACGGAGTCGAAGATCAGCGCCCGTGGTGGGGCGTCCGGGTCACCCACCGGGGCGGGGGTCTGGATGACGATCTCGTTGAGCAGGTGCTCGACGCCCATGCCGGTCTTCGCCGACACTCGCAGCACGTCCGACGGCTCACACCCGATGATGTGGGCGAGCTCCTCGGCGAACTTCTCCGGTTGCGCGGAGGGCAGGTCGATCTTGTTCAGCACCGGGATGATGTGCAGGTCGGCACCGATGGCGAGGTAGAGGTTCGCCAGCGTCTGCGCCTCGATCCCCTGTGCCGCGTCCACCAGCAGCACGGCGGTCTCGCAGGCTTCGAGCGAGCGCGACACCTCGTAGGTGAAGTCCACGTGACCAGGGGTGTCGATCATGTTCAGCACGTAGGTGCCCGGGGTGGCTCCGGCGTCGTTGTCCGCGGGAACCGTCCACGGCATCCGCACCGCCTGCGACTTGATGGTGATGCCGCGCTCGCGCTCGATGTCCATCCGGTCGAGGTACTGCGCGCGGGCATTGCGCTCGTCGACGACCCCGGTGAGCCGGAGCATCTGGTCAGCGAGCGTGGACTTGCCGTGGTCGATGTGGGCGATGATGCAGAAGTTCCGGATGATCGCGGGATCGGTCTTTCCCGGAACGGGCGCTACGGACTGGGACACAGACGACTTTCCGATGTGACGGACGGGAGACGTCATTCTCCCATGTGAGCCCGGTGGAGCAGAATCAACATGACTCGGAGGCTGCCGCAGGGTTGGATGAGCCTCATGTCCCGGCCCGCCGACCTCGCCACGCTCGAGCAGCCGCCGCACGACCGGACCGCCCAGCGGCTCACCTGGAAGTTCCTGCCTCCTGCCCTGCGGGCCCTCGTCGAGGAGCGCCTGGGCTCCCCGGTCGTCGAGGCCGTGTCCAAGAACAGCGGCTTCACGCCTGGACTCGCATCGGTGCTCACGGGAGCGGACGGCTCGCGGTTGTTCGTGAAGGCTGCCAACCGGAAGGCACAGAGGGAGATCGCCGAGTCGTACGCCGAGGAGGCACGCAAGCATCGGCTTCTCCCCCCGTTCACGCCGGCACCCGAGCTGTTGTGGGTCCACGAGGACGAGCTCTGGATCGTGCTCGCCTTCGAGGCCACCGACGCCAGGACGCCCAAGAGACCCTGGCGTCGCAAGGAGCTCGACCTGGCACTCGACCTCGCCGAGGAGCTCGCCGGGCTCCTGGACCCGGTCCCCGAGGGGCTGGACCTGCTGCCGATCAGCGAGGACATCCCGCTGCTGCGTGAGGCCTGGGGACAGGTCCGGACGCTGCACCCGGACTGGCCGCACCTGGACGAGGCGGAGAAGCTCGCGGCCGGCTACCCCGACCTTCCCGACAACCGGCACTTCATCCACTCCGACCTGCGCGACGACAACGTCCTGATCACGACGGACGGCCGCGCGCTGGCCTGTGACTGGAACTGGCCGGCGCTGGGCCCGGCGTGGCAGGACCTGGTCGACCTGCTCGTGTCGGCGTACGGCGACGGGCATGACGCCGACGCGGTCCTGGCCTCCCGAGCGCTGACGCGCGACGTCGACCCGGCGCACATCGACGCCTGGCTGGCGGCCCTGTGCGGCTTCATGCTGGTCACCCGGGAACGGCCGGTGCCCCGGACCTCGCCGTACCTCCGGGTCCACGCGCGGTGGTACTCCGAGGTCCTCTGGTCGTGGCTGGCGTCCCGTCGCGGCTGGTCGTGAGCACGCGGGCGTCCGCGACGATTTGGGCGCCACCTGCCCCCGCTGCTAGGATTTTGACTTACGTGTCCGGAGCGTCGGACCGCGACCAGACCACCTTCGAAACACCAACGAGGCGCAGCGTAGTGGCGAACATCAAGTCCCAGATCAAGCGCAACCGTCAGAACGAGGTTGCGCACGAGCGCAACAAGGCCGTCAGGTCTGCGCTCAAGTCGGCCGTGCGCAAGTTCCGCGAGGCCGCGGCCTCCGGCGACTCCGAGCAGGCGAAGACCCTCGCCGCCGAGGCCGGCCGGAAGCTCGACAAGGCCGCCTCCAAGGGCGTCATCCACAAGAACCAGGCGGCGAACCGCAAGTCGGCCATCGCCAAGAAGGCCTCGTCGCTCTGACGTAGGCCCTTCGCACGAGACGCCGCCCCTCGGGGCGGCGTTTTTGGCGTGTCCGCACCGAGGCGAACCACGGTGGCTCAGGGGCTCAGGGGCTCAGGGGCTCAGGGGCTCAGCGCGCAGCGCGCAGGTCGCCCATGGTCAGCACCAGCCGCTCGAGCGTGTACGACGCGTCATGACCGGCGCCCTTGATGTCGGCATCCGCCTGGGCCGCGCACTGCAGCGCCCGGGCCACACCGTCGTCGTCCCAGCCACGGGCCTGGTCACGCACGATGCGCAGCTTCCAGGGAGGTACGCCGACCTCCCGGGCCAGGTCGCCCTCGCGCAGCCCACGCGGGGCGGCCATCATCCGGGCGACTCCGCGCAGGCCGTTGGCGACGGCGCTGGTCACCAGCACCGGGGCGATGCCGGTCTCGATCGCCCAGCGCAGCTCCTCGAGCGCGGCCGCCGTGCGCCCGGACATGACCGCGTCGGCGATCGTGAACGACTTCACCTCGGCCCGGCCTGCGAAGTAGGTCGCCACCCCCTCCGCGGTGATCGTCTGGCCCTCGAAGTCGTTCACCAGCTGGCTGGCGGCACCCGCGAGGGTGCGCAGGTCAGTCCCGACCGCCTGCACCAGGGCATCGGCGGCGTCGGGCTCGATCCGTCCTCCGTGGGCGCGCACCTCGGCGGTGACGAACCCGGAGACCTCGCTGGGCCTGAGGGTCACCGACTTGACCTCGGTCACCGTGGGCAGCTTGCGAAGCTTGTTGACGATGCCGGTGCCCTTCTGACCGCCGGAGTGCAGCAGCACGAGAGCCACCTCGTCCGACGGGGCCGCGGCATAGGCAAGGATCCCCTCGGCCGACTCCTCGGGAAGGTCCTCCAGCCCACGCACGAGGACACACCGGGTCGAGGAGAACAGCGACGGCGCCGCCAGCTCGCCCAGCGCAGCGAGACTGAGCTGGTCGGCAGTGGTCTCGCCGACCTCCGCCTCGGGGTCGAACTGCCTGACGGCTGCCCGCACCTGCTGCACCGTGCGCTCGGCGAGGTACTCCTCCGGGCCGGTGATGAGGGTGACGCGACCGAGCACGTCCTGGGGTTTCGGCGCCATGACCGCAGCCTGCCACACGGCTCGGACGGCGTTACCCGCCACCGTCAAAGGTGACCACGCCCACCCGGCCGTCGCGCACGACCACGGCGACCGCCCCGTCCAGGTCGGTCCGCTCCACGGTCATCCCGGCGCGCTCGAGGGACGCGACCGTCTCGGGTGCGGGGTGACCGTAGTCGTTGTCCGCCCCGACCGAGATCACCGCCAGACGGGCGCCCAGGGACGTCAGGAAGTCTCCGTCCTGATAGCGACTGCCGTGGTGCGGAACCTTGAGCACGTCGACCCGCAGGCCCGGCAGAGCGCGGGCGAGCTCTGCCTGCGCCTCCGGCTCGACGTCGCCGGCGAGCAGCAGGCGAACCCCCCGGGTGCGAATCACGACGACCAGGCTGGCGTTGTTCGGCCCGGACCCGTCGCCGCCTCCCCCGCCGGCCGACCTCCCGGTCGGACCGACGACCTGCCACGTGAGCGGCCCGAGGTGCCGCTGCTCGGCGTACGCCGGGACCCGCACGGGAACACCCGCCGCGTCGGCGAGGAGGTGCACGGCGCTCGCCCCCGCGGCCGGTTCCGCGAACGAGGTCACGTCGATCTCACCGACCGGGTGTCCCTCGAGGACGCCGGCGAGACCGCCCACGTGGTCGGCATGGAAGTGCGTCAGGATCACCAGCGGCACCGTGCGGACCCCGAGACGGTCGAGGCAGGCGTGCATGAGCGCCGGGTCGGGGCCGGTGTCGACGACCAGCGCCGAGCCGTGTCCCGCATTGAGGACCAGCCCATCGCCCTGCCCGACGTCGCACGCCACCATCACCCATTCGCGCGGTGGCCAGCCGGGTGAGGGCATCGGGACCAGGACCACGAGCAGGCCCAGGCAGGCGACGGCAAGGGCCAGCCCGCGGCGCGCAACCAGGTGCCCGGCCGTCGCCGCCAGCAGGAGGCAGAGCACGACGAGGGCGGCCACCGACCAGGGGGCGGTCGACCAGTCGACCGCCGCTCCGGGCGCCGAGGCCGCGACGTGGGCGGTGAGCAGGATCCAACCTGCGGACCAGCCGGCCACGGTCCCGCAGACACTTCCGAGCGCCGGGCTGACCAGCGCCACCAGTCCGCCGGCGACACCGGCCACCGTCGCTGGTCCCACCACCGGGGCGACCACGACGTTGGCCATCACGGCGACCAGGCTCACCTGACCGGAGATCGCCGCCACGAGTGGCGTGCACGCGAGCTGGGCCGCACAGGGCACGGCCACCGCCTCGGCCAGCCATCGAGGCAGCCACCGACACAGCGCGTCCCGCCACCCGGGTGCGAGGAAGAGGATGCCCGCGGTCGCCAGGACCGAGAGCGCGAACCCGACGGACGTCGCAAGCCAGGGGTCGAAGGCCAACAGGCCGAGGACGGCCACCCCGAGACCCCGCACACCTCGGCGCAGACCGTTGGCTCCCATGCCCACCAGGGCCACCGACCCCATGGCCGCGGCGCGGACCACGCTCGGCTCGGCGCGGGCCAGGACCACGAACCCGGCGACCCCCAGACCGCCAACCAGCACCAGCAGCCGGGCCCGGACGCCGCACCACCTGGCGAGCACCAGCAACGACCCCACGATGAGGGTCAGGTTCGTCCCGGAGACCGCCAGCAGATGGGTGAGCCCGGCGGTTCTGAACTCCCCCGCGACGACCGGGTCGAGTCCCGCGTCGTCCCCGTCGACGAGGGCCGGCACGAGGGCCCGCTGGTCCGAGGGTCGCTCCGCGACGGCCTCCCGGATCCCGCCGCGGAGCCGGTCCGCGGCCCGCCAGACCGGTCCGGGGTTGCGCAGCACGTCGGGCCGACCACCCGCCGAGAGGACGGCGGCGAGGTCAGGTCCCTTGCTCGGGGCGAGCCTTCCGGTCACCTGGACCTCGGAGCCGAGCCGGACGCGGCGCCACGACGGCTCGCCGATGAGGAGCAGCGGGACATCGGTCGACCAGGAGGCGCCGCGACCCTCCACCCGCGCCACCCGGACCCGAAGGGTCACGTAGTCGCCGAACGCCCCGGAGCCCAGCCTGGGGTCGGAGACGACCGGACCCGTGACGGTCACCGCCGCCCGCTCGCGGGCGAGCGCTGAGACCGGACTCTCGGTCACGCCCTGGACGCGGACCGCGGCGAGCAGAGCGACCGCGACGCCTGCGAGAACGCACGCCGCGGCGGTGACGCGACCCGGGCGCCGGCGAGTCGCGACCACCACGGCCGCCGTCGCGAGCAGGGCCAGGATCACGACTCCTCGGCCTGGCAGGAGGAGGCCGAGGACCGCGCCGGCCCAGGCGCAAGCAGCCAGCAGCGGCGTACGGAGGTCCGAGCCGGGCTCGATCTCCGCCCGGTCCACCGGGCTCAGATCGTGACGTACGGCGCGATGTCGGCCAGGGTGGCGTCTCCGATGCCCGACACCTCGAGCAGCTCGTCCACCGAGGAGAACCAGCCGTTCTGCGAGCGCCAGTCGAGGATCGACGCGGCCGTCACCGGGCCGATGCCCGGCAGCGTCTCGAGGGCCATCTGGTCAGCGGTGTTGATGTTCACCAGTGCACCGGGCCCCGCGGAGGCCGGTGCCGCGGCCGCCGCCGCGGCAGCCCCGGGCACCCCGGCCACACCGACGAGCAGCTGCTCGCCGTCGACGAGCACGCGCGCCAGGTTGAGCGAGGTGAGGTCGACCCCGCGACGCACCCCACCCGCCGCCTCGATCGCGTCGACCACCCGCGAGCCGGCCGGAAGGGTCTCGATCCCGGGATGACGCACCTTGCCCGCGACGTCGACCACGACCTCGCCCGGCGGCCCCGGAGAGCCAGACGGCACCGACCCGACCGGCGTCACCGCGAGCGCTGACGAGTCAGGGACCGCTGCCAGGTCGGTCGCCGCGGCGGCCGGACCGGGACGCGCGACCACGTCGACGGGCCGACTGCTGGCACGGATGACCCACCACGCGGTCAGGACGGCCGCAAGGGCCACGAGTGCGGCCAACACGGTGAGGTGGCCGGCCCCCAGCCCGATGCGACCCTGGAGCGTGGCCGGGATCCGGTCGCCCAGCCACCCGGCCGCGCTCTCGCGACGGCGGACGTGACGCCCCGCGGGACGCACGAGCACCGGGGCACCCGGGTCCTCAGGAGCCCCGAGGCCGACGGGGACCACCGAGTCCCGGACGTCCACGGGGCCCAGAGGGTCGTCGGGGTCCACGGAGTCGTCGGGGACCTCGGGGCGGACCTGGGCCAGCTCGGTGCGCAGCAGCTCGAGACGTCGGGCGGCGATCTCGGACAGCTCGGGGGCGGTGGGGCGGCGCGACAGCATGCCGAGACCCTGCCAAGCGTCGACGACCCCGCAGAAGCGATCCGCTCGGTCCTGGGGAGGGAGGGCAGACCAGCCGCGCCTGTGGACCGGTCAGGGCCGAGGCGCCACGACCACGGCGACCATGCCCGGGCCGACGTGCGCACCGAGCACCGCACCGACCTCCGCCTCGGCCACCTCGCGGCCGCCCAGCTGCGCCTCGAGCTTCCGGGTCAGGCTGGCCGCCAGGGCCACCGCCCGGTCCGGGTTGGCGAGGTGGGCCACCGCGACGTCCACCTGCCGCTCCCTCGCGGCCTCGACCGCGAGCTCCTCCAGGCGGGCGAGCGCCTTGCCGGAGGTGCGGACCTTCTCCAGCGTCGCGATCCGGCCGTTCTCGAGCCGCAGCAGGGGCTTGACCGCCAGCGCCGAGCCGAGCATGGCCGCTGCGGCACCCACGCGCCCCCCACGCCGGAGGTACTCCAGGGTGTCGACGTAGAACAGCGAGATCACCTCCGCTGCGCGGTCCCGTGCCGCCTGAGCGACCTCCTCGGCCGTGGCCCCGGCCTCGCGGGCGTCGGCGGCGGACAGCACGGCGAACCCGGTGCCCATCCCGACCTGGCGGGAGTCCACGGTGAGGACCGGGATCGATGCCTCACGCGCCGCGAGCTGGGCGGACTCATAGGTGCCGCTGATGTCACCCGAGAGGTGGATCGACACCACCTGCTCGGCGCCCTCCTTGGCACAGGCTTCGTACGCCTCCAGCATGGCCGCCGGGCTCGGCCGGGACGTGCTGACCGGAGTCCACTCCCGGAGCGCCGCGGCCACGTGCTCGGGAGTCGCCTCGCCGTCGGGGCCCTCGTCGTACGCCGTCGAGCCGATCACCACCTGGAGCGGCACCACGCGCAGCCGCCGCTGCGCCACCACGGCCGCCGGCAGAGACGCGGTGGAGTCGGTGACGAGCGCGACGTGGGGGGTCCTCGACGACATGCGGCGAAGGCTACCGGCTGGTCCCGGCCGCGGGGGTGGGCCTTCGTGGTCGACCGGAGCGTGAGACGTTGGTAGCCGACAGCACATCCATCTCGGAGGAGTTCCCATGCGCGTCGTCATCGCCGGAGGTCACGGCCAGATCGCCCTCAAGCTCGAGCGTCTGCTCGCCGATGCCGGCCATGCCGTCATCGGACTCATCCGAGACCCGTCACAGGTGGCCGACCTGTCCGACGCAGGCGCCAAGGCGCATGTCATGGACCTCGAGCGCGCCTCCATCAGCCAGATGACCGACGCGGTGCGGGGCGCCGACGCCGTGGTCTTCGCCGCCGGCGGCGGCACCGACGGCAACGCGGAGCGCAAGACCAGCGTCGACCAGAACGCCGCGATCCTCCTCGCGGATGCCGCCGAGTCGGCGGGCGTACGACGCTACGTGATGGTCTCCTCGATGGGGACCGACCAGGCCGACCCGGACAGCGACGACATCTTCCAGGTGTACCTGCGCGCGAAGCACGCCGCCGACCGCGATCTCCAGTCACGCGACCTGGACTGGACGATCGTGAAGCCCGGCAGGCTGACCGACGACGAGCCCACCGGGCAGGTCCAGGTCGGCAGCCTCGACCGCGGCGCGATCCCCCGTGCCGATGTCGCCAGGACGCTCGCGGAGGTGCTCACGTCGAGCAACACCTACCGCAAGACGTTCGACCTGCTCGCCGGCGAGACCCCGATCGCCGAGGCCGTCGCCGCGCTGTGACGCGTGGGTCCTGAATTGCCCTGACACTTCCAGGAGGGGTAAACCGCTTGTGGTCGAGGCGAGCATCGAGAACGATGCGGCAATGTCATCCGCGCCGTGGCCCAGGCGAGTCGGTTCGCTCCTCCTGCGCGAGGCGACTGCTGCCGACATCGAGCGGCTGCTCTCCTTCCGGAACGATCCTGTGGTCAACCGTTTCATGCTTCGCACGAGCGTCGATCCAGAGACGTTTCGAGGGGAGTGGCTGGCTGTGCCTACCAGTGACAGCGACTTCTCGTGCGTTGCCGAGGTGGACGGCGAGGTTGCCGCGATGGGCTTCCTGGAGGTCGTCGATGGAATGGGCCAGCCAGGGATGCCCAAGGGCACCGGTGGGGTCATCGGCTACATCGTCCATCCGGACTTCGCGGGCCGAGGCGTGGCCAGCGATCTCGCCCACGGTCTCTTGGCGGCCGCATTCGACTGCCTGGGGCTGAGGCGCGTCACGGCGAGCTGCAACGCCGACAATCCGGCGTCAGTGCGGGTTCTCGAGAAGGCCGGCATGAGGCGCGAACAACACGGGGTCGAGGACTCGTGGCATTCAGAGCTCGGCTGGGTGGACGGCTACGAGTACGCGATTCTGGCCCACGAGTGGCGAGCGCTGCGCAGCCCTTCCCCGGACCAGCAGCTCTAGCCGGGCAGAGTCGCCCGCGCGGCCTCAGACCGCTATGAACGACCTCTGTTCCTAGGTGACGATGTTGACCAGCTTGGGTGCGCGGACGATCACCTTGCGGACCGTCAGCCCCTCCAGGGAGCGCTGCACCGCGGGGTCTGCCATCGCGGCCGCCTCCAGGTCTGCATCGGACACCTGCGGGCTCACCTCCAGGCGAGCGCGCACCTTGCCCTGGACCTGTACGACCGCCGTGACCGACTCCTGCACCAGCAGGGCCTCGTCGACGACCGGCCAGCCTGCCAGCGCCACGGTCGGCTCGTGGCCCAGCCGAGACCACATCTCCTCGGCCGTGTAGGGCGCGACCAAGGACAGCATCACCGCGACCGCCTCGACCGCCTCACGCACAGCGGGATCCTCCGGACCCGGCCCCGAGTCGATCGCCTTGCGGGTCGTGTTCACCAGCTCCATCAGGCGGGCGACCATCACGTTCAGGCGCTGCGAGTCGATCAGCTGGGCCGCCTCGTTGACGGTGCGGTGCGTCGCTCGACGCAGGGCAATGTCTCCGTCGTCCAACGCCACGCCGGCTTCCGTCGCCACGTCACCGCTCAGTCGCCACGCCCGCTGCAGGAACTTCAGGGACCCCTGGGGCGACATGTCGGCCCAGTCGATGTCGTCCTCCGGAGGACCCGCGAAGACCAGGGTCAGCCGGACCGCGTCGACGCCGTACTGATCGATCATCCGGCCCAGGTCGACGCCGTTGCCCAGCGACTTGCTCATCGCCTTGCCCTGGTTGATCACCTGGCCCTGGTTCATCAGAGCGGTGAAGGGCTCGATGAAGTCGATCATCCCCATGTCGTGCAGCGCCTTGGTGAAGAAGCGGCTGTACAGCAGGTGCAGGATGGCGTGCTCGACGCCGCCGACGTACTGGTGCGCCGGCATCCACTCGCGCACGGCCTCGGGGTCGAACGGACCGTCCTCGTAGTGCGGGGAGCAGTAGCGCAGGAAGTACCACGACGAGTCCACGAACGTGTCCATGGTGTCGCTGTCCCGCTTGGCGGGTCCGCCGCACGACGGGCAGTCGACATTCACCCAGTCCTCGGCCGCCGCCAGTGGCGAGCGCCCCTTCGGCTTCAGGTCGGCGCCGGTCAGCTCGGGCAGCACCACCGGCAGCTGGTCGTCGGGCACCGGGACCTCGCCACACTTCTCACAGTGGATGATCGGGATCGGGGGTCCCCAGAACCGCTGGCGGGACAGCAGCCAGTCGCGCAGGCGGAAGTTCACCGTGGCGCGCCCGGTGCCGTGCTGGACCAGGTACTCGGTGATCACCCGCTTGGCCTCGTCGACCGGCATCCCGTCCAGCGACACCTCGTCGTTGCTGGAGTTGATCGCTGGTCCGTCTCCGGTGAAAGCCTTGCCCTCGAAGTCCTCGGGCGGCGCCACCGTGCGGACGATCGGCAGGCCGAACTTCTCGGCGAACTCGTAGTCGCGCTGGTCCTGGCCCGGGACCGCCATGATCGCCCCGGTGCCGTAGTCGGCCAGCACGTAGTCGGCGGCCCACACCTGGATCCGCTCCCCGTTGACCGGGTTGACGGCATGAACGCCCAGGAAGACGCCGGTCTTCTCCCGGTCGGTGGCCAGCCGGTCGATGTCGGAGGCCATCCGCACCTCGGCGCGGTACGCCTCGAAGGCCTCCCGCTGCTCGGGCGCGCACAGCTCCTCGGCCAGCTTGGCGTCGGCGGCGACCACGAAGAACGTGGCACCGAACAGCGTGTCGGGCCTGGTCGTGAACACCGTGACGGTGCGGGATTCGCCGTCCGCACCCTCGACGGTGAATTCGACGTGCGCACCCTCGGACCGGCCGATCCAGTTCCGCTGCATCGCCAGGACGTGCTCGGGCCAGCTGCCCTCCAGTGCCCCCATGTCGTCCAGCAGCCGCTGGGCGTAGTCGGTGACCTTGAAGTACCACTGGGTCAGCTCGCGCTTGGTCACCTCGGCGCCACACCGCTCGCAGCGTCCACCGACAACCTGCTCGTTGGCCAGCACCGTCTGGTCGTTCGGGCACCAGTTGACCGGGCTCGACTTGCGGTAGGCCAGCCCCCGCTCGCGGAAGCGCAGGAACAGCCACTGGGTCCAGCGGTAGTACTCCGGGTCGTGCGTGTGCAGCCGGCGCGACCAGTCGAACGAGATCGCGTACCGGCGGAAGGACTCCGCCTGGGTCTCGATGTTCGCGTGGGTCCACTCCGCGGGGTGCGCGTCGTTCTTGATCGCGGCGTTCTCCGCGGGCAGGCCGAAGCTGTCCCAGCCGATCGGGTTCAGGACGTCGTACCCCTGCTGCCACCAGTAGCGCGCCAGCACGTCGTGCAGCGCCATGACCTCGGCGTGCCCCATGTGCAGGTCACCGCTGGGGTAGGGG
Source organism: uncultured Actinomycetota bacterium (assembly GCA_963740525.1). GTDB lineage: Bacteria > Actinomycetota > Actinomycetes > Propionibacteriales > Nocardioidaceae > CAVUEG01. Next base: position 143,560 of record CAVUEG010000006.1, read on the forward strand.
AACATCGTCAGCGCGTAGCGCTTCTCGCCACCGGCGGCTCCGCCGGGGATGCCGCCGCGACCGGCGACGAACGGGTCCAGGTCGTCCCAGACCTTGCGCCAGCGGTCCTGCGTGGCCGCGATGTCGTACGTCGCCGCCTCGGGCGTCGAGTCCGCGTCGCTCACGCGGCGGTCGGGGTGGTTCGGCTCGCTCATGTCCAACTCGATTCACGTCTCTGCTGCGTGGGCCAGGGCACAAAAAAGCCCCTCGGGCACGAGGGGCAGCCGCGTCGGTGTGAAGCGTTCGACGCGGCTAGGTAAGGAGCAGGCTCATCCGCATGGCCCCATGATAACGCCCTACAGGTCGGTCAGCGCCACCGAGTTGTCCCGCAACCGGCTGGGCTCCACCCGACGGCCGAGGAGTTCGCGGATGCCGTCGGTGGCGTCCCAGTCGTTGACCTGGAGGCCGGCGACCACGACACCGTCGCTGATCCAGTACGCCGTGAACACCCGTGAGGAGACATCTCCTCGCAGCACCACCTCGTCGTACCCCTGCGGCCCGACGCTGCCGACGTACTCCATGCCGAGGTCGTACTGGTCGGTGAAGAAGTAGGGCATCCGGTCGTACTCCACGTCCTCACCCAGCATGGCCCGCGCCGCCAGCTTGCCTTGCTCGATCGCGTTGTCCCAGTGCTCGACCCGGAGTCGCCGCCCCAGCACGGGGTGCTCGGCGTTGGCGATGTCGCCGGCGGCGAAGACGCCCTCGACCGAGGTCTCCAGCCGCGAATTCACCAGGACTCCGTTGTCCACCAGGAGACCCGCCGTCTCGGCAAGGCCGACGTTCGGCACCGCGCCGATTCCGACCAGGACCAGATCCGCCTCAACCGACTCCCCGTCGGCCAGGCTGACCCGAGCGCGACCGCCCTCAGCCTCGACGCCGACGACCTGAGCCTCCGTGCGCAGGTCCACCCCGTGCTCACGGTGGAGGTCGGCGAAGACCGTCGCGACCTCCGGCCCCAGGACCGCGAGGAGCGGCAGCGCCGCCGACTCCAGCACGGTCACCTCGGCCCCGGCGTTGTGGGCGGCAGCGGCTGCCTCCAGTCCGATCCAGCCCCCGCCGATGACCACGACCCGGCGACCGGGGCCGAAGGCCTCGCGGAGCCGGTCGCTGTCCTCGATCGTGCGCAGGTAGGCCACCGGGGCGCCGCTGTCGTCGGCGATGGCCAGCCGTCGCGGGGACGCACCGGTCGCGAGCAGGAGCCTGTCCCACGAACGGGTGACCGGGCCGGCGGTGACCGTCCGCTCGGCGAGGTCGATGGCCGTGACCTCGCTGTCGAGCAGGAGCTCGACGCCGTGCTCGGCGTACCAGCTCGCGGGGTGGGGGAACACCGACTCGAGCTCGTCGGCGCCCAGGAGGTAGCCCTTGGACAGAGGAGGCCGCTCGTACGGCGGGTGGCCCTCCGAGCCGAACACCACGACGGTCCCGTCGAAGCCCGCGTTGACGAGCTGCTCGACCGCCTTGGCCGCGGCCAGCCCGGCTCCCACGATCACGAAAGTCCGGCTCATATCTGCTCCCTTTGACCGCTGCGCGTGCGGGTGAGCGCCAGGAACTCGGCGCGGGCCGAGGGCTCGTCACGGAGGTGACCCAACATCGCCGAAGTGACGGTGCGGGTGCCGGATGCGAGGGCTCCACGCAGGCTCATGCAGGTGTGCTCGGCCTCGATCACGACCCCCACGCCGCGCGGCGAGAGCGCCTCTTGCAGGTGGTCGGCAATCTGCTTGGTCAGCCGCTCCTGGGTCTGCGCACGACGCGCGTAGAAGTCGACCACCCGGACGAACTTCGACAGGCCGAGGATCCGCTGACCCGGGAGGTAGCCGACGTTGGCGAAGCCGGAGAACGGCAACATGTGGTGCTCGCACAGGGAGCGCACGGGGATCCGGTCGACGAGCACCAGCTCGTCGTACTCCTCGGTGTTCTCGAACGTCGTGAAGTCGAACTCCCTCGAGGTCAGCATCTCGGCATAGGCAAGGGCCATCCGGCGCGGCGTCTCCACCATCGCTTCGGTGCCCAGCGGGAGGCCGAGCGCGGTGAGCAGGTCGGCCGCGGCGCGCTCGGCGGCTCCGAGGTCGGGGACCTCGGAGGGGGCGACCACACGCGGTCGCCACGGGGTGACGGAGAGCGACACGGAGACCTCGATTTCTAAAGGGTGATATTTTCGACTTTAGAAGATCGAAGGTCACCCGTCAACACGGCGGCCGGCGACGCGAGCGCGATCAGCCGCGGTCGGGACCCGGCTCCGGTTCGACGATGGTGGGCCGCAGCCGCGCCCAGATCACGAAGGCGGCGGCGGTGGCCGCGATCCCCGCCCCCGAGTAGAGGTTGATCGCACGTCCCTCCGAGGAGAGCAGCCCGGTGAGCAGCAGCACCACGCCGTAGATCCCGCCCAGCATCGCGATGATGTTGCGGATGTCGAACGCTCCCGCCTTGCGGCGGCGCTCGCGCGAGGAAGTGTCGTCGTCAGCCATGGCTGCTCCTTACCAGAACAAGATGTTGAGGATGATCACGAGCACCGCTCCGATGCCGGCGAGCTTGGTGGGCTGCTGGTACCACGCCAGCACTCCCTCGTCCGCGTCGTGGAAGTCCTCCTTCGGCGTGAGCGAGTAGACCAGACCGCGCAGCTCCGACTCCACCCTCGGCGCCGTCACCAGACTGACCGCCACCGACACGAGGATGTCGACGACGAAGGCCGCACCGGCGGCGGCGAAGCTCGCCCCCTGCCCGGTGAGGCCGATCGCACCGATGGACATCGGACCGAGCGCGTCCTGGCTCAGTACGCCGACCAGCACGGCGGCAAGCGTGCCGCTGACCAGTCCGATCCACCCGGCGGCGGCCGTCATCCGCTTCCAGAACATTCCGAGGATGAACGTCGCGAACAGCGGGGCGTTGAAGAAGCCGAACAGCGTCTGCAGGTAGTCCATGATGTTGGAGTACTGCGCGGCGAAGGTCGCCGTGCCGATCGCGATCAGGGTCGCCCCAACCGTGGCCAGGCGCCCCACCTTCGTGTAGTAGTCGTCCTCCTCGTCCCGCTTCACGTACGTCTGCCACAGGTCGTAGGAGAAGACGGTGTTGAAGGCCGAGATGTTGGCCGCCATGCCCGCCATGAATGAGGCCAGGAGTCCGGCGATGGCGACGCCGAGCATGCCGTTCGGGAGCAGGTCCCGCATCAGCAGCAGGATGGAGTTGTTGTAGTCAGGGTTCTTGCTGGGGGCGAGATCGCTGATCAGGACGGCAGCGATCATGCCGGGCAGGATCACGATGAAAGGCACGAACATCTTCGGGAAGGCGCCGATGATGGGGGCGCGCTGGGCGGCAGAGATCGACTTCGATGCCATCGCACGCTGCACCTCGACGAAGTTCGTCGTCCAGTAGCCGAACGACAGCACGAACCCGAGGCCGAACACCAGCCCGATCACCGACAGCAACGGGCTGTCGATCCCGGTGAGGCCGGTGCCCGGCCACGACGACAGGTGCTCCGTGCCATCGGGGCCGGCCAGGATCTTGTCCTTCAGGCCGCCGTACCCGCCGACACGGTTGAGCCCGATCACGGTCAGCGGGAGCAACGCCGCGACGATGACGAAGAACTGGAGGACCTCGTTGTAGATCGCCGCCGAGAGCCCGCCCAGGGCGGTGTAGGTCAGCACGATCGCGGCGGCGAGAAGCAGCGAGACCCACAGCTTCCAGCCGAGCAGGATCTCGACGATGTGGGCCAGGAGGTAGAGGTTGATGCCGGCGATCAGCAGCTGCGCCAGGGCGAAGCTGATCGCGTTGACCAGGTGAGCGGCGGGCCCGAACCGCCGGTTCATGAACTCCGGCACGGACCGCACCTTGGAGCCGTAGTAGAAGGGCATCATGACCAGGCCCAGGAACAGCATCGCGGGGACGGCGCCGATCCAGAAGTAGTGCACCGTCGGGATACCGAACTGGGCGCCGTTCGCGGACATGCCGATGATCTCGACGGCGCCGAGGTTCGCCGAGATGAAGGCGAGACCGGTGACCCAGGCCGGCAGTGAGCGTCCGGACAGGAAGAAGTCGATGCTGCTGGAGACCGACCGTCTCGCAGCGATCCCGATGCCGAGGACGAAGGCGAAGTAGGTCCCGACCAGGAGGTAGTCCACCCAGTTCGCATCCAGGCTGAGGGTCGTACCTGCGGCCAGAGTCACGCTGCCTCCTGCGGCGTCCGTCGGTGGGTCGACGGGCACCGTACCCATGCCTACCGGCGGGTAATCCTGGCGACTAGAGTCCGGACCGGGCGGCTGTGCAGTGCCGCCGGGCCGACTGGACGACACGAAGGAGCAGATCAGGATGCTTGAGATGTTCGACCTCTCGGGGCGGGTCGCGATCGTCACCGGTGCCTCCTCGGGCCTCGGCGTCGCGTTCGCGCGCGGGCTGGCGGAGGCCGGAGCCGACCTGGCACTCGGAGCGCGCCGGGTCGAGAGGCTCGAGCAGACCGCCGACCTGGTCCGAGACGCCGGACGCAAGGTCCTGACGCTCGCCACCGACGTCTCGGACCCCGACCAGTGCCAGGCACTCGTGGACGCGACGATGACCGAGTTCGGCCGGGTCGACGTCCTGGTGAACAACGCGGGGGTCGGGACCGCCGTACCCGCCACGCACGAGACACCCGAGCAGTTTCGAAACGTCATCGACGTCAACCTGAACGGCTGCTACTGGATGGCCCAGGCCTGCGGCCGGGTGATGCAGCCCGGTTCCTCGATCATCAACATCTCCTCGGTGCTCGGGCTGACCACGGCGGGACTCCCCCAGGCGGCGTACGCCGCGTCCAAGGCCGGCCTGATCGGCCTCACCCGGGACCTGGCCCAGCAGTGGACCGGACGCAAGGGCATCCGGGTGAACGCCATCGCCCCTGGTTTCTTCACCTCGGAGATGACCGACCAGTACCCCGAGGGCTACCTCGACGCGATGGGAGCACGGATCCCTGCCGGTCGCCAGGGCGACGACCGCGAGCTCGCCGCGACCGTGGTGTTCCTCGCCTCCGACGCCGCGGGCTACATCACGGGTCAGACCCTGCCGGTCGACGGCGGAATGACGATCACCTGACCCGTCAAATGTGGCAGCCCGTATTCCCCTGGTTTCGACACCATGGACCGGGTCCCGGGACTAGGCTCGGACGTCTTGGCGCATCGGGGGCGACGCCGCCGTTCCGAGCGAGCACGGAGACAGCATGAAGGGCATCATCTTCAACCTCGTTGAGGAGACGGTGGTCGCCGACCACGGTGAGGATGCCTGGGAGTCCCTGCTCGAGAGCGCTGGCGTCGAGGGTGCCTACACGGCGCTGGGGCAGTATCCCGACGAGGAGCTGTCGCTGCTCATCACAGCTGGGGCGGCGGCTCTGGGTGTCTCGGCCGGCGACCTGACCCGGCGTCTGGGCCGCAGCGCGCTCCTCGGCCTGGCGCGACGCTATCCGAGGTTCTTCGAGGGCCACCAGACGACGCGGCCCTTCCTGATGACGCTCAACGACGTCATCCATCCTGAGGTGCGCAAGCTTCACGTCGACGCGGACCCACCGGACTTCGTCTTCCGCGATGAGGACCCGTCGACTCTCGTCATGGAGTACCGCTCCCACCGCCAGCTGTGTGCGCTCGCCGAGGGCATGATCGTCGGCGCAGGCGTCCACTTCGGCGAGGTGGTCACCGTGGAGCACGACGGCTGCATGCTCGACGGAGCCGCCCACTGCACCTTGCTCGTGGCGAGGGCCGCCAGTGGCGGCTAGCGCTGGCGAAGGCCAGATCAACCCCACCGCGACGACGAATCCGGCCACCGAGATCGAGCGTCTGCGGCGCCAGCTTGCCCGCGAGAAGGCAGCGCGGGCCGACGCCGAGTCGATCGGCGAGCAGGCGACCGCCGAGCTCTTCGAGACGGTCGAGAAGCTCAGGACGGCGCAGGCCCTTCTGCTGGAACGCGCCGAGCGTGAGCGCATCATCGCGGACCTGGCCCGGGAAATGCGCCAGGACCTCGACTCTCGTCGGCTGATCCGGCGAGCGTCGCGCGCTGTAGGCACCACCACCGGCGTCGACCGCTGCCAGGTCCACATCACCGGCGCCGCGCTCGACATCAGTGAAATCGGTGACTGGGTGGACGAAGCCGTCGAGCTGCCCCTGACGACGAGGTTGTCGAGCCTCCCGGCGCTGGGCGACCTGCTCGACGAGGCAGCCGGCCGCCGGCACAGCGTGTGCGTCAACGACCTGGCCACCGACGAGCGGTTCGCGCCCAAGGACCGCATCGCGTTGGTCGATGCTCTCGGCGTCCGAGCAGTGGCCGCCTCACCGATGTTCGTGGGCGCCTATCTCGTCGGCTGGCTTCTCCTGCAGTCGGTGGGCCCCCGCGTGTGGCGTTCCCGGGAGCTGCGGATCTGCGAGGGCCTAGCGAGCGACCTCGGCAACAGTCTGATGCAGGTCCAGTCGTACGAAAGCCAGCGGGAGTCCGTGCAGCGGCTCCAGGAGCTCGACCGAGCGAAGAACGCCTTCATCTCGACCGTCTCTCACGAGCTCCGTACGCCGCTCACGAGCATCACCGGCTACCTCGAGCTGATCAGCGAGGGCGAGATGGGCCTGCTCGAGCCCGAGCTCGAGCAGGGCATCGCAGTCGTGTCGCGCAACGCCCAGCGACTGCAGGCACTCGTCGAGGATCTGCTCACCCTGTCGGAGTACGACTCGGACACCGTGGGCCTGCAGCTGTCCGCCGTCGACCTGGCCTCGGTCGTCGAAGAGGGCCATGATGCGCTGGCCCCACTCCTCACGCGTCGTCGGCTCTCCGTCGAGCTGGAGCTCGGCGAGCGGGTCAGCCTGGTCTCCGCCGACCGCGAGCAGCTGCAACGGGTGGTCACCAACCTGCTGACGAACGCCGTCAAGTTCACCCCGGACGGCGGCCGGGTGTCGGTGTCACTGAAGCAGACCGAGTCGGGCGCCGTGCTCACGGTCACCGACACCGGGATGGGCATCCCGGAGGATGAGCAGGACCGGCTCTTCTCACGCTTCTTCCGCTCGACCCTGTCCATGACCGACGAAATCCAAGGCACGGGCCTCGGTCTGGCGTTGTGCAAGTCCGTGATCGAGGCACACGGAGGCACGATCGCGCTCGCCTCGGTCGAGGGGATGGGCACCACCGTCACCGTCGACATCCCCTCAGCACCGCCCTCGAGCACCTGAGCGACGGCTCACGGCCCCACGCGGGTCGGTGACGGAAGGGCACGGGCGAGGGCGATGACCAGCACCCCGGCCACCAGATGCGCGACAGGCACCAGCGAGAGCTCACGGACCACGCTGAGCTGGACGAGCGTCCAGCACACCAGGGCTGCGCCGGCCACCAGGGTCGCCTGCCGGGTACGCCGATGTCCGCGCCAGGCCATCGCGATCGCGACGGTCACCGGCAGCGCAACGGCGAGCAGGAGCACCCAGCCGGCCAGCGTCGTGCTCTGCCAGGGAATCCGGGCTCGCACCTCGTCACTCAGCGCGATCCTGCCACTGACCAGACCGTAGGAGCCGGCGTACGCCGAGACCGCGACCACGACCAGGCTCGCGTACAGCACGAGCCACTCCGCGGTCATGTCGTGTCGCCTCACTCCTCCAGTGTGGAGGCACCCGACTCCGCGTGGAAGGGGGAGGGTCCCTCCCTCGACCAGGAGTTTCCCGGGGTCCGGCAACGACGAACGGACGGCTGCGTGGGCAAGCCGTCCGTTGAAGTGGAGCTGAGGGGATTCGAACCCCTGACCCCCTCCATGCCATGGAGGTGCGCTACCAACTGCGCCACAGCCCCGCCGTCCGGATCGCTCCGGACAACTCGGGAATCGTATCCAACGCCCTCTGGGATGCGAAATCGAGGTGTCAGTTGCCCCGACCGGAGGTGACGTCGGCGGGCAGCTCGATCATCGGACAGTCCCGCCACAGCCTCTCGAGCGCGTAGAACGAACGCTCCTCGTCGTGCTGTACGTGCACGACGATGTCGGCATAGTCGATGAGCACCCAGCGACCGTCGCGCTCGCCCTCGCGGCGCAGCGGCTTGGCCCCGACCTCGCGGAGGGCGTCCTCGACGGCGTCGACGATGGCCTTGACCTGGCGGTCGTTGGAGGCTGAGCAGAGCACGAACGCATCGGTGATGACCAGCTGCTCGGAGACGTCGAAGGCGAGGATGTTCTCCGCCTGCTTGTCGGAGGCGGCTCGGGCTGCTGCGTGGACGAGCTCGGTGGCGCGGTCGGTCGCGGTCACGGTGATTCCTTGCGGTGGGGGGTGTGGAGGTGGTCGGTGGTGTGGCCTGCCGAGTCGGAGGAGACCAGCGCGGGCGCATCGCCGTAGAGACCGTGCTTGGCGATGTACTGCACCACGCCGTCGGGCACGAGGTACCAGACCGGCTCCCCCTTGGCGACCCGTGCGCGGCAGTCGCTGGACGAGATCGCCAGGGCCGGGATCTCCACCAGCGTCACGCGGTCGGTGGGGATGCCGGTCAGGGTCGAGGCATCCATGTCGTAGCCCGGCCTCGTGCAGCCCACGAAATGCGCGAGGTCGAACAGCTCACCGGCGTCGCGCCAGGTGAAGATCTCCGCCAGCGCGTCCGCGCCGGTGATGAAGAACAGGTCCGCGTCGGGATGGGCGCGCCCCAGGTCCGCCAGCGTGTCGACGGTGTACGTCGGCCCGGCCCGGTCGATGTCGACCCGCGAGACCGCGAAGCGCGGGTTGGACGCAGTGGCGATCACCGTCATCAGGTAGCGGTCCTCGGCGGGTGAGACCTCGCGGTCGGACTTCTGCCACGGCTTCCCGGTCGGGACGAACACGACCTCGTCCAGGTCGAACCAGGCCTGCACCTCGCTCGCCGCGACCAGGTGGCCGTGGTGGATGGGGTCGAAGGTGCCGCCCATCACCCCGACGCGACGGTTCCCGGGGCGTCCGTCCGGCTCGGTGGCGCTCAGGAGTGCTCGCGTCCCTTGCCGAAGGCGAGAAGGGCGACCAGCATCAGGGCCAGGATCGCGAAGGCGAGCCCACCCACGAGGTAGGGGGTGATCCCGGCGGAGCCACCGGCCTCGGTGGCCGCGAGCGTCGTCAGGGCAGTCAGCGTCATGGGGAGTACCTTACCGGGCACGGCACGGCTCTGGCCGCACAGCCCTCAGTGACCGATGACCAGCGAGACGCCGGCCAGCACGGCCCAGAACCTCAGCGTCCGCCCGACGAAGCCGGTGACCAGGAACACCACGAGGTTCATCCGCAGCGACCCGGCGAGCACGGCGATCACCGCGAACGGGGGGAAGCCCGAGGCCGCGGACACCAGCGTGATCAGACCGGCCATCACCGGCCGACCGTGGATCCGGGCGTGCCAGCGGACATAGCTTGCCGCCCACTTGGGCTGGGCCATCTTCTTGCGTAGCCAGGAGAGGTCGAGCGAACGTCGACCGGCGTAGAACCACACGGCCTTGCCGACCATCTGCCCGGCGCCGGCCAGGACCGCGAGCTCCAGGGCGGGGAGGTTGCTCGCCTCCGCGGCGACCACGGCCAGGTAGGCCTCGAGGTTGAGTACCGGGAGTAGTGCGGAGGCGATGGAGAACAGGAACGTGCTGAGCAGCAGCTTCACGCGGGGAGGCTCCCGGCGGCCGGGACCGAGGGGCCTCGGTCGTCCGGCACGGGCAGGCCGAGCTTCATCAGCCAGCCGAGGGACACGCACTTCAGCACGAGCAGCGCAGAGGCGATCAGCACCCCGAGCCAGGGCTGCCCGGTCACGAGCAGGATCACCGCGAAGATCGAGGAGTTGACCGCCTTCCCGGGCTTGGACCAGTTCCACAGCCAGATTCGGCGGTCGATCACGTAGAAGTAGTTCGGGCTGCGGACGTTCCAGGCGAGAAACGCGATCGAGAGGAAGCAGTCGACCACCATGAACTCCGCCAGATAGATCAGCACGGGCAGGGCGTACTCGTGATGCAGCCAGGCGAGCCCGAAATAGAACGATGCGGCGCAGAACCGGTCGGACATGATGTCGAGTACGGCGCCGGTCCGGGTCTCGCAGCCGCGGATCCGGGCGACGAAGCCGTCGAGCATGTCGCCGAGCCAGTAGATGCCCAGCGAGACCACGAGCAGGGTCAGGCTCTCGAGGTGGATCGCGACCCCCGCGACCGAGACCGCGGCGACGGTGCGGACGGCGGTGATCAGCGTGGCGGAGGTCCCGAGGCGCTCGGACGCAGGATCGGTCCAGACGTCGAGAGTCCCCACGTCAGCGGACGTGGCCATCGCCGGTCACGACGTACTTGGTGGTGGTCATCTCGGTCAGTCCCATCGGTCCTCGTGCATGCAGTTTCTGGGTGGAGATGCCGATCTCGGCACCGAAGCCGAACTCGCCTCCGTCGGTGAAGCGCGTCGAGGCGTTGACCAGCACGGCAGCGGAGTCGACGGAGGCCACGAACCGACGCGCCGCCGCCTGTGACTCGGTGACGATCGCGTCACTGTGGCCTGAGGAGAAGCGCCGCAGGTGCTCGAGGGCGCCATCGAGGTCGGCGACGACGGCGGCCGAGATGTCGAGTGAGAGGTACTCGGTCGCATAGTCCTCGTCCGTCGCCGGGACCACGCCGTCCAGCCTCTGGAACGCCTCGTCACCGTGGACGGTGACCCCCGCCTCCTGCAGGCCGGTGACGACGAGCGGCAGGAACCGCTCCGCGACGTCCGCGTGGACCAGCAGGGACTCGGCGGCGTTGCACACCGAGGTGCGATGGGTCTTGGCGTTGAGCACGATCGCGAGGGCCTTGTCGAGGTCCGCGTCCGCGTCGACGTACACGTGGCAGTTGCCGACGCCGGTCTCGATCACCGGCACCGTGGACTCGGCGACGACCGACTGGATCAGGCCGGCGCCGCCACGGGGGATCAGCAGGTCGACGAGCCCCCGAGCCCGCATCAGGGCCACCGACGACTCACGGCTGTCTCCCGGCACGAGCTGGACCACGTCCTCGGGGAGCCCGGTCTTCGCCACAGCGGATCGCAGCGCCTGCACGATCGCCGAGTTGGAGTGGGCTGCGCTGGACGAGCCGCGCAGGAGCACGGCGTTCCCGCTCTTCAGGCAGATGCCCGCCGCGTCGGCGGTGACGTTCGGACGTGCCTCGTAGATGATCCCGACCACCCCGAACGGCACGCGCACCTGCCTGAGCTCGAGCCCGTTGGCCAGGGTCGAGCCGCGGACCACCTCACCGACCGGGTCCGGGAGTCCGGCGACCTGGCGCAGCCCCGCGGCCATCTGGTCGACCCGGTCGTCGTCGAGACGCAGTCGGTCGAGCAGGTGCGCCGGGGTCCCGGATGCCGCCGCGGTCTCCAGGTCTGACGAATTGGCCTCGAGCAGTGCGCGCCGGTGCTCATGGGCGAGCGCGTCAGCCATCGCCAGCAGGGCGTCGTCCTTCAGGGCGCGCGTCGCCAGGGCCAGGGTCTGCGCGGCCTTCCTGGCGCGGCCAGCGGCCTCCGCCACCGCGGCAGTGACGTCAGTCATGTGCCCAGCGTAACGGCGCACTCAGAAGGGAATGGGGGTGACCTCGTTGAGGCCGAGCGTCCCGGCGTACCCCTGGCCGCGCGAAGCGATCATGCTTCGCTCCATCACCTCGAGGCCGACGACCTCCCAGTCGGGCAGGTCGGCCGACTCGCGGTACTCCTGCCAGCAGCGCAGCGCGAGCGACGAGGCATCCAGGAGCGTCTCGCCTTCCTCCCAGAACTGGATCTCGGCACGGTCGCGCCCGAACTTCATCGAGTGCAGGTACGGACGCTGCTCGTTGAGGCGGCGGAGTGCCTCACGCACCTCGAACGGGCTCGTCGCAGCTCCGGACAGGGTCACGGTGACGTGCCAAAGCCTCGTCGGCTGGCTCAATTCACACCTCTTCTTGACGCGGGTGTCCGCGATCGGCTGTTGTCGATAGTAGGCAACCCGAGCGCGATCCCGCGCGAGAACGGGGAACCCTTTACCCCGACCTCGGGTTCACAACAGGACCAGGTCGTCGCGGTGGACGACCTCCCGCTCGTACGCCGCCCCCAGCTCGCGAGCCAGGTCGTGCGTGGACCGTCCGACCAGGGCCGGGAGCTCGTCGGAGTCGTAGTTGACCAGGCCACGGGCCACCGTCTCGCCGTCCGGCCCGACCAGGTCGACCGGGTCGCCCGCGCTGAACGTGCCGGCCACGGTCGTGATGCCCGCCGGGAGCAGTGACGCCCGGCCCGCGGTGAGCGCCCGGACGGCTCCCTCGTCGATTCCGAGCCGTCCCCTCCCCTCGGTGGCGTGAGCCAGCCAGAGCAGGCGCGTCGGACGACGCCGACCGGTCGCATGGAACATCGTTCCCACCGCCTCGCCCCGCAGCGCCGACTCCGCCCGGGCCGCGGACGTGAGCAGCACGGGGATCCCGGCACCGGTCGCGATCCGCGCGGCCTCGAGCTTGGAGGTCATCCCTCCGCTCCCGAGGCCGGAGCCTCCGCTGCGGGCCGTGTCCACGGCGGCGAGGTCGCTCTGCGAGGTCACCTCCCCGATCAGGGTCGTCCCCGGCTGGCTGGGATGGCCGTCGTAGAGGCCGTCGACGTCGGAGAGGAGGACCAGCAGGTCCGCGTGGACCAGGTGCGCCACGAGGGCGGCGAGCCGGTCGTTGTCGCCGAAACGGATCTCAGTGGTGGCCACGGTGTCGTTCTCGTTGACGACCGGGACGACGCCGAGCTCGAGAAGCCGCGCGAACGTGCGGTAGGCGTTGCGGTAGTGCCCACGACGGGTCACGTCGTCGAGCGTGAGAAGCACCTGACCCGTGGTCAGCCCGTGGCGGGCGAACTCCTCGGTGTAACGGTGCACGAGATGTCCCTGCCCCACCGAGGCCGCGGCCTGCTGGGTGGCGAGGTCACGCGGCCGGCGCTTCAGGGCCAGCGGAGCCATCCCGGCAGCGATCGCTCCGGAGGAGACCAGCACCAGCTCTGCCCCGCGGGCGCGTACGCCGGCGAGCACGTCGACCAGCGTCCGCACGCGCTCCGGGTCGATCCCACCTTCGGCGGTGGTCAGCGAGGTCGAGCCGACCTTGACGACGACCCGGGAGGCCGCCGACACCGCGGCCGCGCGCGCCGGGCTCACTCCGGATCTGCCCCGTCGTCGTCCTCGTCCCAGCCCCAGTCGCCCTCGACCGGAGCGGCCGCATCGACGGTCTCGCCGGCATCGAGGCGTCGGGCGACGTCGGCGCGGAACTCGCCCTCGCCGCGCGTCTCGAGTGCCTCCTCGATCGCCCGGCGACGACCGGCTGCGGGCCGGTCCTCTGCGAACCGGTGGTCCTCGCCGCGGCGGCCGAGCATCTCGACCCCGGCGTCGAGCCCGGGCTTGAAGTCGAAGACGACGGCGTTCTCGATGTCCCCGATCAGCACCGGGTCGCCCTCCTGCGCCCCGAGCGCGACCAGCTTGGTCTCCACCCCGAGGCGATTGAGCCGGTCGGCGAGGAAGCCGACGGCCTCGTCGTTGGAGAAGTCGGTCTGGCGGACCCAGCGCTCGGGCTTCTCGCCGCGCACCCGCCAACCCTCGCCGGTCTCGCGGATCGTGAACTCCTCGCCGCCGGAGGTGACCGGTGGACGCAGCACGATGCGGGTGGCCTCGACCTCGGGCTGCGCTCGGCGGCTCGCGGAGACGATCTCCGCCATGGCGAACGAGAGCTCCCGCAGGCCCTCGTGACTGGCGGCGCTGACCGGGATCACCTTGAGGCCGCGGGCGAGCAGGTCGTCCATGACGATGTCGGACAGGTCGCGGCCGTCGGGCACGTCGATCTTGTTCAGGGCGATCAGCCGGGGACGGTCCTCGAGGCCGCCGTACCGCTGGAGCTCGGCCTCGATGATGTCGAGGTCCGAGACGGGGTCCCGGCCGGGCTCCATCGTGGCGGTGTCGATGACGTGGACCAGCGCGGCGCAGCGCTCGATGTGACGCAGGAAGTCGTGGCCGAGGCCGCGCCCTTCGCTGGCGCCTTCGATGAGTCCGGGAACGTCGGCGACGGTGAAGGTGGTCTCCCCCGCGGTGACGACGCCGAGGTTCGGGACCAGCGTGGTGAACGGGTAGTCGGCGATCTTCGGGCGCGCCCTGCTCATGGCGGCGATCAGGCTGGACTTGCCGGCGCTGGGGAAGCCCACCAGTCCGATGTCAGCGACCACCTTGAGCTCGAGGGTGATCTCGCAGTCGCCGCCCGGTTCGCCGAGGAGCGCGAACCCGGGCGCCTTGCGCTTGCTGGAGGCGAGGGCTGCGTTGCCGAGCCCACCGCGCCCACCTTGGGCCACCACCAGCTCCGTGCCAGGACCGACCAGGTCCGCCAGCACGTTCCCCTGACCGTCCGTGACGACCGTGCCCTCGGGCACCGGCAGCACCAGGTCACTTCCGTGACCGCCGTTGCGGTGGCCACCGGCACCGTGGCCACCGTGCTCTGCCTTGCGGTGGGAGATGTGGTGGTAGTCGACGAGCGTGGTGACGCTGGGGTCGACCCGGAGGATCACCGAACCACCGGGGCCGCCGTTGCCGCCGTCGGGACCGCCCAGGGGGCGGAACTTCTCACGGTGCACCGAGGCGACGCCGTTGCCGCCGCGGCCGGCGCTGACGTGCAGCACGACCTGGTCGACGAACGTGGGGACGGCCATCGGGCTCTCCTCGTGGACTTTCGTGCGTAGGGGTGGTCTGGCGTGGTGCTGGTCGGTGCTGGTCGGTGCTGGTCGGTGCTGGGTCGGGCCAAAAGCGAAGGGACGCCCTGCTTGTCAGCAGAGCGCCCCTTGGTGGCTGTGGTCAACCGGTCGTGCAGGAGTCCTTGCTCAGAGCTCCGACGGGACGATGTTGACGACCCGGCGACCGCGCTTGGTGCCGAACTCGACGTTGCCGCCGACCAGGGCGAACAGCGTGTCGTCGCCGCCGCGGCCCACGCCCGCACCGGGGTGGAAGTGCGTCCCGCGCTGACGGACGATGATCTCGCCGGCGTTGACCAGCTGACCGCCGTACCGCTTCACGCCGAGGCGCTGGGAATTGGAGTCCCGACCGTTCTTGGTCGAAGCTGCACCCTTTTTGTGTGCCATGAGTTCAGTCCTTGGTTCTCGTAAGAGGTGAGCGCCCGGTCAGGTGTGCTGACTGGCGGGCTGACTACTGGGAGATGTCAGTGACCTTGACCTGGGTGTACTTCTGACGGTGACCCTGGCGCTTCTTGTAGCCGGTCTTGTTCTTGTACTTCTGGATCACGATCTTCGGGCCCTTCGTGGCACCCAGAACCTCGACCGTCACGCTGGCCTTGGTCAGCGTGGCTGCGTCGGAGGTGACACTTTCGCCGTCCACGAGCAGGACCACGGGAAGCTTGACGGAGTCACCGACCTGCTGGGCAACCTTGTCGATCTCGATGACGTCGCCGACAGCTACCTTCTGCTGCTGGCCGCCACTCTTGACGATCGCGTACACCGCGGACTCACTCTCTTCGTCGGACTACTAAGTTCTGCTCCGGTGCGGAGCCGCCATGCCTCGACACCCCGGAAGGTGGCGGTGAGTGCGGCTCGCACACAGAAATGGCGCGCTCGGCACGCCGAGGATCAAGTCTACGCACCCGGACCGGGGCGGTCAAAACGGGCCGGAATGGCCGTCTCTCCCGCTCCTTCTAGCGCTTGCGTGCGCCCTTCTTCTTCACCGGGACGTGGGCGATCACGGCCCCATCGTGACCCGCTGCCGACTCGTCCCCGGTGTCCCCTGTGCCCCCAGCCTCTCCGGGGGTCCCGGAAACTGGCGCGCTGCCGTTGCTCGAGGGGACGTCGGACGGCGCTGACGCCGGTACCGCCGGAGGCGGACCGGCGGGACGCCGGGCGGTCTGTCGCCGGGTACTGGTCACGATCCGAGGTGCCGCCGGCTCGGGCGGCTGGACCGATCGGGTCGGCTCGGTGCCTGCCTCGGAGTCGCCGGCCTCGGGCACCACGGGAGGCGGCGACGAGGTCGCGACCACGGTGGCGTCGGTCGTGCTCGAGGTCTCGGCCGGCGGAGCGGCGGGCCGCCTGGCGACCACCCGGCGGGTGGTGCTGGAGCGGGTGGTCGTGGCCGGCTTGTCCGCGGGCTTCTCAGCAGTCTCCACGGTGGCCTTCCCAGCGGCCTTCTCAGTGGCCTTCTCAGTGGCCTTCTCAGTGGCCTTCTCAGTGGGCTCCCCAGTGGGCTCCCCCACCGGCTGCGGCGCCGCAACCTCAGCCACCTCCTCGCTCGGCCTGTCGTCGCGCTTCTGGTCAGGCTTCTCGTCGACGCGGGAGGCTGCGGCGATCACGTCGATCGGCGACGGCTTCTTCGACTCGGACTGTCGTCCCCGGTCGGGACCGTTGCCGCTCCTGCCTCCGCGGTCGTCGCCCTGGCCGTCCTGATCGTCTCCGCCACGACCCCGACCGCGACGGTTGCGCCGAGGCTCGTCGTCGGACTTGCGGTTCTTCTGGTCGACCGGCTCAGGGTGCAGCACGAGCCCGCGACCCTGGCAATGGTCACAGTTCTCGCTGAACGCCTCGAGCAGTCCGGTGCCGATCCGCTTGCGCGTCATCTGCACCAGGCCGAGCGAGGTGACCTCGGCCACCTGGTGGCGGGTCCGGTCCCTGCCCAGGCACTCGATCAGGCGACGCAGAACCAGGTCGCGGTTGCTCTCGAGGACCATGTCGATGAAGTCCACGACGATGATCCCGCCGATGTCACGCAGCCTCAGCTGGCGCACCATCTCCTCGGCGGCCTCGAGGTTGTTCTTGGTGACGGTCTCCTCGAGGTTGCCACCGGAGCCGGTGAACTTGCCGGTGTTGACGTCGACGACCGTCATCGCCTCGGTGCGGTCGATGATCAGCGATCCACCGGAAGGCAGCCAGACCTTGCGGTCGAGGCCCTTGGCGATCTGCTCGTCGATGCGGAACTCGGCGAAGACGTCGCCGCCGCCGTCCCACTTCTCCAGGCGCTTCTCGAGGTCGGGTGCCACGTGCTTGACGTAGTCCTGGACGACGTCCCAGGCGTCGTCGCCTGAGACCACGAGCCGGGCGAAGTCCTCGGTGAACAGGTCACGGACGACCTTGAGCGTGAGGTCAGGCTCGCCGTACAGGAGCTCGGGGGCGTTGCCCTTCTCGACCTTGCTGGAGATGTCCTCCCAGCGCGCCGTGAGCCGCTCGACGTCGCGCGTCAGCTCCTCCTCGCTGGCTCCCTCGGCCGCCGTGCGCACGATCACGCTGGCGCTGTCGGGCACGATGTCCTTCAGGACCGACTTGAGCCGACCCCGCTCGGTGTCGGGCAGCTTGCGCGAGATCCCGCTGGTGTTGCCGTCGGGTACGTACACCAGGAAACGACCCGCCAGACTGATCTGGCTGGTCAGCCGCGCACCCTTGTGCCCGATCGGGTCCTTGGTGACCTGCACCAGGACCGGCTGGCCGGACTTGAGCACCGCCTCGATCTTGCGGGGGCCTCCGTCCTTGCCGCCGAGCGAGTCCCAGTTGACCTCGCCGGCGTACAGGACGGCGTTGCGACCCTTGCCGATGTCGATGAACGCGGCCTCCATGGAGGGAAGGACGTTCTGCACCCGGCCCAGGTACACGTTGCCGATCAACGAGGTCTGGGACTCCCGTGCGACGTAGTGCTCGACGAGCACCTTGTCCTCGAGGACCGCGATCTGGGTCAGGTCACCGCGCTCACGGATGACCATGGTCCGGTCGACCGCCTCGCGCCGGGCCAGGAACTCCGCCTCACTGACGATCGGGGCGCGGCGTCTGCCGGCCTCGCGACCTTCACGGCGACGCTGCTTCTTGGCCTCGAGCCGGGTGGAGCCGGAAAGACTGGTGATCTCGTCCTCGGGCGAGCGCGGCTTGCGCACGCGGGCGACCGTCTTCTCCGGGTCGTCGTTCCCGCCCTGACGGTCCTCGCCGGTGCGGCTGCGACGACGCCTGCGGCGCGAGCTGCCGGAGCCCTGTCCGCCCTGCTCGTCACCGTCGTCACCCTCGTTCTGGGCGTCGTCGCTGTCGTTGTCGTCCGCGGGCGAGCCCTCGGACTCGTCGGCTCCGTTCGATCCATCGCCACCCGAGCCGGACTTGCGGCGACGTCGACCACCTCGGCGGCGGCGGCGGCGGTTCGGCCCGCCTCCCTCGCCACCCTCGGCATCGTCCTCGTCGTCGAAGTCGGCCTCGTCGCGACCCGGCTGGTCGGCCTGGTCCTCGGACTTCTTGCCCTGCTGCTGACCCGAGCCGGCGCGGCCGGACTGCCGGCCACCGCCGGTGCCGCGGTTGCCGGACTGCCGGGTGCGGGAGGGCTGAGCGTCCGAGGTCGTCGTGTCGGTGCCATCAGGGCCGTCCGGGCCGTCCGGGCGTCGGGTCGTCGGGTGCGTCGGGTGCGTCGGGTGCGTCGGAGGGAGCCTGCTTGGCGGTCACCTTCTTCGCGGGCGCCTTCTTGGCCGTCTTCTTGGCGGGCGTCGCCGTCGGCTCCGGTGCCTGGAACAGCGGCACCGGGATCGCTACCTTCTTGGCGGCGGGCTTGTCGCCCGACTCCTGGGCGGGCACCGCGCCCTCAGGTGCTGAGGTCTTCTTCGCGGTGCGCTTCGCCGTGGTCTTCTTCGCCGGCTTCTCGGTCCCGGCGGCCGTCTCGTCGGCGCTGGGCGCCGCCTTCTTGGCGGTGGACTTGCGGGCCGCGGCCTTCTTCGCCGGGGCCTTCGCGGCCGGGGCAGTCGCGGGCACGCCCTCGGTGGGAGCGCCGGACGCGTCGTCAGCGGGCTTGGCCGCCGCGGTCTTGCGCGTCGTGGCCTTCTTCGCGGCCGTCTTCTTGGCCGGAGCCTTCTTCGCCGCGCTCTTGCGCGGGGCCGTCCCCTCGGCTGCGGGCGGCTGGCCGGACGAGTCCGGACCGTCAGTGGGTACGTCGGAGGGGTTTTCGCTGTCGAGCATCTGCTCTCCTCGTCCCCGGGAGCCGATTCCTGATCGGCGAGCACCGGGGCGGTGTCGGCGTCGAGGGCCGTGGCCATCGACGAAAGCCTGCGTGGCGGCGACATCCCCCGCTCCATGCGTCACCGCGAAACCTCGGCACCCTCCGCGGTCGCAGGGCCTCTATGCCTCTTGTCGCTGTCACCGACAAGGTGCGGGCCGCGTCGCGGGACCGGTGTGACGTTTCACTGGTGTGCCACCCCATGGGGAGTGGCGAGTACGTCGTCGTGTCGTCCCCCCGACACTCCGGAGGGTCAACCACTGTCAGTATCGCACACCCGTCAACGAGATCGGCTCAGGCGAAAGGGTCGGTGAGGCTTCCGTCATCGGCGACGGGTCCCTGGGCGATCCGGCACTGCAAGGGCGTGCCAGGCACCTCCAGTCCACCCGTGGCGCGCAGTCCGGTGAGCACGTCGTCGGGTCGCACCGACGGTGTGCCGTGGCGCAGGACGAGATCCAGCAGGGCAGCGTCGCCCTCGGCCCGCACCGAGAGGGAGAGCACCGCGTCCCGGCAGTTGAACGAGCGCAGGCCCTTCTTGGTCATCCGTTCGACGACGACCTCGTCCTCGCTCAGGAAGGCCGTCACGGCCTCAGCGGCCCGCTCCGCCGGCACCGACCCCAGCGTGATCTGCCACTGGCTCGCCTCGAGCCGGTCGGACAGTGAGCCACCGGGGCTCTCCACCACGTCGAGCACGTCGAGGCCCTCGGGAAGTGCCGCGTCGAGCTGGGTCTTGACGACCAGCGGGTCGAGCACCTCGGCGAGCGCGATCTCGAGGTACTCCGCCTCGCTGGCCGACCCGGTCGGTGCGGCGCCGGCGTACGAGATCCGCGGGTGGGGGTTGAACCCGGACGAGTAGGCCATCGGGATCCTGGCTCGGAAGACGGCACGCTCGAAGGCCCGGCTGAAGTCCCGGTGGCTGCTGAACCGCAGCCGCCCGCGCTTGGCGTACCGGATCCGCAGTCGCTGGACCGGTGGGGCCTGCTGCTCGGGCTGTTCTCGCACGGGCGCACCCTACCTGCGGGACACCGGGCGCCCACCCCCGCCTGAGGGCCGGAACCGACGGTCAAGGCACGATGTTGCGATGAGCGTCTCGGGGACCCCAGTGGAGCGACACGGCGGGCGTGCCCTGATCTTCGTCGGGATCGTGCTGCTCAGCTTCAACCTCAGACCGGCCGCGGTCAGCGTCGGACCGGTGCTCGACGAGATCACCCACGGACTGGGGATGTCGGCCACGGTCGCGGGAGTGCTCACGACGCTCCCGGTGGTCGCGTTCGCGGTGTTCGGCGCCCTCGCCCCGACGCTCGCCCACAGCTTCGGCGTACACCGGGTGACGCTGGGGTCCCTCGCTGCCGTCGTGGCGGGGCTCGGACTGCGCGCCCGCGCCGACGACACCCGCGTCTTCCTCGCACTCTCCCTCGTTGCCCTGGCCGGAATGGCGACGGCCAACGTGCTGCTGCCGTCGCTGGTCAAGCTGCATGCGCCGGACCGCGTCGGCGCCTGGACCGCCGTCTACACGACCGCCCTCGCGGTGGGCCTGACCACGTCCCTCACCCTCACCGTGCCGATCGCCGACCGGGTGGGAACCTCGGGATGGCGCAGCGGGTTGGCAGTCTGGGCGCTCACCGCTCTGCTGGCCGCGGTGCCGTGGATCTTCCTGGTGCGTCACGACCGCAAGCTCGCGGGGGCTCCCCGCAGGTTCGGCCTCGGTGACGTGGCGCGGACCAGGCTCGGCTGGCTGATGGCGGTGTTCTTCGGGCTCCAGTCGATGCAGGCCTACTCGGTGTTCGGCTGGTTCGCCCAGGTCTACCGCGACGCCGGCTTCTCCCCCACGCAGGCGGGGCTGCTGGTCGGGGTCGTCGCGGCCGTTAGCATCCCGCTGTCCCTGTGGCTGCCGGCCGCCGCTGCGCGTCGGGAGAACCAGACCGGGATCCTGCTCGGGGTCATGCTCTGCTACCCCCTCGGGTACCTCGGGCTGATCCTGGCGCCGGTGGGCGGCGCCTACCTCTGGGCGGCGCTCGTGGGGGTCGGACTGTGCACCTTCCCACTGATCCTCACGCTGATCGGCCTTCGGGCCCGCACCCCTGAGGGCACCGCCGCCCTCTCGGGGTTCACCCAGTCCGTCGGCTACCTGCTGGCGGCGGTCGGGCCGTTCGGGGTCGGCTTCCTGTACGACGTGACGGGCGCGTGGACCGTGCCGCTGACGGTGCTGGCGATCGCCACGCTCCCCCAGCTGCTGGTCGGGCTCGCGGTCGCTCGGCCGGCGTACATCGAGGACCAGCTCAGATGAGCGTCACAGGCTGGTTCGAGGCGCCAGAGCGATCGAGGTTCACACGACGCTGAGCGGCAGCAGCTGCTTGCCGGTCGGGCCGATCTGGATGTCGGTCCCCATCTCCGGACACACGCCGCAGTCGTAGCAGGGCGTCCAGCGACAGTCCTCGACCTCGACGTCCGAGCTCGGGTCGATGGCGTCCTGCCAGTCCTCCCACAGCCAGTCCTTGTCCAGGCCCGAGTCGAGATGGTCCCAGGGCAGCACCTCGTCGTAGCCACGCTCGCGCGTGGTGAACCAGTCCAGGTCCACACCCGTGCCGGCGAGCGCCGTGCCGGCCGACTCTTCCCACCTGTCGTAGGAGAAGTGCTCACTCCAACCGTCGAAGCGGGCACCGTCACGCCACGCCTGCTCGATCACCCGGCCCACACGGCGGTCACCGCGGGAGAGAAGCCCCTCGATGATCCCGGGCCTGCCGTCGTGGTAGCGGAAACCGATCGCTCGGCCGTACCGCTTGTCGGCTCTCAGGTTGTCCCGGAGCTTCTTCAGACGTGAGTCCGTCGTGACGTGGTCGAGCTGGGCCGCCCACTGGAAGGGCGTGTGCGGCTTGGGCACGAAGCCACCGATCGACACGGTGCACCTGATGTCGTTGCGTCCGGAGACCTCCCGGCCCTTGGCGATCACCTTCTTCGCCAGGTCAGCGATCTCGAGCACGTCCTCATCGGTCTCGGTGGGAAGGCCGCACATGAAGTAGAGCTTGACCTGTCTCCAGCCGTGCGAGAACGCAGTGGCGACGGTCCGGATCAGGTCCTCCTCGGTGACCATCTTGTTGATCACCTTGCGCATCCGCTCGGAGCCACCCTCGGGTGCGAACGTGAGGCCGGAACGGCGTCCGTTGCGGGACAGCTCGTTGGCCAAGGTGATGTTGAAGGCGTCCACCCGGGTGCTGGGCAGGGAGAGGGAGACGTTCGAGCCGTCGTACCGGTCGGCAAGACCCTTGGCGACCTCGCCGATCTCGGAGTGGTCGGCGCTTGACAACGACAGCAACCCGACCTCCTCGAAGCCGGTCGAGCGGATGCCGTTCTCGACCATGTCGCCGATCGTGGTCAGCGAACGCTCCCGGACCGGCCGGGTGATCATCCCTGCCTGGCAGAACCGGCAGCCGCGGGTGCAGCCGCGGAAGATCTCCACGGAGAAGCGCTCGTGCACGGTCTCCGCGAGCGGCACCAGCGGCTTGCGCGGGTACGGCCAGGCATCGAGGTCCATCAAGGTGTGCTTGCGCACCCGGTGCGGCACTCCCGCCACCGTCGGCTCGACTCTCGCGATCTCGTGGTCCTCGGCGTACGAGACGTCGTAGAACTTGGGGACGTAGACGCCACCCGAGACGGCGAGCCGGCGGAGCAGCTCGTCACGCGGCGAGGGGCTGTCGCCCGCGGGCCTGCCCTCGTCCTTCCACTCGCGGATCACCTCGGAGACCGCGAGCACGATCTCCTCACCGTCGCCGAGTACAGCGGCATCGAGGAAGTCGGCGATCGGCTCAGGGTTGAAGGCGGCGTGCCCACCGGCGAGAACGATCGGGTCGTCGTCGGTGCGGTCGACCGCGTGCAGCGGGATCCCGGCGAGGTCGAGAGCGCTGAGCATGTTCGTGTAACCGAGCTCGGTCGAGAACGACAGCCCGAGCACGTCGAACGCACCCACCGGTCGATGGCTGTCGACGGTGAACTGCGGGATGTCGTTCTCCCGCATCAGTGCCTCGAGGTCGGGCCATACCGAGTAGGTGCGCTCGGCCAGGATCCAGTCCCGCTCGTTCAGCACCTCGTAGAGGATCTGAACGCCCTGGTTCGGCAGCCCCACCTCGTAGGCGTCGGGGTACATCAGTGCCCACCGCACCTGGACGTCCGCCCACGGCTTCTGGGTGGAGTTCAGCTCGCCGCCGACGTACTGGATCGGCTTCTGCACCTGGGGCAGCAGCGGCTCGAGCCGCGCAAAGAGCGACTCGACACCGGTCGGGGGCGGGGTGGACAACCCGGCTGACAACATCACGAAACCTCACAGAACGGGCGGGGGAAGTTCAGCACCAGCCTACGGGCTCTCCCGTTCCCCCGCCGAACCGTCGGCGCTTCCCTAGACTCGAAAGCGTCGGGCGGCGCCCGACTTTGCCGGGGGGCGGAGGCGGGATGAACGACACGGGGCGAGCGTGGGGCGGCGAGGCGGCGGCGGATCCGTCCGCCCGCTCGATCGCGCCCTTCTTGTCCTTCGTCGTCTGCTGCTCCCTGATCGTCCCTTATCTGGCCTTCGACAGCTTCGAGACGGATCCCCGGATCGCCGAGATCTGGCCGATCGGTGTGGTCGGGTTCGTCTGGCTCACGGTGATCTGGCCCGGCCACCGACGCCTCACCTGGCCGAGCGTGGCCGCGTTGGTGCTGGTCACGACGATCACCGCCCTCGCCTTCGACTACTCCCTGCCCAAGGCAGCGTGGATGGGCGTGGCGAACGTCGGCCAGGCCTGGCTGATGGTGGTCATCTACCGCTTCGGCATCGGTCGCGACGACTGGGCGCCACGAGTCCCCCGCGACCTGACCTGGCTGCTCTTCGCCACGGTCGGCTCGGCCACGGTGGCCGCCCTGCTGGGCACCTTCCCGCGGCTCAATGCCTTCGAGGTCACCGACGCCCCGTTCCTGTGGTGGGTCTTCCGCGACGGTGTCTTCTGCTTCGTGGGCGGGGCCACGATCCTGCTCCTGTGGCACCGCCGCGAGGTCGAGGTGCTCCCCCGGTCGAGCCCGCTGAACCTCGCACTGCTGGTCCCCGTGAGCGCCCTGTGCCTCTACGGCACCTACCTGGACCCCTCGCTGCCGCTGTCCTGGCTGTTGATCGTCCCCAGCGTCTGGGGAGGGCTGACGCTCACTCCGCGGGGAGCCGCGTCGCTCGCGCTCGCCATCGCTCTCGGGGCTGCGATGCTCACGTTCTTCCCGCAGAACCAGTTCGACTACACCGGGATCCTGCCCTCGGCCACCATCGTCGACATGCTCATCGTGGCGAGCACGTTCATCATGCTGCTGCTGGCTCTCTTCCGCGAACAGCGGGGCCGGCTGCTGGTGGAGTTGGAGGGCCGTCGGGCCGACGCCGACCGCCAACGGCGGGTCCTCGAGCTCGTCTTCGACGGGATGTCCGACGGGCTCGTGATCGCCGGCCCCGACGGGACCATCACCCGGCACAACCAGGCGGCTCGGCAGCTGCTCGGCCGGCCGATCCCTGCCGGCCGACCCGAGTCCTGGTCCCAGGTCTTCGGCCTCCGCAACCCCGACGGGAGCACGCTGCACGACGACCAGATCCCCCTCGGAGCGGTGTTCCAGGGTGCGGATCAGGCCGGCACGGAGCTGCTCGTGGGAGAGCGCAGCGACCCGCGCCTGCTCCACGTCACCGCGCGACCGCTCCACTCTGGCGGTGAGGTGTCGGCGGTTCTCCTGTTCCGCGACGTCACCTCGGAGCGGGCCCGGCTCGCGGAGCTGCTCAGCTTCGCGGGCGTCGTCGCCCATGACCTCCGCGGCCCACTGACCACCCTCGACGGCTGGATCGAGCTGGCCCAGGATGCCCACGGCCGTGGAGACCAGGCCGGGGTCGACGACGCGCTGAAGCGGGCGGCCGAGGCGGGGGGCAGGATGCACCAGGTCATCGAGGACTGGCTGACCTACACGGTGGTCCGTGACGGCGAGCTCAACCCGCAGCGAGTGGACCTGGCAGCCCTCGTCGCCGAGGTCGTCGACGCACATCGGGGTGGCCCCAGCGAGCCGGAATTCATGCTCGATGCCCACCACACGGTCCTCGCCGACCCCAGCCTGCTCCGCCAGCTGCTGGACAACATCGTCGGCAACGCCGTCAAGTACGTCGCCCCCGGGGCCAAGGCGCACGTCCGGATCCAGTCGTGCGAGGACGACGAGCATGGCTGGGTCCTGGTCGAGGTGGCCGACGATGGGATCGGGGTCCCCGCGGGCGAGGAGTCCGCCATCTTCGACGAGTTCCACCGCAGCCCGGCTCACCGCCTGGACTATCCGGGAACGGGGCTGGGTCTCTCACTGAGCAAGCGCATCGTCACACGCCACGGCGGCCAGATCACGGCGTCCCGCAACGCAGGCGCCGGCTCGACGTTCCGTTTCACGCTGCCGTCGGCCTGAGCGCTACCTGCTGCGGACGAGCGCACGGTTCATGGAGTACTGCCTGGTCGGAAGCGCCGAGCCCGAGCGCAGGTGGATGTTCTGCAGCAGTCCGATCGCCATCAGGGTCGCGAACATCGACGAGCCGCCGTAGGACACGAGCGGGAGGGGGACGCCGGTCACCGGCATGATGCCCAGGCACATGCCGATGTTCTGGAAGGCCTGGAAGCCGAACCAGCACGCGATCCCGGCCGCCGCAACCCGCCCGAACATGTCGTCGGCGTGCTGGGCGATCGACAGCGCCCGCCAGAGCACCACGGCGAGCAGCAGGATCATCACACCGGCGCCGACCAGGCCCAGCTCCTCGCCGGCGACGGTGAAGATGAAGTCGGTGTGCTGCTCCGGCACGAAGCCGGACCGGGTCTGCGAGCCGTTGAAGAGCCCCTGCCCGAAGACCCCGCCGTTGCCGATCGCGATCCGGGCCTGGGTGGTGTTGTAGCCCGCTCCGCGAGGGTCGAGGTCAGGGTTCGTGAACGCCATGAAGCGGTCGATCTGGTAGGCCTTGAGTACCCCCAGGCTGACCGCGGCGGTGGCCCCGGCGACCCCGGCCACGAAGAGACCCACGAGCCAGCGGCGGGCGGCTCCGGAGACCGCCACCACCCCGAAGACCGTCGCCGAGAGGACCAGCATGGTCCCGAGGTCCGGTTGCATGAGGATCAGCGCGGCCGGGAGTCCGGCGATGGCCAGCATGCCCATGACGTCTAGGTTCCCGACCCGACGACGCCGGGATCCCTCCGTGCGCTCGGCGACGAGCAGGGCCATCCCGATCACGACTGCGAGCTTGGCGAACTCGGCGGGCTGGATCGACATGCCTCCGAGCATGAGCCACGAGCGAGAGCCGTTGATCGAGGTCCCCATGACCAGGACCAACGCCAGGCCCAGGACCGAGCCGGCGTACACCAGAGGCGCGAGGATGCGCACCCACCTGTGGTCGGTCGCGAGGATCATCACCGCGAGCACCGCCCCGATCGCGATGTTGACCAGGTGGCGCTTCACGTACGCCGAGGGCACGCCACCGGTGAGGTCGTCGCGCGCTGAGGTCGCCGACCACACGAGAAGCGTGCCGATCACCAGCAGGGCAGCGACCGCGAATGTGAGCAGCCAGTCGACGCCTGGTGCCCGGCCGCGGGTGCGCGGGCTCGCAACGATGGTCATCTCTTCTGCCTCTTCGTGCGCAGGCTCTGCTCGGAGGTCGACACCGGCGGCAGGATCGACCCGTCTTCGGCGAAGACCGGCAGACCGCGGGGTGGGGAGGTGCCCGGGATCGCCGCGTGCCTCGGGTCGACCTTCATCCCGTCGATGCCGTAGAGCGCCTCCCAGATCTTGCGGACCGCAGGACCGGAGGTGCCCGACCCGGTGCCGGCCTGGGCGACCATCATCACCACGACGTAGCGATCGTCGAAGGACGCCACCCACGACGTGCTCTGCTTGCCGTATACCTCCGCCGAGCCGGTCTTCGACCTGATCTTCACCTTGTCGAGGGGGAAGTCGATCATCTTCCAGGCCATGGTGCCGACCTTGGCGGTGTTGAGCAGCGCCTGGTTGATGTAACGCAGGGTCGCCTTGGTGCCCGTGACGCGTCCGGCCTTCTTCGGTGGGATGGTCCGCACGACCTTCCCCTGGGGGTCGACGATGGCCTTGGCCACTCTCGGCTCCCACAGCGTCCCCCCGTTCGAGAGGGCGGCGTACGCCCGCGCGAGTTGGAGGGGCGTGACCAGGGTGTCCCCCTGGCCGATGGAGTAGTTGACCGCGTCGCCGGCGCGATAGGCATAGCCCTCGAGGCAGAACTCGTGCGCGAACAGGTGGAGGAAGTCGTTGCCGGGCTGCTTGTCGAGCTTGCAGTAGTACGCCTTGTTGGCCTTCCAGTAGGCGAGCTTCCACTTCCGGTCGGCGATCCGCCCGCTCGACTCACCGGGCAGGTCGATGCCGGTCTCCCGGCCGAAGCCGAACGACTTCGCCTCCTGCACGAGCGGGTCGCGGGCGTGGACGTCGGACTCGTCGCTGCCGTACTTCTGCCAGAAGTGGTAGCCGACCCGGTAGAAGAACGTGTCGCACGAGATCGCGAGGGCACGGGCGAAGTCGATCATCCCGTAGGAACCGGACTCGTAGTTCTTGAACCAGCGGTTGCCCACCTGGAGCCCGGACGAGCAGTCGAGCCTGGTGTTCTTCGTGTACCCGTTGCTGAGCGCACCGGCGGTCATGATCGGCTTCCAGGTCGAGCCGGGCGCGAACTGGCCCTGCGTGGCCCGCGACAGCAGCGGGTTCTGGGCCGAGGTGGAGTAGAGCCGGGCCAGCTGCTTGTTGCTGATTCCGCCGACCCAGACCTCCGGGTCGTAGGTCGGGTAGCCGGCCATCGCCACGATCCGCCCGTTGCGGGCGTCCATCACCACCGCGGCCCCGGAGTCGGCGCGGTAGTTGCGGCCGGTCACCTTGTCGAAGGTCTTCCGGGCGGTCTTGATGGTGTCCTCGAGCTGGGTCTCGACCACCGCCTGGACCCGGGCGTCGATCGAGGTGACGAGGGTGTCCCCCGGCCGGCCGGCGACCGTGCCGGTGCTGCCGAGGACCCGGCCCATCGAGTCCACCGCGACGTTGTCGTAGCCCGGGAGGCCGCGAAGGTACTGGTCGTACTCCTTCTCGAGCCCCGCGCGGCCGACGCTGGAGGCACCGTTCACCGACGTGTCGTCGGCGGCCTGGGCCTCGTCGAGCTCGTCCGCCGTGATCGGGCTGAGGTACCCCAGGACGTGCGCGGCGTTGATGCCGTACGGCGACGGGTACGCGCGCACACTCTGCGACTCGGCCAGCACCGCTGGGAAGTCCTCGCCCTGCTCCATGATCGAGACCGCCACCTGCTGGCTGACGTCCTTGGCCACCGGGACCGGCTGGTAGGGCGAGCCGTTCCAGCAGGTGCCGCTGACCGATCCCGGCTCACCGCAGAGCAGCGTGCGCGCCTTGACGTCGGCGTACCTCTTGCCGACGACGGCGGCGACGCGCCGCAGCAGCGTCGCCTGCTGGTCGGGGTCCATCTTGTGCAGCATCGTCCGGTCGACCGTGACCACCCAGGACGTGCGATTGGCCACGAGGGGGCGGCCCATGTCGTCGACGATCAGCCCGCGGGACGGTTGTACGACCAGCTCCCGGATCGACTGTTCGGCGGCCTGCGCCTGGTAGGACTCGCCACCGAGCACCTGGACGTACCAGAGCCTGGCGAACAGGGTCATGAACAACGACAGCACCAGCGCCTGGACGACGATGAGCCGCAACCGTGAGCGCTGGTTCTGGGAGGTACGGCGCAGGGCTGCGGCCATCAGTACGAGACCTGGTGGGGTTCGAGCCGGCGGAACAGCGCCATCATCACCGGCAGCACGAACGGGGTCAGCGCGACGTCCCAGACCAGGGCCACGGGGATCGTCTGGAGCGCCTCCGCGACCGGGATCGCGGGGTCACGCAGGATCATCCCGGTCAGCGCGTAGACCGAGGTGCCGATGAAGGAGGACGCCGCGACGGTCACCACAGCGGCAACCGCCGACGTGCGCGCGTCCTGGCGCACCCGGCCCGCGAGGTAGCCCACCACGACCAGCGCCAGCGCCCAACGGCCGGCCACATGGTCCGACGGAGGGGCCAGGTCGATCAGAAGCCCTGCCACGAAGCCGAGCACCGCGGCGAAGTCGGGCCCGCGGACGAGCGCCGCCGCGACGACCACGAGCAGGGCGACGTTCGGCACGACGCCGTCGAAGGCGAGGTAGGGGAAGAAGCTGACCTGGAGCACCACCGCGACCACGACGGCAACGGCGACCAGGGCCACCCGGAGGACCTCATCGTCGGGTCCTCGCCGTCTGCGGTGATCACGGCGCGGTCTCCGTGGGTGTCTGCGTCGACGACGACCCCGACGAGGTCGAGGGCGGAGAAGTCGACGAACGGCTCGATCACGGCATGCTGGCTCAGCTGCCGAGGACTGCTGTACACCGAGGTGACCCGCCCGATCGGGATGCCGGAGACGTACGGCGCCCCGTTGCGGGACCCCCAGGTCACCACCACGTCGTCGCGGGTCGGGGTCACGGTGTTGTCCACCAGGTCCAGATCGAGGCGGCCCCGGCCACCGAGGACGCCGCGACCACGTAGGAAGCCGACCTCCATGTTGGAGCCGAGGCGTCCACCCACCACGGAGTCCACGTCGAGGACGAGCAGCACGGTGGCGCTGGAGCGACCGGCACGGATCACCCGCCCCACGAGCCCGTCGTTGTTCAGCACGGTCATGTCGGCGTGCACGCCCGAGGTGGTGCCGGCGTCGATGGTGACGGTGCGGGAGAACGACTGCATCGGCCCCATCGCGACCACGCGGGCCGGCACGAGGGCGTACCCGGTGCTGCTGGCGGTCCGCAGCAGGCCGTCGAGCTCGGCGACCCGGTTGCGGTCGACCCCGGAGGTCGCGAGCCGCCCGCGGAGCTCGGAGTTCTGGGCCTGGAGCTGGGCGATGTCGCTCTTCAGTGACGAGCTCGAGCGCAAAAAGCCCGACAGCGCCCGGAAGGGACGTACGACGGCTGTGGCACCGGTCTCGACCGGGCCCAGCACGTCGGTGACCGCACCCCGGACGGGCTCGACGGGTGAGTTCTCACCGCCGCGCAGGTCGAGAGTGATCAGCGTGAAGCACGCCAGGAGCAGCAGGACCAGGATCGTCCTGCTGGGCCGCTGGTGCCGATCGTGCATCGTCATCGCGTCACCGACGGGGTTCCGAGACGAGGACCTGCTGCAACGCCTCGAACTCCTCGACGCACTTGCCCACGCCCATCGCCACCGATGTCAAGGGGTCCTCCGCGACGTGCACCGGCATGCCGGTCTCGTGCCGCAGCCGCTCGTCGAGACCCCGGAGGAGCGCTCCTCCGCCGGTGAGCACGACCCCGCGGTCCATGATGTCGCCGGCGAGCTCGGGCGGGGTCTGGTCCAGCGTCGCCCGGACCGCGTCCACGATCGCGTGCAGCGGCTCCTCGAGCGCCTGGCGGACCTCCGCACTGGAGACCACGACGGTCTTGGGAAGGCCGGAGATCATGTCGCGGCCACGGACCTCGGCCTCGGGCTCCTTGGGCAGCGGGAACGCCGAGCCGAGGGTCATCTTGATCTCCTCGGCCGTGCGCTCCCCGAGCATGAGGGAGTACTCCTTCTTCATCCAGGCGATGATCGACTGGTCGAGATCGTCGCCTGCGGTGCGGATCGACAGGCTGGTGACGATGCCACCCAGGGAGATCACCGCCACCTCGGTGGTACCCCCGCCGATGTCCACGACCATGTTGCCCGTGGCCTCGTGCACGGGGAGGTTGGCGCCGATCGCGGCAGCCATCGGCTCCTCGATGATGTAGACGCGGCGAGCACCGGCTTGGTAGCCGGCCTCCTTCACCGCACGCTGCTCGACGGCCGTGATCCCGCTGGGGACGCAGATCACCAGCCGGGGCTTGGCGAAGTAGCGGCGGCGGTGCACCTGCTGGATGAAGAACCGCAGCATCTGCTCGGTCGCGTCGAAGTCGGCGATGACACCGTCCTTGAGCGGCCGGATCGCTGTGATGTTGTCGGGCGTGCGGCCGATCATGCGCTTGGCCTCGTGGCCGACGGCCAGTACCTCACCCGTGGTGGAGTTCATCGCGACGACGGACGGCTCGTCGAGCATGATGCCCTTGCCGCGGACGTAGACCAGCGTGTTGGCGGTGCCGAGGTCGACGGCCATGTCCCGGCCGATGAAGCTGTTCGCCATGGTGCTGCCGCCTTGGTCCGTGCGCGGAAAGTGTGTGTCCCAAGGCTAGGTTTCGAGGCGCGACCAACCCGGCAGGACACGCCCTCCCGGAGGTGTCGATCCGCTATCCGCGGAGCCCCGTCGCGCGCGCCGACACCTCGGCCGGGACCGCCAGCCCGGTCGCGTCCGCAGCGGTCACGACGTCACCGGGGGTGACGTGCAACGGGATCGTGCCGGCCCAGACGCCGGCGTCCACATCGGACTCCTCGTCCTCCGGGTCGCCCGTGCGGGTCTTGACCGAGGCCTCGTGCAGCGACACGGCGAGGACCGTGGTGGCGGCGAGCTCCTTGCGGGTGGGACGGCGCAGCGTGGCGGTACGGCCGGGAACCACGTGGTCCACCAGGACGTCCAGCGCGTGGGCGCGCTCCTCGGTCGAGGTCACGACGCGCGGTCGGCCGATCACGACGGCAGACCGGTAGTTCATCGAGTGGTTGAACCCGGAACGCGCCAGGACCAGCCCGTCGAGCATCGTGAAGGTGACGCTGAGCTCCTGTGCCGGGCCCTGCACCAGGCTCAGGGAGGCCACCGACCCGTGCAGGTAGAGCGTCCCGTCCCGATCGGGTCCGTCGAGGTCGACCCCGAACACGGTCGGGAGGGCCAGGGGTATTCCGTCGACCACCACGGCGAGGTGGCAGATGAGGCACGAGTCCAGGATGTCGTGCAGGGCCACACGGTCGCTGCGGACGCGCTCGCGCTCCCGTCGCGGGGTACTGCGTTCGGTCGGGGAGAGCGGACTGTCCTGGGTCACCGGCTCATCATGACGCCAATGCGGCTCCGGTGCCGCCGCCGGGTCAGCTCAGGCCGGGGAACCAGATCGCGATCTCGCGCTCGGCGGACTCGGCGGAGTCCGAACCGTGCACCAGGTTCTCGCGGTTGGACAGGGACAGGTCACCGCGGATCGTGCCCGGTGCCGCCTTCCGACCGTCCGTCGCGCCGTTGATCGCGCGGACCACGTCGATCGCCTCGTCTCCCTCGAGCACCATCGCGACCATCGGCCCGCTGGTGACGAAGGCGCGCAGCGGCGGGTAGAAGTCCCGGTCGACGTGCTCGGCGTAGTGACGGTCGGCGAGGTCGCCGTCGATCAGGCGGTGCTCCAGCGCCACGATCGTCAGGCCCTTGGCCTCGAAGCGGGCCAGGATGTTGCCGACCAGACCGCGGCGGACGGCGTCGGGCTTGAGCAGGACCAGAGTGCGCGAAGACATGGCAGAGAGCCTAGTGGGCGGTGTCGGAGGCGTCGCCGGGGGCGTCGTACGCCGCCCGCTCGCGCTCGATCTTGCGGCCGAGGAAGACAGCTCCGGCCCACAGCCCGGCGAAGATCGCACCGAGCAGGAACATCATCGGGATCAGCAGCCCGAGCGCGACGGCACAGACCTGGATCAGCCACCCGACGGCATAGCCCCAGGGACGCCGAAGCAGCCCGGCCACGAGCACGCACGCCACGGCAAGCCCCAGCCCGACCGAGACGGCCGTGCCGGTGCCCACGTCGGAGAGCGAGATCAGGACGGGAGTCGTCAACCCCAGCACGATCGCCTCCAGGACGAGGATCGCCGCGGCCATCGACCGCTTCGGGTCGTTCACGAGCCGGCGCTTCCCGAGCGCAGCATGGTTCGCGCCTCCCCGACGGTCACCACGGATCCCGTGACCAGAACGCCACCGGAACCGATCGCCTCACCGAACACTCCCCCGGCCTCGGCCAGTGCGGCAGCCTGGTCGATCGCCTCGGCCAGCCGAGGGGCCACGCTCACCCGGTCCTGCCCGAAGATCCCTCGTGCCGCCTCGGCGAGCTCCTCGGCCGGCATCGACCGCGGGGTCGAGTTCTCGGTGCACACGATGTGGCCGAGCGCCGGCTCGAGCGCGGCCAGTAGCCCGTCGTAGTCCTTGTCGACCATCACGGCCACCACTCCGATCAAGGGGCTGAACGCGAACGAGTCGTCGAGTGCTTCGGTGAGCGCAGCGGCACCGTGCGGGTTGTGGGCGGCGTCCAGCACGATCGTCGGACTGCGTCGGACCACCTCGAGCCGTCCGGGCGAGGTCACCTGGGCGAAGGCCTCGCGGACCAGGTCGCCGTCCAGCGGGTCCTCGCCGCCGGCGAACGCTTCGACCGCCGCGAGGGCGATCGCCGCGTTGCCCGCCTGGTGCGCGCCGTACAACGGGAGGAAGACCTCGTCGTAGGTGCCCCGAAGCCCCTGGAGCGAGAGCATCTGGCCGCCGACCGCGGGCACCCGGCTGCCGACCCCGAAGTCCACGCCCTCCCACTTCGCGGTGGCTCCGACCTCGGCACAGCGTTCCAGGAGGATGTCGCGGACGGCTTCGGACTGCTCGGCGAGCACCGCCGTCGCACCCGGCTTGATGATCCCGGCCTTCTCGCGGGCGATGGAAACCTCGTCGGAGCCCAGGTAGCGGTCGTGGTCTATCCCGATGGGCAGCACGACAGCGACGGTCCCGTCGGCGACGTTCGTCGCGTCCCAGGAGCCCCCCATGCCGACCTCGACGACCGCAGCGTCGACCGGTGCGTCGGCGAACGCGGCGTAGGCCATGCCGACGACGGTCTCGAAGAAGGAGAGCGGGTGCGCCTCACTCTCGTCGACCAGGTGGGTGTACGGCGCGACGTCGTTGAACGCGGCGACGAAGGCCTCCTCGCTCAACGGCTCGCCGTCGATGGAGATCCGTTCGGTCATCGACTCGAGGTGCGGGCTGGTGAACCGTCCGGTGCGCAGGCCCATCGCCCTCAGCAGCGTGTCGACCATCCGGGAGGTGGAGGTCTTGCCGTTCGTCCCGGTGAGGTGGATGACGGGGTAGGCGTGCTGGGGGTCCCCGAGGAGCTCGGTGAAGGCGGCGATCCGGTCCAGCGAGGGCTCGAGCCGGGTCTCGGGCCAGCGCGAGAGCAGGGCGTCCTCGGCCTCGGCGAAGCTCTCCGCGGCGCGCGGCAGGGAGGTGGGTGAGTCGGTCATGGCTGCCTGAGTCTACGGGCGTACGCCGGGGCGGCCGGTCGGCGGGACCGCCGGCCGGGAGGCTCCGGGGGAACTCGGTCGAGAAGGACGGTGGGCCCCGACTAGGATTTCGGACCATGACACACACGCCGACGCCTGACCTGTCCGAGAAGCACGCGCCCGCGACGGCGGCCGGCGTCTCGGTACCGGACAAGCCGGCACTGGAGGGGCTGGAGCAGGTCTGGTCGGCTCGCTGGAAGGCCGACGACACCTACGCGTTCGACCGCACCCGGCCCCGCAGCGAGGTCTACTCGATCGACACTCCCCCGCCGACCGTCAGCGGGAGCCTGCACGTCGGCCACGTCTTCTCCTACACCCACACCGACCTGATCGCCCGCTTCCAGCGGATGCGTGGCAAGACCGTCTTCTACCCGATGGGCTGGGACGACAACGGACTCCCGACCGAGCGGCGGGTCCAGAACTACTACGGCGTTCGTTGCGACCCGAGCCTGCCCTTCGACCCCGACTTCACCCCTCCGGAGAAGCCGGACGCGAAGCGGCAGATCCCGATCAGCCGTCCGAACTTCGTGGCCCTCTGCGAGCAGCTGGTCGAGCAGGACGAGGAGATCTTCGAGTCCCTGTGGCGCACGCTCGGCCTCTCGGTCGACTGGAAGCAGCACTACACGACCATCGGTACGAAGTCGCAGACCGCCAGCCAGCGCGCCTTCCTGCGCAACTTCGCCCGCGGCGAGGCCTACCTCCAGGAGGCGCCCACGCTCTGGGACGTCACGTTCCAGACCGCCGTGGCTCAGGCCGAGCTCGAGGCCCGCGAGTACCCCGGCGCCTACCACCGGGTGGCCTTCCACGCCCAGTCCGGACAGCCTGGCGGGTCGGACCGCGTCTACATCGAGACGACCAGGCCCGAGCTGATCCCCAGCGTCGTCGCGCTGGTCGCGCACCCCGACGACGAGCGTTACCAGCCTCTCTTCGGCACCACCGTGACCAGCCCCGTCTTCGGCGTCGAGATCCCGGTCCTGGCCCACCCGCTCGCGGAGATGGACAAGGGCGCGGGCATCGCCATGTGCTGCACCTTCGGTGACCTCACCGACGTCACCTGGTGGCGCGAGCTGGACCTGCCCGTCCGCACCGTGATCGGCCGGGATGGCCGGATGACCCGCGAGACCCCCGAGTGGCTCTCCAGCGACCAGGCGGCCGAGGCGTACGAGGATCTCAAGGGGAAGACCTCGTTCTCATCGCGCGAGGCGATGGTGGCCAAGCTGCGCGAGA
This sequence comes from uncultured Actinomycetota bacterium, assembly GCA_963740525.1. Classification (GTDB taxonomy): domain Bacteria; phylum Actinomycetota; class Actinomycetes; order Propionibacteriales; family Nocardioidaceae; genus CAVUEG01. The sequence continues at coordinate 178,972 of CAVUEG010000006.1, forward strand.
GCGGCGACCTCGACGGCGAGCCCAAGCCCACGCAGCGGATGACGAACTTCTACGAGAAGGGCGACAAGCCGCTCGAGATCGTCGCCACCCGCCAGTGGTACATCCGCAACGGCGGCCGCGACACCGAGCTGCGCACCGAGATGATCGAGCGCGGCGCGGAGGTCCAGTGGATTCCGGGCCACATGAAGCACCGCTACGACAACTGGGTCGGCGGCCTCAACGGCGACTGGCTGATCTCGCGCCAGCGATTCTTCGGGATCCCGTTCCCGGTCTGGTACCCCCTCGACGGGGACGGCGAGCCCGACTATGCCCACCCGCTGATGCCGAGTGAGGCGGAGCTGCCGGTCGACCCGTCGACCGACGCTCCCCGCGGCTACTCCGAGGACCAGCGAGGGAAGGCCGGTGGCTTCGTCGGCGACCCCGACATCATGGACACCTGGGCGACCTCGTCCCTCACCCCGCAGATCGCAGGCGGCTGGGAGACCGACGACGACCTGTTCCAGCGCGTCTTCCCGATGGACCTGTGCACGCACGCCCACGACATCATCCGGACCTGGCTCTTCTCACGCATCGTGCGGGCCCACTTCGAGCACCACACGGCTCCGTGGTCGCACGCGCTGATCTCGGGCTTCATCGTCGACCCCGACCGCAAGAAGATGTCGAAGTCCAAGGGGAACGCCGTCGTCCCCTCCGACGTGCTCGACAAGTACGGCGCGGACGCCGTGCGCTGGCGCGCCGCCATGGCCCGCCCGGGTCTGGACTCGCCGTTCGACGAGAGCCAGATGAAGGTCGGCCGACGCCTGGCGATGAAGGTCCTCAACGTGTCCCGTTTCGTGCTGGGCAGCGTCGGCGGGACGGCGACGACACCCGAGGCGGTGACCGACCCGGTCGACTGCGCGATGCTCGCCCGGCTCAGCCTGGTGGTCGAAAAGGCCACCGAGGCGTTCGCGGCGTACGACTACACCACCGCACTGGAGGTGGCTGAGAAGTTCTTCTGGGAGTTCTGCGACGACTACGTCGAGCTGGTCAAGGAGCGCGCGTACGCCGACCGCCCGGGTGCCGACTCGGCCCGCGCGGCGCTCGGGGTCGCCCTCCACGTCCAGCTCAGGCTGCTGGCACCGTTCCTTCCCTACGTGACCGAGGAGGTCTGGTCGTGGTGGCAGCAGGGCTCGGTGCACCTGCAGTCCTGGCCGGTCCCCTCCGAGCTCGGCACCGCCCGCTCGGCGGACCCGACCATGCTCGACGTCGTCGCAGGCGCACTGGCGGGCATCCGCGGCGCCAAGTCGACGGCGAAGGTCTCGATGCGCACCGAGCTCGGTGCCGTGACGGTCAGCGGTCCGGAGTCCGCGCTCGCGCTGCTGCAGCACGCCTCGGCAGACCTGCGCGCGGTCGGACGGATCACCGGCGAGCTGGTGTTCGAGCCGTCGCATGACGGCACCGAGATCGCAGTCCGGGCCGAGGTCCTGCCCGCCGGGTGAACCGGCCGGCGCGCCGAGAGCGTCTGGCTAGGCCGACTTCTTCTTCTTCGGCTCTTCCTCACGCGGCACGAGCGTGGGGTACACCTTGTCGGAGACCACCTCGCCGGTCACGACGACCTTGGCGATGTCGCCCCTGGAGGGGACCTCGTACATCACGTTGAGGAGCACCTCCTCGATGATCGCGCGGAGCCCGCGGGCGCCCGTGCCTCGCTCCATCGCGGCATCCGCGATGGCCTGGACCGCGTCGAGGGTGAACTCGAGCTCGACTCCGTCCAGGTCGAAGAGCTTCTGGTACTGCTTGATCAAGGCGTTGCGCGGGACCGTGAGGATCTGGACCAGAGCCTCGTTGTCGAGCTTGTTGACGTTGGCGATCAGCGGGAGCCTGCCGATGAACTCGGGGATCAGCCCGAACTTCACCAGGTCCTCGGGACGGACGTGGTTGAGCATCTCGTCGCTGTCGCGCTCGCGGGCGCTGCGCATCTCTGCGGTGAAGCCCAGCGACTTCTTGCCCACCCGCTGCTCGATGATGTGCTCCAGACCGGCGAAGGCACCGCCGACGACGAACAGGATGTTCGTGGTGTCGATCTGGATGAACTCCTGGTGCGGGTGCTTGCGACCGCCCTGCGGGGGCACCGAGGCGGTGGTGCCCTCGAGGATCTTCAGCAGCGCCTGCTGCACGCCCTCACCGGAGACGTCGCGCGTGATCGAAGGGTTCTCGGCCTTGCGGGCCACCTTGTCGATCTCGTCGATGTAGATGATCCCCGTCTCGGCCTTCTTGACGTCGTAGTCGGCCGCCTGGATCAGCTTGAGCAGGATGTTCTCGACGTCCTCGCCGACGTAGCCCGCCTCGGTCAACGCCGTGGCGTCCGCGATCGCGAAGGGCACGTTCAGCATCCGGGCGAGTGTCTGGGCGAGGTAGGTCTTGCCGCAGCCGGTCGGCCCGATCACCAGGATGTTGGACTTGGCGACCTCGACGGTTTCGTCACCCTTGCGGCTGGCGCCGCTGATGACGCCGGCCTGGACCCGCTTGTAGTGGTTGTAGACGGCCACCGCGAGGGACTTCTTCGCGGTCTCCTGGCCGATCACGTAGGAGTTGAGGAACTCGAAGATCTCGCGCGGCTTGGGCAGCTCCTCGAGGCCGACCTCGGTCCCCTCGCTGAGCTCCTCCTCGATGATCTCGTTGCACAGGTCGATGCACTCGTCGCAGATGTACACACCGGGCCCTGCGATGAGCTTCTTGACCTGCTTCTGGCTCTTTCCGCAGAACGAGCACTTCAGCAGGTCGCCTCCGTCACCGATGCGTGCCACAGGCGACGACTCCTCACAACTCAGGCCAGTGTGCTCCACACCGGCGTCCTACTTCACGTCCTACCGAAGGTACCCCGTCGTGCCCCCGTTTGGGGGAGGACACGACAAGCCGTGCGACAGCTCTCAGACCAACCCAGACCCAGCCCAGACCAGACCAGACAAGGCCCGCAAGGCCCAGACCGGCCCAGACCGGCTCAGACCAGGGCGGTTGCCTTGCGAGACTCGAGGATCGAGTCGATCAGGCCGTACTCCACGGCACCCTGGGCGGTGAGGATCTTGTCGCGCTCGATGTCGTGGCTGACGTCCTCGATGGTCTTGCCCGTGTGCTCGGCGATCATCTTCTCCAGCAGCTCACGCATCCGGAGGATCTCGTTCGCCTGGATCTCGATGTCGGAGGCCTGCCCGTAGGTGCCCTCCGTGTAGGGCTGGTGGATCAGGATCCGGCTGTTCGGCAGCGCCAGCCGCTTGCCGGGGGCTCCGGCCGCGAGCAGGATCGCCGCCGCAGAGGCGGCCTGGCCCAGGCAGACCGTCTGGATGTCCGGCTGGACGAACCGCATGGTGTCGTAGATCGCGGTCAGCGCCGTGAAGGAGCCGCCGGGGCTGTTGATGTAGATCTGGATGTCCCGGTCGGGGTCCATCGTCTCCAGGCACAGGAGCTGGGCCATCACCGCGTTGGCGATGTCGTCCGAGATCGGGGTGCCGAGGAAGATGATCCGCTCCTCGAAGAGCTTGGCGTACGGGTCGATCCGGCGGACGCCGTACGACGTGCGCTCCTCCCACTGCGGGATGTAGTAGTTGGCTCGCGGCTCGGCCACCTGGGGAGCGCGACCGCCAGGGGCTCCGTTGCCGGAGAGACCAGGGATGTGGCTGCTAGTCATGTCGACCTCCTGGTCACTTGTTCCGGGCCGGACGGCCCTCGTCGGCCACCTGGCGCGCGCTGTTGATCACGTTGTCGATGAAGCCGTACTCCTTGGCCTGATCGGCGGTGAACCAACGGTCGCGGTCGGCGTCGCGCTCGACCTGCTCCACGCTCTGGCCCGTGTGCACGGCGATGAGGTCGAAGAGGACCTTCTTGATGTGCAGCGACTGCTGCGCCTGGATCTTGATGTCGGAGGCCGAGCCACCCATGCCGCCGGACGGCTGGTGCATCATGATGCGCGCGTGGGGCAGGGCGTAACGCTTGCCCGCCGCGCCGGCGCAGAGGAGGAACTGCCCCATCGACGCGGCGAGGCCCATGGCCACAGTCGCGACGTCGTTGGGGATGTAGTTCATCGTGTCGTAGATCGCCATGCCTGAGTCCACGGAGCCACCGGGACTGTTGATGTGCAGGAAGATGTCGGCCTCGGGGTCCTCCGCACTCAGCAGCAGCATCTGCGCACAGATCGCGTTCGCGTTCTGGTCGCGCACCTCGGAACCGAGGAAGATGATCCGCTCGCGAAGGAGCCGTTGGTAAATGTGGTCGTCGAGCCCGTACGTCGGGACTCCACCACCGTCCATCTGGGGGCGCTCGTAGTCGTTCACGTGTGCGACCCTAGCCCGACCTCGGCTTCATTCCACGAGGAACCCCCTTGTGTTCGCCCACAGCGGATTCCCGCTCGCTCACCTCGCCTCAACGGTCGCCTTGATCCGGTCCAGGGTGCTGCGCAGTCCCTCCCCGAGCTCGCGGTCGTGTCCCGCGGCTCCGCCGATCACGGGTCCCATGAGACTGGTGGCCACGCCGTACCCGCGCAGGTCGCGGCGACTCGTCAACCGAGTGCGCCCCTCCCCCACCGGCTCGAGCTCGTAGGTCCACGTCGCACCCGACTCCCGTGTCCGCCAGGCCACCGCACGGTCAGCCTCGAAGCGGATCACCCGCGACGTGGTCGGCCAGGCCACGAGCCCGCGTCGGTTGATCCCCAGCAGGAGCGCACCGAGGCCACGCCTGCCCCCTACGAACCAGAGGCGGCGCAGCTCCGGGCTCCACTCGGGCATCCGGGTGACGTCGGAGACGACCGACCAGACCTCCTCCGGTGGAGCATCGATCTCGACCGAGCTGGTCAGGGGCAGAGGTGTGGCCTTCGGCATGGTGTCCTTCGGTACGTCAGGCGAGCCAGCGACGCAGCGCGTCGTGGACGTCGGGGTGGTTGAGGAGGGCGAAGTGTCCGCCCCTGATGTGCAGCACGTCGGCTCCCGGGAACATCTCCTCGCCGCGGCGCGGGCGCCCGAGTGCCGACGGGTAGCGCACGAGCATGTCACCCAGGACCTGGGAGACCGGATGCCTCCTGCTGGCGGCGAGAGTGGCCGCGACGAGGTGGTAGCGGGCGTTCGGCAGGTTCACCACGTCGCCGGACAGTCCCTGCCGCAGGTCGAGGATCCCGGTCGAGCGGTACTCCAGGATGCGTCCGAACGGCGCCGCCTCCGGCAGCCGGCCGAGCAGCCGTGCCCCGACGTCGACCGTCCGCTCCAGGGGTGCGCCGAGGTGGGGGGTGCCCAGCGTGACCACGTCGGTGACGAGGTCGGTCCACGGCGAGTCGCTGCGGGTGTCGACGGCACACGCCGCGCGGACGATCAGCCCGCCCATCGAGTGGCCGATGAACGCGATCCGGCGTACGTCGGTGGGCCAGGCCGCGACCAGCCGGTCGAGGAGACTGGCCAGCGCCACGCCGTTCTCGGCGATCGGGAGGCCGGTGTTGACTCGGAGGAACACGGGCGTCCACCGACCTTCGGCCGCGAGGGTGTCGGCGTAGGTGCCGCCGGTCTCCTCGCGGTTGCGGTGCCAGAAGTGCTCGTTCTCTCCGAGTCCGTGCACGAAGACCACGAGGTCGCCGGTCGGGGACGGGTAGGCCTCGCGCAGCCCCGAGACCGTGAGTGGGACGTCCTGGCTGCGCCGACGAACCGCCATCTCGATGGTGAACTCGGAGTCGCCGTCGCGGAGTCGGTCGCCGATCAGCCCGTTGAGAGCGGCGACCGTGTGCCTGCCGCGCGGGCTGGTCTCGAAACGAGCACCGATACCGGCCCGGTCGGCGGCGCGGAGGGCTCGCCCGGCGCCGCGCAGTCCGGCGCCGAGGCCGCCGTACACCGCACCCGTGACCGAGTCGTGGATGCGCTGGGAGGCCCCGCTCGAGCCGCCGGTGAGCAGGCGCGTCAGTCCGAACGCCCGGCGCGCGACCGCGGCGTGGGTGTCGCGGGCCGCGCCCAGCAGCAGGTCCTCGGCATAGTCGCTCGCGAGCGCGGCCACACCGAGCACGCCGCCCGGTCGTGCCGGCCGGGACGCCTGTGGAGTCGGGCCAGCGCTGTACGTCGCCATACCGCCAGTATGGCGCACCGTCCCGGCCTCCAGGAACAAGCGCGCCGGCCCGCCACCTGACGGTGACGGGCCGGCGGGAGTACGACCGGGGCTCAGGCCTCGGTGTCGGTCTCGGGGTTCTCGGGGTTCTCGGGGTTCTCGGGGTTCTCGGGGGCCTCCGGCTCACCGATGGAGCCGTCGGGCCGCAGGTTCTTCAGCTCGACGGCGTTGCCCGACTCGTCGGTCACCCTGGCCGACTCGACGATCGTGGCCAGCGCCTTGCCGCGCACGACCTCGTTGACCATGTCGGGGATGTGGTTGTGCTCGACCATGTGCTGGACGAACTGGTTCGGGTCCTGGCCGGACTGCTGGGCGCGACGCAGGAGGTGCTCCTGCAGCTCGCCCTCGTTGACGGCCAGGCTCTCCTTCTTGGCGACCTCGTCGAGAAGGAACTGGGCGGCGACCGCGTCGCGGACCCGCTTCTCCAGGTCGGCCTCGAACTCGTCGACGGTCTGGCCCTCGTTGTCGAGGTACTGCTCCATGGTCATGCCGGCGAACTGGAGCTGCTGCTCGACGCTCTCACGTCGGGCGGTGAGCTCCTCGGCGACGATGCCGTCGGGCAGCGGGACGTCCACGAGGTCGAGCAGCTTCTCCAGTACGGCGTCCCGGGCGGCGGCGGCCTGCTCGAGGCGCTTGCCGCGCTCGAGGCGGACCCGCACGTCCTCGGTGAGCTCCGCGACGGTGTCGAACTCCGAGGCGGTCTGGGCGAACTCGTCGTCCAGCTCGGGAAGCTCCTGCTCCTTGACCTGGCTGACCGAGACCTCGACCTCGACGTCCTGGCCGATCAGGTCACCGCCGACGAGCTGGGAGGTGAAGGTGGTGCTGTCGCCGGCGCTCATGCCGGTCAGCGCCTCGTCGAGCCCGTCGAGCATCCCGCCGCGGCCGACCTGGTAGCTCATCCCGGCCACCTCGGCGCCTTCGACGACCTCGCCGTCGTTGGTGGCCTTGAGGTCCATCACCACGAAGTCCCCGTCGGCGGCGGCGCGCTCGACGTCGTTGAGGGTGGCGAAGCGCTCACGGAGGTTCTGAACCTGCTCCTCGACGTCGGCGTCGGTGACCTCGATGTCGTCGACGCTCACCTCGAGGCCGTCGTACTCGGGCAGCGTCAGCTCGGGACGGATGTCCATCTCGGCGGTGAACTCGAGGCGGTCGTTGTCCTCGAACGTGGTGATGTCGATCTCGGGCTGAGCCAGCGGCTGGAGCTCGTTCGCCTGCAGGGCCTCGACATAGAGGCGCGGGAGCGCGTCGTTGATCGCCTCGTCCAGCACCGCGGCACGGCCGACCTGGCGGTCGATGACCGCGGGCGGCACCTTGCCACGGCGGAAACCGGGGACATTGATCTGCTTGGCGATCTTCTGGTACGCGGCGTCGAGGCTCGGCTTCAGCTCCTCGAACGGCACCTCGACGGTGAGCTTGGCCCGGGTGGGGCTCAAGGTCTCGACGGCGCTCTTCACAGACATCTCCTCATGTTGCTTTTCGTTGCGTGTGGGGCACTGGGACGGTGGCACGGTTGGTCGGGGCGACAGGACTCGAACCTGCGGTCTCCTGCTCCCAAAGCAGGCGCGCTAGCCACTACGCTACGCCCCGGTCGGATGACCCCCGGGAGTCTAGTCGACACCCCGGTGGTTGAAAGAATCGTGAAGTTGCCGGCCGCGATGCCGGCCCCACGATCGAGCTGTGGCACCATTGTCCGCGCACCAGGTCAGCACTGATCGGGGCAGGCGGATGTAGCTCAATGGTAGAGCCTCAGTCTTCCAAACTGACTACGCGGGTTCGATTCCCGTCATCCGCTCCAGACCTCACGGAGCCGGGCCACGAGAGCCGCTCAGCGGCGGTGGACCAGGAGCAGGGCGCGGTCGTCGTTGGCCGAGTCCAGCCGGTCGACCAGCTTGCGGGCGCCGCTCTCGAAGCCCGCACGCAGCAACCGCTCCCCTTGCCCGACCAGCTTGTCGATGCCCAGCGAGATGTCCCGCTCGGGCGTCTCGACCAGGCCGTCGGTGTAGAGCAGCATCGCGTCGCCTCGACGCAGCGTGCCCGTCGAGCAGGTGAAGGTGGCGTCCGGGATCAGGCCCAGCACCGGCCCCTCCGTGTGGTGGACCAGCCAGCGGCCGGAGCCCGCCGACAGCTGGACCCCGGGCGGGTGCCCGGCCGACCGGAGCTCGAAGTCACCCGAGGCCAGGTCCATGGAGAGGTGGATCGCCGTGGCGAAACCCTCGTCCCAGTCCAGCCGCAGCAGGTACTCGTTGGCAGCCGGGAGGAACGCGCCCGCGGGGAGCGCCGCGATCAGCCCGTTGAACGCTCCCGACAGCAGCAGGGCCCGGGTCCCCGCCTGCTCTCCCTTGCCGGAGACGTCGGTCACCACCAGGTCGAGTCGAGACCCGGTCCGCGACTTGCTGGCCACGATGAAGTCACCCGCGAAGGAGGAGCCGCCCGCGGAGCGCATGACGGCCTCGACGTACCACTGGCGGGGCAGCTCGGGGATCGCGCCCTGGTTGCTGATCCGGTCACGCAGGTCCACCAGCATCGACTCGCCGCGGGGGCCGGAGACACCGAGCCTGGAGCGACGGAACGACGAGAGCAGGATGGCGAGGGCCAGGATGAAGAGCACGATCAGCCGGATCAGGTTGTGGTTCGCCGTGATGTCCTCCTGCGCAGCCATCACGACCGTCGCTGCGAGGACGAAGACGACGAACCACGGCAGCGTGCGGGGGCTCAGGACCAGGCTGCTGAAGTACAAGGGCAGGACGAGAACGCTGAACGGCCAGATCTGCACCTCGGCCAGGCTCGATGCCGCGGCGGCGAGCACAAGGGCGACCAGGGCGAAGAGCCAGTAGCGCTCGTTCGACCAGGCCCGCCGGAAGGCGCGCATCCAGGTCTGCCGAGCGGAACGCTGGGTGAGCCGGCCTGTGGCACGCAGGGTCTGGCCGGGGGCGCTCATCGGGTCACCTCGGGGTGGAGTCGGACTCTGTCGCCCGTCACTGTACGGCGCGCGACCGGAACTTCGGCTGACACCGGGCGCACCAGAACAAATTTCGAGTGAGCAGCACGTCGGTGCGGACCTTGGATCCGCACACCAGGCACGGCTGACCGTGCCTCCGGTACACGTACACCTCGCCTCCGTGGTCGTCCACGCGCGGCGGCCTCCCCATCGCCTCGGGGGTGTGCTCGGGGCGCACGGTGTCGATCCTCCCGGTCCGGAAACCCTCGGCCATCAGCTCGACCAGGTCCTGCCACATGGCGGTGAACTGGCCGGCCCGCAACGTCCCTCCTGGTCGAAGCGGATGGATGCGGTGCCTGAACAGCAGCTCCGCGCGGTACACGTTTCCGACTCCGGCGAGCACGCTCTGGTCCATGAGCAGACCCCCGATCGGGGCTCGGCTGCGCCGGACCCGGTGCCACGCCAGGTCGGGGTCGGCCTCGACACGCAGGGGGTCCGGGCCCATCCGGGCGACGATGGCGTCACGCTGCTCGGGCGTGAGCAGGTCGCAGGCAGTGGCGCCCCTCAGGTCGGCGTACGCCGTGTCGTCGGGTCGGACCAGACGCAGCCGCACCTGTCCCACCGGCAGCGGCGCCGGCCCGTCGCGAAGGTCGAACCGCCCGTAGAGACCGAGGTGCACGTGCACGAAGCGCTCGCCTTCGAAGGCTACGAAGAGGTGCTTGCCCCAGGACTCGGCGCCGGTGACGACCTGGCCGTCGAGAAGAGCCGCAGCACCCGCGAAACGCCCCTGCGGGCTGGACACGCGCACGGGCCCGCCCGCGAATGTCTGCCTGAGGTCGCGCGCCAGGCGGTGCAGCGTGTGTCCCTCGGGCATCAGGCCTCGTGGCCCAGCGCCGACTCCGGAAGGGGCGGGAGGTCCCCCGTCGTCTCGTAGTCACGCAGCATCGCGATCCGGCGGGTGTGACGCTCCTCGCCGGAGTAGGCGGTGTCGAGGAAGATCCCCACGAAGCGGGTCATCTCCTCGAGCGTGTGCATCCTTCCACCGACGGAGACGACGTTGGCGTCGTTGTGCTCGCGGGAGAGGGCGGCGGTCTCGTCGCTCCAGACCAGCGCGGCCCGGACACCCTTCACCTTGTTCGCGGCGATCTGCTCCCCGTTGCCGGACCCGCCCACGACCACCCCGCGACTGTCGACGTCCGCGGCGGCGTCCGCGGCCACCGCCTCCGCCGCACGGAGGCAGAAGACCGGGTAGTCGTCGAGGGCGTCGTATTCCCACGGGCCATGGTCGACCGGCTCGTGGCCGTGGTCGCGCAGCCAGTGCACCAGATGGTCCTTGAGCTGGAGGCCGGCGTGGTCGGATCCGAGGTGAACGCGCATGCGGGGATTCTTGCAGACCTCGTCAGCCCGCCGACCTGGGTGAGCCGCACCCGGCGAGCCACTGGCTGTGCGAGGCTGACGTATGGGTTTCGTCCGTCTCCAGGCACTGGCAGAGAAGCTCCGTGGGTCCTTCTGGCCGGTGCCGGGACTCGCGCTGGTGCTCGCGCTCGCCGCCGGACTGCTGCTGCCGCACGTGCACGTCGCCACCGAGGGCGCGCTCGCCAGGGTCGTGTTCGCCGGTGACGCGGCCGGCGCCCGGGGGGTGCTCGGGGCGATCGCCGGGTCGGTGATCACCGTGACCAGCCTGACGTTCTCGATCACGATCGTCACCCTGCAGCTGGCCTCGAGCCAGTTCTCGCCACGGCTGCTCCGCACGTTCCTGCGCGACCTGCGCGTCCAGTCGGTGCTCGGGGTCCTGCTGGCCACCTTCGTCTACAGCCTCACCGTTCTGCGCGTCGTGGGGCCCGGGGGCCGGGACGGCGTACCGGACGTCGCGGTCACCGTCGCCTACCTGCTCGTGCTGGCGAGCGTCAGCGCCCTGGTCTGGTTCATCCAGCACATCGTGGACGTGATCCGGGTGGACACCCTGATGCGGGACGTCGCCGCGGAGACGCGGTCCCTGATCGACCGCACGTACCCGCGCGACGAGGACCGGCCCCCCGCCGACCTCACCTCCAGTCTTCCGCCCGACGGGCAGCCGGTGTCGGCGCACACGTCGGGGTTCCTGCTCGCCACCGACCACGAGGCGCTCGCCCGCTGGGCCGGCGAGCAGGACGCCGTGGTCAGCGTCGACCGCGTCCCAGGCACCTGGGTGACCCGGGGCACCCCGTGGGCGCGGGTCTGGGGGGTCGAGGCGACGGACGACGTGGCGGGGGCGCTCTCCGCGCGGGTCGCGTTCGGCGTGGAGCGGACCCTTCAGCAAGACGTCGAGTTCGGTCTGCGACAGCTCGTGGACGTGGCCGCGAAAGCGCTGTCCCCGGGCGTCAACGACCCCACCACGGCCGTGCACACGCTGGGGCACGTCGCAGACCTGATGGCCTCCCTGGCCAGCCGCTCGCTGGGCCCGCGGGTGGTCCGTGACGACCAGGGCACGGTTCGTGCGGTGCTGGCACGGCCGACGTTCGCCGACCACCTGGAGGTGGCCTGCGGGCAGGTGCGCCGCTACGGGTGCGCCGAGCCGGACCTGGTGCACGCGCTGGTCGACCTGCTGGCCGATGTCGGCCGTCAGGTACGGACCGTCGAGCGCCTCGACGCGGTCCGCGAGCAGCTGGCGGCGCTCGCCGCGGATGCCCGTCGCGCGATCGCCTCGCCGCACGACGCTGCCGCCGTCGGCCGGCATGTCGCGGACGTGGAGTCGCTCCTCGACTCGGTCCGGGTCAGCCCGCGCGACGGCTGAGCCGTCCGTTCAGCCGGTCGGGCCCTTCTCGCGGACGTCGGCCACGTGTGCCATCGCCTCCCGGAGCTCGTCCAGCCACGAGTCGGCGTGCTCCTCGACGAGCCGCACGCACCATGCGAGCGCCTCCGAGCGGGACCGGGCGACACCGGCATCGATCAGGGTGTCGAGCACCTTGCGCTGCGGCTGTTTGAGCCGCGTCATCACCGGGACCGCGATGTGCGTGAACAGTTCCTCGCGGGGGCCCACGACCACGCCCCAGGAGACCTTGCGCTCGAAGCGGTGCTCGGCCTCGCGGGCCAGAGCCATCCGCTGCTCCCGAGTCTCCTCCCGGAACGCCTTGGCCCGGCCGGCCCGAGCCTCGGCGGCCCCGACCTCGCTGACATCCTCGGCGCTCGGCACGTCCGGGACGCTCACCACGACGGTGATCTCCTCGCGGTCGACCTCGATTCGAGGAGCCACGTGCTGCCACTCCTCCGGCAGGCGTCCGGTGAACCAGCCCCCGACCCGCTCCTGGGTCTCGTTTGTAATCATGTAATCGAGATTACTCACTATCAGCCCTCACACAAGGGCCGAACGGTCACTCCGCCAGCCGGGCCAGCTCCTCCTCGACCACCGAAGGGTCGAGCTTGGTGAAGACCGGGGTCGGCTTGCCGACCGCGGTGCCGACCTCCAGCGGGTGCCGGTGCCACGCCGGTGCGGTGGTGTAGTCACCGGCGATGATCGGGTACGGCGCGCCACCGTCGAGGTCCTCGACGTCCTGCAGCGCCGGCATCGGAGCGATCTCGCCGCTGCCCCCGAAAGTGCGGTCGACCTCGTTCGCGGAGAACGGCAGGAAGGGGCTGAGGATCAGGTTCAGGTCGCTCACGCACTGCGCGACGACGAAGAGGACCGTCCCGAGTCGCTCCCGCTGGTCGGGGTCCTTCGCGAGCTTCCACGGCTCGGTGTCGGAGACGTACTTGTTGACCTCCGCGACCACCCTCATCGCCTCGCCGACCGCCTGCTTCTGGCGGTGCCGCGCGATCAGGTCCCCGACAGTCGCGAACGCCGTCTCGACATTCGCGAGCAGCGCCTCGTCAGCCTCTGTCATCGGCCCCGGAGCGGGAACCTCTGCGAAGTTCTTCGAGATCAGCGTGGCCGTGCGGTTGACGAGGTTGCCCCAGCCGGCGACCAGCTCGTCGTTGGTCCGGCGTACGAACTCCGCCCAGGTGAAGTCCGAGTCCTGGTTCTCCGGCCCTGCGGCCGCCACGAAGTAGCGGAAGGCGTCCGGCTGGTAGCGGCTGAGCAGGTCGCGGACGTAGATGACGACCCGCTTGGACGAGGAGAACTTGCGCCCCTCCATCGTCAGGAACTCGCTCGAGACCACCTCGGTGGGCAGGTTCAGCTCACCGAAGGTCCCCGGCTTGCCGCCGCGCAGACCCTTGCCGGCGTACGCAAGGAGCTCGGCGGGCCAGATCTGGCTGTGGAAGGTGATGTTGTCCTTGCCCATGAAGTAGTACGACAGCGCCTCCGGGTCGTTCCACCACGCGCGCCAAGCCTCGGGATCGCCGCTGCGCCGGGCCCACTCGATGCTGGCCGACAGGTAGCCGATGACCGCGTCGAACCAGACATAGAGCTTCTTGGTGGGGTTCTCGCGCCAGCCGTCGAGCGGGACGGCGATGCCCCAGTCGATGTCGCGGGTCATCGCGCGCGGCCGGATCTCCTTGAGGATGTTCTGGCTGAACCGGATGACGTTGGGCCGCCACGTGTCCGAGGCCTCCCGCTCGTCGAGCCACTCGCCCAGGGCTTCGGCCAGGGCAGGCAGGTCGAGGAAGAAGTGCTGGGTCTCGATGAACTCCGGCGTCTCGCCGTTGATCTTCGATCGTGGGTTCAGCAGGTCGTGCGGGTCGAGCTGGTTGCCGCAGCTGTCGCACTGGTCGCCCCGGGCGCCGTCGTTGCCGCAGATCGGACAGGTGCCCTCGATGTACCGATCGGGCAGCGTGCGTCCGGTGGACGGTGAGATAGCGCCGTACGTCGTCTGCTCGACGAAGTAGCCGTTGGCATGGACGCCGAGGAAGAGCTCCTGGACGACCGCGTGGTGGTTGCGGGTGCTGGTGCGCGTGTAGAGGTCGTAGGAGACCCCGAGCGCGCAGAGGTCCTCGGCGATCATCCGGTGGTACTTGTCGGCGAGCTCCTGGGGCGAGACGCCGGCCTCGTCGGCCGCGATCAGGATCGGCGTGCCGTGCTCGTCGGTCCCCGAGACCATGAGCACGTCGTGTCCGGCCATCCGCATGTAGCGGCTGAATACGTCGGAAGGCACACCGAAACCGGCCACGTGGCCGATGTGGCGCGGGCCGTTTGCGTACGGCCAGGCGACGGCGGACAGGACTGAGGTCATGGCCGAATCCTAGAGAGGGGTCCGGCGGACCGACGAACCGGTTTCCCCGGCCCCCCTCAGGAGAAGTCGGGCGAGGTGTCGCGGGTGCGCTTGATCTCGTAGAAGCCGGGCGTCGTGGCCACCAGCACACAGCCGTCCCACAGACGTCCGGCTGCCTCGCCGCGCGGGGCAGGGGTGACCACGGGCCCGAAGAACCCCACGCCGTCGACGCTGATCACGGGGGTCCCCACATCCATGCCCACCTGGTCCATCCCCTGGTGGTGCGACTTCTTGAGGATGTCGTCGTACTCGTCGGAGTCCATCGCGTCGGCGAGCGAATCCGGAAGACCGACCTCCGTCAGCGCCTCGAGGACCAGGTCGCGAGAGATCTCCCGACCCTCGAGGTGGAGCCGGTTGCCCAGTGCGGTGTACAGCGGGAGCAGCACGTCCTCGCCGTGGTTCTCCGCGGCGGCGACGGCGACGCGGACCGGACCCCAGGCCGGCTCGAGCATGGCGCGGTAGTCGTCCGGGATGTCCTTGTCGGCATTGAGGTAGGCGAGGCTCATCACGTGCCACGACACCTCGAGGTCGCGCACCTGCTCGACCTCCAACATCCAACGGGACGTGAGCCAGGCCCACGGGCAGAGAGGATCAAACCAAAAGTCCACCGAGTTCTTTGTCATGATTTGCACTAACGCGAGCCGAGCCCGCTTCATTCCGTTGCGACACCGATACCTTTCGATGCCGAACCATTCATGTGTGGATGTCATGATGTCCGACATGCCCGGAACCAACCTCACGAGGGACGAAGCCCAGGGACGCTCTGGCCTGCTTCACGTCACCTCCTACACAGTCGACCTCGATCTCACGACGTCCGAGACCACCTTCGCCTCGACGACGACGATTCGGTTCGGGTGCCACCGACCGGGCGAGGGAACCTGGGCCGACCTGGTCGGCGCCACGGTCTCGGAGATCACGCTCAACGGGCGCAGCATCGACCCCGCCCAGGCGTACGTCGACCACCGGATCCACCTCGAGGACCTTGCCCAGGAGAACGAGCTCGTCGTCCGGGCGGACTGCACCTACAGCCGCACCGGCGAGGGCCTGCACCGGTTCATCGACCCCGCGGACGACCGGGTCTACACCTACAGCCAGTTCGAGGTGCCCGACGCGCGCCGCGTCTACACGACCTTCGAGCAGCCGGACCTGAAGGCCACGTTCACGTTCAACGTGACCGCTCCGGAGCACTGGAAGGTGGTCTCGAACGCACCGACCCCTTCACCCCGTCCGCTGGGCGACGGCAAGGCCGTGTGGAACTTCCCGGCCACGAAGCCCATCTCGACGTACATCACCGCGATCGTGGCCGGCGAGTACCACGAGATCCTGGACAGCTACTCCGGCAAGCACGGCGACATCCCGCTGGGCCACTACTGCCGGCAGTCCATGAAGGACTACCTCGACGTCGACGAGCTGACCACCATCACGAAGCAGGGCTTCGCCTACTTCGAGGAGGCGTTCGACTATCCGTACCCCTTCGAGAAGTACGACCAGCTCTACGTCCCCGAGTACAACATGGGCGCGATGGAGAACGCCGGCTGCGTGACCCTGCGCGACGAGTACCTCCCCCGCAGCCGCCAGGTCCGCTCGTTCTACGAGCAGCGTGCCAACACGATCCTGCACGAGATGGCCCACATGTGGTTCGGCGACCTGGTCACCATGCGCTGGTGGGACGACCTGTGGCTCAACGAGTCCTTCGCCGAGTGGGCCGCGCACCACGCGTCCGCCGTCGCCACCGAGTACGTCGAGGCCTGGACCGGCTTCACCAACGCGCGCAAGAACTGGGCCTACCGCCAGGACCAGCTCCCCAGCACGCACCCGATCGCCGCCGACAACTTCGATCTCCGCGCGGTCGAGGTCAATTTCGACGGCATCACCTACGCCAAGGGCGCCTCCGCCCTCAAGCAGCTCGTCGCCTGGGTGGGCGAGTCCGAGTTCATCGCCGGGCTCCGGGGCTACTTCCGGGCACACGAGTACGCCAACTCCGACCTCGCCGACCTGCTGCGCGAGCTGGAGCAGGCCTCGGGTCGCGATCTCGCAAGCTGGTCCGACGAGTGGCTCGGCACCGCTGGCGTGAACACGCTGTCGGCCGAGTTCGAGCTCGACGACCAGGGCAGGTTCAGCTCGTTCGCCGTGCGTCAGATCGCCGACGCGGACTGGCCGACCCTGCGACGCCACCGGATCCGGATCGGGTTGTACGACGGCACCGTGGGCAAGCTGGCTCGTCGCGACCAGGTCGAGATCGACATCTCCGGAGAGCTGACCGACGTGCCGGAACTCCTCGGCAAGGCCAGCGCCGACCTGGTGCTCCTCAACGACGAGGACCTGACCTACGCCAAGGTCCGCCTCGACGCGGCATCGCTCGCCCACGTGATCGACAGCATCGACACCCTGGACGACTCCCTGGCCCGGGCCCTGTGCTGGGGCGCTACCTGGGACATGACGCGCGACGCGGAGATGACCGCCACCGACTTCGTCCGCCTCGTGCTCCACGGGCTGACCACCGAGACCGACGTCATGGCCCTGACGAGGCTGCCGGCGTACGCCCGGCAGGCGGTGGAGCGCTTCTCCGCACCGGCCAACAGGGCGCGACTGCGCTCGACCTGGGAGACCGGGCTGCGCCGGCTGCTCGACTCCGCCGAGGCCGGCAGTGACCGCCAGCTCGCCTTCACCAGGGCGTTCGCTGCGGCGTCCCACAGTGACGAGAGCCTCGACCTGCTCGAGGGGCTCCTCGAGGGCACCTACTCCTACGACGGCCTCGAGATCGACACCGACCTGCGTTGGACGCTGTTGACGGTGCTGGCCTCCCGGGGCCGCGTCGAGGCCGACCGGATCGAAGCCGAGTCGGCCCGCGACAACACGATCTCCGGCCAGGAGGCGGCCGCGACGGCGCTCACGGTCCGGCCGACGGCCGAGGCCAAGGAGCAGGCGTGGCAGGACGCGGTGGTCCGAGACGACGTGGCGAACGAGACCCAGCGCAGCATCGCCGTGGCCTTCCCGACCTCAGGCCAGGAAGACGTGCTCGCGCCGTACCTCGAGCGGTACCTCGAGACCGCCGAGACCATCTGGGAGGAGAAGGGAACGCAGCGGGCCTCGACAGCGCTCGAGTACATGTTCCCGCTCCCGCTCGCGAGCACCGAGTCCCTGGCCATGGTCGACAACTGGCTGGCGACCTCGCAGGCGAACCCGGCGGCCAAGCGCTACGTGCGTGAGGGCCGGGCCGAGATGGCTCGCGCGCTCGCGGCCCAGGCCAAGGACGCCGGCGGCGCCTGACGGCTCAGCTGACGTGGAGGGTCCGGGGCGCTCGCGCGTGCTCGGCGAGCTGGAGTACGCCGGTCTTGATGCCGCCGACGAGGTCGCCGGCGGCGAACGCCGACTGCATCGACATGGCGGCGAGCCGAACGCTCCCGTCGTCGAGGTGACGACGGACCTCGGCCCCAGTGACGATCTCGAGGATCCGCGCCGCGGGGTCGACGAGCACGAGGACACTCCGGTCCGGTGCGGTGAGTGAGGAGTGGAGCCGCTTCGCGAACGGGTGCGTCTCACCCTGCGAGGCACCGACGTAGACCGAGAACTCGAAACGGCTCACCGTCTCGGCGTCACGGATCGCCTTGTCCAGGTCGTGGCGTTGGCTCGCGGAGAACGCGTGGTCACCAGTGGGCACTTGCTCCACCCGTCTCGCTCTGGCCCGGCTCGAGCTCGGCCTGCTCGGCAGTCTCGATTCCCGAGCGCGGCCCACCGAACCACTCGCGCTCACCTCGCCAGGCCTGGCCTGGCGTGTACTCGTCCCCGCCCTTGGCCCAGGACGGCGCGTAGACCAGCAGGGTGATCACGACCATCAGTGCCAGCGGCACCCCGCCCAGCAGGAGGATGGCGTGCAGTGGGGAGACCGGCGCCGGATCCTGCCAGGTCTCGGGGGTGTCAGCGAAGGCCGGCGTGGCGAAGGACGCCGTCAGCACGAGTCCGCCTGCGAGGGCCGTCGCCGCGCTCCGGGCCAGGCGTCGGGTGAGATGGTCCACGGGGTGTCGATTCACACAGCAAGGATATCGGTCTCTGACTTGGGGCTCCCGGCGGAGTCTCGTAGCCTCCGTCACATGCAATTCCCCCCGATGGTCGACTCCTGCTCACCCGACAACAGCTACCTCTGCCGTCAGGTCTACGACTGGACCGGCAGCGAGTTCCTGAGCCGTAGCTCGGACTGGCTGATCAACAAGCCACTGGGAATCCTCTTCATCATCCTGATCGGCCTGGTCATCCGGTGGGGGCTCTACCGGTTGATCGACCGCCTCATCGCCGGCGCCAGCGACGGGAACCTGCCCAGCCGGCCCCGCCTGTGGCGCTCGCGCGAGGGCGTCCCCCAGGCGGTCACGAACCACACGAATGCCCGCCGGGCCCAGCGGGCGAAGGCCATGGGCTCCCTGCTCAAGAGCATCGCCTCGGGCGTGATCATCGTGATCATCACGGTGATGGCCCTGTCCGAGGTCGGCATCAACGTGGCACCGATCATCGCCAGCGCCGGGATCATCGGTCTCGCGCTCGGCTTCGGTGCCCAGAGCCTCGTCAAGGACTTCCTCGCCGGCATGTTCATGATCTTCGAGGACCAGTACGGCGTCGGGGACGTGATCGACGCCGAGTACGCCGTCGGCACCGTCGAGTCCGTCGGGCTCCGGATCACCCGGATCCGCGACGTCGACGGCACCGTCTGGTACGTCCGCAACGGGGAGATCCTGCGGATCGGGAACATGAGCCAGAACTGGGCGCGGACCGTCCTCGACATCGGCGTGGCGTACGGCGAGGACCTGGCCCGGGTCAAGCGCGTGCTGAAGGAGGTCGCCCATGACCTCTGGCTCGACGAGGACTTCAAGGGACAGATCATCGAGGAGCCCGAGGTCTGGGGCGTGCAGTCGCTCGACGCCGACCAGGTGACCGTGCGGGTCACCCTGAAGACGGCACCGCTGGAGCAGTGGGCCGTCGCCCGCGAGATGCGCGAGCGGATCAAGGGCCGCTTCGACTACGAGAAGATCGAGATCCCGTTTCCGCAGCGGGTCGTCTGGCACCGTGAGCGCGCCGGGGACACCTCCGGAACCGAGACGGACGCCCCGGCTCCGGAGGACTCGTTCTCAGGCGAGTGACGCGTCCAGCGTGATCGTGGTGCCGGTCAGCGCCTGGCTGACCGGACAGTTCGTCTTGGCCCCCTCTGCGGCCCGGACGAAGTCCTCAGCCGAGATGTCGGACACGGTGCCGACCACGGTCAGATGGATTCCGGTGATGCCCGTGCCCGGGACGAACGTGACGTCGGCCTTCGTCTCGAGAGAGGTGGGCGGCGTCCCGGCCTTGCCGAGTGCGCCGGACAGCGCCATCGAGAAGCAGGCCGTGTGAGCGGCAGCGATCAGCTCCTCGGGGCTGGTCTTGCCGTTCGGCTCCTCCGCGCGCGCCGGCCAGGAGACGTCGTAGGTCCCGATGCCGGA
This sequence comes from uncultured Actinomycetota bacterium, assembly GCA_963740525.1. Lineage (GTDB taxonomy): Bacteria > Actinomycetota > Actinomycetes > Propionibacteriales > Nocardioidaceae > CAVUEG01. The sequence goes on from CAVUEG010000006.1 coordinate 198,672, forward strand.
CGAGTCGAAGCTGACCTGGCCCCCGCCATCGGCAAGGGTGCCTTCCCAGCGAGTGTGAGCGGTACGGGTCGTGGCCATGGGTGACTCTCCTCAGGTTTCGGGTGAACAGTGCTGGTGGGAACAGCCGGAGCCGTAGGGAACTGCCGGGGCTGCGTGGTCGACTATGACACTCCCCCGGTGAGCCGCCTGGCCCCGGCTGCGAGGATGGGACGGTGACGACCGCACCAGGACAGAGCACCTTCTACGACGAGATCGGTGGCTACGCGACCATCGAGAAGATCGTCGCGCGCTTCTACCAGGGCGTATCAACCGACGACGTGCTCAGGCCGCTGTACCCCGAGCAGGACCTCGCCCCGGCCGAGGAGCGGTTCCGCCTGTTCCTGGTGCAGTACTGGGGCGGTCCCACGACGTACTCCGAGAGTCGCGGTCACCCGCGACTGAGGATGCGGCACGCTCCCTTCGCGGTCACCCCCGAGGCGAAGGACCGGTGGCTGGTGCACTTCCGGGCCGGACTCGACGCGGCCGACCTCACCCCCGAGCAGGACGCCCAGTTCTGGGACTACGTCACCCACGCGGCACAGTTCATGGTGAACACGCTCGACTCCCCCACCGCCTGAGGGCTACTCGAGCGCCTCGAGCAGGCGGGCCCGGGTCTCCTCGGACAGCGGCGCAGCGCGCTGGGTCTTGGCGTCGAAGCCGACCAGCACGGCGTCCGCCCTCGAGAGGACCGCGTCTGCGTCCTTGATCTCGGCGCTGATCGTGTACGACGACGTCCCGACCCGGCTGACCCAGGTCTCCACGGCGTACGGTTCCAGCCGGAACAGGATCGGACGCTTGTACTCCACGGTCATCTGCGCCACCACGACGACCGATCCCCCGAGTCCGTCGACGCCACGGAGCGCGCTGAGGAACGACAGCCGCGCCTCCTGGAAGTACTCGAAGTACTTCACGTTGTTGACGTGTCCGAAGACGTCGACGTCTGAGAACCGGACCTTGAGGTCGAACGCGTGCCGGGTCATCGGGCCAGCTCCGGCGGCGCCTCGAGGAAGCGGTTCAGCACGTCCTTCTCCTCGGGTCGAAGCCGCCGCGGCCGCTCCTCGGCGAAGACGTACGGCGTGAGCAGCGACGTTGCGCGAAGGTAAACCGTCCGGCTCCCGTCCTCGGCGACGTCGACGATCTCGTAAGCCATGGTGAAGGAGGCTCCGCGGACCTGCGTGACCCACGACTCGACCCGCACCGGGTCGGGCCGGTACTGCAAGGGGGCGGTGAACTGAACGTCGTGGCGGACCACGACGACGCCCTCGGCCAGCTCCTCGCCGCCCGAGACCGGAGCGTGCACGGACATCATGTCGACGCGCGCTTCCTGGAGATAGTCGATGTAGGTGACGTTGTTGATGTGGCCCAGGGCATCCATGTCGGCCCAACGCAGGGGGCACAGGTAGACGTGACGCACCTCTCGATCCTCGCAGAGCGCAGCGGACTAGGCTTGACGGGCCCGCCCCAACCTGCAGATGAACGGAGTCCCGCCGTGCCCGAGGCCGTGATCGTTTCCGCCGCCCGCTCCCCGATCGGACGTGCCAACAAGGGTTCGCTGAAGGACTTCCGTCCCGACGAGCTCACCGCCACCATCGTCAAGGCTGCCCTCGACAAGATCCCCGAGCTCGACCCGATGGTGCTGGAGGACTTCTACCTCGGCTGCGGGCTCCCGGGCGGCGAGTCCGGCAACAACATGGGCCGGATCGTCTCGGTCCTGCTCGGCTACGACCACCTTCCGGCCGCGACGATCACGAGGTACTGCTCGTCGAGCGTGCAGACCACCCGGATGGCCTTCCACGCCATCAAGGCGGGCGAGGGTGACGCGTTCATCTCTGCGGGCGTCGAGACCGTGTCCCGGTTCGCCAAGGGGACCTCCGACCACCTGCCCGACACCCACAACCCGGTCTTCGACGACGCCAAGGCCCGGACCAAGCAGGCAGCCGAGGGCGGTGCCGACTGGCACGACCCGCGCGAGGATGGCAACCTCCCCGACGCCTACATCGCCATGGGCCAGACGGCCGAGAACGTCGCCCGCCTGCGCGGCCTCAAGCGCCAGGAGCTCGACGAGTTCGGCGTCCGCAGCCAGAACCTCGCCGAGAAGGCGATCGCGGACGGCTTCTGGGCCAACGAGATCACCCCTGTCACGACTCCCGACGGGACCGTGGTCAGCGCGGACGACGGCCCCCGGGCCGGGGTCACCTACGAGGCGATCTCACAGCTTCAGCCGGTCTTCCGTCCCGACGGCGTGGTCACCGCGGGCAACTGCTGTGCTCTCAACGACGGCGCGGCGGCGGTCGTGATCATGTCGGACACCAAGGCCAAGGAGCTCGGGCTGACTCCGCTCGCGCGCATCGTGTCGACCGGCGTGACCGGCCTCTCGCCCGAGATCATGGGCCTGGGCCCGGTGGAGGCGACCCGGCAGGCGCTGAAGCACGCGAACATGACCATCGACGACATCGACCTGGTCGAGATCAACGAGGCGTTCGCCGCGCAGGTCGTGCCGTCGTACCAGGACCTCGGCATCGACATCGACCGGCTCAACATCAACGGCGGCGCGATCGCGGTCGGGCACCCCTTCGGGATGACCGGCGCACGGCTGCAGAACACCATGCTCAACTCACTCAAGCACCACGACAAGCAGACCGGGCTGATCACCATGTGCGTCGGCGGCGGTCAGGGCATGGCGCTGATCCTCGAGCGGATGAGCTGACAGGCGGGAACAGCTGCTGGCACGAGAGGGCCCCCGGGATGCGTCCCGGGGGCCCTCTCGTGTCGTGGTGACAGTGCGGTACGTCGCTCAGGCGTCGAGGCGCGCCTGCACCGAGAGCACGAGGGTGACCTTCTCGCCGACCAGCAGGCGTCCACCGTCGAGCGGCATCTGCCAGGTGAGGTCCCAGTCCTTGCGGTTGACCTCGGCGGTGGCGTCGAAGCCGACGACCGGGTTGCCGTAGCCGTCCTTCTCGAGGCCGAGGAACTCGACGTCGAGCTCGACCGGCTTGGTGATGCCCTTGATCGTGAGCTCGCCCCTGGCGACCTCACCGTCGAAGGAGGTGGTCGCGAAGGTCATCGTCGGGTGGTTCTCCACGTCGAAGAAGTCGGCCGAGCGCAGGTGGCCGTCGCGGTTCTGCTCGCGGGTGTCGACCGACGCGAGGTCGATCGTCGCGGTCGCCCGGGCGTCCGAGAGGCTCTCGCCGGTGGTGATCGTGCCCTCGAACTTCGTGAACTGCCCGCGCACCTTGGTCATCAGGTGGCGAACCGTGAAGCCGACCTCCGAGTGGGTGGGGTCGATGGTCCAGGAGCCGGCGACGAGAGCGCTGGCGGACCTGTCGGTGGACGTGGGCGTGACGGCGGTGGTCATGGTGCTCCTTGGTTGAAGGCGTTGTTGAACATTTGATTGAAGTTTTGATTGAACTTTCAACAATGTTAGCGGATGGGTCCGCGCCGGTCAAATGTCGCGACCCCTGCGCCCCTAGACTTGCTCTCATGCGTAGTAACGGCACCACGGTGAAGTGGCTCTCGGCTGAGGAGCAGCGCTCCTGGCGCGCCTTCGTCCTGGGCACCACCCTGCTCCTGGACCGACTGGACCGTGACCTGGCCGAGCACGGCCTGTCCCTGGCGGAGTACGAGATCCTCGTCCGGCTCTCAGAGCGTGAGGGCCGGCGGATGCGGATGGCTGTGCTGGCCGACGCCCTCTCCCACTCGCGCAGCCGGGTCACCCACACGATCAGCCGGATGGAGACCGCCGGGCTCGTCGCCCGCCGACCCTGCGACGGCGACGGCCGCGGGATCGAGGCCGTCATGACCGACAAGGGCTACGAGGTGCTCGAGGCGGCAGCCCCGGTGCATGTGCGGGGTGTCCGGGCGAACCTGGTCGACCTCTGCAGCAACGAAGACTTCGCGGCGCTCGGCCGGGTGCTGAACGCGACGGTCGACAAGCTGATCGACAGCAACCCGGCCGCCGACATCCGCTGAGCTGGCTGGTCTGGTGAGTGAAGCTCAGTCGCGGGTCAGCTTGCGGTGGGTCACGCGGTGCGGACGCGCCGCCTCGGCGCCGAGGCGCTCGATCTTGTTCTCCTCGTAGGCCGCGTAGTTGCCCTCGAACCAGAACCAGCGCGCCGGGTCCTCGTCCTCGCCTTCCCAGGCCAGGATGTGGGTCGCCACCCGGTCGAGGAACCAGCGGTCGTGCGAGGTGACCACGGCGCACCCGGGGAAGTCGAGGAGCGCGTCCTCGAGCGAGGACAGGGTCTCCACGTCCAGGTCGTTGGTGGGCTCGTCGAGGAGCAGCATGTTGCCGCCCATCTTGAGTGTGAGCGCGAGGTTGAGCCGGTTCCGCTCACCGCCTGAGAGCACGCCGGCCTTCTTCTGCTGGTCGGGGCCCTTGAAGCCGAAGGACGCGACATAGGCGCGGGAGTTCATCTCGAAGTTCGCGACCTTGATGAAGTCGAGCCCGTCGGAGACGACCTCCCAGACGTTCTTGGTCGGGTCGAGACCGCCGCGGCTCTGGTCGACGTACGAGATCTTGACCGTCGTGCCGACCTTGAGCTCGCCCTCGTCGGGGGCCTCCTGGCCCGTGATCATCCGGAACAGCGTGGTCTTGCCGACGCCGTTGGGGCCGATGACCCCGACGATGCCCGCCCGGGGCAGCGAGAACGACAGGTCGTGGATCAGCTGGCGGCCGTCGAAGCCCTTGGCCAGGTCGTGCGACTCCAGCACGATGTCGCCGAGGCGGGGTCCGGCCGGGATGTTGATCTCCGAGGTGTCGATCTTCCGCATCCGGTCGGCCTCGGCCGCCATCTCCTCGTAGCGCGCCAGACGCGACTTGCTCTTGGTCTGACGGGCCTTGGCGTTCGAGCGCACCCACTCGAGCTCTCGCTCGAGCATCCGGGCCCGCTTGACGTCCTTCTGGCCCTCGATCTTGAGGCGGTCCTTCTTGGTCTCGAGGTACGTCGAGTAGTTGCCCTCGTAGGGGTGGGCCTGGCCACGGTCGAGCTCGAGGATCCAGGAGGCCACGTTGTCGAGGAAGTACCGGTCGTGGGTCACCGCGAGCACGGCACCCGGGTACGACGCGAGGTGACTCTCCAGCCACTGCACGGACTCGGCGTCGAGGTGGTTGGTGGGCTCGTCGAGGAGCAGCAGGCTCGGCTGCTGGAGCAACAGCTTGCACAGGGCCACCCGACGGCGCTCACCTCCGGAGAGGTTGTCGACGAGCATGTCCGGCGGGGGGCAGCGAAGCGCGTCCATGGCCTGGTCGAGCCGGCTGTCGAGGTCCCAGGCGTTCGCGTGGTCGAGGTCGGTCTGGAGGTCGCCCATCTCGGCCAGCAGCGTGTCGTAGTCCGCGTCGGGAGCCGCCAGCTCCTCGGAGATCGCGTTGAAGCGGTCGATCTTGCCCTTGATCTCGGCGACGGCCTCCTCGACGTTCTCGAGAACGGTCTTGCCCTCGCTCAGCGGGGGCTCCTGCTGGAGCATCCCCACCGTGGAGCCGGGGTCGAGGATGGCGTCGCCGTTGTTGGCGTGGTCGAGGCCCGCCATGATCTTCAGCAGCGACGACTTCCCGGTCCCGTTGGGGCCGACGACGCCGATCTTGGCCCCGTGCAGGAACGACAAGGTGACGTTTTCCAGGACCACCTTGTCGCCGTGGGCCTTACGCACATTGCGCAACGTGAACACATACTCAGCCATGGCCGTGAGCCTACGGGCCACGGCCGCAGCGCCGAAATCGGCCGTGACCGCGCCGAAGCCGGGTCCCTGCTACGCCGCGAAGCCGTTGCTCGGCACCTGGGGCGCAGCCGTCGCGTAGGAGTGGTTGACCTCACGGAGCTCGTCGGCGTCCTGATCGGGCTCGGTGGCGGCGGCCTGCACCCTCGTGAAGACCGACGTCCCCTTGGCCAGGTCGTGGCCCACGAAGGTGGCGTCCACGATCTGGGTCACCGACGTCTGGCCGTCCTCCCGGGTCCACACGTCGGTGCGGAGCTTGCCGTGGACGATCACCGGCTCGCCCTTGCGCAACGAGTCCGACACGTTGCGGCCCAGGCTGCGCCAGGCGTTGACGGTGAACCAGACGGTCTCGCCGTCCACCCACTCGCCGTTACGGCGGAAGCGCGGCGTACAGGCGACCCGGAAGGAGGCGACCCAGCCGGTCCCGGCCTGGCGGTAACTCACGTCCGTGCCGACCCAACCCTGGAAGGTGACATAGGCGTCGTTCATGGTTCTGCTCCTCTGCTCGTGGTGTCCGCTCAGCGTCGCCGGGCGGACCTCCGAGCAGGGCGTGCAGGCTGGAACGCCGTGGAGCGCCGTGTCCCCGGTGCGGCTGTGGACCGAACCTGGGCCGGGAGAGGTGATCGAGCCTCAGATCACAGCAGTGCGCGGCTGAGTCCCTCTCGGGTCTTCCGGTAGGCCTCGAGGGTCTCCTCGATCGGGTCGAGCACCACCCGCTCGGCGACGCCGCTGACCGCGGCCCGCAACCGGTGGTCGGCCGAGCGGGCTCGCGAGCGGGCTGCGAACGAGACCAGCAGCCGCGACGCGAGGGCCAGCACGATCCCCGCCACCACCCCGCCGAGCAGCATCAGGGTGGGCACCGGGAAGCCCAGGACGCGCGGCGTGCTCGGTTGGGGAAGCTGGAGGTAGCCCATGACAGCCAGCGTGCCCAGCCAGCCGGCCCCACCGAGTGCCGTCAGGATCAGCAGCCACTGCACGGAGCGCACGAGGTTCGTCCAGAGCGGCATCCGCTTCACGCGCAGGTCCGTGGCCGTGACGGCGCGGTCCAGCGCATCGTTGATGTCCGGCAGCCGGGAGACCGACGCGGCGCGTACCGCGTCCGCCCAGGGGCGGGTCAGTCCGCGGGACTCGTCCTCCGCCACCTGACGGACCACCTGGTCCACCCGAGCCTGCTGGATCTGGTTCGCCTCGGGAAGGGAGGACCTGGCCTGGGAGACCAGGTCCCGGGCCGAGGCGCCGACGTCGAGGTGCAGGCGACGGAGCGGGTCCGGCCTGAGCCGCCCCAGCCACGCCGTGACCGGCCAGCCCGTCGCGCGCGTGGTCCGACGGAGGACCGAGCGCTGCACCGCCTCCACCACGACCGGTACCCCGGCGGCCTCGGCCAGCGCATCGGTCAGCTCCGAGCGCCGCTGCCGGGTGAGTGCCGCAGGCTGGTGGGATCCGGTCGTCTCGGCAAGCGCCTCGGCCGCGGTGAGGACGTCGGCCATCAGCCTGGTCTGCGTGGCGGAGTGGGTCGACACCCGCCGGGTGACCTCGGCCCGCAGCTCGTCGATGCCCAGGCCGTGAAGCGCGCTGGTGGCGAACACGGGTACCTCGCCGAGACCGTCCTCGGCCAGCAGCCGACGAAGGTCCGCCAGCAGCCCGGGCCGGTTGTCCTCAGGCACCTCGTCGATGTGGTTGAGCACCACCACCATGACGTCGGCGTGGGACGCGAGCGGCTTGAGGTAGCGGTCGTGGATCGCTGCGTCGGCGTACTTCTGGGGATCCAGCACCCAGACCAGCATGTCCGTGAGGGCCACGAGGCGGTCCACCTCGAGATGGTGCGACACCTCGGTGGAGTCATGGTCCGGCAGGTCCAGCAGGACCAGCCCCTTGAGCTGGTCGGCATGGTCCCCGGGGGTGCCCAGCATCGAGTCCCGGGCGACCTGGTGGCGCTTGGGGATGCCGAGCCACTCCATGAGCTCATCGGCTCCCTCGGCTCCCCACACGCACGACGACGCCCAGGACGTCGTGGGCCGGCGTACGCCGACCGCGGCGAGGTCGAGCCCGCTGAGAGCGTTGAACGTGGAGGACTTCCCGGAGCCTGTGGCACCGGCCAGCGCCACGACGGTGTGGCTGCCCGACAGCTTCAGCCGGGCACCGGCCCGCTCGGCGACCAGGGCCGCCTGCTCCAGCTCCGCGCCGTCGACGAACGGTTTCGCCGCGGTCACGGCGGCCTCCAGCCCCTCGACTCGCGCGCGGACGTCCGTGCTCCGGCCCAACAGCTGTCGAGCCTTGTCCAGAACTGCGTTCACGCCTTGTCCTCCAGCGAAGCCGCGAAGCGCAGGTCGTCGACCCGACGCGAGACCTCGCGCAGCCGCTCCCCCGCGTCGGGGTCGATCCCGAGCGCGTCGACCAGGGTGAGGTACCGGTCGCGCTCGGTGGCCATCAGCGCCCTTATCCGCCCGTCCAGGTCCTTGCGGGCGCTCTCCGCGAGCCGGCGCACCGCCTGCTCACCGAAGACGGCCTCCAGCAGCTTCTGGCCGACGACCGCGCTGCCGCCGGCGATCCCGACCTCGGCGGTGGTCAGACCCGCGGTGTGCACGAAGACCACCACCATCAAGGCGATGCTCAGCCCGTTGACGCCGAACGCGAGGAAGCGCGCCGTCGAGCGCTTGTCGGCACCCTCCTTGCGGACCAGGTCGAAGACACCCCGTTGCCAGTCGCGCACGGCGCGTTCGGTGCGACCACGGAGGTCGCGCGAGGCGCGGCTCAGATCCTGTCCGGCGTCCTCGAGCAGGTGTCGCCCCGCGTCCAGGGAGCCCCACGACGAAGCGGCCCGCTCGGCCGCGCCCTCGGCGTGCTCCACGATCAGCATCTCCAGCCCGGACTCGACCGCCACGGTCATCCGCTCTGCCGACTGGGGGCGCCCCTTGACCACCGCGACGAGCCGGTCACGCAGCCATCCGACGCGGGTCTCCAGGGATCGCAGGAGCTCGCCGGTCCCGATGAACTCCTGCCACCGCGCGAGCACCTCGCCCCTCAGCAGCGAGCCGTCGGCCGAGGCGTCGTGCAGCCGGCGTTCGGCCTCGTCGTACGCCGTGTCCACGTCGGCTCGCAGGCGTTCGGCCAGGTCGACCTGCTCGGAGAAGGCGTCCGCGACGTCATGCGTGCGCCGCGAGATGGTGCGAATCGCGCCTTCGAGGGTCTGCTTCACGACCGCGGAGCGCGCGTCGGCGTCCTCGGCCAGCTCGTGCAGCCAGCCCCGGATATCAGCCACGGACTCTGCGGGCAGCAGCCCGTCGTCGTCGACGCGACCCTCCTCCACCACGAACAACGGCGAGTCGCGCAGACCCCTCGAGGTGAGCATGCGTGCCAGGTGGCTGCTCACCTCGGTGACGGCGGCAGGAGCGGTCCGGTCGAGCACGATCGCGACGGAGGCGCTGCGCTCGGATGCGGCCTTGAAGGTAGTCCCAGGGCACCTGGTCGGCGTAGCGGGCGGCGGAGGTGACGAAAAGCCACAGGTCGGCGGCCGAGAGCAGCTGCGCGGCCAGCGTGCGGTTGCGCTCCTCGACGGAGTCGACGTCGGGTGCGTCCAGGATCGCCAGGCCGACGGGGACCGAGTCGGAGGCCACCAGCTGGAGCGCCCCCGGGTCACCGCTCGCCCCGGTGGTGCGGGCGAGGTCGGGCAGGATCCGGTCCATGTCGAACCAGTCGGCGTCGGCGGGGTTGTGAACGAGCACCGGCGACATCGTCGTCGGCCGGAGCACGCCGGGCTCGGTGACCCGCGGTCCCCACCAGCGAGTTGACGAGCGTGGACTTGCCCGCCCCGGTGGACCCGCCCACGACCGCCAGCAGCGGGGCGTCGATCTGGATCAGCCGCGGCAGGACATAGTCCTCGAGCTGGTCGATCATGTCGGTCCTGCGGGTGCGCACCTCGTCGACCCCGGGACGGTCCAGCGGCAGCTGTGCCGCGTCGAGAGCCGCGCGCAGGTGCACCAGCGCGTTGAGCATCTCCATCGAGGGGGTGGTGCCTGTCATCGTGCCGCCGTCCTTGCGGCCGGGACCGCCGCCGCATCGGGAAATCGGATCTGAGGTCGCAACGCCGCGAGGTGGTCGACCATCGCCTGTCCACGCTGCACCACGTCGTCGGGCGCCGTCCCGCGCAGGAAGCGGCTGTGCAGGAACCCGAGCTCGATGGCCTGCTGCTGATACTCGCGCATCGCTCGCTGCGCGAGTCGGCCGCCTCGGGCCCGAGCATCCTTGCGGCAGTAGCGCCGGGCCGGGATCCGTACCAGCCAAGGCACCTCGGCGTGAGTCAGGAAGCCGCGGTTGGCGCAGTCGGTCAAGGAACGGGCGAGCATCTCTCCCTCACGTCGGCGCGTCCAGACGGCAAACCCCACGAGGAAGAGGAATGCCGGGACCATGACCAGCAGATACGTGCCGATGAACGCGTGCCCGCCTCCGAAGAAGACCGAGCCGTTCCACAGGGCGTGCGCCGTCAGCGCGCCGACGTACCCCGCCAGCGGCGCGAGCACGCGGACGGCGGGTCGCCGGCCGAGTGCGGCGATCCCGAAGCCGATGCCGGAGAGCACCGTGAACAGGGGGTGGGCGAACGGGCGAAGATACCACGCGGACGAAGAACGTCCCGGCCGTCGCGGAGGCGAAGCCCGTGGTCCCAAGCCCGGTCCTCGCCGAAGGCGCTGCGCCAGGTAGAGGATGTTCTCGGTGAAGGCGAAGCCGATGGCGATGATGCCGGCGTACACGATGCCGTCGAGGATCCCGCCGAGCATGCCGTCGCGCGACGAGCAGCAGCACCACGAACAGGCCCTTGGCGGCCTCCTCCGTGACGGGTGCGACCAACGCCGCGGACAGCGTCTCGGGTCGGCTGAACACCGCGGCGTCGAGAGCCTGGAGGACGAGCGCCGCGGAGGTCGCCACCAGCGCGCCCCAGCCGAGCCCGAGAGCCAGCAGGTGCACGGGCTCGGGCTCGTAACGGTCCAGCCAGACGTAGCACGCGACCAGGGGACCCACCGGCAGGGCGGCGAGCAGGACGCCGACAGTGAGCGCGTGCGGCGCTCCCGAACGCACCAGGACGTAGGCCATCAGCGCTGCGCCGACCAGCATCGCGGCGGTCACGGAGACCGTGAACGCAACGCTGTTCCCGCGACGTACTGGCATGCCGGAAGCCTAACGGTCGACAGCGCCGCCTCCGGACGTAGAGTGACAGCGTGAGCGACAACACCTCAGGCACAGACGCTGCTTCCACGTCCGAGACCACGTCCGAGACCACGCCCCGGACGGAGAGCCATGACCCGGCCGTTCCGGCTGCGTACTCCGCGTTCATGCGCACCGGGTGGGGGGGACCGCGAGCTGGACCTGCCGCCGCATCCGGTGACCCCGTGGGCCGCGCAGCGACGACAGCGGCTCGTCGAGATGTTCCCCGGCGAGACGCTCGTCGTGCCTGCCGGCACCTTCAAGGTGCGCAGCTACGACACCGACTACCGCTTCCGGCCCGACACGGCGCACACCTACCTCTCGGGAAACCAGACCAGCGACGCCGTCCTGGTCCTCGACGGCGGCGAGCAGGTGCTCTACGCCCGCCCGAGGTCACAGCGCGACACCGACGAGTTCTTCCGCGACCGCCAGTACGGCGAGCTGTGGGCCGGCCGGCGTCCGTCCTTGCACGAGATCTCCGACTCGCTCGGCATCGAGTGCCGTCACATCGACGAGCTGCCCGCGGTGTTCCGCAGCGGGGCCAAGACCCGGGTGCTGCGAGGGGTCGACCCGATGGTGGACCGACTGGTCGCCGAGGACGAGACCCACGACACCGAGTTCACCCAGGTCCTCTCCGAGATGCGTCTGGTCAAGGACGACTGGGAGGTCGAGCAGCTCCAGGTCGCCTGCGACGCGACGACCCTGGGCTTCGAGGACTGCGCACGCGAGTGGGACCGGGTGCTCGAGCTCGGGGAGCGCTGGATCGAAGGGACGTTCTTCCGCCGGGCGCGGACCATGGGCAACGACATCGGCTACGACTCGATCGTCGGCGGCGGTCGGCACGCGACGACCCTGCACTGGATCGACAACGACGGCCCGGTGACCCCGGGCGAGCTGATCCTGCTCGACATGGGGGTCGAGGCCACCTCGCTCTACACCGCCGACGTCACCCGCACCCTGCCCGTCGACGGCCGGTTCACCCCGCTCCAGCGCGACCTGTACTCCCTGGTCCTGAAGGCGCAGCAGGCCGGCATCGACGCCGTACGCCCTGGCGCGAAGTTCCTGGCAGCCCACGGGGCGGCGATGGAGGTGCTCGCGCACGGGCTCGAGGATCTCGACCTGCTTCCCGTCTCCGCCGAAGAGGCGTTGTCCCCGGACAGCAAGGTCTACGCCCGCTGGACGCTGCACGGCACGAGCCACATGCTCGGGATGGACGTGCACGACTGCGGACTGGCCTCCACCGACCGCTACCCGCGAGGGGACCTGGCCGAGGGCATGGTGCTGACCGTGGAGCCTGGGCTGTACTTCCAGGAGGACGACCTGCTCGTCCCCGAGGAGCTGCGCGGCATCGGGATCCGGATCGAGGACGACATCCTGGTCACCGGCGACGGGTCACGGAACCTCTCAGCCGCCCTCCCCCGCGACCCGGACGCCATCGAGGACTGGATGGCGCGCCTCCGCGGCTGAGCCGTCACTCCTCTGGAGCACTCCGTGCGCCGTGGTTCCCTTCGGCAACCGGCATCGTGAGCACGAAGTGGGCGCCGGTGCCAGCGCGCTCGAGTCGCAGGTCGCCGTGATGGGCGCGGGCGATCTGCCTGGCTATCGGCAACCCAAGTCCCACGCCTCCGCTGTCGCGCGCCCGGCTCTCATCCAGCCGGACGAAACGGTCGAAGATCCGGTCGTGGTCGGCGTCGGGCACTCCTGACCCATCGTCGATGACCTCGACGGAGGCCGTCGACTGGTCGACCCGGAGCCGGATCTCGATCCGTCGTTCGGCATGTCGGGCAGCGTTGTCGCAGAGGTTGCGGAGCAGGCGCGCCAGCCGTTCCCTGTCTCCACGGACCCGGACCGGGGCGCCGGTCACCACCACCTCCGCCACGCCGGTGCGACGAAGACGTGCCGCTTCCTCGCCGACCAGGTCGTCGAGGTCGACGTCGACCACCTGGAGCCCCAGGGCACGCTCGTCGGCCCGGGCGAGCAGCAGCAGGTCGGCGACCAGACGGTCGACCCGGTCGAGCTCGTCGAGAATCCCCCGGCTCGTGTCCGTCCAGTCGGCAGCCCCGGGATGCAGGGTGCCGATCTCGTGCGCCGCCCTGATCGTGGCCAGCGGGCTTCGCAGCTCGTGCGAGGCATCCCCGACGAACCGGCGTTGCGCCTCCACTCCGGTTTCCAACCGGGCCAGCATCGAGTTCATCGTCTGCGCCAGCCGGGCGATCTCGTCATCGCCTCCGGGCACCGGCACCCGTGCCGAGAGCTCCGTGGTGTCCTGCACCGCGGCGACCCGTCGTCGGATCGCCTCGACCGGCGCCAGGGCGCGGCCGGTCAGCCAGTAGGACGTGAGCGCCACCGCGAGGAGCACGAGGGGGTAGCCCACCACGAGAAGCCCCGCGGCCACCGCCGTCGTACGTTGCACCGCCTCCAGACTCTGGGCGGCGAGGACGACCATGGGACCATCCGGGCTCATCGTTCCTCGGGCGATCACGACGAACTGCTGTCCCTCACCGATCGGCAGCTCGTGCCGTCGAGCGGTCAGGACCTGCCCCGGTCTCGGCCGGAGGGCGACGACCGGGGCTTCGCCCTCGACCGAGGGACTGGCGGCGACCACAGTTCCGTTGCGGTCGACCACCTGGATCAGCGACCGGTCTCCGGCCCCGCCGACCAGGTCCACCGCAACACCCTGCTGCGCGACCCGGTCGGCGACGTCCGAGGCCTGCTGACGCGCCACTCCGGTGAACGATCCCACCAGCTGGTGGCGCTGAAGTACGACGAACGCCACCGCGGCCATGGCGAGGAACAGGGCAACGACGAGGGTGGCAGCGACGGAAGCGCGCATACGTACGCCGCCGAACCTGGGCCGCCGCCCGCTCTCAGCCACCGGTCCTGGCCAACCTGTAGCCGGCGCCGCGGACCGTCTCGATCGCGCGCCGTCCGAACGGCTGGTCGATCTTGCGGCGCAGGTAGCCGACGTAGACCTCCACGACGTTCTCGTCACCCTCGTAGTTGAGGTCCCAGACGCTCTCGAGGATCTCGGTCTTCGACACGACGTCGCCACGGTGCCGCATCAAGAAGGCGAGGAGTCCGAACTCCCGGGGCGTCAGGGCGACGTCGGTCGTCCCTCGGGTGACGGCCCGCGTGGCCGGGTCAAGGCTCAGGTCACCAGCGGTCAGGACCGCAGGACGTTCCGGTGCTCCACGGCGGATCAGGGCGCGCAGCCGCGCCACGAGAACGACGAAGGAGAACGGTTTGGTGAGGTAGTCATCGGCCCCGAGGTCGAAGGCATCGACCTGGTCGAGCTCGCCGTCCTTGGCGGTCAGCATCAGCACGGGCGTCCAGATCTCGGCCTCACGGAGGCGGCGGCACACGTCGTAACCGTTGAGGCCGGGCAGCATGATGTCCAGGACCACGATGTCGTAGTCGTTGGTCTGCGCCGCGAACAAACCCCCCGGCCCGTCATGCACGACGTCGACGACGAAGCCCTCCGCCACCAGGCCACGCCGCAGCGTCTCGGCGAGGAGCACTTCGTCCTCGACCAGCAGCATCCGCACAGGCTCTCCTCGCTCCGACCCCCTGCCAAGCATCCTCGCAGTCGACACATGTGAGGAGCCTGAGAGCCGCTCTCAGGAGGGCACAGGGTCCTCACAGCGGTACCTCTGCACTCTGGGACCACCAGACCGCGTCCGGCGGTCTACGAAGGGAGATACACAATGCGAAACCTCAAGCGCAACGTGGCAATGGTCGGCACCTCGGCCTTCATCGCAGCCCTCGGGCTGGGCGGCGTGATGACCGCCCACGCGGACACGGGTGCTCCGGCTCCCGCCCCCGCCTCGGCCGAGGCGGCGGGTTCAAGCGCTGCCGAGGACGCAGCCGACGGCCCCAACCAGGGTCCCGACACCAACGCGAACGAGGCGGGCCACCAGGACGCCAACGACGCCGGCGACGCGGCCGAGAAGGACGGGGTCGAAGGCGCCGAGGCGAAGGGCGCCGACGACGGCCCGAACCAGGGTCCCGACGTCAACCCGAACGAAGAGGGCCACCAGGACGCCACCGACGCTGGTGACGCCGGCAAGTAGAAGAGCCGGCAGGTAGAAGAATCCCGAGGGGGTGGGGCCGTCAGTGATGGCGGCCCCACCTACTCCCCATTGCCAAGGACTCAGCGACCGGACTCGATTCCGGCAAAACGCCCCGCCGGAGCGGGGACTCGACCTACGGTCGACGGACAACGTTCACGATCGAAGGTTCTTCCGTCATGCGCTCCACCCCGCTCACCGCTCGCCTGTCCGTCCTGACCTTCCTGGCCCTCGTCACGGGGCTCGCTCTCTCCTCCGTCCCCGCCTCCGCCGGACCGACCCCCCGCCTCGGCACCACGACCACGACGTCGACGGCACGGCAGGTCGCCACAGCCATCGAGGTACGCCGTACGACCTTCCGCCCGGCCGGTGAGTTCACGAAGCCGCCTCGTCTGCGGGCACGGTCCTGGGTCGTGGCCGACCTGGACACCGGTCGGATCCTCGCCGCTCACGACCGGCACCGCCACCTGCCGCAGGCCTCGACCATCAAGCTGTTGACCGCGGTCACGGCCGCGGCGACGGTCCGGCGGTTCCCCCGGCACCGGGTCACCAAGGCCGAGGCGCACCCGCAGTACTGCACCTGCGCCGGGCTCAAGGTCGGTGCGCGCTACACCCGCCGTGCCCTGCTGGCCGGGATGCTCCTGCCCTCCGGCAACGATGCGGCCGAGGCGCTCGCCGGCTCCCACCCCCGCGGCCACCGGTCCTTCATCCGGGCCATGAACGCGCGGGCCGCACAGCTCGGCGCGAAGAACACCACCGTGGTCACGCCGTCCGGGCTCACCGCCTGGGGCGCGCACTCGTCGGCGTACGACCTGCTGGTCTTCCTCCGCGCCGCGCAGGCCGACGCCGTGGTGGAGCCGATCCTCGAACTTGCGTCCTTCGACCTCGGGCCGCGCGGCGGTCGTACGCACCGCGTCTACCGCGGCACCGACTACGTCAACTCCTACCTGGCGACCAACCCCGGCACCCAGGGCAAGAGCGGCTACACCACGCCGGCCAAGAACACCCTCGTCGTCTCGACCCCGATCGACGGGCACCGGATCGGGGTCTCCACGCTCGGCTCCCCGAGCGGCTACTCCACGTCAGGCGCCCGCGCGCTCACCGTCTGGGCTGCGGCCAACTGGTCGCAGCTGCGCAGCATCGGCAAGCTCCCCGACGCACCCGGCGAACCGCTCGGCCAGCCCACGGAGCCGCCCGTCCAACCGTGACGGGGTGCCATACTGGCCCGCGCGGATCGGTGTGACGAAGACGGCAACGACAGAGACTCGTGATCCCGGCCATTGTCCCGATTAGAATTCCGATCCCCCGCCCCCGTAGCTCAGATGGATAGAGCAAGAGCCTTCTAATCTCTAGGTCGCAGGTTCGAGTCCTGCCGGGGGCACCCGCCAACTCCTCCTAGAACTCCTACGTCCTGCGATGGAACCTGATCCCGCCGTCCGGCAGGCGTGCTCGGCCGTACGCCGGGTCGTGGATCCGTCGGTGATGGAAGTGGCAGAGCGGGATCGCCTGGGCGAGGTCGGTGCGACCGCCGTCCTTCCAGCTGATCTGGTGATGGAGCTCGCACCAGGCGAAGGGGCGCTCGCACCCGTCGGCGGAGCAGGTCGTGTGCCGGGTGGCCAGCGCCACCCGCTGAGCCTCGCTGAAGAGCCGCTGGGTCCGCCCGAGGTCCAACGGGAGGCTCACGCCGTCCAGGACGGCCGGCAGGATCCCGGCACCGCAGGCGAGGCGCCGGGCCTCCCCCGCTGAGAGGTGGCTCCCCGTGTCCATGCCCGCGGCACCAAGCGCGCCGACGAGGCGGGAGTGCTCCAGGGTCACCACGACCGTGGCGGCGACCTTGCCGTGCAGGTGGTCGGTGGGCAGGTGCTCGAGGAGCTCGCAGAACGCAAGCCCGCGAGCATGCGCCCAGTCGGTGCGCTCGTCGGCGAACCCGCCCTGGGCTCGCGGCGCACCGAGGGCGGCGCGCCGCGGCGCAGTCATCGTGTCCAGGACCTTGCGCAGGATGTCGCCAGCCAGCTGCGGGACGGTGAAGTGCCCGCTGACCGTGCCGTCCTCGTTGTCGTGCAGCGTCAGCCGGGTCCGGGCGCGGGCACGCTCCTCCTCGTCGCGGAGCAGGGAGTCCTCGTGCGCGTCGACCTCGGTCCGGTCATCGGTCACCGCCTCCAGGGCCCGGCGCGCCGCCCGCCGGAGCTGGCTGGGGTCGAGACTCCGCGCCTGCTCCACCAGCGCCGTCTCGACCCGGTCCCTCTCGAGCGGGGTCAGGGTCGTCGGCAGCTGGGAGGTCGCGTGCACGATCACCGCCGCGTGGGCCGGTGAGACCACTCCCTCGTCCAGCGCCTCGTTGGTGGGCAGATGGCCCTGGGACAGCTCCGTGGCCAGGGTGACCTGACGCGCGGCCGCGGTCGAGGTGACATGGGTCTGCCGGCGCAGCCAGGCATCGGTGCCGGAGGCCCCGACCTCGGCGGCGACCCCGGCCCGGTCGGCACCGGCGATCAGCCTCAGCTTCAGGGCCTCGACCCGCGACACCACCCGCTGCCACTCGGCCACGGCTGTCGCGTGCTCGGCCGGTGACATCGGTGCCGAGACATCCAGTGCGTCGAGCACGTCATGGACCTCGAACGCGCCGGCGACGGCCGGGTGGCCGGCATCGGGGTGCAGGTCGAGGAGTGCTGACATATGTGGATTCTATCCGAACACCTGTTCGAATGTGAACCCATTGCCGCGAAAAGTCGGCGCGAAACCGTCAGCCTTTCCGCTCTGGCGGCGGCTCAGACTCCGGCGGCTGCGGCGTACCCGTCGATCTCGCCGACCAGTCGTGCCTTTCCCTCGGCGTCCAGGAACGACGCACCGACCGCCGTCTTCGCCAGGGACGCCACCCCCACCTCGTCGAGACCGAGCAGCCCGGCGGCGATCTCGTACTCGCGGTTCAGGGTGGTCCCGAACATCGGCGGGTCGTCGCTGTTGACGGTCACCACCACCCCGGCGTCGCGGAAGGCCCGGATCGGGTGCTCCTCCAGCGTGGCGACGGCGCGGGTCGCGATGTTGGACGACGGACAGACCTCGAGCGGGATCCCCCGCTCGGCGAGATGGGCCAGCAGCGCCGGGTCCTGCGCCGAGGTGGTGCCGTGCCCGATCCGTTCCGCGCCGAGGTCTCGCAACGCGTCCCAGACCGTCTCGGGCCCCGTGGTCTCGCCCGCGTGCGGGACGCTGTGCAGACCCGCCGATCGCGCCGCGTCGAAGTGCGGCTTGAACTGCGGCCTGGGCACCCCGATCTCCGGTCCGCCCAGGCCGAAGCCGACGAGGGCGTCGCTGCGGTGGTTCAGCGCGTAGTCCAGCGTCGCGTCGGCCCCGGGGATCCCGAACTCCCCCGGGATGTCGTAGACCCACCGCAGCACGATCCCGAGGTCCCGCTCCGCAGCCACCCGGGCATCGTCGATCGCCTCGGTGTAGGCCTCGATCGGCACGCCCGCCAGCACCGAGGTGTACGGCGTGCAGGTCAGCTCGGCGTACCGGATCTGCTGGCCCTCGGCCATCTCGCGAGCCACCTCGTAGGTGAGCAGCCGGATGTCCTCGGGGGTCCGGATCAGCGCGACGACCGCCAGGTAGACCTCGATGAAGTGCGCGAAGTCGCGGAAGTCGAAGAACGTCGCCAGCTCCACCGGGTCGCTCGGCACGGTGCCGGGATGGCGCTCGGCCAGCTCCGCCACGATGCGCGGCGACGCGGAGCCGACGTGATGGACATGGAGCTCGGCCTTGGGGAGGCCGGCGATGAAGGAGACAGGTGCGGGGCGGAGGGTTCGGTCACGCCCGAGAGTCTGCCAAGTCCCCCGTCGGGCCGGTCAGCGCCCCAGCACCAGGTAGCCACCGAACGGCGGCCGGCACCAGCCCGACCAGCAGCCACGGGGTGAGCGATCCGGCGCTCGTTGATCACCCTGACTCCGATCACGGCGATCACTCCGACGACGGCCGCGATCACGAGCAGGCCGACCTTGCTGCCCCGCCTGTCGGGCGCGTGGTCACTCAGCAGCGCGAGCCCGGTCGCGAAGATCACCGCGGTGACCGACATCAGCGTGGACATCACCCACCGCTGGACGCGTTCGATCTTCATCCTGGCGGCCTCCCGACCGACCTGTTGCCCCACGCCGAGTTGTTTCACCGCGGTAGCGCCATCCTCACATGTCGTCCCGTGAGGACGGGTGGCCGGAGGGGCGTTGAGTAAGGTGCTGACCGTGAACGACAGACTTGTGTGGATCGACTGCGAGATGACCGGGCTCGATGTGGTCGCGGACGCGTTGATCGAGGTGGCTGCCCTGGTGACCGACTTCGACCTCAACGTGCTCGGTGACGGGGTCGACGTCGTGATCAAGCCGCCGCCCGAGGCCCTCGACCAGATGATCGACTTCGTGCGCGCCATGCACGTCAGCTCGGGCCTCCTCGACGAGCTCGACTCCGGCACGACGATGGAGGACGCCGAGGCCCAGGTCCTGGCATACATCCGCGAGCACTGCCCCGAAGGAAGCCGCCCTCCCCTGGCCGGCAACACGGTGGCCACCGACCGCACGTTCCTGGTCCGGGACATGCCCGACGCTCGAGTCGTTCCTGCACTACCGGATCGTCGACGTGTCCTCGATCAAGGAGCTGTCACGCCGCTGGTTCCCGCGCGCCTACTTCCAGGCTCCGTCCAAGAGCGGCAACCACCGGGCGCTGGCCGACATCCGCGAGAGCATCGAGGAGCTGCGCTACTACCGGGAGGCGGTCTTCGTGCCTCCGCCGGGTCCCGACAGCGACCAGGCCCGGGCGATCGCGGCCCGTCACGGCGGCTCGCTGACCGGCGCGACGACGCCGACTCCCGATGCGGGGACCACCCCCGAGAACTAGTACACTCCTCATCGGTCCAGCGGGAACGCGGACTCATGGTGGGTATAGCTCAGCTGGTAGAGCGCCGCGTTGTGGTCGCGGATGTCGCGGGTTCAAGTCCCGTTACTCACCCCAGTCGAATCGAACGGCCCCGGCGCACTGCGTCGGGGCCGTTCGCCGTCGAGCGGGCAGACCCGCCCGGCCGGTTCAGTGGCAGACGCCGACGGTCCACACGTCGTCAGCCCGGTTGCGGTTGCCGGCCCGGTGGAAGACGTCGTCGAGCCCCATCCGGACGGGGTCACCGGAGCGGCGCAGCACCACCACAGCGGTGGGGATCTGGACGCGGTCCCAGTGCTGCGTCGACATGCAGCCGGGGAAGCGTGCGGCGTACGAGGGAAGCCACGCAGGACCGTGGTCCTCCACCACGGCGGCGTGGATGTCGTCGGGAGCCGGTCTCTCTGCCTGGGTGACACCCTCGGGCTGCGCCCCCGCGATCACGGCGTACAGGGCGACACAGGCGAGCAGGACCATCTTGGGCGCGAGGGCAATCGCGAGCTGCTCCCAGAATCCGGTGGCGGCGGCGCGGGCCATGTGGCCTCCCTTCGACGCATCAACAACGACGCGCCGAGGAGGCGGTTATGGCTCGGGACCGCTCAGCCCTCGGTCAGGGTCGTCGGGGCGCCGTGCACGGCCGGGATCTGGCCCATCCGGCCCTTCTGGAAGTCCTCGAAAGCCTGCATCACCTCGGCCTTGGTGTTCATCACGAACGGCCCGGCCCAGGCGATCGGCTCGCGGATCGGCCGGCCGCCGAGCACGACCACGTCGAGCGCCGGCGTACGGCTGTCCTGGCCCTGGTCAGCGGTCACCGTGAGGTAGTCCCCCGCCCCGAAGACGGCGAGGTTGCCGGTGCCGATCCGGCGTCCCGCGCTGCCCACCGTGCCGCGACCGCCGAGCACATAGACCAGGGCGTTGAAGTCGACGTGCCAGGGCAGCTCGAGCCGGGCGCCGGGGGCGACGGTGGCGTGCAGCATCGTCATCGGCGTGTACGTCGAGCCGGGGCCGGCGTGCCCCGCCACCTCGCCGGCGATCACCCGGAGCAGCGCGCCACCGTCGGGCGTGGTCGCCAGACCCACCTCGTTGGCGCGCAGGTCCTGGTACCTGGGGACACTCATCTTCGCGTCGCGCGGCAGGTTCACCCAGAGCTGGAGCCCGTGGAACAGCCCGCCGCTCATGACGAGCGCCTCCGGCGGAGCCTCGATGTGGAGCAGCCCGGAGCCGGCGGTCATCCACTGGGTGTCGCCGTTGGTGATCGTCCCACCACCACCGTTGGAGTCCTGGTGGTCGAAGACGCCGTCCATGATGTAGGTGACGGTCTCGAACCCGCGGTGCGGGTGCCAGGCGGTGCCCTTCGGCTCGCCCGGCGCGTACTCGACCTCGCCCATCTGGTCCATGTGGACGAACGGGTCCAGCAGCGACATGTCCACCCCCGCGAAGGCCCGGCGGACCGGGAAGCCCTCACCCTCGAAGCCGGACGGGGCATCGGTCACCGCCACACCGGTCGTGGCTGGTCGCCGAGTCCGGGCACACCGATGCGCGGAAGAACGGTGAGGTCGTCGACGGTGATGGCTGGCATTGGTGCTCTCTCCTCGTGTAGCCGGCGAGTGCCGGGTGGACCGGACACCGCTCACAACGATAATTCAACCTTCAACATTCCGCACCGGGTGTACCCGCCACTCCCACCACGACGATCGTCGGCACCGATTACGCTCCAGAGGTGACCGCACCCATTCGAACGTCCTACGAAGTCGTGATCGTCGGCGGGGGACACAACGGCCTGGTGGCCGCTGCCTATCTCGCCGGTCGGGGGATGTCGACGCTACTCCTGGAGCGACTTCCGCACACGGGGGGCGCCGCCGTCAGCAAGCAGGCGTTCCCCGGCGTGGGTGCCCGCCTCTCTCGCTACTCCTACCTGGTGAGCATGATGCCGCAGGAGCTGATCGAGGACCTGGATCTCTCACTCGACCTGCGGTCGCGCTCCGTGGCGTCGTACACGCCCGTCCAACGTGACGGGCGTGACCTGGGCCTGTTCGTGGAGCGCCCGGAGGGCGACGCCACCGCCGCCTCGTTCCGCGCGCTGACCGGCGGGGACGACGAGTACGCCGCCTGGCAGCGCTTCTACTCCCAGGTGACCGGCTTCGCCGAGGTCGTCGCCCCGACGTTCCTCCAGCCGCTCGAGACGGAGCGGGCGATCCGCGAGCGGGTGGACCCGGAGATCTGGTCCGCGCTGGTGGAGCGCCCCCTCGGAGACGTGCTGCGGGAGCGCTTCACCGACGACACCGTGCGTGGCGTGGTCGGAACGGACGGCCTGATCGGCACCTTCGCCTCGCTCGATGACCCCTCAAGGATCCAGAACCGCTGCTTCCTCTACCACCTCGTCGGCAACGGGACCGGGGAGTGGCGGGTGCCCGTCGGCGGGATGGGGGCCGTCACCGACGCCCTTCGCAAGGCCGCGGTCGAGGCCGGCGCGGAGATCCACACCGGCGCGGGGGTGAGCCGCGTCGAGAGCGACGGCACCACGCCGGCGGTGATCTGGCACGACGGCGTCCGGGAGCACTTCGTGAACACCACCTGGGTGCTCTCCAACGTCGCCCCCTGGGTGCTGCAGATCCTCCTCGGCGAGGAGCAGCCACCGGAGTCCAAGCCCGAGGGCGCGCAGCTGAAGATCAACTTCCTGCTCGACCGGCTGCCCCGGCTGAAGTCCGGCGACGACCCGGCCAAGGCCTTCGCCGGCACGTTCCATGTCGCCGAGGACCTCACCCAGCTCGAGGCGGCGTACGCCGACGCGGCCGCCGGCCGGGTCCCGGAGGTGATGCCTGGCGAGCTCTACTGCCACTCACTGACCGACCCTTCGATCCTGGACGAGAGTCTGGTGCGGCGGGGCAGCCACACGCTGACCTACTTCGGCCTGCACACGCCTGCGGCCCTCTTCGAGAAGGACCCCCAGGGTGCCCGTGACGCTGCGGTGAAGAGCGCGCTGGCCGCCATCAACGCCTACCTCGTCGACCCGATCGAGGACTGCCTGGCCAAGGACTCGGCCGGCAAGCCGTGCCTCGAGGCGAAGATCCCGCAGGACGTAGAAGCGGACCTGGCGATGCCGGGCGGCCACATCTTCCACGGCGACCTGTCCTGGCCGTGGGCGCCCAACCGAAGCCTGCTCGACACCCCGGCCCGCCAGTGGGGCGTCAACACGGAGCTGCCCAACGTGCTGCTCTGCGGCTCCGGGGCTCGTCGCGGTGGCGCCGTGAGCGGCCTCGGCGGCCACAACGCCGCCCAGGCGATCCTCGCGTCATCGGTGACTCCCGATCTGACCCGTGTGTCGACTCAGACGGACACGAGGGGTCGAGCGACGCGATCGGCTCCCGGGTCGGCTGGGTGGCACTCGGGGCCTGCTCGATCGTGATCGCGACCTGGGAACCCGCCGGGATCGGCATCGCCGCTCCCGGGCTGCCGAGCACTCCGGCGCTGCGGGCGGCGCCGTCGTGGATCGTCCAGAGCTGGTAGACCTGCTGGTCGCCGAGGTCGGGAAGGTCGTGCGGGTCGACGGCCATCTCGTTGAGGTCCCGCGACATCGCGATCCGCAGCGTGCCGCCGTTCGCCGTGTCCACGTTCAGCACCTGGGCGTCCGGGGCCTCGAAGACCTGGCTGACGCCTGCGGCGAGGTAGGTGCCGTCATCGCCAGACTGGTTGAGCGCGACGCCACCGCCGACCGCGAGGACCACCGCGGCCGCGGCTGCGACGAGCCAGCGGGTGGAGCGGCGTGCCGGGCGGCCGGTCTCGCGGACCGGCAGGTCTCGCACCACGGGGGCAGCTGGCGGGTGTGCGCGGCCTTCGCGAGGATGCGGTCGCGGAGCTCCGGGGGGGGCGCGAAGGACTCGGCCCCGGCCAGCTCGGCCGCGACCAGCCGGAACTCCGCGACCTCCTGGCGGCACGCGGCGCAGCCGGCAAGGTGCTCCTCGAAGGCCGCGACCTCGCCGGGCTCCAGGGCGTCGAGCGCGTAGGCGCCCGAGAGAGTGTGGGTGTCGACGGTCATGAGGCCTCTCCTGTCAGGCAGTCGCGCAGTCGGATCAGGCCGTCTCGCATTCGGGTCTTGATGGTCGGCAGCGGCTTGTCGAGCAGTGCCGCGACCTCCGGGTAGGTGTATCCGCTGAAGTAGGCCAACCGGACCGACTCCAGTTGGAGCTCGGTGAGCGTCTCCATGCAGCTGCGCACGGCACTGTGCTCGTCCTGGCGGATCACCGCGTCGGCCGGCTCGTCGTGGGTGACCTCCTCGGCGACGGCGTGATGGTCTGCTCGCTTCAGCGACTCGCTGCGTCGCACGACGTCCACCGCACGGCGGTGCGCGATCGTCAGCACCCAGGTCTTCGCCTTGCCCTTGGCCCGGTCGAACCGGGTGGCGTGTCGCCAGACCTCGAGGAAGACGTCCTGGGTGACCTCCTCGGCTCGGGCCGGGTCGCGGACCACGCGGAGGGCCATGCCGTGCACGGCCGTCGAGAGCTCGTCGTACAGGCTCGCGAAGGCAGGGCTGTCGCCGAGCGCGACCTTGGCCATCAGGTCATCGACGTCAGCGACGGCCGGTCCACCGGAGTGGACCAGGCGCAGCTCTGGCTCGGCCATCAGGTCTCCTTCATCGCGGCCCCGGTCACGGGGGAGGTTCTGACTGTAGTTCGCGCAGCACCGAGAGGTGGATGGGTCACCGGGGTTGACATTCGGACCGGGTCATCCGGCGACGTCCGCGCGCTCGTGGCTGGCTTGTCGGGGCGGGAGGGGACACGATGGGTGCATGACCGACATCGAGCAGACCCTCCTGGCCAAGAAGGCCGAGCTGGAGGAGCAGCTGGGGCTGCTGTCCGCGACTCCCGACGAGCAAGGCTCGATCTCCTTCGGCAAACGAGTCGGTGAAGGCACCTCGATGGCGGTGGACCGTCTCTCCCAGGTCGCCGCCCACGACCAGCTTCAGGTCACGCTGGCCGACGTGGACCGGGCAATCGCCAAGGTCGAGGACGGCTCGTCGGGGACCTGCGACACCTGCGGCAAGCCGATCGGCGACGCCCGGCTCGAGGCCCTCCCCTGGGCCGTCCAGTGCGTGGAGGATGCAGGGCGCGACTGACCTCCGCCACTGGGTCCCGCTGACGTGAGACTGGTGTGACGGAGACCCCTCCGACTCGATTTCATGACCGGGCGGGTGCGCTGCTAAAGTTCCACACGCTTCACGCGCCATTAGCTCAATTGGCAGAGCAGCTGACTCTTAATCAGCGGGTTCGGGGTTCAAGTCCCTGATGGCGCACAAAATGGCAGGTCAGGCACCCGCGCGGGTGCCTGACCTTCGTCATCTCAGGCCAGCGTCTCGCACAGGTTCTCCACGGTCCCGTGCCCATCGGTCAGCGTGCGGTTCCCTGTGGCGTCTGCGTGCACCGTGTAGCCACTCCCGGTCACGACGAACCATCCAGCCTCGGGATCGCTGGCTCCGGTGAACAGCCGTGCGGCAAAGTGGCCGCCCACGTCGGTCAGGGTCCACGAGCCGTCCGGGAAGTACTCGAAGTCGCCACGCCCGGTCAGGTTGCGATCCACCGAATTGCCGCTGTCCAGGTTCGTGAACCGGACGATCAGCTGACCGGTCCACTCCTGGTAGCGAGGAGATCCGTCGGGGAATGTCTCGGTGGTGCGGTAACGCTCCTTGTCGGAGAGGACCTCACTGCTCACGGCGAAGGCACACACCTCTCCTGCCGCCGTGACGGAGTCGCCGCCCGTGTACGGCGTCCACGGGGACGGGTTGTCTTCTCCCGCGGTCGCGGGTGCCACGGGCAGCAGAGCGCCTGCAGCAAGGACCAGGACGGCGGCTGAACGAGCGATCATGATCGGACTCCTAACTGGTAACTATTCATGAACCGGTTAGCATCGAATCATGGGTTAGCCTACACACCAACCGCGTCGATGTCACAATCGGATAAATGCACTGGGTGGACTTCGAGGACTTCAGGCTGCCGGTTCTCATCGGCGGCCATCCCGCGCTGGACTTCTGCAACACATGGGCCGGTTGGGGAGAGCCACCAGCCCCCGGTCGCGAGTGGCTGCCCACCTATGACCGGTTCGCGGCCTGGAGCGGGTATGCCGGACTGCTCACCCCAGACGAGGTAGGGCGCGTCCGACGTTCGGCTCGTCGGGACCAGGACGCCGCCGCAGGCGCGCTGCGCTCCGCCCACGCTCTCCGTGCCAGCATCCACGACGCCGTTCTCGAGGAGACTGACGAGAGGTCCCTACGCCAGGTCGCGACGGCTGCGAAGGAGTCGACCCAGCTCTCCAACCTCCAGCGCCGACCCGACGGCCGGATCGAATGGGTCTTCACCCGCAGCGCGGGACTCGAGCTCCCGCGGCTCGCTCTGGCCCGGGCGGCGACAGAGCTGTTGACCCGCCCCGAGGTCGGCCTGGTTCGAGCCTGTCCGGGTGAGGATTGCGGCTGGCTCTTCATCGACCGACGAGGCCGGCGGCGATGGTGCAGCATGACGTCGTGCGGCAACCGGGCCAAGGTCAGACGACATGCCGAGCGGCAACGAGGCAACTGACCCCGGACCGGCTCCACGGGCAGACGCCGTCTCAGTGGCTCGAAGAACCACCCTCGCCCGCGCGGTACAGACGCCGGACTGCCTCGTCTATGTCCTCTTCGGCGTCCTCCGCAGGCTCCAGGTACAGCCTGCCCTCGACGATCTGGCCGTCCCTCACCCGCATGATGGTGACTCCCCGCAACGTGAACCGTGAGCCGTCCGCATAGTGACCACGCCAGTCCCACTCCCCCCACTCCGTGTCCCCGACGACGGTCGAGGAGCGGAGCTCGGCGACGAAGTCGGGCACGCCCTCGAAGACCGACGTCCAGTTCGCGAGCACCTGCTCGCGGCCGACGAAGGCACGGCCGGGATGCACCGGCTGCTCGCTGCGGTAGTCCTCGGCGAACAGCGAGGCCACCCGGCGGGCATCGTGGGAGCTCATCGCCTCCCCCAGGCGTTCCAGCATGGTTTCCTCAGTCGGCGGGAGCGATGTTCTGGTTGTGCCGGAAGACGTTCTCCGGGTCCCAGGTCTTCTTCAGCTGCTGCAGCTTGGCGTACTTCTCCGGCCCGTACGCCGCCTCCACCCGACCCGGGCCTTCGTCACCGATGAAGTTCAGGTAGAGCCGTCCGGTGCTCCACGGCTTCATCGCCCCCGACAGCTCACGGGTGAACGAGATGTTGGCGTCGTCGTCGGCAGGGTCGGCCCACATCGTGAGGTAGTGGATGTTGAACGGCGCGGTCCGTTGACCGAACGCCGTCGCATCCTCGGGGACACGCGCGATCGCGCCTCCCCCGGCCACGACGATCGTCTGGGTGAGCGGCGACCTCGGGTGGGTGGCGTGCTTCACGAGCGTCTCGACGGCGGAGTCGGGCATGCTGCCGAAGAAGTCGCCCGACCAGTAGTTGCGCATCCCCTCGGGGTTCGCCCCGTCGAGCAGCTGCTGGACGGCGACGTACGGCATCGGCTGCACCATGTTCACGGCGGGCGGGCCGTACTCGAGCAACGGAGCCATCACACGTCGACCCTCCTCGGGGTCGCCGCAGTAACAGACGACGATGCCCACCACGGGCTGCCCGCGGACCGGTTCGGGCACGAAGTCCAGCGGCGGGGCGGTGATGAACGCGAACCCGCTGCCGACCTCATCCGGCGCCTGGAGCATGAAGTCACGCCAGAACCGGAATGCCTTCGTGGCCAGCTCCACCGGGTACATCAGCATCCCGCCCAGCACGATCGGACCCACCTGGTGCAGGGAGAAGGTGAACTGCGTGACGATCCCGAAGTTCCCGCCTCCACCGCGCAGCGCCCAGAAGAGCCCGGGGTTGTCGATCATGGACGCGGTGACCACTCGGCCGTCAGCCGTCACGACATCCGCGGAGAGCAGGTTGTCACACGAGAAGCCGAGCTTCCGCTCGAGCCAGCCGCTACCCGAGCCCAGCGAGAGGCCTCCGACTCCGGTGCCGGAGACCCTGCCCCCGGTCAGGGCCAGGCCGTGCTCCTGGGTGGCGGCGTCCACCTGCCCCCACGTCGCGCCCCCACCCACCCGCACGGTTCGGGCGACCGGGTCCACCACGACCGTGTCGAGCCCTCGCAGGTCGATGCACAGTCCCCCGTCGGCAACAGCGGACCCCGTCACGCCGTGTCCCCCGCCGTACACCGTCACGTCGAGACCTGCCTGGCGCGCCAGCCCGAGAGCGGCGACCACGTCATCGGTCGTGGAGCAGCGCAGGATTCGCTGGGGCCGCCGGTCGATCATCCCGTTGAACACCCGACGTGCTTCGTCGTAGCCGAGATCGGTCGGGGTGAAAGTCAGGCCGCGAAAGGCTGCGTCGGTCTTGGTCTCGCTCAGGTTGGTCATGGCGCCTCCAGTCGACGCTCCAACGTCTCCCCACCCGGGAGTGCTCGCAATAGCGCGAACGGGTCATCGAACGCGGGACCTCCGTCCGGGACCTGCGTCACCCGTGCGTGGGTTTCAGGTCAGGCTGGCTGGGCAAGGTAGAGAACCGGTACGACGGCCGCCGCCCGGGTGACCGACCCGACGAAAGGGAGTCGACGTGGGACCGGGAATCCTCCTCATGATCGTGGGCGCCATCTTCGCCTTCGCCATCAGGACCGACCCGACCTGGATCGACCTCCGCGTTGTCGGCCTGATCCTGATGGTCGCTGGTGGAGCCGTCATCTGGCAGGCCCGCAAGGTGCGCCGGGAGCGGGTCGTCACGCGCGTGAGCGACTCCTCCGGCCCGGAGACCGGGACCGAGCAGGTCGAGGAGATCGTCACCGAGCAGAGCGAGCGCTAGCCGAAGCTCGCCGTGCGTGCCGGACAGACCACCCGGACCGGCAGGTGGTCTCCCCCTGTCCGGGGAAGGATCTGCCCCGCAGGCTGGAGGCGGGCCCATTCGGCCTTTACGCGGCCACAAGGAGGAGATCGGCATGTCCGGATTCCACGACATGGACTACGGCTGGGGAGGCTGGCTCGCCATGGGCACGGTGATGGTGGTCCTGTGGATTCTGGTGATCGGTGGCTCGATCTGGGCCGTGCGCACCCTCGCCGGAGACCGTGGCAGAACGGGCGATCGACTCCCCCGATCGAGTGCGGATGAGGTGCTGGCGCAGCGGTTTGCCCGCGGCGAGATCGAAGAGGACGACTTCCGTCACCGTCGTGACGTGCTCTCCGCGTCGGACCACGGGCGCGGCTGACGTCCTCCCGAGCCTGAACGGCGCCGCTTCCGGCGACCCGGGAGCAGGCCACCGACGGCCCCTCCTATGCCCACCGGGCAGACCACGAGAAAGGCCAGGTGGGGGAAGAGGGTCTCCGGCGCCACGAACGTGAGTCCGCCACAGACCACCGCCGGCAGGATCACGGCGTACGCCACCCAGCGGCTGAGGAACAGTCCGCGGCTACCGACCCCTGCCACCACCAGCAGGGACGACGCGAGATAGATCTGGGACGTCCCCGAGCGCGCTTCGGTCAGCGCAGCCTCGGTGTTCTCGATGTAGAACGTGTGGCCGAGCCCGACCCCGAGCAGGTAGAGCGATCCCAGCACCAGCAGTGCCCACAGCACTCGTGCCGTCCGAGGCGCCGCCTGGTTCACCATCTCTTGACCATCTGCTTCCTGCCTCGTCATCGCATCCCGACCCGGACAGGTCCCAGTCTTGGCCATCCGGGCGCCGATCGCATCAGTACGGGTACTCAGGCTGAACCTTGATGTAACGCAACGGGACTTTGGTCACATGTACGGGTTGGGACATCACCCACGCCGTGCCTGCACTGGGCAGACACACGCAGCTCCTGGAGGACCCATGACCTTTCTCCGCTCCACGCCCGGACGGGTAGCGGCCGTCACGGCATCGCTGGCCGCCGCGGGGGTGTTCAGCCTCGCCGCGCCGGCCATCGCCGCGTCACGCGACTCCGACCACGACGGCATGCCGAACCGCTGGGAGGTCGCCCACCACCTGAACCCGCACGTGGCCAACGCCCGGGGCAACCCGGACCACGACGGCCTGCGCAACCTCGCGGAGTACAAGCACGGCACCAAGCCGCACGACGAGGACTCCGACAACGACGGCGACGACGACGGCGACGAGGTCCACGACGGCTGGGCATCAACGGACCCCACCGACGCCGACACCGACAATGACGGCATCCTCGACGGCGACGAGGACGGCAACCACGACGGTATCGACAACGAGGACGCCGACGACCAGGACGAGTCCTGCCTGGCCGACGACAACGACGCCGACCACGACGGCCTCGCGGACGAGGACGAGAACGACCACCACACGAAGGTCCACAACCCCGACTCCGACGACGACGGCGTGCTCGACGGCGATGAGGACTCCGACGGCGACGGCGTGACGAACGCTGACGACGACTCCGACGAGCAGGGCGACAACGAGCAGGGCGACGACTGCCAGGACGACGAGGGCGACGACGACTGACCGTCATCCAGGAACCGCCTCCGGGTGGTCGGCGGCCTCCCACCAGGAGCCGGCGACCACCCGGTCTGCGTTCCCGCGAGGAGCGGTGTGCCTGCAGGCGCGGTTGATCCGCTACCGCCTCAGGTCGCGGGACGTACCGGCGCGGGTCGCGGGAGCTCCTCCGCGGCGGCCAACGTCGGAACCAACGCCCGCAGCCGGTTGAGCCCACGGTGGTGCGCCACCCGGACCGCAGTGGGCTTCATGCCCAGCGCCAGCGCGGTGTTCGCGACGTCCAGGCCGACGACGTCGATGCAGGCGACCACCTCGGCCTCCCGCTTGGGCAGATGAGCCAACAGGCGCCGGGTCAGGTCGTCTCCCCCGACCGCATCGCTGGGGTCGGTCGTCGCACCCCACATGGTGTCGTCACCGGCCCCGCCGAGGGCGTACGGCGCAGTCGCACGACGGATCGAGCGCCGCCGCGTGTTGAGCACCAGGTTCCGGGCGATGCCGAACAACCATCCGGCGAAGTCGTCGCCATCCCCGGCGAAGGCCGAGATCTTCTGGGCGGCGATCATCCAGGCATCGGCCGCTACATCCTCGGCCGAGTGGCCGGAGTCTCCGGTGGGCAGGGTCCGCAGCCACACGAGCAGCCGTCCGGCGTGCGCGGCGTACAGCTCGCGCCAGGCGTCCTGGTCGCCCTGCCGAGCACGCGCGGCCACGTCGCCGCTGTCCGCCTTGCCCATTGCGCTCCCCTTTCTCGGGAGCCCCCCAGTACACAGGATTCTGGCGGCAGACGGGCGCATTCGGCAAACATCTCGGGTCGCGTAACGCCGGCGTCTGGTCATGACATGTAACGGTCATGAGGCGACATGCGTCCCGACGGCAGGTGAGCGCCTTTCTGCGCGCCGAGGCCGACCCGCCACCGCTGGACGACGTCTTCGTCGCCCGTCTCGCCCACGTGGCCAGGGAGTCGGCGGGATCGGCCTCCAGCCCCGCCCGGCGCGGCCCGGCCCACGTCCGCATCGCCGCCGTGGCGGCCAGCGTCGCCCTGATCACCGCCGGTGGGGCGTACGCCGCGGCTGGTCTGCGGCAGTCTGCCGCCCCTCCCCCGGCCAGCGGCATCGTGGCCGATGACGACGCCACGCCCGACTCGGGCGGGTACCTCGATCCCTCGCACAATGACGACAGGCTGGAGCAGGCCAGCGACACCGAGCAGGGTGAGCCACCGGAGCAGGGCGACGACTCCCGTTCCAGGTCCAGCACCCCGGCCTCGACCACGGCGCAGCCGCAGGTCCAGCCCGCTCCTGGCCCCCAGCAGGGCGACGACCCACAGGGTGACGACCAGCAGGGTGACGACCCACAGGGCGACGACCCACAGGGCGACGACCAGACCGGGACCCCGAAGCCCACCGCCGACGAGTCCGACGACCCGCAGGACACCGCCGACGACTCCGAGGACGACGCCTCCCCTGCCGGCGGCGAAGTCGTCGACGACCCGGGTGCGGGCACCGACGCCGGTGTCGGTGACGACGGCAGCAGCGGTGCCGACGACTGACGCACCGCCCGAGCGGGACCTCCGGACCTCGCCCCCGCCTCCAGATGGGCCGAAACCGCCTCGCGAGAGGCGCGAGTCCTCAATACTGGGTGCACGAGCATCCACCGGGGGCCTGATCAGGGAGGTTGCGGTGCCGAACCGCGCAGTTCTGCGCGTGATTCTCTTCCTCGTCGTCATCACGATGCTGGAAGAGCTGTCAATGCTCTCCGAACGTGCCCCCGGCCACGTCCCGGCCGCGTGGCCCGCGTCGGGACTCGCCGTCGGCCTCCTGCTAACGGTGCGAGAGCCGGCCGTGCGGCACCTGGCCATGGGCTTCCTCTTCGCCACCACCGTGCTCGTGCTCGGAACCCATGAGACGCCGGGCCTGCTCGCTGTGGCTTTCGGGCTCTCGTTCGTCGCCGAGATCTGGACCAGCCGCTTCGTCCTCGTCTTCCGCCGGACCGGCAACGCGACGCTGCATGACACCCGCGACCTGGCCCGCTTCCTGCTCGCCGCCGCGGGCAGCCCACTGGTCGGGGTGGTGGTGTTCGAGGGCCTCACCCTGGCAACCGGTCACTCCGTCGAGGGATCCGGTGCGCTCGCCCTCTTCACGACCCACCTGGCCGCGCAGCTGATCCTGCTCCCGGTCTTCCTCGACGTCGGCCGTGGCGGTGTGGCCCGACGGCCCGAGCGGCTCCTGCAATGGATCACGATGCTGGCGGTTGCGACGTACGTCATGACCGCCGACAGCCGGCCGCCGCTGCTGTTCACGATCGCACCCGTGCTGGCGTGGGTGGCCTATCGGTCCTCGGTCCGCGAGGCCGCGACCCAGATGGTGGCGGTCGCGTCGATCGCGGCTGCCATCACGTTCGACGGTCACGGTCCGATCACCCAGGTCGTCCACGAGTACGGCCTCCTCGGCGGCTCCCTCACCACCATGCTGCACTTCTTCCTGATCGACTGCGCGCTCGTGAGCCTTCCGCTGTCGGTGGCGGCGACCCAGCAGAGACAGGCCTCCCGCGACGCGGCCGCCGAGCGGGCCACCCTCGAACGCGTCGTCTCCGCGGCGCGGGGTACGGCGATCATCGCCAGCGACGAGAACGGCCGGATCACGCTCTTCAACCCCGGTGCCGAGACGATGCTCGGCTGGGCCGCTGAGGACGTGATCGGCGGGTTCCCGGACCGGTTCTTCAGCGACGCCGAGGTGGTCCGCCATGCGGAGGCCCTCGGCGTACGGCCGTCCTTCCGGGAGGTCGCTGTGACGATCGCGTCCTCGGACGAGCCCCGCAGGACCTGGCACTACGTCCGCGGTGACGGCGAGGAGCGCGTCATGCTGATGACCCTAAGCCTGATCGCCGATGAGCACGGCGGCACGACCGGGTACCTCGCCACGGGTGAGGACGTCACCGACCGAGAGAACACCCAACAGGCGCTGTTGACGGCTCTCGAGCACGAGCGTGACGCCGTCGAGCGGCTGCGCGAGCTCGACCAGGCCAAGAGCGACTTCGTCTCCACCGTCAGCCACGAGCTGCGCACCCCGATCACGAGCATCGTCGGCTACACCGAGCTTCTCGAGGACGGGGTCACCGGTCAGCTGACTCCGGGACAGCTGGACCTGGTGGGGCGCGTGGACCGCAACAGCCGACGCCTGCTCATGCTGATCGAGGACCTTCTGACCCTGGCAACGATCGAGTCGACCGGCCTCGACCTGCAGCCGGCCCGCACCGACCTGCGACTGGCGCTGACAAGCGCGTACGACGAGGTCGTCTCGAGCTCATCGAACCGGCAGCTCGAGATCGTCCTGGACCTGCCGCACGACCCTGTGATCCACCACGGGGACGCGGTCCAGCTGGAGCGGATGGCACGCAACATCTTGAGCAACGCCGTGAAGTTCACTCCCGACGGCGGCACCATCGAGGTCCGCCTCCGCCCCCGGGGCGACGAGTCGCAGCTGGTCTTCCGAGACAACGGCATGGGCATCCCTGAGGACGAGCAGCCGCTGCTCTTCCGGCGCTTCTTCCGCTCGCGCATCGCCACCCGGGAGGCCATCCAGGGCACCGGACTGGGGCTGTCGATCGTGCACCAGATCATCACCCAGCACGGAGGGAGCATCGCCGTCGACTCGGCGCCCGACAGGGGCACCACGTTCACGGTCCTGCTGCCCCGTGACGGCCTCAGCGCGGCTTCCGGCCCCGGGCGCGACATCGCGGTCGATTCCGTGCCGCACGTCAGGTCGGAGTCCGCGACCGGAGCCTGATCCACCGGAGCCACGTCAGGCCCGGCTGGGTACTGTCGAGTCCATGTCCCCCGCATCGCGCGGCGTCGCTGACGCCGAGACCACCCATGCCCGCCCGCTGAGCCCCGGCTGGTGGCTCCAGGACTCCGAGGGCCGTGTCGCGGTCGCCAGCTGGCCGAATGCCGCCCTCAGCATCTGGATCGCCACGGCGCTGCTCGGCTGGAGCGGTCTGCTCGGCGGAGAGTACGCCGACACTCTTCAGCTCGTGGGTCGCGGCGCCCTGCTGGCATGGTCCCTTGACGAGGTGGTGCGCGGGGCGAGTCCGTTCCGTCGGGTGCTGGGTGCCGTCGTCTTCGTTCTCATGCTGGTCCGCCTCTTCGGCTGACCCGCAGGAACGGCATGCGACCCGACGCCCCCCTGGGGCGTCGGGCCGGCCGGCTCATCCGTGGATGGTGAACCGGGTGACCAGCTGCCGCCTGATCTGGGTTCGCGTCCACGGGAAGTGGACCCACCGCTTGTGGCCGAACATGCGGGTCTGGTCCGAGGACGTACGCCGGGTCGGGTCGATGAACTGTCCGTAGGTGAGGATCGTGTGGGCGTCCACGCGCCCACCCGCCCTGAACGCGATCGCCTGGATGTGCGAGGAGCCGTAGGTCACCCGCCACTTCCCCTTGCGGAGGTCGGACTTGAGGGCGTTGGCGTTGCCACTGAAGCCGGAGCCGCCACCCAGCGGGATCGCGGGAGCGCCGCGGTCGCCGGCCACGTGCAGGCTGCCCCAGCGCGCCTTCATCGGCACCTTCTTCTGCCGTAGGTAGGCGATGGCGTCGGACATCGCCTGGACGACCTGCGGGTTGGCCTCGTTGAGGTCGCGCGGCGTGTTCACGGGGTGCGTGGCGTCGAACGGCGTCTGCCAGAGTCCGGGGACCGACTCAGCGCGCTTCCAGAACTCCTCGAACACCTGGTAGCCGATGGCGGACTTGTTCGAGGTGCCGTCCCACCTGGCGAGGGCAGCGCATGCGTTGCCCCCTCCAGCCGTCTGGCAGACCGTCGTGAGGTCGCC
Source organism: uncultured Actinomycetota bacterium (assembly GCA_963740525.1). Classification (GTDB taxonomy): domain Bacteria; phylum Actinomycetota; class Actinomycetes; order Propionibacteriales; family Nocardioidaceae; genus CAVUEG01. Next base: position 233,885 of record CAVUEG010000006.1, read on the forward strand.
GTGCTCCTTGGCCAGCTCGCCACCCATCACCCGGTTGACGTGCTCGGTGGCACGCAGGGTCCGCGGCGAGACCTTGTGCCGACGGGCGAGGCCGTCGCGTCCGGCCAGACGGTCCAGCACGTAGCGGTCGACCATCCGGGTGCGCAGTGAGCGCTCGCAACGCTCGCAGCCGATGATCCCCGCGTAGCCCTCGAGCGGCTGCTTCGGGTTCGGCAGCCAGTAGCTGTCGTTGGCGTTCATAACCCAGTCGCGACGGACCTCCTTGGGCAGGTTCGACGGGCCGAAGACACCGGGACGCGAGGCGTCGGGGTCCGTGCGCCACCTGCACTCCCCGGCGGCACGAGTGCCGTCGAGGATCGGCAGACCGGCGAGCTGTCGGACGATCACGCCGTTGGGGGTGATGCACGAGTCGACGAGGTCGTCCGGGACGTTGGGCACCACGGAGTGGTCGGCGTACAGGACGTCGCCGTTGCGGTCGGCCGCCGTCGTGTTCACCCACGGCATGCCCGCCCCGCGGTCCTGGGCAGCCAGCAGCCCGCGGACGGTGTGCGCCTTGGCCATGAAGTGGAACGTGTCGACCGTGCGGAGGTGTTCGGCGTTCGCGTCCCGCAGCGCGAAGACACTCTCGCTGGTCCACGGCATCAGGACGTCGGCGTCGTCGAGGACGTACCCCTCGTCGGTGCGGTAGAGATCCTCGTGCAGCGTGTGCCGGGACCCGTCGGGCCGCTTGGCGACCACGGCCACCGTGCGCCGGACCAGGTCGCGCGGACCCTCGGTGGTCAGGTAGGTCGTCGGCTGCCCGGAGACGAGCTTGTACTCGTACGGCGTGAAGCGATACGCCGTGGAAACCGTGTGGCTCCACGCGACGTCGCGGTTCCAGCCGATGTTGATCACGGGTGAGCCGACCAGGCTGGCGCCGGCGACGTCGTAGTGGCCGGGGATCGTCAGGTGGGACTCGGTGAAGCGGTAGCGACCGTTCCAGGGGAAGTGCGGGTTGCCGAGCACCATTCCCTTGCCGGTCGTGGTCACGTCACCGCCGACCGCCGTCGCGTTGGAGCCGAACGGCTTGGCCGGGTCGCGGCCCAGCGAGCTCAGGAGCTGCGCACGGGTCGGCACGGGCGAGGCAGTAGGAAGACCGGGGTCACCCGGAGTCGGAGGAGTCGCGTCGACGATCTGCGGTACGAAGACACCCGTGCTCGCCAGCAGGTTGGCGACATAGACGCCGTACCAGAGGTCGAGCGGACGGGCCTTGATGTCGGCGCCCCTCCACCGGTTGCACTTCGGGTCCGAGTAGTGCCGGATGCCGCCGATCTTGGCGAGGTACTTGTTGATCCCGCCCACGTAGCCCCGCACGAGCGCCTTCGTCTGGGCCCCCGGCCCGCGCTTGGGATCCGCGAGCAGCTTCTCCACGACCCTGCGGTTGTGGATGTCGGTCATCAGGGCGTCCACCTGCAGGTTGGTGGCGTCGAGCGTGACCTGGTCGTTGTAGCGCGCCTTCGGGCCGAACACGCGAGAGCGCCACCCCCGAGCCGTCAGCAGGGTGTCCAGGAGCGTGCAGCCCGAGCTCTGGGCGGCGACGTACCCCTGGCCGAACCCCAGCGACTCGTAGTCGCGGGCGATGATGTGCGGGATCCCGTGCCGGGTCACCTCGATCGTCGCCCTGGGCACGCCGTCGGCCGGCCTGAGCAGTGACCGCCGCGCGCTCCCGGAGGTGGCCCCGGAAGTCGGGGCGCTGGTGGTCGTCGGCGTGGTCGCCGCGGCCGACCCTTGCTCGACGGACAGCGCGAGCGGCGCGAGGGCGAGGCAGGCGACAGCGGCGACGAGGCGGCGTGGGGTCATGCCCGGTCAACGGTCCAGCGGCCCGGGAGTTACGCGCGGCGACAGGTGGTCACACCGAGGAGGCTGCGCGTCGTGTCGTCGGCGCGGAGTTTGGCCGGCTCCCCGGCGGGTACGGACCGACGGGGCCCATCGGCCCCCTTGGGAAGGGAGCATCATGAGCGGGACAGACATCATCTGGCTGATCGTGGCGATCATCGTCGTGATCGTTCTCATCGCCGTCATCGCGTCATTCATGGGCAAGCGCAAGGTGGAGAAGCAGCGTTCAGAGGCTGCCGAACTGCGTGGTGAGGCGACCACGCACGAGCGCGACGTGCGCGAGCAGGAACTCCGCGCCCGCGAGACCCAGGCTGCGGCCGACAAGGCACGCGCCGAAGCCCAGCAGAAGGCCGCCGAGGCGGAGCGACTGGCCACGGAAGCCTCGCAGGAGCAGACCGGCTACGCACAGGAGCAGGCCCGCCACGAGGACACCCTGCGCGAGGCCGACCGCCTCGACCCGGACGTGAGCGCCGAGGATGGCTACGGCAGCGACCGGGAGTCGGTCAGCGAGGACGGGCACCACACTTCCTGAGCGAGCGCTCTGGAGCGAGGCGGGTCTGTGGGACGGGCTGGGCCTACCTGACGACCTTGCGGATCAGCGCGAAGACCGCGATGACCCCGACGACGCCGGCGGCGGTCTTGAGGATGTTGTCGGTGCGCGGAGCACCGTGCTCGTCCACGAAGTGCGCCTTGAACGAGGCGACCTCACGACGGGCGATGGTCTTCGGATGCGAGCGGTGGACCAGCTGGTCGATGGTGTCCGCGAGCCGCTCGCGGACAGCTTCGATCTCGTCCTCGATCGCGGCCGGGCCACGACCGGGGGCGGGCTTGTCGCCAGGAACCACGTCAGTCTCCTTGTCGGGCGGTCACGTCTAGGACGACCCTACCGTCACGCTAGCGTGGGCTCCCTGCCGGATGGACCGCCCATGAACAGGAGACCCGAGTGACCGACCGCCTGAGCCCCGGGGACCTCGCACCCGACTTCACGCTGACCTCCGACGACGGCTCCGAGGTGTCGTTGAAGGACTTCGCCGGTCGCAAGGTGATCGTGTACTTCTACCCGACCGCCATGACGTCGGGCTGCACCAAGCAGGCCTGCGACTTCACCGAGTCGCACGCGTCGCTCGAGCGGGCCGGGTACGCCGTGCTGGGCATCTCCCCCGACCGGCCCGAGAAGCTCGCGAGGTTCCGCGAGCGCGACTCGCTGACCTTTCCCCTGCTTTCGGACCCGGAGAAGCAGGTGCTCACGGCGTACGCCGCCTACGGCGAGAAGAAGCTGTACGGCAAGGTCGTCCAGGGCGTGATCCGTTCGACGTTCGTCGTCGGCGAGGACGGTCGCATCGAGCTCGCGCAGTACAACGTGAAGGCCACCGGCCACGTGGCCAAGCTGCGCCGGGATCTCGGCCTCGACGGGTAGGCGGCGACATCGGCGGAGCCGCCGACTCCCCCTAGACTCAGCGCCAGCGCGGCCGTAGCCCAATTGGTAGAGGCACCAGGTTTAGGTCCTGGCCAGTGAGAGTTCGAGTCTCTTCGGCCGCACTGCGCCGCCCCCGGAATCTGGTGGTGCGCCGGGGTCACTGCCACACTGACGCGCATGAAGACGAGCCGGCTCGAGGCGTTCAGTGATGGCGTCCTCGCCATCATCATCACGATCATGGTGCTCGAGCTGCACGTCCCCGAAGGGGCCGCCTTGGCCGACCTCGGCGACTCCGCCACCGGGTTCCTCACGTACCTGTTGAGCTTCGTCTACCTCGGGATCTACTGGAACAACCACCATCACATGTTCCAGCTGGTGCACCGCATCAACGGCGGCGTGCTGTGGGCAAACCTGCACCTGCTGTTCTGGCTCTCGCTCTACCCCTTCACCACCGCCTGGATGGACGAGACCCATGTCGCGCGCACGCCCCTTGTCGTGTACGGCGTCAACCTGCTGGCCGCGGCCGTGGCCTACTACGTCCTCCAGCTCGCGATCTTCCGCTCCGAGGGGCCGCACAGCCTGCTCAAGCAGGCCGTGGGGAGCGACCGCAAGGGCAAGATGTCCCCGGTCCTCTACCTCCTGGGCATCGGGTCCGCCTTCGTGCACCCGGCCCTGGCGCTCGCCTTCTTCATCCTGGTCGCGGTGCTCTGGCTGGTGCCCGACCGCCGGATGGAGGGCTTCGTCACAGAGCACGGCGTGGAGGCCTGACCAGGGCGAGCGCCCGGAATTTCCACGGCTCAGCACTGTTGGAGCAGGTGTTCGCTTCACACCACACTCGGGAGGCACCATGCGAGCCGCGATCTACGACCAGTTCGGCAGCGCCGACGTCCTGCAGGTGCGCGATGTCGAGAATCCGCCGGTGGGGCCTGACACGGTCCTGGTGCGCGCGAAGGCCACCAGCATCAACCCGGTGGACTTCAAGGTGCGCGAGGGCTACCTGCAGCCGGCTTTCCCGCACCACCTGCCGATCATTCCGGGCTGGGACGTCGCCGGCGTCGTCGAGGCGGTCGGCCCGGCCGTTCGCACGGGGCTGAAGGTCGGTGACGAGGTCTACGGCTACGTGCGCCGCGACGACCTCTCGTTCGGCACCGCGGCCGAGCTGGTCCCCGCACCGGAGCGCACCGTGGTGCGGAAGCCGGCCGGGATCTCGTTCGAGGAGGCCGCGGCGATCCCGCTGGCCGGCGGCACGGCGTACCAGGGTCTGGTCGAGGCGCTGGCCGTCCAGCCGGGCGAGCGAGTGCTCATCCACGCCGCCTCGGGCGGTGTCGGCCACCTGGCCGTGCAGATCGCCCACCACCTGGGTGCCTACGTGATCGGCACCGCGAGTGCGCCCCATCACGACCGACTGCGGGAGCTCGGCGCCGACGAGGTGCTGGACTACCACGACGGCCCGATCAGCGAGCAGCTCGACGAGCAGGTGGACGCAGTGCTCGACCTGGTCGGAGGCGACGCGCTCGAGGACGCCCCGAACCAGGTCCGCGGTGGCACCAGGATCGCGTCGGTGATCGATGCCCAGACGGTGCTCGGGCTCGGCGGCACCTACGTGTTCGTCCGCCCCGACCGGGACAACCTGGACGCGCTGACCGCACTCGTCGAACAGGGCGCGCTTCGGGTCGTGCTGTCCGGAACGTTCTCACTCGACGAGATCGCCGACGCGCACCGGGCCGCCGAGAAGGGCAACGGTCTCGGCAAGATCGCCGTCACCATCTGATCGGATGACCGCGCCCGGCGTCATGCGGCATGCTGGGCGCGTGACAGAGCTCAACGTGCTCGGTGGCGAGCTCCAGCCGTGTGGGATGGATCCGGTGACCGGGTTCTTCCGGGACGGCTGCTGCAGCACCGGACCCGAGGACCTGGGAAGCCACACGATCTGCGCCGTCGTCACGGCCGAGTTCCTGGACCACCAGCGCAGCATCGGCAACGACCTGTCGACGCCGATGCCGCACTACGGCTTCCCGGGACTCGTGCCGGGCGACCGGTGGTGTGTGACCGCCGCGAACTGGGCACGCGCCTATGGGGCCGGAGTCGCGGCACCGGTCGTGCTGGCCTCGACCAACCAGGCGGTGCTGCAGATCGTGCCCCTCTCCGCCCTGCAGGAGGAGGCGGTGGACGTCCCCGCCGACCCCAGCTCGCTCGAGCCGTAGCCCTGCGGGTCGCGGCGACGTCAGAGGCCGGTGAGCACGTCGGCGACATAGGGCGCGATCTCGCGCAGCGCCTTGCCCCGGTGGGAGATCGCGTCCTTCTGCTGGGGAGGGAGCTCCGCGGACGTGTGCTCGTGCCCCTCCGCGACGAACAGGACGTCGTAGCCGAAGCCACCGCTGCCGCGCTGCTCACGGATCACCGCTCCTCGCATCACGCCGTGGACGACGTGCTCGGCCGCTCCGGCAGCGCCGACGGGGAACACGAACGCGACGGCGCAGCGGAACTCCGCCCCACGCCTCGCCTCCGGTACGTCGGCGAGCTGGTCGAGCAGGAGCGCGTTGTTCGCGGCATCGTCCTTGGCGGCTCCGGCCCAACGCGCCGACAGCACCCCCGGCATCCCGTTGAGGGCATCGACGCACAGGCCGCTGTCGTCGGCGAGAGTCGGGATCCCGCTCGCGGCGAGCCCGGCACGGGCCTTGAGCAGGGCGTTGCCCTCGAACGTCGGCTCGTCCTCCACGGGCTCGTCGTACGCCGGGACGTCGTCGAGCCCGAGCACCTCGACCCCTGGCACCTGCTCGGCCAGGATCCGCTGCATCTCCCCCAGCTTCTTGGCATTGCGGGAGGCGAGGAAGACCCGCGGAGCGGGCTCAGGCACCGGCGAGCGCCTCGTGCTGCTGCCGGGTCAGGTCGGCACACCCGGTGCCGGCGAGCGCCAACAGGCTGTCGAGCTCGGCGCGGTCGAAAGGCTGCCCCTCGGCGGTCCCCTGTACCTCCACGAACCGGCCGTCGCCCGTCATCACCACGTTCATGTCGGTCTCGGCGCGCACATCCTCCTCGTAGGGAAGGTCGAGGCGCGGCACGCCGTCCACGATGCCCACGGAGATCGCGGCCACGGAACCGGTCAGCGGGTCACCCTTGAGCGCGCCGAGACCCTTCAGGTGCGCGCAGGCGTCCGCCAGCGCGACGTACGCGCCGGTGATCGCCGCGGTGCGGGTGCCGCCGTCGGCCTGGAGGACGTCGCAGTCCAAGACGATGGTGTTCTCACCGAGAGCCTGGTAGTCGATGACCGCTCGCAGCGACCGACCGATCAGCCGGGAGATCTCGTGGGTGCGTCCGCCGATCCGGCCCTTGACCGACTCACGGTCGGACCTGGTGTTCGTGGCGGCGGGGAGCATGGCGTACTCCGCGGTCACCCAGCCCAAGCCGGATCCCTTGCGCCAACGGGGAACCCCTTCACTGGCGGAGGCGGCGCAGAGCACCCGGGTGCCGCCGAACTCGATCAGCACCGAGCCGGCGGCGTGGTCGAGCCAGTTGCGGGTGATGGTCACGGGGCGGAGCTCGTCGTCGGCACGGCCGTCAGCGCGGGAGGTCATGGGGCCGACCCTACCGACGGGCTACTTCACCTCGGCCCGCAGCACCCGCCACAGGCCCAGCACGAAGGGCAACGCAATCCACAGCGCCGACGAGGTGGCCAGGTGTGCCCACTGCTCACCCGAGAGTGCCTCGCCACCTGCCATCGGCTGCGTGGCGGTGCCGTAGTCCAGCCACGGGCCCGAGCTTCGCAGTGCCGGGACGACGTTGAAGATGATCGAGAACACGCCCGGGACGACGAAGTACAAGACGATGGCGGCGGCGCTGTTGAGCAGCACCAGCCCGAAGGCCAGACCAAGCAGGGTGCCGGCCTCCTGGAGGAGCAGGAAGTAGAACATCCCACGACCGGCACCGGTCCACGCGTCGGGCGCACCCCCGATCGCTGTCAACAAGGCAGCGAACGCGAAGACCAGGACGATGACGACGAGGCCGAAGAACAGGGCGGCGGCGACCTTCGCCCAGACCACGCGACTGCGCAGCGGCGTCAGGCTGAAGGTCACCATCGCGGTCCGCTGGCTCCACTCGCTGGTGACCAGCAGGATGCCCAGCACGGGCAGCAGGTTGCCCTGGACGGCGCCGGTCGCGGTGACCAGGTTGACGAACGACTTCTCGGAGTCGGGGGCGAAGATCAAGAAGAGCACGGGCACCACGCCGGCCAGCGCGCCCATGATGATCAGCAGCCACATCCCGGCACGCGTGTCGGCCATCTTGCGGACCTCGACGCGGACGAGTCGGGCGAAGGGCACGGCCGCCGTGCCGCTGACGTCGAGCTGGTGCGTGGCAGTGGTCATGCTGGGTCTCCCTCGCGCTGGGTGTCGGCAGTGAGCTCCAGGAACAGCTCCTCCAGACCGGCCGAGTCCGCCCGACGCAGCTCGGTCAGGACGAGACCGTCGCTGGCCGCCAGTCGGCCGATGTCGACAGGCTCGGCCTCTACCCGCAGTCCTGCATCTCCCCCGTCGTGGTGGACGATTCCGGCGGCGTCGAGTGCAGCCACGAGCCGGGTCGGCTCCTCCGCGTTGACGACGGTGCCGGATCCCTCGAGCAGCTCGGCCTTCGTGCCGCGGGCAAGGATCTTGCCTCGTCCGATCAAGATCATCTCGTCCGCGATCTGCTCCACCTCGTGCAGCAGGTGCGAGGAGAGCAGCACGGTCCCGCCGCGGTCGGCATACGACTTGAGCAGGCCGCGCATCCAGTGGATGCCGGCCGGGTCGAGGCCGTTCGCCGGCTCGTCGAGCAGCAGGATGTTGGGGTCACCGAGGAGCGCGTGGGCGATGCCCAGCCGCTGGCGCATGCCGAGTGAGTAGTTGCGCACCCGACGCTTGGCTTCTGCCGGGGAGAGGCTCACCAGGGCGAGCATCTCGTCCACCCGGCTGTCGGGAAGCCCCATGGTCCGGGCACCCAGCCTCAGGACCTCGCGGCCGGTGCGGCCCGCGTGCTGGGCCGACGCGTCCAGCAGGATCCCGACGTGCAGCCCGGGGTTGGGGATCTGGGGATACCGATGACCACCGATGGTCGCGGTGCCGCGGCTGGCCGGGGTCAGCCCGGCGAGGATCCGCATCGTCGTCGTCTTGCCGGCGCCGTTGGGGCCGAGGAATCCGGTCACCCGGCCCGGCTCGCAGGTGAACGACACGTCGTCCAGCGCCAGGAAGCCGCCATAGGTCTTGGACACGCCCTCCACGGTGATCATGTGCCCAGCCTGCCTCATCGATGCCCACCGCCTCAGCCCCCGGGGGGTGGGCGGGTCGCGTCAGAGGTCGTACGTCGCGCCCGGAACAGCCAGCTCGCTCGCGCCGTCGTACAGCGTGCGGGCCTCGGCCAGCGTGGTCTCGGCGTCGTACCACGGCGGGATGTGGGTGAGCACCAGCCGGCCGACGGATCCCTTGACGGCCAGCGCACCGGCCTCGCGACCGGTGAGGTGGAGGTTCGGCGGGTTGTCCTCGCCCTCGAGGAAGGATGCCTCGGCGAGCAGCAGGTCGGCACCGTTGGCCAGGTCGTCGATCGCGGAGCACGGACCGGTGTCGCCGGTGTACACCAGGGTGCCGGAGCCGTCGGCGGTAACCCGCAGGGCGTACGCCGAGACCGGATGTGCCACAGGAACCGCCTCCACGGAGAAGGGGCCGACCTCGACTGCCCCGGTGGGGTACGGGTTGAAGTCGAACTCCTCGGTCATCCCGGTCTCGCCCGGCAGGTCGTAGGCGGCTGCCAGCCGCTCGGAGGTGTCGTCGGGGCCCCACACCGGCACCCGCGGCTGCGGCCCCTCGGGGTGGTAGCGCTGGAGCACGTAGAAGCCGCACATGTCCAGGCAGTGGTCGGCGTGCAGGTGGGAGAGGAACACCGCGTCGATCGAGCGCGGGTCGACGTGACGGTGCAGCGGGCCGAGCGCCCCGCTGCCGAGGTCGAGCAGGATCCGCCAGGTGCGTCCGTCGCGCTCGGCCTCGAGGAGGTAACAGCTCGCGGCGGAGTCCGGGCCGGGGTAGGAACCCGAGCAGCCGATGATGGTCAGTCTCATGTCAGCACCGTTCCCCCGCCGGCGTACTGGGTGACCCGGTCCATCTCAGGTCCCAGGAAGCGCCGTCCGATCGCTTCGAACTCGCCTGGCTGGCCCGTGGTCAGGAAGCGGTGCTGGGGGTCGGCGCCCGGGCCACGCTCCAGCCCTCGCTCGACCAGCGTGCGGTAGACGTCCTTGGCGCACTCCTCGGCGCTCGAGACCAACGTGACCCCGTCGCCCAGGACGTACGACAGCACGCCGGTGAGCAGGGGGTAGTGGGTGCACCCGAGGATCAGCGTGTCGATGTCCTGGGCGACCAGCGGCTGGAGGTACTCGTGCGCCACCTGGCTGAGCTCGGGTCCCGAGGTCACCCCGGCCTCGACGAACTCCACGAAACGAGGACACGCCTGGGTGGACAGGCTGATGTGCGGGGCGGCGGCGAAAGCGTCGTCGTACGCGAGGGACTCGGCCGTCGCGGTCGTGCAGATCACGCCGATGCGCCCCGTGCGGGTCGCGGCGACAGCACGGCGCGTGGCCGGCAGGATCACCTCGACCACGGGGACCCGGTAGCGCTCGCGGGCATCGCGCAGGACCGCGGCGCTCGCCGAGTTGCACGCGATGACCAGGGTTTTCACGCCCTGCTCCACGAGATGGTCGAGGCACTCGAGGGCATATTCACGGACCTCGCCGATGGGCTTGGGGCCGTACGGCTGCCGTGCGGTGTCGCCGAGGTAGAGCACCGACTCGTGGGGCAGCTGGTCGATGACGGCTCGGGCGACGGTCAGTCCACCGAAGCCCGAGTCGAAGATCCCGATCGGTGCGTCTGTCACATCCGCAAGGTTAGTGCCGCGCACCCCTTCCTGACCCCTGCTAGCGACCGGCATCACCCTGCGACCGTGGTCACGTTCCCGCGGTATGCCACCGGCTTCTCTGTCCGAAAAGTCCGTTCCGGGGCATTCACAATGCCTCGAGGGGGTGCTTGACTCGAACCATCAGTGGGCGGGGGCCACTGGTCATTCAGGCTCGGGCCCTCCGTCCTTTCTTGGGAGTGAACGGAGTGGGAGATGTCCCGTCTGCGACACCGCAGGACCTGGGCATGGGGAGCAGCGCTCGCCTTGATTGCCGGCCTGACCATCCAAGCGACCGCGGTCGCCGACCCGGGCGACGGGGGGCAACCGAGGGCAGCCGCCAAGGGGAAGTCGGGAGACGTCCGCAACGTCGGACCCGACTACAACCGGGGGAAGAAGCTACCGCTGGCGCCGTCGGCGCGCCGCGCCCTCGGCCAGGACCAGCGCCGAACGGCCGCGGCGATGGCCGAGGCACAGGTGGGTGACAGCGTCCGCTGGCTCGCCCTCAACGACTACACAGGAAGCATCTACGCGAAGTACTACACGCTGCGCGGGATCGGGGACCACATCGAGGTCTGGGTGGCCGACGACCGGGCATTCCCGTCGGGCGACTGTCGCAACTCCCTCGGGTTGACCGAGGTCACCGACGCCCAGGTGCAGAACTTCGTCACCGAGTTCGACACGAACATCTACCCCTTGGAGTCCGCGGCCTTCTCGGTCGCGCCGGACCGGGACGGCAGCGACGGCATCATCGGCGCCGGTCAGGTCCCGTCCGATCAGGCGGACAACACCGTGGTCCTCGTCGACAACGTCCGGGACGACAACTTCTACGACCCGTCCTCACCGAACGGTCAGACGTACATCGCGGGCTTCTTCTACTCGGTCTTCAACGAGTACACCGACCGCAACGTGATGACCATCGACGTCTTCGACTGGCTGCACCGCACGGGCGCGAACCCGCCCGACGACCGGACCGACCCGGCGTACATCGCCTGCGCGCAGTCCCAGGGACAGACCCGGCCGTACGGCGCGCCGCGGCCGCACCTCTACGAGGGCGTCTTCGCCCACGAGTACCAGCACCTGCTCGAGTACTACGAGGACGGGGACGAGGAGTCCTGGATCAACGAAGGTCTGTCGGACTGGGCCCAGACGCTCGTCGGGTACGTGAACCCGGCGATCCCTCCGGACCAGCCCGGCGCTGACGGCCACATCGCGTGCTTCCTCGGCTTCGCCGACCCGAAGTTCGGCGGGCCGGAGAACTCGCTGACGGAGTGGTCCGACCAGGGCGCCCCTGAGATCCTCTGCGACTACGGTGCGGCGTACACGTTCATGGAGTACCTGCACAGCCACTACGGCACCGCCTTCATGAGCGCGCTGCACCGGGAGGACGCGAACGGCCTCGACGGCCTCAACTCCGTGCTGGCTCGGTTCAGCCGAGGCAGTGCGCACGGGCCGCAGGGCAGCAAGCCCTACGTCGACGCCCAGGAGCTGCTGCACCGCTGGGCGGCGACGATGGCACTCGATGCGGCCCTGGACGCGCACCGCAAGTTCAAGGGCGGCCGGAGGAACGACTACACGGCCAGCTCGCTGTCCGCGAAGATCAACTGGGACAACCCCCAGGCCTACGAGAGCCCCGGTGCCCCACCGAACGGCTCGGACTACGTCAGGCTGCGTGACGGTGCCGGGAACTACCTGTCCGCCGGCCAGTTGCACTCCATCTCGTTCGACGGTGCGACCACGCTCCGGCCAGAGCCGGTCGAGTGGAGCGTCGACAGCACTCCGCCAGACCAGACCGACGCGGACATGACGTGCGGCTCGACCAGCGACGGCGTCGGTCCGGCAGCGCTCTACTCGGGCTGCGGGGAGAACCTCGACCGTTCTCTCGTGCGCCAGGTGAGCGTGCCGGCGGGAGGTGCCAACCTCACCTTCGACGCCCTCTGGGACACCGAGGAGGCCTGGGACTTCGGCTTCGTCCAGGTCAGCGACGACGGAGGCGAGACCTGGCACAGCCTGGCGACGCAGCACACCACGAGCGACCATGACCCGGACGCAGCCGCGAACATCGTGGCGAACCTTCCGGGCTTCACCGGTGACTCGGGGGCCTGGCAGTCGGAGTCGGCGGACCTGTCGCCGTACGCCGGGAAGGACGTGCTCGTCGGCTTCCGCTACATGACGGACCCGGCTGCGAACGAGGCGGGCATGTGGGTGCGCAACATCCAGGTGGGCGCCACCGAGCTGCCGAGCGACTCGCTCGACGGCTGGCAGACGATCACGCAGGTGAACCCGATGCCGGTGGCCGGCTGGACCGTCCAGCTCATCGCCTACGACGCCAACGGAAGGTCGTGGATCCACCGTCTGGCGATCGGCCCGGACTTCCACGGGACGCTCTCGGCCGCCCGGCTGCGGAGGGCAGTGGGTGGCAAGGCCCAGACGGTCGCGGCGATCGTCATGTACGACGATCCGACGGAGTCTGCGACCCAGCAGGCGATGTACACCCTGAAGGCCAACGGGGTGACCCAGCCCGGCGGAAGCTGAGCGGGCGGATCTGACACCGAAGGGGCACGACTCGCGGGTCGTGCCCCTTCGGTGCGCTCCGGCGCACGATGGCCGGTCAGTCGAAGGGAAGCTGGAGCTGGGGCGGCCCGAGCGTCGGGTCCACGCCGTCGAAGAGGCTGCTCACCGACTCGCCGGCGTGCACCCGCGAGATCGTCTCGGCGAACAGGTCGGCGACCGAGCGCACCTTGAGCTCTGGCCAGTCCGCGGGGCTCGGCACGGTGTCGGTGGTGACCACCTCGCTGACCATGGGGTGGCCACGCAGGCGCTCCACGGCCTTGCCGACGAAAAGCCCGTGGGTGCAGGCGACGGCCGCCTCGGTGCAGCCGAGATCGCGCAGCTTGTCCAGCAGCTCCACGATCGACCCGCCGGTGGCGATCTCGTCGTCGAGGACGATCACCCGCTTGCCGGAGACGTCGCCCACGATCGCGTCGATCACGACCCGGTCGTCGGCCAGTCGCTGCTTGCTCCCGGCTGCGACCGGCAGCCCCAGCAGTCGCGCGAACTGGGTCGCGGTCTTGGCGTTGCCCAGGTCGGGCGAGACCACCACGCAGTCGGTGAGGTCCTGCTCGCGGAAGTGGTCGGCGAGGACCCCGAGAGCGGTCAGGTGGTCGACCGGCACCGAGAAGAAACCGTGCACCTGGGGGGCGTGCAGCGTCATCGTCAGCACCCGGCTGACCCCTGCGGTGGCCAGCAGGTCGGCGACCAGGCGCCCGCCGATCGACATCCGCGAGGCGTCCTTCTTGTCGGAGCGGGCGTAGGCGTAGTGCGGGATCACGGCCGTGATCTGGGCCGCCGAGGCACCCTTGGCCGCGTCGACCATCAGCAGCAGCTCCATCAGGTGCTCCTGGGTGGGCGGCACGAGCGGCTGGATGATGTAGACGTCACGTTGGCGGCAGTTGGCCTGGAGCTGGGCCTGGAGACAGTCGTTGCTGAACCGGGTCATCTCCACCGAGGAGAGCGGCACCCCCAGGGTCTCGCAGATGGCGGAGGCCAGCGGACGGTGGGCGCTTCCGCTGAAGACGACGATCTCACGCACGGCGTGGGCTCCCGGTGGTCGGCGTGGGGTTTGCCTGGTCAGGCGGGATCACGATATCCCGCGCCGGGGTCGCTGGACACCGTTCCAGCCACCGCGTTCCGATGCCCCCTCACGGAACGGCTCTCCTAGCCCTGTTCCGTCTCCGGGTCGTTGAACGGGCCGAGATCCGGGTCCGGCTCGTGGTCGGTGAACTGGCCCGAGATCGGGTCGAACTCCCGGTCGGTGTTGTCGACCTCGGCGTTGTCCGGACGGTTGTCGGGGTCGAGGCGCTCGCGGCGCTCCTCCTCGATCTGCTTGTGCTCCTCCTCCGAGAGGTCCTCGCCTGAGGTGGTGGTGCGGGTGGATGAGTCGTTCATGAGGGCTCCCGAGACAGGTTTCCTGTGGTGGTCTCCCACGAAACCGTGCCTCCACGGCGCCTGTCAACGGGCACTTTCCAGTGGCCGACCGGGAGCCGTCAGGCCCAGAGCTGGCCCTCCAGCCGGTCCTCGGCCTCGTCGATCGTGCCTTCGTAGGCCCCGGTGGAGAGGTACTTCCAGCCGCCGTCGCAGACCACGAAGACGATGTCCGCGCGCTCCCCCGCCTTCAGGGACTTCGCGGCCTGGCCCAGGGCTGCGTGCAGGATCGCGCCGGTCGAGATCCCCGCGAAGATCCCCTCGGACTCCAGCAGCTCCCGGACGCGGCGTACGGCGTCTCGCGGTCCGACGGAGAAGCGGGCGTCGATCATCGTGGCGTCGTACAGCTCGGGGACGAACCCCTCGTCGAGGTTGCGGAGGCCGTAGACGAGCTCGCCGTAGCGCGGCTCGGCCGCCACGATGCGCACCTCGGGCTTGTTCTCGCGGAAGAAGCGTCCAGCACCCATCAGCGTCCCGGTCGTACCCAGCCCGGCCACGAAGTGGGTCACGGTGGGCAGGTCGGCCAGGATCTCCGGGGCGGTGCCCTCGTAGTGCGCCAGGGCGTTCGCAGGGTTGCCGTACTGGTAGAGCATCACCCAGTCGGGGTGCTCTCCGGCCATCTTCTTGGCCACGCGCACGGCCTCGTTCGACCCTCCGGCCGCCGGTGAGGAGACGATCTCGGCCCCCCACATGCGCAGCAGCAGGCGGCGCTCCTCCGACGTGTTCTCGGGCATCACGCAGACCAGGCGGTAGCCACGCAGCTTGGCCACCATCGCCAGCGAGATGCCGGTGTTGCCCGAGGTCGGCTCCAGGATCGTGCAGCCGGGCCGCAGCAGGCCCTCCTTCTCGGCCTGCTCGATCATCTTCAGCGCCGCGCGGTCCTTGATCGACCCGGTCGGGTTCTGGTCCTCCAGCTTCGCCCAGAGGCGTACGTCGGGGGACGGCGAGAGACGCGGCAGCCCCACCAGCGGGGTACCGCCGACGGAAGCGAGGAGGGAGTCGTGGATCAAGCGGGGAACGCCCTCAGCCCGGCGCCACCGGCCACGGCCGGGAGCACGACGACCTGGTCGCCGTCCGAGACGGAGGTCTCGAGGCCACCGGTGAAGCGCACGTCCTCGTCGTTGACGTAGACGTTGACGAACCGACGCAGGTCGCCGGCGTCGATCAGGCGCTCCTTGATCCCCGGGTGGTTGCTCTCGAGGTCGTCGATGACCTCGGACAGGGTGGCACCGGAGCCCGACACGGCCTTCTGGCCACCCGTGTACGTGCGCAGGATGGTGGGGATGCGGACCTCGATGGTCATCAGGCTTCGCTCCTTGCTGTGGGACTCAGACGGACGAGTCGCCCGGTCTGCTGGGGGGGAGTGCGTCGACGACGGTGACCTGTTCCTCGGTCACCTCACCGTCGATGATCCTGTATGACCTGAACTCCACAGCGCCCGGGCTATTCCCGTGCTCACGTGTGCTGACCAGCACATAGTGGGCGTTGGGCTCCGAGGCCAGCCCGATGTCGGTGCGGCTGGGGTAGGCCTCCGTGGCGGTGTGTGAGTGGTAGATCACCACCGGCTCCTCGTCGCGGGCGTCCATCTCCTTGTAGAGCGCGAGCAGGTCGACGGTGTCGAACTCGTAGAACGTGGGTGAGCCCGCGGCGTTCACCATCTCCACCAGGCGTTGGGCACGGTCCGAACCCTCGGGCCCGGCGACCACCCCACACGCTTCGTCCGGGTGGTCGCGCTTGGCGTGGGCGACGATCGCGTCGTAGGTCTTCCGATCGAGGGTCAGCACGTCTTTCAGGGTAGGTGAGCCCACGGGACGCCCCGGGGCCGCCCGGAGGGCGTCCAGATCGTGAGACGCAGGCTCAGTCGCGTCGCATCGGCACGTGTGGGATCCCGTCATCGAGGAACTCCGGGCCGGTCGGCACGAAGCCGAACCCGGCGTACCAGCCGGCCAGGTACGACTGCGCGTCCAGGACGACAGGCGCGGCGCCACACGCCTCCAGCGCGGCGCTCATCAGTGCACCGGCGACTCCACGGCCCCGATGGGCCCCGGAGACGCACAGCCGCCCGATCCGGCGTACGCCGTCGGGGTCGGCCAACAGCCTCAGGTAGCCCACGACGCCTCCGTGGGAGTCGGCTTCCCACAGGTGCAGGGTGTCCGCCTCGACGTCACGACCGTCGAGCTCGGGATAGGCGCACTCCTGCTCGACGACGAAGACGTCGACACGGAGCCGGAGCAGGTCGTGCCAGGTGCGGGCGTCGAGCTCTGCGAACCGCCTCAGGTGACGGGAATGCCCGGTCGGCCCGGTCGGCCCGGTCACGGGCTGAGCGCCTGCACCAGCGACTCCTGGAGGTAGCCGACCCACTCGTAGATGTCGTGCACCTGGGCGCGCGGGTCCTCGTCGGGGAGGGAGTACCAGAACTCCTCGTCGCCCTCCTCGATCTCCAGGCGGCTGGCGAGGGCGAGCCTGATGTCGGTGAAGCTGCGCATCCACGCGTGGGCGGCGCCCTTGTCGAGCTCGACGACGACGTTCAGGTCGTCCTCAACGAGCTGGGCGGGGAGGCCACCCTCCTCGAGGGCGTCGATGATCGCGGAAGCGTTGCGGGCCTTGCCATCACGCAGGGAGCCCTCGGTGAATCGCCGGAAGTCACCGGCCGCCTCGTCGTCGTCGAGGTAGGCGGTCGGGAACAACCGTGCGAGCACCGGATCCTCCGGCTCGGTGGTCGGTCCTGAGAAGTCCAGCATCGCCTCGAGCGGGTCGTCGCCGGGCGTGGGCGCGGCGGCCTCGTTGCGCAGGAGCTCGACGAGCTGCGAGGCGAGCGAGCGGAGCAGGTCGGCCTCGAAGCCGCTGAAGCTGGCGGTGAGGATCCCCTGGCGCGGGACTGCGACGAAGCCGTCGGTCATACCTCAGCCATCCGCCTTCTGCATCGTGGCCCACAGGCCGTACTCGTGCATGGCTTGCACGTCGCGCTCCATCTCCTCGCGCGAGCCCGTCGAGACGACCGACCGACCGTCCTTGTGCACCTCCATCATCAGCTTCTCGGCCTTCTTCTTGGCGTAGCCGAAGTAGGTCTGGAAGACGTAGCTGACGTAGGACATGAGGTTCACGGGGTCGTTCCACACGATGGTGACCCAGGGCCGGGCGAGGAGGGTGACCTCGTCGACCTCCGGCTGCTCGATCTCGACGGGTGCGGTGGACACGTGGGCCATTGTGCCGAAACCCCCCGCCCCAGGCACAGGCGGGCACGCCCGAGCACTCCTGCGCCCGACGGGGGGTGGCTAGGCTGCGCGGGTGAGCGACTCCACAGCGCTGCTGACGGACCACTACGAGCTGACCATGCTGCAGGCCGCGCTGCAGGCGGGCACTGCCGACCGTCGGTCCGTCTTCGAGCTGTTCCCACGGAGGCTTCCGGATGGCCGCCGCTACGGCGTGGTCGCCGGTGTCGGCCGGGCTCTCGACGCCTTCGAACGGTTCCGCTTCGACGACGAGGCGCTCTCCGCGCTGCGCGACCACGAGGTGGTCGACGACCAGACGCTCGAGTGGCTCGCGGGCTACCGGTTCACCGGGGACATCTGGGGCTACCCCGAGGGCGAGGTGTACCTCCCCTACTCCCCGCTCATGGTCGTCGAGGCCTGCTTCGCCGAGGCCGTCCTGCTGGAGACCCTGCTGCTCTCGATCCTCAACCACGACTCCGCCGTGGCGTCCGCGGCGTCCCGGATGACGTGGGCGGCCGGGGACCGGCCCTGCATCGAGATGGGCTCGCGGCGCACCCATGAGGAGGCGGCGGTCGCCGCGGCGAGGTCGGCGTACATCGCGGGCTTCTCCGCCACGTCCAACCTCGCCGCGCGTCAGCGGTACGGCGTCCCGACCGCCGGGACCAGCGCCCACAGCTTCACCCTGCTCCACGACACCGAGGAGGATGCGTTCCGGGCCCAGGTGACGTCACTCGGCAGGGGGACCACGCTGCTGGTCGACACCTACGACATCGCGACCGCGGTGCGACTCGCCGTGGAGGTGGCCGGTCCCGAGCTCGGCGCGGTGCGCCTCGACTCCGGCGACCTCGGTCTGCTGGCACACCAGGTCCGTGCCCAGCTCGACTCGCTCGGGGCGCACGACACCCGGATCGTGGTCACCTCGGACCTCGACGAGTTCGCGATCGCGGCGCTGGCCGCCGCCCCCGTCGACGGGTACGGCGTCGGCACCCAGCTGGTGACCGGCAGCGGACATCCGACGTGTGGCTTCGTCTACAAGCTCGTCTCCCGCGAGGACGCCTCCGGCCAGATGGTCGGCGTCGCCAAGAAGAGCACCGACAAGGTCTCGATCGGTGGCCGCAAGTGGGCGCTCCGCCGCCGCAGCAGCAAGGGGGTGGCCGAGGCCGAGGTGGTGGGGGTGGGCCGCCCGCCCACGGACGACGGCGACGACCGGGCCCTGCTGGTCCCGTTGGTGCGCGACGGTGTCGTGGTCGGCCGGGAGGACCTCGAGCAGTCCCGCGCCCGACACCTGTCGGCCCGCGATGAGCTCCCGCTCGATGCCCGCAAGCTGTCCAAGGGCGGCCCCGCCATTCCGACCGAGCACGTAACCTGACCGCGATGGCACTGCTCACCTGTGACTTCTTCTCCGACGTCCTCGAGATGGGGACGTCGATGAGCGTGGTGCTGCCGCAGGCCGTGGAGGCGCAGATCGGCGTCGCGGACACACCGCGCAGCGACGAGCCGCCGGTCCTGTACCTCCTGCACGGGCTCTCCGACGACCACAGCGCCTGGCTGCGCTACACCCCCGTCGAGCGGTACGCCGACCAGTACGGCGTCGCGGTCGTCATGCCCCGCGTGGACCGGAGCTTCTACGCCGACGAGGCGCACGGCCTGCCGTACTGGACCTTCCTGTCCGAGGAGCTGCCCTCGGTCGTGGGGTCGTTCTTCCGGGTCTCCCAGCGACGCGAGGACACCTTCGTGGCCGGCCTCTCGATGGGCGGGTACGGCGCCCTGAAGTGGGCACTGCGTCATCCCGACCGGTTCGCCGCCGCGGCCAGCATGTCCGGGGCGCTCGACCTCGCCGCACTGATGGCGAGCGGCCAGCGTGACGCCCTCTTCGAGCGGGTCTACGACGGGCGGCTCGGCACCGGCGACGACCTCCTCGCCCTGGTCGAGGCCGCAGGAACCTCGACTCCCCTCCTGCACGTCAGCTGTGGCACCGAGGACGAGCTCCTCGCCGGCAACGAACGGTTCGTCTCTGTCGCTCGCCGGGCCGGGGCCGAGGTGACCGTTGACTTCCGCCCCGGCGAGCACGAGTGGGGCTTCTGGGATCGCGAGCTCCGCGAGGTGCTGGCCTGGCTACCGCTGGTGGGCGCGAGGAGCCAGGGCTAATCTCTGCCCCATGAAGCGCGCACTGATCGTCGTGGACGTGCAGAACGACTTCTGCGAGGGCGGCTCGCTCCCGGTGGCCGGGGGCGCCCGGGTGGCGAGTGACGTCGGGGCGCTGCTGCACCACTGGACGAACCAGGACCAGCACGCGCCGGCGTACGACCACGTGGTGGCGACCAAGGACCACCACATCGACCCAGGCAGCCATTTCTCGGCCACGCCGGACTTCGTCGAGTCCTGGCCGGTGCACTGCCGAGTGGGCACCGACGGCGAGGCCTTCCACCCCAATCTCGACCCCCAGCCGTTCGACGCGATCTTCCTCAAGGGCGAGCACGCGGCCGCCTACTCCGGCTTCGAGGGACTGGACAGCACCGGCGCCGGCCTGGCCGACTGGCTGCGCGCCCACGACGTGACCGAGGTCGACGTCTGCGGCATCGCCACCGACTACTGCGTCCGGGCCACGGCGCTGGACGCGGTCGGCAACGGCTTCGCGACGCGGCTCCTGCGCGACCTGTGCGCCGGGGTCGCCGAGGACTCCTCCGAGCGGGCACTCACCGAGATGCGCGACGCGGGGGTCACTTTCGGCTGAGCCGGCTCACCGACCCTCGAAGGTCGGCCGGCGCTTCTGACCGAAGGCCCGCATGCCCTCAGCTGCGTCGTCGGTGCCGAGCAGGATCGTCTGACCGGTGCGCTCGCGTTCCAGGGCCGCCTCGAGCTGGTCGAGCGCCACGGCGTTGATCGCCTTCTTCGTGGCGGCATAGGCCAGCGGCGGTCCGCCCACCAGTCGTCGCAGGACCTTCGCCAGGACGGCGGCGTACTCCTCGTCGGGCACGCAGTGGCTGACCAGGCCCGCTTCGTACGCCGCCCGGCCGCCGAGCGGTTCGGCCAGGAGCGCCATCCGCATCGCCCTGGCCCGGCCCATCGCCACGGCCGCGGTCGCGCTCGACCCGCCGTCGGGCATCAGGCCGATCGCCGCGAAGGCCAGCACGAAGGCGGCCGACTCGGTGACGACCTGGAGGTCGCAGGCCAACGCGGCGGAGCAACCCACCCCGGCCGCCACACCGTTCACGCCGGCCACGACCGGCTTGTCCAGGGTGACGATCGCCCGGATGATCCGGTTGGCCCGGTCGAGGGCGGAGACGTCGAAGTTCTGGTGCGCGTCCTCGCCGCTCACGTCGGCTCCGGCGCTGAACGCGCTACCTGCCCCGGTCAGCAGGACGACCCGGACGTCGTCGCGGGCCGTGGCCTCCTCGAGCAGCCGAGCCACCTCGTCGGCCATCCCCGGTGTCATCGCGTTGAGGTGCTCGGGGCGGTTCATCGTGAGGGTCAGTACGCCGTCCTCGACCGCAGCCATCAGCTCGTCCATGCGCGGAACCCTAATCCGGGGGCGCCACGGGTCACGCTCCCCAGCGCTCGGCAAGAGTCGCCAGCACCCGCTCGTTGCGGGCCGTGCCCGGGCCGAGGGCCTTCTCCACCACCGGTCCGGAGATCTTCGCCTCGTGGAAGCTTCCGGCGACCCAGACCAGGGCCGCCCTCCCTCGCACGACCACTCCCTGGTCGCCGTACTCCAGGCCTTCGAGGGTTCGTACGCCGACGGCGGTGGGGCGCTCCTTGAGCAGGTAGGCGTACACCCCGGCTCCCGTCTCGGCGGCGAGGTCGGCGACGTCCCCGGCCACCTGGGCGAGTTCCGCCGGGCTGAGCACGATCGTCGGCACCGCGAACCCGCAGTCGGCCTCGAGGACCCGCTCCACCGATGCCTCGACCTTGGCCCTGGACCGCAGCGGCGAGCGGAACCGGACGTTGCCGGTCTGGATGTAGGTCTCCACCTCGTGGAGCCCGGCTTCCGTCAGCGCGGCCTGAAGGGCAGCCATCTTGTACTGCCTCTTTCCCACATTTATTGCTCGGAGGAACCCGATATGTGTCGGCATGGGCCCATACTGCCTGTGCACGGGCCTACTCGGAGGGCCACGACGGTCCGACACGCCTCGACGGTTGTCGCGGCCTTGGGGGAGCAGGAGAGCGTGGAGATCCGCCACTTCGTCCACGACGACCTGCGGGCAGTCGGCCGGGTGCACGCCCTGAGCCGGCGCGCGGCGTACGAGACCCTGGTCTCGGTGTCCGCACTCGACACGATCACCCCCGAGACCCAGGCCGACTACTGGGAGGACCGGCTCGAGCGGGCACCCCGCCGGTACGGGCTGTACGTAGGCGAGCGCGCCGGCGCGGTGGTCGGATTCGTGCTCGGCTCGGCCAACGGCGACCTGGCGACGCTCAACGCGATCCATGTGCTGCCCGAGCTCTACGGCACGGGTGCCGGACAGCGGCTGCACGACCGGATCCTCGACGACTTCCGGGACTGGGACTGCCTGCAGGCAGAGCTGTGGGTCCTGTCGGGCAACGAGCGCGCCCAGTCGTTCTACCGCCGCAACGGCTGGGTCGCCGACGGCGCCCGACGCTCGCTGCCGATGGGCACCGACGAGGTGCCTGGCCTCCGGTACCTCCTCGACATGACCGACGAGGACCCGCCGGGGCTGTGAGGGCTGTGAGGGCTCAGCTGTTGCTGAAGAGCGCCGGTCCGCCATCTCCCTCGGGACCGCGGCCGGCCCACGTCCAGGCGTACGCCGGGTCCTCGCACGCCGTACCGCCCTCGCCGAGCTCGAGCGGGCGGAACGTGTCGACCATGACCGCCAGCTCCTCGAAGTACTCCGCGCCGATGGAGGCCTCGACCGCCGACGGCTGCGGCCCGTGGGCGTAGCCGCCCGGGTGCAGCGACACCGAGCCGATGTCGATGCCGGAGCCCTTCCGGGCCTCGTAGTCGCCACCGGCGTAGAACATGACCTCGTCGCTGTCGACGTTCGAGTGGTAGTACGGCACCGGGATCGAGCCGGGGTGGTAGTCGACCTTGCGCGGGACGAAGTTGCAGATCACGAAGTTCTGCCCCTCGAACGCCTGGTGCACCGGCGGCGGCTGGTGGATCTTGCCGGTGATCGGCATGAAGTCCTCCACGTTGAAGGTGAACGGGTAGAGGCACCCGTCCCAGCCGACCACGTCGAAGGGGTGCGTGGCGTAGGTCAGCCGCGAGCCGACCACGCCACCGCGGGCAGTCGGGCCGCGATGCTTGACGAGGACGTCGACGTCGGTGCCCTCCTGAAGGAAGGGCTCCTGCGGCCCGTAGAGGTCGCGCTCGCAGTACGGCGCGTGCTCGAGGAGCTGGCCGTAGCGCGAGAGGTAGCGCCTGGGCGGTGCCACGTGCGAGCTCGCCTCGATCGGGTAGAGGCGCGAGGTCCTCGACGGCACCCAGCGGTGGGTGGTCGCTCGCGGGATCACGACGTAGTCGCCGGTGCGCCAGGCGAGGACGCCGAAGACCGTCTCGAGGACGCCGTCGCCGTCCTCGACGTACACGCACTCGTCTCCGATCGCGTTGCGGTAGTACGGAGAGGTGGCACCGGCGACGACGTAGCTGATCCGCACGTCTGCGTTGCCGAGCACGAGCCTGCGGCTGGTCACCGGGTCGAGCGAGGCCGATCGCTCCTCGTCGGGGAAGAGCCGGTGCAGCTTGAGGTGCCGGGGCTTCAGCGGGTGGTTGGCCGAGGTGCCGAGGTCGGGAAGCTCCCAGATCTTGGAGTCGACGATCGCCGAGGGAACACCACGGTGGTAGAGCAGCGAGGAGTCGGAGGAGAACCCCTCCTCGCCCATCAGCTCCTCGTAGTGCAGGGCGCCAGGGGAGCCGTCCGCACCGGGCCGGAACTCGGTGTGGCGTCGCGCCGGGATCTCGCCGACCTGCCGGTAGTAGGCCACTGCCGCCTCCTTCATCCGATTACCGGACATATCTGCCCGAATAGCGCCCTCACGATGCGCTAACCTCGCAAGCGTGTCAACCACGTCCTTCGCCCATCTGGTCGACGATGCCGCGATCTTCCCGCCCGGCAACAGCCCGCTCCACGAGGCGGTCCGTGCGCATCGCCGACACCGTGCCGCGGCGTACTCCTCGCTGGTGGGGCCGTTGCTGGTCTCCGATGCCCGCCTGCCCGACCTGGTGGACCTGACCACCGGGCAGCCCGGCGAGGCGCTGCCGGTCGGGGTCGTCGTCAGCGGCGGCGCCGGCGCACTCGCCCCGGCCGTGAGCTGGGCCGGTCGCGGCGCAGCCCTGGACCTGCGCGGCATCGAGATCGCGCTGCGTGACTCCGACCTCCGGGAGCTCGTGCACAACACGCGGCGAATCCTGGCCGCCGTCGAGGCGCTGGCCGACGACCCCGCGTCCGGCTTCCACGACGAGGTCACCGTGCACGTCGAAGTGCCACGGCTGCGCGAGGCCAGCCCCGGCAGCGACTGGCTGGCGGCCCTCGACGAGCTCGCGATGGCGGACATCCCGGTGAAGTTCCGCACGGGCGGAGCCGACCCGGCCGCCTTCCCGAGTGCCACCGAGCTCGCCACGTGCGTCGCCGCTGCGCTCGACCGCGAGCTGCGGTTCAAGTGCACGGCCGGCCTGCACCACGCCGTACGCCACCGGGACACCGAGACCGGCTTCGAGCACCACGGCTTCCTCAACGTTCTGCTGGCGACGCGGGCCAGCCTGGACGGTGCTGCGGTCGAGGACGTCGCGGCCGTGCTGGAGGAGACCGACCCGGACACGGTGGCCCACCGGGCCCAGGATCTCGGCGAGGACGCGCTGGCTTCCGCGCGCCGCTGGTTCACCTCGTTCGGCTCGTGCAGCGTGCACGACCCGATCGCCGACCTGGTCGACCTCGGCCTGCTTCCCCACCTCACCCTCGAAGACCTGGAGACCTCATGACCGGACAGACCTGGGTGGACGGCGCCGCCGGCTCGCCGTACGACGTCGACAACCTTCCGTGGGCCGTCTTCGCCAGGGGCGAGGAGGCGCCACGGGTGGGCGTCCGGATCGGCGACTACGCGCTCGACCTCGCGCCGGTCGCGGCCGCGGAGATGCTGCAGGTGGCCCATGCGCTCGAGGCCCCCAGACTCAACGACCTCATGGCCCTGGGCCGCCCCACCTGGGACTCCCTGCGCACGTGGGTGACCGGTCTGCTCGTCGACGAGACCGAGCGGAGCCTGGTCGAGCCGAACCTCGTCCCGGTCGCCGAGGTCACCGTCCACGCACCGTTCGAGGTCGCCGACTACGTCGACTTCTACTGCTCCGAGCAGCACGCGACGAACGTCGGCCGGATGTTCCGCCCGGACGGGGAGGCGCTGCTGCCGAACTGGAAGCACCTGCCGGTCGGGTACCACGGCCGCGCAGGCACGGTCGTCCCGTCCGGCACCGACATCCGCCGGCCGTCGGGTCAGCGGAAGGGCCCCGACGAGACGAGCCCGTCCTACGGCCCCTCCCGCAGGCTCGACATCGAGGCCGAGGTCGGCTTCGTCGTCGGCACCGGCAGCACCCTCGGGGAGCCCGTTCCTGCCTCCGCCTTCGCCGACCACGTGTTCGGGGTGACTCTCGTCAACGACTGGTCGGCACGCGACATCCAGGCCTGGGAGTACGTCCCGCTCGGACCGTTCCTCGGCAAGTCGTTCGCGACCTCGGTGTCGGGCTGGATCACACCCTGGGCGGCGTTGGAGGCGGCACGCACCCCGCTGCCCGGCCAGGATCCGCGACCGTTGGAGTACCTCCGGACAGAGGAGCCGGCCGGTCTCGACATCGCGATCGAGATCGTGCTGAACGGCGAGGTGGTCTCGCGACCGCCGTACGCCTCGATGTACTGGTCCCCCGCGCAGATGCTCGCCCACCTCACCGCCAACGGCGCCTCGCTGCGCACCGGGGACCTCTTCGCCTCGGGCACGGTCAGCGGCGATGAGGCTGCCCAGCGAGGCTCCTTCCTGGAGCTCTCGTGGGGCGGCAAGGAGCCGTTCACCACCGCGTCCGACGGCGCGGAGCACACCTTCCTCGAGGACGGCGACACGGTCACCCTGCGCGCCACGGCACCAGGGGTGAACGGCGGTCGGATCGCGCTCGGCGAGGTGACGGGATCCGTTCTTCCCGGCGGGCCGCGGGGCTGATGCCGCCGAACCCGGGAAGTTTCCCCGTCGGCCCGACAGGACCCGGGTCCGTGGCTTAGGTTCATCCGGGAAGAGGGTGGCTGTCCAGACCACCCCACCACGACCGGACAGGGAGAACCTTTCAGTGCCATCGTCGAAGCCTCGCCGTCCGGTGCGGCCGCGCTCCCTCGTCGTGCTCGTGTCCGTCTCGGCGCTGCTGGCCTCCGCCCTGGCCGCCGTACCCGCGAACGCGAGCGACGAGACCGGTCACGGCCTCGACCGGCAGGCGTTCCGCAGCCGACTGAGCCAGACCGGACGCCTCTCACAGCACAGCGAGAGCTCGCCCTCGGCCACGCTGACGGGCCGTGGGGTCGACGGTGACCTGGCGACCGTCCGGGGTCCCGTCGCCGTGATGCTGGAGCTCGACGCCACCCCGGCGATCCGGGTGTACACCGCACGCAAACCGGCCGGCCGACGTCAGGCCCGCGTCGCCGAACGCGACCAGCGGCTGGTCGTCCGGGAGCAGGCGTCCGAGGTGGCCCGCAGGTTCGACAACCCCACCACCCGCGCACGCGAGCTGTACCGCGTCAGCACGGTCTACTCCGGCGTCGCCGTGCGGACCGACGCCTCGAGGATCGGCCCCCTGAGCCGGATCCCCGGTGTCAAGGCCGTGCACCGGCTGACCCCGAAGACCACCACGAACTCCACGTCCGTGCCGTTGATCGGCGCGCCCGCCGCCTGGGGCGGCAGGGACGACACCGGCGAGGGAGTCACGATCGCCGTGATCGACACCGGCATCGACTACACCCATGCCGACTTCGGCGGCCCCGGAACGCCGGCGGCGTACGACGACGCGCATGCGAGTGCCGAGGGCCCCGGCGCGACCTTCACGCCCACGGCGAAGGTGGTGGATGGCTACGACTTCGCCGGCGACGCCTACAACGCCGACCCGGCCGACCCCGGCTTCGACCCGGTGCCGCGACCCGATGCGAACCCACTCGACTGTGCCGGCCACGGAACCCACGTCGCCGGCACGGCAGCCGGGCTGGGCGTGACCGCTGGCGGCACCACCTACGCCGGTGACTACGACCAGCCGATCGACCCCGAGGACCTGTCGATCGGCCCGGGGGTCGCCCCCGGTGCATCGCTGGTGGCGCTGCGCATCTTCGGCTGCTCGGGATCGACCGAGCTGCTCACCCTCGCCCTCGACAAGGTGGCAGAGCTCCACGTGGACGTGGTGAACATGTCCCTGGGCGGTGGCTACGGCTCGCCTGAGGATCCCGACGCCGTCGCCTCGAACAACCTGTCCGCCGCCGGGACGACCGTGGTGGCCTCGATGGGCAACAGCGGCGACATCTACGAGGTGGGCGGGTCTCCCGGCAACGCGGCGCGAGTGCTCGCGGTGGCCGCGACCGACGACGGCAACGACGTGGTCGACGGCCTGGTCGTCACCCACCCGGCGGGGATCGAGCCCGCTGACACCGTCGACGGCAAGCAGGACGACGTCTTCGCGGCCCAGCGCTCCGTCGCCTACGACTGGGCGCACGACCCCGGGCTGACCGACCAGCCCGTCGCCCTCGTGGGGGACTGGGACACCGCACCGTCCGCGGCGAACAACACCGACGGCTGCGACACGTACTCCCCTGCTGATGCGGCGGCCATCAATGGTGCCGTCGTGCTGCAGTCCTGGACCGACGGTCCCGACCGCCGCTGCGGCTCCGCCACCCGCGCCGCCAACGCCGTACAGGCCGGGGCAGCGGGAGTGATCTACGGCGACGACCAGGACACCTTCGCCTCCGGCGTCACCGGCTCGGCCGTAGTCCCCGCGATGATCACGATCCGCCAGGCCACCGACGCGATGACCGCCGCGCTGGCGGACGGCGCGGGGCTCCGCGTCACCATGAGCAACGACCAGCGCAACCGGGTCCGGATCAGCAACCCAGGCGCCGTGGACACGCTCGCGGCCTTCTCCTCGCGCGGCATCGGAGTCGCCAACAGCATCAAGCCCGACGTCGCCGCACCAGGCGTCACGACGTTCTCCGCCAACGTCGCCACCGGCAACGAGGGCATCGCCGAGAGCGGCACCTCCATGGCCGCACCGCACGTCGCCGGAGAGGCCGCCCTGGTCCGCGCGGCACACCCGTCGTGGGATCCGGAGCAGGTCAAGGCGGCGATCGTGAACACTGCCGGCGAGGACGTGTACGTCGGCCAGGGACACACCGGCGACACGTTCGGTCCGGAACGGGTGGGGGCCGGTCGGGTCCGTGCCGACGACGCGGTCGCGACCTCCGTGCTCGCCTACGTGAAGGGCAACCCGGGCTCCGTCGGGGTCTCGTTCGGCCCCTTCGGCGCGCACGGGCTCAGCACCCGGTCGAAGCTGGTCACCGTGCAGAACACCGGCGCGGCTGAGGCGACGTACGCCGCGACGTACCAGGCGACGAACGCCACGCCGGGTGTGTCGTACCAGGCCTCCCCGAGCTCGGTTACCGTGCCCGCCGGCAAGAGCACGACGGTGAAGGTGACGTTGGTCGTGGATGCGCGCCAGCTGCGGCACACCCAGGACCCGACCACGGTCTCCGACCCACTGGGCATCGGCCTGCAGCGCTCGTTCCGCACCGACGCCAGCGGCCGGCTGGTGCTGACGCCCAGCGTCGGCACCCCCGGACCGGCGCTTCGAGTGCCCGTGTGGTCGGCGCCGCGTCCCGCCTCTGCGATGACTCAGGCTCCCTCGGTCTCTGTCAGTGGTCGTGGGCTCCTGCAGCGCGGCACGCTGCCGCTGCGGGGCAGCGACGTGTTCCAGGGGCGCGGCACGGGGACCTACGCCTCCACGGTCAGCGGCTTCCAGCTCCAGCTGCGCAGCCCCCGGCTGCCGGCGTGCACGGCCACGGTGACCGTCAGCTGCGTGTCGACGCCGGATGACCGCTCGGTGGACCTGCGCTACGTCGGCAGTGCGTCGGACGCGCCCGTGTACACCGACGCCGGCCTCGACCCGTTCGCGCCCTACGCCGACGACCCGGGCTGCGCGACGAGCGGAAGCGACGACTGCTTCATCCCGCCCGCGTTGCTGAGCTTCGGCATCACCGCATGGGGCCCGTGGCGCACTCCCAGCGGCAACACGGAGTACGACATCCTGCTCGACGGTGACGGCGACGGCATCCCCGACGCCGGGACCTACAACAGTCGGCTGATGAGCGAGACCGACGACTACGACCACTTCGTGGCGACCACGGTCGACCTGCGCGAGGCGACGTACGGCGACCTGATCGACCAGGAGCTGGTGAACCTGACCGACGGGTCGTTCGAGAGCGGGCTTTTCAACAGCGACTCGATGGTCATGTCGGTCTCGCTGCACTCGCTCAAGGACGCCGGGATCATCACCCGAGGGTTCCCGGTCGCCTACCAGGTCGCCGGGTACTCCCTGAGTGGCGCCCTCAGTGACGGCGACACCGCGCCCGAAAGTCGCTGGAAGCAGGTCCACCTCCTCTCCCCCGGTCTGATGGCCACCGGTGACAGTGGGTTCCCGACGCTCAACAGCGATGCGCCGGGGTTGGTGATGGACGTACGTCGCGACACCCAGACGGTCCGCCTCGACGCTCCCTCCGGCCTCCTGCTGATCCATCACCTCAACGGCAACGGCTCACGTGGCCAGGCCGTGAAGGCACGCTCCGCGACGACGACGAACCTCGCGGCCTCGAGGCTGCGGGTGCGCAAGGGGAAGCGACTCTCGCTCACCTCGACCGTGCTCACGCGTGGCCAGGCACCGCAGCCGGGGGGCCGGGTGGTGTTCAAGAACAACGGGCGCAGGCTCGGTTCGGCTCGTCTGGTCAACGGCAAGGTCAGTCTCAGCACCACCCGGCTCAAGCGGGGGCGGCACCGGATGGTCGCGGTCTACCGCGGCGACGCCTTCAACGCCCCCAGCCGCTCGCGGGTCCTGGTCCTCACCGTCACCCCCCGCTGACGCGGCGCATCTTGTCGCCGATTCCCCCCCCCCCCGACGCGGCGCATCTTGGCGCCGATTTCCCCCTGACGCGGCGCATCTTGTCCGCTGATCGTGGGCGCATGTCTCATGTCCGGCAAGATGCGCCGCGTCGGCGGGGTTTTGAGGGCAAGATGCGCCGCGTCGGCGGGGTTTTGAGGGCAAGATGCGCCGCGTCGGCGGGTGGGTCAGAGGTTGCCGCGGAGCTCCTGCTCGCGCTCGATGGCCTCGAAGAGGGCCTTGAAGTTGCCCTTGCCGAAGCCGAGCGACCCGTGCCGCTCGATCACCTCGAAGAACACCGTCGGGCGGTCGCCGAGGGGCTTGGTGAAGATCTGGAGCAGGTAGCCGTCCTCGTCGCGGTCCACCAAGATCTTGCGACGCTGGAGCTCCTCGATCGGGACGCGCACGTTGCCGATCCGCTCCCGGAGCTCGGGGTCCTCGTAGTACGAGTCCGGGGTCTCGAGGAACTCCACGCCGTTCGCGCGGAGCGCATCCACGGTGCCGAGGATGTCGTTGGTGGCCAGCGCGAGGTGCTGGGCGCCGGCGCCACGGTAGAACTCGAGGTACTCGTCGATCTGCGACTTGCGCTTGGCGATCGCCGGCTCGTTGAGCGGGAACTTCACCCGGTGGTTGCCGCTCGCGACCACCTTGCTCATCAGCGCGGAGTAGTCGGTGGCGATGTCGTCGCCGATGAACTCCGCCATGTTCACGAAGCCCATCACCTTGTTGTAGAAGCCGACCCACTCATCCATGTGACCGAGCTCGACGTTGCCGACGATGTGGTCGAGGGCCTGGAAGAGCCGCTTCGGCTCGCCCTCGCGCTTGGTCCACGTGCCCTCGGCGGCGACGTAGCCCGGCATGTAGGGCCCGTCGTACCCGGAGCGGTCGACGAGCGTGTGCCGGGTCTCGCCGTACGTCGCGATCGCGGCGACGCGAATCGTGCCGTGCTCGTCGGTGAGGTCCTCCGGCTCTCGTACGACGGTCGCACCGGCGGCACGTGCCTGGGCGATGCAGCGGTCCACGTCCGGGACCTCGAGCGCGATGTCGACGACGCCGTCCCCGTGCCGGCGGTGGTGGTCGGCCAGCGGGCTCTCCGGGTCGACGGCACCGTTGATCACGAAGCGGATCGAGCCCGAGCGCAGCACGAACGACTTGTGGTCCCGATTGCCGTGCTCGGGCCCGGAGTACGCCTCGAGCTGCATGCCCCAGGCGGACTGGTAGTAGTGCGCGGTCTGCGTGGCGTTGCCGACGACGAACACGATGGAGTCCCAGCCGGTGACCGGGAAGACGTCGGCGTTCTCGTCGTACTCGACCAGACCGACGAGCTGCTTGAGCTGCTCCATGGTCAGGTCGGCCTTGAGCTCGTCGTGGGTCAGGGCGCCGCCCGCGCTGGGCGTGCCGGTGGCCGTCGTGGGTGCAGTCATGCTCGCATGATGTCGGGACAAGACATTCTGTGCAACAGTACGCCGAAGCATTGCGCAACTTGTCCAGCGAAAGAGGTCACGATGGACGCTCTTGACCACACATTGATCGAACTCTTCACCACCGAGCCGCGGATCGGCGTGCTCGAGGCGTCCCGGCGGATCGGGGTGGCCCGGGGCACCGTGCAGGCCCGGCTGGACCGGATGACGGCCGAGGGCGTGGTGTCGGGCTGGGGGCCGCAGCTCTCACCCGAGGCGCTGGGCTACCCCGTGACGGCGCTGCTCACGCTCGAGATCCGCCAGGGCTCGGGGCACGACACGATCGCCCGCCACCTGGTCACGATCCCCGAGGTGCTCGAGGCGTTCACGATCACCGGGGCCGGCGACATGTGGTGCCGCGTCGTCGCCCGCTCGAACGCCGATCTGCAACGCGTGATCGACATGGTGCTCTCGGATCCGGGCATCGTCCGCTCCTCCACGGTGATCGCCCTCGCCACCCAGATTCCCTACCGCGTGCTGCCGCTCGCCAGGGCCAGCCTCGACGCGGCAACGGGCCCTCGCTAGTGTGACCTCGACCACCTTTACTACGGATCGTCCGGCACGTACCTGCCGGTGAAGGGATTGATCACGCATGGCAACAGTGAAGTTCGACGGCGCTCAGCGCTGGTACCCAGGAGCCGACTCCCCCGCAGTGCCCGGACTCGACCTCGAGATCGAGGACGGCGAGTTCATGGTCCTGGTGGGACCATCCGGGTGTGGCAAGTCCACCAGCCTGCGGATGCTCGCGGGTCTCGAAGAGGTCACCGAGGGAAAGATCTTCATCGGTGACCGCGACATCACCGACCTTCCGCCGAAGGACCGCGACATCGCGATGGTGTTCCAGAACTACGCGCTCTACCCGCACATGACGGTCGCGGACAACATGGCCTTCGCGCTGAAGATGGCCAAGGTGTCGAAGGAGGAGCAGACCAAGCGGGTCGCCGAGGCGGCGCGCATCCTCGGGCTCGAGGACTTCCTCGAGCGCAAGCCGAAGGCACTCTCGGGCGGCCAGCGGCAGCGCGTCGCGATGGGGCGCGCGATCGTGCGCAACCCGCAGGTCTTCTGCATGGACGAGCCGCTGTCGAACCTCGACGCCAAGATGCGCGTGCAGACCCGCACCGACATCGCCAAGCTCCAGCAGGACCTCGGCGTCACCACGGTCTACGTGACCCACGACCAGGTCGAGGCGATGACCATGGGTGACCGGGTCGCGGTCATGAAGGACGGGATCCTGCAGCAGGTCGACTCGCCGCTGCGGCTCTACGACCGCCCGGCCAACCTCTTCGTCGCCGGCTTCATCGGCTCTCCGCAGATGAACCTGCTCGACGCGACGCCGACCGAGGGCGGCGCCAAGGTCGGGGAGTACGTCGTCCCCGTGGGGCACGCCACCGCGTCGAAGGCGCACCAGCACATCACGGTCGGCGTACGACCCGAGGCGTGGCGGATGGTCGGCGAGAGCGACGGCGGACTCCCGGTGAAGGTGACCGTGGTCGAGGAGCTCGGCGCGGACGGCTTCGTCTACGGCACGAGCGGCGTGGAGGGCACCCCGAACAACATCATCGTCCGGGTGTCGGGCCGCGACCAGGTGCACCGTGGGCAGACGATCCACGTCACCACGGACCCCGACAACGTGCACGTCTTCGACACCGAGACGGGTGAGCGGCTCTCCGAGTGAGGGCCCGGCACGTCCCGTGCTGTACCTAGCCGTTGAGTCGGCGCGCCACCTCTACGGCGGCCGCTGACACCACCGGCCCGACGGTCCGCGGGTCGAGGTCGCCAAGCGTCACGATGCCCACCGACGCCTCGAGCCCCTCGACCCCGCGGACCGGAGCGGCGATGCCGCGCGCTCCGGTCTGCAGCTCGCCCGCGGTCTCGACGTACCCCGTCTTGCCCTCGCGACCGAGCAGGATCGCCTTGCCCGCTGCCCCCTGCCGCAACGGGTGCCGCGCGCCGACCCGGTAGGACACGTGGAAGTCGGTCCAGGTCGGCTCGACCACGGCGATCGCCAACGCCTCGCCGCCATCGGCCAGGGTCAGGTGCGCGGTCGCGCCGACCTCCTCGGCCAGCCGGCGCAGGACGGGCAGCGCGAGGTCCCGCAGGACCGGGTGTACGCCGCGCGCCAGGGCGAGCACGCCCAACCCCGCGTGCAGCCGCCCCTGGGCGTCGCGCCTGACGAGGTTGTGCTGCTCGAGCGTGGCCACCAGCCGGTAGAGCACGGTCCGGTTGACGCCCATCTCGGCGGCCAGGTCGGTGACGGTGAAGCCCGACGTGGACCGGGCGAGCACCGAGAGCACACGGAGGCCGCGATCCAGGGTCTGTGACGTCTCCGCAGCCATGTCGCGAGGATACTCAGGCTCGCTTGCGGGCGGCCCATTCTCGGATCTGGTTGATCCGCGCGGTGAGCTGGTCGGCCGTGGCGACCGCTGCCGCCGGGCCACCACACTCCTTGCGCAGGGCTGCGTGCACGACCCCGTGCGGCTGGCCGGTGCGGTGGTTCCACGCGCCGACCAGCCCGTTGAGCTCGCGGCGCAGGGTCGCGAGGTGCTCGTGCCTAGACACGTCGCGCACGACCTCCTGCTCGGTCTGGCTGCGGGTCCGCTTCTGCTTGCGGGCCCGGTCCGACTGCCGGGTCTGGAGCAGGTTGCGGACCTGGTCCGCGTCGAGCAGGCCGGGGATCCCGAGGAAGTCCATCTCCTCCTCGGAACCCACCTGGACCTCCCCCGAATGGCCGAACTCGCCACCGTCGTACAGGACGCGGTCGAAGGTCGCCTGCGAGCCCAGCGCCTCGAACGGCAGGAGCTCCTCCTGCCCCGAGGAGCCGTCGGCCTGCGCCTGGGCGAGGAGCGCCTCCTCGGCCGCGAAGATGTCGCCCTCGTCGTTCACCCGGCGACCCAGCACGTGGTCGCGCTCGACCTCCATCTCGGAGGCGAAGCCGAGCAGGTTGGGCACGGACGGGAGGAAGATCGACGCAGTCTCGCCGCGCTTGCGTGCCCGCACGAACCGACCGATCGCCTGGGAGAAGAACAGCGGGGTCGAGGTCGTGGTCGCGTAGACGCCCACGGCGAGCCTGGGCACGTCGACACCCTCGGAGACCATCCGGACCGCGACCATCCACCGCGCCTCCGACTCGGCGAAGGTCGCGATCCGCTTCGACGCCGCCTTCTCGTCGGAGAGCACGACCACGGGCTTCTCGCCGGTGATCCTGGTGAGTACGGCGGCGTACGCGCGGCGGAGTCGCGGTCGGTCGCGATCACCAGACCGCCGGCATCGGGCACGTGTCGTCGCACCTCGGTCAGCCGGCGTGTCCGCGGCGGCCAGCACCGACGGGATCCACGAGCCCGCCGGGTCGAGGGCGGTGCGCAGCGCCTGCGCGGTCAGGTCCTTGGTCAACGGCTCACCGAGGCGGGCGGCGATCTCGTCGCCCTGCGCGCGTGCGCCACTGCATCTCGCCGCTGTAGGCAAGGAACAGCACCGGACGCACGACGTGGTCCGAGAGCGCCTGGGCATAGCCGTAGGTGTAGTCGGCCGCGCTGCGCGGCACCCCGTCGTCGCCCGGGCGCGTAGGTCACGAAGGGGATCGGGTTGATGTCGGAGCGGAAGGGAGTGCCGGTCAGGGCCAGCCGCCGCGCGGCCGGATCGAAGGCCTCACGCACCGCCTCACCCCAGGACAGCGCGTCGCCCGCGTGGTGCACCTCGTCGAGGATCACCAGGGTCTTGTAGCGCTCGGTGCGGATCCGATGCGCCAAGGGGTTGGCCGCCACTCCGGCGTACGTCACGGCGACGCCTACGAAGTCCTTGCTGCGTGCGCCCCTGCCGGTCCGGAGTAGCCGGGTCGATCGGGATGCCGACCGTCGCCGCCGCCTCGGCCCACTGCGTCTTGAGGTGCTCGGTCGGTGCGACCACGGTGATCCGGTCGACCTGGCGTCGGGCGAGCAGCTCCGAGGCGACCGTCAGCGCGAACGTCGTCTTGCCCGCTCCGGGAGTGGCCACCGCGAGGAAGTCGCGAGGGCGAGTCGGTGAAGTAGCGCTCCAGGGCAGCGGACTGCCAGGCGCGCAGGGGCGCAGCGGTCCCCCAGGCGGCGCGGGCGGGATAGGCCGGCGGGAGGTCGACTGGCGCCGGAGGCTCGGGGCGTTGCGTCACGGGGTCCGGTACGCCAGCCAGTTGTCGCGCCATCCGGCGCACCTGGCCGGGCGTGAACTGGTCCATGCAGGAGTCGTACGAGTAGTCCATGAAGTTGTGGATCGGGTCGGTGCCCTCGAGGTCGCAGGCAGGTGTCCCGCCCCTCCTCGGCACTGGAAGCTGGGCTGGCCCTCGGCCGGGGTGTCGTCCACCCGGTCGTTGCGCGCCGAGCA
Source organism: uncultured Actinomycetota bacterium (assembly GCA_963740525.1). Taxonomy (GTDB): domain Bacteria; phylum Actinomycetota; class Actinomycetes; order Propionibacteriales; family Nocardioidaceae; genus CAVUEG01. The sequence continues at coordinate 269,210 of CAVUEG010000006.1, forward strand.
CCCGCCCTCGAAGGTGTGGAACAGGCCCATCCAGTGGCCGACCTCGTGCACGGCGGTGTCACCGAGGTTGTAGCCGGCGACGGAGCCGCCGGGCAGGGTCTCGGTGTGGATCGTCACGCCGTCCAGCCGCAGGTGCCGCTCGGACCGCCAGGGGACGCTGCTGAACCCGAGCACGGACTGGCCGCCCCGTGGCTCTCGGGCTTGGAGAAGTACAGGTTGAGATCCTGGGCGGACCCGACGGTGAAGTCGCCGCCGCATCTGGCGGTCGTAGAAGCTCGTACGTCGCTGCGTGGTACCAGCGCGCGTTGCGCACCCGCTCGAAGGACTTCACGTAGAACACGAAGGGCGTGTCGGTGTTGAGCGCCGACTGGCCACCGGCGAAGCCGCGGTTCAGGATCCGCATCTGACGGCGGATCTCGGCCCGGCGCGGCCCGCGCTCGCCGGACCGCGCGCCCTGGATGACGTGGACGTGCACCGGGATCCGGATGGTCATCGCGGTCGGCGCGGCTGCGCGCGGTCGCGCGCCTCGCGGTCTTCGCGGCGAGCCTTCTCTGGGCCGACGGTCGATCCGGCGCAGCTGCGCCAGGGCGTACTCCGGGGTGTCGAGGCTGCGACCGACCCGCGGCCAGCCCCTGCGGCGATCAGCGCTGACCGGCGGGCGCGGGTCACAGTCGCGGTGCCCGCTCGGCGCCGGGAGCTCACCGCGGAGGCCGGCCCGATGCTGGCGAGCGCGAAGGCGCGACCGACCAGCGTCGCGACGAGGCCGCGGCCCACCCGAGACGTGACGGGGCGTCTGGTCGTGTCACGCGTCGTCGCCTCGGCTCGAGGTTCTCCCAGATGTCCTTGCACTCCGGGCAGACCGGGAACTTCTCCGGGTCACGGCTGGGCACCCACACCTTGCCGCAGAGGGCGACCACCGGCGTGCCGTTGACCATCGCCTCCATGAGCTTGTCCTTGGGGACGTAGTGGGAGAACTTCTCGTGGTCGCCGTCCTGCGTCTCCATCGGCCGGATGTCCTCGAGAACGTCCGTGCCGGTCACGAAGCCGACCTGCGGGTTGTCTGATGCGGTGCTCACGCGGGGCAATCCTAACGAGTCGAGGTCAGTTCCACGTCGGGTCCACGGGCTTTGTCGAGACCCAGGCCAGCTCACCCGGCTGGCGGCGCAGCACCCGGCCCCACAGAGACGCTGGATCGGTGCTGAAGAGATCCTCCGGCTGGGCTGGTACGACGTACCAGGCGCCCTCCTCGATCTCGTCCTCCAGCTGACCGCTCCCCCAGCCGGCGTACCCGGCGAAGACCCGGATCCCCGCGAGGGCGTCGCCGAGAAGCTCCGTCGGCGTGTCGAGGTCGATCAGCCCGGTGTCGTCGTACACCCGTCGCCAGCCCACGGGCTCGTCGTCGGCCTGCCGGTCGAGCGCAGCGACGGCGAGCGCGCTGTCCGTCCCGACCGGGCCGCCCTGGAAGACGACTCCGGGCTCCCGCGCGAGGTCGGCCCAGTCCTCGAGCAAGGCGCCGACGGGCATGGCCGAGGGGCGGTTGAGGATCACGCCCAGAGCCCCGTCCTCGTCGACGTCGAGCAGCAGGACCACGGCGTGCAGGAAGTGGGGGTCGACCAGCACCGGCGCAGCCACCAACAGCTGCCCGGCTCGCAGACCGTCCGCACTCATGGCTTCATCGTGACACGACAAACCCCCGGGCCGACGCGGAGGGAGGGAGCGGCGCGGATGGGATCTTCCGCGCGTGCGTCGACACCGGGGGATGTCGGTTCTGGTGCCCCGAAGGGCGCCGGTCAGGCGACGAGGGCGGCCTTGAGCCGGCCCAGCATGGAGCTCTCGTGCTCCTCGACCGGAGTCGGCACGGCCGGCACGTGGGTGGCACGCGCAGCGTCCTCGAGCTGCTGGCCGATGCCAGGCGCCTCGGCATCGCTCGCCGAGGCGAGTCCGGCCATCGCGGCGAGCATCGCCCACTCCTTGTCGTTGGCCCGGCGCATCATCTCGCCGGTGTTCTCGTCGCTCGGGGCCGTCGAGGCGCGGTCCAGGATCGCCCGGAGCCCGGGCAGCTCGTCGGCGGACTTGCGCCAGGCGGTCAGCACCGCGGACTCGAGGTCCGTCGGCTGCTCCATGAGCTCGCGCTCGATCATCCCGGAGAGCAGGGTGTGCCAGCGAAGCTGCAGGGCGCCGAGCAGTGCGAGGTCATCGCGGAACGTCTCGGCGACGCCGGGGACGTCGGTGGGCAGCAGGCCGTCGCGGCGGCTGTCGGACTCGGTGATCACGGCGCGGAGGACTTCTCCGCGGTGGTGGAAAGCATCCCAGGTCATGGTGTGCTCCTTCCTCATCACATACCGTTGGTACGTACTCAGAGTATGCCAAAGACCTCCGGTATGCCACCTGGCCCGGCGTGACCTGCCGCACAGGCACCCCTGCCCCGCCCTAGACTGAGCCAATGAGCAAGTCGGCCAACCCGGGACACCTGATCCCCAAGGTCCCGGTCCCCGGCCGCGGGAGCCGTCGGGCGCAGTACTCCGCCTCGACCAGACGAGCGCTGATCGACGTCGCCCACCAGCTCTTCACCGAGCACGGGTACGCCGGCACCAGCCTGGACGCGATCGTCGCCGGAGCCCGGGTCACCAAGGGAGCGCTCTACCACCACTTCAGCGGCAAGCAGGCCTTGTTCGAGTCGGTGTTCGAGAAGGTCGAGGGTGACGCCGCCAAGCAGATCACCCGCGAGGTCGGCGCCAGTCGCGACCCTTGGGAGAAGGCCCTGACGGGACTCCGGGCGTTCCTCGACGTGGTCCAGCAGCCGTCGTACCGCCGGATCGTGATCCAGGAGGGTCCGGCGATCCTCGGTTACGAGCGGTTCCGCGAGCAGGAGGAGCGCTCGTCCTTCGGCATCGTGAAGGACATCGTCACCTCCGTGCTGACCGCGTCGCCGTACGACCTCGACGACGCGATGCTGCAGACCTTCAGCCGGATCTTCTTCGGTGCGATGTCGGCAGCCGGCGAGAGCGTCGCCAGTGCGGACGACCCCCGGCTCGCGAGCGCCAGGGTCGAGACGGCGATCGGCTTCATCCTGGCCGGCCTTCAGTCCCTGGCCGACTCGCAGACAGACCTCCCCGACCCCTACGGGCTGCTCAGCGCGAGATCGTGACGTTGCCGCCGTTGGCGGGGACCAGCTCGATCCAGGTGTGACCCGCAGGCATCGCCAGCGACCCACTCTTGGTGCGCAGCGTCAGCCGACCGGTCGCGCCCCGCTTGACCCAGGTGCCGCGGACCACCTCGCCGTGGTGGAAGAGCATCGCCGAGCCCTTGCCGAAGAAGTGGGTCTCCGGCACCGGGTTGCCCGCCGGGTCCTTGTAGCCCGCGTCTCCCACGTCCACGCGCAGGACCAGCACACTGTCGGGTCGGAACTGGTCGCCGGCGGCGGCGTTCGAGTTCAGGTTGACGTAGCGACCGTGCTGGTACTTCCAGGACGTGGAGTGCATGCCGGAGAACTGTGCGGTGAACGCCTTCGCCTTGGGCCCACCGGGGAAGTCGCCGCCCCAGGGAAGGTAGCCCTGCGGGGTGCGGGCGAGCTTCTTCAGCGTCCTGGCCAGCTTCGGCAGTGCCATGAAGAGGTTGTACGGCGCAGATCGGCCGCTGTCGCGGTAGAAGCCGGTGGCGCCCTCGGTGAACGTCTTGATCCCGGCCTGGTGGATCCGGGCGACGGTCTGGCTGGCCCCGCCGGAGGCGACGACCACGGCCTTGGCCGGCTTGACGATCCCGATGTCGGTGGCGCGGAAGGACCGCACCGGCCCGACCACCTTCGGCACCTTCGAGTAGTAGAAGACCGCGAGCCGGGTCGAGCCGCCCTCGACGAGCTCCTCGGTGACCAGGTCGGCCTTGGAGAGCCCGAGCTGGGGGCTGCTCGACTCGGTGTTGTCGATCTTGACCACCATCACCGGACGCTTCGGGGCGTTCCCGGATGCCGGGAGCCCGGTCAGCGGCCACTCGCCCTGGAGTGACGAGCCGGGTGCGGTGTTCTGGCCGTCGGGGCCCTTCTCTCCCGCCGGGGTGTCATCGCCGGCGGCTCCGCAGGCGGAGAGTGCGAGCGAGGTCGCGAGGACCACGGCGGCGGCCGAAACCGTGCGTCCGCGGGCGCGGCCAAGGGAAGGGAGCTGGCGGGGGGCAGTCATGGGGTCAAGCATGACCCAGGGCCCCTTCCTTTCAAGGAAGGGGCCCTGCAATCGACCGGTGTCGTTCGGTGTTCGCGCTGTCGGTGCGGCGTCAGCGACGACGCAGCGTGCCGGCGAACCACTTGTTGGTCCAGATCCGCTCACGCCTCACGTGACCGTTGCCGTACGGAGCGTGGATCAGGAAGCGGTGGCCGTCCTTGTTGCGACCGCCGTACATGCCCACGTGGTAGACCCCGCCGCCGTCGTAGAAGAAGACGAAGTCACCACGTCGCATGTTGCGACGCTTGATGTGCCGGGCGAACCGCGCCTGGGCGCTCGAGGTCCGGGGCATGTGGTCGAAGCCGGCGCGACGGTAGCTGTAGTAGATGAGTCCCGAGCAGTCGAACCGGTCCGGCCCGGCCGACCCGTAGTGGTACGGGTCGCCCTTCTGGTTGCGGACGATGTCGGCCCCGACGTGGATCCGCTCCTGGCGCGACATCCGTGCGGCGTCGGTGGCCGGGGCGAAGAACACGCTGGCGAGCATGAGCCCGGCCAGCAGGGTGGACAGCGCGGCAGCGCTGCGCATGCGAAGAGTCGCAGGCATGGTTGTGGTCCCTTCCCACGCCTGTGAGGTGAGCTGTCGGGTTAGGGCTAGAAGGTGCCCCGCCACCAGTTGGTGGCTTCACCCCGAGCGCGTCCGACGATGACCGGACGACGCGGTGGAACCTGTGGGTCCCCCACTCCTGCCCGTGGCTGTCTCGAAGTACAAGGCCCGCGACCGGTGGGGCAGGACTCGGCGTTACCGGCGCGGGGATGCAATTTTGGCAAACCCCGAGAGAGTACGCAGAAGATTCTGGTCATTCCCAATCGGAAACAGCCAGATCCTGAGGGCCAGGTCACACTTCACGCGTGAATCTTCGGCCCGATTGGATGCAGATCACATCCAGACACCCGCCGGTCCAGACGGTTTCACCGGCCCGATCGCCGGGGCCGGAGCTCAGGCGCCGAGCGAGCGACCGCCGTCGACGTACAGGGTCTGGCCGGTGACGAAGGACGCCTCGTCGCTGCACAGGAACGTCACTGCAGCGGCGATGTCGGCGGGCTGACCGACCCGGCGGACCGGGGTGATCGAGGCGGCCTGGTTGCGGAACTCCTCGGGCTCGAGTCCGAGGCGGCGTGCGGTGTCGTCGGTCATCTCGGTGACGATGAACCCGGGAGCCACGGCGTTCACGTTGACGTTGAACTGACCCAGCTCGATCGCGAGGGTCCGGGTGAACCCCTGAAGGCCCATCTTGGCGGCGGAGTAGTTCGCCTGCCCACGGGAACCGAGCGCCGAGATGCTGGAGAGGTTGACGATCTTGCCGTACTTCTGGGGGACGAAGTGCTTCTGCGCGGCCTTGCTCATCAGGAACGAGCCCTTGAGGTGGACGTTCATCACGGCGTCCCAGTCGTCCGCAGACATCTTGAACAGCAGGTTGTCGCGGGTGATGCCGGCGTTGTTGACCAGGATGTGCAGGCCGCCGAGCTCCTCGACGACCCGGGCGACCGCCGCGTCGACCGAGGCCTCGTCGGAGACGTTGCAGCCAATCCCGACGGCCTTCGACGCACCGAGCCCGGCAGCCGTCTCGGCCGCCTGCGCCTCGTCGAGGTCGAGGATCGCCACGGCAGCGCCCTCCTCGGCGAAGCGCTTGGCCGTTCCGGCCCCGATCCCGCGTGCGGAACCCGTGACAACTGCGACCCGACCGTCGAAACGACCCATCTGACTACTCCTCGTGAGCTGGAAGACGACGTCCGCCACTCTAGGCCGCTGCACTCGGCGGGCGCGCCGGGGGTCGGCCGCCGTTTCGGTCAATCGGCACCCCGACGCATAGGGTTGGGCGGTGGTAAAGGCCAACTTCCGATTCGCGACGGCCATGGCACTCGTCATGGCCGTTGCTGCTGTCGTCCTCGCGATCCGCTACGACCTCCCGCTGAGGGACCCCGACGGGGTGGCCGTGCCGACGTACGTGCGACTGCCGTTCATCCTGCTCGCGGCCTTCCTCACCGACGTCCTCCCCCGTGCGGTCTGGAGCAGCCGGCGTCACCTGCTGCACCTCCCGCAGGCACTCGTGGCCGTGGTGCGCGAGCGCTGGACCTGGTCGCACACCCAGTTCGCGCTGGTCGGGCTCGGCGCCTGGTACGTCAGCTATGCGGCCTTCCGCAACATCAAGAGCTTCGTCCCCTTCGTCAACAAGCACGTGTACGACAACGCGCTGGCCTCCTTCGACCGCATGCTGTGGCTCGGTCACGACCCCGCCCAGGTGCTGCACTCGCTGTTCGGCACCACGTGGGCTGCGCACTTCTTCTCTGGCGTCTACCTGATCTGGATCGGGTTGATCCCCTTCACGCTTGCGGTGGCGCTGGTCTTCACGCGCAAGGCCGCCGCCGGCGCGTGGTTCGTCACCGCTATCGCGGTCGACTGGGTGCTCGGGGTGGCGACGTACCTGATGGTGCCGACCCTGGGCCCGATCTACTCCGACCCGACCACCTTCGCCGCGCTGCCCCAGACCTACGTCTCGACGATCCAGGCGGACATGCTCGAGGACCGCATGGCCGTGCTCGCGGACCCGTTCGCGACCCATGCCGTGCAGACGATCGCCGCATTCGCGTCGCTCCACGTGGCCATGATGGTGACCATCTGCCTCATGGTCGAGCTGCTGCGGCTCAAGCCCTGGATCCGGATGGTCTCCTGGATCTACCTCGTGCTCACGGTGCTGTCGACCGTCTACCTGGGCTGGCACTTCTTCGCCGATGCCCTGGGCGGTGCCGCACTGGGAGCGGCCGGGGTCTGGATCGCGGCGCTCGGAACGGGCAACCACCACAGGGGTCGACCGGCACTCGTCGCCCGCCTCGACGTGGATGCCCGCGCAGAGGAGCCGGCGCCGAGTCAGAGCTGACTCAGGCCTGGGCCGCCAGCGTCGCCACGAGACGCTCGGCGTACGTCTCGGCCTCGCCGGGGGCGTACTTCGTCCGCGGCCAGAAGAACCCGCGCAGCCCGTCGCCCTTGGTGCGGGGTACGACGTGCAGGTGCAGGTGGGGCACGCTCTGCGACACGGTGTTGTTGATCGCGACGAAGCTCCCCTGAGCACCGAGGCCGTCGACCATGGCCCGGGAGAGCCGTTGTCCCGCTTCGAGGAACGGGTCGCGAAGTCTCGCCGGGAGGTCCGGCAATGTGGCCACGTGCTCACGCGGCACCAGGAGCACGTGTCCCTTGAACACCGGACGGATGTCGAGGAAGCCGACCAGGTGCTCGGTCTCGAGCACCAGTGCCGCGGGGGTCTCCCCGGTGACGATGCTGCAGAACAGGCAGTCCACGGACATCCGCGTCAGCCCTCACGTCGGGAGAAGACCGGGAGCGCCCGCCAGGCTCGGCTCACCAGCACCGTCCCCACGACCCAGAGCAGGTAGGTCAACGGAGTCCACGCACCACCGACCGAGCTGCCGGTGCCGTTGGTGAAGGTGTAGGTCACGGTGTCCTGCAGGTAGGCGATGCCGGACCACGTGAAGGTCCCGGTCGCGCGGGGGTCGCCGGCCAGGACGCCGTCGCCGTACGCCGACACGGCCTCCCCCAGGACCCAGTTGACCAGGAACGGGACGGTCCCGGCGAAGACCATCGCGGCCACCCAGGAGTGCCGTGGACCGGTGCCGAGCTCAGCCGCGAGGTACTCCCGGGCCAGCTCCCGGTTGTCACCGAGCTGCCGCAGCGCCTGTCGCGCTCCCACGTCATGGGCGGCGACGAGGAGGTTCTCCCGCACCTCGCGACGCTTGGCGATCCGTGACTGACGGGGCAGGTCGTACAGCCGCTGGTCGAGCATCCAGACCACCCGCTCGATGCGAAGGCGGTCGATCCAGCTCAGGGGGTGGGACATCTCAGGCTCCCTCGGTCGGCTCGGCGGGCACCGGGCGGGTGAGAACGGCGTTGACCACGGCGACGAGCGAGCTCCAGCTCTCGGCTCCGGTGGTGAGCGCCTCGTAGCCGGCGGCGCTGGGTCGGTAGTACTTGCGCGCGGGACCGGCGGTGGACGCGACGAGCCGGGACGTGACCCGGCCCTCGCGCTCCAGCCGTGACAGCGCGGGGTAGACGGTCCCCTCCAGCACGTCGGTCAGACCGGCTGCGTGCACCCGTTGGACCAGCTCGTAGCCGTACGACTCCTGCTCGGCGAGCAGCTGGAGGAGCAGCAGGGACAGCACCCCCTTGAGCAGCTGGGGGTCGTGGCCGGAGGACATGGAAGGAGGCTATGCCAGCTATTAGAGTAAATCAAGTAGTAGACGAACACTGGTACGCCGTCACCGCAGCGGTGCGCCCTGGCTAGGAGGAAGCACGGGCGAGCTTGTAGTGGAGCCGGACCACGCGCGCGGACCACAGGTACAGCGCGTGGTCGGTGCGCAGGACGCCCTCGGGGTCCACGTAGACCCGGAAGGTCTCGTGGATCGGCACCCGGGCGGCGTGGGTGCGACCCCGGTCGTCGACGACGACGTACGCCCCGTCCTGCCCGAAGGCCCCGGCGGTGGAGACGAGCCCGAGCGCACCGTCCGGCAGCACCCGGGGGCGGAGGAACACCTGCACGTTGCCGGCCTCGAGGGGAAACGAGACGTGCACGCTCGCGCGGTCCGCGCCCGGCAGCGTACGGACGGAGTAGCAGCCGCTGTAGACGTACTCACCGGTCGACCGGAGGGTGCGGATCCAGGCCGAGGCCCGCTGGTCGCCGGCGGCGTCCACGATCGTGATGACCCGGCTGTCCATGCCGTGCGCGACGTCGAGCGGTCGGGTCGGCAGCGCGAGCTGCTGGACGCGCCGCCCGAAGAACCGTGAGATCAACTGTCCGCCGGGTTGGAAGAGGGGGTTCCACTCGGTCCACACCTCCATCCGCCACTGCGAGGTGTTCTCGTAGAAGTCGCGGACCTCGGGGCGCAGGTCGGCGGCTCGAAACCCGGGGCCGTCGAGCAGGCTCATCGACGACAGCAGACCCCCGTCGCCCTCCCGGACGGACCCGTCGTGGGTGGCGGCGGCCGCAGCCAGCCAACCGTCCCCGATCGTCGGAGCATCATGCATCGGAGCCACCAGCCACGCCTCGACGCCCGCAAGGTCGACCGGCCGCCCGGTCGTGCGCCAGAAGGCCCGGGTCACCCGGTCCAGGCGGGGCATCAGGGAGCTCACCGGCTCAGGGTCCCAGACACCCGACCGTCGGCGATGAGCACGGCCTGCTGCGTGGTCTCGAACGACTGGGACGGATCGCGCACCATGCGTGTGTGCACGACCAGACCGGCCTGCTCGAGCATCCGGCTGACGTGGTCGGGAGAGTGCCGGTAGCTGTCGAGGCTCACCGGACGGCCGTAGGCCTCGGAGCGGCGTACGACCTCGCCCAGCCCCACCTGGAAGGCGAGCAGGAGCTGGCCACCGGGGACGAGGACCCGCCGGAACTCGGCGAACGCCAGCGGGAGCTGGTCCGGAGGCGTGTGGATGATGGAGTACCACGCCACGATGCCGCCCACCTCGCCGTCGATCAGCGGCAGCGCGGTGATCGACCCCACCTCGAAGCGAAGACCCGGATGGGTGGCGCGGGCGATCCGCACCATCTCCGAAGAGAGGTCGACGCCCACCACCTCCGCCCCCAGCGCGTCGAGGTACTCGGTGATCCGCCCCGGGCCACAACCGACATCGGCGATCGTCCGAGAGGCCAGTGGACTCGCTCCAGCCACGAGCTCGACCAGTCGCGCCAGCAGGGTGCGGTCCTGCGGCGGCTCCCTCACATCCGCGGCGGTGGCGCCGACCAGTCGGACGTAGTCAGCGGCCACGGTGTCGTAGGCCGAACGGGTCCCGGACAGGTAGTCGGCTTCCGTCATGGCGTGGAGGGTACGCGGACCCCTCCGCCTTTCCGGTTGACGCGCTTCCTAGGGTCCAGGGGTGAGCCGATCTTCGATTCCGCGACGTGGTGATGGCGTTGCCTGACGCTCACTTCGACCACCCCCGGCTGGCCGCCATCTACGACGCACTCGATCCCGACCGCAGCGACCTCGGCGTGTACGCCGACCTGCTGCTCACGCTCGACGCTCGCCGGGTCCTCGACGTGGGCTGCGGGACAGGCTGCTTCGCCCTGCTCCTCGCCGACCGCGGACTCGAGGTGATCGGCGTGGACCCCGCGGAAGGCTCGCTCGCCGTGGCCCGCGCGAAACCAGGCGCGGAGCGGGTCCGGTGGATCCTTGGTGACGCCACGGCGGTCCCACCCGTGCAGGTCGACGCTGCGACGATGACGGCGAACGTCGCCCAGGCCATCGTGGGTCCGGGCGACTGGGACGCGACGCTGCGAGCGATCCACAAGGCCCTGCGACCGGGCGGTCACCTCGTCTTCGAGACCCGGGTCCCCGAGCAACGGGCCTGGGAGGCCTGGACCCGCGAGGCGTCGTACGCCGTGACCGACATCCCGGGTGTAGGGGCCGTGGAGACGTGGGTCGAGGTGACAGGCGTCTCCGAGCCCCTGGTCAGCTTTCGCTCCACCTTCGTCTTCGCGAGCGACGGTCGGGTGCTGACGTCGGACTCCACGCTCGTGTTTCGCGAGCGGGCTGGGATCGAGGAGAGTCTCGCCCAGCACGGCTTCGCACTGGAGGACGTGCGTGATGCTCCCGACCGGCCCGGACGGGAGCTGGTGTTCATCGCGAGGCGACCCGGGCGACCCGTCGACCACGGCCGCTGATCACCCGGGCAGCTCGAGCTCGAAGGTCGAGCCAGCGGGCCAGGTCGTGGATCTCGCGGTCGACGGCCGCGGTCATCGCCTTGCTGAAGGGCACGTCCCGGTGGAGGGCGGCGACGCGGAGCACGCCGTCCTTTCGGTCGGCCTGGGCGTCGAGCTTCCCGACCAGCCGGTCGCCGTACAGGATCGGGCAGGGCGTAGTAGCCCCACCGGCGCTGCGCGGCGGGCTTGTACATCTCGAGGACGTAGTCGAACTCGAAGATCTCGCTCATCCGCTTGCGGTCGGCGAGGAGCCGGTCGAACGGGCGACAGCAGCGCGGCGCGGCCGGCGAACGGCTGGCCGAGCTGGGCCGGGTCCACGCGCCACTGCCCGCGGACGCCCTCGACCACGGCGGGCTCGCCCGCCTCGCCGACATCGACCGGCTCGAACGGGAGCGTGGTGCCCTTGGCACGGGCGATGCCCAGGGCGCCGAGCCGCCGCTGCGTCGAGCAGCCGCCGCGCCTCCTCCACAGGGGGCACCGGGTCGTCGGGGTAGATCCGGGAGGCGAGGTCCCAGAGCCGGTCGCGGCCGGTCCCGCCCGCAGCCGCGACCTCGCCGCGCTCCACCAGCTTGTCGAGCATCATCGCGGAGGTTCCGGTTGTTGTTCCAGCCGCTGGACCCCACGGCACGACACAGGTGTCCGGCAGCTCGCTGGCCGGCAGCGGCCCGTCGGCGCGGAGCCGCTCGAGGATGTCGCGGCGGCAGGCGTTGTTGGCCCTGACCCAGTCGCGAGCGCCCTCCTGCCACTCGCGCAGCTCACCGGCACCCGGGCCAGACGGCCATCTCGGCGCGGAAGAGCGCGATGTCCTCGGGCACCCGCAGCCGTCTGGTGCAGCTCGATCAGCCGCTGCTCGTCGACGGCGTCCCACAGGTCGCGCGGGTCGAACGACGACCCCAGCCGGCTCCACAGCACCAGCTCGGCGCTCGGCGCGATCGCGTTGGTCGGCTCGAGCTGGAGCAGCGAGAGCTGCCGGACCGTCTCGACAGACTCGGTCGGCCGCTCCTTGGTCAGCAGCCTGGGCGCGCACGGCGATGCGGCGGGCGTCGGCGCGGCTGAGCTCGTGGACGATGGTCATGCTGCGAGACGTCAGACGGCGAGGTCAGCCGCACGACGACCGTGTCGCCGACGTCGATGTCCTCGGCCTTCCGGACCAGGTCCTTCAGCGGGACGACGTAGCCGCCGTTCTTGGGGAACAGCGACGTGGTCCACCTCGTCGACCCGATCCGGGCCTCGACTGGGATCATGCCCCAGCCGTAGGTCACCAGGCCGCCGTCGCCTGGAGCTCGGCGCTCTCGTCCTCGGGGACGGTGACGAAGTGGTAGGGCGACGGGCCCTTCCAGAACCACACCTCGCCGCTGAACTCGAGATCCACGGAGTCAGGATAGGGGGAGGCTCAGACAGCCGGGGTCGAGCCGTGGAAGAGGCGCAGGCGCCACCGGTCGCCGTCGTCCACGGCCAGGCAGGTGAGCCGGATCGGGTCGCGCGAGTCGTCCTGCGGGTCGCCCTCGAACCCGACCGAACCCAGCGCCACGAACGTCACCGCACCCGGTCGCACGTCGAGCGCCGAGACGGTGGTCCAGTCCCAGCGGAGGTAGCCGACGGCGGAGAAGAGCTTGGTGACGTAGCCGCTGACGTCGCTGCGGCTGAGGTTGTTGGCAGAGGTGCCCAGAAGCGCAGCGTCCTCGGTGAACAGGTCGAGCGCCTCGGCGTGGTCCTTGTCGCGGACCGCTCCCTGCAGCTCGCGGAGAAGGTCGCGCACCATCGTGTCGGCGCTGGTCGGCATCACCCCGTGGATCATGCCCGATCTCGACACCTCGCGCATCGGTTCGATACGTCGACACGAACGGAGCCGGCCCGACTGGTGTCGGGCCGGCTCTCGTTCAAGAGGGTCAGTCAGTGGAGCTGGCGGGAATCGAACCCGCGTCCTCGAGCGCAGTGCCAGGTCTTCTCCGGGTGCAGTCAGTGATGTCGTTTTCTCAGTCCCGGCGCTCGCACTGACACGTCACCGACAGACTCAGCCACGAAAAAGTCCCGATGAGTCCGCGTAGCCCGGACTCATCAGCAAGCCTCCTAAATGAGGCCAGGATCTGAGGCGGAGGCGCCCTCAGTCTGACCCGTCACTACTCGCCTCAGGCGGCGAGAGTGAGCGAACTGCGCGTGTTGTTGGCAGTTATTGGTTTCCAAGGATCGTTTACGAGATGACCTTGGATCCTCGACCCGCTTCCCCTGGAACGAACGTCCCAAGTCGAAACCGATCAGCCCCTCTTGAGTTGTGAATCGACCTCAGTCTACGGGTGCAGCCCCGAAATCGTCGCCTTCATTCCCTGAAAGCGGGTTCGACAAGATGCTGTACCAGGTCCCAGACTCCCGTCGAGCACCACGATCTTCATGCCTGAGCCAAGCCACGGTCGGAGCACGAGCACCGCCTTGACCGCGGCCCACTCCACGCAAGGAAAGAGAGCTCCCCAGGTGATCGATCTCCTGCCGCCGGTCGTGTTCGACCTGTTCATCGAGGCGTACGGGCTCCTGGCTGGCCGACCCCTTCAACGGCGGCGCGCTCGCCGACTGGCGAAACGCGGCAAAATTCGAAGCGTCCTCTTCGGTGCGAACCCCGCCGGCGTGCTGCCTTCGCAGTCGCTCGACGGCGCCGCCGAGGTGTGGGAGGGGCGCATTCGGCTATGGGACGCCGACCTATGGGTTCAGGACGTCGACCTTCCCCCCGAAGCCGGGCCGCTGAAGGATCTCGACGACCGTGGCAACGTCCGACCCTCGGACGGGAACCTGGCGTTCCGGCCGAAGACCGCCATCTTCACGCTGCGTACGCACCGGGGGCACGTGCGGTGGACCGTTCTCGCATGGCAGGCCGACGAGGCCCTGGCCATGCTCGGCTTCGGACAGCCTGAGTCCGAGCCTCACCCCTTCGTCGAGACCTCACGGAAGTGTCGGTGGCTGCGACTACATTAGGTGTTATGTTCGAGCAGGTCGAGATCTCCGGGTACGACGCCAGCGACACCGTCGCCGCGCTGGGCGACGCCCGCGAGCGAGCCCGCCGGGCCGAGGCGGACCAGCTGCTCCTCGCCGCGCACTGGGCCGACCTGCACCCACTCGGGGAGGGTGAGACCGCCGCGGGGTGGGGGGCGTCGACCTTGCCGGCGAGCAGACCGTGCCCCTGGCCGGGGCGGGAGCGCCGCACGTGGCGGAGTTCGCGCCCGAGGAGCTGGCCGCAGCGCTGGGGATCAGCCCGGACGCCGGCCGGCAGCTCGTGGCCGACGCGTTGGAGCTGCGCCACCGGCTGCCACGGATGTGGGAGTGCGTCCAAGCGGGACTGGTGCCGGTGTGGAAGGCCAGGCGGGTCGCGGACCTGACGGTGGGCTACTCGCAGTCGCTGGCGGACCAGGTGGACCGCGCGCTCATGGGCAGGGCTCCCGAGCTGTCCCCCGCCCACCTCTGCGAGATGTCCCTGCGGGCACTGGAGCGCTGGGTCAGGGAGATCGAGTATCGCGAGCACCCGGACGCCGCCGCAGCGGCCGAGGAGGCGGCGTTGGCCAAGCGTGGCGTGTGGCTCGACCATCGCGATTCCACGGCCACGACTCGGATCTCGCTCACCACCGACACCGTGGACGCCCTGGCCTTCGACGACGCCCTCACCGATGTGGCCTCGGCCCTGGCTCGGCTGGGCGACACCGACTCCCTCGACGTCCGACGAGCCCGCGCTGTCGGGATCCTCGCCGCCCCGCAGGCGGCCCTCGACCTGTTCGACCGGGCCGGCGGGGACTCCTCATGCATCCGACCGATGGTGTACCTGCACCTCGCCGCCTCCGACCTCGAGCGCTCCTTGCCGGGCCAGGGCGGCCAGGCCCGGCCCGCGACCGGACAGGTGGAGAAGCTCGGAGCTGCGACCCTGGACCTGCTCGGCGCCTGGCTCGGGCGGACCGGGGCCGATGATCGGATCACGGTCCGACCGGTGATCGACCTCGACGCCACGGCCGGCACGGACTCCCATGCCCCGCCCGCGTGGATGCGCGAGGCGGCCGTCCTGCGCGACGAGACCTGCGTCTTCCCCGGCTGCAACCGTGACTCCCGGCACTGCGACCTAGACCATGTCGATCCGTTCGATCCGGACGGTCCCTCCGGCCAGACCAACCTCCAGAACCTTGCTCCCCTGTGCCGCCGACATCACCGGCTCAAGACCCACGGCCGCTGGCGCTATCGGCGCCTCCCCGACGGCTACGAGTGGACCTCGCCCACCGGGCGCACCTACGAGTCGGAGGCGCGTCCCCGCTACCGTCCGCGCTCCGCCTGAGCCGACTCATGTGGTGTGGCCCGTAGGTCAACCGGAGATCTCTGTCGTCAAGGACATCGACCTGTAGCCGTCGATGGGCTCGAACCCGAAATGCCTGTACAAGGCCAATGCTCCGAGATTGTCAGCCTCGGTGGTCACGGAGACACGCAGCGCCCCCTCGGCCTCAGCCTCATCCCGAACGCGCGCTAGCAGCGCGTGGCCGACGCCCTGGCGACGGTGCCGATCCGCTACGTACAGGTCCCGGAGCTGCCAAAACTGCCCGAGCCGCACGGAAGCGGGCGTAGATGCGACCAGCGCCATGCCTCCGGCCTCGCCGCCGCAGTGGGCGATGAACCCACGGAGACCACCACTGGCAAGCTGAGATTCCAGCCATTCCCGGACTTCAACCAGGTCTCCCTGCTGCCCGTAGTGGCGTCGGTAGCGCTCGAACAGAGCCACCAGGTCGGGCATCCGTGGAGACGCAGCGTGAACCTCCGCGATCTCCAGTCCCGTGCCCATCTTCGAAGGCTACAAGCCAAAGACGCGGATCCGGACCACGCGAAGCGTTATCGCAAGAGGGCACGCCGACTCAGGCTGTGCTCAGCCGATCAACGCGTGCGCGTTCTCCCAGCAGACGGCCCGCAGCCAGTCCTCCCCGAGGTCGAGCCGGTCCAACGCCTCGATCTGGTGCGCGTAGGGATACGGGATGTTCGGGAAGTCCGACCCGAGCAGGATCCGGTCCTGCAGCGCCACGAGACGCGGCCGCAGAGCGTCGTCGAACGGCGCCCCCAGCTCGGCGAAGAAGTCCGTGAACGCCATAGTCGTGTCCAGGTGGACCCGGTCGAACTCCTCGGCGAGCGCCAGGAAGTCGGCGTACTCCGGAGCCCCGAGATGCGCGATCACCGCAACCAGGCGGGGGTGCCGACGCAGCACGTCGTGGACCGGACCCGGGCCGGTGTGGGTCGGTGGCGACCGGCCCGGAGCCGGCGTGGATCACGACCGGTACGCCGGCCTCGGCGAGCGCACCCCAGACCCCGTCGAGCAGCGGGTCGCGCGAGGTCGAAGTCGCCCACCTGGACGTGCACCTTGAAGACCTCGGTCCCGGCCTCGAGGGAGTCCTGGACGTACTCCACGGCGCCAGGCTCGGGGTAGAACGTCGCACACGTCAGCGCCTCGGGCACCGCGCGCGGCGAAGTCCGCCGCCCACTCGTTGAGGTAGCGCCGCGATGCCCGGCCGGTGCGCGTAGGGCAGCGCGGTGAAGCGTCGGACGCCGAGCGTCGCGCAGGGTCTCGACCCGCTCCTCGTCGGCCCGCGGTAGTCCAGCGGCCAGGGGCGGCCGATCAGCGGACCGGCGGTGTCGAACTGCTCGCGGACCTTGCGCATCACCGGCGGCGGCAGGAAGTGCACGTGCACGTCGTAGAGACCGGGCAGTCCGAGGGCGGCCCACCAGGACGGGACGTCGGCGTCGCCGAAGGTCACTCCGTGCATGCCCTTGAGCGCGGCGACCGATCGCCTGCTCCGTCTCGCGGTTGGCCTGCCGCTCGGCGAGCGCGTGCCGCTTGTCGTAGGTCTTCTTGCCCTTGGCCAGGCGCGATCTCGACCTTCGCCCGGCCGTCCTTGAAGTACAGCGACAGCGGCACGATCGTCAGCCCCTTCTCGTTGACCCGGCGCTCGATCTTGTCGATCTCGGCACGGTTGAGCAGCAGCTTGCGCTTGCGGCGGGCGGGGTGGTTGGTCCAGGTGCCCTGGGTGTACTCCGGGATGTGTACGCCGTGCAGCCAGATCTCGTGGCCGTCGATCTCGGCGAACCCGTCGATAAGGGACGCTCGACCGGCGCGCAAGGACTTCACCTCGGTGCCCGACGAGCACGAGGCCGGCCTCGAAGGTGTCCTCGATGAGGTAGTCGTGGCGCGCCTTCTTGTTCTGCGCGACGACCTTGTGCCCCTCCTCCTTGACCATGGCCGCCATTCTCTCAGCCGGCGGGCAAGCTGGTTTCGGGCGCCTCGCCCGGAGAAGGTGCGACTAGAGCCAGTTCATCGGGTTCGACGGCGCGGCCGTTCGGCCAGCACCGTGAAGTGCAGGTGGCAGCCCGGTCGACCAGCCGGTGGTGCCGACGTACCCGACGATCTGCCCGCGCTTGACGTGCTGCCCGGAGTCGACGACGGCGTACCGGCTCAGGTGGTTGGTAGATGATCGCGAGCCCGGCGCCTCGGTGGAAGCCGTGGTCGATGATGAGCCGGTTGCCCCAGGCGGTCTGGTAGTACTTCTCGATGACCCGGCCGCGGCCGGCGGCGAGGATCGGCGTGCCGCAGGCGGCCCCGAAGTCGACGCCGTCGTGCAGCGAGCGGTAGCCGTAGATCGGGTGGATCCGCCAGCCGAACGGCGAGGTGACGTAGCCGTTGACCGGGTAGTCGAGGAAGCCGTCGGAGCGGACCGCGCCGTAGCCGCCGGCGTTGCCTGGCGCGGCGGCAGCGGCGCGCTCGTCGCGGGCCGCCTCGGCCCGCTTCTTCAGCATCGCCGCGATCCGGTTGCGCTCCTGCTGCAGGCCGCTTCAGCTGGGCGCAGGTCGGCCTGCTGGCCTGCTCGGCCTCGTGCTGCGGCGCTCGGCGCGCAGCTCGACCAGGTTCTGCACCTGGGCTCGGCGGCCTCGGCCTGGTGCCTCGAGCGCCTGCTTGCCTGACGAGGTTCTCGGCGGCGGCCTCGCGCTTCGCGGCGACCTCCTCCTTCGCGGCCTCGACCTCGCTGCTCCTGGACCGTCAGCAGGGCCTTGGGAGCGCCTCGAGCCGGTCGAGGGCGACCGCCTCCTTGTCGATGACGTTCTGCACTGAGTTGAGCTGGCCGGTCAGCTCGGTCGGGTCCTGCGCAGGTGAGCACCATCGAGCAGACCCATCAGCGACGGGTCGCCCTCTGGTAGTTGCTGCGACGACGATCTCGGCCGAGCGTCGCGTCCTGCTCGGCGACCTTCTTGGCCGTCGCGAGGTCGGTGCGGGCCTGCTCGAGGCGGGCGACCGCGGCCTCGAGCTTGCGCCTGCATCTGCTGGTCGAGCGACCTCGGCGGCGGCGAGCTCGCCGCGGGTCTTGGCGAGGTGGGCCTGCGCGGCGTCGAGCTGGCCCTTGGCCGCGCTCGAGCCGGCGGTCGCCTGCCGCAGCGCGGCGCTGGACTCGTCGAGGTCGTCGTGCGCGCCGACTGGATCTGCCTGCTTCTGGACGTGGTGCTTCTTGTCCTTGAGGTCGTCGGCCACAGCCGCCGGGACGGCCAGCGACGGCCCAGGGTCAGCAGAGCTGCCAGCGAGGCTGCGGCTATCGCGCGGCGGCCGGGTAGTACGGGGGAAGGAGCGAACCACCGGATCTGCCTTACGTTGTCTGGTGGAGCGAGCCAATCGAAGGTAACCCGGCGAGGTCAGACTTTGAGGTATTTCCGGCGTCATCACGAGTGTCGGAATCAGCGTGAGCCCCAGGCCGATGATCGAGATCGAGCCCGACCGCCCAGACCGCATCGCCCCAGTCGACCCACGCCACGATGTTCGAGCTGGGTCTCAGCGTCCCGTAGATCACGAACCACATGAAGGCCGCGATCGCCCCCGCGGACAGCCCCACGCCGATCAGGGCGGCGACCAGGGACTCCATCAGGAACGGCAGCTGGATGTAGAGGCTCGAGGCCCCGACCAGCCGCATGATGCCGATCTCCCGGCGTCGCGCGAAGGCCGCGAGCCGGACCGTGTTGCCCACCTGGAGCACGGCGGCCACCACGAGGAACGCGGCGACCGCCATGGCGCCGTACTTGAAGACGTTCATCCAGAAGTAGATCGGCTTGAGCACGCTGCGCAGGTCCTGGACCGCGTTGACGCCGTCGAGACCCATCACCGCGCTCTTGATCCCGGTGAACTGCTCCGGGTCCTTCAGCTGACCCAGTAGGACTCCTGCATGTCGCTGGGCTTGACCGAGTCGAAGATCTGCTTCTCGCTCTGGTTGTCCGCGATGTAGGCCTGGCGGTCACTTGTCGTAGGCCTCCTGCTTGGACTCCGAGTCGTAGCTCGCGACCTCGGGGTTGGTGTTGAGCTCCTTCTCGATCCGGTCCTTCTGCGGACCGGTGACCTCACCGTTGATGCAGTTGGGAGAGCTGGAGTTCTGGTTGCACAGGAAGATCGTGATCTGGAGCTTGCTGCCCCAGTAGTCCTCGCGCCTTGACGGCCTGCGAGTTGAGCAGCAGGCCCATCCCGACCAGGGTCAGCGACACGAAGATCGTCACGATGACCGCGATGGTCATCGAGACGTTGCGGCTCAGGCCGTTGCCGAGCTCGGAGAAGACGTAGGTCAGCTGCATGACAGGGTGCTTCGCTCAGTGCTGGTAGCCGTAGACGCCGCGCGACTGGTCGCGCACGACGTGCCCGTCTGGACGAGTTCGATGACGCGCTTGCGCATCTGGTCGACGATGCCCGCGTCATGGGTCGCCATCAGCACGGTCGTGCCGGTGCGGTTGATCCGGTCGAGCAGCTTCATGATGCCGACCGACGTGGTCGGGTCGAGGTTTCCGGTCGGCTCGTCGGCGATCAGGATCATCGGCCGGTTGACGAACGCGCGGGCGATCGCCACCCGCTGCTGCTCGCCACCGGAGAGCTCGTCGGGCATGCGGTCGCCCTTGCCCTCGAGGCCCGACGAGCTCCAGCGTCTCCGGGACGACCTTGTTGATCTGGGCCCGCGGCTTGCCGATCACCTGGAGCGCGAAGGCGACGTTCTCGGAGACGGTCTTGTTGGGCAGCAGCCGGAAGTCCTGGAACACGGTGCCGATCTGGCGGCGCAGCCCGGGGACCTTCCAGCCCGCGAGCCGGTTGATCTCCTTGCCGGCGACGTACACCTTGCCGCTCGTCGGTCGCGCCTCGCGCAGCACCAGCCGCAGGAAGGTCGACTTGCCCGAGCCGGAGGCACCGACGAGGAAGACGAACTCGCCCTTCTCGACCTCGACGTTGACGTCGTCCAGCGCCGCGCGGCTTTGGCCTGCGTACGTCTTGGTTACATTCTCGAAGCGGATCACAGGCGTTGTTGGTCGGTGTTCGGGGGCAGGGATGGAGCTCGCAGGCACGTCCGGGGACGTCTCGCGACCGACCAATGATCGAGTCTAGGTGACCGCCGAAGCGGTCCTCCGCAGGGTGCCGGAGTCGGTGTTTCGCGTAGGTTCTCCCCATGGCCCCCGACGTCCGTCCCCGGCTGGTCGCGCTCACCGCCGGGGCAGCACTCCTCGCGGTCCTCACGACCGGTTGCACCGGCGAGCCGACACCCCCGAAGGCCGCTCCGAGGGCCGACCCGACCCCCCTGTCCCGGCTCAACACGCCCGCCCTGCGCATCCCCCGGGTGGCCTTCTGCGACCTGGTCCCGGAGGTCGCCGTCGCCGACGCGGTCCGCCTTCCCGAGGGCGACCCGCTCCCGGCCCCGGACGAGTACCGCAACGGAGACGAGGTCACCGTCGGCCCGGGGACGATCGACGTGGCGCACGAGTTCAGCTGCACCTGGACCGTGGACTCCGGGGCCACGGCCCGGGCCTGGGTCTTCGCCCCACCGGTGACGAGCGCCGACGCCAGGCAGTGGATGCGTGAGCTGCGCCAGTCGGTGGCCTGCACCCACCCCCGCGCAGCGGACTTCGGCCGGCCCAGCATCGCCACCTGGTGCCCGACGTCGCACGAGCTGACCATCCAGGGGCTCTTCGAGGACACCTGGCTGGCGTGCCAGGTCCGTGACAGCAAGCAGGGCAGGCGGGGCTTGCTGGGCCGGGCCGAAGCCTGGTGTGTCCAGGTCGCCAACGCGCTGAACACGGTCAGCTAGACCTCTAGCCGTGCGAGTCCGACTCCGGTGGGTCGTCCCCGCAGCCGGGAGGCTGAGGCCCCAGCTCCTGGACGCTGTCGCGGGAGGTCCAGCCACGGACCGTCGGGTCGGTCAGACCCGTGACCAGCACCTGGCCGCCTCGCTCCTGCCTGACCACGACCTGGAGCCCCGCGACGACCCGGTGGCCGTTGATCTCGGCCCGGCACGACGGCTCCGGGCCGACCAGGTGCACCACCCCGCGCAGGAAGAAGTCGTCCACCCAGCCGTCGACCGGCTCGCCCTCCACCGTGGCCAGGTGCAGCCACGAACCGTCGGACCCCAGCACCCTCGCGAGGGTGGCGTCGGCCACGGTGCCCACCGCGCGGGTCGAGCCCGCTGCGTCGTACACGGGCACGCGCCTCTTCGCGACCAGCCCGTGGTCGTCCCGCCCGCTGACCAGGACGAGCCTGGTGTCCACCTGGGCAGCAGCCTCGTGGACAGAGTGCGCGTCCGCTCCCCCGCAGCCCGCCAGTGGCAGGCTGAGGAGAAGCAGCGCGGGGAGTGCGCGACTCACGGGCACGTCGCCGGGTTCGGCGTGCCCTTGGTGACGTTCACCGACACGGTCGCGCACCAGGCGCCACCGTCGCCCGTCCGATGGAACACCTTGTCGTTCTGGGTCGAGCCGAGGCTGTAGTCGTAGCTGTCGTACGCCGTTCCGGCCGGGCTGGTGAAGCGGACGGAGTCGGTGCCGGTGTTGTTGAGGAATCCGGACGGGAACTCGAACACCCAGCGTCCTCCGGCAGGGATGACAGTCCCCGACGGAATCTGCTTCGGGGCCCCACCACCGTTGACGACGTCGTCCACGAAGTAGCCGCTCACGTCCACGGCCGAGGCCGTGGGGTTGTAGAGCTCGACCCACTCGTTGGCCGGGCTCGTCGGGGCCATCGAGAACTCGTTGACCTTGACCTGGGTGGGATCGCCGCCGGTCCCGCCGCCACCCGGGGCCGCAGTGGTGTAGGTCTTCGAACCCGCGTCGTAGTCGACGGTGTAGGTCGCTCCGCCCCCGCTGGTGGCTAGATGGATCGTGCCGTCGTGGTTGTAGGTCCCGCTGTAGTCGATCGGACCTGTGTCGTCGTTGATGTCGCAGGGGTCGTTGGTCAGGAAGATGTCCGCCCCGACTGCCCGGAAGGCGTTCAGGGTCCGGTTGGCCGGGTGACCGTAGCTGTTCGCCCCGCACGAGATGACCGACGTCTGCGGGGTCAAGGCGTTCACGTAGGCGTCGGAGGACGAGTGGGAGGAGCCGTGGTGGTTGGCCCGCACCGTCTCGACATCGCCCATCGCCGAGATCAGCTTCGCCTCGACGTTGTTGTAGGTGTAGCCGTTGGCCGAGGTCGCGTACTCGCCATCGCTGTCGCCGGCCGTGGCGTAGGAGTAGGTCCCGAAGGTCACCTTGAGACCGATCGAGTAGTCGTTCTCACTGGGCGGAGCCGGGTCCGTGCTGTGGTCGCCGCTCACCGGCGTCGTGCCGTCGGCCTGCATGACGCCCTTCGCGTTCGCCTCCACGATCTTGGCCTGCGCACCAGCACCGAGGTCGAGTGTCGGCCAGACCGACGTGTTGGTCAGCCGGGTCACCCTGCCCTCGACAGCAGCCCGGTCGGGCTGCCCCGAAGGCCCGTAGAGCCAGCAGATGTACCGACGGCCGGTCGTGGACAGGGTGCCGACGTTGTCCCACGCCACCTCGGGCTCGGGCGCCGCGGCCGTGCCGATGTCGCAGTCCTTGTCCCCGTTGGCATCGGTCCAGGTCCCGCCGTCGTGGTCGAGCACCTGTCCGACGGTGAAGCCGAGACCACCCAGGGAGGTGGGCAGCAGCAGCTGGTAGATCCCGTTGCCGTACGTCTGCGTCGTGTCGTTCGGGTTGCCGGCGTACCCGATGTGGTCGAGGTGGTGGTGCGAGGCCATCACGTAGTCCAGGGCGACCGGGGTGGTCCCGGTGCCGCAGATGCTGCGGATCTGGGCCGCCACCGAGGTCGCCTTCGTGGTCGTGCCCTTGGAGTTGTACGCCGTCTCGCCGAGGTCGATCAGGAGGGTCTTGCCGGTAGGACCGACCAGGAGCTGGGAGTCACCCTGCTCGACGTCGAACCAGTAGATGTTGAGCTCGCCCTGACGCCAGGAGCCGGCGGTCGAGCACGGCAGGCTGCCCGCCGGCCGCGGTGGCAACCGGGGCGGCGGCCAGTGAGGAGAGGATCGCGAAGAGGAGGCCGAGGACCGCGACGAGCGCGGTCCTGGGACGTGAGTGCCGAGAGGACATGGCTGTGGTCCGTTTCCCGAGAAGGATGAGGCGCACGGTCGTGCCCGGTCATCTTGGCCCTCCCGGGCCCTCAGCGCACCCCTCCAACGGCGTGTCGCACCCACTGGAACCGGGTGTTCACGTCTCGGTCACCGCTCAGGCGCCGGTGTCCGCCCCGCGCCGCCAGCGGATGCCGGCCTCGAGGAAGCCATCGATCTCGCCGTCGAGCACCGACTGGGGGTTCCCCGACTCGAACTCGGTGCGCAGGTCCTTGACCATCTGGTACGGGTTGAGCACGTAGTTGCGGATCTGCTCGCCCCACGAGGCCTGCACGTCACCGCGCAGCTCGTCGAGCTGAGCGCGCTCCTCGGCCTTCTTCAGCGCGAGCAGCTTGGCCTTGAGGATCACCATGGCCGAGGCCTTGTTCTGGAGCTGGCTCTTCTCGTTCTGGCACGAGACGACGGTGCCGGTCGGGATGTGGGTCAGCCGGACCGCCGAGTCCGTCGTGTTGACGGACTGGCCACCGGGACCCGACGAGCGGTAGACGTCGATCCGGATCTCCTCGTCGGGGATGTCGATCTCGTCGGTCTGCTCGAGGACCGGGACCACCTCGACCGCCGCGAAGCTCGTCTGACGGCGGCCCTGGTTGTCGAACGGGCTGATCCGCACGAGCCGGTGCGTGCCCGCCTCGACCGACAGCGTGCCGAAGGCGTACGGCGCGTGGATGGCGAACGTCGCCGACTTCAGCCCCGCCTCCTCGGCGTAGCTGGTGTCGAAGACCTCGACAGGGTAGTTGTTGCGCTCCGCCCAGCGGGTGTACATGCGCATCAGCATCTCGGCGAAGTCCGCGGCGTCCACGCCACCTGCTCCCGAGCGGATGGTGAGGAGCGCCTCGCGGACGTCGTACTCACCGGACAGGAGCGTGCGCACCTCGAGCAGGTCGACCGCCTTGGTCACCCGGGTCAGCTCCGCCTCGGCCTCCGCCATCGTGTCGGCGTCCGACTCCTCCTGCGCCAGCTGCACGAGCACTCCGAGGTCCTCGATCCGGGAGGCCAGGGCGGTGAACCGGTCGAGCTCGCCCTGGAGCAGGGACAGGCGTCCGGTCACCCGCTGCGCGTTCGCCTGGTCGTCCCACAGGTCCGGGGCCGCCACCTCCTGGGCCAGCTCGGCGATCTCGGCGCGCATCGCGTCGAGGTCGAGCACCTGCTCGATGGTGTGCATGGTCGCCAGAAGCTGCTTGATACGGGTGTCGAAATCGGGGCCTGCCACGAGGCGAACACTACTTGTCCGTCAGACCTCTCACTCACGTGGCACGATGGACTCGGCCGCAAGCAGCACGACCGACGAGGAGACGAAGGGCGGGGCCGACGATGAATCACGATGATGCGGCCGTGTTCGCCAACCTCGCTCGCCTGCTCGAGGCCGAGCCGGACCTCGACGCCACCTGCGACCAGATCGTGCTCCTCGCCAAGCAGACGCTGGCGTGCGACTTCGCCGGGATCACCCTGCTCCACGGCCGCAAGCGCGTGGAGACGATCGCGGCCACGGACCAGGTGGTCGAGAAGGCCGACGCCCTGCAGTACGAGTTCAGCGAGGGTCCGTGCCTGCAGGCGATCTGGAGCCACGACACCTTCCTGGTGGCCGACATGCGCGATGACGAGCGCTGGCCCTCATGGGGTCCGCAGGCGGCCAAGCTGGGGCTGCGCAGCATCCTCGCCGTGCGGCTGTTCACCCATGGCGAGACCCACGGTGCCCTCAACATGTACGCGGCGTCGCCCCGTCAGTTCGACGACGACGACGTCGCGATCGCCCACATCTACGCCACCCACGCCGCCGTGGCGCTGGCGGCCGTCCGCGAGCAGCAGGAACTGCGCAAGGCGATCGACTCGCGGCACCTGATCGGGCAGGCGCAGGGGATCCTCATGGAGCGTTTCGACATCGGCGCGGACCGTGCCTTCGAGGTGCTGCGGCGCTACTCCCAGACCAACAACCTGAAGCTGCGGGACATCGCCGACCAGATCGTGGCCAACCGCAGCGTCCTGCAGGAGCTCAACGGGTCGGCACCGGCCGAGTCGGTCAGGTCCGGGGAGCCGGCCTGAGCCGGTCCGACCGGCGCCAGCAGGTCAGGCGGCGATCTGACGACGGAGGTCGGCCAGGATCCGGCTCAGCAGGCGCGACACCTGCATCTGGGTGACCCCGATGTCGGTGGCGATCTTCTCCTGCGTCCAGCCCAGACCGAAGCGGAGCGCCAGGATGCGACGGTCGCGGTCCGAGAGGTTCCTCATCGCCGGGCCGAGCAGGATCCGCGCCTCGGCGCGGTCGAGCTCGGGGTCGTCGCCGCCGATCGAGTCCGCCAACGTCAGGGCGCCGTCCTCACCAACGGGTAGGTCGAGCGGCTGGACCCGGAAGCAGCCGAACGCGGTGAGCGCCTCGATCACCTCCTCGACCGGCTGGTCGAGGACCTCGGCGATCTCGCTGGGCCTGGGGCTGCGACCGAGACTCTGGCCCAGGTCGTTGGCCGCGCGGCTGACGTTGGCCTGCATCTCCTGGATCCGACGTGGCGGCCGGATCATCCAGCCCGCGTCGCGGAAGTGGCGCTTGACCTCGCCTGCCACGGTGGGCACGGCGTACTGCAGGAAGTCCTTGCCCATGCTCGGGTCGAAGCCTCGGGCGGCCTTGACCAGACCCATGTACGCCACCTGGGCGAGATCGTCCTGCTCGAGTCCCCGGTCGCGGTAGCGGGAGGCGATCGACTCGGCGACCGGCATGTTGAGCATGACCACTTCTTCTCGTAGGCGGTCGCGTTCGGTCTGGCTCGTGGAGTCCGCGATCGCCTGGAAGAGGCGGGTGGTCACCTCGGCGCGGGACTCGACTGGCGCGCCGAACTCGGCGTGACCTGAGGGGGGAATCTTGCTCATCACAGACCTCGAACCCTTCGACCAAATGCAAAGGGGCACGTCTGCTCGGCCCTCCGGGATATTTTTTACACCGTCGGGGTCGATCGCACAAGTATTGGTTTTCCGCCGCGTCGGCGGCCAGGCGCGGGGCCACCGCATCCAGCTGTCAGGTGGTCCACTGCTCGAGACACTCCCCTGCTCACATCTCAGCCCACTTCACCGAGGGCGCCCCAGGCTCTCTCGCGAAGATGAGCTGCACGTCGGCGCTGCCGTCGAGCAACGGCCAGGTTCAGGGGCCGACGCGCACGACGTTGACGCTGGTCGCCGTGGTCTGGTTGCCGACGTTGTCGGAGACGACGTACTGGTACATGTAGCACGTGCTGGTGCTCGGCACCGTGTCGTTGTACGACGAGGCCGGCGGGTTGGTGGCGATCGTAGAGAAGGACGTGAACGCTCCGCACGTGCCGGAGTAGGGCGCCGAGGCTCGCTGCAGCAGCCGGGTGCCGACGCCCGACCCGCTGTCCGTGCCGGTGGTGAAGCCGACGTTCACACTCGTACTGGCGGTGGTCGTATCGGGGTAGGTCACCGACCCCGCGCCCGGGGCCGTGACGTCGTTGGTCGGGGTGAACGCGGCGCTGGCTCCGGACGCCTTGGTGGCGTTGTTCGTCGCGCTGATCGTCTTGGCGGTCACCGCGGCCGGGGCGCCGCTCCACGAGTAGGTCATGACCCCAAGGGCACCAGGGGTAGCGGTCCAGTTGGTGCCGAAGGCGGCCGGGAACGTGTAGCTGGCGATGCCGGAGTCGAAGTCGGTCGAGCTCGCGGTCACGGTGAACGACCCGGTTGGGGCAGCGGCCCGGTAGTACACGAAGGCGCTGACACCATCCCACCAGGTGTTGCTGAACGACCCGAAGCTCAGGCTTGGCGCCGCGGGCGCGGTGGTGTCGACCTTCACGTCTCCGCTGGTGTAGGTCGTGGTGTTGCCCACACTGTCCGCGACGACGTACTGGTAGCGGTAGCAGAAACCACCGACCACGACGTTGGTCGTGCTGGACGCGGGGTCGGTCGCGGCGAGGGTGTAGGAACCGAACGCACCGCACACACCGTCGGAGGTGCCGTCGGAGGACAGCAGTGCCGCCGACGCCCGGTTCAGCAGGTTGCCGCTGGTGGCCACGCCGCTCGGGTCCGTCCCCTTGACCAGGGTCAGGTTCACCGGGCTCACAGAGTCGTAGGCGGCGCCGGTGCCGACCAGGCCGGTGAGGGTCGCGGACCCGCCGGTCGGGCCGGTGACGTCGGAGGAGACCTTCACGACGTTCCCGCTCGTGCCCGTGGTGGTGTTGCCGAGGTTGTCGGTGACCACGTACTGGTACTGGTAGCAGGTGTTCATCGACAGTGTCGAGTCGGTGTAGGTCGTCGAGACCGGGTTGGTCGCGATCGTCGAGAACCCGGTGAACGTCCCGCAGATGCCGTTGGTCAGCGTGGCCGAGGCGCGCTGCAGCAACCGCGACGCGACCCCGGACCCGGCGTCGGTGACGGTCCCGAGCGTGACGTTGACCGTGGTGCTCTGGGTGCCGTTGTGGGGATAGGTCACCGTGCCGCCGGTCGGCGCCGTGACGTCCGCGGTCGGGGTGAACGTTGCGCTGGCAGTGGACAGGCCCGCGTTGTTGACCGCGGAGACGCTCCGTGCCCCGGGGGCCAGTGGCGCACCGCTCCACGAGTAGGTGTTGACCCCTGGGCCACCGGGGGTCGAGGTCCAGTTGGTGCCGTACGCCGGGAACGTGAAGCCAGAGATCCCTGACTGGCCGTCGACGCCTCCGCTCGCGGTGACCGTGAACGACCCGGTCGCCGCGGTGGAGCGGTAGTACAGCGACGTGCTGGCGCCGTCCCAGTACACGTTGCTGAAGGAACCGAAGGTCCGGCTCGGAGCGGTCGTCGGCGCCGTCGTGTCGACCTTGACGTCAACGCTGGTGTAGGTCGTGGTGTTGCCCAGGTTGTCGGCCACGACGTACTGGTAGCGCCAGCAGCTCGCGGTGGTCGCGGCGTTCGCCAGCGGCGAGACCGGGTCGATTCCTCCGGTCACGGTGGTGAAGTTCCCGAAGGCGCCGCACACGCCGTCGGCGCCGCCGGTGGAGAGCAGGGATGCCTGAGCCCGCTGAAGCAGGCTGCCGGCTGCCACCCCGCTCGGGTCGGTGCCGGTGCTGGAGGACAGGCTCACCGAAGCCACGGTGGAATAGACCGAGTTGGTCCCGACCAGGCCGGTCGCCGTGAGGGAGCCGCCCGTCGGCCCGGCCACGTCGGAGGAGACCTTCACGACGTTCCCGCTCGTGCCCGTGGTGGTGTTGCCGAGGTTGTCGGTGACCACGTACTGGTACTGGTAGCAGGTGTTCATCGACAGTGTCGAGTCGGTGTAGGTCGTCGAGACCGGGTTGGTCGCGATCGTCGAGAACCCGGTGAACGTGCCACAGATGCCGTTGGTCAGCGTGGCCGAGGCGCGCTGCAGCAACCGCGACGCGACCCCGGACCCGGCGTCGGTGACGGTCCCGAGCGTGACGTTGACCGTGGTGCTCGGGGTGCCGTTGTGGGGATAGGTCACCGTGCCACCGGTCGGCGCGGTGACGTCCGCGGTCGGGGTGAAGGTGGTGCTCGGGGCGGAGGTCAGGTTGGCGTTGTTCGTCGCCGTGATCGACTTCGCGGTCACCGCCGCCGGAGTGCCGCTCCACGAGTAGGTCATGACCCCGAGGGCTCCGGGAGTCGCGCTCCAGTTGCTCCCGAATGCCGCAGCGGTCGGGAAGGCATAGCTGGCGATCCCCGACTGCCCGTCGGTCGCGCTCGCCGTGACCGTGAACGACCCGGTCGCCGCCGAGGAGCGGTAGTACACGAACGCGCTCACTCCGTCCCAGTAGGCGTTGCTCAACGAGCCGAAGCTCTTGGTCGGGGTCGAGGGGACACTGGTGTCCACCTTGACGTCTCCGCTGGTGTAGGTCGTGGCGTTGCCGAGGCTGTCGAGGACGACGTACTCGTAGCGGTAGCAGTTCCCGGAGACCAGCCCGGTGTTGCTGTACGGGCTGGCGGGGTCGGTAGCAATGGTCGAGAACGAGCCGAAGCCGGCGCAGGCGCCGTCGGGTGTGCCTGGTGAGGACAGGACTGCCGTGGCCCGCCTCACCAAGTTCCCGGTGGTCGCCGTGCCGCTGACGTCCGAGCCCTTGTCGAGAGCAAGGCTCACCGTGGTGGACGTCGAGTAGGTGGCACCGGTCCCGAGCAGGCCGGTGGCCGTGATGGAACCGCCCGTCGGACCGCTCACGTCGGAGGAGATCCGGGCCACGCTCGCGCTGGTGTTCAGCCGGGCGTTGCCGACGTTGTCAGGGGTGTCGTACTGGTACATGTAGCAGTTGCCCTGCGCCACCGTGTCGACGTACGGCGAGGCCGCGGGGTTGGTGGCGATCGTCGTGTAGGCCGAGAACGTGCCGCAGGTGCCGCCGGTCAGCGTCGCCGAGGCGCGCTGCAGAAGTCTGGCGGCAAGGCCGGACCCTGAGTCCGTGCCCGTGGTGAAGGTGACGCTGAGCGAGGTGCTCGGGGAAGCACCGTTCAGGTAGGACACCGATCCGGCGGCGGGCGCGGTGTTGTCGACGGTCGGGGTGAACGTGGCGCTGGCCAAGGACGTCTTGAAGGCGTTGTTCGTCGCTGTGATCGACTTCGCGGTCACCGTCGATGGGGTGCCGCTCCACGAGTACGTCATCTCGTCGACGTCCACGGGTGACGCGCTCCAGTTGCTCCCGAATGCCGCACCGGTCGGGAAGGTGTAGCTGACGATCCCCGACGCGAGGTCGGTCGCGCTCGCGGTCACCGTGAACGAACCGCTCGGGGCGGTCGAGCGGTAGTAGACCAGGCCGCTCACGCCATTCCAGTACGTGTTGTTGAAGGAGCCGAAGCTCCGGCCGGGCGCGGCGGGGGCGGTGAGGTCGACCTTCACGTCCCCGCTCGTGTACGTCGTGGCGTTGCCGAAGGTGTCGGAGACGACGTACTGGTAGCGGTAGCAGAACCCGTCGGTCACGAGGTTGGTCGTGCTCGAGACCGGGTCGGTGGCCACGAACGTGTAGGAACCGAACGGGCCACAGACACCGTCGGAGGTGCCGTCGGACGTCAGGGACGCCGTCGCCCGCTGCAGCACGGCACCGGTGGCGGCGAGCCCGCGAGGGTCGCTGCCCTTGGCGAGCGTCAGGCTCACGGTGGTGGAGGCGGCGTAGGCGGAGCCGGTGCCGCCCAGGCCGGTCGCGGTGACCGAGCCTCCGGTGGGACCGGTGGAGTCGTCGACGAAGCTCAGGGTCGTGGCCGCGGAGTTCCCGGAGGCGTCGCGACCGGTGACCACCTCGTCGGGTGAGCTGGAGGTACCGGCCGTCCAGCTGAAGGGCGCCGAGAGGTACGGCCCGCCCGTCGGGGCCGAGACGGCCGACGGCGTGTGGGACCAGCCGCCCACGGACCCGGTGAGGGTCGAGGTGGTGCTCCCCGCGGGACCTGAGGCCGCGTCGCTGACCGCGTTCGACAGCGCGAACGAGCCGGCGGCGGCGCCTCGGTAGTAGACCGTGTCCCCGCTCTTGGCGGAGGCGCCGGTGCTCCCGGACAGGGTGATGGCGTTCACCGGTGGCGTGGTGTCGACCCAGACCGCGGTGCTCTTGAGGCTCTCGGGACCGCGCCAGTTGGTGGCGAACACCGGAGCGATGGCGTACACCCAGTGCCCCTCGGGGACGTTGCCCTCGGTGCAGTTCAGGGCGGTGACCGTGCCCGCGCAGGCCGAGAGAACAGGCTGGGAGGTGAGGGTGCCGACGTCGTACCGCTTGACCAGGTACCCGCTGACCGCGCCGCCGTTGGACAGCGAGGAGGCCGCCCAGCTCACCGTGACCGAGGTGCCGCTCGCCACCGCGACCGGAGTCGCCCCCTGGTTCACCGACCCGGAGACGGCCGCACCGTGGCCACCGGACGCGGAGCCTGCGCTCCAGTACGCCCAGGCCACCCCGCCCCCGAGCCCGCAGGCCAGGACGAGGCCGAACAGGCCTCCGAGCAGTCGGCGCCGGGCGGCGGTCATGGCCCGGCCGCCAGGTACACGTCGAACGAGGCGCCCTGGCAGGCGTTGTCGGCGGCGGTGTCCATGGCCACGGCACCGGCCAGGGTCACCGACAGGGTGCCGTCGACGGCCCCGACCTTGCCCGGGACGGTCCAGCCGGCCCCGCCGTTCGACTGGTTCGTGAAGCTCAGCGCCGACAGGGAGCATCCGGAGTGACCCCCGTCGACGGTGTAGCCACCGGTCCCCTGCCCGGTGTCCAGGGAGAGGGAGCCGATGCGCAGGCGCGACGCGTTGGGGTTGGACACGGTGAGGACGACATCTGCCGTCGCGCCCGGGACGAGGCTGGTGGCCGGCGACCCCGGACTCAGAACGACCGCCACGTTGGTCCCGCTGCCCGCCGCACCGGAGCCCGTTGCCGACCCGCCCCAGAACGCCTCGGCTGCCCCCCCGGCGAGCAGCAGGGCGGCCAGACCGAGCGAGGCCACGACAGTCCCCCGGACGCTCGCGCGGCTCATGGGCTCGGCACTCTTCCGGTCGCGGTGTAGCCGAGCGTCAGCGACGCCCCCTTGCAGCCGTCCTGGTTGACCGAGCGGTCACGCATGCCGACCTGCGGCCAGCCCGCGCGCGGGACCGCGAGCCCGCGCAGGGTGCTCGTCTCGCCTGCGAGCACGCGGAGCTCCAGGCCGCCCGGAGCCTGGTCCACCCTGAAGTCGTCAACCGTGCAGGGATGGGCGCCGTCGGCCTGCGGGGCACTGACCTCGCGCACCACCACCTGCAGGCCTGAGATCGTCATCTCGACGTCGTGCGGGTTGGTCAGGGCCAGGTCGATCGGGACGCTGACACCGGGCGAGATCAGCTTGGAGGCGTCGCCCGCGATGCTGAAGGCCACCAGGGAGGTCTGCGTCTCCGCGCCGCTCTCTCCGGAGAGGCCGTCCTTGGCTGCGCCCGCGGGGTGGCCGATGCCAAGGATCTCGACCAGGACCACCACGACGACCGCGGCGACCACGGCGCCGCCGGCGTACGGCAGCATCCAGCGGCGCGGGGCCAGCCCGCGAAGCCCTCGGATGCTCGTCACGGTGGTCTCCCTCTTCCCGTCGACGCCCCGAAGGGCGCCTGCTCGGTCGGTTGGGGGATCCGGTCAGCTCGCAGTGGTGGTGTAGCCGATGGTCACCACGGCGTTCTTGCAGGCGTCCTGGTTGCTGGCGGTGTCGTTGAACGCGATCGTGAGACCGGACCAGGTGCCCGCGTTGCCCGCCGGAACGTTGGCGCCGACCCCGGGGGCTGCGCCACCGATGACCGAGGTGCCGGCGATCGTGTAGTCCGACGCCGTGCAACCGACGGCACCCGTGCTTGTGACCGTCGCCACGACGGTCTTGACGAAGACCGATCCCGGGTTCGGGTTGTCGAACGTGCCGCTCAGGGACTGCGGCGCGACGCCGGGGGCCATGCCGGTGACCACGCTGGTCTGGTTCACGGTGAGCGCCGCGTTGTTGCCGGTGCTGGCCGAGCCGGTGCCGGTGCCGGAGTTGGTCCAGTAGGCGTAGGCCGCGCCCGCGCCCGCGAGGACGAGCACCGTTCCGACGATGACTGCGGTGGTCTTCTTGGTGAACTTGCGCATGAGAGCCCTCCGGGCTGTGCGGTGTGGTGGATTTCCTGACCGGCACATCGCCCAGAGCGCGAGCGTCGTACTTGAGGTCGACTGTAGGGACATCCGGGCCGCTCCGTGGCGGAACTGGACAATTCGTGAGGTCTGGTGTCACAACGGGTTACCGAGGTGCTCACTGCAGGGCCGTCAGCGCGAGACGACGACCTCGGCGGCGGCCTCCCCGGTCACGAGGGCGGTGTGCCCCACGCCGGGCACCCGCAGCGGAAGGTCCAGCGGGGCGCTCACCCGCACGACGACCGCGTCGCCGACCGCTCGGGTCGTCCAGGTCAGGCCCGGGAACCGGCGGTCGACCCCGGTCTGGGCGAGGTACGACGCGACGTAGCGGCGGGCGGCGTACGGGTCGATGTCCGCGAACCCGTCCTCGAGGCCGCCGGTGTAGACCTGCTCGCCCTGGACACCGTCGGCTCCCGCGAGCGCGGCGCCGTCCGCGACCGAGTCCAACGCCTGGCGCTGCAGGTATGCCGCGGAGGCGTCGACGACGACGGCCACCATCATCGCGACCACCACCGCGAATCCCACGATCAGCAGGGTCACCTGGCCGCGCTCGTCCCGCCGGCTCACGGACGGTCCTCGCGGAAGGTGCCGTACGGGACGCGGTGGAGGCCCTCGACCCGGATGCTCGGGGTGTTGCCACCGAGTGCGGACGGCATCAGCGGCAGCGACACCGAGCAGGCGAGGTCGACCGAGATCACCGAGCCGGGCGCCAGGCAGTTGCCGGGGTCCGGGGTACAGGTGACGGTCAGTGACATCGGGCGGTCCGCGAGCCCCTGGTCCTCCAGTGCCAGCGCAGCGGCCGAGCGCGCCCGGCCGAGGGCCGCGGCCTCCGTCGGCGAGAGGGCGTAGGCCCGCCCGGCGGCGCGCGAGGCGGCGGTGACCGCGAAGGCCGCCCGCTGGGTCTCGAAGACCGCGAGCACGATGTAGAGGAGCGGGACCAGGAGCAGGATCGCCAGCCAGACGAACTCCACGACTGCGCTGCCGCGATCACCATCTCGTGCCCTCCTCCGCGTCATGGCTGCTCCTCCACCGCGTGCCCGGAGACCTGGAGGTGCACCGCCGGCCCCCACAGGCCCAGCGGCGGCACCTCCGCGACGACCTGGACCCGCACGCCCGGGACGCCGTGCACGAGGACCGCGCTCGCGGTCACGTGCTCGGCGAAGCGGCCGGCGATCGCGTCGCTGATCTGCTCTCGGGTGCGGACGATCCCGTCGGAGGGGACGCGGTCGACGGTCGCGGCGTACCGGGCGCCCTCGGACGCCGCGGCGGTGAGGGTGTTGCGCACGAAGAGCACCAGCCCGACCTGGAGCACCCCCAGGAACAGCGGCACCAGCAGGACCAGGACCAGCACGAAGTCGACGACCGCCGAGCCGTGCTCGCGCCTCAGGCGACCCGGCATCTCAGCCGGAGACGGAGCTGAGCGCCTCGTGCAGCATCCGACCGAGCTCGTCGCCCGCGATCGCCCACAGCCCGGCGACGAGGCCGGCGGTCATCACGGTGATCAGCACCCAGCCGGGGACGTCGCCGCGTTCGTCACGCGGTAGCCCGTACAGGTGGTCGAGGAGTGGTTTCACGATGCCTCATCTCATCTCATCTCGATGGTCCGGTCACGGCGTGACCAGTCGGAGTCCGACGAGTCCGGGCCAGAAGGCGAACGCGACTGTGACCGGGAGCACCAAGAACACCACCGGGACCATCATCACGACCTCTTTCCGGGCGCCCGACTCGATCAGCGCACGTCGTCCTGCTTCTCTCACGTCGGCGGCCTGGGCGTGCAGCACCTCGGCGAGTGGAGTGCCGCGTTCCACCGCCACCGCCATGCCCTCGGCGAAGCGGGCCACGATCGGCAGCCCGGTGCGTGCCGCCATCTCGTCCAGGGCCCGCGCGATCGGGGTACCCGTGCGCACCTGGGCGAGTACCCGAGCCAGCTCGACCGAGAGCTCACCCTGTGAACGTCGTACGACGCGGTCGACCGCGGCCACCGGGCTCTCCCCCGCAGCCACCGCGAGAGCGAGCAGCTCGGCGACGGCCGGGAACTCCTGCAGGATCCGGCGCTCGCGTTCGCGCACCTGAGCGGTCAGCCGGTTCTCGCGGAGCAGGACCCCGAGGGTGAAGGCGACCAGACAGAGCACGAGCAGCGGGACGGCCCGGGTGGGTGAGCGCCAGGCGACCAGCACCGAGAACGCGGCCGCCCCGGCGAAGGCGACCAGGCCCCAGAGCACCTGCGCGACGCGGAAGTCGTGGACGGTCAGGTCCAGGTTGGCTCGTTCGAGACGGCGTCTGACCGAGGTGGCCCCGCCCAGCACCCTCTCGACCGCACGTGCGGCCGACTGGAGGAGGGGGCCGCCGAATGCCTGGAGGGCTGTAGTGCGGTGTGGTTCGGCCAGGGCCGGCGCCGACAGGTCCCGCACGTAGGGCAGCACCCGGACCTCGAGCCGTGGACGTCGCAGCTCCCTCGCCCACGCCGCGACCAGGAGCAGACCGCCACCGCCAGCCAGCCCGAGGAGCGCACCCAGCGCCGCGGTCACGACAGGATCCGTCTCTCTTGGGGCAGGCGTCCGATCCGCATCATCAGGCGGTACGCGAGCAGGCACGCCGCGCCCCCGAAGGCGAGCACGACCACCCCGGCGGCTGAGGAGTAGCGGGCGACGACCTCTCGCTGGAAGGACAGCATCAGCAGGACGAGCCACGGTGCGGCGACGGCCAGCCGGGCACCGTTGACCGTCCACGCCTGCCGGGACTCGAGCTCGGCGCGGGTGCGTGCGTCGTCGCGGAGATGGGCGGACAGGGTCCGCAGCAGACGCCCGAGCTCACCACCGCCGACCTCGCGCGCGATCCGCAGTCCCTCCACGACCCGGTCCCCGATCGGGTCGGCGAGCCGTGCTTTGAGCAGGTCGAGGCTGTCGGCGAAGCTCCCGGTCACCAGGTAGTCGACGGCGAAGGCCGAGAACGCGTCGCGAAGTGGCTCCGGGCCGCGGGCGCCAAGGGCGCCGAGCGCCTCCGGCAGGGACATCCCGGCCCGCACCGCGGAGGCGAGGTTGTCGACGGCGTCGGGCCACACCTCGGCGAACTCACGCTGCCGCTTGCGCGCACGTCCGGCCAGCACGGACGACGGGAGATACCCCGCCAGCAGGCCGAACGCCACGGCGACGGGAAACGCCCGACTCAGGGCCTCGACGGCGAGCAGTGCCACCAGCCCGACCGCCAGCGACAGGGCCACGAAGCTCGTCGGTGAGACCCCCGCCATGCCGGCCCGGGCCAACCTTGTCGACAGCCGCCCTCCGCGTACGCCGGCACGCGGAAGAGGCACTGCGAACGCGGACCAGATCAACAGCAGGCCGATCCCGAGGCCCAGGCCGACGAGCACCCCCACCGCTCAGCCCTCGCCCAGCAGCGCGTGGAGGTCGATCCCGAGCCGGTCGAACCGCTCGAGGTGCGGCGGCATCCCGTGCCCGCGTAGCAGTCCCTCTCCGGATCGGCTGAAGATCGACTCGACCTCGATCACGTCACGCTCCACCCGCCCCGGCACTCCCACGATCTCGTTGACGCGACGGACCCCGCGGTGGTCGATACCGAGGTGGAGCACCACGTCGATGGACGAGGCCACCGTCGGAACCACGAACCGTGAGGAGATGTTCTCCCCGGCGAGCAGCGGCAGCGTGCACATCTTGACCAGCGCCTCGCGCGCACTGTTGGCGTGGATCGACGCCATGCCGGGCAGCCCCGCGTTGAGGGCCAGCAGCAGGTCGAGGCACTCCTCGGACCTCACCTCGCCCACGATGACCCGCGAGGGCCGCATCCGCAGCGCCTCCTTGACCAAGTCGCGCAGCGTCACCTCCCCGGTGCCTTCGAGCCCGGCCTGGCGGGTCTGCATCGCCACCCAGTCGGGATGGTTGAAGCGAAGCTCGAAGACCTCCTCGGCGCTGATCACCCGGTCACCACCCGGGATGCACGCAGCCAGCGTGTTGAGCATGGTCGTCTTGCCGGCCTGGGTCGCGCCGGCGACGAGGATGTTGAGGCCGGCCAGGACACACGCTTCGAGGAAGCGCGCTGGTTGCTCGTCGAGGCTGCCCAGCTCGACCAGGTCGTGCAGGCGGGAGGCCCGCAGCGTGAACTTGCGGATGTTCACTGCGCTGAAGTCGCGGCTGATGCCCTCGAGCACCACATGCAGCCGGTGCCCGCCGGGAAGCATCGCGTCGACGAACGGCTGGGACAGGTCGATCCGGCGCCCGCTGCTCTTGAGCATCCGCTCGACCAGTTCCTGGACCTGCGTCGGCGTCAGGATCGTCGTGGTCAGCTCATGCCGGCCTTCCCGGGCGACGAAGACCCGGCTCGGGTCGTTGATCCAGACCTCCTCGACCAGCGGGTCGTCCAGGTAGGGCTGAAGCGGGCCGAACCCGCTCACCCGGGCCACGAGCTCGCCGACCACGGCGTCCGCGTCCGCGACTGGGGTCACCGCGCCGGTCAGGCTCAGCTGCTCGTGCTCGGCGACGACGCCTTCGGCGATCCGGCGTACCACGGCGACCTCGCGCTGCGGGTCCACGCCCTTCGTGCGTACGGCGGCGCGAACCGCGGCATCGAGCCGCTCCACGGGGTCACCGTGGACATCGGCAAAGGTGAGGCTCATCCCCCGTCACTCCACATCCGAGACAGTGCTGCCCCAGACCCCTACCCCGGGCCAAACGCGGGAGAACCCTAAATTTTCGCCCCTGTGGACGCCTGGCGCGGCCGGGTCAAGTTCCCGGTTTCCCGGCGGGCCACGCGCGTCGACGCCTAACCTGACCAGACGGATCCACAGATGGGTGCGGCGTCGAGCTGAGGGATTGTGTTGTGGGCACACCACAGTTGCAGACGCGCGAACTCGGGGGCTTCGCCGGCAGAGTCGGCCGCGCGAACACCGCTCGTGCGTCGTGGATGTACCTGCTCGTGGGCGGGATCGCGGTCGGCTGCTACCTCGTCGTGCCGCCCTTCGCTGGCAACACGACTGTGTTCCAGGTCGTCGGGGTCTCGAGCGCGGTCGCGATCGCGATCGGCGTTGTGCGACACCGGCCCAGCCCGCTGCTGCCGTGGGTGCTGTTCTTCATCGCCCAGCTCCTGTTCCTTGCCGGCGATGTCTTCTACTACACCTACGACGTCTCCTTCCCCTCAGCCGCGGACGGGCTGTACATCGCCTACTACCCGCTGCAGGCGGCCGGTCTCCTCCTGCTGATCCGGAGCCGCACCCCGGGGAGGGACTCGGCCAGCCTCCTCGACGCCGCGATCATCGCGGTCGGCCTCGGCCTGCTCTCCTGGGTCTACCTGATCGAGCCCTACACCCACTACACCGACGAGAGCCATCTG
This sequence comes from uncultured Actinomycetota bacterium, assembly GCA_963740525.1. Taxonomy (GTDB): domain Bacteria; phylum Actinomycetota; class Actinomycetes; order Propionibacteriales; family Nocardioidaceae; genus CAVUEG01. The sequence continues at coordinate 307,450 of CAVUEG010000006.1, forward strand.
ACGCGCCTGGTCTCGATGGCCTACCCGGCCATGGACGTGCTGCTCCTGGCAGTGGCCGTCCGGCTGGTCATCGGGAACGGCACCCGCCCGCGGGCCTTCTACCTGATGGCGGCGAGCATCCTCTGCCTCATCGTCACCGACGTCATCTACGGCGCGATCGAGCTGAACGGCAGCTACAGCGGGGGCAACTGGCTCGATGTCGGTTGGATGACGACCTACCTTCTGTGGGGCGCTGCGGCACTCCATCCGTCGATGCGTGAGCTGTCGGAGCCGGCGCCTGCCGCGGATGCCACGCTGAGTGCGACGCGCCTCCTCCTGCTGGCGGCCGCGACGCTGATCGCACCCGCCATGATCATGGCCAACACACTGTGGCCGATCGACGGGTTCGACGTGCCAGCGGCTGCGGCTGCTTCGGCCGTGCTGTTCGCCCTGGTGCTGGTCCGGATGCTGGGGCTGATGTCCAGCCTGCGTGACGCGGTCGGCAGGCACGAGCGGGCCGAGCAACGTCAGACCATCCTGCGGCAGGCCGCCATGGCGCTGTCCGCCGCGCCCGACCGTGGGCACATCCGGCGGGCCGCGGTCGATGGGGCACGCGATCTCGTGCAGGAGTTGGCGGCGGTCGACATCACGGTGGAGATCTTCGACGACCGAACGCACGCCGAGGGCGTACCAACCGCCCGTCCCCACTCGGTCGTCGTGTCTCTCTCGACCCAGGCCGCTGTCTACGGGCGGCTGGTCGTCACCAGCGAGGTGCCCGTACCCGACGACGTGGCCGAAAGCCTCGAGACCCTTGGCGCACAGGTCGCCCTGGCACTGGAGGGTTCGGCGCTCGCGCTCGATGCCAGCCAGCGACGCAGCGAGGCACGCGTCGGGGCGCTCGTACAGAACTCCTCCGACGTGATCATGGTGCTCGACGCAGGGTTGGTGATCCGCTACGTCACGCCCTCGGTGGCGCGGGAGCTCGGCCATCACCCGGACGACCTCGTGGGTACGCCGCTGCCGTCGATCGTGGACCCCTCGGAGCAGGCCGCACTGACTGACTTCTACTCGCGGCTGGCCGACCACTCCCTCGCGAGCGACCGCGCCGAGTGGCGCATGCGACGCGGCGACGGGCGGTTCACCGACGTCGAGACCGTCAGCACCGACCTGCTCGAGAACCCCAGCGTCAACGGCATCGTCGTGACCGCGCGGGACATCACGGAGCGCAAGGAGCTCGAGGCCGGGCTCCAGCGCCACGTCCAGGAGCTCGAGGAGCTCAACCGGATCCGGAACGAGTTCGTGGCCACCGTCTCGCACGAGCTGCGGACGCCGCTCACCTCCATCATGGGCAAGGTCGAGATGCTGGGCGACGGCGACTACGGCGAGCTGTCCAGCGGCCAGGCCCAAGGCCTCGACGTCATCGGCCGCAACAGTGAGCGGCTGCTCGTCCTCGTCGAGGACCTCCTGACCCTCAGTCACATCGAGACCAGCAGCCTGATCCTGCACCGCGAGCGGACCCTCGTCTCCGATCTGGTGGACGCCGTGCGGAGCCAGGTCGCACCGATCGCGGCGGCGAAGCCTGTCGCGCTGACGCTCACCTGCGCCGAGGGGACCGACACCGTCGCGGTCGATCGTGGCCAGTTCGACCGGGCCCTGCTCAACCTGCTCACGAACGCCATCAAGTTCACGCCGGCCGGGGGGACGGTGGCCCTCGAGGCGAAGCGGGACGGCGCGGACCTCGTCGTCACCATCGCCGACACGGGCGTGGGGATCCCCGAGAACGAGCAGGACCGGCTCTTCACCCGGTTCTTCCGGTCCTCGGTCGCCACCCGCCTGGCGATCCAAGGGACCGGCCTGGGACTCGTGATCGCCAAGCAGATCGTCGAGGAGCACGGCGGCACGGTCTCGCTCGTCTCCACCGTGGATGTGGGCACCACGGTCACGGTCACGATCCCTGCCGAAGAGGCCACCGCGGCGTAGCGCCGCAGGTGCGCCGAGGGACCTTCGGCCGTTGACGATCCCGGGGGCCGGCGAGACATTGGAGGTGCTCGAAAGCTCGACGGGGGCGTCATGGAAGGTCAAGAGCCGACCGAACCCGAGGAGCCGGAGCCACTGGCCCCGGTCACCGCGGAGGAGTCCCTCGCGGCCGTGCCCGAGGGACAACAGGCGGCCGACGCCACCGACACCGACACGGCCGACACCGAGGTCACCGACGTCGGCCCCCACGCGGCTGTCGCGGGCCTGCTGTTCTGGGTCGCCGTCGGCATCGTGGTGGCTCTCCTCAACGACTCGACCCGCACCTGGATCTTCGAGAACTGGTGGTGGTTCTGGCCGATCGTGGCGGTCGCGGTCGTCCTGACCATCGTCGTACTGCTCGCCGTGTGGGCGAAGAAGCGAAGCGCACCCGCCCGCGCGGCGGTCTACCTTCTGGTCGTGCTGCCACTGGTCGCGCTGGGCACCGCCGGTATCTTCTGGCTGCCGACCGCGGGTCAGCTGATCACGCTCCGCGGCGTGGTCCTGGGAGTGCTCGTCGTCACCCCGGCCCTGATGTGGTGGCTCTTCATCGCCACCCAGCGCGCCAGCCTGCTCAACGAGTTCATCACCAACCTGGACCGGCTCGGGCTGCTCGCGCCGGACCAGGCGGTTCGGGCCGATGAGACTGAGGCGGCGCGCGAGACCCGGATCAGCAGCTATCTGCAGAAGTTCGAGGCTGCGTACGGCGCCCTACCGCCCCACATCTGCGAGGAGGTGCTCAGCGGCGAGTTCCGCCGCTACTCGAGCGCCGAGGCTCGTGACCGCACCTCGCTGACCGTCGGGACGGTGCCGGTGACGCTGACGCTGGTCACCATGCTCGTGGGGTGGATCCTCGTGCTGCCACCGGTCGACACCTTCCCCCTCGACGAGGTGACCAACCCGCGCTGGCTGCTGGCGCTCACGCCGAACACCACCCCGGTCACCTTCGCGTTCCTCGGTGCCTACTTCTTCTCGATGCAGATGCTGTTTCGCCGCTACGTCCGCGGGGACCTGCGCGGGAGCGCCTACATGGCCGTCGTGCTGCGGGTGGTGCTGGCGGTGGTCGGTATCTGGGTCCTGCAGGGCGTCGGCGAGGCGACCGGCTGGACCAATGATTCCCAGTTGCTGGTGATGGCCTTCGTGATCGGGGTGTTCCCGGTCGTGGTGTGGCAGGTGATCACGGGAATCGCAACCCGGATCTTCAGCGGACCACTCCCCTCCCTGCAGTCACGCCTGCCGCTCAGCCTGCTCGACGGGCTGACCGTGTGGCACGAGACCCGGCTCGAGGAGGAGGACATCGAGAACGTGCAGAACATGGCGACCGCCGACATCGTCGACCTCTTGGTCAACACCCGGATCCCCGCGCCCAGGCTGATCGACTGGATCGACCAGGCCATCCTGCTGACCCAGCTCGGGCCGGACGAGGCGCGCGACGACGACGGCAGGGCGCGCCGCCACCTGGCCCGCCACGGCGTCCGTACGGCGAGCGCCCTCCTGAGCACGGCGGCCGCCAGCGAACTGGCCGCCACTGCGCCGTCGTTGGGCCACGCGGAGGACCCGGACTCAAACGAGCCGCCGATCCCCTCGCTGATCGCCGCGATCCGCACCAACGACAACCTGGTCCCGATCGTCCGCTGGCGCGGCCTGGAGCCCCTGCTGGCCGGCTGAGTCCCCCTGCCCGTCCCGCCGGCCGACCACGGGCACGAACCCCTCCAAACCGTCACATTCGGGTGCGCAGGGACAACCCCGGGCAATTCGCGGTTCGGTGAACTCGGGCCCCCAAGGCTCCCTACCCTCGCGAAGAGAAGCGATTCCGGGGAGGGGACGGCATGGGGCCACGCGCGCGAACCTCCCCCGCACGTCTGAGCCTGGCCCCGATCGCGCAGGTCGCCGTGATCGCCCTGCTGTGCGCGGGACTGACCGCCCGACCGGATCCGGTCTCGCCGCGGCTGAACGCAAGCGGCACCACGTCCGTCCCCGCGTGGCTGGCCCGGATCAACCAGGTCCGCGCCGGCGCCGGCCTGGCCCCGGTCACCGAGAACACGAACTGGACCCAGGGCCTGCGCAACCACGTCGTCTACCTGGCCCGCACCCCGGATCGCTACCGCCAGGGTGAGTACGCCAGCAGCCACACCGAGAACCCCGCCAGCCCCTACTACACCGCCTCCGGAGCTCGCGAGGCCGGCCGCAGCGACATCGGGCTCGGACCGAGCGACGTCGAGGCGGTCGACCGCTGGCTGATGGGCCCCTTCCATGCGATCGGGATACTGCGACCCGGGCTCTCCCAGGTCGCCTTCGCCCGCCACTCGCCCTCGACCCGAGCCGGGCTCGACGTGCTGGGCGGCCTGAAGGCCACGAGCTCGACCGCCGCGGTCATGTTCCCCGGCAACGGCTCCACCATCGACCTGAACATGTACGGCGCCGAGTCGCCGTCGCCCATCGAGACCTGCCAGAGCACCTACCCGCGGGCCGACTACTCGAAGCCCGCGCTGCCGATGGTCGTGCTGCTGCCGCAGCGGCCCGATCCCGGGCTTACCGTGCAGGTGGTCAAGCCGGGCGGGATCGTCGTCTCCAGCGCGGGCGCCGCGGTCTGTGTGGTCGACGAGAACCACTTCGTCAGCTCCGACAGTGCCCACGCACCCGCCGGCAGGGCCCTCCTCCAGAGCGACCATGCCGTGTTCGTGATCCTGCGAACCCGGTTGGTCGCAGGGGTCTACTCGGTCACGCTCGACCAGCCGGGGCGGCGACCGATCGCCTGGTCGTTCACCAGCGACCCTGCCCCGTTGTCCCCGGCCGTCTTCCCCTACCCGTCGTGCAGCTACTCGGCCCGCGCCACCGGGGTCGTGCGAGTCGCCGTGGTCAACCCGGACGAGAGCCTCGGCGCCACGGCGTACACGGTGCGAGTCGGGGAGCGTGCCCACCGGACCTCCGAGCTCGCCGACGGCGCTGTCGCCAGCACCTCCTTCGCCCGCCTCCCGACGGGACGGACCACCGTCGTCGCGGTGGGTGACGACGGCAGTCGACGGTCGGCACGGACCCGGGTCACGGCCTGTCCGCGCCACCAGGCCAGCCGGGCGCGCTTCGGCACGCCGATGCCCCGCCGGCACCGGGTCCGCCTGGTCCTGGACAACACGCGCAACCTGGGCCGGACTCCGTTCGTGGTCACCAGCAGCACGGGTACGACGACCAGGGTCGTGACACCTGGCAAGGACAGCCGGGCGCTCAGGGTGAGGCTGCCGGCACACCGGACGACCGTGGTCACGGTGACGGTGGACGGCCACCGGGTCAAGCGCAGGGCGTTCGGGCCGTGACCGAGCCGGGTCACGGCTAGGGACTTCCGCCGCTACCGGAGCCGGCGCACCCGGGCGTAGCGTCGAACGCACGCATGAACGGGAGGCGCCCGACCGGGGCAGGACGGGCGCCGGGGGCAGGTGATGACGGTGAGCTCGGTGACGACCAAGACGTCCACGCCAACCAGGTCACGCAAGAAGTTCGTCGGCCACATCCTGGTCGACGTACCCGCACCTGACCCGGCCTTCCGTTTCACCGCGATCGCGCAGGCGCTGGCCGACGTCGTGCAGGCGAGCGAGCCGCAGTTCGCGGTGGGGATCCTCGGCGGCTGGGGCACCGGCAAGAGCACGCTGATGGACGCCATCAGCCTCCGGATGGACAGCCGGCGGGTGCTCGTGGTCCCGTTCAACGCCTGGCGCTACGAGCGGGAGCCGCACCTGATGATCCCGCTGCTGGACGCCGTCCGAGGCGGCCTCGACAGCTGGGCCACCGCCCACACCGGCAAGGAACGCGCCACCACCCTGGACGTGGCCCGGCGGGTGGGCTCGGTGGTCCGGGCGCTCACCCGCGGTGTCTCGGCGGACATCGGGTTACCGGGCGCCTTCACCCTGAAGGTCGACCCCTCGGCGGCGCTGGACGAGCTGTCCCGGCTCAAGGGGCAGCCGGATGCCACGGCACGGGAGCCGCAGTCGCTCTACCACGCAGCCTTCCAGGAGCTCGCCGTCGCTTTCGGCAAGCTCGAGGAGGCGCGACTCTCACGGATCGTGATCTTCGTCGACGACCTGGACCGGTGCCTGCCGATGAGCGCCCTGACCGTGCTCGAGTCGATGAAGCTTTTCTTCGACCTGCCGGGCTTCGTCTTCGTGGTCGGCCTCGACGAGCGAGTCATCACGCGCGCGGTGGCCGCGAAGTTCGCGACCGACGGAGCGCCACAGCCCACCAACGCCGCGGTCCTGGAGCGGGAGTACCTCAAGAAGATCTTCCAGGTGCCCTACCGGCTCCCGGCCATGGCCACGGCCCAGCTGGACGAGCTCCTGTCCTGGCTCAACACCCACGCGACCATGAGCGAGGTCCAGCGCGAGGACCTCCGCCATCGCGTGCGTGACTACCTCGTCCACGTCGCCGAGCAGGGCCGGATCAACCCCCGTGAGGTCAAGCGCTTCGTGAACGCCTACACGCTCCAGCGGATGATCCGGCCCGATCTGGATCCAGACGTCCTGCTGGCCCTGCAGACGATCGAGTTCCGCAGCGGCTGGGACGAGGACTGGGAGCGCCTCCAGGAGGTCGTCTCCTCCGAGCCCGACGTGTTCGTCGACACGCTGCGGCTCTACCGCTCGGGCACGACCGAGGCCTTCCAGAACCTCTGGCCCCAGCTGGGGCTGATCTCCGCCCAGCTCTCGCGGTTCCTGCTCTCGTCCCAGGCGAGCCGGCTCGCGGAGACCAAGGACCTCGAGGTCTACGTCACCAGCCTGCGCCAGGCCAGCAACATCCCCACCTGGCTGCACGACGCCGTACGCGCCGTCGGAGAGCTCCGACAGATCGTTCGCGAGCTCCCGGAGGCCGCGTCCGACGGCTCGTCAGACCATCACGCCGTGGCGGGGAAGATGGCGGACGTGCTCGGGCGTCTCGAGTCGCTGCGGTCCATGGCGCCTGACCAGTTCGGCAGGCTGCAGCAGCTTCTCGAGGATCTGCGGGCCGCCGCGACCGCGATCGGCTCCACCTCACCCGACCCGACCACGGAGCTGGACGTCACCCAGTGGCGGGAGACCACCTCGGGCGCGATCAACAAGATCCAGGACGAGCTGCGCTTCATCCGTCAGGACCTGTTCATCCGCCAGGACTACGCGTTCCCGAGCTGACCCTCTCGCCGGGGCCCCAGTTTCGCGAGGCGCCCGCAGGGGTAGGGGTTAGGCGGCTCCGCCGCCTCTCGGGTGCAGCGGATGTCCACGGGGGTGGGTCAGGCCTCTTCGGTCAGGAGCTGACCGAAGAGATCACCTGACTCCTCCACCCTCCCGAGCACCTCCTCGAAGCGCAGCTGCTCCAGCGCGTCCGGGCCGTCCTCGTCCTCCGCCCCCCTCTCGACCTCGTCCCACGTGCGCGGGGCGGCCACGGTCGGCAGGTCACGTCCGCGCAGCGAGTACGGCGCGATCGTGGTCTTGGTCGCGGTGTTCTGGCTCCAGTCGAGGAACACCTTCCCCGGACGGACCGCCTTGGTCATCCTCGAGGTGACCAGGTCCGGGTGGTCCTGCTGGAGCGACTCCGCGATCTTCTTGGCGAGGTCGCGCACGCCATCGGCGTTCAGCTTGCCCGGCAGGGCGGCGTACAGGTGCAGGCCCTTGCTCCCGCTGGTCACCGGAGCCGAGGGCAGGCCGAGGTCGGCGAGCCGCTCGCGCACCAGCAGCGCCACCCGGGCGCACTCGTGCAGGCCGGCTGGCTCGCCGGGGTCGAGGTCGACCACGAGCCGGTCCGGATTCCTCGGACGACCGTTGCGCCCGACCCGCCACTGGTGGACATGCAGCTCCAAGGAGGCGAGGTTGACCAGGTAGGTCAGCGACGCCAGCCCGTCGATCACGGGGTACGTCACCTCGTCACCGCCCCGTGAGCCACGCGAGGACAGCGTGACCGAGCGCAGCCAGCCCGGCGCGCCGGACGGCAGGTTCTTCTCGAAGAAGCTCATGTCCCCGGTGCCGTGGGGCCACCGGATCCGGGTGACGGCACGGTCCTCCACGAGCGGCAGCAGCACCGGCGCCACCGTCGCGTAGTAGTTGAGCACCTCGCCCTTGGTCGTCCCCGTCCGGCGGTACATGACCTTGTCGAGGTTGCTGATCTTGAGAGTCCGACCCTCGACGTCCACCCGGACCTCGTTGCCCTCAGCCACGGCCGGTGTCCAGCAGGTCGTCAGGGGTCAGGTCGGCGCGAACGCCTTGGTACGCCGGCTGACGGAGCCGCTGTGCCCCCGTCAGGCCGAGCGACTGCACCTCCACGACGACCTCGGGCCGCACCCACGTGGTACCGACCGCGTCCACGCGCGGCACCTCGTCCAGGAACGGGCAGTCCTCGGTCGCCAACGGACCGAGCACCTGCAAGAGCCGCTGGCCGGCCTTGCCCGCGATGCCACTGCCCACGCGACCTCGGTAGCGCAGACCCTCGGGGGTCGGCTCCCCCACGAGGACCGCGCCGATCCGGGTCGTCGAGTCGGTCTCCAGCCGCCAGCCGCCGACGACGTAGGAGCCACTGGGGCGGTGCGGGAACTTCAGCCAGTCCTTGCTGCGCCGGTCGAAGTGGTAGCGGCTGGACAGCTTCTTGCTCACCACGCCCTCGAGACCCTGTTGGGCGGTCGCCTCCATCAGCATCAGGCCATCGTCGTACACCGCAGGCACCTGCCAGGCGACATCGGCCAGCTCGAGGGACTCCAGCAGCGCACGACGCTCCGACAGCGGGGAACCGGTGAGATCGCGACCGTCGAGGGTGAGCAGGTCGAAGACCAGCAGCGTGACCGGGTTCGTCGTGGCCAGCGCGGAGGCGCGGGACGCGCTGCGCACGTGCATCCGGTCGGCGAGTGCGGCAAAGGACGGGGTCCCGTCACCGAGGGCGACCACCTCACCGTCGAGGAGCACGTCGTGGCCGAGCTCCACCAGGCCGCCGAGCTCCGGGAAGGAGACCGTCACGTCGTTCTCGTTGCGCGACCAGATCCGCAGCCGACCGTCGGTCACCTCGACGAGCACCCGCATGCCGTCCCACTTCACCTCGTGGATCCACTCAGCACCGCCGGGGACCGCGGTACCGCGACTAGCCAGCATCGGGCGCATGGGTACATCCTGACTACCCACACTTCGACGAGCAAAGCGAGGCCTGGCCACTCATGCGTGCCATCTGGAAAGGTGCCGTCTCCTTCGGGCTCGTGAGCGTGCCCGTGAAGCTGTACTCCGCCACCGAGAGCCACGACATCTCGTTCCGTCAGGTCCATGCCAAGGACGGCGGGCGGATCAAGTACCAGCGGGTCTGCTCGATCGACGGCGAGGAGGTCGCGTACGCCGACATCGCCAAGGGCTACGAGACCGAGGACGGCCAGATGGTCGTGCTCGACGAGGACGACCTGGCCGAGCTACCCGCGCCAGAGCAGCCGCGAGATCTCGGTGGAGAAGTTCGTCCCGGCCGACCAGATCGACCCGATGCTGTTCGAGAAGAGCTACTACCTCGAGCCCGATAAGGCGGCCGCCAAGCCGTACGCCCTACTGCGGGAGGCACTCAAGGAGGCCGACCGGATGGCGATCGCCACCGTGTCGCTGCGTCAGAGGATGTCGATCGCAGTGCTCCGGGTCCGCGACGACGTGATCGTCATGCAGACGATGATGTGGCCCGACGAGATCCGCGACCCCGACTTCGGCGGGCTCGACGGGGCGGACGAGGCCAAGCCGGCCGAGCGGAAGATGGCCACGATGCTGGTCGAGACGCTCGCGGGCGACTTCGACCCGAGCGAGTTCGAGGACGACTACCAGGGCGCTGTGGAGGCGCTGGTCAAGGCGAAGATCGAGGGCGGCGAGGTGAAGCGCACCCCGGAGACCAAGAAGTCCAGCGGCGAGGTGGTCGACCTGCTCGCCGCGCTCCAGCGCAGCGTCGAGGCGGCCAAGACGGCGCGTGGGGAGACGGACTCGCAGTCGACGTCGGGGTCCACCTCGGAGTCGGATGCTTCGGGCACCACCAAGAAGGCCGCGTCGTCTTCGGCGAAGAAGTCGGCGTCGACGAAGAAGGCGGCGTCCGCGAAGAAGACCAGCGCCAAGGGCTCCTCCAAGACGACCAAGAAGGCCGCCAAGAAGGCGAGCTGACCCTGGCCGGCGTACCCCAGTTGTTGCTGCCAGACCCCCACCGATTGGTCACAAACCGCAGCTGTTCGGGGGAAAAACCTGCGGTTGGGGACCAAACCGCAACCCCGAGCTCGCGAGGATCAGGGGAAGCGGCGGTGCAGCCGGCTGAACAGCGCGTCGGAGGCTCGGGGGGCGGCGAGGTTGAGCAGCTCGGTGGCCGAGCCGACGAGCACGTTCACGGTCAACGGGCGGTCCTCGAGGGCGCGGACGACGATCTCGGCGGCCTGCTCGGGTGACTTCGCGGGGGCTCGGCGGTACGCCGCGGTCGGGGCGATCATGTCCGTGCGCACCAGCGACATCCGGATGTTGGTGAAGGTGACGCCGTCGGCGTAGAACTCCCGGCCCGCGATCCGGCTGAACGTGTCGAGGGCGGTCTTCGACGCGATGTAGGCCGCGAACTTGGGCGCCTTGACCTGGATCCCCCAGGTGCCGATGTTGACCACCTGCCCGAAGCCCTGCTCGACCATGTGCGGGAGCAGCCCGAGCACCAGCCGGACCGGACCGAGGTAGTTGACCGCCATCGTCCGCTCGAAGTCGTGGGCCCGGTCGAACGACTCCGTCAGCGGACGCCGGATCGACCGTCCGGCGTTGTTCACCAGGAGATCCACGCCGCCGTGCGCCTCGCCCACGGCCCGGACCAGCGCGTCCACCGCGTCGGCGTCGGTCAGGTCGCAGGGATGGCAGTGCGCCGTCCCGCCCGCAGCGCGGATGCCGGCCTCGACGCGAGCCAGCTCCTCCTCGCGCCGAGCGACCAGCAGCACCACCGCACCTCGGGCGGCGGCCAGCCGCGCCGTGGCCTCGCCGATGCCCGAGGACGCGCCGGTCACCATGACCACGCGGCCGGGAAGGGTGCTCGGCGCCCCGGCCAGGCGTCGCAGCCGGGACCGGGTCGTGACGAAGAAGGGTGAGGACATCAGAGGGAGGGGGTGCGCGCCGCCCACGGCCGAGCGATCTCGATCTGCGCCGCGAGGGAGAGCAGGGTCGTCTCGTCATCGGTGCGCCCGACCAGTTGGACCGCCAGTGGCAGCCCGTCCTCGCCGAACCCGGCCGGCACGGAGGCAGCCGGGTTCCCCGCGATGTTCCAGATCGCCGCGTAGGCGACCATCGGCAGCGACCTGAGCAGTGCCCGCACCGCGCCGGCACCATCGAGCACGCCTGCCCTCGGCGGCCGGTGCGCGATCGCGGGCGTCAGCAGCACGTCGTACGTCTCGAAGATCCGGTTCGTCCTCGCGGAGAGCTTCTCGGTCTGCCTCAGAGCCCAGTCGATCACCGGCTGGCGGACCCAGGCGCCGAGCCGGGCGACCTGCTTGGTGCGTGGCTCCAGGCGGGCGCGGTCCTCCACCAGGTCGGCCTCCGTGCGGATCCCGGCGAAGAACTGGGGGATGAAGGCGCTGGTGACATCGGGGAGGCCGGACCTCACCTCCTCGACCGTGTGCCCCAGCCCGGCCAGCAGGTCGGCGGTCGCCCTGACCGCGGCGACGTGCTCGGGATCGGGTCGGACCCCCTTGGCTGCCGACTTGGTCGACCACCCGATACGCAGTGAGGTCGGGGCCGATCCCGCCGCTTCGGAGAACGAGGACACAGGCTCGCCGGCCGCGAAGAGATCACCGGGCATGCTGCCGCGGATCACGTCGTAGACCAGCGCTGAGTCCGCGACGCTGCGCGTCAGCGGCCCCACGGTGCCCAGCGCCCACCAGAGATGGGGCATCGGATACGAGGTCACGCGGCCCCGCTGGGGCTTGAGCCCGAAGAGGCCGCAGCACGCCGACGGGATCCGGATCGACCCTCCGCCGTCGCCGCCGATCGCGACCGGCACCAGCCCGGCAGCCACCGCCGCGGCGGTCCCTCCGCTGGAGCCTCCCGGCGTGCGGTTCGGGTCCCATGGGTTGCGGGTGATCCCGTAGGCGACGGACTCGGTGAACGGCCAGGCGCCGAACTCGGGCATCTGGGTCTTGCCGATGATCACCGCTCCAGCCGCACGGAGCCGGCGGACCACCTCGCCGTCCTCGCGGGCGGGCGTCGAGTTGGCTCGGCCGCCGAACGTGGTCACGCACCCGGCCACGTCGATCTCCTCCTTGATCGCGACCGGTACGCCGTGCAGTGGGCCTGGCTCGGCACCGGACGCCAGCGCACGGTCGCGCTCGGCCGCCTCGGCCCGGGCTTCGGAGTCCAGCACCACGGAGAAGGCGTTCAGCGCGGCGTCGTGCGCGGCGATCCGTTCGAGGAAGACCTCGAGGACCGCGACGGCGCTGGTCTCCCCGGCGGCGATCCTGCGGGCGAGCTCCACGGCGCCGGCGAAGGCGACCGGGGCGGTGTGGGCGGGGGCGAGGGGCTCAGCATCGGTGGTCACACGCGGAGAGTACGCGGGCATGCATGGCTTTGGCGTGACGTGGGTAACAGGCTCAACGGCTCAGATCCCAGGCTCCTACGGAGGAGGACTCATGTCCGGAGTGCAGACAGGCACGATCCGCACCGACATCCCGGCGCGGCTCGATCGACTTCCGTGGGCACGGTGGCACTGGCTGGTGGTGATCGGCCTGGGCACGGTGTGGATCCTCGACGGGCTCGAGGTGACGATCGTCGGCTCCATGTCGGACGCTCTCTCCAACGCCAAGACCGGGCTCGGCATGTCGAGCTTCCAGGTCGGGCTCGCCGGTGCGACGTACGTCGCGGGGGCCTGTCTCGGAGCGCTCTTCTTCGGCCAGCTCACCGACAGGATGGGCCGCAAGAAGCTCTTCATCGTGACGCTGGTGGTCTACACCATCGCCACGGTCCTCACCGCCTTCTCGATGAACCCCACCTGGTACCTCGCCTGCCGGTTCCTCACCGGCACCGGCATCGGTGGTGAGTACGCCGCCATCAACTCCGCGATCGACGAACTGATCCCGGCGAAGTACCGCGGGCGTGTGGACGTCGCGATCAACGGCTCGTTCTGGGTTGGCGCCGCCGGTGGCGCCCTGCTGACCATCCCCCTGCTCGACCCCACTTTCATCGACCAGTCGTGGGGCTGGCGGCTCGCCTTCGGCCTCGGCGCGATCCTCGCGTTCGCCATCCTGCTGGTCCGCCGCAACGTCCCCGAGAGCCCCCGCTGGCTGTTCATCCACGGCCGGGAGGACGACGGTGAGCGGATCGTCCAGGACATCGAGCGCACGGTCTCAGCCGAGACCGGCAAGGACCTGCCCACCGTCTCGGAGACGATCACGATCCGGCAGCGCAAGTCGATCGGCATCGCCCTGATCGCGCGCACCGTGTTCACGATGTACCCGCGCCGGACCATCCTCTGCTTCTCGCTGTTCGTGGGACAGGCGTTCCTGTACAACGCCTTCTTCTTCACCTACGGCGACACCCTGACGACGTTCATGGGTGTCGGCCAGACCGGGTGGTACCTCGCGGTGTTCGCCGTCAGCAACTTCGCCGGCGCGCTGCTGCTGAGCCGCCTGTTCGACACGGTCGGGCGGGTCAAGATGATCGCCGGCACCTACATCCTGTCCGGGGTGCTGCTCGCGGTCGCCGGGTCGATGCTCGGCGGTCTGTCCGCTGTCACCTTGACGGCCTTCGGCGCCGTGATCTTCTTCTTCGCCTCGGCCGGCGCCAGCGCGGCGTACCTCACCGCCAGCGAGGTCTTCCCGATGGAGACCCGGGCCCTGTGCATCGCGTTCTTCTACGCGATCGGCACGGCGGTCGGAGGCATCTCCGGCCCGCTGCTGTTCGGCAAGCTGATCCAGAACGCGACCGAAGGCGGCAAGGACATCACCGCGATCGCCGCCGGATACTTCATCGGCGCGGCGCTGATGGTGGTCGGCGGGGTCGTCGAGATCTTCCTCGGGGTGAAGGCGGAGGGCCAGTCGCTCGAGAGCATCGCGAAGCCGCTGACCGCCGAGGACGCACCCGGAGCCACCGAGACCGAGTCCAGCTACGCCTGAGCGAGGAGAACGACATGCCCATGCCACCCCCCAAGGCCAGCACCGAGGGACGTCGCGACCGGCAGGTGTTCCACGAGATGGGGCAGATCCTGCGAGCACTCGAAGCCCGAGGCCCGCTCCGTGAGGAGGAGCTGCACGAGCTCGTCGGGGCGCCGTACTGGGAGCACCAGCGGTTCGAGAAGGCGCTCGCGCTGAGCGTCGCGGACGGCCTCGTGGTGCGCACCGCCGAGGGCACACTGGCGGTCAGCTAGCGACTCCGCAGCGGCGCAGCGCCAGCACCACCAGCGCCCGGGCCACGCCGAGGGTCTCCTCGATCGAGACATGCTCGAGGGGCGAGTGCGCCTGGAGCGGATCGCCCGGTCCGTAGTGCAGGGTCGGGATGCCGCCGATGCCGGTGTAGAGCCGCAGGTCGCTGCCGTAGACCTCGGCGCCCACGAAGGGCTCGGGCAGTGACACAGCGCGGATCGCGTCCTGCACCTCGCCCACGAGCGGGTGCTCGGCGGCGATCGAGCCGCTGGCGAACTGACCACCCGGCCAGGTCACCACCGGCCGGTTCTCGCGCAACCACGGGTCCTTCAGGCTCGCCTCGGTGACGGCGTCCTCGAAGGCAGTGCGGGCGGTACGAGGGTCCTCCCCCAGCATCACGCCGTACCTGCCCTCGGCGACGAGCTTGTCGGGCACGTTGCTCGACCAGTCACCGGCCTGCACCATGCCGAAGGAGAGTGCGTAGGGAAGCGTCCTGGTCCCGAAGAGCGGGTCGACCTCGATGTTGCGGTCCTGCTCCAGCGCGAGCAGCGCCTGGTGGATGGGCAGGAAGGCCTCGAAGGCGCTCACGCCCTCGTTGCGCAGGCTGCCGTGCGCCGACCGGCCGAAGACCTCGATCCGGAAGGTGAGCGCCCCGGCAGTGGCCACGATCATCCGTGAGTCCGTGGGCTCGGTGATCACCGCCGCATCGGCGCGGTGGCCACGGCGCAACGTCGCGAAGGCGCCCAGTCCGCCGTCCTCCTCACCGGTGACGAAGTGGACCGCGAGGGGCCGTTCCAGGCGGATCCCGGAGTCGCGGATCGCCCGCACCGCCGCCACGATCGCGGCACCGCCGGCCTTCATGTCGCAGGCACCCCGGCCGTAGACGAGGTCCGACTGGACCTCGGCGGAGAACGGGTCCGTTCCGTGCCAGGCCTCCGGGTCACCGGGGGGTACGACGTCGAGGTGGGCACCCAGGGCCAGGGCAGGCTGGTCCTCCGCCCCGCCGAGTGTGCCGACGACCCCGATCGCCGCGTCGCGAGTCACCTCACAACCCGGGAACCACTCATCGGCGTAGAGCTCCTCGAGGTTGATGTCCCACCGGTCGACAGCCAGGCCGGCTTCGTCGAGCAGACCGGCGGCGACGTCCTGGACCTCGCACTCGGCCGGACTGCCCGAGACGCTCGGCACCCGCACCAGCGTCACCAGGTCCTCGACCATCCGTGCCTCGTCGAGGTGCTCCAGCACCCCGCGCTCCACGTTAGACATCTACGCTGCTCGCTCTCCACTGGGAAACGTCCTGTTCTCCCCTCGAGCATGACATCGTTGCGATGACGGCGAGACGGCAACCGGCATACCGCCTTCCCCACAGCCCGGAGGCGCGCCGACCTCCGACCGCGCTCGACCGCGCCGTACGCTCGGAAGCGTGCCCCTGGTCGCGGTGTGTGAGGACGACGTCGCGCTGCGCGGCGTCCTCGCCCGAGCCCTGAAGGCCGCGGGCCACGAGGTGGTCACGACGCGCGACGGCGCCGAAGCGGTGCGCCTTCTCCCCGACCGTCGACCCGACGTGGTGGTGCTGGACATCGGTCTTCCCGACTCGGACGGCCGCGACGTCTGCCTGGCGCTGCGCGCCAACGGCCTGAGCGCACCCGTGCTCTTCCTCACGGCCTTGGACGGGATGCACGACAAGCTGGCCGGCTTCGAGGCCGGCGGTGACGACTACCTGACCAAGCCCTTCGAGCTCCCCGAGCTCCTGGTGCGGGTCACCGCTCTGGCCCGCCGCACCACCTCCGACGCCGCGGACGCCCCGTTCCGGCTCGACCCGACGAGGCACGCGGTGATCGTCGAGGGCATCGAGATCCCCCTGACCCCGACCGAGTTCCGGCTGCTTGCGCGCCTGCTGGCCCGCCCCGGTGAGGTGGTACGCCGAGGGGCGCTGGTCGCCGCGGCCTGGCCCGACGGCGCCATGGTCCACGACAACACCCTGGACTCGTACGTCAGGCGGATCCGGAGGAAGCTGGAGACGGTCGAGAACACGTCTCACGGCCTGCAGACCGTGCGCGGTGTGGGGTACACGTGGCGCGCCTGAGTCGGCTGTCGCTGACCAACCGGATGGTGCTCGGGACGACCGCCGCCACGGCGGCGGCGGTCGTGGTCCTCGTGCTCGGACTCCAGGTGTTCCTGTCCAACGCCACGGACACCGAGACGGGCCGGGTGCTCCGGAGCCGCGCCGACGCGGCCGCGGCCACGGTTCGGGTGGTCCACGGTCAGGTGAAGGTCCTCGACCCGCCCACGAACTCCCTGGACCGCGACATCTGGGTCTACGACACCCGCGGAGTACTCCTCGACGGGCCTTCGGTGGCAGGCACGCTCGCCCGCACGGTCCGGGAGCTGGGACGAACCCAGCCGAAGGCCTTCCGCAGCACCCAGGACTTCCGCTTTCACACCCGGCCCGTCAAGCACTCTGGCATCCAGGTGGCGACCGTCGTCGCGGCCGTCGACCTGCGTCCCTACGAGTCCACCGAGCGACGGGCTCTGCTCCTGGCGATCGCCCTCGGTCTGGCTGCCGTGGCCGCGGCGGGAGCCGCCTCGGGCGTCGCCACCCACGTGGCGCTCGGGCGCGTGCGGCAGATGGCGCGCCGGGCGGACGACTGGCGGGAGCACGACCTGAGCGGGCGTTTCGCACGCGGCGATCCGCACGACGAGATCACCGAGCTGGCGGCCACCCTCGACCGGATGCTCGACCGGATCGCAGAGGCCCTCGGCAGCGAGCGCCGGCTCACCGACGAGCTGGCCCACGAGCTGCGTACCCCGCTGACGGTGATCCGTTCCGAGGCGCAGCTCGCCCTGATGCGACCCGAGGCGTCCGAGGGGCCTGACGCTGAGGCGTGGCAGGCCGTCGTGGACGCTACTCACCGGATGGACGGGTCCATCACCACCCTCCTGGACGCGGCACGGTCACGACACGACCCGGACACGCAAGCCGACCTGCGCGACGTGGTCGTGGAGGCCGCGCGACGCTCGCCCACCCTGGAGGGCGTGCGCACCCTGGCCGTCGCCGACCGGCACCTGGTCGCCGCCGCGCCGCCCTTGGCGGTCCTGGCCGCGTTGGCGCCTCTGGTCGAGAACGCGGTGCGGCATGCCGACTCGACCGTGACGCTGCGCATCCGCCCAGACGGAGCGGACGTCGTGGTCGAGGTCGACGACGACGGCCCGGGGGTCACCGAGGAGCAGGCCCGGGAGATCTTCGCGCCCGGTCACACCACGAGCGCGAACGGAGCCGGGCTCGGGCTGGCCCTTGCACGGAGGCTGGCCGTGTCGCTGGGCGGCGACGTCACCGTGCTGCCGGGGCCCCGGGGCGTGTTCCGCCTGGTGCTGCCGCGCGGGGAGTCCTGAGCCCCAGACGAAGCCGGCTACTGGGTGGCCAGCAGACTGCGGACGACTCGGAGCCCCACCGAGAGCCGGGCCAGGTCGGCATGGTCGTCGGCGCAGATCTCCTGGAGGGTGGCCGCGGCACGCCCGACGAGGACCTCGTCCTCGTCCTCCCAGTCCGCGATCCGCACCGGGACCGGGACTCGGACGACGTGTCCGAGAGCACCTGTGCGGTGAGCGTGGAGTGGACACCGTGCAGGTCGTCCCGCAACGAGGCGCGGGCCATGGTCTGCCACCGGTCGGAGCGGGGCAGGGCCAGGATCCGGCTCACGAGGGCCGGGAGCCCCAACCTCTCCCCGAGCGCGAAGTGGACGCGGGCGACCTCCAACGCGTCCAGGTCGTCCCGCTTGGCGGTCTCGACGATCCCGAGGACCATGTACGCCGGCGGCAGAACGGCCACGCGGGTCGCGAGGTCCTCCGGCACCCCCTTGGCTGTCAGTGAGTCGCGACGGGCCGCGAATGCCTCTTGTTCGCGCCCGGTGAGCAGCTCGGGAAGGGCCTTGACGACCTGTTCGGTGGTGTCCCCGAAGAACTCCACCATGCCCTCGCTGTCGAGCGGCGGGCGGCGGTTGTTGACCAGCCACCGTGAGACGCGCTCGGCGAGAGTGCGCATCTCGAGCCGCATCCTGGTCTGCACCGCAGCGTCGATGGTGTTGTCGTACGTCGCGATCTCCGTCTCGAGGGCTCGCGCACCGAAGATCTCACGGGCCACGAAGTTCGCCCGGGTCAGCTCGGCGGCATCCGCGCCGGTCTCGCCCGAGAGCCGGTGGAAGTACGTGATCCCCGCGTGGTTGACCAGCTGGTTGACCAGCTGGGTCACGATGATCTCCCGTCGCAGCGGGTGGTCCAGCATCGGCTGGCGGTAGTCCTGTCTCATCGGCGTGGGGAAGTAGCCGAAGAGGTCGCCGCGCAAGAAGGGATCGGCGGCGATGTCGGTCTCGAGCAGCTGGTCCGCCAGCACGATCTTGGTGTAGGCCAGCAGCACCGACAGCTCGGGCGCGGTCAGCCCGCCGTTGCGCTCCAGCCGGGCTGCCACCTGCTTGGTGGACGGCAGGAACTCGAGCTCTCGGTTGAGCAGGCCGTGCTTCTCGAGCCAGCGCATCCAGTCCTCGTGCACGTGCAGCAGACCCGTGGACTGGGCCTGGGCGTTGGCCAGGGCGAGGTTCTGCTCGTAGTTGTCGTCGAGGACCAGCGCCCCGACCTCGTCGGTCATCGAGGCGAGCAGGTCGTTGCGCTGCTTGTCGGTGAGGTCGCCGTCGCGCACCACCTGGTCGAGCAGGATCTTGATGTTGACCTCGTGGTCGGAGGTGTCGACGCCCGCGGAGTTGTCGATGAAGTCGGTGTTGATGCGCCCGCCTCCCATCGCGTACTCGATGCGACCGGCCTGGGTGAACCCCAGGTTGCCGCCCTCTCCCACGCATTTGCAGCGCAGCTCGCCACCGTTGACGCGGATCGCATCGTTCGCCTTGTCACCGGAGTCCGCGTTGGTCTCCGAGGACGCCTTGACGTAGGTGCCGATGCCGCCATTCCAGAGCAGGTCGACCGGAGCGAGCAGGATCGCTCGCATCAGCTCGGCGGGTGTCATGGTCGTGACGGCCGGATCGATCCCGAGAACCTGCTTGACCTGTTTCGAGACCGGAACCGCTTTGGCGCTTCTGGGATAGACCCCCCCTCCCTCGGAGATCAGCGTCGCGTCGTAGTCCTGCCACGACGAGCGAGGGGTGTCGTAGAGGCGCCGGCGCTCGGCGTACGACGAGGCGGCGTCGGGCGAGGGGTCCAGGAAGATGTCTCGATGGTCGAAGGCGGCGACGAGTCGGGTGCTCTCCGAGCAGAGCATGCCGTTGCCGAACACGTCGCCGGACATGTCTCCGATTCCGACGGCCGTGAAGTCCTCGCTCTGGCAGTCGATGCCCATCTCGCGGAAGTGCCGCCGGACGGATACCCAGGCGCCACGGGCCGTGATGCCCATCGCCTTGTGGTCGTAGCCGACCGAGCCACCGGAGGCGAACGCATCACCGAGCCAGAAGCCGTAGTCGAGGGCGACGCCGTTGGCGATGTCGGAGAACGTGGCTGTTCCCTTGTCCGCCGCAACGACCAGATAGGTGTCGTCGTCGTCGTGACGGACCACGCGCGTGGGCGGGGCCACGGCCGACTCGACGAGGTTGTCGGTGATGTCGAGCAGGCCGGAGATGAAGGTCTTGTAGCAGGCGATCCCCTCCGCCATCCACGCCTCGCGGTCTCCGGAATCGGGCAGCTGCTTGCAGAAGAATCCACCCTTGGCCCCGACCGGCACGATCACAGCGTTCTTCACCATCTGAGCCTTGACCAGCCCGAGCACCTCGGTGCGGAAGTCGTCGCGGCGGTCGGACCAGCGCAGGCCACCGCGGGCCACGGCACCGAACCTGAGGTGGACGCCTTCGACGCGCGGGGAGTAGACGAAGATCTCGAACCGCGGCCGCGGCTCCGGCAGGTCCGGGATCCGCGCGGGCTCCAGCTTGAAGGAGATGTAGGACTTGGGCCCCCCGTCCGCGGCCGGCTGGAAGTAGTTGGTGCGGACGGTTGCCTTGATCACGTCGAGGTAGGACCTGAGGATCCGGTCGTGGTCGAGGCTGGAGACGTCATCGAGGGCGGTGCGGATCCTGCCCTCCACCTCCTCGACCTTGGCGACCCGGGACTCACCGTGGGCAGCCACGTCGCCGTTGCGGCCCGGGTCGAAGCGAGCCTCGAACAGCGACACGAGGTAGCGCGTGATGTCGACGTTGTCGCGCAGCGCATCCTCGATGTAGTCCTGGGCGAAGGGAGTACCCCCCTGCCGCATGTACTTCGCGTACGCCCGGAGCACGGTCGCCTGACGCCAGGTCAGACCGGCGGCCAGGACCAGGGCGTTGAAGCCGTCGCTCTCGTTGTGGCCGTCCCAGACCGCACGCACGGTGTCCTGGAAGCGGTCACGGGAGCCGCGCGGCAGGTTGCGTGAGTAGCGGAGCCCGAAGTCGTAGATGTGCGAACGCCGCGGCAGGCCCTCCAGCTCGTAGGGGCGTTCGTCGATCACCTCGACGCCCATCGTGGACAGCACGGGAAGCACCTCGCTGAGCGAGAGCGGCGGCCCGATCCGGAACAGCTTGAGCCTGGCCTCCCCCACCCCGGCGTCCATCGGCTCGTAGAGCGACAGGGAGATCCCCTCGGAGCCCTCGATCGCCTCCAGACGACCCAGGTCGACGGCGCCGCTGCTGGGCGGGTAGTCCTCCTTGTACGCCTCGGGGAACGAGTCGCTGTAGGTCCGAGCCAGCTTGGAGCCCTCGGCTTCGCCGAACTCGGCGTTGACCGCGGCCATGAAGTCGTCGCGCCAGGAGCGCGCGGCCTCGGCCACACGCCGTTCGAGGTCCTCGACGTCGACGTCGACGACCATCTGCCCTCTCGGCGGACGGACCACGAAGTGCACCCGTGCCAGGAAGGACTCGTTGACACGCGCGGTGTACTCGACGGTCTCGCCGCCGAGCCGCTCCTTGAGGATGGCCGCGATCCGCTCGCGCACGCCGGTGTTGTAGCGGTCCCGCGGCAGGTACACCAGACAGCTCAGGAAGCGGGAGTACTGGTCGCGACGGACGAACAGCCGCACCTGGCGCCGCTCGCGGCTCTGCATCACGGCCTGCGCGATAGGCACCAGCTCCTCGACCGAGGTCTGGAAGAGCTCGTCACGCGGGTAGTTCTCCAGGACGTCGAGCATGGCCTTGCCGGCGTGGCTGAGCGGGTCGAGACCGATGCTGTCGATGACCTCGCGCGCCTTGACGCGGATGACGGGCACCCGGGTCATCGACTCGGTGTAGGCGGCCGACGAGTACAGGCCGAGGAACCGACGCTCGCCGCACACCTCACCCTGGTCGTCGAACTTCTTCACGCCGACGTAGTCGAGGTACACCGGACGGTGGACGGTGGACTTGGAGTTCGCCTTCGCAAGCACCAGCAACGTCTTCTCGCGGGCCTTGGCCCCGACGGCCGGGGGCAGCTTGCCGAAGGAGGCGGACATGTCCGGGTCGCCGCGCAGGATGCCGAAGCCGGTCCCCGGGACGGCCCGCAGCACCTCGTCCTCCCCGACCCGCTCGAGGTGGTACTCGCGGTAGCCGAGGAACGTGAAGTGGTCGTCGGCGAGCCAGGACAGGAGGGCCTTGCCCTCCTCGACCTCCTGCTCGGGAAGCGGCGGCGGGTTGTCCTCGAGGTCCTGCACGACCAGGGCGGCCTGCTGGTGCATCCGCTGCCAGTCCTCGACCGCCTCGCGGACGTCCTGGAGGACCTTCGCGAGACCGGTCTCGATCTCGGCCTCGTCCTCGTCGTGGACCCGGTCGATCTCGATGTGCATCCAGGACTCGCGGAACACGTCGTGACCGCTGTCGGCGCCCGCGGCCTGCGCCTGCTCCTCGGTCAGGATCTCCAGAAGCTCGCCGTTGAGGTCCCGGCGTACGAGGAACTGGGGGTGGATCGCGAGGTGGACGCTCCGGTCGGTGCCGTTGAGCTCCATCGACACGGAGTCGACCAGGAACGGCATGTCGTCGGTGACGACCTCGACCACGGAGTGACCGTGGGCGGACCAGCCTTCGACCGACACCGTGGGGGTGAACACCCGGATGTTGGCGGTGCCCTGGGGCCGGGTCGCCGCCAGCTTGAGGTGGTTGGTCACCGGCCCGTAGATGTCGGTCTCCGCCCGGTCGAGCAGGTCCTCCGGGGCCACGTGGCGGTAGTAGCCGCGCATGAGCGGACCGATGCCGATGCCGGGAGGCGATGCGCCCTGTCGGTTGGAGGCGTAGTCCGCCGTCTTGTCGATCAGTTCGCTCAAGCTGGTGTCGAGCGTGGAGGGCACGGGGCATCAACCTTCATCGTCAGCTGCCGTCACGCCGTTGTGCCGGCACCACTGTTGACACTAGGACGTGGGTGCACCCGCCACAACAACCACCACGGTCCCAGGTGTCTCGATTTCGAGACACCTTTCGGAGAGGGCCGGGGATTCCGCTCAGAGCCAGGACCGGAGGTCCCACAGCAGGGGGAAGTAGCGCAGGTCGAGCCGGGACCGGAGGTAGTCGGCGCCGGTCGAACCGCCGGTGCCGGTCTTGGCACCGATCATGCGCTCCACCATGACCACGTGCCGGGCTCGCCAGGCGGCGGCGAGCTCGTCGTGCTGGAGCAGTGCCTCGGCCAACGCCCACACCTCCGAGTGTGCGGACCGGTCGTGAGCAGCGACCCGAAGGGAGGCGATCACGGCCTCGTCGTCGGACGCGTCCAGCCCGCGCGACTCGAGGACCTTCAAGAAGGCATCCCACAGCGTCGGCTCCTCGAGGCGCTGGGCGAGGCGGCGCTGCTCCTCGACGGTGATCCCCTTGAAGCGGGTGACGAAGGCCGGGTCCTTGGCGCCGGAGAGGAACTCCAGCTCGCGGAACTGCACCGACTGGAACCCTGATGCCGGCGCCAGCCGCTGGCGGAACAGCAGGAAGTCCTGCGGAGTCATCGTCTCGAGCACGTCGACCTGCTGCACGAGCACTCGCTCGATCACGTGCATCCGGGTCAGCAGGTGCCTGGCCCACCACAGTCCGTGGCTGTCCGGCGTCCCGAGCATCGCGTCGCGGGCCGCGGTCGCCTCGTGCAGGAGCTGCTGGAACCAGAGCTCGTACACCTGGTGGATCGTGATGAAGAGCAGCTCGTCGTGCGCCGGCGGCTCGGACTCGAGGTGCTGGGCGTCGAGCAGCTGCGGCAGTCGCAGGTAGCTGCCATAGGTGAGCAGTGCGCCGTGTTCTCCGAACCTCAGGTCATCCACGGGGTGAGCGTAGTCACTGCCAACCGCGTGCGACATGATGGCCGCCATGAAGATGAGCCATGAGATGCGGTACGACGCCACGCCCGAGCAGGTCCAGGCCATGCTGGCCGACCCCGACTTCCGGGCCAAGGTGTGCGACTACCAAGGGGTCCTGCGACACACGATCTCGATCACCCCGGACGGCGAGGGCATGGCCGTCGTCATCGACCAGTTCCAGGCCGCGACGGGAATCCCCTCGTTCGCCAAGAAGTTCGTGGGCGACGAGATCCACATCGTGCAGCAGGAGAACTGGACCTCGGCGAACCGGGCCGACCTCGAGGTGCTGATCCCCGGCAAGCCGGGGCAGATGCGCGGGTCGATCACACTCGGCCCCTCGGGCGAGGGCACCGTCGAGCAGGTCGACGTCGACATCAAGGTCTCGATCCCGCTCGTGGGCGGCAAGATCGAGGGTCTGGTCCGCGACCTTCTCGTCTCGGCGCTCAAGGCGGAGAACCACGTGGGTCGGGAGTGGCTCGGCTCCTGAGCGGCGGCCCGTCGCCGCTCAGCCCATGTGCGGGTAGCGGTAGTCCTTCGGCGGCGCGAACGTCTCCTTGATGGAGCGCGGCGACGTCCAGCTCACGAGGTTCTGCGGCGATCCCGCCTTGTCGTTCGTGCCCGACGCACGGGCTCCACCGAAGGGCTGCTGACCCACGACGGCACCCGTGGGCTTGTCGTTGATGTAGAAGTTCCCGGCGGCGAAGCGCAACGTCTCCGAGGCCCAGGCGATCACCTGGCGGTCCTGGGCGATGATCGAACCGGTCAGGGCGTACGGCGCGAACGACTCCATCTGCGCGACGACCTTCTCGAAGTCGCGGTCCTCGTAGACGTGCACGGCGAGGATCGGGCCGAAGTACTCGTCGCTGAACATCTGGTCGGTCGGCTCGGCCGACTCCACGATCGTCGGCCGGACGAAGTAGCCCACCGAGTCGTCCACCTGTCCCCCGGCGATGACCTCGAGCTTCTTGCTGCGCTTGGCGCGCGTGATCGCCGCCTTGTGCTTGGCGAACGCGCGGTCGTCGATGACGGCTCCCATGAAGTTCGACAGGTCGGTGACATCGCCCATCGTGATGCCCTCGACCTCGGCGACGAGCCGGTCGCGCATCTTCTTCCAGACCGAGCGCGGCACGTAGGCACGCGAGGCGGCCGAGCACTTCTGCCCCTGGTACTCGAAGGCACCGCGCAGCATGGCCACCCGCAGCACGTCCGGGTCGGCCGAGGGGTGCGCGACGATGAAGTCCTTGCCGCCGGTCTCCCCCACGATGCGCGGGTAGGAGCGGTACGACGAGATGTTCTCACCGACGGTGCGCCACAGGTGATGGAAGGTCGGGGTCGACCCGGTGAAGTGAATCCCCGCGAGATCCCGGTGAGCGAGCACCACGTCGGAGACGTCGCGCCCATGACCCGGCAGCATGTTGATGACGCCGGGGGGCATTCCGGCCTCCTCGAGCAGCTCCATGGTCAGGTGCGCGGCCAGCTGCTGGGTCGGCGACGGCTTCCAGATCACGGTGTTGCCCATCAGGGCGGGCGCGGTGGGAAGGTTCCCGGCGATCGCGGTGAAGTTGAACGGCGTGATCGCATAGACGAAGCCCTCGAGAGGACGGTGGTCCGAACGGTTCCAGACCCCCTTGGCGTTCGCGATCGGCTGCTCCTCGTGGATCTGCCGCGCGAAGTGCACGTTGAAGCGCCAGAAGTCGATCAGCTCGCACGCGGCGTCGATCTCGGCCTGCCAGGCGGTCTTGGACTGGCCGAGCATCGTCGCGGCGTTGATGCGGGCCCGCCACGGGCCCGCGAGGAGGTCGGCAGCCTTGAGCAGGATCGCGGCCCGGTCGTCGAGCGACATCGCTCGCCAGCCGGGAGCGGCGTCCGCGGCAGCCTTGACCGCTGCCTTGGCGTCGGCCTGCGTCGCGTCATGGAGTACGCCGAGCACGTGCTGGTGGTCATGTGGCTGGACGACCTCGATCGCGGCACCGCCGCCGGCCTTCTTCCTGCCGCCGATCGTGGCGGTCAGGTCGGTCTGCTGGCCTTCGAGCCGGATCAGCTCGGCCTCGAGCGCCGCTCGTTCGGGGCTGTCCGGGGCGTAGTCGAGATTGGGCTCGTTGACCGGAGCCGGGGGTCGGGTGATCGCGTCCATGCTGGCGATCGTGTCACCTCGGGGCGGCCGGTTCCAAACCGCTACTCGTCGAGCTCGTCGAGCTCGTCGAGAAGCGCGCCGACCTCCTGGGTGGCGTACCAGCCCAGCTCATGGTCCAGACACCTCTCGAGGACGGCGGTCGCATCGGCACCCTGGGCCAGGGCCGCGCGGGCATCGGCCACTGCGCCGGCCGCCTCCGCGTCATCCACGTGGACAGCGGCCGCCAGCCGGAAGGGGACCACGTCCGGCACCTCGACGGAGGTCGCCGACCCGGAGTCCTCACCGGGAAGGACGGTCTCCACGTCGAGCACCAGCACCACCCGGCGGGGCACGTCGTCGTGGGTGAGCAGTGCCAGCGAGTCCTCGGCCGCGGCCACGAGCGCGACGTACTCCCACTCCTCCTCGCTGGCCTCGGGCCAGGCCGTCTCCAGCTCCGGCGTGACCGCGTGCGCTCTGAACGGAGCAGGACCTACCCCGCCCTCGCCGAGGTGACGGGCGAGCAGGGCCACCGTCGAGCCGAGGTAGACGCGGGTGCTCACTTCTTCTCCACCTTCTTGCGCCCTCGCGGCGCACGTGGCCGGGTGTCGCTGGCGCTCTCCACGAGCTCTTCCAGCGCCTCGGTCAGGCAGGAACCGAGAACCTCCGCGTCGGGCACGGCGTCCCGGTCGGCGTTGAGCCCGAAGAACACGCTGCCGTCGTACGACGTGACCCCGATCCCCAGCGCAAGCCCCGGGAGCAGCGGCACGACCGGGTAGGACTCGACCATCTGTGCCCCCGCGGCGAACAGCGGGAACTGCGGGCCGGGCACGTTGGTCACCACGAGCTGGAAGCTGTGGCGCTGGGCCTGGTCGGCGGCCACCCGGGCGCCCAGTGCGTGGAAGGTAGTCGGAGCGAAACCAGCGGTTCCGGCCAGCCGGTTCGCGGCCACGGACTTGCCGGTCTCCTTGTGTGCCTTGAAGGCGTACGACACCTGGTGCAGCCGCACCACCGGGCTCGGCTCACCGATCGGCAGCTCCAGAAGGTGTCCGGCGACCTGGGAACCCAGTGACGTCGGCTCCAGCTCCTCGTCGATCACACTCATCGGGAACATCGCTCGCAGAGCGCGTCCCGCCCCTACCGACTCCGCGCGGGTCATCAGCCAGGCGCGGACGGCACCGGTGACGGTGGCCAGGATGACGTCGTTGACCGTCCCCCCGTGCACCTTGCGCACCCGGCGGTAGTCCTCCAGGTCGGTGCGAACCGTGACGAACCTGCGCTGTTCGCTCAGCTCGGCGTGGAACGGGGAGTCCGGCACCGCCCGGCGGTTCGACAGCGCGCCGGCCACGACCCCCGCCCGACCGGCGGCAGCAGTCGCGACCCGGGCCACTGCCTCGGTGTTCCCGCGCACGGTGCTCAGCAGGCTTGCCGGACGCGTGAGCGCCTCGCGTGCCGCATCGACGACGAGCGCCGCCGGGCTCGGCTCGCGATGGGGGGCCCACCCGTCGTGGACCTGCCCCTTCGGGTCTGGAGACGTGTCCAGCAGCACCTGACCGAGGTCGACGGTGTGGACGCCGTCGACGAGGATCTGGTGCGACTTGGACAGCAACGCGACCCGGCCGCCCTCGAGACCCTCGACGAAGTACAGCTCCCACAGCGGACGGTCGCGGTCCAGCCGCCGGGACATGATCCGCGCGACCAGCTCGCGCAGCTGCTCCATGGAGCCGGGACGCGGCAGCGCGGAACGCCGCACGTGGTAGCCGAGGTCGAAGTCCTCGTCATCCACCCACACCGGGTTGCCCAGGCGACCGGGCACTCCGCGCACCCGCTGGCGGTAGCGCGGTACGTAGGCCAGCCGGTCCTCGATCAGGGAACGCACGTCGTCGTACTCGAGTCCACGGGACCCGGGGTCGAAGATCTCCACCGTGGCGTTGTGGGCAGGGACTCGGGCGGTCTCTCCCGCGAGGAACGCGAGATCGCGCGCTGTCAGCCTCTCGGTCATCGGCGGTCACTCACGATCGTCGCTGCGCCTTCCTGGGGCCGGGACGGGTTGTCTTGTTCTCTCATGGGATTCTGGCAGAGGTCGATCACCACCGTCCGGCCGGACCGAACCTCGAGGAGCGCTCCATGCCCGTCATGCACCCCGTCCGCACCCTCACCGCAACTGTGGTGGCAGTGGTTCTCCTTGGCATCACGAGCGGATGTTCCTCCTCCGGCTCGGATCGGGCGGGCAACGGGAGCACCTCCGGCGGCACGGAGATCGCGATCACGATCACGGGCGACTCGATCGAGCCCAACGGTGCCCGTGTCGAGGCGTCGGTCGGAGCCCCGATCACGCTGAAGATCACGGCCGACCGCGCCGGAGAGCTCCACGTGCACTCCACCCCGGAGCAGGAGATCGCGTTCGAGGCGGGCACCACGACCAAGGAGCTCACCATCGACACCCCGGGAATCGTCGAGGTCGAGGACCACGACCTCGAGAAGGTGGTCGTGCAGATCGAGGTCAAGTGACGTGTGGGTCCTCGCGCACGGACTAGGCGGGGCCAAGAACCTGCCGATCCCCGCCGGCTACGCGTTCGCCGGAGCCTGTGTGGCCCTCGCCGTGTCCTTCGCGGTCCTCATCGTGGCCTGGCGACGTCCCCGCTTCGACGCCGCCACCCTCGGAAGGCCGGTGCCGCGCCTGGCTGCCGTGGTCGAGGCGCGGTGGTTCCGTGTCCTGCTGAGGCTGGTCGGGCTCCTGTTCACCGCCTACGTCGCCTTCGCGGCCGTCCTGGGTCCGGATCTGCTCACGAACCCGACCTTCGGGGTGGTCTACGTGCTGCTCTGGGTCGGGATCGTGCCGCTCTCCCTGCTGTTCGGGCCCTTCTACCGGTCGGTCAGCCCGGTCCGCACGGTCAACCTCCTGGTCGCCAAGGTCCTGGGCGGAGACCCGACGAAGGGTGTCTTCGAGATGCCGGCGCGCCTCGGCTACTGGCCTGCGGCGGCGGGCCTGCTCGCGTTCGTCTGGCTGGAGCTGGTCTACCCGTCGGCGACCTACCTGTCGGCCGTCAGGCTGTGGTTCGCGGTGTACCTGGCGGTGATGCTCATCGGCGGTGCTCTGTACGGCAGCCGCTGGTTCGCCCGCGCGGACCCGTTCGAGGTCTACTCGACGCTGGTGGGTCACCTGTCGCCGTGGGGTCGACGCGCCGACGGTGTGCTCGTCGTACGCAGCCCGCTCGGCAACCTGGACGGCGTACCGGCGGGGCCGGGGCTCGTCGGCGTGGTGGCCGTGCTCTTCGGCAGCACGGCGTTCGACAGCTTCAAGGACACCCCCTTCTGGCTGCGACACGTGCAGGCGAGCAACATCGCCTCGGACCACCTGAACCTGCTGGCCCTGGTCGGCTTCTGCCTGCTGGTCGGGCTCACCTTCGCCGCCGCGACGATGACCACCGGGGTGGAGGACCTCCCTCGTCGCACCCTGCCCGACCTTTTCGCCCACGCCGTCGTGCCGATCGTCGTGGGCTACATCGTCGCCCACTACCTCAGCTACTTCGTCGAGACCGGCCAGCAGACCCTGATCCAGCTCAGTGACCCAATGGGAACCGGAGCGAACCTCCTCGGCACCGCGAACTGGCACGTGGGCTACTGGCTGTCACTGCATCCGGACTTCCTGGCGGTGACGAAGGTGCTGGCAGTGGTCACCGGCCACGTGCTGGGCGTGATCGCCTCGCACGACAGAGCCGTCCGGCTGCTGCCCGCGCGACACCGGCTGACCGGTCAGCTCCCCCTGCTCGTGGTGATGGTCGCCTACACCTTCGGCGGGCTGTCCCTGCTCTTCGCGGCCTGAGCCGCACCTCAGGAGGTACGCCGACGCACCCGACTGCGGCGCGGCGACGCGGCGCGGCCGAGCATCCCGTCCGCGACCGCGGCGATCCCGCGGCGCAGGGCCGACTCCCCCACCTCGGTCACCGTCCTACCGGCCATCAGCGCCCGGTCGGCTCCTGCCCGGTCCTCGAGCACGAAGTGGACGCCCACGGGTCGGGCGAAGCCCTCCACCATCCCGGTGATCTCGTGCTCGGACCACCCCAGCGAACCGCGCATCCGGTTCACCACCACGCGCACCGGGGTCCCCGCCACCAGGCCGCGCAGCTCGACCAGGCCCCGCGCCAGACGGGCGAGGCCCACCGGGTCGGCTGCCCCGACGACCACCACCTCGTCGGCCGATTCCAGCGCCTCGACGGTCATCTGGTTGCGCCCGAGCGCGCCCTCGGCGATCCCCTGCTCGAGGGAGAAGCCGGTGTCGACCACGACGAGGCCGTCGCCGGCGGCGTCCGCGGCCACCAGGTCTCGGGCGAGCGCCAGCACGTGGGAGAGCGTGCCGGCGCGCACCTCGGTCCACCGGTCCGGTCGCGGCAGGCCGGTGAGCACGCAGAGCCCACCGCCGACGTCACGGCTGGCACGTCTCAGACCCGCGGCCTCCAGCTCGCCGGAGTTGGCGAGCCTCGCCGTCGCGAGGAGCCCCGAGACCTCGTCCAGGATGCCCAGGTGCTGCGCCATGCAGCCGCCGTACGGGTCCGCATCGACGGCCAGGACGCCGCGGTCACGGGCTGCGAGCTCTGCGGCGAGCCCGACCGTGAGGGTGGTTCGTCCAGGGGCGCCTCCCGGCCCCCAGACCGCGACCACCCGGCCCGCTCCGGGAGCCCCTTCGGAGGCGGCCGGGAGGGCGTCGGCCACGGGTTCGGGAGCCTCGCTGACCACCTGGTCGACGGTGTGCCTCAGCCCGGCCAGGTCCCCACCGATGACGGCGGCGGCTCCCATCCGTCGGAGCCGGTCGTGGTCGTGGTCGGCGACGACGACGCCGCGCAGGCCGAAGCGTCGCAGGTGGGCCAGCGCGGGTGCGTCGAGGCCCTGCGCATCGCCCGAGACCAGCGCCACCTCGGCCTCGCCGGTGGTGGCGCTGGCCAGCAGGTCCGGCAGGTCCACGCACCGCTTGATCACCGTGACCCCGCGGGCCGACTGGAGCAGCCGCAGTGCCTCGCTCTCCCAGGTGGCGCCGGCCGCCAGCAGGATGACCGAGACGTCCATTCAGCGCTGCCTGGTGATCACGACGTGCCCCGTGGCCGTGCCCGCGAGGGCGGAGCCCAGCTGGTCCGCGTCGTCCACGTCGACCCCGACGATGATCTGCCGGTTGCCGCTCGGCCCCAGGGTCGTCTCGACCGCGGGCGCAGCCACCACGACGACGCCGCTGAGCACCGCGACCGCCTCGACGGAACCGTCGGAGCCCGCATCGGGAGCAACCCAGACGTCCACCACCGAGCCGACCCGCACCGTGGCGGGCACCTGGTCCGCGGAGACCGAGATCGGAACCTCGACCAGGTCGCCGCCCTCTCGCGTGCCGAGGGCCGACCGGGGCAGGAGCTCACCCTGCCCCACCACGCGGGTGACGAGCAGGCCGTCCGGCAGCGGCTGGGTCGCTGAGAGGTACCGGTCGGCGTCCGAGGGGTCCCCGAACCTAACCCGGCGCACCTCCAGGTCCGCGGAGCCGAGCGGCTGACCCTCCGTGAGCTCTCCGGCCGCCACCCACACCGGCACCGTGTCGTCGGCCCTGGTGAGCGTGGCGGCTCCCAGCAGGACCGAGCCCGCCACGATGAGCAGCCCGACCACCAGCCGCGGATCACGCCAGCCGGGTCGGCGCGCCCGGGTCGCGGCCGGGACGGACGCGGTGCCCGGCTGGGCACCGGGTTGGGCACCGGGGGTCCTGACGACGGGCAGGGTCACCGGCACATCATCGCCGGTCCGGAGCAGGGGTAAACCTCGCCCTCCACAGGCAAACGCCGCCCAACGCCCGCAAACGCCGGGCTCCGTGTCAGGCTTGGTCCATGGCAGGTTCGGACAGGTCCCCCCGCTTCCTCACGCTGACGGACGTCGCGGAGGTGCTCAACACCTCCTCGGCCCAGGTGTACGCCCTGGTGCGACGCCAGGAGCTCAAGGCGATCAAGCTCGGCGGCCGGGGGCAGTGGCGCATCGAGGCCACCGAGCTCGAGGACTTCATCCAGCGCATGTACGACGCCACCCGCACCCATCTCGACCACCAGGGCGACGCCGCCGACGAGCCGACGGACTCGCCGCTGCCGTCCCGGGACTGACCGGCTAGCCGCTCGCGCGCAGGGCTGAGAGCGAGGTGAACGGGATCGCCAGGACCCCCGCCGCACCCTCCAGCTCGACGAAGTCCGCGCCGACCCGTCCCAGGGGACCCGCCTCGCGGCCACCGTCGGTGAGGTGAACCTGGACCGGGACCCGCTCCTCGCCCATCCGCCGCAGCACCGACCCCAGCGAGAGCCGTGCGGTGACCGGCCAGGCCTCGCGGTGGACGGAGCGCTCCGAGAGCCCGAGCACGGAGACCACCGAGGAGAGCGGGACCACCCAGTCGAACGCTCCGGTGTCACCCCCGCCCGGCTCGAGTAGGCACCAGTCGACACCGACCCTGGCCACCCGACCCCCCAGCGCGCCGAGTCCCGGAAGGCGGAGCCGCACCTCGCAGCCGACGCTCGCCATCCAGCGCGACACGACGTCGACGCGGAGGTACTCCGCCTGGGCGCGGTCGGCCACCTCGAGGTCGCGTTCCTCGAGTGCCATTCCGCTCGCCTGCTGCTCGAGGTCCTCGAACAGTTCCAGCAACGACTCTTCCCAGCGCATGCGTCGAACGGTCGACGCCGGGGCCGGCGATGTCAACGGCCTGCTGTGGACGGCGTGGTTGACGGGCTCAGCAAACGGACGTAGAAACAGTAAATCGCATCAAACAACCAGAAACCACATTCAAGGACCTCCATGTCGATGTCTCGGACGGGCACGCTGACGCGTGGCATCGCGGTCCTCGCTGCCCTCGGCGTCGGCTGCACCTGGCTCGTGGAGACGCTGGCGCCGCTGGTCCGCCACCGTGACGCCGGCGGCGGCTGGACCGGCCTGCTGGTCGACCTGTCGGCGCTGGTCGTCCTGCTCGGGACCGCCTGGCTGGGTGTCCTGACCGTGGCCGCGATCCTGGACGGCCTGGCCGCGCGCGGCCCTGTTCTGCTCCCCTGGCTCGGTTGCCCCGCCGCTCTGCGTAGCGCCCTGGTGGTGGTCGTGGGGGGTGGGCTCACCCTGGTCCCCCTCTCCCCCGCAGTGGCCGACCAAGTCGACCCACCACCCCCGGGCATCCCGCAGGCCCCGACCACGGCGGGCGCGCTCGACGGGCTCAGCCTCCCCGACCGGACCAGCGATGCGGCCGGCACGGCGACGCCGCGCTGGCTCGTCGTACGTCGTGGCGACTGCCTGTGGTCGATCGCTCGGCACGACCTCGGCCCCGGAGCCGACGACGACGCGGTCGCCACCCGGTGGCGGCGCATCTACCACGCCAACCGCGGGGTCATCGGCCCCGACACCGACCTACTCCTGCCCGGACTCCGGTTGGCCCTTCCCCCGTCGCTCGACACGACCCATCCGAGCCGGGATCCCGACCGGCCCCATCGAGAGGAAGACCGTTGACCAGCAACCACCAGCTCCGCCGCCCACCCAGCCCCCTGCGAGGCCACGTCACGCGTCTCGTCCCGCTCGACGGAGAGGCGGTCGCGGTGGCCACCGTGCAAGGAGCGCTCGCTCTCGAGCTACCGGGCCTGCGCGGCATGCCCCGCGGACCTGAGCTCACCCTGGTCGCTGCCGACGGCCCCGACCCCCTGCGCGCCTGGGCCGGCCGGTTCGGACAGGCGGTGGTCGAGGTCCTGGGCGGCAGCCGGCCGGTGAGCCAGCTCCTCCGCTGGACCAGCCCCGACGTCTACGACGACCTGTGCCGACGCGTGGAGATGCTGGGCCGCACGGGTGCCGGCCGAGGTCGGGCCGCGCGACCACAGGTGCGCAGCGTGCACGTCTCGACACCGACCCCGGGGGCAGCCGAGGTCAGTGTCCACGTGCGACACGGGCAGCGCTCACGCGCGTTCGCCGCCCGGCTGGAGGCCCGTCAGGGTCGCTGGCAGTGCACAGCACTTCAGTTCGGCTGACAGGCTCCGGTCTCCTCAGCCGTTGACGCGGGTGGTCAGCCCGGTCGGGCCACCCGGAGCGCCGTGGCACTTCTTGAACTTCTTCCCCGAACCGCACGGGCACTCCGCGTTGCGGCTGATCCCGGCGTACGGGTCCTCGGCGTCGCCGCCGTCCGCCCGCACAGCGACCTCGCCGTCCTCGCTGGGTGCCGAGTAGGTCAGGTTCGCCGGGGCGGCCGGGCGGTCGAGTCCCTTGGCCCGGATCCGCAGGCCCTCCTCGGTCTCGCCGGCGTCCGGCCCGTCACCCTCGAGGCCCTCGTCGGCTTCGTCCTCGTCGAGCTGGACGTCGAGGTTGAACAGGTAGCCGACGGCCTCCTCCTTGATCGCGTCCATCATCGTGGCGAACATGTCGAAGCCCTCGCGCTGGTACTCCACGAGCGGGTCACGCTGGGAGTAGGCACGCAGACCGATCCCCTCGCGCAGGTAGTCCATCTCGTAGAGGTGCTCACGCCACTTGCGGTCGAGCACCGAGAGCAGCACCCGGCGCTCGAGCTCACGCATGACCTCTTCGCCGAACTGCTCCTCGCGAGCGTTGTAGGCGCTCAGCGCATCCTGGACCAGCAGATCGACCAGCTCGTCGCGGTCGAGGCCCGCGCGACCGCCGACCTCCTCCTCGAGCCGAGCCAGCTCGATACCGACCGGGTACAACGCACGCAGGGCGGTCCACAGCTGGTCGAGGTCCCACTCCTCCGGGAAGCCCTCGGTGGCGGCGCGCGAGTAGTCGCCGACGACGTCCTCGATCATGCCGCGGATCTGCTCGTGAAGGTCGGCTCCCTCGAGCACCGCACGGCGCTCGCCGTAGATCACCTCGCGCTGCCGGTTCATCACGTCGTCGTACTTGAGGACGTTCTTGCGGGAGTCGAAGTTCTGGGCCTCCACCTGGCTCTGCGCCGAGGCGATCGAGTTGGTGACGGCCTTGTTCTCGATGGGTACGTCGTCGGGGATCTTCAGCGTGGTCAGCACCCGGTCGACCCAGTCGGACTTGAACAGGCGCATCAGCTCGTCCTGCAACGACAGGTAGAACCGCGACTCGCCGGGGTCGCCCTGACGGCCGGATCGACCACGGAGCTGGTTGTCGATGCGGCGCGACTCGTGGCGCTCGGTGCCGAGGACGTAGAGGCCGCCGACCTCCTTGACCTGGTCGTGCTCGGACTTGACCTGCGCGCTGATCTTCTCGACCGTGGCCGGCCAAGCGGCTTCGTACTCCTCGCTGTCCTCCAGCGGGTCCAGGCCGCGTGCCCGCAGCTCCTGGTCCGCGAGGAACTCGACGGACCCACCGAGCATGATGTCGGTGCCTCGTCCGGCCATGTTGGTGGCGACCGTGACGGCGCCCCGGTGTCCGGCCATCGCGACGATCTTGGCCTCGTCCGCGTGCTGCTTCGCGTTCAGCACGGAGTGCGGAACGCCCTTGCGCGTGAGCAACGCGGAGAGCCGCTCGGACTTCTCGACCGAGGTGGTGCCCACGAGGATCGGCTGGCCCTTGGCGTGACGCTCGGCGATGTCCTCCACGACGGCGTCGAACTTCGCCGCCTCGGTGCGGTAGACCAGGTCCGGCTGGTCCTTGCGCTGCATCGGCTTGTTCGTCGGGATCGCGACCACGCCGAGCTTGTAGATCTTGTCGAACTCGGAGGCCTCGGTCAGCGCGGTGCCGGTCATGCCGGAGAGCTTCTCGTAGAGGCGGAAGTAGTTCTGCAGGGTGATCGTGGCGAGGGTCTGGTACTCCTCGCGGACGGTGACGCTCTCCTTGGCCTCGATGGCCTGGTGCAGGCCATCGTTGTACCGGCGACCCGAGAGCATCCGGCCGGTGTGCTCGTCGACGATGAGCACCTCGCCGTCCATGACGACGTACTCCTTGTCGTTGTGGAACAGCTCCTTGGCCTTGATGGAGTTGTTGAGGAAGGAGATCAGCGGCGTGTTCGCCGACTCGTAGAGGTTCTCGATGCCGAGGGTGTCCTCGACCTTGGTGATCCCCGGCTCGAGGATCGAGATCGTCCGCTTCTTCTCGTCCACCTCGTAGTCGGTGTCCTTGACCAGCCTGCGAGAGATCTTCGCGAACTCGGCGTACCAGCGGACCTCGTCCTGGGTGGGGCCGGAGATGATCAGCGGCGTCCGGGCCTCGTCGATCAGGATCGAGTCGACCTCGTCCACGATCGCGTAGTTGTGGCCGCGCTGGACGCACTCCTCGATCGAGTTGGCCATGTTGTCGCGCAGGTAGTCGAACCCGAGCTCGTTGTTGGTGCCGTAGGTGATGTCGGCCGCGTAGGCCACCCGGCGCTGGTCCGGACGCATCTCGGGCAGGATCACGTCGGTGGTCAGGCCCAGGAAGTGGTGGACCCGGCCCATCCACTCCGCGTGGTACTTCGCGAGGTAGTCGTTGACCGTGACGACGTGGACGCCCTTGCCCGGGAGCGCGTTGAGGTAGGCGGGAAGGGTGGAGACCAGGGTCTTGCCCTCACCGGTCTTCATCTCCGCGATGTTGCCGAGGTGGAGGGCCGCACCGCCCATGATCTGGACGTCGTAGTGCCGCTGGCCGAGGACCCGCTTGGCGGCCTCTCGCACGGTCGCGAACGCCTCAGGCATCAGGTCGTCGAGGGACTCGCCCGCGGCGAGGCGCTCACGGAACAGCGCGGTCTGAGCCTGGAGCTCCTCGTCGCTCATCGTGACGAACTCGTCCTCGATCGCGTTGACCGCGCGGGCAATCGAGTCCAGCTTGCGCAGGATCTTCCCCTCACCGACGCGGAGGAGTTTGTCGAGGATGGCAGGCACGTGTGGCTCCTGGGTTGTGTTGTCTGATGAACGAGGGGCGGGGGGCAATGGTTTCCCGCGCCCGAGGTGGCTTCGCCCCGTCCGGTGGTCATGCTACCGAGAGCGGCAACCGGCGCGTGGCGCGCCCGGTGGTTCAGGGCGCCTGCGGGCAGCCGTGCACACGCTTCCAGCGGCGGACCGCGTGTCTGGGCGACCGGTCGCCTCCGTCCTCCCACGAGCGGAGGAAGCGGTACGGCGAGACCTCCCCGCGCCGGATCCACCAGTCGTGGCGACCTCGACAGACCGGGCTCAGCCCGAAGTGCAGGTGACAGGCGATGCCCGCGGCGTCCCCGCTGCGACCCACTCTGCCCAGCCGCTCGCCCGTGTCGACCCGGTCCCCCGCGGCGAGACCCGGGCGTACCCGTCGCAGGTGGGACCCGTAGTACCGGACGTGGTCGTCCCCGCGGATCGAGAAGTACCTCCCGCCGCGCTGGCCCCCGAGGTTCGTCGCGGGGTCCCAGCGATCCTTGCGCCCGACCTCGAGGACCACGCCCGACATCGGGGCCACTACCGGCGAGCCGCAGGCGGCGAAGATGTCGGTGGCCGGGTAGTCGTGGTGGGCCTTGCCGTAGTCGGCGTGGCCCACGATCGGGAACTGCCGGCTGTCGAGGACCGGCTCCGCGCCACCCGTGGCGGGCATCCAGGGCGGGAACACCGCGGACGCGGCGACCATCAGCACCGCGAGCGTCGTACCCAGCATGTCCTCACCCCTCGGCGGCTCCGCTGCCGACCCTACCCGCGCCGGCGCTCGGTGGCGGCCCGGACGACGGGCCCACCCGAGCAAGCCGACCAATCACCTGACAGGCTGGCTGCGAAAAGGTACAAAGTAGACCCAGCCGGCAACACCTTGGTAAGCCCCCATGACGTCTTCTGACACCCCGCTCACAGCGGCTCCCGAACCCGGTCCCGAGCCGCTCGACCAGCCCGCCAACCCGCCCGTCAACAGGTCCAGCCGGCCCCGCTGGCGCACCCGGCTGCTCCGGTTCGGTGCGGCCATGATGCTCGGGCTGATCGGGGCCTGGCTCGGGCTGACCCTCGGCGGCACCGTGCACCACGAGGTCGGCCCGCTAGCGACCTCGATGCGGGTCACCCCCGAGTGGCACGGCGGGACCTCGGTCGACATTCCCCCGCTGGGAACGCTCGACCTGGCCACCCACGAGGGGCCGCTCGGGATCACCGCAGCCCTCGAGGGGGTGGACACGGAGGAGGCACGGGACATCGTGGCCGACCCCAAGCGCCTCGCCGGTCTCGAGCCACAGGCCGTGGCGGACCTGCGCTGGGAGGTGAAGATGGCCGCCGGTCGCGGACTGCTCGCCAGCCTGGTGGGAGCCGTGCTGCTGTCCGCGCTCGCCCTGCGCCGGGTGAGCTCCGCTCTGGTCGGCGGCGGCACGGCACTCCTCGCCGTGGGCACCGCCGGCGCCATCGCGGTGGCCACCTGGAACCCCGCGGCCTTCGCGGAACCCCGCTACACCGGGCTGCTCACCAGCGCTCCCTCCGTGGTCGGCAACGCGGAGAGCATCGTCAACGACTTCTCCGCATACGGCGACCAGCTGGCGATGATCGTGCAGAACGTGAGCGGCTTGTACGCCGTCACCTCCGACCTGCCGCTGCTGCCCCCGCAGCAGGACCTGGTCCGTGTGCTCCACGTCTCCGACCTGCACCTGGCCCCCCAGGCCTGGGACCTGATCCGCACCGTGTCCAAGCAGTACGACATCGACGTCATCGTCGACTCGGGCGACATCACCGACCACGGCACCCGCGCGGAGAACCGCTATGTGGAGGAGATCCGGCGCCTGAAGACGCCGTACGTGTGGGTGCGGGGCAACCACGACTCGATGCTGACACAGGCCGCGATGGAGAAGATCCCCAACGTCGTCGTGCTCGACGGCAAGGTCCGGAAGGTGGCCGGCCTGAGGTTCCTCGGTGCCGGCGACCCGAGCTTCACCCCTGACAAGAGCGTGGTCCACGACGACTCGGCGCTGGTCACCGACGCCGTCGAGCGCCTGGCCGAGCAGGCCGTCGCCGCCGGCGGGGTCGACATCACGGTCTTCCACGACCCGACCTCACGCGAGCTGCTGGACGGGACCTCGCAGATGGCGCTCTTCGGTCACTTCCACAACCGGAAGGTGACTCGCGGGAAGGCGGGGACCTGGCTGATGCTGGAGGGCTCCACGGGCGGCTCCGGGCTGCGCGCGCTGGAACCGCAGGTCCCGGCCAGGATCGAGATGTCGGTGCTCTACGTCGACCGGCAGACCGGCGAGCTGCGCGCGTACGACGACATCAGCCTGGGTGGGCTCGGGATGGCTTCGGCCCAGATCGAGCGTCAGGTCGTCGAGGTGCCGCGTGACGGTACGTCGTCGGTCTCCCCGCAGCCGAGCACCCGACCCTGACGGAGCGTCAGCCGCCCCTGACCGCCCGTCCCAGCACATGCGGAGCGACCGGCGCGACGGACGACTCGGGGAACCGGAAGCGCTCGAGCGAGGTGAACCGGAAGCCGCCGCCCTCGATCGCCGCCACGGTGTCCCGGCCGGTGTGGCAACCGCCGAACAGCCGCGGCCAGACGGTCGCGTCCAGGGCGCGCTGGACCCTGGCCAGCGGTTTCCCCCCGTCCGCCGCAACGTGCTCGAGCACCCGCAGCTCCCCGCCCGGGCGTAGCACCCGGTGTGCCTCGGCGAGGGCGGCCGCGACGTCGGGGACCGAGCAGAGCACCAGGCAGAAGACCACCGCATCAGCACTGTCGTCGGCCAGGTCCAGTCGCCCCGCGACTCCGTCCACCACGTCGAACCGGTCGTCGCTCGCCCGGGCGG
Source organism: uncultured Actinomycetota bacterium (assembly GCA_963740525.1). Classification (GTDB taxonomy): domain Bacteria; phylum Actinomycetota; class Actinomycetes; order Propionibacteriales; family Nocardioidaceae; genus CAVUEG01. The sequence goes on from CAVUEG010000006.1 coordinate 346,805, forward strand.
CCGCCCGTCCCCGCAGGTAGCCCTCGGGCTCGACGGCGACCACGCGGGTCACCGCGGGCGGGTAGTGGGCGAAGTTCGCCCCGTCTCCGGCACCGACCTCCACGACGACACCGCTCAGGCCGGTGAGCAGCCGGTCGCGCAGGTCACCCAGGCCGCGGTGCTCCATGCCGCTGGCGAGCCGGCTGTAGAAGCGTGCGAACAGCGGGTGCCGCACCTGGGCGGTCATGCCGCCCTCCCGACCTCGGCGGCGAGGGCCGCCGACAGGTCACCGCGCGGGCGTACCCGGATGCTGCTGAGGCCGAGCCATCCCGCCAGGTCCGCCAGCTCGGCCGCGAGCTCCGAGGCGGTGTGCTCGGGGGCACCCGGCTCGGCGAAGGCGGACTGCACCACGAGTACGCCGGCCTTCCGGTCGGCTTTCAGGTCGACCCGCGCGACGATCGCGTCGTCGAGCAGGAACGGCAGCACGTAGTAGCCGTACACCCGTTGTGGCGCGGGGACGTAGATCTCGATCCGGTAGTGGAAGTCGAAGAGCTTCTCGGTGCGCTCCCTCTCCCAGACCACGGGGTCGAACGGACTGAGCAGGGCACGGGCGGTGACGCGTCGGGGAAGGACCGCATCGCGGTGCAGGTACGCCGGGCGCCGCCACCCCTCGATCGTCACCGGGAGCAGCTCACCGTCCTCGACCAGCTCGTCGATCGCCGTGCGCGCGTCCATCTTTCCCTCACCGGGCTGGAGCCGCATCCGGTAGTAGTCGGCCAGACACCTCGCCGTGGCGACCCCGTGGGACCGCGCGGCTCGCCGGACGAGCTCCCGGCCGGCTTCGGCCAGCGGCGGAGTCGGTGCCTCGAAGTGCGGTGCCGGGATCACGCGCTCCGGCAGGTCGTAGCGGACCTCGAACTGGCTGTTCCGGCCGGTGATCGCGACGTCTCCGACCACGAAGAGGTAGTCCAGGGCGCGGCGGGTGGCCGACCAGTTCCACCCCCAGTTGTCCTTGGTCCGGGGCAGGCCGTCGTCGAGGTCCCGAGCCGTGGCAGCGCCGCGCTCCTTGATCTCGGCAAGGAGGCTGTCGGTCAGCTCGGAGGTCACGGTGGTGCCCCACCACTTGTGCCGCTGCGTGCGGTACGACTCCATCCGGTGACGCATCACGGGCCAGAGATCGACGGGCATGAACGCCTGCACGTGCGCCCAGTACTCGACCACGCGACGCTGACGCCCCTCGCTGGCCCGATGCAGCAGGTCGGGGTCGTAGGCGCCCATCCGCGAGAACAGCGGCATGTAGTGCGCCCGCTGGAGGACGTTGACCGAGTCGACCTGGAGCACCCCGGTCCGGGCCAGGGTTCGGGCGAACGTCCGCATCGTCGGGACGGTGTGCCGCGGGTCGCGGAAACCCTGGGCCACCAGCGCGATCCGGCGCGCCTGAGCGCGCGACAGCGACTGCGTCACCGTCAGGGAATGTCCAGCAGCTTCTCACGGACGGCGTACATGACGGCCTCCATGCGTGAGTGGAGCTGGAGCTTCTCCAGGATGTTGCGAACGTGGTTCTTGACGGTGTTCTCGCTGATGAAGAGCTGCTTGGCGATCTCGCGGTTGTTCATGCCCTGGGCCACGAGGCGCAGCACCTCGAGCTCTCGGTCGGTGAGCCGTGGGGTCGGGACCTGGTCCTTGTCCGTGCGCGACATCTGCTTGAACTCGTCGATCAGCTTGACCGCCATCGACGGGCTGATCAGCGACTGTCCGTCGTCGACGACCCGGATCGCCTGGGCGACCTCGTCGATCGAGGCGTCCTTGAGGAGGTACCCGGCGGCGCCGTTCTTCACGGCGTCGTACAGGTCGGCCTCCTCGTCGCTCACCGTCAGCATGATGATCTTGGTCGACGGGACGAGCTCCTTGATGGCGACGCATGCCTCGATGCCGGAGCGCTTGGGCATCCGCACATCGAGGAGTACGACGTCCGGCATGGCGGAGGCGACCAGCTCGGTCGCAGAAACACCGTCACTGGCCTCCCCCACGACCTCGATGTCGGTCTCGACACCGAGCAGCATCGTGAGGCCGCGCCGGAAGAGCTCCTGGTCGTCGACGACGACCACGCGGATGGGCTCCGACGTGGCACGCATGGGCCCTCCTAGGCAATGTCGAGCGAAATGACTCCGTAGTCGTATCCGCGTCGACGATAGACCACTGAGGGCTTCTCGTTCTCCTTGTCGACGAACAGGAAGAAGTCGTGTCCGACGAGCTCCATCTCGTGGAGGGCCTGCTCCAGGGTCATCGGTTCCGCCGAATGGACCTTCTCGCGGACCACGAGAGGACCGTCGCCGAGCACGGAGATCGGGCCGACTCGACGCTCGAGCGAGTCGCCGGTGGGGTCGGACGCCGCCTCCTCCTCGGCAAGGGGCGCAGTCGCCTCGCTGACCGAGACCGGAGTGTGTCGACCGTGGTGTACCCGCCTGCGGTCAGCGGCCTTCCGCATCTGCGAGGCCATCTTGTCCAGGGCCAGGTCGAGCGCGGACATCTTGTCCTCGGAGGCAGCCTCGGCACGGACCACAGGTCCCTTGGAGAAGGCCGTGAGCTCCACGCGTACGGCGCGGTCGTGCTGGCGCGGGTTGTGCTCCTTCTCGACCTCGACCTCGACCCGGATGATCCGGTGGTCGTGCTTCTCGAGCTTGGTCAGCTTGTCCTCGACGTGCGAGCGAAATCGGTCCGACACTTCACAGTGACGGGCGTTGACCACAATCTCCACGATTGACCTCCAGCATCTTTGGCGGTAACCCACACACCGCTACAGCGGTGCGGGTGTGTAAGAGGAGCCCGTCCGGCCGACCTGGTCTTCGACCCCACAATCGCCTGCTGAGGTGGTCGCAGCTTGTGCCACTACTGACCTTCTCCCATGGTCCGCCGCGTCTGACGGCGGGCACGAGGCAGGACTTACTTCTAAGCCGCACCGTGATCGGCGGCCGAGGACGGACCCCGGACGCGCCTTACGTGGACCGCTTCGCCTGCGACTGGCATCGGCTAGCCGACGGGTACCCGGTGAAGGCAGCACCGTGCCGGCGCAACCACGGACCCGAACGGACTCCATACAAGGACGCTAGTGAATCGGCAGCCAAAGCGGTAGCGGCGGAGCCCATCAGTTTGCTGTGAGTCCCCTGAGACGACGTCGGGTGGCGGCGACGGTCGCGATGCCCGCGAGCCGGATTCCGGTGTCCTGCAAGGCGCGCTGCGCCTCACGGGCTGTCGCCCCGGTCGTGAGCACGTCGTCCACGAGGACCAGGTGGACCGCCTGGCCTGTTCGGACCAGTGCCCGACGAGCCGCGGGTCTCACCGCGAAGGCTCCGGCCAGGTTCAGGGCCCGCTGGGCCGAGTCGAGCCCGGCCTGGTCCGCCACCGGTCCCGTGGTCGCGAGCAGGTCCACGACCCGGACGGGGGCACCCGACGAGCGCAGCACACCGGCCGCGACCCGGGTCAGACGCCCCAGGGGGTCGTGGCCTCGCTGCCGCACGACCGCCGCCCGCGAGGGCACCGGAACCAGGGCGAGCGGCCCGCGGAGGCCACAGGCCGCCTGCAGGTGCCGCAGGGACACCGCCAGCGTCCTCCCGAGGGGCCGCGCGAGCGAGAACACGGAATGCTCCTTGTGCGCCAGCACGAGCTCACGGAGCAGGCCGGCGTACTCCCCGGCGGCCACGCACGTGACCAGCCCCTCCGGGCACGGTGTCGGGATGACGACCCGCGCCGTGGTCGGGAGCTCCGAGCAGCAGTCGTGGCAGAGCAGCCGACCCGGCGTCGCGCAGCCCACGCACCGGCTGCCGAGGACCAGGTCCAGCAGCGGGTCCAGCAGCGGCTCCGACCGAGGTTCCGACATCAGCCAAGGGTGGCCTTCACGATCGACGGCCGCCACCACCGGGGCCCACGGCTGTGGACCGCCGGAGGTGCCGGCATCAGGCGTGCTGCGTGCGGCGCCGCAGGCCGACCGTGAGCACGACCCCGAGCGCCAAGAGCGAGTACACCGTGCCTGCGAACGGGAGAACGGCTACCTGTGGACCGGCGGACCGGGGTAGTCAGCCCACGAAGGTGACGGCGGTCAGGCCGTGGCCCAGGCTGGTGCCGGTCCAGCGCCCACCCGAGGACAGCTGGAACATCTGCCGCTTGTCGGTGGTGACGTAGAGCGGGGAGCCGGGCGACGGCTCGGTCACCACGGCACTGGCCTCGACCTGGAAGTCCTGCGGGGTGGTGGAGAGGTCACCTACTCCAGGTGACCCGTCGATCGACTCCACCTGCAGCTCTGAGGGGTCCCCGGCCGCTCCCGTGAGCAGCGCGAGACTCGTGGCGCTGCGCCAGCCCAGGTCCCGGATGGTGGCGCCCGAGTCCTGCACCGACGGAACCGGGTCGAGGACCCCGCCGCGGACACCGCTCTTGACGGCCCCGTCCTCGGTGCGGACGATCCGGCTGACCACGACCCGGTCAGCCGAGCCCGACGCGACCACCGCGACCAGCCGTGAGCCGTCCCGCGAGATGAGGAAGTGGGAGACGACGGCCCCGGTCACCCCGGACACCTCGACCGGCTGCGGCAGTCCGCGATGGACGACCCAGACGACCGCTCCACCCGCCGTCCGGTCGACGAGCCAGAGGTCGCCATGAAGGTCGTAGGCGGGCTTGAGGAGGTCAGCGCCTTCGAAGACCTGCCTGGTGTCCTGCCGGGCGACGGCCGCTGTGACCGGCGAGACCGTGACGGTGGATCCGGTAGCGTCGACCGCCGCGACATGCTCGCCCGCCAAGTCCACCGCGATGCTGCGAGGAGCCAGCTGCTGGGCGCCGTACGGCCCCGCCACCCGACTCTCGCTGCCGCCGGAGACCCGGACCACGCGTCCTTCACGGACCCCGAACAGGTCACGGGACGCCCAGATGACGGACGGGTCGTACTCCGCGCCGGCGTCGACCGGGATCACGCTGCTCCCGTCAGCGAGCGTGAGCGGGTTGCCGTCCACGGTCACGCGGATCCGGGCCACGCCGAGCACCTGTCGCAACGTCCAGGAGAGCTGCACGCTCATCCGTTCCAAGTCGTCCGGCGACAGGTCGAGCACCTCCGCGGACAACGGCACCTCCGCGGTCCCGTTGCCGACGACGGGGACGGAGAGGTCGACGGCGGTCTCGGCAGGGAAGAACGTGCGGATCACGCCGTCGAGCTCGTCGCCGGGGCCCTTGAGCAGTCCGCGGACGAGGGTGGTGGCCGCCTGCGGACCACGCGGGACGTAGACCGGCTCGGGGACGAGGACCTGGGCGGTCTCGTCGAAGAAGTAGAGCGATGCCTGGTAGAAGCGGTCTTCGAAGTAGCTGCTGGGGATGACCAGGGCGTCCGGCGGGTGGCTGATCCGCCACTCGCCCTTCTCGAGGACCATCTTCAGCGGCCACGGCTTCGTCGGGGTGGCCGCCCGACCGAGCCAGGCCCCTCGTGAGTCGAGCCGGTCGGCGGAGTCGAGGGTGAGGGACACCTCGTTGCCTCGCGCCGAAAGGGGCGACTCGCTGTAGACCACGGTCGCGCGTTCCGGTCGCCACCGCGGCCGGGCATCGGTGGCGAGGAACTTCTGGGCCACCGACGTGCTCAGCGGGTTCGCGGTCATCGCGTCCAGGAACCCGCTGGCGATCTGGACCGGGGAGCCACCCGGACGCGGACCGGGTGGCGCGTAGTACGGCGCGTTGTCGACCTGGCTGTCGCCGTCGGACCGGACCGTGCGTACCTCGCCACTGCGCGGGAGCGAGATGCACGACGACAGCGCGGCCACCAGGGCCGCGATGAGCAGTCCTCGGAGGCAGAGCCTGGCCTGGTTGCCCCTCATCGCGCCGCCTCCGGGCGCACCGGCGACGCCCCGGCGTCCGCCGGGACCAGCGGGATCGGGCTGTGCGTGAGCGGGTCACCGGCGCGCCGCGGAAGGGTGAGCCGGAACTGGGCACCCTCGCCGGGCCGGCCCCAGGCCTGCAGCCAGCCGCCATGAAGGTGCGCGTCCTCCAAGGAGATCGACAGCCCGAGACCGGTCCCGCCGGTGGTGCGGGCACGTGCCGGATCCGAGCGCCAGAACCGGTTGAACACCATCGCGGACTCGCCCGGCTTCAGGCCGACGCCGTAGTCACGCACCGCCAGCGCCGCCGAGGTCGAGTCGCCGTCGACCCGGACCACGACGTCATGGCCGTCGGCGTAGTCGATCGCGTTCGCGACCAGGTTGCGCACGATCCGGTCCACCCGGCGTACGTCGACCTCGGCCAGGCAGGGGTGTCCCGGCGCCCGGACACTGACCCGGACCCCGCGGCGCTCCGCCAGGGCGCGCGTGGTGTCGACCACCCGGTGGGCGACATCGACCAGGTCGACGTCGTCGAGGTCGAGGACCGCCGCTCCCGCGTCGAACCGGCTGATCTCCAGCAGATCCGTGAGCAGGGTCTCGAACCGGTCGAGCTCGAGCTGGAGCAGCTCTGCCGACCTGGCGGTCGCGGGGTCGAACCGCTTCCGGGCGTCGTGCAGCACGTCACCGGCCATCCGCACGGTCGTCAGCGGGGTGCGCAGCTCGTGCGAGACGTCGGAGACGAAGCGGCGCTGCACCCGGGAGAGCTCCTCGAGCTGCCGGATCTGCTTCTGCAGGCTGGTGGCCATCTGGTTGAAGGACGTGCCGAGGCGCGCGATGTCGTCGTCGCCCCGGACGTGCATGCGCTCCTCCAACCGACCGGCGGCGAGCCGCTCGGCGACCCGCCGTGCCAGCCGCACCGGCGTCACCACCTGGCGGGTCACCAGCCAGGTGAGCCCGGCGACCAGGACGAGCAGCAGGCTGCCCCCGGTGAGCAGCGCGCCACGCACCAGCGAGAGGGTCTGCGCCTGGTCCGTCATCGGGAACAGGTAGTAGAGGGTGTACGTCCCACCGTCCGCCGGAAGCACGATCTGCGAGCCGGCGATGACCCCCGGAACGGCAGCGCGCCGGGTGTCGGGGAGGTACCTGATCACGCCGTACGTCCAGAAGGTCCCGGCCCGGTCCTCCACCTTGCGGGAGAGCCGTGGCGGCACGCTGCGGGTGTCCAGCCCCGGGGTGTTGCGGACGCCGGTGCCGGTGGCCACACCCGGCCCGGTGTTCCCGATCGGCCCGACCAGGTCCACCTGGAACCCGCGTACGTCGCCCCGCGCGACGATGCCCGCGACGAGCTGCCGCAGCTGTGACGTGGCGTCGAAGTCGGTCCCGCTCGCCGCGCGGAGCCGGTCCTGCACCGCGCCCGTCTCGCTCGTCGCCTCGGCGACGGAGGCCCGCACCTTGTCGGCCACCAGGCCGTCGGTGACCTGACGGATCAGCAGCCACCCAACGACCCCGACCACCACGGCCGAGAGCACGACGGTGCTCATCACGACCCGCGCCTGGATGGAGCGACGCCAGAAGGTGAGCCCCCTCGTCAGGGGGCTCGGGAGGCTCACCGACACCCGCCCATCAGACGACCAGTCCTACGCGACGCCGGCCTTGTAGCCGACACCCCGCACGGTGAGCACGATCGCGGGGTTCTCAGGGTCGTGCTCGACCTTCGAGCGGAGGCGCTGCACATGCACGTTGACGAGCCGGGTGTCGGCCGCGTGGCGGTACCCCCACACCTGCTCCAGCAGCACCTCTCGGGTGAACACCTGCCAGGGCTTGCGGGCCAGGCACACCAGGAGGTCGAACTCCAGCGGCGTGAGCGAGATCGTCTCGTCTCCCCTGGTCACCGAGTGACCGGCCACGTCGATGGCCAGGTCGCCGATCGTGAGCGACTCTGGAGCCGGGTCGTCGAAGCGGCGGACCCGGGCCCGGATCCGGGCGATCAGCTCCTTGGGCTTGAACGGCTTGACGACGTAGTCGTCGGCCCCGGACTCGAGACCGACCACGACGTCGATCGTGTCGTTCTTGGCCGTCAGCATGACGATGGGTACGCCGGACTCCGCGCGGATGTCCTTGCAGACGTCGATGCCGTCCCTCCCGGGAAGCATCAGGTCCAGGAGCACGACGTCGGGACGGTACTCGTGGAACACGGACATGGCCGAGTCACCGTTGGTGCACACGCGGCTGTCGAAGCCCTCGTTGCGCAGCACGATGGTCAACATCTCGGCCAGCGAGGCGTCGTCGTCCACGACGAGCACCCGGCCACGCCCCATGGGGTCCTGCGACACCGTTTCTCCCTCGCGCCTGACAGACCGCTCTCAGTAGCGGTACTGGTCGCTCTTGTACGGGCCCTCGACCGGAATCCCGAGGTATCCCGCCTGCTCCTCGGTCAGCTCGGTCAGCCTGACCCCGAGGGCACCCAGGTGAAGCCGGGCGACCTCCTCGTCGAGGTGCTTGGGCAGGGTGTAGACCCCGACCGGGTACTCGTCGATCTTGGTGAACAGCTCGAGCTGGGCGAGCACCTGGTTGGTGAAGGAGTTCGACATCACGAACGACGGGTGACCGGTCGCGTTGCCGAGGTTCATCAGGCGGCCCTCGGAGAGCACGATCACGGAGTTGCCCGCGGGGAAGGTGAACACGTCCACCTGGGGCTTCACGGTGTCCCGGGTGATCCCCTCGAAGGTCTCGAGCCCCGCCATGTCGATCTCGTTGTCGAAGTGGCCGATGTTGCCGACGATGGCCTGGTGCTTCATCCGGCTCATCTGGTCGACGGTGACGACGTTCATGTTGCCGGTCGCGGTGATCACGATGTCGGCGTACGGGAGGGCGTCCTCCAGCGTGGTGACCTGGTAGCCGTCCATCGCCGCCTGGAGGGCGCAGATCGGGTCGATCTCGGTCACGATCACGCGGGCGCCCTGGCCACGCAGCGACTCCGCGCAGCCCTTGCCGACGTCGCCGTAGCCGCAGACGACCGCGACCTTGCCCCCGATGAGCACGTCGGTCGCGCGGTTGATGCCGTCGATGAGCGAGTGGCGGCAGCCGTACTTGTTGTCGAACTTCGACTTGGTGACGGAGTCGTTCACGTTGATCGCGGGGAACAGGAGCGAGCCCTCGCGCATCATCTCGTAGAGGCGGTGCACGCCGGTGGTGGTCTCCTCGGTGACGCCCATGATCTCGTTCGCGATCGGGGTCCACCGGTTCGAGTCCTCGGCCAGCGCGGCGTTCAGGACGTCGAACACGACCTTCTGCTCGTGGCTCTTTGCAGTCGCCGGGTCCGGAGCCTTGCCGGACTTCTCCGCGTCGACGCCGAGGTGGACGAGCATCGTGGCGTCGCCACCGTCGTCGAGGATCATGTTGGCGAAGGTGTCGCCGGGCCAGACGAGGATCTGCTGGGTGCACCACCAGTACTCCTCGAGCGTCTCGCCCTTCCAGGCGAAGACGGGCACGCCGGCCGGCTGGTCGACCGTGCCGTCGGGACCGACAACCACGGCTGCCGCGGCGTGGTCCTGCGTGGAGAAGATGTTGCAGGAGGCCCAGCGGACCTCGGCGCCCAGCGCGGTCAGGGTCTCGATGAGCACCGCGGTCTGGATCGTCATGTGCAGCGAGCCTGCGATCCGGGCACCGGCGAGCGGCTGCGAGGCGGAGTACCGCTCGCGCATCGCCATCAGCCCGGGCATCTCGTGCTGGGCGAGCTCGATCTCCTTGCGGCCGAACTCGGCCAGCGACAGGTCAGCGACCTTGTAGTCCATGGTTCCCTCGGTCTCTTCGATTCATGTCCACCGGCAAGGCTACCGGGGTGCCCTGCATCTAGTGACCAGCGGGAGCAGGTGGCTCAGGCCGCTCGTCTGGGACATGGTCGGCCCGGTAGATGTCCGGCTCCAGGTAGATCAGCTCGGCGCTCGGCTCCGCGGACCGGATCGCCCGCTCGGCCCGGTCGATCGCCGATGCCACGTCGAGGGCGCTGGAGTTGGCTCGCACTCCGATCTTCGCCGCCACCAACAGCTCCTCGGGCCCGAGGTGCATCGTCTTCAGGTGGATCACCCGGTCGACGCCCTCGACGCCCACCAGGGCCTCCTCGATCCGGCGCTGGGCAGGCAGGGAGGCCGACTCGCCGAGCAGCAGGCTCTTGGTCTCGATCGCGAGGATCACTGCCACGCACACGAGCAGGACCCCGATGAGCGCCGTACCGAGGACGTCGAAGAGGAGGTTGCCGGTGAGCAGGCTGAGGCCGACACCCATCAGGGCGAACACCAGGCCGGTGAGCGCCGCCACGTCCTCGAGCAGGATCACCGGAAGCTCCGGCGCCTTGGCCCGGCGCACGAACTGCACCCACGTCGCGTCGCCGCGCACCTTGCCGGCCTCATGGACGGCGGTGCGGAGCGAGAGGCCCTCCATCACGATCGCGCCCAGCAGCACGACGATCGGCACCCACCACCAGCGTCCGTCGAGGTCGCCGAGGTCCCCAGGGTGGGCCCGCACCTCGTGCAGCTTGTGCCACGCCTCGTAGAGCGCGAACAGGCCACCGACCGAGAAGAGCACGATCGAGACGATGAACGAGTAGATGTAGCGCTCGCGGCCGTACCCGAACGGGTGCTCGTCGGTCGCGTCCTTCTGGGCCTGTCGAGCCCCGAGCAGCAGCAGGAGCTGGTTGCCTGCGTCTGCGACCGAGTGGATCGCCTCGGCGAGCATCGAGGAGGACCGGGTCAGGAAGAAGGCCAGGAACTTGGTGAGCGCGATCCCGGTGTTGGCCAGGAGAGCGGCGACCACCGCCTTGTTGCCGCCGTCTGCTGCCATGGCGGAAACCTATCGCGGGGTGGTGCCCAGCCCGACAGCGAGATACGTGGCCGCGTAGCTGCCGGCGGCGACCAGCGAGGCATAGCGGGCGACCTCGCTGCCACCCTCACCCGAGACGAGCTCGACTCGCACGTCGCTCTCCTCCGCGGCCTCCGTGAGCCGGGCCCGCTGCTCGCACACCGACGGCTCGTCGCTGGCATCGTCGAAGACCACCAGGGTCGGGCGCAGCTCGTCGCCGTCGCCCTGGTCCTCGAACGGGTCGGCGAAGACGTCGCGCCGTGGGGTGCGGTGGATCACGGGCAGCAGCTGGTCGACGTCGGCTGCCAGTGCGGTGCGGCCCGTGGACCGTCGGATCGCCTCGGCCACGCGTCGTGCGGCACGGGCAGCGAGCGGAGTGCCTCCCCAGAGCAGAGGGTTCGCCTCGCCGAGCCCGAGCGCGAGGATCTTGGCGGGGTTCACCGAGATGTCGCGCGAAGGCGAGCAGGCGATCGCGACGTCGTCCAGCGCTGTGGCGACGACCTCGGTGTCCGCGTCCGGCCCGAGGGAGATCCGGGCCAGGAAGTCGAGGACCACGACCGCGATGGCCAGCCGGTCCCCGGTTGTGGTCGGCAGCAGCGTGGTGTGACGACCGGCCGCGTGCTCGGCGACCATCGACCCCTCGGGGGCCGCGACGACCACCTGACAGCCGCGGCGTACGGCCTCGGCGACGGCGGACGCGGTGCCGGTGTCGCGACCGACCGGGGCCAGGACGACGACCAGGTCGAGGCTCCCCGCCCACCCGGGAAGGCTGGGCGCCGGCCAGGCGACGAAGGGGACGGGGCACCACGGCTCGAGAACGGCCCTGAGCAGCCGGGAGTCGGGCCCAGCTGCGATGACCGCCCGCGGACGCACCTCACGTGACGTCTGTGCCAGCGCCTCGGCCATCGGCTCCGCTGCCGCGGTGGCCTCCCTCCGCACGCGTGCACCCGACTCGGCCAGGTGCCGCAGGAAGTCGTCCGCCCGGGCGAGCGCGGCCTCGTCGTCGAGCCGGCCGTCGTCGAACCAGGGGGCCATCGTCAGTCCGTGGTCGTGCCCGGCTTGCGGGCCTCGTCGACCAGCAGCACAGGGATGTCGTCCTTGACCGGGTAGGCCAGCCCGCACCCGGTGCAGACGAGCTCACTGGCGCTGTCGTCGACGGCCAGGGCGCCGTGGCAGGCCGGGCAGACGATGATCTCGAGCAGTGCCGGGTCGAGCTTCATGCTTGCCTCCTGATCACGGCGAGCACGTCGTCGCGCACGCCAGCCATGGTCGCGTCGTCCTTGCCCTCGGCGTTGAGCCGGAGCAGAGGTTCGGTGTTCGACGCGCGCACATTGAACCACCAGTCGTCGTGCACCACGCTCAGCCCGTCCAGATGGTCGATCTCGGCACCCTCGGTGTCGGCGTACTTCTCCTCGAGCTCGGCGAGTACAGCGGCCTGGTCCTTGACGGTGGTGTTGATCTCGCCCGAGGCGGAGAACCGCGAGTACTCCGCCAGCAGGTCCGAGAGCGTCCCGTCGTGCTCGGCAAGGGCGGCCAGGGCATGCAGCGCGGCCAGCATCCCGGAGTCGGCGCGCCAGAAGTCGCGGAAGTAGAAGTGCCCGGAGTGCTCGCCCCCGAACACCGCGTTGGTCTCGGCCATCGTGGCCTTGATGTAGGAGTGACCGACCCGCGACCGGATCGGAGTGCCGCCGCGCTCCGCGACGATCTCGGCGACGGCTCGCGAGGTGATCAGGTTGTGGATGATCGTGCCGCCTGGGTCCTTGACGAGCTCCCGGGCCGCGATGAGTGCCGTCAGGACCGACGGGCTGACGATCTCGCCGCGCTCGTCGATCAGGAAGCACCGGTCGGCGTCGCCGTCGAAGGCCAGCCCGATGTCCGCGCCCTCGGAGCGGACCTTGGCCTGCAGGTCTGCCACGTTGGCCGGCTCGATCGGGTTCGCCTCGTGGTTGGGGAAGCTGCCGTCGAGCTCGTAGTACATCGGGATGACGTCGAGGTCGAGGCGTCCCAGCACCGCCGGCGCGGTCAGCCCGGCCATGCCGTTCCCCGCGTCGACCGCGACCTTGAGCCGACGACCGCGGACGTTGACGAGCGAGAGCAGGTGGGCCGCGTAGTCCTCGAGCAGGTCCACCGTGGAGATGGTCCCCGGCACGTCCGCGTGGGGAAGGTCGCCGCGACCGGCGAGGTCGCGGATCTCGGTCAGCCCGGTGTCGGTGCCGATCGGCACGGCTTCGGCGCGGCACATCTTGATCCCGTTGTACTGCGCGGGGTTGTGGCTCGCGGTGAACATCGCTCCCGCGTGGCCGAGGTGGCCGCTGGCGAAGTACAGCCCGTCCGTCGAGGCGAGCCCGATCATGATCACCGCGGCGCCCGCCTCGGCCGCCCCCTCCGCGAACGCCTGCGCCAGGGCAGGAGAGGTGGGGCGCATGTCATGGCCCACCACCACCGTCTGGTCCCCCGTCACCGCCACGAAGGCCTGCCCCACGCGGTGGGCAAGCTCCTCGTCTATCTGGTCCGGAACCACGCCGCGGACGTCGTAGGCCATGAAGATCGCCTGCAGGTTGGCTGGGTCCGTCGTTGCGTGGCTCATCCCGCGAGCCTAGCGATCGGGCGGGTCAACGGACCAGCCTCGGTCCGCGGGTCAGTCGTCGAGGGACTTGAGCACCCGGAGATGGCCCCGGCGACCGGTCTCGCGGACCAGGCCGAGTTCCGCGGCCGGTGCGCCAGCGGGCGCCGGAGGCGACGGCCGGGCTGCCTCACGGACGGCGTCGGCGAGCAGCAGCAGGTCGTCGCTCGAGGGCCCGAGTGCGTCCGGGTCGGGTGCGAGGCGGAGCACCTCCCACCCACGCGGTGCGCTGAGTCGCTCGCTGTGCGCCTCGCACAGGTCGTAGGCATGGGGCTCGGCGTACGTCGCCAGCGGACCCAGGACAGCCGTCTGCTCCGCGTAGACATAGGTCAACGTGGTCACTGCGGAGCGCCCGCAGGCAGTGCGTGAACAACGACGGCCCGAACTCACGAGCAGACGGTACCGTCTCGGCCGCCCACCACGGATTAGGCTCGCGGTCATGACGCCCGCCATGCCTGCGGGGCCCTCGGGGGGCCCGCGTCCCCCGCGCCGGGTCCGCGACCGGCGGGGACACGGACAGCGTGGACCGTCCTTCCTCCCCGGGCCGTTGACGCCCGGCGGGGTTCCGGCACACCGGTCCCGTCGTGACCGGTTCGACGACCTCGTGCTCGACGTCGTCGAGGACATCGAGAGCCGGTGGCACCGCGAGCTGGGGGAGATCGAGTACGCCGTCGAGGACACACCGCTCGTCCCCGACGACTGGGACCCCGAGACCGTCCCGCTCGCGTCGCTGGTCCCCGCCGAGGGCAGCACCCCGACTCGGCTGGTCGTCTTCCGGCGCCCCATCGAGCATCGCTGCGAGACCCTCGGGGATCTCCGGGCGATGGTGCACATGGTCGTCGTCGAACAGGTCTCCGAACTCCTCGGCATCCCGGCCGAGGAGGTCGACCCCCGCTACGACCCGGAGTAGTCGGCCCGGTCGTCGGTCAGGGCAGAAGCGGTGTCAGCCGGGGAATGTCGAGCCTGGTGAGCACGCTGATCAGGCCCACGTAGCCCTGGGCCTTCGGACGGCTGACGGCGAGGCCGCCGTACAGGACCCCCCGGAGGGGGGTCACCAGCACCAGCGCCGCCTTCTTGGGCAGCGGCACCGGCTTCGTCGTCCCCACACGGACCGCGACCCGTTCCGTGGCGAGCTCTGCGCCTTGGTCGTCGTACGACGTCACGCTCGCGACCGGGGCCTTCGGACCGGCCGTGAGCAGCAGGGTCCCGCGACCGTCGCCAGGCAGGAGCGCAGCCGCAGGCTCGCCCAGTGCGGCCACGGGAGCAGAGGACGTGCGGTCACCCGACACGGTGCCGCGCAGCAGCGCGGTGAGCGGCGACGAGGCGGCGACGCGAAGCGCGGTCGCCTCCTTCCTCGACGCGGCCGGCGACAGGTCGACGACCTGGACACCACCGGGAGGGACCCGGATCTCGCCGATCCCCGAGGGCTGGAAGGTCCCATCCCTGCCGACCAGGCGGATCTCGACGAGGGCCTCGAGCTCGGCGGGGTTCGCCAGCACGAGCTCGGGCGAGGTCGTGCCGACCGGCAACGCCGGTAGCAGCAGCGACCGGGCAGGCTCGGCCTGGGAGGGCAGCCGGGCGACCTTCGAGGCGCCGCCCACCAGCTGGTGGGTGGTGTCGCTCATCGTGGCGACGACCCGGCCCTGGGAGGCGGTCACCCTGACGGCTTCGTCGTCGAGAAGCGGCGCGATGTCAGCGATGCGCAGCGAGCGGCTGGCTCCGCCGGCGATGGCGATCCCGCGGGTCCCGTCCGTCGGGACGGGACCGTCCGGTCCGAGGACCTCCACGTCCACGACCGCGGTGGCATCGTCGACGTTGGTCACGGTGAGCTCCGAGGTGTGCCGGCCGGGGGACCCACCGACGCCGGTGAACCACCACTGGCTGGACGGGGCGACGCACGGGAGCGCGTCGTCTCCGGCCGCCGCGACCAGCCCGGCCGCGAGCTCGCCGCTGGCGAGCACCCCCGCGGGAGCGCTACCGGCGACAGGCGAGGTGACGACCTCGCCACGGGTGATTCGCACCTGCGAACCGTCCACGGCGACGGAACCTGCCGCCCCCAGGCCGTCCACCGGTGCAGACGCCACTTTCACGGATCCCGGCGACGGCGGACACGCCATGCGGTACTGGCTCAGCGGACGGCTCGTGCTGCCGGCCGCTGCGGGCGCCTCCACCTCTCCGGGACCCGCACTCGTCACGGCGACGACGAGGAACGCG
Source organism: uncultured Actinomycetota bacterium (assembly GCA_963740525.1). Classification (GTDB taxonomy): domain Bacteria; phylum Actinomycetota; class Actinomycetes; order Propionibacteriales; family Nocardioidaceae; genus CAVUEG01. The sequence continues at coordinate 362,327 of CAVUEG010000006.1, forward strand.
GTGACGAGCACCATCGCCAAGGCGAGCAGGCCCCTGGCGTCTGGTGCCCACCGACGCTCGCGCGGCGCGATCCGGCGTCCAGGTACCTCGGTCACCGCTCACTCCTCCGGCTCGGGGCGGCCAGCACGAAGGCGGTGACCAGGGCCAGGAACTGCGCGGCCAGCAGCCACGGTCGGACTGGAGAGGTTGGCTGCGCGGCCGCAACCCGGGACCGTGGTGCGTCGACCTCCCAGGCTCGGGCGCCGACGCCACCGGCGCTGGCGTTGGTCAGCCCACTGGCGGTGTCGAGGACCCCCGCCACCGTCAGTGAAGCGGGACCGGGTGCGAGCACGTATCCCACCCCGTGCGCCGCCAGCGCTTTCACGGCGTCGTCGGTGGGGTCGCTGACCAGCACCCGCACCAGGCGAGCCAGGCCGAGGTCAGGGCTCGTGGCCAGCGCGGTCGACTCGTCGCCCAGACGCGGCCCGTCGCCCCGGTACACCGAGTAGCCCAGCCCCGTGTCGACATCACCCGACAGGACGAGTACACCGCGGGTCGGGTCGGTCCTGGCCTGCTCGGCCATGAACACGGGGACGGCCGAGACCCGCTGGCGGTCGATGGGACCGTCGATGCCTGAGCCGACCCACCAGAGGAGTCCGGCGACCGGAGAGAGCACGGCCACGACGAGGACGAGCCCGGCCACGGGCTGGCGCCAGCCGAAGCTGCTCGCTGAGAACTCTGCGGAGATGCCGTCCGAGGCGACCACCGCGGCCGTGATCAGCGCCGCCTGCAACACCAGCATCAGGAACCCCTGGTAGGGCGCGACAGCCGCCGGAGCACCGGGAAGTCCGACCGGCACCCGCAACAAGCCGGCGGTCAGCGCCAGGCTCACCACGGCCACGGCCCAGGCCAGGAGCACCATGGACCGCCGCTCCCGGCGCAGCAACGCGGCGACGCCCGCCAGCGCCGTACCCACCCCGAGCCACGCCGGCGCGTCGGCCACCACCCCGAGGCGACCGGCGACCACCTGCGCCCAGCCCAGCGTGAGGCCGCCGAGCGGTAGCCCTGCCTCGAGCAGCAGCGAGTGCGGGTCCCCGTCGGTGAAGACCTGCCAGGTCCAAGGCAGCAGGAGGACCAGGGGCGCCAGCAGAGCCACGAGCAGGGGCCGAGCTGTGGCGAGCCGGCGCCACTCCGGCCCGCCGAAGACCCAGCCGGTGAAGACCGTCACCGCGACCAGGGCCGCCGCCAGCAACCAGGCGGTCGGGACGAACGCAGCCAGCAGCGCCAGCCAGAGGCCCGCCCGCCAGCCCGCGCGGGTACGCCGCTCCGGGTCGCGGTCGGGAGCCAGGTCCCGGAGCGAACGGGCCACCAGGGGCAGCAGGACCAGTCCGACCACGGTGCCGAGCCGGCCTTGGCCCACCGCTCCCGAGAGCGCCGCCACCAGCCCGTACGTCGCAGCGCCCCACAGCGGCGACCACGGGTTGCCGGTCAGCGTCTTGAGGAACCGGTACGCCGTCAGCGCGGACAGCGGCACGGCGAGCACGAACAGGAGGTCGACCACGAGCCACGCCTTGCCCAGGAACAGGGTCCCGAGGACCGCCATCGGCAGCAGGTACGCCGGCGCGGGGGCGGCCGTGGGCGTGCCGCCCGGATGACCGGACGCGAGGTAGGTGCCCCACCAGTCCATGGCGGACGAGGGCACGGGCAACAACGAGCCGCCCCACAGCGTGCCGGTGCCGAGAACATGGCGAGCCGACCAGAGACCCAGCACGAAGAGCAGGAGGAAGACCGCTGCGACCGGGCTGGAGAGCAGCCGGCTCAGCAGGCCGGTGTCGGGCGGAAGGTTCTCCGCCTCGTCCGGGACCGGGCCGGTCTCGCCCACCGGCACCCGGGCGGCCCGGCGCGCTCGGACGTCGCGGCCCTGGGACGCCACGGCCACCGCAAGGTCGGTGAGCAGGTCAAGGCCGTGCCGGTACGGAAGCCAGAACGGCGCCAGCAGATGCCGGACCTCCTGGTGAGGAACGGTCGCGGTGGCCCGCCGGTGGCGTCGCCCGGAGAGCACCCGCAGAGGGTGCAGCAGGGTCAGCGCCAGTGCGGCGACCTCGTCGGCCGCCTCCCGGGGGGCGCGGACCAGCAGCAGGCCCAGTGCCCGCAGCACGGTCCCGAGCGAGAGCCGGACCAGCACGAACGGCATGGCGAGGGCGGAGCAGTTGACCAGCAACGTGTAGAGCGCGGCCATGCGAGCCTTGCGGGCGGTGCTTCCCGGTCCCGGAGTACGCCGGATGCCTCGTCCGGCCGCCTCGACGTGGAAGACCACGGCCTCGGGCACCACTCGGACCCGGTGCCCGGCCCGAGCCGCACGCCAGCCGAAGTCCACGTCGTTGCCCAGGAACGGAAGCCGGCGGTCGAACCCTCCCAGCGTGGTGAGCACGTCGCGACGGACCAGCATGCCGGCGGTGTTCACGGCCAGGACGTCGCGCGGGCGGTCGTGCTGGCCCTGGTCGTACTCGCCTCGTTCGAGCCCCGTCTCACGACGGCCGGTGCCCGACAGGGTGACGCCCACTTCCAGGAGGCGGCGCAGGGAGGGCCACTCACGCAGCTTGGGGCCGAGTACGGCGGCACCGGAGTCGCGGGCCGCTGCCAGCAGGTGCTCCAGGGCCCGGTCGTCGGGGGCGGAGTCGTCGTGGAGGAGCCAGACCCAGTCGTCCTCGGCGGAGTCCTGGTCCTCAGGCCGGTCGAACTGGTCGAGGTGCTCGAGACCCGTCCGCACGGCCTGGTCGAAGGAGGCCCCCGTCGGCGCGAGCAGCACCGACTGCGGTCCGACCGCGGCGGTGAGCAGGTCGCGGCTGGTGTCCTCGCTGCCGGTGTCGACGGCGACCACCCGGTCGGGCCGGACACTCTGCCGGTCGAGCGCTGCGAGCACGCCGGGCAGCCAGCGGGCGCCGTCGTGGCTCACGAGAAGAGCAGTGACCGTCACGGCCGACCACCCTACGAGCCGGCCGCAGCCCGCGACGAGGCGGGCTGCGGTCTGTGGCCAGTGTTAGACGGCCTGCTTCTTCAGCTTGCGACGTTCCCTCTCGGAAAGACCACCCCAGATGCCGAAGCGCTCGTCGTTCTGCAGGGCGTACTCGAGACAGCTGTCCCGGACGTCGCAGGTCAGACATACACGCTTGGCCTCGCGGGTGGAGCCGCCCTTCTCAGGGAAGAACGCCTCCGGGTCGGTCTGCGCGCACAGCGCGCGCTCTTGCCAACCCATCTCCTCAAGGTCCCCGTCGAGCAGGTATAGCTCGCGCACGGTCATCGCCCCTCTTCGACCCTAGGAGACCCCCTGGCGGGGGTCCCTCCCACACTGCATTTCCTCGTGCATTGCCCCGAAGTTAGCGCCTTCGCCGTGCTCGTGTGACCAAAACGAAGAACACTGTTGGAATTACATGCCTGTCGTACCCTCGGAGTCAAGCCCGGATCTGATATATGCACATCCCGTCCAAACCCGCCCAGCCCCCGCCCAGCCCCGCTCGGCAAGTTGACACGGGACGGGATTCGGTGAAAGAGAGCAGTCATGCCCGCCCCCAGCACGCCCGCTCTGATCCCACAACAGGTCCCACAACAGGTCCCACAACAGATCCCCCGACGGATCATCGTGCTCTCCGGAGGCGTGGGGGGAGCCCGCTTCCTGCAGGGCCTGTTGCACCTGGTCGCGACCGGCCCCAACCCTAGCGAGGTCACGGTGGTCGCCAACACCGGGGACGACCTCTGGATCCATGGCCTGAAGGTCTGCCCCGACCTCGACACCGTCATGTACACGCTCGGCGGAGGCATCGACGAGGAGCGCGGCTGGGGCCGGGTCGACGAGACCTGGCAGACCCGCGACGAGCTGGCGGCATACGGCGCGGAGCCCACCTGGTTCGGCCTGGGCGACCGGGACCTCGCCACCCATCTGGTGCGCACCCAGATGCTCGACGCGGGCTACCCGCTCTCGGCCGTCACCGCCGCACTGTGTCGCCGCTGGCAGCCCGGCGTCACGCTGCTGCCGATGAGCGACGACCGGGTCGAGACGCACATCGTGATCGACGACGCGAGCGAGCCCTCGGGCCGGCGCGCGGTCCACTTCCAGGAGTACTGGGTCCGGTTGCGGGCGGAGGTGCCCGCGCGGGCCGTCGTCCCGGTGGGGCAGGACGACAGCTCACCGGCGCCCGGGGTGCTCGAGGCGATCGCGGAGGCCGACCTCGTGATCCTGCCTCCGTCGAACCCCGTGGTCTCGGTCGGGATGATCCTAGGGGTGCCCGGTATCCGGGAGGCGATCCGCACGACCACCGCACCCGTCGTGGGCCTCTCCCCCGTGATCGCCGGCGACCACGTGCGAGGGATGGCGCGTCAGGTGCTGGCGGCGATCGGGGTCGAGAGCAGCTCCTCGGCCGTGGCCGAGCACTACGGGGCCCGCGAGCGGGGCGGGGTGCTGGACGGCTGGCTGGTCGACACCTCGGACGCAGCGGAGGTGGCCCGGGTCGAGGGCGCCGGGATCCGGTGCCGGGCGGTCCCGCTGCTGATGACGGACCACGTGGCCACGGCAGCCATGGCCCGGGCCGCAATCGACCTGGTGGCGCCGTGACCGGGCTCGAGGTGCTTCCCGTAACCGGGGTCGGCGAGGTCCAGGCAGGAGACGACCTGGCCGCGCTCCTGATCGACGCCGCTGACGACGTGCGCGACGGCGACGTGGTGATGGTGACCAGCAAGGTGGTCAGCAAGTCCGAGGGCATGGTGCGACACCAACCCCGCCTCGAGGCGGTGGCGGCCGAGACCGTCGAGCTGCTGGCCCGGCGCGGGCGACACCAGCATCGTGCGCACCCGTCACGGCTTCGTGCTCGCGGCGGCCGGGGTGGACGCCTCCAACACGGAGCCCGGCACGGTGCTGCTCCTCCCCCTCGACCCCGACGCCTCGGCCCGGCGGCTCCGTGAGCTCGTGCAGGGGCGGACCGGTCGCAACGTCGCCGTCGTGGTCACCGACACGGCCGGGCGGGCCTGGCGCAACGGCCAGACCGACCTCGCGCTCGGCGCGGCCGGAATCGACGCCCTCGACGACCATGCCGGTCGGGTCGACGCCTGGGGCAACGAGCTCGCCGTGACCGAGCCCGCCGTCATCGACGAGCTCGCCGCCGCCGCGGACCTGGTGAAGGGGAAGCTCGGGGGCATCCCGTTCGCCCTTGTGCGAGGGCTCTCTTGGCGCGTGCTCCCCCCCGGCGAGCACGGCGCCGGCGCTCGGCCTCTGGTCCGGGACCGCTCCCACGACATGTTCGGCATCGGCTCGCGGGAGGCGGTGCTCGCGGCCCTGGCCGGGGTCGCCTCGCCGTTCGGCGCCTCGGCGCCGTACGCCGACCTCGCGGCGGCACTCGAGTCCGCGGTCGGTCCGCCCACCGCGTTGGTGACCCTGATGCCGACCGCCCGGCACGACCTGGTGGTGCTCCTCCAGGCCGCCCACGAGGGCGACCGCGGGCTGGGGTACGCCGACGCGGTCGTGGCCGCCGTCGCCACCGCCCACGGATGGGTGGTCGACGCGACGCTGCCGAGCCCGAAAGGTGCGCTGAACCGACGCCTGGTGGCGCGCCGGACCCGCTGACCGTCGGTTGCGCGGCGCGCCGCGTCGTCGTGTCCGGTGGGTCCGTAGACTTCCCGAGCAAACGCCCCCGCGAGAAAGCATGGACCCGTGGCGAAACGCAAGGCCAACGACCGCAAGGCCATCCTCGAGCAGATGCGCAAGGAGCAGCAGGCACAGGAGCGACGTCGCACGATGTTGATCCTGGGCGCCTGCATCGCGGTGGGCCTGGCGATCATCGCCGCGGTCGCGATCCCGATCCTGAAGAACAACGCCAAGCAGTCGGCCTATGAGAGCCGCGGACTCGACAAGATCGGCGTGTCACCCTCCGCCGCGAAGTGCCAGCCGCTCGTGACCAAGAACGCGACGGGCAACAACGACCACCGCGCACCCGGCTCGGTGATCCCGTATGACAACGCCCCGCCGGCGTTCGGGCCCCACTACCCGACGCCCGCTCCGATGGCCCGCAAGTTCTACACCGCCAAGGACCGCCCCCAGGTAGAAACGCTGGTGCACAACCTCGAGCACGGCTACAACATCGTCTGGTACGACGACACCGTCGCCGGGAACTCCGACGAGGTGGCCCAGCTCAAGGCGATCGCGGCCAAGTTCCCCGGGACCAGCAAGCTGGAGAACAAGTTCATCGTGGCTCCCTGGACCGCCGACGACGGTGAGGCGTTCCCCGGTGGCGCCCACGTGGCACTGACCCACTGGTCCATCGGCGGGGACAACCCGGACCCGAACAAGCAGATCGGCATCTGGGAGTACTGCTCCTCGGTCAGCGGAGCCGCCGTGGCCACGTTCGTGAAGGACTACCCCTACAGCGACTCGCCCGAGCCGGGGGCCATGTGAGCCCCGCAGTCGACCTTCTCGCCTGACCCGAGCCGCACCCCGTCCTCGAGGGTCGCTCCGTCACCTACGGTGGCGCCCTCGAGGCGGGAGTCCGCTCCGACCACGGCGTCCGGTCCGACCACGGAGTCGACGACGACCGCTCGCCCCCCGATCCGGGCACCGGGCATCAGCACGCTCCCGCTGACCCGGGCCCCGGCTGCCACCACCGCGCGTGCTGACACCGCGGAGCCCCCGCCGACCTGGGCCGACGCGTCCACCTCCGCCGAGGCGTCGACCCAGGCCTCGCCCGAGGCGCCGACCGCGGGACTGGTGGCGTCGCCTCGCACCAGGTCACGCGAGGCCGCCACCAGTGCCTGCGGCGTCCCCACGTCACGCCAGTACGCCGACTCGACGTACCCGACCACGAGGTGCCCGTCGTCGACCAGGCCAGGGAACGTCTCTCGTTCGACCGAGACGGGACGGCCCGTCGGGATCGTGTCGAGCACGTCGCGCCGGAAGACGTAGCACCCGGCGTTGACCTGGTTGGTGACCGGGTGCGGAGACTTCTCCACGAAGCCGGTCACCCGGCCCTGGTCGTCGGTCGGCACGCAGCCGAACGCACGCGCGTCGTCGACCTGGACGAGGTGGAGGCTCACGTCGACGCGTCGTCCTTCCCGTCCGGTCTCGAAGTCGTCGAGCTGGGCCTGGAGGTCATGGCCGGACAGGACGTCGCCGTTGAGCACGACGACGACGCCGTCGGGGTCGCCACCCAGGGCACCCGTGACGTTGCGGAGCGCGCCCCCGGTGCCGAGCGGCTCGTCCTCCTGCACGTAGTCCAGGTGCAGCCCCCAGCGGCTGCCGTCGCCGAGCACGGGTGCGAACAGCTCGGCGCGGTACGACGTCGCGAGGACGACGTGAGCGACGCCGGCTGCCGCGAGCCGAGCGATCTGGTGCTCGAGGAACGGCACTCCCGCGACCTCGAGCAGGTGCTTGGGCCGGCGCTCGGTCAGTGGCAGCAGGCGCGTGCCGAAACCACCGGCCACGATGACCGCCTCGACCTGGGTGCGCATGCGCGGCATCCTGCCACCACGACCTGCTCACTAGGCTGGCACCCGTGCCTGCCACCTTCCCCGCCCTGGTCAGCCTCGCTGCTCCGCTCGGACCCCGGTCGCCCCCTGGTGACGTTCTACGACGATGCGTCCGGCGAGCGGGTCGAGCTCTCCGTGACCACCTGGGCGAACTGGGTCGCCAAGACCGCCGCACTGGTCCAGGACGAGCTCGGGCGGGAGCGCGCGGACCTGGTCCTGATCGACCTCCCCACGCACTGGCTGGGAACGGTGTGGCTCGGGGCGGCGTGGAGCGTCGGGTTGGAGGTCAGCTGCGACCCTGCGGACGCCACGGACGCCGACCTCGTGGTGTGCGGACCCGCAGGGCTGGAGGCGTACGGGACTGACGCCGGACGGCGGGACGTGGTCGCCCTGTCCCTGCGCCCGATGGGCGCCCGGTTCGCCGATCCGCTGCCCCCCGGGGTGGTCGACTACGGCGTGGAGGTCTTCTCGCAGCCGGACGTGTTCCAGCCCCTCGACCCACCCGCACCGGACGACCCGGCCTGGCGGGGTCTCACGCAGCAGCAGCTGTTCGGGGAGCCCACGAGCGAGCACGTCCCACCGGGGCAGCGCCTGATCACCGACGCCAACCCGTGCGGCGACGTGGGTCGCGACAGCCTGGTGGTGCCGTTCGCCACCGGTGGGTCGACGGTCTGGGTCGCGAACGCCGATCCCGCCACGTGGGAGTCGCACGCTTCCCAGGAACGTGCGACCGCCACGTGGCGGGTCGGCTGACCTCACCCAGCGAGGTCGTAGCCGCCGAATCCCTCGCCGACGAAGACCCGGGGACCGACGCCGGACGTCCGCCCCGGCAGCATCCACAGGTAGCCCGTCGCCTTGGCCCGCACCAGAAGGTCCGAGTGGCCGTTCCCGTCGAGGTCGCCGGTGCCGAGCACCCAGTCGTAGCGCTTCATGCCCGAGGCGATCTTGCGGCCGCTGGTCAACCCGCCGGGCCCGTTGCCGCCGTACAGCACGAGCGAGCCGTCGCTGGTCTTGAACATCGAGTCGGGAGCACCGTCGGCGTCCCAGAGCCCGGCTCCGACCTGCGACACGGCACCGATCGCCGAGTGCGCGACGAAGCTCCCGCGGAAGCCGCTCACCCCGTTGCCCGGGTAGATGCGCATCGCACCCTTGGCGGGCTGGCCCATCAGGTCCGGGCGTCCGTCGCCGGTCACGTCGCCCACGGCGGCGAGCAGGGAGACACCCGACCACCCGGTCGAGGCGAGCACCGGGTCGGCGAACCGGTGCTGCCCGAGCCCGGCCCGGAACATCATCCGGCCGGTGCCGGTGCGGGACATGAGGTCGTTGATGCCGTCGCCGTTCCAGTCGCCGACATCGAGCACAGCGTTCGTGGCGTTGAGCGTCACCCCGGTCGCCGTGGTGGTGCCGAGGTTGCGACCGCCGAGATTGGGCACGGTCAGCAGCCGGTCACCGCGGCGGATCAGCAGGTCGGGCGCACCGTCACCGGTCAGGTCCCCGGCGTCGGAGACGAGATCGGCGTTCTTGAGGGCCGAGAACGGGCCGTACCAGTGCCGCAGGGACCCGGCGCCCGTGGACGGGTAGACGTACGCCGCCTTCGAGCCGGACTTGCGCGCCACCAGGTCGGCGAGACCGTCGCCGGTGTAGTCGCTGAACCCGGTGATCTCGTCGTACGCCTTCCAGACCCACGGCAGTGCGACGGGGGTGCCCAGGGAGACCGCCCCCGTCCCGGGGAAGATCCACAGCTTGCCGGCCTTGTCCCTGGAGGCGAAGTCGTCGAGCCCGTCGCCGGTCAGGTCCCCGGTGCCGACGGTGAGGTCGTAGCCGCTCCAGTCCGGCGAGAGCGCGCGCCGCTTGGCGAAGCGTCCGTCGAGACCGCGGAAGAGGAACAGCTTGCGCGTGGCCGTGGCCCGGGCCAGTACGTCGTTGCGCCCGTCCCCGTTGAGGTCACCGGCCGCCACGATCTGGTCCATCCCGGCGAAGCGGTGGCTGTTGCGGACCGGGGCGCCGAAGCCACCCGCCCCGTCACCGGGGTAGACGGCGGTGTCGCCGGTGTCTCGGTTGCGGGCGAACACGTCGCTGATGCCATCACCGGTCAGATCGGGTGAGACCGTGACCTGGTCCATCGCCGACCACCCGGTCGTGGCGTGCCGGGCCATCCCGAAGCGCAGCTGACCCTCGGTGTGCACGATGAACGTCTCGTGCGAGTCCCGTCGGCGGACCACGAGGTCCGGCCACGGGCTGCCGCCGAGAGAGGTCTGACGGTCGCGCTCGGACCAGTCGGCCTGCGCCGCCTTGGCCAGGGTGCGGATGCGGGGCAGCTTGGCGTAGAGGTACCTGCCGGGACAGGCCGTCGAGGCCGCATCGCGGTGCCCGTTGATCGCCTGGAACCACCGGGAGCCGACCCACTGCTTGGTCGACGACGCGTCGACCCCGTGCAACGAGAGCTTCCAGGCGAACAGCCGGCCGTAGGCGCGGACGATGGCCGAGCTGGGCTCGGTGATGTCGTAGTTGCCCAGCGCTGACATCGCGAAGGAGTACTCGTTGTAGTTGAGCGTGTGCGCGCCGACCACGGGCCGGTCCACGCCGCCGTACCGGCCCTCCCAGATCCGCCCGAAGCGGTCCACGACGAAGTTGTAGCCGATGTCGGTCCAGCCGCGCGACTGGGTGTGGTAGGCGTAGATGCCGCGCAGCAGGGCCGGTACCTGGTCGCGCGTGTAGTTGTTCGTGTTCACCGTGTGGTGGACGAAGCCCGCATGGACCTCGAAGTAGTGGAGGGACGAGGCTGTCGCGGAGCCGCTCGTCGGCTCCCCACTGGGCACGCGAGAAGATCCGCGGCTTGGGGGTGACTCCGCTGACCAGTCCGGCCGTGTCGGTGCCCTCGGTCCCCGGGTCCGTGCCCGGGTCCGTCCCGGGTCCGTGCCCGGGTCGTCCCGGGGGTCGCCGGGTCGCCGGTGCGCGCGGAGGCGAGCCGGGCGGTGTCGATGGCGGGCTGCTCGCGAGTGGTCCGGGGAGTCTGCCCCGGGTCGATCACGGAGAGCTCAGGTCCGCCGGGACCTGCCCGAGGCGGTGTACGCCGTGACCTGCACCTGGTCGACGTCGCCGACCAGCAGCGGCTCGGTGCCGGGGCGTGCGTGCCGGCCCTCGGCCGAGCCCGGGTCGGGCGCGTGCTCGGAGTCGTAGTCGATTCGGTCCAGCCGGACCAGGTCCCGTCCTGCAGGGTCCGCACCGCCACGGTGATCCCGTTGTCAGGAATCGAGACTCCGTGCTTCCAGGTGAGCCCGACAGTGGCATAGCCGGAGACGGGCTCAGGGGCCGTCAGCGCGGCCATCCGCAGGCCGCCCGCCCTGGGTGCCACCCGGGCGGCACCGGCCCCGGCGGTGAGGCGCTGCAGTGAGCTCTGGTCGATGCCGGTGACCGGGTAGTTGCGGACCTTCGGGTCGACCGGGTGCGCGGCCACCAGCGCCCGTCGTGCTGGGCGTGCGTCCCGGCCTCGGGGGCCGTCGTCGACGGCCCGACGATGTCCAGCGTCACCACTCCTGCGGCCGGGGCCACCACGGCGAGCACCGTCCGAACGCCAGCAGCTGCTGGCACAGCGGTGACGAAACGGTCCTTGCTCTGGCGCATATGCGGGCTCCTGGCGGGGGAGGATTCACACGAGTAGCCAAGTGTCACACCAGTCACAGGGGGGCTGGCAAGAAGTTCCTGCTAACTACAAACTTGTAATTTCTCCGGGGCCGCGCTCAGGCGTCTCAGCACCCGGCGCTCGGAGTCGTCCGCAGGTCAGACATCGGCGCCGAGGTCGTCGTCGGCGCCTCCTCGTCGTCCAGCTCGGGTCGTCGTTGTCCTGGTCGTCGTAGTTGAGGTAGTGGATGCCCTCGTCCACGGCGCCGTCGAAGCCGACTGGCCCTTCTCGAGCACGATGACCCGGTCGCACATCTTGCGCACCGAGCCGGGGGCGTGGCTGACGTAGAAGATGCGTCCGGCCGCTCGTCGCGGATCTCCTGCATCCAGTGCCATGCACTTGCTCTTGAACGGGCGGTCACCGACAGCCAGCACCTCGTCGGCCAGGAAGATGTCGGAGTCGACGTGCACCGCGACCGCGAAGCCCAGCCGGGAGAACATGCCCGAGGAGTAGTGCGTCACCGGGGTGTCGATGAACCGCCCGATGTCGGCGAAGTCGACGATCTGGTCGAACTTCCGCTTGGTCTCGGCCTCGGTCATGCCGAGGATCGCGGCGTTGAGGAAGATGTTGTCCCGGCCGGTGAGCTGCGGGTGGAAACCGGCGCCGGTCGCGATCAGGCCGGCGATCCGGCCGCGGGTGAGCACCTGGCCGCCGTCGGGACGCATCACCCCGTTGATCAGCTTGAGCAGCGTGGACTTGCCGGAGCCGTTGAGCCCCATCAGGCCGATCGACTCGCCCTGCTCGACCTTGAAGCGAGACGTCGTCGAGCGCCAGGAAGCAGTTGCTGATCTCCTGACGTCGCAGCATCGCGATCGACATCTGCTTGATCGTGCGGTGGTAGCGCATCGTGAACTTCTTGCGAGACGTTCTCGACGACGATGGACTCGCTCATCAGAGACGCTCCGGGAACTTGTTCTCGAGTCGGTTGAACACCATCTGGGCGACGACGGGAGCAGCGACCAGCGATGCCGAGCATCCACGAAACCGCGGGTGAACAGGTCGTGGGGCATGTCCTCACGGATGGTGAGCGCCGGGTTCGTCGGTGGTGCCGACCCAGAAGCAGCGCTGGATCAGCAGCACCGCCTCGGCGATCGGGTTGGCGAGGTAGATCTGCACGTTGCCGGCACCGAACCGCTCGGCGACCTTGCTGTAGGGGTAGATCATCGGCACCATGAAGTGGATGAACGTGGTCAGCGTGCTGCACGATGTTCTGGAAGTCGCGGAAGAACACGTTGGCCGCGCTGAAGAGCAGCGCGAGCGCCGTACCGAAGACGCCGATGATCAGGAAGCCCAGCGCCCCGGCCGCGATGCCGACCGGGTCGGGTGTCCAGCCGACCGCGTACGCAGGCGACCGTCAGGATCAGCATCTGCGGGAACGTGTGGTACGCCGAGACCAGCATCGAGGCGACCGGGAACATCTCCCGCGGCATCGCCATCTTCTTCACCAGCGCCTTGTTCCGCACGATCGAGCGGGTGCCGGCGGTGAACGTCTCGGTGAAGTAGTGCGACGAAGACCAGGCCGCAGAACAGGTGGATCGCGAAGTACTGCGACGTTCTGGTGCAGGTTCAGGATGATGCCCGATGACGAAGAAGTACATCAGGAACCGGACCGCGGGCTGCACGTAGGACCAGAGCATGCCCAGGACCGAGCCCTGGTAGCGCGCGCTCAGCTCGCGACGCACCAGCAGCTTGAGCAGGTAGCGGCGCCGGAAGACCTCGAGCAGCCCGCCCTGCGCCGACGGGGGCGTCAGAGGGGGGACCTCAGCGACCGAGTCCACGATGGCGGCGGGTCACTTCTGGTCCCGGCTCGGGACCGAGGCCTCGAAGGTCTTCTCCCACGTGCTCCGGCGACGTGACTCAGCCAGGGCGTCGCGGTACTCGCGCGAAAGGCGGCCCAGTCCTTGCGAAGCCGGCGGTGGATGTCCACGGTCTTCTTCAGGAGGTCCTGGAACTTCTGCGGGTCCCGCTTGTAGAGCGCGGCCGACGTGCCGTCCGGCATCGAGACCACCGCCGAGTCGTAGCGCGAGATGCGGTACCACTTGGCGTCCTGGGCGGGGATCTCCGCCTCCGGGTGCTTCTTCGACATCGGGCGCGGCTTGCGCAGCTGCCGCAGCGGCTGGCGTGATCGCCATCAGCGTCGCCTGCCGGCCGGTCGGGATGCCGCCGCCGTCGCGGCCCTTGCGGGGCAGCTTGGTGCGGACCACGTCCGGGAAGGCGTCGGGGTCCGACTTGAGCTGCGCATCGGTGAACTGGGCCGCCAGCTGACGGACCTCGGGCAGCTTCGTGCCGAGCTCGTCGTGCAGCCGGCCCGGGCCCGCGAGGACGTCCTCGAGCGCCTGGTGCCGCAGCTCCACGGTGGAGTACTGCATCGACACCAGGTGCTTGATCTGGTGGTTGAAGCTCTCGGTGATCAGTCGACCACCCCTGGGGTACTTGGAGTGGAGCAGCGCCGCGATGAAGCCGGTTGCGCTGGTGGAAGTAGGACTGCCAGTCCAGCGCGTCGTTCTTGTCCGTCCACGGCACGTGCCAGACCGCGGCACCGGGAAGGGTCACCGTCGGGTAGCCGGCGTCCTTGGCGCGGAGGCCGTACTCGCTGTCGTCCCACTTGAGGAACAGCGGCAGCGAGAGCCCGATCTCGCGGATCACGTCGGTGGGGATCAGGCACATGAACCAGCCGTTGTAGTCCACGTCGACGCGGGAGTGCAGCCAGCGGGCGGACCGCAGGTTGCGCGAGCCCAGGTCCCAGTCGGTGAAGACACCGGGTGCGGGGCCCCACCAGAAGGTGTAGGGCTGGACCTTCTCGCCGAAGCTGTGCAGCCGGGCCTTGGCGAACAGGCTGAACATGTGGCCGCCGACGATCGTCGGTCGGCGGGAGAGGTCCGCGAAGGTGAGAGCCCGGATGATGCCCTCGGTCTCGCACTCGACGTCGTCGTCGAGCATCAGGGCGTACGTCGAGCGGTTCGCCTGCAGGGTCTCGTACTGGGCCCGGGCGAACCCTCCCGAGCCACCGATGTTCCCCTGGTCGATGATCCGGAGCTTGTCGCCGAGCTCCTTCTGCGCCTCGGGGAAGAACTCGGAGTCGACGACGAGCTCCTTGCCCTGCTCCATGACCAGCACCTCGTCGAGATACTCCTGGAGGAGCTCGTCCTCGCCGAGCTGGACGAGCAGCTTTGCGCAGAAGTCCTGCCGGTTCATCGTCGTGATGCCGATGGTCACGCTGCCGTGCTGGGCGCGCTCCTCCGGCACCGAGGCAGTCCACTCGGCTCCCTCGACGACCGCGTCCTCGTCGGCCGCGACCACGTCGTACCAGTACCAGCCGCCGTCGACGAAGGGCTTGAGCGGGAGCTCGAAGGAGAACTCACCCGAGGTGCCCTCGGTCGTGGCGGAGTCGACCCGCTGCGAACGGCCGTTGGCCAGCGACCGGTAGACGGTCACCGTGGCCCCGTGGCCGGAGAGCCGAACGGTGAGGGTCACGTCGGTGACCACGGTCCACTTGCGCCAGTAGCTGGCCGGGAAGGCGTTGAAGTAGGAGCCGAACGAGAGCTTCTCCCCTGACTTGACCCGCATCGCGGTCCGGGACTCGATCTGGTCTGGGTGGATCGCGGCGCCGGTGCCCACCGCCTGCCTCATCACCAGGGCGTTGAGCTCCTGGGCGTTCTTGTTGGTGCCGACCTCGTACTTGTCGGCATCGAGCACCAGCGGGTCCGGGTCGACGTACAGGCGGATCACGTCGGTGTCCCGGTTCGAGGGCAGGATCTGCCGCTGCAGGAGTCTGGTGGTGGTCTGGCCGGTCTCGGGGCCGGTCATGCCGGCCTGCTCGGTGGCTCTGTGCTTGCTCACTCGTCCACTCCTCCGCTCAGCAGCGTCTCGCCGTCGGCGAAGTGCGGCTTGAGCTTGTTCTCGAACATGGTCAGCGCGGACCCGATGGCCATGTGCATGTCGAGGTACTTGTAGGTCCCCAGCCGTCCACCGAAGAGCACCATCGGCTCCTTCTTGGCGAGCTCGCGGTACTTGAGGAGCTTCTCGCGGTCCTCGGCGGTGTTGATCGGGTAGTACGGCTCGTCCTCGGGCTCCGCGGTGCGGGAGTACTCGTGGACGATCACCGTCTTGCCGGGCAGATAGGTCCGCTCCGGGTGGAAGTGCTTGAACTCGTGGATCCGGGTGTACGGCACGTCCTGGTCGTTGTAGTTCATCACCGAGGTGCCCTGGAAGTCGTCGACCTCCACGACCTCGGCGTCAAGGTCGACCGTGCGCCAGGACAGCCGTCCCTCACAGTTGCCGAAGTACTCGTCGACCGGCCCGGTGTAGACGATCGGGACCTTGCCCTTGAACTCCTCCGCGACATCGAAGAAGTCGGTCTCGAGTCGTACCTCGATGTTGGGGTGGTCGGCCATCCGCTTCAACCAGGCGGTGTAGCCGTCGACCGGGAGGCCTTCGTACTTGTCGTTGAAGTACCGGTTGTCGAAGTTGTAGCGCACCGGGAGCCTGGTGATGATGTCGGCGCTGAGGTGCTTGGGGTCGGTCTGCCACTGCTTGGCCGTGTAGCCCTTGACGAAGGCCTCGTAGAGGGGCCGGCCGATCAGGCTGATCGCCTTCTCCTCGAGGTTCGAGGCGTCCTCGGTGGCGAACTCGCTGGCCTGCTCGGCGATCAGCTCCCGCGCCTCGTCCGGGGTGTGGGACTTCCCGAAGAACGAGTTGATCAGCGCGAGGTTCATCGGGAACGAGTAGACCTGTCCCTGGTACTTCGCGAAGACCCGGTGCTGGTACGACGTGAAGTCGGTGAACCGGTTGACGTACTCCCACACCTTCTCGTTCGAGGTGTGGAACAGGTGCGCGCCGTAGACGTGCACCTCGATCCCGGTCTCGGGTTCCGGCTCGCTGTAGGCGTTGCCACCGATGTGGTGGCGCCGTTCGAGCACGAGCACATTGAGCCCGAGCTCGTTGGCACAGCGTTCAGCGATCGTCAGGCCGAAGAATCCGGAGCCGACGACGACAAGGTCAGCGTTCAACACAACACTCCTGGGTCGAGGCGAGGGTCAGTCTAGCGACGGCGAGGCAGGCCCCGAGCCTGCCCCGAGCGGGACGTGGCGCATCCCACGTGCTGCCGAGATGGCGCGGAGCACGTTTCTGGCCTCCGGCTCCCCCCGCGCAGGGGCGAGACCAGGACCACGGCGAGCGTGATCAGGTACGGCTTGAGCCGGACCAGGACGTTCTCGCCGTACCTGAAGTGCACCGCGAACAGGTTGCGGTACATGTAGAAGCCCTTCCAGGTGTCCAGGGCGTGCTGCTGGTCGAAGTCCAGCTGGCGGACCAGCACCGCGTCGCGCAGCCCGAGGATCGTGAACCCCGCCCGCCTGGCCCTGATCGCGAAGTCGCAGTCGTCGTAGAAGATGAAGAACGACGGGTCGGGCAGACCGATCGCGTCGACCACCCGCCGATGGACCATGAACCCCTCGAACGCGACGTTCTCGAGGACGACCTCGGGTGGCATCTCGGCCCTGCTCCGCCACCGTTGGTCGACCGACTCGCGCTTGGGGCGTACGGCGAGCGGGTTGGCGAGGTCGAAGGTGAGCGCGGACTTCTCCACCAACGCCCCGCGCGAGTCCTCCCGCACGGCCATCAGCGCTGGTCCGGGATGGTCGAGCAGGACCGCGAGGCAGTCGGGGGCGGCGACGACGTCGTCGTCCATCAGCCAGATCCGGTCGTAGCCGGCCTCATGGGCGACCTGCATGCCCAGGTGGAAGCCACCCGCTCCGCCGAGGTTCTCGGTGCTGTGGATGGCGTGCAGCGGCAGGTCCGTGCGGGCCTCGAGCACGGCACGGGTGGCGTCCGTGCTCGCGTTGTCGACCACGTAGACCGCATCGGGAGGCGCCGTCTGGCGTGACAGCCCGTCGAGACAGCCGGTGAGCAGCTCGGCCCGGTTGAAGGTGACGATGACGACGGCGACGCTGTCGCGGCTCACCGGAGGTACCTCTGGTGACCCGTGAAGTCCCCACGGAAACCGTCCCGCATGGCGCGGAGGCTCATCCGCAGCCGGCCCAGGTCACGCCGGGTGAAGAGGTAGAACCAGACGGTCTTGACCAGGAACGCGAGGACCGCGACCCGTCCGCGGTAGGTCCGCAGGTTCACCACGTTGTTGCGGCACATGCAGTAGTGCTTGAGGTCCGACGGCGTGTGGTTGTACGTCGTACGGCCCCACATCAGCGGCGTGCCGAGATCATCGGTGGACGGGTGCAGGAACCGTGCGTCGACCACCGTCGCCACCCGAGCCCCGGCCGCGCGGGCACGCCAGAGGTACTCCACGTCGTCGCCCCAGATGAAGAACTCCGCGCGCGGCAGCCCGATCCGCTCCACGAGCTCGCGGGTGACGAGCACGCCGTTGAACGGGATCACCACGTCCGGGAGCAGGCCGGAGGGTGCCGCCGCCTCGAGGGCCGCGACGGACGGCAGGAACGTCGAGCGGCCGGGCACCCGGATCGGGAAGCACAGCCGGCCGGTCTCGTCCTGCGAGACCACGGCCGGGCCGATGAAGTCATGGGTGGTGATGTGCGGCAGCAGCAGCTCGAGGCAGTCGGGCACGGGGGTCCCGTCGTCGTCCATCAGCCAGACCAGGTCCGCGCCACGGTCGAGCGCCTCGGCCAGACCGGTGTGGAACCCGCCCGCGCCGCCGGTGTTCTCGGTGAGCTCCAGCACGGTCAGCTTGGTGGCCGTCTCCAGCGCGGCCAGAGCCTGCGAGGTCCCGTCCGTCGAGGCGTTGTCGACGACGACGATCTCGTCCGGGACCACCCGCCCGGAGTCCAGCGTCAGGACCAGCCGGGTGACGAGGTCACGCCGGTTGAACGTGACGACGACCGCGACGATGCGCGGAGTCTCGCTCCTGGGCTCGGGCACGCAGTGACCCTACCGACCGTCGTACCGAGGACCGGCGGGCCGGGGGGTCAGCACGCAGACGACAGGTCGGCGGCCTGGTTCGCCGCGTAGCCGTCGTGGATGTTGCCCACCGAAGCGCCGGTGGTCTCCTTCTGTGCCCTGCTGAAGGACCGGTGCTTGCCCTTCCCCGCAGGCGCGGCGCCGCTCTCGGATCGGGAGATCGCCGCCTGGACCTTGGCCCGGATCAGGTCGAGGTCCGGCGCTGCGGTGTTGATCATCGGCGGCACCAGCGAGAGCGTGGCGACCGGCTTCGAGCGCGCCTTGAGCGCCAGCTGCATGAACCGGTCGAGCTCCGAGGCCGGCAGGTTCGTCGAGATCAGGTCCTCGCTGGCCTTCGCGATGGACTCGAACTTCAGCACCACGGTCTTCGGGCTGAGCTGCTCGAGCATCGCGTTCATGACGCACTTCTGCCGAGCCATCCGCGAGTAGTCGTCGGCGGCCTCACGCGAGCGTGCGAACCACAGCGTCTCGAAGCCGTTGAGCTTGCGTACGCCGGGCCGGATGTAGCCGGTGACGTCCGAGCCCAGGCCACCCACGGGGATCGGCGCCCGCACGTTGAGGGTGAGGCCGCCGACCGCGTTCACCAGGTTCTTGAAACCTTGGAGGTTGACCATCGCGTAGTAGTTGATGTCCAGGCCGGTGATCCCCTCGACGGCCTCCGTGGTCGCCTCGACACCGGCGTTCGCCGACTTCGGGAAGAGGGCGGCGTGGTCGGCCGCCCAGGTGGCCAGGGAGTTGAGGTAGCAGTCGTCGCAGTCGTAGCCGTCCGGGTACTGCTCGGCCATGACCGAGCCGGGCTTGAACCGGAAGTTCGTCATGTTGCGCGGCAGCCCGACCAGCACGGTCTTGCCGGTCTCGGCGTCGATGCTGGCCACATTGAGGCTGTCGGGGCGCAGACCCCAGCGGCCGGCTCCGGAGTCTCCTCCGAGCAGCAGGATGTTGAACCGGCCGTGGTGCGAGTCGGTCACCGTGTGGCTGCTGAACATCGCGGCGATGAAGTCCTTCTGCACCGAGACCACGTGCGAGGCGAAGAGCAGGCTGCCGGCGACCGAGAAGCAGAGGAAGCCGTTGAGCCCGACCATCGCGAGCCGCTGCCGCTGCATCAGGCCGAGAGGCTGGCCGAGCCGCCAGGCGTCCATGAACAGCAGCGCCCACCCGACCGCGAGGGCCATCAGCACGAAGCGGAGCAGGCCCAGCACCACGGTGTTGCTCAGCAGCCAGAAGACGAAGCTCGGCGAGAGCCACCCGACGAACAGCAGGAGGCCGACGGTGCCGATGACGCCCAGCCAGACGCGCAGCGCGATCCGGCCGACCTCCCGGCGACCGGCCACGAGCTGCGCGGAGCCGGGCACGACGAACGTCATCAGCACGAGCGTGATCGCCCGTCGGAACCTGACCCGACTCTCGTCGCGGCGACTGGTCCGGCGGTCGAGCGACCCGGGGGAAGGAACGGGTGGCATCGAGGTGGCCTCTCTGAGCGGCAGTGCCAGCCAAGTATCACCAGTCACACCCGCCACACGGGTCGCGGCGCGCCGAACCGGGTCGACTCGACGTGGCGGGCCTCCGGGCGGTTTCGGTGACCGCCGGGGGCCGTCAGGATCCGCACGGTAGCGTCTTCGCCATGACGAACGGCCCCCGCGGCAACGACCCGGACAGCAGCACTGCTGGCGGCAGGCACGGCTACGGCTGGCTCTACGGGGGCAAGGACAGTGGTCCGGCCGAGGCCCAGGCCTCCGGCGGACCGGCGTCGAGCCGACCCGCGGCCGGCCCGCACGATCCCGAGCCGACCCAGGTGCTGCCCACGATCAAGCGTCCAGGGTCGTCGGGCTCGCCGATGTCGGCAGGGGCGGGCGGCGGCGTCGTCACACCGAGACCCGCACCGACACCTCCGGGCCGACCCCGGCGCCGGGCGCCGTGGTGGCGGATCCTGCGCCTCGTACTGTTCGCGTGGCTGGTGTTCCTGGTGGCGGTGCCCCTGTGGGCCTGGGCGCGGCTGGACAAGGTCGACGCGGAGCCGTCGGGGGCACGACCCGACAACCAGTCCGGCAGCAACTACCTCCTGGTCGGCTCGGACAGTCGAGGCGACCTGACCAAGAAGCAGCGCAAGCGGTTCGGCACCGGCAACGCGTCGGGACAGCGCACCGACACGATCATGCTGCTGCACACCGGTTCCGGCCCGAACGTACTGCTCTCCATCCCGCGCGACTCCATCGTGGACATCCCGGGGCACGGCACCACGAAGGTCAACGCCGCCTTCGCCTACGGCGGCGCGCAGCTGTTGGTGAAGACCATCGAGCAGAACACCGGCATCTACATCGACAACTACGTCGAGATCGGCTTCGCCGGCCTGGTCGACATCGTCGACGCGGTCGGGGGCGTCACCATCTGCCCGAAGACCCGCATGGACGACCCGCTGGCCAACCTGCACATCAAGAAGGGGTGCCAGGAGGTCCAGGGCGTCAAGGCCCTCGGCTACGCGCGGTCCCGGCACACCTCGGGACTCGGGGACATCGACCGTGCCCGCCACCAGCGGGAGGTGGTCAGCGCCATCGGCGCCAAGGCGACGTCGCCCTGGACCGTGCTCAACCCCCTGCGCTACTTCAACCTCGCCAAGGCCGGCTCGGACTCGTTGGCCGTCGGCAAGCAGACGGGTCCGATCGACACCCTGCGCTTCGCCTGGGCGATGACCCGGGTCGACGGCAAGAACGGGCTGACGTGCTCCATGCCGATCGTGGACCTGGCGGTGAACTGGGACCCGGTCCGCTCCAAGCGCCTGTTCCGGCTGATCCAGGAGGACCGCGCCGGCGACATCAAGAAGCGTCTGTGCGGACCTTCGGGGCTCAAGGGTTGATCCCGAGGTCGCGCAGCGCGGCCTCGGCGGCGTGGAAGCCACCCATGCCGTGCACTCCTCCGCCGGGAGGCGTGGCGGCCGAGCACAGATAGTGCCCGGGGACGCCGGTGCGGTAGGGGTTGGCCGCTGGGCGCGGCCGGAGCACGATCTGCAGTCCGCCGTTGGCGCCGGTGCCGATGTCGCCACCCACGTAGTTGGCGTTGTACGCCGTCAGCTCGGCGGGCGACCGCGTGTGCACCGCGAGCACCCGGTCCCGGAACCCCGGGGCGAACCGCTCGACCTGGCCGAGCACGGCCTCCGTCGCGTCCTGGTCGTACCCGGCCGGCACGTGGGCATACGCCCAGACCGGGTGCACGTCGCCGTTCGAACGGCTCGGGTCGGCGACGTACTGCTGGCCCAGCAGCACGAACGGTCTGGCCGGCATCCGGCCCGAGGTGATGTCGCGTTCCGCCGCGGCGACCTCGTCGAACGCTCCGCCGAGGTGCACGGTGCCGGCCCGGGCAAGGTCGGGGTGTGTCCAGGGGACGCCATCGGCGACCGCGAGGTCGACCTTGAACGCGGCGGGTCCGTGCCGGAAGCGCCGGTACGAGCGAGCGACCCGGTGCGGCATCGCCTCCCCCAGCAGGTCGACCACCGCACCGGGGGCCAGGTCCAGGAGCACCACGTCCGCTCCCCGAAGCTGAGCAACGGTCTCGACCCGAACTCCGGTCTCGACGGTGCCGCCGAGCTCGGTCAGCCGCGCCACGAGCGCGGCCGCGATGGACTGCGACCCGCCGCGGGCGACCGGCCACCCGTGCACGTGTGAGGCGGCGGCCAGCATCAGCCCGACGGCCGACGACAGCGGTCGGTCCAGGCGCCCGATCAGGTGGGCGGCGACCCCGCCGAAGAGGGCTCGGGCCTCCACGCTGCCGAGGCGCGGCCCGAGCACGGTGGCCGGGAGGGAGGCCAGGGCACCGAACCGGGCCAGCCTGAGCGGGTGGTGCGGCACGCGGAGGACCGGGCCGAACGTGTCCTCGACCAGCGCCGGGAAGTCACGGACGAGCGGGGCGAAGAGGCGCTCCCACGACGGACCGCCGGCGCCCAGACCGGCCGCCGTCTGCGCCACGGACCGGTGCAGGAACGCAGCCCGTCCCCCGTCCAAGGGGTGGCCGACCTGGATCTCGGGATGGGCGAACTCGAGCCCGTGCCGCTCCAACCCCAGCGTGCTGAGGTACGGCGAGGCGAAGAACGCCGGGTGGAAGGCGGAGCAGTCGTCGTGGAGGAGACCCGGCACGGTCAGCTCCGACGTACGAAGCCCGCCTCCGACGCGGTCCGCTGCCTCGAGCACGGTGACCCGCAGCCCCGCCTCGGCAAGGCGTACGGCACCGGCGAGCCCGTTCGGCCCTGATCCGACGACGACGGCCTCAGTCATGGGTCCGAGGATCGCACGCGATCCCCCCATCGGTCACCGCAGCCGGTCAGCGAGCTCCACGAGCGAGGCGACCTCGCCGTCCGGTGCCCGGAAGTGCCCGGGGTAGTCGCCTCCGGAGCGGTTGACCCAGACCCCCTGGAGCCCCGCGCGGCCCGCCCCGTCGACGTCCCACGGGTGCACCGCGACCAGCATCGCGTCGCCGGCCGCCACACCGCACTCGGCGAGGGCGTACCGGTAGGCGGCGGCGCCCGGCTTCCAGAGCCCGGCCTGCTCCACCGACAGCAGCCGTTCGAAGTGCTCGCTCAGCCCGGCTCTCGCCAGCAGCCCCTCCGCGACCGACGTGGACCCGTTGCTCAACGTCACGAGCCGGAGGCCGAGGTCGGCCAGCGCCGTGATCCCCTGGCGGACGTCGGGGTGCACCTCGAGAGTGGCGAACCCGGTCATCACGTGATCGACCGCGGCCTCGGGACTCCGGTCGAGCGGTTGGCCGGCCAGGACCCCGCGGAGGAGACCGGTGGCCAGCTCGGCGAAGGCCGGGTTCTCACCGACCGCGGTCAGGGCGAAGCCGTCGCGAAGCACGCTGGCGAACCACGTGGCCGCCAAGTGTCCGGGTGCGCCGACCTCCTCGAACCGTCCCGCCAGGGGGGACATGTCGGAGAGGGTCTCGTTGACGTCGAACACGACCAGCTGGGGGCGGACCGTGTCAGTCGGGTGGTCCTGGGGCACGGTGACGGCCTCCTGGAACGTCGGGTGGGTGAGGTCGTCGCCATCGTACGAGCCCGGGCCACCCCTAGGGTGGCGCCATGGACGAGCTCGTGCTGGTGGCGGTGCTGATCGTCGGCGTGGTGGCGTTGACCCCCGCAGCGGACCGGCTGCGGATCCCGCAACCGGTGCTGCTCACCCTCTTCGGGCTCGCGGTGGCGCTGCTACCGGGCACCCACCAGCTGACGCTCAACCCGGACCTGATCCTTCCCGTCGTGCTCCCCCCGCTGCTGTTCGCGGCGACCCAGCGCACCACCGTCGTGGAGTTCCGGGAGCACGCGCGCTCGGTCTTCACGCTCGCCGTCGGGCTGACCGTGTCCACCGCGGTCGTGATCGCGGTCCTGGCCCACGCCACCGGCCTTCCCTGGCCGGCCGCCTGGGTCCTCGGTGCGATGGTCTCCCCACCCGACCCCGTGGCCGCCACCGCCGTCGCCCGGAGGCTGCGACTCCCCCACCGGCTGGTGACGATCCTCGAGGGCGAGGGGATGTTCAACGACGCCACCGCCCTGGTCACCTACAAGGTGGCCGTCGCCGCCGCGGTCACCGGCACGATCACCTTTGGCGGCACCGCGCTGGAGCTCGGGCTCGCCGTAGCCGTCGGGGCCGTCGTGGGGCTCGTCGTCGGGGTCGTCGCCCAACGGGTGCTGGCGCGGATCCACGACGGGTACGCCGAGACCACGGTCACCGTCCTCGTCCCCTTCCTGGGCTACATCGGCGCCGAGCACCTGCGCGGCTCCGGCGTGCTCGCCGTACTCACGCTGGGCCTCTTCCTGCGCACCTACGGGCACGAGGCCACGACCTCGCAGGGGTGGCTGCTCGGTCGGGCCGTGTGGTCGTACGCCGACTTCCTGATCACCAGCCTGGTCTTCGCACTGCTCGGCTTCGAGCTGGTCGAGGTGATCGGCTCGTCGACGCTGACGTCGGACACCCTGTGGCGGATCCTCCTGGTCGTGACCGCCCTCGTCGGCTTCCGGGCGGCCTGGATCTTCCCGACCGGCTGGCTGTCCGGGTTGCGGGCCCGCCGCCGGGACACCCCGGTGCCGTTCGACTGGCGCGAGTCGACGGTGGTGTCCTGGGCCGGCATGCGTGGGGTGGTCACGGTGGCGGCGGCCCTGGCGCTGCCGGCGACCGTCGACGGCGGGGCCCCCTTCCCGCATCGGGAGGAGATCGTCGCGATCGGGCTGGCGTGCGTGCTCCTCACGCTGGTCGTCCAGGGGCTGACGCTGGCCCCGCTCACCGCCTGGCTCGGAGTGGCCCGGGTCGGTGACGACGCGCGCGAGGTGGTCGAGCTGCGCCGCCGGGCCGCCGAGGCCGCGCTGGCGCACGTGCGAGGCGACGGGGACGAGTGGGTGGAGGGGACCGAGGGTGCTGGGGTGGCCGAGGACGTCCGACGCGCCGCCGTGACCCAGTACGAGGGCTACCTGGCCTCCCAGGCTGCGATGGACGAGGCCCGACAGGGTTCGGCGAACGGAGAGGGTGCGCACCCTGCCGAGCAGCTGCAGTCGGTGCTGCGCGAGGCCGCTGGGGTGGAGCGGGCGCTCGTGCTCGAGGCACGTCGTCGCGGCGAGGTCTCTCCGGCGAGCGCGGACGAGGTACTGCGCGACATCGAGAGCCGCGCCATCCGAGACCTCGACTGACGCTAGCCCTGCTCGCCCAGGTCGATGAGGTCGCGGGCGACGTACACGGTGTTGGCGGACTGGCCCCCGGTGAGGGGGTTGTCGAAGGCGACCACGCGGGAGACGTGGTGCGCGAAGACGGCGGCGAGCCGCTGCTCGAACGCCGCGTCCGGCGGGTCGTCGGACCAGAGGGCGAACACGCCGCCGGGCTCCAGCCAGCCACCCAACCGGCGCAGGCCCTCGACCTCGTAGAAGGCCGCATGGCTGGGGTCGAGCTGGTGGCTCGGGGTGTGGTCGATGTCGACCAGCATCGCGTCGTAGCGGACCAGGTCCTCGCTCTCGCGCGGTGCCGCCATCATCGCGAAGAAGTCGCCGTCCACGAGATTGGTGCGTGCGTCTGCCATCAGAGCCGGCGAGGCGGGCAGCAGCTCGCGGCGGTGCCAGTCGATCACGTCGGGGAGCGCCTCGACCACGTCCAGCCGGCTCACCGCCGCGTGCTCCAAGACTGCCAGGGCGGTGTAGCCGAGGCCGAGTCCGCCGACGAGCACCCGAGCGGACGCGACGTCGGACGTCGCGAACAGCTCCGCCAGCCCGAGGCGGGCGAGCTCGATCTCGGCGACCGTGAAGAGGCTGGACATGAGGTACTCGTCGCCGAGCTTGACCTCGTAGACCTCGCGGTCGAGCTGCCGGTCGGTGCGGCGACGAAGGGTGAGCTCACCCATCCGGGTGTCGGCCCAGGCCAGCTCTTCGAACCGGGCGGCCATCAGAGCTCGGACTGGATCCCCGAGAGGAGCTGACGGGCCATCACGATCCGCTGGACCTGGTTGGTGCCTTCGTAGATCTGGGTGATCTTGGCGTCGCGCATCATCCGCTCGACGGGGTAGTCGCGGGTGTAGCCGTAGCCGCCGAGCACCTGCACGGCGTTCGTGGTGACCTCCATCGCGACGTCGGAGGCGAAGCACTTGGCGGCGGCACCGAAGAACGTGAGGTCCTTGTCGCCGCGCTCGGACCGGCCGGCGGCGGCGTACGTCAGCTGGCGCGCGGCCTCGACCTTCATCCCCATGTCGGCGAGGAGGAACTGCAGTCCCTGGAACTCGGCGATCGACTTGCCGAACTGCTGGCGCTCCTTGGCGTAGCCCAGCGCGTAGTCGAGCGCACCCTGGGCGAGCCCGACGGCCTGCGCGGCGATCGTGACGCGGGTGTGGTCGAGCACGCGCATCGCGAGTCGCGAAGCCGGTGCCCTCCTCGCCGATCATCCGGTCGGCCGGGATGCGCACGTTGTCGAGGTAGACCTCGCGGGTCGGCGAGCCCTTGATCCGAGCTTCTTCTCCGGCGCCCCGAAGGAGACGCCCTCGTCGGACTTCTCCACCACGAACGCCGAGATGCCCGTCGAGCCCTGCTCGGGGTCGGTCACCGCGAACACGGTGTAGAACTCGGAGACGCCGGCGTTGGTGATCCAGCGCTTCACGCCGTTGAGCACCCAGTCGTCGCCGTCGCGCACCGCGCGGGTCTTCATCGCTGCAGCGTCGGAGCCCGCCTCGGGCTCGGAGAGGCAGTAGGAGAACATCGCCTTGTCCGGCGGCGACCGGGGTGAGGTACTTCTGCTTCAGGTCCTCCGAGCCGGCCAGGATCAGCGGCATCGTGCCGAGCTTGTTGACCGCCGGGATCAGCGAGGACGAGGCGCACGGCCCGGGCGACCTCCTCGATCACGATGCAGGTGGCGAGCGCGTCGGCGCCGGCGCCGCCGTACTCCTCGCCGATGTGCGGGGCAGCGAAGTCGGCCGAGGCCAGCGCGTCGTACGCCGCCTGCGGGAACTCGGCGCTCTCGTCCACCTCCGCGGCTGCCGGGGCGACCTTCGCGTCGCAGACCGCGCGGACCGCCTCGCGGATCGCCTGGTGCTCCTCGGACAGGGCGTACATCGGGTAGTCAGCGCTCATGGGATCGAATTCTACTGCTGGGTAACGATGACCGCCCGGCCGGTGCGAGGCACCGACCGGGCGGTCGAGGTCGAGCACGCGCGCGACCGTCGGGTCAGCGCTTGACGACCACCCGCATCGCCTTGCGCGAGGCCTTGGTGTAGCCGTCGCCGCGGTACTTGATCACGATCTTGTGCCCGCCGACGCTCATCCGGTCGAGCCGGATCGTGACGCGACCGGCACTGCCGAGCATCCCCTTGCCGATGGTCTTGCGACCCATCTTGACCAGGACCTTGCCCGACGGCGTCTCGTTCGCCGCCACCATGCGCACGGCAAGCTTCGCGCGGTCCCCACGGTGCAGCGGCGCGTTCTTGACGCGTGCCTTGACCGTGGAGGGGTTCTTGGCGAAGTTCAGCGTGGCGAGCTTCGGGTCCTCACCCTGGCCCAGCGTGCAGGTGTACGGCGACCCCGGGAGGGCACCGCCGCCCTGCATGGCCGCGTTGAAGGTGAACGTCGAGGGCAGCAGGACGTCGTAGCTTCCCGCGGGCGGCCCGTTGAAGGGGTCCGTCGCGGCGGGGAACCCCTGGCTGCCGTCGCTCGGGACGGTGTTGATCGTGATCGCTCCCGAGTCCGGCATGGGCGAGGCCGGGAAGTTCACCCCGACCAGGGCCACCTGGGCGATCGGAGTCGTGCTGCCGGCGGGCGCGATGCCGGCGACCATGTCTGACGAGCTCCCGCTCACCTCGGTGACGCCGCCGGAGCGGAGCGCGCCGGTGGTCGCGTCGGACAGCGTGGCGCTGATGTCGAGAGGCAGGTTGGGGGCATCCATCCCTGCCGACAGGGTCATCCCGTCGCTGATCAGGCTCTGGGCGATGGTCACGGAGACCGGACCCGCGGCTCCACAGTCGTACGAGGTGGTCTTGCTCACGGCGGCGGTGGCGGCCGGGGCGAGTGCGACCGAAGCGGCGATGAGTGCCGCCGTGGCGCCCGTGGCGGCGAACCGCGTGGGCAGGGTGAAGTTCCTCAAGATGTGCTCCCTCCGAGCAGTAGTGTCGTTACCTCCCAGTAACGAACGGCTCAAGGTAGCCCCCGGGCAGGCGCTGCGACCAGCATCCGGGCTCTCGAAGTTGCTCCGCCGCAAGAAAGGGGTCTTTGGTCCTGTCTGGGTACGGTTGAAGCATGGCCACCGACGCACCCTGGCTGGACGCCGACCACATCCGGCTCATGCTCGACGAGTGCCGCACCTGGGCCGTGGTCGGGCTGAGCGGCAACCCCTCGCGGACGGCGTACTCCATCGCCCGGCTGCTGCAGTCGCGCGGCAAGCGGATCGTGCCCATCCATCCCAACGCGCCCGTGGTGCTCGGTGAGCAGGGGTACGCGACGTTGGCCGACGTGCCCTTCGACATCGACGTGGTGGACGTGTTCCGGCGCTCCGAGGCTGCCGGCGACTTCGCCGACCAGGCGGTCAAGGTCGGGGCGAAGGCGGTCTGGTTCCAGCTCGGGGTGGTCGACCACCTGGCGTTCGAGCGGACCACCGAGGCCGGCGTACCGATGGTGATGGACACCTGCCCGGCGATCGAGTGGCGTCGGCGTACCTGACCCGGCCCTCAGCGGCCTGCCTGACCCCCTCCATTGGTCACAAACTGCAGGTCCCACCCCGAAAAACCTGCGGTTGGGGACCAAACCGCAGTCCTCGGAGAGGTGCGGGTCAGAAGCCGACGCGCTTGCCGGCGTCGCCGCGGACGGCCTTGCCCTTCTCCTGGGCCGAGGCACGCAGGTCCTCTTGGAAGTCCACCATCCGCTGACGGAGGGCGGTGTCGCTCGCGGCGAGGATGCGTACGGCGAGCAGGCCGGCGTTGCGCGCGTTGCCCACCGCGACCGTCGCGACCGGTACGCCGGACGGCATCTGCACGATCGAGAGCAGTGAGTCCATGCCGTCGAGGTGCTTGAGCGCGACCGGCACCCCGATCACCGGGAGTGGGGTCACCGCGGCCAGCATCCCGGGCAGGTGGGCCGCTCCCCCGGCGCCGGCGATGATCACGGCGAGCCCGCGGTCGACGGCGGCCCGGCCGTAGGCCAGCATCTCCTCAGGCATCCGGTGCGCGGACACGACGTCGGCCTCGTGCGGGACACCGAACTCCTCGAGCGCCTCGACGGCCGCCTTCATCACCGGCCAGTCCGAGTCCGAGCCCATCACGATGCCGACCCGGGGGGTGCCGCCGTTCGTGCTTGCCTGACTGGTCATCTGCTACTCGCTTTCGTTGCCGAGGTCGCCGCGGAACCACGCGGCGGCATGCCGGGCTCGTTCCAGGACCTCGTCGAGGTCGTCGCCGTAGGCGTTGACGTGGCCGACCTTGCGGCCCGGACGCAGCTCCTTGCCGTACAGGTGCACCCGCAGCTGCGGGTCGCGGGCGAACGCATGCGGGTACCCGGCGTACAGCCCACCGGGGTCCTCATCACCGCCGAGGATGTTGACCATCACGGTCCAGCGGGCGCGCGTCGCCGGCGAGCCGAGCGGCAGGTCGAGCACGGCCCGGAGGTGGTTCTCGAACTGGCTGGTGACCGCGCCGTCCTGGGTCCAGTGGCCGGTGTTGTGCGGACGCATCGCGAGCTCGTTGACCAGGATCCGGCCATCGGTGGTCTCGAACAGCTCCACGGCCAGGATACCGGTGACGTCGAGCTCGCCGGCCACCGTGAGCGCGATCGTCTGGGCCTCGTGCGCCAGGTCCGCGGACAGGCCTGGCGCCGGCGCCACGACCTCGTGGCAGACGCCGTCCTTCTGGGTGGAGGCCACCACCGGGTACGCCGCGGCCTGACCGGACGGCGAGCGGGCGACCAGGGCGGACAGCTCTCGCCGGAAGTCCACCCGCTCCTCGGCGAGGATCTCGACCCCGGCAGCCGACGCAGCAGCGAACGCCTCGCCCGACTCCTCGGCCGAGGAGACCATCCAGACACCCTTGCCGTCGTAGCCGCCGCGGGTCGTCTTGAGCACGACCGGGAAGCCA
Source organism: uncultured Actinomycetota bacterium (assembly GCA_963740525.1). GTDB lineage: Bacteria > Actinomycetota > Actinomycetes > Propionibacteriales > Nocardioidaceae > CAVUEG01. Next base: position 391,989 of record CAVUEG010000006.1, read on the forward strand.
CCGACCGAGGCGGCGAACTCCGCGACCTCCTCGGGCCGCGACACGTCCGCGTGACGCGGACAGGGGATCCCCAGCTCGGTCAGTCGACGGCGCATGACGGCCTTGTCCTGGGCGTGCACCAGGGCACCGGGGCCGGGACGACAGGCGACCCCGTCGGCGGCCAGCGCGTGCAGGTGGGCGGTCGGCACGTGCTCGTGGTCGAAGGTGACCACCGAGCAGCCCTCGGTGACGCTGCGGAGCGTGGCCAGGTCGCGGTAGTCGCCGACGACGTGGTCGGGGATGACCTGGGCGGCGGAGACGCCCTCGGCCTCGGCGAGCAGCCGCAGCGGCAGTCCCAGCGCGTTGGCCGGCTCGGCCATCATCCTGGCCAGCTGACCGCCACCGATCACGGCGAGCCGGGGAGGCCCGGGGGGCCTGGGGGGCGACGTCACACCCGGCAGACTAGTCAGTCCCGTTCATCGCAAGCTCGCCGGAGTGGTTCGGCGGCGCGGCTTCGAAGCGCAGCCCCTTGCCGCGGATCGTCGTGATCAGCGACGGGTGCCGCGGGTCGTCGCCGAGCTTGCGCCGCAGCCAGCCCAGGTGGACGTCGATCGTCTTGGCCGACGTCCAGAAGGTGGTGTCCCAGACCTCGCGCATCAGGTCGGCCCGCGACACGATCGTGCCGGGCCGGCTGATCACGGCGTACAGCAGGTCGAACTCCTTCTTGGACAGGCGGATCTCGACGCCGGCGCGCCAGACCCTCCGTTGGTCGAGATCGAGCTCGACGTCCTGTACCTGCAGCATCTGTCGAGAGTAAAGTTCCGGGGCCGTCCGCCGCCGTCGAATCTCGAATGTCTGGTTTGTGCCGAATCAGGCCTTTCGGCACTCAGGTACGACGCACGGCGTACGGCGCGACCAGCCCGAAGCCGCGCACCGGGCGCTCCGGAAGGGGCCGGGTCTCGAACTCCTCTGCCGGCAGCAGTGCGGCCGTGGCCTCGTCGATGATCACCCGGTTGCGGCGGGCCACGGTGGTCAGCCGGGCAGCCAGGTTGACCGGCGGGCCGAAGACGTCGCCGAGCCGCAGCACGACCGACCCGGACGCGAGACCGACGCGGACATCGGGCATCCGGGCGTCACGCCCGATCACCTGGATGATCCCGAGCCCGATGTCGATGCCCCGGACCGGCGACTCGGAGATGAACAGGACAGAGTCGCCCAACGTCTTGATCACCCGGCCGTGGTTGGCCGCGACCACGTCGTGACAGCGCGTCTCGAAGACCTCGACCAGGTCGCCGATCCCGGACTGCGTGAGCTCGTTGGACAAGGCGGTGAAGCTGACCAGGTCGGCGAAGCCGACGGTGACGTCGTTGGTGTGCAGATCCTCGTCGTTCGCGCCGAGGGCCTCCACGCGGGAGACGGCGGCGGCGAGATGGCGGCGCCACGCGTAGATGAGGAGCTCCTCGAAGGGGACCCCCACCTCGGTCACCATGCGCAGCGCGCTGCCGATCCGGCTGCCGGTGGCCTCGTCGCCCGTCTCCAGCTCCTCCACCCGGGCGGCCAGGGTGGCGACCTCCCAGTCGGCGAGCTTCGCCATGGTCTGGCCGACGGCCCGGGTCAGCTGGACGCCGGTGTCGAAGTCGATCGCGCCGCTGCGGACCGCCCCGCCGAGCAGGCTCAGCGCGTGCAGGTCGGCATCGGTGAAGGCCGCCTCGTCGCCCGCGTCCGGGAAGCCCAGCGCACGCCAGAGGCGACGCGCCTCCTTGAGCTCGACCCCGGCTGCCGCGGCGACGTCCTGGCTGGTCAGCTCCGGTGTGTCACCCAGGATCGCCGCCTCGAGCTGCTCCCGGGTGAACTCGCGCTCAGGTCCCGTCATCGGTGCGCAGAGGTGTCCCCGTGTGTCCGAACAGCAGCTCGCTGATCTGGAGGTGCACCTGCTCCACGTGCGGGATGTCCGGCAGGGAGACCCGGCCGTGCTCGCTCGCGTCGGAGATGACCAGGGTCCCGCAGCCGAAGATCCGGTCGACGAGACCGTGTTCGTACGAGACGTCGTTGATCCTCGGGATCGGGATGTCATGGCCACGGCGGTTCAGGATCCCGGTGCGGGTGATCAGGCGCCGGTCGGTGATCGTGTACGTCGTGGTCAGCCAGCGCAGGAACGGCATCACGACGGTCCACAGGACCACCGCGAGGGCGACCAGGCCGATCACGATCCGCAGCAGCCCGGCTGCCTTGCCGCTCGGGAGGCTGACGAGGTAGCCCGTGACCGCGGCCACCACCAGCAGGATCAGCGTCGGCCCGAGCAGGGCCTTCACGTGCGTGCGGGTGCTGACCACGACGTTCTCGCCGGGGTTGAGCAGCCTCTTGGAGATCGCCACGAGACGATCATGTCACGCTCGCCCGACGTCAGGCGGCCACCGGCGCAGTCACGCTCGCAGGTGCACGACGTCCCCGGCGCCGAACTGCCGGGCCACACCATCCACGTCCACGACCAGCCGTCCGTCCGGGTCGACCCCCGTGGCCTGCCCGCGGCACTGCTCGCCACCCGGCAGCTCGACACGCACCTCACGGCCCACGGTGCCGCAGAGCTCGAGGTAGGCGGCGCGGAGCGCGCTCGGCTCGCCGGCGCCCGAGACCCACCCGGCCACGAGCTCCCCGAGCATCTCCAGGACGGCCAGCAGCAGCGTCGTGCGCCCGGCTCTGCCGCCCTCGAGGAGCAGGGAGGTGGCCGTGTCCACGGGCAGCTCGTCGGCACGCATGGCGGCGTTGAGCCCGATCCCGACCACGGCGGCGGGGCCTTCGGGCGTGTCCACCCGCTCCACCAGGATCCCGGCCAGCTTCCGGTCCCCGACGAGCACGTCGTTGGGCCACTTGAGGTCGGCGGCAACTCCGGTGGCCCGGCGTACGGCTGTCGCGGTGGCCACCCCCGCCAGCAGCGGGAGCCACGGCCACCTCGCCACCGGCACGCCCGCGGGCCGCAGCAGCACCGAGCACGTGAGCGCACTGCCTGCCGGGGTGACCCAGACCCGGTCGAGCCGACCACGGCCCGAGGTCTGGTGCTCGGCCGCCACCACCAGCCCCTCGGGCTCCCCGGCACGGGCCCGGACGCCGACGAGGGCGTTCGTCGAGGCGGCCTCGTCGACCACCTCGACCCGCCACGGCGGGGGTGCGGCCGCGAGCAGCGCGCGGTCGAGGGATGGGCGGGAGGCGTCAGGGGAAGTCACAGGGACTAGATTGCTGCACGATCACCGAGGAGGCGAACACGCGTGAGCGCAGGCATCGACGAAGGGACCGACGTCCCGGCCGAGATCGACATCCACACCACCGCTGGCAAGCTCGAGGACCTCGACCGCCGGCTCGACGAGGCGGTCCACGCCGGTTCGGCCAAGGCCGTCGAGAAGCAGCACGCCAAGGGCCGCAAGACAGCCCGTGAGCGGATCGAGATCCTCTTCGACGAGGGCTCGTTCGTCGAGCTCGACGAGCTCGCCCGCCACCGCTCGACCGCCTTCGGGCTCGAGGCGAAGCGTCCCTACGGCGACGGCGTCGTGACCGGCTACGGCACCATCGACGGACGCCAGGTGTGCGTGTTCAGCCAGGACTTCACGGTCTTCGGCGGCAGCCTCGGCGAGGTGTACGGCGAGAAGATCTGCAAGGTCATGGACCTCGCGATGAAGACCGGCTGCCCGATCGTCGGCATCAACGAGGGTGCCGGCGCCCGGATCCAGGAGGGCGTCGTCTCGCTCGGCCTGTACGGCGAGATCTTCCGCCGCAACGTCCACGCCTCGGGAGTGATCCCGCAGATCTCGCTGATCATGGGCTCCTGCGCGGGTGGTCACGTCTACTCCCCCGCAGTCACCGACTTCACCGTGATGGTCGACGGCAGCTCCAACATGTTCATCACCGGTCCCGACGTAATCAAGACCGTCACCGGCGAGGACGTCTCGATGGAGGAGCTCGGCGGCGCCCGGACGCACAACACCAAGTCCGGCAACGCCCACTACATGGCCTCCGACGAGGACGACGCGCTTGAGTACGTCAAGGCGCTGCTGTCGTTCCTCCCCCAGAACAACCTCGACGAGGCGCCGTCGTACGACGAGCCGGCCGACCTGGAGCCGAGCGACACCGACCGCGCTCTCGACACACTGATCCCGGACTCGCCGAACCAGCCCTACGACATGCACACGGTGATCGAGGCGGTCCTGGACGACGAGGAGTTCCTGGAGGTCCAGCCGCTCTTCGCCGGCAACATCATCGTCGGCTACGGCCGGGTCGAAGGACGCTCCGTCGGGATCGTGGCCAACCAGCCGATGCAGTTCGCCGGCACGCTGGACATCGACGCCTCGGAGAAGGCGGCCCGCTTCGTGCGCACCTGCGACGCGTTCAACATCCCGGTGCTCACCTTCGTCGACGTTCCCGGCTTCCTGCCCGGCACCGACCAGGAGTGGAACGGCATCATCCGTCGCGGCGCCAAGCTGATCTACGCCTACGCGGAGGCCACGGTCCCGCTGGTCACGGTGATCACCCGCAAGGCGTACGGCGGCGCGTACGACGTGATGGGCTCCAAGCACCTCGGCGCCGACATCAACGTCGCCTGGCCGACGGCGCAGATCGCCGTGATGGGCGCCCAGGGCGCGGTGAACATCCTCTACCGCAACGAGCTCAAGGACGCCTCGGACCCCGAGGCGAAGCGTGCCGAGCTGATCACGGAGTACGAAGACCACCTCGCCAACCCCTACATCGCAGCCGAGCGTGGCTACATCGACGCGGTGATCACGCCGCACGAGACGCGGGCCGAGGTGACCCGCGCGTTGCGCCTGCTGAAGTCGAAGCGCGAGACGCTGCCGCCCAAGAAGCACGGCAACATCCCCCTCTGAGCGGGCATGGGACGGACCGTACGATGACCGGTATGAGCGACGACGCGGCACCACTGCTCCGGGTGCTCGACGCCTCGGCCACCCCCGAGGAGGTGGCCGCCCTGGTGGCGGTCATCTCGAGCCTCGCCGCGTCGGCACCCGCGGACAGCCGCGGACCTGTCAGCCAGTGGTCGGCGCATGCCCGCAAGGTGCGTCCGGTGCTGCGGCACGGCGCCGACGCCTGGCGCGCCAGCGCCCTCCCCCGCTGATCGCCACCGTGCCCCGCCTCGTCCTGGCCAGTGCCTCCGCTGCGCGGCTGAGCACGCTGCGCAATGCCGGGATCCATCCCGAGGTGGTCGTGTCGGGCGTGGACGAGGACCAGATCACGGAGCGCCGCCCCGGGCACCTGGCCCTGAAGCTGGCCCAGCTCAAGGCGGTCGCGGTGGCCGCCGACCAGCGCGACGCCCTGGTGGTCGGCTGCGACTCCGTGCTCGAGTTCGACGGACAGCCGCTGGGCAAGCCACGCGACGGCGACGACGCCCGCGCCCGCTGGCACGCCATGCGCGGACGGACCGGCGTACTGCACACCGGCCACTGCGTGATCGACACGTCGGGCGAGCGCTGGATCTCCGCGACCGCCGCCACGCAGGTCCGCTTCGCCCGGATCAGCGACGAGGAGGTCGACGCATACGTCGCCAGTGGCGAGCCGCTGCACGTCGCCGGTGCGTTCACGCTCGACGGGCTCGGGGGTGCTTTCGTCTCGGGGATCACCGGCGACCCCCACAACGTGGTCGGGATCAGCCTCCCGCTGCTGCGCGCCATGCTCGCGCGGCTCGACGTCCGCTGGACCGACCTCTGGCAGTAGGCCGGGTGGCTTCCCTGCCTACCCGACGGGGACGGGCTCGCCGCGGGCCGGGTGGCGGAACACGAAGCGGCGGAAGAGGAAGAACCGCGCCATCATGCCGAGCGCCAGCCCGATCACGTTCGCCGCGAGGTTGTCCGACAGGGCGTTGTCCAGGCCGAGGATGTTCCGGCTGAACCACAGGCAGGAGATCGGCAGCACCATCGTGACGGTGTTGATCCCGAAGTAGGCCAGGCGTCCGCCGGCGGGCCCGACGGCCTCGCGATGCCGGAACGCCCAGGAGCGGCTGCCCCGGTAGCTGACCAGCATCCCGATCGTGTTCGCGATCAGGTACGCCCAAAGGGCGTGGCCGTGCATCGGTCCGGGGCCGCCGAAGTAGCCGTGCACGAGCACGTTGAACAGCGCCAGCGCGATCAGGGTGGCCAGACCGCCGACGGCCAGGAACTTCGCGACCTCGGAGACGAGGTGCTGCCAGCGTCGACCCATGCGCTCAGGCTAGTCGGACCCTCCAACGCTCACTCGACGGGCAGCCCGAGGCCGCGCGCGATCAGCATCCGCTGGACCTCGGAGGTCCCCTCGCCCACCTCGAGCACCTTGGCGTCCCGGTAGAACCGGGCGACCGGGTACTCCTCCATGAAGCCGTAGCCGCCGAAGACCTGGGTCGCGATCCTGGTCGCGGTCACCGCCGACTCGGTGGAGTAGAGCTTGGCCACCGCCGCCGCCTGCTTGAACTCCTTCATCGGGCGACCGGCGTCCTTCATCGCGGCCGCCTTGTAGGTCAGCATCCGCGAGGCGTCGAGCATCACCTGGAGGTCGGCGATCTGGAACGCCACACCCTGCTTGCGGCCGATCGGAACCCCGAAGGTGGTCCGCTCGCCGGCGTACTGCAGGGAGAGGTCGAGGCAGGCCTGGATGCAGCCGACCGCCAGGGCAGCGATCGCGACCCTGCCGTCGTCGAGTGTGGCCAGGAACTGGGCGAAGCCGCGGCCGCGCTCGCCGAGGAGGTTCGCCTCCGGTACCCGGGCATTCTCGAAGGACAGAGGGTGCGTGTCCGAGGCGTGCCAGCCGAGCTTGTCGTACTGCTTCTCGGCAGTGAAGCCGGGAGTCCCGCTGGGCACGATGATCGTGCTGACCTCGGCCTTGCCATCCTCGCGCTCACCGGTCCGTGCCGTCACGGTGACGAGCGAGGTGATCGAGGAGCCGGAGTTGGTGATGAACTGCTTGCTGCCGTTGACGACCCACTCGCCGTCGACGAGCTCGGCCTTGGTCTTGGTGGCGCCGGCGTCGGAGCCCGCATGCGGCTCGGTGAGGCCGAAGCCGGCGAGCGTGCGCCCGGCCACGAGGTCGGGGAGCCACTGCTGCTTCTGCTCGTCGGTGCCGAAGGTCAGGATCGGGTTGATCCCCAGCCCCACCGCTGCCTCGAGCGTGATGCCCATCGACTGGTCGACGCGGCCGATCTCCTCGATCGCGACGCAGAGCGCCGTGAAGTCGCCCGAGCTGCCCGGCTCGGCCAGGCCGCCGTACTCCTCGGGAGCGGTGAGGCCCATGAGCCCCAGGTCGCCCATGCGGTGCACCACGTCCGTCGGGAAGTGGTGGTCCCGGTCCCACTGGGCGGCGTGCGGCGCGATCTCCTTCTCGGCGAAGTCGCGGACGCTCCGGCGGAACTCCTCGTGCTCGGTGGACAGCTCGAACGACATGGTGGCAACCCTCTCGGTCCTACGCTTACGTCAACGTAAGCAGAGTAGGTCGCTTCCGCTACGGAAGTGCAAGTGGTGCTGAGCCCAGGAAGGGGTCCCGTGGACGAGGCCGACCAGCAGTGGACGATCACCGAGCTCGCACAGGAGTTCGGGGTCACCCTGCGCACGATCCGGCACTACGAGGACCTCGGCCTGCTGAAGCCGGGGCGGCGGGGGGCGGTGCGGGTCTTCGACAGCCGTCAGCGGATCCGGCTCCAGCTCGTCCTGCGCGGCAAGCGGCTCGGCTTCTCGCTCCCCGAGATCGGCACCATCGTCAACATGTACGACGAACAGCCGGGCGAGGCCGGGCAGCTGCACTACCTGCTCGACCAGATCGAGGTGAGGCGGGCCGAGCTCGAGCGGATGCGCCACGACATCGACCAGACGATGACGGAGCTGGACCGGGTCGAGAACCGGTGCCGGGAGGACCTCCGCCGCCTCGGTTGAGCGCGCCCCGACGGGCCGGTGGCCGGTCTCGGAACGTTCGGTGAACAGACCTGCACCACCCCTCTCGCGAGGCGAGAATCCGGCAACCTCCTTGTTTCACTGGGCTCATGCCCCTTCCGAGGTTCCTGTCCACCCGCTCGCGGCGACCCCGGCGAGCCGTGCTCCCTGGAGTCCGGCCGTCCGCCGACCGCATCACGTTCCTGATGTTCAACGCGAACGGCACCGGCGGTGTGGCCCGCACCGCGCTCAACCTGGCCAACCACCTCGCGGCCGACGGCCGGGCGGTGGAGGTGGTCAGCGTCTACCGGCGTCGCCTGGAGTCGCCCTTCACGATCGACCCGCGGGTGAAGGTCACCTACCTGGTCGACGCTCACGAGACACCCGGCCGGATCGGGGCCGCGCTGGCCGAGCGACCCACCCGGCTCACCCCGCGGACCGCGGAGACCAACCTGTCGCGGCGTACGGACCTGCTTCTGCGCCGCGCGCTGTGGAGCCGGCCACCGGGAGTGGTGATCTCCACCCGGCCCTCCCTGCACCTCGCCGCGGCCCAGCTCTCCCCGCCGTGGCACGTGCTGATCGGGCAGGACCACCTCAACTTCGAGTCCCGGATGGCCAACAGGCGCCAGGTGCCGGTGCTCGAGAGCGCGCTCCACTCGCTGGACTCGTTCACGGTGCTGACCGAGGCCGACGCGCAGGACTACCGGGCCACGTTCCCCGAGGCGACAGCCAGGATCGAGGTGATCCGCAACGCCTCGTCGTTCGAGGTCACGCCGCCCGGCCCGCAGGTCTCCAGGATCGTGATCGCCGCCGGACGGCTGGTCCAGCAGAAGGCGTTCCCTCGCCTGGTCGAGGCCTACGCACCGGTCGCCGACAAGCGCCCCGACTGGCAGCTGCACATCTACGGCTCCGGGGAGCACAAGGCCCGCCTGGAGAGGCAGATCGCCGACCTCGGCGTCGCGGGTCAGGTGCGGCTGATGGGGCACACCACCGCGTTCGAGGAACGGCTCGCGGAGGCGTCGGTCTACGCCATGTCCTCGCGCTACGAAGGCTTCCCGATGGTGCTCGTCGAGGCGATGAGCAAGGGCGTCCCTGCGATCGCCTACGACTGCCCGCGCGGGCCGGCGGAGATCATCCACGACGGCGTCAACGGCCGGCTGATCCCCGACGGCGACGTGGCGGCGTACACGGCCGCGCTGCTCGCGATGATCGACGAGGACGACGTACGCCGGGAGATGGCGTGGGCGGCCCACGCACAGGCCGAGCAGTACACGATGGCCCGCATCGGCGAGCAGTGGGAGAACCTCATCGCCGAGCTCGTCACCGACCGGAGGCGTCGTGCCTGAGCGCGTCGTCTGGCACGTCGGACTGCCGAAGTCCGGGACGACGTACCTGCAGACGATCCTGTGGAACAACCGGGCCACCCTGCGCGAGCACGGCGTGCTGCTGCCGGGCAACCGGATGTTCGACCACAACCTGCTCGCGACGCGGACCCGCAGCGAGCGCCCGGGCCCCCGGGCCCGCGATGCCTGGGACCGGATGCTCGACGAGGTGGCGGACTGGCCGGGCACGGTGGTGCTCTCCAACGAGTGGTTCTCCCTCACCGACAAGGACCGCGCCGCCGACGCCCTCGCCGCCCTCGACCGGGACCGCGGCCGGACCTCCGTGGTGGTCACGGCGCGAGACCCCCTCGCGCTGGCCCCGGCCGCCTGGCAGGAGACCCTCAAGCTCGGCCGGGCCACCTCGCTGCCGGACTTCGTGGAGGCCCTGGACCAACCCCGGGACCGCTGGTCCTGGTGGTCCCTGGACCCGGCCGAGGTGCTGGACCGCTGGGCGGCCACGCTCTCGCCCACCCAGGCGCACGTGGTGACCCTCCCCGGCCGGGGCGCTCCTCCCGACGAGCTCTGGCACCGCTTCGCGGCGGTGGTGGGCATCGAGCGCGGTGCCTGCGACCTGACTCGCACCACCGCCAACGAGTCCCTCGGCGCGGAGAGTGCCCGCCTCCTCGAGCTGCTCGGCCCCCGGCTCCGTGAGGCGGTCGGCGCAGACGACGCGGCGTGGACCGTGCAGTACAGATGGCTGCGCCGTTACCTCGGTCATCAGGTGCTCGTCCCGCGCGGTGGAAGCAGGATCAGGGTTCCGGAGCCCACCGCCGGCCGCCTCCGGGAGCGGGCCCGGGCGACCCGTGCCGCGCTGCAGGCTCGGGGGTACGCCGTGTCCGGCGACCTGGCCGACCTGACCGCCGCCACCGTGACCGCCGACTCCGTCGACCCCGCCTCGATCAGCGACACCGACCTGTTGGCCGTCGCCTCCGACGTCGTGGTCGCGCTCCTGGCCCGGCTCGCGAAGCAGGGCGCCCGGCCGACCCACGACGGCGAGGCAAGCCGGGTGTAGGTGAGACCTCCGCCCCGGCCGACCGGCACGAGCGATACCCTGCCCGGCGGAGATCATTCGCGAGAGCAGGAGTGTTCGGTGACCGACATCAAGCCGTTGCAGAAGGTCCTCGTCGCCAACCGGGGCGAGATCGCGGTGCGCGTCATCCGCGCCTGCAAGGACGCCGGTATCGGCAGTGTCGCGGTGTACGCCGACCCCGACCGCGACGCCTTGTTCGTGCGGGTCGCCGACGAGGCCTACTCGCTCGAGGGCGCCACGCCCGCGGACTCCTACCTCGACATCGAGAAGATCATCGCCGTCGCCCGCCGCTCGGGCGCCGACTCGGTGCACCCGGGCTACGGCTTCCTCGCCGAGAACTCCGCGTTCGCCCAGGCAGTGATCGACGCCGGCCTGGTCTGGATCGGACCGCCGCCGGCCGCGATCGACGCACTGGGCGACAAGGTGCAGGCCCGGCACATCGCGGCCAAGGTAGGCGCTCCCCTGGTCGCCGGCACCAAGGACCCGGTCGAGGACGCCGACGAGGTGGTCGCCTTCGCCGAGGAGCACGGCCTGCCGATCGCGATCAAGGCCGCCTTCGGCGGCGGTGGTCGCGGACTCAAGGTGGCCCGCACCATGGAGGAGGTCGCCGACCAGTTCGAGTCCGCCGTCCGCGAGGCCGTCAGCGCCTTCGGTCGGGGCGAGTGCTTCGTCGAGCGCTACCTCGACCGCCCGCGCCACGTGGAGACCCAGTGCCTGGCCGACCAGCACGGCAACGTCGTCGTCGTCTCCACCCGCGACTGCTCGCTCCAGCGTCGGCACCAGAAGCTGGTCGAGGAGGCCCCCGCGCCGTTCCTGGACGAGGAGCAGATCGCGACCCTCTACGACTCGTCCAAGGCGATCCTCAAGGAGGCCGGGTACGTCGGCGCCGGCACGTGCGAGTTCCTCGTCGGCCAGGACGGCACCATCTCCTTCCTCGAGGTCAACACCAGGCTCCAGGTCGAGCACCCGGTCACCGAGCAGGTCACCGGCATCGACCTGGTCCGCGAGATGTTCCGCATCGCCGCCGGCGAGGAGCTCGGCTACGGCGACCCCGAGGTCACCGGGCACTCGATCGAGTTCCGGATCAACGCCGAGGACGGTGGCGCGAACTTCATGCCGGCCCCGGGAACGCTGACGAAGTGGCACGCGCCGTCCGGTCCCGGCGTACGCCTCGACGAGGGGTACGACCAGGGCGAGACCGTCCCCGGTGCCTTCGACTCGCTGGTCGCCAAGCTGATCGTGACCGGGCGGGACCGCAAGCAGGCGCTCGAGCGCTCACGACGGGCCCTCGACGAGTTCGTGATCGAGGGGATGCCGACGGTGATCCCCTTCCACCGGGCGGTGGTCAACGACCCGGCGTACACCGGAGAGACCGAGGGCGGCGACGGGCCGTTCTCGGTCTACACGAGCTGGATCGAGACGGACTTCGACAACCAGATCGAGCCGTACGCCGGTGGGACCGACGAGTCCGATGCCGCGGAGGCCCCCGAACGCCAGACGGTCACCGTGGAGGTCGGCGGACGCCGCCTCGAGGTGAGCCTGCCCGCCGGGCTGGGTGGGATCGCGACCGCCGGCGGTGGCGCGAAGAAGCCCAAGCGGGGCAAGGCCAAGAAGGCCGGGTCCGCCGCCAGCGGCGACTCCGTCGCCTCCCCGATGCAGGGCACGATCGTCAAGGTCGCCGTCGAGGACGGCGCGGTGGTCGCCGAGGGCGACGTGATCGTGGTCCTCGAGGCGATGAAGATGGAGCAGCCGCTCAAGGCGCACAAGGCGGGCACCGTCGCGAACCTCGACGCCGAGGTCGGCGCCACGGTCACCAGCGGTGCCGTGATCTGCGACATCAAGGACGCCTGACCTCCGGGTCCGCGGGGAGTCCAGTTGCGCAACCTCGTCCTCGCCGTCGTCGGCCTCGCGACCGTGGTCGTGTCGGGGTGTACGACGCAGGCGGTGACCCCGGCCCCACCGCCCTCACACCTGGACGCCTCGATCACGCAGTTCCGCTTCCAGGAGGGCAGCCGGACCCTGCGCGCCGGCATCCAGAACCTGTCCGGCCCCCCGGTCCGGATCACCCGGGCGCGGGTCCTCTGGCCCGGTTTCCGCTGGCCGGAGGTCCGGCTCGAGGACCGACCGCTGACGCCGACCCTGACCTCCGCCTTCGACGTCGAGCTGGGCCCACCGGTGCGGTGCTCCGACAGGCTTCCGGCCGCGGCCCGGATCCGGGCCACCGTGGACGGGACCCCGCGGACCCTGCCCCTGCGCGTCGAGGACTCGGGGTTGCTGCTGCGGATGCACGAGAACGCGTGCTGGGAGCACCGCCTCGACGCCGCGGCCACGGTGACGATGCGGATCTCCGACCGCGAGGTGGTCCGGCAGGGTGAGCCCTACCTGGCGGCCACGGTGACCGTGACCCGGCACGGCACGAGCGCCGAGCCGCTGAAGGTGGTCGACCTCTCCGGCAGCGTGCTGTTCCGGCTCCGCGCGACGTTCCCGCCCGCGCCCACCACGTCGTCCTTCCGGCTGCCGTTCCTGGTGGGGTCCAACCACCGGTGCGACGGCCACGCCCGCGGCCAGAGCCAGCAGTCGTTCCTGTGGGGGCTGTACCTCCGCCTCGGGGGATCGGCGACCCACCGTCACCTGCTGATGCCCACGACGGCCGAGCAGAACCGGCTGCTGCTGTTCCTCGACCGTGCCTGCGCGGGGTCGCCGCAGATCCAGTAGCCGCCAAGGCTGAACCCAGCCGCGGAGTCACGGGCCCCGCCGCTGCCCGGTGAGACGGTCGGCGACCTTCCCGTTCGGCCTCGGTAGCCTGCTCGACATGTTCTCCAAGGTGCTGGTGGCCAACCGTGGCGAGATCGCGATCCGGGCGTTCCGCGCGGCGTACGAGGTGGGCGCGCACACGGTCGCGGTCTTCCCTCACGAGGACCGCTGGTCCGAGCACCGGCTGAAGGCGGACGAGGCCTACGAGATCGGCGAGCGCGGGCACCCGGTGCGGGCGTACCTGGACCCGGACGTGATCGTGGCGACCGCCGTACGGGCCGGAGCCGATGCGATCTACCCGGGCTACGGCTTCCTCTCGGAGAACCCCAGGCTCGCCGAGGCCTGTGCCAACGCGGGGATCACCTTCATCGGCCCGACCGCCGAGGTGCTCACGCTGACCGGCAACAAGGCGCGCGCGATCGCGGCGGCGAAGGCGGCCGGGGTGCCGACCCTGCGCTCGGTCGAGCCCGGCACCGACGTCGAGGCGTTGGTGGCCTCCGCCGAGGAGATCCCCTTCCCGCTCTTCGTGAAGGCGGTGGCCGGTGGCGGCGGCCGCGGGATGCGCCGGGTGGACCGCGTCGAGGACCTGCGCGAGGCGGTCGAGACCTGCATGCGCGAGGCCGACGGCGCCTTCGGCGACCCGACGGTCTTCATCGAGCAGGCTGTGGTCGACCCGCGGCACATCGAGGTGCAGATCCTCGCCGACGGCGAAGGGAACGTGATCCACCTCTTCGAGCGGGACTGCTCGGTGCAGCGGCGCCACCAGAAGGTGATCGAGATCGCTCCCGCGCCGAACCTCGACCCGGCGATCCGCGAGCGGATGTGTGCCGACGCGGTGCGCTTCGCCACCGAGATCGGCTACCGCAACGCCGGCACCGTGGAGTTCCTGCTCGACCCCGAGGGCAACTACGTCTTCATCGAGATGAACCCGCGGATCCAGGTCGAGCACACGGTCACCGAGGAGATCACCGACGTCGACCTGGTCCAGTCCCAGCTGCGGATCGCCGCCGGGGAGACCCTGGCCGACCTGGGCCTGTCGCAGGACACGATCCAGGTGCGCGGCGCGGCGCTGCAGTGCCGGATCACCACCGAGGATCCCGCCAACGGCTTCCGTCCCGACACCGGCAAGATCACGACCTACCGCTCACCGGGCGGCGCCGGAGTCCGCCTCGACGGCGGGACGACGTACACCGGAGCCGAGGTCTCGGCGCACTTCGACTCGATGCTCGCCAAGCTGACGTGCCGCGGTCGCACGTTCGAGAAGGCCGTGGAGCGGGCCCAGCGCGCAATTGCGGAGTTCCGGATCCGCGGCGTGGCCACCAACATCGCCTTCCTGCAGGCCGTGCTCGCCAACGACGACTTCCGCAACGGCCGGGTGACCACGTCGTTCATCGAGGAGCACCCGGCGCTGCTGACCGCCCGGGGCTCGGGCGACCGCGGCAGCAAGCTGCTCAACTTCCTCGCCGACGTGACCGTGAACCAGCCGCACGGACCGGCGCCGGTGTCCGTGGACCCGGTGACCAAGCTGCCGACGCTCGACCTGTCGGTGCCCGCGCCGGACGGCACGCGGCAGCAGCTGCTCGACCTCGGACCCGAAGGCTTCGCCCGGGCGCTGCGCGAGCAGGTGCCGGTCGCGGTCACCGACACCACCTTCCGCGACGCGCACCAGTCGCTGCTCGCGACCCGCGTCCGGACCCGGGACCTGATCTCGGTAGCCGGCCATGTGTCGCGGATGACGCCCGGCCTCTGGAGCGTCGAGGCGTGGGGCGGTGCGACGTACGACGTCGGGCTGCGGTTCCTCGCCGAGGACCCGTGGGAGCGGCTGGCCAAGCTGCGCCAGGCGATGCCGAACCTCTGCCTGCAGATGCTCCTGCGGGGACGGAACACGGTCGGGTACACGCCGTACCCGACCGACGTGACCAACGCCTTCGTGCGCGAGGCCGCTGCGACCGGCGTCGACGTCTTCCGGATCTTCGACGCGCTCAACGACGTCGAGCAGATGCGACCGGCGATCGAAGCGGTCCGCGAGACGGGGACCACGGTGGCCGAGGTCGCCCTCTGCTACACCGGCGATCTCAGCGACCCCGCGGAGAAGCTCTACACGCTCGACTACTACCTCGGGCTGGCCGACCGGATCGTCGATGCCGGCGCCCACGTGCTCGCGATCAAGGACATGGCGGGGCTGCTCCGCGCGCCGGCGGCGCGGACGCTGGTGAGTGCGCTGCGGGAGCGGTTCGACCTGCCGGTCCACCTGCACACGCACGACACGGCAGGTGGTCAGCTCGGCACCCTGCTCGCTGCGATCGACTCCGGGGTGGACGCGGTGGACGCCGCCTGCGCGGCCATGGCCGGCACCACCAGCCAGCCCGCGCTCTCGGCCCTGGTCGCCGCCACCGACCACTCCGAACGCTCGACCGGCCTGGACCTGGCGGCCATCTGCGCGCTGGAGCCCTACTGGGAGGCGACCCGGCGGGTGTACGCGCCGTTCGAGTCGGGCCTGCCCTCTCCCACCGGTCGGGTGTACACGCACGAGATCCCCGGCGGTCAGCTCTCGAACCTCCGCCAGCAGGCGATCGCGCTGGGGCTGGGCGAGAAGTTCGAGCAGATCGAGGACATGTACGCCGCGGCCAACGCCATCCTCGGCAACATCGTGAAGGTGACCCCGTCCTCGAAGGTGGTCGGCGACCTCGCGCTGCACCTGGTCGCGGTCGGTGCGGACCCGGCCGAGTTCGCGGCCGACCCCGGCACCTACGACGTGCCCGACTCGGTGATCGGCTTCCTCTCCGGCGACCTCGGCGACCCTCCCGGGGGCTGGCCGGAGCCCTTCCGGACGCGGGCACTCGAGGGCCGCACGCACAAGGCACCCGTCGCCGAGCTGACCGAGGAGCAGCGTGAAGGTCTGGCGCGCGCACCGCGCACGACCCTCAACGAGCTGCTGTTCCCCGGCCCGAGCAGGGAGTTCGCCGAGTCGCGGGAGAAGTACGGCGACGTGTCGGTGCTCCCGACCGCGGACTACCTCTACGGGCTCAACCCGGGTGAGGAGCACGAGGTCGACCTCGAGGAGGGCAAGCGGCTGCTGATCGGGCTCCAGGCGATCAGCGAGGCCGACGAACGCGGCTTCCGGACGGTGATGTGCACGATCAACGGCCAGCTCCGTCCGGTCAACGTCCGCGACCGCGCGGTGTCGTCCGACGTACCGGCCCAGGAGAAGGCGGACACGTCCCAGTCCGGGCACCTGGCCGCCCCCTTCGACGGCGTGGTCACGGTCCAGGTCGCCGAAGGCGACGCGGTCACCGCGGGTCAGACCGTCGCCACGATCGAGGCGATGAAGATGGAGGCCTCGATCACCGCACCCCTCGCCGGCACGGTCGAACGGGTCGCGATCTCCACCACCCAGCAGGTCGAGGGCGGCGACCTGGTCCTGGTGCTCGTCCCCACCACCTGACACGTGACGCGGCGCATCTTGCCGCCCAAACAACCCCGACGCGGCGCATCTTGCCGCCCAAACCACACCGACGCGGCGCATCTTGCCGCCCAATCCACAGTTGCTCTCAACGCCCGGTCCCCGCGCGGCCCGATCCATCGGAGAACGGGCAAGATGCGCCGCGTCAGCGCGTTTTCCCCGGGCAAGATGCGCCGCGTCAGCGCGTTTCCCCGGGCAAGACGCGCCGCGTCAGCTAGTTGGCGAAGAAGCGGATGTAGGTCCGGTCGCGGGACTTGTCGTACTTGATGAAGCCGCCCTGGAAGTTCGCGCGCTGGCCGTACGGCGTCGCGAAGTTCGTCCTCGTCGGCCAGCCGAGCCGCGACTCGGTGCTGCCGAAGCGGAGGTAGCGGGAGGCGATCAGGCCGGTCAGCGCCGTGGCCGGCGTCTCCGGACCGTTGTGGATCGTGCCGTCGTGGAACCTCGCCCACGCCCCACCGCCGTCCAGGTGCTGTACGCCGGTGGTCGGGAGGCCCAGGTCGGAGGAAGGGCCACCGAGGCCCCGGTACGTCGCGAGGATGCCGCCGGTGAGCTCGTGGGCCCCGGTCCCCTTCGAGTAGTAGATCCGGCCGTGCGCGAAGACCTGCGCGGAGCCGTTGGTGACGGCGTACTCGGAGGTGCGGACGGAGCCGAGCGGGGACTCCTCGCCACCGAGCACGGCCCAGCGTTCGATGATCGGCGTCGGCTTGATCGTGAACCAGTCCGAGCGCAGCCCGAACGCCCAGCGGAACTCGTCGCCGCTGATGGTGACGTCACCTCTGCTGCCGTCGAGGACCACCTTCTCCACCCGACCCTGCCAGTCGCCGTGGCCGTCACGCTGAACGACCTGGATGCGACGGAGATTGCCCAGCGAGGGGTAGTTGTTCTCGAAACGCGAGGCGTCGACGGTGATCGTCCAGTCGTGCACCGGGTTGCCCGCCCAACCGTCGTACGGGTCCTCCTTGGCCGCCAGGTAGGGCACCGCTCCCGCAGCCATCCAGCCACCGTTGGAGGACGAGAACTGGGTGAAGGCCGGCTTGCCGTCGTAGGTGAGGATCTGTGCGCGGGTCGCTCGGACCGCGGCGTTGCTGCGCGAGTCCTCCGCGGTCGCTCCGCCGTACACCTGGCAGGCTGTCGTGTCGCAGATCTGGTAGTACCGCTTCGGCGCCTGCGCCCGCGACCACGATGCGTAGGTCCGCGCCGCGATGGCCTGGGACTTGACCGCCTCCGTACTCCACGACGCCGGCATCTCATACGGCACCACGCCCATGACGTACTGGTCCATCGTCAGCACGTTGACGGTGTCGCGATCGGTTGAGTCCGGCGTCGGCGAGGCAGCGCGAAGTGCGCCGCGATAACTCCGGGGACCGGACGGGGTCCACAACGTGATCGGACCCGGAGCGAAGAATTCCGCGTCGCCACTGAATACCCGCTTCTTGCGCCCCTCCGGACGGAATCGGTGCCAGCGGTCGGTCAGGTAGGCAACCGCGGTCGCGTCGCCGGCCGGCACGAGTCGCCAGCGGGTGACGCCCTCCGGTGTGGGGAGCTCGTACGTCGTGCCGTCGCTCAGGTCGCGCACCGACAGCCCGTCTCGCGGCCCCACCAGCACGTCGCTGCCCGAGTCGGCCGTGATCAGCACGCGCACCTTTCCGCGCACCTTCGACCAGGACGTCCCGGGGTAGTAGAAGTCGACGATCTCCTTGTAGCCAAGGCCTTTCAGCGCCGCGCCCTGGGCGCCGTACTGCGACATCCCGTGGCCGTGGCCGAAGCCGTGGCCCTGGACGACAACGTGCCCGTCGACCGGGACCCAGTACGACTGGTCGGTGGTGCGGGCCGAGGCGGTGGACCCCGGAAGGGTCACCATCGCGCCCACGACGACTGCCGCCATTGTCCCGGCGATCGCGTGCGCGCGCCTGCTCATCTCGTAGCCCTCCGTGACGTGTGTCAAGTCGTGGTGCGGGTGTGACGAGGATGATTATGCCCACGGAGAACGGGTGAATGTCCAAGTATTGAAAATGCTTGGATAAATGCACCCGGGTAATTACACCGGTGTTATTCGAGACATTTCGAATTGGTCGTAACCGCGCAATTGTCCGCCGGTCAGGCGCGGTAGCGGTGCAGCCGTCGCGCCGCCTCCGCGATCGACCCGCTCATCGAGGGGTAGACCGTGAAGGTCTGCGCGAGCTGGTCCGCGGTCAGCGACTCGGCCACCGCCAAGGCCACCGGGTGGATCAGCTCGCTGGCGCGCGGCCCGACGACCACTCCCCCGACGACGATCCCGGTGCCCGGCCGGCAGAAGAGCTTCACGAACCCGTCACGCACGCCCTGCATCTTCGCGCGAGGGTTCCCTGACAGCTGCAGCGTGACGGACTCGGCGTCGATCTCCCCGGCGTCCACGGTCTGCTGTGACCAGCCGACCGTGGCGATCTCAGGGCTGGTGAAGACGTTCGAGGACACCCG
This sequence comes from uncultured Actinomycetota bacterium, assembly GCA_963740525.1. Lineage (GTDB taxonomy): Bacteria > Actinomycetota > Actinomycetes > Propionibacteriales > Nocardioidaceae > CAVUEG01. The sequence continues at coordinate 410,946 of CAVUEG010000006.1, forward strand.
CTTGAGGTCGAGCGGCGCGACGGCGTCGCCGAGGAAGTGCCACATCGCGATCCGGCCCTGCATGGCGGCCACCGAGGCGAGCATGAGGACGCCGGTGCAGTCGCCGGCGGCGTACACCCCGCGGGCCGACGTACGCGAAACCCGGTCGACGCCCACGAAGCCGCCGTCCGTGAGCTTCACCCCCGCCTCCTCCAAGCCGAGGTCGGCGGTGTTGGGCACCGATCCAAGGGCCAGGAGGCAGTGCGATCCCTCGACAGTGCGGCCGTCGGTCAACGTCACGGTCACGGTGTCGCCGGACCGGGTCACCGACTCCATCCGCGACTTCGAGAGCACCGTCATGCCGCGTCGCTTCAGCACGCCCTCGAGCACCTCGGCCGCGTCTGCGTCCTCGCCCGGCAGCACCCGGTCGCGGCTGGAGACCAGCGCCACGTCGATGCCGAGCGCGTTGTAGGCACTCGCGAACTCGGCGCCGGTGACTCCGGAGCCCACCACGATCAGCTTCTCGGGAACCCCGTCGATGTCATAGACCTGCTCCCAGGTGAGGATCCGCTCCCCGTCCGGCTGCGCAGAGGGAAGGGTCCGCGGCGCGGCCCCGGTCGCGATGAGCACGGCGTCGGCCTCGAGCACCTCCTCGCCACCGTCGGCAAGGGCGACCACCACCCGTTGAGGCCCGTCCAGGCTGCCTCGGCCGCGTACGACGCGCACACCCTCTCGCTCGATCCGGCGGCCGATGTCCTCGGACTGCGCCATGGCCAGCCGCTTCACGCGGGCGTTGACGCGCGGCAGGTCGACCTTGATCGAGGACGCTTGGTCACCCTCACGGTCCCGGAACACCACACCGAGCTCGGCGGCGTCGGAGACCTCCGCCATCAGCTCGGAGGTGGCGATCAGTGTCTTGCTCGGGACACAGTCGGTAAGGACCGCGGACCCACCCAGTCCGTCGGTGTCGACGACGGTGACCTCGGCACCGAGCTGGGCCGCGACGAGCGCGGATTCGTACCCACCAGGGCCGCCACCGATGATCACCACACGATTCACAAGGCCCATTGTGGAGGCCGCCGCACGGCGGGCGCCAATCGGAGTCTTCCTGCCCTACTGTGCATCCGTGACCCTGTACGCCGCCTACGGATCCAATCTGGACCCGGCCCGCATGCTGGAGCGCTGCCCTCACTCCCCGCTGCGCGGCACCGGCTGGCTCGAGGGCTGGCGATTGACGTTCGGTGGCGAGGAGCACGGCTGGGACGGTGCGCTGGCCACGATCGTGCAGGACACCTTCGAGCGTGTCTTCGTCGCGGTGTACGACGTCACCGACGAGGATGTCGAGGCGCTCGACGGCTGGGAGTCGGCGGCCACGGGCCTCTACCGCAAGACCAACGTGCGGGTGAACACGTTGGACGGGTCGCTCGTCGCCTGGGCGTACGTGTTGGATGCTTACGAAGGCGGACTGCCGTCGGCGACGTACCTCGGGGTGATGGCGGATGCTGCCGAAGCGGCTGACGCCCCTCAGGACTACGTGCAGGCGCTCCGGTCGCGCCCGTGCCGCTCCAACTTTGGCGGCTGACCCACGCGTCACCCCACCGATTGGTCACAAACCGCAGGTTCCGACCCGATAAAGCTGCGGTTGGGGACCAAACCGCAACCCCGACGGCCACCGTGTCTGGGCGTCAGGGGCCTTCGGCGGCGTGGCAGACGGCCTCGATGTTGTTGCCGTCGGGGTCACGGACGAAGCCACCGAAGTAGTGGTCGTGGTACTCCGGCCACATCCGCGGCTCGTGCAGCACCTCGGCCCCCGCGCGTACGGCGGCAGCGAAAAATGCACGCACATGTTCCACGTCCGGAGCGGTGAAGGCGACGTGCACCTCACGGTTGGGACCCATCTTCCTCGAAGGAAGAGAGCCAGAAGGCCGGCGTCGTGGTGCCGTAGCCGATGGCCACGCCGAAGTCCATCAGCCGCGAGTGCCCGAGCGTACCGAGCACCTCGTCGTAGAAAGCTGCGGAGGCCGCTACGTCGGCGCAGTTGATTCCCAGATGATCGATCATGGTCTGAGCCTGCCGCACCGGGCGTCCGTCGACCAGAGGCCAGGACTCCGCGATGACCCGTACGGCATTCATCCATTGGTCACAAACTGCAGGTTCCAACCCGAAAAACCTGCGGTTGGGGACCAAACCACAGCCCCGAGGGCCACGTGTGCGGGGGAGCACGGCCTAGAGTCCTCGGGTGAGCAACGACGAACCCCGCGCCCTCGCCCAGCAGGCCGCCGACACGATCCGCGAACGCACCGGAGTGGAGCGCCATGACGTGGCCCTGGTCCTGGGATCCGGCTGGCTGCCCGCCGTCGACGCCCTCGGGGAGGTGAGCGCCGAGCTGAGCACGTCCGACGTCCCGGGGTTCTCCCCGCCCGCCGTGGAGGGGCACGCGGGCCTGATCCGCTCGGTGCGCGCCGGCGACCGGAACCTGCTGGTCTTTCTCGGCCGCACGCACTTCTACGAGGGACTCGGGGCCCGAGCGGTCGTGCACGGGGTGCGCACCTCAGCCGCTGCCGGCTGCGGGGTCATCGTGCTGACCAACGGCTGTGGAGGTCTCAACGAGTCGTGGCAGCCGGGGACCCCTGTGCTGATCCGTGACCACATCAACCTGACCGCGACCTCACCGATCGAGGGCGCGAACTTCGTCGATCTCACCGACCTGTACTCCTCACGCCTGCGTGCGCTCTGCCGCGAGATCGAGCCCGGCCTGGACGAGGGCGTCTACGTCCAGTTCCCCGGGCCGCACTACGAGACCCCGGCCGAGATCGGCATGGTCCGCGCCATCGGGGGGGATCTGGTGGGCATGTCCACGACGCTGGAGGCGATCGCCGCCCGCGAGGCGGGCATGGAGGTGCTCGGCATCTCCTTGGTGACCAACCTCGCGGCAGGGATCACCGGTGAGCCGCTGAACCACGAGGAGGTCCTCGAGGCGGGCCGGTCGGCAGCGACCCGGATGGGCCAGCTTCTCGGCGCGATCGTTCCCCGGCTCTGATGCGGGTCCTCGTCTCCGGCGCCGCCGGCACGATCGGCCGGGTGGTGAGCACCGGGCTGGTGGATCGTGGCCACGACGTGGTCGGGCTCGACCTGGTGGTCCGCCCCGACGCGCTGGCCCTCGACGAGTGGCACGTCGCCGACTGCGGCGACCCCGAGGCTGCGGAGTCGGTGATGGCGGCCGTCGTCCCGGACGCGGTGGTACACCTCGCGGGCATCCCGACCGAGGCCTCCCTCCCCGACTCGCTCCACTCCCACGTGGTCACCACCGGCGCTCTCCTCCAGGCGATGGTCCGCCACCGTGTTCCCCGCATGGTCTACGCCAGCAGCAACCACGCGGTCGGTCGCACGCCACGCTCCGAGCTCCTCGGCACGGACGCGCGGCCGCGACCGGACACCGCCTACGGCGTCGCCAAGGTGGCCGCGGAGGCCCTGCTCTCGCTGTACGTCGACCGCCACCGGATCGACGCGGTGAGCTGCCGGATCGGCAGCTTCCTGGAGGTTCCCGAGGTACGCCGCAACCTCTCGACCTGGCTCTCGCCGGACGACGCCGTGCGCATGGTGGAAGCCGCACTGACGGCGCCGGACCCCGGCTTCGCGGTGCTCTACGGGGTTTCGGCCAACACCCGCGGGTGGTGGGATCTCGGCCCGGGGCACGCCCTGGGCTACCACCCCGAGGACGACGCCGAGGCCTGGGCGGACCGCATCGAGGCGACTCCGGAGACACCCGAGGACGCCTCCGACGCCGAGTGCGTCGGAGGCCCCTACGCCACGGCCCGCTTCGAGCGACCACTCTTCGACTGAGCGGCCCCGTGCCGACCCCGTGCCGACCCCGTGCCGACCCCGTGCCGACTCCCGGCTGAGCGTCAGCCGACCCGGGCGCTGACCTCGGCAACCTGACGGACCACCGTGACCGGGCAGTGGGCACGCTCGAGCACGGCCTTGCTCACCGAGCCGAGCATGGCCGGGATTCCGTGCCGGCCACGTGAGCCGAGCACCAGGTGACCGGCCCGCTCGGAGGCCGCCACCAGCCGGGCGACGGCCGGCCCGTCAGTGAGCAGGCGGTCGACCACGACATCGGGATAGCGGTCGCCGAAGCCGGCCAGCTCCTCAGCCAGCTGACGCTCGTGGCGGTCCAGAGCGTCCCGCCGCTGGAACGTGGACGAGACGTCGAGGAAGTCCTCCGCGGAGGTCCACGCGTGCACCACGTTGAGTGGGCGGTGCAGGGTCGAGGCCAGGTCGAAGGCGAAGGGCAGGGCACTCGAGGACGACCCGTCGAGCTCGACTCCGACGACGACCGGCCCGTCCTTCATCTCCACCCCGTCGGCCCGCGGGCGTACGACGGTCACGGGGCAGGCCGCGGCCGAGGTGAGGCTCACCCCGACCGAGCCCAGAACGTTCGACCGGACCGGGCCACGGCCGCGAGAGCCGAGCACGATCATCGAGACCTTGTCGGAGAGCTCCAGCAGCGCCTGGTGCGGCTCGAGCAGTGGCATCGTCACCGTGACGGAGACCTCGGGCGCCAGGCGACGCACCTCCAGCAGCGTCTCGTCGGTGACCCGCCGGGCAGCCATCCGCAACGCCTGACGCACCTGCGTCGGGTCGGTGGCGGGATGCATTCCCGGCACTCCGGCCGCGTTGACGGCGATCAGCGGCAAGCTCCGACGCCGTGCGTACTCGACTGCCCACTCGAGGGCGTCGTGGGTGTGGGGCAGTCCGTCCACGCCCACGACGACTGGTCCTGTCCTCAGTGTCGTGTTCATGCCTTCAGCGTTCTTCAGGTCGCATTCGTGCGACAGGGTGGTCTCACCGGACCCGTCGGGACCTATCCCCCGTGTACGCACCCACGCACGCGCACAGCCGACCGGGTCGGGCTCTGGGAGTCCGACCCGGTCGACGGGTTGGGGAACGGGCGGTGCTGGGTGACTCAGCGAAGCCAGCGGTTGCGCTGCACCAGGGGGATCTGCTCCCACTTCGCGGCGAGTCCCCAGACGTGTCCGGCGCCCATGACGGCGAGCAGTCCCAGGACCATGGCGTAGATCAGGTGGTCGTCCATGAACGGGTTGTTCGCGGGCGGGAGCACCACGGTCCACATCAGGACCAGCAGGAGTGCACCGGCCATCGCCGCGAGCCGCATGGCGATGCCGAGGATCAGCGCAGTCCCGAGGGCCAGCAGGCCGATCATGAACAGCCAGTCGGCCCAGGTCTGGCCGGCGATGCCGTTGTAGAAGCCCTTGAACGGACCCGCCGCACCGAAGGCGAGGAAGCCGTTGGTGGGGCTACCACCGTTGATCCAGGCGTCCTTGTTCTCCGTGACGAGGCCGAAGGTCTTGTCGAGGAACGCCCACAGGAACACCCAGCCGAGGCTGAGCCGCAGCGCCGCGGCGAACATGCCCGCGGTCCTGCCGACCACAGCCTGGGAGGCGTGGTCCGCGTGGACGGTGCCGGTGTCCGAAACTCGGGCCTCACGGCGGTCGGTGTGTGTGGTGTTCATGGTTCCTCCCAATCTCGTGCAGCAGGTTTGCTGACACCTCTACGGTCCCGTGCCCGGGTTTCCCGGGGCAGGGTCGGAACCCCGGAGTAGTCGGGAGGTTCACCCGGAGTGGGGAGGAGGTCCCGCCCTCAGGCGCCCGGGTGCTTCACGGCGAAGACGGCGGCTTGGGTACGCCGCTCGAGGCCGAGCTTGGCCAGGACCGCCGACACGTAGTTCGTCACTGTCTTCTCGGCGAGGAACATCGCCTCCGCGATCTGGCGGTTGGTCATGCCCTCGCCGATCAGCTCCAGCACCTTGCGCTCCTGGGTGGTCAGGGTGGCGAGCGCCGGGTCCTCGGTGGGACCGTTGCGCAGCCGCTCCAGGACCTGCTTGGTCACCAGGGGGTCCAGCATCGACTGCCCGGCGGCGACCCGTCGTACCGTGTCGACGAGATCCTGGCCGCGCACCTGCTTGAGCACGTAGCCCGCAGCCCCGGCCATGATCGCGGAGAACAGCGCTTCGTCGTCGTTGAAGGAGGTCAGGATCAGGGCGGCGATCTCGGGGTTCGCCGAGCGGATCTCGCGGCACACGTCGATCCCGGACCCGTCGGGGAGCCGGCCGTCGAGGATCGCGACATCCGGGCGCAACGCCGGGATCCGGCGGGCCGCCTCCTTCGCCAGCCCGGACTCGCCGACGACGACGATGTCTCCGTCGCGCTCGAGCACCTCCCGCAGGCCGTGCCGCACGATCTCGTGGTCATCGAGGAGGAAGACCCGGATCGGCTCGGCGACGCGCTCGGTTGTCATGGGACCACCGTACGTCGCGTCGGTGCCCGGGTGTGGGGTGATGACTCCCGCGCCTCCCGGACCAAGGTCCCGGACCGAGACCCTCGCCCCGGGGGGCGTCGGCTCACACAGGAACGGTCCACCGGATGGTCGTGCCCGCCGGAGAGGACTCGACCTCCAGCGTGCCTCCGAGCGACTCGGCACGCTCTCTCATGTTCCGCAGACCGCTGGGCACCACGTCGCCGGTGATGCCTCCCCCGTCGTCCTGCACCGTGAGCACCAGCGCCTCGGCGACCTCGAGCACCACGTCGACGTGCGTGGCCCCGGCATGCCGGACCACGTTCGAGAGGGCCTCGGCGAGCACCGCCGTCACGTGCGGAGCCACGTCGCGCCCGATCCGCGAGTTGACCGGGCCGACGAACCTGACCGACGGGCGGAACTTGAGCGCCCGGGTGGCCCGGTCGACGGCCTCGGCGACGTCGCGCCTGATGTCGCGCGACTCGACGGCCGAGCTGAGCGCGAAGATCGAGCTGCGGATGTCGCGGATCGTGGCGTCGATGTCGTCCACCGCACCGGAGACGCGCTGGGCGAACTCGGGCCGTTCGGACATCCTGGCGGTGTTGTCGAGACTCAGCCCGATCGCGAACAGGCGTTGGATCACAAGATCGTGCAGGTCGCGCGCGATCCGGTCCCGGTCCTCGAAGAGGGCCAGCTTCTCCCTGTCGGTCCGCGAGCCGGCCAGACGCAGCGCCAACCCTGCCTGCGCCGCGAAGCGCGCCGGCAGGTCGAGGTCGAGGTCGGCATAGTCGTCGCCGTTGTCGTGCGACCAGCCCAGCGCCAGCACCCCCGCCACGCCCTCCTCGGACCGCAACGGCACCAGCACCACCGGCCCGAGGTCGTTGAGCAGGTCATGGCGGGAACGTGGGTCCTCGGCGGCATCCTCCACCACCAGGCGCTCGGCACCGGCCATGACGGAGCCCGCGAGCGAAGCCTCACCGGCGAACTCATGACCCACGTGCGTACCCGGCAACCCCGCGCCGGCCTCCAGGCGGAGCCGACCGTCATCCCCCGGTAGCGTGACGGTGGCGACGTCGGCACCGGCGATCTCCCGAGCACGCTCCGCCACCACCTGCAAGGCCGCGGCGGGCTCGGTGGCGCCGAGCAGCAGCGTCGTGACCTCCGCCGACGCGGCCTGCCACCGCTCGCGGCGCGCCGCCTCCTCGTAGAGCCTGGCGTTCTCGATCACGACACCCGCGGCCGCGGCAAGAGCGACCACCACGGCCTCGTCCTGCGTCGTGAAGTCCCCGCCGCCGAGCTTCTCGGTGAGGTAGAGGTTGCCGAAGACCTTGTCGCGGATCCGCACCGGCACTCCGAGGAACGAGTGCATCGGTGGGTGGTCGGGCGGGAAGCCGTACGACGCGGCGTGCTCCTTCAGGTCGTGCAGCCGAAGCGGCTCGGGTCGGTCGATGATCAGCCCGAGGATCCCCCGCCCGCGCGGCAGGTCGCCGATCCGTTCGCGCTGCTCAGGAGTCAGTCCGTGCGTGATGAAGGCCTGGAGCCGGGTGCTGCGGGTGGCGCTGAGCACGCCCAACGCGGCGTACCTGGCACCCGCCAACCTGGCCGCGGTCTCGACGATCCGGTCCAGGACGCTGTCCAGGGCGAGGTCGGCCGCGATGCCGACCACCGCGTCGAGCAGGAGCGAGACCCGCTGCCGGTCGTCGACCACGCGGCCGACACGCTCGAGGACCTGGCGCAGCAGCACATCGAGGTCCGGCTCGGAGGCCCCGCCCTCCGGCTCGCCCAGCCACGGGCTCACGTCGTCCACGTCGATCGCCAGCCTCCTCCACGTCTGGGTCGCGATGATAGTCGCCGCGGCAGGGGAAGGTTCCCCCCGGCCGAGAGGGAGAAGCGCCCTACTGCGGAGCCCCGCGGAGGCGCACGGTCGGGAGTACACCGACATGGAGGACCGATGACCACCACTTCCCGTCCGACACTCCTGGTCGCCATCGGCGACTCGGACGTCCACGACGCGGCGCTCGCCCATGCCGCCTCCGAGGCGGTCCTCGACCACCTCGCGCTACGTCTCGTGCATGTCGTCAACCCCCGCGGCGGAGGCGGCATGCCGCAGAGCATCCTGGTCTCGACCCAGGCGGCCCATCTCGTCGCCGACGGCCTGGTCGAGGCGGCCGCCCATCGAGCCGGGCTGCTGACCCGCGGCACCGTGCCGATCGAGACCGTGACCCCGACCGGCGACACCGTATCCACGCTCGCCGAGCTGGCCGAGTGCTGCGAGCGGGTGGTGCTCCAGCATCGCCAGCAGTCCCGGCTGCGACGGGTCTTCACCGGCTCCGTGGCCAGCGGTCTCGCCGCGGTGTCCCCCGTGCCGGTCGTCTCGGTGCCCGAGTACTGGCCGCAGACGCCCAGCCACCCTCACCTCACCGTCGGGGTGGACCCGGACACCGTCGACTCCGGGCTCCTGGACACCGCCTTCGCGCTGGCGTCGCGTCGACAGGGAAGCCTCACCGTGATGCACGGGTGGCACGTCCCCTCGGCGTACGACGACGCGATGGTGGACCTGGACGCGGTGCGGGAATGGACCCAGCACACGAGCGACGCCCTGGACGAGCGGCTGGCGCCATGGCGTGCCCGACACCCGGAGGTCGACGTCCGGGTCGACGTGGCGCACATGCGGCCGGCCGATCTACTCGTCGAGGCCACCAGGCACTCCGACCTGCTGCTGCTCTCGCGGGGAAGCTCGGGGAACCGGCACCACCTCGGTGCGCTGGTGAGGTCCGTGGTCCGCGAGGCACTGTGCCCGGTCGAGATCGTTCCCCCGACAGGGCGCGACGCCGAGCCGTGGTCGCAGGGGAAGCTCGAGGACGCCCGGCTCGTCTCCGGCTGAGACCGTCCCGACGGCCGCCTCGCCTCGACACGCTCGGGCGGGGCGGACCCCTGAGTCGCTCAGCCCTCGCGCAGCCGGACCGCGTCGAGCACCCAGCTCCACACCAGGGTCCGCTCCTCGGGAGTGTCCTGGGTGGCGCGGCGGTAGTGGGTGGGCCGAGTCGCCCGGTCGTGCCAGAAGTGGCCGCCCTCGGGCGGCGGCTCGGTCGCGGCGAGCCAGACGACGGTGTCGGCACCGAGCCGGGAGTCGCGGAGGAAGGGGCGGGTCAGCTTGCGAAAAGCCGGAAGGGACGCTGCTATCCCGGGAGTGTCCGCCCACCCCGGGTGCATCACGTGTACGGCGATGCCGTCCGCGACCAGCCGTTCCTGGAGCAGGGGGGCCAGCGCCACCTGCATCCGCTTGGACCGGGCGTAGGCGACGGTGCCCTGGTACTGACCCCGCGTGTAGTCGGGGTCGTGGACCGGCAGCCGCTGGGTGTACATCCCCCCTGAGGCAACCAGTACGACCCGGGCAGCGTGGCCGGACAGCACCGGCCGCAGCAGCTCTGTCATCAGCACCGGGCCGAGCACATGCGTGGCGACGGTGACCTCGTGGCCGTCCGGGGACTCGGTGCGCGTGGCGGGCAGCGCACCGGCGTTGTGCACCACCACGTCGACCCGGTCCACGCGGGTGAGGAACTCCGTCGCGAACCGGCGCACGTCCTCGAGATCCGAGACGTCACAGACCTCGAGGACCAGCGTGGCCTCGGGCAGCTCCGCCTGGAGCTCGGCCAGGGCAGCACGCCCGCGCTCCTCGTTGCGGACCAGCAGGTGAACGGTCGCACCGAGCCTGGCCAGCTCCAGCGCCGTGGCCTTGCCCAGGCCGGCGTTGGCGCCGGTCACCAGCGCACACCTGCCCGCCAGCGCGTCGGGCGCCGGGTCGTCGGCCCAGAAGTGTCGCCGTACGCGGTAGCCGATCTTGGTGTAGCCGGGCGCGACCAGGCGGTCGAGCACCGTGTCCAGCAGTCCCGTCGCGCCGCTCATCGCTCGCCCGCCACTCGTGCCCCTGCGGAGGGACCGGCACCCTCGACGGACCGCGACGCCATCAGCGACTGGAGACCTCGTCGGGCTCCGCGCATCATCCAGGTGTGGTTGGCGACCAGGACGGGACGAAGGAGCCGTCCGCCGAGCTGCAGCACGCGGCCCTCGACGGCGACGTCCTGGTCGAACAGCAGGCGGGTGCCACCGGACTCCTCGGACAGCGCCCAGCGGCACCATCCGGTCAGGTCACCCGAGACCGCGACCTCGAGCAGCCCCGAGTCCGGGTCCTCGACCTCCGACCGCAGGGTGAGGTCGAGCGTGTAGGGGAGGAACGAGCGGCAGCCCACGTGACCGGTCCGCTCGTCCGTCTGCACCACCCACCTGACCTGCGGCCACCAGGTCGGGTACGACGCCACCTCGGCGAGCACGGCGTACACCTCGGCCGGACGGGCGGCGAGCCACCACTCGTGGTGGAACTCGTAGCGTTGCGCTGTCATACCTCGACGGTAGCCTCCCGACCATGACCGACTGGAGCCTGACCATCGACTGCAAGGACCCGGCCACCATGGTGGCCTTCTGGGGCCCCGCTCTGGGCTACGAGCCCGCGCCCCCTCCGCCTGGCTTCGCCACGATGAACGACTGGTACCTCTCCGTCGGCGTCCCCGAGGACGAGCTCGACTTCAGCGACGACGGCACCGACCGGCTCCAGGACCCTCGCGGCGAGGGCCCGCGGATCTGGTTCCAGCCGGTCCCGGAGACCAAGCAGGTCAAGAACCGCCTCCACCTCGACCTCTACCCGACCGGTCGGGACCGCACCCTCCCCTGGGCCACCCGCGTCGAGCTCGTCGACCAGCGGGTCCGCGAGCTCGAGGCGGCCGGGGCCACGGTGCGCAACGTCACGATCGACGAGGAGCACGGGCACTACGCCACGGGGATGTTCGATCCCGAGGGGAACGAGTTCTGCGTCGCCTGAGAAGGCACGACTAGGCTCCGCGGCATGAGCGACGCCACCGACCTGTTCGACCGTGCCCACGCCTGGGCTGCCGAGGACCCCGACGCCCAGACCCGCGCCGAGCTCGAGGCTCTCCTCACCGAGGCGACCACGGACCCGGCTGCCCACGCGGACCTCGAGGACCGCTTCGACGGACGTCTCGAGTTCGGCACGGCAGGCCTGCGCGGCGCACTCGGCGCCGGACCGAACCGGATGAACCGGATCGTCGTGATGCGGGCCGCCGCCGGCCTGGCCGCCTACCTCATCGAGCAGGGCGCCGGCCCCGAGGACACGGTCGTGGTCGGGTACGACGCCCGCCACAACTCCGACGTGTTCGCGCAGGACACCGCCGACGTCATGGTCGGCGCCGGCCTCCGGGCGACCCTGCTGCCGAGGCCCCTGCCGACCCCGATCCTCGCCTTCGCGATCCGGGAGCTGGGCGCCGTCGCCGGCGTGATGGTCACCGCGAGCCACAACCCGCCCCAGGACAACGGCTACAAGGTCTACCTCGGCGACGGGAGCCAGATCGTGCCGCCCGCGGACGGTGAGATCTCCCGCGCGATCGACGCGGTGGGGCCTCTCGGCGAGGTGCCCCGAGGCCGCGGGTGGGAGGTCCTCGGGGACGAGCTCGTCGACGCCTACCTGGCCCGCGTCGCCGCCCTGGCCGCCGACGGCCCACGTGACCTGGTCACCGTCTACACCCCGCTGCACGGGGTCGGAGGCGAGTCGGTCGTGCGCGTGCTCGAGGCGGCCGGGTTCTCGGCACCGCACGTGACCCCGACCCAGGCCGAGCCCGACCCGGACTTCCCCACCGTGTCCTTCCCGAACCCCGAAGAGCCGGGCGCCATGGACGCCGCGATGGCCCTGGCCCGGGAGGTGGACGCCGACGTCGTCCTCGCGAACGACCCCGACGCCGACCGGTGCGCGGTCGCCGTACCCGGCCCTCACGGCTGGCGGATGCTGCGCGGTGACGAGGTCGGCGCGCTGCTGGCGCACAAGCGGCTCCGCGAGGGGGTCGAGGGGATCTTCGCCACCACGATCGTCTCCTCGTCCCTGCTGGGCCGGATGGCCGAGGCCCACGGCCAGCCGTACGAAGAGACGCTCACCGGATTCAAGTGGCTCGGCCGGATCGAGGGGCTCGCTTTCGGCTACGAGGAGGCGCTGGGCTACTGCGTCGCCCCCGAGCTGGTCCGGGACAAGGACGGGGTGTCGGCGCTGCTGCTCGTGGCCGAGCTGGCCGCCGACCTCAAGGCCCAGGGTCGGACGCTCACCGACGCGCTCGACGAGATCGCGCGGACCTACGGCCTGCACGCCACCGACCAGCTGTCCGTGCGGGTGGACGACCTCACCCAGATCGACGCCGCGATGGCCCGCCTGCGAGAGCTCCCGCCGACGAGCCTCGGCGGACTTGCGGTCGAAGGCGTCGACGACCTGAACGACGGCGGTGCCGGGCTTCCGCCGACCGACGGCCTGCGCTACAGGCTCGCCGACGGCGCGCGCGTGGTCGTCCGCCCCTCAGGGACCGAGCCGAAGATCAAGTGCTACCTCGAGGTGGTGGTCCCCGTTCATGGCCCCCAGGACACCGACGGTGGCGTCGACGCAGCTCGGATCTCCGCGGCCGGCCGCCTCGACGCGATCCGCGACGACATCTCGGCAGCCGCCGGCCTCTAGCTGGGTGTGTCTGGGGCGGCTGCTGCCCGGAGTGATAGTGCGTCTGGGAGTCACCATGGTCGACCCCGCGCGCGTAGGAGCCGAAGGGGGTCACCCCGGTAGAGGAAGTAATCGGGAGTAGTCGGCCCTGCGGGTGCGGGCGCGCACCGTGGCGTCACCTCTGGCCGTGTCACTCCGCTCGCGCACCTCTGGCAGGTGGTCTTGGTCGAAGCCGCTTGAGCGGCACCGGGGACGAGCGCCGTGAGCGTGACGACCAGCATCACGACGAGGGTACGGAAGAGCAACGACACGTTGTGTCCCCCTTGACGCCCGGAGTGTCCAGGTTTCGCGCCAGGGGCAACGCTGATCGCTCCGCCTCAGAGCACGAACGTGACGACCTCGGCCACCAGCGGGAGCGCGATCGCCAGGATCGGCAGCCACGCCCACCTGTGCTCCACCCGGAGACCCTCGCCGAGCCGATGGGTGCGAGCGTCGTCCGAGAGCTGGTAGATCCGCTGAGCGACGAAGTCCTGGTAGGCCATCGAGCTCCGGTCGCCCAGCCTCACGTCGCGTTTGTCGGTGTACTCCAGCAGCTTGCCGGAGCCGAGCAGGCCACCCCCGGCCTGCCGCTCGCCGCGGAAGATCCCGCGCATCGTGCGACCGATCCCGACCCCGATGTAGCGATCCTCCTCGGTGAACACGACCAGGGTCTGCTGGACCGCCACCTCCTCGACGTCACGCAGCGGGATCGAGGTGTCGCGCAGCACGTTCACCAGGACCAGACGGTCGGCGTAGGCGCGCGCCCGAGGCCTGATCTGGGTCGCCCAGACCACCGCTGTCCCCGACACCAGCAGCAGGGCCACCCGGACCGAGACCTCGCTGCGGCTGTCCACCAGCACGAAGACCGCGAAGAACGCGGTCAGCAGTACGCCGAGCGTCCCGCCCACGACCCCGCTCGTCGGCCGGAACCGTTCGACCACCTCGTCGTCCATGAGCCCTCTCGATCAGCGTCGTCGCCCGCGGCCGATTCACCATGAGCAGCGCCCCAACACTATGCTGGGCCGGTGACAAGCACTGTGAGCTCAGCGTCGAGCTCGCTGTCGGCGCATGGTTCCGACCTCGCCGAAGCGACCTCGTCCGACGCGTCCCTTCGACGGTTCCTCCACGGCCTTCCCGGCGTGGACCAGGTCGGCGCCGAGGCCCGCGCCGCCACCTTGGGGACGCGCTCCATCAAGACCACGGCCAAGGCGTTCGCGATCGACCTGGCCATCCGGATGGTGGACCTGACCACGCTCGAGGGCATGGACACCCCCGGCAAGGTCCGCGCACTGTGCGCCAAGGCGATGCGCCCGGACCCCGCCGACCCGACCTGCCCCGCAGCCGCCGCCGTGTGCGTCTACCCCGACATGGTCCCGGTGGCCCGCGAGACGCTCGGTGCCAGTGGCGTGCACATCGCCGCCGTGGCCACGGCGTTCCCCTCGGGGCGTGCCGCGATGGACATCAAGCTCGCCGACACCAAGGACGCCGTCGAGGCCGGCGCTGACGAGATCGACATGGTCATCGACCGTGGCGCGTTCCTCGCCGGCCGATACCTCGAGGTGTACGACGAGATCCTGCAGGTCCGTGAGGCCTGCGTCCGCCCCGACGGCACGTCGGCACACCTGAAGGTCATCTTCGAGACCGGCGAGCTCCAGACCTACGACAACGTCCGCCGCGTCTCGTGGCTGGCGATGATGGCCGGTGCGCACTTCATCAAGACCAGCACCGGCAAGATCCAGCCGGCGGCCACGCTGCCGGTGACCCTGGTGATGCTGGAGGCGGTCCGCGACTTCCGCGAGGCCACCGGCCAGATGGTGGGCGTGAAGCCTGCCGGCGGCATCCGCACCAGCAAGGACGCGATCAAGTACCTCGTCATGGTCAACGAAGTGGCAGGGACCGACTGGCTCGACCCCGACTGGTTCCGCTTCGGGGCCTCCACGTTGCTCAACGACCTGCTGATGCAGCGCACGAAGATGAAGACCGGCCGGTACTCCGGCCCCGACTACTTCACCCTGGACTGATCACTGATGGCCACCCCTTTCGAGTACGCCCCCGCTCCCGAGTCCCGGTCGATCGTCGACATCAAGTCGTCGTACGGCCTCTTCATCGACGGTGACTTCGTCGACGGCTCGGGCAAGTCGTTCAAGACGATCAGCCCCTCCACCGAGGAGGTGCTGGCCGAGATCGCCGAGGCCTCCGACGCCGACGTCGACCTCGCGGTGAAGGCCGCCCGCCGCGCCTACACCCGCGTCTGGTCGAAGATGTCCGGCCGGGAGCGCTCGAAGTACCTCTACCGGATAGCGCGGATCATCCAGGAGCGGGCCCGCGAGTTCGCGGTGCTCGAGTCCATCGACAACGGCAAGCCGATCCGCGAGTCCCGCGACGTCGACGTCCCGCTGGTCTCGGCGTACTTCTTCTACTACGCCGGCTGGGCCGACAAGCTCGAGTACGCCGGCTTCGGCGCGAACCCGCAGCCCCTCGGAGTCGCCGGCCAGGTCATCCCCTGGAACTTCCCGCTGCTGATGCTCGCGTGGAAGATCGCTCCCGCCCTCGCGTGCGGCAACACCGTCGTCCTCAAGCCCGCCGAGACGACGCCCCTGACCGCGCTGCTCTTCGCCGAGGTCTGCCAGCAGGCCGACCTGCCTCCGGGCGTCGTCAACATCGTCACCGGCGCGGGCGAGACCGGCCGCGCGATCGTGGCCCACCCCGACGTCGACAAGGTGGCGTTCACCGGGTCGACCGACGTCGGCCGCGCGATCGCCAAGACAGTCGCGGGCACCGACAAGAAGGTCACCCTCGAGCTCGGCGGCAAGGCCGCGAACATCGTCTTCGACGACGCGCCGGTCGACCAGGCGGTCGAGGGCATCGTCAACGGCATCTTCTTCAACCAGGGCCACGTCTGCTGCGCCGGCTCGCGCCTCCTCGTGCAGGAGTCCGTCGCCGAGGAGGTCATCGAGCGGCTCAAGCGCCGGATGGCCACGCTGCGGGTGGGCGACCCCCTCGACAAGAACACCGACGTGGGGGCGATCAACTCCGCCGAGCAGCTCGCCAAGATCCGCGAGCTGTCCGAGGTCGGCGAGAGCGAGGGCGCCGGGCGCTGGTCGGCGCCGTGCACGCTGCCGGACCACGGGTTCTGGTTCGCCCCGACGATCTTCACCGGCGTCTCCCAGGCCCACCGGATCGCCCGCGAGGAGATCTTCGGCCCGGTCCTGTCCATCCTGACCTTCCGCACGCCCGCCGAGGCGGTGGAGAAGGCCAACAACACCCCGTTCGGCCTCTCCGCCGGCATCTGGACCGACAAGGGCTCGCGCATCCTCTGGATGGCGCAGCAGCTGCGGGCCGGGGTCGTCTGGGCCAACACGTTCAACCGCTTCGACCCGACCAGCCCCTTCGGCGGCTACAAGGAGTCGGGCTACGGCCGCGAGGGCGGCCGCCACGGTCTGGAGGCCTACATCCGATGACACCGCCCAGTGACACCAGCGCCGCGCGCATCGACGTACGAAAGACCTACAAGCTCTATGTCGGCGGGGCGTTCCCCCGCTCGGAGTCGGGCCGTTCGTACGTCGTGAGCGACGCCAAGGGCGGGTTCCTCGCCAACGCGTCGTACGCCTCGCGCAAGGACGCCCGGGACGCCGTCAAGGCCGCCCGGTCCGCCTTCCCCGGATGGTCCGGGAAGACCGGCTACAACCGGGCCCAGATCGTCTACCGGATCGCCGAGGTCCTCGAGGGCCGTCGCGCGCAGTTCGTCGACGAGGTGCGCAGCTCCGAGGGCGGCACCGCGCGCGCCGCAGAGAAGCTCGTCGACGCCGCCGTCGACCGGCTCGTCTGGTACGCCGGCTGGGCCGACAAGGTCGCCCAGGTGACCGGTAGCTCGAACCCCGTCGCGGGGCCGTACTTCAACTTCTCGACGCCCGAGCCGACCGGGGTGGTCGCGGTCCTCGCCCCGCAGCAGTCGTCGCTGCTCGGGCTGGTCTCGGTGCTCGCGCCGGTGATCGTCACCGGCAACACCTGCGTGGTGGCGACCTCGGCCGACCGCCCGCTGCCTGCGATCACGCTCTCGGAGGTGATGGCCACCTCGGACGTTCCCGGCGGAGTGGTGAACATGCTGACCGGTGCCCTCACCGACACAGCCCCGACGCTGGCCTCGCACATGGACGTGAACGCGATCGACCTGACGGGCCTGGCAGGAGACACGGACCTCGCCCGCGAGCTGGAGGTGGTCGCGGCCGAGAACCTCAAGCGGGTGATCCGCCCGTCGGTCACCGAGCCGGACTGGACCCTGGAGCCCGACCTGAGCCGGCTGACGCGCTTCCTGGAGACCAAGACCGTCTGGCACCCGGTCGGCATCTGAGGCCGCAAGGGCCTCGCACGCGTGGACGGGTGACGCCGAGTCCGGCATTCCGCGCGCGCCTGGGACCTGCCAGAATGGCGCCGTGCGCGCGCAGGTCATCGTCCTCGCCGGACCGTCGGGGTCGGGCAAGACCCGCCTGGCCAGACGACTGGGGCTGCCGGTGCTCAACCTCGACGACTTCTACCGCGACGGCAGCGACCCATCGCTGCCCCGTCTGGAGATCGCACCGGGTGAGCTGATCGTCGACTGGGACGACCCCGGCTCGTGGCTCCACGATGACGCGCTCGAGGCGGTCGCGCAGCTGAGCCGGGACGGGACCGCCGACGTCCCGGTCTACGAGATCGCTCGCGACGGACGCACCGGCTACCGAACCCTCGACCTGGGCCGCTCGCGCTACTTCCTCGCCGAGGGCATCTTCGCCCAGGAGATCGTGGGCGAGTGCGAGGCACTCGGGTTCCTCGCCGCCGCCATCTGCGTGCGGCACCACCGCCTGGTCACCTTCGCCCTGCGTCTCGTCCGCGACCTGCGCGAGCACCGCAAGCCACCGCACGTGCTCGTCCGCCGTGGCTTGATGCTGATGCGCGGGGAGCCCTCGGTGGTCGACCATGCAGTCGCGCTGGGCTGTACGCCGATGACGCCGAACGCAGCCTACGAGCAGCTGAGTGCGTTGCTCCTCTCACCCGATCGAGCACCTCAGGAGTGACATGGAAGCGCGTCAGCCCGACCCCACGACGTGCGGCTCCGCCTGCCTGGTGATGGCCCGTCAGCTCAACCGGCCCGACCGCACCCCGGCTCCTCTCACGGGGGATGCCTTCGCCAGCGAGTGCGTGTCGATGCACCGCACCACCAGCGCCATGAGCAACGGCGGCTGGCAGCTGCCGTGGCCGCAGTCGCTCGGGACGGCTCCGTGGGCCCTCGCCCGCGAGATGACGCTCGCGTGCGGCGTACCCGGCACCAAGTACCGCACCAGCACGGTGTGGCCGTGGAGCCGTGCCGGTGCCGCCCGGGCCGTCGAAGCGGCAGTGGGGAACGGCCATGCCACGCCGGTGTACATCGGGAACTCGCTCAGCCCCCGTCACGTGGTGCTGGTGACCGGGCTCGACGGTGCCACCTGGCAGGTCTACGAGCCCGCGTCGGGACGAGTGCTCCCGGTGGTCCACCAGGCCTTCACCTCGGCCAAGCTCGGGCTCGCGGGCTGGGATGTGCCGTGGTGCCTCGTCGTGCCGGCCACTGGGTGAGCGGGCCGACGGAACACCTCAGCCGAGAGCGGCGTACCCCGGCTTGATCACGTCGTCGATGATCTTGAGCCGCTCGTCGAAGGGCAGGAAGGCCGACTTCATCGCGTTGATCGTGAACCAGCGCAGGTCGTCGAGCCCGTAGCCGAACGCGTCGACCAGCGAGGACATCTCCGCGGTCATGCTGGTCCCGCTCATCAGCCGGTTGTCGGTGTTCACGGTGACCCGGAACCGCAGTCGGGTGAGCAACCCGATCGGGTGCTCGGCGATCGAGCTGGCGGCACCGGTCTGCAGGTTCGACGCGGGACACATCTCCAGCGGGATCCGCTGGTCCCGCACGTACGACGCCAGCCTCCCGAGGTGGACCGTCCCGTCGTCGTCGACCGTGATGTCGTCGACGATGCGGACCCCGTGCCCGAGCCGGTCGGCGCCGCACCACTGGATCGCCTGCCAGATCGACGGCAGCCCGAAGGCCTCTCCGGCGTGGATGGTGAAGTGACAGTTCTCGCGCTGGAGGTACTCGAAGGCGTCGAGGTGCCGGGTCGGCGGGTAGCCCGCCTCGGCTCCGGCGATGTCGAAGCCGGCCACGCCTGCGTCGCGGTAGCGCACGGCGAGCTCGGCGATCTCCCTCGACCGCGCCTGATGGCGCATGGCGGTGAGCAGCTGACGGACCACGATCCGGCCACCCGCTGCGGAGCTGCCCTCCTCGAAGCCTGCCTGGACCGCCTCGACCACCTCTGGCAGGGTGAGTCCGGCGGTCACGTGCTGTTCCGGGGCATAGCGGATCTCGGCGTACACGACGCCGTCGGCGGCGAGGTCCTCAACGCACTCGCGAGCGACCCGGGTCAAGGACTCGGCCGTCTGCATGACCGCGACCGTGTGGTCGAAGGTCTCCAGGTAGCGCACCAGGGACCCGGAGTTCGCCGACTCGGCGAACCAACGGCCGAGGGCCTCCGGCTCGGCGACGGGCAGCTCGTGCCGCGACTCGGCGGCCAGCTCGACGATCGTCGCCGGCCGCAGGCCGCCGTCCAGGTGGTCGTGGAGCAGCACCTTCGGTGCCGTGCGGATGAGGTCGCGGTCGATCGTCATGCGCGGGCCCCTGCCGGGACGCCCGACTCCTCAGCGATAGGTTCTGCCATGTCGCCATCCAAGCACTGCGAGACGAGAGGCCGGGACCCGCATGCGCACGTTCACCACCCTTGACGAGGTCGCCGCGGCAGCCGGCGAGGAGCTCGGCACCAGTGAGTGGGTCGAGATCGCCCAGGACCGTGTGGACGCCTTCGCCGACGCGACCGGGGACCACCAGTGGATCCACGTCGACGTCGAGCGCGCGAAGGAGGGCCCCTTCGCCGGCACCATCGCCCACGGCTACCTGACGCTCTCCCTCGTGCCGTGGCTCGGCAGCCAGATCTTCTCGCTCGAGACACCGGGCGCCAAGCTCAACTACGGCGTCAACAAGGTGCGTTTCCCGAACCCGGTCCGGGTCGGGTCCCGGGTCCGTGCCCACGTCTGCGTCGGTGCAGTCACCGATGTGCCGGCAGGCAAGCAGCTCACGTTCAAGTGGGTCGTCGAGATCGAGGGTCAGGACAAGCCGGCCTGCGTGGCCGAGACGGTCGTCCTGCTCCTGCCGTGAGCGCGTCGGGTCAGCTGATCCGGTCGAGCACCAGCGGTGTCGGCTCGTACGCCGTACCCGTGGGAGCGACGTCGAAGCCTCCCTCGAGCGACTCCAGCGCCCGGGCGAAGCGGGACTCGTCATCGGAGAAGAGGGTCAGCAGCGGCTGTCCCTCGGTGACCGCGTCGCCCGGCTTGGCGTGGAGCTGTACGCCGGCCCCCGCCTGGACGGCATCTCCCAGCGACGCCCGTCCGGCACCCAGCCGCCAGGCTGCGACCCCGACCGCCAGCGCGTCCAGCCGGGTGAGCACCCCGGTCGACGGGGCCGACACGACGTGGCTCTCCCGGGCGACCGGCAAGGCGGCGTCGGGGTCCCCACCCTGAGCCGCGATCATCCGCCTCCACACGTCCATCGCCGAGCCGTCGGCGAGCTTCGTCGCCGGGTCGACGTCGGTCCGGCCCGCCCCGGCGAGCATCTCCCTGGCCAACGCCACGGTCAGCTCGACCACGTCGGAGGGTCCGCCACCGGCCAGAACCTCGACGGACTCGCGCACCTCGAGGGCGTTGCCCGCCGTGAGGCCGAGCGGCGTCGCCATGTCGGTGAGGAGGGCGACCGTGTGCACCCCGGCGTCCGTGCCGAGCGCGACCATCGTGGAGGCCAGCTCGCGGGCACGGTCGAGGTCCTTCATGAACGCGCCGCTGCCGACCTTGACGTCCAGCACCAGCGCGCCGGTGCCCTCGGCGATCTTCTTGCTCATGATCGAGCTCGCGATGAGGGGGATCGCCTCGACCGTCCCGGTGACGTCGCGCAGCGCGTACAGCTTCTTGTCGGCGGGAGCCAATCCGCTGCCCGCGGCACAGATGACCGCGCCGACCTCCTCGAGCTGGGTCAGCATCGCCTCGTTGGACAGTCCGGCCTGCCAGCCGGGGATGGACTCGAGCTTGTCCAGGGTCCCGCCGGTGTGGCCCAGACCCCGTCCGGAGAGCTGGGGGACGGCGACCCCGCAGGCGGCGACCAGGGGCGCGAGCGGAAGCGTGATCTTGTCCCCGACGCCACCGGTCGAGTGCTTGTCGGCCGTCGGGCGCGAGAGCGAGGAGAAGTCCATCCGCTCCCCCGAGGCGATCATCGCCGCGGTCCAGCGCGAGATCTCAGTGCGGGACATCCCGTTCAGCAGGATGGCCATGGCCAAGGCGGACATCTGCTCGTCGGCCACGGCGCCGCGCGTGTAGGCGTCGACCACCCAGTCGATCTGCGAGTCGCTGAGCGCCTTGCCCTCGCGCTTGGCGATGATCACGTCCACCGCGTCGTGCTTCTCCACCGCGGTCCTCCCTCGAAAGCGTCGGTCAGGTCAGGTCATCGGGGCCGAAGGCGTCCGGGAGCACCTCCGACATCGGGCGCACCCCGGAGCCGGTCAGCAACAGAAGCTCGGGGCCACCGTGCTCGTGCAGCAGCTGACGGCAGCGGCCGCACGGCATGATCACCGCACCGGCGCCGTTCACGCACACGAAGTGGGTCAGCCTGCCCCCGCCCCCGGCGACCAGCTGGGAGACGAGTCCGCACTCGGCGCACAGCGTCACGCCGTACCCGGCGTTCTCGACGTTGCAGCCCACCACCACTCGCCCGTCGTCAACCAGCGCGGCGGCACCGACCGGGAAGCTCGAGTAGGGCGCGTAGGCCCGAGCAGCCACAGCCGTCGCCTCCGCCC
Organism: uncultured Actinomycetota bacterium; assembly: GCA_963740525.1. GTDB lineage: Bacteria > Actinomycetota > Actinomycetes > Propionibacteriales > Nocardioidaceae > CAVUEG01. Next base: position 432,726 of record CAVUEG010000006.1, read on the forward strand.
GGAGCGCGGCCCAGTCGAAGTCGTGATGCTCGGTCATCGTCAGCTCTTCACGTAGGGCTCGCCGTCGGCGGCGGGCGGGCGGACCCGTCCGACGAAGCCGGCAACCGCGATGATCGTGGCGAGGTACGGCGTGGCGCCGAGGAGCTGCGAGGGGATCTTGTCGACGAACGAGAGCTGGCTCTGCAGGTTCCACATGAAGCCGAAGAACAGTGCCGCGAAGGTGGCCCCGATCGGATGCCAGCGACCCATGATCACGGCCGCCAGGGCGATGAACCCGTTGCCGGCCGAGACCCCCTGGTCGAACGAGCCGGTCGAGCCCACCGTGTAGTAGGCGCCGCCCAGCCCGGCGAAGACCCCGCCGAAGAGCACGGCCTGCCACCGGACCCGGTTGACCTTGATGCCGACGGTGTCGGCGGCCTTGGGGTGCTCGCCGACGGCGCGGACCCGAAGGCCCCACTTGGTCTGGAACAGGATGAAGGTGACGGTCGCGACCGAGAGGTACATCAGGTACACCAGCACGGTCTGGTTGAACAGCGCCTGCCCGACGACAGGGAGCTTCGCGAGGAGCGGAATCTCGATCGTGTCCAGGCGCGGGGGCTCGTTGAGGTACTGCCGGATCGACGGGTCGCTCGGGATCTGGCTGAGCAGGAAGCTGGTGAGTCCCGACGCGAGCGCGATCAGCACGACACCGAGGACGACCTGGTTGACCAGGTAGCGCAGCGAGAACACCGCCAGCAGAGCCGAGAGGCCGACACCGGCGATGATCGCGCCGACCAGTCCCATGTACGCGCTGAACGCCAGGCTGGCCGCGACCGAGGCGAAGAACGCGCCCATCAGGAACTGGCCCTCGATGGCGATGTTGATGACGCCCGCTCGCTCGCACATGCAGCCCGCGAGCGCACCGAGGATCAGCGGCGTGGCGATCCGGATCGTGCCCGGCAGCGGGTTGGCGATCGACGCCTGGAAGCTGCCGCTCTGGTCGGAGTACGCCCAGATGATGAAGCCGGCGTAGAACGCGAAGCCGACCATCATGAAGAACAGCACGCCCAGCATGCCGCGGGGGATCCGGTCGATGAGCGCCACGAGGAACGCGAGGACGGCGATGACCGCTGCCACCCAGGCCACCGGGTGCGCCGCGAGCTTGTGCGGCGGGAACTCGGCGGAGACCCGGTCACCGAGGACGTACTGCACGTGGCTGCCGGCGATCGAGAGGGCGAAGTAGACCAGCAGCACCGCCACCAGCCCGAGCACGACCGAAAGCTTGATGTGGCGGTGTACGGCGGCCCGGTCGCGGACCTGCTCGACCGGCTGCCCGGTGCCTTCCAGCGTGGCCGTGCTCACGAGCCCCATCCCTTCGCCATCACGGTGGACCCGCCACCGGTATCCCGGAACCGCAGCACTCCGCGCACCAGCGCGGGCGCAGCGACGAACAGCACGATCAGTGCCTGGAGGACCTGGGTCAGCTCGAGTGGCGTGGCCGCGGCACTGGCCTGCATCTGGATGCCGCCACTGGCCAGTGCACCGAAGAGGAGGCCGGCCAGGACGGTGCCCAGAGGTGTCGCCCGGCCGAGCAGCGCCACCGTGATCGCGTCGAAGCCGATCGAGCCGGCCACGTTGGAGGTGATCGAGTCGTGGTGGCCGAGGATCTGCTGGGCCGCCGCGAGGCCCGCGAGAGCACCGGCCACCAGCATCGCCAGCGTGTACACCTTGGCGACGTTCATGCCGGCGGTGCGGGAGGCATCGGCGTTGGCGCCCACGGCCCGCATCTCGAAGCCGAGCGTGCTCCGCTCCAGCAGCCACCAGACGCCGACCGCCGCGAGGATCGCGAGCACGACCCCGGTGTGCACCCCGAAGACGCTCGGGAAGAGCGCCGAGTCGTCGACCGGCAGGGAGCGTGGGTTGTCGCTGCCGGGTCGTTGGAAGGCATTCTTGGTGAGCAGGTAGACCAGCGTCGAGCCGGCCACGTAGTTGAGCATGATCGTGGTGATCACCTCGTGCGCGCCGGTCTTGGCCTTGAGGAAACCGGCCAGGGCGCCCCAGAGCGCACCGGCGGTCATCGCCGCCAGGATCGCCACCAGCAGGTGGAGACCGATCGGAAGATGCCAGGTGAAGCCGACGTACCCGGCGGCGAGCGCGCCCATGATCAGCTGGCCCTGGGCGCCGATGTTGAACAGGCCGGTCCGGAACGCGAGGCTCACGCCGAGGCCGCCGCAGATCAGGGGCGCGGCCCGCTCGAGGGTCTGGCCGATCGCGTCGCCCGACCCGACGGCACCGTGCAGGAGGGCCCAGTAGCTCTGCCCGATCGCCTCACCGGAGAAGCGGAAGAAGTCCCAGGGGTAGCTGAAGAAGTACTTTCCGGCCTCCAGCACCTTGCGGTCGCTGACGATGATCAGCAGGGCACCCACGACCAGCGCGAGCAGGACGGCTGCGGCCGTCACCTTGACCGACGGGAGCCAGCTGGCCTGCTCTCGGGTCCTGGTCGGCTGGGCCTCCTCGGTCGGCTCGGTACCGGCCTCGGGCGAGCCGGCGCCGTCGGGCTTGACGGTGTCAGGCATCGGAGCCCGCCTCCTCGGTGTCGGTCGTGGCCCGGGGTACGTCGGACCCGGGGTCGCCGTGTGCTCCGGCCATCAGCAGGCCGATCTGCTCGCGCGGGATGTCAGGACCCACGATGCCGACGATCCGGCCGTCGTACATCACCGCGATCCGGTCGCTGAGCGCGTAGATCTCGTCGAGCTCGGTGGACACGATGACCACCGCGGTCCCCTTGTCCCGCTCCGCGATGATCCGCTGGTGGATGAACTCGATCGAGCCCACGTCAACCCCGCGGGTGGGCTGCGAGGCGACCAGCACCTTGATCGGGCGTGAGAACTCCCTCGCCACGACGACCTTCTGCTGGTTGCCGCCCGACAGCGAGGAGACGGGCGACTCCGGACCCTCAGTGCGGATGTCGAACTCCTCGATCCGGTGCTCTGCGTTCTCGTAGATCGCGTCGAGCCGCAGGGCGAGCCCGCGGGAGAACTCGTCGTTGCGGTACATGTCGAGGACCAGGTTCTCGCGGACACTGAAGCTGCCGACGTACCCGTCGTGGGACCTGTCCTCGGGGATGTAGCCGATCCCGTCCTCGAGGCTCTCGCGGGTGCCATGACGGGAGATGTCCTGCCCGTCGAGCCAGATCTCACCCGCGTCGGGACGGATCAGGCCGAGGAGCGACTTGATCAGCTCGGTCTGCCCGTTGCCCTGCACGCCGGCGATGCCGAGCACCTCGCCGGCGCGGGCCTCGAAGCTCACGTCCTTGACCACCGTGGTGCCGCGGCCGTCGATCACGGTGAGGTTCTTGGCCTCCAGGACCGTCTTGCCGACGCTCGCGGCGTCCTTGTCGACGACGAGGTTGACCGACCGGCCCACCATCATCTCCGCGAGCTCTGCCTCCGAGGTCGAGGGCGGCGCGGTACCGACCACCTTGCCCCTGCGGATGACGGTGATCCGGTCGCCGACCGCCTTGACCTCGCGGAGCTTGTGGGTGATGAAGACGATCGACGTGCCCTGCTTCTTCAGGCTGCGCATGATCTCCATGAGCTCGTCGATCTCCTGCGGCGTCAGCACCGCAGTCGGCTCGTCGAGGATCAGCACCTTCGCCTCGTTGGCGAGCGCCTTGATGATCTCTACCCGCTGCTGAACGCCGACCGGGAGGTCCCCGACCAGGGCGTGCGGGTCGACCTTGAGCTTGTAACGGTCGGAGAGCTCGCGTACCGCCTCGGCGGCTCGGTCGCGGTCCAGGACGCCGAGACCGCGGGTCTGCTCCCGACCGAGCATGACGTTCTCGGCGACGGTGAAGACGGGCACGAGCATGAAGTGCTGGTGCACCATGCCGATCCCGGCCGCGATGGCGTCGCCGGGGGTGTTGCAGACGAGCGGCTCCCCGTCGATGAGGATCTCGCCCTCAGTGGGGTCGAGGAGCCCGTAGAGCATGTTCATCAGCGTCGACTTGCCGGCGCCGTTCTCACCGAGCAGGCAGTGGATCTCGCCGGGCTCGATCGTCAGGTCGATGGAGTCGTTGGCGGTGAACGAGCCGAACCTCTTGGTGAGGCCTCGGGTCTCGAGCTGCATGGGTTGTTCCTCCCACGGGGCGAACGGCCGACCGGACCTCGATCAAACCACTGGCATGAACGACGGGGAGCGGAGTTTCCTCCCCTCCCCGTCGTCTGGGTATGCGCGACGGCCGATGGCCGTCGTGATGCAGGTTACTTCGGTGCTGCGGGCGAGGTGATCTTGACCTCGCCGGAGATGATCTTCTCCTTGAGGGTCTCGATGCCGTCCTTCAGCTCCTGCGGGACCGTCGACTCGGCGTCGTGGTACGGCGCGAGGGCGACACCACCGTTGTCGAGCGTGCCCACGTAGGGGTCGCTGCTGAAGTTGCCGTCGACGGCCGACTTGATGGCCTCCTCGACGGCGACGTCCATGCCCTTCATGACCGAGGACAGGAGCACGTCGCAGAACTCGGCGGCCGAGACACAGCCGTCGGTGTCCACCCAGATCGCGTGCGCGTCGTTGTCCTGGGCCGCCTGAAGGGCGCCCAGACCGGCGGGACCGGCGACCGGGAACAGGATGTCGGCACCCTGCTGGATCATGTTCTCGCCCAGGGTCTGGCCCTTGGTCTTGTCCTCGAAGTCCTCGGTGAACGACCCCTTCTGGGTCTTCTCGTCCCAGCCGACGACCTTGACGTCGGTGCCGTTCTCCTGGTTGTAGTACTGCACGCCCTCCCAGAAGCCGTCCATGAAGATCGTGACGGTCGGGATCGGCAGGCCACCGAAGGTGCCCACGGTGCCGGACTTGGTCATGCCCGCGGCGAGGTAGCCCGCGAGGAAGGAAGGCTCACCGGTGTTGAAGCCGAGGGCCTTGAGGTTCGCCGGCGGCTCGGCGTAGCCGTAGTCGACGATCGAGAAGTCGATGTCGGGGTTCTTCTTCGCGGCGGCCTCGGTGGCGTCGCCGAGCAGGAAGCCCACGGTGGTGATCGAGTTGCAGTCCTGCTGCACGAGCGCCTTGATGTTGTCGGCGTAGTCGGCGTCGGAGTTCGACTCGATCTCAGCGGTCGTCACGCCGAGGTCCTTCTTGGCGTTGACGAGACCGTCGTGGGAGGTCTGGTTGAAGGACTTGTCGTCGAAGCCGCCGGAGTCGGAGACCATGCAAGCCTTGAAATCGGGGTGACTTTCCGCGGGTGTCGACGAGCTCGGGGTGCTACCCGGCTCGCTCGCCGTCGTCGTACCACGGTTGCCGCAAGCGGCCAGGGTGATCGCTGCAACAGTCACTAGTGCTGCTACGCGTGCCGTCTTCTTCACGGCGCCTCCATATCTGAAATGAGTCGAATCTGACCCGCGGGGCGGGTCACCCGCGACACCCTAACCGGATCGGGCGAGGCAAAGCAGTCCCGAAACCCGCCGAGACGGAGTTGTTACTTATGGCGCAATCTGCCGAAGCGCCGGTCCCGGCTTCGTGGGACGAATCCGTCAGCGGGGCAGCCGATCAGGCTGTCGGGGCGTCGGCCGCGACCGCGGCGAGCACCCGGGCACCGATGACGACGGCCCGGTCGTCGATGCGCAGATCTCCCTGGTGCAGGTCGTACGTCGGGCCTCCGGGGGTACGGGTCCCGAGTCGTCCCATGGCACCGGGAACCGTCTCGAGGTACCACGCGAAGTCCTCGCCGCCGAGGCTCTGCGACGTCGCGACCAGCGCGTTCTCACCCAGAACCCGCTCGATGGCGCTGCCGAAGGCCGCCGTGGAGGCGTGCTCGTTGACCACCGGCGGGACACCGCGCACGTAGGTGACCTCGGCGCGTACGCCGTACGGAGCCAGGATCTGCTCCACCAGTCCCCGGACGAGCGCCTCCGCCTCGCCCCAGGCGACCGCGTCCAGCATCCTGATCGTGCCGCCGAGCGTGCCCGAGGACGGGATCACGTTGAGGGCGTTGCCGGCCCGGACCCGCCCCCACACGACGCTGACCCCGGCCCGTGGGTCAAGCCGGCGCGACAGCGCGGCGGGGAGCTCGGTGACGAGCTTGCCCAAGGCGAACGTCAGGTCCTGGGTCAGGTGCGGTCGGGAGGTGTGTCCGCCCTTGCCGATGAGGCGGATGTCGAGCGAGTCCGCCGCCCCGGTGATCGGCCCCTCCCGCAGACCGATCTGGCCGACCTCCAGCATCGGGTCGCAGTGCAGCATGAACACCCGCGAGACCTCGTCCAGCGCCCCGCCGTCGATCATCGTGAGGGCGCCCCCGGGCATGATCTCCTCGGCGGGCTGGAAGAGCAGGCGGACCCGACCCCGGAACTCCCCCGCCGCCGCCAGGTCGGCGAGTGCCAGCCCGGCGCCGATCAGCGCGCTGGTGTGCACGTCGTGCCCGCAGGCGTGCGCCACGCCCGGCACGACGCTGGTCCACGGGTCGTCGGTCTCGTCATCGACGGCCAGCGCGTCGAGGTCGGCTCTCAGCGCCACCGCCGGTCCGGTCTCAGGACCCAGCTCGGCGGTGAGGCCGCTGCGAGGCATCAGCTGGATCCGGAAGCCGGCCTCGTCGAGACGCTTCGCGATCAGCGCGGTGGTGCGCTCCTCGAGCCACGCAAGCTCGGGGTGCTGGTGCAGGTCCCGGCGGATCGCGACCAGCTCGTCGGCGTACTTGTCGACGGCGGCGGTCACGGAGCCAAGTGGGCCCATCGGCACAACCGGATCGAGGGAAGGTTCGGAGACAGACACGACAACCAACCCTATCGCGACGGTCTACTCCGAGCCGTCGAATGCGGCAAGGATCCGGTCGGCCGCGGTCGCGGCGGGGATCTCTCCGGCGAGCACGGCCGCCCTGACGTCGTCCCGGACCGCGGCAACGCCGGACGAGCGGCGCAGCCGTTGTTCGAGCTCGTCGCGGACGAGGGCCCACGTGAAGTCGAGGCGCTGGTCTGCGCGCTTGCGCCGCAGTCCCTCCTCCCCCAGTGACTCGCGGTGCGCTCCGATCCGCTCCCAGAGCGTGTCGACACCAGTGCCCTCGAGGGCCGAGCAGGTCAGCACCGGAGGGACCCAGTCCGTGGCCCGGCCGTGGTGCACCATCCGCAGTGCCCCGGCGAGGTCGCGGGCGGCACTGCGCGCCTCGGGCTCGCGGTCCCCGTCAGCCTTGTTCACCGCGATGACGTCGGCGATCTCCAGGATCCCCTTCTTGATGCCCTGGAGCTGGTCACCGGTGCGGGCGAGGGTGAGGAAGAGGAAGGAGTCGACCATCCCGGCGACGGTCACCTCGGACTGTCCGACGCCCACGGTCTCGACGAGCACGACGTCGTACCCCGCCGCCTCGAGCACCAGGATCGACTGGGTCGTGGCCCGGGCCACCCCACCGAGCGTGCCGGCGCTCGGCGACGGGCGGATGTAGGCGTTCGGGTCCGCGGCCAGCCGCGGCATCCGGGTCTTGTCGCCCAGCACCGATCCGCCGGTCCGCACCGACGACGGGTCGACCGCGAGCACGCCGACCCGCTTGCCGGTAGCGGTCAGGTGGCTGCCGAGCGTCTCGATGAAGGTGGACTTGCCGACTCCAGGCACGCCCGAGACACCGACCCGCCACGAGCCCCCGGCGTCCGGGGTCAGCGCCGCGAGGAGCTCGCGCGCCGAGGCCCGGTGGTCGGTGCGGCTGGACTCGACGAGGGTGATCGCCTGCGAGACACCCGCTCGTTCACCGGCCCGCACCCGCTCGGCGAGCGCGGCGACGTCGACCTGCCCTCGGGGTGACGGGGGTCCCCCCATCAGGACGCCGACAGCTCGTCGAGCAGCTGGAGGGCGGAGTCGGCGATCACGGTGCCCGGCAGGAACACCGCGGCCGCACCCATCTCGCGCAGCGTCGCGACGTCGTCGGGCGGAATCACGCCACCGATCACGACCATCACGTCCGGACGGCCCAGGTCGGCCAGCGCCTTCTTCAGGGCCGGCATCAACGTGAGGTGTCCAGCCGCCAGCGAGGAGACGCCCACGATGTGCACGTCCGCGTCGACCGCCTGCTGGGCGACCTCCTCCGGCGTCGAGAAGAGCGGGCCCACGTCGACGTCGAACCCCATGTCGGCGAACGCGGTCACGATGACCTTCTGGCCGCGGTCGTGCCCGTCCTGACCCATCTTCGCGACCAGGATCCGGGGTCGACGGCCTTCGGCCTCCTCGAACCTCGCGGTCGCGTCGAGGACCTGCTGCACCTTCTCGTTGGTGCCGCCGGCCGCGGACTGGTCCCTGTACACCCCTGAGATCGTACGGATGACCGCCTGGTGCCGGCCGTAGACCTTCTCGAGGGCGTCGGAGATCTCACCGACGGTCGCCTTGGCCCGGGCGGCGTCGACCGCGAGCGCGAGCAGGTTGCCCTCGAGGGAGCTCTTGGTGGCACCGCGGGCGGCCGAGCTCGTGAGCGCGTCGAGCGTACGGCGCACCTCGTCGTCGTCACGCTCCTCGCGGAGCCGTTCGAGCTTGGCGAGCTGTTGTCGGTAGACCGACGCGTTGTCCACCTTGTGCACGTCGAAGGGGTCCTCGTCGTCGAGCCGGTAGGTGTTCACGCCGATCACCTTCTGCTCGCCGGAGTCGATCCGGGCCTGCGTGCGGGCCGCCGCCTCCTCGATGCGCATCTTGGGGATGCCCTGCTCGATAGCCTTGGCCATCCCGCCGGCCTGCTCGGCCTCCTGGATGTGCGCCCAGGCCCGCTCGGCGAGGTCGTGCGTGAGCCGCTCGACGTAGTAGCTGCCTCCCCACGGGTCGATCAGGTCGGTGGTGCCCGACTCCTGCTGGAGCAGCAGCTGGGTGTTCCGCGCGATCCGCGCGGAGAAGTCCGTCGGGAGGGCGATCGCCTCGTCGAGCGCGTTGGTGTGCAGCGACTGGGTGTGGCCCTGGGTGGCGGCCATCGCCTCGATGCAGGTGCGTTGCACGTTGTTGAAGACGTCCTGGGCGGTCAGCGACCAGCCGCTGGTCTGGCTGTGGGTCCGCAGGCTCAGCGACTTCGGGTTCTGCGGGTCGAACTGGCTGACCAACCGGGCCCAGAGCGCGCGGGCCGCCCGCATCTTCGCGACCTCCATGAAGAAGTTCATCCCGACCGCCCAGAAGAAGCTCAGTCGCGGAGCGAACGCGTCGATGTCCAGGCCGGCGTCCAGACCGGCCCGGATGTACTCCACCCCGTCCGCCAGCGTGTAGGCGAGCTCCAGGTCGGCCGTGGCTCCGGCCTCCTGGATGTGGTAGCCGGAGATCGAGATCGAGTTGAAGCGCGGCATCCGCTGCGCGGTGTAGGCGAAGATGTCGGAGACGATCCTCATCGACGGCAGCGGCGGGTAGATGTAGGTGTTGCGGACCATGAACTCCTTGAGGATGTCGTTCTGGATGGTCCCGGCCAGCTGCTCCGGCTTGACCCCCTGCTCCTCGGCGGCGGCGATGTACATCGCCATGATCGGCAGCACGGCACCGTTCATCGTCATCGACACCGACATCTCGTCGAGCGGGATGCCGTCGAAGAGCGTCCGGGTGTCGTAGATCGAGTCGATCGCGACCCCGGCCATCCCGACGTCGCCGCGCACCCGCGGGTGGTCGGAGTCGTAGCCGCGGTGGGTGGCCAGGTCGAAGGCGACGCTCAGACCCTTCTGGCCGGCCGCGAGGTTGCGGCGGTAGAACGCGTTGGACTCCTCGGCGGTCGAGAAGCCGGCGTACTGCCGGATCGTCCACGGCTGGGTCGTGTACATCGTTGGGTACGGCCCGCGCAGGAACGGGCTGAGCCCCGGGAACGTGTCGAGGGCATCGAGTCCGGAGAGGTCCTGGGCGCCATACATCGTCTGGATCTCGATGCCCTCGGGCGACAGCCACGGGGCGTCGTTGCCGGGCCACCCCATCGACCAGCTGGACGCGTCGTCGAGCGGCAGGCCCGCGAAACTCGGGGGGATCGTCATGCCAGCCGCTCCCTGGTGGTGGTGAGGAAGGTGAGCGCATCGACGCCCACCGCGCACGAGTCGTCGACCCCGAGGTCCCCCGGCTGGCCCGCGACGATCACCCAGCGTGCGCCTGCGGCGCGGAGCTCGGTCACCAAGTCGGCTCCCCACTCGGCGTACGCGGGGTCCGGCCCGGCGAGGCAGACCACAGCCTGGCCGGTGTACGCGGCGAGCACCTCCGCGACGTCGGAGGTCGGCCCTGCCACATCGACCGCGACCCCGCCGGCGGCGAACAGGTTGGCGGCGAAAGTCGCGCGCGCGGTGTGGGCGGCGATGCTGCCCATGGTGGCGAGGAACACCGGCGAAGTGGCCGGCTCGTCCCGCAGCGCCTCGAAGCTGGCGCCGTAGCGGCGCACCTGCGACGCCGAGGGGTCCGGCTCCCGCACGGGGAGCACCTCTGCGAGGTTCGGGAACTCGGTGAGCCCGGTCAGCGGGCGGATGCGGTGGCCGATCTCGCCCTCCCGCCGCGCGACGACCTCGTCGATCCGGGACTGCAAGGAGCCGTCGTCGAGGGCCGCGACGATCCCGCCCGACTCCTCGATCCTCTCCAGCTCGGCCCAGGCCGCCCGAGCCAGGTCGTCGGTCAGCTTCTCGACGGCGTACGAACCTCCCGCGGGGTCGGCGACCCGGGCGACGTGCGACTCCGAGATCAGCAGGGCCGAGGTGTTGCGGGCGATCCGGCGGCCGAACGCGTCCGGGCGGCCCAGCACACTGTCGAAGGGCAGCACCGTGACGGCGTCCGCGCCTCCGACACCTGCGGCGAACGCCGCGACGGTGGTGCGGAGCATGTTGACCCAGGGGTCGTACTTGCTCATCATCGGGCGGCTGGTGACCACGTGCTGTCTCTGCTCGCGGGCCCCGACAGGGCCCTCGCTCAGCTCCACCACGCGGGCCCAGAGCCGGCGGGCTGCGCGGAGCTTGGCGATCGTCGGGAACTGCTCGTCGGTGGCGGCGTAGCGGAACTCGAGCAGGCCGAGCGCCTCCTCGAGCCCAAGGCCGGCCTCGGTGAGGTTGCGCAGGTAGGCCAGCCCCACCGCCAGGCTGTAGCCGAGCTCCTGCGCGTCCGAGGCGCCCAGGTCGTGGACCGCGGTGCCGTCGACGACGACCCCGAGGGTTCCGGCGTCGAGCGCGAGCCTGGCCACCGCGACCAGAGAGCCGAGCTCCGAGGTGCTGCCTCGCAGTCGCGCCCCGATGGGGTCGGCCCCGAGGTTCGTGCCGGCGGCCGGACGGACATCCCGCGCGGCGAGGACCGCGAGGTACGCCTCGGCGGCACCCGTCGGGTCGGCGGGCGCGTCCAGCACCAATGGCGCGAGGTCGATCAGCACATCAGCGAGGACGGTCTCGAGGTCGGCAGCGTCGAGCCCACCGCCGATCGCCACCCACAGCGACGTCACTCCGCCCTCGAGGTCGACCAGGGCCGACTCTCGCGCCAGCGAGGCATTCGATCCATCGACGCGCGCGCGGATGTCCCAGTCCCCCGAACGGGTCGGTCGGGCCGAGGTGTCGAGGTCCTCGAGCAGCGCGGCGGTTCCCAGGGGGGTGACGCCGACGTCGTCCAGCGTGCGTCGGGTGAGCTTCCGCCAGACCAGGTCGTCGGGATCGTCGTCCCTCATCCGACCCGCCTTGCGGAGTACGGCGGCCGCGGCCCTCTCCCACTCGTCGGCACTGTGGGGGGCGGCACCCGCCTCGAGCGCCAGGTGCCCGGGTTCCGCCGCGACCTGCTGACCTGTGCCGTCCATGGTGCGAACCCTAAGGAGCCACACCCGGTGCCGCCAGCCCTTGTGAGGTTCGCAACGAGGCGGCGGTCGGCCAGTCGTCGTCGAGAGGCCACCTCACCCTCACCCGCTGTTCAACCCGTGACCCCACGCTGGGGACATGAGAATCGCCATCGTCACCGGCTCCTTCCACCCGGTTCTCGACCAGACGACCACCACCACGCGGCATGTGGTCGACGGCCTGGTGGCGCGCGGCCACGAGGTACTGGTCGTGGCACCCGCCCCCGGCCTCTCCACCTACCGCGGGGTGCCGGTGCTGCGGATCGGCACCGGCACGCATCACAAGGCAGCCGTCCGTGAGGCCGTTGCTGCCTTCGAGCCCGAGCTGGTCCACGTGGCCACCCCTTCGAAGCTGAGCCGTGCCGGGCTCAAGGCCGCCCACCGGCTCGGCATCCCCTCCGTCGTGGTCCAGCAGGAGTATGTGCGCGGCAAGCGACGCGACACCTGGGCACGGAAGGTGCACGGCCGAGCGAGCCAGGTCGTCGTGACCTGCCGCTCCGTGCAGGCCGACCTGGGGGACCTCGGCGTCCCGAGGGCTCCCGGTCTGGCGCCCCGGTGTCTCGACCGAGGACTTCTCCCCCGCCTTCCGCAACGACGCCCTGCACGCCAAGTGGTCTCGCCGCAGCAGCAAGGGGGGCGAGCGCGTGGTCGTCGGGTTCGTCGGACGGCTCGACAAGGACCACGGGGTACGCCGGCTCGCCGACGCCGCCCGGGTCCCGGGAACCAGGCTGGTCGTGGTCGGGGAGGGTCCGCAGGAGGACTGGCTCCGGCGGAACCTCGAGAAGGCCAAGTTCCCCGGCGCGCTGCGCGGCCAGGAGCTGGCCACGGCGGTCGCGTCGTTCGACCTGCTCGTCCACCCCGGAGCCGGGCAGACCGACGGCCACACGCTGATGGAGGCTGCCGCCTCCGGCATCCCGGTGGTCGCCCCGGCCACCGGAGGCACCCTCGACGTGGTCCGGGACGGGCACACCGGCCTGCTCTACGACGCTGAGGACCCACGCGGGCTGCGCCGGGCGATCGCTGCCCTGTGCGGCGACGCCGACCACCGCGCCGCCCTGGGCCGGCAGGGCCGGCACGACGTGGCCGGCCGTGGCTGGGACGACGCGGTCGGCGAGCTCGTCGACCGGCACTACGCCCAGGCGCTCGCCTCTGCGCGGGTCCCCGTCTCGCTCTGACCGACTGACGGCCTGTCGGCCTGGCGGCCTGGCGGCACGAATAGACAAGCGACGCATGCGGTAATTGATCTCACAGCGGACCCGTGCGACGGCGGGAGCGGACGCGCAATAGAGTGCGAGGGTTGCCTTTCTTTCGAGTCGGAGGAACCCTTGGCCAGCTCTCCCGTAGGGACGATCTACCGCGGCCGTGAAGGCATGTGGTCGTGGGTCGCTCACCGCATCACCGGTGTCACCCTGTTCTTCTTCCTGTTCGCCCACGTGCTCGACACCGCCATGGTCCGGGTCTCCCCCGAGGCGTACAACAACGCCGTCGAGGTCTACAAGAACCCCATCGTCGGGCTCATGGAGGTCGGCCTCGTCGCCGCGTTCCTCTTCCACGCGCTCAACGGCATCCGGGTCGTGCTGGTCGACTTCTGGTCCGACGGGCCCCGCTACCACCGCCAGATGACCTGGGCCGTGCTCGCCATCTGGGCCGTGCTCTTCCTTCCGTTCGTGGTCCGCCACCTGTCGAACGTCTTCGGAGGCTGACATGGCGACCATCGCGGCACCGCGAACCCCCGAGACCCGCACCGCCGCGGGGCAACTTCGAGCTCAACGCCTGGCTGTTCATGCGGGCCTCGGGCGTACTTCTGCTCGTGCTCGTGTTCGGGCACCTCTTCGTCAACCTGATGCTCGGTGAGGGCATCCACGCGATCGACTTCGGGTTCGTCGCCGGCAAGTGGGCCAACCCGTTCTGGCAGGTCTGGGACCTCGCCATGCTGTGGCTCGCGATGCTCCACGGCGGCAACGGCCTGCGCACGATCATCAACGACTACGTGACCGGCGGCACCCTGCGCTTCTCGCTGAAGTCGGTGCTCTACTTCGCCACCGGCGCCACGATCGTGCTGGGCACCTTGGTGATCTTCACGTTCGACCCCTGCATCGACCCTACGTCCACACTCGACGTCTGCCGGATCAAGTAGACGAGAGGCCAGGCCCACCATGGTTCAGCACCCACAAGTACGACGTCGTGATCGTCGGCGCCGGCGGCGCGGGCATGCGCGCCGCTCTCGAGTCCGGCAAGCGCACCCGCACCGCCGTGCTCACGAAGCTCTACCCGACCCGGTCCCACACCGGCGCCGCCCAGGGTGGCATGTGCGCGGCCCTCGCCAACGTCGAGGAGGACAACTGGGAGTGGCACACCTTCGACACGGTCAAGGGCGGCGACTACCTCGTCGACCAGGACGCGGCGGAGGTGATGGCCAAGGAAGCCATCGACGCCGTCCTCGACCTGGAGAAGATGGGCCTTCCGTTCAACCGCACCGAGGAGGGGAAGATCGACCAGCGCCGCTTCGGTGGCCACACGCGCAACCACGGCGAGGCCGCCGTACGCCGTTCGTGCTTCGCCGCGGACCGCACCGGGCACATGATCCTGCAGACGCTCTACCAGCAGTGCATCAAGCACGGTGTGGAGTTCTACAACGAGTTCTACGTGCTCGACATGCTGATCAAGGAGACCGCGAACGGCGTCCGGGTCTCGGGCGTGGTGGCCTACGAGCTCGCCACTGGGGAGATCCACATCTTCCGCGCCAAGTCGGTCATGTTCGCCACGGGTGGGTTCGGCAAGGTCTTCCGCACCACCTCCAACGCGCACACGCTCACCGGTGACGGCATGGGCATCGTGTGGCGCAAGGGCCTCCCGCTCGAGGACATGGAGTTCTTCCAGTTCCACCCGACCGGCCTGGCCGGCCTCGGCGTGCTGCTGTCCGAGGCGGCGCGCGGCGAGGGCGGCATCCTGCGCAACAGCGAGCACGAGCGCTTCATGGAGCGTTACGCGCCGACCATCAAGGACCTGGCCCCCCGCGACATGGTGGCACGGGCCATGGCCAACGAGGTGCGCGAAGGGCGCGGCTCCGGCCCGGACAAGGCCTACGTCTACCTCGACCTGACCCACCTTCCCCGCGAGCAGATCGACGCCAAGCTCCCCGACATCACGGAGTTCGCCCGCACGTACCTCGGCGTGGAGCCATACACCGAGCTGATCCCGGTCTTCCCGACCGCGCACTACGCGATGGGCGGCATCCCGACCAACATCAAGGGCGAGGCACTGGCCGACAACACCACGGTCATCCCCGGCCTGTACGCCGCCGGCGAGGTCGCCTGCGTGTCCGTGCACGGCGCCAACCGGCTGGGCACCAACTCGCTGCTCGACATCAACGTATTCGGCCGCCGCGCCGGGCTCTACGCAGCTGAGTACGCCGCCAAGGTGGAGTACGACGACATCCCGGAGAACCCCGAGGCCGCGGTCATCGCGATGATCGAGTCCATGCGTGACGCCGGCGGCTCCGAGCGCGTGGCCTCCATCCGCCAGGAGCTCCAGGCCACCATGGACATCAACGCGCAGGTCTACCGCGACGAGGGGTCGCTCAAGCAGGCCCTCTCCGACATCGAGGGTCTCAAGGCTCGCTACGTGAACGTCTCCGTGCAGGACAAGGGCAAGCGCTTCAACACCGACCTGCTCGAGGCCATCGAGCTCGGCTTCCTGCTCGACCTCGCCGAGGTGCTCGTCGTCTCGGCACTTGCCCGCAACGAGTCACGTGGCGGGCACTTCCGCGAGGACTACCCGACGCGCGACGACGTGAACTTCATGCGCCACACCATGGCCTACCGCGAGACCGCGGAGGACGGCTCGGGCACCGGATCCGGCTGGACTACAAGCCCGTCGTCGAGACGCGTTACAAGCCGATGGAGCGCAAGTACTGATGGACGTCACACGGTCAAGATCCTTCGCTACAACCCGGAGGTCTCCGAGGAGTCGCACTGGGAGAGCTACCAGGTCACCGCCGAGCCGACCGACCGCGTGCTCGACGCGCTGCACAAGGTCAAGTGGGACCTCGACGGTTCGCTCACCTTCCGTCGCTCCTGTGGCCACGGGGTGTGCGGCTCGGACGCCATGCGGATCAACGGCAAGAACCGCCTCGCCTGCAAGACGCTCCTGAAGGACGTCAACCCGGGCGAGCCCATCACCGTCGAGCCGATCAAGGGTCTACCGGTCCTGAAGGACCTCGTGGTGGACATGGAGCCGTTCTTCGAGGCGTACCGCTCGGTGATGCCGTTCCTGGTGACCACCGGCAACGAGCCGACACGTGAGCGGATCCAGAGCCAGGCCGACCGCGACCGATTCGACGACACCACCAAGTGCATCCTGTGCGCGGCCTGCACCACCTCGTGTCCCGTCTACTGGACCGACGGCCAGTACTTCGGCCCCCAGGCGATCGTGGGCGCGCACCGATTCATCTTCGACAGCCGCGACGAGGGCACGGACCAGCGCCTGGAGATCCTCAACGACAAGGAAGGGGTCTGGCGCTGCCGGACGACCTTCAACTGCACGGAGGCGTGTCCCCGGGGCATCGAGGTCACCAAGGCGATCCAGGAAGTGAAGCGAGCGCTGATCTTCCGTCGGTGACGCTCGGATCGAAAGCAACCGAATCCACCGGACGGCACTGGGTCCATGGCACGTTGGGGCCATGTCGGTCTAGGCAGATGGGCCCCAATGGCCGTCCCAGGGTGAAAATTTGGCTCATTTTCGATCCGGACGGGACCAAAGTCCCTACCTTGGATCCATGCGCCGTTTCCTGACCCGTTCCCGCCTCGTCATCCTAGGCGCGGGGGCCCTGAGCATCAGCACCATCGCTGGGCTCGTGGGTACGGGCAACCTGCTCGGCCCGGCGCCCGCGCCCACCGAGCTTCCGGACACCACGAACCTCGGTGGCGCTCCCGTGGCCGGCGAGGCGAGGATCACGACGACCACGACTCGCTACTCGGGGGCGATCGACCGCACCAGCCGCCGCGCCGTGAACCGGGCCTACTGGGCGCGCTACGCCGACAACTACTCCGTCCCGACGACCTGGTCCGGTGCCACCGCGGGCTGCAAGGCCGGGACGATCTCCGACAAGTCGCGGGCCGCGACCAAGGAGAGCATCAACTTCGTGCGGGCGATGGCCGGCCTGGAGCCGGTCGGGTTCAAGTCCACCTGGAGCTCGAGTGCTCAGAAGGCCGCACTCCTGATGGCCGCCAACAAGAGCCTCAGCCACGACCCGCCCTCGAACTGGGCGTGCTGGACCAAGGACGGCGCCAACGCCGCGGGCCGGTCGAACCTCTCGCTCGCCTACCCCAACCTCACCTCGGGGATGATCGTCGACCTGTACATGGACGACGACGGCGACAGCAACATCTACGCCGGTCACCGTCGCTGGCTCCTGAACCCCTTCACGAACGCGATGGGCAACGGCTCCACGTCGAACACGAACGCGGTCTTCGTCGTCGGCAACTACGACTACTCCAACGCCAACCCGCGCTGGGTGTCGTGGCCGACCCCGGGCTTCTTCCCCTCGAAGATCGAGCCGAACCACCGCTGGTCCCTGTCGTCGGGCAACACCAAGACCGACTTCTCGGCGGCACGGATCACCATGCGCACCGCGTCGGGTCGCAGCATCAAGGTGACCAAGTGGCCGGTGGGCAACGGTTACGCGATGCCCACCCTGGTCTTCCAGGTGGGCGAGGCCAAGGCCGGCGTCCGCTACCGCGTGACGGTCAGGAACATCAAGCGAGCCGGCACGACGCGGACGTTCTCGCACTCGTACCGCGTGCGCCTGTTCGTCCCGCACCGCCCCTGACCGTCAGCAGCTCAGTCGATCCCGTCCACCGCGAGCAGGGGAAACCTGCTGGTGGGCTGCCAGCCCGTCTCGGCGTCGTGGGAGTAGAGCCAGAAGTGGTCGACGTCGAACTCGATCTCGAAGTCGGCCAGGTCGTCGAACGCCGTGTCGAGGGCGTCCTCGTCCAGGTGGTGCGCGACCGTCACGTGCGGGTGGTAGGGGAAGGCCAGGTCGGTCTCCAGCGGACCGCGGCGTACGTCGGCAGCCAGGACCTCGCACTGCGAGATGCCCTCGACCACGACCACGAACACGACCGGCGAGACGGGCCGGAAGGTCCCGGTCCCGCGCAGGTGGATGGCGAACGCGTCGGTCGACGCGGCGACGCTCGGCCAGATGGCGTTTGACGGCGCCGAACTGGTCGTCGTCGACCTCGCGTCGGGGGCACCAGCGTGATGTGGGTCGGGATCATCGCCGCGGTCTCGTCACCCAGCTCGGTGCGGTACTTCTGCAGCTCGGTGGCCCACGGCTCCGGGACGGCGATGGCTACTCCGATGGTCGCACGGCGCACCCGTCGAACCCTACCGCAGCCGAGGACGAAACCGACGCGGTCGTAGATGTCGGCGAGCGTCCGCTCGCGGCCACCTCGCCCGCTCGCGCGCGCCGTCACGGAGCATCGGCGTCGAGCTCGGCGCGGTCCTCCAGCAGCTCCAGCGTCCGGTCGCGGAACGGGGTGACGAAGTCGACGACCACCTCGGCGAGGTCGTTCTTGAAGTCGCCGTAGCCACGGCCGGCGTAGGCCTCCTCCAGGTCGGCGATCTCGCGGCCGGTCAGCGGCGGAGTAGATCGTGAGCAGGTTGGAGACGCCCGGCTTCTCCTCACGGTCGAAGCGCACCTCGATGCCGGAGTCGGTCACCGCGGAGCGGATCTTCTTCGCCGAGACCGACGGCTCGTCGAGCAGGTCGATGATGCCTCAGGGCGACGAGGCCGACTTCGACATCTTCGCCGTCGGCTCCTGGAGGTCGGTGATCTTTGCGACCGACTTGAGGATGTACGGCTCCGGCAGCCGGAACGTCTTCTTGTACCGGTGGTTGAACCGCTGCGCGAGGTCCCGGGTGAGCTCGAGGTGCTGGCGCTGGTCCTCGCCGACGGGGACGTAGTGCGGCCGGTAGAGCAGGATGTCGGCCGCCTGCAGGATCGGGTAGGTGAACAGGCCGACCGACGCGGCCCCTTCGCCCGCCTTGGCCGTCTTGTCCTTGAACTGCGTCATCCTCCGCGCCTCCCCGAAGCCGGTGAGGCACTGGAACACCCAGCTGCCCTGGGCGTGGGCGGGCACCTGGGACTGGATGAAGATCGCCGATCGTTGCGGGTCGATCCCCATCGCGATCAGCTGCGCCGCCGAACGCAGGGTCCGCTCGTGCAGGACTCGTGGGTCGTGGTCGACCGTGATCGCGTGCATGTCGGCGATGAAGAAGAAGGGCTCGTACTCGTCCTGGAGGCTGACCCACTGGCGCAGCGCACCGAGGTAGTTGCCGAAGTGGAAGGAGTCCGCGGTCGGCTGGATCCCGGAGAGGACCCGCGGGCGTGCGGGCAAGGTCGGTGCGGCTTCAGGCATGCGTGCATTCTGTCAGCCCGCTGAGGCGGCCGGCCCTTGGGTTGTTGTCGAGGCGTCACGCGGGTGGCGCATCGAGCGGGCTACTTTGGCCGCCGTTTCCCCCTCGCGCGACCCGTCGGGATGCCACACTGGTCGGATCGACCACCCA
This sequence comes from uncultured Actinomycetota bacterium, assembly GCA_963740525.1. Classification (GTDB taxonomy): domain Bacteria; phylum Actinomycetota; class Actinomycetes; order Propionibacteriales; family Nocardioidaceae; genus CAVUEG01. The sequence goes on from CAVUEG010000006.1 coordinate 452,041, forward strand.
GGTCGAGTTCACGCGTCCGGTCGGGGGGCCGGGCACGGGGACGGGGACTTTCGCACCGGATGCGGTGTGTCTGCGGGGAGCTCATGGCATTCGACTCGACCATCTACACGATCGGCACCGCACTGAACCGCGCACAGGCGAGCAACGTGGGGGTGCAGGTGCTCGTCGAGGGACAGTGGCTCGCCGGCCACGTGATGGCCGTGGACGGACACGGGGTGGTGCTCCGCAGTGACGAGCAGGAGCACGCGGTCATCCGCATGGAGAGCGTCTCGGCGGTCCGGATCCAGTCCGCCGCGCCCGCGCCCGCACCCAAGTCGTCGAGCAAGGAGAAGGCCGCCTCGCCGATGCCGGCTGTCGGGGCGTCACACCCCGACCACCCCGGCCGGGAGGGCAACGAGAGCAACGAGAAGGCCGGAGGGCACCAGGCGCACGGGAGCGACGGCGTCCGCGTCCACGAGGTGGGCGAGGTCTCCGGTTCGTCGGAGCGGCTGCCCGCCCGGATCGTGCGACGGATCCCGGGCGCGATGCCCGACTCCAGCCCCCGACGCTGACCGAGCCGCTCAGCCGGTAGCCACGCCTGACTCGGGGCCGTCCCCTCCGGACTCCCCTTGGCCGCGGGCGGCTCGCTCGACTCGGATCCCTCGGCAGCCTCCACTCCAGAGTCGTCGCCAGACAGCCCACCGAGCCCCGTGAGACCCGCTGGGCCGGCAGGGGTCATTGTCACCAGGACCCGTCCCACACGGCGACCGTCGGTCTCGCGGACGACGATCCGGCGTCCGGCGAAGTTCACCTCGTCGTTGACCACGGGCAGTCGCCCGAGCTGAGCCATGATGAAACCGGCGACGGTCTCGTACGGTCCGTCCGGAAGCTCGAGTCCGGTCTCGTCCTCGAAGTCGTCGAGGTTCAGCAGCCCGTCCACCTCGACGTCGCCGCCGCGGTGACGAAGCGTCTCGACCTCATCCGCGTCGTACTCGTCACGGATGTCGCCGATCAGCTCCTCGACCAGGTCCTCCATGGTCACGATGCCCGCGGTGCCGCCGTACTCGTCGGCGACGATCGCCAGGTGGGTCCCCTCACGGCGCATGTCCGCCAGCGCGGCGAGGATCTCGCGGGTCCAGGGAAGCGTCAGCGCCGGCCTGCCCAGCTCGCCCACCCGAACGGACCTGCTGGCCATCTCCGGGTCGAGCAGGTCGCGGACGTGCACGAACCCGATCACGTCGTCGGCAGAACCCCGGATCACGGGGTAGCGGGAGTGGGGCTGCGAGATCGCCAGCCGCGCCGCCTTGTAGACCGGCATCGAGGCATCGAGGAAGTCCACCTCGGTCCTCGGGATCATCACCTCGCGGATCTGGCGGTCGCCCGCCTCGAAGACGTCCTCGACGATCCGCCGCTCCTCCTCGCCGAGCGAGTCGTGTGCGTTGACGAGCTCGCGGAGCTCTTCGTCGGAGATCTGCTCCTTCTGGGCGTGCGGGTCCCCGCCGGCGATCCGGACGACGATGTCGGTCGAGGCGGAGAGCAGCCAGATCACCGGACGCGAGAAACGGGCGATCCGGTCGACCATCGGCCCCAGGCCGAGCGCGATCGCCTCGGCACGCTGCAGGGCCAGACGTTTCGGGGCCAGCTCACCGAAGACCAGCGACAGGTACGAGATCGCGATCGTGACCAAGACGAGCGCCACGATCGAGGCCGCCCCCTGGGACAGGCCCCAGCGCTCCAGCACGGGCGCGAGATCCCCCGACAGCGTCGCGCCACCGAAGGCGGCGGAGAGGAACCCGGCCACGGTGACGCCCACCTGGACGGCTGAGAGGAACCGGTTCGGGTCCTGGTTCAGCTCGGCCACGATCCGACCGCGCTTGCTTCTCCCGGCCAGCGCCTTCGCCTGGCTGTCCCGGAGCGAGACCAGCGCCATCTCCGCGGCGGCGAACACACCCCCGATGAGCACGAACAGCACGACCAGCCCCATGTAGAGCAGCGTGCTGTTCACGGTCTATGACCTTCGTCCATGGGCATGAGGATACGCAGCCGATATCGGTTTGCCCGCACCGTGGGGACCCGGCAGGGTGCTCCCATGACCGCGCCGTTCCGCTTCCCTCATGACGTGCCGACCCTGACCGACGGTGTCGTCACCCTCCGTGCCCACCGCGCCGACGACGCGCAGGGCTCCTGGGAGCAGTGCCAGGACCCGCTGAGCCAGGAGTGGACCCAGGCCCCGGTGCCCTACTCGATGGAGGACGCCCGCCGGTTCGTCGGCGACATCATGCCCGGAGGCTGGCGGACCGACCACGAGTGGTCGTTCGCGATCGAGGCCGTCGGACCTGACGGGGCGCCGGCGTACGGCGGGACGATCTCGCTGCGCAACGAGGGCGCCGACCGGGCCGAGGTCGCCTTCGGCTCCCATCCGTGGATCCGCGGTCGTGGGTACGCCGAGCGGGCCCTGCGACTGATCGTCGAGTGGGGTTTCGAGGAGCGCCGCCTGCGCACGATCATCTGGTGGGCGAACGAGGGGAACTGGAGCTCGCGCAGGCTCGCCTGGCGGCTCGGTTTCCGGTTCGCCGACGGGTCGGTCGACGGGTGGCTGCCCCACCGCGAGGAGCTGCGCAACGCATGGGTCGGAACCCTCCAGCGCGACCAGCCCCGGGAGCCGCACAGCCTGTGGCTGGACTGCCCCCGCATCGTCGGGCAGTCGGTGGTGCTGCGTTCGCCGGCGACCACCGATGAGCCGCGCATCATCGAGGCTTGCGCGGACGAGCGGACGTCGTACTGGCTCGGGCACCTGCCGACTCCGTACACCGCGCAGGACGCCCGGGACTACGTGGCGAGCCGGGTGATGCAGCGCGCCACCGGCAGCGGAGTCACCTGGGCGGTGGCCGACCCGACGACCGACGCCATGCTCGCGGCCGTGAGCATCTTCGACCTCAAGCCGGGCCTCGAGGCGGAGATCGGCTACTGGACGCACCCCGACGCTCGCGGCCGCGGCGTGATGACCGAGGCCTGCCGCCTCGCGCTCCGGCACGCCTTCGTCCCGGAGGAGGACGGCGGCCTGGGCATCGAGCGGGTCCGGATCTTCGCCGCGGAGGAGAACACCGCCTCCCGCCGCGTGATCGAGGCCAACGGGTTCACCCACATCGGACGAGAGCGCCGGGGCACCCGGGTGCGTGACGGCCTGGTCGACACCGCCTGCTACGACATGCTTCGTGGGGAGTTCTCGGTCCGCTGACCGCTCCCGGCCCGCGAGGCCCCTACCGCCGTCTCGCAAGCCGACGTTCGAGAGCGGCGATCCTGTCCTCGAGCACCAGCACCCGCCGGATACCGGCGAGGTTGAGGCCGTCGGCAAGCAGCTCGCGGATCCGGTGGAGGCGGTCGATGTCCTCGAGGCTGTAGAGCCGGCTGCCGCCGTCGGTGCGCCCCGGTTCCACCAGGCCGCGCCGCTCGTACACGCGAAGGTTCTGGATCCCCATCGAGACCATGTCCGCGGCCACCGAGATGGCGAAGACGCCTCGGGCTCGCTCTGCCACGACCACCACCTGACTCGGCCCGGAGAGGGCTTGACCTCGCTTGCGGAGTTGAGTATAAGAAACCTGTAACCAACAATATAGGTAGCGGGACCCAGCAGGGTCCACCCACACCCTTCAAGGAGGTCTGAGATGCTGCTTCGCAACACCGATCCGTTCCGCGACTTCGACCGCCTGACCCAGCAGATCCTCGGGACCACGAACCGCCCCGCGGTGATGCCCATGGACGCCTGGCGTGAAGGTGACCGATTCGTGATCGAGTTCGACCTGCCGGGCGTCCGGAAGGACAGCGTCGACCTCGACGTGGAGCGCAACGTGCTGACCGTGCGCGCCGAGCGGATGGCTCCCAACGGGGACTGGGAGGCACTCGCATCCGAGCGCCCGCGCGGGATGTTCAGCCGCCAGCTGGTGCTGGGCGACAACCTCGACCTGGACCGGATCGACGCCTCGTACACCGACGGCGTGCTGCGCCTGACCGTGCCCGTGGCCGAGAAGGCCAAGCCCCGCAAGATCCAGATCAGCACCGAAGGCTCGTCGCACGAGCAGGCACAGCTGAACGCCTGACGGCCACGTCAGGTCATCCATTCCCTGGTCGGAGGGGTGCCGGCCTCGGGCGCTCACGCAGAGCCCGGCTCGAGCACCCCTCCGACCCCGCTGTGACGCATGCCCCCGACCGTCAAGAGACCGCGGCGCGCACCAGCTCGACGACCTTCTTCTCCACCGCGGGGCTCCACCTCATCAGCGCGTACGAGACCGGCCACAGGTCGCCGTCGTCGAGGTTCGCCGAGTCCTGGAACCCGAGCGTCGAGTAGCGGTAGCTGAACTTGCCCGAGTCCTGGAAGAAGACCACGACCTTGCCGTCCTCGTTGGCGTAGGCGGGCATGCCGTACCAGGTCTTGGGCAGGAGCTCGGGGGCCGTCGCCGAGACCGCCACATGCACTCGCTCGGCGAGCTCGCGGTCGTTCGGTGCCATCTGTGCGATCCGGTCAAGGAGCGCTTGCAGCCCGTCGGCCTTCTTGGCACCCTTCTTGCCCTCGGCGCGCAGTTCGGCCGCGCGCTCCTTCATCGCTGCGCGCTCCTCGGCGGTGAAGCCTTCGCTGTCGTTCTTGGCGTCCTTCGCGGGCATCGTGAACCTTCCTTCCGAGAGTCGACGGCTCGGTCCGGTGCCGGCCCCGCTCCCAAGGCTAGGCAGGAGCGGCTCCCGGCCGCTTCTCGATTCCTGACCGGTTCCGGCGCCCCCGGCGGCCGCCGTGTCGCGAACATCGCCCGCCACCTTGGCGACACACTTTGCTGCGTGGTGGACAGGTGGAGAACGTGAGAGAGCTGAAGACGACCCCTGCACGCGAGACCAGGTTCGCGGCCCTGTACGACGCGACGTACGCCGACCTGCTCAGGTTCGCGGTACGCCGCGTCGGCCCAGGCTCTGCCGAGGACGTCGTCGCCGAGGCCTTCCTCGTCGCCTGGCGGCGCTTCGAAGACCTACCCCAGGGACAGGACGACGCGAGGGCGTGGTTGTTCGGCATCGGCCGCGGCGTCATCCTCAACATGCGTCGTGGCGCTGAGCGACAACGCGCGCTGAGTGTGCGCCTGGCCGACACCTCCCCCCGGCACGGCGAGCAGGCCGACGACGGGCTGGCCGCCCGGATAGATGTCGCGCGTGCGTTCCGTCGTCTCTCAGAGCGCCACCAGGAGGCCCTGGCCCTCTCGATCATCGATGAGCTCACCTCGCCCCAGGCGGCCTCCGTGCTGGGAATCTCCCCGGTCGCCTACCGACTTCGGCTCAGCCGTGCGCGACGGGCGCTCCGCCTCTACCTGGATCACCTGCCTGAGTCCCAGGGCCGGCTCCACCTCGCCGAAAGGACCACCGATGAACAGCCTGCATGATCACCTCGACGTCCTCCGCTCCCTCGATCCGGCGCCAGCCGCCGCCGACCCGACCACGCCTCGGGCGCGCGCTGACCTCGCTCGCATCCTCGCCACGGACGTTGGGTCGCCCAAGCCGACGCCCAAGCCGAGGCCGACGCATCGCCGGTCAGCTACCCGTCTCGCGGTCGCGGCCGCAGTCGTCCTCGCAGTCGGGTCCGGACTCGTCCTCGTGCCGTCGCTCACGGGAGGTGACCCGGCGTATGCGACCTGGACCGCCGACCCGTCCGTGGTGGAGAACGGAGCCCGCACCGCCATCGCCGATGCCTGCCGGGACTCCCAACGCGACGGCGCGGGCTCGACGTACGGCCAGGAGCTGGATACAGCGGCCACCGCCGTCGCCGAACGCCGGGGCGCATGGACGCTGGTGCTGCTCGCCGGAGACGACGGATTCTCTGCACTGTGCATCACCGACGAGTCGCGGCCGCTCTTCCAGAGCAGCTTCGGGTACGTCGGAGTGGTAGACCACAGCGACCGGGTCCCCTCACGTCTGATTCACGCTGAAGCACTCGGGGTCGGCAGCATCGACGGACACGAGCTCTCGATCGCGACCGGTCCGGTCGAAGCCGGCGTCGTCGGCGTGACCTATGCCAGCGCCGTGCACGGCGCGGTCTCCGCCACGGTCTCGCACGGACACTTCGCCCTCTGGCTGCCCGGCAACGACCTCGAGAACGCCCCCCGGGATGGCGCCCAGGTCGAGGTCACCTACCGCGACGGCACCACCGAGACCCGCACGGTCGAGCTCGGTTGAGGGTGGCAGTTCCGCCTTCCGCAGCGACCCGCGAGGATCGAGGTCGTGTCGCACCCAACCACCCCGCCCGCCTGCAGCGTCTAATGGGTGACAGGGGGAGCCGTGGGTGGAGCTGAGCGCGACAAGTCGTTCGCGGAGTTCGTCGCGCTCCGGTGGACCGCGCTGTACCGGATGGCGTACCTGCTGACTGGCGACCCTGGCGCGGCCGACGACATCCTCCAGGCGACGCTGGTCAAGGTCTTCACATCGTGGAATCGAGTGACGAGAGCGGATGCCCCCGAGGCATATGTGCGTCGGATGCTGGTCAACACGTTCGTCTCCGCGGGCCGCGGTGCTGCCAGCCAGCATGAGCGGGCCCAGGACCAGCTGCCGGAGACCTCAGTGCCGAGCCCTGAGACTGCCGTGGTCGAGCGCGTCAACCTCTGGGCGTATGTGACGGACCTGCCTCCGCGACAGCGAGCGGTGATCGTGCTCCGCTACTACGAGGACCTGAGCGAACGCCAGATAGCCGACACCCTCCAGTGCTCCACGGGCACGGTGAAGTCGCAGGCTGCCGACGCGCTGCGGCGCCTCCGGGCGCGCGTGGGATCCGAACCCGAGTCGGAAGGGACCCTCCGATGAACGCGGACTTCGAGCGGCGCCTGGCGAACGACATGAACGCGGTCGTGACGGCGACCGACGTGCCTTTGCCACCGGTTGCGCAGCTGGTCGAGGCCGGAAGGCGACGCGAGCGGCGACGCCTGGCGGCTTTCGGGCTGGCCGGCGCGGCGGCGGCTCTGATCGTGATCGGTGCCGTCGGGATGGGCACTCGGGCGTCCACCTCCCCTCAGCCCGTCGAGCCGGGTCCGACACGGGTCGGGCCTTCGCCCACGCAGGTCACGCGGGTAGAGGACCTTCCGGTCGGCGCCGCCCCCGTGATCCCGTACTGGCACGGCGGAGAGCTGCACGTAGGCGGATCCACCATCAAGACCCGGTTCGTCCAGATCGCCGCCGGCGGATCCACCACTCTCATCGGGGGCGCGACGGACAGTGACCACTCCGAGTGGTGGCTCGTGGAGAACGGGCGCCTGGTCCCGCTGGTGAGCACCGCCGACGTGCCGTTGCCCGTGGTGAGCCCCGATGGGCGACTCGTGGTGTGGGAGGCGATCCACCCGACGGTGACCACGCTGACGGTCTGGGATGTCGCCTCCAGTCAGGTGTTGGCCACCCTCGAGATTCCGATCGAGCAGAGCTGCTGCGACGGCCCCGCCATGATGCTGTACGGCGCCGACAGCCACGAGCAGATCTACTATGCGGAGGTCGGTCACGAACGGACCTCTGACCGTGTGGGACCCGGTTTCGGACAGTATCCGCACCGTGACGGGGCTGGGCGACCTCGTGCCGTGGCCGTCCACCATCACGACCTTCGGCCCCGTGTTCCCTTCCCCCGGAGATCCCGACCTCGGAGGCGTGTACGGGACCGTCGACTCGGCGGGCCTGTTCCACCGCGGGGGGACCGTGCCCACCGACCTGGGCGAGGGCTGGTCACCGGATGGGAGACGGTTCGCCTATCGAGGCGACGGCGCCGGGGACTTCGCCTCCAAGGAGACGCCCACCACCGTGATGGTGCTCGACGTCGCCACCAGAGAACGCCATCGGATGAAGCTCCCGCCCGGTGTCACCGGAAGCCTGCTGTGGGAGTCGCCGGAGACGCTGCTCGTCAACACGCTCACCGGTGACACCCAGGGCCACTTGGTGCGCTGCCACGTGAGCACGGGAGCCTGCGAGGTCGCCCTGAGGCTCCGCGGCGGCCTTCAAGACTGGTACTTCCCGATGCGGTTCTGAAGCCGGACGGACGTCCCTCACCGGCTACGTCCTCCGGTGGAAGGTGACGGTGCCGTCACCGCGACGCTGCATCGTGTACGCCGGGTCGTGAGCGCGGGCGTGATGACGTGGACACAGCAGCCGGCCGTGGGTCAGGTCCGTCGGACCGCCCCGCGACCACGGGACGTCATGGTGGGCGTGGCACATCCCCGGCGGCCAGTCACATCCCTCAGCGGTGCAGCCGCCGTCTCGGAGCGCGAGCGCTCGTCGCTGCGGCTCGGTGTGGAAGCGGCGCCGCCGCCCCAGGTCCAGGACCTGCGAGGCCCCGCCGAGGACGGCCGGGAGGATGCCCGCCTCACACGCGAGCCGACGGGCCTCGCCCGCCGAGATGACGCCTCCGGTGTCCAGGGCCGCAGACCCGAGACCGTCCACCAGCTGCCGGTGCCCGACGGTGACGACGAGAGTCGCGGCCACTCCCCCGGCGTGCGGGATCCGCTCGGCCGGGTAGCGCTCGATGTACTCCATGAAGGCGCGACCCCAACGCAGGGACGAGCTGACGCGGCTCCCGACGTCCGTCGCGGAGTCGGGCACCGCCCCGCGCCGGGGCTCGGGGTCGGTGTCCGACCCTCGATCGGCACGACGCGGTGCGGCGATCGCCAGCAGACTCTTGCGCAGGATCTCGCCGTGAAGCGCTGGCAGGACGAACCGGCCGTGGCACTTCCCGTGCCCGTCGTCGACCAGAGTGAGCGCCGCGGCCTCTCGAGCCTGCCGCTCCTCGCTCTCGAGGAGGCGGCGCTCGTGCTCTTCCGCCACCTCGGGTGCCAGCACGTCCAGCAGGCGGCGGCCGAGAACGCGCAGTGACTTCGAGTCGTGCTCGGCGGCGAGGCCCACGAGGTGTGCCTCGGCCCGCTCGACCAGCTCAGCGTCGAGGAGGTCGTGGGGAAGCGCGTCGACCGCCTCGCAGATCACCGCCGCCTGCTCCGGCACCAGTCGGCCGTCTGCCATTCCGTCTCGGACCTGCTCATGACGTGAGTCCAGGGACCGCGCCAGGCGAAGCGCGCGATGGGCTTCTGCACGCGTCACCCGGGTCTGCTCTGCCCACCACGCCGGAGTGTCGTTCGCCGCGACGTCGTGGCCTACGTCGTACCGGTCGGCGACGGTGAGCACCCGCATCTCCAGCTCCGCCAGGCGGGCCCGGGCGCGGGTCAACGACACCAGCGTCGCCGCGAGTGTCTCCCGTGGCATCGACCAGACGCCGACGTCACGCAGGTCGTCCAGGTCGGCGTGAAGGTGCTCCACGAACCCCGCCACCGGATGGCGGGCGTCTTCGAACAACTGTGCCGACATGGCTCAACGATCCCCGTCACCACCGACAGCGGCGTGCCTCGATCTCACTCGCTGAGACACTTATCGAACTTTTCTTCTAGTTCGAGCCGGCCGACGTGGCCGCCACTCACCCCTCCAGCAGCGCGATGACATGGCGCGCCTGGTCCTCCGTGCTCCCGGCCGGGTTGCCGACGAAGCCTCGGTTGCCGGGCAGCAGCATCACCAGCCAGAACGTGGCCAGCACACTGCGGTACGCGGTCAACCGCGACTGCAGCGCGGCACCGAGGTCCAGGACCGTCAGCAGCAGGTCGACGTCGAGCAGGCGGCGCAGCCGAGACGAGGCGTGCTCGAGGATGTCTGCGACCTCGTAGGCGAGGTCCGACCTGCCGAACTCCTCGAAGTCGACGAAACGGCACGTGGCGCCGTCCCACAGGATGTTCGCGAGGTTCCCGTCGCCTCTGGCAGGCACCGCGTGGGCGACGCGGTCAATCTCCGGAAAGTCGACGGCGAGCCAATCGCGGGCAAGAGCCAACGCCGTGCCCACCAGCGCGGGGTCCCGGCACGCACGAAGGTCGTAGTCGTCCGCGGCCCACTCCCGGACCTCGGCGCGCATCACCGACGGGCCCACTGCCCGCTCCGGTGTGCTCGGGTCGACCGGAACCGAGAAGAGACGAGCCAGCGCCTCGGCTAGCGCGTGGATCTGCGGGGTCGTCAGCCGCTCGAGCCCCAGAGGCGAGCCCGGCAGCCGGGACATCACGATGACCGGCGCCCGTCCCTCCATCTCTCTCGCGATCGGGGTCGGGGCCAGGCCGGGCGCATGACGCGCCAGCGCGACCAGGCCGGCCCACTCACGATCCGCCTCTCCGTCGGCCCAGGACACGAACCTCTTGCGGACAACGCGGTCGTCGATCGTGAGCCGGTGGGTGTGCACGCAGGCATTGTGCCCAGTTCAGGCGGAGGGTACGAACCGGGTGCGGGTGTGCACCCGGGCCGAGACCAGCAGGACCAGCAGGCCGAGCACAGACAGCCCGACGCCGACCCACGACGGCGCTGTGTAGCCGTAGCCTGCGGCGATCACCAGCCCGCCGAGCCAGGCACCGAGTGCGTTGGCGACGTTCAGCGACGCATGGTTCATCGCGGCACCGAGCGTCTGCGCGTCACCGGCCACCTGCATCAGCCGGAGCTGCAGGTTGACCACGAGCACGGAGGCCGCCGCCGAGATCGCGAAGGCGGTCAACAGGCCGGGCAGGAGGAACTGCGCCGTCCACGTGAACAGCGCGAGCATCAGGCCCATCGCCACTGAACTGGCAAGCAGACTGCGGAAGACCGACCAGTCGGCCAGCCGTCCGCCGAGCATGGTGCCGAGCGTGGCACCGATTCCGAACGCCAGCAGGTAGAGCGGCACGAACGACTCGGGCCTGTCAGCCACGTCCGTCACGGTGGGGGCGATGTAGGAGTACATCGCGAACATCCCGCCGAAGCCGATCGCCCCGGCGAGCAGCGTCAGCCAGACCTGGAGCGACTTGAACGCCGCCAGCTCGCGGCGTCCGGTCGCGGTGCGGTCACCGGGCGTGACCGGGACCAGCCACGCCACGAACGCGACCGTGAGGATGCCGAGCACGGCCACCGCCCAGTACGCCGACCGCCACCCCAGGTGCTGTCCCATCCAGGTGGCCGCGGGGACTCCGGCGATCGTGGCCAGTGGCAGACCGATCATCACCGTGCCGACTGCCCGTCCGCGACGCTCGGGCGGAGCCAGGGACACCGCCACCAGGGCGGCCAGCCCGAAGTAGGCGCCGTGCGGGAAGCCGGAGAGGAAGCGCACCCCGATCAGCACGCCGTACGACGACGCAAGCGCGCTCAGCGCGTTGCCGACCACGAACACCGACATCAAGACCAGCAGCAACCCGCGCCGCGGCAGCTTCGCACCGAGGACCGCGATCGTGGGAGCACCCGCGACCACCCCCAATGCGTACGCCGAGATCACGTGGCCGCCCTGGGGGATGGTCACCCCGACACCCCGTGCGATCTGCGGCAGCAGGCCCATCGTCACGAACTCCGTGGTGCCGATGGCGAAACCACCCAACGCCAGCGCTGCGATCGCCCAGCCCACGTGACGCGTCGGCGAGACCTGGCCGGGCGGCACCGTGGGTCCCGCAGGCACGGTCGCGCCGGACGGCGTCGACGGAGCGTCGGAGGTGGAGGTCACGGGTTCTTACCTGACTGGGAGCGGACAGAGCGAGAGTGGACGGCGCACGGCGCCGGTCGCCTCTCGGTCAACCGGCGCCGTCGCGGCACTATTCCGGAGCCTCGCCCCGGCGGCCTCAGCCGATGATCGACAGGACCTCGTTGAGCGTCTTGGACGGACGCATCACGGCGGTCGTCCGCTCGTCGTCGGGCTGGAAGTAGCCACCGATGTCGGCAGGCTGGCCCTGGACCGAGAGCAGCTCCTCGTTGATCGTTTCCTCGTTGTCCCGCAGTGCGGTGGCCAGCTCGGCGTACTTCTTGGCGAGCTCGGTGTCCGCATCCTGCGCAGCCAGCTCCTCGGCCCAGAAGAGCGCGAGGTAGAAGTGGCTGCCACGGTTGTCGATCTCGCCGACCTTGCGGCTCGGCGACTTGTTCTCGTTGAGGAAGCGACCGGTCGCCGCGTCGAGCGTGTCAGCCAGGATCTGCGCCCGAGGGTTGTCGGTCGTCTGTGCCATGTGCTCGAAGCTGACCGCGAGCGCGAGGAACTCGCCCAGGCTGTCCCAGCGCAGGTGGTTCTCCTTCACCAGCTGCTGGACGTGCTTCGGTGCCGAGCCGCCGGCACCGGTCTCGAAGAGGCCGCCACCGTTGATCAGCGGCACCACCGAGAGCATCTTGGCGCTCGTCCCGAGCTCGAGGATCGGGAACAGGTCGGTGAGGTAGTCGCGGAGCACGTTGCCGGTGACCGAGATCGTGTCCTCGCCCCGGCGGATCCGCTCCAGCGAGAACGCGATCGCGTCCTCGGGGTTCATGATCTCGATCTGGAGACCGTCGGTGTGGTGCTCTTTCAGGTACTCCGTGACCTTGGCGATGAGGTTCGCGTCGTGCGCACGCCCCTCGTCCAGCCAGAACACCGCCGGGTCGCCGGTGGCCCGGGCCCGGGTGACGGCGAGCTTGACCCAGTCACGGATGGGGACGTCCTTGGTCTGGCACATGCGCCAGATGTCGCCCGCGCCGACGGCCTGCTCGAGGAGCACGTCGCCGTGCGTGTCGACGACCCGCACGATGCCGGTGGCGGGGATCTCGAAGGTCTTGTCGTGACTGCCGTACTCCTCGGCCGCCTGGGCCATGAGGCCGACGTTCGAGACCGAGCCCATCGTGGCCGGGTCGTAGGCGCCGTGGGCGCGGCAGTCGTCGATGACGACCTGGTAGATCCCGGCATAGCTGCTGTCGGGGATCACCGCGAGGGTGTCGGCCTCGTTGCCGTCCGGGCCCCACATGTGGCCGGAGGTGCGGATCATCGCGGGCATGGAGGCGTCCACGATCACGTCGCTGGGGACGTGCAGGTTCGTGATGCCCTTGTCGGAGTCGACCATCGCGAGCGCGGGCCCGTCCTCGATCCCCTGCTTGACGGCCGCCTCGATGGCGGAGCGCTGGTCGTCGGGGAGCGACTCGATGCTCTTGAGCAGCGCGCCGAGACCGTCGTTGGGGCTGACCCCGGCGGCCGCGAGCGCGTCGGCGTGCTCCGTGAAGAGAGTGGGGAAGAACGCTCGTACGACGTGCCCGAAGATGATCGGGTCCGAGACCTTCATCATCGTGGCCTTCAGGTGGACGGAGAAGAGCACGCCCTCGTCCTTGGCCCGGGCGATCTGCGCGGTGAAGAACTCGCGCAGCGCGGCGACCCGCATCGAGGTCGCGTCGATGACCTCGCCGGCGAGGACCGGGACGGACTCACGGAGCACGGTGGTCGTGCCGTCGTCGCCGACGAGCTCGACGCGCAGCGATCCGTCGGCCTCGATCACGGTGGACTTCTCGTTCGAGCGGAAGTCGTCGGAGGTCATGTGAGCGACGTTGGTCTTGGAGTCCGGAGACCAGGCACCCATCGAGTGGGGGTGGGCGCGGGCGTAGTTCTTGACCGAGGCCGGTGCCCGGCGGTCGGAGTTGCCCTCACGGAGCACGGGGTTCACCGCACTGCCCTTGACCTTGTCGTAGGCCGCGCGATGCGCGCGCTCCTCGTCGGTCTTCGGGTCGTCCGGGTAGGCCGGGAGGTCGTACCCCTTGCCCTGGAGCTCGGCGATGGCCGCCTTGAGCTGCGGGATCGACGCACTGATGTTCGGCAGCTTGATGATGTTGGCCCCGGGCTGCTTGGCCAGGTCACCGAGCTCGGCGAGGGCGTCGTCGACGCGCTGGTCGTCGGCGAGCCGGTCGGGGAACTGGGCCAGGATCCGGCCGGCCAGCGAGATGTCGCGCGTCTCCACGGCGACACCTGCGGTCGAGGCGTAGGTCTGGACGATCGGGAGGAACGAGTACGTCGCGAGTGCAGGCGCCTCGTCCGTGTGCGTGTAGATGATCTTCGAGTCCGTCACCGGGGCTCCGTTCCATCGCGGAAGTTTCTTGACGTCAAGATATCTCATCGGGGGCGCGGGTCTCACCCTGCCCCGACTCCCCTTGCTCATCCTGCCGTCCAAGGGTTGCCTTGAGAAGGCATGTCCCCAGGCAACCTGGGCACAGTCAGCGGGAGCGGGGCGTGCGCCCGGCCGGAGGGAGCGGACCAGATGGGTCTCAGCGTGTTGGTCACCGGCGCGTCGGGGTTCGTGGGCTCCCACCTGGCCCGGGCCCTGCTCGACGACGGTCACGACGTACGAGCCATGACGCGTCGTCCCGAGGACTACGCCGGGCCGGGAGAGCCTGTGGCCGGCGATGTCGCCGACCCCGAGAGCCTGGTCGAGGCTCTCGACGGCGTCGATGCGGCCTACTACCTGATCCACTCGCTCGCCTCCGACGACTTCGAGCGTGAGGATGCCGCCGCCGCTCGCTCGTTCGGCGCGGCGGCCGCCCGTGCAGGGGTGCGCCAGATCGTCTACCTGGGCGGCCTCGGCTCCGAGGAGGGCGAACTCTCACCACACCTCCGCTCGCGCCGCCAGGTCGAGAGCCTGCTGGGCGAGGCGGGTGTGCCGGTCACCGTCCTTCGAGCGGCGGTCGTCGTCGGTCATGGCGGGGTCTCCTGGGAGATGACTCGCCAGCTCGTCGACAACCTCCCGATCATGGTGACCCCGCCCTGGGCCGAGACGCGCACGCAGCCGGTGGCCCTCGCCGACGCGCTGCGCTACCTCGTCGGGGTTCTCGACCTCGAGGAGGCCATGGGCCGCACGTTCGAGATCGGAGGCGCCGATGTGCTGACGTACGGCGAGATGCTGAGCCGCGCGTCGCTGCTACAGCTCGGCCGCGAGGCCAGCGTCTTCAAGGTACCGATGCCGACTGACAAGCTGACGCTCGCGGTCTCGACCGAGGTGTCGAGCCACTGGCTGGCGCTGCTCACCGGCGTCGATCGCGCCACCGGCAGGAACCTCATCGAGTCCATGGGCACCGAGGTCGTCGTCGTCGACGACACCATCAGGTCGGTGCTGCCCTTCGAACCGGTCGGCTACGAGGACATGGTCCGCGCGGCACTGGGCGACCGACTGCGTGACCTCGGAGAGCTGTGACCCGCCTCGCCTGGTAGCGAACGACCTGGGTGTCACGCGGGACCGCCTGAACCCGCGACGGAGTGAGCGTCATCCCGCTGCTAGCGTCGGACCCCTCCCTTACCAGACCAAGGAGCCCGCAGTGAGCAGCAACGCCCCCGTCAAGGTCGCCGTCACCGGCGCAGCCGGCCAGATCGGCTACAGCCTCCTCTTCCGCATCGCCAGCGGCGCGTTGTTCGGCCCGGACACCCCGGTCGAGCTCCGCCTGCTCGAGATCTCCCCCGCGCTGAAGGCGCTCGAGGGCGTCGTCATGGAGCTCGACGACTGCGCCTTCCCGACGCTGGCCGGCGTCGAGATCGGCGACGACGCCAACACCGTCTTCGCTGGCGCGAACCTCGCTCTGCTCGTCGGCGCGCGTCCGCGCACCAAGGGCATGGAGCGGGGCGACCTGCTCGAGGCCAACGGTGCGATCTTCACCGCCCAGGGCAAGGCCCTCAACGAGGTCGCCGCCGACGACATCCGCATCGGCGTGACGGGCAACCCCGCCAACACGAACGCGCTGATCGCCATGACGAACGCCCCCGACATCCCGCGGGAGCGCTTCTCGGCGCTGACCCGGCTGGACCACAACCGGGCGATCTCGCAGCTGGCCGCCAAGACAGGCGCCTCGGTGACCGAGATCAAGCGGATGACGATCTGGGGCAACCACTCGGCCACGCAGTACCCCGACATCTTCCACGCCGAGGTCGACGGGAAGAACGCCGCCGAGGTCGTCAACGACCAGTCGTGGATCGAGAACGACTTCATCCCCACCGTCGCCAAGCGCGGCGCGGCGATCATCGAGGCCCGTGGCTCCTCTTCCGCGGCCTCGGCCGCGTCCGCGACGATCGACGCCGCGCGCGACTGGCTCACCGGCTCCAAGGAGAACGACTGGGTGTCGATGGCCGTGGCCTCCGACGGCTCGTACGACGTCCCCGAGGGTCTGGTCTACTCGTTCCCCGTGACCACCGCGAACGGCAACTGGGAGATCGTGCAGGGCTTGGAGATCGACGACTTCTCCCGCTCGCGCATGGACGCCACCGCCCAGGAGCTCATCGAGGAGCGCGACGCGGTCAAGGAGCTCGGCCTGATCTGAGCACCACCCGCACCAGCGAGCACGGACCCCCCGTTCCCCCATCCGGGAGCGGGGGGTCCGGTCGTCTGGGACCACTCGGGGCATGGGGGTCAGAGGATCTGCTTCATCCGGGGGGCGGTGGCGAGCGTGAAGCCGAGTCGTTCGTAGAGCCGCAGGCCCTGAGGAGAGGCGCTCAGGTCCACGCGGTCGGCACCCACCCCGCGTGCCCACCCCACGACGTCACCGATGAGCTCCGTCGCGTAACCGCGTCCCCGATGAGCCGGCAGGGTGACGACGTTGACCAGCCGAACCGCCCGCCCCGTGGGTGAGTAGGGGTTGGGGACGCCGGTCTCGACAAAGCCGACCGCCGAGGCGACGAGCTCGCCCGAGACCTCGATGACGGGGACTCGTGCGGCTTCCATGCCGACGCAACTCCCGAGCCACTCGAGCGCGGGTCCCTGCCAGTCCGTCGACGGCGAGTCCATCTCCTCGAACATGACGTCCCACAGGGACAGCAGTCCCGCCGCGTCCTCGACAGTTGCCTGCCTGAGTCGCTGGGTCTGGTCATGGCTCATCGGATCATCCTGCCGCAGGCTCAAGGGTTCAGGTCGGATTCAGCCTCACTTCAGCGAATCTGTGCCAGCGTGCTGTCATGCGGATCCTGCTCGTCGACGACGACACCCGGGTGGCACGGGCGGTGAAGCGCGGGCTCGAGGCCGAGGGGTATGCCGTCGACGTGGCCCATGACGGGCCGGAGGGCGAGTGGCTGGCAGGTCAACAGGCGTACGACGCCCTCGTGCTCGACGTCATGCTCCCCGGCATCGACGGCTACGAGCTGTGCGCGCGACTGCGCCGGGCCGGCAACTGGGCGCCGATCCTCATGCTCACCGCGCACAGCGGGGAGGACCGCGAGGCCCGCGCCCTGGACACGGGGGCCGACGACTTCCTCGCCAAGCCCTTCTCGTTCGTGGTCCTGGTCGCGCGGATCCGGGCGCTGCTCCGCCGACAGGGGGACCCACGGCCCACCGTGCTGAGCGCGGGCGACCTGCTGCTCGACCCAGCGGCCCACACGGTCAGCCGGGGCGACCAGCCGATCGCACTGACGCCCCGGCAGTTCTCGATGCTCGAGTTCCTGCTCCGTCGAGCCGGGGAGGTGCTGTCCAAGCGGGTGATCCTCGAGCACGTCTGGGACTTCGCCTTCGACGGCGACCCCAACATCGTCGAGGTCTACGTCCGCCAGCTGCGCATGCGGATCGACCTGCCTTTCGAGCGGGCGAGCATCCAGACCGTGCGCGGGGTCGGCTACCGCCTCGACCCGGAGGGTGGCTGATGGCACGCCGACGACTGCTCCCCGTCGGCGTGCGCGGCCGGATCACCACGCTGGCGACGATGGCCGTGACCGCCGCCCTCGTCGTGGGTGCGGCCCTCCTCGTCACGGCTTTCACGTCCTCGCTCACCAGGTCGGAGGATGCCCAGGCCCGGATCCGGGTGGCGGACCTGGCGGAGGCCGTGCGACTCCACGACCTCCCCCGCGTCGTGGCCGGGATCGGCGACAACTCCCTCGCCCAGGTGGTTTCGGGTGAGGGACGGGTGCTCGCGTCCTCCGCGAACATCGTCGGTCGACCGGGCATCACGGGTTTCGTCCCCGCCGGGACCCGTCCCGAGGTGCGCACGATGAGAGACCTCCCCGACGACCAGGAGACGGAGGACTACCGGGTGTGGGCCGCACGGGTTTCCCGCACGCCCGGCGCCGCGGTCGTCTACGTCGGCCAGAGCCTGGAGGCGAGCCAGGAGGCCGCCGTCCGGCTCGTGCGAAGCCTGGCGATCGGGCTGCCGCTCCTGGTCGCCATCCTGGCCGGCGTCATCTGGACAGTGGTCGGGCGGACGCTGCGCCCGGTCGAGGCGATCCGCCGCGAGGTCGACGCGGTGCGGGCCGGCGACCTCGACCGACGCGTGTCCGTGCCACCGACCGGTGACGAGATCGCCCGGCTGGCGGTCACCATGAACGCCATGCTGGAGCGACTACAGCGCGCCGACAGCCGCCAGCGGGAGTTCGTCGGCAACGCCTCGCACGACCTGCAGAGCCCGCTGACCGCCTTCCGCGCCGAGCTGGAGGTGGCGCTGGCCCACCCGGACCGCACCGACTGGGTGGCGACTGCGGCCAGCCTGCTGGAGGAGAGCGACCGGATGGAGTCGCTCGTCCGCGACCTGCTGTTCCTGGCCCGGGCCGAGTCCGGCGACCCGGGGTCCACCGTTCGTCCGGTGGACCTCGACGACGTGGTCCGCGAGGAGGTGTCCCGCCTCCGCCCCCCCGAGGGCATCGAGGTCCGCAGCGTGATCGACGCGGCTCCGGTCAACGGGTCGAGGGAGGACCTGGCCCGGCTGGTCCGCAACCTGCTGGCCAACGCCTGCACCCACGCCTCGCGGGTGGTCGACGTGCGCCTCGCCTCCGACCAGGCGCGGGCCGTCCTGACGGTGCACGACGACGGGCCGGGGGTGGCTCCGCAGGATCGGGCCCGGATCTTCGACCGCTTCTACCGCGCGGCGCCCGCTCGGGACCGCGACAGCGCCGGGACCGGGCTCGGCCTCGCGATCGTGCGGTCGGTGGCCGACGCGCACGGCGGAGAGGCACACCTCGACGAGACGGACGCCGGCGCGAGCTTCGTCGTGAGCATCCCCGTCCTCCAGTGACGGGTTGGCTCAGCCGGGCTGGTTCGGGATGACCGCGGCCAGCACGATCATCGTCGTACCGCAGGCGGCGAGCATGACCAGGTCGACGGCCTTGCGGCGCACCCGGAGCATCCCGCTGCGCTGCTCGGGAAGGAGGAGCCGGGCGATCGCGCCGACGACGAGCCCCCCACCGAGCCAGCTGATCCCGGTCCGCCAGGCTCCCAGCGCGACGATGGCCAGTCCGACGACGGCCATCGCGACGACCACCAGGTAGACCATCCCGCCCAGGGTCTGCGGTCGCCGACCGGGGTCGTCCTCGAGGATCACCGGCGGGAGTCCGTCCCTGCCTCGCCGGCGCGCTGCTCGGCGAGACCGACGATGTTGGACAGGAGCATCGCTCGGGTCATCGGCCCCACCCCACCGGGATTGGGCGACACCCAGCCCGCGACGTCGTACACGTCCGGCGCGACGTCGCCGGCGATCTTGCCGTCGACCCGCGACACCCCCACGTCGAGTACGGCGGCGCCGGGCTTGACCATGTCCGCGGAGATGATCCCGGGCACACCGGCCGCGGCCACCACGATGTCGGCGTTGCGGGTGTGCGCGGCGAGATCCCGGGTGCCGGTGTGGCACAGGGTCACGGTGGCGTTCTCGCTGCGTCGCGTCAGGAGGAGGCCGAGCGGGCGGCCCACGGTCACCCCACGGCCGACGACGACCACCTCGGCGCCCTTGATGGCCACGCCATGACGACGCAGCAGCTCCACGATGCCGTACGGCGTACACGGCAGCGGAGCGGGCTTCCCGAGGACCAGCCAGCCCAGGTTCGTCGGGTGCAGGCCGTCGGCGTCCTTCGCCGGGTCGATCATGCCGAGGATCGTGTGCTCGTCGAGCTGGTCCGGAAGCGGAAGCTGGACGATATACCCGGTGCACGCGGGGTCGGCGTTCAGCCGCGCGATCTCCTCCTCGAGGACCGCCTGGTCGGTGTCGGCGGGGAGGTCGACGCGGATCGACTCGATCCCGACCTCGGCGCAGTCCTTGTGCTTGCCGTTGACGTACCAACGGCTCCCGGGGTCGTCTCCCACGAGGACGGTGCCGAGCCCGGGCACCACGCCGCGCTCACGGAGCTCGGCCACCCGCTCGCTCAGCTCCGCCTTGATGGCCTTGGCGGTCGCGGTGCCGTCCAGGATCTCTGCGCTCACGTGGTCATCCTCTCTCAGTGGAAGAAGTGCCGGGTGCCGGTGAGGTACATCGTGACTCCGGCGGCCTCCGCGGCGGCGACGACCTCGTCGTCGCGCTTGGACCCACCGGGCTGCACGATCGCGCGTACGCCGGCATCGATCAGCACCTGCGCTCCGTCCGCGAACGGGAAGAACGCGTCCGAGGCCGCGAAGGAGCCCGACGCCCGGTCGCCGGCCCGCTCGACCGCGAGCTTGCACGAGTCGACCCGGTTCACCTGGCCCATGCCGACCCCGACGGAGGCGCCGTCGCGGGCGAGCAGGATCGCGTTGGACTTCACCGAGCGGCACGCTCGCCACGCGAAGGCGAGGTCGGCCAGGTCGGCTTCCGACAGGGCTTCTCCGGACGCCAGCGTCCACGTCGAGGGGTCGTCGCCCGCCGCGTCGACCACATCGCGCTGCTGGAAGAGCAGGCCACCCGAGATCGGCCGGAGGTCACCTCCGGCGCCGCCCAGAGGAGCGCACTCGAGGAGCCGGATGTTCTTCTTCGCCGAGAGCACCTCGACCGCACCGTCCTCGAAGCCGGGGGCCACGACGACCTCGGTGAAGATGTCCTTGACCTGCTCGGCCATGGCGGTGGTGACCGGGACGTTGGTCGCGATCACGCCACCGAACGCCGACAGCGGGTCACAGGCGTGGGCCTTGAGGTGTGCCTGCGCCACATCGGCGCCGACAGCGATCCCGCACGGGTTGGCGTGCTTGATGATCGCCACCGCGGGCTCGGCGAAGTCGTAGGCCGCACGGCGGGCGGCATCGGCGTCGACGTAGTTGTTGTAGGACATCTCCTTGCCGTGCAGCTGTCGCGCCTGGGCCAGGCCCGGGTCCGGGGCGAAGCCGTTCGTGTAGAGCGCCGCGGCCTGGTGGGGGTTCTCGCCGTACCTCAGCACCGCGGTCCGGTCCCAGGTCCCACCGATCCACGCCGGGAAGTCCGAGCCCTCGCTCGTGTCGGTGAGCACGTTGCCCATCCACGAGGCGACGTGGACGTCGTACGTCGCGGTGTGCACGAACGCCTCGGCCGCGAGACGCTGCCGTTCGGCCAGGGTGAAGCCACCTCCGGTCGCGGCAGAGAGCACGTCGGCGTACCGGTCGGGCGAGGTGACGATGGCGACCGACGGGTGGTTCTTGGCGGCGGCACGAACCATCGAGGGGCCGCCGATGTCGATCTGCTCGACGCACTCGTCCGGGCTCGCCCCCGACATCACCGTCTCGGTGAACGGGTAGAGGTTGGAGACGACCAGGTCGAACGGCTCGATCCCGAGCTCCTCGAGCTGCGCGACGTGGCTGTCGAGTCGGCGGTCCGCCAGGATGCCCGCGTGCACCTTGGGGTGCAGCGTCTTCACCCGTCCGTCGAGGCACTCGGGGAAGCCGGTCAGCTCCTCGATCTTGGTCACCGGCACGCCGGCATCGGCGATCCGGGAGGCGGTTGACCCCGTCGAGACGAGGGCGACTCCGGCCTCGTGCAGGCCACGTGCAAGGTCCTCGAGGCCGGTCTTGTCATAGACGGAGACCAGCGCGCGTCGCAGCGGGAGACGGCCCTCGGGTCGGGCGTCGGGTCGGGCGTCGGTGGCGGGCATGCTCACTCCTCATCGCGATGATGAGTGCACCCAGGCGTTCGATGCTCTCGACTTCACTCCCTGGTGGTTCCCCACCTGCGCCAGTCGTGTGCCTCCAGCCTAAGGCAAGGCCGGAGGCCGCTACTGGTCGCGGGTTGCGAAGTCGCTCACCGCCCGAAGCGCACCACTCTGTCCTTGATCGTGAATCCCTCGCGGGCCAGCCGGCCCACGCTGTCGACCAGCATCGCCCGCTCGGCGACCTTGATCCGTTCGTGCAGGGTCGTCACGTCGTCGTCCTCGTCGACCGGGACCGTGGTCTGGGCGATGATCGGACCGGTGTCCACCCCGTCGTCGACCACGAACAGCGTGGCCCCCGTGACCTTCACGCCGTAGGCGAGCGCGTCCGCCGGGCCTCGCATACCCGGGAACGCCGGGGACAGCGCCGGGTGAGTGTTGACCACACGGCCACCGAACCTGGCCAGGAACGTCTCCCCCACCAGCTTCATGAAGCCCGCCAGCACGACGAGGTCCGGATCGAACGCGTCGGTGGCATCGGCCAGGGCGCGGTCCCAGGTCTCCCTGGTGCTGAAGTCCTCGAGCCGCCGGACGAAGGTGGGCAGGCCGGCCCGTTCGGCCCGCTCGAGGCCCTCGATCTCCTGGCGGTCCGAGCCCACAGCCACCACGGTGGCGCCGTACGCCGGGTCGGCGCCCGCGTCCAACAGCGCCTGGAGGTTGGTGCCGGCGCCGGAGACGAGCACGACGACCCGTGCGGCAGGGATGGTGGAGGTGGACATGCGCCACAGGGTAACCAGCGCGCCCTCGCCGGCGCGGACCGGCCGAACGGACTCAGTCGTCTGACAGGGCGGTCGTGGGTGCTGCGACACGTGCGGCCACCCGGCGGGTGCGCCAGGTCATCGCCACGCCACCGACGAGCCCGCCCAGCCCCAGGGCCGCGAGCGCGACCGGCAGCGTCTCGGTGAACGGCGCAGCGACGTCCGCCATCCGCCCAGGACCGACGGCACCGCCCGCGAGCCGCACGAGGCACGCGAGCAGGAGCCCGGCGAGGAGACCCCCGGCGAGACCACGGACGGCACCGCGGTCCCACCCTGACGTCGGTGCCTTCCGGTGCGCCAAGGCCGCGGCAAGTGCCCCGAGCAGGGCCGGCAGCGCCACCAGCGCGACGGTCCATCCGGCGGTGGGCCCCTCGTCAGGAAGGGCCGCCAGCAGCGGGAAGGCCGGCACCGGGCCGAGCGTCACGACGGTCGGCGACACCAGGGTTCCCGTGCCGACGGCGAAGCCGGGACCCAGCAGGTAGCTTCCGGCCAGAAGCACGGCGTTCGGGACCACGGCGGCCACGACCACGGTGAACATCGTGGCGTCCCCCGCGTCGGCGTGCAGCCGGGAGAGGACGTTGGCTGCGGTCCCGAAGTCGACCAGCAGGGCGACCGTGACCGTCACGGCCGCCGCGGCGACCACGAGCAGGACCGCTGCCACGGCGCCGGTGAGCGCCACGCGGAACCCGTCCGGGGCCTGCTCGGCCCACCGGTCCCAGCGTCCCGAGCCCCTGGCGATGCCCAGGCCACCGGCCAGCGTCGAGACCGCCAGCGCGCCGAGGACGGCCCCGGCGAGATGGGGGCGGGCGGTCTCGACCGAGGAGAGGACCCCCGTGACGACGACGACCATGGCGTAGACGGCGCTCATCAGCACAGTCCCGCCGACCAGGGTCCGGTCGTCGGGGACAGGTGAGGACACCCCGGCCCAGTGTCCGAGCCGGAAGGCGACGTACCCACACAGGAGCGTGAGGCCGAGAGGAGCGATGGTGAGTGAGGTGGTGCCCAGGTCGAGGTGGCCGCCGAGACCCATCAGCCAGGCGTCCGCCCCGACGCGCAGGGCGTCGCGGGGCTCCCCGAACCGCCCCCCGGCCGAGGTGAACCATCCGGCGAGAGCGAGGGCGAGGCAGGTCACCAGCGTCGAGCCGGAGGCCACCAGCCCGGCGAATGCCGCGGACACGGCCAGCGGTCGCTGCCCGGTCTCCGGGCTCGCGGAAACCAGGGGTTCTCGGCTCAACAGGTCGGTCATCTCGGGTCCATCCTCACCCAACCGCCTTCCCGTACAGGGTTCCCACGCCCGACCGGTCGACCGGAGCGGGTAGGTTCTTGGGTTGTCATGGGCAGCGACGCAGACTTCGACGAGTTCTATGCCACGACCCGCAGAAGACTCGTCCTTCAGACCTTTGCTCTGACCGGCGACCTTCCGGCGTCGACGGCCGGCGTCCGCGACGCGTACATCGCTGCGTGGCACCACTGGGGGAAGGTCTCGGGTCGGCCGGATCCCACGGCCTGGGTCAGGCCGCTGGCCTGGCAGCACGCCGTCCGCCGCCACAACGCCCGGCTTCGCCACCGGGACAAGGACCTCGACCCCCAGCACGGCCAGATCCTCGACGCCGTGGCGGCGCTCCCGGCCCGCCAGCGGCGGGCCCTGGTGCTGACGAACCTGGCCGACGTCAGCATGGAGCAGATGGCCAGGGAGGTCGGGCTCCCCCAGCCTGCGGCGGAGAACGCCCTCCAGACGGCGATCGCCTCGTTCGCCGTAGCGCTCGACACCGACTCCACGAGCGTCCGCGGCCTGCTCGAGTCGCTCTCCGACGCCACCGAGTCCGCTCCGTTGCCGCGGGCCTCGATCGTGCGCCGATCCGGGCGGAAACGTCGGCGCACCCACACGGTGGGGCTCACTGCGGCGGCGGTCGTTGCCACGCTGGTGGCCGGGGTCGTGGTGAACCAGCCCGGCGGCGTCCAGGCCACCACCGACGGCCGGATCGTGACCGATGACCCCCCCGGCACCACGCCCACGAGCACCTCCACCCCCTCACCCTCGGTCACCCCGACCCCGGAGTTCACGGTCACCGGGTCACAGCTTCTGGACGCCGACCAGGTGTCCAGGCTCGGCGGCAACCGGTGGCACGTGCTCGACACCTTCGACAACACAGAGGGCGAGGGGCTCAACACGATCTGCCAACGACAGAGGTTCGCTGATCCCGAGGGCAGCTCCGCGCTCGTCCGGACCTTCGCCACCCGGGGTCGGCACCGCCGGTCCGCGGTGCAGACCGTCGAGGTCTCCACGGGCGAGCAGCAGGCCGCGCGGGCCTTCGACACCACGGTCGGCTGGTACGCCGGCTGCAAGGTGGCTCGCCTTCAGCTGATCGACACCTTCCAGGTTGAGGGCATCGGCGACCAGGCGTTGATGCTGACGCTGCGCGGCTGGGAGCGCCCGGTGACGACGTACACGATCGCGATCGCCCGCACCGGACAGGTCATCACCTCCACTGTCGGGACGGCCCGCGGGGTGAAGGCGGCACCCGCCCGTCAGGTCGCCCAGTCACTCGCCGATGCGGTGGTGATGCTGTGCGGCGTCACCGGAGGCGGAGAGTGCGCCGGCCGCCCTCGGGTCAGCCCGGTTCCCCCACCCTTGTCGGGAGAGGTGGTCGGGATGCTGGCGGTGGTCGACCTGCCGCCGGTCGGAGGGATCGCCGAGCCCTGGGTCGGGACCGAGCCGACGGCCGGCGGTGCCAACGCGGCAGCCACGACCTGCGACCACGTCGACTTCGGTGCGTCGGGAGCGCGGCAGCCGCAGAGCAGGACCTTCCTGATCCCGGGGGCCAACCTGCCCGAGCGGTTCGGCCTCAGCGAGACGATGGGCACCTTCGGCTCCTCGTCGCGCGCGGCCTCGTTCGTGGACAAGGTGCGTGGCCGGATGACCGGGTGCGAGAAGAGGGACCTGGCCTCGACCGTGCGCCTGCTGAAGTCCGCGGGCTCCGCCCGATCCAGTCGCCAGAGCGCCGTGTGGCAGCTCTCGACGGAGGTGTCACGCAAGGAGACCGTCCACTTCTGGATGGCCGTGACGAGGGTCGGCAACCGGGTGGCCCAGGTGAACTTCGCGCCCGCCCGAGGGGAGAACATGACGACTCCGGCCTTCCGCGCACTGATCGCCCGGGCCTCGGACCGCCTGACCGAACTGTCGGACGGCGGGTCCGCGGCCGGGTAGGTTCTGCGGCATGGCGACCCCCGCACGGCCTTCACGCGAGGACGCCGTGCAGCGCGACCGCACCCACCCGCTGGCGCGGCACCGCGAGCGGTTCGTGATCCCCGAGGGCACGATCTACCTCGACGGCAACTCTCTGGGCGCGCTGCCCCGCACCGTGCCGGCCCGGGTCGCCGAGGCGATCGAGCGTGAATGGGGCCAGGGCCTGATCTCCTCGTGGAACTCGGCCGACTGGATCAACCTGTCGGGCAGGGTCGGCGCCAAGATCGCCCCGCTCATCGGAGCCGCTCCGAGGGACGTCCACGTGGGCGACTCGACCAGCGTCACGTTGTTCAAGGCGCTCGTGGCGGCCTGCCGCCTGCGCCCGGACCGGTCGGTCATCGTGATGGAGAGCGGCACCTTCCCCACGGACGCGTACGTCGCCGCCGGCGTGGCCGAGCTGCTCGGGCTGGAGCTGCGCTGGTGCGATCCCGCGGAGGTCCTGGCCTCGGTCGACGGCGACACGGCCGTCGTCTCGCTCACCCAGGTCGACTTCCGGACCGGCGCCACCTTCGACATGGCGGCCATCACCGCCGGTGTCCACGAGGCCGGCGCCCTCATGCTGTGGGACCTGTGCCACTCGGCGGGTGCGGTCCCGGTGGACCTGACCGGCGCCGACGCCGACTTCGCCGTGGGATGCACCTACAAGTACCTCAACGGCGGACCCGGGAGCCCGGCGTACGTCTGGGTGGCACCGCGGCTCCAGGCCACCGCCCGCCAGCCGATCACCGGATGGATGGGGAGCGCGAACCCGTTCGCGATGACCCGGGACTACGAGCCGAGGCCGGGCGTCGGGAGCTTCGCCTCCGGCACCCCCCCGGTCCTCGCGATGACCGCCCTCGATGCGGCCCTGGACGTCTTCGCCGACGTCTCGGTCGGCGACATCCGGACCGCCTCGCTGTCGCTGAGCGACTACTTCATCGAGCTGGTCGACGCGCGAGTGGGTGAGGAGTTCGAGGTGGTCACCCCGCGCGAGCACGGACGGAGGGGAAGCCAGGTGTCGCTGCGCCACCCCCGGGCCTACGCGATCGTGCAGGCACTGGTCGCCCGCGGCGTGGTCGGCGACTACCGCGAGCCCGACGTGGCGCGCTTCGGACTGGCACCGCTCTACCTCAGCCACACTGACGTGTACGACGCCATCGAGCACCTGACCCTCGTGATGCAGGGGGCCGAACACATGCGAGCGGAGTACCTGACGAAGAACGCGGTCACCTGACGCAACCGATCGGGCCCCGCACACGTAGACAGGGTGTCACTCGCGCCACACCGGCTGCGAGACGGGAGGGGACGGGCATGGATGCTCAGGAGTTCGACGACTTCTACGCCGCGTCGTTCCCGCGGCTCGTCCACCAGATCCACGCCATGATCGGCGACCGCGACGAGGCCCAGGACTGTGTCCAGGAGGCGTTCATCCGGGCCTGGTCCCAGCGACGCCGCCTGGAGCGTGCCCAGGCACCCGAGGCCTGGGTGCGCACGACGGCCTACCGCCTCGCGGTGAGCCGCTGGCGTCGGACGACACTCGGTCGGCGGCCCGCCGACCGGGCCAAGCAGCCCGCGGCGAGCGACACGTCGATCGGTCCCGACCATGTCGCCTTGGTGGCGGCACTGCGCCTGCTCCCCGAGGACCAGCGTCGTGCACTCGTGCTGCACCACGTGTGCGACCTCCCCGTGGCCGAGGTCGCCCGCGAGGTCGACGCACCGGTCGGCACGGTGAAGGCCCGTCTCTCTCGGGGACGCGTCGCCCTCGCCGCGTTGCTCGGCGAAGAACCAGACCTCGCTGAAGGAGCAAGCCATGTCTGAACGCCCCGACCCTCTCGAGCGACTGGCGTCCCTCTCATCTGGAGGTCCGATGCACACCCCACTTCCCGCCGAGGAGGTCCGCCGACGCGGCGACAGCCTGCGGCGCCGCCGTACTGCTCTGACCGCTCTGGTGTCCGCCGCCGCGGTGGCCGCGGTCACCGTCGGTGGCGTGGCCATCGGTGACAGCCTCAACGGTGGACGGGAGTCGGGACCGGTCGGCCAGCCCACCTGGGGCGGATGGCTCAGCGCCGTCCCCGACGACTTCCCGCTGGACAGTGACCTGCCGGGCTCCGAGGGAGCGCCCGGCCGTGACGGCTACGCCCTGGGGACCTTGACCGCATGCGGCGTGAAGGTGCCGCTCGGCAACGGCCAGGTGGACCACCTCACCGTCTCCGGACAGACGACGGGGCACACGGAAGGGCGCGACCTGCGCCTCTACGCCTCTGAGTCGGGGGGCCATCCCGACGAGGTGGCGACGAAGGTGATGGACGCCGTCCGGCGGGCCTACGCCTCGTGCAGCACCGACACCGTCGGCTCCACCTCCTACGACTACACCGTGGCCGACCTGGCGTTCGGGGACGAGACCGTGCGCGTCCTCGGCAGCGATGCCACCTCCTCAGGCGCCGTCGAGTGGGACTTCGTCCGGGTGGGCAACGCGATCCTGGTCTCGGTCGCCTCCCAGGATGCGGAGAGCTCCGCCTCCGGAGCCGGGGCGACGGCCACCCTGCTGGAGAAGGGGATGTCGCCGAGGCTCGACAACCTCACCTCACTCATGTGCGTCTTCGCCGACGGCGGCTGCTCGGCAGCGAGTCACTCACCCCGGCCCACGCCCGAGCCGGGCGACAGTCCGGTGATCCCCGAGGGCTTCCCGCTCGCCGATGGATGGCCGCGGCAGCATGAGCCGGGCGGGAAGAACGGGCTCGCCGGGCCGTCCCGCGACCTCCCGGCCATGTCGTACGACGCCTGCGGCGGGTCGTTCTCCGACAGTGCCGGTGACCGCGACCGGATCACCGCGACCTGGACCAACCCCGAGGACCGGCGCTCCCGCGAGCTGACGGTCTTCCGCACCGAGGCCGCCGCCACGGAGTACGCCAGCGCCTTGGTCGCCTTCTACCGGGACTGCCCGTCCGAGAGCGCAGGCGAGCCGATGACGTGGCGGACCACCGTTCACGACACCGACGCCGGCATCGGCACCAGCTGGGAGATCCGCGGCACCATGTGGGGAGGAGGGGTCCCGGCGATCGGGATCAGCGTGCGCAGCATCAACCTGGTCGGCCGCGCGGTCCTCGTCGACGAGGCGAGCAGTGAGGGCAGCGGACCCAAGGGCGCAGCGGACATGGGCGACCGCATGCGGGCCGCGCTGGTGCGGCCGCTTCAGGAGATGTGCCAGTTCACCAGCGAAGGTTGCAACGCCGCCGGCTCGCCGAGCGCCACGGTGATCGGGCCCGAGGGTGCGGCTGGACTGACGCTGGGCATGCGCCTCGACGACATCAAGGCTGGCCGGTACGGAGTCACCAACGAGCAGACGGCCGGTGACTGCACGTCGTTCAACATGGCCGACTACGAGCCGACCCACACCGGTCTACCGGATGCGTGGGCCAGCCAGGTCGACGGGCTGGTGGCACTGCGGGCCGCGGGCGGCATGGTGACGCCGGAGGGAGTCGGGCGGGGGGCCACGGCCGCCGAGGTCCACGCGGCGTACCCCGACCTCGCCAGCGATCCGGACGGTCTGATGACCGCCCCGGCCTCCGCCAACGCGCGGTACGCGTTCGAGCTGACCTCCGGAGCGGTGTCGGACATCTGGCTGGAGCTGGACCAGCAGAGCTGTCTGCGGCGCTGAGGGCCAAGGGCGGCAACGCAGGACGCCGTACGAGCGTGCGCTCGTACGGCGTCCTGCGACTGCTGGATGCTTCGGGTGCGGTGCCTCAGAGGTTCTCGAGGATCTCCCGCATCAGCTGCGCGGTCTCGGACGGCGTCTTCCCGACCTTCACCCCGGCAGCCTCGAGGGCCTCCTTCTTCGCCTGGGCGGTGCCGGACGAGCCCGACACGATCGCTCCGGCGTGGCCCATCGTCTTGCCCTCGGGTGCGGTGAACCCCGCGACGTAGCCGACGACCGGCTTGGTCACGTGGTCCTTGATGTAGGCCGCCGCCCGCTCCTCGGCGTCGCCACCGATCTCGCCGATCATCACGATCGCCTTGGTCTCCGGGTCCGCCTCGAACGCCGCGAGAGCGTCGATGTGGGTGGTCCCGACGATCGGGTCTCCGCCGATGCCGATGGCGGTGGAGAAGCCGTGGTCACGCAGCTCGAACATCATCTGGTAGGTCAGGGTGCCCGACTTCGAGACGAGGCCGACCGGGCCCTTTCCTGCAATCGTCGCCGGCGTGATGCCCGCGAGCGCCTCACCCGGCGTGATGATGCCGGGACAGTTGGGCCCGATCATCCGGGTGTCGCGACCCTCGAGATAGGCCCAGACCTCGGCCGTGTCCTGCACCGGCACGCCCTCCGTGATGACCACGAGCAGGCTGATCCCGGCGTCGATGGCCTCGAGGCAGGCGTCCTTGGTGAACGCCGGCGGCACGAAGGCGACCGAGACGTCAGCACCGGTCTCGCTCATGGCCTCCTTCACCGTGCCGAAGACCGGCAGCTCGACCGTGGCGCCGTCGGCGTCGGTGTGGGTGACCGTCGTACCGGCCTTGCGGGCGTTGACCCCTCCCACGACCTGGGTGCCGGCCTTGAGCATCAGCGCGGTGTGCTTCGTGCCTTCGCCGCCCGTGATGCCCTGGACGATGACCTTGGATTCTTTGTTCAGGTAGATCGACACAGCTTTGTCCGTCCTTCAGTCACTTCGCGGCGTGCGCGAGCTCGGCGGCCTTGTCGGCCGCTCCGTCCATCGTCTCGACCAGGGTCACCATCGGGTGGTTCGCCTCGTTCAGGATCCGGCGTCCCTCCTCGACGTTGTTGCCGTCGAGGCGTACGACGAGCGGCTTGCTCTCCTTGTCACCGAGGATCTCCAGTGCGCCGACGATGCCGTTGGCCACCGCGTCGCACGAGGTGATCCCACCGAAGACGTTGACGAACACGCTCTTGACCTGCGCGTCGTTGAGGATCACGTCGAGACCGTCGGCCATCACCTGGGCGGACGCGCCGCCACCGATGTCGAGGAAGTTGGCGGGCTTGACCCCACCGTGCGCCTCGCCGGCGTACGCGACCACGTCGAGCGTGCTCATGACGAGCCCGGCTCCGTTGCCGATGATGCCGACCTCGCCGTCGAGCTTGACGTAGTTGAGGCCCTTCTCCTTGGCCTTCGCCTCGAGCGGGTCCGCCTCGTCCTTGTCCTCGAACTCGGCGTGGTCCGGGTGCCGGAAGGCTGCGTTCTCGTCCAGCGAGACCTTGCCGTCGAGCGCCTCGAGCTTGTCGCCCTCGAGCCGCGCCAGCGGGTTGACCTCCACCAGGGTGGCGTCCTCCTCTACGAAGACCTTCCAGAGCGCGAGCACTGTCTGCACGGCCTGGTCGGTGAGCTCCTCGGGGAAGCCGGCCTCGGCGACGATCTCGCGGGCCTTGGCCTCGTCGACACCGGCGCCCGGGTCGATCGGGATCTGCTTCACCGCATCGGGGTTGGTCTTCGCGACCTCCTCGATCTCGACACCGCCCTCGACGCTGGCGATGCAGAGGTACTGGCGGTTCGCGCGGTCCAGCAGGAAGGAGAAGTAGTACTCGTCCTCGATGCTCGCGGCGGGGGCGACCAGCACTCGGTGCACGGTCAGCCCCTTGATCTCCATGCCGAGGATCGCCTCGGCGTGGGCCTCGGCCTCGTCGGGGGTCTTGGCCAGCTTGACGCCGCCGGCCTTGCCGCGACCGCCTGCCTTCACCTGGGCCTTGACGACGCAGACGCCCATCGACTCGGCCGCGGCTCGCGCCTCGGCCGGTGTCGTGGCGACGATGCCCGGCGCACCGGGTACGTCATGCTTGACGAAGAGCTGCTTCGCCTGGAACTCCATCAAATCCACGGTTCACCCGTTCTTTCGACACTCGGAACATCCGGGGGGATTGCTCGCTCGACCTTAGACCTGTAATGCGGGTCTCTGAAACGTGGGTGAGCGTCACCTCGGTCACACCGACCGCAGGTCCTCGTCGTCTGGACTGTTCGGCTGACTAGGGTCAGGTCCATGACCACTGGAACGATCCGCGTGGCGGAGGTCGAGGACGCCGGGGCCATCGCTGAGCTGAACGTGAGCTCGTGGCGGGCCACGTTCGCCGGGCTGATCCCCGAGGACGAGAGGGCGGACCTTCCCGCGGCAGCCCTGCTGACCTCGTGGACCGCGCTGCTCTCGGCCCCGGAGCCGAACGCAGCGACCGTGGTCGTCGAGGTGGCCGGCTCGATCGTCGGTTACGCACGCTTCTATCCCTCGCAGGACGAGGATGACGTGGGCCGCGGCGTCGGCACCGTCGCCACGCTCTACCTCGACCCCGACCACTGGGGGCTGGGCCTCGGCGCACTCCTCCTCGACGGTGTGGTGGGGCAGCTGCAGCGGAGAGACTTCCTGGCGGCCACCTTGTGGGTACTCGACGGCAACCACCGAGCGCGCCACCTCTTCGAGGCGCACGGCTGGGTGCAGGACGGCGGGGCGGTGCTGCTCGGCGGGGTCGGAGACCCCGTCTCCAAGCTGCGCTACCGGCTCGAGCTCGCGGCGCACTGACCGCCAGGCTGCGTAGCCCCGAGGCGTGAGCCTCGTTGAACCTTCCACACGACCTGTCTGGGAGTTTCTGTGAACCTGCTGTCCCGCCGTACCCCCGCCCTGCTGGCTGCCACGGCGCTCACCCTGTCCGGGCTGGCCCTCGCGACCGGCACGCCCGCAGCCCTGGCCTCGGTCGACACCACGCCGGGCTACCAGCTCCACCACATCCTCGTGGACGTCAAGGTCGGCCCTCAGGGTGACCAGCCTTGCCGGATCAGCGCCGACATCTACCGCCCCGACGGTGTGACCGCGCGGCACCGGGCTCCGGCGATCCTGACCACGCACGGTTTCGGAGGCAACAAGGCCGACGACAAGCAGGCGGCGGTCGGACGGCTCTTCGCCCAGCAGGGCTACGTGGTCGTGTCCTACTCCGGCCTCGGGTTCGGCGGCTCCGAGTGCAAGATCCACCTCGACGACCCAGAGTGGGACGGCAAGGCCGGCAAGCAGATGGTCGACGTACTCGCCGGGAAGAAGAAGTTCGTCATCGAGCGCACCGGGCGCAGCAAGTCGATGAGGTACGTCGCCCAGGAGTCGCCCGGCGACCCGCGCGTGGGCATGATCGGTGGCTCGTACGGCGGCCAGATCCAGTTCGCCATCGCGAGCCAGGACAAGCGTCTCGACGCCCTCGTCCCGATCATCACCTGGAACGACCTCGCCTACTCCCTGGCACCCAACAACACCTCCCTCGCGCACGGCGTCTCCTACACGACCCCCGGCGTCGCCAAGAAGCAGTGGATCGACCTGTTCTTCGGCGCCGGCATCGCCGACGGGGTCGATGACGCGCAGGTCGACCCGGCCCGCAACGCCGGCTGCCCCAACTTCGCCGACGAGGTCTGCGCGGCCGCGGCCCAGCTGAACAGCGCCGGCTACCCCGACGACGCCACTCTGGCGCTGGCCCGGCACGCGTCCGTTGCGTCGTACATGAGCAAGATCCACGCGCCGACGCTGCTGGTCCAGGGCGAGGCGGACACGCTGTTCAACCTGCAGGAGGCCGCCGCCACGTTCCGGGCGCTTCGCTCCCAGGGAACGCCCACCCGCATGGTCTGGCAGTCATGGGGCCACTCGCAGGGCACGCCCGCCCCGGGCGAGCTCGACTTCTCCGGAGACTCGCTGAAGGACTCCTACCTCGGTCGACGCTTCCTGAGCTGGATGAACCACTACGTCCGCGGGCAGCGCAAGGCACCAGTGGGGCCGCGCTTCGCGTACTTCCGCGACTGGGTGGACTACGACACCTCGCCGGCCAACGCCGGTACGGCGATCCGCAAGGCCTACGTGGAGAGGCGCCGCTTCTCCCAGAAGCCGACGGCCAGCCTGTTCGCCTCCGGCTCGGACCTCGTGACCACGGCTACGGGTGTCGCGGACACCTCCGCGTCGTACGCGAACCCGCCTGGCGGGCCCACGTCGTACAGCGAGACCTCGGGGGTCGAGGGCGGCCAGGTGAACAACGAGCCGTCCGATGCAGAGGGCACGTTCGCGCGGTTCACCTCGCCGGCGCTCACCGAGCCGACGGCACTCGTGGGCTCGCCGCGGCTGACCCTCCACCTCAGCGCCCCCGCTGCGGAGGGCACGCAGGCCGGTGGGCCCGGTGGCCAGCTGATCCTTTTCGCGAAGGTGTACGACGTCGCGCCAGACGGCAGCCGCACGCTGTCCGAGAGGTTGATCTCGCCG
The DNA here is from genome assembly GCA_963740525.1 of uncultured Actinomycetota bacterium. Classification (GTDB taxonomy): domain Bacteria; phylum Actinomycetota; class Actinomycetes; order Propionibacteriales; family Nocardioidaceae; genus CAVUEG01. The sequence continues at coordinate 485,858 of CAVUEG010000006.1, forward strand.
GTCCGGGTCACAGACGTCACGAAGCCGTTCCACGTGACGCTGCCCGGGGTGGTGCACCGGTTCGCCAAGGGCCACCACATCGAGCTTGTGATCGCGGCCAGCGACTTCGCCTATGCCAACAACGCGGCGACCCAGCCGGTGACGGTGACCTCGACCGCGGACGCGCCGACGGTGCTCCGGCTGCCGCTGACCTCGCGGCTCGCCTTCTGAGGTCGCTCAGGCGCTGAGGTTCTCGGCCACCCAGCCGGTGATCTCACCGGTGGTGGCGCCGGGCGTGAAGATCTTGGCCACGCCCATCTCCTCGAGCAGCGGGATGTCCTCCTCGGGCACGATCCCTCCGCCGAACACGACGATGTCGCTGGCATCGCGCTCGGCGAGCAGCTCCAGCAGCTTCTTGAACAGCGTCATGTGCGCGCCGGAGAGGACCGACAGCCCGATCACGTCGGCATCCTCCTGGATCGCGGTCTCCACGATCTGCTCGGGCGTCTGGTGCAGCCCGGTGTAGATGACCTCGTGCCCCGCGTCGCGTAGCGCTCTGGCCACGACCTTGGCACCACGGTCGTGCCCGTCGAGCCCGGGCTTGGCCACCACGATCCGAATCATGGCGGCAGACTAGCCGACAACGGGGGGCCTGCCTGCCTCCCAGATCGGGCTAGACCAGTGCCCTGGGCCGGGTGAGCCCCACCACGCCCAGAATGCGGGATCGGGATATTTCGGACAACCTCCCGCGGGGACCCGCACAACGCCCCACACGCCGGCACGACCGAGTTTCACTCGCCGTGACGTTTCCGTTACTGTTCGGGACTGCATGTCAGACGGGGGTCGGCACGACATGAGAGGCGCACGCATGGGCAACCACCGGGCAGCACGGAGCACTCGCTCCCGTGTCACCGGTTCCACCCCTGTGGGCAAGCGTCGGGCCAGCACCGCCTCCCGCGCCCGCTTCCCCCGCTTCCCGCTCTCCGCTCCGATCCTGGTCGGCGTCACCGCCCTCGCGCTCGCCGCCGGCGGAGCCGTCTCCGTGGGGTCGGGCAGCACGACGGACAACCTGAGCCTGACCCAGGCGGGCATCCTCAACGGCACCGACGCCCTCACCGGCACCGACGCGGTGATGGACAACCGCCAGGCCGCCGTGAGCCGCGACTCGCAGCGACAGGCCCTCGCCGACGCGGCCGACCAGGAGCTCCAGGCCGCCGCCGAGGCCCAGGCCAGGCAGCGGAACGCCGCCCTGGCCGCCCTGGCCAACAGTGCCGAGAAGTACGCCTCCAAGATCGCCGCACACGCCTGGGTCCTCCCGGTGAACCCCCTGCTGTACCACCTGACGGCTCGGTTCGGGTACGCCAGCGGACTCTGGGTGAGCACCCACACCGGGCTCGACTTCGCCGCCCCTGAAGGCACGGCGGTCATGTCGATCGCCAACGGCACGGTCACCGACTCGGGCTACGACGGCTCGTACGGCAACCGGATCATCGTCACCCTCAACGACGGCACCGAGGTCTGGTACTGCCACCTCTCGGCGTACGCCGTGGCCACGGGCGACGCCGTTCGCGGCGGCCAGGTGATCGGTGCCATCGGCTCCACCGGAAACGTCACCGGGCCGCACCTGCACCTCGAGGTCCGACCCGGAGCCGGCGACCCCGTCGACCCCTACGCGGCGCTGGTCTACCACGGCCTTCGGCCCTGACCGAGCCCCGCTGACCGCCCGATCCCGGGCGAAGATGCGCCGCGTCACTGCGTTCTGCGGGGCAAGATGCGCCGCGTCAGCGGGTTTTGGGGGGCAAGATGCGCCGCGTCAGCGGGTGGGTCAGAGCTTCTCGACGGGGGCGTAGCGCAGCAGCAGCCGCTTGACGCCCTCGGAGCCGAAGTCGACCGACGCCACGGCCTGCTCCCCCACCCCGTCGACGCCGACGACGGTGCCGAGCCCGAAGGTGTCGTGCTGCACCCGGTCGCCGGGGTCCAGGGACGGGATCGGCCGGCCGGCCTTGGCCTTGGAGTCGGCATCCGCGCGGACCGCGGCCGTGCCGAAGCGGCGGTTGACCGCACCGCGCGGGAGCTGAGGCATCACCGGGCGACCCCACGACGTCTGGGCCGCCTCGGTGCGCTGCCAGTCCACCAGGTCGACGGGCAGCTCGTCGAGGAAGCGTGAGGCCGGGTTGTGCGACGGGGCACCCCAGGCCGAGCGGACCACCGCACGTGAGACGTAGAGGCGCTCGCGAGCCCTGGTGACACCTACGTAGGCGAGGCGGCGCTCCTCCTCGAGCTCCGGCTGGTCGCCGAGGGCCCGGCTGTGCGGGAAGATCCCGTCCTCGAGCCCGGTCAGGAACACCGTCGGGAACTCCAGACCCTTGGCCGTGTGCAGCGTCATCAGCGTGACCACGCCCCCGTCGGCACCCCCTTCGCCCTCGGGCTGGTCGGGGATCTGGTCCGAGTCCGCCACCAGCGCCACCCGCTCGAGGAAGTCCCGAAGCCCCGGCGGCTCCGGATCGGTGTCGGCCGGGTCCACCGAGGGGCCCGAGACCGGCTCGTCGGCGAACTCGCGCGCCACCGCCACCAGTTCGGCGAGGTTCTCCACGCGGGTCTCGTCCTGCGGGTCGTCGGAGGTCTCGAGCTCCCCGAGATAGCCGCTGCGCGCGAGCGTGTGCTCGAGCACGACATCGGCACGCTCCCTCGCGTCGACCATCGACTGGAGCTCGTCGACCATGTCGACGAACGCCCGGATCGCGTTCAGGGAGCGGCTCGCGATTCCCGGCGCCTCGTCGGCTCGGCGCAGCGCCTCCCAGAACGTCACCCGCTCGCGCTCGGCGAGAGCCTGGACGCAGGCCTCCGCCCGGTCGCCGATGCCCCGCTTGGGGGTGTTGAGCACGCGCCGAAGGGAGATCTCGTCGGCCGGGTTCACCAGCATCCGCAGGTACGCGAGGGCGTCCTTCACCTCGCGGCGCTCGTAGAACCGCACGCCGCCGACGACCTTGTAGGGCATCCCGACCCGGATGAAGACCTCCTCGAAGACCCGGCTCTGGGCGTTGGTCCGGTAGAACACGGCGACGTCACCGGGGCGCGAGCGCTTCGAGTCGGTGAGCTTGTCGATCTCGCTCGCGACGAACCGCGCCTCGTCGTGCTCGTCGTCGCCGACATACCCCACGATCCGCTCCCCCTCGCCGGCATCGGACCAGAGGTTCTTCGGCTTGCGGCTGCGGTTGTGGCCGATCACGGCGTTCGCGGCAGTGAGGATCGTCTGCGTGGAGCGGTAGTTCTGCTCCAGCATGATCGAGGTGGCGTTGGGGAAGTCCTGCTCGAAGTCGAGAATGTTGCGGATGTTGGCGCCCCGGAAGGCGTAGATCGACTGGTCGGCATCGCCGACGACCATCAGCTCCGCGGGCTCGACGCGGGCGCGGTCCTCGGCGGTGTCGACGGCCGGCATCTCCGGGTCGTCGGCGCAGAGCTGGTGGATCAGGGCGTACTGCGCGTGGTTGGTGTCCTGGTACTCGTCGACGAGCACGTGCCGGAACCGACGCCGCCACGTCTCGCGCACCTCGGGGAATGCCTGGAACAGGTGCACGGTGGTCATGATCAGGTCATCGAAGTCCAGCGCGTTCGCCTCGCGGAGCCGCCGCTGGTAGAGGGTGTACGCCGCGGAGTACGCCTCCTCGAACTTGTTCTGGGTGTCCTTCGCGGCGTCCTCGGGATCCTTGAGCTCGTTCTTCGCGTTCGAGATCCAGTTGAGGACCGCCCGCGGCTGGTAGCGCTTCGGGTCGAGGTCCAGGTCCCGGCAGACCAGGGTGATCAGCCGCTTGGAGTCGGCCGCGTCGTAGATCGAGAAGCTGGACTTGAAGCCGAACTTGTCGATCTCCTTGCGCAGGATCCGCACACACGACGAGTGGAACGTCGAGACCCACATGATCCGGGCCCGGCGCCCGACGAGCTCCTCCACCCGCTCCCGCATCTCCGCCGCGGCCTTGTTGGTGAACGTGATCGCCAGGATCGAGCCGGGGTGCGCGTCCCGCTCGGAGATCAGCCAGGCGATGCGGCGGGTCAGCACCCGGGTCTTGCCGGATCCGGCGCCCGCCACGACGAGCAGCGGGGCGCCCGAGTGCACGACCGCGGCCCGTTGCGGGTCGTTGAGCCCCTCCAGCAGGTCGTCCGCCGAAGGTCGCCGACGACCCCCGGATGCGGTCTCGGCGGACGGGGGTGCGGGGATCGGGAACAGCGCGCTCATGTCCCGCCAACCCTACGGGCAGACGCCGACCCTGCGGGGTGGCCGGTCACCTGCCCCGACCCTTTATTGCACACAGGTTGCAACAAGGACTGCCTCGCTCCTACTATCGACAGGTGACTCCGACGACGATCGACCGCCCCGCCCGTCGCAGGCTCACGGCGAACGAGCGGGGCAGCCTGTTCCGCACCCTCGGCTTCGTCCTCTTCCTGCATGTTGCCGGCTGGGGTCTGCTGCTCGGAGTGGTCGCACCTCACGGGTACCAGGTTGGCGGCAAGGTCCTCGGCGTCGGGCTGGGACTCACCGCCTACACCCTCGGCATGCGGCACGCCTTCGACGCCGACCACATCGCAGCCATCGACAACACCACCCGGAAGCTGATGTCGGAGGGCAAGCGCCCGATGAGCGTCGGCTTCTGGTTCAGCCTCGGCCACTCGTCGGTGGTCTTCTTGATGGTCCTGGTGATCGCGCTCGGCGTACGCGCCGTCTCCCGTGGCATCGCCGGTGACGGCTCGACCCTGCAGCAGGTGACCAGCGTCTGGGGTACGACCATCAGCGGCTTCTTCCTGCTCACGATCGGGCTGATCAACCTGGCCGCCCTGATCGGCATCGTCCAGGTCTTCCGCGACATGAAGCAGGGCCAGTACGACGAGGAGGAGCTCGACCGCCAGCTCGACAAGCGTGGCTTCCTCAACCGGATCCTGCGGCCGGTGACCCGGGCGGTCTCGAAGCCCTGGCACATGTTCCCGGCCGGTTTCCTGTTCGGCCTCGGCTTCGACACCGTCTCCGAGATCGGGCTGCTCGTGATCGCAGGTGGCGCCGTGGCGGCGCAGCTGCCCTGGTGGGCCGTGCTCACCCTCCCGATCCTCTTCGCTGCGGGGATGTCGCTGCTCGACACCCTTGACGGCGCCTTCATGACTGTGGCGTACGGCTGGGCCTTCGCCCGCCCCGTCCGCAAGATCTACTACAACATCACCGTGACCGCGCTGACCGTCGCGGTCGCCCTGATCATCGGCGGCATCGAGCTGCTGGGGCTGCTGGCCGACAAGACCGGGATCGAGAACGGCCCGCTGGCCGCGATCGCCCATGTCGACCTGGAGTACGTCGGCTACGGGATCCTGGTCCTGTTCCTGCTCACCTGGGCCGTCTCGGTGACGATCTGGAAGGTCGGCCGGATCGACGAGCGCTGGAACAGCCACCTCTCGGGCTGACTCACCAGGGGGTGCTCAGAGCAGGCGTCGGTCGGTCGCCCAGCGGGCGAGCTCGTGGCGTGAGGACAGCTGGAGCTTGCGCAGCACCGAGGACATGTGGGTCTCGACGGTCTTGATCGAGATGAACAGCTCGCCCGCCACCTCCTTGTAGGCGTAGCCGCGTGCGATCAGCCGCATCACCTCACGCTCCCGCTCGGTCAGCCGGTCGAGGTCCTCGTCGACCCGGGCCACCTCGATCGAGCCTGCGAAAGCGTCGAGCACGAACCCGGCCAGACGAGGTGAGAACACCGCGTCGCCCGAGGCGACCCTGTCGATCGCATCGACCAGCTCGGGACCGGTGATGGTCTTGGTGACGTACCCGCGCGCCCCGCCGCGGATGGTGCCGATGACGTCCTCGGCGGCGTCGGAGACGGACAGCGCGAGGAACCTGGTGTCCGGGACCCTGCCGGCCACCCGGCGCATCACCTCGACGCCCCCACCGCCGGGCAGGTGCACGTCGAGGAGGACCACCTCGGGACGGTGCGCGAGCAGGGCCTGCACGGCCTCGTCCACGTCGGCCGCCTCGGCTACCACCCGGACCCGGTCACCGAGCTCCGCGCGCACCCCGGCCCGGAACATCGCATGGTCGTCGACCAGCACGACCGTGTGCCCGCCGGCCGGGGTCATGGGCTCACTCCCTGCTGGCTGGGTGGCGGCGGGGTGGTCGCCCTCGTCGTCGCGATGCCCGGCAGGGAGAGCCGGACCTCGGTGCCCTCACCCGGCGAGGTGCGGACCTCGGCCACGCCGCCGTGGCGGGTGACCCGGTCCACGATGCTGTGGCTGACCCCGCGCCGGTCCGCGGGGACCGCTGACGGGTCGAACCCGACTCCCCTGTCGCGGACGTAGACCTCGATCCCGCCGGCCACCTCGACGTACACGTCGACCTGCGCCGCTCCCGAGTGCCGGGCCGCGTTCACCATCGCCTCTCGGGCGGCGAGCACCAGCGCCCGGGTGCGCTCCCCGACGGGCCCGTCGCCGACGGCGACCACCTCGACGGGCACTCCCCAGGTGTCCTCGACCTCGGCGGCGGCCGCCCTCAGGGCGCTGGCCACGGTGCTGTCGTCGCGTACGTCGGTGGCGAAGAGCCAGGCCCGCAGGTCGCGCTCCTGGGCGCGAGCGAGCTTCGCCACGGAGGCGCCGTCGCCGGCGTTCTTCTGGATCAGTGCGAGGGTCTGCAGCACCGAGTCGTGCAGGTGGGCTGCGACATCGGCGCGCTCCTGGGAGCGGATCCGTTCGGCCCGCTCGTCGGTCAGCTCTCCGGCCAGGCGAAACAGCCAGGGTCCGACCACGAGCCCCAGACCACCGACGCCGAGCACCCCGGCCAGCACGATCGTGCCGAGGCTCGAGATGCCGCCGTTGGTGACCGCGAAGACGACGAGCGCGATGAGGAGCAGCGCCACCCCGGCCGCGATCCGCGTGTACGCCTGCCAGCCGCCCCGGCCGAGAACCAGCCGGAGCGGGTCCAGCCGGCCACTGCTGTCCAGCCAGCGTTCCTGCTGGGCGTCGTCGGCCTGACGCCAGAGCATCGCCAGTCCGGCGGCGCCGATGATCAGCGGCCAGACCAGCCAGCCCTGCCCGAAGACCCCGCCGACCAGGACCAGGACGCCGATCCCGATGGCGCTCAGCGCGACGAGCTGTCCCGCGTCCTGGAACCGCCGGAACGGCCGAGGGCGGCGACCCTGGCGGGTCGCCGCAGCCAGACCCGGTGCGTCGTCGACGAAGCGGGCATCCGTCGGCAGCACCATCCACAGCCCGGCGTACACCATGGCACCGAGGCCACCGAGCGTCGTGGCGACCAGGAAGGCCACCCGGACCCAGAGGACCGGCACTGCGAGGTGGTCCGCCAACCCGGCACAGACTCCGCCCAGCAGGCGGTCGTTGCTGCTACGGGCCGCACGACGGGGCTCGGGGGCAGGCAGGGAGGCACTCATGACCGCTCAATCGTCACACACCCCCGCACCCCTCACCATGAGGTGCAGCCCTGACAGAACCCCTAGAAGACCCGGGGTCGCGACGTGACGTTTCAGGGACTTCCCCGATGGTCGGCGGCGGCGGCAGACGCCACGCTTGAGACATGACAGAGACATCCACCCAAGAAGGTCCCCCACCGGAGAACAGCTCCGCTACCGGACCTCGCGTGACCCGTGACCAGCTCCGTGACATCGAACGCCTCCGCCGCAGCATGACCGACCGGAAGGTCGCCGGAGTCTGCGGCGGCCTCGGCCGTCACCTCGACATCGACCCGACCCTGGTCCGGGTGCTGTTCGTGGTGCTGGTCTTCTTCGGCGGCGCGGGCCTCCTGCTCTACGGCGCCCTCTGGCTCCTGGTCCCCCAGGACGGGAAGGAGACCGGCGAGCTGCACACGGTCCCCGCAACGCGGCGGATCCTGGTCCTCGGCGCGCTGGTCGTGACCGCGCTCATCGTGCTCGGCAACTCGTGGGGCAACGTCTGGTTCCCCTGGCCGATCGCACTGCTGGCTCTCGTCGTGATGGCCTTCGTCGCCGGGCACGAGTCGCGCCTGGACCGTCAGGCGGCGCGAGTCCACGGCGACTCCGGACACCACGAACCGAGCCCGGATGGGGAGCAGGCGTTCTCGACCCCCGACGTCGCCGGCCCCGACCACCCCTCGGCACCCGTCCGGTCCGAGGAGCCGCCGCGTCCCCGTGGCCTGGCGCTCTTCGTTCCCACGCTCGCCCTGGTGGCGATCGCGCTCGGGCTCCTCGGCCTGTACGACGCGAACGGCGGCACCGTCGCCGACGGTGCCTACGGAGCTCTCGCCCTGGCCGTCGTGGGGGTGATGGCGATGGTGGCCGCGTTCTACGGGCGCGGCCTCGGCCTGGGCTTCCTGGGTCTCGTGGCCGGTGCTGCGATGATCGCCGGCTCCGCGCTAGGCGGGCTCCAGCACACGGGGGAACTCAGGTTCACTCCGACCGACGCAGCCGCGGTCCACGGTCAGTACGACCTGGACGCCGGCCAGCTCACCCTGGACCTCCGCGGCGTGCGCGACCTCGCCGCGCTGGACGGGCGGACGGTACGCATCGACGGCGCCGTGGGCGAGGTCCTGGTCCTGTTGCCGCCGGGGCTGGACCTCGACGTGACGGCCCGCGTCCGCGGCGCCGGCGACATCACCATCGACGGGAGGCAGACCGACGGCTGGAACCCCGTGCTCGCCACCACGATCCTCGGTGGTTCCGGCGTCCCTCGGGCCCGCCTCGACATCGTCCTCAACTTCGGTCAGATCCAGGTCAACAGGAGCGTCACATGAGCACCCACCCAGTCCGGACCGGTTACCTGGTCGAAGGCATCATCTTCCTCGGCGCAGCGCTCATCTGGGCACTCAACGCCGCCGACCTCGTCGACCTGGTGGAGCTACGCTGGCTGGTGCCGGTGCTGCTCATCCTGGCCGGGAGCGCCGGCCTCGCCTCCAGCGTCGCTGCCGGCGTCCGTCGCTCCCGCCAGGGCGTCACCGAAGCCCGACCGACCTACGCCGAGCCCCCCGCCGACACCGCTCCGATCACCCACCAGGAGGAGTCATGACCCAGCAGCCGAGCACCCCGCCCGGAGGCCAGCCCATGAAGCGACTCATCCGCACGCGCGACGACCGGTACGTCGCCGGCGTCTGCGGCGGGCTCGCCCGCTACTTCGGGGTCGACCCCACCCTGGTCCGGGTGATCGTCGTCGTGGCCACCCTGTTCGGTGCGCTGCTTCCCGCTATCGGCTATCTCGTAGCGTGGGCCATCGTTCCTGCCGAGTGACGGTCGGCCCGCGGCGAACGGGAGGCCAGCCACTCGTCGCGGGCCTGCACGACGGTGTCGGCATGGTCGGTGAAGGCACCGTCCACCCCGGCGTCGAAGAACGCCATCGCCTCGGCCACGGCGTCACCCTTGGCGTAGGGGTCGTTTCCGATGCGGAAGTTCCGGGCCATGAACTGGTTCTCGTCGCGCAGCGTCCACACGTGGACCAGCAGGCCGCGAGCGTGGGCGTCGCCGACCAGGTGGCTGGGGTCGCCGGTGTTCCCGTCGGCGTCCCGCGGGAGCACGAGGTCCTTGTGCACGCCCACCGCGTCGGCGTACGTCGAGACGAAGTCGAGCCCGGCGGGCGTGACGAGGTCACGGTACGTGCGCGGGTCGCCGGACGCGACGAGGTCGCCGGGGCGCCCGCGGCGTCGACGAGCTGGACGAGCGGCACCTGGGTCTGCCGGTCCAGCTCCCGCAGGTTGCGGGTCTCGAAGGACTGGATGAACACCGGGGCGTTCGGGCGGTCGAGGTGGTGGCGGCGCAGGGAGCGCAGCAGTGGCTCCTCGAGGGGGAGCCCGATCGAGTCGAAGTAGCTGGGGTGCTTGGTCTCCGGGTAGACCCCGATCGCCGTGCCCCGGTGGTGACTCTCGCGTCGTGCGAGGTCGAGCACCTCCTCGAACGTCGGCACCTGGAACTGCCCGTCGTACCGGGTGTTGTCGGGCCGGACCTGCGGCAGCCTCTCCTTCGCGCGCAAGGTCCTGAGCTCGGCAAGGGTGAAGTCCTCGGTGAACCACCCCGTCTCCGCACGTCCGTCGATCACCTTGGTCGTCCTCCGGTCGGCGAACTCCGGGTGGTCCGCGACATCCGTGGTGCCCGAGATCTCGTTCTCGTGGCGGGCCACGAGCACACCGTCGCTCGTCGACACGAGGTCCGGCTCGATGTAGTCGGCGCCGAGCCGGATCGCCAGCCGGTACGACGCCAGCGTGTGCTCGGGGCGGTAGCCGGGCGCGCCCCGATGACCGATCACCAACGGCTCCCGCACCTGCGGCTCGTGGACGCCGGCAGACCAGGCTGGGGCGAAGGAGACGGACGACAGAGTCATGGCGAGGGCTCCTGCGAGGAGGGCGAGGTGGACTTTCCCGAGAGTCGGCATGGGTCGAGGCTCGCGAGCCCACGTGACGCCACCACGACTAGCCGGCAAACGGCGCGTGCAGACTGGGTGTCATGGACCTCCGCCTCGGCACCCTCGAGCCACTGCCCGTCCACGACCGCGCTCACCTGCTTGCCGCTCCCGTGGCCTCCGCGTTGGCCGGCTGGACGCACGGTGACCAGGTCGGCGTGGTCGAGATCGACCCGGACCTGGCGGACACCGCGGCGCTGACCGCCGCCTACGGTCTGCCGTTGACGGCGAGCGCGAACTGCGTGGTCGTGGCCGGGCGCCGCGGCGGCGAGGAACGGGTCGCTGCCTGTGTCGTCCGTGCTGACACCCGGGCCGACGTCAACAACCTGGTGAAGCGGACCCTCGACGTGCGCAAGGCGTCGTTCCTGCCCATGGAGCGGGCCGTCGAGGCGACGGGGATGGAGTACGGCGGGATCACCCCGGTCGGGCTCCCCGAGGGCTGGCGGGTGCTGGTCGACGCCGCCGTCCTCGACCTCGCGGTGGCAATCATCGGTTCCGGCGTACGCCGGTCGAAGCTGCTGCTTCCCGGCAGGCTGCTGGCCGAGCTGCCCGGCGCCGAGGTCGTGGAGGGGCTGGGTCAGTGACCGTCCCGCTCGCAGCGGGGCCGCACGCCGGGTAATCGAGTGGCCGCGGGTGGCCGGACTCCGTAGCGTGGAGCGGTGCGCCACCTCCCCCTCGACGATCCCGGCACCGCCGACCACCGGTCTCCTTGGCGCTTCCTGCTGGTGGATGTCACGGGGCCAGTGGCGCACCTCGCGCGTCGGGATGGCGTTCGGCATCATCTGGATGTGCAGCCAGGCCGTGATGCCGGCGCGTGATCGGCCGGGCGATCGACGACGGCGTCGCCGCGCGCGACGGCGAGGCCTCCTCGGTGGACGGCGCTGATGTTCGCCATCGGCTTGGTCCAGGCGGGCGCGGGCATCATGCGTCACCGGTTCGCGGTGACGAACTGGCTGACCGCCGCCTACCGCACCGTGCAGCTGGTGACGCGTCAGGCGACCCACCTCGGCGCGACGCTGCCCAAGCGGGTCGCGACCGGAGAGGTCGTCGCGATCGGCACCAACGACCTGTCCCACATCGGCAACGCGATGGACGTGCATCGCCCGCGATCGCCGGCGCGGTCGTCGTCGTTCCTGGTGGTCGCGGTGATCCTGCTAGCACCTCGGTCACGCTCGGCCTGGTGGTGCTGGTCGGCGTACCCTGCTGCTGCTGCTGATCGGGCCCGCTGCTCAAGCCGCTGCAGCGTCGCAACCTCACCCAGCGCGAGATGATGGGCGACCTGTCCAACCTCGCGACCGACATCGTCAGCGGGCTGCGCGTGCTGCGCGGCATCGGCGGCGAGAAGGTCTTCCACGACCGCTACGTCGCGCGAGTCGCAGAAGGTGCGCAGGGCCGGGGTCGAGGTGGCCGGATGCAGTCCATCCTCGACGCCCTGCAGATCCTGCTTCCCGGAGTCTTCGTGGTGGTCGTGGTCTGGGTCGGCGCCCGGTTCGCGGTCCAGGGACAGATGACGCCCGGCGAGCTGGTCGCCTTCTACGGCTACGCGGCCTTCCTGATGATGCCGCTGCGCACCGCGACCGAGTTCGCCAACAAGGGGATCCGGGCCTTCGTGTCGGCTCGGCGCATCGTCCGGGTGCTCTCGCTGGAGCCCGAGATCGACCAGGGACGGGGTCTCGAGGCGCCGCCGGCCGACTCGCTCCTGGTCGACCCGCATGAGCGGGGTGCGGCATCACACCGGGACTGATCACCGCGCTGGTCTCGGAGCGCCCGGAGGACGCCTCGGTCATCGCGGACCGGCTCGGCCGGTACGTCGACGGTGACGTCACCTGGGGCGGCGTACGCCTCAGCGACCTCGACCGCGAGCCAGATCCGGCCGCGGATCGTCGTCTCCGATGCCAGCACCACGCTCTTCTCCGGTGTACTCGACACCGAGCTCGACCCGCACGGCACCGGCGACCTGACCGGCGCGCTGCTCACCGCGTCGGCCGAGGACGTGCTCGAGGCGCTGCCGGACGGCATGAAGACCACCGTCGCCGAGCGTGGCCGCTCGTTCTCCGGGGGACAGCGGCAGCGGCTGGTGCTGGCCCGCGCGCTCGCCGCGGACCCCGAGATCCTGGTGCTGGTCGACCCGACGTCGGCCGTGGACGCGCACACGGAGGCGCGGATCGCCGCGCGCCTGCGCGCCCACCGTGCCGGTCGGACCACCGTGGTCACCACGTCCAGCCCGCTGATGCTCGACCGGGTGGACGAGGTGCTCTTCGTCCACCACGGCGAGGTGGTGGCTGCCGGATCGCACGTCGAGCTGTTGGCGACCGTGCGCGAGTACCGCGCCGTGGTCACCCGCGAGGTCGACGACCTGGAGGAAGTCCGATGAGCGAGATCCTCCCGGTCGCCGACGGTCCCCAGGTGGCTCGCTACCTGCGCCGGCTGGCGCGCGCCTACCCGGCCCAGGTGTGGGGCGGGATCGGACTGCACTCGCTGGCCGCAGCTCGCCGGGCTGGCCGCGCCGCGCCTGATCGGCGACCTGGTCCAGGCGGTCCAGGACGGCACCACCGTCGGCCACGTCGACCACGTCGTCGCCTGGCTCGCCGCGTTCCTGCTCGCCCAGACCGTCCTGACCCGCTACGCGCGGTACGTCTCCTCGACCCTCGGGGAGCAGGCACTCGCCGAGCTCCGCGAGGACTTCGTGGAGAACACGCTCGCTCTGCCGATCGGCGTGGTGGAGAGCGCCGGCAGCGGTGATCTCCTGACCCGCACCTCCCGTGACATCGAGCAGCTCGGCTGGTCGGTGAGGTGGGCACTTCCCGAGTGGACAATCGCGGCGATCACCGCGGTGCTGACCTTCGCGGGAGCGCTCACCGTCGGCTGGTGGGTCGCCCTGCCCTGCCTGCTCGGCGTACCGCCGCTGGTGATCGGCCTGCGGTGGTACCTCAAGCGCGCCAAGGCGGGCTACCTGCGCGAGAGCGCGTCGTACTCGGTGATCAACGCCTCGCTCACCGAGACCGTCGAGGGTGCCCGCACGGTCGAGGCTCTCGGCATGGGTCGGCGCCGGGTGGCGCGGGTCGACGGTGACATCGCCGCGTCGTACGCAGCGGAGCGGTACACGCTCTTCCTGCGCACGGTCTTCTTCCCCTCGGTGGAGGTCGCCTACCTGATCCCCACGGTCGCGACCCTGCTGTTCGGAGGCTGGCTCTACACCCAGGGCTCGGTCTCCCTCGGTGCCGTCACTTCGGCGACGCTCTACGTGCAGATGCTCATCGACCCGGTCGACCGGGTGGTCAGCATCCTCGACGAGCTCCAGGTCGGTGCGGCCTCGCTGGCTCGCCTGCTTGGCGTCGCCGACGTCGAGGACGACCGCACCCCCACCGGCGCGGTGCCGACCGGAGAGGAGCTCGCGGCACAGGACGTGCGCTTCGCCTACGTCCCCGGGCGCGACGTGCTGCACGGGATCGACCTCACGGTCGGCGTCGGCGAGCGGATCGCGATGGTCGGCCCCTCTGGTGCAGGCAAGTCAACGCTCGGCCGGCTCCTCGCCGGCATCCATCCGCCTCGCACCGGGCTCGGTGACCGTCGGCGGCGTCGGCCTCACCGAGCTGCCGCTGGCCGACCTGCGCGGCCATGTCGCGCTGGTCACCCAGGAGCACCATGTCTTCGTCGGGTCGATCCGCGAGAACCTGGCCTTGGCCATCGCCGACAAGGCCGATGACGAGCGGCTCCACTCCGCGCTCCGCGCCGTCGACGCCGACGAGTGGGTCAGGGCCCTGCCCGACGGCCTGGACACGCTGGTCGGCTCCGGTGGACGGGCGCTGCTGCCCGCGCAGGCGCAGCAGGTGGCGCTGGCCCGGCTGGTGCTCGCCGACCCGCACACGCTGGTACTCGACGAGGCGACCTCGCTGATCGACCCGCGCGCGGCCCGCCACCTCGAGCGCTCGCTGGCCGCCGTGCTCGATGGCCGCACCGTGATCGCGATCGCCCACCGGCTGCTTCTCCGCCCACGACGCCGACCGGGTGGCCGTCGTCGAGGACGGCCGTGATCTCCGAGTTCGGCTCCCACGACGAGCTGGTCGCTCCAAGGCGGGTCCTACGCCGCGCTCTGGGCGTCCTGGCACGGCGCCGACTGACCGCCCTGACCTATGCGGTTTGGTCCCCAACCGCAGGTTTCAGGTCCGGAAGCATGCGGTTTGTGACCAATGGGCGCAACGTCCGGTGCAGGACCAATGACCTAGGCGAATGGCCCTAACTCGTCATGTGCCCGCGGCCGCGACAGAGCATGCTGACCCGACGGGGCCGGGGAACTATGGGAGGGCCACGTGCCGATCCAACGGCTTCGCAGGAAGCTCGCAAGTGCTGGGGTAGTCGTCGGACTGGTTGCAGGAACGCTCGCGCTGACCAGCGTCTCCGCGTACGCCGCCCTTCCGCGAGCGACCGTCAAGGGCACCACCGTCACCGAGCGGGATGCCGCCGGCCTGATCGCGAAGGCGAAGGTCGTGTTGTCGCGCCCTGCGGTCGGACGCACCGTGGTCAAGTACGTCACGGTCGCCGGCACGGCGAAGCCCGGCCAGGACTACACCGCTCGACGAGGCAAGGTCGTCCTCCGCCCAGGACAGCGCAGCAAGGTGATCAAGGTGCCGATCACCGGTGACCTTCTCGACGAGAACACCGAGGCCTTCAAGGTCCGGATCTACAGCCCGACCCGAGCCCGCCTGGGTGCTCGCCGCAAGGCCGCGGTCAAGATCCTCGACAACGACCCGATGCCTGTCGCGTCCACCGAGGACGCGTCGGTTCCCGAGGGCGACACCGGTGTGAGCACTCTGCACTTCCCGGTGTCGCTCTCGGAGCCGAGCGGCCGGACCGTCACCGTCCCCTACTCGGTCTCGGCCGGGTCGGCGATCCCGAACACCGACTTCGTCGCCGTGCCCGCCGGCACCCTGACGTTCCCGGCAGGAACCACCTCCCTGCCGGTCGACGTCTCGGTGATCGGTGACACGCTCAACGAGGCCAACGAGACGTTGACGCTGACCCTCGGCGCGCCCACGAACGCCACGTTGGGCACTGCCACGGGCACCGGGACCATCCAGGACGACGACGGTCCGGCCCTCTCGGTCCCCGACCTGCCCGTGCTCGAGGGGCTCACCGCGACCCTGCCGGTGACCCTCGCCAACCCGAGCCTGCAGACGGTCACGGTCGACTACGCCACGGTGCCCGGTACGGCGACCTCACCCGCCGACTTCACCAGCACCACCGGCACGCTCACGTTCCTGCCGGGCGTGACCACGCAGAACGTCATGGTTCCCACCGTGAACGACACCGTCGACGAGGTCGACGAGACGTTCACCGTGGTGCTGTCCAACCCGGTCAACAGCAAGCTCGGTGACCCGTCCTCCACGGTGACGATCCTCGACGACGACGGGCCGCTGCTGTCCATGGTCAACGTCAGCCACCTGGAGGGCTGGCAGCCGCAGAACTACGTCTTCACCGTCTTGATGTCGGCGCCGAGCCCGCAGCAGGTGGACGTCGACTACGCGACCACGAACTTCAACGCCCTGGCCGGCAGCGACTACACGGCGACCGCGGGACACCTCACGTTCCTGCCGGGACAGACCAGCAAGACCGTGACCGTGCCGGTCGCGGGCGACCTGGTCGCCGAGCCGAACGAGACCTTCCTGCTGGGCTTGTCGAACCCACTGAAGGCCACCGTGCCGGGCAGCGGGCTCGCAGTCGGCACGATCACCAACGACGACTGCTACGACCTCGACGAGGGAGCGGCCGGCGCCACCGACCTCGGGGCGATGACCGGGGACGCGACCTCGAGCCTGTCGCGCACCGGCACGATCTGCCTCGACGACGCCGACTGGTACCACGTCCGGCTGACGGAGTCCGTCTTCAACATCTTCCTGGCCAAGCCGCTGCTCCTCACCGCGACCCTGAAGCCGGGCCTGGCACCAGCGCAGACAGCGGGGAACCTCGTGCTCGAGTTCTGGACGACGAACGGCGCAACCCTGCTCGGCCGCTCGAACGTGGCGGGCACGGGGACGGAGACGCTCAGCGGCCAGAAGAACGACGTCGTGGTGCTGACGCTTCTCGATCCGCCCGACGCGTCGGACTTCCTGATCAAGATCTCCGGCGCCCCAGACAACGTCAACAGCTACACGCTCGACCTCACCGGCAACCTCGCGTCGGTGACGCCGATAGGCCTGCCCTGAGCGGGGTCAGCGAGGTCAGTCGCGCGACAGCGAGCGTGCGATCACGTCGTTCGCGGCGCGCTGGAAGCCGCTCACGACTGACTGCAGGGTGAGCTGGCGCAGGCGGCCCATCGAGCGCTCGAAACGGGCCGCGTCATCGCCCGAGCGCTGGGTGGCGCGGTACGGCGCGAGCACGCGCCGTCGCAGGATGTCGGTGAGCTCGTCAGCGAGCGCGTGCATGTGGCGGTCGATCGCCTCACTGGCCTCGACCACGCCATCGAGCGGGAGGTCGAGGTCGAGGGCCTCGACTCCTGTGTCGAAGGACGGCTGGGGGACGTACCCGTCCTCGGTCCGCAGCACCGCTGAGGTCACCTCGAGCTGCTCGAGCTGGCTCGCGAACAGCCTTCGCCCGGCACGCTCGGAGAGCTCATCGGCACTCAGCACCTCGCGAACGCCACTCGTCCAGGACGTCAGCATGGCCCGCTGGACGGCCAGGTCCTCGACGCTGGCCCGGGCCGGGATCCGCTGCATGTAGCGCTCGATCGCCGCGAGCGTGAAGCCGTGGTCCTGGAGCGCGCGCACCAGCTCCAGACGGGCCCGATGCTCGTCGGAGTAGTACGCCACCCGGCCCCGCCGTACCGGCGGTGGGAGCAGGCCCAGGGTCGAGTAGTACCGGGTGGTCCGCACGGTCACGCCCGTCGCGAGGGCCAGCTCGTCGATCGTCAGCAGGCCGGATGCATCCTCGGCGGCAGACATCTCAGTCACGGCCCTCTTCGCGCGGCACCCCGGCCATGGCGAGGCCGGAGCGGACCTTGTACTTCTTGTTCACCGAGATCAGCACGGCCGTCAGCGGCTCCAGCTGACGCGCCAGTCGCAGCGCCCCGGCGTCGATTCCCAGATGCCCGGTGACCGCGACCGCGAGCTCCATCGCCACCTGCTTGGCCGCCTCGTCATCCCCGCATACCAGGACGTCCTCGTGGTCGAGGGTGTCCTCGTCGCCCCAGAGCGAGACGGCCGAGACATGGTGGAAGGCGCCGACCAGACGGGCACCGGTCGCCGTCGCCTGCGCCTCCTCGGCCGCGCTGCCACCGGGTACGTCGAGCCCGAAGGGGCCGCGCTTGTCGAAGCCGAGCGGGTTCACGCAGCTGATCACGACCTTGCCGTCGAGCTCTGCCGCGAGCTCGGTCACGAGCGCTTCGTGGCCGTCGTACGGGACCGCGAGGACGACCACGTCCGCCGCCCTGGCCGCTTCGAGGTTGGTCGCTCCCGCCATCGAGACCGCATCCGCCCCCTGGGTCGTGGCGTCACCGATCCGGGCCCGGATCTCCTCGGCGGTCGCGGCGGCGCGCTCCGCGGAGCGCGAGCCCAGCGTGACGTCGTGTCCAGCGGCGGCCCAGCGGTAACCGAGCCCCTTGCCCTGTGGCCCGGTGCCCCCGACCACTGCGATCCTGTAGCTCGACACGGACTCTCCTCACGGTGCCCCCGACCCGGGTCCTCACGACGTCTTGAATGATGACACATTCGCTGTAACAGTTGGCCCGTCACCCTGAGAGGACCGCTCGATGAAGCTCTCCACCCCCCTGATGTACGCCGGCAACCCGCGCGACGCCGCCGACTCGATCGCCTCGCTGGAGAAGGCCGGGCTGGACACGGTCTGGATCGCCGAGGCGTACGGTTTCGACGCCCCCACGCTGATGGGCTACCTGGCCGCGAAGACCGAGCGGGTCGAGATCGGCTCGGCCATCCTCAACGTCTTCTCTCGCACCCCCGCCCTGCTGGCCCAGACGGCGGCCGGCCTCGACAACGTCAGCGGCGGCCGGGCGATCCTGGGCCTGGGTGCGTCCGGCCCCCAGGTGATCGAGGGCTGGCACGGCATGGCGTACTCCAAGCCACTCGCGAGGACCCGCGAGGTGGTCGACATCGTCCGCAGCGCGCTGCGACGCGAGCGTCTCGAGCACGACGGGATCTTCACCCTCCCCCTCCCCGCCGACCAGGGCACCGGCCTGGGCAAGCCGTTGAAGATGCTCACCCACCCGGAGCGCGACACGATCCCGATCTACATCGCCGCGCTGGGCAAGAAGAGCGTCGAGGGCACCGCGGAGTACGCCGACGGCTGGCTCCCCTTCCTCTACGCCCCCGAGCTCGCCGGCAAGGTCTGGGGCGACGCGCTCGCCCGCGGGCGGGGGAAGCGACCCGACAGCCTGGCTCCGCTCGAGGTGGCCGCCGGCGGGATGGCCGCGATCGGCGAGGACGTCAAGGGGCTGCTCGACTTCGCTCGCCCGATGGCCGCCCTGTACATCGGCGGGATGGGCGCCAAGGGGAAGAACTTCTACAACGACCTGGTCTGCGAGTACGGCTACGAGGCCGAGGCCGCCACCATCCAGGAGCTCTACCTGGCCGGGAAGAAGCAGGAGGCGGAGGCCAAAGTGCCCCTTGACCTGCTCGAGATGTGCAACCTGGTCGGGCCGGAGTCCTACGTGAAGGAGCGGATCGCCGCGTTCCGCGAGTCCGGCGTGACCAACCTCAACGTCACCCCGGTCGCGGACGACCCCGCGACCGTGATCGCCAGCCTCAAGGAGTGGACCAGCTGATGGCCGAGCGGCGCGAGATCTTCGACGACGAGCACGAGTCCTTCCGCTCCGCGGTCGGGGCCTTCCTCGACAAGGAGGTCGTGCCGTTCCACGACCAGTGGGAGACCGACGGCGTGGTCGACCGCGAGGTCTGGACCAAGGCGGGCAGCCAAGGCCTGCTCGCCCTCCAGCTCCCCGAGGAGTACGGCGGCGGAGGCACCCCGGACTTCCGGTACAACGTCGTCGTCAACGAGGAGATGACCAGCCGGGGCGTCTACGGCCCTGCGTTCACCCTGTTCAACGACATGATCGTGCCCTACCTGCAGGCGTCGGCGAACGAGGAGCAACGGCAGCGCTGGTTCCCCGACCTGGCGGCAGGGCGCAGGATCGCGGCGATCGCCATGACGGAGCCGGGCGCAGGATCGGACCTGCAGGGGATCCGCACCACCGCCGTCGACAAGGGCGACCACTACGTCCTCAACGGCCAGAAGACGTTCATCAGCAACGGCATCCTCGCCGACCTGGTCATCGTCGTCGCCCGCACCGACCCCGAGGCGGGGCACAGGGGGATCAGCCTGCTGGTCGCGGAGAGGGGCATGGCCGGCTTCGAGCGGGGCCGCAATCTCGACAAGATCGGGCAGCACGCCCAGGACACCGCCGAGCTCTTCTTCGACAACGTGCCGGTGCCCAAGGAGAACCTCCTCGGCGAGGAGGGCTCCGGCTTCGCCTACCTGATGACGAACCTGTCCCAGGAACGCCTCTCGATCGCCGTGTCGGCGGCCACGGCGTGCGAGCTCGTGCTGGCCGAGTCACTGAAGTACGCCAAGGAGCGCCAGGCGTTCGGTCGCCCCATCGGCGCTTTCCAGCACAATCGGTTCGTCCTGGCCGAGATGGCGACCGAGTCCCACATCGCCCGCGTCTTCATCGACGACTGCATCCGTCGTCACGTGGCCGGCAACCTGGACACCAGCACGGCCTCGATGGCCAAGTGGTGGACCACGGAGCTGCAGAAGCGCGTGGTCGACGCGGGTGTCCAGCTCCACGGCGGCTACGGCTACATGCGGGAGTACCCGATCGCCCGGGCCTACGTGAACAGCCGCGTGCAGACCATCTACGGCGGCACCACCGAGATCCAGAAGGAGATCATCGGCCGGTCCCTGGGGATCTGAGCCGAGGATCTGAGCCGAGGAGCTGGGCCGATGCTCTCCGCCCGACACCGCTTCGACAACCTTCGCCGGATCGAACGGCTCGACCCCGTCGCCGACCACGACGAGATCTTCCGCCTGGTCTCCTACTACGAGTTCCCGTGGGAGATCGTGCAGGGCACGTCGATCGCGTTTCTGCGCGACTTCGGCGTGCCCTCGATCGCCGCCCTCCTGGACCGCACCCGCCAGTTCGAGGACCACGGCCAGAAGCGGTACGACGACACGATCCTCATCGGCTACGAAGCCGTGGTCGAGGGCCAGGAGAGCGAGCGCGGGCACGCCGCGATGCGCCACCTCAACCGGATCCACGGGCAGTACGAGATCGCCGACCACGAGTTCGCCTACGTGCTGGCCACCACCCTGGTCGGGCCCAGGAGGTTCATCGACCGGTACGGCTACCGGCCGATGCATCCCCACGAGGTCCAGGCGCTCACCCGCACGACCACGAGATTCGGTGAGCTGATGGGGCTCAAGGACCTGCCCACGACGTACGCCGGCTACGAGCGCCTGCACGACGAATACGAGCGCACCCACTTCTCCCGCTGCCCGGCGAGCCGGCGACTGGCCGAGGCGTCGATCCGGATCGTCACGGACCGGTCACCGCGGCCGCTGCGACCCCTGGTCCGCAGGATCACCATCGCCATGCTCGACGAGCCTCTGCGCGAGACCCTCGGCCTGGCCCGCCAGCCTGCCTGGCTCACGACCCTGCTCGACCGCGGACTGAGGCTGAGGGCGCGGGTGGTGCGGTTCCTGCCGCCACGCAAGGACGACGACCCGTACCTGCACGACCCGTGGCGCAGCTACCCGCACGGGTACGAATTGTCCGATCTCGGGCCGCACGGCCCCCGACCGACCTGACCAAGGACCCGGGCCTCAGGGCCGGACCAGGGATTATCCCGATGCCAACGTCGGCGCCATCTGATGGACTGGGCCGCATGCACCGACAGATCGCCGGCAAGCTCACCGGCCCCGTGACCAAGGTGCTCGTCGTCCTCGCCTGGTTGGCCATCGTCGTACCGGGTGCGCTCTTCGGCTCCAAGCTGGCCGATGTGCAGAACAACGAGGCAGCCTCCTGGCTGCCCGCCACGGCGGAGTCCACCCGGGCGCTGGAGAGGCTGGCCCCGTTCCAGGACCCGAATGCGATCCCGACCCTGGTCGTCTACGAGAAGACCTCCGGGCTCACCCCTGGGGACCTCGCGGCGGCAAAGGCCCAAGCGGCGGAGATCCAGCAGCTGGACGGCGTCGAGGGTGACGTCCTCGGACCCTTCCCCTCCGCCGACGGCGAAGCGCTGCAGACCGCCGTCACGTTCAACTTCGGCAAGAACGGCTGGGAGGGCATGCCCGATGCCGCCAGCGCATTGAAGGACATCGCGAAGATCGACGGCGCGGACGTCTACGTGGCGGGTGCGGGCGGTCAGGCCGCCGACTCCTTCGAGGCGTTCTCCGGCATCGACAGCACCCTGCTGCTGGCCACGTTGAGCGTGGTGATCCTGATCCTGCTGTTCACCTACCGAAGCCCGCTGCTGTGGCTGCTCCCGATCATCTCGGTCGTCTTCGCTCTCCTCACCAGCCTCGGCCTGGTCTACCTGCTGGCCAAGTACGCCGGTCTGACCGTCAACGGGCAGAGCCAGGCGATCCTCAGCATCCTGGTCATCGGCGCGGGGACCGACTACGCCCTCCTGCTGGTGGCGCGCTACCGCGAGGAGCTGCGCCGGCACGAGGACCGCCACGAGGCGATGGCCTTCGCGCTGCACCGGGCGGCGCCGGCGATCCTCGCCAGCGCGGCCACGGTCGCCCTCGGCATGCTCTGCCTGATGTTCGCCGAGATGAGCTCGACCGCCGGCCTCGGGCCGGTCGTCGCCATCGGCGTCGGTGTCACCTTCCTGGTGATGGTCACACTGCTCCCGGCCATGCTGGTCATCGTCGGCCGCTGGATCTTCTGGCCGAAGCGGCCGACGTACAGCTCGGCCCCGGTGGACGGGACCGGCCTGTGGGCCCGAGTCGGGGACCGGATCGCCGGCCACCCGCGTCGGGTGTGGGTCGTGACCGGCGCGCTGCTGATGATCGCCTGCGTCGGCCTGCTCCGACTGGACACCAACGGACTGGCCACCGAGGACCAGTACACGAAGGACTTCGGCTCGGTGCTCGGCCAGCGCGCCCTGATCAAGCACGGCCTGTCCGATGCCTCGCTGCCGCTCCTCGTCGTCGCCAACGGCGACCGGGCAACGGAGGTCACCCAGGCGCTCGCGGGCGTGGACGGGCTCGCCCAACCCTCCGAGCCGGTCGTGGCCGACGGCGTCGCCTTCACCACGGCCTCCTTCACGGGAGACCCGGCCTCCCAGCAGGCCTTCGACAAGGTGCAGGCGGCCAGGGACGCGGTCAGCCAGGTCTCCGGGGCCGACGCCTTGGTCGGAGGGTTCTCCGCGGTCTACCTGGACACCAAGATCGCCTCCAACCACGACAACGCGGTGATCATCCCGGTCGTGCTGCTCGTGGTTCTGCTGGTCCTGATCCTGCTGCTGCGGGCGTTGGTCGCACCCCTGATCCTGATCGGGACCGTCGTGCTGTCCTTCGGTGCCGCGCTGGGCATCTCGGTGCTGCTGTTCGAGTACGTCTTCGGCTTCGCCGGAGCGGACGCGGCGTTCCCGCTGTTCGCCTTCGTCTTCCTGGTGGCGCTGGGCATCGACTACAACATCTTCCTGATGACCCGGGTGCGTGAGGAGACCCCCTCGCACGGCACTCGTCGAGCCTCCCTGATCGCACTCACCTCGACCGGTGGCGTGATCACCTCCGCCGGCGTGGTCCTGGCGGCGACCTTCCTGGTCCTCGGGACCCTGCCGCTCGTCTTCTTGGCCGAGCTCGGTCTCACAGTCGCGCTGGGCGTGCTGCTCGACACGTTGGTCGTCCGCTCGGTGCTCGTCACCGCGATCAACCTCGACCTCGGTGGCCGGATCTGGTGGCCCAGCAGGCTGGACCGCGGCCGCTCGGCCGCCGACGCTGCGCAGGCCGCTGAGGCTGCTGCCGCCGCCGAGTACCCCACCCGCCTCGGGTGAGCCATTCCTGCCGCCCGGGCGCTTCCGGGCGGCAGGCCCCCGACCGGATCCCCGGAGCTCGGCCTAGGCTGACCGCGTGCCCGATGTGACCGTCCAGTCCGTACGCCGCGCCCTGGCCCGGGTGCGGCGCGGGGCGGCGCTCGACCAGGCCGAGGCCACGGCCCTGCTGGCCGCCCGTGGGGAGGGGCTGGCCGAGCTCTGCGAGGCAGCCTCCCGGGTCCGTGACGCCGGCCTCGAGGCCGCAGGACGTCAGGGGGTCGTGACGTACTCCCCCAAGGTCTTCATCCCGCTCACCCGACTCTGCCGCGACCGTTGCCACTACTGCACGTTCGTGACCAGCCCGGGACACCTCGAGCGGGCCGGCGAGTCGGCGTACCTCTCCCCCGACGAGGTTCTCGACCTCGCCCGCCGGGGAGCCGAGCTCGGGTGCACCGAGGCGCTGTTCACCCTCGGCGACCGCCCCGAGGACCGCTGGCCCGAAGCGCGGGAATGGCTGGACGCGCACGGCTACGACACGACGCTCGCCTACGTGCGAGCGATGGCGATCCGTGTGCTGGAGGAGACCGGCCTGCTGCCGCACCTCAACCCGGGCGTGATGACCTGGGAGGAGATGAACCGGCTGAAGCCGGTCGCACCGTCGCTCGGGATGATGCTCGAGACCACCTCGACCCGCCTGTTCACGGAGCGGGGCGAAGCCCACCACGGCTCGCCTGACAAGGACCCCGCCGTCCGGCTGCGAGTGCTGGAGGACGCCGGCCGGCTCTCGGTCCCGTTCACCACGGGGCTGCTGGTCGGGATCGGCGAGACGCTCCAGGAGCGGGCCGACACGATCTTCGCGATCCGCCGGGTCGCCCGGCAGTACGGCTCCGTCCAGGAGGTGATCGTGCAGAACTTCCGGGCGAAGCCCGACACCGCGATGCGTCACGTCGATGACCTCCCCCTGGCGGAGTACCTCGCCGCGATCGCGGTGACCCGGCTCGTGCTCGGACCGAAGATGCGCGTCCAGGCACCCCGAACCTCGTCGACCTCGCAGAGTGCGAGGCCCTGCTCGCCGCCGGGATCGACGACTGGGGCGGCGTGTCACCGCTGACCCCGGACCACGTGAACCCCGAGCGGCCATGGCCGAGCGTCGAGCGGCTGCGCGAGGTCACCCGTGCCGGCGGCTTCGAGCTGCGGGCACGGCTGACCGCGCACCCGTCGTACGTCCTGGCGGGCGAGCCCTGGATCGACCCCCGGGTCTCGGCGCACGTGGCGGCACTCGCCGACGAGGAGGGGTACGCCCGCCCGGGCGTGCGGCCGCGGGGGCTGCCGTGGCAGGAGCCCGACGGAGGCTTCGCCCACGCGGGCGGAACCGGTCGCACCGACCTGCACGCCGCGATCGACACCGAGGGACGCACCGAGGACCGCCGGGGCGACTTCGAGAGTGTGTACGGCGACTGGGCCTCGCTAGCCGACTCCGTCACCCGCCAGGAACGACTCTCCGAGGAGACCCGCAGGCGGGTTCCCCAGGACGCGCGGGCTGCGCTGGCCGCCGCCGAGGCTGACCCGGCGAACCTCTCCGACGAGCACGCGCTGACCCTGATGACCGCCGAAGGTGAGCTGCTCACACAGGTTGTGGCGCTGGCCGACCATCTTCGCGCCGAGGCCGTCGGAGACGTGGTGACCTACGTGGTCAACCGCAACATCAACTTCACCAACGTCTGCTACGTCGGCTGCCGCTTCTGTGCCTTCGCGCAACGGCGTACCGACGCCGACGCGTACTCCCTCTCCCTCGACCAGGTGGCCGACCGTGCGCAGGAGGCATGGGAGCTCGGCGCCAGCGAGGTCTGCATGCAGGGCGGGATCGACCCCGAGCTCCCGGGCACGGCGTACTTCGACCTCGCCGCGGCGGTGAAGACACGCGTGCCGGGGATGCACGTGCACGCGTTCTCGCCCATGGAGATCGTCAACGGAGCGGCCCGCACCGGGCTGTCGTTCGAGGACTTCCTGATCAAGGCGCGCGAGTCCGGCCTGGACACCATCCCCGGGACTGCGGCGGAGATCCTCGACGACGACGTCCGCTGGGTGCTGACCAAGGGCAAGCTTCCGTCGTCCACCTGGGTCGAGATCGTCAGCACCGCGCACCGGGTGGGGATCCGGTCGAGCTCGACGATGATGTACGGACACGTGGACAACCCGCGGCACTGGGTCACCCACCTGCGGGTCCTCGCCGGGATCCAGGACAGCGCGAGGGACTCGGGCGTGGCCGGCTTCACCGAGTTCGTGCCGCTGCCGTTCGTGCACCACTCCTCGCCGATCTACCTGGCAGGTGTGGCCCGCCCCGGTCCGACCCCGCGCGACAACCTCGCGGTGCACGCGATGGCCCGGATCATGCTGCACGGCCGGATCGACAACATCCAGACGTCCTGGGTCAAGCTCGGCGAGGAGGGTTCACAGGCGATGCTGCGGGCCGGCGCGAACGACCTCGGCGGCACCCTGATGGAGGAGACGATCTCGCGGATGGCCGGCTCCGAGCACGGGTCTGCCAAGACCGTGGACGAACTCCGTGCCATCGGCGCGGGCATCGGCCGCCCGGTGCGCGAGCGCACCACGACGTACGCCGAGGTCTCAGACCGCGCTGAGTGACTCCGCCTCGGTGAGCCGCACCGGCAGGGAGTCGAGCCCGTAGACGATCGACAGCCTGCGGTAGTCCAGCGAGTCGGTCTCGACCCGCAGCTGGGGGAACCTCCGCGCGAGCGCCGGGTAGGCGATCCGCAGCTCCATCCGGGCCAGCTCGGCGCCGACGCACCGGTGGAAGCCGTGACCGAACGACAGATGGCCCGGCCCAGGCGGCCGCGAGGGATCGAACCCCTCCATACCGGCGCCGCTGCGCTCGTCGCGGTTCGAGCCGGCCAGGTGGCAGATCACCACGTCACCCTTGGCGATGGCCTGCCCGCCCACCACGACGTCGTGCTTGGGGAAGCGTGGGAAGGCCACCTGGACCACCGCGAGATAGCGCAGCAGCTCCTCGACGGTGCGGTCGACGCTGGTCGGGTCCTCGGCCAGGCGGTGGTAGTCGGCGGGGTTGTCGAGCAGGACCGCGGTGCCGAGCGTGAGCATGCTGGCGCTGGTCTCCAGCCCGCCGGTGAAGACGCCGTCGGCGAGGCCTCCGAGGTCGAAGTCGTTGATGTCGTCGCCGTGCTCGCGGATGATCTGGCCGATCAGGCCCGGGCCGGGATTCTTGCGCTGCCGGCTCGTCGCCTCCATCAGGAACTTGCGGGAGCCCGAGATCGCGCCCAGCGTCCCCTGTCCGCCGTACGTGACGTCGAAGCGGGCCGAGCCCAGACCGCGGAACGTCTCCCGTTCCTCGTCGGGCAGGCCGAGCAGCTCGCAGATCACCAGGAACGGCACCGGGAACGCGAACGTGGGAACCAGGTCGACCACGGGCCCCTTCGCCTCCACCTCGTCGAGCTGGCGCTCCACGATCTCGCCGATCAGCGGACGGAGCCGCTCCAGGCGGCGCATCGTGAACTCGGGCGTCAAGAGCTTCCGGAGCCTGGTGTGGTCGGGCGGGTCGGTGAAGCCGAGGCCACCGATGTCGCCGTCTGCCCCGCCGCTCTTGCCCATGTAGGGGCGGATGTCGTTGCTGTAGCTCGTGGTGTCGGCCAGTACGTCGCGCGCCTCGCGGTCGCCGGTGACCAGCCAGATCTTCATGCCTAGGAAGCTGGTGAGCAGGTGTACCGGCTCAGCGGAGCGCACCTGGCCGATCCGCTCGTCCGGGTCCATGCCCACGCGGTGCAGCGGCCAGGTCAGCGTGTCCGGGACCTTGTCCAGCTTGGAGAGGTCGATCCCACTGCTGCGCGCGATCAGGGCGCGCCGCAGCGCGGCCTTCATCGAACCGATCACACGCGACACCGGAGCTTCGCCCCCTTCAGGCTTCTAGGAGGAGGTTACGACGGCAGGGCCTGAACGCGACACATTGGCCTCGGGGCAGGCGCGGCGTCTGGACCGGCTCACTCCCACTCGATGGTGCCGGGCGGCTTGCTGGTGATGTCGACGGTGACGCGGTTGATCTGGGGCACCTCGTTGGTGATCCGGGTCGAGATCCGCTCGAGCACGTCGTAGGGCAGCCGCGCCCAGTCGGCGGTCATCGCGTCCTCGGAGGTGACCGGGCGCAGGACCACGGGGTGGCCGTAGGTGCGGCCGTCGCCTTGTACGCCGACGGAGCGGACGTCGGCCAGCAGCACGACGGGGAACTGCCAGATCTCGTCGTCCAGCCCGGCCCGGGTCAGCTCCTCACGGGCGATGGCGTCGGCCTCGCGAAGGATCTCGAGTCGCTCGTGCGTGACCTCGCCGACGATCCGGATGGCCAGGCCGGGGCCGGGGAAGGGGTGGCGCCCGACGATCTCGGCCGGGAGCCCGAGCTGGGCGCCGACCAGGCGGACCTCGTCCTTGAAGAGCGTCCGCAGCGGCTCCACGAGGGCGAACTCGAGGTCGTCGGGCAGACCGCCCACATTGTGGTGCGACTTGATGTTCGACGTGCCGGCACCGCCACCGGACTCGACCACGTCGGGGTAGAGCGTGCCCTGGACCAGGAAGGCGACCTTCTCGCCCTCCTGTGCCGCGTCACCGAGGACGGCGGCCTCGGCACCCTCGAAGGCCCGGATGAACTCACGGCCGATGACCTTCCGCTTCTCCTCGGGGTCGATGACCCCCGCGAGCGCGTCGAGGAAGCGCTTCTCGGCGTCGACGACGTGGAGCGCGACCCCGGTGGCGGCCACGAAGTCCCGCTCGACCTGCTCGGCCTCGCCCTTGCGCAGCAGACCCTGGTCCACGAAGACGCAGGTGAGCTGGTCACCGATCGCGCGCTGCACCAGGGCGGCGGCCACGGCGGAGTCGACCCCGCCGGACAGTCCGCAGATGGCCCGCTTGTCGCCGATCTGCTCTTGGATCCGGGCCACCTGCTCCTCGACGATGTTGACCATCGTCCAGGTCGGACGGCAGCCTGCGATCTGGATGAGGAAGCGGTCGAGCACGGCCTGGCCGTGCTCGGTGTGCATCACCTCGGGGTGCCACTGAACGCCCGCGAGCCGCCGGTCGAGGTTCTCGAAGGCGGCCACCGGCGCACCCTCGGTGGTCGCCAGGGTCGTGAAGCCGTCAGGTGAGCGGACCACGGAGTCCCCGTGGCTCATCCAGACCTTGTGCGCGAGCGGCACCTCAGCGAGCAGCGTGCCCGGCTCGGTGACGGTGACGGGCGTCCGGCCGTACTCCGAGCGCCCGGTGCGCAGGACCTCTCCCCCACAGCTCTGAGCCATCGCCTGGAAGCCGTAGCACATCCCGAAGACGGGTACCCCGGCCTCGAAGATGGCCGGGTCGACGGCGGGCGCGCCGGGCTCGTACACCGACGACGGTCCGCCAGAGAGCACGATCGCCTGCGGGTTGCGAGCCAGCATCTCCTCGACCGGCATCGTGTGCGGCACGATCTCGGAGTAGACGCGGGACTCGCGGACGCGGCGGGCGATGAGCTGGGCGTACTGGGCGCCGAAGTCGACGACGAGGACGAGGTCGTGGTCGGGGGTCACGTGCCGAGTCTAGGGGCCACTCCGCGCCCGACCGACCCCGGGAATGACTCAGGGCCCGACCGGGGAGGGAGGGTGGTCGGGCCCTGATCGTCCTGTCCGCTGCGTACAGCGCTCGGACCAGAAGACCCGGCCTGGGAGGGAGCAAAGCTACCGGGTCTGTCACACGGGTCAACGACATCGAATCAGGGGGGTTACGCCCCTTTCGAACTTTTTTCTGTGACTTTTCTCAGGAGCCTTCGCAAGGTCGTCGGGAGGCGTCGGGATGCCGGGTCAGGACCCGCTCCGGGCACCTCAGGTGACGCTGACGATGGGCAGCCGCAGGGCTGCCGGAGCCGCCTCCGGGACCGCCGGGCGGACCGGGGCGACGGCGTCGATCCGCGCGTACGGCTCCCCGAGCGCCGGGCGGGGGTCGGGCTCTCCGCGGTTCGGCCAGTAGGCCATCGCCCGCTCGGCCTGGGCCGTGATCGTCAGGGACGGGTTGACCCCCAGGTTCGCCGAGATCGCGGACCCGTCGACGACATGGAGACCGGGGTGGTTGAACACCCGCTGGAACGGGTCGATCACTCCGTCTTCGGACGTGCTCCCGATGGTGCAGCCGCCGATGAAGTGCGCCGTCAGCGGCCGGTTGAACGGCTCGCCGATCGACCCTCCCGCCTTGCCGCCCAGCAGGTCGGCCATCTTGCGCACCGCCTGGTTGGCCACCGGGATCCAGGTGGGGTTCGGAGTCCCGTGCCCCTGCTTCGAGGTGAGGTAACGGCGACCCGTGACCCGGCTCTTCCGGGTGAACGTCGTGATCGAGTTGTCGAAGGTCTGCATGACCAGGGCGATCACGGTCCGCTCGGACCAGTGCTTGACGTCGTACAGGTCCAGGATGCTCTTGCGCTCGTGCCACATCTCCCGCAGCCAGGTGCGCCAGCGTGGCCGAGGCCCGTCCCCGTCGGTCAGCACGGTCTGCAGGAACGACATCGCGTTGCTGCCCTTGCCGTAGCGGACCGGCTCGATGTGCGTGTGCTCGTCGGGGTGGAAGGACGACGTGATCGCGACCCCCTGGCTGTAGTCGACCTTCGTGTCGGGGGCGATCGCACCCAGGATCGACTCGGAGTTCGTCCGCGACAGGTGGCCAAGCCGCTCGGACAGGCCGGGGAGGTGACCCTCGTCCTTCATCCGGTGCAGCAGCCGCTGGGTGCCCAGCGCCGAGGCGGAGAAGACGACCTGCTCGGCGGTGAGCGTCCGGCGAGCGGAGGGACGCCCCGTCTTGGACTTGGTGAACTTCACCTCGACCTCGTAGCCGGTTGTCTCCATCGGCCGCACGCGGGTGACCGTGGTCAAGGGGTGCACGACGCAGCCGAGCTCCTCGGCCAGGTAGAGGTAGTTCTTCACCAGAGTGTTCTTGGCGTTGTGACGGCATCCGGTCATGCACTCGCCGCAGCCGATGCAGGTGTGACGACGGGGTCCGGCCCCTCCGAAGTACGGGTCCGCGACCTCCTCGCCCTGTGCCTGCTCGGGCCCGCCGAAGAAGACGCCGACCGGGGTCGGGTGGAAGGTGTCGCCCACCCCCATGTCCTCGGCGACCTGGAGCATCAGGTCGTCCGACGGCGTACGCATCGGGTTCTCGACGACGCCGAGCATGCGCTTCGCCTGGTCGTAGAACGGCTCGAGCTCGGCCTTCCAGTCGGTGATGTCGCGCCAGCTCGGGTCCTGGTAGAACGCCGGGAGCGGCTCGTAGAGCGTGTTCGCGTAGACGAGCGACCCGCCCCCGACCCCCGCTCCCGAGAGGATCAGGCAGTCCTTGAGGGCGTCGATGCGCTGGATGCCGTAGCACCCCAGCTCGGGACGGAAGAGGTACTTCGCCACGTCGAAGGACGTGTCGGGGAAGTCCCCGTCCTCGAAGCGTGCGCCGGCCTCGAGAACCCCGACCTTGTATCCCTTCTCGGTCAGCCGCAGCGCGGTGACCGAGCCGCCGAACCCCGAGCCGACGACCAGGACGTCATAGTCGAAGGAGCGATGGGTGCCCCGCTCGCTCATGGGCGGCCCAGCTTCTTCATCAGGCGGAGGTTCATCGTCATCACCTTGGCGTACGTCTCGTCACTCATCCCGAGCATCGGGGCGAAGCGGATCACCCGTTGCGTGCCTACCGTCTGGGACTCGGTGTAGCGGTGGATGCCCTCCGAGCCCTGGCGGCGCCCCATCCCCGACTCGCGCATGCCGCCCATCGGGGTGTCGATGCTGGCGAAGGTGGCGCCGAACGCCTCGTTGATGTTGACGGTGCCGCACTTGATCTGCCGGGCGATGGCTCGGGCACGCTTGCCGTCCTGGCTGTAGATCGAGGCGTTCAGGCCGTACTCACCGGCGTTGGCGCGCTCGATCGCGTCCGACTCGTCGTGGAAGCGGTACAGCGAGATCACCGGGCCGAAGGTCTCGTCACCGAAGCAGGTCATCTCGGGGGTCACCCCCTCGAGGATCGTGGGCTCGTAGAAGTACGGGCCGAGGTCGGGGCGGGCCCGGCCCCCGGTGAGAACGGTGGCGCCCTTGGCGACGGCGTCCTCGACGTGGGCGGTGACGGTCTCCAGCTGGTCGGCCGAGATCAGCGAGCCCATGTCGCTTCCCCACTCGAGCCCCGAGCGGAGGTTCATCGCCTTGGTGCGCTCGACGAACCGCCGCACGAACCGGTCGTAGACTTGGTCCGCGACGAACATCCGCTCCATCGAGACGCACAGCTGGCCGGCGTTGGAGAAGCTGGCCCGGACGGCACCTTCGGCGGCCTTGTCGACGTCGGCGTCGCGCAGCACCAGGATCGGGTTCTTCCCACCGAGCTCGAGCGAGCAGCCGATGAGCCGGTCGGCGCACTGGGAGGCGATCAGCCGGCCGGTCGCGGTCGAGCCGGTGAAGCAGATGTAGTCGGCGCGGTCGATCATCGGGGTGCCGAGCTCGCGACCGGGCCCCGCCACCACGTTCCACAGACCGGGCGGGAAGCCCGCCTCCTCCAGGAGCTCGGCCCCGAGGAGGGCCGACAGCATGGTCTGCGCATCGGGCTTGGCGACCACGGCGTTGCCCGCCAGCAGAGCCGGGAGCCCATCGCACAGCGCCATCGTGAACGGGTAGTTCCAGGGCGAGATGATGCCGACGACGCCCTTGGGAACCCGGTTCACCTCAACTCGGGTGAGACCGGGGACGACCCCCATCTTGCGTGCGGTGTCGAGGTGCTGGTGGGCGGTTCGCGCGTAGTAGCGCGCGGTCAGGGCAACGTGCAACGGCTCGTCGAAGGCGTGCTTGCGCGCCTTGCCGGACTCCCAGCAGGTGAGGTCGATGATCTCCGCCTGCCGGTCGAGGATCAGGTCGTGCAGGCGCAGCAGGCACGCGGCCCGGTGGGCCAGCGAGGTCTCCGCCCATGCCTTCTGGGCCTGGCGCGCCCGGCTGAACGCCTCGGCGACGTCCTCGGTGCTGGACTGCGGGATGTTCGCCAGCGGAGCCCCGCTGATCGGCGTGAACGTCGTGACGCTGTTCCCGGTCGAGGAGACGACCCGGTCCGTGAGCCGGCGTACGTAGGCCGGATCGAGCGCCAGGGCGGCGGTCGGGTCGTGCTCCGGGTCGTGCGGGCCAACGGTGTGCGCGTGAGGCTGCTGGGCTGACATGTACCGAGAGTATGTGACTGGCGTCTCACGTTCTACCCCTCGGTAACCGGTGAGACGAACCGCACACGGTTCCCGTCGATCCGGGCTGCGCGGCCTAGTCTGGCGGGGTGCAATGGGTCGCCCTGGGGTCAGCGCTGTCGGCCGCCGTGGCCTTCGGGGTGTCGTCGTCCCTCCAACATCACGCCGCCGAGAGCGCCCCCGCCTCGGTCACCCGCTCGCATCACCTCCTGGCCCACCTCGCCCGTCGGCCGGGGTGGTTGATCGGTCAGGCACTGGCTCTGGCCGCCTTCGGGCTGCACGCGCTCGCGCTGCACTCGGGGGCCCTGGCGCTCGTGCAGCCGATCGTGGTGAGCGGGATCGTGTTCGCCGTACCGCTGCGGGCGGCCATTGCCCGGCACCTCCCGCAGGCAGGCGAGGTGCTCGCCGTGGCGGTCACCGCGACCGGCCTCGCCGCCTTCCTGGTCGTCTCGGACCCGGTGGTGGGCTCCCAGCCTTTGGATCGCGGCACGCTCGCCCTCGTCTTCACCGGGGTCGCGCTGGCGGTCGCCCTGCTGGTGCACCGGGTCGCCGGGGGTCGCTGGACATCGACCCGTCGGGCCAGTCTGCTCGGCATCACGGCCGGGATCCTGTTCGGCCTGGTCGCGGGCCTCCTCAAGCTCACCCTCGACATGGCCCGCGACGACGGGGCCGTGGCCGCCCTCACCGCGTGGCCGGTCTGGACGCTGATCGTCGTGGGGCTGTCGGGGGTCACGCTGAACCAGCGCGCCTACCGCGCCGGCGCGCTCTCCGCCTCGATGCCGATCCTCAACATCGTCAACGTGCTGGTGGCGCTGGGCTTCGGCCTCGTGGTCTTCCACGAGGTGCCCGTCCACTCCGCCGGCGCCCTGATGGTGGAGGTCCTCTCACTGGTGTGCGTCGCCTGGGGTCTCCGGGCGCTGAGCGCGAGCCCCGAGCTCTCCGGGGTGCAGCCGGTCCCCTGAGCCGCACCACCTCCCGCGCATGCGAGAGACCCGCCGGGCTCCCCCGAGATGGGGTCCGGCGGGCCTCTCCTGCGTTACCGCTCAGCCGGTGGTGAGCGACGTGTCGTCGACCAGGAAGCTGGTGGCCAGCGAGGAGTCCTCGACGCCGAGGAACTTCACGGTCACCGTCTTGCCCGTGTAGGCGTTCAGGTTGAGCGAGCGGGCGACGTACCCGGTGCTCTTGTTGAGGTTGGAGTACGTCGCCAGCGTGGTCGTGGTCGTCCCGCTGATGACCTGCACCTTCAACGTGTCGTAGGCGGCGGTCGTCGTGGTCTCCGCAGTGCTGATGGAGAGGTAGAACGACAGGGTCGCCGTCGACGCCGCCGGGATCGTCACGCTCTGGCTGAGCGTGTCGGTGTGCGAGCTGCCGTACCCGTCGAGCCAGGCGTAGTAGGACCCGGTGCGGGGGGAGGCCCCGGCCGAGTTCGTGATCACGCCCGACGTCGAGGACCAGGAGGTCGCACCCGACTCGAAGCCGGGGTTCGCCAGCAGGTTCCCGGTCGGAGGCGGCGTGGTGCCACAGGTCTCGGTCGGGGTGACGCTGACGCCCTTCCAGGCGTTCAGGGTCGCGGTGCACTGCGACGAGGTGGCGCCGTACAGGTCCTTGGCGGCCTTGATCATGCCGTTGGCGGCCTGGGGGTAGGTGGTCGAGGACGTCCAGTACGTGGTGAGCCCGCGGTACCAGATCGCCGCGGCCTGGTCGCGACCGATCCCGGTCAGCGTCGCGCCGTTACAGGCGGTCGCGCTGTGCGAGCGGCCACCGATGGTCTTCGTGCCGGTCCCCTCCGCGAGCAGGTAGAACAGGTGGTTGCCGACACCGGAGGAGTAGTGCGGGTCGAGAGTGCCGACGGTCGAGGTCCAGCAGTTCTTCGAGCCACCGTCGAGGGACGGGTTGTCCATCCGGCGCAGGTAGGTGCCGTCCTTGGCGATCTTCTCGCCGATGTAGTAGTCACCCGGGTCGTTGGCGTTGGCCGCCTTGAACTCCACCATCGTGCCGAACACGTCGGAGGTCGCCTCGTTGAGGCCGCCCGCGTCGCCGCTGTAGACCAGCCCGGCGGTGGCCGAGGTGACGCCGTGGGTCATCTCGTGACCCGCGACGTCGAGCGAGGTCAGGGCACTGAACGTGGTGCCGCCGTCGCCGTAGGTCATGCAGAAGCAGGAGTCGTCCCAGAATGCGTTCTCGTAGTTGTTGCCGTAGTGGACTCGCGAGTACGCCGCCACGCCGTCGTTGCGGATGCCGCTGCGGCCGTAGGCGTCCTTGTAGAAGTCCCAGGTGGTCGCCGCTCCGTAGTGGGCGTCGGCGGCCGCGCTCTGACGGCTCGAGGTCGTCCCGGTCCCCCAGACGTTGTCCGCGTCGGTGAAGAGCGTGCCGCGCGCGGTGCTGGTGGAGTTGTTCGCGTCGTAGGTCGAGTGGTTGCCCCGGGTCGAGTCCGTGAGCTGGTAGGACCCGCTGAGCACGGTCTTGAGCGTCACGGCTCCGCTGTAGAGCGTGTTCCCCGTGCCGTCCGCGTTGGCCACCTGCTCGAACACGGCGAGCTGCTTGCCGTTGCGGGCATCGGTGTAGACGAGGTTGTCGATCGGCGTGCCGTCCTTGGCAGTCCCCGTCACGCGGGACTCCCAGGCGAGGACCGGCCGGTGGCTGCTGGCGAACACGACCTTGCGGGTCTGCTGCTCGGCGCCCGCGTTGCGCGCGCCGGCGTACCGGGCGGCCTTGGCACCGGGCACGGCGGCCTTGGTGGACGCGACGATCCGTCGGTCGGTGTTCCAGTCGGTCGAGCGCACCTTGCCCTGCGGCGTCAGATGCACGACGAGGTCACCACCGATGACCGGCAGGCCGGCGTACGTGCGGTCGTAACGAATGCTCTCGGCCCCGTTCGGGTCCTTGATCGCGTCGCGCACGACCAGCGACTCCTTCGCGCCGAGCCTCAGGGCTCGTTCGGTCCGGGCCCGGTCCTTGCGGGCCTGGGACATCGCGGAGCTGCGCTCCTGCGGAGAGAAGTCCCGCTCGGCCTTCGCCATGCCGGCCGCGACGGGCTGGCCGCCGGTCTGTGCCGTGGCCTGGGCCGGGCTCACCAGAGCCAGGGGACTGAGGACGAGGACTGCGGAGCCGGCAAGGCTCCACCACGCGGTCCCGAGAGATGTTCGCTTCACACAACTGCCTTCCGCTGCACCGACCGGGGGATCTCCCCGGCCGCAGGCCCAGGGGCGCTGTCGATGAACAGGTCTGGACCAGGAGTGAGCCTCTCCCCCACACCCCCGCACGACAAGACGTGAGATTGCGCATTGCACGAACACGCAAGAGCACCCCCACCTCGCTGCGCTCGGGGTTGCGGTTTGGTCCCCAACCGCAGGTTTTCGGGCCTGTGGCATGCAGTTTGTGACCAATGGGTGGGGTGGGCGCGGGGTGGGCGCGCGGGGCCAGCGGGGGCCGGTACGCCGGGTCAGACGATGTCCGGCGCCCTGACCCGCGCCTCGTCCGCCTCACGGTCGGTCGGCTGCTCCTGGCTCTGGCGCTCCGCCTCGACCCGGCGCAGGTAGTGGTCGACCTCTACCTCGACGCGGGCCTGGTCCCACCCCAGCTCGGCGGCCATCAGCTCGGCCGCGGGCCGAGCCGCGGTGACGCCACGGTCGAAGGTCTCGATGGAGATGCGGGTACGGCGGGTGAGGACGTCGTCGAGATGCAGGGCGCCCTCGTGGGTGACGGCGTACACCACCTCGGCGCACAGATAGTCCTCGGCACCGGGCAGCCGCTCGCCCAGCTCCGGCCGGTCGGCGATGAGCGCCAACAGATCGTCGACGAGCCCACCGAACCGCCCCAGCAGGTGGTCGATCCGCGCGACGTGCACGCCGGAGCGCCGCGACAGGCCGGCACGCTGGTTGGACCGCGCCTCGAACCCCTCCGCCCCCAGCAGCGGCACCCGGTCGGTGATCGACGCGGCCACCGTGCCACCCAACGAGTGTGCGGCCGCCTCGACGGCGTCGCGCGCCATCACGCGGTACGTCGTCAGCTTGCCGCCGGCTACCAACACCAGGCCGGGCACCGGGGTCACCACCGTGTGCTCGCGTGAGATCCGTGACGTCGGCTCGGACTCCCCGGTCAGCAGCGGACGGAGCCCGGCGTACACACCTTCGACGTCGTCGCGATCGAGCGGCTCGCGAAGGATCTTGTTCACATGCCCGAGGACGTAGTCGATGTCGGCCCGGGAGGCCGCCGGGTGGGCCTTGTCGAGGTCCCAGGCGGTGTCGGTGGTGCCGATGATCCAGTGCGAGCCCCACGGGATCACGAAGAGCACGGACTTCTCCGTGCGGGTGATCAGCCCGGCGTCGGAGCGGATCCGGTCACGAGGCACGACCAGGTGTATGCCCTTGCTGGCCTGGACGTTGAGCGCACCGCGACCGCCGACCATGGCCTGGATCTCGTCGGTCCAGACCCCGGCCGCGTTCACCACCACGCGGGCCCGGATGGTCAGGTCCCGGCCCTGCTCGAGGTCCCGCACTCGTACACCGACGACCCGCTCGCCCTCACGAAGGAAGCCCACGACCTGGGCGCGGGTCGCGACGTGGGCACCGTGCCTGGCC
Source organism: uncultured Actinomycetota bacterium (assembly GCA_963740525.1). Classification (GTDB taxonomy): domain Bacteria; phylum Actinomycetota; class Actinomycetes; order Propionibacteriales; family Nocardioidaceae; genus CAVUEG01. The sequence goes on from CAVUEG010000006.1 coordinate 523,036, forward strand.
GCAGTCCGGGCCAGGGTCAGCACCAGACGGGCGTCGTCCACCTGGCAGTCGTAGTAGCGGATCGCGCCGGTCAGATCCTCGGTGCGCAGGTCCGGGGCGATCCGCGCGACGCTGCGCCGGAAGAGGTGCTTGTGACGCGGCAGGCCGACGTCGTACTTGCCGGCCATCGCCATCGCGTCGTACAGCGCCAGCCCGGCACCGACGTAGGGCCGCTCCCAGGTGTGGTGCAGCGGGTAGAGGAACGGGACCGGCCGGACCAGGTGCGGCGCGAGGCGGGTGAGCAGGAGCCCTCGTTCTTCGAGCGCCTCCCGGACCAGCCCGAAGTCCAGCATCTCCAGATACCGCAGGCCGCCGTGGATCAGCTTGCTCGACCGCGAGGAGGTTCCCGACGCCAGGTCGCGCTGCTCCAGGAGGCCGACCGACAGGCCACGCGTGACCGCGTCCAGGGCGGTGCCGGCGCCGACCACCCCACCGCCGACTACGAGCACGTCGAGCTCCGCTGCGCCCATCGCCTCCAAGGAGTCGAGCCGGTGCCGCGGACCGAGCACCCCGGCCGTCACGCGAGCACGACCCGCTCGTGACGGGCGAGGTCGGTGCGGTGGTCGCGCAGCATCGGATGCCGCTCCCGGGTACGCCGGACCAGCTCCGGGTCGAGGTCCACCACGACCATGGCCGGAGAGTCCGTGCCGACCCGGTCGACGACCTGGCCCTCGGGGTCGAAGACGGCGCTGCCTCCGCTGTACGCGTGGTCACCGCAGCGACCGACGAGGCCCGCGAAGACGACGTACATTCCGTTGTCGAGCGCGCGAGCCGGGTAGTAGAGGTCGCGCCGGTGCTCGGAGCCCACGACATAGGCGGCGGGGCAGAGGTAGGCCGTGGCACCCGCAACCGCGGCCGCGCGCGCGTGCTCGGGGAAGCACCCGTCGTAGCAGATCCCGAGTCCGAGCCGCCAACCCTCGAAGTCGACGCTCGCGCCAGTGTCGCCGGGCACGAAGTAACCCGCCTCGTCGGAGAAGAGGTGCTGCTTTCGGTAGGCGAGCCGGACCTGACCGCGGTGGAAGGCGAGCAGCACCAACCGCGGTGCGCCCGACTCACGGACGGCCGCTCCGGCCAGCACCAGCGCCTGCGGCCGCGCCTCGGCGAGGGGGGTCAGGCGCGGGTCGTCCAGCTCGATCGCGTGCGCGTCGTCGAACGCCGCAGGGTCGTAGCCGGTGAGGAACAGCTCGGGAAGGACCACGACCTGCGCGCCCCGGTGCACCGCGGAGTCGACCAACGCGACCGCCGAGCGCACGTTCGCCTCGACGTCACCGCTCACGGACTCCGCCTGGGCAGCGGCAACCCGGAGCGAGCCGTCCAGGCGGTGGGTCACTGGACGACGACCTCGACCCGCTGGAACTCCTTGAGCTCCGTGTAGCCGGTGGTCGCCAGGGAGCGGCGGAGGGCGCCGATGAGGTTCATCGTCCCGTCGCTGACCCGCGAGGGCCCGAACAGGATCTCCTCCAGAGTGCCGACGATGCCGAACTCGACGCGTTCACCCCGCGGCAGCTCGGCGTGCCAGGCCTCGGCACCCCAGTGGAAGCCGCGTCCCGGTGCCTCCGTGGCACGCGCCAGAGGCGAGCCGACCATCACGGCATCGGCACCGCAGGCGACGGCCTTGGCGATGTCGCCGCTCCGGCCGATCGATCCGTCCGCGATCACGTGGACGTAGCGACCACCGGACTCGTCCATGTAGTCCCGGCGGGCCGCGGCCACGTCGGCCACCGCACTCGCCATGGGTACGGCGACGCCGAGCACGGTGCGCGTCGTGTGGGCCGCACCACCGCCGAAGCCGACGAGTACGCCGGCCGCGCCGGTGCGCATCAGGTGCAGGGCAGCCTGGTAGGTGGCGCAGCCACCGACGATCACGGGCACGTCGAGCTCGTAGATGAACTCCTTGAGGTTCAGCGGCTCGGCCTGGCTGGACACGTGCTCGGCGCTCACCGTCGTCCCACGGATCACGAACATGTCGACGCCGGCGTCCACCACGGTCTTGGCGAACTCCTTGGTGCGCTGAGGAGACAGGGAGCCGGCCACGGTCACGCCGGCCTCACGCATCTCCTTCAGCCGGGCGGTGATGAGCTCGGCACGGATCGGCTCGGCGTACATCTCCTGCATGCGATGAACGGCCGCGGACCCACGGAGCCCCGCCACCTCCTCGAGCAGGTCGGTCGGGTCGTCGTAGCGGGTCCAGAGCCCTTCGAGGTTCAGGACCCCGAGCCCACCATGCCTGCCGAACTCGATCGCGGTCGCCGGGGACATCACCGAGTCCATCGGCGCCGCCATGATCGGCAGCTCGAAGCGGTAGGCGTCGATCTGCCAGGCGATCGAGACCTCCTCGGGGTCGCGCGTGCGCCTGCTCGGGACGACGGCGATGTCGTCGAAGGAGTAGGCACGGCGGCCGCGCTTGGCACGGCCGATCTCGATCTCGGTCACGAGGGCAGTCTCTCAGTCGTGGGTCGGGACTGTCGAAAGTCGCAGGAGGCTCCTAGCGACTCGTGTAGTTGGGCGCCTCGACGGTCATCTGGACGTCGTGGGGGTGGGACTCCTTCAGGCTGGCCTGCGTGATCCGCACGAAGCGCCCCCGCTCCTGGAGCTCGGGCACGGTGCGGGCGCCGACGTAGAACATCGACTGGCGAAGCCCGCCGACGAGCTGGTGAGCCACGGCGGCCAGCGGCCCGCGGTAGGCCACCCGCCCCTCTATGCCCTCCGGGACGAGCTTGTCGTCGCTGTCGACCTCGGCCTGGAAGTAGCGGTCCTTGGAGTAGGACTTCTTGCCGCGGGAGCTCATCGCACCGAGTGAGCCCATCCCACGGTAGGCCTTGTACTGCTTGCCGTTGACGAAGATCAGGTCACCCGGACTCTCCTCGCAGCCGGCCAGCAGCGAGCCCACCATGACCGAGTCCGCTCCGGCGACGATGGCCTTGGCGATGTCGCCGGAGTACTGCAGGCCGCCGTCGGCGATGACGGGTACGCCGGCCTCCCGGCAGGCGAGCCACGCGTCGTACACGGCCGTGATCTGGGGCGCTCCGACCCCGGTGACGATGCGGGTCGTGCAGATCGAGCCAGGGCCGACGCCCACCTTGACGGCGTCCGAGCCGGCGTCGACGAAGGCCTGCGCCCCGGCGCGCGTGGCCACGTTGCCGCCGATCACCTGCACATGGCGCGTGGCCGGGTCGGTCTTGAGCCGGCGGACCATGTCGAGCAGCATCCGGACGTGCCCGTGGGCGGTGTCAGCGACGAGCACGTCGACACCGGCCTCCACCAGGGTCGTGGCTCGCTCCCAGGAGTCCCCGAAGTAGCCGATCGCCGCGCCGACCATGAGCCGGCCGTCCGCGTCCTTCGAGGCATGGGGGAACTGCTCGGACTTCACGAAGTCCTTCACCGTGATCAGTCCTGCGAGGCGACCCTGCTCGTCGACCAACGGCAGCCGCTCGCGCTTGTGCTGACGCAGCAGCTTCGTGGCGTCCTCGCGGTCGATCCCCACGGGTGCCGTGATCAGCGGCATCGGCGTCATGATGTCGCTGACGAGCGTGGTGGCCCACTCGGCGACGGGCGTGAAGCGCAGGTCGCGGTTGGTGATGATGCCGAGCAGAGTGTCGTCCTGGTCGACGACGGGAAGCCCGGAGACGCGGTACTCGCCGCACCGGTCGTCGAGCTCCTCGAGGGTCGCCTTCGGGCTGATCGTGATCGGGTTCGAGATCATCCCGGTCTGGGTCCGCTTCACCAGGTCGACCTGGTAGGCCTGGTCCTCGATCGACAGGTTGCGGTGCAGGACGCCGAGCCCACCCTCGCGAGCCATCGCGATGGCCATCCGGGACTCCGTCACGGTGTCCATGGCGCTCGACACGAGGGGCACCCTCAGGCTGATCTCACGGGTGAGTCTGGAGGTGGTGTCGATGTCGGTCGGCACCACGTCGCTCTCGCCCGGCAGCAGCAGGACGTCGTCGTATGTGAGACCGAGCGTGGCGAACTTGTCGGGGACTCCAGCGGCGTGGTCGGCATCTAATGGCTGCGTCATCGGGCCCTTCCGTGCGTCGGCAGGCGACCAGTCTACGGCGCGCGAGGCGGCGTCCGGACGGCCCGTCGACGGGCGCGCTAGACGAGCTGACCGGGTACCGCTTCGGGCAGCGGGGACAGGTACGACACCCCGATCCTGATGTTCAGGGTCCCCCCGACCTGGCGGACCCGGCCGCGCAGCCCGGCCGAGAACACCAGGGGCAGCACCGTGTCGTCCACCGCCGGGACCCGCACCAGGACCTCGTCCGCACCCCTCGCGCGCGCCAGCCGGGCGGCGTCCACGAGGATCTTGGTGCCGACACCACGATGCACCCAGCGCGGGTCGATGGTCAGGTCGAGCAGCAGGGTCTCGTCGTCGTGCGGCATCAGCATCGCCTGCGCGACGAGCTCGCGGCCGGACCTCGCGTGCAGTGACATCGCCGAGGTGACCTCGACGACCGGCTCCAACGACGCCCCCGCGACCGTTGGCGCCGCGGTGGCTCCCAGCAGGCCCACGAGCTCGCCCGCCAGGTCCCCGAAGGCGGCTGCCCGGGCATGCTCGGTCGCCGTGAAGGGCGCGGCTCGGCGTACCCGGAGCTGGGAGCCGGCGACCGCGACGCGCAGCTCGTCCTCCTGCACCGTGGGCGGCTCCGCCCCGGCGGGCTCGGCGTCCAGCAGCTCGGACAGCGTCTCGTGAACCTGTGCCGGGTCGTCGAGGACCCTCCGGATCGCATGCAGGTACCGCGTCGGCCCGTCGACGAGCGTGTGCTCGCTGCAAGGCCCGACCGAGACCGCCTTGCCGCCCGCCTGCTCCACCAGCTCGGTCACCCGGGCCGGGTCCCAGCCCTGCGGGGCACGCAGCACGATCTCGTCGGTGACGCCGCCGAGGCCGGGGAAGATCTGCAGGCCCAGGATGTTCACGCCGTGCTCACCGCACCGCTGTGCGAGCTCGGCGAGCGATCCGGGCCGGTCGGCCAGGGTGGTGCGAGCACGGAACAGCATGGGAACTCCCTCGTCGGACGTGCGGAACCCCACTGTGGGTGGTGCGTGTTTCCCGGCCGCGGCGCCGGTGTAACACGCAGAAGAACTCTGCGGCGCCTCGCGCTGCTGGCTCGACCCTGCTGCGCCTTTCCTCCGGGGCGACTCGGTGGTTGGCTCGGGGGATGGACGCAGTCCGGAGCGCGTTCGACGCGGTCCCGCGGGCCGACTTCCTCCGGCGCGGGTCACGCGCCAGTGCGGCGTACGACGGCCCGATCGGCATCGGTCACGGCCAGACCAACTCGCAACCACGCACGGTCGAGGCCATGTTGCGCCTGCTCGAGGTGCGCGCGGGCGACCGCGTGCTCGACGTGGGCTCGGGCTCCGGGTGGACCACTGCCCTCCTCGCGCAGCTGACAGGGCCCGGCGGCGCCGTGATCGGCGTGGAGATCGAGCCTGAGCTCGCCACCTGGGGAGCCGCCAACCTGGGTGCCCGAGGGTGCCCTTGGGCCCGGATCCAGGAGGCCGCTGCCGGGGTTCTCGGGCTGCCCCAGCACGCGCCGTACGACCGGATCCTGGTCTCGGCGGACGGCGGTCGGGTCCCCGACGAGCTCATCGCCCAGCTCGCGGCGGGCGGCCGGATGGTGCTGCCCGTGGCGGGGACGATGACGCTGGTGGCGCGATCCAACGATCGGGGTCGAGGTGACCGAGCACGGTCACTACCGGTTCGTGCCGTTGCGCTCGGTGGCGACCGGCGGCCGTGAGGACGGGACACGCGAGAGGCGCCGCCCGGGGTGACCCGGACGGCGCCTCATCGTGCTGACTGCTCGGCCTGCGAGCGGTCGGGTTGGCTCAGTGGCCGTGCCCGTGACCGTGCCCGGCAGCGCCGGCGGTGTCGTCGTCGGCCTCGGGCTTCTCGACGATCAGCGTCTCGGTCGTCAGCAGCATGCCGGCGATCGAGGACGCGTTGACCAGTGCCGAGCGCGTGACCTTGACCGGGTCGAGGACACCCTGGGCGACGAGGTCGCCGTACTCGCCGGTGGCGGCGTTGAAGCCTTCACCGACCTTGCCCTCGCGGACCTTGGCGACCACGACGTAGCCCTGGTCGCCACCGTTCTCAGCGATCCAGCGAAGCGGCTCCGCCGACGCCTTGCGGACGATGCGGACACCGATCGCCTCGTCACCGGTGAGCCCGAGGTCGCCCTCGAGCACGGAGGCCGCGTGGATGAGTGCCGCGCCGCCTCCGGCGACGATGCCCTCCTCGATCGCGGCGCGCGTCGCGGAGACGGCGTCCTCGATGCGGTGCTTCTTCTCCTTCAGCTCCACCTCGGTGGCGGCGCCGACCTTGACGACGCACACCCCGCCGGCGAGCTTGGCAAGACGCTCCTGGAGCTTCTCGCGGTCCCAGTCGGAGTCGGAGTTCTCGATCTCGGCCTTGATCTGGTTGACGCGGCCGGCGACCTCGGTGGCGTCGCCGCCACCTTCGACGATCGTGGTGTTGTCCTTGGTGATCACGACGCGGCGGGCGGTGCCCAGCACGTCGAGGCCCACCTGGTCGAGCCGGAGACCGACCTCGGGCGCGATGACCTGGCCGCCGGTGAGGACGGCGATGTCCTGCATCATCGCCTTGCGGCGGTCGCCGAAGGCCGGAGCCTTGACGGCGGCGGCGGTGAAGGTGCCGCGGATCTTGTTCACGACCAGGGTCGAGAGTGCCTCGCCCTCGACGTCCTCAGCGAGGATGAACAGTGGCTTGCCGGCCTGGATGACCTTCTCCAGCAGCGGCAGCAGGTCGGAGATCGCGGAGATCTTGCCCTGGTGGAGGAGCACGTAGCAGTCCTCGAGGACGGCCTCCATGCTCTCCGGGTCGCTGACGAAGTACGGCGACAGGTAGCCCTTGTCGAACTGCATGCCCTCGGTGAACTCGAGCTCGGTGCCCATTGTGTTGGACTCCTCGACGGTGATGACACCGTCCTTGCCCACCTTGTCGAAGGCCTGCGCGAGCAGGTCGCCGATGTGGCTGTCCCGCGAGGAGACGGTGGCCACCGCGGCCATGTCCTCACGCGAGTCGATGTCGCGGGCAGCGTCGCGCAGGGCGGTGCCGACGGCCTCGACGGCCTGGTCCATGCCGCGCTTGAGGCTCATCGGGTTGGCGCCCGCGGCCACCGCGCGCAGGCCCTCGTGGACCATCGCCTGGGCGAGCACGGTCGCGGTCGTGGTGCCGTCACCGGCGACGTCATTCGTCTTGGTGGCGACCTCCTTGGTGAGCTGGGCACCCAGGTTCTCGAACGGGTCGTCCAGCTCGATCTCGCGGGCGACGGTCACGCCGTCGTTGGTGATGGTGGGTGCGCCCCACTTCTTGTCCAGGACGACGTAGCGGCCCTTGGGGCCCAGCGTCACCTTGACTGCATTCGCGAGGGCGTCGACGCCGCGCTCGAGCGAGCGGCGGGCCTCCTCGTCGAACTCGAGGATCTTCGGCATCGTGGTGATGCTCCTTCGTGTTGAGTCGAGTGGTGGGGTCACGGCGGGGTTGCCGCGGCGACCTCCGGTAGTGATCAGCCCCGGTGGCCCGAACCAGTCAGGCCAGCCGGGGCTGAGTCACGTCGTACGGGGTGAGCCGTGAGGCTCGGTCAGGCGACGACGGCGAGCACGTCGCGCGCCGAGAGGATGAGGTACTCCTCACCGGAGTACTTGACCTCGGTGCCGCCGTACTTGCTGTAGATGACCTTGTCGCCGACGTTCACGTCGAGCGGGACACGGTTGCCGTTGTCGTCGATGCGGCCCGGGCCGATCGCCAGGACTTCGCCCTCCTGGGGCTTCTCCTTGGCGGTCTCCGGGATGACCAGGCCAGAAGCCGTGGTCTGCTCCGCGTCGAGCGGCTTGACGACGATACGGTCCTCGAGAGGCTTGATGTTGACCGACACTTGAGTCGACCTCCACTTTCAGGCATACGAAGTTGGGACGTCAGGATGCACCTGGGTGTACGCCGTCGCGGGGGTCGCACACCCTGTGGCGCTGGCACCCTCAGGGTGAGAGTGCCAAGACGAAATCTAGCACTCACACCCAACGAGTGCCAGACCGGGGCGCTCCGGGGACGAGGCCCGATGCCCGGGCTGCAAGGATGCCGGGGTGGACCTCGACAGCTTCCGGTGGCTGCTGACCGGCGACGGCCAGCGGCTGCTCGAGCGAGCCACGGACGTGGGCCGAGGGACGACCCGGTCCGCGCGGCCTCCGCGCTGCGCGCGGGGGCCACCCCCGAGCACGCCGCGGCGGCCCTGACCCAGGCTCGGCTCCGGGTCCGGGCGGTCGCCAAGTTCGGCGACCTCGCCGCGCAGATGTACTTCACTCCGGAAGGCCTCGAGCAGGCGACCCGGCTCCCCGTCGCCGCCCACCGCGCGGCCCGGCTGGCCATCGCGACACCCTCGTCGGTCGTCGACCTCGGCTGCGGCATCGGTGGCGACCTCGTCGCGATGTCGCGAGCCGGCCTCACGGTCGCGGGGGTCGACCTCGACCCGCTTCGGGTCGCGGTCGCGTCGGCGAACCTCGACGCGCTCGGCCTCGGTGGCGCGGTGATCGAGTCGGACGCCACCACGCTCGACCTGGCAGGCTTCGGCGTGGTCTTCGCCGACCCTGCTCGGCGTACCTCGCGGGGACGGGTCTTCGACGTCGAGGGCTGGACACCCCCATGGACGTTCATCTCGAAGCTCCTCGCGCGCGCCGCGTGTGTGAAGGTCGCCCCGGGGATCCCACACGACCTGGTCCCAGAAGGAGTCGAGGCCGAGTGGGTCAGCGACCGCGGGGACGTCAAGGAGGCAGCGCTGTGGTCCTCGTGGCTGGCCACCACGAAGCGCCGCGCGACGCTGATCGGCCCGCGCGGTCTGGCGACCCTCACCGAGGACGACGACCCGGGGGCGGACGTACGCCCGGTCGGCCGGTTCCTCCACGAGCCGGACGGCGCCGTGATCCGTGCCGGCCTGGTCACTGCCGTGGCGGCGGCGGTCGACGGCGGGCTCGTCGACGAGCACATCGCCTGGGTCACCTCGGACGAGGAGGCCGCTACCCCCTTCGCCCGGAGCTACGAGGTCCTCGAGGAGCTCCCGTTCCGCGAGAAGCCGCTGCGTGCTGCCCTGCGCGAGCGGCGGATCGGCAGCCTCGAGATCAAGAAGCGGGGGGTCCAGGTGGTGCCGGAGGAGCTGCGCAAGCGGCTCGCCCTGCACGGCGACGAGCGCGGCACGCTGGTCATGACCCGGGTCGCAGGCAAGGGCACGGCGCTGCTCGTCCGCCCGCTCTGACCCGGCCTGTCCGCCTTCAGCAGCCGGTTCGAGGGACGTTGGCGACCCGCACCGGCAGCGTGCCGGGTGCCGGGGCCTTGCCGAGAAGCACCGCCACCAGGGCCCGCATGGCGCCCGGAGTGTCGCCGTACAGCGCGATCCGGGCGGTCCGGCCGTGACTGTCCCCGAGCACGTACGGCGTGTCCATCGAGACGACCACGTCAGCCCTCCGAGCGGCGCCGTGGTAGCCGATCAGCGCCACCGTCGAGCCGGAACCGGTGGCCAGCCCCGCATGCTGCGCCGCCGCGTCGAAGGCCGCCACGGCCTCGGCCGGTCCCCGCGCCCGCACGGCCGTGCCGACCAGACGGCCCTGGCAGGGGCCGGACACGACCGTGACCGCGCCCCGCGAGAGCCGGTACGACGCCTGCCGGCCCGAACCCGGCCGGGATCCGTGTCGGCCGAGAGACTTCTGGTGCAGCAGCAGGGCGACCTGTCGGGCGGCCGCCTGCTCCAGGCGCGCTCGGCTCAGCGAACGGTTCCGCACCGCCGCGACGATCGCGTCCCGGGCGGCGGCGGGGTTCGGCGGCATCAGCAACACGTCCTCGCCCGCCCGCAGGGCACGGACCGCGGCGCCTCCGCTGCCGTACTGCTGGACGACCGCACCCATGTCCAGGGCGTCGGTGACCGCCAGCCCCTGGAAACCGACCTCCGTGCGCAGCAGTCCGGTCACGACCTTGTGTGAGAGGGAGGCGGGGATGCCGGGGTCGACCGCGCGGACGTCGATGTGGGCGACCATGACCGCGGAGATCCCCCCGGCGACGCCGGCCACGAACGGGACGAGGTCATGGGTGCGCAGGACGCTGAGCGGCCGCGTCTGCACCGGCAGCTCGAGGTGGCTGTCCTGTGGGACCGACCCGTGGCCCGGGAAGTGCTTGATGACGGGAACCACCCCCGCGGACAGGTAGCCGTCGACCGCGGCGTTCATCTGGCGGGCGACGAGTCGCGGCCGGGAGCCGGCGGACCGGGAGCCGATCGTGGGATCACTCGGGCCGACGGTGACATCCCCGTCGGGAGCGAAGTCCACCGTGAAGCCGAGCCCGAGGAGCTCCGCCCCGCTGGCGCGAGCCGCCTCCGTGGTGACTGCCGCATTGTCACCGGCACCGGCGCTCATGAACGCCGGGAAGCGGGTCGCCGTGCCCTTCACGCGCTCGACGACGCCACCCTCCTGGTCGACGCCGATGAAGGCCGGCCAACGCCGGCCCGCGTCCGTCACCGACTGCTGGAGGGCCTGGTTCGACGCGCGCACCTGGGACGTCGAGGTGATGTTGTCCCCCATCACGATCACGCCCCCGAGGTGCAGTCGGTTGACCAAGGTGCTGGGCGCAGCCGTGCCCTCGTACCGAGCCACGATCACCTGCCCGGCCAGGTCCGGCAGGCTCAGGTGGCCCACCATGCGGACCGCCCGCCGGATCTCCCGACGAGTCGGGCCCCAGCCGGTGTCGATGCCCAGCTGGAGCAGGCGCTCCTGGATCGGCTCGAGGGAGGTCGGGATCATGGCCGTCGACTCCTCCGCGCCCGAGGCGGACGAAGTGGGCCGCGACGTCGCCGTCGAGGTTGCGGGCTCCGAGGGACCCGGCTCCGAGGCGCTCGCCGGGTCGGCGGCCTCGGCCGTGGCCCGGTTCGAAGCGGTGCCGGTGACGTTCGACGAGCAGGCAGTGACCGACAGCAGCACGACGGCCACTGCGGCCGCACCCGCCCACCGGCTCCCGCCCACGCTCATCCCTCGATTGTGTCAGGCCACCGGTGAAGAGCCCTCGCCCAGCGCCCGGTTCAGCCGTCGAGCAGGGCGCGTTCGGCGCCGATCGTGGTGTCAGGACCATGGCCGGTGTGGACGACGGTCTCGTCGGGGAGCGCGAACAGCTTCGACCGGATCGACGCCTCGATCGTGGCCTGGTCGCTGAACGAGCGACCGGTGGCCCCCGGACCGCCCTGGAAGAGCGTGTCGCCGCTGAACACGCAGCCGAGGTCGTGCACGTAGAGGCAGACCGCGCCGGGGGCGTGGCCGGGGGTGTGCAGCACCTTGATCGCTGCCCCGCCGACCTTGACGGTCTGACCGTCCTCGAGGTCGACGTCCCACAGGTGCTCGGTGTGGGTGAGCTCCCAGACGGGCTTGTCCGCCGGGTGCAGCAGGACCGGCGCCGTCACCCGCTCCCGCAGCTCCGGGGCGACCCGGACGTGGTCGTCGTGGGCGTGGGTGCAGATGATCGCCTTGACCGCGCGGCCGGCGACGACCGCCAGGATGTCGTCGACGTCGTGCGGCGCGTCGATGACGACGCACTCGTCGTCATCCCCGATCACCCAGATGTTGTTGTCCACCTCGAAGGTCTCGCCGTCGAGCGAGAACGTGCCGTGAGACACGGCGTGGTCGACACGAACGCTCACAGGATCACCACCGAACGCAGCACGTCGCCTTGGTGCATCTTCTCGAAGGCAGCCTCCACGTCGTCGATCCCGATCTCCTCGCTCACGAACGCGTCCAGGTCCAGGCGGCCCTGCTGGTAGAGGTCGACCAGCATCGGGAAGTCACGGCTGGGCAGGCAGTCGCCGTACCAGCTGGACTTGAGGGAGCCGCCCCGGCCGAAGACGTCGATCAGGGGGATCTCGGGGATCACCATGTCGGGGGTGGGCACTCCCACCAGGACCACCGTCCCGGCGAGGTCACGGGCGTAGAAGGCCTGCTTCCAGGTCTCGGGGCGGCCCACCGCGTCGATCACGACGTCGGCGCCGTTGCCGTCTGTCAGCGCCCGGATCGCCTCCACCGGGTCGGTGTCCTTGCTGTTCACGGTGTGTGTCGCACCGAGTCTGCGCGCGCCCTCGAGCTTGCGGTCATCGAGGTCGACCGCGATCACCCTGGATGCGCCGGCCAGCACGGAACCGACGATCGCGGCGGTGCCGACGCCTCCGCAGCCGATCACGGCGACGGACGTGCCGCGGCCTACGTTGCCGGTGTTGAGAGCGGCCCCCAGTCCGGCCATCACCCCACAGCCGAGCAGCCCGACCGCGGCGGCGCGGGCTGACGGGTCGACCTTGGTGCACTGCCCGGCAGCGACCAGGGTCTTCTCGGCGAAGGCGCCGATGCCGAGCGCAGGGGACAGTTCCGTGCCGGCCCCCTCTCCCTCGGCGATCGTCATCTTCTGGGTCGCGTTGTGGGTGGCGAAGCAGTACCACGGCTCCCCGCGGTTGCAGGCCCGGCACTCGCCGCAGACTGCGCGCCAGTTGAGCACCACGAAGTCACCCGGGGACACCTCCGTCACCCCCTCGCCGACCGACTCGACAGTGCCCGCCGCCTCGTGTCCGAGCAGGAACGGGAAGTCGTCGTTGATGCCGCCCTCGCGGTAGTGCAGGTCCGTGTGGCACACGCCGCAGGCCTGGACCCGGACCACCGCCTCGCCCGGACCCGGGTCGGAGACGTTGATCGTCTCCACCGAGACCGGCGCGCCCTTGGACCTGGCGATGACCGCCCGCACCTGTTGCATGGACCGCTCCTTCTCAGCTGGGACGACGTCCGCTCACCCTAGCCACCGGTCGGTCACGTACGAGCGGCACCGGAGTACGCCCGGCCGGAACGACCGACGCTGACCGAAGGCTCACCCGATGAGGGCGGCCGCGCCGAACAGCCAGCCCACCACGACGACGTACACGGCCACGAGCGGTAGCCCGTAGAGGCGAGGGAGCCGGCCGCGACGGCGGAGCACGAGGACCAGCGGCAGTACGGCGGTGATCGCCGCCACCACCAGGATCTGGGAGTGTCGGCCGAGGAGCAGCGGGTTGACCAGTCCGGCCAGCCCCAGGGAGACGGTGGCGTTGTAGGCGACGGCCCCGATGGCACCGGCGACCACGACCTCGGTCAGCCCGCGGCGTCGTGCGGACCAGACCAGGGCCAGCATCTCGGCGCTCGTGGCCAGGGCGAGCAGGGTCAGGCCGACAACCGAGCCGTTGAGCCCGAAGTGGCCCACCAGCCCCGACGCGCCGCGCACGGCGAGGTAGCCACCGACGGTCATCCCGACCACACCGAGCAGGACCATCAGCAACGGCCTCCCGGCCGTATCGTCCGACCCGTCCGTGGGCCCGGGTCCGCCCAGCCCCTCTACCTCGGTCATCTCGCCCACCATGGGCGGCTCGTGCTCACGGCGCCAGACCCAGACGACGGCGACGGCGTACACCGCCACGAGCAACCCGCCCTCGACCCGCCCGAGCACTCCGTTGAGGAGGAAGAGCACGGCCAGGACCCCCGCGGCCGACGCCGCCACGGCGTACTCGACGACCCGACGGGAGACCGGCATCGAGGTGAGCAGCGCGGCCAGCCCGAGCGTGAGGGTCAGCACCACGAGGTTCGCCCCGATGGCATCGCCCGCCGCCAGCGCGAAGTGCCCCTGGCGCGCCGCCAGCATGGTGGTCACGGCCTCCTCGGGCTCGGCGCCCGCGAGCAGCAGGCTCAGTCCGAGGACGCTGACGCCGGTCCGTGAGGCGGCGACGGTGACGTTCTCGGCGAAGGCCTCGGCGCCGGCGGTGAGCAGGGCGGCACCCGCAACGAGCAGGGCGACAGCGGTGAGAACGTCGATCACACCCCCATCTTGACCGCAGATGCAACCCGCCGGGGCGGCGCCGCGTCTTGGACATGTCGAACGATGAACGGGAAGGTGGGTGAGAGCTGTGACGACCGTCGGGATCGGAGAGATCGCCACCATGAGCGATGCGGCATCGAAGGATGCAGACTTCGCGGCCTACATGTCAGCCCGCCAGCCGAGCCTGCTCCGTACGGCGTACCTGCTGTCCGGGGACCGGCACACCGCCGAGGACCTGGTGCAGACGGCGTTCGCGAAGCTCTACCTCTCCTGGGACAAGGTCCACACCAGGGACTCCCTCGACGGCTACGTGCGCCGGATCCTCGTCAACGAGCACAACTCGCTGTGGCGGCGGGCCTGGAAACGACAGGAGCACGCTACCGAGCACCTGCCCGACCAGGGGTACGACGACCCGCACCGGGAGCCCGACCGCGACGACGCCATGTGGGCCTTCGTGCAGACGCTGCCCCGCAAGCAGCGCGCGGTGATCGTGCTGCGCTACTACGAGGACCTCTCCGAGGCGGAGATCGCCCACGTTCTGGGCATCTCAACCGGCACCGTCAAGTCCCAAGCCAGCCGTGCCCTGGCGGCGATGCGCGAACGCGTGTCGTCCGTGCCCCAACTTCGTCCCGACCGGGAGGAGGAGCGATGAACCCCACCGAGCAGGAGCAGCAGCTCCGAGACTCCCTCACCCACCACGCCGACCGCGTGTCGGGCCACCCCTTCGGCCTGGCCGAGGTCAAGCAGCAGGCCCGAGGCATTCGCCGGCGCCGGCAGGGACTCTCCGTCCTCGCTGCCGCGGCAGTGCTCGCCGTCGCCGTACCCACCGGCCTGTCCCTCGGGGGCTCCCTCGACTCCGGCCAGGAGATCCAGCGACCGGCGACGACGAACTCCGTCTCGCCCTCGCCCGCTCCTTCTCCCGCCCCGACCCCGCGTGCCGACGGGACCTTCCCGCTGACCGTGCACGGGCTCCCGACCGGCGACGCCGCGGGCGTGCCCTACCTCGAGGGTGGCCGGCTGGTGACGCCGAGCGGTCCGGTCCGCCTTCCCGAGCCCTACGGGATGGTGACGCCGTACGACGGGGGCTACCTGGCCGTCCTGTCCTCGCAGCACCCGGGACAGGTCGTCGTGCTCAACGCCGCCATGGAGGTCATCCACACCTACCCCGACGGCGGCTTCAGCCTCGCTGTCAGCCAGGACGGCTCCCGCGTTGCCTACGTGGTGCGAGAGAGCAAGACCAAGGTGCGCCTGGTCGACGCCCCGACCGACGGGACCGATGCGGTCACCTGGACCATCGACGTCCCCAGGGGGGAGTCTCTCGAACCGGTCGGCTTCCTCGACGACGACACCGTGGTCTACAACAGCCCCGCGGCGGACGTCATGGGCTACGCCCGCGCCGGCGACAAGCCCACGCCGATCACCGGCCTGCTCCGGGTCGACGACGCCTCCGAGGCGACCGGACTGGTCTCGGGCCTCGTCTCCTACGGCAACGACGGCGGCTGCTCGGGGGTCATGGACCCGGCCACCGGCGAGCTGCTCTGGAAGAGCTGCGAGGTCTCGAAGCTCCGGTTCAGCCCCGACGGCCGCTACGTCGTCGCGGACGCGTCGTACTTCGACGGAGCGGGGTCGCCGACGCTGACCGTGCTCGACGCGTCGACCGGTGGCGTCGTCGTGACGTTCTCCCCAGAGTCGGGCACCCGCACCGTCGTCGGCGTCAGCCAAGCGGTCTGGGAGGACGACAGCACGGTTCTGGCCTACCTCGCCGAGGGCAACGACCAGACGATGGTCCGCCTGGGCCTGAACGGGTCGATCGAGCGGGTCACCGAGGTCTTCACCGTCAAGGGCATGGTCGTGAACGTCTGGTTCAGCGAGCACCGGCGCTGAGCCCGTCGTCCCGGTCCGGAGCGGCCCGGGAATGCTAGGCCGTGACGGTGGTCACGGGCATCGAGGAGTCGGCCGGGAGGTCGAGCGCCGAGGGCGCCCGACCTCGGGAGACCAGCTCGGATCCCAACGCCGCCACCATGGCGCCGTTGTCGGTGCAGAGACCGGGTCGGGGCACCCGGACCCGGATCCCGCGGGCGGCCGCGCGTTCCTCCGCGAGCACCCGCAGCCGGGAGTTCGCCGCGACGCCGCCGCCGATGAGGATGTCCTCGATCCCCTCGGAGACCGCGGCGTCGACGGCCTTGCGGGTGAGTACGTCGCAGACGGCCTCCTGGAAGCTCGCGGCGACGTCGGCCACCGGCACCGGCTCACCTGACTCCTCACGCGCCTCGACCCAGCGTGCGACCGCGGTCTTCAGCCCGCTGAAGGAGAAGTCAAAGCGGTGCCGTTCCAGGTCCCGTCGCGAGGTGAGCCCTCTGGGGAAGTCGATCGCGATGCTCGAGCCGGACCGCGCGGAGAGATCGATGTGCGGGCCGCCCGGAAAGCCCAGGCCGAGCAGGCGGGCGACCTTGTCGAAGGCCTCCCCCGCCGCGTCGTCGATCGAGGCTCCCATCGGGGCGATGCCCCCGTCGGCACCCGTCACGTCGCTCACCCGGAGCAGCGACGAATGGCCCCCGCTGACCAGCATCGCCACGCACGGCTCCGGCAACGGGCCGTGCTCGAGCTGGTCCACGGCCACATGCGCGGCCAGGTGGTTCACCCCGTAGATCGGCTTTCCCAGCCCGATCGCCAGCGCCTTGGCTGCAGCCACCCCCACGAGCAGCGCACCGGCGAGGCCGGGGCCGCTGGTGACGGCCACGGCGTCGATGTCGTACAGCGCGACCCCGGCCGTCTCGCAGGCCCGCTCGATGGTCGGGACCAGCGCCTCGAGGTGCGCGCGCGAGGCGACCTCGGGCACGACCCCGCCGAAGCGGGCGTGCTCGTCGACGCTCGAGGCGACGGCGTCGGCCAGCAGGGTGTGCCCACGCACGATGCCGACGCCGGTCTCGTCGCACGACGTCTCGATGCCCAGCACCAGCGGTTCAACGCTCACGCGACACATTGTCGTCATGCATTCACAACAGTGCGATCGCGGGGTAAGTTTCGCGGGTTTCCTATTCGGACCAGAAGAAATTTCGGGGCACTCATGATCGGCATTCGGTATCGCAGCGTCACGGCGCTGACGCTTGTAACTCTCGCCCTGGTCGCTGCTCCCGCTACGGCGGGCATGAACGGCCAGGCCCGCGAGCTCGCTCCGCGCAGCGAGTTCACGATGGCGGCAGACGGCTCCAGCGGGCTCTCCGCTGACGGAGCCGGCATTCCCAACATCGACTCGGTGAAGTCGACGATCCGCACGTACTACGGGGCGACGAACGGCATCGCCGACAAGGAGTCCTCGCCGTACATCGACGAGATGAAGAACATCCAGGACGCCCAGTGGGGCTACCTGGTCAACGCGTACTACGACGCTATCGACGCCGGCAAGCAGCCGGCCATCGTCTTCGACGCGGACGACACGACGCTGTGGACCTACGACATGGAGGATGCGGCGATGAAGTTCAACTTCGACCCGACCCTCCAGAACGAGTGGGTCCAGGACAAGCGCTTCCCGGCCACCCCCGGGATGGTCCGCTTCGTCAACCGGGCCGCACGCCTCGGGTTCGCGATCTTCGGCATCACCGGCCGCAAGGCCAACCAGGAGGCCGCGACCGTCGAGAACCTCGACGAGGTCGGCTACACGCCGTTCGACGCCGACAACTTCTACACGAAGTGGAACAGCGGGGACACCCCGCCGGCGTACGTCACCTGCGCGGACATGGCGAAGTGCACCACCGTGGAGTACAAGGCCAACACCCGCAAGCACATCGAGGAGGACCTCGGCTACGACATCGTCCTCAACGTGGGCGACCAGTGGTCCGACCTGCAGGGTGGGTACGCCGACAAGGCGCTCAAGCTGCCGAACCCGACGTACTTCCTGCCCAGTCCCGACCTGGACGGCACTCCGGCGGACGCCGAGTTCTCTCCTCGAACCCACTTCACGATGGCTCCGGACGGCTCCAGTGGGGCCACGGAGGGCGGCGAGGGCATCCCGAACATCGACTCGGTGAAGTCCACGATCCGCACCTACTACGGCGCCGACTCGGCCGGGATCGCCAACAAGGAGGCCTCGCCCTACATCACGCAGATGACGCGCTTCGCCGACAAGTTCGCCCCGATGGTGAGGTACCGCTGCGCCACGATGAAGTCGCACCACAAGCACCCCGCGGTGGTCTTCGACGCCGATGACACCACCCTGTGGACCTACGACATGGAGGACGGGGCGATGAAGTTCGACTTCAACCCCACCCTGCAGAACGAGTGGGTCCAGGACGAGCGCTTCCCCGCGACGCCGAAGATGAACCGCGTCGTGGCCGCTGCCGTGAAGGGGGGCTGCCGAGTGTTCGGCCTCACGGGCCGCAAGGACGACCAGAAGCAGGCCACCATCGAGAACCTCAACCAGTTCTACGGTGGCGTCTTCAAGCCGCGCTTCTACTACACCAAGTGGACCGGTGTCGGCGACAGCCAGCAGCCGTCGTACATCACCTGCGCGGCGGTCAAGTGCACGACGATCGAGTACAAGTCGCAGACCCGTGCACACATCGAGGACCTCGGCTACCGGATCGCCTTCAACTTCGGCGACCAGTTCAGCGACCTGATCGGCGGCCACGCCCGTCGGCCGGTGAAGCTGCCGAATCCGACGTACTACCTGCCCTGACCGGGCCGGCACCCGTCCCCTGCATCTGCTGGGGTGAGCGGGCGCCGTAGCACGATCGCATCGGCGCCGTCGCGGTAGTAGCGGCGGCGCCGGTCGATCTCCGCGAAACCCTCGGCCGCGTAGAAGCGCAAAGCAGCCGTGTTGGCGGCGCTCACCTCCAGCAGCATCTGGTGGGCGCCGCCTTCGCATGCCCGTCGGGACACCTCGGCCAGCAGTGCCGTGGCGATCCCGTGGCGCCGATGCGCGGCTGAGACCGCGATCCGCTGAAGGTCGACGGAGTCACCTGACTGCCAGGTGATCGCGTAGCCGACGACCTCCTGACCGACCAGGGCCACGGTGCCGATGCGCTCCGGAGCGGCCAGCTCCTCACGGACCTGGCCCACCGACCAGGCGTCGTTCTCGAACACGACCGCCTCCAGGGCGGCCATCGACTCGACGTCCCGTTGAGCCGCCGGTCGCAGCTCGATCACCGGGCGGTGACCCGCTTGGGCTGGTGCGGCTCCATGACGTCAGGACGCCGCAGGTAGAGCGGCTCCGGATCGAGCAGCTCCGCGCGCTCCTGTGCGACGACGTCCGCGAGCACCGCGGCGGACGGGTGCTGGGGGCCGGAGGAGCGCGGGAAGTGGTCGGGGTACAGGTGGGCGCCTGCGCCGACGACCACCAGGTCGGTGGTGATCTCAGCCGGCTTCGTGACGTGCGGTCCGTCCAGCCGGTTGCCGTCCCCGTCGTACGCCGCCCAGTAGACCTCCTTGCGCCGGGCGTCCGTGGCGACCACGAAGCCGCGCTCGCGGGAGTCGACCGACCCGAGGTCGAGCGCCTCGCACGCCATCACGTCCAGCGAGCAGACGCCGTACACCGGAACCTCGAGCACCGCGCCGAGGGTGCGGGCGGTGACGACACCCACCCGGAGCCCGGTGAAGGGGCCGGGGCCGACGCCGACGGCGATCGCCGTGAGGTCCTGGCGGACGGCACCAGCGTCGGCCAGCACCCGCTCGATGGCCGGCGCGAGGAGCTCCCCATGTCGCATTCCGACCTCGGAGTCCGAGTGCGCGACGATCCGCTCACCGTCATGCAGGGCGACGGTGACGTACGGGGTTGCGGTGTCGAAAGCCAGCAGCACGGGACGAGGCTACGCGAGGCCGTGGTCCAGCAGCCGACCCAGTCCGGCCCGGCGCCAGCGCTCGCCGACCGGAGAGAGACGCACATGGCGCAGGTCGGAGTCGACCGCGCCCCGGGTGCGAGTCAACGCGATCTCCAGTCGGTCCTCGGCCAGCCCCTCGGCCAGGCCCTCACCCCACTCCACGACGGTCACGGCTTCGTCGAGCGAGGTGTCGAGATCGAGGTCGTCGAGCTCGTCCAGGCCCGACAGCCGGTAGGCGTCGACATGGACGAGAGGCGGCCCGCCTCGCAGCGCCGGGTGGACCCGGGCGATCACGAATGTCGGCGAGGTGACCGGCCCACGGACCCCGAGCCCCTCGCCCAGGCCCTGGGCGAAGGTGGTCTTTCCCGCGCCCAGGTCGCCGGTCAGGATCACCAGGTCCCCTGCGCGGAGCTCGGCGGCCAGGCTTCGAGCGAGGTCGCGGGTCGCCTCGGCGGATCCCACGTCGACGTCGGTCGGGAAGAGCCGGGTCAGGGTCAGGTTCGGGCCGTTCCGGTCGCTGACGGAGTACCCGAGACGCTGCCAGAAGTGCACGGTCTCCGGGAGCTCCACGCGCGCCGCGACCTGGACGCCTTCACGACCACGGTCGTGGGCGACGCCCTCGGCCGCCGCGACCATGAGCGCCCCGGTCCCGTGGTGCTGACGTTCCGGGCGCAGACACACGCGGCGCAGGGCCAGGAGGTCGCCGAGGTCCTCGAAGACCAGGCCGCCGACCACCCGGTCGCCGTCCCGGACGACGAGCCCCCCGGACGTGTCCAGTGCAGCGCCGAGACTCGCCGCGGTCTCCGCGAGCGCCGGGGCCGGAGGGTCGAGCGGCGGGCGTGACCCGAAGGCAGTACTGATCACGTCCAGCAGGGCGTCCGCTTCGCCGCCGGTCGCCGGCTCGATCCGGACCTCGCTCATGTGCGGATGTCGGCGGTGTCGGAGACGAGCTTCTCGAGGGTCTCGCTGACCAGCTCGTGCCGCTCGAGGATCACCATGTGACCCGCGGACTCCGCCTCGACCAGGCGCGCATCGGGCAGCATCGAGGCCATCTTCCGGCTGTGCCCGATCGAGGTCAGCCGGTCCCGCGTCCCGCACACGATCACCGTCGGCACGTGCACGAACGCCTCGAGTACGGCGAACTTGTCGAGCACCTCGAAGTTGGGGAAGAACTCCGCGAGCACGTCGAACGACGTGCGCGAGAGCATCTGGTCGACGAACGAGACGTACTCGGCCGGAACCTTGTCCCCGAACGCGAACCGGTCGGTGATCACGAACCCGATGTCCGACCCCGCGCGGCGAGCGCGATCCACCAGTGAGGGCCCATGGGCGAGCGCCGCCATCGCCCGGGTGGCGAACTGACCACCGATCCAGTCGGGCACGAAGGGCAGCACCATCCGGGCGGGACGCAGGCCGCCGGCCGTCGTCGAGACCAGGGCGACTCCGGCGACGCGCTCGCTGAAGAGCTCGGGGTAGCTCTCGGCGAACGCCATGATCGTCATCCCGCCCATCGAGTGCCCGACCAGCACGACGGGACCGTCGGGGACGACGTGGTCGAGGACCGTGTGCAGGTCGTCCCCGAGCTGGTCGATGGTCGCGTGCCCCGGAGACGAGCGCTGGGACCGTCCGTGCGACCGCTGGTCGTAGAAGACCATCCGCCGGCTTCCTCGGAAGTGCGCACGCTGGAAGTGCCAGCAGTCCAGGTTGAGGGCGTAGCCGTGGATGAAGACGAGCGTCGGCGCGACCGCGGTCCCGGGCCCGACATCCTCGGGTTCGTCGAGCTCATCCACCTCGACGTGCAGGCCGACTCCATCGGCGCAGGTCACGGTCAGGGCGTCCGAACGCAGCGATCCAAGGTCCCGGACGTCGCCGACCCGGCGCTGGATCCGGCGCCGCTCGAGTGCTCCGGCTGCGGCGCCGGCACCGGCGAGGCCGGCAGCGGCGGCAACAGCTGCCAGAGCGAACCTGCTTCGTCTGGTCACGGGGTCTCCTCCCTGTCGACATGTCTGCGCCGCATCCGGCCTCCGATCCTGGTCACGATCTCGTAGCTGATCGTGCCGGTCACCTCGGCCCAGTCCTGTGCCGTGGGCTCCCCGTGCTCGCCCGTCCCGAAGAGGACCACCTCGTCGCCCGCGGCCACCTCGAGGTCACCGACGTCGATCACGATCTGGTCCATGCAGACCCGACCGAGCACGTGCCGGCGTGCGCCGCCGACCTGGACGGGCCCGACCGAGGAGGCATGGCGGGGCACACCGTCGCCGTAGCCGACCGGCACGACACCGAGCGTGGTCGCCTCCGGAGTCACCCAGGTGTGACCGTACGACACACCCTCCCCGGCGCCGACCCGCTTCGTCGAGCGCCAGACGTGCCCGGGCCGTCATGGCGGGGATCAGGCCCAGCCGCTCGGCACTCACCACCGCGGGAGCGGGGCTCAGTCCGTACGTCGCGATGCCGCAGCGGACCAGGTCGAACCGGGCACTGGGCCGCGGCGGCGCCACCGGCAGAGTTGCGCAGGTGCCTGACCTCGGGCGTGAGCCCGGAGGCCTCGGCCACCTCGAGTGCTGCTCGGAAGGCGCGCTCCTGGGCGTCGTTGGCGGGGTGCTCAGGCTCGTCGCTGCACGCGAAGTGGGACCAGAGGCCGGTGATGCGCAGCCGCCCGTGACGCTCCAGCGCCGCGGCATGGGCCACGAGTCCGGGCCACTCGTCGAGGGTGGCACCACCTCGGGAGAGTCCCGGTGTCGACCTTCAGCTGGACCCGCGGGACTCCGGTGGCGGTCGCAGTGATCTCGTCGAGCTCGGCGACGGTGTACGCCGTGACGTCGACGTCGGCCGCCACCGCCGCCGGGTAGTCCTCCCCCGGCACCCCGAGCCAGCAGAGCAGCCGTCCGGTGTCGCCGGCTTCTCGGAGAGCGAGCGCCTCGTCGATGGTCGCCACCCCGAGCCATGTGGCGCCGCCCTGACGCGCGGCCTGCGCGGCCTGGAGCATCCCGTGCCCGTAGCCGTCGGCCTTGACCACGGCCATCACCTCGACAGCGCCGTCTGGGCCGTCTGGGCCGTCTGGGCCGTCTGGGCCGGACGGGCCGGCCGTCTGGGCCGGACGGGCCGTCTGGGCCGTCTGGGCCGTCTGGGCCAGTCGGGGGAGCCGCCACCAGCTCCCGGAGCCGGCGTACGTTGTGCCGGATCGCGCCGAGGTCGATGACGAGCTCCGCGCGCGCTGGGTCCGGTCCGGTCATGACGGCGTCATCCTTCCAGAAGGCTCATGCGAGCAGGGCAGCCGCCACGGCCGGGATCGCCTGGGCCACGAGGTCGGCCCGCAGCGGTCCCCCTTCACCGGCGTACGACGCCGCCGCCCCGTGCAGCCACGATGCCGCCGAGGCCGCGTCGAACGGGGTCAGGCCGGCCGCGAGCAACGCGCCGACCAGACCTGCCAGCACATCCCCCGCGCCGGCCGTGGCAAGCCACGGCGTGCCTGTGGTGGTCACCCGGACCCGCCCGGCGGGGTCGGCGATGATGCTGTGCCGACCCTTGAGCAGGACGACGGCGGCGTACGCCTCCGCAGCCCTGCGGGCGTGGGAAAGCTGGTCGGCCTCGACCTCGGACCGGTCGACCCGCAGCATCGCTGCGAGCTCTCCCGCGTGCGGTGTCAGCACGGCCGGGACTGCCAGCGGCGGCTGGACGTGGGCGAGCGCGTCGGCGTCGACCACCAGCGGAACGCCGTCGGCCAGCGAGCGCGACAGCAGGTCAGCACTCTGGTCCGAGCCACCGGAACCCACGACCCAGGCCTGGACCCGCCCGGATCCGGGCACGACCTCGGGATGCGCCGCGAGCACCGCCTCGGACGCTCCCCCGTCGTAGCGAACCATGCCCGCGAAACCGGAGCCCGCCCCAGCCACGCTGAGCACGCCGGCCCCGGGGAAGTCTGCCGAGCCGGTTCGTACGCCGACGACGCCGCGGGTGTACTTGTGGTCGAAGGGCCGGGGCACGGGCAGGAGAGCGGCCACGTCGGCCCACTGGAGCGCCGTCGCTGCCGGCTCGGGGAGGTCGTCGAGGCCGAGGTCCACCAGATGCACCGCCCCGCATGCCAGGGCGCCGGGGTCGACGAGATGCGTGACCTTGTGCGTCCCGAAGGTCACCGTCACCTCTGCGGTCACGTGTGCCCCGTCCACCCGCCCCGTGTCGACCTCGAGACCCGAAGGCGTGTCGACGGCCACCACCGGGACGCCGGCGAACGCTGCGAGAGCCGCGACCGCGTCCTCTCGCAGCCCGGGCCGGCCGCCGATGCCGACGATGCCGTCCACGACCACCTCCGGACGACGGACCGCGGCGGTGTCGGCGGCGATCCGGCCGCCGGCAGCGCGCAGCGCACGGAGGCCCTCCTGGTGGGCCTTCGCCGGATCCAGGAGAACCGCATCCACGGCGACACCACGGCGGGCCAGGACCGCCCCGGCGTACAGGGCGTCCCCGCCGTTGTCACCCGAGCCGACGAGCAGCACCACGGTGCGGCCGTAGGCAGAGCCCATCAGGTCGATCACCGCCGAGGCCAGTCCGGAGGCGGCGCGTTGCATGAGCGTTCCCGCGGGCAGGCGCGCCATCAGCGCGGCCTCCGCCGACCTGACCTGCTCGACCGTGTGCGCGCTCCGCATCAGGACTCCAGGACGACCATTGCGGAGGCGATTCCGGCATCGTGCGAGAGCGAGAGATGTATCGAGCCGACCCCCAGGTCATTGGCGCGCGCCAGCACACTGCCACGGACCTCGAACTGCGGACGTCCCGAGGACTCGATGACCACCTCGGCGTCGTGCCAGGCCAGGCCCGCGGGTGCACCGAGTGCCTTGGCGAGCGCCTCCTTGGCCGCGAAGCGGGCGGCGAGCGAGGCTCCCGAACGGCCACCTTCGGCCGGCGTGAAGAGTCGCTCGCGCAGGCCAGAGGTGCGCGCCAGTGAGTCCTCGAAGCGCGCGATGTCGACCACGTCGATGCCGACGCCGATGATCATCTACTCGACCGTGACCGACTTGGCGAGGTTGCGGGGCTGGTCGACGTCGTGGCCCTTGAGCGTGGCGAGCTCGCAGGCGAACAGCTGGAGCGGGATCACCGACACCAGCGGCTGGAGCAGGGTCGGCACCTGCGGCAGCCTGATCAGCACGTCGGCGAACGGGACCACGTCGTCGTCGCCCTCCTCGGCCAGGACCACGGTGCGGGCACCGCGCGCCCGGATCTCCTGGATCGCGCTGATCATCTTCCCGTGCAGCTGGTCACGCCCGCGAGGCGGCACGACGCAGAAGACCGGGAGTCCCTCCTCGATGAGAGCGATCGGGCCGTGCTTGAGCTCACCTGCCGCGAAGCCCTCGGCGTGGATGTAGGCGAGCTCCTTGAGCTTGAGGGCTCCCTCGAGCGCGATCGGAAAGCCGGCATGCCGGCCGAGGAACAGCACCGAGGTCGCGCCGGAGAGCTCCTTGGCGAGGTCGTACACCGTGTCCGCCTGGTCCAGCATCTGCTGGATCCGTTCGGGCATCTTGTCCAGCTCCCTGACCACGGCGGAGATCTCGTCGCCGAACTTGGTGCCGCGGACCTGCGCGAGGAACAGGCCGAGCACGAAGCACGCGACCATCTGGGTGACGAAGCCCTTGGTGGACGCGACGCCGATCTCGGGTCCCGCGTGCGTGTAGATCACCGCGTCGGACTCGCGCGGGATCGTCGAGCCGTTGGTGTTGCAGATCGCCAGCACCTTGGCCTTCTGCTCGACCGCGTGCCTGATCGCCATCAACGTGTCGGCGGTCTCGCCGGACTGGCTGATCGCGACGACCAGCGTGGTGCGCGTCAGGATCGGGTCCCGGTAGCGGAACTCGTGGGAGAGCTCGACCTCACAGGGGATGCGGGTCCAGTGCTCGATCGCGTACTTCGCGACCATGGCGGCGAAGTAGGAGGAGCCGCACGCGATGATCACGATCTTGTCGATGTCGCGGAGCTCCTCGTTGGAGATCCGGACCTCGTCGAGCTGGAGCTGCCCGGAGCCGGAGTGCCTGCCCAGCAGCGCGTCCGCGACGGCGTGCGGCTGCTCGAAGATCTCCTTGCGCATGAACCAGTCGTAGCCGTCCTTCTCGGCGGCCGAGAGGTCCCAGTCGACGTGGTAGCGGCGCCCTTCGGCGGGGTTCCCGTCGAAGTCGGTGACCTCGACGCCGGCCGTGGTGATCGTGACGACCTGGTCCTGACCGAGCTCCAGGGCTTCGCGGGTGTGCTCGATGAAAGCCGACACGTCGGAGCCGAGGAAGTTCTCCCCCTCGCCCAGCCCGACCACGAGCGGGCTGTTGCGACGGGCACCGACCACACGGCCCGGGTCGTCCGCGTCGGCGAGGACGAGGGTGAAGGCGCCCTCGAGCCGACGGCAGACCTCCTGGACGGCGGTGGTCAGGTCACCGCCGCGCTGGAGGGCCGACTCGACGAGGTGAGCGACGATCTCGGTGTCGGTCTCCGAGAGCAGCTCGTGCCCCTCGGCCTCGATCTCGGTCCGCAGCGTGGCGAAGTTCTCGATGATGCCGTTGTGCACCAGCGCCACCCGGCCCTCGGCACCGAGATGGGGATGGGCGTTGGCATCGGTGGGGGCCCCATGGGTGGCCCAGCGGGTGTGGCCGATGCCGGTGTGTGCCCCGGGCAGCGGGCTCTCGTCGACCTCCTTCTCGAGGTTCGCGAGCTTGCCGGCCTTCTTGGCCCAGCGGATCGTGCCGCGGTCACCGGAGGTGTCGACGAGCGCGATCCCCGCGGAGTCGTAGCCGCGGTACTCCAGGCGCCGGAGCCCCTCGAGGATCACGCCCTGCGCCTGCTTCTCCCCGACGTAACCCACGATTCCGCACATGAGGGGGAGTCTACGCAAGCCTCGATCAGTGCCCCGCACCTCGCCGGCGGCCCGGGTAGGCAACAATCACCAGCATGTCCGGAGCCCACCTTGGCGACCCTCGCGAGACGTCGCCGTACGTCGAGCTCGACCGACCCGCGTGGGCCAAGCTCGGCGAGGCGACCGAGCAGCCCCTGTCGGCCGACGAGATCGACCGGGTCAAGGGCCTCGGCGACGAGCTCGACCTCGACGAGGTGCAGCAGGTCTACCTGCCGCTGTCGCGGCTGCTGAGCCTGTACGTCGAGGCCGCCGGAGACCTCCACCGGGCCCAGGAGAGCTTCCTCGACAAGCCCCAGCCGCCGCGCACACCGTTCGTGATCGGCCTCGCCGGGTCGGTCGCGGTCGGCAAGTCGACGACCGCCCGGGTGCTGCAGCAGATGCTGGCCCACTGGCCGGAGCACCCGTCGGTGTCACTGGTGACCACCGACGGATTCCTCTACCCCAACGCGGAGCTCGAGCGACGTGGCCTGCTCACCCGCAAGGGCTTTCCCGAGTCGTACGACCGCAAGGCCCTGCTGCGCTTCGTGATCGACATCAAGTCCGGCAAGGACGAGGTGGAGGCACCGACGTACTCGCACCTGACGTACGACGTACGTCCGGAAGAGACGGTCACGATCAAGCGACCGGACATCGTGATCATCGAGGGGCTGAACGTGCTCCAGCCGGCGCGAGCACGCGACGACGGGCGCACGGGACTGGCGCTCAGCGACTTCTTCGACTTCTCCGTGTACGTCGACGCGGCAAAGGCCGACATCCGTCGCTGGTACACCGAGAGGTTCCTGCGACTGAGGGAGACCGCCTTCCAGAACCCGCAGTCCTACTTCGCCCGGTACGGCCGGCTCTCCGAGACCGATGCGGTGAAGCAGGCCGGGGCCATCTGGGACTCCATCAACGGGCCGAACCTGAAGCAGAACATCGAGCCGACCCGCTCACGCGCGACCCTGGTCCTGCGCAAGGACGCCGACCACTCGGTCCGGTACGTGCGGCTCCGCAAGCTCTGACTCCCGCGGTGGTTGACTGTTCCCGTGCTTCATCTCCGGCTCCGGGTCCCCAATGGCTCCGTCGACGCCGTGCGCGACCTGCTCGAGAACGACGAGACGGTCACCAACGTCGCGGTGCTTCCCGACGCGTTCACCAAGCCGGCGGGCACGCTGGTCCTGGCCGACGTCGCACGCGAGAACGCCTCGGGGGTCGTCGGCTCCCTGCGCGACCTCGACCTCGGCCATGACGGTGCGATCACGCTCGACGACATCGACACGATCCTGTCCGACTCGGCCAGCGAGGCCGAGCGGGTGGCTCCGGGCGCCCCGGACGACGGCGTCGTGTGGGTGGCGGTCGAGCAGCGCCTGCGCTCGGAGTCGCGGCTGTCCTTCTCGTTCGTCGCCTTCCTCACCCTCGCCGCGCTGATCGCGGGTTGTGGACGCATCCTGGACCAGCCGATCCTGATCGTGGGCGCGATGGTCGTCGGCCCCGAGTTCTCGCCCGTCGCCGCCGTCTGCTTCGCACTGGCGAGGCCGCGCCCCGGCATGCTGAGGCCTGCACTGGGCACATTGGCGGTCGGCTTCCTGGCTGCGACGACCGTGGCCACGACCGTCTGGGCGGTTGCCTACCGGCTGGGCGCGTTCACCGGTGCACAGGCGGCCTCGGGCAACCTGACCGACTTCATCGTCCATCCCGACGGCTGGTCGTTCGCCGTGGCGCTCCTCGCCGGGGTCGCCGGAACGATCTCCCTCACCACGGCGAAGTCGGGGCCGCTGGTAGGCGTCTTCATCTCGGTCACCACCGTCCCTGCCCTGGGCACCTTGGCCGTGGTACTGGCCACGGGCGTCTGGAGCGAGGTGTCCGGCGCGCTCGCCCAGTTGGGTCTGAACCTGCTCGGCCTCCTGCTCGCCGGGACGGTCACCCTGCTCCTCCAGCGGGTGGTGTGGCGCCGAATCGCCGGGCGGGGCCAGAACGCCGCCAGCCAGCAGACCGCAAAGGGCTGATCGCCGTCGGTCCGCAGGAGCTCAGCCCAGCGCCTTGTGGAACTCGCCCATTCGCTCCACCGGCCGGAACCCCAGCGCCTCGTTGACGGCGACCATCGGCGCGTTGACCTCGGCGTTGTAGGTGCAGAGACGGTCGATGTCGTCCCGCTCGGCCTGGAGCAGGACCAGGTTGGCCACCTTGACCGCGATCCCGAGCCGGTGCCCGCGGTCGCCGGGGCGCACCAGTGTCCCCCACTGGTAGGCGATGCCGGGGTCGTGGACGCTGATCGCCAGGTCCGTGTAGGCAGCGACCTGGCCCTCACCGTCGAGCGCGACGGTCGAGTACACCGTCCGACCCTGCTTGGCGACGATCTCCTCGCTCTCGCGGAAAGCCTCGACACTGGCGTTCTCCGCCTCCCGGGCGATCTCACCCATCGGAGCTTCGGCGTTCAACGTCGCCGCGGTCGCGGCGTACGACGCGACCAGCTCCCCCGGAACCGGACCGAACCAGGAGCGCAGCTCATAGCCGGTGTGGTGCGGGGCCGCCTCGGCGGCCAGCCTGCCGAGAATCGCCCCGTCCACCGGCAGCTCGAGTGAGCGCCGGACGTCCCCGAGCCCGAACCCGAACCCGCGACGGGTCAGGAAGTCGGCGTAGGGATGCCCGGAGCCGTCAGCCGGGAACGAGTACGGATAGGTCGTCTCCCCCAGCAGGCTGGTGCGGCCGTTCTCACGGGCCAGCGCCTCCATCCGCGCCAGCATGGCGGTGCCGTACCCGCGACCCCGGAAGTCCGGGTGCGTGTCGACGTGCGTGTTGGCCTGGGTGAGGTTGTCGAGGAGCGGGATGCTCAGGCCGGCCACCGAGACGACCTCGCCGCCCACCAGCCCCACATAGCCGGTGAAGCGGCGCCTGATCCCACGCGTCTGCAGGTCGACCCGGCACTCCTCGAGCTGCCAGGTCAGCGGGTCGTCGCGCTCGAAGCGGTCCGAGGCCGCGTAGACGGCGTGCCAGGCATCCACGGCGGCGTCATCGAACGGGTCGAGCTCGCGGATCTCCATGCTCATGACGTGATGCTTCCTGCTCGTTGCCTGCACCCGGGTGGACGCTCCACGGGGGACCCTAGCCACGGGCCGGCCGCCGCGCATCCGGATTTCCGAGGGTCAGAGAGCCAGTCGCTCGCGGACCACGTCGGCGAGCCGGTCCGCGATCTCCTGGGCACGCTCGGCGGTGGTCGCCTCGACCATCACCCGCACCAGAGGCTCCGTGCCGGACGGCCGCAGCAGCACCCGGCCGCTCTCACCCAGGTCAGCCTCCGCCTCGGCCACGGCCGCGGCCAGCACGAAGTCCTCGTCGGCGCGGGACTTGTCGACGTCCGGCACGTTCACCAAGACCTGGGGCAACCGGGTCATCACGTCTGCGAGCTGCGCGAGCGAGGCCTGCTTGTCAGCCATCCGCTCCAGGACCCGCAGCGCCGTGAGGATCCCGTCGCCGGTGGTGGCGTGGTTGCTCATGATCACGTGACCCGACTGCTCGCCACCCAAGGTGTAGCCGAGCGCCTTCATCGCCTCGAGGACGTAGCGGTCGCCCACCTTCGTCTGGCGTACGCCGACACCTTCGGCCTTCATCGCCTGCACGAAGCCCAGGTTGCTCATCACCGTCGCGACCACGGTGTCGTGGTACAGCTCGCCGGAGTCGCGCATGGCCAGGGCCAGGATCGCCAGGATCTGGTCGCCGTCGACGATGTTGCCCTCGGCGTCGACCGCCAGGCAACGGTCGGCGTCGCCGTCGAGAGCGAACCCGACGTCGGCCTCGTGCTCGAGGACTGCACGCTGCAGCAGCCCGAGGTGCGTCGAGCCGCACTGTTCGTTGATGTTGAGCCCGTCCGGCTCCGCACAGATCGCGACGACCTCGGCCCCGGCGGCCTTCAGCGTGGCCGGACCAGCCACGGAGGCCGCGCCGTGGGCGCAGTCGAGGACGACCTTGAGGCCCTCCAGCCGCGTGGTGGCCGAGCCGGCGAGGTGCCCGACGTAGTCGGACACGGCGTCGTCGTACGTGCGCACCCGGCCGACGGCGGAACCGGTGGGCCGGTCCCACGGCTCGCGCAGGCGCTTCTCGATCGCGTGCTCGATCGCGTCGTCGAGCTTCGCCCCGCCTCGGGCCAGGAACTTGATGCCGTTGTCCGGCATCGGGTTGTGGCTCGCTGAGAGCATCACACCGAGGTCGGCGTCCAGCGAGCCGGTGAGGTAGGCGACGCCAGGGGTCGGCAGCTCGCCGAGCAGGAGGACGTCCACGCCCGCAGACGCCAGGCCCGCGACCACCGCGGCCTCCAGGAACTGGCCGGAGATCCGGGTGTCACGCCCGACAACGGCAACGGGCCGGTGTCCAGAGAAGACACCGGCCTCGCCGAGGACGTGGGCAGCAGCGACCGAGAGGTCCAGGGCCAGCTCTGCGGTCACCAGACCGTTCGCCAGACCCCGGACACCGTCGGTGCCGAAGTACTGCCCCACGGAGTGTGTTACCGCTTGCTGAACTGGGGAGCCTTGCGGGCCTTCTTCAGTCCGGCCTTCTTGCGCTCGATGACGCGGGCGTCACGCGTGAGCAGCCCGGCCTTCTTCAGCGACGCGCGGTTGGCCTCGAGGTCGATCGCGTTCAGCGCGCGGGCCACACCGAGGCGCAGCGCACCGGCCTGGCCGGTGATGCCGCCGCCGTGGATCCGGGCGATCACGTCGAAGCGGTCCACCAGGTCGGTCGTCACGAAGGGCTCGTTGACGACCTGCTGGTGCAGCTTGTTGGGGAAGTACGAGTCGAGGGCGCGACCGTTGACGGTCCACTGGCCGGTGCCGGGGACGAGGCGCACGCGCGCCACTGCCTCCTTGCGGCGACCTGTTGCCGCCGCGGGAGCGATCGTCGCGGGACGGGGCGGAGCGTCCGCGGACGGCGCGCTCTCCGAGCTGTAGGCAACGCCCTGCTCGTCGGCCTCAAAGGTCTCTTCGACCTCGGTGCTGGACTCAGCCACTGTTCTGGTTCCTGCTTTCTGCCTGGAGTTACTGGGCGATCTGGGTGATCACGAACGGCGTGGCCATCTGGGCCTTGTGCGGGTGCTCCGGGCCGGAGTAGACCTTCAGCTTCTTCAGCATCGAGCGGCCGAGACGGTTCTTCGGGAGCATGCCCCACACGGCGTTCTCGATGGCCTTGCGGGCGTCCTTCTCGAGCAGCTCGCCGATCGGGGTGGACGAGAGGCCGCCGGGGTAGCCGGAGTGGCGGTACGCGAGCTTGCTGGTCTTCTTGTCGCCGGAGAGGGCGACCTTCTCGGCGTTGACGATGATCACGAAGTCGCCGGTGTCCATGTGCGGGGCGAAGATCGGCTTGTGCTTGCCGCGAAGCAGGTTGGCGGTCTGGACGGAAAGTCGTCCGAGCACCACGTCGGTGGCGTCGATGACGTGCCACTCGCGCTGGATGTCAGCGGGCTTCGGGCTGAAGGTACGCACGGTTGTTGCCTTCTCGTTGATCGGTTGTCGGGTCGTTCTGCCAGCCTGTGTCGACAAGGTCGCTGGCTGTGGGTCCTGCCGGGTCGTGCTCGAGCGGCGCGCAGGCACCTAGACCGGCCCGCGACTGCCGCGACCATCAAGAGTACCCACGGGGGCAGGTACCGGTCAAAACGAGGCCGGTTTCGCCAGATCGGGCCCGCGGGAATAGGTTGTCACAAGAAATCATGACCTGACGACGTACAACGGCTCCCGGACACGCCCCCCACATGGCGCCGGCGGGTCCGGATCCCCTACAGCGAGGAGCCGACGTGACCGACGACACGGCCACTGCTTCCCAGAACGACCACGAGACCCTGACCGTCCGCGACAACCGCACCGGCCAGGAGTACGACGTACCGATCCTCGACGGCGCCATCAAGGCCGCCGACATCGGGAGGATCAAGGTCAACGAGGAGTCTCCCGGCCTCAGCGTCTACGACCCCGGCTTCGTGAACACCGCGTCCTGCCGCAGCGCCGTCACCTTCATCGACGGCGAGAAGGGCATCCTCGAGTACCGCGGCTACCCGATCGAGCAGCTCGCGGAGAAGTCGACGTTCCTGGAGGTCGCGTACCTCCTCGTGAACGGCACGCTGCCCACCAAGGAGCAGTACGAGTCCTGGGTGCACGAGATCACCTACCACACGTTCGTCCACGAGAACGTGCGCAACTTCATGGAGGGCTTCCGCTACGACGCGCATCCCATGGGCATGCTGCTGGCGTCGGTCGGCGCCCTCTCCACGTTCTACCCGGAGTCGCGCAACATCTCCGACCCCGACAACCGGCACATGCAGGTCGTGCGGCTGATCGCCAAGATGCCGACGCTCGGCGCCTGGGCGTTCCGCCACGCGCAGGGCAAGCCGTACGTCTACCCGGACAACGACCTCGGCTACTCGGCGAACTTCCTGGCGATGCTGTTCAAGATGAGCGAGCGGAAGTTCGAGGCCGACGAGCGGTTGGTGCGGGCCCTCGAGGTGCTGCTGATCCTGCACGCCGACCACGAGCAGAACTGCTCGACGAACGCCGTCCGCTCGGTCGGCTCGTCGCAGGTCGACCCGTACTCCGCGGTCACCGCCGGCATCGGCGCGCTCTACGGCCCGCTGCACGGCGGCGCGAACGAGGCGGTGCTGCGGATGCTCCGCCGGATCGGCACGCTCGACAAGGTGCCCGAGTTCATCGAGGGCGTGAAGAGCGGCAAGGAGCGCCTGATGGGCTTCGGCCACCGGGTGTACAAGAACTACGACCCGCGCGCCCAGATCATCAAGAAGGCCTGCGACGACGTCTTCGAGGTCACCGGCGTCAACCCGCTGCTGCGGATCGCGCAGGAGCTGGAGAAGATCGCGCTGGAGGACGAGTACTTCATCAGCCGCAAGCTCTACCCCAACGTCGACTTCTACTCCGGCCTGATCTACGAGGCGTTCCAGTTCCCGCCGGAGATGTTCACGGTGCTGTTCGCGATCGGTCGTACCCCCGGCTGGCTGGCCCAGTGGCACGAGCTGGTCCAGGACCCGGAGCAGAAGATCGCCCGGCCCAAGCAGATCTACACCGGGGACCGGAACCTGGACTTCATCCCCGCCGCCGAGCGCTGGAAGTGACCCAGCAGGGCGCCTGACCGCCTCGCCACTGCGCAGACTCAGACGGCATGCCGTTCGAGTCGACGTACGTCGCGGGACAGCAGGGCGAGCAGTGAGCTGCCCCCGATCACGGCCGTGATCACGATCAGCCACGTCCGGTAGCCGACCGCCTCGGCTACCGGACCGGTGAGCGCGAGCCCGACCGGGCGGGCGATGAACGAGCCGATCATGTCGAAGGCGAAGACCCGGGCGAGCTTGTCCGGCTCGACGTTCTCCTGGATGGACAGGTCCCAGGCCACGCTGAAGATCTCCAGCCCGAACCCGTGCACGAACGCGCCGGCGAGCAGGACGGCCAGAGAGTCGGACAACGCCATCGCCGCGGGGAAGCAGGCGGTCAGTGAGAGAAAGACGGTGCCGGCGAAGAGCGCTCGCCGCGGTCGCCAGCGCAGCGTGAACAGCCCACCCACGACGAACCCGACCATCATCACCGACAGCGCCCAGCCCCAGGCCGGGCGGCCCAGGTGGTCGCCCACCACGATCGGTCCCAGCACACCCTGGGCGCCTCCGTAGAACAGGTGGTAGAGCAGCGCCTGGAGGATCAGGAGCCACAGCCAGGTGTGCCGCATCACCTCGGCGAAACCGGCTCGGACGTCGGAGAGCATCGTGGCCTTCGCGGGGGCAGGGAGCGGCGGTACGTCGATCAGCGCGAAGCAGGCTGCGGCGGCCACGAAGCTCACCGCATCGATGCCCAGGGCCCAGCCGGTGCCGATGGTGACCACCAGCAGACCACCTGCCCCGGTCCCGATGATGGCGGCCACGTTCTGGCTCAGCCGACGCCAGCTGATCGCCGATCGGAGCAGCGCAGCAGGCACCGTCTGCTGGGTCACCGCCCGCGAGCTCGGCCCGCCCAGTGCACCGAGCCCCCCGTTGACCATGCCGACGGCGGCCAGCAGCGGGATGCTCCCCCAGCCACCGATCAGGCTGGCCGCGGCCAGCCCCTGCGCCACCCCGGCCGCCACCGAGGAACCCTGCATCATCGCCGTGCGTGGGAGCCGGTCGCCCAGCACACCGCCGTACAGGACCGCGACCACGTCGGCCAGGGCGTACAGGCCGATCACGATGCCGAGGTCCGTGGCCGAGCCACCGAGATCGAGCACCGCGAACGCGATCGCCACCGGGGCGATGCCGCTGCCCAGACTGCTCACGGTGCCACCGGCGATCAACCACCGGAAGGGGCGGGATCGAAGCGGCGTGCCCGGGTCTGCCGTCGCGTCGTCGGCGACGACTCTCCCCCAGGTCACGGGCCGCAGATTAGTTCGCCACCGAACTAATCGTCAACGCCAGCGCCGCCGGAAGGCGACCCCTAGACTCCCCGCCATGACAAAGGACGCCGCCGACCTCCACGTGGAGCGCTGGCGCGACCACTGGATCGACATCCCCTTCGACGACGAGGTCGAGGCGGCCGTCGTACGCATCGGTCTGCTCACGCGCTACCTCAAGGGCACCAAGCAGGCGGCCCTCGTCGCCACCGGGCTGCAGGACTTCGAGTACGACACCCTGCACATGCTGATGATCCGCGAGACCCCCGGCCAGGCCTCCCCTGGGGCGCTGGCCCAGGATCTCGGCGTCTCCGCGGCCGGCATGACCGGCCGGCTCGACGGCCTCGAGAAGCAGGGTCTGGTCAAGCGGTTGCCCGGCGCGGGTGACCGACGCACGGTCGTGGTCGAGATCACCCGCACCGGCGCCGAGCGGTGGCGTGCGGCCATGGCGCTACGTGGCCACGCAGAGGACGACCTGGCCGGTGCGCTCACGCGACGAGAGCTGGTGCAGCTCAACCGGCTCCTGAAGAAGCTCGCCCTGCACAGCGAGGCGGCGCTGGCGACCACTCAGACGGTCGAGCGGTCCCGCCCCTCCCAGTAGGGCTGCCGAAGCTCCCGCTTGAGGATCTTGCCGGTCGGGTTGCGCGGCAGTGCGTCGAGCACGTCCACGGAACGCGGGCACTTGAACCTCGCCAGGTGCTCCTGGCAGTAGGAGATCAGCTCGTCCTCGGTGAGCGACTGGCCGGGCTTCACCGAGACCACCGCCTTGACCACCTCGCCCCAGCGGTCGTCGGGTACCCCGATGATCGCCACCTCGGCCACCGCCGGGTGCTCGGCAACCACCCGCTCGACCTCGGGTGAGTAGATGTTCTCGCCGCCGCTGATGATCATGTCCTTCAGCCGGTCCTCGACGTACACGAAGCCGTCGGCGTCGACCTTGCCCATGTCACCGGTGCGGAACCAGCCGTCCTCGGTGATCACCTCGGCCGTCGCATCGGGCTGGTTCAGGAAGCCCTTCATCAGCTGGGGCGTGCGGAACCACAGCTCGCCGTGCTGACCGGTGGGCACGTCCGCGAGGGTTACCGGGTCGACCACCCGCACCTCGGCGCGGGGGATCACCTGACCGGCGCTGACCAGCCGCTCGGGATGGTCGGCATCCCGGTGCGCCTCTGGCATCAGGTGGGTGATCACCCCGCCCACCTCGGTCAGGCCGTAGACCTGGATTAAGTCGGTGTCGGGCCAGGCCTCCATCGCCGCCCGCAGCAGCGGCATCGGCATCGGGGCGGCGCCGTAGCAGTAGGTCTTGAGCCGCCCGAACAGCCCGATCGCCTCGGGCCCGGACTGCAGAACCTGTGCCAGTACGGCGGGCACGAGGAAGGTGCGGTTGGCGCCCTTCATGATCGCCCCGGCCAGGGACGCCCCGTCGGGGTCCCGGGTCATCACGCTGGGCACGCCGTCGTGGATGCCGAACTGCACGTACGACGTGCCTCCGACGTGGAACAGGGGCATCGCAACCATGTTCTTGTCCCCTGGGTCGAACCCCCAGCCCTCGTGGGCGTTGAGAGTGTGCTGGACCAGGTTGGTGTGGGTGATCATCACGCCCTTGGGGCGTCCGGTGGTCCCCGAGGAGTACATGACGAGGCACACGTCGTCGGGGTCGGTCTCGGGAGAGCGGTCCACGGGGGAAGCCGCCGCGATGAGGGCTTCGTACTGGTCGCCCTCGCTCCCGTCGGGGGTCACCTCGATGACCTCCTCCACGGCGGCGAGCCGGGACCGGATCTTCTCGAGGACGGGGAGCAGCTCGGTCCCGACGAAGAGCACCTTGGCTCCGGAGTCGGTGACGGCGTAGTCCACCTCCTCGCCGGCCAGCCGCCAGTTGATGATCGCGGTGGCCGCCCCGAGCGAGGCCGCCGCCAGCGACACCTCTACACAGGCCGGGTGGTTCTTGTCGAGGAAGGCGACCACGTCGCCTCGTCCGATCCCCAGCGAATGCAGGGCCCCGGCGGCCCGGCGCACCCTGCCATCCCACTCGGCCCACGTCCAGGTGCGGTCGCCGTACGTCATCGCCTCACCGGACGGGGTGTGCTCGGCCCACCAGGCAAGCCGCTCGTCGAGGAACCGAGGCTCAGGAGGTGCGAGGTTCATGGGTCCGCCTTTGGTCTTCGGCCTTGCCGGCTCGGGCCTTTCCGTGACCCTGCCACGGGCGTCGGAGACCGACAAGGGTCGGTGCCGTCAGCGAGCCCGGACGACCCGACCCTCGTCCCAGACCGGTCCGTCGGACTCGTAGACCGAGCCGTCGGCGCCGTAGACGAGGAAACGGTCGAAGCCACGGGCGAACCAGCGATCGTGGGTGACGGCCACCACCGTCCCCTCGAAGGCTGCCAGCCCGTCCTCCAGCGCCTCGGCCGACTGCACGTCGAGGTTGTCGGTCGGCTCGTCCAGCAGCAGCAGCGTCGCCCCTGAGAGCTCGAGCATCAGGATCTGGAAGCGGGCCTGCTGCCCGCCGGAGAGAGACTCGAACTTCTGCTCGGAGGCGTGCGCGAGCTCGTAGCGGTCCAGCACGCGGGCGGCCTGCTCGCGGCCCATGCCCTGCCGGTGGTCGTCGCCACGGTGCAGGATCTCGAGCAGGGTCCGACCGAGCAGTTCGGGGTGCTCATGGGTCTGGACGAACCACCCCGGTCGCACCCGGGCCCCCAGCTTGGCCTTGCCCGTGTGGTCGACCGGCTTGACCGGGACCTCCGAGACCGGGCGATGCTCGACGTCGGGGTCGCTCCCACCGGCTGCCAGCAGACGCAGGAAGTGCGACTTCCCGGAGCCGTTTGAGCCCAGCACCGCGACCCGCTCGCCGTACCAGACCTCGAGGTCGAACGGCTTCATCAGACCTCTCAGCTCGAGGTTCTCGCAGACCACGGCACGCTTGCCGGTGCGACCGCCCTTGAGCCGCATGGTCACCTGCTGCTCGCGCGGCTGCTCGGTCGGCGGCCCGGCCTCCTCGAACTTGCGAAGCCGGGTCTGGGCCGCGCGGTACTGCGAGGCCATGCCGTCGTTGTACTCCGCCTTGATCTTGTAGTGCAGCACCAGCTGCTTGAGCTTGGCGTGCTCCTCGTCCCAGCGGCGGCGCAGCTCCTCGAAGCGCAGGAACCGGTCCTTGCGTGCCTGGTGGTACGACGAGAAGCCGCCCGGGTGGGTCCACGCGGTGTTGCCGGCCGCGCCGAGCTCCACCGTGACGACGCGGGTCGCGGTGTTGTCCAGGAGCTCGCGGTCATGGCTGATGAACAGGATCGTCTTGGCGGACTCGCGGATCCGCTGCTCCAGCCAGATCTTGCCGGGGACGTCGAGGAAGTTGTCGGGCTCGTCGAGGAGCAGCACCTGGTCGGGGCCGCGCAGCAGCGACTCGAGGACCAAGCGCTTCTGCTCGCCACCGGAGAGGGAGGTGAGCTCACGGTGCTTTGCGCGGTCGTAGGGGATCCCGATCCCGGCCACCGTGCAGACGTCCCAGACCACCTCGATCTCGTAGCCACCGGCGTCGGCCCACTCGGCCAGGGCTTCGGCGTACTTCATCTGGGTCTGCTCGTCGTCACGGTCCATCATCGCCAGCTCGCACCGGTCGACCGCTGCCGCGGCTGCCTGCACCCGCTGCGGGGCCACGGAGAGCAGCAGGTCCGCCACGGTCGGCGCCGTGGTGCCGTCACCGAGACCGTGCGCGACCATCTGCCGCATCACCCCGAGCCCACCGGTGCGGGTGACCGCCCCTGCATGGGGAACCAGGTCACCGGTGATGATCCGCAGCAGCGTGGTCTTCCCGGCGCCGTTCGCGCCGACGAGGGCTACCTTCGCCCCGTCACCGACCCGGAACGAGACGTCGTCCAGCAGCACCCGACCGTCGGGTAGCTCATAGCGCACTCCGGCGACGTCCACGTGACCCACGAGAGGAGTGTCCCCTGCGAAGGCCACCTGGCGCGAGCCGGTTTCCGCCCCGGGCCGAGCACCTCACCCCTCGGTACCCTCGGACCTGCGGTTTGGTCCCCAACCGCAGGTTTTCGGGGTTAGAACCTGCAGTTTGTGACCAATGAAGGGGGTCTGGTGAC
Source organism: uncultured Actinomycetota bacterium (assembly GCA_963740525.1). Taxonomy (GTDB): domain Bacteria; phylum Actinomycetota; class Actinomycetes; order Propionibacteriales; family Nocardioidaceae; genus CAVUEG01. Next base: position 562,114 of record CAVUEG010000006.1, read on the forward strand.
TCACTCCGGACGGACTTCCAGCACCCGGAAGCTCTTGGCACTGGCGAGCCGTGTCGTCGGCCAGCCCTGCTCGCCGAGCCACCTCTGGAGCGAGTCGGCGCCGAGGTTCTTGCCGACCACCAGCACCGCTCGACCGCCGGGGTTGAGGCGCGGCAGCCACGAGAGCAGGAGCTCGTGCAGGGCTTCCTTGCCGATGCGGATCGGGGGGTTGGACCAGATCTCGTCGTACGTCGCCTCGGGGTCGACCTCCGAGGGCACGGACGCGTGCAGTCGCTCGGACAGGCCCAGCTGCTCGGCGTTCTCGTTCGTCAGCAGGACCGCCCGCTCGTTGACGTCGACGGCGGTGACGTCCGCCTCCGGCACCGCCGTGGCGATCGCGAGACCGATCACGCCGTACCCGCAGCCGAGGTCGAGCACGGACCGCGCCTGGACCGGGGGGCCGGCCTCGCGGAACAGCACCGACGTCCCGATGTCGAGCCGGCCTTGGGCGAAGACGCCCGACCCCGAGGTCAGCTCGAGCCAGTGGCCCCAGACGTCGGCGCGCACCGGGACCCGCTTGAAGGGCACCGACGGGTCGGCGGTGAAGTAGTGCTCGTCGTCGTCCGCCAATCCGGCCACCTCAGTCGCCCATGGTGTCGGCCCAGAGGTTCACCCCGGCGTCGACCGCGTTCTGGTCGATCCGGGCGAGCTCGTCGTCGGTCAGCGGCGGCGCGGACAGCGCGTCCAGGTTCGTGTCGAGCTGCTCGACCGACGATGCCCCGATGACGGCGGAGGTGACCCGCTGGTCCCGCAACGCCCATTGCAGCGCCATCTGAGCCAGCTTCTGCCCGCGCTCCTGGGCGATCTCGTTGAGCGCCCGCACGTGCGTGAGCGTGGCGTCATCGAGGTGGTCATCGGGCAGCGAGCTCCCGCTGCGGGAGGCCCGTGAGCCCTCGGGAATGCCATCGAGGTACTTGCCGGTCAACAGACCCTGCGCCAAGGCCGTGAACACGATGCAGCCCATGCCCTGCTCCTCGAGCTCGTCGAGGAGTCCCTTCTCGATCCAGCGGTTCAGCATGTTGTACGACGGCTGGTGGATCAGGAGCGGCGTGCCGAGCTCGCGGGCGATCGTCGCGGCCTCACGTGTCTTCTCCGCGTTGTAGGACGAGATGCCGACGTAGAGCGCCTTGCCGGAGCGAACCGCCCGGTCCAGCGCCATCATCGTCTCCTCGACCGGGGTGTCGGCGTCGAAACGGTGGCTGTAGAAGATGTCGACGTAGTCGAGTCCCATCCGCTGCAACGACTGGTCGAGCGAGGCCAGGACGTACTTGCGCGACCCGCCGCCCTGACCGTAGGGGCCGGGCCACATGTCCCAGCCGGCCTTCGTCGAGATGATGAGCTCGTCGCGGTACGGCTTGAAGTCCGTCTGCAGGAAGGTGCCGAAGTTGACCTCTGCCTGCCCGTACGGCGGGCCGTAGTTGTTGGCCAGGTCGAAGTGGGTGACGCCCCGGTCGAATGCCCGACGCAGGATGGCGCGCTGGGACTCACCCGTCTTGTCGTCACCGAAGTTCTGCCAGAGCCCGAGGGAGAGCGCCGGGAGCTGGAGTCCGCTGCGCCCGCAGAATCGGTACTCCATGGAGTCGTAGCGGTCAGAGGCTGCGTCGTATCCGGTCATGGCCACCATCCTGCCGGGCGGCCCGAAATCGCAGAAGCCGGGGCGGCCATCTCGCGGTCAGGCGCCGGCCAGCCGGTCCTCGGGCAGGGTGCGGGTGACGCGCGCCGACCTGGCCTGCGCTGCCATCTGCTCGTCCTGGGGGTAGCGCACCTCTTCGAGCGTGAGCCCGTGTGCCCGAGCAACGGTGACGCCCGGGTCGCGGCGCCGGCCGGCCAGCACCTGCGCGGGCCAGTCCGGCGTACGGCGGCCGTCCCCCACCGCGAGCAGGCAGCCCACCAGTGCCCGGACCATGCTGTGGCAGAACGCGTCCGCGCGGACCGTGGCCACCGCCAGACCGTGGTCGTCCCGGGCGAGGGTCAGGTCCTGCAGGGTGCGGATCGTGGTGGCTCCCACCCGCTTGCGGCAGAAGGACGCGAAGTCGTGCTCGCCGAGCAGGGCAGCGGCCGCCTCGTTCATGGCGGCCAGGTTCAGCTCCCGCGGCCAGGCCAGCACGTGGTTGCGGGTCAGCGGGTCGACGAGGTCGACCCGGTCCGCGATCCGGTAGGCGTACTGCCTCCATAGCGCCGAGAACCGTGCGTCGAAACCGGCGGGGGCCTCGGTGACCCGATGCACGCGTACGTCGTGGGCGAGCAGTCCGTTCAACCGTCGGACCAGGCTCGAGACCGGCGACTCGGCTGCCCGAGAGGTGGCCCAGGTCAGGAGATCGGGGTCGAGATCGACGTGGACCACCTGGCCCCGCGCATGCACCCCCGCGTCGGTACGGCCCGCACATGTCAGCGACGTGCCCGTCGTACGCAGGACCGTGTCGAGTGCCGTCTCGACGTCTTCTTGCACCGAACGCAGGTTCGTCTGACGTGCCCACCCATGGAAGCCGGCACCGTCGTAGGAGAGGTCTATCCGCAGGCGCACGCCCGGCATCCTTCCATGAGGCCCTTCTCCCCGATGTTGCGGATTGGTCCCCAACCGCAGGCTTTCGGGCCTGCGGCATGCAGTTTGTGACCAATCAACGACCTGGGGGCCCTCCACTCCAGGGACCTAGGTGAGGTCGGCAGCCAGCTCCTGGTACGCCGGCTGGAGCTCCTGCCACCGCTTCCGCGCATCGCAGGGCTGACCCCCGGCGAGGTACGACGCGAGATCTTCGAGGTGGATCTGGTCGCCCGCGCCGTAGGCGGCGATCTGCTCCAGGGGCACGCCGCGGTCCTCGACCACCAAGATCGTCTGGTCGCCGTCGGCGGTGAGCGTCACCTCGAAGCCGCCATCGGGCTCATCGGCGGACTTGGTCAGCAGGACCAGTCGCTGCGGAGGCTCGCACACCTCCACCCGGCCGGTTCCCTCCCAGCCGCTGGCGAAGAAGTGGGCACGGAACTCACCACCCTGACGCAGATCACCCTCGACCTCGCCGAGCCAACGGGCCAGCCGACCGGGGTCGGTGAGGGCCGACCACAGGTCGTCCACGTCGGTTTCGAACCGGTCCTCGATGCGTACGACGCCCTCGCCAGCCGCTGCTCGCAGCGTCCCCAGCGTGCGCACGCTGCCAGGCATGTTGGTGGTCATCGGGTGCTCCTTCGCTCACGCTTCCCGCGTGCGATCTCGGTGTGCAGGGCATCGAACCGCTGTTCCCACAGCGCGAGGTACCCACTCAGCCAGTCGTTCACCTCGGTCAGCGGCTGCGGGCGGAGGGTGTAGACCCGCCGTTGAGCCTCGTGGCGTACGTCGACCAGGCCGGCCTCGCGCAGGACGCGCAGGTGCCGGGAGACGCCCGGGCGAGCGATCGGCAGCAGCGCCGCCAGCTCGCCCGCAGTTGCCGGGCCTTCGGCCAACGTCTCCAGCAGGGTCCGCCGGCCGTCGTCCGCGAGCGCTCTGAGAACAGCTTCCATGGCCTTTTTGTACCCTATCAGTTACGTAACCGTCAAGGTACTTACGTCGCGGCAACATAGGCTCGCCGGGTGCGCGACCTCCTGCCCCTCGTCGACGCCACTGCCTCGTCAGGATGCCCTGCCCTCGTGGCCGTGGACGGGGTGGACGGCAGCGGGAAGACGACGTTCGCCGATCGGCTCGCCGACGCCTTCTCGCAGCGAGGACGGGCGGTCGAAGTAGTCCATCTCGATGACTTCCTGAACCCGCGGCTCGTCCGGTACCGACGCGGACGAGCCTCCCCGGAAGGCTTCTTCCTGGACACCTACGACCTGGCAGCCTTCTCGGCCCTGGTGCTGGACCCGGTGCTCCCCGGCGGGAGCAGAGAGATCGTCAAGCGAGCTTTCGACCACGTGAGCGACCGCCCGGTGAACGAGCCGCCGGTCGCCGTGCCGCCTGACGCGGTCGTGATCGTGGAGGGCATGTTCCTCCACCGCGACGAGCTGTGTGAACGCTGGGACCTGTCCGTGTTCCTCGACGTCCCCTTCGCCGTGAGCGCGGGAAGGATGGCCGTGCGGGACGGCACCCACCCGGACCCCGACCACCCGTCGTTGCGCAGGTACGTCGAGGGCCAGCGCCTCTACCTGTCCGCGTGCCATCCGCAGGAGCGGGCCACCCACGTCATCGGGACCTGACCGTCCACGTCACCCAGGAAGCCGAACGGGCCCGCCACCCCAAAGGGTGACGGGCCCGGCATCGACTCGGATCAGTCGGACTTCTCTGCCTCGGCATCCTCGGCAGGAGTGGCGTCCTCGGTGGTCTCCGTCGCCGAAGCCTCCTCGGTTGCGTCGACCTCGGTGACCTCGGCGGCGGGGGTCTCCGTTGCGGGAGCCTCGTCGGCGGGGGCCTGGGTCGTCTCGTCCTCGGTCACCACAGCGTCGTCCGGTGCGGCGACCGGAGTGGCTGCAGGCGCAGACTTCTTGGCCTTGGGTGCGCTCGGGGCGTACGCCTCGGTGACCAGCTCGATGACCGCCATGGGGGCGTTGTCGCCCTTGCGGGGTCCGAGCTTGGTGATCCGCGTGTAGCCACCGGGACGCTCCGCGAACTGCGGGCCGATCTCGACGAACAGCTTGTGAACGACACCCTTGTCGTGGATGGTCTTGAGGACCTCACGACGCTGGTGCAGGTCGCCCTTCTTGGCCTTGGTGATCAGCTTCTCCGCAACCGGACGAAGCACCCGGGCCTTGGCCTCGGTGGTCGTGATCCGACCGTGGTCGAAGAGCTGGGTCGCCAGGTTGGAGAGGATCAGCTTCTGGTGAGCCGGGCTTCCGCCGAGGCGGTAGCCCTTCTTGGGCTTGGGCATCGTTTCTCTCGTTTCTCCCGGGCCGTATCAGGTACCCGGGTAGCAATTCATTGGGTCAGTGAGGAGCGAGCGCAGGGCGCGTCCGCAGCCTCAGTACTGCTCGTCCTCGACGAACGAGTCGTCGTCGTCCTCGTACGCCGCCAGCGCAGCGGTCGGGTCGAAGCCCGGCGCGCTGTCCTTGAGCGAGAGACCCATCTCGTGCAGCTTCGCCTTGACCTCGTCGATGGACTTGGCGCCGAAGTTGCGGATGTCGAGCAGGTCCTGCTCCGAGCGTGAGATGAGCTCGCCCACGGTGTGGATGCCCTCGCGCTTGAGGCAGTTGTAGGAGCGGACGGTGAGCTGCAGGTCCTCGACCGGAAGGGCGAGGTCGGCCGCGAGCTGCTCGTCGACGGGCGACGGGCCGATGTCGATGCCCTCGGCCTCGACGTTGAGCTCACGGGCCAGACCGAACAGCTCGACCAGGGTCTTGCCGGCCGACGCGATCGCGTCACGCGGACGGATCGACGACTTCGTCTCGACGTCGATGACGAGCTTGTCGAAGTCGGTGCGCTGCTCGACTCGGGTGGCCTCGACCTTGTAGGTGACCTTGAGGACCGGGCTGTAGATCGAGTCGACCGGCATGCGGCCGATCTCGTTGTCGCCGCCCTTGTTCTGCACCGAGCTGACGTAGCCGCGGCCGCGCTCGACGACGAGCTCCATCTCGAGCTTGCCCTTGTCGTTCAGGGTGGCGATCTTCAGGTCGGGGTTGTGCACCTCGACACCGGCCGGGGGCGCGATGTCGGCGGCGGTCACGTCACCGGGGCCCTGCTTGCGCAGGTACATGGTGACGGGCTCGTCGTGCTCCGAGGAGACGACCAGACCCTTGAGGTTCAAGATCACCTCGGTGACGTCTTCCTTGACGCCCTCGATGGTCGAGAACTCGTGGAGGACGGTGTCCACCTTGATGCTGGTGACCGAGGCGCCAGGGATGGAGGACAGCAGGGTGCGGCGAAGGGAGTTGCCGAGCGTGTAGCCGAAGCCGGGCTCCAGTGGCTCGATGACGAACGTCGAGCGGAACTCGTCTACGACCTCTTCCGACAGTGTCGGGCGCTGAGCGATGAGCACTTGTTCTTTCCTTTCCGAGCCCCCCCGCTATTTGACGGGCTCGAACTGTGTTGATCTGAGGAACCGGGCGCCGGTGGTCCGAGTAGGACCACCGGCCCGGGCGCTCGGGGGCTGAGCCCCCTCGCGGTTACTTCTTCGAGTAGAACTCGACGATGAGCTGCTCCTGGACCGGGATGTCGATCTGGGCACGCACCGGGAGCTGGTGGATCAGGATCCGCATCCGGTTGGGGAGCGACTCCATCCAGGCCGGGACGATGCGCTCGCCGTGGGTCTCGCGAGCCACGATGAACGGCGTCATCTCGAGGGACTTCTCTCGTACGTCGATCACGTCGTGCATGGCGACCTGGTACGACGGGATGTCGACCTTCTTGCCATTGACCTTGAAGTGACCGTGCGTGACGAGCTGACGGGCGTGACGACGCGTGCGAGCGAAGCCCGCGCGGTAGACCACGTTGTCGAGACGGCACTCGAGGAGCTGCAGCAGGTTGTCACCGGTCTTGCCGGCACGACGGCTGGCCTCTGCGTAGTAGCGGTGGAACTGCTTCTCGAGGACGCCGTAGCTGAAACGGGCCTTCTGCTTCTCCTGGAGCTGAGTGCGGTACTCGCTCTCCTTGATGCGGGCGCGGCCATGCTGGCCGGGCGGGTAGGGACGACGTTCGAATGCTGCGTCGCCACCGACGAGGTCGACACCGAGACGGCGCGACTTCTTCGTCATGGGGCCGGTGTAACGGGCCATGGTTCAAAGACTCCTTGATCTCGCTGGTCGGGGTGTCAGACGCGACGGCGCTTGGGCGGCCGGCATCCGTTGTGGGGCGTGGGTGTGACGTCCGCGATGGTGCCGACCTCGAGGCCGATCGCACCGAGCGAACGAATCGCCGTCTCGCGACCCGAACCCGGGCCCTTGACGAAGACGTCGATCTTCTTCATGCCGTGCTCCATCGCCCGACGACCAGCGGCCTCGGCGGCCATCTGCGCGGCGAACGGGGTGGACTTTCGCGAGCCCTTGAAGCCGACGGTGCCGGCAGAGGCCCACGCAATCACTGCCCCGGTGGGGTCGGTGATCGTGACGATCGTGTTGTTGAACGTGCTCTTGATGTGGGCTTCGCCCTGAGCGATGTTCTTCTTCTCCTTGCGACGCACCTTCTTGGTGCCCGCAGCCTGTCGGCTCTTGGGAGGCATTCATTAACTCCTGAGGTTCTGGTCGGAAAGACTCTGCGAGGAAGTCAGCAAGTGACACGGCGTGAGCCGTGGGTCACTTGGCCTTCTTCTTGCCGGCGACGGTGCGCTTCGGGCCCTTGCGGGTACGAGCGTTGGTCTTGGTGCGCTGACCACGGACGGGCAGGCCCTGACGGTGCCTGCGCCCCTGGTAGCTGCCGATCTCGATCTTGCGGCGGATGTCCGCCTGGACCTCACGGCGGAGGTCACCTTCGATCTTGAAGTGGGCTTCGATCTCGTCGCGGAGCTTGACCAGCTCCTCATCTCCCAGTGAGTGGACGCGGGCGTTCGGGTCGACCCCGGTTGCCGCGAGAAGCTGCTGGGAGCGGGTACGGCCGATGCCGTAGATGTAAGTGAGTGCGATCTCGATGCGCTTGTCGCGCGGGAGGTCTACACCAACGAGGCGTGCCATGTAGTGGCGTTTCCCTTCGGTTCTCCTGGAGGTTTCTGTGACGTGTCGCGTCCTGTCCCGCCTCCGGTTCAGGCCCCGGCCTCCGGTCCGGGGGTGGTTCGCTGCGTCGTACGACGAGCTAAGCGATCACGTTGAGTTATTCAGTTGTCCGGCAGAACCGGGTGACGGAGCGAGCTCCGTCAGCCCTGGCGCTGCTTGTGACGAGGGTTCTCGCAGATCACCATGACGCGTCCGTGGCGACGGATCACCTTGCACTTGTCACAGATCTTCTTGACGCTCGGGTTGACCTTCATCGCGAGGCCTTTCGGGTTTCGGCTGTCGATTTACTTGTAGCGGTAGACGATCCGGCCACGGGTCAGGTCATAGGGCGAGAGCTCGACGACGACCCTGTCCTCAGGGAGGATCCGGATGTAGTGCTGACGCATCTTCCCGCTGATGTGCGCGAGGACCTTGTGTCCATTGCTCAGCTCCACGCGGAACATCGCGTTGGGCAACGCCTCGACGACGGTGCCCTCGATTTCGATGACGCCTTCCTTCTTCGGCATGTCCTCCACAATCTGTTGGTTGCCATGTCTACCTTGGCCCGGGAACCTCCTGGGGCAGGGAAATCCCTGCCTCGGGTGGACCTCGTGAAGCCGTCGCGTGGACCTCATCCCGCGCACGCGCAAGAACCAGACGATCGTCAGGTTCTCGCCGAGTCGGGCAGCCGCAAGGCACCACGAAACAGACCCACGTTGGGCCGACGCAACAGTCTACGCGAGTCCCCCGGCCAAACGCGAATCGTGTCAGGCGCCCCGGACCAGGCCTCGAACCAGGGTGCGAATGGCTTCGGCGACCTCGACCGGGTCGACCAGCATGTGCAGGTGGCGGCCGGGGATCACCGTCGTCGGCCACCCCCGTGACCGAGCCAGCGCCGCCTCGTCGGCGTAGGCGTCCCCGAACCCCAGGTATCCCACCTGCCCCTCCTGCCACCCGGTCGGCGTGGGGACGGACCCGTTCAGGTACGTCGCGGGGAGCCTCGGCTGTCCCGCCTCGACCCGGTCTCGGACGTCCTCGTCAGGGAACATCGCGACGGTGTCGGCCTCGGGCCACCAGTGCGTCCACCCCGGGAGGAGTCCGTCCGCGTCGGCCAGAGGGGCCAGTGTCTGCGCCAGTGCGGGCGGGCTGACAGGGGTCGTGGGTCCCGCACCCGGGATCAGCGCGTCGACGAAGACGATCCGGTCGACGGGGCGCGAGTCCGACAGCGCCGCGACGTACAGCCCGGCGTTGCTGTGTGGCACCAGGGTCACCGGCTCGGGACCTCTCGGCACAGAGGCCTCCAGGTCCGCCAGCACCTCCTCGGGGCTTCCTCCCCGTGGGGCCACCACCTCGACCAGGTGCCCGGCAGCCCCGAGCCTGGTCGCGACCGGCTCCCACACCTCCGGGCCGAGGAAGGGGCTGCCCAGCAGCACGAGGCGGTGTGTCACCGGTTGCCGGCCAGGAGGCTCAGAGTCTGCTCACGGGCGGGAGCCCGACCGGCCGCGGTCCCCGCGAACGCTCCAGCTACCGGATGCACCATGACCTCGTCCACGCCGTGCTCGGTCGCCAGCTCCCGGATCCGGGCGGCGGCCTCCTGCGGGTCGCCGATCACCCAGCGGCGACGCATCGCGTCCAGGAGGCCCTGGTGCTCCGCAGGCACGTGTGTCGCCTCGGCCTCCTCGACACTGAGCTGGGCGCGGAGCTGCCCGCCCGTGCGCAGCGCCAGCATCGCGAGCAGCTGCGGCAGGGCAAGCCGCTCGGCCTCCTCCCGAGTGTCGGCCACCGACGCGTTGACCGTGAGGAACGTGCTGCGGCGAGGCTCGCCTCGGGCGAGGGCTGGAAGCCCTGCCGGTAGAGAGCCAGCGCCTCGGCGGTCCCCTTGCCGGAGAAGTGGTGGGCGAAGACGTACGGCAGTCCACGGGCCGCGGCCAACCGGGCCGAGTAGTCGGAGGAGCCGAGGAGCCAGACCGGGGGTCGGGAGACGGCGTGCGGCGTGGCCCGGAGCACGTGGGTGCTCCCGCCGACCTCGAGACCGACACCCGAGGCGTCCATCATCGCGATCACCTCGTCGACGTACTGCGGGAAGCGGCTGACGGCGTCAGCCTCCACCCCACCGGCTCCGTGGCGCAGTGCCCAGCTGGTGACCGGGTCGCTGCCCGGCGCTCTGCCGATGCCGAGGTCGATGCGTTCGGGGTACGCCGCCTCGAGGAGCGCGAACTGCTCGGCGACCACGAGCGGCGCGTGGTTGGGCAGCATCACGCCACCCGAGCCCACCCGGATCCGCTCGGTGGCCGCCGGCGACCAGTGCGATCAGCAGGGCCGGGTTCGTCGCGGCGACGGCAGGCATGTTGTGGTGCTCGGCCAGCCAGTAGCGGCGGTAACCCCGCCTCGTCGGCGACCCCGCGAGCGAGGTGGACGCCGCAGCGCGTCCGACGTCGTCTGGTCGCCGCGCACCGGCACCAGGTCGAGCACGGACAGGATCGGGGAGGAGGTCACGCCTCACCCAACGTCACGGTGGCTGCGGGGCATTCCGTGGGTCCCGGCACGCTCGGGTCAGCGGCCACCGAATGGCACGCCGAGCTCGGCGAGTTTCGCCTCGCCCCCGTCGAGCGCAGTGAGCACCCAGGCTCCCTGCTGCGTCAACGTGAAGGTGTTCTCGAAGTGTGCGGACACCCGGCCGTCCTCGGTGACGACGGTCCAGTCGTCCGCGAGTGTCCGGTTGGCGGGATCGCCCAGCGTCACCATCGGCTCGACGGCCAGGGCCAGGCCCTCGACCAGCTTCGGGCCCTTGCCCGGCCTCCCGTAGTTCGGCACGTTCGGGCGGCTGGTGCATCGCCGATGCCGATCCCGTGGCCGACGTACTCCTCGAGGATGCCGTAGTCGCCCTGGCTCCTGATGTAGGTCTCGACGGCGTGCGAGATGTCGGTGACGCGTCCGCCGAGCGATGCCGCGGCGATGCCGCGCCACATGGACTCCTCGGTCACGCGCATCAGCTCCAAGGCCGCGGCCGCCACGTCGCCCACGGCGAACGTCAGGGCGGCATCGCCGTGCCATCCGTCGACGATCGCCCCGCAGTCGATGGAGACGATGTCACCGTCCTGGATCACGCGGCCGCCGGGGATCCCGTGCACGACCTCGTCGTTCACGGACGTGCAGATCGAGCCGGGGAAGCCGTGGTACCCCTTGAACGACGGGGTCGCGCCCGCGGACCTGATGTTGTCCTCGGCGATCGCGTCCAGCTCACCCGTGGTGACTCCCGCACGCACGGCGCGGCCCAGGAGCGCGAGGGTCTCCCCCACCACCAGCCCGGCGCGGCGCATGGTGGCGATCTGCTCGCGGGTCTTGATCTCCACGCCACGGTCCAGGAACGACAAGGCTGCTCGGCTCTCGGGGATCACGTCGAGGGCGTCGAAGATCCGCTGCGTGACCTCGTCGACCTCGCCCATGCCGTCGACCTCGACGAGGATGCCGCGCTTTCGGGTAGACATCGATGAGCGGAGCGGTCTGCTCGAGGTAGAGCTCCTGACGGTGACGGATGACGTCCTCGGTGTCGTCGGCGCGCCCCTCGACCTCGGCGCGAGCCATCAGACGTGCGACGAGCTCCTCGTCGTCGGCCCTGATCACGACGGCGGCATCGAGCTCGATGGCCGCTGAAGCGGATCATCCCGTCGAGCTCGTCGACCTGGGCCAGCGTCCGCGGGTAGCCGTCGAGCAGGAAGCCGTCGACGGCGTCCTCCTCGTCGATGCCGGTTGCGCACCATCGCGTTGGTGACCTCGTCGGGGACGTAGTCACCGGCGTCCATGTAGCGCTTGGCCTCGACACCGAGCGGCGTGCCCTTGGTGACGTTGGCCCGGAAGATGTCGCCGGTGGAGATCGCGGGAACGCCGAGTGGCTCGGAGATCACCTTGGCCTGGGTGCCCTTGCCGGCTCCTGGGGGGCCCATCAGGATGAGACGCATCAGCGCAGGAACCCTTCGTAGTTGCGCTGCTGGAGCTGGCTCTCGATCTGCTTCACCGTGTCGAGCGCGACGCCCACCATGATCAGGATGGACGTGCCGCCGAAGGGGAAGTTCTGGTTGGCGTTGACCAGCACGAGGGCGATCAGCGGAACCAGTGAGATCAGGCCGAGGTACAGCGCGCCAGGCAACGTGATGCGGGACAGGACGTAGTTGAGGTACTCCTCGGTCGGCTTGCCCGCCCGGATCCCGGGGATGAAGCCGCCGTACTTCTTCATGTTGTCGGCCACCTCTTGCGGGTTGAAGGTGATCGCGACGTAGAAGTAGGTGAAGAAGATGATCAGCCGAAGTACACCGCCATGTAGAGCGGGTGGGTGCCCGAACGAGGTAGGTGTTGATGAAGTCGGCCCACCACGAGTCGGTGCTGGCTGAACTGGACCGCCATCGCCGGCAGGTAGAGCAGGCTCGAGGCGAAGATGACCGGGATGATGCCGGCCTGGTTGACCTTGAGCGGGATGTACGTCGAGGAGCCGCCGAACATCTTGCGGCCCACCATCCGGCGTGCGTACTGCACCGGGATCCGGCGCTGCCCCTGCTCCATGAAGATCACGGCCGCGATCACGACCAGCCCGATGGCCAGCACCAGGGCGAAGACCCACCAGCCGCGCAGACCTTGACCTGCCACAGGGCGGAGGGGAAGGTCGCGACGACCTGGGTGAAGATCAGGATCGACATGCCGTTGCCGATGCCGCGGTCGGTGATGAGCTCGCCGAGCCACATGATGACCGCGGTGCCCGCCGTCATCGTGACCAGCATGATGGTCATGAAGTGCCGATGCCCTCGTCGTAGAGCAGCGGGTCGGGTCGCAGCCCTGGAGCAGGCTGCCCGCTGCGGGCCAGCGCCACGATGCCGGTGGCCTGGAGGACCGCGAGGGCGAGCGTGAGGTAGCGGGTGTACTGCGTGATCTTGGTCTGTCCGGCCTGACCCTCCTTCTTGAGGGCCTCCAGCCGGGGGATCACGACGACGAGCAGCTGCAGGATGATGCTCGCGGTGATGTACGGCATGATGCCGAGCGCGAAGACGGTGAGCTGGAGCAGCGCGCCACCGGAGAAGAGGTTGATCAGGCCGTAGAGGTCGTTGCCCTTGACCTGGGCGAAGCAGGCCTGCACGTTGGCGACGTTGACCCCGGGGGCCGGGACCTGGGAGCCGAGCCGGAAGACCACGATGACAAACAGGACGAACAGCAACTTACGTACGCAGGTCCGGCGTGCGGAACGCGTTGGCGAATGCGCCTAGCACCTGATCCTCCTTCTTCACTCCATGCGCAGGTCCCCCGCTCGGTGCGGCAGAGACCACGGAAGCCTGAACAGGGGCCCGAACGCCCGGCTCGCACAGGGATTTCGCCCTGTCGACCCAAGGCTCGAGCCCCTGTCATGGTCTGTCGGTGCGGCCCTGGGCCGCGGCCGATGACCGAGCGCGATGCTCAGACTTCGGTCGTGCTGCCTCCGGCGGCGGCGATCTTCTCCTTGGCCGAGGCGGAGAACGCGTGCGCGCTCACCTGCACGGCCACGGAGAGGTCGCCGGAGCCGAGGACCTTGATCGGCAGGCCGTCGCGGACGGCGCCCTTGGCGACCAGGTCCTCGACGCCGACCGTGCCACCGTCGGGGAACAGCTCGTTGATCCGGTCGAGGTTGACGACCTGGAACTCCACCTTGAACGGGTTGCGGAAGCCCTTGAGCTTCGGCAGCCGCATGTGGATGGGCATCTGCCCACCCTCGAAGCTGGCCGGCACCTGGTAGCGGGCCTTGGTGCCCTTGGTGCCTCGACCAGCGGTCTTGCCCTTCGAGCCCTCACCGCGACCCACACGGGTCTTGGCGGTCTTGGCTCCGGGAGCAGGACGCAGGTGGTGCAGCTTGAGCGTCATGTCAGTCCACCTCTTCCACGGACGATCAGGTGCCTGACCGTCATGAGCATGCCTCGGATCTCGGGGCGGTCCTCCTTGACGACGACGTCGCCGATGCGCTTGAGCCCAAGCGTGCGGAGGGTGTCCCGCTGGTTCTTCTTGCAGCCGATCGTCGACCGCTTCTGCTGGACCTTGAGGCGACCCATACTGAGACCACCTCCGCCCGAGCCTTCAGCAGCGCTGCCGGAGCCACGTGCTCGACGGGGAGGCCACGGCGGGCCGCGACGGCCTCGGGCTCCTCGAGCGAGCGCAGCGCCTCGACGGTCGCGTGCACGATGTTGATCTGGTTGGACGAGCCGAGCGACTTGCTCAGCACGTCGTGGATGCCGGCGCACTCCAGCACGGCGCGCACCGGGCCACCGGCGATCACACCGGTACCAGGGGCAGCCGGGCGCAGCAGCACGACGCCGGCCGCCTTCTCGCCCTGGATCGGGTGCGGGATCGTGCCCTGGACGCGGGGGACCTTGAAGAAGCTCTTCTTGGCCTCCTCCACGCCCTTGGCGATCGCGGCCGGGACCTCCTTGGCCTTGCCGTAGCCCACGCCGACCATGCCGTCGCCGTCACCGACGATCACGAGGGCGGTGAAGCTGAAGCGACGACCACCCTTCACGACCTTGGCGACGCGGTTGATCGCGACGACACGCTCGATGTAGGCGGTCTTGTCGGCAGCCTGGCCGCCGTCGACGATCGTCGCGACCACCGGACTGGCGCTCGCCACCGCCGCCACGGCGCTGGGATCCGCTCATGTCGAACTACCTCTTCCTTGCTCTTCGAAGCTGCTCGTCGATCGCGATCAGAACGCGAGGCCGCCCTCGCGGGCGCCATCGGCCAGGGCGGCAACGCGCCCGTGGTACTTGTTACCGGCGCGGTCGAACACGGCGGTCTCGACACCGGCCGCCTTCGCACGCTCGGCCACGAGCTCGCCGACCTTGCTGGCCTTGGCGGACTTGTCGCCCTCGAAGCCGCGCACGTCGGCCTCCATGGTGCTGGCGTAGGCCAGCGTCTTGCCGACGACGTCGTCGACCACCTGCACGGTGATGTGCTTCGCGGAGCGGGTGACGACGAGACGCGGACGCTCGGCCGTGCCGGCGACCTTCTTGCGGCCCCGGACCTGACGACGCAGACGCGACGCGGTGCGGGCGCTCGTGTGCTTGCCGGACTTGAGTGAGATAGCCATCGTCACTTACCAGCCTTTCCGACCTTGCGGCGGATCTGCTCGCCCGCGTAGCGGACGCCCTTGCCCTTGTAGGGCTCAGGCTTGCGAAGCTTGCGGATGTTCGCGGCGACCTCGCCGACCAGCTGCTTGTCGATGCCCTGGACGCCGAGCTTGGTCGGGCTCTCGACGGTGAACGTGATGCCGTCGGGGGCGTTGAACGTGATCGGGTGCGAGTACCCGAGCTGGAACTCCAGCTGGGTCGGGCCCTTGGACAGGACGCGGTATCCGACGCCCACGATCTCGAGCTTCTTCTCGTAGCCCTCGGTCACTCCGGTCACCATGTTGGCGATCAGGGTGCGGGTCAGTCCGTGCAACGAGCGGCTCTCCCGCTCGTCGTCCGGACGCTTGACCTCGACGGCGCCGTCCTCGCCGCGGTCGACCGTGATCGGGCGCGGCAACGGTGTGCGCTCAGGGTGCCCTTGGGCCCCTTGACCGTCACCAGTCGCTCGTCGATCGCGACGTCGACACCGGACGGGACCGTGATGGGAAGCTTGCCAATGCGCGACATGCTCCGTTTCTCCTTCTCGGTCTCGTCGTTACCAGACGTAGGCGAGGACTTCCCCACCCACGCCCTTCTTGTTGGCCTGACGGTCAGTCAGCAGGCCCTGGCTGGTCGAGATGATCGCCACGCCCAGGCCGCCGAGCACCTTGGGCAGGCCGGTGCTCTTCGCGTAGACGCGAAGGCCGGGCTTGCTGATCCGGCGGACGCCGGCGATGGAGCGCTCGCGGTTCTGGCCGTACTTGAGGTTCACGATCAGGGCCTTGCCCACCTCGCCCTCAGCGGGCTCCTCCACCTTCCAGGAGGTGATGTAGCCCTCCTGCTGGAGGATCTCGGCGACGCCAGCCTTGAGCTTGCTGTACGGCATCGTCACCGAGTCGTGGTACGCCTGGTTGGCGTTGCGCAGACGAGTAAGCATGTCTGCGATCGGGTCAGTCATCGTCATGGCCGTGAGGCCCTTTCCCACCGTGGTTTCGCCGTCCTGGCAGGCGACCTTCAGCGATCGTTGTGTGAAGCATGTGTGTGTCCGTCATGGTGCCCGGCGTACCGGGGCAGCTCACCAGCTGCTCTTCGTGACGCCCGGCAGCTCGCCGCGGTGTGCCATCTCGCGCAGGCAGATGCGGCAGAGGCCGAACTTGCGGTAAACGGACTTGGGGCGGCCGCAGCGCTGGCAACGGGTGTAGCCGCGCACCTTGAACTTCGGGTTGCGGGCCGCCTTGACCTTGAGTGATGTCTTGGCCATCGGTCACTGCTCCTTGAACGGGAAGCCGAGCTGCTTGAGCAGCGCGCGACCCTCGTCGTCGTTCGTCGCGGTCGTCACGACCGTGATGTCCATGCCGCGGGAGCGGTCGATCCTGTCCTGGTCGATCTCGTGGAACATGACCTGCTCGGTCAGACCGAAGGTGTAGTTGCCACGACCGTCGAACTGGCGTGCCGCAGAGGCCGCGGAAGTCCCGGATGCGGGGCAGCGCGAGCGACAGCAGCCGGTCGAGGAACTCCCACATGCGGTCGCCGCGCAGCGTGACGTGCGCGCCGATCGGCATCCCCTCACGCAGCTTGAACTGCGCGATGGACTTGCGGGCCTTGGTGACCTGCGGCTTCTGGCCGGTGATCGCGGTGAGGTCCTTGACCGCACCTTCGATCAGCTTCGAGTCGCGGGCAGCCTCGCCGACACCCATGTTGACCACGATCTTGGTCAGACCGGGGACCTGCATGACGTTGGCGTACTCGAACTCGGTGCGCAGCGCGGGGAGGATCTCCTCGCGGTAGCGCGTCTTGAGCCGCGGGGGCGTGTTGGTTGTCGTCATCAGATTTCCTCACCCGTCTTGCGGGACACCCGGACGCTGCGCTGGGCGGGGTAGGTGGTGCCGTCGGGGCGACGCTTGGAGACGTCGTCGCGGCGGAAGCCGACGCGAGTGGTGCCCTTGCCGTCGACCAGCATCACGTTGGAGATGTGGATGGAGGCCTCGGTGGTGACGATGCCGCCGGTGTTGCCGGCGCGACCACCCTGGTTGACCACCTTGGTGTGCCGCTTGACGCGGTTCACGCCCTCGACGATCACCCGGTCCTGCTCGCGCAGGACGGAGATGACCTTGCCTTCGGCGCCCTTGTCCTTGCCAGCGATCACCTTGACGGTGTCACCCTTCTTGATGTTCACGTTCTTACCCATCCTCAGAGCACCTCCGGAGCCAGCGAGATGATCTTCATGAACTTCTTCTCGCGCAGCTCGCGTCCCACGGGGCCGAAGATGCGCGTACCGCGCGGCTCGCCATCGTTCTTGAGGATCACTGCTGCGTTCTCGTCGAACTTGATGTACGAGCCGTCGGCGCGCCGACGCTCCTTCACGGTTCGGACAATGACGGCCTTGACGACGTCACCCTTCTTGACGTTGCCACCGGGGATTGCATCCTTGACGGTGGCGACGATGACGTCGCCGATGCCGGCGTAGCGTCGACCCGAGCCGCCGAGCACACGGATGCAAAGAATCTGCTTTGCACCGGTGTTGTCGGCGACCTTGAGTCGCGACTCCTGCTGGATCATCGGTTATCTCCTGGTTGTCGAGCCGGTTCTCCCACTCGCGCGGAGCGAGAGCCTGGTCGAACTTGTACGAAACTTGGGCGTGAAACCTTCACTTGGCCTTTTCGAGGACCTCGACGACGCGCCAGCGCTTCGTGGCCGACAGCGGACGGGTCTCCATGATCAGGACCCGGTCGCCGGTGCCGCACTGGTTTTGCTCGTCGTGCGCCTTGAGCTTGCTCGTGCGGCGCAGGACCTTGCCGTACAGCGCGTGCTTGACGCGGTCCTCGACGGACACGACGACGGTCTTGTCCATCTTGTCGCTCACGACCAGGCCCTCGCGAACCTTGCGGCTCGTGCGCTCTGTCTCGGCTGCTGGGGTTGCCTCACTCATGCGGCACCGTTCCCGTTCTCGCTCGAGCCCGGTGTCTGGCGAATGCCGAGCTCACGCTCGCGCACCACCGTGTAGATCCGGGCGATGTCCTTCTTGACCGACCGAAGGCGGCCGTGGCTCTCGAGCTGGCCGGTCGCGGCCTGGAAGCGCAGGTTGAACAGCTCTTCCTTGGCCTCGCGCAGCTTGGTCTCGAGGTCGACATTGGTCATGTCGTCGAGTTCGAATGCAGTAGCCATCAGAATTCACCTGCCTCACGGGAGACAAAGCGGCACTTCATCGGAAGCTTGTGGATCGCGCGGCGCATGGCCTCACGAGCGACTTCCTCAGTCACGCCG
The DNA here is from genome assembly GCA_963740525.1 of uncultured Actinomycetota bacterium. Classification (GTDB taxonomy): domain Bacteria; phylum Actinomycetota; class Actinomycetes; order Propionibacteriales; family Nocardioidaceae; genus CAVUEG01. The sequence continues at coordinate 580,113 of CAVUEG010000006.1, forward strand.
GACAGTTCGAACATGACACGACCGGGCTTGACGTTCGCGACCCACCACTCGGGTGAACCCTTACCGGAGCCCATGCGGGTCTCGGCAGGCTTCTTGGTCAGCGGACGGTCGGGGTAGATGTTGATCCACACCTTTCCGCCTCGCTTGATGTGACGGGTCATTGCGATACGCGCCGACTCGATCTGGCGGTTGGTCACGTAGTGACCCTCGATCGCCTGGATACCGAAGTCACCGAAGGCGAGCTTGGTGCCGCCCTTGGCGAAGCCGGTCCGCTTCGGGTGGTGCTGCTTGCGGTGCTTGACCCTACGGGGCATCAACATGCTGCTCAGCCCTCCCCATTGGTCGCAGGAGTGGATTCGGCGGGCGCGACAGCAGCCTCGACCGGAGCCGGAGCAGCGGTCTCGGCCGGCGCGTCCGTGCGCGGCGCGCGGTCCGAGCGGGTCGGACGGTCACCACGGGTGCCACGGCTGGGACGCTCGGGAGCGCCGCCGCGTGCCGGACGGCCACGACCGGGAGCACCGGCGCGCGCGGCAGCCTGTGCCTCGCGCTCGGCGCGGGTACCGGCGACCTCGCCCTTGTAGATCCAGACCTTCACGCCGATCCGGCCGAAGGTGGTCTTGGCCTCGTAGAAGCCGTAGTCGATGTCGGCGCGGAGCGTGTGCAGGGGCACGCGGCCCTCGCGGTAGAACTCCGAGCGAGACATCTCGGCGCCACCGAGGCGGCCCGAGCACTGGATCCGGACACCCTTGGCGCCGGAGCGCATCGAGGTCTGCATCGCCTTGCGCATCGCGCGACGGAAGGCCACACGACCTGCCAGCTGCTCGGCGACACCCTGGGCGACGAGCTGCGCATCGAGCTCGGGGTTCTTGACCTCGAGGATGTTCAGCTGCACCTGCTTGCCAGTGAGCTTCTCGAGCTCACCGCGGATGCGGTCGGCCTCGGCGCCACGGCGACCGATGACGATGCCGGGGCGTGCGGTGTGGATGTCGACGCGGACCCGGTCACGGGTGCGCTCGATCTCCACCTTGGAGATGCCGGCCCGCTCCATGCCCTTGGAGAGCAGCTTGCGGATCGCGACGTCCTCGCCGACGTACGCCTTGTACAGCTTCTCGGCGTACCAGCGGCTCTTGTGGTCGATGGAGATTCCGAGGCGGAAGCCGTTCGGGTTGATCTTCTGGCCCATCAGGCCTTCCGTCCCTTCTTCTCGGCGGCAGCATCCTCGCGGGGCTGCACCACCAGCGTGATGTGGCTGGTGCGCTTGTTGATCCGCGACGCTCGGCCCTGGGCACGGGGACGCCAACGCTTCATCGTCGGCCCCTCGTCCACCATCGCCTTGCTGACAATCAGCGACGCGCGGTCAAGCTCTTCAGTGGTCTCTGCGTTCGCCACGGCGCTCTCGAGCACCTTGTAGACGGTCTCGCTGGCTGCCTGCGGTGCGAACTGCAGGAGTACCAGCGCCTCGTCTACTGCCATTCCGCGGACCATGTCCACGACGCGGCGTGCCTTCATCGGAGTGATCCGGACGAAGCGCGCGCTGGCGAAGGCACCCGGCTGGTCGCCCAGCAGGGTGTCGCGGCGGGCACTTACGCGCCTACGCTCTGTAACGCTCATCTGTCATAAACCTTTTCGTTTGCGACTAGCGACTGCCTCCGCATCAGCGGCGGCGGCTCTTCCGGTCATCCTTGACGTGGCCCTTGAAGGTCCTCGTCGGGGCGAACTCTCCGAGCTTGTGGCCAACCATGGAGTCGGTCACGAACACGGGGACGTGCTTGCGGCCGTCGTGCACTGCGATCGTGTGGCCGATCATGGCCGGCACGATCATCGAGCGACGAGACCAGGTCTTGATCACGTTGTGGGTGCCCTTGTCGTTCTGTCCGTCCACCTTCTTGATCAGGTGGCCGTCGACGAAGGGGCCCTTCTTCAGGCTGCGAGGCATAGTTCAGTTCCCTTCTCAGCGACGCTTGCCGGACTTGCGGCGACGGACAATGAGGGCGTCGGAGGCCTTGCGCTTGCGCGTGCGACCTTCCTTCTTGCCCCAGGGCGAGACCGGGTGACGTCCACCGGAGGTCTTGCCTTCACCACCACCGTGGGGGTGGTCAACCGGGTTCATGACGACACCGCGGACGGTCGGGCGCTTGCCCTTCCAGCGCATGCGGCCGGCCTTGCCCCAGTTGATGTTCGACTGCTCGGCGTTCCCGACCTCACCGATCGTGGCGCGGCAACGGACGTCGACGTAGCGCATTTCGCCCGAAGGCATCCGGAGCTGGGCTCGGCTGCCTTCCTTGGCCACCAGCTGCACGGACGCACCGGCGGACCGGGCGATCTTCGCGCCGCCGCCGGGGCGGAGCTCGATGCAGTGCAGGGTGGTACCGACGGGGATGTTGCGCAGCGGCAGGTTGTTGCCCGCCTTGATGTCGGCGTTCGGGCCGGCTTCGACCGGGGTGCCCTGCGTCAGACCGTGCGGCGCGATGATGTAGCGCTTCTCGCCGTCGGCGTAGTGCAGCAGTGCGATCCGGGCCGTGCGGTTCGGGTCGTACTCGATGTGCGCGACCTTGGCGGGCACGCCGTCCTTGTCGTAGCGACGGAAGTCGATGATGCGGTAGGCACGCTTGTGTCCACCACCCTGGTGACGGGTGGTGATCCGGCCCTGGTTGTTGCGGCCGCCCTTCTTGGGGAGCGGGCGCACCAGGGACTTCTCCGGCGTGGTCCGGGTGATCTCGACGAAGTCGGCGACCGACGAGCCGCGTCGGCCCGGGGTAGTCGGCTTGTACTTGCGGATAGCCATGGTTATTGGGGTTCCTCTCGGATCTTCTGGAGCCCGGTCAGCTGACCGGTCCCCCGAAGATGTCGATGCGCTGGCCCTCAGCGAGGCTGACGATCGCACGCTTGGTGTTGGCGCGCTTACCGATGCCGAAGCGGGTACGGCGCGTCTTTCCCTTGCGGTTGATGGTGTTGACCGAAGTGACCTTGACGTTGAACACCTTTTCGACGGCGATCTTGATCTCGGTCTTGTTGGCGTCCGGGCGCACCACGAAGGTGTACTTGTTCGCGTCGAGCAGGCCGTAGCTCTTCTCGCTCACCACGGGCGCGATCAGGATGTCGCGGTGGTCCCTGTGCATGGTGCTCACTTGGAGGCCTCCTCAGTGGAATCGGTGTCCTCGGCGTCCACTGCCACGTCGAGGTCGGCTGCCTCGGACGAGGTCGCCACCGCCTTCACGGACTTGCCGGCAGCGGGGCCCGCCACGAACGCGTCGTACGCGCCCTTGGTGAACACCACGTCGTCGGAGAGCAGGACGTCGTACGTGTTGAGCTGGTCCACCGCGATGATGTGCACGCTCGGCACGTTGCGCAGGGACAGCCAGGTCACGTTGTCGGCACGCTCCAGCACGACGAGCGCACGGGGACGGTCCGAGAGGCCGCTCAGTGCCTCGAGGGCGCCGCGGGTGTTCGGCTTGTCGCCGGACACGAAGCCCTCGACGACGTGCACGCGGCCGGAACGAGCCCGGTCCGAGAGCGCACCGCGGAGTGCCGCGGCCTTCATCTTCTTGGGCGTGCGCTGGTCGTAGCTGCGCGGCGTCGGTCCGTGGACCACGCCACCGCCGGCGAACTGCGGCGCGCGGGTCGAGCCCTGACGGGCGCGGCCGGTGCCCTTCTGCTTGTAGGGCTTGCGACCACCACCGCGGACTTCGCCGCGGCTCTTGGTCGAAGCGGTGCCCTGGCGAGCCGCAGCCTGCTGGGCAACGACGACCTGGTGGATCAGCGGGATGTTGACCTGGACGTCGAAGATCTCGGCGGGCAGGTCGACGTCCACAACCTTGACGGACGTTGCTGTCTTCGCCATCAGTTGCTCGCCTCCTTCTCGGCACGCTTGGCAGCGGAACGGATGACCACGAGGCCACCCTTGGGACCGGGCACGGCGCCCTTGAGAAGGATCAGGCCCTTCTCGGCGTCGACCGCGTGGATCTCGACGTTCTGGGTGGTGACCTGGTCGCCACCCATCCGGCCGGCCATGCGCATGCCCTTGAAGACGCGACCCGGGGTGGCGCAGCCACCGATCGAGCCCGGCTTGCGGTGGTTCTTGTGCGCGCCGTGCGAGGCGCCGACGCCGTGGAAGCCGTGACGCTTCATGACACCGGCGTAGCCCTTGCCCTTGCTGGTGGCGGTCACGTCGACCTCCTCACCAGCCGCGAACAGGTCGAGGGGCAGCTCCTGGCCGACGGTGTAGGAACCGGCGTCGGCCGTACGGATCTCCGCCAGGTGGCGACGGGGGGTGACCCCGGCCTTGGCGAACTGCCCGGCTTCGGGCTTGGTCACCTTGGTGCCGTCGATCTCGCCGTACCCGACCTGGATGGCGTTGTAGCCATCGAGCTCGGGCTGGCGGACCTTCGTCACCACGTTGGTGCCGGCAGCGATCACCGTCACAGGGACCACGCGGTTGTGGTCATCCCAGGTCTGGGTCATGCCGAGCTTGGTGCCCAGCAGCCCACGGACGTTGCGTTCGAAAGTACTCATGGATCAGTCAGCCTTCAGAGCTTGATCTCGATGTCGACGCCAGCCGGCAGGTCAAGCCGCATGAGCGAGTCAACAGTCTTCGGGGTGGGGTCGATGATGTCGATGAGGCGCTTGTGCGTGCGCATCTCAAAGTGCTCGCGGCTGTCCTTGTACTTGTGGGGCGAGCGGATGACGCAGTACACGTTCTTCTCGGTGGGCAGAGGCACAGGGCCAGCGACCTTCGCACCCGTCCGGGTGACCGTGTCAACGATCTTGCGAGCCGAGGTGTCAATCACCTCGTGGTCGTAGGCCTTGAGCCTGATGCGGATCTTCTGTCCCGCCATAGCTCTCAGTTCGTCCTTCTACTCGGTACCACTGCTGTCGAGGAACACCGGCTGGTGTACCTGTCTGTGCTTCGCCCTGTCCGACCCCCGCGGTCGGGCGTGTCGCGCCTGTCAGGCACAACACACCACATCGCGATCTTGTCGGAGTGGCGACCCGACGCGAACGTCGGGCCCATCGGGTCTCACGGTGCGGAGCGGCAACACGAACAACCACCGCGATCTGGAGAACCCGATTCAGTAGTCAAGAGTGCTGCAAACGCTCCCCGGCAACCCAGCCGGAGCAACCGGACTATCTTGGCAGACACCCCCCGCACATACCAAATCGTGGTCCGGATCAGGCCCGACCGGGCTCCCCTGTGGCGTGTCGTCGGCCTTCCCCGCCACGGCCGCGGACCCTAGTCTTCGACCATGATCACCCGGGAACGGCTCGCTGACCTACGCCGTGCCGAGGAGTCGACCTTCGTGGACCTCCACCCCGGCTCGGCGGCGCTCGCCGAGGAGGCTCGCGGCTCGCTCCTGGCCGGAGTGCCGATGCCGTGGATGACGCGGTGGCCGGGCGCGTTCCCGCTCTTCTGCGCCTCTGCCTCCGGCGCGCGCTTCACCGACGTCGACGGTCTCGAGTACGTCGACCTCTGCCTGGGCGACACCGGAGCCATGACCGGTCACGCGCTGCCCGAGGTCGCCGATGCCGTAGCGGCGCAGGCCAGGAGAGGTCTCACCACCATGCTCCCGGGTGCGGACGCCGTGTGGGTGGGCCAGGAGCTGACGCGCAGGTTCGGGCTCCCCCTGTGGCAGATGGCGATGTCGGCCACGGATGCCAACCGCTTCGTCCTGCGCTTCGCCCGCCACCTGACCGGACGCCCGAAGATCTGCGTCATGGACTGGTGCTACCACGGCACGGTCGACGAGACCCTCGCCGTGCTGGACGGCGACCGGGTCGTGCCTCGCCCCGGCGCCCTCGGCCCGCAGGTGGATGTCGCCGTCACCACCGCGGTCGTTCCCTTCAACGACGTGGAGGCCCTCGAGCGGGCCCTGGCCACGGGCGAGGTGGCCGCGGTCCTGATGGAGCCGGCCCTCACGAACATCGGGATCGTGCTTCCCGACGACGGCTACCTGGCTGCGGTCCGCGACCTGACCCGGGCCCACGGCGCGCTGCTGGTCATCGATGAGACGCACACCCTGTGCGCCGGACCCGGAGGCTGTACGGCTGCCTGGAAGCTGGAGCCGGACATCGTCGTGGTGGGCAAGCCGATCGGCGGCGGCGTCCCGGCGGCGGCGTACGGCTTCAGCGCCGAGCTGGCCGCACGCCTGGACGCACCCATGCTCGGCCACGAGATCGACGTGGCCGGCGTCGGCGGGACCCTGACCGGCAGCGCCCTCGCCATGGCAGCGGTGCGGAGAACTCTCTCGGTGGCCCTGCGCGAGGAGGACTTCGCCGTGGCCGTTCCGCTGGCCCGGCGGTTCACCGACGGGGTCCAGCGCACCATCGACGAGTTCGGGCTGCCCTGGCACGTCCAACGCCTGGGGTGCCGGGCGGAGTACTGGTTCTGCCCGCCCCCTCGCACCGGGGCCGACGCCGCCGCAGCCGTCGACGAGGAGCTGGAGGGCTTCTTCCACCTGTGGGCCCTCAACCGAGGGGTGCTCCTGACTCCGTTCCACAACATGGCGCTGTTCTCCCCGCAGCACACCGCGGCCGACGTCGACCGGCACACGGAGGTCTTCCGCGACGCCGTGGCAGGGCTGACGGAGGGCTGACGGAGGGCTGACGGAGGGCTGACGGAGCACCGACGGACCAGGAGACGCGGTCGGCCACCCCGCCCGTGAGCCGCAGGGCGTCGTGATCAGACGCGTCGGTAGGCGAGGTCCACGATCGGCCGTCCGGCCTCGATGCCCTTGCGTTCGAACCGCGTCAGAGGTCGTCCGGGCCAGCGCTCGACCACCCCGCCCTCGAGGTCCGGCTGCGCCTCCAGCACGACCGTCATCTGGGTGGCATAGTCCGCCCAGTCCGTCGCCAGCCGCCAGGGCGCGCCCAGGGCCATCCGGCTGGCCGCCAGACCGGCGAAGGCTCGCGTGACCAGCCGTCGTTTGTGGTGCTTGGACTTCGGCCAGGGATCCGGGAAGAAGGTGTAGAGGCCTGCCAACCCGGCCTCCGGGACCAGGTGCTCCAGCGTCCAACCCGCGTCCACACTCAGCAGACGGACGTTCTCCGCGCCGCACTCGGCGACTCGGGCGAGCGTGTCCGCGACTCCGGGGAGCCAGACCTCGACCGCCAGGACGTTGCACTCGGGGTGGGCGGCCGCGATGGCCATCGTCGCCTCGCCGATCCCGGAGCCCACCTCGACCAGGAGCGGCGCCTCGCGCCCGAACCAGTCAGCGAGCACGAAGCCGGGCTCGTCGACCTCCTCGTCGGGAATCCACCACGTCTTGTGGAACGCATCCCAGGCCTCCTGCTGCCTGGGCGTGAACCGCGCTCCGCGGCGGGAGTAGCTGAGGACCTCGCGCATCCGGCGCCCCTCGGCGGTGAAGCGCATGTGAGGTCGCGCAGGGGGCCGTTGCTGCAACTCGGGATCCGAGGCCACGTCAGCCCTCCTGGCGTGCGGTGAGGCGAGGTCGAGAAACATGCAGAGGACCCCCGGACCATCAGGTCCGGGGGTCCTCCGAAGGTGCTACTTGGTGATCTTGGTGACGCGGCCTGCGCCGACCGTGCGGCCACCCTCGCGGATAGCGAAGCGGAGGCCGTCCTCCATGGCGATCGGCTGGATGAGCTCGACCGACATCTCGGTGTTGTCACCCGGCATGATCATCTCGGTGCCCTCGGGGAGGGTCACCACGCCCGTCACGTCCGTGGTCCGGAAGTAGAACTGCGGACGGTAGTTGTTGAAGAACGGCGTGTGACGGCCACCCTCCTCCTTCGAGAGGATGTAGACGTTCGCCTCGAAGTTGGTGTGCGGGGTGGTGGTGCCCGGCTTGATGACAACCATGCCGCGCTCGATGTCCTCGCGCTTGGTACCCCGCAGGAGCAGCCCGACGTTCTCGCCGGCCTCACCGGTGTCGAGGAGCTTGCGGAACATCTCGATGCCGGTGACGGTGGACTTCTGCGAGCCCTCGCGGATGCCGATGATCTCGACCTCCTCGTTCACCTTGACGACACCGCGCTCGATACGACCGGTGATGACGGTGCCGCGACCGGTGATCGTGAACACGTCCTCGACGGGCATGAGGAACGGCTTGTCGGTCTCACGCTCGGGGGTCGGGATCGACTCGTCGACAGCGTTCATGAGCTCGACGATCGAGTCGCCCCACTTCTCGTCGCCCTGGAGCGCCGGGAAGGCCGCCACGCGGACGACGGGGATGTTGTCGCCGTCGAACTCGTAGTCGGAGAGGAGCTCACGCACCTCCATCTCGACGAGCTCGATGAGCTCCTCGTCGTCGACCATGTCGCACTTGTTCAGCGCGACGACGATCGCGGGCACGCCGACCTGGCGGGCCAGGAGCACGTGCTCCTTGGTCTGCGGCATCGGGCCGTCGGTCGCTGCGACCACGAGGATCGCGCCGTCCATCTGCGCCGCACCGGTGATCATGTTCTTGATGTAGTCCGCGTGGCCCGGGCAGTCGACGTGCGCGTAGTGGCGCGCCTCGGTCTGGTACTCGACGTGGGCGATCGAGATCGTGATGCCGCGCTGACGCTCCTCAGGAGCCTTGTCGATCTCATCGAACGCCGAAGCGGCGTTGAGATTCGGGTACTTGTCGTGCAGCACCTTCGTGATCGCCGCGGTCAAGGTCGTCTTGCCATGGTCGATGTGACCAATCGTGCCGATGTTGACGTGCGGCTTGGTCCGCTCGAACTTCGCCTTAGCCACTGTGGGCTCCTCCTGTTGTTGGTACTTGACTCGTATGGGTGGTGACGCAGGTAAACCGGGGACGAAACTACTCGCCGCGGACCTTCTTGATGATCTCGTCGGCGACGTTCTGCGGAACCTCGGCGTACGAGTCGAACTCCATCGAGTACGACGCCTGACCGGAGGTCTTGGACCTCAGGTCGCCAACGTACCCGAACATCTCTGACAGCGGTACGAGGGCCTCGACGACCCGGTCGCCCGAGCGCTCGAACATGGACTGGACCTGTCCGCGGCGCGAGTTGATGTCGCCGATGACGTCGCCCAGGTAGGTCTCCGGGGTGACGACCTCGACCGCGAACACCGGCTCCAGCAGGACCGGCTTCGCCATGCGGGCGGCCTCCTTGAAGGCCTGGTTCCCGGCGATCTTGAAGGCCAGCTCGGAGGAGTCGACGTCGTGGTAGGCGCCGTCCTCGAGCGTGAACTTCACATCGACCATCGGGTAGCCCGCGAGGACACCGAACTCCATGGCGTCCTGGCCACCCTGGTCGACCGAGGGGATGTACTCACGCGGCACGCGACCACCGGACACGTTGTTCACGAACTCGTAGCCGGCGCCGTGACCGGTCTCCGGGTCGATGTTCGGCTCGAGCGAGATCGAGACCTTCGCGAACTGGCCAGAGCCGCCGGTCTGCTTCTTGTGCGTGTAGCCGTGCTTCTCGACCTTGCGACGGATCGTCTCGCGGTAGGCGACCTGCGGCTTTCCGACGGTGGCCTCGACGCGGAACTCGCGCTTCATCCGGTCCACGAGGATCTCCAGGTGGAGCTCGCCCATGCCCGCGATGATCGTCTGCCCGGTCTCCTCGTCGGCCTTGACCGTGAAGGTGGGGTCCTCGTCGGAGAGACGCTGGATGGCGGTACCGAGCTTCTCCTGGTCGCCCTTGGTCTTGGGCTCGATCGCGACCTCGATCACCGGTGCCGGGAAGCTCATGGACTCGAGCACGACCTGGTTCTGCGGGTCACACAGGGTGTGGCCGGTCTTGGTGTCCTTCAGGCCCATCACGGCCACGATCTGGCCGGCGCCGACCGACGCGATCTCCTCACGCTTGTTCGCGTGCATCTGGTAGACCTTGCCGATTCGCTCCTTGCGGCCGTTGACCGAGTTCACCACGGTCGAGCCGGCCTCGAGCTTGCCGGAGTAGACGCGCACGTAGATCAGCTTGCCCAGGTGCGGGTCGGTGGCGACCTTGTAGGCCAGCCCGGAGAACGGCTCGTCGTCGCTGGGCTGACGGACGATCACCTTCTCCTCGTCCTTGACGTCGTGGCCCTGGATGCCGTCGATGTCGAGCGGCGAGGGCAGGTACTTCACGACAGCGTCGAGCAGGGGCTGGACGCCCTTGTTCTTGAACGCGGTGCCGCACAGGACCGGGTTGAGCTTGTCGGCGAGGGTGGCGCGACGGATCGCGGCCTCGAGCTCCTCGACGGTGAAGCTCTCCTCCTCGAGGTACTTCTCCATGATCGCGTCGTCGGCCTCGGCGAGCGTCTCGAGGAACTTCTCGCGGTACTCGGCGACCTGGTCGGCCATCTCGGCCGGGATCTCCTCGATCTCGTAGTCCTCACCCATCGTGGTCTCGCCACGCCAGGTGAGCGCACGCATGCCGACGAGGTCGACGACACCGATGAAGTCACCCTCGGCGCCGATCGGCAGCTGGAGGACCAGCGGGGTGGAGTTCAGGCGCTCGACCATCATCTCGATGCAGCGGAAGAAGTCTGCGCCGGTGCGGTCGAGCTTGTTCACGAAGCACATCCGGGGGACGGAGTACTTGTTCGCCTGACGCCACACGGTCATCGTCTGCGGCTCGACACCGGCCACACCGTCGAAGACGGCGACGGCGCCATCGAGCACGCGAAGCGAGCGCTCCACCTCGGCCGTGAAGTCCACGTGACCCGGGGTGTCGATGATGTTGATCTGGTGGTCCTTCCACCAGCACGTCGTCGCGGCGGACGTGATGGTGATGCCGCGCTCCTGCTCCTGCTCCATCCAGTCCATCGTGGCCGCGCCCTCGTGGACCTCACCGATCTTGTACGTGATACCGGTGTAGAACAGGATCCGCTCGGTCGTGGTGGTCTTGCCGGCGTCGATGTGCGCCATGATGCCGATGTTGCGGACCTTGTTCAGGTCCGTGGTGATGTCGACGGCCACTGCTGGATTCCCTCGGTTGAATGCTTGGGGTGGATTTCAGAATGCTGGGTAGGCGGTACGACGAGGTCGTACCGCCGTCACGATCACCAGCGGTAGTGCGCGAAGGCCTTGTTGGACTCGGCCATCTTGTGCGTGTCCTCGCGCTTCTTCACAGCGGCGCCGAGGCCGTTGGACGCGTCGAGGATCTCGTTCATCAGGCGGTCGGCCATCGTCTTCTCACGACGGTCCTGGGCGTAGCCGACGAGCCAGCGAAGTGCCAGCGTCGTGCCGCGGGTGCCCTTGACCTCGATCGGGACCTGGTAGGTCGCGCCACCGACGCGGCGGGACTTGACCTCGATGGACGGCTTGACGTTCTCGAGCGCACGCTTGAGCGTGACCACGGGGTCCGTGCCGGTCTTCTCGCGGCAGCCTTCGAGCGCGGTGTACACAATGCGCTGTGCCACCTGCTTCTTGCCGTCCTGGAGCACCTTGCTGACCAGCTGGGTGACGACCTGCGACCCGTAGACGGGGTCGATGTCGATCGGACGCTTCGGGGCGGGGCCCTTGCGCGGCATTAGCTCTTCTCCTTCTTCGCGCCGTACCGGCTGCGAGCCTGCTTGCGGTTCTTCACGCCCTGCGTGTCGAGGGAACCGCGGATGATCTTGTACCGGACACCGGGAAGGTCCTTCACTCGGCCACCGCGCACGAGCACGATCGAGTGCTCCTGCAGGTTGTGACCGACGCCCGGGATGTAGGCCGTGACCTCGATGCCACTCGACAGGCGCACACGTGCGACCTTGCGGAGAGCGGAGTTCGGCTTCTTGGGGGTGGTCGTGTAGACACGCGTGCAAACGCCGCGTCGCTGGGGCGAACCCTTCAGAGCGGGCGTCTTGTTCTTCGACACCTTGTCCTGGCGGCCCTTACGGACCAACTGCTGGATGGTGGGCACCGCGTGGTTCCCTCTCGTTAGTACTTTGTCCGGTCACCGACTCATGCCGGCACGTCCTGGCTGGGTGGTGCTGTTGGAACTCTGGCGCTGCTCCTGGCGAGCTCGCTGGGCTACCCCCGTGGTCGGGCGTGTCGCCCGGCCACGGCTCACCGAATCGGATGATTCCGAGTCAGGAGGTGCCGCTACGTGCTGCCAGTTGCAGCCACGCGTCTCTTCGGAGCACGCGTGATGGCCTGGGTTCCCCAGACACGGTGAAAAAGATTACCGGCTCGCCGTACGAGGGTCAAAACGACCGACAGCCGATGCGCTATAGGCTACCCGCCCGGCAGCTGCGTCCCGGCACCTCGGGCCAGCAGCTGAGCCAGCGTGAGCGCCTCCACGGAGGCCAGATCCGCGAGCTGGGTCCGGCAGGAGAAGCCGTCCGCCAGCACCACCGCGTCGGCCCCGGCAGCGCGTACGGCGGGCAGAAGCGCCAGCTCGGCGACCGCCACGGACACCTCGTAGTGCCCCTCCTCGACCCCGAAGTTCCCGGCCAGCCCGCAGCAGCCCCCCACCCGGACCACCGTCGCTCCCGACCGGGCCAGGATCCGGGAGTCGGCCTCCCACCCGAGAACCGAGGCGTGGTGGCAGTGCGGCTGGGCGACCACGGTGGTCCCGCTGAGGTCCGGCGGCTCCCACCCCTCCAGCCCGGTGAGCAGCTCGGCGAGGGTCCGGACCCCCGCCGCCACCTCCGTGGCCCGCGGGTCGTCGAGGAGCTCGACGGCGTCACCGCGGAGGCTGGCCAGGCAGGAGGGCTCGAGGCCGAGCACCGGCACTCCGGAGGCCACGTAGGGATGCAGAGCGGCGACGGCTCGCCCGACCACCCGCCGCGCTGCGCCCAGCTGTCCCGTCGAGATCCAGGTGAGCCCACAACAGGCGCGGTCCGGGATCACGGCGGCACGGAGCCCCGCTGCGGCGAGAAGCTCGACCGCAGCCAGCGCCGACTCGCCGGCGAAGTGGTCGGTGAAGGTGTCGGCCCAGATCCACACGTCCGGTGAGCCCACGTGGTCGCGCCCGGCCCTCAGCGAGGTGGCGGAGAACGTGGGCAGCCCCCGCCGCTGGTCGATCCCTGCGACCCTCCTCGTCAGACGTGCGACCAGCGGCGACCGGAGAGCCCGGTTGACCACCGGCGCCACAGGCGCCGCGAGGCGAGCCCATCGGGGGAGCTGGCCCAGGGCGTAGTGGCTGCGCGGCCGCAGCCGCCGCCGGTACCTCTGGTGCAGCGCCTCGGCCTTGTACGTCGCCAGGTCGGTGCCGGTCGGGCAGTCGCTCGCACAGCCCTTGCAGGCCAGGCAGAGGTCGAGGGCGTCCCCGACCGCCTGATCCCCCCACCCGTGGACCAGCGAGCCGTTCACGAGCTCCTGGAGCACCCGCGCGCGGCCGCGAGTCGAGTCCTTCTCCTCGCGCGTGGCCAGGTACGACGGGCACATCACCCCGCCGGAGGCCGTGGTGTCGCTGAGGCATTTGCCGACGCCCGTGCAGCGATGCACCGCGTCACCGAACGAGCCTCCGTCGTGGGTGAATCGCAGGAGGGTGGGCGCTCGCCGCTCCGTGGCGGCGGTTCGGCCCGCCTGGCCCAGCCGCAGGTCGGCGTCGAAGGGTGCCGGATCGACCAGGATTCCGGGGTTGAGCAGGTTCTGCGGGTCGAAGACCCGTTTCACCCGGGCGAAGAGCTCGATCGTGCCGGCGTCGTACATCCGGGGCAGGAGCTCCGACCTCGCCCGCCCGTCCCCGTGCTCCCCCGACATGCTCCCGCCGTACGACGCGGCGAGGTCGGCCGCCTGCTCGACGAAGGCCCGGAACCGGTCCCGTCCCCCGGGATTCTCGAGCTCGAAGTCGATCCGGACGTGCACGCAGCCGCTGCCGAAGTGTCCGTAGGGGACTCCTGCCAAGTGGTGCTCGCCGAGGAGCGCGTCGAAGTCACGCAGGTACCCCCCCAGCTTCTCGGGAGGCACGGCCGCGTCCTCCCACCCCGAGTGCGCGGGCCTCGCCAGGCTTCGGGCGGCCAGGCCGGCGCCATCCTCGCGGATCCGCCACAGCGCCGCCATCTCGGCCGCGTCGCTCACCACCCGATGCGGCACGCCGGCCGAGCGAGCGACCGCCTCGGCGGCCGCCCTGGCCTCGGCCTCGGAGTCACCGGTCACCTCCACGAAGAGCCAGCCCTCTCCCACCGGCAGGTCGGGCACCGCTCCAGGGCGAGCCCCCACCACGTCGACGATCCGCGAGTCGAGACCCTCGCAGGCGACGAGCGGGTGGGAGAGCAGCGACGGAGTCGCGTCGGCCGCGGTCGCCATGTCGGGGTAGCCGAGCACTGCCAGGGCCCGCGCCGCCGGCTCGTCCACGAGCTCGACGGTGGCCTCGAGGACCACGGCCAGCGTGCCCTCGGAGCCGACCAGGAACCGGTCGAGGCGCCTGCCGCTCTCGGGCAGCAGGTGCTCCAGGGAGTATCCCGACACCTGGCGGCTGAACCGTCCGAAGCCGGTGCGGATCCGCTCCAGGTTGGCGGAGACCAGCGCCTCCAGGCCGGGGACCGCGTCCGCGGTCGAGGTCACCACTCCGGCCGCCGTCACCAGCCGCATGCCGGCGATGTTGTCGGCGGTCCTGCCGTAGCCGAGCGCCCGCGAGCCGCAGGCGTTGTTGCCGAGCATGCCGCCGATGGTGCAGCGGGTGTGCGTCGACGGGTCGGGCCCGTAGCGCAGCCCGACCGGCGTGGCCAGACGCTGGAGGGACGCGTGCACGACTCCGGGCTGCACCCTCGCCGTCCGCGCCTCGCGGTCGAGCTCGATCACGCGGGTGAGATGGCGCGAGGTGTCGACCACGATGCCCTCCCCCACCGCATTGCCCGCGATCGAGGTGCCGGCGCCCCGCATCGTCAGGGGTACGCCGACCTCGCCGGCCGTGACGACCGTCGCCACGAGCTCGTCCGTGTCACGGGGGCGGACCACCACACGGGGGACCACCCGGTAGAGCGAGGCATCGGTCGAGTACATCGCCCGCGTGAGCGTGGAGTCGTCGACATCGGTGACGCCGTTGCGGCGCAGCGCGTCGACCAGCCCGCGGCTCACACGTGGTCCGGCGGCCGGTACCTGACGAGCACGAGGTGGACCAGGTGAGCCAGCACGGCCAGCACGAAGACACTCATCACGACCCACTGCAGCGACCCGAGGCGCGGGTCGTCCTGCCGCGCCACGACGGTGGTGAGCACGACGACGACCGTGAGCAGCCCCATCACGAGCGCACCCGTGGTGTAGAGGTCCTCGCGCACCATCTCGCGCAGCTCGGTCTCGTGCTCCTCTGCCGTCCAGTACTCACGGTGCGGCACGTTGAACATCCGCAGCGGCATCCGGTCGCTCCAGCGGGCGACCGTCCAGAACAGGGCAGCCATCAGCACTCCGAGCACCATCAGCTCGTTGAGCGCCTCGCCACGGCTGGTCTCCCGGTCCGGCTGCCCGGTGAAGCTGAAGTGCACGGCCACCCGCTCCGGCAGCAGCACCGCTGCGGCGAGCAACGCCACCAGGAAGGCCAGCAGGCTGAGCAGGTAGATGCGTCGGGCTCGGGTCACCACAGCTCCATCGATCGGGTCAGGATGCCGGCGACGTCGTCCTCGGTGACCTCACGGGGGGCCGTTGCCAGCAGTCGCTGCTGCTGCATCGTCCCCGAGGCGAGATCGGACACGTCACCGTCGTCGTACCCCACGGCGGAGAGGCCGTTGGGGAGCGCGATGTCGCGCATCAGGCGTGAGAGTACGTCGGGCAGCGAGTCCGGCTCGTGCCCGGCCCGGGGACCACCGGGCTCGAGCAGCTCCGCAGCCCGCAGGTGACGCTCCGGAGACGCCTCGAAGGTGAACCGGAAGGCCTCGGCCGCGGTGAGACTGACCGCCATGCCGTGCGGCACGAGCGGTTCGTCGTCGGGATAGCCGTCGGGGTGGAAGTCCTTGACCCGGCCGGCGATCGGGTACGCGTTCGCGTGCGGGATGTGCACCCCGGCGTTGCCGAAGCCCATCCCGGCGAACGTCGCGGCGAGCGCCATCTGCTCCCGTGCGTCCTCGTCGGCGCCGTGCCGCACCGCCTGCCGGAAGGCCCCGGCCAGCAGGCTCATCGCCTTCTCCGACCACATGTCGGCGATCGGGTTCGAGCCGCAGTAGGGCACCCGGTCCTCCGGGCGCTTGCGGGGGTACGCCGTGTAGGGACGGGCGGTGTAGCTCTCCAGGGCATGGCAGAGGATGTCCATCCCGGCGGCCGCGGTCACGCCCGTCGGCTGGCTCATGGTCAACCCCGGGTCGACGACGGCCAGCGTGGGTCGAAGCATGGGGTGTGAGATCCCAGTCTTCACCTTCTGTGCGAGCACGTCGAGGACGCAGATCGTGGTGCTCTCGCTTCCGGTGCCCGTCGTCGTCGGCACCGCCACCAGTGGCTTGAGCGGGTGCTGTGGCCTGCGGGCCCGGCCGACGGGAGCGTTGATGTAGTCCATCAGCTCGCCGTCGTTGGTCGTGAGCAGGTTCACCGCCTTGGCGGTGTCGATCGCCGACCCTCCCCCGACGGCGACGAACGCGTCCCACGGGCCGGTCTCACGGGCGTGCTCGATGGCCGCGACCAGGCTCTCGTCGGTGGGCTCGACGTGGGCCTCGCCGTACACCACGACCTCGATGCCGTACGCCGCGATCCGCTCGGCCACCCGCTGCGGATGCCCGACCGCCATCACTCCCGGGTCCGAGATCACGAGCACCCGGCGGGCTCCGAGGGCCGCGAGGTCGCAGCCGATCTCGTCCGAGGCGCCCCGTCCGAACTTGAGGGCCGGGGCTCCGTAGGTGAAGACCGACTCGTCGTTCATGCGCCCGAGGCTAGCGCGGTCGCGAGCGCGTGCCGCACGACGTCGAGCACCTCGACCCGGCCCGCCTCGACATCGGCCACCGGCACCCAGGCGGCCAGGTCGGTGGTGCCGTCGCGTTCCACCACCGAGGGCTCGGCTCCCGCTGGCGCGGTCGCGGAGAACAGCAGGTGCACGCCGTGGAAGTCCTGGGTGCGGCCACTCGGAGCCGTGCCGGTGAAGTGCACGTCGTGGACGTCGAGCAGGTCCCCCACCTCGACCCGGAGGCCGCACTCCTCCTCCACCTCGCGGACCACCGCGTGGCTCGGCCGTTCGCCATGGTCGACGCCGCCCCCCGGTAGCGTCCAGGACCCCGCGTGGTGCCCGAGTGCGGAGATCCGGGTGAGCAGGATCGAGCCGTCCCTGATGACCACGGCGTAGGCAGCGAGCCGCTGCATCGTGGCGGCCTCGTGGTCCGTGAGAGCCTCGCGCACGAGCGAGACGACCGGGACCGAACCGGAGATGACATCGGCTACCGGGTGCCAGGCCGCGTCCACGGTCGACCCGTCCTTCTCGACCACCCGCGGCTCGGGCGCGTCCACGGGGACCCAGCCCTCGAAGACCAGGCGCACGCTGTGCAGGTCGGTGTGGTGCCCGTTCCACTCACCCTCCCGGTGCAGGGAGTACACCCGGGCGTGGTCACCGATCGTGACCGAGAGCCCGGTCTCCTCGTGCACCTCGCGGACCACGCCGTCGCGCGGGTTCTCCCCGAAGTCGACGCCGCCGCCGGGGAGCGTCCACAGTGGCGTGGCCGCGAGACGCTCGGCCAGCCGCGACAGCAGGATCCGCCCGTCCCGGATGATCACGGCGTACGCCGCCAGACGCTGTCGCTGCATCTTCCCCGGCATGACCTGAGTCTATGCAGCCCCGGGGGTCCAGCCGGGCGGCACCGCCGAGCGGGGCACCGGGTTCAGCGACAGCGCTTCCTCGAGTCCGAGAGCCCTGCCGCCGAGATGCGCGGGATGCCACCGGGGCGACTCGCCCGGCGGGGGCTGGTGCCGCTCCTGACGCTGCAGCCCGTCCAGGAGGACCTGCAGCGCGGAGCCGAGCAGCCTGGTCCCGTCGGCCGGGCCGGTCCCTGAGGGAAGGGTCAGCGGGCTGCCGACCACGACATCGACCGGCTGGCCGCGCCGGACCTGACGAAGCCCGGGCGAGAACGTCCGTTGCGGACCCCAGACCGCCATGGGCACCAGCGGCGCGCCGGTCTCCAACGCCAGACTGACCGCTCCCCGCATGAGAGGACGGACGGTGAAGGCCAGGCTGATCCCGGCCTCCGGGTAGATCCCGACCGCCTCCCCCGCGCGGAGGGCTGACCGGGCCCTGAGGTAGGCGTGGGCGGGCGCCTCCCGGTCGACCGGGACGTGGCCCATGGCGTCCATCGCGCGGCGTACGACCGGCAGGTTCCACACGTCGTGGCGGGTCAGGAACCGCACGTAGCGTCCGCGGCGCACGGCGGCCAGCTCGACCAGCAGGAAGTCCACGTAGGAGACATGCGTCGAAGCCAGGATCACCGGACCGGTCGCCGGGATGTGCTCCGAGCCGGTGATCGCGATGTCGTAGCCCAGGACGCGCATCAGCGTGCGTCCGAGCCCGTTGGCGAGCGAGTAGACCGGTTCCACGAGGCCATCCTTGCCTACCGCGGCCACACGTCTCCCGAGATGCGATGAACCCCCGCTCCGACAGGAACGGGGGTTCATCGCATACGGCTGGGATCAGCTCTGGTAGGACCCGAAGTCGAAGTCGTCCAGCGCCACGGCCTGGCCACCGGAGTTGCCGAAGTCGTAGTCGTAGTTGTCGTAGCCGGTCACGGAGTACGCCGCGGCGCGGGCCTCCTCGGTGGGCTCCACCCGGATGTTGCGGTACCTCTCGAGACCGGTACCAGCCGGGATCAGCTTTCCGATGATCACGTTCTCCTTCAGACCGCGCAGCGAGTCGGACTTGCCGTGGATGGCAGCGTCCGTGAGCACTCGGGTCGTCTCCTGGAAGGAGGCGGCCGAGAGCCACGACTCGGTGGCGAGCGAGGCCTTGGTGATGCCCATCAGCACCGGACGACCCGAGGCCGGCTTGCCGCCCTCGGAGACGACGCGGCGGTTCTCCTCCTCGAAGCGCACCCGGTCGACCAGGTCGGACGGGAGCAGGTTCGTCTCGCCGGACTCGATGACCGTGACCCGGCGCAGCATCTGCCGCACGATGATCTCGATGTGCTTGTCGTGGATCGACACACCCTGGCTGCGGTACACCGCCTGGACCTCGTCCACCAGGTGCTCCTGCGCCTTGCGGACGCCGAGCACGCGGAGCACGTCCTGCGGGTCCGGGGTGCCCTGCGTCAGCTGCTGGCCGACCTCGACGTGGTCACCCTCGTCGACGGTCAGGCGCGAGCGCTTGCTGATCGGGTACTCCTGGACCTCGGAGCCGTCATCGGGCGTGACCAGGATCTTCTTGGCCTTGTCCGTCTCGTCGATGCTGATCCGACCGGCGGCCTCGGAGATCGGCGAGCGACCCTTGGGCTGGCGGGCCTCGAAGAGCTCGACCACGCGGGGAAGACCCTGCGTGATGTCGTCCGCGGAGGCCACACCACCGGTGTGGAAGGTGCGCATGGTCAGCTGCGTGCCGGGCTCACCGATCGACTGCGCCGCGATGATGCCGACGGCCTCTCCGATGTCGACCAGCTTTCCGGTGGCCAGCGAGCGGCCGTAGCACTTGGCGCAGGTGCCGGTCTTGGCGTCACAGGTCAGCACGGAGCGGACCTTGACCTCCTCGATCCCGGCGGCGACCAGGCCGTCGATCTTGACGTCGCCGAGGTCCTCACCGGCGGTGGCGAGCACCTCCCCGGTCTTCGGGTGGGTGACCTCGACGGACGAGGCACGGGCGTACGCCGCGGTCTCGGCGTTCTCCGCCTTGACGACGCGACCGTCCTCGAGGCGCTCGCCGATCCGCTTGGGCAGACCGCGCTCGGTGCCACAGTCGTCCTCACGGATGATGACGTCCTGCGAGACGTCCACCAGACGCCGGGTGAGGTACCCCGAGTCAGCGGTACGCAGCGCGGTGTCGGCCAGACCCTTGCGGGCACCGTGGGTGGCGATGAAGTACTCGAGCACCGACAGGCCCTCGCGGAAGTTCGCCTTGATCGGGCGCGGGATGATGTCGCCCTTCGGGTTCGCCACGAGGCCACGCATGGCCGCGATCTGACGGACCTGCATCATGTTTCCGCGAGCACCCGAGTGGACCATCATGTAGATCGGGTTGTCCTGGTCGAAGTTGGCGTCCATCGCCTCAGCGACCTTGTTCGACGCCTGCGTCCAGATCTCGATGAGCTCCTGACGACGCTCGTCGTCGGTGATCAGGCCGCGCTCGAACTGCTGCTGCACCTTGGCGGCGAGAGCCTCGAAGACGGACAGGATCTCCTTCTTGTTCGCCGGCGTGACGACGTCCTCGATCGAGACCGTGACACCCGAGCGCGTGGCCCAGGCGAAGCCGGTGTCCTTGAGGGCGTCGAGCGACGTTGCGACCTCGACCTTGGTGTAGCGCTCGGCGAGGTCGTTCACGATCACGCCGAGCTGCTTCTTGCCCACCTCGTAGTCGACGAAGGCGTAGTCCGCGGGCAGTGCCTCGTTGAACAGCGCCCGGCCCAGGGTCGTGGGCAGGGTCAGCGACTGACCCGGCTCCCAGCCCTCGGGAAGGGTCGCGTCGATCGGAGGCACGATGCCGGTGAAGCGGATCCGCACCTTGCTCTGCAGCGAGATCTCGCCACGGTCGAACGCCATCATGGCCTCCGACGTGGAGGAGAACGCCCGCCCCTCGCCCGGCTGACCGTCGCGGTCCAGGGTGAGGAAGTAGATGCCGATGATCATGTCCTGGGTCGGCATCGTGACCGGGCGGCCGTCGGACGGCTTGAGGATGTTGTTCGTCGAGAGCATCAGGATCCGCGCCTCGGCCTGGGCCTCGGCGGACAGCGGCAGGTGCACCGCCATCTGGTCACCGTCGAAGTCGGCGTTGAACGCCGAGCAGACGAGCGGGTGGATCTGGATCGCCTTGCCCTCGATGAGCTGGGGCTCGAACGCCTGGATGCCGAGACGGTGAAGCGTGGGTGCACGGTTCAGCAGCACCGGGTGCTCGGCGATGACCTCTTCGAGGACGTCCCACACGACCGGACGCGCGCGCTCCACCATCCGCTTCGCGGACTTGATGTTCTGCGCGTGGCTGAGGTCGACGAGCCGCTTCATCACGAACGGCTTGAAGAGCTCCAGAGCCATCTGCTTGGGCAGACCGCACTGGTGCAGCTTCAGCTGCGGGCCGACCACGATGACCGAACGGCCGGAGTAGTCGACGCGCTTGCCGAGGAGGTTCTGACGGAAGCGACCCTGCTTGCCCTTGAGCATGTCGGAGAGCGACTTCAGCGGCCGGTTGCCCGGACCCGTGACGGGACGACCACGGCGACCGTTGTCGAACAGCGAGTCCACGGCCTCCTGGAGCATCCGCTTCTCGTTGTTGACGATGATCTCCGGGGCCCCGAGGTCGAGCAGACGCTTGAGTCGGTTGTTCCGGTTGATCACGCGGCGGTACAGGTCGTTCAGGTCCGAGGTGGCGAAACGGCCACCGTCGAGCTGGACCATCGGACGCAGGTCCGGAGGAATGACCGGGACTGCGTCAAGGACCATGCCGCGCGGGCTGTTGGTCGTCTTGCGGAACGCGTCGACGACCTTGAGGCGCTTGAGGGCGCGGACCTTCTTCTGGCCCTTGCCGTTCGCGATCGTGTCGCGCAGCGACTCGATCTCGGCCTCGATGTCGAAGGTCTCGAGACGCTTCTGGATCGCGGTGGCGCCCATGAAGCCCTCGAAGTACTTGCCGAACCAGGTCTTCATCTCGCGGTAGAGCAGCTCGTCACCCTCGAGGTCTTGGACCTTGAGGTTCTTGAAGCGGGTCCACACCTCGTCGAGACGGTCGATCTCGCGCTGTGCGCGGTCCCGGATCTGCTTCATCTCGCGCTCGGCGCCGTCCTTGACCTTGCGACGGGCGTCGGCCTTGGCGCCCTCGGCCTCCAGTGCGGCGAGGTCCTCCTCGAGCTTCTTGGCGCGCTCGTCGATCATGGTGTCGCGACGGTTCTCGAGGCGCTTGCGCTCCAGGCCGATCTTCGCCTCGAGCGACGAGAGGTCCTTGTGACGAGCGTCCTCGTCGACCTCGGTGATCATGTACGCCGCGAAGTAGATGACCTTCTCGAGGTCCTTCGGGGCGAGGTCGAGGAGGTACCCGAGACGGCTCGGGACACCCTTGAAGTACCAGATGTGGGTCACCGGAGCGGCGAGCTCGATGTGGCCCATCCGCTCGCGGCGGACCTTGGAGCGGGTCACCTCGACGCCGCAGCGCTCACAGATGATGCCCTTGAAGCGCACGCGCTTGTACTTGCCGCAGTAGCACTCCCAGTCCCGGGTGGGACCGAAGATCTTCTCGCAGAAAAGGCCGTCACGCTCAGGCTTGAGCGTGCGGTAGTTGATGGTCTCGGGCTTCTTCACCTCGCCGTGGCTCCACTGACGGATGTCGTCAGCGGTGGCCAGGCCGATCTGAAGCTGGTCGAAGAAGTTCACGTCAAGCACAGTGGCTGCTTTCCTCGTGTTGTCTGGTGAGTCGATGCTGGGGACTGAGAGGGGGGTGGTACGCCGGCCGACCGAGGCCGGACGGCGTACCACTCATGACTCAGACTTCTTCAACCGAGCTGGGCTCGCGGCGGGAGAGGTCGATGCCGAGCTCCTCGGCGGCACGGAAGACGTCTTCCTCCGCGTCGCGCATCTCGATCGCGGTGCCGTCCTGGGACAGCACCTCGACGTTGAGGCAGAGGGACTGCATCTCCTTGACGAGCACCTTGAACGACTCCGGGATGCCGGAGTCGGGGATGTTCTCGCCCTTGACGATGGCTTCGTACACCTTGACGCGTCCGGGGACGTCGTCCGACTTGATCGTCAGCAGCTCCTGGAGCGCGTAGGCAGCGCCGTACGCCTCCATGGCCCAGACCTCCATCTCACCGAACCGCTGGCCACCGAACTGGGCCTTACCGCCGAGCGGCTGCTGGGTGATCATGGAGTACGGGCCGGTCGAACGAGCGTGGATCTTGTCGTCGACCAGGTGGTGGAGCTTGAGGATGTACATGTAGCCCACCGACACCGGCTCCGGGAACGGTTCGCCGGAGCGTCCGTCGAACAGGCTCGCCTTGCCGTTCTCCTTGACGAGGCGGACCCCGTCGCGGTTCGGGAGGGTCGACCCGAGCAGGCCGGTGATCTCGTCCTCGCGGGCACCGTCGAACACGGGCGTCGCGACGTTGGAGTCCGCCGGGGCGGAGGAGGCCGCGATCTGGATCAGACGCTTCTTCCAGTCCTCGTCGTCCCCGTCGACCTCCCAGCCCGACTTGGCCAGCCAGCCGAGGTGGATCTCGAGGATCTGACCGATGTTCATGCGACCAGGCACACCGAGGGGGTTCAGCACCACGTCGACCGGGGTGCCGTCCTCGAGGAAGGGCATGTCCTCGATCGGGAGGATCTTGGAGATGACGCCCTTGTTGCCGTGACGGCCGGCGAGCTTGTCCCCCACGGAGATCTTCCGCTTCTGCGCGACGTACACGCGCACCAGCTGGTTGACGCCGGGGAAGCTCGTCGCCCTCCTCACGGTCGAAGACGCGGACGCCGATGACCGTGCCGGACTCGCCGTGCGGCACCTTCATGGAGGTGTCGCGCACCTCGCGCGCCTTCTCACCGAAGATCGCACGGAGCAGACGCTCCTCGGGGGTGAGCTCGGTCTCGCCCTTCGGCGTCACCTTGCCGACGAGGATGTCACCGGTGGTGACCTCCGCGCCGATCCGGATGATCCCGCGCTCGTCGAGGTCGGCGAGCATCTCCTCGCTGACGTTCGGGATGTCGCGGGTGATCTCCTCGGGGCCCAGCTTGGTGTCGCGGGCGTCGACCTCGTGCTCCTCGATGTGGATCGAGGTGAGGACGTCCTCCTGCACCAGACGCTGGGAGAGGATGATCGCGTCCTCGTAGTTGTGGCCGTGCCACGGCATGAACGCGACCAGGAGGTTGGTCCCGAGGGCCATCTCGCCCTTGTCGGTGCACGGACCGTCGGCGATCGGCGTACCGAACTCGAGGCGCTGCCCCTCCTGGACCAGCGGACGCTGGTTGATGCAGGTGCCCTGGTTCGAGCGGCTGAACTTCTGCATCTTGTACGTCGTGTAGGTGCCGTCGTCGTTCATCACCTCGACGAAGTCGGCCGACACCTCCTTGACCACACCGGGCAGCTTGGCGGTGACGACGTCACCGGCGTCGACCGCGGCGCGGTACTCCATGCCGGTGCCGACCAGGGGCGCGTCGCTCTTGATGAGCGGCACGGCCTGGCGCTGCATGTTGGCACCCATGAGCGCGCGGTTCGCGTCGTCGTGCTCGAGGAACGGGATCAGGGCGGTGGCCACCGACACCATCTGTCGCGGCGACACGTCCATGTAGTCGACCTCGTCACGCGGGATGTCGACGGTCTCGCCGCCGCGCGTACGAACCAGGACCCGGTCCTCGGAGAAGCTGCCGTCCTCGTTCAGGCCTGCGTTGGCCTGCGCGATGACGAAGCGGTCCTCCTCGTCCGCGGTCAGGTGGTCGATCTTGTCGGTCACCTTGCCGTTGAGCACCTTGCGGTACGGCGTCTCGACGAACCCGAACGGGTTGATCCGACCGAAGGTCGACAGCGACCCGATCAGACCGATGTTCGGGCCTTCCGGGGTCTCGATCGGGCACATGCGGCCGTAGTGCGACGGGTGAACGTCACGGACCTCGAACCCGGCGCGGTCACGGGACAGACCACCGGGGCCAAGCGCCGAGAGGCGACGCTTGTGGGTCAGGCCCGAGATCGGGTTCGTCTGGTCCATGAACTGGGACAGCTGCGAGGTGCCGAAGAACTCCTTCAGCGCGGCCACGACCGGTCGGATGTTGATCAGCGACTGCGGCGTGATGGCCTCGACGTCCTGGGTCGTCATCCGCTCGCGGACCACTCGCTCCATGCGGGCCAGGCCCGTGCGGAGCTGGTTCTGGATCAGCTCGCCGACGGTGCGCATGCGACGGTTGCCGAAGTGGTCGATGTCGTCGGCGCGGACCTCGGTGGTCCCGCCCGGCATCTCGATCTCCTGCTTGCCGTCGTGCAGCGCCACGATGAACTTGATCGCCGAGACGATGTCCTCGATGGTCAGCGTCTGCTGGTCGAAGGCCTGGGTCAGACCCAGCTTCTTGTTCACCTTGTAGCGGCCGACCTTGGCCAGGTCGTAGCGCTTGCCGTTGAAGTAGTAGTTGTCCAGCAGCGTCTGGGCGGCCTCGCGCGTGGGGGGCTCGCCCGGTCGCAGCTTGCGGTAGATGTCGAGCAGTGCGTCGTCCTGGCCCGTGGTGTGGTCCTTCTCCAGGGTCAGCATCATCGACTCGTACTCGCCGAACTCCTCGCGGATCTGCTCCTCGGTCCAGCCGAGCGCCTTGAGCAGCACGGTGACGTTCTGCTTGCGCTTGCGGTCGAGGCGGACGCCGACCATGTCGCGCTTGTCGATCTCGAACTCGAGCCACGCGCCTCGCGACGGGATGACCTTCGCGGTGTAGATGTCCTTGTCGGACGTCTTGTCGGCGGTGCGCTCGAAGTAGACGCCGGGAGAACGGACGAGCTGCGACACCACGACACGCTCGGTGCCGTTGATGACGAAGGTGCCCTTGTCCGTCATCAGGGGGAAGTCACCCATGAAGACGGTCTGGCCCTTGATCTCGCCGGTCTCGTTGTTCGTGAACTCGGCGGAGACGTACAGGGGTGCGGAGTAGGTGAAGTCCTTGTCCTTGCACTCCTCGACGCTGTTCTTCGGGTCGTAGAACACAGGGTTCTCGAAGGACAACGACATGGTGCCGGAGAAGTCCTCGATCGGGGAGATCTCCTCGAAGATCTCCTGCAGGCCGGACTTGGCGGAGACGTCCTGTCCCTCGTCACGGCGGTGCTGGACTTCGGCTTCCCATGCTGCGTTGCCGATCAGCCAGTCGAACGACTTGGTCTGCAAGTCGAGGAGCTTGGGAACCTCAAGCGGTTCTTCGATCTTGGCGAAGGAGATGCGGCGCGAGTTGACGGCGTTACGGGCGGACTTGCTGCGCGAGGCGGCCAAGAGGGGTCCTTCCGAGGGATCGCTCTGGGGGATGGCGTCACCGACCACAAACCAGCCACCGGGCAGGCAGGAGAGCATATGAGGGCAGACGCAAAGAGGGATGTTACCCCAAACGCGCGTCGGAAGACAACAGGCCCGGGACGCCGAGCCTGCCGCTGCCCGAAAGCATGAACCGAACCGGCCCCGAGGTCAAGCACCGGGGAGCGCGCGGGGCCGGGATTTTGCCTCCCGGCCGGCGCCGCCGGGTCAGTACGACTGGACCTCGTTGACCAGCCAGGTGCCATCGGACCGGACCATCTCGAAGCGGACCCTGTTCAGGGCGGTCTGCTCCGCCCCGTTGTTCGCGGTGCTCAGCGTGGTCTGGTCGACGAAGAGCAGGACCTCGATCCGGCCGTCCCTCGGAGCCCCCATGATCGCGGACGACTTCACCTCGGCGTTCACCTTCGCCTTGGTCTGGGTGGCGGCCGCCTTCACCAGGCGGTTGAACGTCGAGACGTACTGCTTGCGGTACGTCGGGGTCAGGAACCGGGCAGCCGCGTCGCGGTCGGTGTCGAGCTGCTCGTAGTCGTAGGACAGCACCTGGACGGCCGCGCGCTCCGCGATGGACTGCGCCGTTCGGGCGTCACGCTCCAGCTGCGCCGCGTCGTCCGCCGGGAGCTGGCGGGCGAAGAGCATGAAGAGCATCACCCCCACGGACACGACCGCCACTCCGGCCAGGGCCAGCAGCGGCCAGGCGGGGACCCGGCGCTCGTCGGTCGAGGCGCTCGAATCGGTCGCTTCCACCGGCTCGGGGGTGCCCGCGGCGACCGGCGGGACCGGTTCGACGACCTCGGGCTCGGGCTGTGGCTCGGGCTGGGACTCGGGCTGGAACGCGGACTCGTGGGCCTCCGGGGCTCCTTGAGCCTCCGGGACCTCGTCGGCGAGGGAGGCGTCGTACTCCGCCCGCTTGGCGGGGTCGAGCAGGACCTCGGCGGCCTGGTTGAACAACCGGAACTGGCTGGAGCCGGTGCCCGGGTCGAAGCGCTCGGCAGACTCGCGCCAAGCGGCCTTGATCTGCTCGGGACTCGCGTCACGCGGCACACCGAGGATGTCGTAGAGCGTGGGGTTCACCAGATCTCCTCAGGCCACCGGGGTGAAGTCGTCGACCAGCCAGTGACCATCCACCTTGACCAGGGAGACCTGCCACCTGAAGTGCCGCTTGCGCTGGTCGTAGACGGTCTTGACGCTGGCATCGGCCACGACGAGGACCTGTGCCGAGTCGGCGTCGATCTCGGAGACGCCGGAGGCGAGGACCTCCCCCTTGGAGACCATCTTGGCCTGCTTCACCTGCCCGATGATCTCGGTCATGGCCTTGCTGAACTGGGCCTTGAACTTGGTGCTCAGCATCGGGGTGATCGACTGCTGGTAGCCGTCGACCGTGGTCGAGTCGTAGTTGTTGACGCGCACCGTGAACTGTTCGGCGACGCGGACCACGGCTGTCCGCTCGGAGGCGTCGAGGTTCGCCTGGTCCGCCGCGGAGGCCCAGTGCAGTGACAGGACGACACTGGCGGCGATGGTCGCCAGGAGGGCTACCGCCACCAGGACCGCTGTCAGCAGCGGCACGCCGGAGTGACCGGGCCTCCAAGGCCCAGTGGGGGTGTCGTTCGTCAACGGCTACTCCTCGGAGTCGGCGAGCGGCTGCAGCAGCAGCCACTTCCACGACTCTTCCCCGAAGATCTCGCTGGCCCCGCCGGTGTAGCTGATGCGACTGTGCGGCGACCGGTCGGTGTACCGCAGCTTCCCCGTGCTCACATCGTACGTGGCCACGACCGGCGAGCGGTACGCCGTTCCTGCGCGTGGCTTGTTCTGCGAACCGCGCGCGTTGGACTGCGTGGGAGGCTCGGTGCACCGTGCGTTCATGTCCATCGGCTTGTCCGAGGTGTCCTGCGGGGGCCGCGGCTTGGTGGTGTAGCCGTTGTGGCAGACCGGCGGGTCGTGGGTCGTCACCATGCCGAAGTGAGCGTCGTACAACCCGGTCTGCGGGTCCTTCGCGACCACGGTGTAGCCGCCCGCGACGACGTAGGGGTAGAGCACCAGGACCTGGCGCACCCCGTCGAGGTGCTTGACCACGATGTCGCCGGTCGTCACCAGGTTGTTGATCAGCTGGCCGAGGTCGACCTGGTTGTTCTCCAGGAACCGGCGCAGCTGGCTCGCCGTCGCGCCCCCGTTGTCGATCACCGCCCGCAGGTCCTTGTCCGAGCCGGCCAGGGTTCCTGTGAAGAGCGACAGGTCCTTGGCGAAGCTGCGGATCGCCGACGCCGAGTCGATCTGTCCGTGCAGGACCGTGTTGCTGTCGCGGATCAGCGCGCTCGTCACGTCGAAGTTGTCGTTGGCGGTCTTGATGAAGGAGTTCGACGTGTCGATGATCTGGCCGAGGTCCTCGCCGGTGCCGCTGAACGCCTTCCCCATCTCGGAGACGACGGTCCGAAGACTCTGCTGGTTGACGGAGTTGACGGTGTTGTCGAGGTCGAGGAGCAGCGTGGACGCCGAGATCGGCGTTGCGGTCATCTCCGTCGGGATCTCGGAGCCGTCCTTGAGGTACGGGCCGTCCGAGGTCTCGGGCTGGAGCTCGACGTACTGCTCGCCGACTGCGGACCGGTTGCCCACGAGGGCCATCGTGTCGGCGGGGATCGGCTCTCCGCCGTTGTCGATGTCGAGGTGGACGTCGACTCCGTCGTCCCTGAGCTCGAGCTGGCCCACCCTGCCGATGGTCACCCCGCGGTACGAGACCTCGGCGCCGGTGAAGATGCCGCCCGACTCCTTGAAGTGGGCGACCACGTCGTACGACCGGTCGAGAACCAGGCGGTCGAGCCGCGCATAGCGCGCCCCGACGAAGGAGACCCCGATCAGCGTGATGAACACGAAGATCAGCAGCTGGACCTTGGTGCGCTGGGTGATCATCGCTGCACCATCCCCTGGATCAGGAGACCCCCGAGGGTCGTGTCGTAGCCCAGCCGGGTAGGCCGAGCATCGGAGCCGGACCGTCCCGGCCACTCACCGTTGACCGCGGCGCGGAAGAGCGCCGTGTTGCCGGTCAGCCCGGGAAGGGGTGGCAGGCCCGGGAGCCCGTCTCCACCACCCGGAAGCGCGTCGCACGCGGGGTTCTTCGGGAACGCCTTGCAGAACTGCTTCAACGTCAGCGCCTTGCACTCGTCGCTGTTCGGGTCTCCGGACTGGATGCACTTCTCGACCGGGGTGAGGATCTCCCCGGGATCGGGACCGGGCCCCGGTCCGGGACCGCCGCCGTTGTCCCCGGTCAGGTCGATGTCCATCTGGACCGACAGGTTCGTGTAGTCACCCATGTGAAGGTTGCGCGCCTGCGCCGGGTTGCGTCCGACCACCTCGTCGACGAAGGGGTAGGTCAGCGCGACCTGGAGCGACTTCGGGAAGGCGTCCCCGGCCTCGTTGAGCTTCCTGAGGACCGGCTCGAGGGACCGGAAGCTCGCGATCGTGTCGGCCTTGGAGGCCTTGATCACGCGGGTGCCGACACCGGAGAGCCTGTCCAGCGCCTGGAGCATGCGCACGAGTCCCTGACGCTGGGAGTTCACACTGGCCAGCGCCGCGGGCATCTCGTCGAGGGTGTTCTCGATCGTGCCGCGCTGCTTGTTGATCGAGATCGCCAGCCGGTTGAGGGACTCGATCGCCGAGACGATGTCCGTCTTGTTCCTGTCCAGGGTGCCCATGAAGATCCGCAGCTGTTCCAGGACCGAGCGGATGGTGCCCTCGCGGCCCTCGAAGATCTTGTTCAGCTCGGTGCTGATCGTCTTGAGCTGGGCGACGCCGCCGCCGTTGAGGACCAGCGACAGGGCACCCAGGACTTCCTCGACCTCCGGGTTGCGGCCCGAGCGGTCCAGCCCGATGACGTCGCCGTCACCCAGCGTGTTCGGGCTCGGGTTCGACGGTGGCGGCGACAGCGACACGAACTTCTCACCGAGAAGGCTGGTCTGCCTGATCTCCGCGATCGCGTTGTCGGGCAGCTTCACGTCCCGGCGCATCTGCACGGTCACGTCGGCGGTGTAGCCCTCTAGCTGGATGTCGGTCACCTTGCCGACGGTCACGTCGTCGACCTTGACCGTCGACTGCGGGACCAGGTCCAGCACGTCGCGGAACTTCACGTGGACGGTGACGGGGTTCGAGCCGACGTCTGCACCACCCGGGAGGGGCAGGCTGTAGACCGAGAAGTTGCACCCGGTCAGCGAGACGGCGGCCAGGGCCGCGACCGCAGCCAGCTTGAGGGCGCGCGCGCGGTTGCTCAGGCGACTCATCGCTTCACCTCCACGAGACCGGCGAGCGTGGGGTCGACGTACTCGACCGAACCCGCCTTGGTTGTGCTGCGCTGGAACGGCGCCGACCTGGGGGCCCCGCCGCTGCCAGCCTTCAAGGCGTCGCAGGTCTGCTGTCCTCCGGGAGCCTGGAGCACGATGCTGCACAGGAACGCTGCCGGGTCCTTCTCGAACACCGTGAACCCTTCGCCCACGTTGGCGCGCGTGTCAAGGGTGCCGGTGGACGGGTTGTAGGTGAGGTACAGGTTGTTCAACGCGAGCGGGGCGGTCCCCAGCGTCTCGTCGAGGGCTGCACGCTGCTTGACCAGGATCTGGGTCACCTTCTTGAGGCCGGTGATGTTCTTGGCCAGGACGCCCTTGTTCTGGCGCACGAACCCGGAGACGTCGCGCATGGCGACCGCGAGGTTCTTCAGGGCACCGGCGAGGTCCTTGCGCTCCCCCGCCAGCATGTCCGAGGCACCCGCCAGCGACTGGTTGAACGCCCGCACGGTCTTGTCGTTCTTGGCCAGTGCCCCGACGAACCGCTCGAGCTCCGCGGCGGTGCCGAACAGCTCGTCCTTGTTGTGGGCCAGCGTGCCGGTCAGCTTGCCGAGGTTCTCGATCGTGGTGTGGAACTGCTCGCCCTGGCCGGCGTAGTTGCGCGCCGTCGAGTCCAGCAGGTTGGTCAGTGCGCCCTGGTTGTTGGCGCCCTGAGGCCCGAGGGCCACCGTCAGGTCGTCGATGCTCTGGTAGATCTGGTCGAGCTCCAAGGGCATCGCGGTCTGGTCGGTGTTCATCGTGGCCCCGTCTGCCAGCACCTGTCCGCCGGTGTACACCGGCGCGAGCTGCACGAAGCGGTCGCCGACGATGGCGGGCGAGACGATCACCGCCTGGGCGTCCGCGGGCACCTTGTACTTGGCGTCATAGGACATCTTGACGACCACCTTCGTTCCCGAAGGGGTCACGGAGTCCACGGTCCCGACGGGCACGCCGAGGATGCGCACGTCCGAGCCGGCGTACAGCGAGACGGTCCGCGGGAAGCTGGCCGTGAGGTGCTTCTGGTCGCCGCCGGAGCTCAGCACCAGGAAGAGGCCGACGAGCAGCGCCAGCACCAGACCGATGCCGAGGATTCGGGTGAGTCCTGAGATCTTGGTCATCACTGGCCTCCAGTTGCCGGCACGGGCGGAAGGTTCTGGATGATCGTGTCGAACCAGGGCCCGGTGCCCAGCGTGTTGGCGAAGACCCGATAGAACGGCGCCATCAGCCGCAGGCTGTTGTCGAGGTTCTCCTGGTTCTTGTTCAGCACGTCGACGGTGTTGCTCAGGTGCGTCAGCGCCGGCTTGAGGTCGGCTCGGCTCTGTCTGACCAATGCGCTCAGCTCGCGGGAGAGCTGACTGGTCGACACGAGCAGTCGGTGCACCGACTCGCGGCGAGCCACCAGCGCCGCGAAGAGCTGGTTGCCGTCCTTCATCAGCGCGATGATGTCGCCGTTGCGGTCCCCGAGCACGCCGCTCACCTTGCGGAGGTTCGTCAGCAGGGTGTTCAGCTTGGCGTCACGGGCGGCGATGTTGGCCGACAGCGCGGAGACGCCCTTGAGCGCTCCTTGGAACTCCTCGGGAGTGTTGCGGGTCAGGTCGGCCAGCGTGTTGAGCGACTTCGCCAGCCGGGCGGTGTCGATCCGTTCCGACGTCTCGGCCAGGCCGCTGAAGGCCTTCACCACGTCGTACGGCGAGGTGGTGCGCTCGACAGGTATCTCGCTGCCCTCGGGAAGCTGGCCGGGACCGCTCGGGTCGAGGGCGAGGTACATGGCGCCGAGCAGGGTCTTCACGCGGATGTCCGCCCCGGTCGCCTTGCCGAAGCCGTCTGAGTTCTTGACCTTGAAGGTGACCCGCACGTGGTCACCGGCGAGGTCGACGGACTGCACCTTGCCGACGCGTACGCCGGCCACCCGGACTTCGTCGTTGGCCTTGAGCCCACCGGACTCGCTGAAGGCGGCGTAGTAGGTGTCGCCACCGCCGATGAGCGGCAGGTCCTGGGCCTTGAACGCGGCCATGATGAGCGTCGCGATCACGGCCAGGCTCACAGCGCCGACGATGACGGGGTTCCGCTCACGGAAGGGGGTACTCATCCGAGGTCACACCTCGCACTTCCGGTCTCGTAGGGCACCTTGGTCGTCTGACCACCGGGCAGCTTCACCGTGCCGTCGAAGTTGCACAGGTAGAAGTTGAACCAGGAGCCGTAGATCGCGGTCCGCCCGATCTTCTTCAGCTTGATCGGAAGGACCTGCAGCGCTCGGTCGATCTCGCCCTTGTTCTTGTCGAGCGTGCCGGCGACACCACGGAGGTGGTGGATGTCCTTGACCAGGCTGGGCCTGATCCCGGTCACCAGGCCGGCAGTCTGCACGGACAGTCTGGAGATCGAGTCGAGCGAGCCGAGGATCGCCTCGCGGTCGCCGTTCAGGCCGCCGATGAACTGACGAAGCTTGATGATCAGGTCCGAGAGCTGGTTGTCTCGGTTGCCGATCGTGACCAGCACCTGGTTGAGGTTGTCGATCAGCTGGCCGATCACCTCGTCCCGGCTCGCCAGGGTCTGGGTCACCGAGCTGGTGTGCGCGAGAAGGCTCTCGAGCGTGCCGCCCTCCCCCTGGAAGACCCGGATGATCTCGTACGACAGCTTGTTCACGTCGCTGGGCGACAGGGCGGCGAAGAGTGGTTTGAAGCCGTTGAACAGGACGGTCAGGTCGAGTGCCGGCGAGGTGCGTCCCACCGGGATGGTGTCGTCCTCGCTCAACGGCGTGTTGCGGCCGATTCCCTGGCTCAGCGAGATGTAGCGCTGGCCCACGAGGTTGCGGTACCTGATCTGCGCCACCGTGGCCTGCGTCATCGGCGTGGTGTCGTCGACCTTGAAGGTGACCAGGGCCTGCTCTCGGTTGACGATGTCGATGCTCTTGACGCTTCCCACCTTCACGCCGGCGACACGAACGTCGTCGCCCTTGACGACGCCGGTGGCGTCGGAGAAGACCGCCTTGAACTCCTTCGTTGGGCCGAAGCTCAGGTTGCCGATGGTCACCACCAGCACTGCGGTCGCGAGCGTGGTGACGACGATGAAGATGACGAGCTTCACCGCCGCTGCGGAGGTTGCCTTGTCGAGACCCTTCATCGGACGCTCACCTCCATCCCACGTGCGAGGGGGCCCAGCAACAGCGTGGCCAGGTCGGGGACGTCATCGGAGGAAACTCCCATCACAGGTGCGGCGATCGCGCGGATGATGCTCCTTTCGGAGCGGGTCCCGGCGAAGCCGGAGGTGAGGTCGAAGCCAGGAGCCGACCGGGGCCGGAACTTGCCGTGGCCGTCCTCCACACCGTCGTCGACGGTGTGCATGGGCGGCTGGGGCCCGGGGTTGGCCTGGCTGTACGGCGGGGTCGGAAGGGCCGAGCAGTGAGGTCCGGGGCCGCCGCCGTACTTCGGAAGGTCTGCAACCGAGTAGCCGGTCGGCTGGACGGGGAGCTGCTCGAGGTTGATGTGCAGCATGCGTCCGCGCCACCCGTTGGCCATCCGCGGCACCCAGTTGACCATCCCGTTGAGCAGGCAGGGGTACTCCGGGGAGTACCGGGCGAACACCGCGAGCTGCTTCTGGCTCACGTCACTCAACCGGATGATGTTGTCTCCATTTGCCTGCAGGAAGTCACGAGTGGTCGACGCGAACCCGGTCACGTCGTCGAAGAACGCCCGCACCTTCGCATCCTTGGTCTGCAACGTCTTCGCCGTCACCAAAGAGCTCCGCAGCGTCGACGCCAGCTCCGGCATCACCTCGGCGTACGTGTCCGAGACCGTCGACAACAGACGCAGGTCCTCGATCAACGCGGGAAGCTGCGGGTTCTGACGCTTCAGGTACGAGTCCAGCGTGTCGAGGTTCTCCCCGATCGCCTCACCACGGCCCTCGAGCGCCTGGGCGATAGCCGTCAACGTGTAGTTCAGCTGCTCCGGCTGGACCGTGCGCAGCAACGGGTAGAAGTCCCGCAGCACCTTCTCGACCTCGATCGAGACGTGCGTCTGCTCGATCACGTCACCGGCCACGATGTGGTCGGCCCGCGGACCGTCAGGGATCTGCAGGGCGACGTACTTCTCACCGAACAACGTCTTCGGCACGATGTCCGCGGTCACGTTCGCCGGGATCAGCTGTGCCTTGGACGGCTGGATCGCCAGCTGGAGCGTGGCTCCCTCGCCGTTGCTCGTCGCTTCGCGCACCTCGCCCACGATCAGCCCGCGGATCTTCACGTCGGCGAGCGCAGGGAGCTGCAGCCCGATCGAGGAGGTCTTGAGGGACACGGGGACGTAGTCGACGAACTTCTTCGTGAACACCGCGTAGGTGAGGTAGACGAAGAGGACGGCGATCACGAGGAAGACGACTCCGAGCACGCGGTAGCGCAAGGTCGTCCCCAGGGGTGCGTCACTCATCGGAGCGTCACCTCCATCCCTCGTGCGAGCGGGGCGAAGAGCAAGGTGCTCAGGTCCGTGACCCGAGCGGCAGGGACTCCGAGGATCGGCGCCGCGACGGCGTTCACCACGGTCTGCTCTGCCGCAGTCCCCGCGTATCCGGAGGTCATGTCATAGCGGGCGGCCGCCCGGTTCGGGCTGTTGCCCTTCCCTGTCGGCTCATCCACTCCATCGTCGAAGTTCGGGGATCATCCTGTCGGGGGGCAGGTTGTTCTGGTTCCACTCGCCGCTCATCGCCCGGTTGCACAGCGCCGTGTTGACCGGCGGATGGTGTGAGCCGTAGACCGGACGGTCCTGAGGCCCGTAGCCGCGGGGCTGGCGGGGGAGCTGCTCGAGGTTGATGTGCAGGATCTTTCCTCGGAAGGCCTGGGCCTGCATGGGGGCGACATCGACGATGCCCCTCAGCAGACAGGGGTACTCGGAGGAGTACCTCGCGAACACGGCGAGCTGCTTCTGGCTCACGTCACTCAACCGGATGATGTTGTCTCCATTTGCCTGCAGGAAGTCACGAGTGGTCGACGCGAACCCGGTCACGTCGTCGAAGAACGCCCGCACCTTCGCATCCTTGGTCTGCAAGTCTTCGCCCGTCACCAAAGAGCTCCGCAGCGTCGACGCCAGCTCCGGCATCACCTCGGCGTACGTGTCCGAGACCGTCGACAACAGACGCAGGTCCTCGATCAACGCGGGAAGCTGCGGGTTCTGACGCTTCAGGTACGAGTCCAGCGTGTCGAGGTTCTCCCCGATCGCCTCACCCCGCCCATCGAGCGCCTGGGCGATAGCCGTCAACGTGTAGTTCAGCTGCTCCGGCTGGACCGTGCGCAGCAACGGGTAGAAGTCCCGCAGCACCTTCTCGACCTCGATCGAGACGTGCGTCTGCTCGATCACGTCACCGGCCACGATGTGGTCGGCCCGCGGACCGTCAGGGATCTGCAGGGCGACGTACTTCTCACCGAACAACGTCTTCGGCACGATGTCCGCGGTCACGTTCGCCGGGATGGTGGACGTCTCGGCCGGGTAGAGGCCGAGCGTCAAGGTGGCACCTTGGCCGTTGGACCTGGCACCCAGGACCTCCCCGACGATGACGCCCCGGATCTTCACGTCGGCCCGATTCGGTAGCTGAAGGCCGATCGACGAGGTCTTCAGCGATACCTTGTCGTAGCTGGTGAAGGACTTGTTGAAGACGGCGTAGGTGAACCAGACTCCGGCGGCGAGCAGGCACAGGAAGGCCGCCCCGAACACGCGGAAGCGTGTCGCGGCGACGATCGTGGAAAGAGTGCCTGTCCGTGCCATCTGCGGGTCAGCCCGCCAATCTGACGGTCGTGGTGGTGCCCCAGATGGCCATCGACAGGAAGAGGTCGATGACGTTGATGGCGACGATCGAGGTGCGCACGGCACGGCCCACGGCCAGTCCGACTCCTGCCGGACCTCCGGACGCGTAGTAGCCGTGGTAGCAGTGGATCATGATCACGACCACGGCGAAGACGAGGACCTTGCCGAACGACCACAGGACGTCACCCGGTGGCAGGAACTGGTTGAAGTAGTGGTCGTACGTGCCCGCGCTCTGACCGAAGAACTGCGTGACGGTCAACCGGGTCGCGAAGTAGGAGGACAGCAGCCCGACGACGTACAGCGGGGTGACGGCGACCAGCCCGGCGATGATCCGGGTGGTGACCAGGAACGGCAGTGACGGGATCGCCATGACCTCGAGCGCGTCGACCTCCTCGGAGATCCGCATGGCGCCGAGCTGAGCCGTGAACCCGCAGCCGACCGTGGCGGCGAGCGCGATGCCGGCAACCAGCGGCGAGATCTCGCGAGTGTTGAAGTACGCCGACACGAAGCCGGAGAACGCGGCGGTCCCGATCTGGTTGAGGGCCGCGTAGCCCTGCAGGCCCACCTCGGTGCCGGTGAAGAAGGCCATCGCTGTGATCACGCCGACGGTGCCGCCGATCACGGCAAGCGCCCCGGAACCAAGCGTCACCTCGGCCAGCAGGCGGAGGATCTCGCGCTTATAGCGCCGGATCGTGCGCGGTGTCCACGCGATCGCCTTGACGTAGAACGCCAGCTCCTCGCCCATGTGGTCGAGGGAGCTCAGCGGACGCTGGTAGATCGCTTTCATGTTGGCCATCGACTCAACCCGTCTTTGGTGGGACGAGCTGGAAGTAGATCGCGCTCATCACGAAGTTGACGACGAACAGGAGCATGAAGGTGATGACGACGGACTCGTTCACCGCGTCTCCCACCCCCTTGGGGCCGCCGGCGGCGTTCATCCCCTTGTAACAGGCCACGATCGCGGCCACCAGACCGAAGACGAGGGCCTTGAGCATGCCCTGCCACAGGTCGGGGAGCTGCGCCAGCGCGGTGAAGCTGGCCAGGTAGGCACCCGGCGTGCCGTCCTGGAGCACGACGTTGAAGACGTAGCCACCGGCCACTCCGACGACGCTGACCAGCCCGTTGAGGAAGAAGGCGACGAGCATCGTGGCCAGCACGCGGGGTACGACGAGCCGCTGGATCGGGTCGATGCCGAGCACCATCATCGCGTCGAGCTCTTCGCGGATCTTGCGGGCGCCGAGGTCGGCGGCGATCGCCGAGCCACCGGCACCGGCGATCAGCAGGGACGTCGCGATGGGACCTGCCTCACGGACGACCGCCAGCACCGCGGCGGAGCCCGTGAAGGACTGGGCGCCGAACTGCTTGATCAGGCCACCGACCTGGAGCGCGATCACGGCGCCGAAGGGGATCGCCACCAGAGCCGTGGGCACGATCGTGACGGAGGCGATGAACCAGGCCTGCTGGAGGAACTCGCGCAGCTGGAACGGTCGCCGGAACAGCTGGCGTGCCACGTCCAGCCCGAAGGCGAAGAGCTTGCCAGCGGTGCCGATGGGGGCCAGCACCCTGGATGCGGTCATCGACGACACTCAGACCCCGCTCGCCAAGGGGGTGGACTCGTCGAACGATCCGGGAGGCGGTGTGATGCCGTTCTCGCGGCACCACTCCCCGGGCGGACGCTGGCTCCGACGCGGGATGCCGTTCGACGGCTCGATCTGGTGCGGGATGGGCGGAAGCGGGGGCAGCTCCTGGCCCTCCTCCGCGGCGAGGTCGTCGGCGTCCTTCTCCTCGGACATGCCGATCGGACCGATCCGCTGAGCGTTGAGGAACTGCCGGACCACGGGCTCCTCCGACGAGAGGAGCATCTCCCGCGGCCCGAACATCGCGAGGTGCCGGTGGTAGAGCAGGCCGATGTTGTCGGGCACCGTGCGTGCGGTGTTGATGTCGTGGGTCACGATCAGGAAGGTCGCGTCGATCTGGGCGTTGAGGTCCACGATCAGCTGGTTCAGGAACGACGTACGCACCGGGTCGAGTCCGGAGTCCGGCTCGTCGAACAGGACGATCTCCGGGTCCAGGACCAGCGCGCGGGCGAGGCCGGCACGCTTGCGCATACCGCCTGAGATCTCGCCGGGCAGCTTGTCCTCGGCCCCGACGAGCCCGACGAGCTCCATCTTCTCCATCACGACGTCCCGGATCTCGGACTCGGACTTCTTGGTGTGCTCGCGCAGCGGGAAGGCCACGTTGTCGTAGAGGTTCATCGAGCCGAACATGGCGCCGTCCTGGAACAGCACCCCGAAGAGCTTGCGGATCTCGTAGAGGTCCTTCTCCGAGCAGTTGGCGATGTCCAGGCCCTCGATCATGATGCTGCCCTTGTCGGGCTTGAGCAGGCCGATCAGCGTCTTGAGGAAGACGGACTTGCCGGTGCCCGAGGGGCCCAGCATCACGCAGATCTCACCAGCGGGGATCGTCAGCGAGACGTCGCCCCAGATGAGCTGCTTGCCGAACGACTTCGACAGGTCGTCGACCTTGATCTCGACGCCCATGTGGCGTCCTCCCTTGTTCGCGAACCTGATGACGGCACAAACCACCGACAGCCGTCGGTGGCCATCCCCCGGTTGACCCCACGCCTTCCACTACCAACGAGTAGGTCTCGGCAAAGTTACGCGCCCGAAGCCCCAAGCGTCACTACCCGCGCCTTACTTATGTCACACATTTCGACAGGTGTCGCGGGAGGTGTCCGGAAACGCCGAGGAGCGGTCGCCCGTGAGGGCGACCGCTCCAGCGGTGTTGCTGCCAGATCCGAGGATCAGGCGGGAGTCACTTGACGCTGACGCTGGCGCCGGCGGCCTCGAGGGTCTCCTTGGCCTTCTGCGCAGCTTCCTTGGTGACCTTCTCGAGGACAGCCTTCGGAGCGGCCTCGACCAGCTCCTTGGCCTCCTTGAGACCCAGGGAGGTCAGCGCACGGACCTCCTTGATCACGTTGATCTTCTTGTCACCGGCGGCCTCGAGGACGACGTCGAACTCGTCCTGGTCGGCTGCGTCGTCACCGGCAGCAGCGGCGCCGCCGGCTGCCGGAGCGGCGGCGGCGGCGACCGGGGCGGCCGCCGTGACGCCGAAGGTGTCCTCGAACTGCTTCACGAACTCGCTGAGCTCGAGGAGGGTCATCTCCTTGAAAGCGTCGAGCAGCTCGTCAGTGCTGAGCTTCGCCATGGTGGCGTTCCTTCCATGTTGCTGGTTTGGTGCCCCCGAGGTGTCGGGAGCCGGGTGTTTAGCAGGTACCTCGGCTGGCGCTCAGGCCGGGGCCTCGGTGGTGTCCTCGGAACCGGCGTCGGCCGAAGCCTCGGTCGTCTCCTCGGCCACGGGGGTCGCGTCGGCGTCCTCCGTGGTCTCCTCCGTGCCCTCGTCCGAGGCGTCGACCGCGGCCGAGTCGTCGGCCGCGGGGGGAGCCGGCTCGCCGGCACCACCCTGGAGGATCGACGGGTCCTGCTCGGCCTTCGCCTGCAGAGCACCCGCGAGGCGGGCAGTCTGCGCGAGCGGAGCCTGCAACAGGTAGACGGCCTGGCTGAGCGATGCCAGCATCGCGCCGGCCAGCTTGCCCAGGAGCACCTCGCGGGACTCCAGGTCGGCCAGCTTGGCGATGTCGCCGGCGTCGAGCGACTTGCCGTCCAGGATGCCGCCCTTGATGACAAGGGCGGGGTTTGCCTTGGCAAAGTCACGAAGACCCTTGGCCGCCTCGACGACGTCGCCGTTGATGAAGGCGATGGCGGTCGGACCGGTGAGCAGGTCGTCGAAGCCTCCGACGCCCGCCTCCCCGGCGGCGATCTTGGTCAGCGTGTTCTTGACCACGGCGTAGTGGGCGTTGTCACCGAGAGAGCGCCGCAAGTCCTGCAGCTGCTTGACGGTGAGACCGCGGTACTCGGTCAGCACAGCACCCGCAGAACCCTGGAACGAGTCCACGAGCTCCGCGACGGCTGCTGCCTTGTCTGGCCGCGCCATGGGTCTCCTTCGGGTCGGTTCTTCCCCCGCCCGGTCGGGCGGCGGCGCCGGAAGACCCCAGGAACGACAAACGCCCTGGCGCAAGGCACAGGGCGTGGGCACCGGCCCCAAGGGGCCGGGCGAACACTTCTGTCTCCTGCGCTGGTCGTCCGCGACTGCGGAACCTTCGGCCGGGGCGAACCCCGACGGCCTGGCGGTCTTCGGCTACGCGGAGGATGCTACGCGAGCCACGCACGAGGCTCCAAATCGGACGGGATCAGCCGCCGGGCGTGGAGACCTGGTCCGCGGGCGGCGCGACGATGTCGACCTGCTCGCCGTACCGGCTGAACTCGACGCTCAGGTGTGACTCCACACCACCGAGCGAGACCGCCTGGCTCAGCTGGACGGGGCGGTCCGCCTCGTCCAGCCAGATCTCGAAGGCGAACGAGCCACCCGCGGTCGCGACCGACTGGCCGGAGTACCCGAGCAGCTCGAGGGCCTCGGGCGCCGGGACGGCACCTGAGTAGCGCTTCGTCGCCACCCCCTCGATCGAGGCGGTGCCTTCGTAGGTGACCGGTCCCGCCTTGCTCAGCAGACGCAGCACCAGCGTGGGGTCACTGAGCCCCCGCTGCTGCGCGACGAGCGCGGCGGTCTCCGCGGCGGACGAAGGGTCGAGACTGAGCCAGGGGGTTTCGGTGTGCAGGTCGGGGACCGTGAAGTAGAAAATGCCGTCGACGAAGCGGGACTCACTGGTCCCCGACTGGCTTCGTACACGCAGAGAGGTGTCGGTCCCGGTCTCGTCCACGCGGGCCTCACCGACGACCTCGATCGGACCGCTCGGGCTCGCCGCCTGGGCGTCGAAGTGGACGGTGCCAGCCTCGACCATCGCCCCGTGGACGCTCTCGTAGAGGTTCCCCTCGAACGTGGTGGGAGTCTGCGGGGACCCCGAGCAGCCGGTGAGGAACATCGCCCCGGCGAGGACGAGCAGCGTGGCAACGTGACGAGCCGGCCACCCCTGAGGGGTGGCCGGCTCGCTACGGAGAACCGACGCGCTCAGGCTCCGGACTCCTCGTCGACCGCGACGTTGCGGGTGCGGTTCGGGTCGACCTGGATCCCCGGGCCCATCGTCGTCGAGACGGTGACCTTGCGGAGGTACCGGCCCTTGGAGCTGGCCGGCTTGAGACGCAGCACCTCTTCGAGCGCCGCCGCGTAGTTCTCGGCGAGCTGGGCCTGGCTGAACGAGGCCTTGCCGATGATGAAGTGCAGGTTCGCGTGACGATCGACGCGGAACTCGATCTTGCCGCCCTTGATGTCCGACACGGCCTTGGCCACGTCGGGGGTGACGGTTCCGGTCTTCGGGTTCGGCATCAGGCCACGAGGACCGAGGACGCGGCCGAGTCGACCGACCTTGCCCATCATGTCGGGCGTCGCCACGACGGCGTCGAAGTCGAGCCAGCCGCCGTTGACCTTCTCGATGAGCTCGTCGCCGCCGACGAAGTCGGCGCCGGCCTCACGGGCGGCGTCAGCCTTCTCGGCGTTGGCGAAGACCAGGACCCTTGCGGTCTTGCCGGTGCCGTGCGGAAGGTTGACGGTGCCGCGCACCATCTGGTCGGCCTTGCGGGGGTCGACGCCCAGGCTCATGGCGACGTCGACGGTCTCGTCGAACTTCTTCTTGCTTCCCGCCTTGGCGAGCGTGATCGCCTGGAGCGGGGTGTGGAGGTCGTCCTGGTTGAACTTCTCCGCTGCTGCTCGGTAAGTCTTGCTGCGCTGCATGTCTGGTCCTTCTTTCACCAGGTGTGGTCCGGGCTAGCGCTGCCCTCCCACGTGTTTCTCGGATGGTCGGCGGCCGTGTGGCCACCGAAGGGGGTCAGTCGGTGGTGATTCCCATCGACCGGGCGGTGCCCTCGATGATCTTCATCGCGGCATCGATGTCGTTCGCGTTGAGGTCGGGGAGCTTCGTCGTCGCGATCTCGCGCACCTGGTCCTTGGTCAGCTTGCCGACCTTCTCCTTGTGCGGGACGCCGGAGCCCTTCTGGAGGCCGGCCGCCTTCTTGATCATCTCGGCCGCCGGAGGCGTCTTGGTGATGAAGGTGAACGAACGGTCCTCGAAGATGGTGATCTCGACGGGGATGACGTTTCCACGCATGGGCTCGGTCGCGGCGTTGTAGGCCTTGCAGAACTCCATGATGTTCACGCCGTGGGGACCGAGAGCGGTACCCACCGGCGGAGCAGGAGTGGCCGCCCCGGCCTGCAGCTGCACCTTGACGAGCGCTGCGATCTTCTTCTTCTTGGGAGGCATGGTGTTGTTGGGGTCCTTACGTGATGTAGCGGTTCTTCGAGCTTTCGGGTTCCGATCCGGAAAGTCAGACCTTCTGGATCTGGCTGAAGCTCAACTCGACCGGGGTTTCCCGGCCGAAGATCTCGACGAGGGCCTTGACCCTCTGGGTGTCCGCGTTGATCTCGGTGATCGTCGCGTGCAGCGAGGCGAACGGACCATCGACGACCATGACACTGTCCTGGACGTCGAGGTCGACATCGACCTGCTGCTTCTTGGGAGTGGCACCGCCGCCTGACGGCGAGCCTGCCACCTTGGCCTCGGACTCGGCCACGATCGCGGGCGCCAGCATGTTCTCGACCTCCTGCAGGCTCAGCGGCACCGGCTGGTGGCTGTGCCCGACGAAGCCGGTGACGGAGGGGGTGTGCCGGACCGCGGACCACGACTCGTCGGTGAGGTCCATGCGGACCAGGACGTAGCCGGGGAGCACCGTGCGCTTGACCAGCTTGCGCTGACCGTTCTTGATCTCTGCGACCTCTTCGGTGGGGACCACGACCTCGTGGATGTAGTCCTCCATGTTCAAGGAGGTGATGCGGTTCTCGAGGTTCGCCTTCACCCGGTTCTCCATGCCCGAGTAGGTGTGGATCACGAACCAGTCGCCGGCCTTGGACCACAGGGCCTGACGGAACTCCTCGAGAGCGTCACCGGGCTCGTCGACACCGTCCACCTCGGCGGCGTCAGCGCTGTCAGCGCTGTCGGCGCTCTCTCGGGCCTCGTCGGCGGCACCGGGCTCGGTGAACGCCGGCGCGGGGTCGGCCCCGGTGTCGGCGTCGGCTTCGGCGTCGGGGGCGTCAGCGACCTCATCGGCGACCTCAGGGGTCGCGGCGGCCTCGGTGGTCTCCTCGACCACGTCGGAGACGGTCTCGGGGGTCTCCTGGGGAGCGAGCTCCGACTGGCCCTCGAGCACTTCGTCGTTCGGCTGCGACACGGTTTGATCCATCACCTTCACTGTTGGCACACGGGGTGCGGGGTGGACGCTGGACGTCCGGGGGGTACGGCGTTGCTCACGTGAAGAGCGCGAACATGGCCTTACCTAGAACCAGATCGAGCAGCGACACGATCGTCATGATCACGACCACGAACACCATGACCACGATGAAGTACGTGATCAGCTGCTGCTGAGTCGGCCAGACGACCTTGCGTAGTTCGGCGACCACCTGGCGGTAGAAGGTGGTCGGGCTCGTGCGCTTGCTCTCGCCCGCCCTGGTGACGGGTCGACTCTCCGACACGGTCCTACACCTCTCGCTTCATGTTGCCGTCGTACGCGGTCCGCCGCTGGATGCGACGGCCACCCGGTGACGCTCGGTGCGTCTCCGGACCTGCAGGGCA
Organism: uncultured Actinomycetota bacterium; assembly: GCA_963740525.1. Taxonomy (GTDB): domain Bacteria; phylum Actinomycetota; class Actinomycetes; order Propionibacteriales; family Nocardioidaceae; genus CAVUEG01. The sequence continues at coordinate 623,739 of CAVUEG010000006.1, forward strand.
CGAGGGACTTGAACCCCCAACCTTCGGTTTTGGAGACCGATGCTCTGCCAGTTGAGCTAGTGCCCTTCGGGGCTTCCCGAGAGCCGACAAGCCGCGCTGAGGGCATGACGAATCATCGGGGAAATCCACCGAGGGACGAGTGTACGGGGAACCACAATCGGAAGTCGAACCGAGCCAGGAGCCTCGTCGGGCTCCCCCTACGATGGTCCCATGAGCTCCTCCAGCAGCCCAGCAGCCCGCATCTCCGCCCGGATCGGGGGGATCTCCGAGTCGGCGACCTTGAAGGTCGACGCCAAGGCCAAGGCGCTCAAGGCCGAGGGCCGTCCCGTGATCGGCTTCGGGGCCGGCGAGCCGGACTTCGCGACGCCGGACTATGTCGTCGAGGCGGCCGTGGAGGCGTGCCGGGACCCGAAGAACCACCGCTACACGCCCGCCGGGGGGCTGCCCGAGCTGAAGAAGGCCATCGCCGAGAAGACCCTCCGCGACTCGGGCCTACGTGTCGACCCGGCCCAGGTGCTGGTGACCAACGGTGGCAAGCAGGCCATCTACGCAGCCTTCGCCACGTTGCTCGACCCGGGCGACGAGGTCTTGCTGCCCGCGCCGTACTGGACGACGTACCCGGAGGCGATCAAGCTGGCCGGCGGCGTCCCGGTAGAGGTCCTCGCCGACGAGACGCAGGACTACAAGGTCACCCCCGCCCAGTTGGAGGCCGCCCGCACCGACCGGACCAAGGTGCTGCTGTTCAACTCGCCCTCGAACCCGACCGGTGCGGTGTACTCCACCGAGGAGATCGCCGCCATCGGCGCCTGGCTCGAGGAGCACGGCCTGTGGGTGCTGACCGACGAGATCTACGAGCACCTCGTGTACGACGGATACGGGACCGGCTCCCTTCCCGTCATCTGCCCCGGCCTCGCCGACACCTGCGTGATCGTCAACGGGGTGGCCAAGACCTACGCGATGACCGGCTGGCGGGTGGGCTGGCTGATCGGACCGCTCGACGTCGTCAAGGCGGCCACCAACCTGCAGTCGCACGCCACCTCCAACGTCTCCAACGTCGCCCAACGGGCCGCGCTTGCCGCCGTGGGCGGCGACCTGGCTGCGGTCGAGGAGATGAAGACGGCGTTCGACCGACGCCGACGCACGATCGTGGCGATGCTCAACGAGATCGACGGCGTGGTCTGCCCCGAGCCACAGGGGGCCTTCTACGTCTACCCCCAGGTGACCGGCCTCCTCGGTCGCGAGATCGACGGCGTCGTGAGCGCAAACACGACCGACCTCGCCGAGATGATTCTCGAGAAGGCCGAGGTCGCCGTGGTGCCGGGTGAGGCCTTCGGGTCGCCCGGCTACTTCCGCCTCTCCTATGCACTCGGTGACGACGACCTCGTCGAAGGGATCACCCGGCTCCAGAAGCTGCTCGCGTAGGTGTCCCAGGCTGGGACGGGCACCGCGGACGAGCGGGCCAGCGGAGACGACCGCTCACCGCAGGAACGCCACCGCTCGCTCAGGGAACTGCCCAAGGCCCATCTGCACCTGCATTTCACGGGGTCCATGCGGCACTCCACGCTGATCGAGCTGGCGGCGCGAGACGGGATCAGCCTCCCCGACGCCCTCGTCGAGGACTGGCCGCCGAAGCTCTCGGCCGCCGACGAGAAGGGCTGGTTCCGCTTCCAGCGCCTCTATGACGTCGCCCGCTCCGTCCTCCGCACCGAGGACGACGTACGCCGGCTGGTTCTGGAGGCGGCGGAGGACGACGCCGCGGACGGCGGGCGCTGGCTCGAGATCCAGGTCGACCCGTCCGGGTACGCCGCCCGCTTCGGCGGCATCACGGCCTTCACCGACCTCGTGTTGGACGCCGTGGCATCGGCCAACCGGGCGACCGGGGTCGGCATCGCCGTGGTGATCGCCGCCAACCGGACCCGGCACCCGCTGGATGCGCGGACCCTCGCCCGGCTCGCGGCGCAGTACGCCGAGCGGGGCGTCGTCGGCTTCGGGCTGTCGAACGACGAGCGGCGAGGCTCCGCGGCAGACTTCGCCCCCGCCTTCGCGATCGCGGAGCGCGCCGGTCTGCTGCTCACCCCGCACGGTGGCGAGCTGCTCGGGACCTGAGAGCGTCCGCACCTGCGTCGACGTCCTCCACGCCGACAGGCTCGGCCACGGCGTCCGCGTGGCGGAGGACCCAGCGCTGCTGGACCGGGTGGTCGAGGCGGGGATCACGCTCGAGGTGTGCCCGACCTCCAACGTCGCCCTGGGGGTCTACTCCGACCTCACCTCGGTACCGCTGCCGCTCCTGCTGGCCGCCGGGGCGAGCGTGGCCCTCGGCGCGGACGACCCCCTGTTGTTCGGGTCGAGGCTGGCCGGGCAGTACTCCACGATGAGGGCCGCCCACAACCTGAGCGACGAGCAGCTTGCCGAGCTCGCGCGGATGTCGGTGCGGGCGTCCCGAGCACCGGAGGGAGTGCGTCGGGGGATCCTGCACGACGTCGATGCCTGGCTGGCAGAGTAGGGCCATGACCACTCCGGACGACCACGGCCCCGACGACGCTGCCGACCCGGGCGCAACTCACGCCGGCCAGCAGGCGCCGTACCCCGGACCGGGATACCCCCAGCAGGGCTATCCCCAGCAGGGCTATCCGCAGCAGGGCTGGCCCAGCGGCCAGCCGGGACAGCCCCAGCAGCCGCCCTACGGGTACGCCCCGCCGCCGGCGCCTGGCTACTACAACTACGGCCACCACTTCCCGCCGCCGCACCGGGACGCCAACACCACCCTGGTGCTCGGGATCGTGGCGCTGGCCGGAGGGTTGATGCTCGCCCTGCCCCTGATCGCCGGGCCGTTCGCCTGGGTGATCGGCCGTCGGACGATTCGCGAGATCGATGCCTCGCACGGCCAGCTCGGAGGACGAGACTCGGCGAACGCGGGGATGATCATGGGGATCATCGCGACCGTGCTCCTCGTGCTCGGCGTGGTGGCCATCGCCGGCCTGCTGGTGCTCCTCGTGGCCGTCGGCGGCTACACCAGCGTCTCCTTCTGAATCTCACGCTGAGGCGCGTATGTCCCTGCAGACCCCCACGTTGCAGACCGCTCGCCTGCGGCTGCGTCCCTTCACCGGCGGGGACGCGAACGCCCTCTTCGCCCTGCACAGCAACGCCTACGTACTGCGCTACTGGGACGCGCCGCCGTGGACCGAGCGCGGGCGCGCCGAGCGGTTCATCACGGCCTGCCGCCAGATGGCGGAGGAGGGTACCGGGGCGCGAGTGGCGATGGACCGCGTCGCCGACGGGGCATTCCTCGGCTGGTGCAGCCTGACCCGCTGGAACCCCGCCTACCGCAGCGCGTCGCTGGGTTACTGCCTCGACGAGGCGGCCTGGGGCCACGGCTACGCCACCGAGGCCGCACGGGCCTTGCTCGAGTGGGCGTTCGGCACGCTGGACCTGAACCGGGTCCAGGCCGAGACCGACACGCGCAACACGGCATCCGCGCACGTTCTGGAGAAGCTCGGCTTCGTCCGTGAAGGGACGCTGAGGGAGGACTGCGTCGTGAACGGCGAGGTCTCGGACTCGTGGGTGTACGGGCTGCTCAGCCGGGAGTGGCAGCCGTGAACGGCGCCGTCGAGAGCCCGGTCAGAGGGAGCAGCCCACGAGGACCGGCTCGTTGACCAGCCGGATACCGAACCTGGCCTCGACCCCGTCGCGGATCTCTCTCGCGAGCGCGAGCAGGTCGTCGGTCGTGGCCTGACCACGGTTGGTCAGCGCCAGCGTGTGCTTCGTGGACAGACCGGCCGGACCCTCGCCGTAGCCCTTTCCGAACCCCGCCTGCTCGATCAACCAGGCAGCGGAGGTCTTCACGCTTCCGTCCGGCTGCCCCCACCGGGGCGCGTCGTCGGGGAGGGTGGCCGCCTGAGCCGCGCTGACGAAGGGATTGGTGAAGAAGGATCCGGCGCTCCAGGTGTCGTGGTCCGCCGGGTCGAGCACCATCCCCTTGGCCGCTCGAAGGCCGAGAACGGCGCGGCGTACATCGGCGGAGGGTGCCCGCTCCCCCGGTGCCACGTCGAGCACTCGGGCCAGCTCGGCGTACTGCACGGGCGCGCCGAGGTCGCCGAGCCGCAGCTGGAGGGTCACGGACACCACCAGATAGCGACCGGGGTGCTCCTTGAAGCGGCTCGACCGGTACCCGAAGCCGCAGTCGGCGGCGGCGAAGGTCTGGAAGGAGCGTTCCGACCTGTCCCAGGTGCGCACGGACGCGATCGTCTCGGCGACCTCCTGGCCGTAGGCTCCGACGTTCTGGATGGGCGTCGCGCCAACACTCCCGGGAATGCCGCTGAGGGCCTCGACCCCGACCCAGCCCTCCTGGACGGCCCGGGCCACCACGTCGTCCCACACCTCACCCGCCTGGACCGTGACCATGGCGCCGCCGCACAGGTCGGACTCGACCGAGACCCCGCTCGTGGCAACGTGGACCACCGTGCCCGCGAACCCGTCGTCGGAGACGACCAGGTTGCTTCCACCGGCGAGCACCAGGACGGCATCTCCGGCGAGATCCGCCGCCGAGACCGCGGCCACGAGGTCCTCGGTGGTGGAGGCACGCACGAAGGTGGAGGCGGGGCCGCCCAGACGCAGCGTGGTGTGAGCCGCGAGCAGCTCAGACAAGGACGACCGCCTTCGGCATGCCGAGCACCTTCTCGTCGCCACACGTGACGGTCAGGACCACCGCGGCCCGGCCGTCCTCGACCGACTTCACGCTGCCGCTGACCACCACGTCGACACCGCGGTCGTCATCGGGCACGACCACCGGCTTGGTGAACTTGCAGCCGAGCTCGACCACGTGACCCGGGGCTCCGGCCCAGGTGTCGAGCGCGCGGGCGGCCAAGGCCATCGTGAACATCCCGTGCGCGATGACACCGGGCAGGCCGACCGAGGTGGCGACGCGGTCCGACCAGTGGATCGCGTTGAAGTCCCCGCTGGCACCGGCGTACCGCACAAGGTCGGCCCGGGTGATCGTGAAGGTCTGCGGGGGGAGCTCGTCGCCGGGGTTCACGCGTCCTCCCCGCGGTGCACCAAGGTCGCGACGGCGGTGCAGACGTGGGCGCCGTGTGCGTCGGTGATCTCGGTGCTCGTGCCCAGGATGTCGGCGCCCCCGATCTGCCGGAGCGACGAGACCGTGAGCACAGCGGTCAGCTCGTCTCCGGCCACGACCGGACGGGAGTAGGTGAACCGCTGCTCACCGTGGACCACCCGGTGCAGGGAGATCCCGACCTCGGCGTCCTCGAGAAGCGTGTTCATCGCCCCGAAGGCGACCACGATCGGGAACGTGGGTGGGGCCGTCTCGTCGTACGTCGCCCCGGTGGCCGCGGCGAACTCCCGCAGCTTCTCCCTCGAGACGAGGTACGGCGCGGTCGGCGGGAAGGTCCGCCCGACCAGCGAGTCGTCGACTGCCATGCGGCGACGCTATCAACCCTCAGCCGGCCGTCCGGCAACCGTCCGGCAGCTGTCGACCTGACCGACTTGTGGGAACACGACGAGGGCGACCTCCCTGACAGGGAGATCGCCCTCGTGGGTCGCGGACGCGTCAGCGCGTCTCGCGGTGAGCCGTGTGGGTGCGGCAGCGGGGGCAGAACTTCTTCAGCTCAAGACGATCCGGGTCGTTGCGCCGGTTCTTCTTGGTGATGTAGTTGCGTTCCTTGCATTCGACGCACGCCAAGGTGATCTTGGGACGGACGTCCGAGCTCTTGCTGGCCACGGTGTGCCTCTTCTTTCAGCCTTGCTGCGGGTCTTGCCTTGCCGGATTGCGCCTGAGTAGCGGGGGCGGGACTCGAACCCGCGACACCACGATTATGAGCCGTGTGCTCTAACCACCTGAGCTACCCCGCCACCAGGGACGGGAGCCCCGACCGTTTTACCGGCCGGATCGCCCTCACCCAGAGCCCCTTTACGGAATCGAACCGTAGACCTTCTCCTTACCATGGAGACGCTCTGCCGACTGAGCTAAAGGGGCAAGCGACGACAAAGAATACACATGGCCCGACCCGATCATGAAATCGGCCCTGAGCGGCCGTCGAGCGCCTGCCAGACGGCCACGAAATAGCTCAGCCCAAAGGGGTCTCCGCGCCATCGCAGGACGGCCTCCGGGTCGTCTGCGAAGACCGACGCGAGCACCTGGAAGGCCGGGCGGCCGGCCACCTTGAGCTCGGCGGCCAGCGCCGGGTCCAGCCCCAGCAGGGCGGCCCTGTCGCCGGTCTCCAGGGCCACGGCGAGCATCTCGTCGAAGGCGAAGGCCCGCTCGTCGAGGAAGCCCGGCGCGAGGGGCCCCCGGCAGGCGCTCCCGTCGCCCATCACCAGCAGGCAGAGCCTTCCGGGCCGCTCACGCAGGCCCCGGGCCACAGCCTCGACCTCGGCGAGCGTGGCGTCCGCCGCCACCGTGACGTGCTCCGCGGCTCCGTGGCCGACCTCGTCGAGCAGCCGGCGTCCGACCTGCCAGCCGAGGGGCCGGCCGTCGTGTGGCCCGGCGCCGACCGGTCGGCGCCACGGCCGGTCGTCGGAGACCACGACCACCTGCTCAGGTGCGGTCGCCAGCACCGCCCGCGCGGCATCTCGACAGATCTCACGCAGCTCGGGAACCGGGTCGACCAGCCCCGTCAGCTCGCGCAGCAGCAGCGGGGGGTGCGGAAGCACCGCCGCGGCGACGATCACGCCAGGGCCCGTACGACGAGCGTCGGCGGTCTGTCGCCACGGATGCTCGAGACCATGTCGAGCACCTGCCGGGTCTCACGAACCTCGTGCACGCGATAGACCTGTGCCCCGTGCCAGGCGCTCACCGCTGTCGCCGCGAGCGTGCCGGTGAGCCGTTGCTCGGTGGGCAGGCCGAGCGTCTCGCCGATGAAGTCCTTGTTCGACAGCGAGACCAGCACGGGCCAGCCGGCCGCCACCATCTCGTCCAGGCGCCGTGTGATCTCGAGGGAGTGCCAGGTGGTCTTCTCGAAGTCGTGGGCCGGGTCGATCATCAATCTGTCGCGGGAGACCCCGGCGGCCACCGCGCGTCCGGCAAGAGCGACGGTGTCCTCGATCGCCCGCGCGACCACGTCGTCGTACCAGACCCGGTGCGGGGGCTGGCGGGGAGTGGCGCCGTTCGTGTGGGTGCAGACGTAGGCCGCGTCGAACTCGGCCGCGACTTCGAGGAGCCGAGGGTCGTGACCACCCCAGGCGTCGTTGAGGACGTCGGCCCCGGCCTCGCACACGGCCCGGCCGACCTCCGCCCGCCAGGTGTCCACGCTGATGACGAGGTCGGGGAACTCCGAACGCACGCGCTCCACGAAGCCGACCGTGCGACGCAGCTCCTCGTCGACGTCGACCTCGTCCCCCGGGCCGGCCTTGACTCCGCCGACGTCCACGAGGTCCGCACCCTCGCCGACGACCTCGCGCACTCGTTCGAGGGCGGCCTCCTCGGAGAAGGTGGCTCCGCGGTCGTAGAACGAGTCGCGGGTGCGGTTCACGATCGCCATCACCAGGCGGTCGGTGTGGGCGTACGAGTGGCGGCCGAGCCGGAGCGTCACGTCACGTCGTCCTGGATCCGGGCGAACGGCTGCGCGGCCTCGAGCTCGTAGGCCAGGCCCAGCAGCGTGCGCTCGCTCCCCCAGGCCGCGGTGAAGTGCACCCCGAGGGGCAGACCGTTCGAGGTCTGGCCCAGCGGAAGCGAGATGGCCGGGTCACCGGTGGCGTTCTGCAGCGGGGTGAAGGCGACGTACTCGAGCAGCTTGGCGAAGTGGCCCTCGAAGTCCTGCTCGGGCGACAGGTGACCGAGGAGTGGGGTCGTGTGCGAGAGGGTCGGGGTCAGGACCACGTCGACCGTGCGGAACAGCTCCGCCGTCTTCAGGCGGCTGCGCCTCAGCCGGCGGACCACCCCGGGAAGCCGATGTGCGCGGCGCTGGAACTGCTGCTTGAGCCCGGCGGTCAGGTTGTCCACCGCGGCCGAGTCGAAGTCGCGGGCGAGCGTGCGCCTGCCGTTGGTGACCAGGAACCACGAGAGCATCGCCCAGTAGGTGGAGAAGTCCTCAGCGAACTGCTCGTCGGCGGGGGTCGCCACCTCGGTGACGGTGTGTCCCGAGGCTTCGAGAAGCTTGGCGACGGAGAGGACGGCCTCGCGGGTCTCGAGGTCGGTGGACACGCCGTTGAGGGAGTCCATGATCAGGCCCACGCGCAAGCGCCGACGTGCGGGCCCCCGGACGTCCCCGACCGGGGGCAGTCGGAGGTTGCGATGGTGCTTCTCCGCCTCGCGCAGGAAGACGGCGGTGTCACGCACCGACCGGGTCACCACCCCGTTGGCGATGATCCGGACCGGCATCTGCCGCATCAGCCGGTCGGTCGCCAGACGGTCCCGGGTCGGCTTCAGCCCGACCAGCCCGCAGGCGGCCGCGGGGATCCGGATCGAGCCCCCGCCGTCGTTGGCGTGGGCGATCGGGACCACCCCGGAGGCGACCAGCGCCGCCGACCCTCCGGACGAGGCTCCCGGCGAGTAGTCCGGGTCCCAGGGGTTGCGGACCGGCGGGGCCGCGGCGTACTCGGTGGACGCGTTGAAGCCGAACTCCGGCAGGCGGCTCTTGCCGAGAGGCAGCAGCCCGGTCGCACGCAGCTGGGTGGCGAACTCGCCGTCGCGTCTGGCCGCGACCGCAGTGAAGGCAGCGCTGCCCTGCTGGGTCGGCTGCCCGGCCACGTCGACGTTGTCCTTGACCACGCTCGGGACGCCCCCGAAGTAGCCGGGCAGCGGCCGGTCGGCTCGGTCCCGGGCGTCGTCGAACCCCTCGTGGGCAAGCGCGTTCAGCAGCGGCTGCATCCGGCGGGCACGAGCGATGGCCGCGTCGGTGGCCTCGCGCGGAGAGACGGTGCCGTCCCGGATCGCGTCGGCGAGCCCGGTGGCGTCCAGGTCGCCCAGGGCATCGTCGGCGAACGCGTGGATCCGGCGCTGGCTCGTCATGACCAGACCGTACTGCGCCCCGGTGGGCGAGCGACCACGGCCCACGGCCTGCTCAGAGGACGAGCAGCAGCACCGGCAGCAGCACGCTGGTCGCCAGTGCGGTGAGCCCCATCGCGAGCCCGCTGAAGGCCCCTTCGGTGCGGCTCTCGTGCAAGGCGCGCGCGGTGCCGATGCCGTGCGAGACCGAGCCGATCGCGATGCCGCGCACCCGCTGGTCCCGGAAGCGGAACAGCGAGAGAACCGCGGGCGCCGCCACGGCCCCCAGGATCCCGGCCGTGATGGTGAGCACAGCGGTGAGAGCCGGCACCCCACCGACCTCTGCCGACAGCGCGATGGCCACCGGCGTGCTGGTGGCCTTCGGCGACATCGACAGGACCAGGAGCCGGTCGCCACCGAGCAGGCGAGTGACCAGCACGGCCGTCGTGATCGAGGTGACCGCGCCGAGCGTGACCGCGACCACGATCGGGACCAGCGCGCGGCGTACGCGCTCGACCTCGTGGTGCAGGGGTACGGCGAGCGAGACGACGGCCGGCCCGAGGAGGAAGGCGATGAGCGAGCCACCGCGTAGGTACTCGTCGTACGTCGTGCCCGTCAGCCAGAGCACGACCCCGATCACGATGATCGCCACCAGCACCGGCTGGGCCAGCGGGTTGCCCCGGGTGAGGGTGCGGAGGCGTCGACCGAGCTCGTAGGCGGCCAGGGTCAGGAGCACACCGAACGCCGGGGAGCCGACGACCGCCTGCCAGGCGGCCTGGAGGTCCATCACGACGACCTCCGACCCGCGAGCCGTAGCAGCAGCGCGGCGGCCCCGGCGGTGACTAGCAGCCCGGCCGTCCACGAGATGACGATGCCGCCCGCGATGGCGACCGCGGAGCCGGCCAGGACCGCGCCGTACTGGACGACACCCACGCCGGCGGGCACGAACAGGAGCTGGAGGTGGTCGAGAAGAACTCCCGAGACCCGCAGCACCGACGTCCGACCGGGCGAGCGGCGCAGGCTGAGCAGGACGAAGAGGAACACCATCCCGATCACGGGTCCGGGGACCGCCAGCCCTAACAGCCCGGCGACGAACTCTCCGGCGAGCTGGCAGGCAAGGAGGACGAGCAACCCGACGATCACGAGGCCCAGACCCCGGACGCGCCCCGCCGGTGGCAGCCCACGAGATGGGTGTCGACGAGACCGACCGCCTCCATCAGGGCGTACATGGTCGTGGGCCCGACGAAGGCGAACCCCCTCCGGCGCAGTTCCTTCGCGAGCGCGACCGACTCCGATGACGTGGCCACGAGCTCGCTGGTCACGCTGGGCGCGGGGGTCTGCTCCGGCCGGAACGCCCAGACGAGCTCCTCGAGACCGTGGTCGTCACGCAGCGTGAGCGTCGCCTTGGCGTTGGTGATCGTCGCCTCGATCTTGCGGAGGTTGCGGACGATGCCCGCGTCCGCCATCAGCCGGGCGACCTCTGCCTCGTCGTACGCCGCGACGACCTGCGCGTCGAAGCCTGCGAACGCGGCACGGAACGACTCCCGCTTGTTGAGGATCGTGAGCCACGACAGACCCGACTGGAAGGCCTCCAGGCTGATCCGCTCGAGCATCGCCGCCTCGCCGTGGACCGGCATCCCCCACTCGGTGTCGTGGTACTCGAGGTTCCTCGGGTGCGAGACCGCCCACGGGCAGCGCGCGAGGCCGTCCTCGCCGACGACGGGTTCCAGGGTCACCGGCTCATGATGACAGTCCGGCCCGGGCTCAGCGGGGGCGGAGGCGGACGCCGGGCAGCGCGGGAGCCGGGATCGGTGGAAGCGGGTCACCGGTCACCCCGAAGCGGCCGTCGGTCTGGACTCCGTCGGCGATCTGACGCTGCCACTCAGCGCGGTACTGCTCGATCTCGTCGTGGTCGCGACCGACGAAGTTCCACCACATCAGGATCGGCTCACCGAACGGCTCGCCGCCGAGGACGAGCAGCCTCGCCTCCTCGGAGGCCTCGACCTCGATGGCCTCCGCACCGGTCGCCACGTAGCCGAGCTCGGCGGCGGTGACCTCGCGCCCGGAGACCGTGACCCGCCCCGTGTCGACGAGGAATCCGTGCTCGTGGTGCGGGTCGACGGCCACCCGCACCGTCGTACCCGCCTCGAGAAGCACCTCGGCCCCCACCAGCGGTGAGTACGTCGACACCGGCGAGGTGACGCCGAACAGGGACCCGAGGAAGACCCGCGCGACGAACCCGTGGCCGCGCACCGGCTCCGGGACGAAGTGCTCGAAGCCGGGCGCTGCATGACGTGAGACGTCGGGCAGCGCCACCCAGAGCTGCATCCCGTGCAGCATGCGGGTCTGCGGGGTCGAGATCTCGGAGTGGCTGATGCCCCTCCCCGCGGTCATCAGGTTGAGCTCGCCGGGCCGCACCATGGCCTGATGCCCGGCGCTGTCGCGGTGCTCGATCTCGCCGGAGAAGAGCCAGCTGACGGTCTGCAGCCCGGTGTGCGGGTGGGAGGCGACACTCATCCCGCCGGTGTCGGCGACCGGGTCCGGACCGTAGTGGTCAGCGAAGCACCAGGCCCCGATCAGGGAGCGACCTCGGGAGGGGAGCGTGCGTCGGACAGTCATCGCCCTGAGCCCTCCGAGCGGGACCTCGCGCGGGGTGATCACCTCGACATGTGACGAAGGCGCCTCCGCGTTGCACTCCACCAGCTGCGGGTCCGGGTCGAGGTTGGTCATCACGAGGCCCTAGAGGACGTGCTCGCCGTACATCTCGCCGAGAGGATCGGCGATCAGCTCGATTCGAGCGCCGTCCGGGTCGGTGAAGTAGACGGAGACCCCGCTGTGCACCTCGTGCTCGACCCCGGCGGCCTCCAGCTTGCCGACCAGCCGCTCCCAGTGCGCGGGGTCGACGCTGATCGCGCAGTGGTGCAGTCCTCCGAGCACTTCGGCGTAGGGCCCCAGGTCGAGGCCGGGAAAGTCGAAGAACGCGAGCAGGTTGTCGTTGCCGATGTCGAAGAAGAAGTGCGAGGACCCGGGATAGTCGCGGTTCTCGATCAGCTCCGTCAACGGGAACTCCAGGACGTCCTGGTAGAAGCGGATCGTCCGCTCGACGTCCCCGCTGATCAGGGCGGTGTGGTGCAACCCGCGAGCAGAGGAGGAGCCGCGCTCCTCTGCCGGCCTGAGGTGCTGGGCCCGCAGCGCAGCCCGGGTCTGACGCAGTGTCTCCTCGTCCGGTGTCACGTGCTGTCCTCCAGTGGTCGGAGTTCCAGTGCAGCAGCCCGACGGGTCCGCGACAAGCAGGGGGTGCCGAAATGATGGCGGGACGGCACCCGGACGGGCAGACTGTGCCCATGTCTGGCACACCGATCAGGGTTTTCCTCCTCGACGACCATGAAGTCGTCCGCCGTGGCTTGCGCGAGCTCCTCGAGAGCGAGGGGGACATCGAGATCGTCGGCGAGTCCGGCACCGCCAAGGATGCGACGGCCCGGATCCCCGCGCTCCGCCCCGACGTGGCGGTCCTTGACGGCCGGCTCCCGGACGGCAGCGGGATCGAGGTCTGCCGCGAGATCCGCTCGGTCGATCCCGGCATCAAGGCGCTGATCCTCACCAGCTACGACGACGACGAGGCACTGTTCGCGGCGATCCTGGCCGGGGCGGCGGGCTACCTGCTGAAGCAGATCGGCTCCAACGACCTGATCGACGGCGTACGCCGGGTCGCCGCCGGGCAGTCGCTCCTCGACCCGACGCTGACCACCCGGGTGCTCGAGCGGGTGCGCAACGGGCCGACCCGCAACACCGAGCTGGAGCAGCTCACGGAGCAGGAGCGCAAGATCCTCGCGCTGATCGCCGAGGGCCTGACGAACCGTCAGATCGGCGAGAACCTGCACCTGGCCGAGAAGACCGTGAAGAACTACGTGTCCAGCATCCTGTCCAAGCTCGGGCTCGAACGTCGGACGCAGGCGGCAGTGCTGGCCTCCAAGCTCCTGAGCTGAGCCCGCCTGCGCGAGGCGGCTAGGAGTCGTCGAGGATCGCCGACCACTCCAGGACGGTCCCTCGGGGCACTCCGGGTCGCAGGTTCATCACGCCCCCATGGTCGTCGGCCCGGCTGCGGGCGTTCCGCAGTCCGCTCTCGGAGCGCACCGCCGGCAGCCCCTTGCCGTTGTCGGTCACGCGCAGGGTGATCTGGGTCGCGGTCGCCTCGAGCTCGATCACGGTGGCGTCGGCCTCGGCGTGCCGCATCACGTTCGACAGCGCCTCCCGGAGCACGGCCAGCAGGTGCTCGGAGATGTCGCGTGAGACCGCCGAGTCGACGGGACCCGACGTACGCACCAGAGGGGTGAAGCCGAGCAGCGGGATGTACTCCTTCACGACGGCGCGGACCTCGTCGCGCACCGCCTGCACCGAGGGGCGCTGGAGGTCGAAGATCGTGGTCCGGATGTCACGGATGGTCAGGTCGAGGTCGACCACCGAGGCGGCCAGACGCTCCTTGACCTCCTCGTTCTGGGCGATCTTCGCGGTGCGCTGCAGGTGCAGGCCCGTGGCGAAGAGCCGCTGGATGACGACGTCGTGCAGGTCTCGGGCGATCCGGTCGCGGTCGGAGACGAGCATCAGCTCCTGTCTGTCCGTGATCGCCTGGGCTCGGTCCAGCGCCAACGAGGCCTGGTCGGCGAAGGTGCCGAGAAGCTCGGCCTCCTCGACGTCGAGAGCTGCCCGGCCACCATCGAGGACGCAGAGGAGTACGCCGTTCGCCGAGAGGTGGGCGTTCAGCGGGACGAGCACCACCAGGCGGTCCGTTCCGTACCTGAGCAGAGCGACGTCGACCTCCTCGGTGGCGGTGACGATGTGCGGGTCGATCTGCTCCATCAGCCAGGGCACGTCGCGGGCATCGCGGCCGGCGACGGCGGCGATCTCGTGGGCTCCGTCGTGGCGGACCTGGATGACCGCGACCGCCGAGGCGGAGGTGACCCGGCTGGCGGCGAGCGCGATCTGGGCGAGCGCCTCCTCGATCCGGACGGGCGGCTGGAGCGCCTCGTTGATCAAGGCCGAGGACTCGATGAAGAGGCGGCGCCGCTCGCTCTGGGTGTAGGCGCGGGCGTTGTCGATGACGATGCCCGCGGCGCTGGTGAGCGCTTCGACGAGCTGGAGGTCCTCCGCCTCGAACGGGACCTCGACCGCACGGCGGAGGTAGAGCATGCCGAAGTCCTCGCCACGGATCCTGATCGGAGCGGCCAGGTCGCCCTCGACGGGGTCGCTGACCGCGGCGAGCGCCTCCTCACGGCTCATCTCGTGGGTGACGACATCGACGAGCTTGCCGCTGAGCCCGATCACGGCGACCGCTCCGGCGGGGCTCCCGGTCATCCGGCACCCGGAGACGACGACCCGCGCCAGGATGCCGGGCAGGTCGAGGTCGGAACCGATCGAGGTCAGCGCGTCCACCAACGCGGAAGCCTTGTCGGGCAGGTCGGGGCCCGACGGTGGCTGCGTGGGTGTCATGGGCAAACCCTAGAGCGAGCCCGCCGGATCGACGTCCCGTTCAGCGAGTTGGCTGCCCCGATGTCCGGTGCGGGACCAAGGTCCCGGCAAAGGTGACCCTGTTGCATGGTTACGACCAGGACCGGGGTACGACAGACTGGACGCGTCAGGCGGGGTAGGAGCAAGGGGGCAGGGTGGCGTCATCGCATCGGATCGTGGTGGGGGGCGAGGAGTCCGCTGCGGGGATCGCTGCGTTGCGCTGGGCGGTCACCGAGGCCGAGCGCACCGAGGCTCACGTGGTCGTGCTGAGCACGTTCGAGGAGCAGAGCGAACCGCAGGCGTCGTTCGAGTCCGACCCCGAGCTCGACCGCCGGCGTCGTGATGCCCGCTACCGCACCCAGGCGTGGGTCGTGGAGGTGCTCAGCGACGTGGCCAGCAAGGTCCCGGTCCTGGTCAGCACGACAGAGGGCCGCATGGAGCTCGCCCTGGCAGGCGCGGGAAGCCGCGCCGATCTCGTTGTCTTCGGTCATGATCCGTCCGGGGAGCACCTGCTACAGACCGAGGTGCTCTCCAGGTTCTGTCCATGCCCGGTGGTGCGAGTCGACCCGAGACAGGTTGCGGAGGTCGTCTAGCACCACAAGTCGAGCCGCCGTCCCAGACGGTGCACGGGTCCCAGGTCGTGCACCGGGCGGATCGACAACGGAGGCCCCGGCCGCTTCGGCGGACCGGGGCCTCCGCTTTTCGGTCGGCGCCGGACCCGGGCGGACCCCCAAGCTCCCCGGAAAGCGGGGCCGAGAAGTGACCTTCGCCCTACTGGCAGGGGACCCTCGGATATGTCAGTATCGACGGCAAAGATGGGGGATCTGATGGTCGACACGGTCCAGGAAGTCGAAGCCGAGGCACCCGAATACCTCCGCCCGCCCGAGGCGTGCGGTGACGAGTTCGAGAAGGTCACCTGGACGGGGACCGTGGCAGTGCACGTCAAGGACGCCCTCCATCTCGGCGTCCGTTTCAACGACGAGCGCCTGCAGCGGTTGGCCGTCGACGCGCTCGGCGAGCGCGTCGCGAGCGACCTGCTCGAGGCACCACCACTGTTCTCGGTGAAGGTGGGGACGCCCGGTCGCCGCAAGGCCGCGCCACTGCACTTCCTCTACCTCGGCGTCAGGCCCGTGCTCGGCACCCGGGACCTTCCCCGCCTGATGAGCGGCCTGGCCAACCATGTGGGCGCTCACCTGCCCCGGGAGCGGGAAGGACACGTCGTCGACGCGATTCCGGTGATGACCCCGCGTGGCCTGCTGCTGGTCCCGCAGGAGATTCTCTCGATGGCCGGGGCCATCGACCGCGTCCTGACACCGGCCGGCTTCCGCTTCGCCGACGTCCCGCGCGTCGAGCTCGATCTCGAGAACGCCGAGGTGATCATCCCGGAGCCGGCCGTCGACTTCAGCCTCTCCCCGGAGGAGGCGGCCAAGATCGCGCCGACGATCGCCCAGCCAAGACTCGAGCCGGGGCGGTACCCCCTGGCGGGCTGGCTGCTCTCCGTCGCGGCGTCGCGCATCGGGCGGCTCTCGCACGCGTCCGCGGTGCTCTACGTGTCTCGCTTGCTCGAAACGCCGTTCCCGTCGGGAGCCCAGGCCACCCTCGAGGGAGTCGTCTCCCTGACATCACGGGTCCCGGCCACCGGAATCACCTGGAGCACCCACGACGAGATGGTCGACGTGGTCCTGGCGGCGGGGCAGGTCTGAGCTCGTCGTGAGCCTCCTGATCGTCCCCTACTGGGTCGCCGCGCTGCTTCTGGTCGCGGCCGGAGCGCCGAAGGTGCTCGACCCGGGCCCGACCTCCATGGTGGCCCGGCGGATCGGGCTGCCCTCCTCCCGCCCGGTCGTACGCACCTTCGGGCTGGCAGAGGTCGCCGTAGGACTCGGTGCGATCCTCGTGGGCGGGGCCCCGTACGCCTGGCTCATCTTCGCCAGCTACGTCGGTTTCGCGGCCGTGGTCCTGCGAGGACTGATCCGTGGCGATCTCGAGTCCTGTGGCTGCTTCGCCGGTGACGACTCCCCGCCGTCGACCCTGCATGTCATGGTCGACGGCGCCCTGGCGGTGGTCGCGTCCGTGGTGGCCGGGGGGGTCGCTCCCTCGGTCGTTCAGGTCATCGACTCCGTCGGCGCCCGTGACGCGTCCCTGGTGGGACTTCTGGCGGTGGTGGACGCCGGGCTCACCTATCTCGTCATGACGCGCCTGCCCCGAGTCGCCCGAGCCAGCGCCACACCGGCCAGGGCGCGCCGCGCCGACTCCGCTCCGATGGAGTCGATGGAGAGGGAGAGCGTGAGCGCGTGAGCAGCATCGAGGTGGGTCTGGTCCTGGCGGTGGCCCTGCTCGGCATCCTGGTGGTGGCGCTCCTGCGCACGCTGGCCGATGCGACCAGACGCCTCGATCTTCTGGAGCGTCGTTCCGCGCGCGAGAACCGGCGTCGGGAGACGCCCTTCTCACAGCAACGGCGCCACGGCCACGGCGTCCGCCAGCGGGCCCGAGATTGCGAGCGATGCCGTGTCGGAGGCGGCTGCACCGGAGGGCGACGCCGTCGACATCAGGGGCATCCACGTCGACGGGACGCCTGCCCTGGTGGACCTCGAGAACAGCGAGACGCCGACACTGCTCGCCTTCCTGTCCACCAGCTGCGGCACCTGCACCTCGCTGTGGGTGCGCCTGCGTGAGGGCGAGCTCGACACGGTGGCACCGGGGGTGCGGCCGGTGGTGGTGGCCAAGGACCCCGAGTACGAGAACCTTGACCGGGTCCGAGAGCTCGTGGGCGAGTCTGCGATGCCCGTCGTCCTGTCCGGTGAGGGATGGGACGACTACGAGGTGCCCGGGTCGCCGTACGCGATGGTCGTGGCCGGGAGCCCCGCGTCCGTGGTCGCGGAAGGCACGACCAACCGCTGGGAGGACCTGACCGCCATGGCTGCGAAGGTCAATGGGGCCAACGGGGCCAACGGCCTCACCAGCGCGGAAGCGGACTGACCAACCCTCTGCTGACCGTTGCCGCTGACCCTTGCCGCTGCCCCCTGACGGAAGGGGCCGGACCCAACGGCGCCCGACCCCATCCGCCAACACCGAGGGCTCCTACCTGCCGGAGCCTCGTGCTCCCGCGGTCACCTTCTGCTCGATCCTGACGCCGGCGGTGTTGTCGCACGGCACCCAGCACCGGCCACCCGGGCAGCACGTGTAGACACATACCAGACCGCTCGGGCACTCCGACGTCACTGTGCAGGACTGCACGTTGTCGCAGAAGTCGTCCTGATAGCAGGTGCACCCCTGGTTGTCGAAGTTGGTGCCACACCAGCAGGCACCGAGTGGGCCGGTGGTCCCGCACTGCTTCTGCCCGAAGCACGAGTCCCCCGGATCTTGGTCGTTGCTACAGCTGTGACAGCCGGTCGTGGCCGACCCGACGGCGTACGCCTTGCTGGCCAGGCTGGTCACCATCGGCGTACTCCAGGCCGCCACCCCGGCACCCACGATGCCGGCCCGCTTGATCAGCGACCGACGGTTCAGTCCCCCCGGCGCGCCGGGCTCGATCTCCTCCATGAGGTTCTCCTCAGGTCCCGCGACGAGGCCCTCCCCCGTCTACCCCTTCAGACTGCCTCCCACGACGACGGGCCGAAATCCGAAATCCAACGTAAGTTCCCTCACCCCACAGCGCCCGTGCGTAAGAAACCTACGCCGGACCAATGAATCGCCGACGAGCTCGGTCAGCGCTGCTCGGCGAGGACCGACCGGCAGAGATCCGGCACCTGGTTGGCACCGAGAGCCAGCGGTTCGAGCACGACGCGGTCGGCCGTGACGAGGTAGGCGACCGGGGTGCCCAGGCCCTCGAAGAACGGCGGTGTGGCCTCCAACTGCACCACGGGCAGCTCCAGGTCCCCCAGCTGTTCCGACAGCTCCTCGGTGCTCCCGGTGGTGACCAACAGGAGCCGGGTGCCCACGGACTCCACTGTCGGGCGGACCTCCGCCAGGTCGGGTGCGATCCTGGTGCAGAACCCGCACCGCGTGCCCCAGTTCACGATGATGACCGGCCCGGATGCGCCGGGATCGACCTCGACCCAGCCCTCCCAGCCACTCAGGTCGGCGCCGACCGGGACTCCCTCGGGTGTCGAAGGGCGCTGGTGCCCGGCGTGCGTGTGCGGGTCTCGCTCCACGCCCTCCAGAAGCCCGTTGCCTCCGAGCGTGCGGACCAGACCGACGACGTCCTCGTCGACCATCGAGCGGTCGAGATCCAGCACGTCCGCGATGTCGGCGGAGATCTCGGCCAGCGTCGACCGACCGTCCAGGCACCGCACTACGAGGGTGGCGGTGGCGTCCAGCAGGTGGCTGATCCCGGTGGCAGGATCGAGCAGGATCGCCTCGTCGTCGAGGAAGGCGCTGCCGACAGCGGGACGCAGCGCGGTCACCAGATCCGGGCCGACCTCCTCGGCGCTGATACCCGTCGGCTCTGCGGGGTGAAGCTCCAGCTCGTCCATGGACTCCTCCTGGTCTCTGCGAATCACTGTGACATCCCAGTGGGCCTGGGACGAGAATTTCTTCGATCATGCGTCGTGGCCCCTGGTGCCGTGGTGAGTGCCGTGAGAACCTCGACCGCCTCGTCGAGGTCGCCGATCGTCAACCTGTACGCGGCGGCACCGCGCGAGATCCGAGCCATGGTGCCGAGCACTTCGGCGGCACGGCCGTCGTGCTGGAAGGTGCTGCGGACCAGCTCGATGCACGCCTCTCCTGGAGACAGCTCGGTCAGGACCGTGGCCGACCCTTCCTGGTATCGGGGGAACACGACCCAGCCTGTGGCGAACGTCCCCTCCGGCGCTCTGATCCCGACGCGATCCGCGGGCAGGTGCACGGTCTGTGCCGGGTCCACGGATGCCTGGATGGCGAGCCCGTCAACTGCCGGGAGGAGTGCGCGCGTGCCCTGTTTCAGCGCCAGCGGACGCGGGAACGCAGACACCTCTGCGGTCTCGGGATCCAGCACCGCGAACTCGTCGGAGAGGTAGCCGAAGCCGGCCCTGACCAGACCCAGGGTCGTCGTCGACTTTCCGCTGCCACTGGGTCCCGGGAGCAGCATCGCCCGGCCATCCGCGGCGAGCACTGCGCCGGCGTGGAGCAGGACCAGTCTGGTCTCGGCCAGGACGGTGTGCTCTCCGACGTACCAGAGCAGCAGGTCGAGGGGCTCCGCCGGGTCGTCCGAGATCCGCACCTCCTGACCGTCCACGACGAGCGAGTAGCGCCCCGCCGCGTCATCCCGCAGCTCATAACGGACGGTGGGCTCGTCGGCGTCGACCTTCATGCGGAACGGCTCCAGCGCCTGGCTGACCGCGGACCGGTCGAAGGGCCGGTCCGCGACGACGCTGAACTCGTGGCTGAGGCAGCGGAACCGCATCATGTCCAGAGTCTGCACCGGTCCCCCTCCCCTTGTCAGGCCCCCGTCTGCGCTGTCCCTGCCGCAGGATTGATGGACGACAGCGTCTGACACGCCCGCTGCGGGTGCAGCCGATCTCCGGCCGCACCCGCAACTCTGGCGCTGGTACTACTCGTTCCTAGTTGGGCGCAGACGACCGACCTTCCGGCTGGACTCCCGTGGCCACCGCGACCCCCTGCGTGTTGTCACACGGAATGAAGCACCGGGTCTCTGCGCAGCAGGTCGACAGGCAGACCAGGAAGGGCCCACAGTCGGCGTCCGTCGCGCACAACGGGTTGTCACAGAAGGTGGACTCGGCGCAGACGCAGCCACTGCCGTCCACCTTGCCCGAGCAGAAGCAGCCCGCCACCCCGCCATCCCCACACAGCACCTGGCCAGCGCACGTGTCGTTCGGCAGGCCACAGCTGCGACAGCCGCCCGCCGGCGACCCGACGGCGTACGCCTTGCTGGCCAGACTGGTCACCATCGGCGTGCTCCACGCCGCCACCCCGGCACCCACGATGCCGGCCCGCTTGATCAATGACCGACGGTTCAGCCCCCCCGGCGCACCGGGCTCGATCTCCTCCATGAGGTTCTCCTCAGGTCCTGCGACGAGGCCCTCCCCCGTCGTCGGTTTCCCCCAGCATGTCTCCCCTCGCCGGTCGCCGGTATCGGGAAACTGCGGTAGATCGACTCACCCCATGAGCGCGTGGCGTAGGAAACCTACGTAGCAAGGACGAGTCGACGCACGCCGCTGGACGCGGTGTTGCGGGTGCGGCCGGAGTCGGCCGCACCCGCAAGGTGGCACTGGTGATGCTGAGTCCTACGCAGGAGCAGAGGACCGACCCTCCGGCCGGACTCCCGTGGCCACGGCGACGCCCTGCGGGTTGGCGCACGGCACGAAGCACCGGGTCTCCAAGCAGCAGGTCGACAGGCAGACCGTGCCATTGGCGCAGTCACTGTCCGTCGAGCACAACGGGTTGTCACAGAAGGTCGGCACCGCGCACACGCACCCACTGCCGTCCACCCTCGCCGAGCAGAAGCACCCTCCTCCACACTGCACCTGGCCAGTGCACGTGTCGTTCGGCAGGCCACAGCTGCGACAGCCGCCCGCCGGCGACCCGACGGCGTAGCGCCTTGCTGGCCAGACTGGTCACCATCGGCGTGCTCCACGCCGCAACCCCAGCCCCCACGATGCCGGCCCGCTTGATCAGCGACCGACGGTTCAGCCCCCCCGGCGCACCGGGCTCGATCTCCTCCATGAGGTTCTCCTCAGGTCCTGCGACGAGGCCCTCCCCCGTCGAACCCCCTCAGACTGCCTCCCGCGAGATCGCACCGGAATCGGAAGCCCGCCGTAATTTCACTCACCCCGAACCGCCATGACGTAGGAAAGCTACGCAGAAACAACGAGGCGAGCGCACCGGCGGGATGGTTGACTCGCGTGAGGGTGCAGCGACTTGCCCAGCGGGCAGGATCGCTGCGGGAAGCATCGGGGGCACCACGATGGGGACCAGCGTGTGGAGGACCGCCGCGGCCGCTTGCGCGGCGGTGTTGTGCGTGCTTCCCGCCGGTGCGCCTGCGAACGCCACGTCACAGCAGGCGACGCGGAGGTACATCGTGCTCCTGCAGCCGCACAGCAACCCGGCTGTGGCCGCCGCACAGCAGGGGAAGAAGGTCGGACGGGTCGCCGGGCGGCTCTTCAGCCATGCACTCTCGGGCTACACGATGTCGATGAGCGCCGCCGACGCCGCCGTGATCCGTAGGTCGCCCGGTGTCCTGAGCGTCGAGGCCGACCGTCCCACCCACGCCGTGGGCCAACAGCTCGGCACCCACCTCGACCGAGTCTCCGCCCCCAGCGCCGCAGGCACGGTGGCCGACCCGAGTCTTGCGGACGGCGTTGACGACCGACGGGTGGACGTCGACCTGGCGATCCTCGACAGCGGAGTCGCCGCCCATCCCGACCTCGAGGTCGTAGCCCGCGCCGACTGCACGGGCGGAGGCGCCTGTGTCTCGGGAACGGGGACGGACTTCTTCGGCCACGGCACGCACGTGGCCGGGATCGCGGCGGCCATCGACAACGGTTTCGGTGTCGTCGGCGTCGCACCCGGCGCCCGGATCTGGTCGGTCAAGGTGCTCGGCGACGGCGGCTCCGGCATGCTGTCCTGGCTGATCGCGGGGATGGACTGGGTCACCTCCCGCGGCGGGGTGATCGACGTCGCCAACGTCAGCATCGGCTGCGGCTGCGTGAGCGCCGCGACGGACGCGGCTCTGTCGGGCTCGGTCGCCGCGGGCGTCGCGTACGCCGTCGCCGCAGGCAACGACCACCGCGACGCGACGCCGTTCGCCATCAGTGGGAACCCGGACGCGATCACGGTCTCGGCACTCGCCGACTTCGACGGTGTCTCGGGCGGCCTGGGCTCCCCGACGTGCCGAGCCGACCAGGACGACACTCTGGCCGATTTCAGCAACTGGGGAGCCTCCGTCGACCTCACCGCTCCCGGAGCCTGTCTCACCTCGACCTACCCCGGGCCGGGCTACGCGGTCCTCAGCGGGACCAGCATGGCTTCCCCCGTGGTCGCCGGCGCTGCTGCGCTGCTGGCCAGCGATCCCGCATACCGCGGCAGCCCGACAGCCATCCGGCAGCGCCTCCTGGCCGATGGGAACCAGGCCTGGACCGACGACTCCGGCGACGGTGTCCAGGAGCCTCTGGTGGACGTGAGCTCGATCGCTCCTCGGACTCTGCCGGCCGCCTCGCCTCCGGGCGTTCGAGTCACCGACCCGTGGGTCGTCGAAGGGGCCAACGGATCAGTGGCGAGGTTCACCGTCTCGACCGACCGACCCCTCGTCGGTGGGGAGTACGCCGAGGTCAGCGCCGCGACCAAGGGAGGTTCGGCCACGGCCGGGAAGGACTTCACGACCCTTGTCTCGACGAAGATCCAGCTCACCCCCGGCCACGACTCCCAGACCATCGACGTGCCGGTGACCGCCGACAGCGTGCCGGAGTCGACGGAGACGTTCTACCTCGACCTGAGCGAGCCACTCGGCGGAGACATCGTGGACTCGCGGGGAACCGCGACGATCACGGACTCGGGCGGGCCGCTGACCCTGTCGGTGGGCGACACCACGGTGCCCGAGCCGGCCTCGGGGAATGGGACCGCGACGGTACGTCTGACACTCTCCGCTCCAGTGCCCGCCGGCCAGAAGGTGACCACGAAGGTGAGCACCAAGAACGGCACCGCAGTGGCCGGCCAGGACTTCACCGCAGTGCCAGCGACCACCTACACGTTCACGGCCGGCCAGCAGGCCGCGACTGTTCCAGTCACGATCCTCGGAGATGCGCTCACCGAAGGCGACGAGGCCTTCTCCGTGAAGGTGGCCGGCACGAAGGGGGCGACCAACGCCGATGCCACCGGGACCGTGACCGTCCTCGACGACGAACCGGTCCGGCAGCTGTCCGTGTCCGACGCCTGGGTCGCAGAGGGCGACGCCGGCTCGACTCCGGCGAGCTTCACCCTCCGGCTGTCGACTCCACCGGATCCAGGCCAGAGCGTGTCGGTCTCGGTCAAGACCGCCAACGGCAAGGCCCGGGCCGGCACCGACTATGTGGCGGTGCCGAAGACCACGGTGACCTTCGGCCCCGGGACCACAGAACAGGTCGTCCAGGTCGCGGTGCTCGGCGACACCGTCGCAGAGACCAACGAGACCTACACGCTGAAGCTGACCGCACCGGTGAACACCTCGCTCGTCGACGCCACCGGGCTCGGGACCATCGCCGACGACGACACCCATGCCCCCGACCCGGCTCCACGTACGGTGTCGATCTCCGACGAGCGCCTCGTCGAGTCCGGTTTCGGAAGTCGCACCGGCCAGGTGGAGCTCACGCTGTCCGCACCGGTCGCCACAGGCTCCGCCGTGGTCACCGTGATGTCGAGCGATGGCACGGCAACCGCAGGCCAGGACTACCTCGTGGTGCCGAAGACGACGGTCACCTTCGGGCCGGGCGAGACGGCCAAGGCCGTCGCGGTCGCCGCGTTGGACGACTCCCTGCCCGAGCCGATCGAGGCGTTCCAGCTGGCCGTGACCTCCAAGGACGTGGCCGTGGCCGACCCCGAGTCCACCGTGTCGGTGGTGAGTGACGAGGGCCCGATCTCGGCGTCCGCCGGCCCCGTCTGGTTCCCAGAGAGTGATGCGGGCACCTCCCCGGCACTTGTCCCGATCCAGCTGTCCGAGGCGCCCGGGCCGGGCCAGTCGGTCTCCGTCGTCGCGACGACGACGCAGGGAACCGCGTCGTCTGGGGCCGACTTCACCAACCCTTCCCCCACTGTGGTGGCCTTCGGCCCCGGGCAGTCGGTCCAGAACCTGGCCGTGCCCGTCGTCGCAGATGCCCTGCATGAGGGCGATGAGACGTTCACCGTCAAGCTCTCCACCCCAGTCGGGGTCGAGGTCGCGTCTGCCCAGAGCACGGTGACGATCGTCGATGACGAAGGCCCCATCTCTGCGTGGGTCGACGACCCTCGTGCGAGCGAGGACTCCGGCCAGCTCAGATTCACCGTGACGCTCGACGTCGCACCGGCCCCCGGCCAGATCACCTCCCTCACCGCAGCCACGACGTACGGCGGCACGGCGACCGCAGGTTCCGACTACACCTCGACCGGGCCGGTCCTGCTCACCTTCGGCCCCGGCACCAGGACCATGACGGTGACCGTGGCTCTCGCACCCGATGCGGTGTTCGAGCCGGACGAGTCGGTGCTGGTCACGCTCAGCGCGCCCTCGCAAGGTCTCTCGATCGCGGACTCCGTCGGCACGGGATGGGTGGCCAATGACGACTGAGCTCGCGAGCGTGGCCCCGGTGCCAACCGGCGCCCAACGCCCCCGCATGCCGTTCCGGGACTGGCTCGTGGCCATCGGGGGCACCGGGCTTCCCCGGAGGGTCCCCGCGCTACCGCCTCAGCCGCTCGGGGAACGCGCCTGGAGCGACCTGAGGCTGGCGATCCGCTACCAGCGGTTGACCGGCCTGGCCGTCCAGGCGGCCGACGCCGGTGAGCTTCCAGCCACGCCGGCCCAGCGCGAAGAGCTGGTGGAGGAACACGTCGAGGAGATGGCCCATGCCGTCCGGCTCGAGCAGCACATCGTGCGGCTCTCGGAGATCCTGGACGACCATGCCATCCGGTTCGTGGTGCTCAAGGGAAGTGCCGTCGCCCACCTGGACTATCCGGATCCCGCACTCAGGTCCTTCGCCGATGTCGACATCCTGTTCCGCCCCGACGACCTCGACCGGGCTCTGGAGGTGCTGACCCGCAACGGCTATCCGCGCTTCACACCGCCACCGGTTGCCGAGTTCGACCGCAAGTACGGCAAGGGCGCCACGCTCCTGTCGCAGGACAACTACGAGATCGACGTGCACCGAACGTTCGCGATGGGGCCGTACGCGCACACGGTCGACCCGGGCGACCTGTGGGAGGGAGTGACGCCCTTCCACATCGCCGGCCGTGACTGCTTCGCACTCGGGACCGAGCAGCGGCTGCTGCACGGCTGCTTCCACGCCGTCGTCGGGAACCCCCACGACCGGATCCAGCCGCGGCGCGACGTCGCCGAGATGTTCCTCTACGGCAGCTACGACTGCCAGCGACTGCTCGATCTGGCGGCTCGATGGCAGGCGCTCCCGGTGGTCGCCCGGGCACTCACCGAGACCTGGTCGATCCTCGGGATCGAGCCGGCCTCCCCCCTGATCAACTGGGCGCGCAGCCGTGTTCCCACTCGGCACGAGAGGCGCATCCTCTCCGTGTACGCCGAGGGCAGCAGCTACGCCACGAAGGCCCTGGCGTCGCTCTCTGTGATGTCGTGGCGGGACCGCGCTGCCTTCGTGCGAATGCTGGTTCTTCCCGAGCAGGAGTTCCTCGCATCGCACGGAGGCTCTCGCACCCGCTGGGTCGCCCGGGGGGCCCTGCGGTCCATTCCCCACACCCGACACCGGAAGTAGAGTGTGAGGCGCACAACGCGCGGGTCCGATGGTCGACCGACCGGGCCCGGCATGAGGTCGGAGGGGGAGGACGGTCGAATGACAGGGTGGACAGAAGACGCGACGTCCCGGGTAGGGATCGTCGCCACCGCCGGTCTCTTCCGCGACGTCCTGTTCAGCGCCGTCGACAAGCAGGGCCTCGACGCCGAGGTGCTTGAGATGGACGGCCTCGACTCCTTCCCACCGGAAGCGGTCCTCGTGCTCGTCCTCGACGTCGACCCAGCCCCAGACGTCCTCGATGCATTCCTCTCGGCGGCCGTGACCGCGCGGCCGGCCTCCCGGGTACTGCTGCTCGTGGACCAGCCGGCCCGGCTCCCCGACCGCACGCTGGAGCGGCTCGGCGTGGCGGTGGCGAGCAGGATGGACAGCCTCGAAAGCGTCCTGGCCGCCATCAAGGGCCTGGCCGACGGACGCAACCGCCCCATGGTCCCGGAACCACGCGAGCACAACGGTCAGGTCTCGCTGACCACACGCGAGAAGGAGGTCCTCGCGATGGTCGCCGAGGGCCTCAGCGACGAGGCCGTCGCCACCCGCATGGAGATCTCCGTGCACACGGTCCGGTCGCACCTCCAGAGCGTGCGCACGAAGCTCCACGTGAGCAGCCGGTTCGCCGCGGTCTCGGTCGCGCGTCAGTCCGGCGTACTGCACGCAACACCGCACGGAAGCCTCAGCTGAGCATGGAGCGGCCGACGGTCCTGCTGGCACTGCGGAGTGCGTTGTTCGCCGATGCCCTGGCCGAGGCTCTCTCCGAGGCGGCCCTCGATGTCGTCGGGCGCGCGCAGGACCTCGAGTCGGCACTGGAGGAGGCTCGACGGCTCGACCCGGCGGCCGCCGTGGTCTCAGCGGACCTCCCAGGCGGGGGTCTCGCGACCTGTGCCGGCCTGATGAAGGACGAGAACCTCAGGACCATGACGATGATGATCGGCGACCCCGGCTCGGCCGAGGAGATGATGGCAGCCCTCGAGGCCGGGGCTCTGGGCTATGCCACCTCGAGCACCAGCCTCACCGACCTCGTGGCCGATCTCTGCGGCGTCGTGAACGGAGAGGCCCGCGTCCCTCGCCTGATGCTGGGCGGACTCCTCCGCGGCCTCGTCGCGCGTGAGCGCAAGGGCAGCGAGATGATCGACCGGTACGCCGCCCTCAGCAAGCGTGAGCGCCAGACCCTCGGCCTGCTGGCCCGCGGCCACGACCACCTCCAGATCGCGGCCACCTTGTTCATCTCGCCGGAGACGGCGCGCACTCACATCCAGAACGTGCTCGGCAAGCTCGAGGTGCACTCGCGCCTCGAGGCGGCGGCACTGGCGCTGGAGAACGGCTGGGTCAACCTGGAAGCGACGGTGGAGACATGACCAAACCCTCGGGGCCGCAGCGGGTGGACGGCGTAGAGCTGCTTCACCGTGGGCGGAAGAGCTTCCTGATCGACGAACGGGAGCAGGCACTCAGCCTGAACAACACCGCCCTCGCGCTGTGGGAGCTGTGCGACGGAGTGACGACCGTTGACGAGATGGTGAACGCGATCGACAGTTTCTTCAACGCCGACCGTGACGTGATCCGGCACGACGTCGAGGCCACGCTTCGAGAGCTGGCGGACCTGGGGTTCATCACCTGGTCGGGCTCGGAGGACCGGAGGACGAAGTCGTCATGAAGATGCCGAAGCCCACCGACGCCGAGAAGGACGCGTTCCGCGCGCTCGTGCCGGACCACCCGAGCGTCGAGGTCAAGCCGATGTTCGGCAACCTCGGGGCGTTCGTCAACGGCAACATGTTCGCGGGGCTGTTCGGCTCCGACCTCGGGGTGAAGCTCGCCGATGACGACCGGAGGGCGCTGGAGGCGGTCGCCGGCTCGGGTCCCTACGGGCCACCCGAGCGCCCGATGGGTGGCTACCTCTCGGTCCCCGCGTCCTGGGTGGACGAGCCCGCCGTCGCTGCGCCGTGGATCACGAAGGCCCTGGGGCACGTCGGGACGCTCCCACCCAAGGCCAGGAAGCCTCCGTCCAAGAAGCGCTGAGTCCCTACGGCGTCTGGCCCTGACGGCTCGTCTCGTCAGACGGGCTCGGACAGGGACAACGCGCAGTCGCCGGCCGGGTCGGTCCACCAGTGGGTGAGCCGGAGACCGGCGGCGGCGAGCTCGTCGCGAAGCCCAGCCATCCGGAACTTCGCGGAGATCTCGGTCCGCAGCTCTTCTCCCGCAGCGAAGTCGACGCTCAGCCCCAGAGTCGTCACCCGGACGGACTGGGCGACCGAGGACCGCAGGAACATCTCCATCCACTCGCGCTCCGGGTTCCAGCGCGCCACGTGGACGAAGGTGTCGAGGTCGAAGTCCCCGCCGAGGTCGCGGTTGATCACCGCCAGCACGTTCTTGTTGAACTCAGCGGTGACTCCCTGAGCGTCGTCGTACGCCGCCACCAGCCGGTCCGGCGCCTTGACCAGGTCCACCCCGAGCAGGAACGAGTCACCAGGCTCCAGGGTGCGGCGTACGTCGAGCAGGAAGGTCCGGCGCTGGTCCGGGTCGAGGTTGCCGATCGTCGACCCGAGGAATGCCAGCAGCCGTCTCGGCCCTCCGGGCAGCTCCCCGAGGTGGAGCTCGAAGTCACCCACGACCGGGGCCACGGAGAGCCCGGGAAGCTCGGCGGCCACGGAGACGCTGGCCTCGCCCAGCACGGTGGGATCGACGTCGAACGGGACGAACCGGTCCAGGGTCCCGTTCGCACGCAGCGCCCGCAGCAGCAGCCTGGTCTTCTCCGAGGTGCCGCTCCCGATCTCGATCAGGGTCTGCGCATGGGTCAGCTCGGCGATCTCGTCGACCCGCTCCTGGAGGATCAGCGCCTCGGTGCGCGTGGGGTAGTACTCCTCGAGCCGCGTGATCTGGTCGAACAGCTCACTGCCGCGGGCGTCGTAGAAGTACTTCGGCGGGAGGGTCTTCGGGGTCGAGGTGAGGCCGGCCCGGATGTCCGCGGACATCTGGTCGGCCAGGCCACCCGGGTCGAGGTGCACCGAGAAGTCGGAGACGGACATCAGGGCTCCAGGTCGGTCACGGTCAGCCCACCAGGGGTGACCTCCAGCAGGTGTCGGTCGGGCACGTCGACCCAGCGGGGGTCGTCGTCGAACGGCTCGCTGGCGACGACGACGCCGTCGCTCTCCACGAGGTAGCTCAGGGGGTCACCCCACGTGATCCCGAGGACCCGGGTGCCGTCTGTGAGCAGCAGGTTCAACGAGGCCTCAGGCTCCAGCGCCGACACCGAGCGCACCGTCTCTGCGACCCGTGCGGCACCTTCGGCGAAGACATGCGCGGCGAGCAGGGCCGAGTCACACATCGACTCGGCATCGTGGCGGACCGGCAGGACCGAGCGGTCGACGCGCCCGTTGTGCGAGAGCAGCCACCTCCCGTCGGTGAACGGGGCGGCGGCAGTCTCGTCGAGCGGCATCCCGACGGTCGCGGAGCGTACGGCAGCGAGCACCGCCCCGGACCGCAGGACCGCAGCCACGGAGGCGAACGAGGCATCGCCCCACAGGGGCTTCGCCGAGCGCCACCGCACCGGCTCCGAGACCCCGTCCGCGTAGAAGCCGACGCCCCAGCCGTCGGCATTGAGCAGGCCCCGCGACTGTCGACGCGGCGCGTAGGACTGGCGGAGCAGCCCGAAGGGAGGGTCGAGCACCAGCGACGACACGGAGCGCGCGGCACCGAGCCACGCCAGGTGCCTACACACCGTCCCAGGCCAATCGCAGGCCGCTGAAGATCTGTCGGCGGACGGGCAGGTCCCAGTTGCGGAACGAGGGCCGGATGGAGGCGCCCCCCACGGCCCACGAGCCTCCCCGCAGCACCCGGTGGTCACCACCGAAGAACGGGGCGCTGTAGTCGGCGTACAGCATCGGCGAGAAGCCCGGCCAGGGCTTGAAGGACGACGTGGTCCACTCCCAGACGTCGCCGATCATCTGCTCGACGCCGTACGCCGAGGCCCCGCCCGGGTAGGCCCCGACGGGGGCAGGGCGCAGCCCCTCGCCTCCGAGGTTGGCCAGCGCCGGCGTCCACTCGGACTCGCCCCACGGCCAGCGCCTGCGGGTGCCGGCCCCTGGGTCCCAGGCGCAGGCCTTCTCCCACTCCTGCTCGGTGGGGAGCCTCGCCCCGGCCCAGGCGGCGTAGGCCTCGGCCTCGAAGAAGCAGACGTGCTGCACGGGCTCGTCGGCGGGGATGTCCTCAACGATCCCGAACCTCGTGCGCGACCCGTCGGGCGACCAGTGGAGCGGCCGCTCGAGACCGGCGTCGAGCCGATGCGTCCACCCCTGCGCAGACCACCATCGCGCCTCGTCGTAGCCGCCGGCGTCGATGAACTGCTGCCACTCGCCGTTGCTGACGGGGACGCGGGCGATCCGGAAGGCCGGCAGGTCGACCGTGTGGGCTGGACGCTCGTTGTCGAGCGACCAGGGCTCCTGGTCGCCGTCGACCCCGAGCGTGAAGGGACCGGCCGGGACCACGGCCGCGTCGGCCGGGACGGGTCGCCCGGGCGGCAGCTGTGCGCCGGCACCGAGAAGCGGGGCACCGGCCCGGAGCTGGTGGGTGGCGAGCATCGTCTCGACGTGCTGCTGCTCATGCTGCTCGACCATCACGTAGGGGAACAGCCGCTCCTCGTCTGCGGTCTCGAGCAGGTCGAGGACCCGGCCTCGTACGTCGGCGATGAAGCTCCGCGCCTCGCGCGGGGTCAGCAAGGGCAGCGTCACGCGGGTGGCCCGTGGATGCTCGAACGCGTCGTACAACCGCTCGACCTGGCTCGAGAGGAGCCCCTGCTCGGCTGCGTTGCCGGCACGAAGCAGCCACAGGTCCTCCTGCTGGCCGACGTGCGCAAGGTCCCACACGAGCGGGCTCATCAGCGGGCTGTGCTGCGTGGTGAGGTCCACCTCGTCGCAGTCGGTGAGCCGCAGGGTCCGGCGGCGGGCCTCCTCGAGCCCACGGGCGGCGTTCTCACGCACGGGCTTCCTCCTCCAGGACGTGCAGGGGCCCGTGCCGCTCCATGCGGTCGCGCAGCTCGCCGGCCGGTGTCCTGCCGGACGCGACGAGCTCGGCGAAGGACTCGACCTCCGAGCGAAGCTCCGCGACGCAGTGGCGGGCGGCGACCTCGGCGCAGCCCACCAGGGCCTTCCTCAGCCCCGGTGCCTCCGGACCGAGCCGGGCGGCGTCCTCCCACTGCCCGGTGATCGACTCGCACAGCTCCGCCGCGGCGTCCGCGGCGTCCGGGTCGTCGACGAGCGTGACGGTCAGCGCCGCCAGCGCGGGCCACCAGCGGTCCGGCAACGAGTCGAGACACCGGATCTCGAGGTAGCCACGCGGCCGAACGGGAGGGAAGAGTGTCGTCAGGTGGTAGTCCAGGTCTTCCTGCGTCGCCTGCCGGCCCAGCTGGGAGGGGTCGGCCAGCCACTCCTGGAACGACACCTGCTTGGTGACCGCCCGAAGCCGGTCGGCCTCACTCATCAGCATCACGGGGGCGGCCAGGGCGTAGGCGGCCCAGGCCTCGGTCGGTTCCCCGGTCCGGAACGGGACCACGCCGCACCGTGCCTGGTCCAAGCCGTGCCAGGCCTGCTGCCGCATCGAGTGCCACCCGGGAGCTCCGCCCGCCGAGGTACGGCGACGTCGACGAGGCGACCACCAGGACCGGGAGCAGGCTCGCGATGTGCGCCATCCGCGACGACCAGCCCGCCGTCGGCCCCGCCTCGAGGTTGACCTGCAGGGCAGCGGTGGACGACATCATCGCCCGGCCGGGCACGCCGAAGCCCTGAGACTCGAAGTGCTGCTCCATCCCCGAGTAGCGCGCCTTGGGGTTGATCCGGCGAGGTGGACGGGCCGGGTCGGAGCCAAGCGGAGCCGCGGCGAACCCGTGCCCGGCCAACGCCTGACGCAGCGCCTCGCGATCGGTGCGCAGCGCCGCGACCGCTGATCCGACGCCGTCCGCAGGCGGCGTCGAGAGCTCGATCTGCCCGCCGGGCTCGAGCGTGATCGAGCTTCCCGCGGGCATCAACGGCAGTGAGGCGAGCAGGGCGACCACGGCTTCCCAGCCGGGTCGGACCTCTGGCCGCGAAAGCTCCACCAGATGGAACTCCAGCTCCAAGCCGACCGACCCGGCGTCTCCATCGCGCAGGGCGCGCGCGGCGACGTACTCGTGGGCGCCGTCGGGGAGGTCGCCGGGTGCCATCTCGGGAAAGGACGCCGCCGGTGGCGGCGATCCTGTTCGGCTGGTCATTCGCCCCTCCAGGTCCGGACCGGCTGTCTGCGACAACCGCGGGTCGGTGCGGGGCGACCACGAGTGATCGTCCTCGGTGGAACCGTGTTCGCTCCATGACTACCCGACGAGCCGGGACCACGCAAGGCCCGGCACTCGCTCCGGCCGGTGTTCGCCGCCCCCCTCCGGCGGACTGGTCGGCTCGCCGGGCTGGTCAGCTCGCCTGTAGGGCTCGGGCCAGACGGACCAGGTCCTCTCGGCTCGAGTCGACGTGGGGGCTCACCCTCAGCACCGGACCGGCGAGCTCACCCGGCACCCGCCACGGCGGGGTCACGGTTGTGAGGATCCCGTCGTGGGCGTACAGGTTCGACCGGGTGGCCACGGGGTCCTGGCCAGCGGTCGGGGCCAATGAGGTGATCGCACCTTGTCCAGTGCCGTCGACGACCTCCCAGCCGTCCAGCTCACCGAGGACCTCACGTGAGAGCAGACCGATCTCAGCGAGGCGCGAGGCCACCCGCTCCGGACCCGCCTGGACCAGCTCCCGGACAGCGACGGCCAATCCGACCCGTCCCGCGACGTGTGCCTCCGACGACTCCAGATGACGCACCCTTGACCCGGAGTCGCCGCGAGACGGGTCCTCCTCGATCCTCAGGCCGGCCCAGTGACGCTCTCCGATGCCGAGGAACCCGACCCCTCGGGGGCCACACACCCATTTGCGGCTGGTGCCGTAGACGGCGTCGGCGGCTGAGGCGGTCTCGACGTGGCCCACGGCCTGGGCCGAGTCGACCCACAGCGGTACGCCGAACCGGCGACACAGCCGCGCCGCCTCCACGACGGGCTGCACCAGCGGCCGGTGCGGCGCCACGTGCACGAGGTGCACCAGCGCAGGCGGACCGGACTCGAGGCGCCGCGCGAGCGAGTCCAGGTCGAGGCGTCCGTGGGAGTCCACCCGCAGGGCCTCGGGGACCAGACCGAACGCCCGAAACGACGCAAGGTTGGGCCCCCACTCGCTGGGGGTCACGCCCACGATGCTGCCGGCCGGCAGGGGCCAGGCGCGAAGCAGCGAGGTCAGTGCGGCCGACGCACTCTCCACGAAGGCGATCCCGTCGGCCGGGAGGCCGAGCAGCCCGCCGAGGTCGTCGCGCAGGCCGGCGACCGCCTCTGCGGCTCGCTGCTCGGCGATGTACCCGCCGACCTCCGCCTCGAGCCGGGCATGCCCGGCCACAGCGGCCAACGTGGCCGGGGACGGTCGACCGACCGCGGCCGAGTCGAGGTGAAGGATCGACGAGTCGAGCCTCGCCGGCCAGCCCGGCCAAGGGTGCGTCGTCACCGCCGAACGGTACCGCCGCTGCGATCTCCAGGTCAGTGGACCTGGTCGTCGCGCCTCGGCCCGTGGGCAGCATGCTGGTGGCATGTCCGACGACTCCCCGGTGCCCACGACGCTGACCTACCTCGACCGCTCTGCGGTCCGGACGCTGATCCCCGGCGTGGAGGAGCGGCTCGACCTCCTGGCGAGGACGTACGTCGCGATGTCCCACGGGAGGGTCGAGAACCCGGCCAAGATCGGCGTCCACGCCCGACCGGAGACGTTCATCCATGCGATGCCCGCCCACCTCCGCGACCAGGACGTGACCGCCCTGAAGTGGGTCGGCGCCTACCCTGCCAACCCCGCCCGAGGGCTTCCCTACATCTCCGGCCTGATCGTGCTCAACGACTCCGAGACCGGGCTGCCGCTGGCGGTGATGGACGCCGCCGAGATCACCGCCGTCCGCACGGCCGCGGCGAGCGGAGTCAGCATCCGGCACCTCGCGCACGACGGCTGGCAGCGGGTCGCCATCCTCGGGTACGGCGAGCAGGGTCGCCACCACGCCGAGGTCGTCCGGGCGCTCAACCCGGACGCGGAGGTCAGGGTCTTCGGTGGGCCGAGGTTCCGGGGACCCGACGGACCCGACGTACCCGACGGGCCCGACGTCGAGATCCTCCCGGACGCGCGCTCGGCCGTCGACGGCGCGGACGTGGTGATCACCGCAGGCCCGATGTCGCGAGATCCGCAGCGACGGCTCGATCCCGCCTGGCTGCCCGCTCGCTGCCTCGTGGTTCCGGTCGACTTCGACGCCTACGTGGGCGCCGACCTGGTCGGAGCGGCGGAGTGCCTCGTCGTCGACGACATCGACCAGTTCGAGCACTACCGCTCGCTGGGCCACTTCCGGGGGTGGCCGCAACCCCACCGGTCCCTCGGGGCTGCGCTCGAAGTGGAGGCCGAGGGCGACCTCCGGGTCTCCTGCAGCCTCGGCGTCGGCGCCGTCGACGCCGCGATGGCAGGCATCGTCTGGGATCGGGCACTCCGTGAGGGCCTCGGGGTCCATCTCGCCCGCTGATACGGCCCCGGCTCACACTGGGAGGTGGGAAAGTATGTGCGGCGGTCCCATGGAGGGGCCCCCGAACTGTCCGTAGGTTCTCTGGGCATGCAGCCCCGCGCAACGTCCTCGGACCTCACCGGAAAACGGGCTGTCGTCACCGGCGGCGCGAGCGGTATCGGCGCCGCGATCGCCCGCCGTCTCGCGGAGGAGGGCGCGCACGTCGTGGTCTGTGACCGCGACGGAGAGGGTGCCGAGTCAGTCGCCCGGGAGATCTCGGGAGAGGCGTGGGTCGTCGACCTCGGGGACACCGCCGCCCTGGGCGAGCTGAGCCTCGAGGCGGACATCCTCGTCAACAACGCCGGCATCCAGCACGTTGCGCCGCTCGAGGAGTTCCCGCCGGACCGCTTCGCGCTGATCCTCCGTCTGATGCTGGAGGCGCCCTTCCTGCTCTCACGGGCGTGCGTTCCGCACATGTACGAGCGCGGTTGGGGACGGATCGTCCACGTCTCCAGCGCCCACGGGCTGCGCGCCAGCGCCTTCAAGTCGGCGTACGTCTCGGCGAAGCACGGCCTCGAGGGTCTCTCGAAGGTGATCGCACTCGAAGGTGCCCCGCACGGGGTGACCAGCAACTGCGTCAACCCCGGCTACGTGCGTACGCCGCTCGTCGAGAAGCAGATCAGCGACCAGGCCCGGGTTCACTCCCTGTCAGAGGACGAGGTGGTGACGCAGGTGATGCTGACCCAGTCCGCGATCAAGCGGCTGATCGAGCCGACCGAGGTGGCCGGTGCGGTCGGCCTACCTCTGCTCGGCGGAAGCCGCGTTCATGACGGGCAGCAACATCGTGATCGACGGCGGCTGGTCGGCGCATTGAGAGTCCACGGGTGACCGAGTCCCCGCCGCTTCCGGGTGCCGGAGGTCGGGGTTCGACCCCGCGCCGGCCGCGATCCCGCAGAATGGGCCGGGTGTCCGACAACGAGTTCCTCGAGCTGCTCGCTCGCGAGGCCGCCCCCGTCGAGTTCGAGGGGCCGCTACTCGCTGCGCGCGCGGAGGGCGCCGACGCCGAGCGGATCCAGGAGCTCGAGCGAGCCAAGATGCTCGCCCTGCAGGTGCGCACCGTGCTCGAGGCCAGTCGACGCCGCGGCACCGAGCTGTCCGCGCTCTATGAGACCGCCAGCGACCTGGCGGCGCTGACCGACGTCGACGCGGTCCTCGAAGCCATCGTGCACCGGGCCAAACAGCTGCTCCAGAGCGACGTCGCCTACCTGTCCCTCAACGACGACGAGCGTGGCGACACCTATATGCGCGTCACCGAGGGTGTCCTCTCCGCCTCCTTCCGTGCGGTTCGCCTGCCGATGGGTGCTGGCCTCGGCGGACTCGTCGCCCAGAGCGCGACGCCGTACTCCACCGCCGACTACTTCGACGACGAGCGGTTCCGCCACACCAGCCCGATCGACAGCGCAGTCGCCGACGAGGGACTGACGTCGATCCTCGGAGTGCCGCTGCTCCTGGGCAAGCAGGTGATCGGCGTCCTGTACGCCGCCAATCGTCACGTGCGTCCCTTCGGGCGCGAGGACGTCGCCCTGCTCGTCTCCCTCGCGGCGCACGCGGCGATCGCGATCGACAACGCGCGGCTCCTCGCCGAGACCCAGCTCGCCCTGTCCGAGCTCGAGAGTGCGAGCGAGCTGCTGAAGTCGCACACCCTCAGCGTCGAGCGAGCCGCCGATGCGCACGACCGGCTCACGCGTGTTGTGCTCCAAGGTGGCGGCGTCCACGACGTCGCTCGAGAGGTCCGCGAGGTACTCGGGGGTGAGGTGGTCGTCGTCGACACCGCTGGCTCGGTGATGGTCGCGACCGACCCCGCGGCCCCGCCGACAGTGCAGGAGCTGGAGACGGCGGGGAGGTCTCGCGAGACCAGCCGCACCGTCGAGGGGAACGGCGTCTTCGCCACCCCTGTCACGGCAGGCGCCGACCACCTCGCGACGTTGATGCTGCGCCGGGAGGGCACCCTCGAGCAGGGTGACCAGCGGATCCTGGAGCGCGCAGCCCTGGTGACGGCGTTGCTGCTGCTCTTCCGGCGCACCGTCGCCGAGACCGAGGGCCGGGTCCGTGGGGAGCTCCTCGAGGACCTGCTCGCAGGAGCGGAGCGCGATCCCGACGGGCTGCGGGAGCGCGCGCGGCTCCTCGGAGCAGACCTCGACCAGCCGCAGGCGGTGGTGGTCGCCAAGCTCGTCGGCGACCGGGACCGCGTCGGCCAGGCCGCGGCCCACACCGCCCGGCTCAACGACGGGTTCTCCGCAGTCCGCCAGGGCCACCTGGTGGTCCTGCTGCCCGGTCTGGCGCCCCGAGCGGCCGCTGCCGTGGTCGACGAGGGCCTGCGTCAGGTGATCGGCGGACCGATCACCGCGGGCTCCGCCGGCCCGACCACGGGACCGGCCACCATCGTGACGGCCTACGAGGAGGCGCGTCGGTGCCTCGATGCCCTCATCGCCCTCGGCCGCGAGGGCGAGTGCGCGACGGCCGAGGACCTCGGGTTCGTCGGGCTGCTGATGTCGCCAGGGGCCGACGCGGACGCGTTCGTGCGATCGGTCCTCGGTCCGGTGCTGGCGTACGACGAGAGGCGGAACACCCAGCTGATCGGCACGCTGGAGGCGTACTTCCGAGTCGGCGGGAACCTCACCCGCACCGCAGCGGAGCTGCCCGTGCACGTGAACACCGTGACCCAGCGCCTCGACCGGATCACCCAGCTGCTCGGCGAGGCCTGGCAGCAGCCGGAGGGGCAGCTCGAGGTGCAGCTGGCGCTGCGGCTCAACCGGCTCCGGGGCTGACCCGGGCCAGGTGGGGTGTGGGCCGCGTCAGTCCCCACTCCGCCCGGCGATCCGCCGGGCCTGCCACTGGAGCCAGTAGTGCCGGGCCGTTCCCCAGATCCCGCGGCGGAAGAGCAGGACCACGATCACGAACACCGACCCGGTGATGATCCCGAGGCCGTTGAAGCCCGAGGACGCGAGCTGGTCGGCCATAGTCACGATCACGAAGGCGCCGATGATCCCGCCCCACAAGGTCCCGATCCCCCCGAGGACCGTGATCAGCACGACCTCGCCGGACGTGGTCCAGTGCAGGTCGGGCAGCGCGACGAACCCGTGGCTGATCGCGAAGACACCGCCGGCCAGGCCCGAGAGCCCGGCGGAGAGGACGAAAGCCATCACCTTGTAGCGCTCCACGTCGTACCCGAGGGCCCGGGCGCGCGGCCCGTTGTCGCGGATGGCGACCAGCACCCGGCCGAAGGGCGAGTGCACGATCCGCCAGGCCGCCCACATGCCGAGCAGGATCACCGGCAGCGCTGCGTAGTAGAAGTAGAAGGCGTCGGTTTCGACGAGGTCGATGCCGAAGAAGGACTTCGGCACACCCTGGAGGCCGTTCTCGCCCCCGGTCAGGCTGCGCCACTGGTTGGCGACGAAGTAGATCATCTGGGCGAAGGCGAGCGTGACCATCGCGAAGTAGATCCCCGAACGACGCACCGAGAGGTAGCCGATCGGCAGTGCCAGCAGCATCGCGAAGAGCGCCCCGGCGAGGATCGCCAACGGGAAGGGCACGCCCCAGTGGATCGCCACCAGGCCCGTCACGTACGCCGAGCCACCCCAGAACGCCGCGTGCCCGAAGCTCAGCAGGCCGACGAAGCCCAGCAGCACGTCGAGGGCGACGGCGAAAAGTGCCATCGCAGCGATGTCCATGGCCACCGGCGGATAGATGAACCACGGCAGTGACAGCGCGGCGAACAGACCGGCAGCGAGCAGCACCCAGCGCTGCCACGGGCGCCCGCCGGCGAGAGCGGCGTGCGCCTCCTCGACGGAGGTGTCGGGCGTGACGGACGTGGTCATGTGGATTCCTCTCGTCCGAAGAGCCCCGCGGGGCGCAACAGCACCACGGCCGCCATCAGCACGAAGATCAGGATCTGGGAGAAGGTCGGCGCGTAGGCCTGGCCGAAGGCCTCGACCAGGCCGACCAGGAACCCGGCCGCGACGGCTCCGACGATCGAGCCGAGACCCCCGATCACGACCACGGCGAACAAGATGATGATGAAGTCGCTGCCCATCTCGGCAGTGATGGCGCGGAAGGGCGCAGCGAGGACCCCGGCCAAGCCGGCCAGCGCGACACCGAAGCCGAAGACGGGAGTCACCCACCGGCCCACGTTGATGCCGAGGGCTCGGGCGAGATCGGGCTTCTCCGTGGAGGCCCGCACGATCATTCCGACGCGGGTCCGCGTCATGATCAGCCACACCAGCAGACAGACCGCCAGGGAGAAGACGAAGACGAAGATCTGGTACCGCGGCAGGATCACGCCGAACACGTCGTAGCGGCCATGGAGCAGCTCGGGTCGGCGGTAGGGCAGCCCGGAGACGCCGTACCGGCGCTTGACGAGGTCCACCAGCAGCAGGGTGAGCCCGAAGGTCAGCAGGAAGTTGTACAGGGGGTCGAGCGGCAGCAGCCACTGCACGAGCAGCCGCTCGACGAGCACCCCGAAGACGAACATCAACAGCGGGACGACGAGCAGAGCCCACCAGAAGTTCAGGGCGAGCACGTCCAGCAGTACGGCGGCCACGACGGCGCCGAGCATGTAGAAGGCACCGTGCGCGAAGTTCACGACCCCGAGGACGCCGAAGATGACCGCGAGGCCGAGCGCTGCCAACGCATAGAAGCTGCCGGCCGCCAGGCCTTGGAGCGTGTACTGGATGACTTCGTTCATGGGTTCCTTCTCCGGGAGGCACCCCGGGTGTCGCTGGCGACACCCGGGGCTTCCTCAGCGAACATCAGCTCACATGGAGCAGCCGGAGTCCTCCACGGGCTGGAAGGCCTCGGCCGCGGGAATCGTGGAGACGATGTCCTCGTAGTCCCAGGGCTCCGTGACCTGGTCGGCGTCCTTGACCTTGGCGAGGTAGGCGTCGTGGATCACCCGGTGGTCGGCGGCGCGGATCTCGCCGTTGCGAAGGAAGACGTCGTCGACCTTCTTGCCCTCGAGCTCTGAGACCACCGCGTCGGCGTCATCGGTGCCTGCCGCCTGGACGGACTCGAGGTACTGCAGCGCCGCGGAGTAGTTGCCGGCGTGGGCGAAGGAGGGACGGGTCCCGGTCTTCTCCTGGAAGCGGTCGGCCCAGGCCCGTGCCTGGTCGTCCATGTTCCAGTACCACGCGTCGGTGAACGTCGTACCCGCGAACTGGTCGACGCCCAGCGAGTGGATGTCGGTGATGAACATCAGGCCCACGGCCAGGTCGATGCCACGCTCGCGCAGCCCTGCCTCGTTGTACTGCTTGACGACGTTGATCAGGTCGCCTCCGGCCTGCATGGTGCCGATCACGTCAGGCTTGCTCGAGGCCGCCTTGGTCAGGAACGTCGCGAAGTTGTCGTTCGGGAACGGGGTCGCGATGCTTCCCTGGACCTTGCCGCCGGCCTTCTCGATGGCCTTGGTGAACTGCTTCGTCATGTCCTGCCCGAACGCGTAGTCGGGGTAGATCAGCTGCCAGTTCTTGGCGCCGTTCTCGGTGGTCGCCTTGCCGGTGCCGTTGGCGAGCATGTAGGTGTCGTACGCCCAGTGGAAGGTGTACTTGTTGCACTGGTCGCCGGTGAGCTCGGTGCTGGCAGCCCCGATGTCCAGGAACAGCTTCTTCTTCATCTTGGCCTGGTTGGCCACGGCGAGGGCGGCCGAGGAGGTCGGCACGTCGAGGATGACGTCCGCTCCCTCGCGGTCGTAGAGCTCCTGCGCCTTGGTGTTGGCGATCTCCGGGTCGTTCTGGTGGTCAGCAGACGTGACCTCGATGTCCTGGACGACCGCGTCCTTGCCGTACTTCTTCTTGAAGTCGGCGACGGCCATCTCGACCGCCGTGACGCTGTTGGGACCTGACAGGTCCTTGTAGACGCCGGACTGGTCGTTCAGGACGGCCAGCACGATCTTGTCATCGGTGAACTTGCCGCCCGATGCGGCCGGTCCCCCGCCTCCGCAGGCACTCAGAAGCAGGGCCCCCGAGATCAGTGCGGTCGTTGCTACCGCGATCTTCTTGCTCATTGCGCGTTCTCCCTTGTTGATGAGTGCAGCGATCAGATGCCGAGGTGCTCGAGCAGTTCCTGCTCCCGCTCGCCGAACTGCTTGTTGTCGAGCGACTCGACGACGCGGCCCTGGGCGAGCAGGTAGTGCCGGTCGGCGACGGTGGCGGCGAACTTCACGTTCTGCTCGATGAGCAGGACGCCGGCGCCGGAGTCCTTCACCTCGCGGATGATCTCGCCGATCCGGGCGACGATCACGGGCGCGAGACCCTCGGACGGTTCGTCGAGCAGCAGCAGCCGGGCTCCGGTGCGGAGCACCCGGGCGATGGCGAGCATCTGCTGCTCGCCACCCGACAGGGTCGTCCCCGGAGCGCGTCGCCGGTCCGCCAGGACGGGGAACGAGTCGTACACCCGGCTCAGGTCCCAGGCCCGGTCGGAGACCGTCGGGGGGAGGAGGAGGTTCTCCTCCACGGTGAGGTTCGCGTAGATGCCTCGGTCGTCCTGGACCCAGCCCATCCCGGCGCGGGCGCGCTTGTGGGGGGCGAGACCGGTCATCTCCTTCTCCAGGAAGCTGATCCCGCCCTCGACCTGCCGGTGCAGGCCGATCAGGCAGCGCACGAGCGTGGTCTTGCCTGCTCCGTTGCGCCCGACCAGGGTCACGACCTCGCCGGCCGCGACGGTGAGCGACACGTCGTGCAGCGCCTGCGCCTCGCCGTACCAGGCGTTCAGGCCCGAGACCTCAAGCATCGGTGGACTCCCCGAGGTAGGCGGTGATCACGCGCTTGTCCTTGCGGACCTCGTCGTAGGTGCCTTCCGCGAGGATCTCTCCCTGCTGGAGGACCGTGACCCGGTCCGCGAGGCTTCCGACGACGTGCATGTTGTGGTCGACGAAGACGACCGTGCGGCCCTCGGATAGGCGACGGACCAGCGAGATGGTGCGGTCGACGTCTTCGATGCCCATTCCCGCGGTGGGCTCGTCGAGGAGCATCACCTGGGGGTCCAGGGCGAGGACCAGGGCCATCTCGAGCGCTCGCTTCTGCCCGTAGGCAAGGAGCCCTGAGGGGCGGTCGGCGAGGTCGCTGAGCCCGACCTGCTCGAGCAGGTCGTCGACCTTGCTGCGGTAGCGACCCAGCAGCTTCTCCGAACGCCAGAAGCGCAGCCCCTGGGAGGACCTGCCCTGCAGGGCCAGCTCCACGTGCTCACGCGGGGTGAGATTCTCGAACAGGCTGGTGATCTGGAACGACCGGGCCACACCCTTGCGCGCGATCTGCTCCGGCTGGAGCCGGGTGACGTCCTCGTCGAACACGGTGATCGTCCCGGCGGTGGGCTTGGTGAAGCCGGTCAGCAGGTT
Source organism: uncultured Actinomycetota bacterium (assembly GCA_963740525.1). Taxonomy (GTDB): domain Bacteria; phylum Actinomycetota; class Actinomycetes; order Propionibacteriales; family Nocardioidaceae; genus CAVUEG01. The sequence continues at coordinate 665,551 of CAVUEG010000006.1, forward strand.
GAACAGCGTGGTCTTGCCGGCACCGTTCGGGCCGACCAGGGCGTGTACGCCGCCCTCGTGTACCTCGAGATTCACCGACTTGACCGCCTGGAAGCCCCGGAAGGACTTGCTCAGCCCGACGGTGCGCAGGGCCACTCGGTTCGTCGAAGGCACTAGGCTCCTTCCTCGGTCCTGCTCGGGTACTGCTCGGGTGCTACTCGGTGGTGCGCGGGTGGCGCTCGGGGGCTTCTGGGCCCGGTGCTCGGGGTGACACACCCATGTCGGGCGGTTCCCGCAACGCTAGGAAGGTAGCCGCGCAGCGGCCATGGTGACCGGTGCCACATTGTGGTCGCTTTTGGTGTGGTGGCCCGCTACTGTCGCGGCCCGGCCTCGACGCGCCCGGGCACCCCGAGGAGTTCGGCGACGGCCGCCCGCTCGATCCAGTCGGCGTAGTCCTCGCGCGCCCACCCGTGCTGGCTGACCAGCGTGCGGTAGACGGCCGGGTCCATGAGCACGAGGGCGGCGACCACGGCACGCTCCGCAGCCAGACCCGGTCGCAGGCCGCCCGTCGCCGTCACGCGAGCCACGATGAACTCCGCACCCAGGAGCCGGCTGCGTTCGGAAGCCGCGTGCACCTCGGCCGCCTCCGGGTCGGCGTCAGCGGCAACGACGAGCACGTCGGCCAGCGGTGCCGCCCGCTCCTCCAGCTCGGCGACGAACCGTGCCCAACGTGCGATGAGCTCTCGTGGCTCCTTGAGTCCCTCCAGTTCCGCGATGACCTCCCGCCCGGCCAGGGGAACCGGTTCGTCATCGCCCACCAACGCCCAGTCCAGGGCAAGCTTGAGAAGTGCCGCCTTGCTGCCGGCCGCGGTGAACACCGTCTTGCGGCTCACCTTCGCACGGGCCGCCACGGCATCGATCGTCGTGCGTGACCACCCCTGCTCGACGAAGAGGTCTCGGGCAGCGTTGACGACCGCCCGCCGAGTGGCGCGCGCCTGATCCGCGCGCAGTGTCGACTGGTACGGACGGCGTGCCTGGGACATCTTGACACCTGACCCATTCGGAGTGACTATCAGTGTAATCAAATCACTTATAGTTTAGCGGAGGATGACGTGCGGGCACTCATCGTGGGATCGGGCCCGACCGGACTCATTCTCGGCGCCTGCCTCGCGCGTCGCGGACACGACGTCGCCTCGGTGGACCGCGACCCGGGACCGACCGGAGGATCCTGGGTCCGTCGCGGGGTCATGCAGTTCGAGCATGCCCACGGCTTCCGGCCCCAGGTGCCGATGGCGCTCCAGTCGGAATGGCCGGAGGCCCTCGACGGCTGGCTGTCCCTCGGCGCCCAGCCCGTCGAAGCACCGGACGGAGTGGGGTCGGGCCAGGTGATGGGGGTCCTCTCCCGCCGGTCGACCTTCGAGCGAGCCCTGCGCCGGGCAGCGAGCGAGCAACCCGGCCTCACCCTGCTCACCGGACACGTCGACGGACTCGACCTCCATCGCGGACACGTGGTCGGCGCTCGGGTCGACGGATCCCTCGTCGGGGCCGACCTCGTCGTGGATGCCTCGGGCCGGGCCGGACACGTGGCCAGGTCGAGCCTGCCGGACGTCGGCCCGGAGCTCGACGGCGACTGCGGCCTCGCGTACGTCGACCGCACCTACCAGCTGAGAGCGGGAGCAGAGCCCGGCCCGATGACGAGCCCGATCGGCTACGTGGCGGACTTCGACGGCTACCAGTGTCTGGTCTTCCTGCACGAGTCCGGCAACTTCTCCGTGGTGCTCGTGCGTCCCACCGCGGACGCCGCACTCAAGGCGCTGCGATTCGAGGGCGCCTTCGAGGCGGCCTGCCGGTCCATCCCGGCGCTCGCCGAGTGGACCCATCCCGACCGCGCGCGGCCCACCTCGGCGGTGCTGGTCGGCGGGGCGCTGCGCAACGTCTACCGCCGGCAGACCGGCCTGTCGGGACTTGTCGCGGTGGGGGACTCGGTCGCCACCACGACCCCCACCCGTGGACGCGGGATCGCCATGGCCTGCATGCAGGTCACGGCACTGCTCGGGCTCCTCGACCAGGGCGCCGACCCGGGCACGGTGGCCGAACCGTTCGGCGCCTGGTGCGACCACGCGATCGAGCCGTGGGTGGCCGACCACATCGCAATCGACGGCGGCATGGTCGAGCGCTGGCAGGGTCACGACCTCGACCTGAGCGTCCCGCTGACCTCCGACCTCATCGCCGCCGCGGTCGAGGCCGACCCTCGGATCGGGCAGTACGCCGCAGGCTATTTCGCGATGACCGCGCTGCCCGAGACGCTCAGGCCCGCCGAGCCATGGGCACGAACGGCGTACCAGGGAGGTTGGCGGCCGGCATACGCAGTAGGCCCCACGCGCGATGAGCTGGTCGACGTCATCCGCGGGGCCCTACCTGCTGCGTGACCTCGACGGGCAAGACGCGGCTTCCGGCGGCTCAGGCCCGCAGAGTGCGATTCAGGCTGGTGGCAGGTGCAGGATTCGAACCTGCGTAGCTATACAGCGACGGATTTACAGTCCGCTCCCATTGGCCGCTCGGGCAACCTGCCATGCTGCGCCGAACACCGTGATGGATACCCTGACGGCAGCGCTGAGAAGGATAGCGCAGCACGCTTGGCAGACTAAATCGCGGGAGGAACACGCTCATGGCCGACTCGTCGTTCGACATCGTCAGCAAGATCGACCGCCAGGAAGTGGACAACGCGCTGGGTCAGACGGCCCGCGAGATCTCACAGCGGTTCGACTTCAAGGGCACCGGTGCCGAGATCAAGTGGTCGGGTGACGACGCGATCGAGATCTCCGCGAACGCCGACGACCGGGCGACCGCGGTGCTCGACGTCTTCAAGGAGAAGCTCATCAAGCGGCAGCAGTCGCTGAAGGTCCTGGACGCCGAGGAGCCGCGCCAGTCCGGCCGCGAGTCGAAGATCACCGTGGCGCTCAAGGAGGGGATCTCCCAGGAGCAGGCCAAGAAGATCGGCAAGCTGATCCGCGACGAGGGGCCGAAGGGCGTCAAGGTCCAGGTCCAGGGGGACGAGCTCCGCGTGACGTCGAAGAAGCGTGACGACCTCCAGGAGGTCATCTCCCTGGTCAAGGGCGCGGACTACGACTTCGCAGTGCAGTTCACCAACTACCGCTGACCCCGGGTCGGAGGACGACGGTCATGACGTCCCGACCAGTCGGTGACGCACCACCCTCCGGCGCAGGGTGGGCGAGGCCGCCACCTCGTAGCCGGCGTCCAGAAAGGCCTGAAGCAGCCCGACCGACGCCTCGTCCCAGATCACGGTCTTCCCCTGGGCGGCGGCTCGGTGGGATAGCCCTCCAGGACATTGGTCCGCCGACCTGCCTCCGTACTCGACGGTGGCGGCGGCCAGCGCGTACATCAGTCCCTGCCTGCGAAAGCCCTTGCGAATGACGAAGCAGGTGACCGACCAGACGCCCTCGAGGTCGGGGTCCATCCGCATCCACGGCTTCTTCCGGCTCCACATCTGGGGTAGTTCTCCCGCGGCTCGACCGCCACCCAGCCGGCCGCCTCACCGTCGAGGTAGCCGATCAGACCGGAGGTGGGTCCGTCGGTGCCGCATCCGGTCTGCTCCAGCAGTGCGGCGTCCCGCTGCTCCTGGGTGGTGTCGCGCCAGATCCAGCCGGGGGCACTTCAGCGCCTGGCAGCGGCACTTGCGGGCGCCACCCGGTGTCGAACACCGTCTCGACGTCGTGGTCGTGGCGCGTTGGCCGGCCGCCAGGTGAACTCGGGCACACCGCAAGCCTAGCCCGGCAGGGACCCCACACCGTGACCAAGCGCGGAGGTCCAGCCACGGGGGCGCCGAACGCCCGGGTGATCCGCCTCACGGGTCCATCAGGGGAGACATGGGGCATCGGTTGAGCCTGCGGACTATCGTGGGACGGTGTGCGAACGAGTCGCGCGCGCCGCGGAACTCGCACGAGATCGCAGTCTCGGACGTGACCGAGGATCAGACTCGACGAGGCAACGGGAGTAGGGCACAGGTGGCCAAGCAGGTCAAGCAGCTGGACCGGGTGATCATCCGGTTCGCCGGGGACTCCGGGGACGGCATGCAGCTCACCGGTGACCGCTTCACCCAGGAGACCGCGTCGTTCGGAAACGACCTGTCGACGCTGCCCAACTTCCCGGCAGAGATCCGCGCGCCCCAGGGCACGCTGCCCGGCGTCTCGTCGTTCCAGGTGCACTTCGCCGACCACGACATCCTCACTCCTGGTGACTCCCCCGACGTACTCGTGGCGATGAACCCCGCGGCTCTGAGGGCCAACCTGTCGGACCTGAAGAAGGGCGCGACGATCATCGTCGACACCCACGACTTCAGCGGCCGCAACCTCAGCAAGGCCGGCTACACCGTCAGCCCGCTGGACGACGGCTCGCTCGACGAGTTCGCCGTCCAGGCGGTCGACCTCACCGGCATGACGGTCGAGGCGGTCAAGGAGTTCGGGCTCTCCCGCAAGGACGCCAGCCGGTCCAAGAACATGTTCGCGCTGGGCCTGGTCTCATGGATGTACGGCCGCCCCACGGACTCCACGATCACCTTCCTCGAGCGTCGCTTCGCGAAGGTTCCCGACATCCGCGACGCGAACGTGACCGCGTTCAAGGCCGGCTGGTACTTCGGGGAGACCACCGAGGCCTTCGTCGTCCAGTACGAGATCAAGCCGGCGCCGATGCAGCCGGGCACCTACCGCAACATCACCGGCAACCTGGCTCTGTCCTACGGCCTGGTCGCCGGAGCCGTGCAGTCCGGGCTCCCCCTCTTCCTCGGGTCCTACCCGATCACCCCGGCCTCCGACATCCTCCACGAGCTGAGCAAGCACAAGCGGTTCGGCGTCACCACCTTCCAGGCGGAGGACGAGATCGCCGGCGTCGGTGCCGCGCTCGGCGCCGCCTTCGGCGGTGCACTGGGGGTCACCACGACCTCCGGACCCGGCATCGCTCTGAAGTCCGAGACGATCGGCCTCGCGGTGATGATGGAGCTCCCGATGCTCATCGTCGACGTGCAGCGCGGCGGCCCCTCGACCGGCCTGCCCACCAAGACCGAGCAGGCCGACCTGCTCCAGGCGATGTTCGGCCGCAACGGTGAGTCTCCGGTGCCGATCGTGGCGCCGCAGTCCCCCGCCGACTGCTTCGACGCAGCCGTGGAGGCGACCCGGATCGCGGTGACCTACCGCACCCCGGTGATGCTGCTCTCCGACGGGATGCTCGCCAACGGCTCCGAGCCCTGGCGGATCCCCGAGGTCGTGGACCTGCCGGCGATCGACCCCGCCTTCGCCACCGGGCCGAACCACACCGACGCCGACGGCGCGGAGGAGTTCTGGCCCTACATCCGCGACGAGGAGACGCTGGCCCGCCCTTGGGCGATCCCGGGGACCCCCGGTCTCGAGCACCGCATCGGCGGTCTCGAGAAGGGCGACGGCCACGGCAACATCTCCTACGACCCCGCCAACCACGACTACATGGTCCGCACCCGCGCGGCCAAGGTGGAGCGGATCGCGGACTCGCTGCCGCCGTTGGTCGTCGACGACCCGTCCGGCGAGGCCAAGGTGCTGGTGCTCGGGTGGGGTTCGACGTACGGCCCGATCGGTGCCGCGTGCCGCCGGGTCCGCAAGGCCGGGATGCAGGTGGCCCAGGTGCACCTGCGCCATCTGAACCCGTTCCCGAAGGACCTCGGCGACATCCTGCACGCGTACGACGCGGTGATGATCCCGGAGATGAACCTCGGCCAGCTCTCGATGCTGATCCGTGCGAAGTACCTCGTCGACGTCGTCGGCTACAACCACGTGAGAGGGCTGCCGCTCAAGGCCGCGGAGCTCGCGGAGGCGGTCACCGACCTGATCGGCACCATCTCGGGCGACGAACCGACACTGACCGCCGAGACCCAGGGAGCCCAGTCATGAGCCAGGCCGCCGAGCTGCCCTTCCCGGGGCTTCGTGACGTCCCCGCCACCGACACGAAGCAGACCGGCAAGGAGTTCACCTCCGACCAGGAGGTCCGCTGGTGCCCGGGCTGCGGGGACTACGCCGTCCTCAAGGCGGTCCAGTCCTTCCTCCCCGACCTGGGGCTACGCCGCGAGAACATCGTGTTCGTCTCGGGCATCGGCTGCTCCTCGCGCTTTCCCTACTACCTCGACACGTTCGGCATGCACTCCATCCACGGGCGGGCACCGGCCATCGCCACGGGCCTCGCCACCACCCGCAGCGACCTCTCGGTCTGGGTGGTGACCGGTGACGGGGACGCGCTGTCCATCGGCGGCAACCACCTGATCCACGCGCTGCGCCGGAACGTGAACATGACCATCCTGCTCTTCAACAACCGGATCTACGGCCTCACCAAGGGTCAGTACTCCCCCACCTCGGAGCCGGGGAAGGTCACCAAGTCCACGCCGATGGGGTCGGTCGACATGCCGTTCAACCCGGTCTCGCTCGCCCTCGGGGCCGAGGCGACGTTCGTCGCCCGGACCATCGACTCCGACCGCAAGCACCTGACGGCGGTGCTCTCGGCGGCGGCAGCCCATCGTGGGACCTCGCTGGTCGAGATCTACCAGAACTGCCCGATCTTCAACGACGGTGCCTTCGACGCGATCAAGAACCCTGACACCAAGGCGGACGCGATCATCCCGCTCGAGCACGGGCAGCCGATCCGCTTCGGCACGGACGGCTCCAAGGCGATCGTGCGCGACGCCGCCACCGGCGGTGTCGCGGTGGCCGAGTCGGCCGACGTCGACGAGAGCGAGATCCTGGTTCACGACGCCCACGCCGACGACCCGACCACCGCCTTCGCGATCTCCCGGTTGACCGATGCCGGGGTGCTGCACCAGTCGCCGATCGGCATCTTCCGTCAGGTCGAGCGGGCGACGTACGACGACCAGGCGCGCGACCAGATCAGCATCGCGAGCAACGGCGTCGCCGAACCGCAGGAACTGCTCGGATCGCTGATCGCCGGCGGCGACACCTGGACCGTCGTCTGACCCCTCCCCCCGGGGCGGCGACCCGAAGCGGCTGAGGGCCGCCTATCGTGGTGACATGGTTGAAAGTCGTCGCGGTTTCCTGATCGGCGCCGCGGCGTACCTCATGTGGGGGCTCTTCCCGCTCTACTGGCCGCTGCTCGAGCCCGCAGGAGCCGTCGAGATCCTGGCGCACCGGATCTTCTGGTCCCTTGCGGTGATGGCACTGCTGGTCGTCCTGCTGCGGCGAACGGACCGGCTCCGCGCCGTCATGGCCTCGCGGCGCACCCTGGCCATCCTGACCGCAGCCTCGGTCGTGATCGCGATCAACTGGGGCACCTACATCTGGGGCGTGAACAACGAGCACGTCGTCGAGGCGTCGCTCGGCTACTTCATCACCCCCCTGGTCCTCGTGCTGATGGGTGTCTTCGTCCTCGGCGAGCGGCTCCGGCCCCTGCAGTGGGCAGCCCTCGGGCTGGCTGCCGCGGCAGTCATCGGGCTCACCGTCGAGTACGGCCGACCTCCGTGGGTCGCCCTGGTGCTCGCGTTCTCGTTCGGCAGCTACGGGCTGGCCAAGAAGAAGGCCAATACCGGAGCCGTGGAGAGCCTGACGGTGGAGACGCTCCTCCTGACCCCGATCGCGCTGGGCTACCTGGTCTGGCTCACGAGCCAAGGCTCGTCGCAGTTCGCGAACCACGGCCTGAGCCACGCTGCACTGCTGGCCAGCGCGGGTCTGGTCACCGCGATCCCGCTGATCTGTTTCGGCGCCGCTGCCACCCGGGTCTCGATGACCACTCTCGGGCTCCTGCAGTACTTGGCTCCGACCATCCAGTTCGGGCTCGGTGTCGCGCTCTTCCATGAGCCGATGCCGGCGCTGCGCTGGCTGGGCTTCTCCCTGGTCTGGGTCGCGCTCGCGATCTTCACGGCAGAGTCCGTGAACCACCGCCGTCGACAGCTCCGGCTCATGGCCGAGGCCACCGCCATCTGACGCAGGGCGTCGAGGTCAGGAGGTCACGGGCTCGCTCCGGCCACCGACCGGCCACAGGGGAGCCCGGAGCCCGCGAGACACGCTCTGGGCGTCGGGCAGCATCGGGTGGTACGTCGGGACGACGCCGGAGCTCGCCACGGTGTCAGGCACCAAACGGGCCAGGTGAGTGCGGACCCGCTCGACGTCGACGCGGTGCCGAACCGCGGTGAGCAGCACGACTCGGCCACCGGGGACCCGGAGCCGGACCCGCCCCGTGCCCGAGACTGAGGCGGCGGCCAGGTCGGAGACCAGGTAGCTGGCCGCCAAGGTGGGCTCGGAGTCGCGCGAGAAGGTCCCCGAGTCCACCACCGCCACTCGCTGAGTCGTGACGACCAGCAGGTCCGCCACCGGACGCACGCCGAACACGGCGACCGCGAGGGCGACCTGCTCGTCGGGATCGAGCAGCTCCGGGAGTCTCGGTAGGACGCGAAAGGCGGGCGTCACCGCCTTGTACCCCACCTCGGGCAGGTTCCCCTGCGCCCCCTCCGCACCGGCCTGTTGCTCAGTCATGACCTGGCTCGCTCTCCGGCCCCTCCGGCCTCGTCGCGCCCCGCGAAGCGGACGCTACCCACCCGGAAGGTCGCTGAACCTTTCGCGCGAACTGGTCCGAACCAGTCGTCCGGAGGAGCGGGCCGGACCGGGCGGTGGGGAGCCCGGGTCAGGAGGTGCGGGTCGCCACCAGGTGCGCGAACGCGTCGAGCGCGTCGCGGGCGGGGCCTTCGGGCAGCACCTTGAGCAGCTCACGCGCCTCGTTCGCCCGCGCGACCACGTAGGCCCGGGCCTCGGCCATCGCCGGATGCCCGCGCAGGAGCGCCAGCAGCTCGGAGTGACGGCCGTCGTCGGAGAGATCACCGTCGAGGAGCTCGACCAGCCGGAGGTCGTCCGGGTCGCTCGAGCCGGAAGCCCGCTTGCGGGCCAGCAGCACCGGCAGCGTGGGGACGCCCTCGCGAAGGTCCGTGCCAGGCGTCTTCCCGGACTCGGCCGACTCGCTGTCGATGTCGAGGATGTCGTCGGAGAGCTGGAAGGCCGTTCCCACCCGCTCGCCGTACGCGGTGAGCGCCTCCTCGACCTCCAGCGGGGCTCCGGCGAACCGGGCTCCGTAGCGGGCCGAGGTGGCGATCAGCGAGCCGGTCTTCCCTGCGATCACCCGCAGGTAGTGCTCGAGTGGGTCGTCGTCCCCGGGCCCCAGCGTCTCGAGGATCTGACCTTCGACCAGGCGGGTGAACGTCCTCGCCTGGATGCGTACGGCGTCCGCGCCGAGCTCGGCGGTCAGCTCCGAGGACTTGGAGAACAAGAAGTCCCCGGTGAGGATCGCAACGTGGTTGTCCCACCGCGCGTTGGCCGACTCGGCTCCGCGCCGGAGGTCGGCCTCGTCCATCACGTCGTCGTGGTAGAGCGACGCGAGGTGTGTCAGCTCGACGACGCAGGCAGCGGTGACCACACCCTCGCGGGTCGGGTCCCCGGTCTCGGCCGCAAGGAGCACGAGCAGCGGACGGAACCGCTTCCCGCCGGCCTCGAGCAGGTGCCGAGCCGCGGTGGTGACGAAGCCGGCCTCGCTCTGGACGTGCCCGTGGAGGGCCTCCTCGACCTCCGTCATGCGGGCACGCAGCCGCGACTCGAGATCGGCGTCGAGGATCGGCAGTGCCAGTGCGGAGCTCACCTGATGAACTCTCCCACGTTGCCGATCAGGTCGAGAACGGGACCGGGCACGACTCCGAGCAGCAAGGTCACCGCGAAGCCCAGGCTGATCGTGAGCGTCGTCAGCACGCTGGGCGTGGTGACGGTCGGCCCTTCGCCGACGGGCTCGGAGAAGAACATCAGCACGATCACGCGGACGTAGAAGAAGGCCGCGACCGCGCTCATCAGCACGGCCACCACCACGATCGGCCAGGCACCCACCGACAGTGCTGAGGCGAAGACCGCCCACTTGGCGGTGAACCCACTGGTCAGCGGGATCCCGGCCATGGCGAGCAGGAAGAAGGCGAAGACGCCGGCGAACAGTGGAGACTCCTTGCCCAGGCCGGCCCAGCGGGACAGGTGTGTCGCCTCGCCGCCCGAGTCCCGGACGACGGTGACCACGGCGAAGGCGCCGAGCGTCATGAAGCCGTACGTCGTCAGGTAGAACAGCACCGCCTGGACCGACGTCAGCCCACCGGGCGTCACCTCGGACAGCTGCTGGGCGCCCAACAGCCCGGTCAGGATGAATCCGGCGTGGGCGATCGAGGAGTACGCCAGCATCCGCTTGATGTCGGTCTGCGTGAGCGCGACGACCGACCCGAGGACCATGGTCAGGATCGCGATCACCCAGATCATCGGGCTCCAGTCCCAGCGGGCCGGGCCGAACGCGACGTAGTACAGCCTCAGCATCGCGCCGAAGGCGGCGACCTTGGTCGCGGCGGCCATGAAGCCGGTGACCGCCGTCGGAGCGCCCTGGTAGACGTCGGGGGTCCACGAGTGGAACGGAACGGCGCCGACCTTGAACAGCAGGCCGACCGAGATCAGGCCGATGCCGCCGAGCAGCAGCATGTCGCCGCCGACCCGGCCCTGGACCGCTGTGGCGATCTCGGCGAGGTGCATCGAGCCGGCGTACCCGTAGATCAGGGCGATGCCGTAGATGAAGAACCCGGAGGAGAACGCGCCGAGCATGAAGTACTTCAGCGCCGCCTCCTGGCTCAGCAGTCGACGCCTACGAGCCAGACCGCACAGGAGGTACAGCGGGAGGGAGAGCACCTCGAGCCCGACGAACATGGTCAACAGGTCGTTGGCCGCGGGGAACATCATCATGCCGCCCACGGCGAACAACATGAGCGGGAAGACCTCGGTGTGCTCGAGCCCACGGGTCGAGGCCTGACGCTCCGCCTCAGTGCCGGGCAGCGCCGCCGCCTGGCCGGCGAACGCCGTGATCCCACCCTCGAGGTGCCGCTCGGCGAAGAGGAACACGCTGGCCAGCGACAGCGACAGGATGAGCCCCCACAGGAAGATCGACGGGCCGTCGATCGCGAAGGCACCCATGGCCGAGATCTGGCCTCGGGCGATGCCGTTGTTGTGCGGGGCGAGGTTGAGCCCCACGATCACGGTCGCCACCAGGGCACCCACGATGCCCACGATCGAGAGCACCGTCTGGATGAGGTAGCGACGCTCTCGAGGCGCGAACGCCTCCACGAGTACGCCGACGATCGCCACGCCGAAGATGATCAACAGGGGCGAGAGCAGGCTGTACTCGATGCTCGGGATCTGGAACTCCGGGCCGACGGCCAGCAGGGGGGCGCTCACTGGTGGTTCTCCTCTCCCTGCGCCGCAGGTACCGCGGGCGCCGGGTCATGGGCACCCACGTGGTGCAACGTGTCGGCGACGGCGGGGTTGATCACGTCGAGCAGCGGCTTGGGGTAGAAGCCGAGGATCACGATCAGCGCGAGCAGCGGCGCCAGCGAGAGGACCTCGCGGCGGCCCAGGTCACGGAAGCCCGCCACCTCGGGCCGGGTCGGCCCGGTCATCGTGCGTTGGTACATCAGCAGGATGTAGAGGGCTGCGAACACGATCCCCAGGACCGCGAAGACCGCGAGCACCGGCGAGTATGCGAACGTCCCCACGAGCACGAGGAACTCCGAGACGAACGGCGAGAGACCCGGCAGGGACAGTGACGACAACCCCGCGAGCAGGAACGTCCCCGCCAGGATCGGGGCGACCCGCTCGACGCCACCGAAGTCGCTGATCAGCTGCGAGCCGCGGCGCCGGATCAGGAACCCGGTGACCAGGAAGAGGGCCGCAGTGGAGAGCCCGTGGTTGAACATGTAGAGGTTCGCGCCGGTCTGGCCCTGGCTGTTCATCACGAAGATGCCCAGCACGATGAAGCCGAAGTGCGACACGGAGGTGTAGGCGATCAGCCGCGAGATGTTGTTCTGGCCGATGGCGAGGATCGCGCCGTAGAGCACGCTGATCACGGCGAGCACGAGCACCACCGGTGTGGCCCAGTGCGATGCCTCGGGGAAGAGGCCGAGGCAGAACCGGATCATCCCGAAGGTGCCGATCTTGTCCAGGATGCTGACGAGCAGCACCGACGTGCCCGGGGTGGCCTCGTCGGCCGCGTCCGGGAGCCACGTGTGGACCGGGAACATCGGCGCCTTGATCGCGAACGCCACGAAGAAGCCGAGGAACAGCCAGCGACCGAGGTCCCGGTCGATCGGCAGGTTGGAGAGCTCCGAGAGCAGGTACGTCGGGCCGCCGGGCGTGCCTGAGGACACGACGTACAGTCCGATCACCGACGCCAGCATGAGCAGACCGCCGGCGAGTGAGAAGAGCAGGAACTTCACCGCCGCGTAGGAACGGCGAGCGCCGCCGAAACCGCCGATCAGGAAGTAGATCGGCACCAGGGTCGCCTCGAAGAGCACGTAGAACAAGAACACGTCGGTCGCTGCGAACACGCCGATCGCCAGCCCCTCCAGCGCCAGCATCCAGGCGAAGAAGGAGTTCGCGCTCCACCGGCCGTGGTCCCCGTCGTTCCACGACGCCAGGATCACCACCGGCGTCAGGATCGCCGTGAGCAGGACGAGGCTGAGCCCGATCCCGTCCACTCCCAGCGCGTAGTACGCGCCGAACGCCGCGATCCACTGGTGCTGCTCGGTGTACTGGAAGCCGGAGCCGGCGTCGTAGCCGATCGCGATCAGGACCACCAGCACCAAGGTGAGCACGGAGAACCCGAGGGCGACCTGCTTCACCAGTGGGGCGCCCTCGCGCTTGGGCAGCATCGCCACGACGACCGCGCCGAGGATCGGCAGCACGATCGCAGCGGTCAACCAGGGAAAGCTCACAGCGACACCAGCCTCAGCATCGAAAACCTGACATCCATGTTCAATCCGTTCCGGGTCATGCGAGGTTCACCGCCAGCAGCGCCACCAGCACGATGACGGCACCGACAAGCACGGACAGTGCGTAGGAGCGGACGAAGCCGTTCTGCATCCGGCGAAGCTGGCTCGACATGCCGCCGATCGAGGCCGCGGACCCGTCGACGAAGCCGTCGACCCCCCGGTCGTCGAAGCTCACCATGCCGTTCACGAACCGGTCGCCGGGCCGCATGAAGAGCCCCTCGTTGATCGCGTCGCCGTACAGGTCGGCCCGTGCGGCCCGGGTGAAGACCGAGACCTTCGACGGCGCCTCGCGGGGTACGTCGCGCTTCCCGACCAGGAACCACGCCACTGCCACCCCGACCGCGACGACGAGGACAGCGAGGAGGCTGATCACCATCGCGGGGATCGGGAGCTCCTCGTGCTCGCTGGCCCCGACGACCGGGCTGAGCCAGTCGACGATCCAGTTGCCGAGGAGCAGGAAGCCGCCGAGCACCGACAGCGCGGCAAGGACGATGAGCGGCACCGTCATCACGCGTGGCGACTCGTGCGGGTGCACGTCCCGCTCCCAGCGCCTGCCGGTGAAGAACGTGAGCAGCATCAGCCGGGTCATGTAGAACGCGGTGACTCCGGCTCCGACCAGGGCGCAGAGCCCGACGACCAGGTTGTCACCGAAGGCCGTCTCGATGATCTTGTCCTTCGACCAGAAGCCGGAGAACCCCGGGAACCCGATGATCGCCAGGTAGCCCATGGCGAACGTCAGGAAGGTGACCGGGAGCATCTTCTGCAGCGCGCCGTAGTGGCGCATGTCGACGTCGTCGTCCATGGCGTGCATGACCGACCCGGCCCCGAGGAACATGTTGGCCTTGAAGAAGCCGTGCGTGAGCAAGTGGAAGATCGCGAAGGCGTAGCCCGCGACGCCGAGCCCGGCGGCGAGCATCATGTAGCCGATCTGGCTCATGGTCGAACCGGCCAGGACCTTCTTGATGTCGTCCTTGGCACAGCCGATCACCGCACCCCACAGCAGCGTGACGCACCCGACGATGACCACGCCGGTCTGGGCATGCGGTGCAAGCTCGTAGATGAAGTTCGACCGGACGACCAGGTAGACGCCGGCCGTGACCATGGTCGCGGCGTGGATCAGCGCCGACACCGGGGTCGGGCCCTCCATCGCGTCGAGGAGCCAGGACTGCAGCGGGACCTGGGCGGACTTGCCGCACGCCGCGAGCAGCAGCAGCAGGCCGAGGGCGGTCAGGGTCGCGCCCGAGGCGTCGCCCGTCGCCGCCGAGACCCCGGCGAACGAGGTCGTCCCGAAGGTCGCGACCATCAGCATCAGCGCGAGCGCCATCCCGAGGTCGCCGACACGGTTCACCACGAAGGCCTTCTTGGCGGCCACGGCCGCGGACGGCTTGTGCTGCCAGAAGCCGATCAGCAGGTACGACGCCAGCCCGACGCCCTCCCAGCCGAGGAAGACGCCCAGGTAGTCCGAGGACAGCACCAGCGTGAGCATCGCGGCGACGAAGAGGTTGAGGTAGCCGAAGAAGCGGGCCCGCCGGTCGTCGTGCTCCATGTAGCCGATGGAGTAGATGTGGATCAGCGACCCGACACCGGTGATCAGCAGGAGGAAGAGGACCGAGAGCGGGTCCAGCATGAGGTCGAGCTGGACGGTGTAGCTGCCCGCGGAGAACCAGGTGAACAGGTGCTGGCCGACCTGTCGGTCGGCGCCGTCGCGACCCACGAGGGCGAAGAACGACACCAGGCTGATCAGGAACGACCCGAGCACGGTGGCGCTGCCCGCCAGCGGAGCCCACGCCCGCGTGCGCTCGTTGCCGAGCAGCAGGATCACCGCAGCCCCGAGCGCGGGGAGCGCGATGATCAGCCACATCAGCGTGAAGACACCACCAGCGGCCTCGGGGCTGACCACAGGTGGGCCGCCTCCGAGCAGGTTTCCACCCTCGGTGAACAGGTTCGACACTCGAATCTCCTCAGTACTTCAGCAGGCTCGCGTCGTCGACCGAGGCCGATCGGCGGGTGCGGAAGATGGTCATGATGATCGCGAGTCCGACCACGACCTCGGCGGCGGCGACGACCATCACGAAGAAGGCCGCGATCTGCCCGTCGAGGTTGCCGTTCACCCGGGCGAACGTGATCAGGGCGAGGTTGGAGGCGTTCAGCATCAGTTCCACACACATGAACACCACGAGCGCGTTGCGTCGCGTGAGGACACCGATGCAGCCGATCGTGAACAGGATCGCGCTCAGCACCAGAAACGGTGTGGCACTCATGCCGGGCCTCCCTTCGAGTCCTCGTCCATCTGGCCGGTGAGCTCGACGATGTCGTCGGCCAGGGCCGGCGCGGACCGGACGGTTCCTCGTGCGGCGAGCACCCGAGAGATCGACGACTCCGCCGCCGTGCCGTCCGGAAGGAGCGCGGGGGTGTCGACGGCGTTGTGGCGGGCGAACACGCCAGGTGTGGGCAGCGGGCCCGGGTGCTTGCCGGTGCTGGCGTAGTCCCGCATGCGCTGGGCCGCCATGCTGGCCTGGGTCGGCTTCGGGAACAGGCGTTCCCTGTGCGCGAGCACCATGGCGCCGATCGCGGCGGTGATCAGCAGCGCGCTGGTCGCCTCGAAGGCGAAGATGTAGTCCGAGAAGAGCAGCTGTGCAAGGCCGGGCACGTTGCCGCCGCCGTTGGCCACGGCAAGACCGGTGACGGCGCCGATGGAGACCTGCGCTACCCCGATCACGAGTACGGAGCCGAACAGCAGGCCCACCACGACCGCCTTGACGCGTTGGTGCTTGATCGTCTCGACCACCGAGTCCGACGCGTCGACCCCGACCAGCATCAGCACGAAGAGGAACAGCATCAGGATCGCGCCGGTGTAGACGATGATCTGCACCGCGAAGAGGAACGGTGCGTCCTGGACGGCGTACAGGCCGGCGAGGCCGATCATCACGACGGCCAGCAGGAGCGCCGCGTGCACGGCCTTGCGTGCGAAGAGGATGCCCAACGCCGCCACCACCATCAGCGGGGCCAGGAGCCAGAACGTGATCACAGGTCGCCCTCCTGCCGGTCGGCCGGGTCGGGATGGCTGCGCAGGGTCCCGCGGTAGTAGTCCTTCTCGTCGTCACCGAGCTGCATCTCGTGCGGCGGAAGCTCCATGCCGGGAAGCAGCGGTGCGAGGAGGTCCTGCTTCTCGTAGATGAGGTCCGCCCGGTTGTTGTCCGCGAGCTCGTACTCGTTGGTCATCGTCAACGCACGAGTCGGGCAGGCCTCGATGCACAGCCCACACAGGATGCAGCGCAGGTAGTTGATCTGGTAGACGCGCCCGTAGCGCTCGCCGGGTGAGAACCGGCCGGACTCGTCGCCGGGACCATCGACGTTAGAGGCTCCCTCGACATAGATCGCGTCGGCCGGGCATGCCCAGGCACAGAGCTCACAGCCGATGCACTTCTCGAGCCCGTCCGGCCAGCGGTTCAGCTGGTGACGGCCGTGGAAGCGCGGTGCGGTCGGCAGCTTCTCGAAGGGGTACTGCTCGGTGACGACCTTCTTGAACATGGTGCGGAAGGTGACCCCGAACCCGGCAACCGGGTCCCAGAACTGTTCCTTGAGAGTTGGCATTACTCCTGCTCCTCCGCGGTGCTTGCTGTGGCAGGGGCGATGGTGGCCGGGTCACGTCGGTCGAAGCCGCGTTGCCCGGGCATGGGCGGGACCGGGTACCCACCGGCGAACGCATCGAACTCCGCGTCCGTCTCGAGCGGGTACTCGGGTTCGGGCTCGGTGTCCTCGCCGATGTAGAACAGCACGAGGAACAGCACCAGGGCGACGCCGGCGCCGGCCAGCAGCCAGCTCCGGTCGAAGCCGCCGTTGTTGCTGATCGCGCGCACGCTGGAGACGGCCACGATCCAGACCAGGGCGATCGGGATGAGGCGCTTCCAACCGAAGCGCATGAACTGGTCGTAGCGAAGCCGCGGCAGGGTGCCTCGCAGCCAGATGAAGAAGAAGATGAAGAGGATGACCTTCGACATGAACCACAGCACCGGCCAGTAGCCGGCGTTGGCACCGTCCCACATCGAGAGCGGCCACGGCGCGCGCCAGCCTCCGAGGAACAGCGTCGTCGCCAACGCTGACACGGTGGCCATGTTGATGTACTCGGCGAGGAAGAAGAGGGCGAACTTCAGCGAGGAGTACTCGGTGTGGAAGCCGCCGACCAGCTCACCCTCGGCCTCGGGCAGGTCGAACGGCGCCCGGTTGGTCTCGCCGATCATCGAGATCACGTAGATCACGAAGGACGGGATCAAGATGATGCCGAACCAGAGCCGCTCCTGCGCCGCCACGATCTGCGAGGTCGACATCGAGCCGGCGTACAGGAAGACCGCGACCAGCGCGAGACCCATCGCGACCTCGTAGGAGATCATCTGTGCCGAGCTGCGCAGCCCGCCGAGCAGGGAGTACGTCGACCCGGAGGACCAGCCGCCGAGGACGATCCCGTAGATGCCGATCGAGGCGATCGCCATGACGAACAGCACCGCAACCGGCATGTCCGTCAGCTGCAGCGGAGTCGTCCGGTCGGTGAACGGGATCCGGACCTCGGGCCCGAACGGGATCACCGAGAAGGTCAGGAAGGCCGGCACGGTCGCGATGACCGGGGCGAGGAGGAAGACCACCTTGTCGGCGGCCTTCGGGATGATGTCCTCCTTCAGCGCCAGCTTCACGCCATCTGCCAGGGACTGGAGCAACCCGAAGGGCCCGTGCACATTGGGGCCGATCCGGTGCTGCATCCGGGCCACCACGCGCCGCTCGAACCAGATGTTGAACAGTGTGAGCAGGACCAGGATCAGGAAGATCAGCACGGCCTTGATCACGATGACCCACCAGGGGTCGTGACCGAAGGCCGAGAGGTCATCGGCGGCCAGGGTCACGTCGCCCAGGCTGGTGATGGAGGTCATCGGTCGCTCCCCTCGATGCGTACGGCGGTGCCGGGACCGCCCACCTCACGGTGGACCGGGACCCCGCCGGAGTTGGCTGCAGCCCAGACCACACCATCCACGACGTCGGCGACGTGGACCGGCAGCGTGACCGAGCCGCGCTCGGAGGTCAGCGTGATCGCCTCGCCCTCGGTGAGGCCGAGCGACTTCAGCGTGGACGCCGACACTCTGGCCACGCACGAACGTGCCGTGGCGCGCAGGTAGTCGTCGCCGTCCTGCATCCGGCCGTCGTCGATCATCTGCTTCCAGGAGGCCAGCACCAGCCCACCGTCGGCCGGTCGGCTGTGCGAGGCCGCCGCGTCGGCTTCGGTGGTGACGGGGGCGGCGCGCTCGCCGTCCCACGGCCCGACCGCCTGCATCTCGGCCCTTGCCTGGGGAACCGTCCGGAAGCCGAGGTCGGCGCCGAGCTCCTCGGCGATGCCGGCCAGGATGCGCAGGTCGGGCAGGGCGTTCGGGTTGGTGAAGATCGTCTCGAAGGGACGGACCCGCCCCTCCCAGTTGACGAAGCTGCCCGGCTTGTCGCAGACCGAGGCAACCGGGAACACCACGTCGGCGCGGTGGGTGACCGCGGAACGGCGCAGCTCGAGGCTGACCACGAAGCTCGCGGCGTCGACCGCGGCCCGCGCGGCGGTCGGGTCGGCGAAGTCGTCGAGCTCCACGCCCGCGATCACCAGGCCACCGAGCTCGCCGGCCACGGCCGCGGCCAGGATCGCGTCCGCGTCGCGGCCCTCGGTCTCGGGCAGGGAGTCGACACCCCAGGCGGCCGCGAGGTCCACCCGGGCACCCACGTCGGAGACCGGCCGGCCCCCAGGGAGCAGGTTCGGCAGCGCACCGGTCTCGACCGCGCCCCGGTCGCCCGCCCGGCGAGGCACCCAGGCGAGCCGGGCACCGGTGGTGCGGGCCAGGTCGGCGGCGGCGCTCAGTGCGCCCGGCGCGGTCGCCAGCCGCTCGCCGACGAGGATCACGCCTCCCGCGTCGAGGGCCGTCTCACCGTCGTTGGCCAGTGCCTGCAGTGCGGCGGTCTCGTCGCCGGGGGCGGTGGGAACCAGTCGTCCGGACATCTTGGCAAGGCCGCGCGTGGCGTACGGCGCGATCGCGACGACCCGCGTGCCGGCAAGGGAGGCCTTGCGGAGCCGCAGGAAGATCGTGCCCGCCTCGTCCTCGGGCTCGAGACCGGCGAGGACCACGACGGACGCAGCCTCCAGGTCGGCGTACGTCGCGCCCTGGCGCAGGACCACCTCGCTGGCGAGGAAACCGGCCTCCTCCGCGGAGTGCGGACGCGAGCGGAAGTCGATGTCGTTGGTGCCCAGCGCCACACGGGCGAACTTGGCGTACGCGTAGGACTCCTCGGCGGTCAGCCGTCCGCCGGTCAGCACGCCGACGGCGCCGGCACCGCGCAGACCACGGGCGGCGACGGCGAACGCCTCGGGCCACGAAGCCGCCCGGAAGTCGCCCGACTCGTCGCGAACCAGCGGGTGGGTGAGGCGGTCGTCCTGGCGCGCGTAGTGGAACGCGAAGCGGTCCTTGTCGGTGATCCACTCCTCGTTGACCTCGGGGTCGTCGCCCGCGAGGCGGCGCATCACCTTCCCGCGACGGTGGTCGACGCGGATCGCGGCACCACAGGCATCGTGCTCGCCCACGGCCGCGGTCGAGACCAGGTCGAAGGGGCGGGCACGGAAACGGTACGCCGCCGACGTCAGCGCCCCGACCGGGCAGATCTGGATCGTGTTCCCGGAGAAGTAGCTCTGGAAAGGCTGGTGCTCGTAGATGCCGACCTGCTGAAGGGCCCCGCGCTCGATCAGCTCGATGAAGGGGTCACCGGCGATCTGCTCGGAGAAGCGCGTGCAACGGGCGCACAGGACGCAGCGCTCACGGTCGAGCAGGACCTGGGGCGAGATGTTGATCGGCTTGGGGAAGGTCCGCTTGGTCTCCTCGAAACGCGACTCCCCCCGCCCGTTGGACATCGCCTGGTTCTGCAGGGGGCACTCGCCGCCCTTGTCGCAGACCGGGCAGTCGAGCGGGTGGTTGACCAGCAGGAACTCCATGATCCCCTGCTGTGCCTTGTCGGCGACCCCGGACGTGGCCTGGGTGTTGACGACCATCCCCTCCGCGACCGGGATCGTGCACGACGCCTGAGGCTTGGGGATGCCGCGGCCGTTGCCGGCGTCGGGCACCTCGACCAGGCACTGGCGGCAGGCACCTACCGGGGCCAGCAGCGGGTGGTCGCAGAAGCGCGGGATCTGGACGCCGATCTGCTCGGCGGCCCTGATCACCAGGGTGTCCTTTGGGACGCTGACCTGGATGCCGTCGATGGTCAGGGTGACGTCGTCGGACTTCACGACCTCGGCACCGGGCTCGTTGGGCAACTTCTCAGAGACGCTCATGCGCGCGCTCCCGCGGGTGCGAAGACGGTCGAGGCATGCACGTCGAACGGGCAGCCGCCACGCTCGAGGTGCTGGAGGTACTCGTCCCGGAAGTACTCGATGGACGAGGTGATGGGTGAGGTCGCGCCGTCACCGAGGGCGCAGAATGCGCGGCCCAGGATGTTGTCGCACTGGTCGAGCAGGAGCTCGAGGTCGGCCTCGCTGCCCTTGCCCTGCTCCAGCCGGGCCAGGGTCTGCACCAGCCACCAGGTGCCCTCACGGCACGGCGTGCACTTGCCGCACGACTCGTGCTTGTAGAACTCCGTCCACCGGAGGACGGCGCGAAGGACGCACGTGGTCTCGTCGAAGATCTGGAGTGCGCGGGTGCCCAGCATCGAACCGGCCGCACCGACGGCCTCGTAGTCCAGGGGCATGTCGAGGTGCTCGGCCGTCAGGAGCGGAGTGCTCGAGCCGCCCGGGGTCCAGAACTTCAGCTCGTGCCCGTCGCGCATGCCGCCACCCAGCTCGATCAACGTGCGCAGCGTGACGCCGAGCGGCGCTTCGTACTGGCCGGGCCGTTTGACGTGGCCCGAGAGCGAGTAGATGACGTAGCCCTTGGACTTCTCGGTGCCCATGGAGGAGAACCACTCCGCCCCGTTGGCCACGATGCTGGGCACGGAGGCGATCGACTCGACGTTGTTGATCACCGTGGGGCTGGCGTACAGGCCGGCCACGGCGGGGAACGGCGGGCGCAGGCGAGGTTGACCGCGGCGTCCTTCGAGCGAGTCGAGGAGCGCGGTCTCCTCGCCGCAGATGTAGGCGCCGGCACCGGCGTGCACCACCACATCGAGGTCGTAGCCCGAACCGTGGATGTTCGTGCCGAGGTGTCCGGCGAGGTACGCCTCCTGGACCGCCTTGTGCAGCCGACGTACGACGTGCAGGACCTCGCCCCGGACGTAGATGAACGCCGTGTTGGCCCGGATGGCGTACGAGCTGATGATCACGCCCTCCAGGAGGGTGTGCGGGCTCGCCATCATGAGCGGGATGTCCTTGCAGGTCCCCGGCTCGGACTCGTCGGCGTTGACCACGAGGTACTTCGGCTTCGGGTTGTCCTGGGGGATGAAACCCCACTTCATGCCCGTCGGGAACCCGGCACCGCCGCGGCCGCGCAGCCCGGAGTCCTTGACCATCGCGATCACGGCATCCTGGTCCATGCCGAGCGCCTTCTCGAGCCCGACGTAGCCGCCGCGCGACTCGTAGGACTCGAGGGTCCAGGCGCGGTCGGCGTCCCAGTTGTCGGTGAGCACCGGTGTCAGTGTGTCGGTCATCAGGACTCGCTCCCCTTGTCCTGGCCCTGGTCGTCCATGGTCGCTGCGCTCTCGGAGTCACCCGGGGCCGCCGGAGCGGTCCACCCCTGCTCCCGGGCGATGCCCAGGCCCACGAGCGACGCCGGGCCGGCCGCCGGGCCTTCGTCCGCGAGCCCGTCCGGGAAGCCGGCGAGGATTCGCTCGGCCTCCTTCCAGGTGCAGACCTTCGGGCCGCGGGTCGAGTGGACCTCTTGGCCGGAGCGCAGGTCGTCGACGAGCTGCGTCGCCGACTCCGGGGTCATGTTGTCCATGAACTCCCAGTTGACCATCATCACGGGCGCGTAGTCGCAGGCGGCGTTGCACTCGATGTGCTCGAGCGTGATCGTCCGCTCGGAGTCGTCGGCAGACGTCGTCTCGTCGTTGCCCACGTCGAGGTGGTCCTTGAGCCGATCGAAGATCAGGTCTCCGCCCATCACCGCACAGAGCGTGTTGGTGCAGACCCCGACGTGGTAGTCGCCGACCGGGCGGCGCTTGTACATCGTGTAGAACGTGGCCACGCCCGAGACCTGCGCGGCCGAGATGTCGAGCACCTCGGCGCAGGCCTCGATGCCGCGGGCGGTGACCCGTCCCTCGACGCTCTGCACGAGGTGGAGCATCGGGAGCAGCCCCGAGCGGGCCTGCGGGTAGCGGGCCGCGATCTCACGCAGCTCGTCGTACACCTCGTCGGGCAGGCGGGTGCCCGCTGCCACCTCGGTCATCGGTCAACCCCTCCCATCACCGGGTCGAGCGAGGCGATCGCGACGATCACGTCGGCCACCATGCCGCCCTCGCTCATCACCGACGTCGCCTGCAGGTTCGTGAACGACGGGTCCCGGAAGTGCGCCCGGAAGGGACGCGTGCCGCCGTCGGAGACCACGTGCGCACCGAGCTCGCCCCGGGGTGACTCGATCGGCACGTAGGCCTGGCCGGCCGGGACCTTGAAGCCCTCGGTGACCAGCTTGAAGTGGTGGATCAGCGCCTCCATCGACTCACCCATGATGTGCCGGATGTGGTCGAGGCTGTTCCCCATGCCGTCGCTGCCGATCGCGAGCTGGCTGGGCCAGGCGATCTTCTTGTCGGCCACCATCACCGGTGCCCCTTCGAGACCGGCGAGCCGGTCGGCGCACTGCTCGACGATGCGCAGCGACTGCCACATCTCCTCGAGCCGGATCCGGAAACGTCCGTAGGCGTCCGAGGTGTCCCAGGTGACCACGTCGAAGTCGTAGTCCTCGTAGCCGGAGTAGGGCTGGTCCTTGCGCAGGTCCCAGGGGTACCCCGTGGAGCGGAGCACCGGCCCGGTTACGCCCAGGGCGAGACAGCCGGCGAGGTCGAGGTGGCCGATACCGTCGAGCCTCGCCCGGAAGATCGGGTTCGCGTTGCACAGGTCGGCGTACTCGGGGAGACGCTTCTTCATCAGCGCCGTGAAGTCGCGGATCTCGTCGAGCGCCCCCGGGGGGAGGTTCTGGGCGACGCCACCCGGCCGGATGAACGCGTGGTTCATCCGCAGCCCCGTGATCAGCTCGAACAGGTCGAGCACCAGCTCGCGCTCCCGGAAGCCGACCGTCATCACGGTCAGGGCACCGATCTCCATGCCGCCGGTGGCGATGCACACCAGGTGGCTGGAGATGCGGTTGAGCTCCATCAGGAGCACCCGCATGACCTGGGCCTTCTCAGGGATGTCGTCCTCGATGTCGAGCAGTCGCTCGACCCCGAGGCAGTAGGTCATCTCGTTGTAGAACGGCGAGAGGTAGTCCATCCGCGTGCAGAACGTGACGCCCTGCGTCCAGTTGCGGAACTCCATGTTCTTCTCGATGCCGGTGTGGAGGTAGCCGATGCCGCACCGGGCCTCGGTGACGGTCTCGCCCTCCAGCTCGAGGATCAGTCGGAGTACGCCGTGCGTCGAGGGGTGCTGCGGCCCCATGTTGACGACCACGCGCTCGTCGGCGTCCTCGGCGACACCGGAGACGACCGAGTCCCAGTCTTGTCCGGTGACGGTGAAGACCTTGCCCTGGGGCGTGTCGAAGCCGCTGGCGTAGGGATCCGTCGTGGTGCTCATCGGGTCCCTCCCCGCGGTGCGCTCGTGGCGAGCCGTTGGATGTGGTGGTTCATCAGCTGTACGACCTCCGCTGGTCCGGCGGCGGGACTTGGGCACCCTTGTACTCGACGGGGATGCCGCCGAGCGGGTAGTCCTTGCGCTGCGGGTGGCCCGGCCAGTCGTCGGGCATCTGGATGCGCGTGAGCGCGGGGTGTCCGTCGAACACGATCCCGAAGAAGTCGTACGCCTCGCGCTCGTGCCAGTCGTTGGTCGGGTAGACCGAGACCACCGACGGGATGTGCGGGTCGGCGTCGGGGCAGGTCACCTCGAGGCGGATCCGGCGGTTGTGGGTCATCGAGAGCAGGTGGTAGACGGCGTGCAGCTCGCGGCCGGTGTCCTCGGGGTAGTGCACCCCTGACACGCCGGAGCAGAACTCGAACCGCAGCGCCTCGTCGTCGCGCAGGTGCTGGGCCACGCTGAGCAGGGACTCACGGGGGACGAAGAAGGTGATCTCGCGGCGGTGCACCACGACCTTCTCCACCCCGGAGGGGACGGCCGCGTCGAGCGCGTCGGCCACCTCGTCGAACCAGCCGCCGTACGGACGGGGGCTGGGGCCGGGCATGGAGACGGCCTTGACGATGCCGCCGTACCCACTGGTGTCGCCGGTGCCTCGGACGCCGAACATGCCCGAGCGGGTGGCGACGGCCTCCGTCGGCTGCACACCCGTGCCCGACTGGCCGGAGTGCTGCGCGTGCTCTGGGAGCTTGTTCTCGTCGGTCACCGCAGCAGACCCTTCATCTCCGAGGTCGGGGACAGGCTCAGCGCGTCACCCTCGAGGGTCTCGATCTGGGCGAGACGGTTGCTCCCGAGCTTCGCCGTCTGGACCTGCTCGTGCAGCTTGAGGATCGCGTCGATCAGCATCTCCGGCCGCGGCGGGCAGCCGGGGAGGTACATGTCGACGGGTACGACGTGGTCGACACCCTGCACGATCGCGTAGTTGTTGAACATCCCGCCCGAGCTGGCGCAGACACCCATGGCCAGCACCCACTTGGGGTCGGGCATCTGGTCGTAGATCTGGCGCAGGACCGGGGCCATCTTGTTGCTCACCCGGCCGGCGACGATCATCAGGTCTGCCTGGCGCGGGGAGGCACGGAAGACCTCCATGCCGAAGCGGGCGAGATCGTACTTCGGGCCGCCGCTGGTCATCATCTCGATCGCGCAGCAGGCGAGGCCGAAGGTCGCCGGCCAGAACGACGCCTTGCGGAAGTAGCCCGCCACCCCCTCGACCGTGGTGAGGAGGACGCCACTCGGCAGCTTCTCTTCAAGACCCATGTCAGTCCCTCACAGGCTCGTTGGCGGTCACGTCGTACACAGGAATCCGGGTCATCTCAGTCCCACTCCAGCCCACCGCGGCGCCACACGTAGGCGTAGGCCACGAAGACGGTGGCGATGAAGACGACCATCTCGACGAGCCCGAACGTGTTCATGCTGTCGAAGTACACGGCCCACGGGTAGAGGAAGATGATCTCGATGTCGAAGACGATGAAGAGCATCGCGGTGATGAAGTACTTCACCGGGACCCGGCCGCCGCCGACAGGTTGGGGAGTCGGCTCGATGCCGCACTCGTAGGAGTCGAGCTTCGCGCGGTTGTAGCGCTTCGGCCCGATCAGCGCGCTCATGATCAACGAAAAGATCGCGAAGCCTGCGGCGAGAACGCCGAGCGCCAGGATCGGCGTGTAGAGCTCCATCTCTCTTCTCCCTGCTGTTCGTCGGTGTCCGTGTCGAGATGTTCTTCGGGTGGTGCCTCAGGTGGTGCTCAGGCGGTGGGCGCCAGCCGGCTCAGTGCGTTGATCACCTTGTCGGAGGCGTCCCCGTCGTGCGGGTCGGTCAGGTTGGCCATCAGCTTCAGGGTGAATCGCATCAGACCGTGCCGCGGGAGGCCGTACCGGGTGGCCTGTTTCATGAACGTCGGGTTCCCGATCATCTTCGCGAAGACCCGCCCGAGCGTGAAGTAGCCGCCGTACTCGGCGTCGAGGGTGGAGGCGTAGCTCTCGAGAACCCGCTCGCGGGCCGGGCCCTCAGGTCGGGCAAGCGCCTGGACCACGGTGCGCGCCGCGATCTCGCCGGACTCCATGGCGTAGTCGATGCCCTCGCCGTTGAACGGGTTGACCATGCCGCCCGAGTCACCGGAGAGCAGGACGCCACGGGTGTAGTGCGGCTTGCGGTTGAACCCCATCGGCAGCGCGGCCGAGGCCACCTTGCCGATCTGGTTCTCCTCGCGGAAGCCCCACTCCTCGGGAGTGTTGGCGAGCCACTTCGCGAGGACGTCCTTGTAGTCGACGTTCTGGAAGGCGGAGCTCGTGTTGAGGATGCCGAGGCCGACGTTCGCCGTGCCGTCGCCGAGCGGGAAGATCCAGCCGTAGCCCGGCAGCAGGTTGCTCCGGCCGGGCTCGCCGTCCCAGAGCTCCAGCCATGACTCCATCCACTCGTCGTCATGGCGGGGGGTCGTGTAGTAGGTGCGGACCGCGACCCCCATGGGCCGGTTCTCGCGGCGTTCGATCCCCAGGGCCAGGGCGAGGCGCGCGCTGACCCCGTCGCAGGCGATCACGACGGGTGCGGAGTACGTGACCTCGTCACCGGTACGCCGACCGCGGTCGTCGACGGGCTTGGCGGTCACCCCGGTCACGCGACCGGACTTGGGATCGACCACGGGGCCGGTGACGGCGGTGCGCTCCATCAGCCGGGCGCCGGCCTTCTCCGCGTGCCGGGCCAGCAGCTCGTCGAAGTCCATCCGGCTGCGCACCATGCCGTAGTTGGGGAACGAGGCAAGGTCGGGCCACGGCAGCTCGAGGCTGTGGCCGGCTCCGACGATGCGCAGACCCTTGTTCTTCTGCCACCCCGGGGCGTCGAGGTCGAAGCCCATGCCGATCAGCTGGCGCACCGCGCGGGGAGTGAGCCCGTCGCCGCAGACCTTGTCGCGAGGGAACGACGACTTCTCCAGCAGGAGGACGTCCACCCCCGCCTCGGCGAGGTGGTAGGCGGCGCTCGCCCCGGCCGGACCGGCGCCGACGACGATGACGTCGGCCTGCCGCTCGTCGGCGGTGGAGCGGCTCATCGCGCTACCTCGCTTCGTTCCTGTTCCCGGAGGCCGGGAGCCTCGTGCGCTGTCCCCGCCTTCAGCGGACGAGGGACTGCTCGGTCGTGCGTGCCCGGCTCGCCCGTCGAGGCCGGCACCTGCACATGTGAGATTGTGAATTGCTTCACGAACTGACAACTTTGCACAGTCTAGAGGTCTGGGTCACATCCCGCACCCCGCCCCCTGGCCCCTCAGCGAGTGGCATGGTGCAGGGCCACGATGCCGCCTGAGAGGTTGGCCCAGCGCACCCCGCGCCCGTCCGGACCACCCCAGCCGGCACCCGCGATCCGGGCAGCCAGACCACGCTGGTCGGGCCACGCCCGGATCGACTCCGCAAGGTAGACGTAGGCGTCCGGCGACGAGGAGACGGTCCTGGCCACGGCGGGCAGCGCCTTCATCAGGTACTCGATGTAGACGGTGCGCAACGGCGACCAGGTCGGATGGCTGAACTCGCAGACCACGAGCCGACCTCCTGGCTTCGTCACCCGGAGCATCTCGCGGAGGCCGGCATCGGGGTCGACGATGTTGCGCAGACCGAAGGAGATGGTCACCGCGTCGAAGGTCCCGTCATCGAACGGAAGCCGGGTGCCGTCGCCGGCCGTGAACGGCAGGTGCGGCCTGGCTGCCTTCCCGACACGCAGCATGCCGAGCGAGAAGTCGCAGGGCACCACCGTCGCGCCACGGTCCAGGAAGGGCTGGCTCGACGTCCCGGTCCCCGCCGCCAGGTCCAGCACGAGCTCGCCGTACTGCGGGTCGACGGCGTCGATCACCGCCCGGCGCCAGCGGCGGTCCTGGCCGAGCGAGAGGATGTCGTTGGTCAGGTCGTAGCGAGGCGCCACGTCGTCGAACATCGCCGCTACCTCGGCGGGGAGCTTGTCCAGGTCAGCGCGAGTCACGGCGCCACCCTATGTCGCCTCCTCCCGCGCCGCCGCACGTGTCCCGCCGGCGGGCGTGCGGAGGCAGTACGAGGCACGGGTAGGCTCGGCCATCGTGACGACAGGCCTGACCTCCGCGAGCGACGCGATGCCATTGGTGGCGCGCACCCGCGAGATCCCCGATCCCAGCCTGCTGCTCCCGCTGCTCCCCCGTGAAGGCGCCTTGTCGTGGCTGCGCAACGGCCAGGGACTCGTCGGGTGGGGCACCGCCGCGATGATCCGCACGGAGGGACCGGAACGCTTCACCGAGGCGAGCACCTGGTGGCGGCACCTGTCCGGCAGCGCAGTGGTCCGGGACGAGGTGCGGACCCCCGGCAGCGGGCTGGTCTGCTTCGGGACCTTCGCCTTCGCGGACGAGCCCGGCGACAGCATGCTGGTGGTCCCCGAGATCGTCGTGGGCCGGCGCGACGGCAAGGCGTGGCTGACCACCATCGGTTCGGGCGCACTCGGAGGACACCCGGAGCTGATCCCGACGGACCCGCCTGACGCACCTCGGGACGTGGTCTTCGCCGACGGCTCACTCGACGGGCAGGCTTGGCAGACCGCGGTCGGCGAGGCAGTTCGCCGCATCAACGACGGCGAGCTGGAGAAGGTGGTGCTCGCCCGTGACCTGGTCGCCACCGCCTCGGACGACGTGGACGTGCGCTGGGCGCTGAACAACCTGGCTGCCCGCTACCCCACCTGCTGGACCTTCCACGTCGATGGCATCTTCGGCGCGACGCCCGAGATGCTGGTCCGCCGCGAACGGGGCCTGGTCACCAGCCGGGTGCTGGCCGGGACGATCCGCCGCACCGGCGACGACGAGCGTGACCTTGCCCTTGCCGCGACCCTGGCCCGCTCCTCGAAGGACCTCGAGGAGCACGAGTACGCCGTCCGCTCGGTGGCCGACTCGCTGGCCCCGCACTGCACGTCGATGAACGTGCCCGAGGCGCCCTTCGTGCTGCACCTGCCCAACGTGATGCACCTGGCCACCGACGTCGCCGGGGTGATCGACGACGCAACCACCTCGCTCGAGCTCGCCCAGGCCCTGCACCCCTCCGCCGCCGTCGGTGGGACACCGACCGACGTCGCCACCCGCGTGATCACCGAGATCGAGCGGATGGACCGCGGCCGCTACGCCGGTCCGGTCGGCTGGATGGATGCCTCGGGCGACGGCGAGTGGGGCATCGCGCTCCGCGCGGCCGAGCTCGACGGTCGCACGGTTCGACTCTTCGCGGGATGCGGGATCGTCGCCGACTCCGACCCGCAGGCCGAGCTGGCCGAGGCCCAGGCGAAGTTCGTGCCGGTGCGCGACGCGCTCGCGGCCGACTGAGCCGACCGGGAGGACCCAGCGGACCGGGCTACAGGTCCTCGCCGGGCTTGCGGAAGACGTAGGCCTGCTCGCGGGGAGCCAGGAAGCGGTCCAGGTGCGCCCGGACCATGGCCAGCCCGATCCCGCTGCTGACCATGTCGTGGATGCCGAGTGAGGTCGGGGCGTTCACGTCGCGAGCGAAGTCGATGCACTCGCTGGCCTTGAGCCACGGAGCGCTCACCGGGAGCAGGAGCACGTCGATGGCCTCGTCGGGCAGGGTCAGCGAGTCTCCAGGGTGGTAGACCCGTTGGTCGCCGGCGGTGACGAGGAACCCGCTGTTGTCGTACCACTGAACCTCGGGGTGGATCACCGCATGCTTCTCTCCCACCACGCGCACCGCTAGTCCGAGATCGAGGGACTCGCCCGGTCCGACCACGGTGAGCCGCTCGGCGACATCAGCCGCGTCGTCGCGGATCTGCCGGGCGACCGCATCGATCGTGTAGACCGGCGCGTCGGTGGCCTGAAGGTTGTCGGCGAAGTAGTGGTCGGCGTGCTCGTGCGTGACCAGTACGGCGGTCGCGCCGTCGACGGCCTCGGGATCGGTGAACTTGCCGGGGTCGATCACCAGGACGTGCCCGTCGTGCTCGATGCGGACGCAGGCATGGCCGAACTTCGTGATCCTCATGCACCCACCTTGCCACTCGTCGCGCCGGCATCGAAGGCCGTTGGCCGACCGGGCCGGGTCAGGCCACGGGAGGTTCGGACAGGACCGAAGGCAGCGGACGCCCGATCAGGTCACGCAGCCAGACCGCGATCCACGCGGTCCCCAGCAGGGTCACCGCTGCCATGACGGTGAAGATGAGCCGCCAGTCCCAGACCAGGACGAGCGCGGAGCCGAGCGCGAGGGAGATCGCCTGCGGCGTGGCCATCAGGATCTCCAGGGTGGCCGACACCCGGCCCATCAGCGTCGACGGGGTGCGTCGCTGGACGAGCGTGTTCAAGGCGATGAACTGGATCGGGAACGAGGTCCCCAGGACGACGGAGAAGACCAGCACCACGGCCATCGAGGGACTCGCCGAGATCCCGCCCACGCTCATCACCATCAGTGCGAGGCCGGACACGATGACCCCGACCTCGCCGAACCGGCGCACGAGCCACGTGGTCGTCAAGCCTCCGGCGATGGCACCGACGCCCATGCAGGTCACGAGCACCGAGGCGAACGTCGCCGGCTTCCCGAAGGAGTCGAGCACCGCGTAGATCGTGCTCTCCGCGAAGCCGAGCACCAGCAGCATCATTGCGAACCCGATCGTCACGTGGCGCAGGATCCGGTCGCCGGCCAGGTGCCGGAACCCCATCTTGGCCTGCTCGAGGAACGGCGTCCGCACCCGCTCGGGCGTCACCTCCGCGACCTGCCTGCGCAACGAGCCGATGACCAACGCCGCGACCACGAAGCTGGCCGAGTCGAGGACGGCGACCGACCAGCCGCCCATCGTGCTGAACATCCACGCACCGACCAGCGGTCCGAACAGGCGGAAGGCCTCCTTGGTGGTCATCGTCGCCGAGTTGGCCGACACCAGGACCGTCTCGGGCACCAGCTCCTTGAGCAGGCCGTTCAGGGCCGCGGGCACGACGATGAAGGAGATGCCGTACAGGAAGGCGACCGACCAGATGATCCAGACGTCGTCCGCCGTGCGCACCAGAACCAGCGGCAGGACGCCCACCGCCGAGGCGAGGTTCCCCCAGACCAGGACCGGAAGACGGCGGAAGCGGTCCACCCAGACGCCGAGCAGCGGCGCGACCGCTGCCGGCAGGACCATGAAGAAGAAGGTCAGCCCGGCCATCGCGTTGGAGTCCGTGAGCGTCTTGACCCACATGCTCAGCACGATCAGCATGATCGAGTCGCCCAGCATGGAGGCGGTCAGGCCGGCGTAGAGCCGTGCGAAACCGGGGACCCGGAAGGCCTCGCGCACCGTCAGCCCGTCCGCTCGTCGACGAAGCACCAGCGCCAGGTCTCCTGCGGCTCGGCCGACTGCATCACCGGATGCCCGGTCTCGCGGAAGTGGGCGCTCGCATGCCGCTCGGTGGACGAGTCGCAGCAGCCGATCCGGTCGCACGTGAGGCAGCGACGCAGGTGCACCCAGCGGGTCCCCTCCTCGACGCAGCTCGGGCACTCAGTGGCGGCGATCGGCTCCTGGGCAGGCATCTCGTCGAGGTGCTCGCACAGCGGGACCCGGACCCCGGAGTCGCTCAGCGAGGCCTCCCGGTCGAGCCGGTGCACCCGCTGGGCTCCCTGGATCATCGACTCCTCGATGTCGAGGGCGGCGAGCACCTCGGCCACGACATCGGCCGGCACGTTGCCGGTGCTGCGCACCTCGAGCACCTTGTCGCGCTCCGCTCTGAGCATCTTCAGACGGAGCCTCCCGTAGGCCTCGCTCGGCGTCTCCGTCCCCGGGTCGTCGTTGCCGAGCCGCTCCCACGCAGCATGGTCACGCTGCTCGGCCCGATCACGGAGCGCACTGAGCGTGTCGTGCGGGTCCGCCTCTTCGAGCTCCTCCAAGGCGGCGATCCCCGCCTGCGAGGCCTTCTGGAAGAGCGTCGCCCGAGCGAGCGCGTCGTCGCGCGGGTCCGGGGCCGGTACGCCGAGCCGGCGGGCCACCCAGGCCAGGGACAGGCCCTGGATCAGCAGCGTCCCGGCGGTGACCGTGAAGGCGATCAGCAGCAGGATCTCGCGCTGCGGGACGTCGTAGGGGATGACGAAGGCCGCCGCCAGGGTGACCACCCCGCGCATCCCCGCCCACCCGAGCACGGCCGTGTAGCTCCACGGCGGGCGGACCCGGGTCGCCGCATCGGGTCCCGGCCGGACGAGGAGGAACCTTGCCGGGAAGACCCAGACCATCCGCAGCACCATCACCCCCAGCAGTGAGGCGCCACAGACGAAGGCGACGCGGCCGAGGCCGACATCGCTGGAGGCGACCCCGACCAGGATCCAACGTGCCTGCAGCCCGATCAGCAGGAAGACGGTGTTCTCGAGGATGAACGCGATCGTGCGCCAGTTCATCCGCTCGGTCACCCGGGCGGACGCGTGCTGGATGACCGGCGCCTTGTGTCCCAGCAGGAGGCCGGAGACCACGACCGCGATCACGCCGGACCCGCGGATCTCCTCGGCTGCGACGTACGCGGCGAACGGCACGACGAAGGACAACGCGGACTGGAGCAGCTCGTCGGTCATGCGGCGGCGTACCTGCGACACGAGCAGGTAGCCGAGCAGGCCCACGACCACGCCCCCTCCGGCGGCGAGTACGAAGTCGAGGCCGATCGACCAGACCGCCGTGGACCCGACGATGGCCGTGCGCAGCGCCACCAGGGCCGTGGCGTCGTTGAGCAGCGACTCGCCCTCCAGGATCGTGACCACCCGGCGCGGCAGACCGATTCGCTTGCCGATCGCCGTGGCTGCCACCGCGTCGGGGGGCGCGACGACTGCGCCGATCGCCAGCGACGCCGGCCAGTCGACGCCGGGCAGGGTGGCATGGACGAGCACGCCGATGCCCACCGTCGTGAACGCGACCAGGCCGACCGACAGCAGCAGGATGGCTCGACGGTTCGCCCGGAACTCCACGAGCGACGTCTGGATGGCGGCGGCGTACAGCAGCGGAGGGAGAAGCCCGAGGAGCACGACCTCCGGCTCCAGGTGGACCTCCGGCACGAACGGCAGGAACGAGGCGCCGATGCCGGCGACGATCAGGATCAGCGGCGTCGGCACCTCGTACCGCTCCGACACAGCGGTGATCGCGATGACGGAGACGGCCAGCGCGACCAGGGAGACGACGATGTGCACCCGGCCATTGTGGCGGCTGCCGCCGAATCAGGTCAGCCGGTGGCCTCGGCGACCCAGCGCATGGGGTCGCCCCACCCGAGCCGGTCGATGCCGTGCTTGTCGAGGGCGAGCACTGCCAGCGTGCGCCGGTGGGCCGCGAAGGTCAGCACGTGGGCGATCATTCCGCCGTACGTGAAGACGCGTGCCGGCTCGCACAGGGCGTCGACGAACGTGTCGTCGAGACGTCCCTGGGCGCAGACCTCACGCACGTGGGCGAGGTACGTCGGCCCCTCCGTCGCGAGCCGGCTCCGCATCGAGGCGATCGACTCGTGCTCCTCGACCGACCAGTCGTAGTCGCGGGTCGCCAGGGCGGCGTTCCACATCCCCATCTGGCCGATCAGCCGCGAGAGCAGGCTGCGCAGGGTGGACGGGTCCGGGTCGTCATCGATGTTCAGTTCGATCCGCTCGTCGAGCTGAGCTTCCGACAGCTCTGCAGCGCACTCGAGGATCTCGCCGGTCAGCCACACGTGGTGCTCGACCATCTTCGTCAACAGGTCCATGCCAGTCACCTTCGTTCGGGCGGGCAGCCGCAGGCTGCCCGGGGGTTGGAAGTGCACGCCGCTCGATGACTCGAGCTGGGTGTGACCGGGCTTGCGCCTCCATCGCGCCGGCGAGGTCCCGTAGGCCCGACTGAACGCCCGGGTGAACGCCTCGTGCGAGCCGAAGCCGGCCTCGACGGCGATGTCGAGGATCCCCCGGTCCGTCGTCACGAGGCGGTACGCCGCACGCTCGAGCAGGATCCTGGTGCGGAGCCGACGAGGAGGCTCGCCTGCCACCGACGAGATCACCCGGTCGAGGTGGAAGCGCGACAGGTACAACCGGCGGGCCAACGCGTCCCCGTCGCTGTCGTGGTCGTCCAGCACGTCGGCCAGTACGTCCACGAAGGCGACGAAGGTGTCGGTGGCGGTGGTTGTGGTCACGGCATGATCCTTCCCGCGACCATCCTGCCGCGCTTGATCGAGTTTGCGCGGGTTGCCACACGACCACGCGGCACCTCGGCTCGGTCGTGAGAGGGTCGCGTGCATGACGGGTGGGACGACTCCTGGTCGCGAGATTGTGCTCGAGACGGATCGGCTGCTGCTCAGGCCGTGGCGGGTCGCCGAGGCTCCCGTACACCGAGAGCTGTGGACCGAACGTGATCCACGAGTGCCTCCCCGCCGCCGGATCGACGCGGAGGGACACCCCTCGGTCGCAGAGCTGGAGGAGTGGATCCGGACCAACCAGCCGTCGTCGACCGGGTTGCTCGCGGTCGAGCGGAAGGGCGTCGGTGACGTGATCGGCTACTGCGGGCTGATCGACAGCGGGCGGCCGTCCGAAGGTGAACCGGAACTCGCCTTCGAGCTGCTGCGCCGGTTCTGGGGCCAGGGATACGCGACCGAGGCTTCGTCGGCGGTCATCGAGTGGGCGAGATCATCGGGATACGAACGCCTCTGGGCCACGGTCTGGGACTGGAACACCGCTTCTCGCCGGGTGCTTGCCAAGCTCGGGTTCACCGAGACGGAGCGGAAGGAGGTGGACACGGCCCACGGGACCACCCTGTTCACCACGAGACGGTTGGGACCCGAAGGTGGGCCTTGAGGTTCGACCAGAACCACGCGGGTTGCCCAACTTCGGCATCTGGCCGGGTCGCCGACCTCGCTCTACGCTTGGGCCGAGCGGGCACGGAGCCGCACACGGCGGCTACGTCATGGAGGGAGGAGGCTTTCGGCGTGAACAATCTCAAGCGGTTCACGATCTGCAAGCTGGCGAGCCACAAGTGGGCGAGGGTTCCGTATCCACCGTCTGCCGACGGCGAGAAGGGCGGCCTGTTCCTTCGCTGTCAGCGGTGCGGCAAGGAGAACCACGACGCCGGAGCGGTAGCCCGAGGCCCTTCGCCCATCTTCTGACGGCTTCGGCTCAGTGGCGTTGCATCTCCCAGGCGAGATCGATGGCCGCGCACACGGCACGAGCCGGTGCCCGATCCAGATAGGCCTCGACCTTGTGGTGTGCCTCCATGCGAGGCGGCACCCCGAAGCTGTCCGGAAAGGTCTCCAGCAGCGACTCGCGCCTGTCCAGGGGGACCCGGATCACCAGCGTGTTCGGGTCGTGCAGGCGCACGACCAAGCGATCGTGGACGTACCACGCCGGACGCGACTCGGTGCCCTTGCGCTTCACCAGCGGCAGCGACTCGGCGTACCGACCGACCTCGTCTGGCGTCACCGGCCCAGCGTAGACGCGCGGTCAGGCGAGGGCGCGGATCGCGGCGTCGAGCTCGCGTCGGTTCTCGCGGCGACAGACCGCCTCGACCACCTCGATCCCACCTGCCGGCGTGGCCAGCGCATGCTCGAGCTCCGGCAGCGACGTGACCCGCCAGTGCGGCGTCCTGGTCGCCGCGCACAGCGACGCCAGGTCCACCCCGTGCGGGGTGCCGAAGAGCCTCTCGAACGAGGCGCGGTGCTGCTCGGCTCCCTGCTCCAGGGAGGCGAAGATGCTGCCGCCGTCGTCGTTGACGACGACCACGGTGAGGTCCGGTCGTGGCTCGTCGGGACCAAGGACCAGTGCGTTCGCGTCGTGCAGGAACGTCACGTCGCCCATCAGTGCGAACGAGCGCGAGGAGTGCGGTCGGGCGAGGGCAGCGCCGATCGCCGAGGAGAGGGTGCCGTCGATCCCCGACAGGCCGCGGTTGGCGAGCACCATGCGATGCGCGCCCACGTCGTACCGCGGGACCATCAGGTCGAGGTCGCGGATCGGGTTCGAGGCGCCCACGTGCAGCAGTCCGTACGCAGGCAACGCCCGCGCGACAGCACCCGCCACGTGATGAGGAAGGAGCTCGCCGGAGGCCGCCAGCAGCGCGTCCAGAGCGGCGCCCACCTCGGTGTCCCGGGTCCGCCAGCGGTCGAGCCACCCCGGTGCGGGAGCTCCGTCGACGGCGAGCCGACGCGCGACGGTGGTGGCGCGATGCCCCGGGTCGGTGTGACCGACCGAACCTTCGAGAGCCACCACCTCGACGTCGTCGCGCGAGATGAGCTGGACCACCGGCCGCGAGAGCGTCGGGTGACCCGCGACCACGACCCGCTCGATGTCACTCGACAGGGCGGAGTCCGCGAGAAGCAGCCGGTAGACGCGAAGTGCGTTGTCGCCGGTGCGTGAGCCACTGCTCGGCTCGGCGAGCAGCGGCCACCCGCCCCGCTCGGCCAGAACCCGGGCAGGGGGTCCGGCGTCGTCGCCGGCCACCACGACCGTGCGGGTCGCCGCGTCGAGCAGGTGCGGGCTGGGGGCATCATCCGTGCCGCTTGTCTCGGGCTCGTCCGGATGCGAGGCGCCGATGCCGGTCGACCACCCGTCAGCGACATCCGGCACCATCGGCTCGGCGAACTGGAGGTTGATCTGGACCGGACCCGGACGACGGCCGGTGGCGGAGGCCAGGCTGGTGGCCACCACCTCGCGCCAGCGAGCCACCTGCTCGCCCTCGCGCGCGCCGGTCACGCCGGGTGGTACGTCGACGGAGTCGCGGGTGGCCGACCCGAAGATCCGCACCTGGTCCGTGGTCTGGTTGGCGCCGGTCCCTCTCAGACGAGCGGGTCGGTCGGCCGTGACGAGCACCAGCGGGACACCGAGATGCGCCGCCTCCAGGGCAGCGGGATGCAGGTTCGCGACCGCCGTACCGGAGGTGGTGATCACCGCGACGGGACGACGCGAGGACCGGGCAAGCCCGAGGGCGAGGAAGCCAGCAGTGCGCTCATCGATTCGAGTGTGCAGGCGGACCCGGTCGCTGCGTGCCTCGTCGTACGCGGCGAAGGCCAGCGCGGCGCTGCGCGAGCCCGGGCAGACCACGATCTCGCGGACCCCCCGGGCGACCAGCTCGTCGAGGACCGTCTGGGCGAGGGCAGCGGAGGCGTTGGTGGGTGTCATCGTCGATGATCCTCGCGCAGTGACCGGACCTCCGCGACCCGTGCCTCCCAGTGCCTGGTGCGTTCCGCGTCCGCGCGCCACCGGTCCAGGGCAGCCGGCGCCACGTGCGGACGTGACACCCACAGGGACCCGTCCACCACCTGCAGGGACCCGTCGACCACGTCACCCTCGAGCAGCGTCGCGGTCGCCAGCCCGCACGCATGCGGGAGCTCGGGCAGGGCGGCAGCCAGGGCGAGTCCGGCTGCCAGACCGACCGAGCTCTCGAGTGCGCTCGACACGACGACGGGCAGACCGATGTCCTCGGCGATCCGCAGGCACGCCCGGACGCCGCCCAGGGGCTGCACCTTGAGGACCGCGATGTCCGCCGCCTGCAGGTCTCGGACCAGATAAGGGTCCTCGGCACGACGGATCGACTCGTCGGCCGCGATCGGGACGTCGACGGCCCGGCGGACCGCGGCAAGCTCCTCGACGGTGGCGCACGGCTGCTCGACGTACTCGAGCCCGCCGGCCGCGCGCTCGAGCTGACGGATCGCCTCGACGGCTTCGGACACCTCCCAGGCGCCGTTGGCGTCGATCCGGATCAGCCCGTCGGGGCCGAGCGCGTCCCGCACGGCCTCCAGGCGAAGCTCGTCGTCGCCGCGGGTCTGGCCCCGCTCGGCGACCTTGACCTTGGCGGTACGGCAGCCGTTGCTCTCGGTCACGATCGCGTGGGCGCGTTCGGCGCGGACCGCCGGGACCGTCACGTTGACCGGGACGGAGTCACGCAGCGGGGTCGGCCAGCCGTCGTGCGCCGCCTCCTCGGCGCAGCGCAGCCACGGCTCCGCGGTCCGGGCGTCGTACTCGAGGAACGGGCTGAACTCACCCCAGCCGGCCGCACCGTGCAGCAGCATCCCCTCACGCACGGTGATCCCCCGGAACCGCGTGGTCATCGGGATCGCGAAGACGTCGGTCACGTCGAGGTCCCTGCCGAGCGGGCAGTGGCAGCAAGCGCGAGCCGGTCGAGCTTGCCGTTCTCCAGCAGGGGAAAGTCCTCGACCGGCACCAGCTGCCGGGGGGCCCAGGCTCGCGGATGCACCTCAGCGACCCAGTCGCGCACCTCGTCGAGCGACACGTCCCCGACGACGAAGGCGACCACTCGCTGTCCCCACTCCTCGTCCCGCACGCCGAGCAGCTCCGCCGCAACCACCCGGGGGTGCTCACGCACCGTCCGGGTCACCGCGGGGAGGGGGATGTTCAGCCCGCCGCTGATCACCACGTCGTCGACCCGCCCCAACACCGCCAGCCGCCCGTTGTCGTCGAGGACGCCGGCGTCGGAGGTGACGAACCAGCCGTCGACCAGCGACTCG
This sequence comes from uncultured Actinomycetota bacterium, assembly GCA_963740525.1. GTDB lineage: Bacteria > Actinomycetota > Actinomycetes > Propionibacteriales > Nocardioidaceae > CAVUEG01. The sequence goes on from CAVUEG010000006.1 coordinate 703,582, forward strand.
GCGGTCAGCTCGGGGTCGTCGGCGTACCGCGTGAACAGGACCGGACCCGAGATCCGGATCCGTCCGTCGTCGTCACAGGCGACGCGGACCCCGTCGAGGGGCAGGCCGTCGTAGACGCAGCCACCACACGTCTCGCTCATGCCATAGGTCGACACGAGGCGTACGCCGGCTCGTTGCGCGCGGTCACGGAGGTCCGCCTCGAGGAGGCTGCCACCCACCAGCACGGCAGTGAACATGGCGAGGGCATCGGCGTCACGGGGATCCTCGAGCAGACGGTGCAGCTGCGTGGGCACGAGAGAGGTGAACACCGGCCCGTCAGCATCCGCGACCGCGGCTGCGAGCGAGGAGTGGTCCTCCAACAGGATCGGTTCCCGTCCTGCGACGAGCGAGCGGATCACCACCTGCAGCCCGGCGACGTACGTGACCGGCAGCGCCAGCAGCCACTGACCCCTGGCGCCGAGTCGACGCTCGGTCGCGCGCACCGAGGCCAGGACGGCTCTGCGGGACAGCACCACCCGCTTCGGGTCGCCGGTCGAGCCTGACGTCTCGACCTCCAGCGGCGTCGGCTCGGCCTGGGCGTCCAGCCAGGCACGGAGCGCGGCCACCACCTCGACGGGTCGACCGCTGACCGGCTGCAGGGAAGTCACCTGACGAACCTAGCGCCGAGTGGTTGAATGCCGTCCCGTGCCTCCGGTCCTGACGCGCCTGCTGCCGCCCTCGCCGCTCGCGCGGAGGCTGAGTCTCCAGTCCATCCTGTTCGCCGTGGGCGATGGCGTCTTCCTCACCGGCAACGCCGTCTTCTTCACCAAGATCGTCGGCTTGTCGGCCGCTCAGGTCGGACTGGGCATCACGATCGCGGGGGTGGCGACGTTCGCGACGGCGCTGCCTCTCGGCCGGCTGGCGGACCGCGTGGGCGCCCAGCGGATGTGGGTGATCGGGGCGCTGCTGGAGGCCGTGCTCTACCTGGCCTACCCGTGGATCACCGGGATGACGGCCTTCACCGCCCTGGTCGTGGTGCTGTCGCTCGTGCAGACCGGTGCGTCGGCTGGGCGGGGCGCCTACACCCTGGACGTCTTCTCAAGAGAGGAGCGGGTGCGCTCACTCGCGTTCATGCGCAGCGCCCTGAACATCGGGTTCACGCTGGGCGCCCTGCTCGGGGGGCTGGCACTGGCGACGAACAGCGACGCGGTGATCCGCGCCGTACCGTTCCTGAGCGCCGTGATCCTCGGCGCCAACGGGCTCCTGGTCGCGCGGCTCCCCAAGGCCCGGGCTGACCACTCGTTCGACCCCGAGAGCCGGAGGATCACCACAGGCGCGTTGCGCAACAAGGGATACCTGTCGGTCAGCTTCTTCAACGGCGTTCTCAGCACGCACCACGTCCTGCTCACGATCGTGATCCCGCTGTGGCTGGTGCAGGAGACCGACGCACCGCGCACCCTGCTGGCCCTGCTGTTCGGCACCAACACGGTCCTTGCGATCCTGCTGCAGGTGCCGGCGGCACGGGGTGCGAACACCGTGTCGGGAGCACTGCGGGCCACCCGACTGGCCGCGCTGGCCTTCGTCGCCTCCTGCCTGATCGTGATGGTCACCTCGGACACCCTGGGCTGGGCCACCATCCTGCTCATCTGGGTCGGACACGTCACGGTCACGGGTGCGGAATTGTTCCAGTCCGCGGCCGCCTGGGGCTTCACTGCGGAGCTCTCCGACCCCGAGCGCCGGGGCGAGTACCAAGGGGCCACCCGTCTGGGTGGCACGCTCGGCTCCGTGTGGGCGCCGGCTCTGTACACCTTCCTCGCGATCAGCTGGGGTCCGGCGGGCTGGCTGGTCATCGCGGCGATCGTGGTCGTCGCGGCGGTCGCCGTACAGCCCGCGGCACACGCCGCCGAGAGGTACCTGGAGGCGGAGCCGACCACGTCGCCTGCTTGAATCCACGGATGGCCTCCCCCGCACAGTGGCTCGAAGGCGCGCGCCCCCGCACCCTTCCCGCAGCCGTCGCCCCCGTCCTGGCCGGCACGGGCGTCGCCTCCTATCTCGACCAGGCCGTGTGGTGGAAGGCCGTGCTCGCACTCGTCGTGTCCCTGGCCCTCCAGGTCGGCGTGAACTACGCCAACGACTACTCCGACGGGATCCGCGGCACCGACGAGGGCCGGGTCGGACCGCTGCGACTGGTCGGGTCCGGTGTGGCCTCACCGGCCGCGGTGAAATGGGCCGCACTCGCCGCGTTCGCCGTTGCGGGGGTGGTCGGCGTCATCCTCGCCGTGACCACCGCCTGGTGGATCCTGCTCGTCGGTGCAGCCTGCATCCTCGCCGCCTGGTTCTACACCGGCGGCTCCATGCCGTACGGCTACCGCGGGCTCGGCGAGGTCATGGTCTTCGTGTTCTTCGGACTGGTCGCGGTGCTCGGGACGACGTACGTGCAGACCGAGTCGTTCCCCCTGCCGGCGTGGTACGCCGCCATCGGCATCGGCGCGCTCGCCTGCGCGATCCTGGTCGCCAACAACCTGCGCGACATCCCCACCGACACCGAGCACGGCAAGCGCACCCTGGCCGTGGTGCTCGGCGACGAGCGCACCCGCTACCTCTACGCGCTCCTGATCGGGCTTGCCCTCGTCGGGCTGGCGGCTCTGGCCCTGTCCACTACTCGACTGGCAGGACTCGGGTTGGTCTTCCTGGTGGCGGCGTACCCCGCGACCAGGGCGGTTCTCGCCGAGGCCAGGGGCCGCGACCTGATCCCGGTCCTCCAGCGCACCGGGGTCGCGGAGCTGCTCTACGCGTCCGGCCTCTTCGTCGGCCTGCTCCTCAGCTGACCGGCTCGACCCAGTCGCCGGTGGCCGCGAACTTCTCGAGCGCGGCCGTGTAGTCGGTGATGTCGAGGTCGTGGGCGGCCAGCCAGCCGTCGTCGTAGTAGGTGTCGGCGTAGCGTTCCCCGCCGTCGCACAGCAGGGTCACCACCGACCCGGTCTCTCCGGCGGCGCGCATCCGGGCCACCAGCTTGAGGGCGCCCCACATCGCCGTGCCCGTCGACCCGCCGACCATCCGACCGGTCACGACCGAGGTCCAGCGCGCGGCTGCGATCGAGGCCGCATCGGGCACCGCGATCATCGTGTCGACCACGGCCGGCAGGAACGACGGCTCGACCCGGGGTCGGCCGATCCCCTCGATGCGGGAGCCCTTGCCGGTGACGTACTCCGAGTCGCCGGTGGCCCAGCCCTCGAAGAAGGCGCTGTTCTCCGGGTCGACCACGCACAGCCGGGTCTGGTGCCTTCGGTAGCGGATGAAGCGTCCGATGGTCGCGGAGGTCCCGCCAGTGCCGGCGCCGACGACGACCCAGGTCGGGATCGGGTGCCGCTCCAGCTCGAGCTGGTTGAAGATCGACTCGGCGATGTTGTTGTTGCCACGCCAGTCCGTGGCTCGCTCGGCGTACGTGAACTGGTCGAGGTAGAAGCCGCCCGACTCCGCGGCGAGGCGGCGGGCCTCGTCGTAGATGAGGCCAGGGTCGTCGACCAGATGGCAGCGGCCACCCTGGAACTCGATCAGCTCGATCTTCTCCGCCGAGGTCGACCGCGGCATCACCGCGACGAAGGGCAGTCCGAGCAGGCGCGCGAAGAACGCCTCGGAGACCGCCGTCGAGCCGGAGGACGCCTCCACCAGCGTGGTGCCGGCGTGGATCCAGCCGTTGCAGAGCCCGTAGAGGAACAGCGACCTCGCCAGTCGGTGCTTGAGGGATCCCGTCGGGTGGACGGACTCGTCCTTGAGGTAGAGGTCGATCCCCCACTCCGCAGGAAGGGGGAAGACGTGGAGGTGGGTGTCGGCCGAGCGGTTCGCGTCAGCCTCGACCAGCCGGATCGCCTCGTAGAGCCAAGCCCGGTCCACGTCGTCACGGCGTGAGGCGACCGTGCAACAGCCGTCCGGCTGGGATTCCGTCTCGCGCATCAGCCCTCCTCGTGGGTCCCGCGGGTGCGGCTACTCCGGCAGATCCTCCTTGGACCGGGCGGCCTCGAACGCCGCCGCGGCCTTGCGCGCCCGCTCGTCGATCACGCGGGCGAAGTTCTCCCGGAGGCCTCGCAACAGGTAGATCGAGGCCGCGGACGAGATCAGGATCGCCACCAGCAGCGGCCAGAGGATCGGGACCGCCCGCTCGCCGGTGATGAGCAGGTAGGCCCCCAGCACCAGGGCGTACGACGCGACGAAGACGCCCAGCCGGGCCAGGGTGTACACCAGGAATGCCTTCACGGGTTCAGGGTAAGCCGCGATCTGGCAGCGACACTTGCCGACCCGGCGTACCTTTGAGTCGTGGGAAAGTTCCTTCTGGTGGTCATCATCTTCGCGGCCGTGGTCTACGCCGGCTTCTGGCTGCTCGAACGACGCCGGGTCGCGCGTCCCGCGAAGCCCCCGCGCGTCGTACGCCGTCCGGTTGCGCCCGACGACGACGAGAAGTTCCTCCGCGACCTCGACAAGCGTCGCCGCGAGCACGGCGAGGCCTGACCCTGCTCCCGTGCCCCCTCCGTCACGCCGCGGGGCAAGACGCGCCGCGTCACTGCGATCTGAACGGCAAGATGCGCCGCGTCAGCGGGTTTTGAGGGGCAAGATGCGCCGCGTCAGCGGTAGTGGAGGAGGGTGGTGAGGAGGCCCTCGGCGTAGGAGTGCTGGCTGCCCTGGCCGAAGAAGAAATTGATCCCGACGAAGTTGAACCACAGCGTCGCGAGCCCGACCAGCGCGACGATGGCCGCCTTCTGGCCGCGCCACCCGGCGGTCGCGCGGGCGTGCAGGTAGGCCGCGTAGACGACCCAGGTGATGAAGGCCCAGACCTCCTTGGGGTCCCAGCCCCAGTAGCGACTCCAGGCGTACTGCGCCCAGATCGGCCCCGCGATCAGCGCCGCGAAGGTCCAGATCGGAAAACCGAACGCGTGCATCCGGTAGGCGACCCGGTCGAGGACCGCGGTCGACGGCAGCCGGTCGACGTACCCACCCGGCGTCGTGCCCCTACGGTCGGCCCGCTCCTTGACCAGGAACAGCACCGAGGACATGCCACCGATGGTGAACGCGCCGGTGGCGATGATCGCGGCGACGACGTGGATCACCAGCCACGGCGAGTGCAGGGCTGGGGTGAGTGGCGCGGCCGGGACGTAGAGGACCAGCACCGAGAGCATCAGCACGGCCATCACGAACGCCGTGACCACCGGCCCCAGCCACGACAGCCGGTAGCGACGGAACAGGGCCAGGTAGAGCAGCGTGACCACGAGTGTGCCGGTCATCGTGAACTCGTACATGTTGCCCCAGGGCACCCGGACCGGGTCGTTGGCGAACCCGCGGCTCACCACGGCGACGAGATGCAGCAGGGCTGCCACGACGGTCACCGCGATCCCGATCCGACCGAACAGCGCCACCTTGTGCGCGGTCTCCGCGGGTACGCCGGCCTCGTCGCGACTCGCGACCAGGGTGTCGGCGGGACCATCGGAACCGCCGACCGTCGCCGCGATCGCAACCGGAGCGGGAGCTCCTGCCCGGGCGTAGGCCCACTGGGCGATGTGGGCCAGGAAGGCCAGGAAGTAGACGACGGCGGCGCCGGTGACGGCGTTGTTGCTCAACACCGCGAAATCGCTGTGGGTCACGCTGGCTCCCGGTTCCTCTCGAAGTGCTGGGCGGGGTCGAGGTCGTTGCGCAGGCGAGCGATCTCGTCGCTGAGGTCTCCGCCACTGGACCGGTCGAGGCCCGCTACCTCGACCACGGTACGCCCACCCTCCAGGCGGGCGCGGACCCAGATCCGGCGCGGACGGATGAACAGCGAGCCCATCAGACCGAGGAGTCCGAGGACCATCCCGACCAGCAGCAGGAGCTTGCCCGGACTGTGGCTCAGCTGGAGCTTCACGAACTTGTCCACGCCGTCGAACGTCACCGACCCGGCCCCGGCGGGAAGCTGCTTGGTCTGGCCGACCCCCAGGTCGAGGCGGTAGGGGCGGCCGTCGCTGCGGAGCATCGGCTTCAGGCCGGACTTGTCGAGCTCGTAGACGGACTGGGGGTTCCCCGAGTCGAGCCCGAGGTCGCCCTGGTAGGCCAGCATCGAGATGGCCGGGTTCAGGGCGTCGGGGAAGCGAGAGAACGGGCCGGTGGCCATCGTGAAGCCGTAGGTCGGGAAGAACAGCCCCTCCAGGCCGATCTGGCGAGGCCGCGCGTCAGGGGCCTTCACCACGCCGAACGAGGAGAAGGTCCGGTCCTGCGGGAGGAAGATCACCGGACCGGAGTAGGCGATGTTGCCCTCCCCGTCGCGGACCGTGATGCGCGGCGCGTAGCCGTGCCCGACGAGGAAGACCTGTGTGCCGTCGAGATCCAGCGGGTGGTTCACCGCGAGCCGCGCCACCTGCTCGGGCTGCCCTGGCGTGGTGCGGTAGCGCAGCCGCGCTGCGAAGTCCCTCGGCTGACCCGCCTCGGGACCGCTGGTGAGCCAGTCGACGTCGAACTTCTCGACCGTGAAGCTGAACGGCGGCAGGTCCTCGGTCGAGAAGAGGCCACCGGGCAGGTAGTCGTCGTACTGCGAGACGGAGTTGGCGAAGTCCTGGCCGACCACGACGATCACCCCGCCCTTGTAGCCGAACAGCCCACCGATCGCGAAGCCGACCAGCACGATGATCACGCTGAGGTGGAAGACCAGGTTCCCGGCCTCGCGCAGCTTGCCCCGCTCCGCGGCCAACTCATGCTCGCCGGCGGACTCGTCGACGCGGAAGCGGCGCCGGCGAAGGGCTGCCGAGGCCGCGGCCACGGCCTCGGAGACCGAGTCGTCGGTGGTGTACGTCGCGTGGGCGGGCAGCCGGTCGAGGTTGCGCGGAGCCGACGGCGGAGCCGACCGGAAGCCGCGCCAGTACACCCCCAGCCTGGGAATGATGCAGCCGACGAGCGACACCATCAGCAGCAGGTAGATCGCACTGAACCACGCAGAGTTGTAGACGTGGAAGAGACCGAGCTTCTCGTAGATCGGCGTGAGCTGCGGGTGCTGGTCCTGCCACCGTGCGGTCCGGAAGGCGTCCACCGACTGCTGCGGGACGATGGAGCCGGGAACGGCTCCCAGCGCCAGCAGGAAGAGCAGGATCAGCGCGGTCCGCATCGACGTGAGCTGGCGCCACGACCAGCGCATCAGCTCCACCGGTGTCATCGCCGGGGCGTCGGGGGCGGCCACTCAGACTCCCGGGGTGAAGTTGGAGACCACCGAGGTCTGCAGCCGCCCGATCAGGAGGTCCCACCAGCCGGTGACCAGGAGGATGCCCACCAGGATCAGCATGGCGCCGCCGATCCGGGTGACCCACCGCTGGTGGCGGCGTACCCAGCGGACCGCGCCGAGCATTCGGCGGTACGCAAGTCCGGCGACGATGAAGGGGATCCCGAGGCCGAGGGCGTAGACCCCGCTGAGCAGCGCACCCCGGGTGGCCGTGCCTTCGTGGATCGCCATGGTGCTGATGACGGCGAGCGTCGGTCCGACGCAGGGCACCCACCCGAGGCCGAACAGGACACCGATCACCGGGGCCGCGGCGAGGCCGACGGCCGGGATCTTGTGGATGCGCACCTCTCGCTGGAGGAACGGAACGAATCCCATGAAGACGAAACCCAGCACGATCGTGACCGCGCCGAGTACCACGGTGATCTCGCGGCGGTAGATGACCAGCCAGTCCCCGAGAGCCCCGGACAGCGTGCCGAGCGCGACGAAGACCGCGGAGAAACCGAGGACGAACAGCAGGCTGCCGAGGAACATCCGGCCCCGGCGCGCTGACTCGAGATCGGCGCCGGACAGGCCGGTGGCGTAGGAGAGGTAGCCGGGCAGCAGCGGGAGCACGCAGGGCGAGAAGAACGAGACGAGACCCGCCACCAGCGCCACCGGGACCGCGACGACCAGTGACCCGGACTGGACGGCGTCACCGAACCACCCGCCCATCAGCCGCTCCTCGTATCGTCGCGCACGCCCTCGACCAGGTCCACGAGGGTCTGCTTGCTGGGCAGGGTGCCGAGGATGCTCGCCGCCACCCGACCCTGCCGGTCGATCACGACCGTGCTCGGGATCGAGCTCGGGGCCAGGGTTCCGTCGAAGGCCAGAAGCGTGGTGCCGCCCTGGTCGTAGATGCTCGGGAACGGCACCTCGAAGCGGCGGACGTACCCGCGTGCCTGCGCGGGTGAGGCGTCACGGGTGTTGATGCCGAGGAACGCGACGTCGCGACCCGACAGCTCCCTGGCCGCGGCGACGAGGTCGGGGGCTTCCTTCCGGCAGTCCGCGCACCAGGCGCCCCACACGTTGATCACGACGACCTTGCCGGCGTAGTCGGACAGTGCGACCGGGTTGCCGTCGAGGTCCGTGCCGGCCACCTCCCCGGGCGCCGTACGGTCGGCGGCGGCGATGATCGTCACGGCACCGTCACCGGTGACGTACCCCTTCGCACCGCCGCCGTCGGCCGAGGCCGAGCAGCCGGAGACGGCCGCGGTGAGCAACACCGCGGCGACGGCGAGGAGGGTCCTGGGTCGCGTCACGTTCAGGCAGGCGGCTTGTTCTCGGGCGGGGCACCGCCGGCGGAGAAGGTCGCCTTGCGGTCGCGGACCGGGATCAGGTCTCCGGCCGGCTCCGAGTACGTCACGGTCGTGAGCCGGTCGTCCTCGAAGGTCAGGCTGGTCAGGCTGCACAGCGTGCACTGGCGCTTGCGCGGGTCGTGGATGTACCGGCGCTTCTCCACGTGCAGCCGGGTCACCCAGATCGGAAGCTGGTGGGAGACGATGACCGCCTCGTGCCCTGCGGCCGCCTGGCGCGCATCGTGTACGGCGGCCATCATCCGACCGGCCACCTGCTTGTAGGGCTCGCCCCACGACGGCCGGAAAGGGTTCCACAGGTGGATCCAGGCGCTCGGCTTCCGGAGCGCGCCGTCCCCGGCTCCGAAGGCCTGTCCCTCGAACACGTTGCCGGACTCGATGACCCGGTCGTCGGTGGTCACCCCCACACCACGCACGGCGGCCAACGGAGCCGCGGTCTCCTGGGCCCGGTCGAGCGGCGAGGCGACGACGTGGACGATGTCGCGCCCGCCGATCGACTCGGCCACCCGCTGCGCCATCTCGCGCCCGAGGTCGGAGAGGTGGTACCCGTCGCGGCGGCCGTAGAGGATCCCCGAAGGGTTGTGCACCTCACCGTGGCGAAGCAGGTGGACGGTGGTCTTCATCGGCTGGCCTCGTCGTCGGGGGTGGTGGCGCTGCCGGCCGCACGGGCCGCAGCCGGGAGGGCGCCGACGATGCGGTCGAGAGCCCGCTCGTCGTGGGCCGCCGAGAGGAACCACGCCTCGAAGGCGCTCGGCGGCAGGTAGACGCCCTGGTCGAGCATCGCATGGAAGAACGCGCGGTAGCGGTGCACCTCCTGCGTGGCCGCTGTGGCGAAGTCGCGGACGCGGGTGGTGCCCTCGGGGGTGAAGAAGACACTGAACATGTTGCCGCCGGCCTGCAGGACGTGCGGCACGCCGGCCCCCTCGAGCGCCGTACGGACCTCGGCGGCCAGGGCCTGCGCGGCGTGGTCGATCTGGGCGTAGACGGCATCGGTCGCCAGCCGCAGCGTGGTCAGGCCCGCGGTCGTGGCCACGGGGTTACCCGACAGCGTTCCCGCCTGGTAGACCGGCCCCTCGGGGGACAGCATCCCCATCACGTCCGCGCGGCCACCGAACGCCGCGGCCGGGAAGCCGCCACCCATCACCTTCCCGAAGGTGACCAGGTCGGGCCGCCAGCCTTCGAGCGCGCCGTCCAGTCCGTACTGGCCGGACCGGCTCACCCGGAACCCGGTCATCACCTCGTCGGAGACGAACAGCGCTCCGTGACGTGCGCAGACCTCGGCCAAGAACCCGTTGAAGCCCGGCTCGGGCGGGACGACACCCATGTTCCCCGGTGAGGCCTCGGTGATCAGGCAGGCGATCCGGTCCCCGTGCTCGGCGAAGACCGCCTCGACGGCGCCCCGGTCGTTGTAGGGCAGGACGAGCGTGGCGGCGGTGGAGGCTGCGGGGACGCCGGGGGTGCCGGGGACGGCGAAGGTCGCCAGGCCCGAGCCCGCCGACGCGAGCAGCGAGTCGACGTGACCGTGGTAGCAGCCGGCGAACTTGACCACGAGCTCGCGGTCGGTGAACCCCCGGGCGAGCCGGATCGCCGACATCGTGGCCTCGGTGCCCGACGACACCAGCCGCACCTTCTCCACCGGGGTGCGGGAGACGATCTCCTCCGCCAGCTCCACCTCGGGCCGGGTCGGGGTGCCGTACGACGTGCCCCGGGCCACCGCGGCCGACACCGCTTCGAGCACCTCGGGGTGCGCGTGACCGAGCAGCATCGGCCCCCACGAGCAGACCAGGTCGACGTACTCGTTCCCGTCGACGTCGGTCAGCCAGGCCCCGGCAGCGTGGTCGATGAAGCGGGGCGTACCGCCGACGGCGTTGAAGGCGCGCACAGGCGAGTTCACGCCACCGGGGGTCACCCGGTGGGCCCGGGCGAAGAGGGCGGCCGACGCGTCGGTGGGCGTCGGGTGGGGGGAAGTCACGGCTGCCATTCTCCCCGAGCCGGGATTTAACGCGTTAACGGGGGACGCCCTGCCGGGAGCGTGCGACCCTGAGAAGAAGCCAAGATTCTCGGCCGCCGCGTCATGAGGACCCCGGCGGCGCGTCTCATTGGTGAAGAGCAGAGCCCGGGGGGGCCATGTTGTGTGACAGCCACCACGTCCGCACCGGCCGTACGGCCGTAACCTGGCAGGCGCAGAGTCGTTCTGGTTTGTGTCAGGTTACGGAGGGGTAACCGGATGTAGGACCAGGACGAAAAGGGAGCTCGCCACACATGTCACACCTCACCATGAAGCGCTGGCAGAAAGCCACGGCCCTCGTGCCGTTGGCGCTGCTCTCCGGCGCCTGGACCGCCAGCCTCGCCTCTACGGGCTCGAGTGCTGCCGCTGACCAGGGGTCGCTTCCCGACGGGACGGCGCTGCCGACCCAGGCGATCGAGGCCCCCGCGAGCCTCTCGCTTCCCGGCGCCATCGCTCCCGGCGTGCCCAACGGAGCAGCCGACGCGGTGATCGCGAGTGCGTCCACCAACGGCATCCCGAGCGCGGCCCTGTCCGCCTACCAGCGCGCCGCGCAGGTGATCAACGCCGCCGACAAGTCCTGCGGCCTCCCCTGGCAGCTGATCGCGGCCATCGGGCGCGTCGAGTCCGACCACGGTCGCTACGGCGGCAACGTCCTGACCAGCAGCGGCGTCAGCAAGCCCGGCATCTACGGCATCCCGCTCGACGGGTCCAACGGCACCGCGAAGATCAACGACACCGACGCGGGCCAGTACGACAACGACCCGGTCTTCGACCGCGCGGTCGGCCCGATGCAGTTCATCCCCTCCACCTGGTCGGTCGTGGGCGTGGACGCGGACGGCAACGGCATCCGGAACCCGCAGGACATCGACGACGCCTCACTGGCGACGGCCGTGTACCTCTGCTCCGGCACCGAGGACCTCTCGCAGACCCCGGGCCAGCGCACCGCGGTCTACCGCTACAACCACAGCAACGACTACGTGAACCTCGTCCTGTCGATCATGCGGGCGTACATGAGCGGCGACTACTCGTCCGTTCCGACCAGCACGGCCGGGGCCACCACGTTCTACCCGGCCCCGGCCGAGAGCGTGGTCACCGGCTCGACGTCTGGCAAGAGGCCCACCGGCACCCGCGGCAACGCCACCGGCGGCAAGGGTGGCACCGGCACGAAGGGTGGCACCTCTGGAGGCACCGGCACGCCGGGCACCACCACGGATCCCGGCACCACGACGGATCCCGGCACGACCACCGACACCACCACCGACACGGTCAAGGACGGCGTCACCAACACCGTGACGCCCTTGGAGAAGGCAACCGCCTACTGCAAGAACAACCTGACGGCGGCCGAGCTCACCGCGATCGGCGGGCTCAAGGCCTGCACCGACGCCTACCTGCAGGGTGGCGCGGCCGCGGTCCAGGGTCTGCTGGACGCGCTGCCCGCGCTCCCGGTCGAGACCCCCGCCCTCCCGGTTCCCTGATCCGACTCACCTGACAGAAGGGCCCAGCCGTCTCGGCCGGGCCCTTCTGCATGTCCGTGGGTGGGCGGTGCGTCAGGAGCGCTGGCGGAGCAGCTCGGCGGCCTCTTGCGCCCAGTAGGTCAGCACCACGTCGGCGCCGGCGCGGCGGATCGAGGTGAGCGACTCGAGGATCGCCGGCTGCCGGTCGATCCAGCCGCGCGCCGCGGCCGCCTCCAGCATGGAGTACTCACCGGAGACCTGGTACGCCGCGACGGGGACCTGCACCGCCTCTCGCACGGCACGAACCACGTCGAGGTAGCCCAGGGCCGGCTTGACCATGACCACGTCAGCGCCTTCCGAGACGTCGAGCATCGCCTCCCGGACGCCCTCGAGCCCGTTGGCCGGGTCCTGCTGGTAGGTGCGGCGGTTGCCCTCGAGCGAGGAGTCGACGGCCTCACGGAAGGGTCCGTAGAAGGCGGAGGCATATTTCGCGGAGTAGGCCAGGATCCCGACCGCCGTGTGGCCGGCAGCGTCCAGGGCCCGGCGCACCACGGCCACCTGACCGTCCATCATCCCGCTCGGGCCGACCAGGTCGACTCCGGCGGCAGCCTGGGCGAGCGCCATCTCGGCGTACGCCGCCAGGGTCCGGTCGTTGTCCACCTCGCCGCGGGCGTCCAGCAGACCGCAGTGACCGTGGTTGGTGAACTCGTCCAGGCACAGGTCGCTCATCACCGTGAGCGAGTCCCCGACCTCACCGACCACGTCGGAGATCGCGACGTTGAGGATGCCGGCCGGGTCGATACCGGCGGAGCCGCTGGCGTTCTTCGTGGCCGGGATGCCGAAGAGCATCACCCCTCCGAGACCGGCCTCAGCAGCTTCACTCGCTGCCTTGCGGAGCGTGTCTCGGGTGTGCTGAACGACGCCGGGCATGCTGGCGATCGGAGTCGGCTCGCTGGCGCCCTCACGGACGAACAGCGGGAGCACGAGCTGGGAGGCACGCACATCGGTCTCCGCGACCATCCGGCGCAGCGCGGAGGTCCGCCGCAGTCTGCGCGGACGGATCACGGGACCAACGGGCTCGTTCACGACGAGGTGTTGGCCTTGCGTCGCGCAGCGGGACGCCGCTCCGAGGGCTTGGTGACCGGTTGACCGGCGTCGATGAAGGCTGCTCGGCGAGCGGCACCGAAGTCCGCGAGCGCGTCGACGAGCGCCTCGACCGACGGTGACGGAGCAAGCACGTCTACCCGCAGTCCGTGCTCCTCGGCGGTCTTCGCCGTGGCGGGTCCGATCACCGCGATGATCGTGGACGCGTGCGGCTTCCCCGCGATGCCGACGAGGTTGCGCACCGTCGAGGACGACGTGAACACGACCGCGTCGAACTTCCCGCTCTTGATCGCCTCACGCGTCGGTGCCGGAGGCGGGGCGGCACGCACGGTGCGGTACGCCGTCACGTCGTCCACCTCCCAGCCCAGGTCGACCAGGCCGGCGACGAGGTTCTCGGTGGCGATGTCGGCGCGAGGCAGGAAGACCCGGTTGATCGGGTCGAGCAGGTCGTCGTACGGGGGCCAGTCCTCGAGGAGGCCGGCAGCGGACTGCTCGCCGGAGGGCACCAGGTCCGCACGCAGACCCCAGTCGGCGATCGAGGAGGCCGTCTTGTCGCCGACGGCGGCGATCTTCAGGCCGGAGAAGGCACGGGCGTCGAGGCCGTACTCCTCGAACTTCTCACGCACGGCCTTGACCGCGTTGACCGAGGTGAAGGCGATCCACTCGTAGCGACCCTCGACGAGACCGCGCACGGCCTTGTCCATCTGCTGCGGGTTGCGGGGAGGCTCGACCGAGATCGTCGGGACCTCGTCGGGCACTGCGCCGAAGCCGCGCAGCCGTGCGGACAGAGCGGGAGCCTGGTCCTTGGTGCGGGGCACCAGCACGCGCCACCCGAACAGCGGCTTGGTCTCGAACCACGACAGCGTGTCGCGCAGGTCGACCACGTTGCCGATCACGATCACGGCCGGCGGGCTCATCCGGCGCTCGCGTGCGTCCTTGTCGATCCGGGCCAGCGTGGACACCACGGTGTCCTGCTCGGTCGTCGTGCCCACCCGGGTCATCGAGACCGGGGTGTCCTCGGACCGGCCGGCAGCGACCAGCGCCTTGGCGATCTCGCCGATGGAGCCGACCGCGGAGAGCAGGACCAGCGTGCGGTCGTCCGCGTAGTGGCTCCAGTCGATCCTGGCGTCGCTGCAGGTGATGACCGTCAGTTCGCGGTTGTTCTTCGTGGTGAGGGGGATCCCGGCGTACGCCGGCACCGCGGTCACCGACGACACGCCGGGGACGATCTCGAAGCCGACCCCCGCCTTGGCACAGGCCTGAGCCTCCTCGGGACCGGAGGCGTAGACGAACGGGTCGCCGGCCATCAGCCGGACCACGCGGCGGCCCGACTTGGCGTAGCGCACCACGACCTTGGCCCGCGACGCGTGGGTCAGCGGCTGGTTGCCCTCACCGAAGCCGCCGTCGACGAACTCGGGACCAGGGGCGGACACGACGACCTCCTGGCCGTCCTCGTCCACCTCGGTGACGGGTTCGGGAAGCCCGAGCACCGTTCGCACGAGGGCCTCGTGCTCGGGCACCTCTGTGACCACCACGTCGGCCTCACGGAGCAGGCTGACCGCGCGGACCGTCAGCAGATCGGGGTCGCCGGGACCGCTGCCGACGAACGAGACCCAGCCCACGGGCGCCGACGGTGTCGGTGCCGTCGAGACCTTCGGTGCCGCCGGGTTCGCCCTACTCGCGCCGGAGCGCTTGGTGGCTGTGGTCTTGGAAGCTGTCTTGCTCACAGTCGCCCTCTTGCCTGGGTTGGTTCCATCAACGTGGTTGCGCCGTCGGCGAGCATCTCTGCCGCCAGCCTGCGGCCGACCCCGACGGCGTCGTCGGGGGTGCCGGTCGCGGATCGTCGGATTGCCAGGGTGCCGTCGAGCGACAGCACCACGGCCCGGATCCACAGTTCTTCTCCGTCTTCGCCCTCGGCCACTTCGGCGAGGGCACCGACCGGCGCGGAGCAGCCGGCCTCCAACGTTGCGAGGACCGCGCGTTCCGCGTCGACCGCGGCACGGGTCCGGGGGTCGTCGAGCGCCTCGCGTAGCCGCTCCACGAGCTCGTGGTCGTCGCTGCGGCACTCGACCGCGAGCGCACCCTGACCGGGCGCGGGAAGCACCTGGAGCGGGTCGAGCACCTCGGTGGCCTCGTCGACCCGGCCCAGCCGAGCCAGACCGGCGCGGGCGAGCACGACCGCGTCGTACTCCCCCTCATGCACCTTTCGGATCCGAGTGTCCACGTTGCCGCGGATGCCGACCAGGTCCAGACCGAGGCCGAGCGCGCCGATCTGGGCGACCCTGCGAGGTGAGCCTGTTCCCACGCGGCTGCCCGGGGTCAGCTCGCCGAGGGTGAGGTTGTCGCGGGCGATGACCACGTCACGCGGGTCCTCCCGCGTGGGTACGGCCGCCAGCGTGATGCCGTCCTGCGGCCACGTCGGCAGGTCCTTGAGCGAGTGCACGGCCACGTCGACGTCACCTCGCATGAGCGCGTCACGCAGGGCACTGACGAACACTCCGGTGCCGCCGAGCTCTGCGAGCGGGGCGTCGGAGGTGTCGCCCCGGGTAGCGACCTCGACCAGCTCGACCTTCCGGTCCAGCCGCTCACGGATCAGGTCGGCGACGAGACCGGCCTGGGTGCGGGCGAGCAGGGAGGCCCGGGTGCCGATGTTCAGGGTCGTCATCGCGGCCCACCCGCTCGGGTCACGGCGTCGACGGCGTCGGGGTCGAGGGAGAACAGCTCCGCGAGGGCGGCGGCGTACGAGACCGCTCCGCTCTCGTTGGCGAGCTCGCGGACCCGGACCGTCGGCTGGTGGAGCAGCTTGTCAGCCACGCGTCGCACGGCGTGCTCGATCTCGGCCCGGGCTCGGGCGTCGAGGTCGGGAAGCCGGGTCACCAGACGCTCGATCTCCGCCTCGACCACCGAGGTGGCCATGGTGCGCAGGGCGACGACGGTGGGGGTCACTGCGGCCGAACGGCGTGCGGCGAGGAAGGCGGCGATCTCCTGGCGACGATGCCCTGGACGTCTGCGACGTCGTCGGCCTGGTCGCCCTCTCGCAGCTCCTCGGCGAGCAACGCCAGCCCGATCAGGCGCACGCCGTCGAGGTCACCGACGGCCGGCTCCACGTCATGGGGAAGGGCCAGGTCGACCACGGCCAGCGGGCGGTCGCTGCCGCCGCGTACCTCGGCGATCGTCGTGGCACTGAGCACCGTGCCGATCGCTCCAGTGCAGGAGACGAGGATGTCGGCGTCCCGGATCTCGTCGCTCACCGAGCCGAGGGCGACCGCGCGGGCGGAGTACTGGCTGGCCAGGCGGGACGCATTGGCCTCGGTGCGGTTGCCGATCACGACGTCGCTGGCGCCCAAGCGGGTCACGGTCGCCGTGGCGAGACCCGCCATCGCGCCGGCACCCACGATCACGACCTTGGCGCCGGAGAGATCGCCGATGTGGTCGACTGCCCGGTCGAGGGCCGCCGACACCAGGGACGGAGCCGCGCGGTCGATGTCGGTCTCGGCGTGCGCTCGCTTGCCGACCCGCAGCGCCTGCTGGAAAAGCAGGTTGAGAGCCGGTCCGATGGTGCCGGCTTCCTGGCCGAGACGCAGAGCCTCACGGGCCTGGCCGAGGATCTGTCCCTCGCCTACCACCATCGAGTCGAGGCCGGAGGCGACGTTGAACAGGTGCGAGACGGCGCCGTCGTCGTAGTGGACGTACAGGTGCGCCACGATCTCCTCGGGCTGCTCACCGGAGCGCTCGCAGAGCAGCTTGGAGACGGCCTCCACACTTCCGTGGAAGCGGTCGACCTCGGTGTAGATCTCGACCCGGTTGCAGGTGGCCAGCACCGTCGCCTCGGTGACGTGCTCTACGTGGGTGACCTCGTCGAGAAGCTTGCTGATGCCCTCACGGTCGAGGGCGATCCGCTCGAGGATCGAGACCGGTGCGGTGTTGTGGGAGACCCCGACGACCAGGACGCTCATGCCGACTCCACCTCCGCCTCGCTCGAGGCGCTCTCCACGGCGAGAGCCTTGCGCTGCTCGTGGTAGGCCAGGATCTGGAGCTCGATCGACAGGTCGACCTTGCGGACGTCCACCCCGTCAGGGACGGAGAGCACGGTGGGCGCGAAGTTCAGGATGCTGGTGACGCCAGCGGCGACCATCCGGTCGCAGACGTCCTGGGCGGCGTCGGCCGGGGTGGCGATGACCCCGATCGCGACGCCGTGCCGGACCACGAGACGCTCGAGCTCGTCGAACCCTCGGATGCGCGTCCCCGCCACGGGCTCGTCGAGCCGGTCCGGGTCTGCGTCGAGCAGGGCGACGATGCGGAACCCGCGCGAGCGGAAGCCGGAGTAGTTGGCCAGCGCGTGGCCGAGGTTGCCGATGCCCACGATGACCACGGGCCAGTCCTGGGTCACCCCGATCTCGCGGGCGATCTGGTAGCGGAGGTACTCGACGTCGTACCCGACCCCTCGGGTGCCGTAGGAGCCCAGGTACGACAGGTCCTTGCGGAGCTTGGCGCTGTTGACGCCGGCCGCGGCCGCGAGCTCCTCCGACGAGCAGGTGGCGGTGCCTCCCTCGGCAAGCGCAGTGAGCGCTCGGAGGTAGATCGGAAGCCTGGCCACAGTGGCCTCGGGGATGCCGCGGGTCGCCGGAGTCGGGGAACCCGGCGTCGCGTCAGCCGTCGCACGATCACCCGCAGTCGGCACCGGGGTGCCGTCGGTGGTGGGACGTGCTGGACTCACGCAGATCTCCTGACAAGTGCGGCGTTGCCGGCGCGCGTTTCCCGCCGGCAGGAACCGTCAGTGAGGTCACTGTAGGAGTTTGTGAACGTGAGAACAAACCGAGTCCGACCGCTGGCTAGCACACCGTGACATGCCTCACTCAACTGGGGTGGATCAGCCCGCCCTGCCCCGGGTGAGGGCGCTGCGGAGGCGCTCCGGGTCGACCCGCCAGAAGTCGTGCTGACGGTCGTCGACGAAGGTCACGGGCACCTCGTCGCCGAATCGGGCCAGCAGGTCCACCGACCCATCGATGTCGATCTCGTCGAAGGCCTCCCCGAGCTCGGCACAGATCGACGCGACCACCTCGCGCGCAGCGTCGCACAGGTGACAACCGGACCGGGAGTAGATCACCACCCGAGGCGGTGTCTCGCCGAGCTCGGTGTCAGGGGTCATTCCAGCAGCCCCAGGGCACGACGACGTTCGGTCGCCCGAAGCCTGCCCTTGGCCACCTTGCCGGTCACGGTGTGCGGCAGCTGGTCGACGATCGTGACCGCGGTTGGCCGCTTGAACCGAGCCAGCCGCTCGGCACAGTGGGCCTCGACGCGGGCGACCACGTCCTCCGCGGAATGACCCGGCGCCGCCTTCACGAACGCGGCCACCGCCTCGCCGGTCATGGGGTCGGGTACGCCGATGACCGCCGCCTCGACCACCACGTCGAGCTCGGAGATCACGTCCTCGACCTCGACCGGGTAGACGTTGAACCCGGACACGATCACCAGCTCCTTGAGCCGGTCGACCAGGAAGAGGTCGCCGTCGGGGTCCAGGAATCCGACGTCTCCGGTACCCCACCAACCCTCAGGGCCGGGACCGTCGGTGCCGTCCGGCCAGTAACCCGAGAACAGGTTGGCTCCGCGGATCTGGATCTCACCGGGATCCTCCCCCTCCGGCGGGTGTCCGTCGTCGTCGACGAGCCTGATCTCGACGTCCGGTAGGGCGGAGCCGACGGACCCGATCTTCGCCTCGCTGCTGCAGAGCGTGGAGGTGACGACCGGCGCCGCCTCCGTGAGCCCGTAGCCCTGGTGCACCGCGACCCCGGTGCGCTCCTGGAAGGCCGCGATGACCTCCGGGGAGAGCGGCGCCGAGCCGGAGAGCACCAGCCGTACGGAGCCGAGGCGGTCCTCGAGACCTTCGAGCGGCATCCAGTAGGCGAAGACCGGGGGCGCCACGGGCAGCACCGAGACCGCCTCGTCGTCGATGATGTTGAGCGAGCCCTCGGGATCGAAGCCCTCGACGAGCACGAGGCGAGCGGCCTGGCCGATGACCTGGCCCAGCACCGCGTTGAGACCGTAGACGTGGAAAAGCGGAAGCACGCCGAGCACCACGTCGTCGGCGTGGATCATCTCCGGCTTGACCCTCATCGCCTGGTCGACGTTGGCCACCAGCGCCCGATGGGTCAGCATCGCGGCCCGAGGGCGGCCGGAGGTGCCGCTCGTGTAGAGCAGGACCGCCAGTGCCTCGTCATCGGTGGCGACCGGAAGCTCGCGGCCCGGGTCGCGGATCAGCTGGTCGTAGGACTGCTCGCCCGGGAGCAGCGTCGTACCGACGGTGACCACGCGGGGGACGACCACCCGCGCGGCGAGCTCCTCGTCGGCTCCATCGAGGGCATCCGCCAGACCGGCCACCGACTGGCGCACGTTCGCGATCGTGGCCGCGTCACCGATCACCATCCGGCTCCCGGAGTCGGCGATCATCCGCGCGAGCTCCCCGGTCGTGGACCGAGGGTTCACGGGCACTGCGACGAGGCGGGCACGCAGGGCCCCGAGGTAGCAGGTGATGAACTCCGTGCGGTTGGAGATCGCGATCATCACGCGGTACCCCGCGACCATGCCGGCGGCGGCCAAGCCGTGCGCGACCCGTGCTACCTCGTCCTCCAGCTCGGCCCATGTGGTCCGGCGGCCGGTCGTGATGTCCACGACCGCCACCTTGTCCGGGGCGCGGCGGGCCGCCTCGATCAACAGCTCGGAGACGTTGGCATTCACGGTGGCGATACTTCCACATCGCCTCGCCGGGGCCGCGACGGTCGGGCGACCCATGGCTACGCTGAGCGCGTGAACGCCCAGCCAGCACGTCCGACCCGGCCGCTGAACCTGCGGCAGCGCTCCACCCTCGCGGGGCAGGCGGCAGCCGCGGCGGCTGAGGTCGAGACCGCGCTGGAGACGCCGCAGGACCCGACCACCGCAGCCTTCTTCGACGTGGACAACACCGTCATGCAAGGCGCCTCGATCTTCCATCTCGCGCGTGGCCTCCACCGGCGGAACTTCTTCACCACCCGCGACATCCTCGGAGCCGCGTGGAAGCAGGCCTACTTCCGCCTCGTCGGCGTCGAGGACCCCGAGCATGTCGCGGAGGCCAGGGCGGCCGCCCTCGGCTTCATCGCCGGTCACACCGTGACCGAGCTCGAGTCCCTCGGCGAGGAGATCTTCGACGAGGCGATGGCACACCGGATCTGGCCCGGCACCAGGGCGCTTGCGCAGTACCACCTCGACCAGGGCCAGCGGGTCTGGCTGGTGACGGCCGCCCCGATCGAGATCGCCCGGATCATCGCCCGGAGGCTGGGTCTCACCGGAGCCATGGGCACGGTCGTCCGAGCACATCGACGGCGTCTACACCGGCCAGCTGGTCGGCGACCTGCTGCACGGCCCCGCCAAGGCCGAGGCGGTCAAGGCGTTGGCCGAGCGCGAAGGGCTCGACCTGGCTCGCTGCTCGGCATACTCCGACTCGTTCAACGACCTGCCGCTCCTCACGCTCGTCGGAGACCCGTGCGCGATCAACCCCGACGGCAAGCTGCGCGACCATGCCCGCAGCCAGGGGTGGCGGATCCGCGACTACCGCACCGGCCGCAAGGCCGCTCGGCTGGGCCTGGTCACCGCCGCTGCCGCCGGAGCCGTCACCGGCAGCGTCGCCGCCGGGGTGGCCCTTCGTCGGAAGGTCCGCTGACTCCAGAAAGGTCCGCAGATTCCGCTGCGGTTCGGGAGGTGGGCGGGAGATCTGCCCGGGCGGCCGCCCGAATCGACCGGAACCGACTCAATTCCACCGAGATGACCGGTTCAGGATTGACGGCCGCGACACCGGGAACTCTCACCGGGTGGGTGTGACCAGCACCACCTCCGGAAGTGTCAATCGGAGTTACTCACCTGTTCACAAAGTGGGTGCTGGCTCATACCCTTGGGCGCAGGGGTAGCAACCCGGACCTTTGGTGGTCGGGGGAGGGGACTTCGACGGTGTTCACGCGACGCGAGGACTTCCAGCGCGGGCTCGACGCGCTGCGCGAAGCCGTGGCGACCGCGCTCTCGCCGGCTCCCCTGCTCGCCGGCACTTCGGGCGGCACCCACCGGGCCCCTTCCTCGTGGCTCATGTCGGAGGCGCTCGACTACTCGCCCGCCCCGACGGCTCCGTCCTCGGGCACGGGTGGCTCCGATGACGACTCCGGCCTCGCCGCCTCCTCCGAGGAGGACGCCGACGACCGTGCCCGGCTGATCGCTCTCGTCGAGCTCGCGCGGGGCGGCGACGCGGAGGCCTTCGGGATGCTCTACGACCACTACCACACCTCGGTCTACCGTTTCGTCTACTACCGCGTGGGCTCCGTCGCGCTGGCCGAGGACCTGGTCTCCGAGACCTTCTTCCGGGCGCTGCGCAGCATGTCGTCCTTCCGCTGGCAGGGGAAGGACTTCGGGGCCTGGCTGGTCACCATCGCGCGCAACCTCACCGCGGACCACTTCAAGGCCGGTCGGACCCGGCTCGAGCAGTCCACCGAGGACATGGGGTTGCACGACTCCCCCACCGAGGGCCCCGAGAACGCCGTACTCGCTCACCTGACCAACGAGGCGCTGCTCTCGGCCCTCGGCCAGCTGCCCACGGAACAGCAGGAATGCCTCGTCATGCGCTTCCTCCAGGGCCTCTCGATCAGCGAGACCGCCGCGGTCCTCGCGCGCAGCGAGGGAGCGGTCAAGCAGCTCCAGCTGCGAGGCGTCCGCAACCTCGCGAAGCTGATGCCGGAGGGAGTGCGATGAAAACACATCAGAAACATGCGTTTTCGCACGTAACTTCCCGGTTCACCCTCTCGTTGACTGCTGTGACAGGGCAACGACGCCAGCTGGACCCGAACCGGTCCCGGGTGTCCTGCCACCAGGGACAGCAGACAGGACCACGGCGATGACCTCCTTGTTTCCGGCGCGGCGACGCGCTGAGGAGTTCGCAGCTCTCGTCGACAGCGACGACCGAGGCGGACTCGCCACGGCGTACCCCGACCTCGAGCCCGTGCTCGGGTCGCTGCGGTCGATCGAGCTCGTCGAGCCCCGCCAGGAGTTCTCCGACGAGCTCCGGTCCCTCCTCGTCGCACAGGCACACACTCTGCTGCGGCCCGAGAGCGCGGGCCTGAGCCTGCCGGTCCGCCCCCGCACCTCGCGAGAGCGTCGCCTGGTCGTCGTCGCATCAGCGGCGGTCCTGATCGGTGGGACCGCCTCCATGGCGGCCGCCGCACAGCGCGCCCTGCCCGGTGAGGCGCTCTACCCCCTCAAGCGCGGCATCGAGAGTGTCGAGTCCCGGCTCAGCTCCAGCGACGCAGGCAAGGGTCGCGACCTGCTCGAACAGGCCAGCGGACGGCTCGCGGAGGTCCGCGGCCTGCTCGCGGACAACCCGACCACCCCCCAGGTCGCGGCCACCCTGAGCGCCTTCACCACCCAGGCCGCCGACGGCGCAGACCTGATGTTCACCTCGTACCAGTCCACCGGCGACCCGGCCACGATCACGGCCGTTCGCTCGTTCAGCGCGACGGCGATCGCGGATCTGTCCGCGATCGCGGACCAGGTCCCCAACGACGCTCAGGACGAGCTCGCCGACGCGGCCCAGATGCTCCACGACATCGACCAGCAGGCCGCGGTGCTCTGTGGAGCCTGCAGCGACGCCGCGGTGGTCCAGGTCCCGGCCATCTTCCTGGCCCGCGCCGACGTGGGCCGGGCGTTCGATCTGATCTCCGCCAAGCAGCTCAGCCAGCTCGACAACAGCCACCCCGTGGTGGTGCCGACGTCACTGAGCTCATCGGTGGACGTGACCGACGACGGCTCCAAGACGCCGGCTGCGGGTGGCGACGACGCGACCGAGCCCGGAAAGACCCCCGCGCTCCCCGACCCGACGGACCCGACCGGCATCGACGGCCTGCCGGACCTGCTGGGCGGCACCAAGAGCGACACCGGCACCAAGGACGTCACCGATCCCGTGAAGGACCTCGGGGCCGCGACCGCCACCCTGCTGCCGGATCCCACGCAGCTTCCCTGACCCCGGCTCCCTGACCCCGGCTCCCTGACCCCGGCACCCTGACCGGGCTCGGCGACGGGCGCTCCCGCGTCCTCCGGATCCGCCCTGCGCGGGGCGCTCAGCCGAAGACGGACTTGCGCTGCATCAGCAGCGAGTACAGCGTCTGCTGGATGGTCTCGCGCACCTGGTCGGTCACGTTGAAGACCAGCATCGGGTCGTCGGCCGCACCCTCGTCGTAGGAGTCGGTGCGGATCGGCTCGCCGAACTCGATCAGCCACTTCGACGGCAGCGGGACGAGACCCAACGGGCCGAGGAGCGGGAAGAAGGGGGTGATCGGGATGTACGGGACCCCGAGCAGCCGCGCCAGCGACGGCACGTTCCCCACCAGGGGGTAGATCTCCTCAGCGCCCACCACCGAGGTCGGGATGATCGGGACTCCGGTGCGCATGGCTGCCGAGACGAAGCCTCCGCGGCCGAACCGCTGGAGCTTGTAGCGCTCCGAGTAGGGCTTGCCGATGCCCTTGAAGCCCTCGGGCCAGACTCCGACGAGCTCACCGCCGCGCAGCATCCGCTCCGCGTCCTCGCCACAGGCCAGGGTTGCGCCGCCCTTACGCGCCAGCTCGCTGACGATCGGCATCCGGAAGACCAGATCGGCACCCAGCGGGCGCAGGAAGCGACCGGTGGCGTCATGGATCGCCACGCCGGTCATCAGCCCGTCCACGGGCACCGTGCCGGAATGGTTGGATACGACCAGTGCGCCGCCCTCGGTCGGCAGGTTCTCGATCCCCCGGACCTCGACCCGGAACCACTTCTGCGCGATCGGACGAAGGGCCGCCAGGAGGAACCTCTCGGTCACCTCCTGGTCGAAGCCGTATTCGTCGACGACGTACTCGCCGCTGACGCGCCGGCGGAGGAAGGCCAGGAACTCGGCGAGCTTCGGCTCCCAGCGGTCACCGAAGACCTCCTTGGAGGCCCCGCGGAAGGCGGAGAGCCAGTCACCGACCGGGATGCCGGCGCCAGGTGCACGATCCGTCGCCGTCGTGGAGGACGTGGCGTGAACCGGTGCGGCCTGCGTCAGCGGGGTCGCACTGCCGGAGTCCCCGGGTGCCACGTCGGGTGCCGGGGTCTTCTCGACCGACAGCTTGGGAGCAGGCTTGCGCGGCGGCGGGATCTTGGCGCCGGCGACCAGGTTGCGCGCAGCGGAGGACGGCTTGTCACTCCCACTCCCGCGGCCCGGGCGACCACGGGTGCCGATCGGAATGACGTTTCCCTCACTCATCGGTGCCTCCCTGAGCGCCGGTCAGAGCGGTCTCGGCCCTGGCAACGAGTCCCTGCGAGAACACCGCTGCCGGGCTCACGGACCGCGAGAAGTCCTCGAACGCTGCCGCGGTCGAGTAGTCGGGGTGGAAGCCGAGCATGGTGCGCATCCTCGTGGTGTCGACACCGCGGCCGAACGTCAGGAAGGCGACCTGCTCCGGGGAGAAGTCCGCGACCCGGCTGGTGCGCACCAAGGAACCGAAGGCGCCGACGGCGAAGGAGGGCAACGCAAGCGTGGGGCGACGCAGGCGGCGCACTGCCTGAGACAGCATCAGCATCCCGTCGCCGGCGACGTTGAACGTGCCGGGCACCTCGTTGAGGGTGGCGTGCCGCAGCGCGCCCAGCATGTCGGTCTCGTGCAGGAACTGCAGCCGGGGGTCGAACCCGAAGACCGTCGGGATCACAGGGAGGCGGAAGTACTCCGTCAGCGGGGCGGAGATCTTCGGGCCGATCAGGTTCGCCGCACGGAGCATCGTCACGCGCACGTCGGGGCGTCGCCGGGCGAAGCCGCGCACGTAGCCCTCCACCTCGGTGGCGTCCTTGGCGTAGCCCGACTTCGGGAGGCGCTTGGGGGCCATGTCCTCGGTGAACATCGCGGGGTCGCGGTTGCTCGCGCCGTACACCATGGTCGAGGACTTCACCACGAGGTGCTTGAGGCTGGGAGCCCTCTGGCAGGCGGCGAGGAGCTGCATCGTCCCGATGACGTTGAGCTCCTTCATCGACAGCCGCCCGCCGGCCGTCCCAGGCGTCGGGATCACGCTGGCATGGACGACCGTGTCCACATCCTCCCGGGCGATCACCTTGGCGATCACGGGGTTGCGGATGTCGGCGCGCACGAACTGGACCCGACCGAGGTCGCCCCGGGGCGGGACCACGTCGACGCCGATCACGCGGTCGACCGCCGGGTCGTCGGCGAGCGAGACCGCAAAGGTGCGACCGAGGTCTCGAGAGACCCCGGTCACCAGTACGACGCGTCCCACGTCCTCAGCCCCGACCGGTGCGGATTACTTGCCCAGACGACGACGCTGCACGCGTGTCTTCTTCAGCAGCTTGCGGTGCTTCTTCTTGGCCATGCGCTTGCGTCGCTTCTTGATGACGGAACCCACAGATGGAACCTTTCAGGTGTTCATGCGTATCGAGCGCAGAGGCGCACGACATCGAACCCACACCCTATCCGCCGAGCGCGGAGACAAGAAAACGAGAGGCAGTCCTGGACACGCCTGCGTGGTCCCGGTCACGGGGCCGGTCACGGGGCCGGTGTCAGCCGGTCTGGTAGAAGCTCTTGCGGAGGTAGTCGTTGACGTCTTCCTCGGAGACCCGGAACGAGCGTCCGACGCGGACGGCGGGCAGCTCCCCGGAGTGCACCAGACGGTAGACCGTCATCTTGGAGACCCGCATGACGGCCGCGACCTCGGCCACTGTGAGGAACTTGACGTCGTTGATGTCGCCGTTGCCGATGTCGCTGGATCCGGGAGCTGCCATGATGCACCGCTCTTTCTCGCGCAGCACCTCCCCGGCTTCCCCACCGGAGATTCACGTGTGCGCTGTTGGTGAGAATAGAGCCTACTGTGACGGAAGGGGAAGAGGTGACCGATGGGCAAAACTTTACCGAGGCCACGGCGTGTCACCGTGGACCCGAGCTGTCGAGCCTCTCCCCGGCTCTCCTGCGACCGTAACCCGTTCAGGGCAGATGGTCGAGACCGTTGAGCGGGAAGGCCGCCTGTCGGGTGGCGTGGATCGCCCGGTCCAGCCAGAGCTCCGGGTCGTAGCCCTGCGACCAGTCGCGGTACGCCGGGGTCCGGCCGTCGGTCATCCGGAACGGTGCGGTGCGACCGAGCAAGGTGCGCACGTGAGCACGCCAGTCCTCCGACGTGTGCAGCTGGGGGTCCAGGGGCGCCCCACCCACGATCGCCAGCAGATGGGCCCAGGAGCGAGGGACGACGTCCACGATGGCGTAGCCGCCGCCGCCGGTGACCACCCAGCGGCCGTCACAGACCTCGTGGGCGAGGTCGTGGAGGGCAAGGTGCGCGGCTCGTTGCCCGTCCACGGTCATCATGAGGTGGGCGAGTGGGTCCTCGATGTGGGAGTCGCAGCCGTGCTGGGTGACCAGGACGTCCGGTTTGAACTCGCGCAGGAGGGGCGGCACCACGGCGTGGAAGGCGCGCAGCCAGCCGGCGTCGGCCGTGCCCGGCGGTAGCGCGACGTTCACCGCGCTGCCCTCGGCGCCCGGCCCCCCGAGGTCCTGAGGGAAGCCGGTGCCCGGGAAGAGCATCTGGCCGGTCTCGTGCAGGCTTATCGTCAGCACCCTCGGGTCGTCCCAGAAGATCCGTTCGACCCCGTCGCCGTGGTGCACGTCGATGTCGACGTACGCCACACGCTCTGCTCCGTGGTCGAGCAGCCACCGGATGCCGACCGCCACGTCGTTGTAGATGCAGAAGCCACTGGCCCGGTCCGGCATCGCGTGGTGCAGCCCGCCGGAGATGTTCGCGGCGTGAAGTGCCTCGCCCTCCCACACCTGTCGAGCTGCCTCCACGGTCGCACCGACGATGTGGGCCGACGCGCCGTGCATTCCCTCGAAGGTGGGGTTGTCGTCGGTGCCGAGTCCACGTGCCAGGTCGCTGCTGTAGGGGTCCCGGCTGACCCTTTGGACCGCCTCGATCAGCGACGCGTCGTGGACGGTGGCCAGCAGGTCGTCGCTCGCCATCGGGGCGGGCACGCAGCTCAGGCCGCGGTCGAGGACCCCCAGGTCACGAGTCAGCCGCATGGTGAGGTCCACCCGCAAGGGGGCCATCGGGTGACTCGCCCCGAAGTCGTAGTCGGTCAGTGACGGGTCGTACACGACCACGGCGGGACCGGGACACGCGGGCACAGGCATCGCGACCTCAGCTGATGCCTTCGGCAAGGGCCCGCGAACGGTCGCGCGCCGCCTCCAGCGCCGTGAGGAAGGCCGCGCGCACCTTGTGGTCCTCCAGCTGCCGGATCGCCGCCGCTGTGGTGCCGCCGGGCGAGGTGACCCGCTCGCGCAGCACCGTGGGGTGCTCCCCGGTCTCCCGTAGGAGCTTCGCGGAGCCCACCAGGGTCTGCACCACCAGTTCATGGGCGGTCGCGCGCGGCAGGCCGAGGTGTACGCCGGCCTCCACCATCGCCTCCACCACGAAGAAGATGTACGCCGGGCCCGAGCCGCTGACCGCGGTGACCGCGTCCTGCTGGCGTTCGGGGACCCGGACCACGCGACCGGTCGAGGCGAGCAACGCCTCCGCGACCGCCAGGTGCTCCTCGTCGCAGTGTGACCCAGGGGAGATCGCGGCCATGCCCTCGTCGACGAGGGCGGGTGTGTTGGGCATGACCCGGACCACGGCAACGCCCTCGGGCACCCGTGCCTCGATGAACGCGGTCGTGATGCCGGCGGCCAACGACACGAGCAGCTTGCCCGGACCGAGCACCGGCGCGATCTCGGTGAGCAGCTCGCCCATGTCCTGCGGCTTCACCACCAGCGCGAGGGTGTCGGCTCGTTCGGCGGCCTGCACGTTGTTGACGACGGTGACGCCGTACCGCTCGACGAGCTCGCGGGCACGGTCGGACCGCTTCTCCCCGACCAGCAGGTCGTCGACGCGGCGACCCGCGCGGACCAGGCCGGAGAGCAGGGTCTCGCCCATCACGCCCGCGCCGAGGATCGCGATCTGGCTGCCGGACAACTGGGTCACCTCCGCCTGGTTCGGGTCACTTCGAGGAAAGCAGCGAACGAGCGAAGAATGTCAGGTTCGCCGGGCGCTCGGCGAGGCGTCTCATGAGGTAGCCGTACCACTCGAGGCCGTAGGGGATGTAGACGCGGACCTTCTCGCCCGCATCCGCCAGACGCTTCTGCTCGTCGGTGCGGATGCCGAACAGCATCTGGAACTCGTAGCTGCCCTGTGCCCGGTCGTTCCGGGTCGCCAGCGCCGAGGCGATCGCCACCATGCGTGGGTCGTGCGAGGCCACCATCGGGTACCCCTGGCCAGCCATGAGGACCTTCAGGCAGCGGACGTAGGACTTGTCCACGGCCGCCTTGCCCTGGAACGCGACCGACTCGGGCTCCTTGTAGGCGCCCTTGCAGAGGCGGACCCGGGAACCCTCGTAGGCGAGCGCCCGGCAGTCCGCCTCGGTGCGGTGCAGGTAGGCCTGCAGCACGGCACCCGTCTCCGGGTAGTCCTTGCGCAGCTCGTGGAGGATCTGCAGGGTCGAGTCGGTCGTGGTGTGGTCCTCCATGTCGAGGGTCACCGTGGTGCCGGCGTTGCGGGCGGCTCGGCAGATCGTCCTGGCGTTCTCCAGCGCCAGCTTGTGGCCCTCGTCGGGCAGCGCCTGGCCGACCGCGGAGAGCTTGACGGAGACCTCGGCGTTGCGAGCCAGCCCACGCTGCGAGAGCGCCTCGAGCATCTCGAGATAGGCCTCCACCGTGGCGTTGGCCTGCTCGGCGTCGAGGGTGTCCTCGCCGAGGAAGTCGAGGGTGACGTGGAGCCCGTCCTCGATCAGCGCGGCCGTCGCCTCGACGGCGGAGTCCGTGGACTCACCGGGGACGTACCGGCTGACGATCCCGCTCGAGACGGGCATCGTGCTGACCAGGTTCTTGACCTTTGCGCTGCGCGAGAGCGCGAGCAACGCCTGCCGCAACACTCCTGACCTCCCTGTCGACGCTCCGGCTGGGCACCGGCTCGTTCCCGAGGGTACGCGGAGCGACGGTCTCGCCCCCACCCAGCCTCGCGGCCAGGCTCAGGCGGTACGACGACGCAGGGTGGCCGCCCCGAGCCCGAGGACGACGACCACGAATCCGAGGACGACCGTCAGGTCCCACCACACCGTGGCGGCGTCGGCCCCGGACGCGACATGCTGCATCGCGTCGACGGCGTAGGAGAGCGGCAGCGCGTCGGAGAGCACCGAGAGCACCGACGGCAGCGAGTCCCGGGGCACGAACAGACCGCAGAGCAGGATCTGCGGGATCACGATCAGCGGCATGAACTGCACCGCCTGGAACTCCGTCTGGGCGAACGCCGAGACGAAGAGGCCGAGCGCCGTGCCGACGACGGCGTCGGCCACCGCGACCAGCGTCAGCATCCAGACGTGGCCGGAGATGTCGAGGCCGAGCAGAGCCACCGAGAGCCCGACCGCGAGCGCCGACTGCACGGCGGCCACCAGCCCGAAGGCGAGCGCGTAGCCCCCGAGGAAGTCGCCCTTGCCCATCGGCATGGCCAGGAGCCGTTCCAGTGTGCCGGAGGAACGCTCGCGCAGGGTGGTCACCGACGTCACCAGGAACATGATGATGAAGGGGAACAGGGCGAGCAGCGCCGGCCCGAGCCGGTCGAACATCGGGCCGAGGTCGGCGTACATCCACCACAGCAGTGTCATCAACAGGCAAGGGAGCAGCAGCAGCATGGCCGCCGTGCGATGGTCGCGCCGGATCTGCGTCAGCACCCGGACCGCGACCGCGAGGGTCACCCGGGGACTCATGCCAGGCCTCCCTGCACCAGCGAGAGAAAGGCGTGCTCGATGTCGCCGGTCCCGGTCTGGCGCATCAGCTCGTCCGGGGTGTCCTCTGCCAGGAGTCGGCCCTCGCGCATCAGCAGCAGCCGGTCACAGCGAGTGGCCTCGTCCATCACGTGGCTGGAGACCAGCACGGCCGCGCCGGCGTCGGCGAGCGCGTGGAAGACCTGCCAGAGCTCCTGGCGCAGCACCGGGTCGAGGCCGACCGTCGGCTCGTCGAGGACCAGGAGCTCGGGACTTCCGAGCAGAGCGACCGCGAGCGACACCCGGGATCGCTGTCCTCCGGAGAGCTGGTCGACGACCTTCTCCGCACAGTCCTCGAGGGCCACCTGCGCGACCACGCGTCCGACGTCATCGCCGGGCACCCCGAGCACCTGCGCGAAGAACCGGAGGTTCTCGGCCACGGTCAGGTCGCCGTACACGCTGGGCTGCTGGGTCACGTAGCCGACGCGGTTGCGCAGCACCGGCGCCCCCGCGGGGGAGCCGAGGACCTCGACGCTGCCCGACTCGACCTGTTGTACGCCGACGATCGCGCGGAGCAGCGTGGTCTTGCCACAACCGGACGGGCCCAGCAGCCCGGTCACCTGTCCGGTCGCGACGGCAACGTCGAGCGAGTGCAGGACCTCCTGACCCCCGCGCCGTACGACGAGTCCGTGGACCTCGATCGCGTTATTCACCATACGTTGAATTGTCCTCCTGGTTCCCCTCCGCGTCAACCGTCGAGCGGAAGGGTGCCCGTCAGGTAGCGCTGGACGGTGGGTGCCACCAAGGACACCAGCTGCGAGGAGGGCATGGAGGCCAGCGGCTCCAACCGCAGGACGTAACGGACCACGATCACGCCCATCATCTGGCTGGCGACCAGGCCGGCCCGAAGCTCCGCCTCGGGCTCGGGCAGATGCCGTACGAGCGGACCCAGGATCAGCCGGGCGAGCCCATCGGTCAGGAGGGCGGCGCCCCGCTCGTCACCGAGCCCCGAGCGCACCATGGCCACCAGTGGGAGCTGGGACCCCTCGTCGTCCCAGACGGCGATCACCGTGGCCAGGAACCGCTCGGCTGCCGAGTCGAGCCCTTGGGCGAACGCCTCGTCGAGGACCTCACGCGGGTCGACCGGGAACTCGAGCGCAGCCAGAAAGAGGTCGTCCTTGGTGCCGAAGTAGTGGTGCACCAGGGCAGGGTCCACCCCCGCCGACGAGGCCACGCGCCGGATCGTGGTCCCGGCGAACCCGACCTCGGCGAACGAGGCCCGGGCCGACGCCAGGATCGAGGCCCGCGTCTCGGTGACCCCCGGGCGACGGCCGCGTGCGGTGCCGGTCATCAGGCCGGCGCCTTCGCGAAGTGCAGCCGCACGAACGCGAGCGACTCGACGAGATCGAGCACGCGTTCCTCGCGACTGCTCTTGCGGGTGTTGATCTCGACGATGATGTGCCCGTCGAAGCCGCGGTTCGCCAGCAGCTCGAGGAGCTCGGCCACCGGCTGGTTCCCACGACCGGGCACCAGGTGCTCGTCCTTCGCGGACCCGGAGCCGTCGGTCATGTGGAGGTGGCGCAGGCGGCCACCCAGGCGCTCCGCCATCTCGACCGGGTCGGACCGTGAGGTCGCCGAGTGCGACAGGTCGATGGTGGCGTGGGAGTAGACCTCCTGGGACGGGTCCCACCCGGGCGCGTAGACCTCGACACCGCGTCGCTCGGAGGCGCGCCATGGGTACATGTTCTCGATCGCGAAAGCGATCCCGGTCCGCGTCTCGAGGTCGGCGATACCTTCCACGAACCCGCGGGAGTACTCGCGCTGCCACCGGAACGGCGGGTGCACCACCACCACGTCCGCGCCCACTTCGTGCGCCATCTCGGCGCTGCGCTCGAGCTTGCCCCACGGCTCGGTGCCCCACACCCGTTGCGTGATCAGCAGGCAGGGCGCGTGGACGGCGAGGATCGGGAGCTCGTGGTAGTCGCTGAGGTGCTTGACCGCGGAGGTCTCCTGGCTGACCGGGTCGATGCTCACCATCACCTCGACCCCGTCGTACCCCACCCGCGCAGCGAGTCCGAAGGCCTCGGCCGTCGACTGGGGGTAGACCGACGCGGTGGACAGACCGATCCTGGCCGACATCAGCCGAGGATGCTGATCTGGTCGAGCCGTTCGAGGATGACGCCCTCGCGGAGCGCCCAGGGGCAGATCTCGAGCTCCTCGGTCTCGAACAGCTCCATCACGGCATCGGCGACCAGCGCCCCGGCGACGATCTGGTGGCTACGGCTGGAGGAGACCCCTGGGAGCGAGGCGAGCTCCTCGGAGCTCATCGCGACCAGCTTCGGCAGCCATTCGGTCAGGTCCTCGCGGGACAGGACCCGGCGTACGTGGACACCCTCTGCCGACGGCGCAGCGCCGCAGATGCGAGCCAGGGAGCGGAACGTCTTCGACGTGGCGACGGCATGGTCCGGGGTGCCCGCCCGCAGCAGCACGCCTGCGTCCCTCGCCACATCGGCACGAATCCGCCGACGCAGCGCCCGCAGACCTTCCTCGGTGGGGGGTGTGCCGTCGGAGACCATCTCGCGCGTCAGGCGACCGGCACCCAGGGGCAGCGACCAGGCCTGGTCGGGCGCTTCATCCGAGCCTGCGGCGATCTCCAGCGAGCCTCCGCCGATGTCGAAGACCGCCAGCCGGCCTGAGGACCAGCCGAACCAGCGTCGTACGGCGAGGAAGGTCAGGCGGGCCTCGTCCTCACCGGGCAGGACCGACACGTCGACCCCGGTCCGGTCACGCACGTGGTCGAGCACGTGCTCCGCGTTGACCGCGTCCCGGACGGCCGAGGTGGCGAAGCCGATGATCTCCTCACACCCCTTGTCCTGCGCGACCTCCAGCGCCTCTCCGACGAAGCTGGTGAGCGCCGCGATCCCCTTGTCGGTGACGGCGCCGTCGGAGTCCAGGTGCTCGGCGAGACGCAGCGGCGCCTTGTGGGAGTAGGCCGGGTTGGGTGCGGCACCGCCGTGCGCGTCCACCACGAGCAGGTGCCCGGTGTTCGAGCCGATGTCCAGAACGCCCAACCTCATGACGGCAACGCTACCGGTAGCCCGTTGCCTGCAGCGCGCGTCGCACGGGTCATGCACCTTTGCCGGTGGCCTAGGGTTGCGTCGTGCCCGAGGTCGATCTTGTCTTTCCCCGCGCGTGGGTCGAGTTCGTCGATCCCGCGGACGACACGCAGATGTTCCGCTGTGACCTGACCTGGCTGACGTCCAGCTGGACCTGCATCTTCGGCAACGGCTGCCAGGGCATCTACCAGGACCGGCCGAACGACGGCTGCTGCACGCTGGGCGCCCACTTCTCGGACAAGGATGATGAGAAGCGGGTCCGCGGCTTCGTGAAGCAGCTCGATCCCGAGCACTGGCAGCACCATGCAGAGGGCCGCGGAAAGAACTGGGTCGAGACCGACGAGGACGGCGACCGCAAGACCGCGGTCGTGGACGGCGCCTGCATCTTCCTGAACCGACCCGGGTTCCCCGGCGGTGAGGGCTGTGCGCTGCATGGCCTGGCCGAGCGCCTCGAAGTCCACTTCGTCGAGACGAAGCCGGACGTCTGCTGGCAGCTCCCGATCCGCCGCTCCTTCCGTGAGGTCGAGCGCCAGGACGGGACGTCGTACACGGAGATCTGCATCACGGAGTACGACCGCCGCGGCTGGGGAGCGGGTGGCCACGACCTCGACTGGTACTGCAGTGGGAACACCGAGGCGCACGTCGCGCTCGAGCCGGTGTACGTCTCGAACGAGTTCGAGCTCGTCACGATGATGGGCCGACAGGGGTACGACCAGCTCGTCTCGCACTGCGAGGCGCACCTTCGCTCGAGGTCGGCGCTGGCCCTCCACCCGGCCGACCCCCGGTAACCACCCCCGCCGTCATCGCGCCGAATGCGCGGGGAGAGAATGCGGGCATGCGCCTGGACCATCTCTCGTACGCAGCAGGACCCGATGGGCTCTCCGGCACGGCAGCACGCTTGGGGGAGCTTCTTGGTACCGAGTTCGCCGACGGTGGAATCCACCCGAGGTTCGGCACCCGCAACATGATCCTGCCGCTCACTGACGGCACGTATCTCGAGGTCGTCGGAGTTCTCGACCACCCCGCCTCCGACAAGGCGCCCTTCGGCCAGGCCGTCCGCGCCCGCAGCGAGCACGGCGGCGGCTGGCTGGGCTGGGTCGTGGCCGTCGACGACATCGAGCCGATCGAGCGGCGCCTCGGCCGCGAGGCCGCCAACGGGAACCGGCACCGCCCCGACGGGGTCGAGCTGAAGTGGCAGCAGATCGGAGTCAAGGGACTGCAGGCCGACCCCCAGCTGCCGTTCTTCATCAAGTGGGAGTCGCCGCTGGGCGACCACCCGAGCGCCGGCGCCACCGGTGACGTCTCCCTGGCCTGCCTGGAGATCGCCGGCGACCCCGGCCGGGTCAGCGACTGGCTCGGCAAGGACGTCGAGACGCCGCTCGAGGACGTCAAGGTCGAATGGGTCGCACCCCACGGCACCCCCGGAATCGTCGCGGCGCAGTTCCAGACGCCGCAGGGCCTGGTCCGGATCTGAGCGACCCCACCCCGACGTCGCGAGAGCTCATGAAGATCTCCGACGGCGCGGTGCCGTCCCCCAACATCTGGCGCCATCCGGGGGTCTACGAGCTCGAGAACCGCGCCTGCGACCCCGACGGCGCGCTCGAGTCCGCGATGCGAGCCGTGGCTGACTGGTCGGGCCGAGACGTCCTCGACCTCGGCTGCGGCACCGGCTTCCACCTGCCGCGCTTCGCCGACGACGCGAGCACGGTGACCGGTGTCGAGCCGCATCCCGCCCTGGTGGCTCTGGCCCGCCGCCGGGTCTCGCGCCGGCCGTCGGTCCGGGTGCTGCAGGGGAGCGCCACCGACTTCCCGCTTCCCGACCGGTCCGTCGACATCGTCCACGCCCGGTGGGCCTACTTCTTCGGACCCGGCTGCGAGCCCGGCCTGGCCGAGCTGTCGCGCGTGCTGCGTCGAGGCGGCACCGCCTTCGTGATCGACAACGACGCCAGCCGAAGCACCTTCGGCGGCTGGTTCCGCCGCGGGTATCCGATGGTCGACCCGCCCACCGTCGAGCGGTTCTGGTCGGAGCGCGGCTGGACCAGGAAGCCGGTGGACATCCGCTGGGCGTTCGCCGAGCGCGCCGACCTCGAGGCCGTCGTACGCATCGAGTTCACGCCGCAGCTGAGCGACGCCATCCTGGCCGAACACGCGGGCCTCGAGGTCGACTATGCGGTCAACCTCTGGTGGAAGCACTACTGACCTCCACCGGAGGACGGGGCCTGGTCAGCTGGAGCCGCGCACCGACAAGGTGGGGGTGAGGACCACGCCCGGTTCGTCGATCGGCTTGTGGCCGAGCAGGCGGCCGAGGGCAGCGACCACCTCGACGGCGACGTCCTCGAGCGGTTGGCGCACCGAGGTCAGACCGGGCGGCACCACCTGGGCGGCGAGCGAGTCGTCGAAGCCGGTCACGGCCACGTCCCGCCCAGGCACCAGTCCTCGTTCGGCGAACGCGTGCAGCGCTCCCATGGCCACCGTGTCGGTGGCGCACACGAACCCCGTCGGCTGCTCGGCGTCGAGAAGCTCCAGCGTCGCCCGGCGGCCGAACTCGAGCGAGTCGTCGCCGCGGGTGCTGAGCCGGGACGTCGAGAGACCGTGGTCGCGCATCGCCTGCACCCAGCCAGCTCGCCGGTCCTCCCCGATGCGCGAGTTCTCCAGCTGGCCGACCCAGGCGATCCTGGTGTGCCCGCGCTCGACCAGGTGGCTGGTCGCCATCGCGGTCCCGGCCGTGCCGTCGACGTCGACCCACGGGTGAGAGGCGGAGGGATCGTCCCAAGGACGGCCGAAGGACACGAACGGCGCACCCTGCGACTCCAGCCACGCCGCCTGAGGGTTGCCGAGGTAGGTGTCGGTGAGCACGAAGGCATCCACGGAGTGCGAGCGGACGAGGTCGTCGTACCCGGCGACCGGGTCCTCCGGGCGTCCGGAGAACAGCAGCACGTGGTAGCCGGTGTCCTTGCTCCGGTCGACCAGCGTGTGCACGAAGCGGTCCATCAGGGCGTTCGCGGTGCCCTCCTGCGCGGGGTCGAAGCGCAGGCCGATCAGGTGGGAGGAGCGCGTCCGGAGGTTCCGCGCGGCGCGGTTCGGTGAGTAGCCGAGCTCGGCGATCGCCGCCTGGACCCGGTCCAGCGTGTCGGGACGCAGCAGCTCGGGGTTGTTCAGGGCGTTGGAGACCGTCTGACGGGAGACGCCGGCACGCTCGGCCACCGTCGACAGCGTGGGTACGCCGTCCGCGTGCGTGTGCTGCCGCATCTGGTCCCCTCCCCGTCTTGAACGTTCCAACACCAGCCGGGACAAGGATCCATGGCGGTTCGCGGTGCGTCAACCGGAAGTGTCGGGGCGCTCGCCTAGCCTGCCCTGCATGAGCAGAACCAGTTCGCCGCGGGTCCGCGCCTCCTTCAACTGCAGCGAGTGCGGCTGGGAGACCGCGAAATGGGTCGGCCGCTGCGGTGAGTGCCAGGCCTGGGGCTCGGTCGCGGAGCGGGGCGCCCCACAGGTGCGCGCCGTCGCGGGAC
Source organism: uncultured Actinomycetota bacterium (assembly GCA_963740525.1). Taxonomy (GTDB): domain Bacteria; phylum Actinomycetota; class Actinomycetes; order Propionibacteriales; family Nocardioidaceae; genus CAVUEG01. Next base: position 740,142 of record CAVUEG010000006.1, read on the forward strand.
CGGTCAGTCGTCCCGCTGTGCCCATCGGGGAGGTCGCCGCCGAGGAGTCCGCCGCGCGTCCCAGCGGCGTGCCGGAGCTCGACCGGGTGCTCGGCGGCGGGCTGGTGCCGGGAGCCGCGATCCTGCTCGCCGGTGAGCCCGGGGTCGGCAAGTCGACGTTGCTGCTGGAGGTCGCGGCCCAGACCGCGCGCTCCCGCAAGCGCACCCTCTACGTCACCGGCGAGGAGTCCGCCTCCCAGGTGCGGATGCGCGCCGACCGCACAGGCGGGGTCCACGACGAGCTCTACCTCGCCGCCGAGACCGACCTCGGCGCCGTGCTGAGCCACATCGAGCAGGTCCAGCCGACGCTGCTGGTGGTCGACTCGATCCAGACGATCGGCTCCAGCGACATCGAAGGAGTGCCCGGGGGCGTCACCCAGATCAAGGAGGTGGCTGCTGCCCTGATCCGCGTCGCCAAGACCCGCAACATCACCACGATCCTGGTCGGTCACGTGACCAAGGACGGCTCGATCGCCGGGCCGCGCGTGCTGGAGCACCTCGTCGACGTGGTCCTCAACTTCGAGGGCGACCGGAACTCCAGGCTGCGGATGGTCCGGGCCATGAAGAACCGCTTCGGCCCGGTCGACGAGGTCGGCTGCTTCGACCTCTCCAGCGACGGGATCGTCGCCGTCACCGACCCGACCGGACTCTTCGTCGGCAGCCACCACGAGCCGGTCCCCGGGACCTGCGTGGCCGTCACCCTCGAAGGTCGCCGACCCCTGTTGGCCGAGGTCCAGGCGCTCTCCACGTACTCCGGTGCCGAGCGTCCTCGACGGACCACGTCGGGAGTGGACAGCTCGCGGGTCGCGATGATCCTGGCCGTGCTCCAGCAGCACTGCCGGGTCGACCTCCGGCAGCGGGACGTCTTCGTCTCCACCGTCGGCGGCGCTCGGCTGGTCGAGCCCGCCACCGACCTCGCGACGGCGGTGGCGATCGCCTCCGCCTCCGCGCAGCGCCCCACTCCATCAGGGGTCGTGGCCATCGGTGAGCTCGGTCTGGCCGGCGAGCTGCGCCGGGTGCGCGACGTGCGTCAGCGCGTCGCCGAGGCTGCCCGGCTCGGGTTCCGGCTCGCGGTGGTGCCAGTCGAGCCCGGAGACGGTCCCGAGCGGCACCACCTGGTCGACGGGATGAACGTCGTCGCCGTCGCGGACCTCGCCTCGGCACTGCGGGTGCTCCGCCTGTCGCAGCAGTCCCTGAGCGCCGTCGAAGCCCTAGACTGACCGCGGCAGCGTTTGGTTGCCACGAGTGCAAGGGGAAGACAGCGGTGGCGCCGGAACGATCTGACGAGGTAGCTCGGCTCAAGGCGACCTTGGCCGGGATCGCCCCGGGCACGGTCCTGCGTGACGGCCTGGAGCGGATCCTGCGCGGCCGCACCGGCGCGCTGATCGTGCTCGGCAACGACAAGGTGGTCGACTCGATCTCGACCGGAGGCTTCACGCTCGACGTCCCGTTCTCCGCGACCGGTCTTCGCGAGCTCGCGAAGATGGACGGCGCGATCATCCTGGACAAGGACGCCTCGCGGATCCAGCGGGCTGCGGTGCACCTGATGCCCGACCCCAGCATCTTCTCCGAGGAGACCGGCACCCGGCACCGGACCGCCGACCGGACCGCCCGGCAGACCGGCTTCCCGGTGATCTCGGTGTCCCAGTCCATGCAGATCATCGCGGCGTACGTCGGTGAGACGCGCTACGTCCTCGAGGGCTCCGGCCAGATCCTCTCCCGGGCGAACCAGGCCCTGGCCACGCTCGAGCGGTACAAGCTCCGTCTCGACGAAGTGTCGAGCACGCTGTCCGCACTCGAGATCGAGGACCTGGTCACGGTCCGCGACGTGGCCGTGGTCGCGCAGCGACTGGAGATGGTGACCCGGATCGCCCGCGAGATCGAGGACTACGTGCTCGAGCTCGGCACCGACGGCCGCCTGCTATCGCTGCAGCTCGAGGAGCTGATCACCGGGGTTGACGCCGAGCGCGAGCTGGTGATCCGTGACTACCTGCCTTCGGGTCGCCGAGCGCGCAAGCCCGAGGACGTGCTCCGGGAGTTCGAGGCACTCTCCTCGACCGACCTGGTCGACGTGGCCGCCGTGGCCAAGGCGATGGGGCTCGGGTCGACCGAGCACCTCGACGGCGCCGTCACCCCGCGCGGCTACCGGCTCCTGGCCAAGGTGCCCCGGCTCCCCGGCGCGGTGGTCGACCGCCTCGTCGAGCACTTCGGCAGTCTCCAGAAGCTGCTCTCGGCCGGCATCGACGACCTCCAGACGGTCGAGGGTGTCGGAGAGCTGCGCGCGCGCAGTGTCCGAGAGGGGCTCTCCAGGCTCGCCGAGTCGAGCATCCTGGAGCGCTACGTCTGACCCGGCGCGGTCGGCCGGTCAGCGCTTCTTGGCGACCGGCGCCTTCTGCTCGTCCGACGCCTTCTCGGGCTTCGGCTTGGCCGTCTTCGTCACGACTGGGCGCTGCGGGTAGTACAGCCGGAACTGCACGTCGGTCGGCTCGCCGCCCAGAGCCGCGGCCTCCGCGTGGTAGTAGCCAGGCTCCGCCCACCCCGTGGTCCGGCTGCACTCCGCGTCGGACCGACGTCCCGACCAGATCACGTCCACCCGGGTGCGCTTGGCCTGTCGCACGACGACGGGCGTGTCCGGGACAGCGGCCGGGCAGTCCTGCGAGGACCAGATCCGGTCGTTGCCCGAGGTGAGTCGGAGCGCGAGCGCGCTGGAGGAGACCTGCCAGTTGCAGGCGGGCGAGACGACGGTGCTCAGCAGCAGCCGGATGGTGACGTCCCCGCCTGCCGCGGCTCGCTTGACGCGGGGCAGGACCGAGATGTCGTCGGCCTGGCACGGGCCGGTGGGCACCGCGAGCGGGATCTTCACTCGCCCCCTCTTGCCGCCCTTGGCCGGGGCGCCGGTGACGACCAGGGTGGGGGTGGTGGACGTGGACGCCGCCAGCGGGGCTGCGGCCTGACGGGCACTGTCGACGGGGGCCGGGTCGGGCGAGGAGCCGAGCAGGTGCCCGATCCCGAACACCAGGGCGGCCGCGACCCCGAGCACAAGCGCTCTCCGGGTCCAGTACACGCGCCGAGGCAGCCGGCCGCGAGGACGGGTCACCGAGGTCATGGCGCCACGGTAGCCAGCCGAGGAGCCCGCTTCGTGGAGGCGCACCGACTGTGCCGGTGTCTGCCTAGAGTGGCCGCGTGAGCGAGCTGCACGAACCCGTCCTGCGCTGGTACGACGAGCACCAGCGCGACCTGCCCTGGCGGCAGGAGAGTGCCACGCCGTGGGCGATCATGGTCAGCGAGTTCATGCTCCAGCAGACGCCGGTGAGCCGAGTGCTCCCCGTGTACGACGCGTGGCTGGTCGCGTGGCCCACCCCGGCCGACCTGGCGGCGGCCCCGACCGGCGAGGCCGTCCGGGCCTGGGGTCGACTGGGCTACCCGCGACGGGCGCTTCGGCTGCATGCGGCGGCCATCGCGATCAGCGAGCAGCACGGCGGTGAGGTTCCCTCGTCGTACGACGAACTCCGGGCCCTGCCGGGTGTCGGCGACTACACGGCGGCCGCGATCGCGTCCTTCGCCTTCCGGCAGCGCCACGTCGTACTGGACACGAACGTCCGCCGAGTCCTCACCCGGGTGGTCGGCGGCGAGGAGTTCCCGCCGACCGCCGCGACCCGTGTCGAGCGCGAGCGAGCGGCGTCATTGCTGCCGGAGGAGCCGTCGGTCGCCGCCAACTGGGCGGTCGCGGTCATGGAGCTCGGAGCCCTGGTCTGCACGGCGAGGTCGCCGGCCTGCGACGCCTGCCCGCTGACCCGCCTCTGCGCGTGGCACACGGCCGGGCACCCGGCGCACGACGGCCCGCCGCGTCGCGCCCAGGCCTGGGCCGGCACCGACCGGCAGTGTCGTGGTCGGCTGCTCGGCACCGTCCGTGACGCCCCGGGCGCGGTGTCGCGACTGCGACTGGATGCCGTGTGGGACGACGCGGACCAACGGGAGCGGTGTCTCGCGGGACTCGTCGAGGATGGGCTCCTCTGCGAGGTGGGTGAGGAGAGCTACGCCTTGGTCGGGGTCGACTGAGCGACGAGCGCGGCCACCGCATCGGCCAGGTCACCCACCGCACGCCGGCGCGACCGTGCGTCCTCGAGCGGCTGGTCGAGGTGGAAGCCCATGAACGCGGCGTCGATGAGCACCACCGCCCTCCGCGCCGGAGCAGGGGCCGCCCCCGAACCGACGAGGTGGTCGGCGAGCGCGGAGACCCAGGAGGCGTTGGCCTCCCGGACGACGCTCGCGTACGGCTCCGTGCCCAGGAGTCCCAGCGCGGCGGCTTCGACGTACATCCGCTGACACTCGGCCTGGGCGGGCGCCGTGACCGCTCGCCAGAGGTCGAGCACCGCCCGTCGTACGCCGGGCGAGGGTGAAAGGCCGCGGATGCCGTTCACGGACCGGTCGTTGGACACCCTGAGCACGGTGGCCACGAGGTCGTCCTTGTCGCGGAAGTGGTAGAGAAGCATGCGGTCGCTGGTGCCGATGGCCGCCGCCATCGGACGCAGGCTCAGCCCGACCAGTCCGTGCGCGAGGACGTAGTCCGTGGCTGCCGCGGCGAGCTCCTCGCGCCGGGTGGTGGTGCGCACGATCACTCTCCCTGAGGTCGACAGCCATACGTAGCACTTGCTACATTAGTGCATGTAGCAAGTGCTACATGACAAGGTTGGTGAACTCATGTCCGGAGCATTCGGACTCCTCCTGCTCGCGATCTCGACCGAGGTCGCGGCAACCGCGGCACTCCCGCGCACCCAAGGCTTCCGCGACCCCTTCTGGGCCTCGGTCGTGATCGCGGGTTACGCCGTCTCGATCTGGCTGCTCGCCCTGGTGGTCAAGGAGATGCCGGTCTCGGTGGCGTACGCGATCTGGGCCGGGCTGGGAACGGCCGCCATCGCCGTCGTCGGCGTGGTCGCGCTCGGCGAGTCCTGGGACTCGACCAAGGCTGCGGCGCTCGCGATGATCGTCGTCGGTGTCGTGGTGCTCAACCTGCACGGCGCACACTGACCCGGCTGTCCGCGCTGCCGCGACTGCCCTGAGGCCGACCTTCCGCGAACGCACACGAGGCGCCCACCCCGCTGGGTGAGCGCCTCGCGTCCTGAGCGTTGGCCGGTCAGTCAGACTCGCCGGTGGCGGCAGGTTCCTCGACCGGGGGCAGGTCCGGCAGGTCGGGAAGGTCCGACTTGGGGACGCCGCGGAAGGTGAACGTCGCCTCGGCGCCCTCACCCTCGATGTCGACCACGACGATCTGACCCGGACCGACCTCACCGAAGAGCATCTTCTCGGCGAGCGTGTCCTCGATCTCGCGCTGGACCGTGCGACGCAGCGGCCGTGCGCCCAGCACCGGGTCGAAGCCCCGCTTGGCGAGCAGGTCCTTGGCCGGCTGGGTCAGCTCGAGCGACATGTCGCGGTCGCGGAGCCGGAGCTCGACGAAGGCGATCATGTTGTCCACCATGGCCACGATCTGCTCCGCAGTCAGCGGCGGGAACACGACGATCTCGTCGACGCGGTTGAGGAACTCGGGACGGAAGTGCTGCTTGAGCTCCTCGGTCACCTTGGCCTTCATCCGGTCGTACGAGCCCTGGACGTCGGTGCTCTGCTGGAAGCCGAGGCTGGCGCCCTTCGAGATGTCACGGGTGCCGAGGTTCGTGGTCATGATGATCACGGTGTTCTTGAAGTCGATGACCCGACCCTGGCTGTCGGTCAGGCGGCCCTCCTCCAGGATCTGCAACAGCGAGTTGAAGATGTCGGGGTGGGCCTTCTCGACCTCGTCGAACAGCACGACCGAGAACGGCTTGCGGCGCACCTTCTCGGTGAGCTGGCCGCCCTCTTCGTAGCCGACGTACCCGGGAGGCGAGCCGAACAGCCGCGAGACCGTGTGCTTCTCGCTGAACTCGCTCATGTCGAGCTGGATCAGCGCGTCCTCGTCGCCGAACAGGAACTCGGCCAGGGTCTTCGACAGCCAGGTCTTACCGACACCGGAGGGGCCGGCGAAGATGAAGGAGCCGCCCGGGCGCTTGGGGTCCTTCAGGCCGGCACGGGTACGCCGGATCGCCCGCGAGAGAGCCTTCACGGCCTCCTCCTGGCCGATCACGCGCTTGTGGAGCTCGTCCTCCATCTTGAGCAGACGGGTGGACTCCTCCTCCGACAGCTTCACGATCGGGATCCCGGTCGCCACGGCGAGCACCTCGGCGATCAGCTCCTCGTCGACCTCGGCGACGACGTCCATGTCGCCGGCCTTCCACTGCTTCTCCCGCTCGGCCTTGGCGAGGATCAGCTGCTTCTCCTGATCTCGCAGGGCGGCGGCGGCCTCGAAGTCCTGGCCGTCGATCGCGCCCTCCTTGCGCTTGCGCACGTCGGCGATCTTGTCGTCGAACTCACGCAGGTCCGGCGGGGCGGTCATCCGGCGGATCCGCAGTCGCGAACCGGCCTCGTCGATCAGGTCGATGGCCTTGTCCGGAAGGAACCGGTCGGAGATGTAGCGGTCGGCCAGGGTGGCGGCGGACACCAGCGCCTCATCGGTGATCGTCACCCGGTGGTGCGCCTCGTAGCGGTCGCGCAGGCCCTTGAGCATCTCGATCGTGTGCGCGATCGAGGGCTCGGCGACCTGGATCGGCTGGAACCGGCGCTCGAGCGCGGCATCCTTCTCGAGGTACTTGCGGTACTCATCCAAAGTGGTGGCGCCGATGGTCTGGAGCTCTCCCCTGGCAAGCATCGGCTTGAGGATCGAGGCCGCGTCGATCGCGCCCTCTGCCGCCCCGGCGCCGACGAGGGTGTGGATCTCGTCGATGAACAGCACGATGTCCCCGCGGGTGCGGATCTCCTTGAGCACCTTCTTCAGGCGTTCCTCGAAGTCACCGCGGTAGCGGGAGCCGGCGACGAGCGCGCCGAGGTCGAGGGTGTAGATGTGCTTGTCCTTGAGCGTCTCGGGCACGTCGCCGCGGACGATGTCCTGGGCCAGTCCCTCGACGATCGTGGTCTTGCCGACGCCGGGCTCCCCGATCAAGACAGGGTTGTTCTTGGTGCGCCTCGAGAGGATCTGCATGACCCGCTCGATCTCCTTCTCGCGCCCGATCACCGGGTCGAGCTTGCCCTCGCGGGCGGCCTGGGTCAGGTTGCGGCCGAACTGGTCGAGCACCAGGGACGACGACGGGGCGCCCTCGCCCGCGGGGGCACCGGACGCAGCGGTCTCCTTGCCCTGGAAGCCGGAGAGCAGCTGGATGACCTGCTGGCGGACGCGGTTCAGGTCGGCGCCGAGCTTGACGAGGACCTGGGCGGCGACGCCCTCGCCCTCGCGGATCAGGCCGAGCAGGATGTGCTCGGTGCCGATGTAGTTGTGGCCGAGCTGGAGCGCCTCGCGCAGGGACAGCTCGAGAACCTTCTTGGCCCGCGGGGTGAACGGGATGTGCCCGCTCGGCGCCTGCTGGCCCTGGCCGATGATCTCCTCGACCTGGGCGCGCACCGCCTCCAGCGAGATGCCCAGGCTCTCGAGGGCCTTCGCCGCGACGCCTTCGCCCTCGTGGATCAGGCCGAGCAGGATGTGCTCGGTCCCGATGTAGTTGTGGGAGAGCATGCGGGCCTCTTCTTGGGCCAGCACGACCACCCGGCGGGCTCGGTCTGTGAACCGCTCGAACATGAAGGCATCGCTCCTCGGAAAACTCAGTGGGGCCGCGCCGCGTGCCTCACGGCACCCGGGCTACGACTTGTCCAACCCCACCGACAGCCTACGTGTTCCGGTCGCAGGTCCAGAACCCCTTCGCTGTGGGCGAACAGGCTCAGTGCGCGGCGTCGTACGCCTCGCGCACGTCGGCGGCCACCCGACCGCGCTCGGGGACGTTCCAGCCGTTCTCACGGGCCCAGGCGCGGATCTCGGCGGGGCTGGCCCCGGTGGCGCTCGGCCGGCCCGCACGCCGACGGTTGCCGGACCGGGTCGACGAGGTCTTGCGCGCGTGGCCGACGTACAGCGCCATGGCCTCCCGCAGCTCGTTGGCGTGCGCCGACGTCAGGTCGATCTCGTAGGCCGTGCCGTCGATCGCGAAGCTCACCGTCTCATCGGCGTCTCCGCCGTCGATGTCGTCGACCAGGGTGATGCTGACCTTTTGGGCCATGGGTGCGAATTCCTTTCCCGCGGTGAAAACCAATGAATTTCCCGGGCAGGAATCTAGCGTATGCATCCACTAATTCAAATTCCCACCACACGCGGGCGATTTGAATAATCAATTCCCTAAATGCTCAGGATTCGGGGCGCAGCAGCGGGAACAGAATCGTCTCGCGAATTCCGGCGCCGGTCAGGAGCATCACCAACCGGTCGACGCCCATGCCCATGCCACCGGCCGGGGGCATCCCGAACTCCATCGCCTTCAGGAACGCCTCGTCGAGGTCCATCGCCTCGGGGTCGCCCTCCGCAGCCAGCCTCGACTGGGCCTCGAGCCGCTCGCGCTGGATGACGGGGTCGTTGAGCTCGGAGTAGGCCGGGGCGAGCTCGACGCCGTTGATGATCAGGTCCCACGCCTCGTTGAGGCCCGGAGCCGAGCGGTGCGGCTTCGCCAGCGGCTTCACGGCGGCCGGGTAGTCCATCACGAAGGTCGGGTTGATCAGCGAGTCCTCGACGAGCTGCTCGTAGAGCTCCACGACGATGTCGGCGGGCCCCCACGTGGGCTGCAGCTCCACCTCGCGGCGCTCGGCGTGCTTGCGCAGCGTCGCCTCCTCGGTCTCGGCGGTGACCTCCTCGCCGAGCGCCTCGGAGACCAGCCCCAGGATCGGAGCCTGCCGCCACTCCCCCTCGAGGTCGATCTCGCTGCCGTCGCGGCCGGGTACGACGGTGCGGCCGACCGCCCGCGCCGCGTCGAGCACCAGCGACCGGGTGAGCTCCATCATCGTGAACTGGTCGCCGTAGGCCTCGTACGCCTCCAGCATCGAGAACTCCGCCGCGTGCGTGGAGTCGAGTCCCTCGTTGCGGAAGGTCCGACCGATCTCGTAGACCCGGTCGACGCCGCCGATCATCGCCTTCTTCAGGTCGAGCTCCAGCGCGATCCGCAGCAGCATGTCCTGGTCGAGCGCGTTCAGGTGCGTGCGGAACGGACGAGCGGCCGCTCCGCCGTTGGTCAGCTGGAGGATCGGGGTCTCGACCTCCAGGAAGCCACGCGCATCGAGGGTGGCCCGCAGGGACTTCAGCACGGTCGCCTTCGTGCGCACCATGTCGCGCGCCTCGGGCCGCACCATCATGTCGACGTAGCGCAGCCGCATCCGCGCCTCGTCCGACAGCGGGCGGTGCTCGTTGGGCAGCGGGCGCAGCGTCTTGGCCGCGACCGACCAGCCGGTCGCCTGCACCGAGAGCTCACCGCGTCGGGAGGTGACGACCTCGCCGGTGACCGAGAGCAGGTCGCCGATGTCGACGAGTGCCTTGTACTCGGCCAGGCGCTCCTCGCCGACCTCGGCGAGCGAGAGCATCGCCTGGATCTCCGGCCCGTCACCCTCGCGGAGCCGCGCGAAGCAGAGCTTGCCGGTGTTGCGCTGGAAGATCACCCGTCCGGTGATCGACACGTCCTCGCCGGTGCGGGTGTCGGCCTCGAGGTCCGCGCCGTCGTACTTGTCGCGGATCTCGAGGATCGTGTGGGTCCGCGGGACCGAGACCGGGTAGGCGCCCTCGCCGGACTCGACCAGCCGCTGACGCTTCTCCCGGCGCACGAGCATCTGCTCGGGAAGGTCGTCGTCCGCGGCGCCCACGGGCTGGTCCGGCTGGTCACTCATGGCAGCAAGGGTATCGGCGGAGGTCGAGGCTGCGCGGACAGGTCTCCCGGGCTCAGGCGTTGCGGTCGAACACGATCTCCAGGCCGAGCAGGGTGAGCCAGGGTTGGTGCGAGGTGACGGTCCGGCACTCCTCGAGCACGACGGGCGCCAGGCCGCCGGTGGCGATCACGTTGAGGTCGGCCGGATCCACTCCGAGCTCCGCCGTCATCCGCGTGACGATCCCGTCGACCTGGCTGGCGAAGCCGTAGAGAACCCCCGACTGGAGGGCCTCGACTGTGTTCTTCGCGATGACCGAACGGGGCCGCAGCAGCTCCACCTTGCGCAGCTGGGCACCCCGGCGGCCGAGTGCCTCCAGGGAGATCTCGATGCCCGGGGCGATGGCCCCGCCGACGTACTCCCCTCGGGCGCTGACCACGTCGAAGGTGGTCGCGGTGCCGAAGTCGACGACCACGCAGGGACCGTCGTACAGGCGCGCGGCCGCGAGGGCGTTGACGATCCGGTCGGCCCCCACCTCGCGCGGGTTGTCCATCAGGACCGGTACGCCGGTCTTCACGCCGGGCTCGACCACCACGTGGTGGACGTCGCCGTAGTAGGCGCGCAGCATGTCGCGCCACTCGTGGAGGACAGCCGGAACCGTGGCACAGACGGCGATCCCCACCAGCGGACCGGGCGCCGTCGAGTCCTTGAGCAGGCCGCGGAGCAGGACCCCCCACTCGTCGGCCGTGCGCCGCTCGTCGGTGGCCACCCGCCAGTGGTCGACCACCTCGCCGTCGCCGAGCAGCCCGAGCACCGTGTAGGTGTTGCCGATGTCGGCGCAGAGCAGGGTCCGGTCGGCCATCACCTCACCGCCCCGGTGTCGACGGGCCGCAGGTCCATCGCAAGGTCGAGGACCTTGCGCGGAGTGGGTGAGCGCGCCGACAGCGATGAAGTCGACCCCGGTCTCGGCGACTTCGCGGGCGACCTCGACCGTCAGCCCTCCGCGACGCCTCGAGCGCGGCACGGCCGGCCGTGATCCGCACCGCCTCCGCCAGGCGGCCGGTGTCCATGTTGTCGAGCAGGAACTGCCCGCGTCGGTCTCGAGCAGAGCCCGCAGCTCCTCGAGCGTGGTGACCTCGACCTGCACGGGGACCTTCGGGTAGCGCGCGCGGACCGCGTCGGTACGCCGCCACCACGCCGCCGCAGGCCAGCACGTGGTTGTCCTTGACCAGCGCCTGGTCGCTCAGCGACGCCCGGTGGTTGACCCCGCCGCCGCAGCGGACGGCGTACTTCTCGAGCATCCGGAAGTGCGGGATGGTCTTGCGGGTGTCCCGTACCCGGGCCTTCGTGCCTTCGAGGGCTCGCACCCACGCGCCGGTCGCGGTCGCGACACCCGACAGGTGGCAGGCGTAGTTGAGGGCGGTCCGCTCGGCCGTCAGCAGGAGCGCTGTCGGTCCGTGCACGGACATCACGACGTCGCCGCGCCGGACGTGGCTGCCGTCCGCAACCGGACGCTCGACCTTCGCGCCCGGACCCAGTACGTAGCGCAACACCAACTCCGCGACTCCCAGACCGGCCACGACACCGTCTCCGCGGGCCACGATGTCCGCCCACGCAACGGAGTCCTCGGGGATCGTCGCCCAGCTCGTGACGTCATCGCCGGGGAGGTCCTCCTCGATGGCGACGACGACGGCGTCGTACACCGCGGCAGGGTCCAGCCCGGCGTTGCCCAGCTCGGCGACGAGGTCGTTCGGCAGCTCGGCGAACGACAGCCTGTGCACGGAGGTCATCGGGGTCCTCGGCAGTCGGTCGGGTGGAAGGTGGGCTCGAGTGAGTCACCGGTCAGGGTGAGGTCGACGTGACCGTGCCACAGCTCGTCGGTCTCGGGGAAGTCCTCGCGCCAGTGCGATCCCCGGGTCTCCTCACGGAGCCGCGCCGCCTCCAGCAGCGCGGCGCTGACCGTCAGCAGGTTCGTGGTCTCCCAGGCCGCCGTCGCCGCCTCGGCCGCAGGCTTCGCTGCGAGGACCGCGAGTGCGTCGGCTCCGGCCGCGAGACCGTCCGCATGCCGGAGGACCCCGGCTCGCTCGGTCATCGTCGACTGCACCTCGACGCGAAGGTCGGCGGCGACCAGGCCAGGCGTGCGGTCGTCCGGGGCGGGCTCGCGCCGCGGCGGGCAGATCCTCGGCGACGCGGTGGGCGATCCGACGCGCGAAGACCAACCCCTCGAGCAAGGGAGTTGGACGCGAGCCGGTTGGCCCCGTGGACGCCCGAGCAGGCCACCTCGCCGCAGGCGAAGAGCCCGGGCAGGGACGACTGGCCTCGGAGGTCGGTGGCGACACCGCCCGAGGCGTAGTGGCAGGCCGGGGCGACGGGGATCAGGTCGGTCACAGGGTCGATGCCGTGGCTCGCGGCAGGACGCCAGGATCGTCGGGAAGCGGGTCTCCCACTTCTCCGGACCGAAGTGCCGGGCGTCGAGCCACAGGTGCTCGCGGCCGGTCTCCCGCATCCGCCGCATGATCGCCTTGGCGACCACGTCGCGTGGAGCGAGGTCGGCCAGCTCGTGCCGGCCCTGCATGAACCTGTTCCCCTCGAAGTCCACCAGGAAGGCACCCTCACCGCGCACCGCCTCGGAGATCAGCGGCTGCTGGCCGGTGGAGTCGGCGCCGAGCCACATCACGGTCGGGTGGAACTGCACGAACTCGAGGTCCCGGAGCCGGGCGCCGGCTCGCAGCGCGAGCGCCATCCCGTCCCCGGTGGCGACCGACGGATTGGTGGTCGCGGAGAACACCTGCCCCAGACCCCCGCTCGCGAGCACCACCGCCCGGCAGTGCACTGCTCCGACGCCGTCGCGCTGCCCCTCCCCCATCACGTGCAGGCTGACGCCGGCGATACCGCCGCCGACGCCCGGCAGCAGGTCCAGGACCAGGGCGTGCTCGATGACGTCGATCTGGGGCGCCGCACGGACGGCCGCGACCAGGGCGCGCTGGATCTCGGCACCCGTCGCATCGCCCCCGGCGTGGGCGATCCGGTCCCGGTGGTGACCGCCCTCGCGGGTCAGCGACAGCTCCCCCGTGTCGGAGTGGTCGAAGTTGGTGCCGAGGGCGATCAGCTCGCGTACCCGCTCCGGGCCGTCGGTGACCAGGACCCGGACCGCCTCCTCGTCACAGACCCCGGCGCCGGCCACGAGCGTGTCGCGCAGATGCTCCTCGGGGCTGTCACCCTCGCCCAGAGCCGCCGCGATGCCGCCCTGCGCCCACCGGGTGGACCCGGCCGACAGCAGATCCTTGGTCACGACCATCACCGAGCCGCCGCCGGGCTGGGCCGACAGGAGCGCATGGGTCTTCAGCGCAGCGGTCAGCCCGGCGATGCCGGAGCCGATCACCACCACGTCGGCGTACGTCGACCAGCCCGGATCGGGTGCCTCGAGACGGCGGGGCAGCTCGATCACGCGGGGCTCATCGCATGCCGGCGGTGGTCAGGTCCCCGCGGGTGAGGCCGCTGCCCGCGGGCGCGTCCGCGGGATCGGAACCGGTGCCGATGACCCGGTTTGCGGCATCGACGAACACGACGTGCGGCTCGAGCGCACGCGCCTGGGCGTCCTCCATCTGGCGGTAGGCGATCAGGATCACGATGTCTCCCGGCTGGACGAGCCGAGCCGCGGCACCGTTGATGCCGATCACCCCGGAGCCGCGCTCGCCGGGAATCGTGTACGTCTCGAGCCGGGCGCCGTTGGTCACGTCCACGATGTGCACGAGCTCACCGGCGAGCAGGTCGGCCGCGTCGAGCAGGTCCGCGTCGACGGTGACCGAACCGACGTAGTGCAGGTCGGCCTGCGTGACCGTTGCCCGGTGGATCTTGCTCGTCATCATGGTGCGCAGCATCAGCGTTCTCCCAGGGTCAGGGCGGTGTTGTCGATCAGGCGGGTGGTGCCGACGCGGGCCGCGACGAGCAGCCGGGCGGGGCCGTGGTCGGGGGCCGGGCCGAGGTCCGGGTCGGTCAGCTCGAGGTAGTCGAGGTCGACTCCGGTCGCGCGACGCAGCTCGGCACGGGCGGCGGTGAGTGCCAGTTCCGCGCCGCCGGCGGCGGCCTGGCGGCCGGCGTACAGGGACCGAGACAGCACCGTGGCCACCTCCCGCTGCTCGCCGTCGAGGTAGCGGTTCCTCGAGGACCGCGCCAGCCCGTCCGGCTCGCGCGCGGTGGATGCCCCGACGACGTCGATGCCGAGACACAGGTCGGAGACCATCCGGCGGATGAGCACGAGCTGTTGGTAGTCCTTCTCGCCGAAGACCGCGAGGTCGGGGCGGACCAGGCCGAACAGCTTGGCGACGACGGTCAGGACGCCGCGGAAGTGGCCCGGCCGCGTCGCGCCCTCGAGCAGGTCGCCGAGCGGACCGGGGTCGACCGTGACCTGCGGTGTCCCTTCGGGGTAGACGTCGTCCACCCCGGCGCGAACACCCCGTCAACCCCTTCCGCGGCGCAGACCTCGAGGTCGGCGTCGAACGTGCGGGGGTAGCGGTCGAGATCCTCGCCCGGGCCGAACTGCAGCGGGTTCACGAAGATCGAGACCACCAGGACGTCGGCCGGTCCCAGCCTGCTGCGCGCGTCGCGGATCAGCGCCGCGTGTCCTTCGTGCAAGGCGCCCATCGTCGGGACGAGGGCCACGCGGCCGCCTCCTGTCCTCGTGTCGGCGAGCAGCGAGGACAGGTCGGGCCCGGCTGCGGGCCACCACCGGGCGTTCGACTTCGGCCCGGCTGTCAGCGGAGACGCTCACGCCTCGGCCCGTACGGCGGCGCCCCGGCTCGCACGGTGCGCGGCCAGCGCATCGTTGAGGATGCCCACCAGCTTCGCCGCGCGGATCGGGAGGAGACGGCCGTCCACAACCGCTCGGTTGGCCGTGGCGCGCGCGAGCACGACGTACGACTCCAGGGTGGTCGGGGCGGACCGCTCGATGTCGAGCAGGTGGGCCCGGACCGTCTCGACATCGCCGCGGACGATCGGTCCCGTGAGCGCCGCGTCACCGTCGGTGAGTGCGTTGTCCAAGGCAGCGGTCAGCAACGGCCGGAGCGTGGCAGCGGGCTCGTCGACTCCCGCGGCGGAGAGCAGGTCCATCGCCTGGGCCACCAGCGTGACCAGGTGGTTGGCACCGTGCGCGAGGCCGGCGTGGTAGAGCGTGCGGCGGTCCTCGGGCACCCAGGTCAGTCGGCCGCCGAGGTCGGCGACCAGGCGCTCCGCGACCTCACGCTCGGCGCCCTCGGCGGTGACACCGAAGGCACAGCCGGGCAGCCGCCCGAGGTCGACGGAAGTGCCGGTGAACGTCATGGCCGGGTGCAGGGCGAACGTCCGAGCCCCCACCGCCCGGGCGGGCTCGAGCACGGCGAGTCCGTGCCGGCCCGACGTGTGGACGACCAGCTGACCCTCCCGGATCGCACCACTGGCGGCCAGCATCGCGACCACGTTGCCGAGCATGTCGTCCGGCACGGTCAGCAGCAGCAGGTCGCACGAGCGGGCGACGGCGGTGGGCTTGTCGTTGCGGACACCCGGGAGCAGCGTCTCGATGCGCTGACGGGAGGCGGTGGAGTCCCCAGCGGCCGCCACGATCTCGTGGCCAGCGGTCCGCAGTGCCGCAGAGAGGACGGCGCCGACTCGACCAGCGCCCACAACCCCGATTCGGGTCATCGAACTCATCGCCTTTCGTTCCAGTCCCTCGCGGGTACCGGACGGTGTGCAGTGGCTCGTGCATCTCGAGATTACGCCGGAGGGGCGACCCGGTGGAACAGGTTCGCCGGTGGTCTCGGTCACAGCACCGCGCGACCCACCTCACACGGTCAGGGGCCGCCCGGCGGGAAGCCGGGCGGAGTTGGCGGCCCGGACCTCACGCTCGAAGATCTCCCGGGCCTCGCGGTCGGAGCGGTGCAGGGCAACAAGGCGTACCGGTCCTGGAGGGCTGTCGATGTGCACCGTCGCCAGTCTGAGCAGGCGCTGCCAAGGGCTCTGGCTGATCCGCAGGGACTGCACCCGGGCATGGGGCACGAAATGGGTGCGCCGGACGAGGGCGCCACCACGACTGGCCAACAGCAACGGGTGCTCGGCGACGGCGAGGGCCCAGCGGGTCAGCGGTGCGACCAGCACCGCCCGGCGCGGCGTACGACGCAGGACCAGGCTGTCCGGTTCGATGCCGCCGAGCAACCGGCACGCCAGGTCCACCACGAAGTCGCGGTCGCCGACCCAGAGCACTGTCGAGGCGTCGGGCCCACCGGCACCGACACCGGACGAGCCCGCCGTGCTCACGTCGAGGCGGGCCCACCCGAAGCGGCGCCACAGCCACGGCTCGGTGATCACCACGCCCTGAAGCCTGGTGAGCGAGATGGTCTGCTGGCTGAGGTCGAACATTCCGCGGCGCACGTGCAGCCCGAGATGGTCCTCGGACAGGACGAAGCCGAAGTTCTCCATCAGGTTGCGCACCAGGACGATCGCCAGCGTGGCGACGACCGGCACCGCCAGGGACACGAACGCCGGGTGCGCGTGCGTGAGGACCAGGAAGGCGATCACCGGCGCGCACAGCAGGAGGCCCATCGACTCGCGGGTGCCGGCCAGGGCCATCACCTGCATCACGTGCGGCACCGCTGCGAGCGTACGACGCTCCTCCTCCGGTGCGGTCCGGGTCTCCCCGGCCTGCTGGGCGCGCACCTGGTCGCGCCGGCGGAGCAGGACCTGCTTGACCTCCTCGGCGTGCCTCACCGTCAGGTACGCCAGCCGGACCTCGCCCTCATCGCCGCCAGCGACGTCCATCCGGACCTCCGCGAGCCGGAAGAG
Source organism: uncultured Actinomycetota bacterium (assembly GCA_963740525.1). GTDB lineage: Bacteria > Actinomycetota > Actinomycetes > Propionibacteriales > Nocardioidaceae > CAVUEG01. The sequence continues at coordinate 756,741 of CAVUEG010000006.1, forward strand.
TCGCGCCACGAAGGGCTGCACGAGGTCGATCTCCTGGATCCGGTCGATCCGGACTCGCCGGGACTTCCGGTGGAGCACACCGGTGTCGACCCTGACCTCGTCGTGGGCGAGCCAGAACTTCGTCAGCCACCACGCGGCGGCGCCGTACGCCGCGCCGACTGCGAGACCGGCGATGACGATCTTGGCGACGAACCCGAACTCACCGCGGACCAGGTCGTTGCGTCCCGCCGCCAGCCCGGCCAGCAGGTAGATGCCGCCGCGCACGACCGGGGTGAGCGGCGAGAGCCGCTGGAAGGACCGCTTCCGGATGTCGCGGGCCATGCTAGAGACCCGCTGCCTGGGCCTCGCCGAGCTCGGTGAGGCGGTCGCGCAGCCGCGCTGCCTCCCGACGGGTCAGGCCGGGAATCGTGGCCTCGGTCCTGGCCGAGGCGGTGTGGAGGCGGATCCTGGCCAGCCCGAAGAGCTGCTCGACCGGCCCGGCAGTGACCTCGACGTACTGCATCCGGCCGTAGGGAACGGCGATCATCTCGCGGTAGAGCGCGCCCCGACGGACGTAGAGCTCCTCGCCTCGCTCGGCGTAGCCCCAGGACCGCACGATCCGTCCGATCATGACCCAGGCGATCAGGGCCAGGCCGACGACGCCGAGCAGGGCGTCGTCGGCGACGTCACTCCACTCGGGGAGGCGCCGCGCCACCACACGCAGGGCGACGACGACCGAGGCCACGACACACAGGAGCACCACACGGCGCATCTGTCGCAGCTGCCAGGAGACCGGGGTCCAGTGCAGGTCCGGCGCTCCGAAGAGTTCCTCGGTCACGGCACGAGCCTAGGGCCGCACTCCTCTGCCCTCAGCAGATCAGAGCAAGCCCTTGTCGCTCAGGTAGGTCTTGGCAACATCCTCTGGCTTCTCCCGGTCGGTGCCGACCTTCCCGTTCAGCGTCGTCAGGTCGTCCGTGGTCAGGGTCGACATGAGCTTGTTCAGCACGTCGGCGACGTCGGGGTTGGCGTCGAGGAAGTCGGAGCTGACCGCCGGGACCAGGTTCTGTGCCGGCTGGATCCCCTTGTCGTCCTCGAGGATCACCAGACCCTGAGAGGCCAGCGACCCGTCGGTGGTGCTGGTCTCGCCGAGGACCGCCTCGCCCTTGAGCACCGAGTCGTAGGTCTGCGGGGAGGCGTAGCCGAGCGGGAGCAGCTGGGAGATGTCGATCCCGTAGGTGCTGCTCAGCCCGCCCTCGCAGTCGGAGCGGCCCTGGCAGTCCGGCGCCGCCGCGAGCTTGACCGGCTGGCCCATCGCCGCCAGGTCGGACAGGGTGGTCAGGCTGTTGTCGTCTGCGAACTTCTTCGTGACGAAGAAGGCGTTCTGGTCGGTGGCCTCCGACGGGTCGAGCAAGGTGATGCCGGCGTCCTTCGCGAGCGGCTCGATCGCCGACAGCGACTCCTGCGCATCGTTCGTGGTGAGCGAATTCGCCTTCGGTCCGTTCTTCGTGATGTTCAGGAAGTCGCCGATACCGGCGATGTACTCCGGGACCACGTCGATCGAGCCGGGGAACTGCTTCATGTAGACGTCACGGGTGTCGGTGAGCTTCACGGTGACGGAGTACCCGGCGTTCTCGAGCACCTGGCGGTACATCTCGGCGACCAGGGTCGCTTCTGGGAACTTCTGACCGGAGAGAGTCAGGCTGCCCTTGTCCTTCGACCCGGTGTCACCGGAGCCGAGGTCGTCTCCGGCGCACGCGGCGACGGTGAACATGGCGCCGACGGCCAGGGCCGCGACGAGGATCCGACGAACGTGCATGGGGTACCACCTTCTGTGTCCCGTGACCTCGGCCACGCGTTTCCGGTGGGCCGCCATGGGCGGCCCGTCTAGAGCATCATCCCGTTTCGGACTGGCCAGCGCGAGCCCCTTGACGGTCTTGTGACCTGCGGTGCCCCCGCATCGGGTCGGCCAAACGCTGACCGCCCGCTGCGAGCACCTCCAGCACCAGGGCCACGAGGGCCACAACCACGGCGCCGGCGAAACCCTTCCCGTAGTCGCTGCGGTAGAAGCCGTCGGTGATCACCCGTCCCAGACCGGGTCCGGCCACCAGCGCCGCGATCGTCGCCGTCGCCCACACCTGGACCAGGGCCAGGCGGAGGCCGGCCACGACCAGAGGCAGGGCCAATGGGAGCTCCACCCTCATGAAGAGCTGGCTGGCCCGCATCCCCATCCCGCGCGAGGCCTCCCTGAGCTCCTCGGGGACCTCACGCACCGCCACGTAGGCGTTGGTGATGACGGGAGGCAGGGCGAACAGCGTCAGCGCGATCAGGGTGGCCAGGCCGGCGCGTCCGTAGGGCCCCAGCACCGCGGTGCCCGCCGGGCCGACACTGAGCAGGACCAGGACCGCGAAGGTGGGCACCGCCCGGCCGATGTTGGAGATGTTGATCGCCAGGAAGCCGCCCTTGCCGACGTGCCCCAGCCACAGCGCGATCGGCAGACCGATGGCTGCCGCGAGCACCAGGGCGGTGAACGTGAGCAGGAGCTGTTCCACGAGCAGGTCGAGCATGCCCCCGTTGCCGCTCCAGTGGGATCCGTCGACGAGGTAGGACCAGGCGTCGTTGATGAGTCTCATCGGCTTGCCCGCGTCCACGGTGTGAGCACTCGCTCGGCGCCCAGGAGCAGGACGTCGAGGACCACGGCCAGGGCCACGCACAGCACGCTGGCGGCCAGGATCTCGGCCTTGAAGCTGGTCTGGACTCCGTCGGAGAGCAGGTTGCCCAGCCCGCCGTACGACACCAGCGTGCCGACCGTCGTCAGCGCCACCGTCGAGACCGTGGCGACGCGGAGGCCGGCCATCAGCACCGGCAGGGCCAGCGGGAGCTCGACCTTGAGCAGCAGCCGTGTCGGGGAGTACCCGAGCCCGACCGCCGACTCTCGTACGTCGTCGGGCACCGAGCGCAGCCCCTCGAGCGCGTTGCGCACCAAGATCGTGAGGGAGTACAGCGCGAGCCCGATGATCACCGTCGTCGGGGTGAGCCCGGTGAACGGGACGATCAGCGGGAACAGGGCCAGCGACGGGATCGTGTACAGCGCGGTCGAGACCCCGAGGATCGCCGACTCGAGCCTCGGGTAACGCCGTGCCACCAGCGCCAGCGGTAGCGCGACAAGGAGCCCGGCCAGGACCGAGACCGCGGTGATCCAGAGATGCTGGACCGTGGCGGCCACCAGCTCGTCGCTGCGGTCAACGAGGTACGCCGGGCAGAACCAGTCGTTGACCACCCGGCTGTAACACGACGTGTCGGAAGCCGCGGCCGTCAGCCCGCCCACCAGTAGGGTCACAGCATGGACCGTAGCGGAAGCGAGCCGAGCGCAGCGGACGGCTCGAACACCGGCGAGGACCCGATGATCCGGCTCGAGGGTGTCGGGAAGACCTACGCCGACGGGACGGTCGCCGTACAGCAGCTCGACCTCGACGTCCCCCAGGGCGAGGTGGTCGTGCTGGTCGGACCGTCCGGGTGCGGCAAGTCCACCACCCTGAAGATGGTCAACCGGCTGATCGAGCCGACCACCGGCCGGATCCAGCTCGACGGTGACGACGTGACCAAGGTGGACCCGGTGGACCTGCGTCGCCGCATCGGCTACGTGATCCAGCAGGTGGGTCTCTTCCCCCACCAGACGATCGCCAGCAACGTCGCCACCGTGCCGAGCCTGCTCGGGTGGGACCGGTCGAAAGCTCGGGAGCGCGCCCGCGAGCTCATGGACCTCGTCGGCCTCGACCCCGACGTCTACGCCGACCGCTACCCCCAGCAGCTCTCCGGCGGCCAGCGTCAGCGCGTCGGCGTTGCCCGTGCCCTGGCGGCCGACCCCCCGGTGCTGCTCATGGACGAGCCGTTCGGTGCCGTGGACCCGGTCGTCCGTGGCCGGCTCCAGGACGAGTTCCTCCGCCTCCAGCGGGACCTGGGCAAGACCGTGATGCTGGTGACGCACGACATCGACGAAGCCGTGAAGATGGGCGACCGCGTGGCGGTCTTCGCGGCGGGCGGGCGCCTGGCCCAGTACGACGTACCGGCCCGGATCCTCGGCCAGCCGGCCGACGAATTCGTGGCCGAGTTCGTCGGCGCGTCCCGAGGGCTGCGGCGACTCTCGGTCACGCCGATCAGTCGCGAGGACCTCGAGCCCCTGGACAGCGTCAAGGCCTCCGAGCTGGCCGGCACTCTCGAGCTGAGCTCGTCGCTCGAGGACGCGCTGGCACTGATGATGCGCAACGACATCGCGATGATCGGCATCACCGACCGGGCGAACTTCGCGGGAGTGCTCACCCCCAACGGAGTGCACGCGGCGCTCCGCCGGTCGGTCTCGCGGGCCGAGCAGGAGCCGCGGGACAGCGCCTAGCCCTCGACCGGCACGTCCTTGTGCCAGGACTCGGTGATGTACTTCGTCGCCCAGCCCATGGAGGTGTAGAGACCGTCCGCCCCCGTGGGCGAGTCGGCGTCGACCTCGAGGCCGACCCGGTCCCGGCCGCGGCTCGCGGCGTCGGCGATGATCGTGTTCAACAGGGCCTTGGCGACGCCCCTGCCGCGGGCGTTCTCCAGCACCCCGATGTAGGCGACATAGCTGCCGTCGGGCTCGCCGTCCCCGCCCTCCGACACCGTGCCGACCAGCGCGCCCGCGGGCTGGAGGTCACCGCTCTCGTCGGTCACCTCGGCCAGCCACCAGTGGTCCCACCGGTGGCCGGGGTCCTCGCGGAGCCGGAAGACGAACTCGTCGAAGCTCTCCTCGTGGGAGTTGAAGTGGTCGGCGAACGCCTGCTCGAGCACGTCGTGCACGGCCCGGAGGTCCTCCTCGTCGGGCATCCCGCTGCCGACTCGGCGTACCGGGCGGATCACGCGTCCGTCCTCGTCGACCGGCTCGAGCCCCGCCTCGTCAGGGGTGACCGGGCGGTTCATCTGCCACCAGGTCCGCACCTTGTCGAATCCGGCGGCCTCAAGCCAGCGGTGCTGACGGTCGTCGTCCTCGAACGCACCCGTATCGATCTGCTGTACGGCGAGCCCGCGCTGGGTGCCGATCCGGACCGCCTGGAGCTCGGCCCACTCGAAGAGCAGCGCCGCACACCGGTCCGCCAGACCGCTCTCGAGCGACCGGTCCACGACGGCGATCAGCATCATGCGTCCGGCAGCGCGGTCGTGGACGCTCGCCCAGGCCCGGGCGGCGCGACGCTCGTCGCGGACGATGACGTTCTCGCGGAGCTTGGCCCCGAGGGCCGAGAGCTCGACCATCACGTCGTCCTCGGAGGAGGACGCCCATCCCCGGGCTCGCTTCTCGTGACGACGCAGCAGGGCGGTCAGCTCGTCGACATCGGACTCGTCGGCGGCCCCTACCGTCCATCCCTGCGGTAGGCCGTGGCTGGCTGCGGGATCGGCGAATGTCTCGAGCTCAGGTGAGGTCACCCGGGCATTGTGCCAAAGTCGGGCGGGATACTCGGCTTCAGGCGCCGCTGGCGTGTGCTCCGGCGTCCACGGGCGACTGCTTCTTCTCGTCCCAGGCGAGCAGGTCCACGATCGTGTCGGCGTCGCGGTCGAAGCCCTCCCAGGTGGCGAGCTCATCGGCTTCCTCGGCGAGGCGGATGTGCAGCGCCTCCTCGAGCTCGGCGACCTTCTCCTGCGCGTCGTTGGCGCGGCGGGACTCCCGCTGCACCCGCAGTTCGGCCTCGATGGCGCGCTTCTCGGCCAGCACCACGGTCGCCTCGAGCTCGCGGATCGTACGCCGGCTCACCGAGAGCCGCTCGGTCATCGAGGTGGTGAACTCGGCGTGCTCGGCCGCCCGCTCGCTGAACATCGTGCGGTAGGCCTGGGCCTGGTTGACGCGCTCGGCGGCTGTCTGCGACCTGGTCTGAAGCACCTCGGTCCAGATGATCCTGGCCGACGCCCAACCGCAGACGAGGGCGAGCACAGATGAGGCGCTGAGCAGCGCCGGAGACTGAGTCGGGAGGGCGAGGGCGACGGCGACGGTGGCTGCGGAGAGCAGCGCGACCGCGACCGTGACGCGAACGCTGCGCTGACGACGACGGCTCGGCGGCCGCTGCGGGGAAGAAGTGGCCATGAGCTCAGCGTAGGTCCGGATCGTCGTCCTTCTGGATCCGACACGCGCGTTCGAGTGTGAGTGCCGCCACCATCAACAACAGGCCGCCGACCCCGGCCAGGCCGGCGTGGACGGCCCGTTCACGGGCAAGCGCGGCCTCGGTCCGGCCCAGGAAGGCGAGTGCGTAGCCGAGGTAGCCGCTCCCCACCGCCGCGCCGGCGAGCGCGCACGCCTTGCCCAGCACCAGCCGGTTGACTGCCTGGTGCGGCTCGAGACGCTCGTGCCTGCGGTGCAGGGAGCGCCAGGTCAGGAAGCTCACCGCGGCCACGATCGCCGCGACGAAGTACAGCGCCAGCACCTGCAGCCAGGGCACCACCGGCGCCACCCCGTGGATCCGCACCGCGGCCGGGCGGACCGACCAGCCCAGTACCAGGCCCACCACCGCGAACGCGGCCAGGGCTGCGGCGCTGGTGGTCCGGACGTGGCCGGGTTGCGGCTCGGGCTCCTGGCTCACTGCACGTCGAGCGAGACGTCTTCCCGCTTGGTGACTCCCTCGAGCCCCACCTTGTCGAGGAGGATCGCGATCGGGCCGGCCCCGAGCAGCTCGGCGTCGGGCTCGACGTCGTGCCAGGGAGCGAGCACGAAGGCCCGCTCCGCCGCCTTGGGATGCGGCAGCTTGAGGTCGTCGTCGTCCGCGATCCGGTCACCGACCTGGATGATGTCGACGTCCAGCGTCCGAGGCTCGCCGTACTCGCCGCCGCGCTCGCGGCCGAAGGCGTCCTCGATCGCCAGGGCGCGCTCGAGCAGGGTGCGCGCGGAGAGCGTGGTGTCCAGGCAGAGCACGGCGTTCAGGAAGTCCTTCGAGCCTTCGGGCGCACCGATGGGCGCGGTCTCGTAGACCGGCGAGACCCCGGTGACCCAGACCTCGGGGGTGTCGGCGAACGAGTTCACCGCGCCCTGGAGGCTGGCCAGCCGCTCGCCCAGGTTGGAGCCCATGGAGAGCACCACCCTCCGGATCGGGTGCATCTCTCCGGTGAGGGTGTCGGTGTCCACGATGTTGGGGTTCGGCGTCTCGGTCACGTGCGACTCCGCATGATCGTCAGGGCCACGTCGTCAAACGGGACCTCTATGGGGGCGTCCGGCTTGTGCACGGTCACCTCGGCCCACTGGACTCGTCGGTCAGTCAAGCAGACCTCGGAAACCCGTTGGGCCAGTGTCTCAATCAGGTCCACGGGATCGTTCTCCACCGCATTCTTCACGGCCAGGGCGAGAGCGCCATAGTCAACGGTGTCGCTGAGCGCATCGCTGGCGGCTGCAGGCCCGGTGTCGAGGCCGAGCACGAGGTCCAGCCGGAACACCTGGCCGTCGCGACGCTCGAAGTCGAGGACCCCGTGATGTCCCCAGGCTTCGATGCCGCGGATTTCGAGTCTGTCAGTCGTCATGATCGGTGCCTGACAGTACCGGTGACGAGTGGTGGATCCACAACCGCCATCCCCCCGGCTCACGGACGAAGACGTTGGTGGCGATGGCCCTGGCGCCGGCGAACGTGTCGTCCTCGCTCAGGCTGTCCGCCGTGAGGACGTTCTCGGTGCACGTGACGAACCCGACGTCGCCACGGACGCTCACCACGACGTCGGTGAGGAAGAACTGGATGTACGGCGTGTTCGCCATGATCAGCGCCCAGGAGCGGTTGATCGCGCGGGTGCCCCGCACCGGAGGGGCCGCCGGGTGGATGCACAGCGCCTCGTCGTCGTCGAGCCAGACCTCCGTCATCGCGTCGAGGTCCCCGGACTCGAAAGCCGCGTAGAAGGCTCCGTTGGCGGTCTCCACCGCCTCGCTGTCCCGGTCCAGGTCAGACATGCGCCGCCTCCCGCCATCGGGCGACGACGCGGACGGCGTCCAGGCTGGCGCGCACCTCGTGGACCCGGACGCACCAGACTCCGGCTGCCGCGGCGATCGTGGTCAGTGCGGTGGTCGCGTCCTCGCGCTCCAGAACAGGTCGCGGGGCCCCGTCGGGATCGGCCAGAAGAGCGCCGAGGAAGCCCTTGCGGCTCGAGCCGACGAGCACGGGGGGTCCCACCTGCGCCACGGCGCCCAGGGCTGCCAGCAGGGACCAGTTGTGGTCATGGGTCTTCGCGAACCCCAGTCCTGGGTCGACCGCGATCCGGTCCTCGGCGATCCCGGCGGCCAGTGCGGCCTCCACCCGGTCTCCGAGCTCGCGACAGACGTCAGCCACGACGTCGTCGTAGTCGGTGTGCGCCTGCATGCTGTCCGCGTGGGCACGCCAGTGCATCGCGACGTACGACGCCTGGTGGTGCGCGACCACCTGGAGCACCTCGGGGTCGGCGAGGCCCCCGGACACGTCGTTGACCAGCACCGCTCCGGCTCGCAGGGCCGCGTCGGCCACCTCGGAGCGCATCGTGTCGACCGAGACCATGGCACCGGCCTGCACCAGTGAGGTGATCACCGGCAACACGCGGTCCAGCTCCTCGGAGACCAACGGGCGGGTGGCTCCGGGCCGCGTGGACTCGCCGCCGACATCGAGCAGGTCCGCCCCTTGCCCGAGCAGGTCGAGTCCGTGCTCGACAGCGCGCTCCGGCTCGTGCCAGCGGCCACCGTCGGAGAACGAGTCGGGGGTGACGTTCACGACCCCCATGACCAGCGTGCGCGGGGCCTGGGGCAGGCCAGCGACGTGCCTCATCAGCGTCCGCTGTGGATCAGGCTCATCGCCTCGGCACGGGTGGCGGGGTTGTGCATGATCCCGCGCACGGCGGAAGTGATCGTCCGGGCGCCGGCCTTCTTGATCCCCCGCATGGTCATGCACAGGTGCTCGGCCTCGAGTACGACGATCGCCCCCTGGGCCTCGAGGATGCCCATCAGGGAGTCGGCGATCTGCGTGGTCATCCGCTCCTGGACCTGCGGGCGCTTGGCGTACAGGTCGACCAGCCGGGCCAGCTTGGACAGCCCCGTGATCTTGCCCGCCGGTGACGGGATGTAGCCCACGTGCGCCACACCGGTGAACGGGACCAGGTGGTGCTCGCACATCGACCAGAACTCGATGTCGCGGACCAGGATCATCTCGTCGTGGCCGAGGTCGAAGGTGGTGGTGAGCACTTCGTCCGGGCCCATCCTCATCCCGGAGAGAAGCTCGGCGTACGCCCGGGCCACCCTCGCCGGGGTGTCCCGCAGGCCCTCGCGTTCGGGGTCCTCGCCGACCGCGAGCAGAAGCTCGCGGACCGCGGCTTCGGCCCTGGCGTGGTCGAAGGGCGGGATCGTCTCGCGAGGCTCCGCTGTGATCTTCTCGATCATGGGCTCAGGGGGAGACGCCCGGGTCACCGTGCACGTCGCCACCGGAGCCTGGCGGGGTCAGGATCACGCCACCTTCGGGCTCGGACTCGACGCCGTTGCTGGCCGACTTGGGGACCTTCACCGGGGGGATCATGGAGGGTTCCCGGTCCGGGGAGCCGGTCCAGGCAGGACGCACCTCGCGGCGGCGGAGAGCCTCGAAGATGCTCGCGACCTGGGCCTTGTCGAGCGTCTCCTTCTCCATCAGCTCGGTCACCAGGGTATCGAGGACGTCGCGGTTCTCCTCGAGGATGTCGAACGCCTCCTGGTGCGCGCTCGAGATCAGCAGCTTGGTCTCCTCGTCGACGATCGCCGCGACGTTCTCGGAGTAGTTGCGTGCGTGGCCGATGTCGCGACCCAGGAACGGCTCGGCGTTGTCCTCGCCGAGCTTGATCGCGCCGAGACGCTCGGTCATGCCGTACTGGGTGACCATCGCCCGCGCCAGCGACGTGGCCTTCTCGATGTCGTTGCCGGCCCCGGTCGTCGGGTCGTGGAAGACCATCTCCTCCGCCGCCCGGCCACCCATCATGTAGGCGAGCTTGTCGAGCAGCTCCGAGCGGGTCTGGGAGTACTTGTCCTCGTCGGGCAGCACCATCGTGTAGCCCAGTGCGCGACCGCGCGGAAGGATCGTCACCTTGTGCACGGGATCGCTGCCCGGGAGCGCGGCAGCCACGAGCGCGTGCCCGCCCTCGTGGTAGGCCGTGACCAGCTTCTCCTTCTCGCTCATCAGCCGAGTACGGCGCTGGGGGCCGGCGATCACGCGGTCGATCGCCTCGTCGAGGGCGCTGTCGCCGATCATCTTCTGGTTCAGCCGCGCCGTGAGCAGGGCGGCCTCGTTCAGGACGTTGGCCAGGTCGGCACCGGTGAAGCCCGGCGTACGACGGGCGAAGGACAGCAGGTCGACCCCGGGCGCCATCGGCTTGCCCCGCGAGTGCACCTTGAGGATCTGGTGCCGTCCAGCGAGGTCGGGAGCGTCGACGCCGATCTGACGGTCGAACCGGCCGGGCCGCAGCAGGGCCGGGTCGAGGATGTCGGGACGGTTGGTGGCCGCGATCAGGATGACCCCGCCGCGGACGTCGAAGCCGTCCATCTCGACGAGGAGCTGGTTGAGGGTCTGCTCCCGCTCGTCGTGCCCGCCGCCCATGCCGGCACCGCGGTGGCGACCGACGGCGTCGATCTCGTCGATGAACACGATCGCCGGGGCGTTCTCCTTGGCCTGCTCGAAGAGGTCGCGCACCCGGGAGGCACCGACACCCACGAACATCTCGACGAAGTCGGAGCCGGAGATCGAGTAGAACGGCACGCCGGCCTCGCCGGCGACCGCGCGGGCCAACAGGGTCTTTCCGGTGCCGGGCGGACCGTAGAGCAGGACGCCCTTGGGGATCTTGGCGCCGACAGCCTGGAACTTGGCCGGCTCCTGGAGGAACTCCTTGATCTCGCCGAGCTCCTCGATGGCCTCCTGGCACCCCGCCACGTCCGCGAACGTGGTCTTGGGCATGTCCTTGGAGATCAGCTTGGCCTTGGACTTGCCGAACTGCATGACCCGACCGCCACCACCCTGCACCTGGTTCATCAGGAAGACGAACAGCAAGATGATCAGCACGAACGGGAGAAGCGTGGCGAGGATCGAGCCGATCAGGCTCGGCTGCGGGTTCTGGGAGTTCGAGCTCTTCAGCTTGCCGGCGTCGACCTGCTTCTGGGCGAGGTTCGTCAGGCTCTGCTGCTGGCCGTTGACCCAGGTGGCGACGACCTTGTCACCGTTCTTGAGCTCGGCGCGCATCTCCTGGTCGCCGTCGACGAAGGTGATGTCCTTGACATCGCCCTTCTGCAGGTGGCTGACCATCTGGGAGGTGTTGATCTCCTGGTAGCCGCCGTTGGGGGCGAAGAACTGGAGGGCGACGAGCACGCCGACCACCGCGACCACGATCCACAGCCACGGACCTCGGAAAATGCGCTTTACGTCCATCTGTCGGGGTCCTGCCCCGCCTCCTGCCAATCAACCGTTCTGGAGGTTTAGACGGTACACGGCGAGGCGTGAGGGGGAGGAGTGTGCCCCGTACGCCGGTCAGGATCCGCCGGTCAGGAGTACACGTGCGGAGCGAGCGTGCCGATCGAGCGCAGGTTGCGGTACTTCTCGCGGTAGTCGAGGCCGTAGCCCACGACGAACTCGTTGGGGATGTCCCAGCCGACGTACTTCACGTCGACGCTCATCTGCTGGGCCTCGGGCTTGCGCAGCAGCGTGCAGATCTCGACGGACGCCGGGTTGCGCGAGCTCAGGTTGGAGATCAGCCAGGACAGCGTGAGCCCGGTGTCGATGATCTCGTCGACCACGAGTACGTGCCGGCCGGTGATGTCGGTGTCGAGGTCCTTGAGGATCCGGACCACGCCGGAGGACTTGGTGCCCGATCCGTAGGACGACACCGCCATCCAGTCCATCTCCACGTGGCGCTCGAGCGCCCGCCCCAGGTCCGCCATCACCATCACCGCGCCCCGCAGCACCCCCACCATCAAGACGTCCTTGCCGGCGTAGTCGCGCTCGATGTCCTTGGCCAGCTCCCCCAGCCGCTCGAGGATCTGCTCCTCGGTGAAAATGACGTTGACCAGCTCGTTCTCGACGTGCGACGAATCCATGCGACTCAGCCTGCCACACCCCCCTGCCTCGCTCCGCTCGGGTTGCGGTTTGGTCCCCAACCGCAGGTTTTTCGGGTTGGGACCTGCAGTTTGTGACCAATGGATGGGGTCGGTCCGGTCTTCCGAGCACGTCAGGTACGACGGAGGGACGAGGTCAGGTGTGATGCCGGAAGACCAGCGAGCCGCCCTCGCGAATCGCCCTGAGGTGACCCGGGAGGTCCGCCCCTGTCTGGCCGTGCCAGTCGGTGACCAGCGAGTCGATTCCCTGCACGTGGACGTGGAACAGCTCCCCGGCCGGCGCACCCGCGTCGATGGCGGCCGCGCGCAGCACGCGACGCCGTACGGCGTCCGGCAGCAAGCCCAGCCCCGTGACGTCGAGCCCCTCCTCGGTCGTCACCTGGAGCCGGGCCGCCTCGGCCACCTCATCGAGGTACTCCGCGTCAGCCCGCAGCAGGTCCGCCGTACGAGCGAGGTTGCGCGCCACCCCGGGGCCGATCTCGCGCTCGAGCATCGGCAGGACCTCCGTGCGCACCCGCACTCGCGTGAACCGCGGGTCGACGTTGTGCGGGTCGTCCCACGTCGTCAGCCCCTCGACCGTGCAAGCGGTGACGGTGTCATCTCGCGTCAGGTCGAGGAACGGCCGACGGAAGCCCTCGAACGAGCGCCGCATCCCCGCCAGAGCCCGCCCACCGCCCCCACGCGTGAGACCCAGCAGGACCGTCTCCGCCTGGTCGTCGAGCGTGTGCCCCAGCAGTACGGCGGCGGCGCTGCGTCGCTCCGCCAGCTCCTCGAGCACCGAGTACCGAGCACTCCGCGCCGCGGCCTCCGGACCCATGCCCGGCGCCTCGACCTTGACCGTGGCGACGACCGTCTCGTCGGCGCCGATGGCGGTCATCTGGTCCGCGACCTCTACGGCGTGCGCCGCGCTCCCCGGCTGCAGCCCGTGGTCGACGGTCACGCCGATCACCTGCCAGCTACCGGCCCGCGCCTCGAAGACCGTGGCGGCGAGCAGCGCGACCGAGTCGGGGCCACCCGAGCACGCGACGACGACCGTGTCTCCGGGCTCGAGGTCACCGAGCGAGTGGCGTACGGCGAGCCGCGTCGCTGCGACGGCCGGATGGAGCCCCATCAGCCGTGAACGCGCCGCACCCACGCTGCGGCGTCACCGATCTCGTCCTTCGTGGGCAGGTTGTCCGGCTTCTCCCACACCGCGTTGAACCCCTCCATGCCGACCACGCCGATCACGGAGCGCACGAAGGCCGCCCCGTCGCGGTACTGCGCCATCTTGGCGTCGAGCCCCAGCAGCCGACGCAACAGCTTGTCGAGCGGGCCGGCGCCCTTGCGTCGCTGGTTGAACTTGCGCCGGATCGTGTCCACGCTCGGGATCACCTCAGGACCGACCCCGTCCATCACCACGTCGGCGTGGCCCTCCAACAGCGACATCACCCCGGTCACCCGGTCGACGACCACCTTCTGCTCCGGCGTACCGAAGAGGTCGAGCAGGCTCGCCCCGTCCTTGCCGCGGACCACGTCGCCGAGACGCTTGAGTCCGTCCTCGATCAGCTTGCTCGGGTCTACCTCCACCGTGGAGACGATCGCCTCGATCTCACTTTGCAGGTGGTCCCTCATCCAGGGCACCGCCGTGAACTGGACCCGGTGCGTCTCCTCGTGCAGGCAGACCCAGAGCCGGAAGTCCGTCGGGTCGACCTCCAGCTCCCGCTCGGTGGCCACGATGTTGGGGGCGACCAGCAGCAGCCGCCCGGCCACGTCGGTGTCGTCGGTCGCATGGAAGGGGTCGAACTGACCGAGCACCTTCGAGCCAAGGAAGCCCAGCAGCGCTCCCAGCTCGGCGCCGGTGACGCGACTTCCGACGGCCTGCGCGACCGGACCCGGAGGACCCTTCTTCTCCTGCAGCTTCTCGACCAGCGGCGAGACTACGTGCGCGAAACCGTCCGCGTTCGCCTGGACCCAGCCGGCCCGGTCGATCACCAGGACGGGGGCGGACCGCTCCTCGGAGACGAGGCCGGTGAACTCGCGCACCAGCGGAGTGGATCGGGCGGCCCCGGCATGCAGTTCCGCGACGGCTTGCTGCGCCGTCTCCGGGGGTACTCCGGGACCCTCCCCCGCCAGGCGAGACCCGATGGTGACGGCGAGGTCCCAGTCGATCATGTTGCTGCGTGACATGAGCCGACCCTACGGGGTGGCGCCGCACCGGCAGCCCGCCAGCGCGGCCGCCAGCTCGTCGATCGTGGCTCGCGCCGCGAGGGTGTTGCGCACCTTGACCCGGTCGGCCAGCGCGACGAAGACCAGCTCGTCGCCGTCTCGGTCGGTCACCAGGCCGGCCAGGCCGTGTACGCCGGTCAGGGTCCCGGTCTTGGCCCGTACCGCACCCGGCCCGTACCGCGACCCCGTCGCGAACCGGGCAGCGAGCGAGCCGGTGAACCCGGCGACCGGCAGCCCGGTGAGGAGCTGCCGGAGCTCCGGGTGCTCGTCGCTCGCGGCCAGGCGCAGCACGGCCGCGAGGGTCCCCGGCTCGATCCGGTTCTCGCGGGAGAGCCCGCTCCCGTCGAAGAACACGTCGCCGGTCAGGTCGACACCGAGGGAGGTGAGCACCTTGCGCACTCCGGCTGCTCCACCGGCGAAGGTGCCGCCGGTCCGCTCGGCGAGCCCGACGTGGTGCGCGAGTACCTCGGCGCCCTCGTTGTCGCTGACGTCGAGGATCCGCTGGACGATCTGGCCCAGAGGTGCGCTGTCGACCGAGGCGACCTCGACGGAGGCCGACGGCGCGTTCGCTTCACGGGGACTGCCGAGGACACGGATCCCCTGCTTGCGCAGGGCCTTGGCGAACGTCTGCGCCGCGAAGAGAGCCGGGTCGTCCACCCGGCCGTACCCACTGTCGGGGCGACCCTCGTCGACCCACAGGGCCGTGATCGGGGCGACCACGTTGTCGGGGATGTAGGACTTGGGCCAGGCCGGGTTGACGGCGGGGTCGCCGAACCGGTGGGCGTCGTACGCCAGGCGCACCCGCGAGCGCCCCTGCCCCTCGAGTGCCGCCGCCGTGGCTGTCGCCAAGGTGAGGAGGTCCGCGCGCTGCGGATACGTCCCGGCCGGCACGGGCTTGCTGGCGAGGTAGGGGTCGCCACCGCCGACGAGGGTGATCGTGCGCGAGCCGACCTGCGTGCGGACACCGGTGCGGAACCGGTGCTCGGGGCCGAAGGCCGCCAGGGCAGCGGTGGTGGTCAGCAGCTTCGTGGTCGACGCGGGGGTGACCGGCCCACTGCCGTGCTCGAACAGGGTCGATCCGTCGGAGAGCTGCTGCACGAGCACGCGCACGTGCCGTCCGAGCCGGTGGTCGGCGACGTACGACGCCAGCGCGGCCTCGATCTTGGCCGGGTCCGCGAGGTGGTCCGGAAGGTCCTCAGCGAGGACCTTGGGCGCTCCGAGCGGGGCCAGCTCGAGCCCCGGAGGTGGGCTCACCTCGGCCGGCTGCTCGATCGGCGAGGGGTAGTCCCAGCCGAGCCACCGGTGGCCGAGGTCGAGCTGCCAGGACAGCACGGCGGCCACCAGCAGTACGGCGACCAAACCGGGCGGAACCAGACGCCATGCGTGGCGTCGGTCACCTCCAGCCACCACAGACCCCTTCCGAGTGCACGTTTCCCGCGATTGTGCGCGACACTAACCAAGTTGTGTGCCGGGGAACCCGGCCGGTGGCGGTTCGAGGAGGAACGACGTGGAGTTCGACGTACTGGTGGAGATCCCCAAGGGGCAGCGCAACAAGTACGAGGTCGACCACCAGAGCGGCCGGATCCGGCTCGACCGGACGCTGTTCACCTCGACGCAGTATCCGGCGGACTACGGGTACATCGAGAACACGCTCGGTCTCGACGGGGACCCGCTCGACGCGCTGGTCATCCTGCAGGAGCCGACGTTCCCCGGATGCCTGATCAAGTGCCGCGCGATCGGCATGTTCCGGATGACCGACGAGGCCGGCGGCGACGACAAGGTCCTCTGCGTCCCCGCGACCGACCCGCGTCTGGAGCACCTGCGCGACATCAGCCACGTGTCGAAGTTCGACAAGCTGGAGATCCAGCACTTCTTCGAGGTCTACAAGGACCTCGAGCCCGGGAAGTCCGTGGATGGTGCGGAGTGGGTGGGTCGGACCGAGGCCGAGGCCGAGGTCCAGGCGTCCTTCGAGCGGGCCAAGGACAACCCCTTCCCGCACTGACCCGCTGACGCGGCTCATCTTGTCCTCCAGAATGCCCTGACGCGGCGCATCTTGTCGGGTCAGGCGCCCTGACGCGGCGCATCTTGTCGGGTCAGGAGCCCGGGCGGAACTCGCCTCGACTCTTGCGAGCAGCGACGATGCCGTCTCGAAGGCGGCGGCCTGCGTCCTGATCGGGCCCGAAGACGTGGCGCTTCCTGAAGATCTCGAAACGGAAGTCGTGCATCTCGCTGATGGTGGTTCGTCGCCATTCGTCTCGCTCCGACGCATCGCCGTCGTGCCAGGCCTCTCCGTCGTACTCAGCGGCGAACCCGAGCTCCTCCACTCCCAGGTCGAGCCACCAGGTGCCGCCGTACGGGTTGGTGACGGGGATCTGCAGTTCGGGCGGAGGCAGGCCAGGCTCGTCCAGCCAGCGCAGCCGCAGCACCGACTCGCCGTACGACTCGGAGCGCGGGTCGGCCAGCGGCGCCAGGGCACGTAGCTGTCGAACCCCTCGGTAACCCTTGAAGCGCTCGACCTCTGCGAGCAACCTCTCCTTGTCGACGCCGCCGAGACGGAGCATCAGGTCGAGGGTGGCGAAGGCATGGTCGCGCGACAGCAGCCGCCCCGAGTCCACCGTCGCGCGCAGCGGGGTGACGATGCGTAGCCCGTTGACCTCCATCACGTCGCGAGGGCGCATTGCTCGCTCGCCACTGTCGACCAGACGGTTGCGCAAGCGGCACCCACGATGCGTGTGGAAGGCGTGGATCTCGGTGAGGTAGGTGTGCTCGTTGGGACCCAGTGCCTGGTCACCCACGTGGACCCAGTTGGCCGTGGTGTCCGTGATGACTACACCCGGGGGCACGACGAGCTTCAGCGCCTCGATCCGTTGCTCACGGGAGTCCCGCGCCTGGGCTGCGACGTACACCCCCTTGACCAAGCGCCGAAGGAGTCCTTGCTGGGTCAGTCTCGCCAGTCGCCTGTCGTTGAGGCCGGCCGACAGGGCCATCTGCCGCGTGAACGGTTCGGTGAGCGGGAGCGGGAAGTCGCTGCCGAGGAGGGGCATCGGTCGCAGGGCGAGGGTTCGCTCGAAACTTGCTGACATCCCGGCAGAATGCGACACATCACGCGATCAGCGCTCGGCTCATCCACAGCCCCGCAACATGCGCCGCGTCAGCGGGGTTTGGGGGCCAAGATGCGCCGCGTCAGCGGGGTTTGCGGGCCAAGATGCGCCGCGTCAGGGGAGGATCTCGGCGCGCAGCATCTCCTGAGGTACGGCGAACGCGTCGACCAGCTCGCCCGCGATCGGACGGACCTGGCGGCAGAGGTCGTTGACCGCCGCGGTGACCGCCTTGGAGCGGGGAGAGGACAGCCTGCCGTGCTCCATGAACCAGGCCCGGTCCGCCTCGATCGTCGAAAGCGCGTAGAGGTCGCACAGCAGCGACATCGCGCGACGGTTCGCGTTCTCCGGCATCTCGCGCCACTTCGCCACGAAGCCTTCGAGCACCAGCCGCTCGACATGCGCCCGGGCGGTGTTGATCACGTGGTCCTGGCAACGGCTGAAGACGGAGCCCGGCTCCTCACCGGCGTCGATCCCCCGCTTCAACCGGCGGGCGACGCCGCCGATCATGTGCTCCTCACGCCAGCGAAGCAGGTTCAGGTGGTAGTCGGAGTCGAAGATCCCCGCGTCGGCCTCGAGGTCGTCCTCCTCGCCACCGGGCATCACAGCCCTGATCCGCTCCAGGATCTTGTGGACGTTCGTCCGCTCCATCACGGTCTCGACCGCGAGGTTCCCCACGAACCGGACCAGCCCGATCTGGTCGAGGTCGGAGAACATCGAGCTGTAGTTCGTCAGCAGCCCCTTCGCCACGAGCTGGAGCAGGATGTGGTTGTCGCCCTCGAAGGTGGTGAAGACGTCGGTGTCGGCTCGCAACGCGTCGAAGCGGTTCACCGACAGATAGCCGGCGCCGCCACACGCCTCACGGCACTCCTGGATCGTGGTCGATGCGTGCCAGGTCCCGAGCGCCTTGGTGCCGGCCGCCCGTGACTCCAGCGCGCGCCGCTCCTCGTCGTCGGTCGTGGCCGACCCGGAGAACTCGTCGTGCAGCTGGCCCAGCAGCGTCTCCTGGGCGAAGTGCAGCGCATAGGTCTTGGCGAGCAGCGGGAACAGCCGCCGCTGGTGCATGCCGTAGTCGAGCAGCAGCTCCTCGCCCCGGTCCTCCGAGGTGGCGAACTGTCGCCGGACCAGGGCGTACTTGACCGCGATCGCCAGTGCCACCTTGCTCGCGTAGATCCCGGCCCCACCGACGCACACCCGGCCCTGGATGAGCGTGCCGAGCATGGTGAAGAACCTGCGGTCGGGGTTGTCGATCGAGGACTCGTAGCGTCCCTCCTCGGTCACCTGGGCGTACCGGTCGAGCATCGAGGTCCGCGGCACTCGTACGTCGTCGAACCACAGCCGCCCGTTGTCGACCCCGTTGAGGCCGATCTTGCGCCCGCAGTCCTCGATGCGTACGCCGGGCATCGTGCTGCCGTCGACGTCACGGATCGGCACGACGAACGCGTGCACGCCGTGCGACTCTCCGGAGACCTCGAGCTGGGCGAAGACGACGGCGAGGCTGGCGTGCATCGCGGCGTTGCCGATGTAGTCCTTGCGCGACGAGTCGTCGGGCGTGCGGATAACGAAGTCACCGGTGTCGGCGTCGTAGATGGCAGTGGTCCCGATCGCCTGCACGTTGGAGCCGTGGCCGGTCTCGGTCATCGCGAAGCAGCCGAGCAGCTCGCCGCGGATCAGGCCGGGCAGATAGGCGGCGTGATGGTCCTCGGTGCCCAGGTGCAGGATCGCCCCGCCGAACAGCCCGAACTGCACACCGACCTTCACCAGCACCGACAGGTCGCCGTAGGCCAGGGTCTCGAACGCCGCGACGGAGGCGCCGACGTCACCACCGCCGCCGTACCTCTGGGGGAAGCCCATCCCGGTCTGCCCCGTGGCGGCCATCTTGACCACGACCTCGCGCACCCGCTCGCGGAACTCGTCGGTGGGCAGTGTCTCGGCCTCCTCGAGGATGGAGGCGTGTTCGGCCAGGCTCTCGCGAACCTGGTGGCGGATCTCGGCGTACCGGCCGTCGAGCAGCGCGGTCAGGGCGGGTACGTCGACAGTCAATGCGTCAGCAGCGGCCATGGGCCAACTGTGCCAGCAACCCGCGGGGTGTGGTCAGACCCGACCGAAGAAGTTCGGCGGGATCCAGTAGTACATCGGGTCGATCTCCACCGGCTTGCCGGTGCGCGGCGCATGGATGATCATCCCGTCGCCGATGTACATCGCGACGTGGTGGATCGAGGACGGCGAGCTGGACGTGCCCCAGAAGACGAGGTCCCCGGGCCGGAGGTCCGACGCCGAGATCGGGGTCGTGTAGTCGTACTGCGCGACGGAGTAGTGCGGCAGGTAGACGCCCGCGTTGCCCCAGGCCCCCATCATCAGCCCCGAGCAGTCCCAGGCGTCCGGGCCGGCGGCACCCCACAGGTAGGGCTCGCCGAGCTGCGCCTTGGCGAAGGCGATCGCCGCCTGTGCCCCACCGTTGGGTGACGGCGCCGGACCGACCGGGGTCGGCGCGGGCGCCGGTGCCGGGGCCGGGGAGTTGTTCTTGTTGTCCTTGGCGGCCTGAGCCGCGGCAGCCGCGGCAGCGGCGGCAGCAGCCGCCTTGGCCTTGGCCGCTGCCTTGGCCCGAGCCTTCGCGTCGGCCTTCGCCTGGGCTGCCGCCGCGGCGGCAGCCGCGGCAGCGGCGCGCTTGCGGGCGATCTCCTCCAGCGAGGTCTGACGCTTCGTGGCCAGCGCCACCGAGATGTTCTGGGCCGAGGCGAGCTCGGCGATCAGACGGGTCTTCTGGCTGGCGATCGAGGTGGCCGCCTGTTGGGCCAGGTTGGCGGCCGATGCGGCACGGTCGCGGAGCTGCTTGGCCTTGCGAGCCTGAGCGGCCATCTCCAGCCGGGCCTCGCGGGCCTTCGCCTCGAAGACCCGGGCCAGCGTGTCGGTCGCGGAGAACCTGGCGTAGTCGGCCTGCATGGACTCCGACGCCCCCCGGAAGGCGGAGTACTGGTTGAGCACGCCTTCGGGACCGTCCGCGGTCATCATCGCCGACAGCGCGGTCAGCTGACCTCCCTGCTGGTACGACGAGGCGACGAGCGCGCCGATGTGTCCGCGCTGCTCCTCCACCTGGGCGCGAGCAGCCCTCGCGTCCGCCTCTGCCTGGGCGACCTGCTTCTTCGCCTCGGAGAGACGCCACATCGCGCCGTTGTAGGCCTCGGCCGCGATCTCTGCCTTCTGGGCCGCGCTCTCGAGCGTGCGCTGGGCCATCAGAAGCTGGGCCTTGATCGAGGCGACGTCGCGGGCCTTCTGCTCGGCCTCGGCCTTGGCGGCAGCCACCTCGCCCTTGGTCGGGAACGCGTGGTGGCGATCCGCCATCGCGGGTGGCGTACCGGCAGCCATCAGCGCCACCGACACCAGTGCGGCCATCAGCAGGCGAGCGTTGCGCACGACAGGATCCCTTCGCAGAAGAGGCCTCGAGTCACTTCCCCATGACTCGCGGCACCTGAAGCACGCTAGGGCTCAGGAGTCCCAAGCGAAACACTTTTACCAAAAAAGACGCAATTTCACGGCGTGTCGACTTGACGAACTACAACCTTGTAATTTCGAAGGAGGCGATTTGTCTGGATTTCGCCGGGACGAATCGGACGCTTCGAGGGTCCCTCCCGGACAGTGGGAATCGGGTGGCTCAGTCCACCGGAACGCTGGCCGTGGTGGTCGTCGGGTGGGACGAGCGCCCCCGGCGGTCGAACTTCTGGCCGGTCGCCACGGCCCCCAGGTAGAACGCGAGCCCGGCCATCGCGGCACCGGCGAGGTCGTCGGCGATGTAGTGCCAGCCGAAGTAGAGCGTCGAGACCACGGTGAGGGCGAAGAACACCCAGCCCGTGCGGCGCACCCACAGCGTGCGGACGGTGTACTGGAGCGTGAGGGCGATCAGCAGGGTCAGCGCCACATGCAGCGACGCGAAGCCGGCGACGCTCTGGACAGTGTCGGCCAGTGGGTTCCACATCACCGACTTGCGGTCCACGTCCAGCGCCTTCTGCAACGTCGTCACGCCGGTCGAGTCCAGGTCGGCGTACACCCACGGGAAGAAGAACGCCGGCCCGAGCGTCGGCAGCAGGTAATAGCTGGCCGTGCCCAGGGCCCAGGTCAGGCAGGTCGACGTGGCGAACCAGTAGCCGAAGCTCACGTTGCGCGACCACACCAGCCAGATGATCACCGACAGCGGCACCATCGGCAGGAAGGAGAGGTAGACGATCGAGAGCACGTGCGCCGCGACTCCACTGCCGAGCAGGGTGTGCAGCGCCATGGCCGGGTCGTGACCGAACAGCAGCGCCCGGTCCACGTCGTGCAGGGCGTAGTCGTACTTGATCGTGCGCACATAGGGCAGGAGCGACTTGAGGTTCCGGTAGCTCACGTACGTCGCGTAGAAGCTCGAGATCCCGACCAGCACCAGCACGATCCGCTCGCGGGTCCAGTGCTCGCTGATCAGCAGGGTGGCCTCACGGCGGAAGCTGCGCACCCGGCCGCGGGCGCGCCACATCGACCGGGGGACCACGTCGAGCCCGAAGGCGATCAGGACCAGCGCCGGCAACCTGGTCCAGGAGGGTCCGAGGAAACCGTCCGGGTCGCGCAGCGGGACGCCGACGGTGTGCGACGTGACGAAGGCCAGGACGCTCATCAAGAGGGCGATGGCAACCATCAACCCGTACGCCCGCCGGTTCACAACGGGCAAGTCTAGGGACTGCGGTCGTCCCCTCCCGTCGGCAGTACGGCGGCGCGGTCCGGGTCGACACTCAGCCGGACCTCCCGGCCGACCGGCACGTCCTCACCGGCGCGGGCCACCGCATGGAGCACGCCGAGGTCTGGGACGTCGACCGTGAGCCGGAGCAACTCGGGGGTGAGGCTGGCCGACAGCACGGTCCCGCGCAGGGCACCGTCGTGGCTCACGCGGAGCGCCGAGCGCCGCAGCGCGAGCCCCCCGGGAGCCGTGGCGGGAAGACCGGCAGCGGCGAGGATCCGCCGGGCTCCGTCGCCGGTCAGCACGCTCGCATAGCCCAGGAAGAGGGCGGTCTCCGGGTCCGCCGGATGGGACCAGACATCGGTCAGCGAGCCCGTCTGGACCAGGTGCCCGGACCGCATCACCGCCAGCGCGTCGGAGGTCGTGAACGCCTCCTCGTGGTCATGGGTGACCAGGACCGCGGTGGTGCCCGAGCGGACCAGGATCTCGCGGAGGTCGGCCGCGAGCCGGTCCCGCAGGTTGCGGTCCAGGGCCGACAGCGGCTCGTCGAGAAGGAGCAGTCTCGGCCCGGCAGCCAGGGCCCGGGCCAGCGCCACCCGTTGCCGCTCCCCACCGCTGAGGGTCGCGGGCATCCGGTCCCCGAACCCGACCAGCCCGACGACCTCGAGCAGCTCGTCGACCCGGCGGCGGACCTCGGCACGACTCACGTGCCGGATCCGCGGCGCGTAGCCGATGTTGCCCGCGACGCTCTGGTGGGCGAAGAGCTGGCCGTCCTGGAACATCAGCGCGAAGCCGCGCCGGTGCGGCGGCGTACCGGCCAGGTCGATGCCGTCGAGCAGCACCTGCCCTCCGGCGACCGGCTCGAGCCCGGCGATCGCACGCAGCAGCGAGGACTTCCCACACCCCGACGGGCCGAGTACGGCGAGCACGGAGCCCTCGGGGACGTCCAGCGAGACGTCCCGGACGGCCGCGACGTCACCGAAGCGCACGTCCAGATGGCGGGTCGAGATCATGTCAGAAGGTTCCCATCGAGCCGATACGGAGGCGTTCGACGGTGAACATCACCAGGCTGGTGGCGAGCGCGAGCACGACGCTGGCCGCGAGCGCCATGCCGAAGTTGTCCGCCCCCGGGCGTGAGATGAGGCGGAAGATCACCACCGGCAGCGTCGGGAAGTCGTCGCGGGCCAGGAAGCTGGTCGCGCCGAACTCTCCCAGCGAGACGGCGAAGGCCAGGCCCGTGGCCGCGAGCACCGGCCGCCAGACCAGCGGCAGGTCGACGGAGGCCAGGACCCGCCACGGCGGCGCCCCCAGCGTGGCCGCCGCCTGACGCTGGCGCGGGTCGACCGAGCGGAGCACCGGCGCCACCGTCCGGACCACCAGCGGCAGGGCGACCATCGCCTGGGCGATCGGGACCAGCACCGTGGAGCCGCGCAGGTCCAGCGGCGGACGGTCGAGCGTGATCAGGAAGCCGAAGCCGAGGGTGACCGCCGAAACCCCGAGCGGGAGCATGAACATCCCGTCGAGAAGCCCGCTGCCCCGCCACCGTCGGGTGACCAACACGGACACGACGAGTCCGAGCGCCATCGCGAGCAGGGTCGCGTCGACGGCGATCCTCAGGGAGTTCGAGAGCGCCTCGGTGACCGGGACCAGCAGCGCGTTGTCCCCGCCCGTCGTGCCCAGGAGCCGGTAGTTGCGCAGCGTCCAGACCCCGTCGCGGGTCAGCGACCCCACGGCCAGCATCGCGAGCGGGGCGGCCAGCATGACCAGCACGACCGACGTGACCAGCACGGCGGGGAGGTCCCCCCGGCGCGGTCGTCGTACGCCGGACGAGACGCCGGTGCGCTGGAGTGCCTGCTCGCGTCGGGCTCGGGTGCGATGGGCGGCAGCCAGAAGTCCGACCACCACGAGCACCTGGAGGATCGACAGCGCAGCAGCGCCGCGCAGGTCGAGGAACTGCGTGGTGAGCAGGTAGATCTCGGTCTCGACGTTCGCGTAGCGGAGCCCGCCCATCGTCAGCACGACACCGAAGGCGGTGGAGCAGAAGAGGAAGACCACGCTGGCCGCGGAGACGATCCCCGGCACCAGCGCCGGCAGGGTCACCGTCCGGGCCACCTGCCACGGGGTGGCACCGAGGACGGCGGCAGCCTCCTCGCGGCGCCTGTCCAGCCCCTCCCAGAGTCCGCCGACCGTGCGCACGACGACGGAGACGTTGAAGAACACGAGAGCGGCGATGATGGCGGTGGCGGTCCCGTCCAGCCCGAGGAAGCCGAGCGGGCCCGAGCTCGCCAGCAGCTGGCGGAAGGCGACCCCGACGACCACGGTCGGCAGGACGAAGGGCACCACGACCAGGGCGCGCAGGAGGCCGCGACCCGGGAAGCGCAGCCGGTGCAGGACGTAGGCGACGGGAAGGCCGAGCAGCACCGTGACGACGGTGGCGGTGCCAGCGGACCACAGCGTGAACCACAGCACTCGCAGGATCCGCGGCCTGCCGAGGACTGCGAGCACTCCGCCGACGTCGAGCCTGCCGTCGGGGGCCAAACCCCGCGCCAGCATCCCCACGACCGGCAGCACGAAGAACACCGCGAGGACGGCCATCGGGATGGCCGCCAGCGCGAGGACTCCGAGGCGACTCCACCGGTCGCGGGCGGTGAGGCTCACCGGGTGGTGACGTCC
The DNA here is from genome assembly GCA_963740525.1 of uncultured Actinomycetota bacterium. Classification (GTDB taxonomy): domain Bacteria; phylum Actinomycetota; class Actinomycetes; order Propionibacteriales; family Nocardioidaceae; genus CAVUEG01. The sequence continues at coordinate 781,471 of CAVUEG010000006.1, forward strand.
TCCCACGTCCGGAGCCACTCGTCGCGGTGGGCGTCGATCTCGGCCGGCGGCACGGTCCACGGACGGGTCGGCACGGGCGCCCACTTCGCCCAGTCCGGAGGAATCGCCGCACTCGCGCTCACCGGGAACACGTACATGTTCGTGGCGAGGGCGCTCTGGAACGGCGGGCTCAGCATGAAGTCGATGAACGCCTTGGCGCCTTGAGGGTTGTCGGCTCCGGCCAGGACGCCGGCGTACTCGACCTGGCGGAAGCAGGTGTCCAACAACGCGCTCGTCGTCGGCTTGGCGCCGTCCTTCGGGATCGTGAACGGCGGGGAGGAGTCGTAGGAGACGACGATCGGCCGGTCCCCGTGCCCACCCCCGGCAGTGAAGTCGACCTCGTAGGCGTCGGTCCAGCCCGGGGTCACCTTGAGCCCGTTGTCCATCAGCTTCTGCCAGTACGCCGGCCACCCGTCCTGGCCGTACTTCCCGACGGTAGCGAGCAGGAAGGCCAGCCCGGTCGAGGAGGTGGTCGCCCCGGGGCGACGAACAGGTCGCGGAAGGCCGGGTCGCCAGGTCGTCCAGCGTCGACGGCGGCGTGACGTGGTGCTTGGCGAACCACGTGTCGTCGATGTTGACGCAGACGTCGCCGTAGTCGACCGGGGTGAGCTGGTCCCGGCCCTCCCCGTCGGCAGCTCGAATCGGCTCGGCCGCGCCGGTGGGCGCGGGCTGTAGTCGGCGAGCACGCCGTCGTTGACCGCGCGGGTGGCGAAGGTGTTGTCGATCCCGAAGACCGCGTCGGCGAGGGGTGACCCCTTGGTCAGCACCAGCTTGTTGGTGAGCTGCGCCGGCGTCGCCTTGCGGAAGGATCTTGACGGTGTAGCCGGTCTGCTCGGTGAACTGCTTCATCACCGACTTCGACATCGCCCACGAGTCGTGGGTCGCGACGACGACCTGCTTGCTGCCGCCGTTCGGACCGGAGGCGTCGGCACCCGGCGGGGACGAGGCACCGAGCGAGCAGCCGGCGAGCAGCACGGCGCTCAGGCAGGTCGCGAGAGCGGCCGTGGCGGCGCGGTGGCGCCCCGCGAGCGGCTGGGCTGACTGTCGAAGCTGTCGTCGGATCGGCGGTCGGTCGGACATGCGGTGTGCTCTCCCTAGGTGGCCGGGAGGGGACCACGCGGAGGTCCGTGGTCGAGACTCGACTTCCTTCGCCGGTGCTAGCCGGATCAGGTTCGAGGGTCTGCGGCGTTCCGCACTCTCAGCGCCCGATGGCGCTCCCCTGTCGTTCGTCGCCGAGTTTACGCCTCAGCCGAGGGCGCCGCGCACCGAGGCATGCCCGCTGAACAGGTTGCGGGCGATCGTCCGGCGCTGGATCTCGTCGGTGCCCTCGTAGATCCGCAGCAGTCGCAGCTCTCGGTACCAGCGCTCGATCGGCAGCTCGCGGGTGTAGCCCATCCCGCCGTGCACCTGGAGCATCCGGTCGACGATCTCGTTGGCCTTGATGCCGCCGTACAGCTTGGCCATGGACTGCCCCTGCCGTGAGTCGAGCCCCTGGTCGACCTGCCAGGCGGCGGAGAGCACCAGCCAGCGCAGAGCCTCGATCTCGACCGCCGAGTCGGCGACCATCCACTGGATCGCCTGCCGCTCGGCGATCGGCTTGCCGAAGGTCGAGCGGTTGCGAGCGTGCTCCATCCCCATCTCGACCAGACGCTCGCACGCGCCCAGCGCTCGAGCGGGCAACAGGTAGCGCCCCTTGCCGATCCAGCGCATCGCCAGCTCGAAGCCCTTGCCCTCCTCGCCGAGGATCGCCGAGTGCGGCACGCGCACATCTTCGAAGACCAGGGCGGCGGGCCCCCACTGGCCCATCGTGTCGATGGGCTCCGAGCGCCAGCCGCGGTCGCGGTCGACCAGGAAGCAGGTGACGGACTCGCCGGTCCGGCCCTCCTTGTGCTTCTCGGGATCGGTGACCGCGAAGACCAGGCAGAAGTCGGCCACGTCACCACCGGTGATGAAGGTCTTCTCCCCGTTGATCACCCACTCGTCGCCGTCGCGGACGGCCCGGGTGCTGATCGCCCGGGCGTCCGACCCGGCCCCGGGCTCGGTGATCGCGAAGCACGAGCGGCGCTCTCCGCTGATCGTGGGGAGCAGGTACGCCGCCTTCTGCTCCTCGTTGGCGAGGAACAGGATGTTGTCGGCGTCGCCGGCGAAGCCGAACTGCACGAAGGACCGACCCAGCTCCACCTCGATCAGCGCGTTCATCACCGCACCGAGTCCCATCCCGCCGTACTCCTCGGGCGTGTGCACCCCGAAGAAGCCGGAGGCCTTGCGCCTTGTCCTGGAGGGCTCGCAGCTCTTCGGGCAACAGCCCGCGCTCGTTGCGCCGCTCGCGGTCGAGGACCTGGGGCTCGAGAGGCATCACCTCGCGGGTCACGAACGTGCGGACCCACTCACGGATCTCGCGCTCCTCGTCGGACAGGCTCAGATCCACGGCGCTTCCTTCGGTGTCAGGGGCGGGACTTTCGGCCCAGCGTGACCGACCGAAGGTCCCCGGACAAGGCACTCAATTCCGACGATCGCGGAAAGGACTAGTCCCTTTGTGCGTAGAAGGGCACGGACATCGGGTCCTCCGACCCTATGTCCTGTTGCTGCACAGGAGTCTGATGACAAACCAGAACACCGTTCGGGAAAAGGGCTCGGCCCCTGAACACCACGGCACCGCTGGGCTCGGGCGCCCCTCCGCTGTCTGCAGAGTTACCCGCCGGGACGGCCATCGTCGTCCGGGCAAGGATCCAGACGGGGTCAACGGCCAAAGCCGGGGATAGGCCAGTCTGGGCGTCGAAAGGCAGCACCGTGACTGGCAAGCACCGCTTCCCCCTCCCGAACCGCCGTCGTATGAGCCGCCGTTTCTCCGTCGTCCGGTTCGTCGTCGCGCTGGCCCTCGCCGCGCTCGGCACGCCGCTGCTGCCTGCCGCCACGGCGGACGCCGCGGCCTGCACCTCCACGAGCGGCATCGGCGGTCACTGGCAGTACGAGGTGATGGCATCCGTCGACAACCCTGACGACGCGGGCTGGGTCAACGGCAACGTCGGTCCCGGCGGGGACTTCGTCGAGGGCGGGTACGTCGACCAGCTCTGGAAGCTCGAGGGCCTCACCCCGGGCCAGCACACGCTCAAGGTCAGCTACCAGGTGCTGAACCACGGCCACTTCGGCTACGACTTCCTGGACAACTTCCACTTCATCACCGCGCCGTCTCGGCCCACCGAGACCGCGTCCGTCGACAGCGCTGTCGCGGCAATCACCCACACCAAGGCCGAGTGGCTCGCGCTGGCGGCCTCGGGCACGACCATGGACAACACCGAGACGATCACCTTCACGGTGCCGGCGACGAACGTCGGACAGGTCGCCTGGCTCCGCTACGACGCCCACATCGCGTCCCCCTTCGACTGGGGCCGCACGCTGTCCACGAGCAACATCAGCGGGTCGCCGTACCACAACGCCTACGTGCAGATCGACTGCATCACCGGCGGTGGCGACCGGGACCGGCAGCTCCAGGTCGGGTCACTCAAGTCCGGCAGCCTGACCGTCATCAAGGACGCCCAGCCCAACGACGCCCAGGACTTCACGTTCACGCTCACGGACACGGGCGACGCGACCCGCACCGAGGACTTCGTCCTCGACGACGACAGTGACGCGACGCTCCCGAACACCGCGTTCTTCGAGACCATCGCTCCGGGCGTCTACACGGTCAACGAGCACGACGCGGCCGGGTGGAACCTCGACTCCGCGGCCTGCACCGGGGCGGTCTTCTCGAAGTCGGGGTCGACCCTGACCGTCACGATCGCCGACGGCACGGATGCCGTGTGCACCTTCGTCAACAAAAAGCTGAACGGGCCTGGAGGGACCGCTGGCGCCGCGACCCCAACGCTCGACCGCGACTTCGACTGGACGCTGGACAAGCGCCTGATCGGTGACGGGACCAAGTACGTCGCGTCAAACGGCACCAGCCCGACGTTCAGCTACGACATCCTCGTCACGAAGTCCGCGGCGCAGGACACCAACCACAAGGTCACCGGCCAGTTCACCCTGACCAACTCCAACCCGGTCCCGATGACCGGGGTGACGGGAACGGCCGACGCCAGTGGCTCGAACGACACCTGCACCGTCGACAACGACGTCAGCACGCCCGGAGTCCAGACCGGCACCGTGACGATCCCGGCCAAGGCGGGGGGCGTCGACGGGTCACACGTCTTCGGCTACAGCTGCACCTTCTCCGGGGCTCCGAACCCGCTTTCGGGCAGCATGACGCTCGGTGGCACCTCACCACTCGGCAACGTCACGATCAGCCCGGCACCGACGTACAACTTCGCGACGGCCACGCCGGCGAACCTCACGGACGACAGCATCACCGTCCATGACGACCGGGCTGACCTGAACGGCGCCGCAGCGGGCACCGACGTGACGATGAGCGCCAGCGGCACGATCGGCCCCTACACCTGGACCCCCGATGCCAGCGGTCAGACCGCCGGCACCTGCCTGCGCCAGTACACCAACACGGCGTCGCTCACCGCGGACACCGACGACCCGGCCGGCAACTCCGACTCGGTGACCGTCGAGATCTGCAAGGGCGCCGACCTCACGGTCTCGAAGAACGTCGTCGTCAGCCTGACTCGGGCGTACGACTGGACGCTGGCCAAGACCGTGGTCGGTGACGACCACAAGACCGTCGGCGCCGACGGCAAGGCCACCTTCGACTACAAGGTCACCGCGACCATGGGCGCGAAGTCGGACAGCCACTGGTTGATGTCGGGTGAGATCACGGTCTCCAATCCCAACAACTTCGAGGCCGTGACCCTCACCAACCTCACCGACGTCGCCGACTTCGGTGGGGTGAACCCGACCTGCACGGTCACCGGCTGGGCGAATGCCGACAAGGTGATCCCGATCAGCGGCTCCAAGACGTACGCCTACACCTGCGAGTTCAGCGGGAAGCCGACGTCGTACGACGGCACCAACACGGCGACCGCCACCTGGAACGCCGCCACGGCCCACACCCCGACCGGGACCGACGACTTCGACCTCGCCATCCACGAGGGCGACTGGACGCTGAACGGGGAGATCAACAAGGTCATCGACGTCTACGACGACATGGGTGGCGACGGCACCGACTACCTCGGCTCCGCGACCTGGACCCACCAGGGTGGCGAGGAGGTCTTCACCTACTCGCGCGACGTGAGCGCCGAGGCCGGCTCCTGCACCACCAGCCCGAACAACGCCTGGGCCGTGGCCGAGGACGACGGGGTCGACGGCGACCACATCGCGGACGCAGACGCCTCGGTGACCGCCTGCAACCCGGTGGGCCCGCAGGTCAGCAAGGACGTCGCCACGTCCTTCGACCGGACCTACCACTGGACGATCACCAAGGAAGCCGACCCGACGCTCTCCTTCGTCAAGGGCGAGGACACGAGTGCCGTGCACTACACCGTGACAGTCTCCCCGAACGGATCGAGCGACGGAGGCTGGGAGGCGCACGGAACGATCGTCATCGACAACCCGAACGACTTCCAGTCGATGACGGTGACGTCGGTGACCGACACCCTGCCGGGTGGGGACTGCACGGTCGAGGACGCCCCGAGCGTGGCAGAACCGCTGGTCATCGGCGCGAGCGGAGAGACCAAGCTGGACTACTCCTGCTCGTTCGCCGGCCAGCCTGCCTACACCGGGCTGAGCAACACCGCCCACGTCACCACGACCGACGGCTCGTTCGACTCTGCCGCGATGCCGGTGACGTTCTCCGACCCGGCCGAGCACGACCGGTACATCACGGTCACCGACACGATGCAGCCCGGCGAGACGTTCGGTCCGGTCGACTGGCTGGACTTCGGCGCGGAGGCTCCGGACGACCTCGGCGTCTGGACGTACACGGTCCGGCTCGGGGCCGACCCGGGCACGTGCCAGACCTACCCGAACACCGCGACCTGGTCCTCCGACCAGCAGGTGTTCGAGGACGGCCCGGCTTTCAACCTGTTCACGCTGGTGCACCAGGAAGACTCGCACTCGGCCGATGCCTCGGTCACGGTGTGCAACGAGGCCGACCTGATCGTCTCCAAGACGGCGGCGTGGTCCTACACGCGGACCTACAACTGGCTGATCGGCAAGGTGGCCGACGCCAGCTCCCGGACGGTCGAGGCCGGCCAGGGCGCGTCGTTCCGCTACACGGTCTCCGTCACTCCGAACGGCTCGAGCGTGACCAACCTGGTGATGGGCGGGACGATCACGATCCAGAACCCGAACCTCTACAAGGACATCGAGAACGCGACGGTCACGGACGTGCCGCACGTGGGCGGGGGAGTCACCTGCACCGTGACCGACGGAACCGACGTCACGATCCCGGCGGCCACGTTGGAAGGAGAGACGGTCACGCCCGGCGAGGTGACGCGCAACTACACCTGCTCGGGATCGCCTGATCTCACCACGGAGGAGCCGACCAACGACGCCAACGTGGCGTGGACGGAGGGCGAGGACGAGAAGTCGGCCCTGGGCACCTCCGATGTGTCCTACACGGTCACCGAGATCAACAAGACGGTCACGGTGAGCGACCCGATGGCTCCGGCGGGCACGTTCTCGCCGGTGACCTGGAACGCGAACGGTACGCCGACCCTGTTCGTGTACGACGTGGCCCAGACGGCCCCGGCGGGACAGTGCTCGTCGCGGACCAACACGGCCACGCTGTCGACCGGGCAGTCCGCACAGGCGACGACCTCGGTGTGCAGCCAGGCCGACATCTCGATGACCCAGGTCCCGACCGCGTCGTACGACACGACGTACCTGTGGACGATCGAGAAGGGCTCCGACGTCGACTCGGTCTCGGCTGGCGAGGGTGGCTCGGCTCCGGTGAACTACACGGTGGTCGTCACGCCGAACGGCTCGGCGGACTCGGCCTGGGCACTGACGGGGACCATGACGGTGACGAACCCGAACAGCTTCACCGCCATCGCCATCAACTCGGTCGCGATCACCGGCCCTGGCGAAGGGACGACGTGTGAGCCCAGCGATGCGCCGAGCTCCGTGCCTGCCGGGGCGACGATCAGCTTCACCTACGCCTGCTCGTTCACGGCCCAGCCGCCGTACGACGGCCAGGTGACGGCGCAGGTCGGCTACAACGGCGGCAAGACGCTCACCTCGGTGACCGACGCGCTGTTCAACCTCGCGAACGAGATCAACAAGACGATCACCGTCAACGACCCGATGGGCGGCGGCGACCTGGGCACGGCCGACTGGAACGAGGAGGGGACCCCGACGTCGTTCGACTACACGGCGAACCTCGACGCTCCGGCGGCCGGCTGTGAGGACGTCCCGAACACCGCGACGATCGTGGAGACCGGCCAGAGCGCCGACCACAGCGTCGAGGTCTGCGTGATCATCGTCGAGCCGCCGGTCGTGGTGCCGCCGGTCGTCACCCCGCCGATCGTGAAGCCGCCGGTGGTCTCCCCGCCGATCGTGCTCCCGCCGACCGGTGCACCTCAGGGCATGGGTGCCCTGACCGGGTGGGGTCTGGCCAGCATCATCGTCGGCTTCTGGCTGATCGGTCGCAGGCGTTGGACCAGGGGGGATTCACGCTGACGCCTGCCTGATCGGGTTCCGCCCCTGCGTCACTGCCCCGTGCGACGCAGGGGCGGTCTCGTGTCCGGATCAGGACGCGTCCGGCTCCGGGGTCGCCAGGAACCGGACGGTGGTCTCCGCGTCGTCGCGTCGGATCCGGCCTTGGGCAGCCAGCAGCTCGAGGTGTGCCAGCGTCTCGAAGGTGGCGAGTACGGCGTTGAACGCGTCGAGGTCGGCCATCGACCGCTCGTGGCGGGTCCAGGGAAGCTTCTCGGCGACCTGCCACGCGGTGGCGAGCCCGGAGTCGACGGCGTTCTGGCAGAGCGCCAGCCGCTGCTCGTGGTGCGCGACGAGCTCGTCGACGCGGGCGTGTGAGCTCGCGGTCACCGGACCATGAGCCGGCAGCAGCCGCATGTCCGGCATCGCACGGACCTTGGCCAGCGAGTCGAGGAAGTCGCGCAGGGCGTGGTCGACGTACGCCGGCTCGAAGCCGATCGATGGCGTGATCGTCGGCAGCACGTGGTCTCCGGCGAAGAGCAGCGAGGCCGACGGGTCCGCGAAGACGTAGTGGCCCTGCGTGTGGCCCGGGGTCGCCACGGCCCGGAGCGTCCGGGTGCCCAGATCGATCTCCAGGTCCCGGTCCAGCCAGACGTCTGGCATCTCGTAGTCGTCGGTCGGCGGGCGCTCGGTCGGCATCATCGACCGCCAGCCCTTGGCCAGACGCCCGGCGCCGGCAACCTCGAGCCGGGCCAGGGTCGGGTCCTGACCCAGGCTCGTGTCGTTGATCAGGTCGATCGAGGCCTTGTCACCGAGCCCGAGACTGACGTGCGAGCCGACCTCGCGGCGTACCGCGACCGCCTGCGTGTAGTGGTCCCGGTGCAGGTGGGTGACGAGGAAGCGGCGGATGTCGCTCAGCGAGAACCCGAGCGAGGACAGGGAGGCCTCGAAGAGCTTGCGCGACTCCGGGATCGCCCAGCCGCCGTCGACGAGAACCAGCCCGTCGTCGGTCTCCAGGACGTACACGTTGACGGCCTTCAGCCCGTCCATGGGGAGCGGGAGCGGGATCCGGTGCACCCCGGCCGCCACCGGCCAGGCCCCGGGCTCGGACCAGTGCGGGGAGTCGTTCACCCGGTGGTCGTCCGCGACACTGCGTGGTCGGCCGGCTCGGTGTGCTCGCGGTCGTGGGCCATGGCGACCACGATAGGGGGCTCGACGGTCAGGCTGGCGTCAGGTGCGGCCCCTAGGCTTGACCGGTGACCCACCCTGCGACCGGCCTCTTCGCCGCAATCAACGACTTCGCGCGAGCCACCCCGTGGTTGAACGGACCGGTGCTGACCTTCGCCAGTGACGGGGTGGTGCTGTTCGCGGTGTTCCTGATCGTCGGCTGGTGGATCGCCCGGCATCGGGACGCACCCACGATGGCGATTGCGCTGTGGGCGCCCTTCGGCATGCTCCTCGCGATCGCGGTGAACCAGCCGATCGGCAACGCGGTCCGCGAGGCCCGGCCGTACACCTCGCTGTCGGACATCTTGGTGCTGGTCCATCGGAGCACCGACTTCTCGTTCCCGAGCGACCATGCGGTGATGGCGGGCGCTGTCGCCACCGGCGTACTACTCGTCGACCGGCGCCTGGGTGCGGTCGCGTGGGTCGCGGCACTCCTGCTCGCATTCTCGCGGGTGTACATCGCGGCCCACTACCCCCACGATGTGGTGGTGGGACTCCTTCTGGGCAGCGCCGTCGCCCTGGTCACGGCCTGGCTGGCCCGGCGACCTCTCGCCCGGCTTGTGCAGTCTCTTGAAGGCACCAGGCTCCGACCCCTGCTCACGGCAGAGCCGCTCAGCGCAGAAGCGACGACGGGTCCCGCCGCTTGATGAGCACGATCGCCGACCACATCCTGGCGCTGCCCGTCTGGGTCGCCCTGATCCTGGTCTTCCTGCTCCCGGCCCTCGAGTCGTCGGCGTTCGTCGGCTTCGTCTTCCCCGGTGAGATCACGCTGATCCTGGGCGGGGTGCTGGCCTCGCAGTCGAAGGTCCCGCTGGCCGCCGTACTGATCGCGGGAATCCTCGGCGCGGTCATCGGCGACAGCGTCGGGTACGCCGTCGGTCGTCGCTGGGGCAGACAGATGCTGCACGGGACCGTGGGAAGGTTCGTCAAGCACGAGCACCTCGACCGAGGGGAGAAGTTCCTCTCCGAACGCGCCGGGCGGGCGGTCTTCCTCGGCCGCTTCACCGCCGCCCTTCGGGTGCTGATCCCCGGCCTGGCCGGGATGGCGCGGATGCCCTACCGCACGTTCCTGGCATGGAACGTCGCCGGCGGGCTGGTCTGGGCGACCGCCGCGGTGATGCTCGGCTTCCTGGCCGGCAACAGCTGGCGCAAGGTCGAGCACCTGGCCTCCCGGATCGGGATCGGGATGCTCGTCCTCGTGGTCGCTGCCGTGGTCGTCTCTCGACTGCTGCGGGGCGAGCGTCGGCAGGCCGTCGCGGGATGGTTCGGCCGACTCGGCGACACCCGGGCCGTCACCGCCCTGCGGGAGCGCTTCCCGGCGTCGACGCACTGGGTCGCCGCCCGCTTCGGCCGAGGCGATCGCGGCTTCTCCCTCACCCTCTGGGTCGCGATCGCGGCCGGCGGACTGTGGATGCTGGTCGGCATCAGCCAGGACGTCCTGGCCCGCGAGGAGCTGGTCACCTGGGACGCCCCGGTCCAGGCCTGGATGCTCGCCCACCGTGAGCCGGTGCTGTCGAGCATCCTGCAGGTGCTGACCTGGCTCGGCTCCTCGGTGGTGCTGGTCCCGGTCCTGCTCGCCGCTGCGGCGCTGGTGTACCAGCGCTCACGTCGGGCCGGACCCGGCGTACGCCTGCTGGTCGGGTACGCCGGAGTCGCGCTGGTGACCGCCCTGGTGGCCGCGCTCGTCCCGCACCCGGAACCCGGACCGGCCACCGCGCTCACCCCCAGCAACGGCTCCGGCTACCCCTCGGGCCATGCCGTGCAGATCTGTGTCGCCGTCGGGTCGATCCTGCTGATGATCCTGCGCGAACGCGAGATCTCTCCCCGCTATCGGGCTCGGGCGGCGGCCGTCGTACCTGCCGTGGCACTGGTGCTGGTCGTCGCCTTCTCCCGGGTCTACCTCGGCGTCGGCTGGACCACCGACGTCCTCGGGGGCCTCGCCCTCGGCATCGCGTGGCTCTCGCTGTGGCAGATCGCCGAGCGCGTCGTACTGCGCGACCCCGCCTAGCGGGAGTCCGCGGCTCACCAGCCGGGCCGGATCCCGCTAGGGCGTCACCCCTGCCGCCGGGATCACTCCGAACACCAGCTGGGTCTCCGTGTGCCGGACCACCGAGTGGACGGTCACGTGCTCGAGGACAAGGTCGCGCAGCGCCTCGGACGACTCGACCGCGACGTGGAGCAGGTAGTCGTCCTCCCCCGCGACGTGGAAGATCGTCAGCACTCCCGGGATCGCCGAAAGGGTGGCGTGGAAGCGGTTGACCTGGTCCCGGTTGTGGGTGCCCAGACGCACCTTGACCACCGCCTGGAGCGGCAGGCCCAGGGCGCCGAGGTCGACCTCCGCGTGGAAGCCGCGGATCACCCCGGAGTCACGCAGCGCCCGCACCCGGTGGATGCAGGTCGACTCGGCGATGCCGGTCCGCGAGGCGAGGGCGGCGTTCGTGAGGCGGCCGTTGTCGAGCAGCTCTGCGAGGATGCGACGGTCGGTGTCGTCCAGGGTCCGCGACCCGACAGACGGCTTCTTCGGCTTGGCGGCCTTAGGCACGATGAAATCTCCATGAAATTGCATAAGTGGTGGCTTTTTTGACAGGTTCTTCAACAGAACTTCTCAATCATCGCAGAAAATAGGATCCTGCGAGCATGGACTCTTCCACGCTCGCCTTCGACTCGCTCGCCGTACACGCCGGTCGTGACGACCTCGCCGACCTGGGCGTGCACGCCCTGCCGCTCGACCTGTCCTCCACGAGCCCCCTGCCGGACCTGGACCACGGCGGGGAGTCGTACGAGGCGATGGCGACCGGGGGCCACCCCACCGCCGAGGGTGGAAACGTCTACGCCCGGCTGTGGAACCCGACCGTCGCCCGCTTCGAGTCGGCGCTGGCGAGGCTCGAGCAGACGGCGGAGAGCGTCGCGTTCTCCTCCGGGATGGCCGCGATGACCGCCTCCATCCTCGCGGTGAAGGCGGAGACCGGCGGCAACCATGTCGTGGCCGTGCGCCCGCTGTACGGCGGCACCGACCACCTGCTCGCCTCGGGCCTGCTCGGCGTCGAGGTGACCTACTGCGCGGCCGAGGAGGTCGCAGCCTCGGTGCGCGAGGACACCTGCCTGGTCGTGCTGGAGACCCCGGCCAACCCGACGCTCGAGCTGGTGGACATCCGCGCCGTCGTCGCCGCTGCTCACGGCCGGCCGGTCCTCGTCGACAACACCTTCGCCACGCCGGTGCTGCAGAACCCTGCCCTCGACGGCGCCGCCCTGGTGCTGCACAGCGCGACGAAGTACCTCGGCGGTCACGGAGACACCGTGGGCGGCGTCGTCGCCTGCAACCCCGAATGGGCTGCGGCCCTGCGTCGCGTCCGCGCGGTCACCGGTGCCCTGATGCACCCGCTCGGCGCCTACCTGCTGCACCGCGGGCTCAGTACGCTGCCGCTGCGTGTGCGCGCCCAGCAGGAGTCGGCCCAGAAGACCGCCGCCTGGCTGTCCACCCACCCGGCTGTCGTCCGGGTGTTCTACCCCCAGATCCCCGAGTGCGACCCCCTCGGCCTGGTCGGTCGCCAGATGCGCGGACCCGGCGCGATGCTCTCGCTCCAGCTCACCGGTGGCTACGACCACGCTGCCCGCGTGACCAGCGGCGTGCGGCTCTTCACGCACGCGGTGTCCCTCGGTGGCGTCGACTCGCTGATCCAGCACCCCGCAGCACTGACCCACCGCCCCGTCGCGCCGGACGCCCGTCCGTCCGCCGACATCGTGCGGCTCTCGATCGGCCTCGAGGACGTCGCCGACCTCCAGCAGGACCTGGACCAGGCGCTGACCTCGCGCTGACCCTCAGGCAGGCCTGGCGAAGGAGTAGATCCGGTACGCCCATGCCTCCGCGTGCCGGTACAGCTCGACCCCGCTCATCGCGTTGACCGCCTTCTCGGGATGCCCGGTGACCCGGCCCACCCAGTACGGAAACCGACCGGCTGCCGCGAAGACCCTCAGCATCGGCATCATCTTCTCGGTCACGTCCTCGGTGACGACGTCGACGAAGCCGGCGGCGTACAACTCCTGCTCCAGCAGCCCGTGCTCCAGCTCCAACCAGGCCGGCATGGCGGCCATCGTGCAGACCCGGTCGAGAGCCTCGTTGGCGGCATCCGACAGCTCACCGGCCGGCGTCCGCGAGTACTCGGCCAGCACCACGCGTCCACCCGGCTTCAGCACTCGATGGAGCTCGCGCAGCGCACGTCGGAAGTCGGCCGAGTGCGAGAGCGTCTCCGTCGTGTAGACGCCGTCGAAATGAGCGTCCTCGAAGGGGATCTCCTGGTAGCTGCCCCACCTGAAGCGCGTCCGTCCCTCGAGCCCCTCGACCCGGCTCCGACGGGTGGCGTGCTCGAGCTCGCCGTCGAGGATGTCGATCCCCTCGACCCGCCATCCATGACTGACAGCCAGCGTCCGCGCCACCTGACCCATGCCGCACCCCGCGTCGAGCACGAGGGCCCCGCTGGGTAGGCCGAGACGCGCGGCCACCTCCTGCTCCATCCGGTGGTGAGCACGACGGAACCGCCAGGGTGAGTCGCACTCGTCGTACCACCCGAAGTGCTTGCGCCCGCGCATCAGGCGGCGGTACCCGATCCGCGACTCGGTCGCGGTCGTAGTAGCTCCGCACGCGCTGCAGCTGACCGCTGGCGTCACTCGGATGCGACTTCACGACCGTCCTCCTCGCCGGGAAGGGGTGGATGCCCACGGGTGCGGCCGGGTCGACTCGCGTCGACCTCGGTACCCGGATCATCTCGCACCCGATCGGCGGGAGTCCACGCCGAGAATGGCTGGGCGAGGGGAAAACCTCGAACTGTGCAGATGGAGCCGCCTATCGGAATCGAACCGATGACCTTCTCATTACGAGTGAGACGCTCTACCGACTGAGCTAAGGCGGCCTGTGTCAGCCTCGGCCGGACACGCCGGACGAGTATACGAAAGCGCTCGGCGTACGACGAATCGGGCCGCCGCTGGCGCCGGGAGGCCAGGGACCCGGGTCAGCAGTTCAGCGGGTTCGGCGGGACCTTGCCGGAGACCAGGTAGGCGTCGACGGCGTTGTCGACGCAGGAGTTGCCGGCCCGGTAGCCGGTGTGGCCGTCGCCGTCGCGCCGGATCAGCACGCCCGAGTCGAGCTGCTTGGCCAGCGCCACGGCCCACTGCATCGGGGTGGCCGGGTCGCGCGTGGTGCCGATCACCACGATCGGCGCGGCCCCGGCGGCGTGGATCGGAGCAGGCACCCTGCCGGTGTGCACCGGCCAGGTCGAGCACGCCGACAGGCCGAAGGCGAAGATCCGGCCGAACGTCGGTGACGCCTTGTCGAACTCGGCGTAGTGCGAGGGCAGCTCCGAGCTCGGGATCGAGTCGTCGTGGTCGAGGCAGTTGACCGCGTAGAGCACCTCGAACGAGTTGTCGAGGTAGCCGTTCGGTCCCCGCGACGAGTACGCGTCGCTCAGGCTCATCAGCACGGAGCCGTCGCCGGCGAAGGCCGAGCGCAGCCCGGCGTCCAGGTAGGTCCAGTAGTCCTTGTTGTACAGCGGCGCCCAGATGCCGAGGACGGCGTTGCCGATCGCGAGCTGGCGGCGCCGGCCGGCAGCGGAACCCGCTCGACGTCCGCGAGCAGCTTCTGGATCCGGTTGATCCCCTCGTCGACGGTGGCACCGAGGAAGCACCCCTGGGAGGCCTTGACGCAGGCCCGGACGTAGGACCGCAGCGCGACCTCGAAGCCATGGGCCTGCACCAGGGAGAGCCTCTCGTTCGACAGCGAGGGGTCGATCGCCCCGTCGAGCACCATCCGGCCGACCCTGCCGGGGAAGAGCTCGGCGTACGTCGCGCCGAGAAAGGTGCCGTACGACGCCCCGAACCACGACAGCTTCCGGTCCCCGAGGGCGGCGCGCAGGATGTCGACGTCCTTGGCGGCCTCGATCGTCGACACGTGTCGGGCCAGGTCCCCGCTGCGGCGCAGACAGCCGTTGCCGAACTCCCGCAACCAGCGGTCGGTCTGCCTGATCTCGGCCGCCGTGTCGGGGTCGGGGTCGGAGGCGACGAACTCGTCGAGCCGCTGGTCGCTCACGCAGTCGATCGGGGTGGACTTGCCGACGCCACGGGGGTCGAAGCCGACGATGTCGTAAGCGGCCCTCACCTGGGCGCCGAAGTAGTTGGTGGCTCTGGACGCGTAGTCGACCCCCGAGCCGCCGGGACCTCCCGGGTTGACCACGAGCGAGCCGATCCGTGCCTGGGGGTTGCTCGCCGGAACCTTCAGCACCGAGATGTCGATGGCCTTCGCGGGATGCGCGTAGTCGAGCGGCACCTTCAGCGTCGAGCACTGGTGACCGCTGCCGCAGCCCCGCCACCGGAGCTTCTGGCTGTAGTAGCGACCCAGGTCGGGCGGCGTCGGTTCCGGGGTCGCCGAGCCGGTCGGCCCTCCGGACGAGCCCCCGTCGACCGGGCGCGGCGTGAGCGAGGGCTCGGCGCCGGGTGCGCCGTTGGTACACGAGGAGACCAGCAGGGCCAGCGTCGCGACGGTCAGGGCCACGAGGGCGCGGCGGGACCGGGCGCGGCGGATGTGGGGCACGTGGCAACTGTAGGTCGTGGGCCGCGGACGCCGTGCCGTTTCGAGGCTCGCGCCCCGGTCAGGCGTGGACGCGCAGCCCCATCATCATCGACTCCAGGGCCAGCGGGACCGGGACGTTGAACTCCAGCATCTGCTCCCGGGCGGTGAAGATGGAGCCGATCCGGCGCAGGTTCTGCTCAGGAGTCGACTGGCGCGCGAAGTCCGCGAGGGTGCTTCGGATCTCCTCGTTGACCAGTGCGCCCTCCGCGTTGCTCTGCAAGGCGATCAGATCGCGGTAGACCGACATCAGGTCCATCAGCGAGCGGTCGACCACGTCGAGAACCCGACGCTTCTCTCGCTGCTTCTGGCTGTGGTTCAGGTCCTTCAGCGCGGCGCGGTAGCTGCGTGACGCGCGCGCCTTGCGGTCCGACCCGTACACGGCGTCGAGCTCGCCGAGCTCGGAGGTGTTGCTGGTCTCGGTGATCGACTCGGTCTCGTCCTTGGCGATGTCGTTGAGGTTCGACGCGGCGTTCAGACATGCGCCCAGGCTCGTCAGCTTGGTCGGGATCGAGACCACCTCGCGGCGCCGGTTGCGGGTGCCCTCGTCGAGGGCGAGCGCCTTGGCACGCCCGATGTGGCCCTGGCTGGCTCGGGCGGCGAAGGCAGCCACGGTCTCGGGAACCGCGTGCCGCGTGACGAGGAAGTCGGCCACCTGCTCCGCGGTCGGTGTGGCCAGTGACAGGTGCCGGCTCCGGGAGCGGATGGTCGGCAGCAGGTCCTCGACGGTCGGGGCACAGAGCAGCCAGATGGTCCGCGCGGTCGGTTCCTCGATCGCCTTGAGCAGCGTGTTGCCGGTGCGCTCGCCGAGGCGGTCGGCGTCCTCGATCAGCATCACCTGCCAGCGTCCTTCGACGGGCCGCAGCGCCGAGCGGTGCACCAGCTCGCGCATGTCGTCGATCAGAAGCACCGAGGTGAGCGACCTGGTGACACTGACGTCGGGGTGCGACCCGCCGAGCACCGTGCGACAGGCATGGCACTCGCCGCAGCCGCCCTGTTCACACTGGAGCGCGGCCGCGAAGGCGAGCGCGACGTTGGACCGGCCCGACCCGGGTGGACCGGTGAACAGCCAGGCGTGGGTCATCGCCTCGCCGGACACGGCTCGCTCGAGGGTGGCGACGACCTGGTGCTGGCCGACGAGCCCGTCCCACACGCTCATGACCGGCCGTCCGCGGGCATCTGGCGCACGGCCTGACCCAGCATCGGCGCGATCCGGAGCCGAACGGCCTCGGCGATCTCGGGTGCGGGCAGCCGGGCATCGAGAACCAGGTAGTTCTCCGGCTTGGCCGAGGCCAGGCGCAGGAAGGCCTGGCGCACGCGCTCGTGGAACTCCAGCGACTCCCCCTCGATCCGGTCCCGGCCTTCGAAGCGCGCCATCCCGGTGCCCGGTGGCAGGTCGAGGAGCACGGTCAGGTGGGGTCGCAGGTCGCCGGTCGCCCAGCGGGCCACCCGCTCCACCTCGGTGTCGACGAGAGCGCGTCCGGCGCCCTGGTAGGCCAGCGTGGAGTCGACGTACCGGTCGGTGATCACCACGTCGCCGGCAGCCAGCGCCGGGGCGATGATCCGGTCGACGTGCTCGGCCTTGTCCGCGTTGTAGAGCAGCGTCTCGGTCCGGTGCGAGATGTCACCGGTGGCCGGGTCGAGCACGATGTCGCGCAGCTTGCGGCCGACGTCGGTGCCACCGGGCTCGTGGGTGTGGACGACGGAGTACCCCTCGGCGGTCAGCCACGTCTGCAGCTCACGAGCCTGCGTCGACTTGCCGGCGCCCTCGCCGCCCTCGAACGCGACGAACACCCCGGTGCCGGCGTACACGCCGGTGGCCCCGGAGAAGGCATGGATCAGGTCGGACACGATGGAGATCCCCTTGCGGTCGTCCATCTGACGGTACGAGAGGACACCGACGGTCGTCATCACGATCCCCGCGAGGAGGAAGGTGATGGCCGCGCCGTTGTAGACCATCAGGGTGCCGCTGTCCCCGGGGACCCGGATCGTGTGCCGGCCGATCACACCGGCGAGCAGCGGCCCGGCCGCCAGGACGACGGACAGGGCGAGCCTGATCATCGAGCCGACGAAGGCGAAGGTCCGTCCGCGCAGGGCGTCGGGGACCTCGAGCCCGAGCATCGTGTTGCCGGTCACCCACGCCACACCCGAGAAGAACCCGAGCACGACGGTGATCCCGGTGACCACCTCGAGGTGCTGGAGGAGCGCGAGCGGGATCAGGAGCAGTCCGGCCGCCGTGAGCGAGAGCCCGAACAGACGTCGGCGCGACAGGCCCTGGAGCAGGCGCGGTCCGCGCCACATGCCGAGGCCCAGGCCCAGGAAGACGGCCGCGAACAGGATGCCGTAGCCCGGGTCGCCACCGCCGAGGTCGGCGACGTAGACCCTGGCCAGGCCGATCACGACGCCGCCCGCGGCAAAGGCGCCGATGATGCCGAAGACCAGGCCCCTGACCACCGGCGTGGTCCCGACGTACTTCCACCCGTCGACGATCACCCGGAACACCGAGCCTTCGTGCTCGCCACCGGAGGCGGCGGCCCCCTTCGGGATGGTGCGCAGCGTGGTGATCACGATCCCCGACACCGCGAACGACAGTGCGTTGAAGTAGAGCGCCAGGTCGATCGGGCTCTCCTCGAACCAGCCGAAGGCCGTGTGGATCGCCTTCGTCCCGAGCGTCAGGCCGGTGAACATCAAGGCGGCCGGAAGCGCGGACCCGTACGTCGTGGCGAGGCTGATCTGGTTGGCCGCCTCGAGGCGGTTGGGCGGCACCAGGTTCGGCACCGTGGCGTCCTTCGCGGGACCCCAGACGAGGCTGACCGCTTCGATCAGCACGGTGGCGCCGAAGACCCAGAACAGATTGCCGACCAGCGGCATGGACAGGAACAGCGCGGCCCGGATGTAGTCGCCGACGATCAGGGTCAGCCGACGGTCGAGCCGATCTGCGATGTAGCCGGCGATCGGTCCCATCACCAGGGCGGGCACGATGCGCAGGAACAGCACGCCCGCGATCGCGAAGTTCTGGAGCTTGTAGGTGTCGCTGTGCCCGAACAGCGCGGCGAGCTGACCCGACTGCTGGTTGGCCAGGGCGGTGATCGCGAGCAGCCCCAGCCAGTCGCCCAGGCTGGACAGTCCCAGCCCCAGCCAGAGCCGCCGGAAGTCCCGGAACCGCAGCACCGCCACGAGCGAGTGGGTCGGCGCGTGGCTGAGGTCCTCGACCGTGCGTACGTCCGGCATCTGGTCGCTCACGTGGGAGAGCCTAGGACTTCTCGGCCGTCTTCTTCGCGACCGCCTTCTTGGCGGCGCTCTTCTTGGTCGTGGACTTCTTCGCGGTCGACTTCTTGGCGGTCTTCTTCGCGCCCTTCTTGGCCGTCTTCTTGGCCGGGCCCTTCGCGCGTCGCTCGGCGAGCAGCTCTGCGGCCCGCTCGAGGGTCACCGTGGTCTCGTCGTCGCCGGTGCGAAGGGTGGCGTTGTACTCCCCGTCGGTGACGTAGGTGCCGAAGCGGCCGCTCTTGAGCACGACCGGCTGACCCGAGACCGGGTCGTTGCCGAGCTCGCGCAGCGGAGGCGTCGCGGCACCTCGGCCGCGGGCCTTCGGCTGGGAGTAGATCTTCAGCGCCTCGTCCAAGGTGATCGCCAGCAGCTGCTCCTCGGTGTCGAGCGAGCGGGAGTCGGTGCCCTTCTTGAGGTACGGCCCGTACCGACCGTTCTGGGCGGTGATCTCGTCGCCGCTCTCCGGGTCCGTGCCGACCACACGCGGCAGGCTGAGCAGGGTCAGCGCCTGCTCGAGCGTGATCGTGTCCAGGTCCATCGACTTGAACAGCGACCCCGTGCGCGGCTTGGCGTTCTTCGGCGCTCCCTCGGGCAGCAGCTCGGTGACGAACGGGCCATAGCGGCCGTTCTTGGCCACCACGACGTTCCCGGACACCGGGTCGGTGCCGAGCTCGGTCTCCTGGCCGGCAGGGTTGGCGAGGAGCTCTCGCGCCTTCTCCATCGTCAGCTCGTCGGGCGGCAGGTCCTCGGGGACGTTCCCACGGTTGCCCTCGCCGTCCTCGACGTAGGGGCCGTAGCGTCCCACCCGCAGGTCGACGCCCTCCCCGAGCGGAAAGGTGGCCAGCTCCTTGGCGTCGATGTCACCGAGGTCGGTCACCAGGTTCTTCAGGCCCTCGATGTCGCCGGTGCCGAAGTAGAACTCGGCCAGCTCGGTCTTGCGGTCCTTGCGGCCAGCGGCGATCTCGTCGAGGACGTCCTCCATGCCGGCGGTGAACTCGTAGGACACCAGCCGCGTGAAGTGCTCCTCGAGCAGCCGGGTCACCGAGAACGCCAGCCATGCGGGCACCAGCGCGGTGCCCTTCTTGTAGACGTAGCCGCGGTTGAGGATCGTGTTGATGATCGAGGCGTACGTCGACGGACGGCCGATCTCGCGCTCCTCGAGCTCACGGATCAGCGTCGCTTCGGTGTACCTCGCCGGAGGCTTCGTCTCGTGCCCGGCGGCCTTGAGGCCGGCCGCGGTCACCGCATCGCCCTCGGTCACGGCCGGCAGCCGCGTCTCCCGGTCGTCGGCCTCTGCGGAGGGGTCGTCCGAGCCCTCGACGTAGGCCTTCAGGAAGCCGTGGAAGGTGATCACTCGACCGCTGGCGGCGAACACGCAGTCCTCGCCCGACGCAGCCGAGCCACCGAGCCGGATCGAGACCGACCGACCCTCGGCGTCCTTCATCTGCGAGGCGATCGTGCGCATCCAGATCAGCTCGTAGAGCCGGAACTCGTCGCCGGACAGCCCGCTCTGGGCCGGCGTACGGAAGTGCTCGCCGGCGGGACGGATCGCCTCGTGCGCCTCCTGCGCGTTCTTGACCTTCGACTGGTAGGTCCGCGGCGAGTCAGGGAGGTACTCCGCGCCGTACAGCTCGCGCACCTGCTCACGGGCGGCGGAGATGGCGGTGCCGGACAGGGTGATCGAGTCGGTACGCATGTAGGTGATGAAGCCGTTCTCGTACAGCTTCTGCGCGACCTGCATGGTGCGGGAGGCGCCGTACCCGAGCTTGCGGGAGGCCTCCTGCTGCAGGGTCGTGGTGCGGAACGGCGCATAGGGCTGGCGGCGGTAGGGCTTGGCCTCGACCGAGCGGATCTCGAACGTCGTCTCGGCCAGCCCGTCGACCAGTGCCTCGGCCCGGGCGCGGTCCACGTGGGTGACGGCCGAGGCCTCCTTGAGCAGGCCGTCGGAGCCGAAGTCGCGGCCGGAGGCGACCCGGGCGCCGTCGATGGAGTGCAGCTTGGCGGGGAACATCCTCTGGTCGTGCTTGCTACCGGCGTCGAAGGTGCCTTCGATGTCCCAGTACGACGCGACCCGGAAGGCGATCCGCTCGCGTTCACGGGCCACCACGAGCCGCGTGGCCACGGACTGGACCCGGCCGGCGGAGAGGCCGGACATGACCTTCTTCCAGAGCACCGGGGAGACCTCGTAGCCGTAGAGGCGGTCCAGGATGCGGCGCGCCTCCTGGGCCTCGACGAGGTCCATGTCGATGTCGCGGGGGTTCTCGACAGCCTCGTTGATCGCAGCCGGGGTGATCTCGTGGAAGACCATCCGCTTGACGGGCACCTTGGGCTTGAGCTCGTCGAACAGGTGCCAGGCGATCGCCTCGCCCTCGCGGTCCTCATCCGTGGCGAGGTAGAGCTCGGAGGCATCCTTGAGCAGGGCCTTGAGCTTGGTCATGTGTGGCTTCTTGTCACGGGACACCACGTAGACGGGGTCGAAGCCGTTGTCGATGTCCACGCCCAGCCGTGCCCAGGACTCGCCCTTGATCCGGGCCGGGATGTCTGCCGCGGACTGTGGGAGGTCGCGCACGTGGCCGATCGAGGACTCCACGACGTAGCCCTTGCCGAGGTAGCCCGCGATCGTCTTCGCCTTGGCCGGCGACTCGACGATGACGAGCTTGTGACCCGCACCGTTACCGGTACCGGATTGCTTGGCTGCCACGTAGTTTGCTGCTTCCTGTGAGTCCTGATGAGGATTTCGGCGACCTTCTGGCGATGGTCGGCCAAGA
Source organism: uncultured Actinomycetota bacterium (assembly GCA_963740525.1). GTDB lineage: Bacteria > Actinomycetota > Actinomycetes > Propionibacteriales > Nocardioidaceae > CAVUEG01. Next base: position 802,924 of record CAVUEG010000006.1, read on the forward strand.
CACGGTAGCGCCTCTCCGCAACGCGGACCGCTCTCGGTCCACGCCTCCGTAGGAGAACGGTCGGGGTCGAGGTCCAGACCGGAGCGCCGCGTGTCAGGCGCGAGAGTACGTGAGGAATCCGTCCCCGAGGAGCTCCCGGACGACCGGCAGGAGCCGTTCGCGCAGCGCCGTCTCCGGCTCCTCGAGCAGCTGTGCCAGCGCCGCGACCACCTGCCCGACCGAGAGGTCGCCGTCCAGCGCACCCACCAGCGCGGCCTCGGCCGTGTCGACCTGGCGGGCGCGTCGGAGTTGACGCTGCTGGCGGATCACGATCGTCGTCGGGTCCTCGGCGCCCGCCGGGCCCGTGGTCTCCTGCTGCACGTCCTCTCGCAGAGTCGGGTGGAGTCGCATCAGCCGGTCGTCGTCGAGGCCGGCCAGCAGGTCGCACCGCCGGCCCCAGTCCGCGATCTCGACACCCAGCGGCTGCTCGACGTCCCACGGCCACTCCTCGAGCCGGACCGTGGGGCTCTCGCGGCCCGTACGGCGCAGCGCGAGCCACCCGAAGCCGACCCCTTCGACGCCGTTCTCCTCGAACCACGCCAGCCACGTGTCGTAGCGCTCGCGGTAGTGCGCGCCGCCGTGCAGGCCGGCGTCCTTGAGCCAGAGCTCGACGTACGCCGCCGGGTCGGCTACCTCTCGCTGCACGACCCAGCCGTCACACTCACTGCCGTCGAACCAGCCGGACACCCGTTCCTGCCACTGGCCGCCCCTGGGGATCACCCAGTTCGCGAGCACCTGGCACCAGCCGTTCTCCGAAAGGTGACGGGGGGCCGTGCGAACGATGTGCTCGACCACCCGGTCTCCGGGCATCCCCGAGTCCCGGTAGACGAGCCGCTCCCCGGTGCCGGGGGAGATCACGAACGGCGGGTTGGTCACGACCAGGTCGAACCTCTCACCCGCCACGGGCTCGAAGAAGCTCCCGGCACGGACGTCGAGGTCGACCTCGTTGAGCGCGGCGTTGAGCCTGCTCATCGCAAGGGCTCGCTCGTTGACGTCGGTCGCGGTCACCGAGGACGCGTGCGCCGCCAGGTGCAGCGCCTGGACCCCGCAGCCGGTGCCCAGGTCGAGGGCACGCGCCAGCGGCTCCCGCACCGTGAGCTGAGCCAGGCTGGTGGAGGCCGCGCTGATCCCCAGCACGTGCTCGGCCCCCACCCGGTTCGGGGCGCCGTCCAGTCCGGGGGTCAGGTCGCTGACGACCCACAGGTCGCGGTCATCGGCGGCGTACGGGCGACAGTCGAGGCGTGCGGCGACCTCACCGACGCTGCGCTCCAGGACTCCCTCGGCGCAGAGCCGGTCGACGAGCCCGGGCAGGGCGCGCTCGGCCTCCGCCAGAGCGACGGGCGCCTGCAGCGGCCAGAGCCGGGTGAGGGTCGCCAGGGGCGAGCCGTCCGCGGTCGCCCGCAGGCCGGGCGTCGTCTCGTTCCGCCCGAGCGCCGAGTGCGCCAGCGGGCCGAGCAACCCGGCGACCCCGTCGTAGGTGTACCCGGCCTCCAGCAGGGCGCCACGTAGAGCGGCCGCGTAGTCGGTCACGCGGTGCTCAGAGCGCGATCCCGACGTACTTGGTCTCGAGGTACTCCTCGATGCCCTCGAAGCCCCCTTCGCGCCCGAAGCCGGAGTGCTTGACCCCACCGAACGGCGCGGCGGGGTTCGAGACGATGCCCTGGTTGATGCCCACCATGCCGAACTCCAGGGACTCGCTGATCGAGATCGCCCGGCTCAGGTCACGGGTGAAGGCGTAGGCCACCAGGCCGTACTCCGTGTCGTTGGCCCGTCGGATCGCCTCGTCGTCGTCGGAGAACGTGCTGATCGGCGCGACGGGCCCGAAGATCTCCTCACGGACCAGGTCGGCATCGGCCGGCACGTCGGTGAGCACGGTGGGCGCGTAGAAGTAGCCGGCCCCCTCGACACGCTCGCCGCCGACGACCACGGCGGCGCCCTTCTTCACGGCGTCCGAGACCAGGTCTGAGACCTTGTCGATTGCCTTCTGGTCAATCAGGGGTCCGACGGTCACGTCGTCCTCGGTGCCCCGCCCGACCTTGCGCTCGGACATCTTCGCTGCGAACTTCGCGGAGAACTCCTCCGCGACGCTCTCGTGCACCAGGAAGCGGTTGGCCGCCGTACAGGCTTCGCCGATGTTGCGCATCTTGGCGAGCATCGCGCCCTCGACGGCCTTGTCGACGTCGGCGTCGCCGAAGACCAGGAAGGGCGCGTTCCCGCCGAGCTCCATCGAGACCCGCAGCAGCTGCTCGGCGGACTGCTCCACGAGCCGCTGCCCGACCGGGGTGGACCCGGTGAAGGTCAGCTTCCGCAGCCGCGGGTCGCGGATCAGCGGCTCCATGACGTCGCCGGTGTGCTGAGTGGTGATCACGTTCAGAACGCCCTCGGGTACGCCGCACTCCTCCAGGAGCTGGGCGAGGAGCAGCATCGTCAACGGAGTCTGGCTGGCCGGCTTCACCACCATCGTGCAACCGGCCGCGATGGCGGGACCGATCTTGCGCGTGCCCATGGCCAGCGGGAAGTTCCACGGCGTGATCATGAGCGTCGGGCCGACGGGCTGCTTCATCGTCATCAGCCGCGTGGCGCCGTTCGGCGCCGTCGACCAGCGACCACTGATGCGCACCGCCTCCTCGGAGAACCAGCGGAAGAACTCGGCGCCGTAGGTGACCTCGCCCATCGACTCCGCCAGGGGCTTGCCCATCTCGAGAGTCATCATCAGCGCGAACTCCTCGGCCCGAGCGGAGAGCGCCTCGAACGCCTTGCGAAGGATCTCTCCGCGGTCACGAGGTGAGGTGGCCGCCCAACCGGCCTGCGCCGCAACGGCGGCGTCGAGCGCGGCCCGACCGTCCGCCACGGTCGCGTTCGCGACGCTGGTCAGCGTCTCCCCTGTCGACGGGTCCTCCACATCCAGCGTGGTCCCGTCGGCGGAGTCGCGCCAGGTGCCACCGATGAAGAGGCCGGTGGGGACCTTGGCGAGGAGTTCTTTCTCGGTGATCTCGGTGGCCATGAGCACACGTTAGCCCGGAGGCGGAGGCTCCGGGAACGGCGGAAGGGCCCGCGGTGTCCCGCAGGCCCTTCCGGTCGTGCTCGACGTCTGAGACGTCCGTTTCGGGCTCAGCCCTGGACGGTGACGGTCTCCGGCTCGTCCGCCTCGATGGCGACCGGGCGACGCTTGGAGATGTACACCGCGGCCACGATGATCGCCGTGGCGACCAGCGCGATACCGATTCGCAGCGCGTCGTTCTCGCTCGGTCCGACGCTGAGGTTCACCACGGCTGCGGCGATCAGCAGCGAGACCAGGTTCATCACCTTGAGCAGCGGGTTGATGGCCGGGCCGGCGGTGTCCTTGAACGGGTCACCGACCGTGTCACCGATGATCGTCGCCTCGTGCGCGGGCGAACCCTTGCCGCCGTGGTGACCGTCCTCGACCAGCTTCTTCGAGTTGTCCCAAGCCCCACCCGAGTTGGCCAGGAACACAGCCATCAGGGTGCCGGTGCCGATCGCGCCGGCGAGGTAGCCCGCCAGCGGCCCGACGCCGAGGCCGAAGCCGACCGCGATCGGCGCCATGATCGCCAGCACACCGGGGGTGGCCAGCTCTCGCAGCGAGTCCTTCGTGCAGATGTCGACGACCTTGCCGTACTCGGGACGACCGGTGCCTTCCATGATCCCGGGGATGTCGCGGAACTGCCGACGTACCTCGTAGACCACTGCCCCTGCCGCTCGACCGACGGCGCTGATCAGCAGGCCGGAGAAGAGGAAGACGACTGCGGCGCCGATGAGCAGGCCGACCAGGACGTCCGGGCTGTAGACCGCCGCCGTGAAGCTGGAGCCCACGGCGCCGGCCTCGACGAGCGCATCGCGGATCGCGCCCGTGTAGGAGCCGAACAGCGCGGTCGCCGCGAGTACCGCGGTGGCGATCGCGATGCCCTTGGTGACCGCCTTGGTGGTGTTGCCGACGGCGTCCAGCTCGGTGAGGATCTGGGCGCCGTTCTCGTCGACGTCACCGGACATCTCGGCGATGCCCTGCGCGTTGTCAGAGACCGGCCCGAAGGTGTCCATGGCGACGATGACGCCGACCGTCGTGAGCAGACCGCAGCCGGCCAGGGCCACCGCGAACAGCGCAACGGTGACGACGCCCGAGCCGAGGAGGAACGCCGCGTAGACGGCCGCGGCGATCACCAGGCTGGTGAAGACCGCGGACTCGAAGCCGACCGAGAGACCGGAGAGGATGACGGTCGCGGCACCGGTCATGGACGTCTTGCCGATGTCCTTCACGGGACGGTGCTCGGTGCCGGTGTAGTAGCCGGTGAGCGCGAGGATCACGGCGGCGAGCACGATGCCGATGAGCACCGCGAAGGTCGCGATGACCCGCGGGTCACCGGTCGCCCCGCTGGCGCCCAGGCCGGCCAGGTCCGCGAACGAGCCGGGAAGGTAGGTGAACGCGGCCACGGTGCAGAGCACCGCGGAGACACCAGCCGAGATGTAGAACGCTCGGTTGATGGTCTTGAGCCCCCCCTCGCCGCCACGCGGCTTGCACAGGTACACGCCGAGGATGGCGGTGAGCGCGCCGATCGCCGGAACGATCAGCGGGAACACGAGGCCCTTCTCACCGAAGGCGGTCGAGCCCAGGATCAGGGCGGCGACCAGGGTCACGGCGTACGACTCGAAGAGGTCCGCGGCCATGCCCGCGCAGTCGCCGACGTTGTCACCCACGTTGTCGGCGATCGTGGCCGCGTTGCGGGGGTCGTCCTCGGGGATGTTCTGCTCGACCTTGCCGACCAGGTCCGCGCCGACGTCGGCGGCCTTGGTGAAGATGCCGCCACCGACGCGCATGAACATCGCGAGCAGCGCCGCGCCGAAACCGAAGCCCTCGAGCACGGTCGGGGCGTTCCCGCGGTAGACGATCACGACGATCGAGGCACCGAGCAGGCCCAGCCCGACGGTCAGCATGCCGACCATTCCGCCGGTGCGGAAGGCGACCCGCATCGCGGGGTCGCGGCCCTCGGTGCGCGCCGCCGCGGCGACCCGGAGGTTCGCTCGCACCGCCAGCGACATGCCGAGGTACCCCACGGCGGCGGAGAAACCGGCGCCGACCAGGAAGAAGACCGAGCGTCCGATCTTCACCGAGGTGGTGTCCGCCGGGAGCAGGAACAGCAGCACGAAGGCAACCGCGGCGAAGACCGCGAGCGTCCGGAACTGCCGGTTCAGGAACGCCGAGGCGCCCTCCTGAACTGCCAGGGCGATGTTCTTCATGTTGTCCGTGCCCTCGCCGGCAGCAAGAACCTCACGTCTGAAGACCGCCGCCATGGCCAGCGCGATGACCGCGATGAGCCCGACGACGAAAACCAGAACGAGGTTGCTACCGGAGAGGTCCAAGGACAACCCACCGCTTTCGGCGGCGAGCGTGAGCCGGGACATGTGTCTCCTTGAGAAAGTGTGATCTGTCCTACAACGCGGCGGAGTCTACTTGCGCAGATCAGACATCACGGGCGTGGGGGTGTGGGATAGACCACACCAGCCACCGCAGGCAGTCAAGGAGCACCGAGGGGTCGTACGTCGAGCCCCGGTCAGTCGGCGGCGAGCGCCTCTTCCTGGGTCCCGTGGATCGTGAAGACCTTGGCCAGGCCGGTGATCCGGAAGATCTTGAGCAACCGTTCCTGGTTGCAGATCAGCTCGATCGAGCCGTTGTGAGCGCGCACCTTCTTCAGTCCGCCCACGAGGACCCCAAGGCCGGTCGAGTCGAGAAAGTCGACCTTCTCCATGTCGATGATCAGGTCATAGTGCCCATCGCCCACGAGTTCGGTGATCTTGTCGCGCAACTTGGGCGCGGTGTACACGTCGATCTCTCCGCCGACCTCGACGATCGTCTGATCGCCGGCCTGGCGAGTGTCCAGTGACAGGTCCACGGGTCTCCTCGGCTCAACTGGTCACGGCACGCGCGTGGCGGCGTGCGTATGACGTCCAACGGCATTCAATCACGCCCGACCAGACCTCAGAAGGCACATCTGCCATCTGTTTGCCAGACTGCGAGCGTGCCCACCGTCGACCGTCCCCCCGGGAACGGGCTGATCGGCCGGCTGACGGCCCCGCCGGGGCGATCCGATCGGCTGACCCACGTGGAGGTCCTGCCCGCTCGCGAGGGGGAGACCACCGCCTGGCCGCAGTGGGCTGCGCCCGCCCTGGTGGCCGGTTGTCGCGCGCGCGGAATCGAGTCTCCGTGGCTCCATCAGGTCCAGGCCGCAGAGCTGGCGCGGAAGCGCGAGCACGTCGTGCTGGCCACCGGGACGGCCTCGGGGAAGTCCCTCGCCTACTGGCTGCCCACCCTGACCTCGGTCCTCGAGACCCGCGGGCTGCGCGGCAGGCGCGGCGCGTCGGTGCTGTACCTGTCCCCGACGAAGGCACTCGCCCAGGACCAGCTCGCCAACCTCCGGACGCTCGGCGTGCCCGACCTCCAGGCAGCCACCCACGACGGGGACAGCTCGCGGGAGCAGCGTGACTGGGCCCGCGACTACGGCGAGTACCTGCTCACGAACCCGGACATGCTCCACCGCTCGATGCTGCCCGGCCACGCCCGCTGGTCGCGCTTCTTCTCCCTGCTGGAGTACGTCGTCGTCGACGAGTGCCATCACTATCGCGGCGTCTTCGGTGCCCACGTCTCCCAGGTGCTACGACGGCTGCGACGTGTGTGCGCGCTCTACGGAGCCCACCCCACGTTCATCCTCTCCTCGGCCACCGTCGTGGACCCGGGGGCGGCCGCCCACCGGCTCACCGGGCTCGACTTCGCCGAGGTCACCGCGGACTGCTCACCTCGGGGTCGCGTCGAGCTCGCGCTGTGGGAGCCGCCGTTCACGTCGTTCCTCGGGGAGAACGGAGCACCGGTACGACGCTCGGCGGCAGCCGAGACCGCTGATCTGCTCGCCGACCTGGTGGTCGAGGGCGTCCGCACACTCGCCTTCATCCGGTCCCGGCGCGGGGCTGAGAGCGTGGCGCTGCAAGCGCGTGCTCTCCTGGCCGAGGTGGACCCGGCTCTCCCGGACCGGGTGGCGGCGTACCGCGGGGGCTATCTCCCCGAGGACCGGCGGGAGATCGAGTCGGCGCTGCGCCGGGGTGACCTGCTCGGTCTGGCCGCGACGAACGCCCTCGAGCTCGGGATCGACATCTCCGGCCTGGACGCGGTACTGCTGGCCGGCTTCCCCGGGACCCGCGCGGCGCTGTGGCAGCAGTTGGGTCGGGCCGGGCGTGCCGGCGGGGACGCCCTGGGGGTGATGGTGGCCCGCGATGACCCGCTGGACACCTACCTGGTCACCCACCCGGAGGCGCTGCTCGGCAGACCCGTCGAGGCCAGCGTGTTCGACCCGGGCAACCCGTACATCCTCGGCCCGCACCTGTGCGCCGCCGCCGAGGAGTCCCCGCTCCGCGAGGACGACCTGGCCCTGTTCGGGCCGACCGCCCGAGAGGCCGTGGATGCGCTGACCGAGGCCGGGCTGCTGCGCCGCCGGGCGCAGGGGTGGTTCTGGACGGACCGCCGCCGGGCCAGCGACCTGGCCGACATCCGCTCCAGCGGCGGGCCACCGGTCCGGCTGGTGGAGGCGGAGACCGGGCGGGTCATCGGCACCGTGGACGCCTCGAGCAGCCACGGGACGGCCCACCCCGGCGCGGTGTACCTCCATCAGGGCGAGACCTGGCTGGTCGAGTCGCTCGACCTGGACGAGCACGTGGCGGTGCTCGCACGCGCCGACCCGGACTACTCCACATCGGCGCGCGAGGTGACCGACATCGTGATCACCGCCGAGGGCAGGCACCTGACGTGGGGACTGGCTCGGGTGAGCCTCGGCAGCGTCCGGGTGACCCACCAGGTCGTGTCCTTCCTTCGCCGGCGGGTGCCCTCGGGCGAGGTGCTCGGCGAGCAGCCGCTGGACCTGCCGGAGCGCACCCTCGACACGACGGCGGTGTGGTGGACGCTGCCGGCCGCCCTGCTCGAGGACTCCGGGCTGGCGGCCGCCGACCTGCCCGGCTCCGCCCATGCCGCGGAGCATGCGTCGATCGGGCTGCTGCCGCTCTTCGCGACCTGCGACCGCTGGGACATCGGCGGCGTCTCCACCGCGCTGCATGCCGACACCGGCATGCTGACCGTTTTCGTGTACGACGGCCATCCCGGCGGCGCCGGGTTCTCCGAGCGAGGCTTCGAGGTGGCCGTCGAGTGGCTCACCGCCGCCCGGGAGGCGATCGCCTCGTGCCGATGCGAGTCGGGATGCCCCTCGTGCGTCCAGTCGCCCAAGTGCGGGAACGGCAACGACCCGCTCGACAAGGTGGGCGCGATCGCCCTGCTCGATGTGTTGCTGGAGCACGCGCCGGACGAGCAGCCGCCGGGAACGCTAACCTGACGGCACTCGGATGGACAGGAGTCCCCATGATCGTCATCGGCGTCGTACTCGTCGTGATTGCCTCTGCCGCACTTCTCGCTGCCCTTTTCGGGGGTGCGGGAAGCCCCGCCGTCTTCAGCCTGGGGCTCTTCGACATCAACACCAACACCCTCGGGGTGTTCCTGATCGGTGCCGCCACCGTCCTGGTGTTCGTGATGGGCCTGGAGCTCCTGCGCAGCGGGACGCGCCGCAGCTGGAGCCGCCGTCAGGAGCGTCGCGAGCTCAAGAAGCGCTCGAAGAAGCTGGCCGAGGTCGAGGCCGCCGAGCGCAACGCGGCGACGACCGGCGACCACGTGGCCGACCCGAACGCCGAGGACACCACGTCGCGCCGCACCGACCCGAGCACCTGACACACCCGGGCCTGCTCGGGACTCGGTCGGCAGTCACCAACTCGTAGGTGCCGGGTGGTCCGAGGCTGGGCCGGCTCTCGCCCGCGCGGCGAGTGGATCGCCGCCCAGGACGGCGGTCAGGATCGGTGACCGTGGCCTGACCGCGACCGAAAGCTGGACCTCGGCTCCGGTCACTGCGCATCTGGTGACCTGGGCCTGGTTGCGGGCGGCCACTCGGACCGCAGCCGCACAAGGGTCCTCACCACGCTGCAGGGCCACCGCCCCGGTCAAAGCGGCCAGGTCGGCGGCCGCCGCGGCCTGGCGGTGCGCGACGAAGGCGCCGCCGATGATGCCGGCGCCCACGGCGGTCGCCAGCAGGACCGAAGCCATGACCAGCGTCAGGACCGAGGCGCTTCCGCGGTCTCGACGCCCACTCATCGTTCCTCCGCCAACGCGGCCGCCGTGGCATCGACGGTGAAGGTCGGGAGGAAGCCGAACAGCCCGTCCGGTGACGTCACCGGGGCCCGAACGTGGGCCTCGACGATGCCGCCCTGGCCCGAAGGTCGAGTGGAGACCGTCACCTCCGCACCGTCGGGCGCCACCCGGGCACCGAGAGCCCGCGCGGTGGCGGCCTGCTCCCCTCGAGCCGCAGCCCGAGCGGCCTCCCGAGCCGCGTCGATGACGCGCACCTGGGTCACCCCGAGCGACACCATCCACGCCAGGCCGGCGGTCAGCGCCACCAGCAAGGGGATCACCACCGCGGTCTCGGCAGTGACGGCCCCCCGCTCGCTCCTGTGTTCCGCCATCGTCCTCACCTCTCGTCGTACCTGTGTCGACTCTCTGTCGCGACCGGCGCCGGACCAGGGCAGCCCCCCTGGTCCGGCGCCGGGGTCTTGGACTCAGATGGCGATGCCGACCACCTTCATGATCAGACCGAACAGGCCCTTGAGCAGCGACGTGCCCCAGTCGCTGGTGAGCAGGGCGATCAAGATGCCACCGAAACCGCACCCGGCGGCGGTGGTGACGGCGTACTCAGCCGTGGTGGCGCCGATCTGGCTGCGGATCCGGGCTACTGGTGCCTTGGTCATGGAAACCTCCTGGGTGAGTCCCGCGACCGGTGCCGCGGAGTCGTGACCTGCCTGACTCAACTCCGTGACCGCGGCCGGATCGAGGACTCCGTCCAATGCTGTGGAACAGCCATCGCCGGGCGGGGGTGTGGACCGTTCGAGGCTGCGACCAGGCTGAGCGGCCTTGCTAGCCGAGTCGGAGGGTGGAGAGCAGCCCGACCACCATCGGGACGACGCCGACGAGGACGAACGCCGGGAGCAGGCACAGTCCCAGTGGCGCGGCCACCCTGACCCCGACCGCCCGGGCTCGCGACTCGGCCTCGGTCCGGGACTCCTCTGCGAGGTCGTCGGCCAGACGTCGGACCGCGGCGGCCACGGACGCACCGCTGTCGAGGGCGCGGGACAAGGACCTGCCGAGCAGCCCAAGGGACTCCTCGGCCGAGACGTCCGTCCACACCGTTGAGGGATCCACCCCCAGCTCCAGTCGCCGGGCGACCGCGGTGAACGTCTCGCCGGCGGGGCCCGGAAACGACCGCCCCACGAGCTCGAGTGCCGAGGCCGGCGCTGCGCCCGCCGACAGCACCGAGGCGAGCAGGTCGACGACCGCCGGAAGGTCCCGCTGAATGCGTTCTCGCCTCTCCCGCACCTGGCGTGGCTCGCTGCGTCCGACCAGCACCCAGACCGTCAGTGCGGCCGCGGTCCCGACCAGGACGCCGGCGAACCCGCCCACGAGGGTTGCCAGACCGCCACCTCCCAGCACCGACCAGACAAGGCGGTACCGCTCGAGGCCGCCAGGTGCGATCGTCGCGGCTCGCACCGTCGGGACCCGAAGTCGGACACGAGGGGGCAGCCACAGGCCCACGGCCGCTGCAAGGGCTGTCGCCGCGATCCAGGTCGGGAGCATCACCGTCGCAGCACGCCTTCGGCGATCCTCTCGATCCACTCCAGCCCGGCGAATGCCAGCAGCAACCCGCAGCCGAGGAGCACCAGGCCCGCAGGGGTGTCCAGCAGGAAGTGCCACGGGTTTCCACCGACTCCCGAGCCGAAGCCCAGCACCACCAGCGGGAGGATGGCGATCATCCGCGCGGTGGACCGCGCGCTGGCCAGTTCGGAGGTGACCACGCGCCGCGTCTGCTGCTGCCGCCGGAGCAGCCTGGCTACTGCGGCGAGGGCATCGGCCAGACCGGCACCCGAGCGGTGGGCGACACGCCAGGCCGCCGAGACGATGACGAGAGAGCCGGCACCCGGAGATCGGGACAGCGCGGTGAAGGCATCCGCGACGTCGGCCCCGAGCCGGGAAGCAGTGGCCACGGGCTCGAGCTCTGGCCAGTCGACCGTGGCCAGGCCGAGCGCCGCCGCGGGAGGTTGTCCGGCTCGCAGCTCGGCCACCAGGATCTCGCAGCTCTCGAGCACCTTGCCCGATCGGGCCTCGGCGTCCCGCCTCTCTCGTTGTCGGTGCACGAGGCGGAGGACGCCCAGCGTGGACACGGCGCCGATCAGGAGCAGGGCCAGGCGGGTGCCGTCCTGGATCCCGACCGCCACCACGGCGACGGCCAGCGCCGGGGGAAGCCAGGGTCGCCGCCATGCTGCGCCCTGAGAGCAGACCTCTCTGCCCGCCCGCGTCTGCGCGGCGCGGACCGGACCGGGGATCACGAGCAGTGCGGCCGCCATCGCGAGCGCCGCACTCAAGGCGGTGGCCGCCGGCGTCGTCAAGGCGCTCACCGTGCTCGAGCCAGCAGCTCGGCGAGGACATCGGCTGCCTGATGGGTGGTCGGACAGCCCTCGTCGGAGAAGGTGATGGCCGGGACCACCGAGACCATCCCGTTCGGGTCCCGGGTCAGTACGGCGATCTCCTCGACCCTGCGGCGAGAGTCGACCGCACGGCTCAGGTGCACGACCACGTCGACCGCCGAGGCCAGCTGGCTGTGGGTCGCTGCCCGGGGCAACCCGGCTGCCATGGCCAGGCCCTCGATCCGGCTCGGCACGTCCGCGGCCGAGTTTGCGTGGACGGTCCCACAACCGCCCTCGTGCCCGGTGTTCATCGCCGCCAGGAGGTCCAGGATCTCGTCACCGCGGACCTCGCCGACCACCAACCTGTCCGGCCGCATGCGCAGGGCCTGACGCACCAAGGTCCGCACGGTCACCTCTCCGGCGCCTTCGATGTTGGGAGGCCGGGCCTCCAACCCCACCACGTGCGGGTGGTCGGGGCGAAGCTCGCTGGAGTCCTCGACCAGGACGACCCGATGCCCCGGGTCCACCATCGAGAGCAGGGCGGAAAGGAGCGTGGTCTTGCCGGACCCGGTGCCCCCGCTGACCAGGAAGGCGAGCCGCGCCTCGACGATCCGACGAAGCAGGTGAGCGCCCTCGACGGAGACCGCGCCCACCTCGACCAGCTCGGACATCGTGAAGACCCTTGCTCGGGGCACCCGCAGCGACAGGACGGTCCCGGGTCGGGACAGGGGCGCGAGAACCGCATGGAATCGCGTGCCGTCGGGCAGGCGCAGGTCGACGTACGGCGTGGCGTCGTCGAGGCGACGTCCGCCGGCAGCGGCCAGGCGTTGGGCGAGGCGGCGCACGGCTTCGTCGTCGCGGAAGGTCACCGGCGTCCGCTCCAGCCCCTGACCACGGTCGAGGAAGACCGCCTCCGGACCGTTCACCAGAAGGTCCGTCACGCCCGGGGTGCGCAGCAGCGGCTCGAGGACGCCGGAGCCCACCACTTCGCGTCGCAGAGCGTCGTGCACCGCGAGCACCGTCGCATCGCCCACCGGGGCACCCTCTGCCCGAAGCGCGCCGGCGACACGTTCGGGGGTCAGCGGTGCCGCCGTGCGAGCCAGGTGCTCGCGCACTCTGGCCAGCTGGGCGGCGTCGACGTCCACCGCTGTCATGCCGCGGCAGCCCTGCTGGTGCCGATAACCGCGAGCACCGACCTCGCGGTGCGAGCGAGGACGCCCCGACGTCCCGGCAGTGGGCCGGACCCGAGGTCCACCGACTCGGTCAACCCACGCTGGTCCGCCATCGCTGCGATGAGGGGAACGCGGAGCACTCGAGAGGCCTCCTCCGGCGCCACCCCACCCCCGACGGACCGAGTGACGAGGTGGACGGTCGCGGACGCCCCGCGCAGCCGCGCGGCGACGTGCGCAGCCGAGGTCACCGCGGGAACCGTGAGCCCGGAGACCAGCAGGACGTGGTCGCAGCGGCCGGCCACCTCGTCCAGCACCGGATCGGGGGTGCGCGGCAGGTCGAGCACCACCAGATCGTGTCCACGCTGAGCGGCGGAGAGCACCTCCCGCAAGGCGAAGGCGGGGACCGGGGCCGGCTCGCGGTGCCAGGTCACGATGCCCAGCCCGTCGCGGACCGGGAGGGACTCTCGCAGCGACCGGGCGCCCAACCGTCCCGTGATCCGGGCCAGCGCGTCCCAACGGACCCCGTCGATGCCGTCGAAGCCGACCACCCGGTCGATGCCCGGACCCCACGGATCAACGTCCATCAGCACAGTGGCTCCTCGTCGAGCGCCCGTCAGCGCGAGCGCTGCAGCGAAGGTGGTGCTCCCCGCACCACCGTGCCCGGACATCACGCCGACGGTGAGCGCACGCCCGGCGCCACCGTCTGCGGCGTCGGTCACCATCTCCACGAGCCAGCCCTCCGACATCGGCAGCTCGGCGACGTTCTCAGCGCCGAGGGCCAGAGCGGTGCGGAACAGCTCGTCGGCCGGTGGGGCGCCGACCACGACGTGGACCGAGGTCCGACGTGCCGGATGGACCGCGGCGAGTCCCGCCGCCTGGTCGCCACCGACCAGGACCAGGGCGGCCGACCGCCAGGAGCGCATCGCCGACCCGGGGTCGTGAGCAACGTCGGGGACCACGCCGGCCGCGGCACACAGTCGCAGCAGGTCGTCGAGGAGCACGTCGTCGCCGGTGGCGATCAGGACCGTGCCCGCGCACCCCTCGCCCGAGGCCCTTCCAGGTGTCGTCTCTGGTGCCGTCCCTGTCCTCAACCGAGTCGTCATGGGACGACCGTCGGCTGGCTCTGCGCCGACGGCCACCTGACTCACGCGGCCTGTGGACGAACCTCGGTGGCGTGGGACCTGTGGACCGCGTCGCCACCGTGGCCGTCAGGGGTTGTCAGGGGTTGTCGCGGCGCCTCTCTATGCTCGTGCCATGTCCCCACGGGCGAACGCCGCGTTCTTCGACCTCGACAAGACGATCATCGCGAAGTCGAGCACGCTGGCCTTCTCCAAGCCGTTCCAGGCCGGCGGTCTGATCTCCCGTCGCGCGATGCTTCGCAGCACCTACGCCCAGTTCGTCTATCTCGTCGGCGGCGCGGACCACGACCAGATGGAGAAGATGCGCCAGTTCATGTCCGAGCTCTGCGCGGGCTGGGACGTCGCGACGGTGACGGAGATCGTCGCGGACACCTTGCACAACATCGTCGACCCGCTGGTGTACGACGAGGCGGTCAGCCTGATCGAGGAGCACCACCTCGCCGGTCGCGACGTCGTGATCGTCTCGACCTCGGGCTCCGAGGTCGTCGAGCCCATCGGCGAGATGCTGGGCGCCGACCTGGTGATCGCCACCCGGATGGAGGTGGAGGACGGCAAGTACACCGGAGGGATCACCTACTACGCGTACGCCGAGAACAAGGCCGCCGCCATCCGCGAGCTGGCGCACGAGCGCGGCTACGACCTCGACCGGTGCTACGCCTACAGCGACTCGGTGACCGACGTGCACATGCTCGAGACCGTCGGCCACCCGCATGCGGTCAACCCGGACAAGGAGCTGCGCCGGATCGCGGCCGAGCGAGGGTGGCCGGTCCTGGTCTTCACCAGGCCGGTGACCTTGCGCAGCAGGATGCGGATGCCCCCCGCCAAGCCCACGCTGGCAGCGCTCGCGGTGGGTAGCGCGGCCGCCGTGGGTGGCGCGATCTGGCTCAACGTCCGCCGCCGCCGGACCCTCTCCTGAAGCACGGACCGGCCCAGAACACAAGCCTTGCGTGGGCCGCATCAGGGGCGTAGACAGGGATCAGCAGAACAACTCAATGACCCGCACATGAGTCAGGTACCCACGCGGCGACCCACCCTTCTTGAGGGCGTTTGTCATCCGGAACCTGTCCGGGGCAGCAATTAGACGGTGCACGCTTGGTAGCCAGGTCTCATGTGTCAGCAGCGGCACCCGTTTCGACGGGTGTCGCTTGCTTGTGCGTCACTCAGGGACGCAGCGGGCTCGCCTCGGCAGCGGCGGCGTACGCCTGCGCGGCGTACAACAGCCAGCCGTGGACCCCCGCCTGGCCACCGTCGCGGTATCCCCGCAGGTTCGACTCGTACGTCGGCCGCAGCGCCAGGTGACCCGCCTCGGGCACCATCAACGACTTGGGGTCGACCCCCCGGGCCACGAGCACCAGGCGCTCCGCTGCCCGGGCCACCAGCCCGTTGTGAGAGACGAACGGCATCGACGAGGCGATCTCGGCGTGGACCACCGCAGCGACCACGAGGGCCGGAGCCGTGGTCGGCTCGAGCAGCATCGTGGCCAGTCCGGTCAACCTGCGGGCCGACGCGTCGTCGCGAGGCCGGCCGAGGTCGTCGTCACCAGCCACGCCCGTGGCGGCCAGCGTGTGCAGCCGGGCCAGCACCTGGAGCGGCGAGTGCGCCAGAACCGGGACGAGCGCCAGCAGCTCCGCGCTGACCCGCACCGAGGCCTGGGCCATCTCGCCTGCGCCACCTGCGCGCACCTGCTCCAGCGTCGACTCCGATCCCTCGAGGACCGCGCTGGCGTGGGCGCCGCGCAACAGGGCCTCACCGGTCAGGTCCGGCGCCGAGCGCCGCAGCCCGCGATCCCGCAGGAGCACGTCGATGCCGTCTCGCGCGGCAGCCATCGCGGACGGCACCCCCTCGAGGGAGGCGAGTCGGGCAAGGGGATCAGGCGTCGGGTCGGCCACGCGGCGAAGGCTATCCGGTAGCCTCGCCCGAACATGGAACCACTGCCCGAGAGTCCGACGGAGGCCCCGGACCGCGACCGCCAGGCGCGCTCGTTCGGGAGGGTCGTCGACGCCTACGACAGGGCCCGGCCGCAGTACCCGGACGACGCCGTCGCCTGGCTGCTCGGCGACGCCCCACGGCGGGTGGTCGAGCTCGGCGCGGGCACCGGCAAGCTGACCAGCCAGCTCGTCACGGCCGGTCACAAGGTGCTGGCGACGGACCCGTCCGAACCCATGGCGCGACGGCTCGCGCAGCGGGTTCCGGCCGCCCAGCCGGCGCTCGCCACGGCGGAGCAGATCCCGGTCCTCTCGGGCAGCGCCGACGCCGTCATCTCGGCCCAGGCCTTCCACTGGTTCGACGTCGACGTGGCGTTGACCCAGGCCGCACGGGTGCTGCGCACGGGCGGCACGCTCGCGCTGCTGTGGAACCACCGCGACGAGCGCGTCCCGTGGGTCCGGCGGCTGGGTCGGATCCTCTCCCACCCCGAGACCCAGGACGACCCCACCGCAGCCATCGACGACTCGGGTCTCTTCGAGCAGGTCGAGCGCAAGACGTTCCGCTTCTGGCAGCCCACCACCCGAGACTCGCTCCGCGAGCTGGTCACCTCGCGCTCCTACGTGGCGACGATGTCCGAGTCCGGCCGAGCCGACGTGCTCGCCCAGGTCGACGAGCTGTACGCCGAGTACGGCCGCGGCGCCGACGGCATGCTGATGCCCTACGTGACCACGGCGTACCGCACATCCGCACTGCCGTGGGCGCAGACCGATGCTCCTGAGGAGCGCAGCGCCGCACCTGCCCGCCGCACTGGCGGGCAGGCACTCGACACGGACTCCCTGCTGATCGACTTCCGCTGAGCATGGGGCTGCTGCGCTGGGTGCGCGCCCACCTGGGCACCGACGCAGACCGGGCCGCGTTCCGGACCCTGCACACCGCGTCGCTGGCGTCACCGGCACTCCGAGCGGGGCTCACCCAGGCCTCCGCCGAACGCAGCATCCACCACCTGCGCGCCCTTCTGGGAGCCCCGGCTCTCGCGCTCACCGACACCGACACCCTGCTGGCGTGGGACGGCCGGGCGATGCACCACTCCCCGCGTGCCGCCGGCCTGGCCACGTCCGTCGTGCGGGAGGGGCGCACCCGGGTCGCGGACCGGTCCGATCTCGCCTGCGAGGCCGTCGGCGGCTGCGAGCTCCGGGTCGGGATCGTGAGCCCGCTGCTGGTCGAGGACCGCGTCGTGGGCACCCTCCAGGTCTACGCGGCACAGGGGTCGGCAGGCCTGCTGCGCGCGACCGAGGACGTCGCCCAGTGGGTGTCGGGTCAGCTGGAGCTGGCCGAGCTGGACGCCTCCCGCACCCGGCTGATGGAGGCTGAGGTGCGCGCGCTCCGCGCCCAGATCAGCCCGCACTTCATCTACAACTCGCTGTCGGCGATCGCGTCCTTCGTCCGCACCGATCCCGAGCGGGCTCGCGAGCTCTTGCTCGAGTTCGCCGACTTCACGCGCTACTCCTTCCGCAGCCACGGCGACTACACGACGCTCGCCGAGGAGCTCCGCTCGATCGAGCGCTATCTCCTCCTGGAACAGGCGCGCTTCGGCGACCGGCTCCAGGTGACCTTGCAGGTGGCGCCCGAGGTGCTCGCCGTGCGAATCCCCTTCCTGTGCCTGCAGCCGCTCGTGGAGAACGCCGTACGCCATGGCCTTGAGGGCAAGGCAGGCCAGGGCCGGATCACGATCCTGGCCGAGGACCACGGTCACGAGTGCGTGATCTCGGTCGAGGACGATGGCGTCGGCGAGGACCCGGAGCGAGTACGCCGCGCCCTGGCAGGCGACCCCAGCACCGACTCCGTCGGCCTGGGCAACGTCGACGCCCGGCTCCGCACCACGTTCGGGGACGACCACGGACTCGTCGTCGAGACCGCTCCCGGTGCCGGGACCCGCGTGGTCGTACGAGTGCCGAAGTTCGCTCCCGGGGTGCACCCGTGACGCCGGCCTCCCCCACCACCGAGGGACTGCAGGTCCTCGTGGTCGACGACGAGCGGCCCGCTCTCGACGAGCTCGTGTGGCTGCTGGGCCAAGACGACCGGGTCGGCACGGTCCACGGCTGCGACTCCGCAGCAGAGGCGCTGCGGGTGCTGCAGGATCTCGAGGTGAGCGCGGTCTTCCTCGACATCCGGATGCCCGGGCTGACCGGGCTGGAGCTAGCCCGGGTGCTGTCCCGCTTCGCCACCCCGCCACCGGTGGTCTTCGTCAGCGCCCACGACGACCACGCGGTGGACGCCTTCGACCTCGGGGCCGTCGACTACGTCCTCAAGCCCGTCCGGGCGGAGCGGCTCGCCGAGGCGGTCCGACGCGTGATCGAGGGCAGCGGCCCCCGACCGGAGACCGACGACCAGATCGCGGTCGAGCGAGGCGGGGTGACCCGGTTCGTCTCGCGCCAGGACGTCCAGTACGTCGAGGCCCACGGCGACTATGCCCAGCTGCACACTGCGACGGGCACCCACCTGCTCAGGACTCCGCTGACCACCCTCGAGCAGGAGTGGGCCGATGCCGGCTTCGTCCGGATCCACCGATCGCTGCTGGTGTCGCTTCGACACGTGGCGGAGGTACGGGTGGACGACGGACGATGCTTCGTCCTGGTCGGGGGCGAGCAGCTTGCGGTGAGCCGACGCCACACCCGCGAGCTCCGCGACCTTCTCGTCCGGCGGGGCCGACCCGGGAGCAACAGATGAGCTCCCCGGACGATCCGGGGGTTCCGGCACGGGTCCGGGTGACCGGGCCTCGGGCGCCGCGCGACCGCGGGTCGAGGCCCCGCAACGTCGCCTCCGAGATCGACGAGCAGACGCGGCTCGGCGAGATCTACATGTCATCGCTGCTGCGAACCCAGCTCCGGCTGGCGCTGCTGGTGCTCGCCCTGCTGGTCGCGGTCGTCGGCGCCGTCCCGCTGGTTCTGCTGACCTGGCCGGGCCTGGAGGACGTGCTGGTCTTCGGGATGCCTCTCCCGTGGGCCTTCCTGGGGTTCGGCATCTACCCGATGATCGTCGGCCTCGGTTGGCTCTACGTGCGTCTTGCCGAACGCAACGAGGCCGCGTTCACGGACGTGGTCCAGCGCTGATGAGCACGACGTACGCCGTGACGGCGGTGGCGCTGGTCGTCGTGGCCACGCTCGCGATCGGCGTGTACGGCCTGCGCTTCTCACGCACCACGAGCGACTTCTTCGTCGCCTCCCGCACGGTCCGGCCCGCCATGAACGCGAGCGCCATCGGCGGCGAGTACCTCTCGGCCGCGTCGTTCCTGGGCGTCGCGGGGCTGGTGATGGCGTTCGGCGCGGACATGCTCTGGTACCCGATCGGTTGGACCGCCGGGTACCTCGTGCTGCTGGTGCTGGTCGCGGCTCCCCTGCGCCGCTCGGGCGCCTACACCCTGCCGGACTTCGCGGAGGGGAGGTTCGACTCCCGCCGGGTGCGGCTCCTGTGCTCACTCCTCGTGGTCGTCATCGGCTGGCTCTACCTGCTCCCGCAGTTCCAGGGGGCCGGGCTGGCCCTTCGCACGGCCGCTGGGACCGACCGCTGGGTGGGCGGGCTCGTCGTGGCCGTCGTGGTGCTCGTCAACGTCCTCGCCGGAGGGATGCGCAGCATCACGCTCGTGCAGGCGTTCCAGTACTGGCTCAAGCTCACCGCCCTGCTGGTGCCGGTGATGTTCCTGCTGGCCGTGTGGACCCAGGACGGCTCACCCTCGCCCGCAGCGGCCGGGCTGCTGGACCCGGGCTGGGCCGACCCGATGTCCAGCGCAGGCGGCTACCCGCTGTACACGACGTACTCCCTGATCGTGGCGACGTTCCTGGGCACCATGGGTCTCCCACACGTGGTCGTCCGCTTCTACACGAACCCGGACGGACGCGCCGCCAGACGGACGACCGCCGTCGTGCTGGCCCTGCTCGGGGCGTTCTACATCCTGCCTCCCGTGTACGGCGCCCTCGGGCGCCTCTACGCACCCGATCTGCTGGCCAGCGGGCGCACGGACACCGTGGTGCTCGAGCTGCCGGCGAGGATGATCGGCGGCGTCACCGGTGAGCTGCTCTCGGCACTCACCACCGCTGGGGCGTTCGCGGCATTCCTGTCCACCTGCTCCGGGCTCACGATCGCCGTCGCCGGTGTGCTCAGCCAGGACGTGATCAGCCGACGGGTGCCCGGCGTGACGTCGTTCCGGGTGGCGGCCCTGGCCGCGGTCACCGTGCCTCTCTCCCTTGCCCTGCTCGCCCCCGAGGTCGGCGTTGCCCGAGCCGTCGGTCTCGCCTTCGCCGTCGCCGCGTCGACCTTCTGCCCGCTGCTGGTGCTCGGCATCTGGTGGCCGCGCCTGACCGCGGTCGGAGCGATCTGCGGCATGGTGGTCGGCGGGATGCTCTCGGGCGCGGCCGTCATCGACACGTTCATCGGTCGACCGCACGGCAGCCTGCTGGCCGCGCTGCTCGCCCAGCCGGCCGCATGGACCGTTCCGGCCGCCTTCCTGACAATGATCGTGGGGTCGCGGCTGACACGGTCCCAAGTACCACCACACGTACGCCGGTTCATGGTCCGGCTGCACACCCCCGAGACGATCGTCCTCGACCGCGGCCCGGACGCCGGCTGACCGTTCGTCCCGTCAAACCGACCGTCCGGCGCTGCGGCGCAGCCATCTGCCGCACTGTCCGCCAGGACCTCTGCCCACCGCCGTGCGTCTTCCCTAGCGTGTGCGGCGTCACACGACCGGAGAGGTGAACCATGTCCGAGCCCAGTTCCGTCCACCAGCAATCGAAGCATCCCGTCTACGCCGAGCTCTACGACAGCGACGACTTCCGCCAGCTTCGCCACCGGTACGGGCGCTTCGCCTTCCCCTGGACGATCGCGTTCTTCGTCTGGTACATGCTCTACGTCCTGATGTCGAACTGGGCCACCGGCTTCATGAACACCCAGATCGTCGGCCACATCAACGTGGCCCTGGTGTTCGGCCTGCTCCAGTTCCTCTCGACCTTCGCCATCGCCTGGCTCTACCAGCGGCACGCGCGGCTCCACCTCGACCCGCTGTCCCGCGCCCTCAAGGCCCGTTACGACGAGGAGATCAACCGATGAGCAGCCAGACCCTCACCACCGTCCTCTTCCTCGCCGTGGTCGCCCTGACCGTCGGGATCACCTTCTGGGCGAGCCGGAAGGGCTCCGGGACCACGGACTACTACGCCGGCGGACGCTCGTTCAGCGGCTTCCAGAACGGCATGGCGATCTCGGGCGACTACATGTCGGCCGCCTCGTTCCTCGGGATCTCCGGTGCGATCGCGCTATACGGGTACGACGGCTTCCTGTACTCCATCGGCTTCCTCGTCGCCTGGCTGGTCGCCCTGCTCCTCGTCGCCGAGCTGCTGCGGAACTCGGGTCGCTACACGATGGCCGACCAGCTCGCGTACCGGATGCGCCAGCGCCCGGTGCGTACGGCGGCGGCCACCTCCACCGTCGTCGTGTCCATCTTCTACCTGCTGGCACAGATGGTCGGCGCCGGTGCGCTGGTGACCCTGCTCCTCGGTGTGGAGAGCAAGACCCTGCAGAACCTGACGATCGTCGGCGTCGGGCTGCTGATGATCTTCTACGTCACCGTCGGTGGCATGCGAGGCACCACCTGGGTGCAGATCGTCAAGGCCGTCCTGCTGATGTCGGGCACCGTGCTGATCACCGTGCTGGTGCTCGCGAAGTTCGGCTTCAACCTGTCCGAGCTGCTCGGCGCCGCGGCGGAGAACACCGGGAAGGGCGAGGCGTTCCTGCAGCCTGGTCTGAAGTTCGGCGCCAGCACCACGAGCAAGATCGACTTCATCTCGCTGGCCCTGGCCCTGGTGCTCGGAACCGCGGGTCTGCCGCACATCCTGATCCGCTTCTACACCGTCCCAACGGCGGCCGACGCCCGCAAGTCCGTGCTCTGGGCGATCGGCCTGATCGGGTCGTTCTACCTGATGACGCTCGCGCTCGGCTTCGGCGCCGCGGCCATGCTCGACACGACCAGTGAGACGTCGAAGGTCGTCACGAGCGGCGGCAACCTGGCCTCCCCCCTGCTGGCGGAAGCCGTCGGCGGCGGGGCCGGCACCACCGGAGGTGCCATTCTCCTGGCGCTGATCTCGGCGGTCGCCTTCGCGACGATCCTCGCCGTCGTCGCCGGACTCACACTCACGTCCGCCTCGTCGGTCGCCCACGACCTGTACGCGAACGTGTTCAAGCGCGGCACCGCCACGGAGAAGGACGAGGTCCGCATGGCGCGGGTCGCGGCGTTCGTCATCGGTGGGATCGCGATCGCGCTGGCGATCCCGGCCCAGAAGCTGAACATCGCCTTCCTGGTGGCACTGGCGTTCGCGGTCGCGGCCTCGGCCAACCTGCCCTCGCTGGTCTACAACCTGTTCTGGCGGGGCTTCAACACCCGGGGCGCGGTGTGGGCGATCTACGGAGGCCTGATCGCCTCGGTCGGCCTGGTGATCTTCTCGCCCGTGGTCTCCGGACCGACCGGGCTGTTCACCGGCCACGACTGGGCGTGGTTCCCGCTGAGCAACCCGGGAATCGTCTCGATCCCGGTGGGCTTCCTGCTCGGCTACCTGGGCAGCGTGACCTCGTCCGAGCCTGAGGCCGCAGAGGCTCACGACGAGCTCGTCGTGCGGGCGCTCACCGGCGCCGGCGCGGAGGGCGCGTCAGCCTGAGATGGAGGTCCGACGCCGCCCGTCGACGAGCAGCCTCGTTGCCGGGCGGCGCTCGGCCTAGTCTGGCCAACAAGACCGACCCGACGCAGATGGGAATGAGTGACGTGAGCGACGAGACCCTGTCGAACCTGATGCACGAGGACCGACGGTTCGAGCCACCGGCGGAGATGGTGGAGCACGCCAACGTGACCGCCGACTGGTACGACAAGGCCAAGGACGACCGGTTGGCCTTCTGGGCCGAGCAGGCCGAGCGCCTGGACTGGAACCAGAAGTGGGACTCGGTCCTCGACTGGGACGACGCACCGTTCGCCCGCTGGTTCGTCGGAGGCAAGATCAACGCGGCGTACAACTGCGTGGACCGGCACGTCGAGGCCGGGCACGGCGACCGGGTCGCCTTCCACTGGGTCGGTGAACCCGAGGACGACACCCGGACCACGACGTACGCCGACCTCAAGGACCAGGTCTGCCAGGCCGCCAACGCACTCACCGAGCTCGGCGTGAGCACGGGCGACCGGGTGGCGATCTACATGCCGATGATCCCGGAGACCGTGGTCGCGATCCTGGCCTGCGCGCGGATCGGCGCCCCGCACACGGTGGTCTTCGGCGGCTTCTCCGCCGATGCGCTCGCCAACCGCGTCAAGGACTGCGAGGCAGCGGTGATCATCACCTCGGACGGCGGCTACCGACGCGGCGCCCCGTCGGCGCTGAAGCCGGCGGTCGACGAGGCGGTCACCAAGTCCGACGGCATCGTCAAGAACGTCCTCGTCGTCCGACGGACCGGGCAGGAGGTCGACTGGAACGACGAGCTCGACGTCTGGTGGCACGAGGCCGTGGACAGCCAGTCGACCGAGCACGAGTGTGAGTTCTTCGACGCCGAGCACCCGCTCTACGTCATGTACACCTCCGGGACGACGGGCAAGCCCAAGGGCATCCTGCACACCACCGGCGGCTACCTGGTCGGCTCGGCGTACACGCACTGGGCGGTCTTCGACCTCAAGCCTGAGACCGACGTCTTCTGGTGCACCGCCGACATCGGCTGGGTGACCGGTCACAGCTACCTCGTCTACGGTCCGCTCGCCAACGGCACGACGTCGGTGATGTACGAAGGCACCCCGGACAGCCCGCACAAGGGCCGCTGGTGGGAGATCATCGAGAAGTACGGCGTGACCCTGTTCTACACGGCGCCGACCGCGATCCGGACGTTCATGAAGTGGGGCCGCGAGATCCCCGACAAGTTCGACCTGTCGTCGTTGCGGCTGCTCGGGTCGGTGGGTGAGTCGATCAACCCTGAGGCGTACGTCTGGTACCGCGACACCATCGGCGGAGGCAGGACGCCGGTCGTCGACACCTGGTGGCAGACCGAGACCGGCTCGATCATGGTCAGCCCGCTGCCGGGGGTGACCCATGGCAAGCCCGGGTCGGCGATGACCGCGCTTCCCGGCATCAGCGTTGACGTGGTCGACGAGAAGGGCGTGCCCGTCCCCAACGGCTCGGGCGGCTATCTCGTGATCACCGAGCCCTGGCCGTCGATGCTGCGCACCCTGTGGGGCGACGACGAGCGCTTCAAGGAGACCTACTGGTCGCGCTTCCAGAGCCAGGGCTACTACTTCGCCGGGGACGGCGCGAAGAAGGACGACGACGGTGACATCTGGCTGCTCGGCCGGGTGGACGACGTCATGAACGTCTCCGGCCACCGGCTGTCGACGACCGAGATCGAGTCGGCGCTGGTCTCCCACCCGAAGGTCGCCGAGGCGGCTGTGGTCGGCGCGGCCGACCCGACGACCGGGCAGGCGGTCTGCGCGTTCGTCATCCTGCGCGAGGAGGCCGGAGACGGTGGGGCGGACATCGTCGAGGACCTGCGCAAGCACGTCCAGCACGAGATCGGCGCCATCGCGAAGCCGCGGCAGATCATGATCGTTCCGGAGCTGCCGAAGACGCGCTCCGGGAAGATCATGCGCCGGCTTCTGAAGGACGTCGCCGAGCACCGCGAGGTGGGCGACGTGACGACCCTTGCGGACTCGACGGTGATGGATCTGATCTCCACGAACATCGAGCGGCGTGGGTCGGGCGACGAGTGACCGTTCGCCCTCCGCCCCCGTCGTGGGGCGGAGGGCGACGCAGCACCTAGAGTGGCGCCAGAACAGGTGTGCCGGGAAGTCTGGTCGGCGTGAGTGACGCCGACCCCGAAAGGCCCGATGAACACCTCTGAGAGTCACCCGCACTGGCTTCCCGAGCCGGACCGTCACGAGACGACCTTCCTCGGTGACGTCCTTCGCCGCGAGACGGTCGGCGGCAGCATCGCCCTGGTCGCCGCCGTCGTCGCCGTCGTCTGGGCCAACACACCGGTCGCGGACGGCTACCTCTGGTTACGCCACCTCCAGCTCGGCCCGCTGAACTTCGAGCAGTGGGCGGGGGACGGCGCGCTGACGGTCTTCTTCTTCGTCGCCGGTCTCGAGGTCAAGCGCGAGTTCCTGGTCGGCTCGCTCCGCCGACCTGCTGACGCCGCCGTTCCGATCGCCGCCGCGGTCTGCGGGGTCCTCGTCCCGTCGCTGATCTACCTCCTGGTCAACCTCAGCGGAAACCGCGACGGCTGGGCCGTCCCGTCAGCCACCGACATCGCCTTCGCCCTCGCCGTCCTCGCGGTGGTCGGGTCGTCGCTCCCCGACCAGCTGCGGGCCTTCCTGCTCACCCTCGCCGTGGTCGACGACCTGATCGTGATCGTGATCATCGCGGTCTTCTTCACCAACGACCTGCACGTGATCTCGCTCGCGGTGGCTGTCGCGCTGCTGGCGACGTACGCCGTTCTCCAGCGACTCCGGGTCCGCAGTGCCGTGATCTACCTCCCGCTCGTCCTCGGGGTGTGGTGGGCCGTCCACGAGAGCGGCATCCACGCAACGATCGCCGGGGTCGCACTGGGACTGCTCACGCGGGTCAAACCGGACGCGGGCGAGGTCCACTCGCCCGCCGAGCGGCTGGAGCACCGGATCGTGCCCTTCTCGGCCGGCGTGGCCGTCCCCCTGTTCGCGTTCCTGACCGCCGGGGTGGCACTGAGCGGGGGCGGGACCCTGCTGCGTGACCCGGTGGTGATCGGCATCGTGCTGGGCCTCGTCCTGGGCAAGCCGCTCGGGGTGCTGGGTGGCGCCTGGCTGCTGACCAGGTTCACCCATGCGGAGCTGAACGAGGAGCTCGCCTGGCGCGACGTCGCCGGGGTCGCGGTGCTGGCCGGGGTGGGGTTCACGGTCTCCCTCCTGGTGTCGGACCTGTCCTTCACGGGTACCGAGCTCGAAGCGGCCAAGACCGCCGTGCTCGTCGGCTCCGTGGCGGCTGCCCTGTTCGCCGCGCTCCTCCTGGGCCGCCGGAACCGGCTGCACCGCGGCGACTGAGCACGAGGCACCTGCCTCGGGCCCGTGCCGGTCCTCTAGGCTCGACGTGTCACGCGAAAGGGAGAACAGATGTCAGGCAACGCGCCACAGGAGACTGGGAAGCACCTCGCGCCCGCCGAGGAGCCGACCATCGGCAAGCTCGTCGCCGACGCGAGCCGGGACATCTCCACCCTGGTCCAGAGCGAGATCGCGCTCGCGAAGTCCGAGCTCAAGATCAGCGTCCGCGCCGGCGGCATCAGTGTGGCCCTCTTCGCGATGGCCGGTTTTCTGGGCCTCCTCGCGGTGATCATGCTCTCGGTCGCAATCGCCTACTTCATCGCCATGACGGGCCTCGACCTGGCCTGGTGCTTCCTGATCGTCTTCGGTGGCTATGTCCTCGTCGCGATGCTGCTGGCCCTGGTCGGCGTACGCAAGGTGAAGAAGGTCCGTCCGCCGGACCGCGCCATCCACCAGGCCCAGCAGACCAAGCAGATCCTCAAGCGCGGGTGACCACCGGCCCCATCGAGATACCGGGTCCCTGGCAGCACCGCTACGTCGCCGCCAACGGGGCCCGGTTCCATGTCGTCGAGGCACAGCCAGCTCAGGGCGCGACGCCTGCCACGGCGACCCCGGCACCCGACCGGCCGATGGTCTTGCTGCTGCACGGCTTCCCGGAGTACTGGTGGGCGTGGCGACACCAGCTGGCCCCTCTCGCGGAGGCCGGCTACCACGTGGTCGCGATGGACCTCCGCGGCTACGGCGGGTCGGACAAGCCCCCGCGCGGGTACGACCCGATGACCCTGGCCGGGGATGTCGCCGGGGTGATCAAGGCTCTGGGCGCGACCCGGGCGACCGTGATCGGCCATGGTTGGGGCGGGTACGTCGCCTGGTCCGCGGCGGCCATGCACCCGCAGCAGGTCACCGCGGTGTGCACCGTGTCGGCACCACATCCGCTCGCGATGCTCCGTGGCCTCCGGACCAGTCCCGCGCTGGCGTTCCGTCACATCCTCGCGATGCAGGTGCCCGTGCTGCCGGAGCAACGCCTCTCCGTGGGGTCGAGCGGCTTCCTTCGACGTCACCTGACCTCGTGGAGTGCCCCCGGCTCCGACTTCCCCGACGAGGAGTCGGTGACGCGCTACCAGGAGGCACTGGGCCTGTGGCCGGCGCCGCACTGCGCTCTTGAGTACCACCGCTGGCTGGTCCGCTCCAGGTTCCGAGCGGACGGCCGTCGGTTCTCCGCGCTGATGCGCGAGCCCATCGGGCAGCCGGCGTACGTCGTGCTGGGCGGCGCCGACCCGGCCCTCCCGCCGGTCGCCGCCGACCGCAGCGAACGACACGTGCGGGGCCCGTTCAGGCGCGACGTCGTCGACGGCGCCGGGCACTTCGTTCCCGAGGAGGCGCCGGACAGGCTGACCACGCTCTTGCTGGACTGGTTGGAAGGCCTCGCGCGCTGACCGCTCAGGCGCAGTGACCCGTGTCGACCTCGCGGTCGTTCGTGAGTCCCTTGGCCGCTCCCTGCGAGACCTGGGCGGCAGTGAGCACGTAGCCGGTGTCGGAGTCGCTCACCGAGGCCGCGAAGATCACTCCGAGCACATCGCCGTCGTCGGAGATGAGCGGGCCGCCGGAGTTGCCCGGCCGGACCAGGCCGCGGATCGAGAAGACCTGCCGGATCACGGTCCCGTTCCCGTAGATGTTGGGTGAGCGCAGCCGCTGCTCGCCACGGATGCGAGCGGGCTGGAGGTCGAACGGGCCGTCCTGCGGATAGCCCTCGATGGCCGCCGGGTCACGGGCCTCGCCGGTCTTGTCGAACTTCAGGAACGGGCGGCGTACGCCGTCGACGCTGAGGACGGCGACATCGAGGTCGGGGTCGTAGTACACGACCTTCGCCGAGACCTCGCTGTTCCCGACCAGGACCGTGGGGCTGTCCACGCCGGCCACCACGTGGGCGTTGGTCATGATGTGTCCCGGGGAGTACAGGAAGCCGGTGCCCTCGACGCCCTCGCCACAGCTGTTCTCACTGCGGATCTTCAGCACGCTTGCGCGCGCCGCCAGCACCTCCGGGTCGCTCGTCATCCGCCGCGGGCCGGGACCGACCCGGGCGATGCGCTCCGGGGCGAACGGCTCCAGGTAGCGCGGGAAGAAGGTCGAGGAGCCGACCACGTCGTTGAACGACTGCAGGGCCTGGTCCGCGCCGTCGGGCATCAACCGGTCGACCGTGCCGAGCACCGCGGAGTTCCGCACCAGCTTGCTCACGCTCGGCAGGCGGGCGCCGCTGACGGCGACGCCGAGGACCCAGGCCACGACCATGGCCGCAGCCATCGAGAGCGCCGCCCCGCCGACGGCGTCGAGTGCGCGCACCGGCTGCCAGGTGATCTTGCCGCGGATCCGGGCGCCGGCGTACTGCAGGGTGGCCTGGCCGATCGAGGCGCAGACGAGCACGATGAACAGGGCGCCGAGGGACACCCAGACGGAGGGGTGGGCACCGCCGAGCAGGCTCGGGGCCAGCCACACCCCGACCAGGCCACCGAGGAGCAGTCCCGCGGTCGCGCTGGCGCCGGCGATGAAGCCCTGCCAGTAGCCGGAGAGGGCGTACGCGAGCGCAACCAGCACCAGCACCCAGTCGAGGATGTTCACGGGCCCTCTCACTCCCCCCGGAAGTCAGTGTTCGGTGCGGGGGTCGGGCCCCGTTCCTGAGGAGCCGCCAGCATATGGCCCGGCAGCTCGCGCACATTGTTCCGGTCCCAGTCGGTGGTCCAGCCGACGAAGTCGAAGAGCCGGGCTATCAGACCAGCTGTGAAGCCCCACAGGATCAGGTCCTTCGCGTCGCCGATCAGGAACCCGGGCCCGGTCCACCCGGACGGGTGGCGCACCGAGATCCGGTGGTCGGCCGACAGCAGCTCCTCGATGGGGACCCTGAGGACGGCATGCACCTCGGCCGGGTCGACCACGCCCACCGGTGACGGCGCCCGCCACCAGGCCAGCACCGGGGTCACCGCGAAGTTGCTGGGCGGGAGCCACAGCTCGGGCAGCTCCGCGAAGACGTCCACGCCCTCGGGGTCGAGACCGGTCTCCTCCTCCGCCTCACGCAGCGCGGCCGCCGCGGGCGAGGCATCGGACTCGTCGATGGAGCCGCCCGGGAACGACACCTGGCCCGGGTGCGAGCGCATGTCGTGGGCACGTTCGGTGAGCAGGAGGTCGGGACCGAGCGGGCCCTCACCGAAGAGCATGAGTACGGCGCCACGCCGCGGGTCGGAGCCCTCCGGCGGAACGAACCGCGTGAGCTCGTCGGCGGTGATGCTCAGGGCGCCGTCCCGGATCGGCTCGAGCCAGGCGGGAAGTCCGTGGCCGGCGCTCACAGGTCCACCCCGAGCTTCTCCCGGACCAGGTCACGCAGCTGCTTGTAGCTCTTGATCGCGACGTACTGGGTGTCGACGACGGCGCCCGACGCGTCGACGAAGATCACGAAGGGCAGCCCGCGCAGGGGGTAGGCGCTCTCCAGGCTGCTGTCCGGGTCGGCCAACAGCGGGTAGGTGACCCCGCTGTCGCGCACCAGCTCCAGCGCAGCCAGGGGCTGGGTGTCCTGGTAGTCGATGCCGAGCACGCTGACCTTGCCCTTCCCCTGCTCGTGCAGCCGTTGGTAGATCGGCAGCTCGGTGCGGCACGGCGTACACCACTGGGCCCAGAGGTTGACCACCATCGGGCCACGCAGTCGCGACAGGTCGACGTCCTTCCCACCTCCCAGGCACGGGAGCGTGATCGCCGGCAGGCCATCGGCGGAGGTCGTGCCGTCACCGGGCCGACAGGGTGCCACGTCGGCGTCGGCCTTGACCGCCCGCAGCTCGGGGGTGTCCACCGAGACGTGCGGTGCACCGGCTTTCAGCCCCGGCGAGGCGGTGCCCGCGCAGGCCGTCGCGAGCAGCAGCACCGCCGCCGAGGCGGCCAGACGAACCTGTCTCATGCGCGGCCCTCGGTGCGGACCAGGGTGGCCGCCTTCGTCGGGTCGGTCGGCCCCTCGCCGTACGCCGGGCACAGGCGCGCGACCGGGCAGGCACCACAGGCGGGGTTGCGGGCATGGCAGATCCGCCGTCCGTGCCAGATCAGGTGGTGCGACAGCATCGTCCAGTCACGCTTGGGGAACAGCGCCCCGACCTCGTGCTCGACCTTGACGGGGTCGTTCTCCTCGGTCCAGCCGAAGCGGCGCGCGAGCCGGCCGAAATGGGTGTCGACGGTGATCCCGGGAACCCCGAACGCGTTCCCCAGCACGACGTTGGCTGTCTTGCGGCCGACGCCGGGAAGGGTGACGAGATCGGTCAGTTTCGCGGGCACCTGTCCGTCGTACCGCTCGACGAGCGCGGCGGACAGCTTGAGCAGCGACTCGGTCTTGGCACGGAAGAAGCCGGTCGGCTGGATCAGCCGCTCGAGGTCGGCCCGGTCGGCCGCGGCCATCTTTGGCGCATCCGGGTACGCCGCGAACAGGGCGGGGCGCACGGCATTGACGCGCTTGTCGGTGGTCTGGGCGGACAGCACGGTCACCACGAGCAGCTCGAAGGGGTTGTCGAAGTCGAGCTCGCAGCGGGCATCGGGGTAGGTCTCGGCCAGTGCGCGGTTGATCTTGCGGGCGCGGCGGACCAAGGCTGTCTCGGGCACGGGATCAGCCTACGGGCCGGGCGGAGGCGACGATGTGGCGCGCAGCGTGGATAATGCAACACACTGTGACAAGAACCACCCGGGCTCTCCGACCCGCGGTGACGAGGAGGATTCGTGGACAACGACGTGCTGCGTCAAGCGCCGCTCTTCAGCGCTCTTGATGACGAGGCGGCCACCGCGCTGCGCGCCTCCATGAGCGAGACGCGCCTGCGTCGCGGGGAGGTCCTCTTCCACGAGGGCGACTCCGGCGACCGGCTCTACGTCATCAGCGAGGGCAAGGTGAAGCTCGGCCGCACCTCAGCCGACGGCCGGGAGAACCTGCTGGCCATCCAGGGCCCCGGGCAGATGTTCGGCGAGCTGTCGCTCTTCGACCCGGGCCCGCGATCTGCCACCGTCACCGCGGTGACCGACGCCGCGTTCCTCTCGCTCTCGCACGAGGACCTGCTTCGCTGGCTGGACGGGCGACCAAGCGTCGCCCGCGGCCTCCTGAACCAGCTCGCCGGCCGGCTGCGCAAGGCCAACGACGTCGTCGCCGACCTCGTCTTCTCCGATGTGCCCGGCCGCGTCGCGAAGGCCCTGCTCGACCTCGCCGACCGCTTCGGCCGCACCGCCGACGACGGCGTACACGTCCACCACGACCTCACCCAGGAGGAGCTCGCCCAGCTCGTCGGCGCCTCCCGCGAGACCGTGAACAAGGCCCTTGCCGACTTCGCCTCCCGAGGCTGGCTCCGCCTCGAGCCTCGCTCCGTGGTCCTGATGGACGTCGAAAGGCTGCAGCGCCGGTCGCGTTGAGCGCGTGAGGGTCGGTCCTGGTTGGTTCTCCTCCCGGTTCGCCCCGCCCGCCCGTCCGTCCGCGCAATTGACCGGATAGAGCAGCCTTTTCAGCCTGAGAGACGTCACAACCGGTCAATTGTCCGGATGGAGCACCGTCTCCACCCCCCTCTCGACGTCACAACCGGTCAATTGTCCGGATACGACTCGTGTCGGCGCCCGAACAACGTCACAACCGGTCAATTGTCCGGCAGCGTCACCGACCAGGGAAGTACGGGCGCCAGTCCGCGCTCAGCCTCGGTACGTCGCCCCAGCCGCGGATCCTCAGCTGACGCCGGATCCGGTCGAGCGTCTCGGCGGGGCGTTGAAAGATCCCCTCCGCACGCACGACCAGGATCCGCCAACCGTCGTCGTCGAACTCCTCGCGCCGGTCCAGGTCCATGCCCCACTGGTAGGACGACGCCGCGTGCTGGCGGCCGTCGTACTCCACGATCAGCTTGATCCGGGGGTAGCTCAGGTCGAGTCGACGGCGCACCCGCCCCGCGTCATCGCACAGAGCGTGGTTGACAACCGGTTCGGGCAGTCCGGCAAGCACGATCAGCATCCGCAGACGCGACTCCATCGGCGAGTCGACGCCCACGCGGACATACTCGGCAGCCCGCCTCGCATGGAACGCGTGGTGACGCCGGCTGAGCCGACACTCCTCGACCAGGTCCTCGGGGTTGATCCCGAGCACCCTCACCATCGCGTCGCCCAGGACGACCAGGTTGACCAGGTCCAGGACACCGGCCATCTCCAGGAAGATCTGGAACGGGTGGGACACCGGCATCCCGTGGCGGAGCACCAGGGATGGTCCGTGAGTGGTGACGTGACAGCGGATGCCGAGCCTTTGCCGCCGGTCCGCGGCCGCCAGGACGGTGATGTGCTCCCTCGGGTCGGTGGGCACCGGAAGCCCGAACAACCGGGCCGCGCTGTGATGACTGACGTACGCCGTCTCCGGATGAAGAGCTATCGCGGCCCGGGTGCGGGTCATCTCGTCGACGGCGTCGCGGCGTACGTAGACCATCCGGAACAGACGCCGAAAGCGTGACGAACGCAGGATCTTCGGATCAAGGCCCGCCCGCGACCGCATCGTCGCGCGTGAACGGGCGGGTGAGGTCGAGCTCTCTCATGCAGCCCAGAATCGGTCAGTCCGTCCGAGCCTCGCTGGCGTGATCCCGGACCTGTGGCCGGTCCGGGCAATTGACCGGCTGTGACCGGGATCTGGCTCGCAGGCACGTCGTATCCGGTCAATTGCACGGCTACGACGGACCACCGACGCGGAACCACGTCACAACCGGTCAATTGCGCGGTTATGACGGGCCATCAGAGCGAAACGATGTCGTAACCGGTCAATTGCGCGGACGGTGCAGGTACGCCAGCTGGGCCTGGACGGACAGCTCGGCGGCACCCCACAGCACGGGGTCGACGTCGGTGTAGACGCGCTCGACGACGGCGCGCGCCAGGCCGGGTGCTGCGACTGTGCCAGTTCGATCGGTTCCCGCACCCGGGCCACCCGGAACCAAGCCTCCACCCGGCCCGTCCCCCCACCCCTCGGCCCGCAGCTCGGCCACGGCCACGCGCACCTGGTCGAGGCGTTCGCGGCGGTGTGCGAGGTAGTAGTCGAGGGCGGCGAGGGCGTCGGTGATCACCGGGCCGTGGCCGGGCCACACGGACACCGCCTCCTGGTGCTCGGCCAGCCGGTGCAATCGGTCCAGCGAGTCGAGGTAGGCGCCGAGCTCACCGTCGGGATGGGCCACGACCGTGGTGCCTCGACCCAGCACCGTGTCGCCGGTGAGCACCGCACGCTCGGCCGGTAGCACGAAGGACAGCGAGTCGGCGGTGTGGCCGGGGGTGGCGACGACGTGCACCTCGAGGCCGTCCACCTCCACCACGTCACCGTCGCCGAGGCCCTCGCCGCCCAGCCGGTACGCCGGGTCGAGAGCCCGCACGCCGCAGCCCATCCGCTCCGCGAACTCACGTGCCGCCTCGGAGTGGTCGAGGTGGTGGTGCGTCAGCAGCACCACGGCCACGTCGCCGCCCACCTCGGCCACCGCGTCGAGATGTCCGGGGTCGGGCGGTCCGGGGTCGATCACCACGGACCGGCGAGCACCGGGCTCGCGCAGCACCCAGGTGTTGGTGCCGTCGAGGGTCATCAAGTTCGCGTTGGGTGCGAGCACGCAGGTCGCCCGCTCTCCGAATTCCCCTCCGGCCCAGCTCACCCGTACAGCCTCGTCGCCATCTCCCGCCCGAGATCGACCAGGCGCGGCGGGATCGTCAGCCGCCCCTCCTCGCCGTCGAACGTCACAGTGGGCTCGACCATCGGCTCGTCACGTTCCGCTGCCAGCGCGACGGCCGCGGCCGGGCTGGTCACGTCGAACAGCTCCAAGCAGGTGCAGTACGTCGGCGGAAGCATCAGCATGTCGTGCGCGTCGACCGCCCGGATCGCGGCCTCGAGCGGCATCCAGGTCACCTGGTCGGACTCGGTGGAGACGTCGCGCGTCACCTGGCCCGCAGGCAGCTCGGCGACGAAGAACCAGGTGCGGTAGCGCCTCGGCTCGAAGACCGGGGTCAGCCAAGCACCCCAGACCCCGAGCAGGTCCGAGCGCAGCACCAGGCCGCGGCGGCTCAAGAAGTCGGTGAACGAGAGGTCCCGGCCTTCCAGCGCAAGCCGGTCGGCCTCCCAGTCCTCCCCCGTGGTGTCGGAGACGACGTCGTCCGCGGTCGCTCCGGCGAAGAGCACCCCCGACTCCTCGAAGGTCTCCCGGACCGCCGCGCACACCAGGGCCCGCGCGGTCGCCTCGTCGGTGCCCAGCCGCGTGGCCCACTCGGCCGGCGCCGGACCCGCCCAGGCCACCTCGGCATCGAAGTCGCGCTTGTCGACCCCGCCACCCGGGAAGACGCACATCCCCGCGGCGAACTCCATCCCGATGTGGCGCCGCAGCAGGTAGACCTCGAGCGAACCCGGCGCGCCGTCCCCCGCCCGCAGCAGGACCACGGTCGAGGCGTTGCGTGGCTCGGCAGGCTCCCGGGTGCCGTCGGCGAACTCGTGCGCGACCGCCACCAGGTGCGGGGGCAGCGCCACGGTCGGGTCCATCAGATCTCGACGGTCAGCTCGACCTCGACCGGCGCATCGAGCGGCAGGGCGGCCACACCGACCGCGGACCGGGCGTGGCGGCCGATCTCCCCGAACGCTTCGCCGAAGAGCTCCGAGGCGCCGTTGGCGACCTTCGGCTGACCGGTGTAGTCGGGGGTCGAGGCGACGAAGGCGACGACCTTGACGATCCGCTTGATCGCCGAGAGCTCACCGATCTCCGCCCGCACGGCGGCGATCGCGTTCAGGGCGCACTGGCGGGCACACTCGATCGCCTCCTCCTCGGTCACCTCGGCGCCGACCTTGCCGGTGAGCATCAGCTGGCCCTCGCGCATCGGCAGCTGACCGGAGGTGAACACGTGGTTCCCACTCCGCACCGCCGGGACGTACGACGCGACCGGCGCGGCCACCTCGGGCACCGCCATGCCCATCTCGGCCAGCCGCTCCTCCGGCGTCACTGGACGGGCCGCTTGAAGTAGGCCACCAGGTTCTCCGGGTTCATGCCCGGCACGACCTGGACCAGCTCCCAGCCGTCGGAGCCGAAGTTGTCCAGGATCTGCTTGGTCGAGTGCACCAGCAAGGGTGCGGTCAGGTATTCCCACTTGGTCATGCTGGCGATGCTAGTGCCTCACCGCTAGCGTCACGCCGGTGGAACCAGACGACGTGATGGAGCGCCCGGCGCCGCTGCCCGATGCCGTCCTCCGGTACGCCGACCACGCGGACGGCGTGATCGACCTGTTCCTGCCGCCGAAGCCCGCCGACCCGTCGACGTCCACGCCTCCGCTCCTGCTGCTCGTCCACGGCGGCTTCTGGCGCCAGGCCTTCGACCGCACCCACTCGCGTCCGATGGCCGTGGCGCTGGCGGCCCGGGGCTACGTCGTCGCGGTGCCGGAGTACCGCCGGGTCGGCGGGGAGGGCGGCTGGCCCACGACGGCGTACGACGTCCGCGCGGCCATCGACGCCCTCCCCCGGCTGCTCGGCTCACTGGGCCTGCGGACCGCCACCGCGACCGCGGTCGGGCATTCCGCCGGCGGCCACCTGGTCCTCTGGCTGGCGAACGAGAGCACGGCGCTCAGGCTCGACCGGGTGGTCGGCCTGGCCCCCGTGGCGGATCTACGTGCCGCTGCGGTCGCGCGGCTGGGCAACGGCGCCCCCCAGGCACTCCTCGGCGGCAGCCCCGACGAGGTCCCCGACGCGTACGACGAGGCGGACCCGGCCGAGCGTTTCAGCCAGCGGCCCGCGGCCCGAGTCGTGATCGTCCACGGCACCGAGGACGACGTGGTCCCCCTGGCCAACAGCAGATGCCTGGCCGGCGCCTACGACTTCGTGGACCTCAGGCCGGTGGAGGCGGACCACTTCGCTGTCATCGACCCGCTCTCGGCGGCCTGGCCAGCGGTCCTCGACGCGTTGGGCTGACCCGGCGGCGCAGGCCCTCCTCGCACGCTCAGTGGACCGGTGGCTCGGTCTTCTCGCGGACCTCGTCCTCGGTCACTCCCGGAGCCAGCTCGACCAGCTTCAGACCCTCAGGGGTCACGTCGAGCACGCACAGGTCGGTGATGATGCGCTGCACCACGCCGCGACCGGTGTAGGGAAGCGAGCACTCGTCGACGATCTTGTAGGAGCCGTCCTTCGCCGTGTGCTCCATCAGCACGATCACCCGCTTGGCCCCGTGGACCAGGTCCATCGCCCCGCCCATGCCCTTGACCATCTTGCCGGGGATCATCCAGTTGGCGATGTCGCCCGTGGCCGAGACCTGCATGGCCCCGAGGATCGCGGCGTCGATCTTGCCGCCGCGGATCATCCCGAAGGAGGTCGCGGAGTCGAAGAACGACGCCCCGCGTCGCAGGGTCACGGTCTCCTTGCCGGCGTTGATCAGGTCCGGGTCCTCGTCACCGTCGTACGGGTAGGCACCCACCCCGAGGATTCCGTTCTCGGACTGGAGTACCAGCTCGACGTCGTCGTCGACATAGTTCGGCACCAGCGTCGGGAGGCCGATGCCGAGGTTGACGTAGGACCCGTCGGTCAGCTCGGAGGCCGCTCGTGCGGCCATCTCCTCGCGCGTCCATCCGGCCATCAGGCGCCGCCTTCCTCGGTGGTCACTGCGTCGGTGTTCGGACCGTCCGGTCGGGGTCGCACCGTGCGCTTCTCGATCCTCTTGTCGGCTGCCTGCTCCGGGCTCAGCGCGACGACCCGCTGCACGAAGACGCCGGGGGTGTGGACGTTGTTCGGGTCGAGCTCGCCGGGCTCGACGAGATGCTCGACCTCGGCGATCGTGAGCCGCCCGCACATCGCCGCCAGCGGGTTGAAGTTGCGCGCGGAGTCGCGGTAGACGAGGTTGCCGTGCCGGTCACCCTTCCAGGCACGCACCAGGCCGAAGTCCGCGACGATCGCCTCCTCCAGCACGTACTCGCGCCCGTCGAAGTCGCGGGTCTCCTTCGGTGGCGAGGAGACTGTCACGTTGCCGTCGGCGTCGTACCGCCACGGCAGCCCGCCCTCAGCGACCTGGGTGCCGCCACCGGTGGCGGTGAAGAACGCGGGGATGCCGGAGCCGCCGGCTCGCATCCGCTCGGCCAGGGTCCCCTGGGGCGTGAGCTCGACCTCGAGCTCTCCGGAGAGGAACTGGCGGGCGAACTCCTTGTTCTCTCCCACGTAGGAGGACACCATCCGGCGCAGTCGCTTGGCCATCAGCAGCCTGCCGAGACCCCACTCGTCGACGCCGCAGTTGTTCGACACCGCCTCGAGATCGTCGACACCGCTCGCCAGCAGTGCCTCGATCAGCACTGACGGGACCCCGCAGAGCCCGAAACCGCCCACCGCGAGCGTTGACCCGCTGGCGATGTCGGCCACCGCCTCCGCGGCCGATCCGACGACCTTGTCCATCTGCTGCTGCCTCCTCGATTTGCCGAACCCGAGTGATCCTAGTCAGCGGGCACCTGCGGTCGAACCACGTCGGCACCCACCATCCCTCGGCGGGCCGTGTTCGGGCCACACATGCGCGTCCGAAGCGCTACGCACCGGCCGCTACGCTCGATCCGTGGCCTCCCCAGAGTCAGACCGGACAGCGGGCAGTGACTGGGACCGCGTGCGCCTGCACGTGGTGACCGGCAAGGGCGGCACCGGCAAGTCCACGGTCGCGGCCAGCCTGGCCCTCGCGCTCGCGGCGACCGGGAAGACCGTGCTGCTCTGCGAGGTCGAAGGCCGACAGGGCATCGCCCAGATGTTCGACGTGCCGCCGCTTCCCTACCAGGAGACCCGCGTCGCCACGGGCCTCGACAACGGGGGCGAGGTCTACGCCCTCGCCATCGACCCGGAGTCGGCCCTGCTGGAGTACCTCGCGATGTACTACCGGCTCGGACGCGCGGGCAAGGCCCTCGACCGCTTCGGCGTGATCGACTTCGCCACCACCATCGCCCCCGGCGTGCGCGACGTGCTCCTGACCGGGAAGGTCTACGAGGCGGCGAACCGCAACAAGCGCAGCAAGAACGCCCGCGAGTACGACGCCGTCGTGCTCGACGCACCGCCGACCGGCAGGATCGCCCAGTTCCTGAACGTGAACAGCGAGCTGGCAGGACTGGCGAAGGTGGGCCCTATCAAGACCCAGGCGGACACCGTGATGACCCTGCTCCGTTCGCGTCGTACGGCGGTGCACCTGGTGACCGTGCTCGAGGAGATGCCGGTGCAGGAGACCGCCGACGGGATCGACGAGCTCAAGAAGAACCGCCTTCCGGTCGGTGGCGTCGTGGTGAACATGACCCGCCCCCAGGCCCTCGACCACAGGGAGCTGGGTCTCGCCGTCGACGGTCGACTGCCGCGCTCGCAGGTGACCGACGAGCTGACCCGGGCCGGGATCGACCCCACGGATTCCCTGGTGGAGGCACTCCTCGACGAGGGACGCGACCACGCGGAGCGGCGGCACCTCGAGGATGCGCAGCGCAAGGTGCTGGCTGACCTGGACGAGCCGACCTATGAGCTGCCTCGGCTGGCGGGCGGGGTGGACCTCGGAGGGCTCTACGAGCTCGCTGCCTGTCTCCGAGAGGCAGGGATGGCATGAGTGCCGCCTCGCGCAACCCGCGACCCAGAGGTCGGGTCGGGCCCTTGGCCTCGCGACCGAACGCGGCTCCCCTGCTGGACGTGGACGCCCTGCTCGACGACCCGGCGACCGACATCATCGTGTGCTGCGGCTCGGGCGGGGTGGGGAAGACCACGACCTCGGCGGCGCTCGCTCTGCGCGCGGCCGAGCGTGGACGCAAGGTGGTCGTGCTGACGATCGACCCTGCTCGCCGGCTCGCCCAGGCGATGGGGATCGAGGTTCTCGACAACGTGCCGCGACCGGTGCCGGGCGTGACCGCCGACCCGAGTCACGAGGGCACTCTCGACGCGATGATGCTCGACATGAAGCGGACGTTCGACGAGGTCGTCGAGAGCCAGGCGAGCCCGGAGAAGGCGCAGCAGATCCTGGCGAACCCGTTCTACGTGGCGCTCTCGAGCTCCTTCGCCGGCACCCAGGAGTACATGGCCATGGAGAAGCTCGGCCAGCTCCGCAAGGACGCGGCGCGCACCGGCGGCTGGGACCTGATCGTGGTCGACACACCGCCGTCGCGATCGGCCCTCGACTTCCTCGACGCCCCCGAACGGCTGTCCTCCTTCCTCGAC
Organism: uncultured Actinomycetota bacterium; assembly: GCA_963740525.1. Taxonomy (GTDB): domain Bacteria; phylum Actinomycetota; class Actinomycetes; order Propionibacteriales; family Nocardioidaceae; genus CAVUEG01. Next base: position 842,014 of record CAVUEG010000006.1, read on the forward strand.
GGGCGCTTCATCAGGCTGCTCCTGGCGCCGGCCAAGGGTCCGGCCCGACTCATGTCGGCGGGGCTGGGCATCGTGACCAACGCGCTGACAAAGATCCTGGGTGCGCAGGTGCTCAAGGACATGTCGACGTTCGTGGCCGCGTTCGACACGCTGTTCGGCGGCTTCCGGCAGCGGGCCCAGAAGACCTTCGAGCTGCTCCAGGCTCCCGGTACGGCGTTCCTGGTCGTCGCCTCACCCGAGCCGGACGCGCTGCGGGAGGCGGCGTACTTCGTCGAGCGGCTGCGTGCCGAGTCGATGCCGTTGGCCGGACTCATCGTGAACCGCGCCAGCCGGATGCCCGACGGCGACCTGTCTGCCGAGCAGGCCCTGTCCGCCGCTCAGCGCCTCGGCGAGGAGACGGTCACGGCCGGGCTGCTCGAGCTCCACGCCGACAAGATCCGGATCGTGGAGCGGGAGACCAGGCTGCGTGGCCGGTTCTCGGCCGCGCACCCGGAGGTGCCCACCGCCGTGATGCCGGCACTGTCGACCGACGTGCACGACCTGGACAGCCTCCGACGCGTCGGAGCCCTGCTGGCCGCAGGGTGAGTCAGGCGGTCTCGGCGACGACGAGGGGAGCGGTGGTGTGCTGCTCCATCGCGGTCTCGAGAAGACGCCGCCACGAGGTGACGTTGGGCCGCTTGCGCAGCAGTGCCCGACGCTCGCGCTCGGTCATGCCACCCCAGACGCCCCACTCGATCTGGTTGTCGAGCGCCTCGGAGAGGCACTCGGTGCGCACCGGGCAGCCGGCACACAGCTGCTTGGCTCGGTTCTGCTCGGCGCCACGGACGAAGAGCTCGTCGGGGCGGGACTGCTTGCATGCTGCTACTGAAGCCCAGTCTTCATTCCACATGATGGTGCGTTCCCTCCGGCCTGATGGTCGCTTTCCCAGTTCCGACTCCGTGATCCCCCCACGGCTGTCGGTCGCGACCAAGCAAGGTAAAACGTAAAGGACGCAAGGCGCCCTAAACAGACACAGAGGGAGCAACTACGCATAGTCCCTTCTGACTACGACCCCACTACCAAGTCGCCGTGTCCCATGCCCCTTCCCGTAGGCTTGTGATATGGCGAGTAGGCGTACTGATCACCTCGATTTCCCCAGCGTGTTGTCCCATCTGGGCGTGATCGTGGCGGTTTCAGCAGTGTTGGGCGTCCTCGTGGCCGGTCTGGCCATCCCCTTCGCCGGCGTACTCGGCGTGAGCAGCCGCTCGGTCGCCCGCGGCATGGACAACCTGCCGGCGGACCTCGAGGCGGAGCCGCTGCCCCAGCGCACCCAGTTCCTGGCGCGTGACGGCTCCGTGCTCGCCACGTTCTACGACGAGAACCGCGTCAACGTCCGGCTCGACCAGGTCGCCCCGATCATGAAGAAGGCGATCATCGCCATCGAGGACGACCGCTTCTACGAGCACGGCGCCCTCGACCTCAAGGGAACGCTGCGCGCGTTCATCAGCAACCAGGCCGGCTCCGGCGGCACCCAAGGTGGCTCGTCGATCACCCAGCAGATGGTGAAGATGACGCTGCTCAGCCAGGCGAAGACGGAGGAGGAGCGGCTCGCGGCCACGGCCGACACCTACGAGCGCAAGATCAAGGAGCTCCGCTACGCGATCGCGTTCGAGCAGAAGTACGACAAGGACTGGATCCTCCAGCGTTACCTGAACATCGCCTACTTCGGAGACGGTGCCTACGGCATCCAGTCCGCGGCGAAGCACTACTTCGGACGACCCGCGTCCCGGCTGAAGCTCCGCCAGGCCGCACTGCTCGCCGGTCTCGTGAAGAACCCGACCGGCTACGACCCCACCAACTACCCGGACGAGGCGATGACCCGTCGCAACGTCGTGCTCCATCGGATGGCCGAGCTCAACGTCATCTCCACGGCCGAGGAGGAGAAGGCCACGACCAGCCGGCTCGGCCTGCACGTGAGCCCGTCCTCCAACGGCTGCGTCTCGTCCGCCGCGCCGTTCTTCTGCGACTTCGCACGGCAGTATCTCCTCGAGGACAAGGCCCTCGGCGTGACCCGCGAGGACCGCACCCAGCTGATCAACGACGGTGGCCTGACCGTCAAGACCACCGTCGACCTGCGCTTCCAGCGGGCCGAGGACCGGTCGGTCCAGAGGCACGTGTTCCCCCGGGACCAGGCCATCGGCGGGCTTGCGAGCGTGGTGCCGGGCACCGGAGACGTGCGCGGGCTGTCACAGTCGAGGCCGATGGGACGCAACAAGAAGAAGGGCGAGACCTACCTCAACTACGTGGTGCCCGCCAAGTACGGCGACGCGAACGGCTTCCAGGCGGGGTCGACCTTCAAGGCCTTCGTGCTGGCGGCGGCGATCGAGAAGGGCATCCCCCTCTCGACCCAGATCAACGCGCCGCAGACCATCTCGATCCCCAACAACCGGTTCCGGGACTGCAACGGTCCCCTCAACAGCTTCGACACCTGGAGCCCGCAGAACTCCACCGGTGAGGGCACCTTCGACCTCTACACCGGCACCCAGCTCTCGGTGAACACGTTCTTCGCCCAGCTCGAGGAGCGGACCGGCCTCTGCAAGCCGGTCACCCTGGCCCGCCAGATGGGCGTCCAGGTCCCCGACACCGACATCGTGCCGCCGTTCACCCTCGGGGTGACCAACGTCGACCCGCTGACCATGGCCGCTGCGTACGCCACCTTCGCAGGGCGCGGCACCTACTGCGCCCCCCGTCCGGTCACCGAGGTCCTCGACGCCTCCGGGAAGCCGATCAAGACCTACCCCACGCAGTGCAAGCGCCTGTTGAAGAAGTCCACCGCCGACGCGGTGAACGACGTCCTGCGCGGCGTGCAGGAGGGGAACGGCTTCGGGGCTACGGCCGGCCTCGCGCTCAACCAGGAGAGCGCCGGCAAGACCGGCACGATCAACGAAAACATGGCGGTCTGGTTCATCGGCTACACGCCGAACCTCTCCACCGCCTCGATGATCGCGGGCGCCAACAGCAAGGGCCACTGGCTCACGCTGAATGGCCAGACCGTCGGCGGCTCCTACATCGACTCAGCCCACGGCTCGACGAACGCGGGTCCCATGTGGGGCGACGCGATGAAGGTCATCCAGCGGTGGCTGCCCGACAAGCTCTTCCACTCGCCGTCGCCCACGGCGGTCAACGGGATCCAGGTGTCCGTGCCCAGCACCGGCGGGATGAGCCCGGAGGCGGCGGCCAAGACGCTGCGGCAGGCCGGGTTCCTCCCGACCATCGGCCCGATGACGAACTCCAGCTACCCGTACGGGACCGTGGCGTTCACCAGCCCGGGGTCCGGGAGTCTCGTCGGGACCGGTAGCAGCGTGGTCATCTACGTATCCAACGGAACTCCGGTGCCCCAACCCCAGCCGCAGAACTCACCGTCGCCGAAGCCCAAGCCCAAGCCCGGCGGCGGGAACGGCAACGGAAACGGGCACGGCAACGGGCGCTGAGCGCGAGAGGTCAGCCGAGCTGCCGACGTACCTCAGCGGCGACTGCTCCGCCGTCCGCGCGTCCCTTGACCTGGGGCGACACGACGCCCATCACCTTGCCCATGGCGCGCATGCCCTCGTCCGAGGCGTTCGTGGCGAGGATGGCCGACGTGACCAGGTCCGCGATCTCCTCTGCGCTGAGCTGCTCGGGCAGGTAGTCCGCGAGGACCACGGCCTCGGCCCGCTCCTTCGCGGCCATCTCGGTCCGCCCGGCACCTTCGAACGCCTCGGCGGCCTCCCGGCGCTTCTTGTTCTCGCTGGTGAGCACGCCGATGACGTCGTCGTCGGTGAGCTCGCGTGACTGCTTGCCTGCGACCTCGGCGTTCGTGATCGCGGACAGCACCATGCGCAAGGTCGACGTGCGCAGGTCGTCACGGGCCTTGATCGCGGTCACCAGGTCGGAGCGGAGCCGGTCCTTGAGAGCTGACATGTCGGCCATTGTGGCAGCCTTGTCGAATGCGCCCCACCTCCAGACGACTCCTCGGTGCCGGAGCCGTGGCAGCCGCAGCCGGGCTCGGCTGGTCCGCGGGGGTCGAGGTCAGATGGTTCGCCCTCCGCCGCGAGACCGTCCCCGTGCTCCCCGCGGGACATGAGCCGCTGAAGGTGCTGCACCTGTCTGACCTTCACCTCACCCCGACCCAGAAGCGCAAGCAGGAGTGGGTGCGCTCTCTCGCCGCGCTCGAGCCCGACCTCGTGGTCAACACCGGCGACAACCTGGCCCACCTCGATGCAGTGCCCCTCACTCTCGACGTGCTCGGTCCGCTGCTCGAGGTTCCCGGGGTGTTCGTGCTCGGGTCGAACGACTACTTCGCCCCCACCACCAGGAACCCGGTCCGCTACCTGCTCCCCGACGACGGCAACCGTCACGTTGACAGCTCGCCGCTCCCCTGGCGCGACCTGCGAGACGGGTTCACCGCCCGTGGCTGGCTCGACCTGAGCAACCGCCGCGGATCGCTTCGCGTCCGCGACACGTCCTTCGCCTTCGCCGGCGTCGACGACCCGCACCTGCGCTACGACGACCTGGAGGCCGTGGCTGGTCCCGCGGACCCCGACGCCGACGTCCGGCTCGGCGTCACTCACGCGCCGTACCTGCGCGTCCTGGACGCGTTCGCCGACGATGGGTACGACGCGATCCTGGCGGGCCACACGCACGGTGGCCAGCTCCGGCTGCCGTACGTCGGTGCGCTGGTCACCAACTGCGACCTCGAGCCGGCCCGGGCCCGTGGCCTGAACACGCATCCCGCGCAGGCCGACCCGAGCTCGGCAGGTGCCTCGTGGCTGCACGTCTCGGCAGGGCTGGGCACCTCGCCGTACGCCCCGGTTCGCTTCTGCTGCCGCCCGGAGGCCACCCTCCTGACCCTCACCCCGGTCACCGGCTGACCATCCCGCGGACGCGCGGCGACCCGATTTCGGAGTGCCCCGTTGGCTCTTGTAGACTCCGGCACGGCCTCGGGCTGTGGCGCAGCTTGGTAGCGCGCCTCGTTCGGGACGAGGAGGCCGCAGGTTCAAATCCTGTCAGCCCGACCACCCGGTCCCCTGGGGGATCAACGAAGGGCCGGACCCGCAAGGGTTCGGTCCTTTCGTGGTTTTCCTGGCGCGGGGACGTCGGCGACGTTCCGCGAGGGCAGGGTTCTGGCAGACTGCGCCGCATGGGCGACACACCGAAGGACGAGGGCCAGGAGCCCTCACTGGAACTCCCCTCGCTGAGCCTCGGGTTCGGCCGCAAGAAGCGTCGTACCGAGCCGGAACCCGAGGCTGAGGCAGTCGCCGGCCCTCCGGCGGGCGAGGACGAGCCGACGGAGCTGCTGGTGCCCGTCTCGCACTCCTCCGAGGCCGCCACGGAGACGTCACCCCCCGCGTCCGCCGACACGTCAGTCATGCCGGCGACCGCCACCACGCCCCCTCCGGTGGACCCGAAGCGTCGCAAGGAGAAGAAGAAGAAGGCCCAGCCGCCCGTCGAGCCGCCTCCCGCTCCGGTCGCCAAGGAGCCCCTGCCGCCGCGTCAAGGGGCGGCCGCGGCGCTCATGGCGGCAGTGACGGGTGTCCTGGTCGGTCTGCTGGCCGCGGGCCTCACCTGGGGTGGCACGCGGGGCTGCGAGGCGGCGCGTGGCACCGGCAGCTGCGGTGGGTCGGGGCTGATCGTCCTGATCGCCATCCTGGTCGTCATGATCCTGGTCGGCAGCGCGCTGCTCCGGGTCCTCCGGGTCGCCGATGCGCCCAGCACCAGCTTCCTGGCGGTGGGCCTGGTCGCTGTCATCGTGATGCTGTTCTTCACCGGTCTGCTGTTCAGCGTCGCGATGGTGGCGGTGCTGCCGGTGCTCGGCGCCCTGTCATACGTGCTTGCCCAGCAGGTCACCTCACGGGCCGAGGAATCCGCCCGGGACTGACCGACCCCAGCAGATGGCAGAGAGAAGAGCCGGGCTCAGAGACCTGCCGCGACCAGCTCGGCGATCTGCACAGCGTTGAGAGCCGCGCCCTTGCGCAGGTTGTCGTTGCTGATGAACAGCGCCAGGCCACGGTCGTCGGGCACACCGGGGTCCTGCCTGATCCGGCCGACGTAGCTGGGGTCCTTGCCCGCTGCCTGGAGCGGCGTCGGGATCTCGCTGAGCTCCACCCCCGGGGCGTCGGCCAGGATCTCCTCCGCGCGCTTCACCGACAGCGAGCGCTCGAACTCGACGTTGACGGCGAGCGAGTGCCCGGTGAAGACCGGGACGCGGACGCAGATGCCCGAGACGGCCAGGTCGGGGAGGTCGAGGATCTTGCGTGACTCGTTGCGGAGCTTGTGCTCCTCGTCGGTCTCGCCCAGCCCGTCGTCGACGATCGAGCCGGCCATCGGCAGCACGTTGTAGGCGATGGTGCGCGAGTACTTGGACGGTGCCGGGAAGTCGATCGCCGCTCCGTCGTACGCGAGGTCCCGCGCCCGGTCACCCGCGGCCGCCAGCTGGGTCGCGAGCTCCTCGACCCCGGCGACGCCCGAACCCGAGACTGCCTGGTAGGTGCTGGCGATGAGGCGGACCAGGACGGCCTCGTCGTGCAGGGGCTTCAGGACGGGCATCGCGGCCATGGTCGTGCAGTTCGGGTTGGCGATGATCCCCTTGCGTGCCTGGCGGATCGCCTGCGGGTTGACCTCGCTGACGACGAGCGGAACATCGGGGTCCATCCGCCAGGCCGACGAGTTGTCGACCACGATCGCGCCGGCCTCGGCGAACACCGGCGCCAGTGCGCGCGAGGTCGTGGCCCCGGCCGAGAACAGAGCGATGTCAAGGCCGGTCGGGTCGGCTGTCGCCGCATCCTCCACGATGACCTCACGGTCGCCGAACTGCAGCGTGGTGCCGGCCGACCTGGCCGAGGCGAAGAACCGGACCTCGTCTGCGGCGAACCCGCGCTCGAGCAGGATCTGGCGCATCGCCACACCCACCTGTCCGGTCGCGCCCACGAGACCGAGGCGTACGCCGTGGCCGCTCATCGGCCGGTCCCGCCGTAGACGACCGCCTCGACCTCGTCGGAGTCCAGGTCGAAGGCGGTGTGCGTGGCCGCCACTGCGTCGTCGACCTGCGCCTGGTCCACGATGACCGAGATCCGGATCTCCGAGGTGGAGATCATCTCGATGTTGACCCCGGCCGCTGCCAGCGAGGCGAAGAACCTCGCGGTGATGCCCGGGTGTGAGCGCATCCCGGCACCGATGAGCGACACCTTGCCGATCTGGTCGTTGTAGCGCAGGGAGTCGTAGCCGACCTCGTCCTTGATCCTGGCAAGCGCGGCCATCGCGTGCTGGCCGTCCGAACGCGGGAGGGTGAACGAGATGTCGGTCCGGTTGGTGGAGGCGGCGGAGATGTTCTGGACGATCATGTCGAGGTTGACCTGGGCTTCGGCCAGCGCCTCGAAGATCCGGGCCGCCTCGCCGACCTTGTCGGGCACCCCGACGAGCGTGATCTTGGCTTCGCTCCGGTCGTGGGCGACGCCGGCGATGATCGCTTGTTCCATGGTTCCCACCTCAGATTCGTCGACGACCCACGTCCCTTCCTTCTGCGTGAAGGAGGATCGGACGTGGATCGGCATGGAGTACCTGCGGGCGTACTCGACACACCGCAGGTGCAGGATCTTCGCGCCGCAGGCGGCCATCTCGAGCATCTCCTCGTAGGAGATCCGGTCGCGCTTGCGTGCCGAGGGCACGATTCTCGGGTCGGCGGTGAACACCCCGTCGACGTCGCTGTAGATCTCACAGACGTCGGCGTTGAGCGCTGCGGCCAGGGCCACCGCGGTCGTGTCGGAGCCGCCGCGCCCGAGCGTGGTGATGTCCTTGGTGTCCTGGCTGACGCCCTGGAACCCGGCCACGATCGCGATCGCACCAGCCTGGAGAGCCTGCTCGATCCGACCCGGTGTGACATCGATGATCTTGGCCTTGCCGTGAGCGCTGTCGGTGATCACCCCGGCCTGGCTGCCGGTGAAGGAGCGGGCGTCGTGGCCGAGGTTGCCGATCGCCATCGCGAGCAGAGCCATCGAGATCCGCTCGCCGGCGGTGAGCAACATGTCGAGCTCACGGCCGGTGGGCAGCGGGGAGACCTGCTCGGCGAGGTCGATCAGCTCGTCGGTGGTGTCCCCCATCGCGGAGACGACGACCACCACGTCGTTGCCTGCACGGCGCGTGTCGACGATCCGCTGCGCGACCCGCTTGATGCCGTCTGCGTCAGCCACGGACGAACCGCCGTACTTCTGCACGACCACACCCACCGGGGCACTCCTCACCGCTCTCGTTCCCCTGCCGGACCCGGCTGGGACGGCACTGAGTCTACCGGCGGAGCCGGCTCAGACGTCGCCGTGCTCCAACAGCTGGTCAGCGGCGGCCACCTGGTCGACATCCGCTGCGAGCTCCGAGTCGAGCCGGTCATGGGCCACGATCGACTGGAGCGCACGAAGCACACCACTGGCCTCGTTGCCCCACGTCGAGACGTAGGAGAACTGCCACCACCACAACGCCTCGTCGACCCGGCCGGCGCGGTAGTGCCGCAGACCATGGGCGAGAGCGGTGGCGATGCTGGTGAGCTCGTCGGAGAGCAGTGAGGGGACCAGCTCCGGCGGGTCGAGGTACACGTCGAACGAGATCGTGTAGTGGTCGACGCCGTCGAGAAGCTTCGCCAGGCGGAGCCGCATCTCGTCGAGGTCGGGATCCGGTCCGGCGTCGGGCTGGAACTCCTCACGCGGGGTGAAGTCGCTCTGGACGCCCAGCCGAGCACCGGCGAGGAGCACCTGGCTGATCTCCAGGAGCAGCAGCGAGATCGCGGCCGACCCCGCCTTTCCCTTGGCGATCTCCTGCAGCGCCAGCAGGAAGCTCTCGACCTGGTCGGCGATCTGCTGCGCGAAGTCCTCGAGCTCGCTGTCACTCATCGACCGACCGCCTTCCCTCGAAAGCTCGTCCCAAGGTGACCTCGTCGGCGTACTCCAGGTCACCACCCACCGGCAGTCCACTCGCTAGTCGCGTCACGCGCAACCCCAGGTCCTTCAACAGGCGGGTGAGGTACGTCGCAGTCGCCTCGCCCTCGAGGTTCGGGTCGGTTGCGAGGATGACCTCGGTGACCGTCCCATCGGCCAGCCGAATCATCAGCTCCCGGATCCTGAGCTGCTCGGGCCCGATCCCCTCGATCGGAGAGATCGCCCCACCCAGGACGTGGTACCGACCGCGGAACTCCCGGGTCCGCTCGACCGCGACCACGTCCTTGGACTCCTCGACCACACAGATGCAGGTGGGGTCGCGACGCGGGTCGCGGCAGATCCGGCACTGCTCCTCCTCGGTCACGTTGCCGCAGACCGTGCAGAAACGCACCTTCTCCTTCACCACCGTCAGCACCTCGGCCAGCCGGCTCACGTCGGCCGGCTCCGCCTGCAGGATGTAGAAGGCGATCCGCTGCGCGCTCTTCGGACCCACCCCCGGGAGACGGCCGAGCTCGTCGATCAGGTCCTGGACGATGCCCTCATACAACGGGCCCGCCGCCTGCTCCGCCGAGGCCGAGGTCGCCCAGCCCACCAGCCATCGGGCCGAGCTTCTGCTGCGCCATCGCATCGGCGCGGGCGCGGGCGTCGCGGTAGGCGGCGACGATCATCTCGCCGAGGTCGGCCAGGCTGTCGGCATCGTCGGGCGTGAACGAGCCCACCTTCACCTGGACGTCGACCAGCTCGCCGGTGCCGTTGATCGTCACCGACACCAGACCACCGCCGACTGTGCCCTCCACCTCGGTCTGCGCCAGCTCGGCCTGGGCGCTCATCAGCTGCTCCTGCATCTGCTGCGCCTGGGCGAGCAGGGCGTTCATGTCGAAGCCTCCGTCGCCACCGAAGGGGTTGGCAGGGGTCTCGGGCGTCATGCTCGGCTCGCTCTCACTGGTGTCGGATCTCCTCGATCAGCGAGGCGCCGAGCTCTCGCTCGAGCAGCTCGGCCGAGTCGAGGCCGTGGTCGTCTGCGTCGGGGTCGTCACGGTGGGCCTCTGCGTCGCCCAGCGCGGGGTCGGGTTTCTCCGGCCCGCCGGGGCCGCGGGTCTGCTTGATCGCCTCGCGCGCCCGGCTCACGGACTCGGGGTCGAGGGCTCGCTTCTCCACGGGCGCTGCGCTCTGCGGCACCACCGGCACCGTCGAGGTGTCCTCAGTCTGGGCAGTGGCCGAGGCTGACACGGGGTCTTGACCTGTCTCGTCTCCGGCCGCGTCGGGGAAGACCGCCGAGCGGACCACCCGGGGCTCCGAGCCCGGCTCGGAACCGGGCTGGGCCGAGGGGTCGACGATCGCGTCGACCCGCCACTCGACCCCGACGACGTCGATCGCCGCCTGGCGCAGGATCTCGTCACTGCCACTGCTGGTGAACGAGTCGCGGGCGCCGGAGTTGAGGAGCGCGATCGTGAGCGTCTTCGCGTCGACGTCGGCGACCTGGGCGTTCTGGCTGAGCAGGATCCAGGTGAACCGGCGCTTGAGCTTGACCCGCTCGAGCAGCTCCGGCCAGAGCCGGCGTACCTCGGTCAGTGACATGACGGAGCCGGTGCCGGCCTCCGCCGATGCCTCGGGCTGTGCGTCGACCTGGGCCGCGCGCACATCGGCGGGGGTCTGAGCGGGCTCGGGAGCGGCCCCGGCTGCCTGCGCCGTGGGAGTGCCGGGCGCGGGCTCGCTGGTCGGCATCGCGGCCGGTGAGGGTGCCGGGCGGGCGGGTGCGGTCTTGGCGGGTGCGGAGGCGGGGGCCGGTTTGGGCGTGGGCGCAGCACTGCGGGCATGGGTCTGGGCCGGCAACTCCGGGGCGCCTCCCTCAATGGCGACCCGGCGTTCCAAGCGCTCGAGCCGAGCCATCACGCCGTCGATGCTGTCGTCTGCTCCGGGGAGCAGGACCCGGGCGCAGATCAGCTCGAGCAGCAGGCGGGGCGCGGTGGCCCCCTTGAGCTCGGTGAGGCCGACGGCGACCAGGTCGGCGGCTCGGCTCAGCTCGACCCGACCGAAGCGGGCCGCCTGCGCGACCAGCCGCTCCGCCTGGTCCTCGGGTACGTCGATCAGCCCGGTGGCCGGGGCGTCCGGGACCGCGCTGATGATGACCAGGTCGCGGAGCCGGCGCAGCAGGTCCTCGGTGAAGCGACGGGGGTCCTGCCCGGTCTCGATCACGCGGTCCACGGCCCCGAACACCGAGGCCCCGTCACCGGCGGCGAAGGCGTCGACGACGTCGTCGAGCAGCGACTCGGGGGTGTAGCCGAGCAGGGCGCTGGCGAGCTCGTGGGTGACCCCGGCCTCGGAGGCACCACCGATCAGCTGGTCGAGGATCGAGAGCGCGTCACGCGCCGAGCCGCCACCGGCACGCACCACGAGCGGCAGCGCCGCAGGCTCGATCTGGACACCCTCGGCCTCGCAGATCTCGCCGAGGTACGCCGACAGGGTGCGCGGGGCGATCAACCGGAACGGGTAGTGGTGGGTCCGCGAGCGGATGGTGCCGATGACCTTGTCCGGCTCCGTGGTGGCGAAGATGAACTTGAGGTGGTCGGGCGGCTCCTCGACCAGCTTCAGCAGGGCGTTGAAACCCTGCGTGGTCACCATGTGCGCCTCATCGATGATGTAGACCTTGTAGCGGCTGCTCACCGGGCTGAAGAAGGCACGCTCCCGCAGGTCGCGGGCATCGTCGACGCCGCCGTGGCTGGCCGCGTCGATCTCGATCACGTCGATGGATCCCGGGCCGCCCCGGGCCAGGTCGCGGCAGGACTGGCACTCGCCACAGGGCTCGGGGGCCGGGCCACGCTCGCAGTTGAGCGCGCGGGCCAGGATCCGGGCACTGGTCGTCTTGCCGCAGCCGCGGGGGCCGGAGAAGAGGTAGGCGTGGTTGACCCGGTTGTTCGCGAGCGCCGTACGCAACGGGCGCGTGACGTGGTCCTGACCGATGACCTGCGCAAAGGTCTCCGGACGGTGCCGGCGGTACAGCGCGAGGGGTGCGTCCACGTCATGAACCCTAACCACCGGGACGGACAGCCGGTAGCGGGACCGGCAGGGGTGGCCCGACCAGGCCTGATCGGGGCATGAAAGGCCCCCCGTGCACCCGGTAGAGCTCGCTTGCCCTTGCTGCCTTCCGGCCCTGGGGGAGTTGGGCGAGATGCCGCCGCACGGGGGGTTGGCGGAAGTCTAGGACAGCCCGTCGGACCCACCCAAGTCGGGCGGATTTCACGCTCAGCAGACGCACGGGTAATCTCTCCCGCGGAGGATTCGCCTAGTGGCCTATGGCGCTCGCTTGGAAAGCGGGTTGGGTTAATAGCCCTCAGGGGTTCGAATCCCCTATCCTCCGCCACAGCTCACAGCAGGAACGCCGGGCCAGCCGCACACGCTGCCCGGCGTTTCGCATGCACCCAGGCCAGCGCTCGTCGCCGCGTCCGTCGATACGCCGCTGACCGGGACTTTGGACACCCGACTTTCACCGCAGACGGATAGTCCATCGGGGCCATGTACAGACCGGGGAGCCGGGCCATGCTGGAGAGCACGACTGAGGGGATTCGCCCACTCGGTCGTGTCACCGGAGGACCACATGGACGAGGCGCTGCAGACGAGCCTGACCGATTTGATCGCGTTGTGCGCCGCCGCGGACGAAGCCGACACGCTTCTCATGGGCGCGCTGCCCCTCGTGCGCAGACTGGCCGGCGCCGAAGCCGCCCTGGTGGTACGCCGGCAGGTGGACGGCCACGGTCTCGCCGCCCACGACGGGTGCATCGACTCCCCGGAGGGCCTGGAGGCCGCTCTTGGGCTCACGGACGAGGGCCTGGTCGAGCTGCCCCTCCCGTCGACGTGGGAAGCGTCCGGGTTGACGCGTGTGAGCGGCCGGGTGCTCCCGGGCAACGTGGGAGTCCTGGTCCTCGGCTGGTCGTCCGACGACGCGCGTCCCTCGACCCTGGAGCCGAGCAACGACCTGCTGGACACCGCGCTGAACCGGCTGGTCGCCGAAGAACGGCTGGCTGACCTGACCTTGCGGGTAAACAACGCGCAGCAGCTCGCCAACATGGGCGACTACGACTGGCACATCGCCAGTGACACCAACCGCTGGTCCGACCAGCTGTACCGGATCTACGGGCATGAGCCGCAGTCGTTCAACGCGTCCTACGAGCGATTCCTCGGCCATATCCATCCCGACGACCGCGAGAAGATCACGGCGATCCACCAGACCGCCTATGCCACGGGCGAGCCCTACCAGATGATCGAGCGGGTCGTACGTCCCGACGGCGAGGTCCGCTACCTGTCGTCGAACGGTCAGGTGGTGATGGACGAGCAGGGCACGCCGGTCCGGATGAGGGGTACCTGCGTCGACATCACCGACCGGGTCCTCGCCGAGGAGGACCGGACCCGCACCGCGGCCCGCTTCCAGGCCCTGGTGGAGTCAAGTCCCGACGCGATCCTGGTGCTCGACCGGACCGGGAAGGTCGTCCAGACCAACGGGAAGGCCGACGACCTGCTCGGCGGCAGCGCCGTCGACGTGCCCGTGGGCTCGATCCTCGAGCTCCCGGAGGGCGGAGTCGGTCGGAACCTGGTCGCCGCCAGTGTGAACGGCCAGCGGCTGACCCTCGACGTGATGACCGCCGACCTGAGCCAGACCGAGGACGACGGGCAGGTGGCGGTCTTCCTCCACGACTCGCAGCCCCGTCTCGCCAGCGAGGCTGCTGCGGCCAGCCTCCGCGAGGCACAGGTACGCAGGCGCTCGGCGATGGAGATCAACGACAACGTGCTCCAGGGGCTCACCGCAGCCGTGTACGCCGCAGACTCCGGAGACCTGCACCTCTGCGGGTCCTACCTCCAGCAGACCCTGCAGACCGCGCGCCGGATGATCAACGACCTCCTGCTCCCCCTCGACGGGTCGCCCGTCAAGCCGGGCGACCTGGTCCGCTCGAGCCCTGCCGGGCTCGATCCAGCGCAGGCTGCCCCGCTGGTGGCCGTCGGTGACGCAGCGGAGCAGAGCCGACTCAACAGGATCCTGATCGTGGACGACTCCGAGGACATGCGCGTCCTCCTACGGATGCGGCTGAAGTCACTGGAGACGTGCGAGGTGGTCGGCGAGGCGGCCGACGGCGAGGAGGCCGTCTCACAGTCAGCGGCCCTGCAGCCAGACCTGGTCCTGCTCGACCTGGCGATGCCGCGGATGGACGGCCTCCAGGCCCTCCCCCTGATCCGGAAGGCTGCACCGGGGGCCCGGATCATCGTGCTGTCGGGTTTTGCCCAGCAGGCGATGTCACACCAGGCCATGACCGCCGGTGCGGACAAGTACCTCGAGAAGGGCAGTGCCGGCCGCGAGCTCGCTGCCGCGATCGAACAGGTGCTTGCCGGCTGAGCCGACGCGGGCTACTTGCGTGCGGTGTTGAAGACGCCGCGGGCGATCTCGCGGGCGGCGGTCCGCATGAACTCCTTGAAGGCGCTCGAGCTCACCACGTCGTGCACGATGCCGCCGTCCTCCTGGCGGGTGGGTGCAGGGCGTTTCTTCGGCGACTTCTTCCCCGCAGGCTTCGTCGCCGGCCCCTCGTCCTGGGCCCGCTCGGCACCGGCCTCCAGCTTGGCGGCAAGACGCTCACGGGCCGAGTCACGGTCCACCGGCTCGGCGTACGTCGCGTAGAGCGGCGACGCCTGCACCGCGGCTCTCATCACGGCCGGGTCCGCGGCGGCCATCAGCGACTCGGGCGCGCGCAACCGGGTCCAGGCCACTGGCGTCGGGGCACCGCGCTCGTTCATCACGGTGACCACTGCCTCCCCGATGCCCAGCGACGTCAGCACCTGGCCCAGGTCGGCGTACCCCGACGTCGGGTAGGTGTTGACCGTGGCCTTGAGCGCCTTGGCGTCGTTGGGCGTGTGGGCGCGGAGCTGGTGCTGGATCCGGGAGCCGAGCTGGGCGAGCACCGCGTCAGGGACGTCGGTGGGGGTCTGGGTGACGAAGAAGACGCCCACGCCCTTGGACCGGATCAGGCGGACGGTCTGGGCGATGGCGTCCAGGAACGCCTCCGAGGCATCGTCGAAGAGGAGATGCGCCTCGTCGAAGAAGAACACCAGCTTCGGCTTGTCCACGTCGCCGACCTCGGGAAGCTCGTGGAACAGGTCGGCGAGCAGCCACATCAGGAACGTGGAGAACACCGCCGGGCGGTCCTGGAGGTTGGGCAGCTCGACGAGCGAGATGACGCCACGACCGTCGTCGGTGACCCGCAGGAAGTCGGCCGTCGACATCTCGGGCTCACCGAAGAAGCTGTCGGCGCCCTGGTCGCTGAATCCGATCAGCTCCCGCAGGATCACACCCGCGGTCGCGCCGGACAGCCCGCCCAGCTCCTTCAGGTCGGCCTTGCCCTCGTCCGAGGTCAGGAACTGGACGACCGCCCGCAGGTCCGCCAGGTCGAGAAGCGGCAGCCCGGCCTTGTCGGCGTAGTGGAAGACCAGGCCGAGTGACGACTCCTGGGTGTCGTTGAGGCCCAGCACCTTGCTGAGCAACGTCGGCCCGAAGGACGTGATCGTGGCCCGGAGGGGAATGCCGGTGCCCTCTCCCCCGATCGCGAAGAACTCTGTGGGGAACGCGGTGGCCTGCCACTGCTGTCCCACCGACTCGGCCCGCTCGTCGAGCTTCGGGTTCGCCGCGCCTGCCACGGAGACCCCGGAGAGGTCCCCCTTGATGTCTGCGGCGAACACCGGTACGCCGTGCGAGGAGAGCTGCTCGGCGAGGAGCTGGAGGGTCTTGGTCTTGCCTGTGCCGGTGGCGCCGGCGACCAGCCCGTGCCGGTTCAGCATCGCCAGCGGGATCCGGACCTGGACCGGTGAGAGCTCGTTCGCGTCGAGCATCAGCCCACCGAGATCCAGGGCCGGCCCGTCGAACTCGTACCCGGCGGCCACCGTCTCGGCAATGTCGTCCATGCTCGGCAGCCTAATCGGGTTCGGCAGGCCGAGTCCCGTCGTACGGGGGTGGCCGCCATATGCTGCCCTCGTGATCTTCAAGCGCGTCGGTCAGGGCAAGCCCTATCCCGACCATCAGCTGGGCCCGCGGGACTGGGCCAGCCTGCCGCCACGCCAGGTGCGGCTGGACGAGCTGGTCACGACCAAGGACACCCTGCAGCTCGCGGCCCTGCTGGACGAGGACTCGACCTTCTTCGGTGACCTGTTCGCGCACGTCGTCGAGTGGCGCGACGAGCTGTACCTCGAGGACGGCCTGCACCGGGCGCTGCGCGCCGCCCTCCAGCAGCGGACCGTGCTGCATGCCCGCGTCCACGTGGCGGAGGACTGAGATGGTCGCACGCAAGATCACGTCCGGGGTGACGCTTCTCGTCCTCTGCCTGGTGCTGGTGCTCGGCGCCGTCGTCGGCTGGAAAGCACTGACGTCTGGGCTCGGGACTCCCAGCGCCGACCCGTCCGCGAGCCCCAGCTGCGAGACGACGGGCAAGCCCGCCGGCCGGGTGCGCGCCCGCGACGTCACGGTCAGCGTCTACAACGCAGGGACCAAGGCCGGCTGGGCCTCCCGGACCCTGCGGATGCTGGAACGTCGCGGCTTCACTGCCGGCGAGGCCGGCAACGCCCCCGAGGGCACGAACGTGCGCAAGGTCGAGGTCTGGGCGCAGGACGTCGCCGATCCGGCGGCCCTCCTCGTCGCCCGTCAGTTCGGCAAGCGGACCCAGGTCGTCAAGAAGACCGACCCCGGTGGCGCAGGCGTCGATGTCGTGGTCGGCAACCGGTTCCGCAAGCTGGCGCGAGCACCACGCTCGATCAAGGGCGTCGAGCCCGACGCCACCTGCTGACCGGGGTTCCCGTAGCGAGCGCGGGTCGACCGCGCTGCCACGAGGGTGGCCTGCGCGGCGGTGGCCCGGTGCAGACTGGGACGTGTGCAGTGGGTGGCCTTCGTCAGGAACGTGATGATCGGTCGAGAAGGTTTGGACCGATCAGTCCTTCTCGACCTCGCAAGGGAGGCCGGCTGCCGTGACGCACGGTCCTACCTGGCCACGGGGAACCTGACCTTCGCGACGACCAGCACGGACCCTGACCGGGTTGCCGAGGCGCTCGAGGAGCGCATCGAGAAGGTGCTCGGCCGTCGTGAGCTCGTGGCAGTGCGCACTCTCAGCTGGCTCCACGACCTGGTCGCCGAGGACCGGTTCTCGACGTACGACCCCTCCGAGTGGGAGCTCGAGGTCGGGTTGCTGCGCCATGACGCTCCCCGGCTCGACCCGGCGCGGGTGCCGGATCCGCGCCGGACCTGCCTGGTCGAGACCCGTGCCCGCGAGGTGCTCACCGCGCGACCGCGAGCCGGTGGCACCCGCCCCCACGTCAACCGGTTGCTGGAGAGGGCGACGGGCCTGCCCTCCACCGCCCGAGGGTGGTCCACTCTCGTGCGGATCGCCGACCACACTCGGCCTCCGCCCGAGGGATGAGCCCCGACGGTCAGTCGCGGGGCTGCTCGACGCCGAGCCACTGCGCCAGCCGGCCACCCAGGGAGAGCGAACGGAGCCGAGCCTCGGTCTGCTCCCTCACCTTGCGGGGCGTGACCACGAGCAGTTCGTCGCCGCGACGCAGGGTGGTCCTCGGTTCCGGGACCATCGTCCGGCCGTCCCTCACGACCAGCGATACCGACGCCCCGGCCGGCAGCCTGAGCTCCCCCACCTCGACGCCGTGGAGCCGGGACTTGGGCGTGATCGCGACCTGGAGCAGGTCCGCGGCGATGCGCTCCAGCGGCGCGGCCTCGACGTCGAGGTCGCGAGGCTCGCCCCGTCTGGCCACCTTGAGCACCTTGGCGACGAAGGGCAGGGTCGGAGCGGTGAGCAGCGTGTAGAGCACCACCATCACGAACACGATGTGGAACAGCTCGCGGGCATGCGGCGCGTCCGCGGCGAGCGCGATGGTGCTCAGCACGATCGGTACGGCGCCCCGGAGGCCGGCCCACGACAGGAACGACAGCTCACGCCACGGCATCGGCTGCGCAACCGAGCTCACCAGCACCGAAAGTGGCCTGGCGACGAAGGTGAGGAGGAGACCGGCGACGACGGCGAGGACCGTTGTGTGGAAGGTGATCTCGCCCGGCGAGGCCAAGAGGCCGAGCATCACGAAGAGGCCGATCTGCGCCAGCCACGCCACACCTTCGGAGAAGGATCGCGTGGCAGCCCGGTGAGGCAGCTCGGAGTTTCCGAGCACCAGCGCGGCGATGTAGACCGCCGCGAACCCGGAGGCGTGGATCAGCGAGGAGCCGGCGTACGCCACCACCGCGAGGGAGAGGACGGCGAGCGGGTAGAGGCCGGAGGAGGGAAGCGCCGCGCGGCGCATCACCCAGGCCCCGGCGAAACCGACGAGCAGTCCTCCCAGGACGCCGACGCCGATCTCGTAGACGACGATGCCGGCGAACCCGAGCACACCATGGTCCAGGGCTGCACCGGTGCTCACCAGCGAGACCAGCAGGACGGTCGGCGCGTCGTTCAGCCCCGACTCCGCCTCCAGCGAGGCGGTCAGGCGGCGAGCAAGCGGCACCCTGCGTAACACCGAGAACACGGCGGCGGCATCCGTGGGCGAGGTGACCGCACCCAGGAGCACCGCGAACTCCCAGTCCAGGCCGAGCAGGAAGTGGGCGCCGACCGCCATAACGGTGACGCTGACGGCCACACCGACCGTGGCCAGCGTGACTCCCATCCGCATGGTCGGGCGGATCTCGCCCCAGTTCGTCGTCAGACCGCCCTCGGCGAGGATCACGACCAGGGCAGCGAAGCCCAGCGCATGCGCGACGTTGGCGTCCTCGAAGCGGATCCCGAAGCCGGACTCCCCCAGGACCACGCCCATCAACAGGTAGACCAGCAGGCTGGGGAAACCGATGCCGACACTGAGCCGCACCGCGAGGATCGCCGCGAGCAGGACGACGGCACCGAGGAGCAGTACCTGGTCGAGCTGGTGGACGTCGAAACTCACGGGCACCTCGGCCATCGTCGAACGCGTGGCCCCAATCCTAGGGGGCGCGTAGTTCGGCGGTCGTGGTCGAGCGAGTAGGGGTGGCCCGTCGGAGCCGGTTCGTGAGTCCCCTGAGACCGGTCAGCCGCGCAGCCCGGCGAGGAGCGCCGTACGGATGAAGCCGTTGCGGACCCGCTGCGGGTGGTCGCCGACCTTGACCGTGTCGACGATGCGACGGGTGCGGTAGGAGATCTTCGAGATCGTGTCGCTGCCGCTCCAGGAGATGTAGCAGAAGCGGCCGTTGTCGCTGTGCGTGACCCAGTAGGGCTTGAGCCCTCCCTTGAGCAGCGGACCGCGGCGCAGGTTGGACCGGTTCACGACGGTGGCGTAGTCGTCCATGGTCCCGGCGACGCAGAGTCGGGTGCCGGCCGTGTTCATCGAGATGCCGTGGTGGGCGGAGTCGAGGACGTACTCCTCGCGGGGCATGTCCTTGACCAGGTTCGGCAGGTGCTTGACGCGGCTGATCCGGTCGTTCTCCCGGTCGTACTCCATGAAGCCGTGGAAGAAGCTGACCTGGAAGTAGATGTAGCGCTCGTCGGGCGAGAGGGTCAGCGGTCGTACGGCGTCACTCACGTCGGTCATCCCGCGCCGGTCGAGCGCCCCGCGGATGTCGATCTGCTTGAGAACCTTGTAGGTCTTGGCATCGACGATCTCGAGCTGGCGGTCGCCCTTGGAGGTGTCCGCCTGCGCCTCGTCGGTCGGGGTGTAGACGAGGCCGATGCTCGCGTGCAGGATCCTCCGGCCGCCGTCGATGAAGACACTCTCGTGCGGCGAGTCGCCCGAGGGGAACTTGCCGAGCTCCTTGCCGGTCTGGATGTCGAGGACGTGGACCACGTTGGCCGTCGACGCGGAGACGGCGACCTTGGTGCCGTCGGGCGAGACGGCCATGTGGTCCGAGCGTTGGCCGTCGACCTTGAACCGCCAGACGATCTTGCGGGTGGCGAGGCTGATCGCGACGACGTCGGCGAAGCTCGGGCGGGAGACGACGACCATCCTGCCGTCGTTGGTGGAGTACATGTCGTCGACGTACTGGTTGTGCCCCTCGCCGATGAACTGGGCGATGGCGTTGAAGTAGGCCAGCCGCACCGGGTCGGTCTGGATCTCGGCCATCCGCTCGTCGTAGTCCGGGATCGCGTTGAGCTCGGCGACCCGGCGGAACGTCCCCGGCTTGACCAGGTCGATGGTGCCGTCCCAGTTGTTGCCGACGAACACGATCCGCTGCAGGTCACCCGCGCGGCGCTGCCCGGCGTACGACGGCGCGGCGTACGACGGCGCGGCGGAGGGAGCGGCGGACGAGGGCCCGGCGACCGCGTACGACGGCATTGCAGCAGCGGAGGACGCAGCCGCGACCGCGGACGACGGCGTTGACGCGGAGGACGGAACCCCGGCCGCGGACGACGGCGTTGCCCCCAGAGTGCTCCCCAGAGCGAGGGCGCAGAGGCCGGCGGACATTCGCACGAGTCGGGACTTCATGCCTGCACAACGACAGCAGAGCCCCCCGGGTTATCCCCGACGCGGCCCATCTTGTCCCCAGAATCACGCCGACGCGGCGCGTTTTGTCCCCAGAATCACGCCGACCCGGCGCATCTTGCCCTCATGACCGACGGCGCACACCCGGAATTGGGTCTGATTGGCGGGTCCGATGCCACCGGTCCTGTCATGCGACCTCGGCAGCGACCAACGCCACCGGCGTCAACGAGGTCCGTCGCGGAACCCGAGCAGGTGAGGGGCAAAACGCGCCGCGTCAGGGGGGTTTTGAGGGCAAGATGCGCCGCGTCAGCGGGGTCTTGAGGGCAAGATGCGCCGCGTCAGCGGGGTCTTGAGGGCAAGATGCGCCGCGTCAGCGGGGTTTTGAGGGCAAGATGCGCCGCGTCAGCGTTAGGCGATGTCGTGGATGAACTCGGCGAGCTGGGTGAGGTTGCGGCACTCCACCATCGGCACCAGGTCGGCGTACTGGTGGGCGGCTGAGTCCCCGGTGCGCCAGTGCCGTGGGTGCTCGGGGTTCAACCACCACACGTGCCGGGTGTCGTGGACCATCCGGGCGACCACGTCGAGGGCGAGGTCGCTGTAGTTCGAACGGGCGTCGCCGAGCACCAGCAGCGAGGTCTTGGGAGTCAAGGCGTCCGGGAAGCCGTGGGCGAAGCGGGTGAAGGCGCGGCCGTAGTTCGTCCGGCCCCACAGCGAGGCATACCGTGCGGACTTGGCCAGCTCGACCATCGTGTCGGCCACGTCGGCGCCGGGCCGGAAGTGGTCGGTCACCTCGTGCACGTCGTCCACGAACGTGAACGCGCGCACCCGCGAGAACTGCTCCTGGAGCGCGAAGACGAACAGCAGCGTGAACTGCGCGAACGAGGCGACCGAGCCGCTCACGTCACAGAGCACCACCAGGTCCGTGCGCCCGGGACGCTTCGGTCGTCGGTGCGTCTCGATCGGGACTCCACCCGTCGAGAGAGACGCCCGCACGGTGCGCCGCACGTCGAGCGGGCCGCGGCGTCGGGCATGGTGCTCCCTGGTCAGCCGCGCGGCGAGCCGACGAGCCAGCGGATAGATCTGACGTCGCATCTCGGCGATGTCTGCCTGTCGTGCGCCCGAGAAGTCCAGCTGCTCGATGCTGGGGCGGGTCGCGTAGCTCGCGACGTACGCCGGGCCCCGCTCCTCGGCCTCGCGACGGCGCACCTCCTGCTCGACGAGCCGCGTGAACGACGCCACTCGCGCCCCGACTCCCCGCCGCGCCGCCGGCTCGTCGTCGATGCCCCCGTCGAGCAGTCCGGCGACCGCGCGCTCCACCAGCGCGTCGGGGTCGACGCGGTTCAGAGTTGAGTACGACGACCACTGCTGGCGGCCCGGCCCACGGTCCCCCAACCTCCCGAAGCGGCCCACGCCCTCACGGGCGAGCGCAGCGAGCTGGTCCAAGGCAGTTCGGCTCTCCTCACCCAGCGACGGATCGGCGAGCAGACCGGCCAGCCGGTCCTGGAAGTCGCCAAGCGCCGGCCCGTCGTCGCGCAGCGGCTCTGCCAGCCCTGCCCTCTCCGCCGACTCACCTTCCACGTCCGTGCTCGCGTCGCCCGTCACCGCTGGGAAGAAGAGGTCGAAGACGGTGTCGAAGTTCGGCCGGTGCGCCGCACGCTTCACCAGCGTGGTGGCGTACGCCGCGCGCAGGACCTCGCGCTCGCCCAGGTCGAGGTGCGTCAGCGCCCGCGCAGCGTCCAGGCCTTCGGCCAGGGAGACGGGCAGCCCCGCGGCCCGCAGGGCCTCGACGAAGCCGATGTGGCGGTCGACCAGCGCCACGGCTCAGCCCTGGCCGGGAGCCGGCGGCAGCCGCAGCTCGCGGACGGCCTTCGTGTGGTCCGAGTGGTGCTTGAGTACGACGCCCAGGGTGCTCCGGGTCGCCTCGTCATCGAGGTCGTCGACGCCGAGGGCGATCAGGGTCCGCGCCCAGTCGACGGACTCGGCGATCGACGGGGACTTCTTCAGCTCCAGCTCGCGCAGCCGCTGGACCACCGCGACCAGCTGCTCGGTCAGCCTGGTGTCGATGCCCGGGACCTGGCTGCGCACGATGTCGCGCTCGCGTCGGGCGTCGGGGTAGTCGAGGTGCAGGTAGAGGCACCGACGCTTGACCGCCTCGGACAGCTCACGGGTGGCGTTCGAGGTGAGGACGACGTACGGCCGGCGGACGGCCTCGATCGTCCCCATCTCGGGGATCGTGACCTGGAAGTCGGAGAGGACCTCCAGCAGCAGCCCCTCGACCTCGACGTCGGTCTTGTCGACCTCGTCGATCAGCAGCACGGTCGGCTCCTGACGGCGGATCGCGGTGAGCAGGGGCCGGGTGAGCAGGAACTCCTCGGTGAAGATGTCGTCGTGGGTCTCCTCCCACGCCTGGTCGCTGCGGGACGCCTGGATCCGCAGCAGCTGCTTCTTGTAGTTCCACTCGTACAGCGCCCGCGCCTCGTCGAGACCCTCGTAGCACTGCAGGCGGATCAGCTCAGACCCGGTCGCAGCCGCGATCGCCTTCGCGAGCTGCGTCTTGCCCACCCCAGCCGGCCCCTCCACCAGGAGAGGCTTCTCCAGCACGCCGGCGAGGTACGCCGTGGTGGCGGTCGCGTCATCGCTCAGATAGCCGACGCCGGTCAACCGCTCCGCGGCCTCGGTCGGGCTGCCGAACCAGGCGTCCATCGGGCTCTCTCCTGTCACCGCCGGGCACGGACGCTCGCTCTCGGCGCGGTCCGCGGTCGAGGTGAGCCTAGGCCAGAGGGAACAGGGTGGCCGCCGGTGACTACCCCTGCAGCGCCGCGATGTTGACCAGCCAGCCGATGCCGAACTTGTCGACGCACTGACCGAAGACGTCGCCCCACATCTGCTTCTCGAGCGGGACGGTGACGGTGCCGCCGGCCGAGAGCTTCTCCCAGTAGCCGCGAAGCTCGGCGTCGTCGTCACCGCTCAGGCTGACGGCGATGTTCTCGCCGGGGTTGTGGGTCATCCCCGGCGGGGTGTCGGCACCCATCAGCGTGAAGCCCGCAGGTGTCTCCAGCATGCCGTGCATGATCAGGTCCGCCTGCGGTGTGTCGGCGGCGCCGTACTCGCCGAAGGTGGAGAGCGCCAGCTCGCCCCCGAGGACGTCGCGGTAGAACTCCATCGCCTCGCGGGCGTTGTCGGTGAAGCTGAGGTACGGGTTGAGTCGTGAGGCCATCAGAGTCTCCCTGGGTCGGGTCGGAAACGACCCGGTCACGCTAGCCCCGGCCACCGACAACCAACCAGAGTCGCCCGACCCCACACGCCTGCCCTCACCAGGCCGGGTCCAGCCCGGCCAAGCCGCTCAGCCGAGCTCGCGCTCGAGCAGCTCGATGAACTCGTCGGCCATCGCGAGCTGGTCCTCGAGCCTGCGCCGGCGCGCGACGGCGTCGTCGACCACCTGGCGCAGCCGGGCGGTGAGGTCGGGGTCGACCGACCCAGCCTGGCCACGCAGCGCCTCGATCAGGTCCATCACGTCGTGCATCTCCTCGAGGGAGAACCCCAGCGGCTTCATCCGACGGATCACCAGGAGCTTGTCGAGGTCGTCTTGGGCATAGAGCCGGAAGCCGCCCTCACTGCGCCCGGAAGGCCGTAGCAGCCCGATGTCGTCGTAGTGGCGCAGCGTGCGCAACGAGAGCCCGGTGCGCTGGGCGATGTCGCCGATCCGCATCGGCCGTCCGGGGTCACCCGTGGCCATGTGGCCCCTTTCACGTGCGCTCGACTTCGACCATACCCTCACGTAACGGTAGAGTCACGCGAAGAGACTTCCGTCGACGAGTGGTCGACGCGCATGCCCAGCCGCATGCACCCCACGCACCTCACGTTCACCGAGGCGCCCCGCACCCGCTGCGACCGACCGGCCGCACCACCCGCCTGCCCCGGAGAACCCGTTGACCCCCTCACCCGAGCACACCACCCCGTCCCGCCTCGCCGCGACCCCCGAGCCCTCGGTCCGCGGAGCCCTCCGATCGCCACGCCTGCTGCGAATCGAGGTCCTTGCCGGGCTCGTGGTCGCACTGGCCCTGATCCCGGAGGCGATCTCGTTCTCGATCATCGCCGGGGTCGACCCGCGGGTCGGGCTCTTCGCCTCCTTCACGATGGCGGTCTCGATCTCGTTCCTCGGTGGACGGCCGGCGATGATCTCCGCCGCCACAGGCGCGGTGGCCCTGGTGATCGCCCCGCTCGTCCGCTCGCACGGGCTCGACTACATGATCGCTGCCGTGATCCTGGCCGGGATCTTCCAGATCCTCCTCGGCCTGGCCGGAGTCGCCCGCCTCATGCGCTTCGTCCCCCGCTCGGTGATGGTCGGCTTCGTGAACGCGCTGGGGATCCTGATCTTCCTGGCCCAGGTCCCGCACCTGGTCCACGTGCCGTGGCTGGTCTACCCGATGGTCGCGATCGGCATCTCCGTGATGGTGCTGCTCCCGCGGTTCAGCACCGCCGTACCAGCGCCCCTGGTCGCCATCGTCCTGCTGACCGTGGCCACCGTGGCCGTCGCGCTCAGCGTCCCGAACGTCGGCGACGAGGGGGCGCTCCCGGACAGCCTCCCGTCCCTGTTCTTCCCGAACGTCCCGCTGACCGTGGAAACGCTGAAGGTCATCGCGCCGTACGCCCTCGGCGTCGCGCTGGTCGGGCTGATGGAGTCGCTGATGACCGCGAAACTGGTCGACGACATCACCGACACCCACTCCCACAAGACCCGCGAGGCCTGGGGCCAGGGCGCCGCGAACGTGATCACCGGGTTCTTCGGCGGCATGGGCGGCTGCGCGATGATCGGCCAGACGATGATCAACGTGAAGGCCTCGGGTGCCCGGACCCGGATCTCCACCTTCCTCGCCGGTGTCTTCCTGCTGGTCCTCGTGGTCGGCTTCGGTGACGTGGTCGCAGCGATCCCGATGGCCGCGCTGGTCGCGGTCATGATCATGGTCGCGGTCGGCACCTTCGACTGGCACAGCATCCAGCCGGCCACGTTGCGCCGGATGCCGAAGAGCGAGACCACCGTGATGGCCTCGACCGTGGTGGTCGTCGTGGCCACGCACAACCTCGCGATCGGCGTCATCGTCGGCGTGCTCGTCGCGATGACGTTGTTCGCGCGCCGGGTCGCTCACCTGTCGGAGACCCACCGCTCGCTCGTCGAGGCCGCGGACGGAACCGTCAGCGCTGTCTACACGGTGACCGGCGAGCTCTTCTTCGCCTCCAGCAACGACCTCTACACGCAGTTCTCGTACGCCGACGACCCCGAGCACGTCGTGATCGACCTGAGCGCCTCGCACGTCTGGGACGCCTCCACCGTGGCCGCGCTCGACGGCATCACCACGAAGTACCACCGCAAGGGCAAGCAGGTCGAGATCCACGGGCTCAACCTGGCCAGCGCCTCCATGCACGGACGGTTGACCGGGCAGCTCCCCTAGCGTCCCCCAGCGTCCCCAAGCGAACCGCTCAGGCAACTCCCGCACCCAGGGCGAGGACGCCCGCGACGTAGAGCGCCGGGGCGAGGAGCACGAGCGCCGTCACCGCCGACGCCGACGACCACCCCGGCCAGCGCCTCGACACCGCCAGGGAGGCGGAGCCCAGGAGAAGGCCGGCCCCACCACTGACCCCGAACAGAAGCGCGAGCAGCACGGCGAGCCCGAACTCGTCGCCGGGGTCGTTGCGCATCACGAAGAACGGGATGGACCCGGCCAGGACCCCCAGGCTCAACAGCACCGACGTCCACTGCACAGCACGTGAGCGTCTCGTCGGGGTGGCAGGTTCTGCGGTGCGGGGCATCGGCATCGTCATGACCTCAGTCTCCGGGCGGGCTGCAGGGTTCCGCATCCGTGCAGGTACTCAGTCCCTCCACGTGCCGGGTGCGATGGTGCGGAAGTGAGGGACGACCGGCTCTGGACCAGAGCCGCGCGTCGGCGCACCCTGAGGAGGGCGGCGATTCGACACGAGACGCGCAGACCTGAGGAGAGTCGATGGACCTCAACACGCTGTACCACCGCACGGTCGAGTGCTGGGCGGACCGAGTGAACGCGGTGTCGTCGGACCAGTGGGACCACCCCACGCCCTGCTCCGAGTGGAGCGTGCGTGACCTGGTCAACCACGTTGTCGGCGAGGACCGGTGGACCGTTCCGCTGATGGAAGGGCAGACCATGGCGGACGTGGGCACGTCGCTCGACGGCGACCTGCTCGGCTCCGACCCCGTCGAGGCGGCACTCGAGGCAGCCAAGGAGGCGGTCTCGGTGGTCGCCCGCCGCCTGCCCTCCGGCGACAAGGTGCACCTGTCGTACGGCGACGAGGAGGCGGACGAGTATGTCCGCCAGCTCGCCGCCGACCACCTGGTGCACAGCTGGGACCTGGCCGCGGCCACCGGAGGGGACACCTCGCTCGACCCGCACCTCGTGACCGAGGTCGGTGCGTGGTTCGCCGAGCGCGAGGAGACCTACCGCTCCTTCGGCATCATCGGGCCCCGCGGACAGCTCACCGGGGACCCCCAGGTGGACCTGCTCGCCGGCTTCGGTCGCCGGGCAGCGTGGGGGCCGAACGACGCCGCGCTGGTCGCCTTCTCCGAGGCCTTCGGGTCGGGGGACGTCGACGCGATCATGGCGCTGATGACCGAGGACTGCGTCTTCGAGGCGACCACGCCGCCGGACGGCGAGCGACACGAGGGCGCTGCCGCCGTACGCCGCGTGTGGGAGGAGCTGTTCTCGACCACGAGTGGAGCCGCCTTCACCGAGGAGGAGACGTTCGTCGGCGACGACCGGGGGGTGCTGCGCTGGCGCTTCGACTGGACGGAGGCCGACGGGTCGACGGGTCACGTCCGCGGGGTGGACCTGCTGCGGTTCCGGGACGGGAAGGTCAGCGAGAAGCTGTCCTACGTGAAGGGCTGAGACACCCGGCAGCGAATGTCTCGAGGTCCGACGCCTGCTGTGCGACTCTGGACCGATGAAGGCGGCCGAACTCTTGGGTGTCTACGACCGTGAGGTCCGGGGCTCGTTCCCCGACCGCCTCCCGGAGGGGTGGGTCGGCGAGCAGGACGGTCCGCTGACCCGGTGTCTGACCACGCGTCGCGGGTTCGCGATGTTCACCGCCGACCCTTCGCCCCTGACGAAGGACGAGCTCGAGCTGCTGGTCGAGCGCACCTTCACGTTCTATCGCCTGCACGAGCGGGCCTTCGAGTGGAAGACCTTCGACCACGACCGTTCCGACCTCCGCCCGCTGCTCGAGCAGCACGGAGCCACGGCCGAGCCGCACGAGGCCCTGGTGCTGGGTGAGGCGTCGGCCCTTGCTGCGTCCGCTCCCCTGCCTCCCGGGCTGACGCTCAGGACCGTCTCGACCCGGGAGGATCTCGAGCGGGTGGCCGCACTGGAGAGCGAGGTGTGGGGCGAGGACTGGTCCTGGCTGGCAGACGACCTGGAATCCAGGCTGGCCGGCGCGGAACCGATCGAGATCCTCCTCGTCGAGGACGGCGACCTGCCCGTCAGCGCCGCCTGGCTGGTGCCACTCCCGGGCACGCGGGTGGCCGGGCTCTGGGGTGGCGGCACGCTCGCCTCCCACCGAGGACGTGGCATCTACCGTGCGCTCGTCGCCCGGCGGGCATCGAGAGCGATCGAGCTGGGCTACCGCCTCCTCCAGGTGGATGCCTCCGACGACAGTCGGCCGATCCTGGAACGACTGGGCCTGCACGTCGTCGGTGGAACGGTCCCCTACGTGACCACGACGTCCGGCGTGACTACCTGACCTGCTGGAGTGCGGGGCGCGGTCACACCGGTGGAGGCGCTACCCGACAATGGCCGCATGCGACGGTGCAGGCTGCATGTGATGGGTGCGAGTGGGTCCGGCACCACGACCCTCGCGCGGGCCCTGGCTGACCACTGGGCGGTCCCGCATGCCGACGCCGACGACTACTTCTGGGTGCCCAGCGACCCGCCGTACGTCGAGAAGCGACCCGAGGCGGATCGACTGGCGCTCATGCAGAGCGTCTTCGCCCCACGCGAGGCCTGGGTGCTCTCCGGCTCGTTGCTCGGATGGGGCGAGGCGATCGTCGCCAGGTGCGACGCCGTGGTGTTCCTGACGCTGGAGGCCGAGGAACGGCTACGCCGCCTCCACGCCCGCGAGCGCATCCGCCGCGATAGCGGAGGGGTGGACGAAGCGGCGTGGGAGGCGTTCCTGGAATGGGCCAGCGGGTACGACGACCCTGACTTCGAGGGCCGGAGTCGTGTCGCACATGAGGACTGGTTGGCCGGGCTCAACCAGCCAGTGCTGCGCCTGGACAGCAGGCTGACCCGTGAGGAGCTGCGGGACGCGGTGCTCGACTGGGACCCCACGAGCTGAGACCTGGGTGCGTCACTGGCCGCCGGGGTTCACCCGAGAGCATCCCGCCGATTGGGCTTGATCATCGCGCACCGCAGGGCGGGGTCGATCCCGGGCAGCGATGCCTCCTGCGCCATCGTCATCGCCAGTTGCGGCCCGACGTCCGCCTCAGGCAGCTCGCGGTAGCCGATCCTGCGGTAGTACGGGCCGTTCCACGGGACGTCACGGAACGTGGTGAGCGTCGTGGCAGGAAGGTCGGCGGCTCGACCCCACTTCTCCACGAACTCGATCAACGCGCGACCGAGCGCCCTCCCCGCGTAGGCCGGCGCCACCGAGACCTGGGCGACGTGTGCGTTCCCATCCAGCACCTCTGCGGTGACGTACGCCGCGACATCCGAGGCCACCTCCGTCACCCAGAGGCGCTCGGCCGCGACCGCCTCACGAAGGTCGGCAAGGTCGGGAACGTCCTGGGCGACCTCCGTCATGCCGACGGTGAGAAAGGCCTCCCCAGCCTCGACCTCGATGACGACGAGCCGCTGGAGGTCCGCCTCGGTGGCCAGGCGGATCTCGGGAGCGTGCACCGGGTCACGCTCTCACATCACCGTTCGCCACCGGCGACGAGCGCCGGCCACGGCGCGCGACGCAGCGACGCCGCCCCGGCCGGCCCGGTTCGGGGCCACGAGACGGCGACGCTGGTCAGGCACTCGGTCAGGGAGTTCCTCCCCGACTCTTTGGCGGTGGCGGAGGGATTTGAACCCTCGGTTGACTTGCGCCAACAAACGCTTTCGAGGCGTTCTCCTTAGGCCGCTCGGACACGCCACCGCCGGAAAGGCTACTAGACCTTCCCGGCGGCGCCGAAATCAGGTGGTGCGGCCCGGACCGGGGTCCGAGCGGGTCACCACAGCCACACGTCGTCGACCCAGGTGGTCTGACCCCCGGCCAGCGTCGGTGCGGCGGCGAGGCCGATCCGGAGCGCACTCACGCCCACCGGGACCTTCACCGTGCCGGACAAGGTCCCGGTGAGAGCCGTGAGGGAGAGCGGCGCCTTGCCGACCACGGAGCCGGCCTTGTCCAGGAAGGACACGGAGACCGCCGGTGCCTTGCCGGTGAACTGCATCGCCAGGTCCAGCTGGTCCCCCGGGGAGACCGGCACCGGTGCCGACGTCCAGCCGGCACCGAGCAGACCGCCCTGCAGCCCGACGGCCGAGCTCCCGTCGCTCGAGTGCGCACCACTTGTGTCGTACGTCGTCGACGACCCGCCGCTCCAGGCATCAGGTGACGTGCCGGTGCTCGACTGCTCGAACGACCCGTTGGTGACCTTGTTGCCCTTCACCGTGATCGTCCGGGTCAGCACGTTGTCGGCCTCGTTGGTCTCGCCGACGACGTCCGCAGGGTCGACGATCGCGGCGACCTTGTGGTCACCCTTGAGCGACCGGGTGTCCCACGTGACGTTCACCGTCACCGACTTGCCGGCCGGAACGTCCACCGGAGCCGACGTGGCGATCAGGCTGCCACCGTCCTCGAAGCGGACGACCACGCCCTTGGCGTCACCGGCCCCGTCGTTGGCCACCGTCGCGCTCAGGCCGGTCTCCTTCGGCTTGGCCTGGCTGGCTGCCAGGTCGGTCGGCTTCAGGTTCGGCTTCGAGGTCGCGACGCCACCCTGCGGGTGCACGTTGAAGTAGAAGACCTGGCCGGCCTCCAACAGCTTGGGGTTGCTGGTGTTGGCCGTCGTCTGGGGGATTCCCCGAGCCGCGATCGCCGCGTTGCGGGCGGCGTACTCGGCGTGCAGGTAGTCACCCTTGCGGAACAGCACCCCGGCCTGCGTGCGCCAGTCCTTCATCCGGGCGAAGTCGGAGCTCCAGCCGGCCGACGGGGTGGTGCGGCCCGCTGCCGCCTCGTCCCCGAGCCGCGCGGTCAGCGCCTCCTGGGCCGAGATGAGGTACTCGGCGACGTGGCCGCGCTGCAGGTTGTCCTGGTCCTCCACCTCGTAGGGACGGTAGGACATGGCGTACGTCGTCGGGGCGGCCGAGACGTCGTACATCCAGCCCAGGCCGGACCAGTAGCACTCCCACTTGCCGGCGTTGGGTGAACCAGCGGGGCAGCGGTCGACGCCGTAGGAGCCGTCGTGCGGGTGCGACAGGCCGAGGTTGTGCGCGGCCTCGTGCTCGATCGTGTAGCTGAACCCGCCGCCGGTGTCCTGGGAAGGCAGCGAGGCGTCGGTCATGGAGCGCTTCGAACCCGGCGCGTCACCGGGCTGGACGCCCGGGTAGCTCGCCTTGGACCACTTGAAACGGTCGTTGACGTTGTTCATCACGCCCCACGCCTCACCGTCCGCCGTGCCGACGGCGATGCCGCCGACGATGGCGGGAAGGGCCCACGTGTAGGCCTTCTCGAAGACCATGTTGATCGACGGGATCGTGTTGACCCCGGCAACATGGTCGGCGATGCCGGCCCGGTGGGCGTCGATGAAGTCGCGGAACATCTCGTGGTTCACGGAGTCGTCGTACGACAGTCCCGACAGACCGCTGGCCTTCGCCTTCTCGACCGCGTTCGACACCTCGGTGAGGTCGACGTCGGAGTCGCCGTAGTGGACGTGCTCGTGCTCGCCGGAGTAGAGCGGCTCGGGAGCGACGTCGACGCCCGTTGCCGAGCTGTGGACGTGGACCTCAGGAGCAGGCAGGTCGGCAGTCTTGGGAGCGGTGTCGAGCATCTCGCCTGTGGGCTGGTTGCTGCTCGGGTCGTAGAGCGGGATCTCCTCGTTCTTGCGCCCCACCCAGCGGGCATAGGGCGTGGCGGAGGAGAGCCAGCGCAGGGTGTCGTCCTGCTGCGTGCCGCCCGCGACGTCGCCGATCTTGTAGAGCTTGTCGGTGTCGGTCCACCAGGTGCCGTACCAGGGGGCGTTGGTCAGCTGACCGTTCACCCACTGGGGGCGGGAGTAGAAGTCGGTCCAGTTCGTGACGGCCAGCCAGTAGACGTCGCCGCGCGGGATCGGTCGGTACAGGTAGCCGGCGGTGGAGCGGAAGAACAGCCCGTAGGCGATGTCGCGGCCAAGCCTCGGCATCATCCGGCAGGGGGTGTTGTCGTTGTAGGGCAGGTCCATGCCGTCGACCGTCGTGCCCTCGGTCTTGCAGACGTCACCGTCCTGCTTCCAGACCGGGTCGGCGTCGTACTGCCAGACCGGCGGGTCACCGTGCGGGTAGTCCGAGGACATGCCCAGACCCTTGCCGGCCCACGAGGCCGACTCGTAGTCGTTCGGCGCGGCGCCGAGGTCGATGAAGTGGAAGCGGTAGCGGCCGCCCCAGGTGCGGGCGAAGTCGACGCCGTCCCAGTCACCCGTGTCGGGGTCGGTGATCCGCCAGGATCCACCCTCCTCGACCGGCTTCGGGACGATCGCACCGTTGATCACCTTGTCGGTGCCGTACGTGTGGTAGGCGTTCGGCCGGAAGTAGTCCGCGGCGTAGTCAGGCGTGAAGGTGTCGAGGAAGAAGAACGACGAGCCCTTGTTCAGCCCCTGCGGCATCCGGTCCAGGTTGAGGCCCGACTTGTCGTAGTAGGGGTCGCGGTAGGCCGACTTGTCGGGCTGGATCACCGACGGGTCGGCACACTCACCGGTCTCGACGTTCGTGAACGCGCAGGACCACTTGGCGTCGTAGCGGGAGTTGAAGAGCCAGTCCTCGACGGAGTACGCGTCCACGAGGTCCGTCTTGGTCGGGTCGGTCACGGCGAAGGCGGGGTTGCCCTTGGCCAGGACCCGGAACTTGCCGTAGACGGCGTCGTACTTGACCTGGTTCTGGGTGCGCGAGGCGCCGCCGTGGTAGCTCTGCGCCTGCGCCGTGTTGTCCTCGGCCACCTGGAACAGCGCCTTGGCGTACTCCTTCGATGCGGTGAGGACGTTGACCTTGTAGTTGTAGGTGATGCCCAGGAAGTAGGGGTCGCTGTCCTGGTGGTCCTTGTTCCAGTTCAGCAGGCCGGCCCCGACCTGGGTCAGCTCGCCGGTGGACTCGGTGCGGGTCGCCACGGTCGGGCGGTACTTCTCCGGCGTCCAGTGCTTGAGCTCGGCCACCTCGGCCGCGGTGGGGTTGCGGCCGACGAAGACCACGTTGATCGGGTAGTCCGTGACGAGCTCGTCCTCGACCGCCTTCCTCGTCTCGGGGTACTTCAGACCGGCGGGGATCTCCGTGGAGTCGAGGGTCGCCGTGCCGTCGTACGACGCGCCGGCCGTCAGGTAGGGAACCACCTGGACGGTGTACTCGCCAGGCGCGGCAGTGCCGAGGTCGACAGTCTCCTCGGTCGTGCCACCCGCGGCGCTCTTGCCGGCGAGCTTGCCCGCGCTGTCGTAGACATAGAGGTCGAAGTCGTCCGAGCTGAGGCCCCAGGTGATGTCGACCTTGACCGTGCCCTGGTGGGTGTCCCAGTAGTCCGCAGGGACGTTGAGGGTCATCGAGTGCGCGTCGCAGGTTGCGTCGGTGCACGCGGCAGGGTCGGCCACGAATCCGGTGTACGGCCCGCCGCTCCACGCGACACTGCTCGACCCGCCGCCCTCCGCCGGGGACAGGGTGGTGCTCTGGGGGCTGGAGGCCTCGGCACCCGAAACGACGGACGCAGCGGTCGCCGCCGTCACCAGGGCCAGGACTACGGCAGGGGCAAGGGCACGGCGCATAGGGGTTTCCTACTCTCGCGGGTCTCGACCGAGGTTGGGTCGACTGCCCGCTCAACGAGCGTGGGCGCGCGAGGTTACTGCCGGGGACGAAGAGAGCGGTCGCCGGCAACTCTGGGAGCCAACTTGTCCAGAGATGTCCGGTCCTAAACCCGGCTAGGTGCGATGAGCAGCGAAGAAGTCGTCGAGCAAGACCCTCGACTCGCTCGCGAGGACGCCCGGGATCACCTCGGGGCGGTGGTTGAGCCGGCGGTCGCGCACCACGTCCCACAGGGAGCCGACGGCGCCTGCCTTGTCGTCGTACGCGCCGAACACCAGGCGGTCCACCCGCGCCAGCACGATCGCGCCGGCGCACATCGTGCACGGCTCGAGCGTGACCACGAGGGTGCAGCCGTCGAGTCGCCAGGAGCCAAGCGCCTCCGAGGCCGCGCGCAGCGCCACCACCTCGGCATGCCCGGTCGGGTCGTGCGTCGCCTCGCGCACGTTGCGACCCCGCCCGATCGTCGTCCCTTCAGGGGAGAGTACGACGGCACCGACCGGCACGTCGTCGGTGGTCGAAGCGGACGCGGCCTCGGACAGGGCAAGGCGCATCGGCTCGGCCCAGAGCTCGTGTGGGTGCACGTCAGGCCGGCGTGAGGCCGGCGATCTCGTCGAACTTCGCGCCGAAGCCGAGCCGCTTGGCGATGTCGCTGAGCATCTCGTCGGGATACAGGTCGTAGTCGTCGATCAGCACGCCCATGTCCATCGCGCCCATCCCGAGGTCGGCGACGATCCCGAGGTCGCCGGCGGGCGTGGGCTCGTCCTCGTCGTCCTCCTCGGCCAACGGGATGTCGAGCTCCTCGAGCACGTTGCGGGCGGTCTCCCACTCGTCGGCGGCGGTGATGTCGGAGAGCAGCAGCCGCACCTTGGCTCCGGAGACCCGCACGAGCAGGAAGAAGTCCTCGTCGACGGAGACGAAGCCCAGCGCCCCTGCGTCCCCGGGCCAGCGCCGCAACTCGGTCGTGAGCTGGTCCAGGTTGTCGGCCCGCTCGACGGGAAGGTCCTCGAGCTGCCAGACACCTTCCTCGCAGTAGGCGACGACGGCGAAGTCGACAGCGGCCGTCTCGGACCCCTCGAGGTCAGACATTTCGCCCACCCTTTCGGCTCCTCGCCGGTCGCCCCGCTTCTGGATCAACGGTTCGATGGTGACAGAAGTACCGGCGTGGCACCACCACGATCCCATCGCCTAGGTTGTGCCCATGCAGATCCACGTCGCGGACCACCCGCTCATCGCCCACAAGCTGACGACGTTGCGCGACCAGGACACCGACTCGCCGACGTTCCGCCGCCTGGCAGATGAGCTGGTGACCCTGCTGGCCTATGAGGCGACCAGGGACGTCCGCGTGGAGACGGTGCCGGATCACCACCCCGGTGGCCGAGACCGAGGGGACGCGGCTGGCAGCGCCGAAGCCGCTGGTCGTGCCGATCCTGCGCGCCGGGCTCGGCATGCTCGACGGCATGATGCGGCTGCTCCCCACGGCCGAGGTCGGGTTCCTCGGAATGGTCCGCAACGAGGAGACCCTCGAGGCGAGCACGTACGCCGAGCGACTCCCCGACGACCTGTCCGGACGCCAGTGCTACGTCCTCGACCCGATGCTCGCCACCGGGGGCACGCTGGCCGCCGCGATCAAGTTCCTCGTCGACCGCGGCGCGGACCACATCACCGCGATCTGCCTGCTGACCGCCCCCGAGGGGTGCGCCAGGCTCGAGCGCGACCTCGAGGGCCTGGACGTGCCGGTCACCGTGGTCACCGCGGGCATGGACGAGCGTCTCAACGAGAAGGGGTACATCGTCCCCGGTCTCGGCGACGCAGGAGACAGGTTGTACGGCGTCGTCGGCTGACGCCGGCGCAAGTAGCCGCTGTCAGCTCAGAACGAGAAGACCTGCACCGTGCCGGTGGCGATCAGGATCAGCAGGATCAGCACCAGAATGCCGAGCACGGCGTAGCCGACGCTCTTGCTGCGCATGTCGTCGTCTGACTCTGGTGCCTCGTAGCGGTGGCCGTCGGGCCGGAACAGCGGTTCTTCGTTGTCAGGCATCTTGTCAGGACCTCCGGGCGTAGATGAGGCTGCAGGGTCCCTCCCGCAAGGCCCACCCTATCCGGATTTCGAACCTTCCGCCGTGTGACGTAGCCGACCCGTACGGACCAGTCAGAGCGCCTTGACCGCGCTCAGGAGCTTGCCGAGAGAGTCCTTGGCGTCTCCGAACAGCAACGTGGTCTTGGGGTCGAAGAGCAGCTCGTTCTCGATGCCGGCGAAGCCGGGGCGCATCGACCTCTTCATGAAGACGATCTGCTGGCCTTCGTCCGCGTTGAGGATCGGCATGCCGTAGATCGGAGCGCCGGGGGTCGTCTTGGCGGCCGGGTTCACCACGTCGTTCGCCCCGACGACGAGGACCACGTCGGCTTGCTTGAACTCCCCGTTGATGTCGTCCATCTCCTTGAGCTGCTCGTACGGCACCTGGGCCTCGGCGAGCAGGACGTTCATGTGGCCGGGCATACGACCGGCGACCGGGTGGATCGCGTAGTCGACCTCGATGCCACGGGCGCCGAGGACGTCCACCAGCTCACGCAGCGTGTGCTGCGCCTGGGCGACAGCGAGCCCGTAGCCGGGCACGATGATCACGCGGTGGGCGTAGGCGAGCAGGATCGCGACGTCCTCCGGCCCCCCGGAGCGCACCGGCCGGTCGGAGGCCTCGCCCGAGCCCAGGGTGGAGCCACCCTTGAGCGCCCCGAAGAGGATGTTCGCGACGGAGCGGCCCATCGCCCGGGCCATCAGCAGTGTCAGGAAGGTACCAGCGGCGCCGACGAGGGTTCCGGCCACCAGGAGCACGGTGTTGCCGAGGATGTAGCCGCCTGCGGCGACGGTGAGACCGGTGAAGGCGTTCAGCAGCGAGATCACGATCGGGACGTCGGCACCACCGACCGGCAGCACCAGCAACAGTCCGAGAGCCAGGCCGACCAGGCCGAGCAGTACGCCGACCCACACGGCAGGCGAGGTGACCGTGACCACCGACAGCGTGATCGCCGCAACCAGTCCGGCACCGAAGGCCACGGCCAGCCCGGGGAAGACCACCGGTCGGGAGGTCATCAGCTCCTGGAGCTTGGCGAAGGTGACCATCGAGCCCGCGAACGAGACCGAGCCGACCACGATCGTGAACGCCGTCGCGGCGAGGTCGAAGCCCGGCACCTGGTCGGCGTACGCCGTCAGCTCGCTCAGCTCGAGCAGGGCCACCAGTGCCGCGGCTCCACCACCCACACCGTTGAACAGCGCCACCATCTGCGGCATCTGGGTCATCTGCACCCGCTGCGCGCCGACCACGCCACCAGCGGTGCCGAGGGCCACCGCGACGAGGATCAGCGGCACATGGTCGAGGTGTGCGTAGAAGAAGACCGTGCTGCACGCGACGACCGCGGCGGCAGCGCCGACCAGGTTGCCGATGCGCGCGGTCTTGGGACCGGCGAGACCCTTGAGCGCGAGGATGAAGGCGACAGCGCAGGCCAGGTAGACCAGCTGCACCCAGACCGGCGTCATGCGGCACCGCCCTTGCCCTCGGTGGTGACCTTCGACTTCTTGCGCGTGAACATCTGCAACATCCGGTCCGTCACGACGAAGCCACCGACCATGTTGACGGCGGCGAGCACGATCGCGATCAACCCGACGGTCAGCGCCAGCGCGTTGTCGGTCTGCCCGGTCACCAGGATCGCGCCGAGCAGGATGATCCCGTGGATCGCGTTGGCTCCGGACATCAGCGGGGTGTGCAGCGTCGAGGACACCTTGGCGATGACCTCGATGCCGACGAACACGCTGAGCACGAAGATCGTCAGCCAGACGATCGGCTCACTCATGCGGGATCTCCTTCGGAGGGTGCGTCGACTCGTTCGACCAGGGACGGGTGGACGATCTGGCCGTCGCGAGTCACACAGGACCCGGCGACGATCTCGTCCTCGAAGTCGGGGGCGAACACGCCCGGCTCGTCCCCGCCGGAGGTCATCAGCGTGAGGAGGTTGACGATGTTCTGCGCGTAGAGCCGTGAAGCCGGCCCCGGCATCTGTGAAGGAACGTTCGCGCCACCCCAGACCTGGGCGTTCCCGATCCGGACCACCTGCCCGGGCTGCGAGCCCTCGACGTTGCCACCGGACTCGGCGGCGAGGTCGACCACCACCGAGCCGGGCTTCATCTGCTCCACCATCTGCGAGGTGACCAGCATCGGCGCCTGGCGTCCGGGGACGGCGGCGGTGGTGATCAGGGCGTCGGCGTCGGCGATGTACGGCGCCAGCAGGTCGCGCTGCCTGGCGGCTCGGTCCTCGGTCATCTCGCGGGCGTAGCCGCCGGAGCCTTCGAGGGTCTCGAGCTCGAGCTCGATGGCCTGCGCTCCCATCGAGCGGATCTCCTCAGCGGCGGCCGCACGCACGTCGTACGCCTTGACGACGGCACCGAGGCGCTTCGTGGTGGCGATGGCCTGGAGTCCGGCGACGCCCGCGCCCAGGACCACGACCTCGGCAGGGGGCACGGTGCCGGCGGCGGTCATGTTCAGCGGCAGGAAGCGGCGCAGCAGTCCGGCGGCGACGATCGCGCAGCGGTACCCCGACACGAGGGCCTGGGAGGAGAGCGCGTCCATGGACTGGGCGCGGGAGATCCGCGGGACGAGCTCCATGGCGAATGAGGTGATGCCGCAGTCGCGCAGGTTGGCGACCACCTCCGGCTGCTGGTGCACGGGCAGGAAGGAGATGGTCGAGACGCCGGCTCGCAGACGGCGAACCACGTCCGTGGGCAACGGCTGCACCGAGACCACGACCTCGGCCTCATCCAGGGCACCCGGGTCGACGGTGGCGCCCGCGGTGAGATAGTCGTCGTCGTCGAACAGCGCACCCTCACCCGCGCCCGGCTCGATGGCGATGTCGTACCCGAGAGCGGTCAGCTTGCCGACCAGTTCGGGCACCATGGCGACGCGGGTTTCTCCCTCACGTTGCTCCTTGGCTACTGCGATCCTCACGCAGGCAACCTAGGGCACGCCCCGCACCTCGGCCAGTATTTGAGAGACCAGTCTCATTTGCGGCGGGTCGGCCTTCGCCGGATCGCCCTAGCGATACTCGGGATTCTCGAAGTCGAACCGCGCGCCCGCATCCCACGCCGAGCGTTGGTTCCCCTGGGCCGGGATCCCGCCGGCGTCCTTGAGCAGCTTCGCGAGATGCATCAGGTTCCAGGTCATGAAGGTGGTGTTGCGGTTGGTGAAGTCGTTGTCGGGCCCCCCGCTCCCCGGGTCGAGGTACGACGGCCCCGGTCCCGCCTCGCCGATCCACCCGGCGTCCGCCTGAGGCGGGATCGTGTAGCCGATGTGCTGGAGCGAGTAGAGGACGTTCTGGGCACAGTGCTTGATGCCGTCCTCGTTGCCGGTGATCAGGCACCCGGCCACCCGGCCGTAGTAGGAGTACTGCCCGGCCTCGTTCAGGTCGCCCGAGCCGCCGTACAGCCGTTCGATGACCCGCTTCATGACGCTGGAGTTGTCCCCCAGCCAGATCGGGCCGGCCAGCACCAGGATGTCGCAGGCCATCACCTGCTCATGGATTCCGGGCCAGGCGTCGCGCTCCCAGCCGTGCTCGGTCATGTCGGTGTATACCCCGGTGGCGATGTCGTGGTCGACGGCCCGAACCACCTCGACCTGGACACCGTTCTTGAACATGATCGCCGCGCTCGCGTCGACCAGTCCCTCCGTGTGGCTCACCTCGGGCGAGCGCTTGAGGGTGCAGTTGATGAACATGGCCCGCAGGCCGGAGAAGTCGGACTCGCTCATGCTCCGACTCTCGTACTTCAACGGGCCTCCAGCAAGGGCAGTCCGACCCTTGCCACCCACCCGGTCGGGGGAACATGCTCCGGTTCATGGAACGACACGACTACGTGCGCCACGGCGAGCTCGGCGAGGCTGAGTACCTCTACCAGTGGTACGAGCTGACCGACGACTCCTCACGCCAGCGGCTGGGCATGACGGCCACCCGGCTCGGCGGCGGCGTGGTGACGGTCATGGCCAACGACCCGACCGGTGGGTTCTTCAGCAGGGCGCTCGGGCTGGGGATCGACCGACCGCTCACCCAGGACGTGCTCGACGAGGCCTTCGCCTTCGCCGTCGACCACGGGGGCTCGACCCTGCTGATCCAGGTCTCCCCCGAGGCCAGCCCGGACACCCACGACGAGCTGCTGGCGCTCAACGGCTGCACCCCCAGCATGGCGTGGGCCAAGTTCGTCGGCTACCAGGTCGAGCCCCCCGACGTGGCCACCGACCTGCGGGTCCAGGCACTCGGAGCGGAGCACGGCGAGCGTTTCGCCGAGATCATGGCTGAGGGGTTCTCAATGCCCACCGAGGGCGGTCTGCCAGAGTGGTTCGCCCAGATGCCGACGTGGGAGCCACCCCTGGTGACGACGTACGGCGCCTTCGACGGTGACGACCTGGTCGCCACGGCCATGCTCGTGGCGGCGAACGGTATCGGGAGCCTGTGCGGAGCGGTGACGCTGGAGTCCCATCGTGGTCGGGGAGCACAGGGCGCCCTGATGGCGCGCCGGATCCGAGACTCGCACGAGCGCGGCTGCCCGTGGCTGACCACCGAGACGTGGACGGAGACGCCGGAGAACCCCAACCCGTCGCTGCACAACATGCGACGGATGGGGTTCACCGAGCTCTACGAGCGACGCAACTGGATCTGGCGGGTGCCGGAGCCACTCCGGGCTCCCTAGCCGGACGGGCGCGCCGTCTCGCTACGAGGGTTTCGTCCCGGCCGTGTGCTGGTGCTCGATCTCGGCCAGGAGCTCATCAGGCGGGGGTGGCGTGTTCTCCTCGGCCTCCGCTCCGGCGCCGCCACCGGCGGCCGTGCGCTTCTTGTTCCACACGTCGAAGGCGACGGCGCCGAGCAGCACCAAGCCCTTGATCGACTGCTGCCAGTCGATCGAGACGCCCATCAGCGACATGCCGTTGTTGAGGACGCCCATCACCAGACCACCGATGATCGCGCCGATCACCGTGCCGACGCCGCCCGTCACGGCCGCGCCACCGATGAATGAGGCGGCGATCGCGTCGAGCTCGAAGTTCACGCCGGCCTTGGGGTTGGCGGCGGTGAGGCGGGCCGTGGTCACGAGACCTGCCAGACCGGCCAGGAGACCCATGTTGGTCATCACGAGGAAGTCGACGCGCCGGGTGTTCACCCCCGACATGTTGGCCGCGTCGACGTTGCCGCCGATCGCGTAGACGTGCCGGCCGAAGACGGTGCGCGACATGATGAAGGTGTAGATCCCGATCAGCGCGAAGAGGATCAGGCCGACGATCGGCAGGCCGCGCGCGTCGGCCAGCAGGTAGGTGAACTGGATGATGACCGCGCCGAGCACGACCTGCTTGAGCACGAACAGCGGGAAGGGCAGGACCTCGAAGTTGTAGCGCTTGGACGCCGCGCGCTTGCGGAAGTCGAGGAACACCATGATCGCGACGCCCGCGATGCCCATCAGCATCGTCAGGTTGTGCAGGTCGGTGTCTGGCCCGATCTCGGGCAGGAAGCCGTTGCCGATCTTCTTGAAGTTGTCGGGCAGGCCGCCGACCGTCGCCCCCTCGAGCACGACCAGCGTGAGGCCGCGGAACAGCAGCATGCTGGCCAGGGTCACGATGAACGCCGGGATGCCGACGTACGCCACCCAGAACCCGTGCCACGCACCGATGAGCGCACCGAGCGCCAGGCAGAGCAGGACGGCGAGGAACCACGGCACGTCGTACTTGGTCATCATGATCGCGCCGGCGGCGCCGACGAAGGCTGCGACCGAGCCGACCGACAGGTCGATGTGGCGGGCCACGATCACGATCACCATGCCGATGGCGAGGATCAGGATCTGGGCGTTCTGCACGACCAGGTTGGAGACGTTGAGCGGCTTGAGCAGCACGCCGTCCGTCGTGATCTGGAACAGCAGGACGATCGCCGCGAGGGCGATGATCATGCCGTACTGGCGGATGTTGCCGCGCAGGATGTTCGTCAGCGTGCTCATCAGTTCTCCTTGCGGGCGTGCGTGGTCATGTGACGCATGAGGGATTCCTGGGTCGCGTCCTCACGGTCGAACTCGTGGGTGATGACGCCCTCGGCGAGGGTGTAGATCCGGTCGCAGAGGCCGAGGAGCTCCGGCAGCTCCGACGAGATCACCAGCACGCCCTTTCCCTCCCGCGCGAGCGATTGGATGATCCCGTAGATCTCGAACTTGGCGCCGACGTCGATGCCCCGGGTGGGCTCGTCGAGGATCAGCAGCCGCGGCTCGGTGTACATCCACTTGGACAGCACGACCTTCTGCTGGTTGCCGCCCGAGAGCTTGCGGACGCCCGCCGTGACGGTCGGTGCCTTGATGTTGAAGCTCTTGCGATAGCGCTCGGCGACCACGACCTCCTCGCGCTCGTCGACGATGAGCCCTTTGCGAAGCTTGTCTAGGGCGGCGGCGGAGATCGAGGTCTTGATGTCGTCGAGCAGGTTGAGGCCGAGACCCTTGCGGTCCTCGCTGACGTAGGCGATCCCGGCCTTGATCGCGTCGGTGACCGACTTGAGGTGCACCTCCGTGCCGTCGAGGCGCATGGTGCCCTGCGTACGGCTCCCGTACGAGCGGCCGAAGATGCTGCGCGCCAGCTCGGTGCGACCGGCACCCATCAGGCCGGCGATGCCGACGATCTCGCCGCGGCGGACCGACAGGTTGGCCTCGCGGATGACGACGCGGCTGTGGTCCTGGGGATGCATGACGGTCCAGTCGTGGACCTCGAAGAGCACATCGCCGATGGACGGGGTGTGGTCGGGGAAGCGGTGCTCGAGGTCGCGGCCGACCATGCCGCGGATGATCCGGTCCTCGTCGACGTCGCCCGCGCGGACGTCGAGGGTCTCGATGGTGCGGCCGTCGCGGATGATCGTGATCGCGTCGGACATCTGCTCGATCTCGTTGAGCTTGTGGCTGATCATGATCGAGGTGATGCCCTTGCCCTGCAGGCCCTTCAGCAGGTCGAGCAGGTGGGAGGAGTCGTCGTCGTTGAGCGCGGCGGTCGGCTCGTCGAGGATGAGGAGCTTGACCTCCTTGCTGAGCGCCTTGGCGATCTCGACGAGCTGCTGCTTGCCGATGCCGAGGTGCTTGACCGCGGTCAGCGGGTTCTCGCGCAAGCCGACGCGGGCCATCAGCTCGATGGCGCGGTGGTTGGCCTCGTCCCAGCTGATCACGCCACGCTTCGACGGTCTCGTTGCCGAGGAAGATGTTCTCCGCGATCGAGAGCTCCGGGATCAGCGCGAGCTCCTGATGGATGATCACCACGCCCGCGGCCTCGCTCTGCCGGATGTTGCGAGAACGCGACCGGCTGGCC
Source organism: uncultured Actinomycetota bacterium (assembly GCA_963740525.1). Taxonomy (GTDB): domain Bacteria; phylum Actinomycetota; class Actinomycetes; order Propionibacteriales; family Nocardioidaceae; genus CAVUEG01. Next base: position 884,812 of record CAVUEG010000006.1, read on the forward strand.
GTCGAAGACGATCTCACCGTCGTAGGAGCCGTGCGGGTGGACGCCGCTCAGCACCTTCATCAGCGTCGACTTGCCGGCACCGTTCTCGCCGCAGATCGCGTGGATCGCGCCGCGCAGGACCGTGAGGTTGACGTCCGCGAGCGCAATGACGCCGGGGAACCCTTGGTGATGGAGCGCATCTGGAGGATCGGTTGGTTCATGGGCACCGTCCGGTTCGGTGGTCGTTCCTGCGAAGGGACGGTGCCCCGTGTGGGTGTCCGGCCGACCGTCCGCCGGACACGCCCACGTCGGACTGACAAACTACTGGAGTTCGTCCTCGGCCTTGTAGTAGCCACTGTCGACCAGTTTGGCCTGGACGTCGGCCTTCGTCACCGGCACCGGGTCCAGCAGGTACGACGGCACGACCTTGACGCCGTTGTCGTAGGTCTCGGTGTCGTTGACCTCGGGCTTGTTGCCCGCGGCGATGGCCTTGATCATGTCCACGGTCACCTTGGCGAGATCGCGGGTGTCCTTGAAGATCGTGGAGTACTGCTCGCCGGCCAAGATGGACTTGGTCGAAGCGAGCTCGGCGTCCTGACCGGTGACGACGGGAAGCGGCTTGTCGCCACTGCCGTAGCCGTTGGCCTTGAGCGCCGCGATGATGCCCAGGGAGAGGCCGTCGTACGGCGAGAGGACACCGTTGACGGTCTCGGTCGAGTAGGCGGACGTGAGGAGGTCCTCCATCCGCTTCTGGGCGGTGGCCGGGTCCCAACGAAGGATCGCGGCCTGCTCGAACTTGGTCTGGCCGGAGACGACCTTGATGTCACCGGAGTCGATCATCGGCTGCAGGATCGACATCGCGCCGTTCCAGAAGAACGTGGCGTTGTTGTCGTCCGGCGAGCCGGCGAAGAGCTCGACGTTGTACGGCGCGCTGCCACCTGCCTCGAGCCCGTCGACCAGGGACTGCGCCTGGAGGACGCCGACCTTGAAGTTGTCGAACGTCGTGTAGTAGTCCACGGCGTCGCTGTCACGGATCAGGCGGTCATAGGCGATCACCGGGATGTCGCTGTCCTTGGCCTGCTGGAGGACGTCACCGAGCGCGGTGCCGTCGATGGCCGCGATCACCAGGACGGAGTCACCCTTGGTGACCATGTTCTCCACCTGGGAGACCTGGGTCGGGATGTCGTCCTCGGCGTACTGCAGGTCGACCGAGTAGCCGGCCGCCTCGAGCTGCTTCTTGATGTTGTTGCCGTCGGCGATCCACCGTTCGGAGGACTTGGTCGGCATCGCGACGCCGATGGTCCCCTTGTCACTGCTGCTGCCGCCGCTGCTGCAGGCGGCGAGGCTGAGAGCCAGGGCGCCGGCGGCCAGCGTTGCGATGAGCTTTCGCACTACTGTCTCCTTCGTGTGTCCGCCGGGTGGGTCCCGCCGGGTGGTGGGGTGCTGCTGTGCTGCTGTGTTGCCGTGGAGCCGTGTTGCTGTGGTGCAGTCCGTCAAGCCGGGCTAGAAGCCCTGCGCGAGCCGGAAGTAGGCCTGGTTCCATCGGAGCTCCTGCGCGAACCGGCGGGCCGTGGTGGCCTCGTCGATCAGTGCGAGCTCGGTGCCGGTCATCTCGGCGAGGTCCCAGAGGTGCTCACTGGTGAGCGCAGACGAGAGCACCGTGTGATGGGGCCCTCCCGCCATGAGCCAGGACTCTGTCGACGTGCGCAGGTCCGGGGCCGGTTCCCACACTGCGCGGGCGACCGGTAGCTGAGGCAGCGGCGCGTCCGGGCGGACGACCGAGACCTCGTTCGCGACGAAGCGGAACCGCTCGCCGAGATCACAGATGCCCAGGACGACCGCGTCGCCGGGGCTGGCGTCGAACACCAGTCGGACCGGGTCCTCCCGGCCTCCGATGCCCAGGGGGTGGATCTCGAGGCTGGGCGTGCGCTCCGCGATCGACGGGCAGACCTCGAGCATGTGGGCGCCCAGGATCTTCTCCTCGCCCGGGACCAGGTGGTACGTGTAGTCCTCCATGAAGGAGGTACCGCCCGGCAGGCCTTCGGCCACCACCTTGAGCGTCCGGAGCATGACCGAGGTCTTCCAGTCACCCTCGCCACCGAAGCCGTAGCCGTCGGCCATCAGCCGCTGGACGGCGAGACCCGGGAGCTGGCGCAGCCCTCCGAGATCCTCGAAATTCGTGGTGAAGGCGGTGAAGCCGCCCTCGGTGAGGAACGTGCGCATGCCGGCCTCGAGCCGGGCGCCGTAGCGCAGCGACCCGTGCCGCTCGGCGCCGGTTCGCAGCTCGGCGGCGACGTCGTAGGTGTCCTCGTACTCCGCGACCAGGTCGTCGACGACCTTGTCCTCGACCGCGTCGACGACCGCGACCAGGTCGTTGACGCCGTACGTGTTGACGGAGACGCCGAACGCGAGCTCGGCGGCGACCTTGTCGCCCTCGGTGACGGCCACGTTGCGCATGTTGTCGCCGAAGCGAGCCAGCTTCATGTTCCGCATCGCGGCGAGCCCGCGAGCGGCGCGGACCCAGTCCCCCACCCGCTGGGCGACCAACGGGTCAGCGACGTGGCCGGTGACGGTCTTTCGCGCCACGCCGAGCCGGGTCTGCACGTAGCCGAACTCACGGTCGCCGTGGGCGGCCTGGTTCAGGTTCATGAAGTCCATGTCGATCGTGGCCCACGGAAGTGCCTGGTTGGCCTGCGTGTGCAGGTGCAGGAGCGGCTTGCGCAGCAGGTCGAGCCCGGTGATCCACATCTTGGCCGGGCTGAACGTGTGCATCCACGCGATCACACCGACACAGTCGTCGTCGGAACCGGCCTCGATCAGGGTCCTGCGGATGGCACCCGCGTCGGTCAGCACCGGCTTGGCGACCACGCGGACAGGCACCGCGTCGGAGCGGCCGAGGGCGTCACTGATGCTGCGCGACTGGTCGGCCACCTGACGCAGCACGTCCTCGCCGTACAGCCCCTGGCTGCCGGTCAGGAACCAGATCGTCTGCTGCCCGCTCATGCCGTGCTCCCCTGGTCGGTCTGGTCCGTCTGGCCGTACACGTTCTGGTAGCGGTCGAAGAGCACGTCGACGTGCTCCGGTGCGATCGCGAGCGGCTCGCCGAGCTGACGGGCGATGTGCACCGTGCGGGCCACGTCCTCGACCATCACCGCGGCCTTCACCGCGTCCCTGGCGGTGGCGCCGACCGTGAACGGTCCGTGGTTCTGCATCAGGACCGCGGGAGACCGGCTGCCGCGCAGCGTCTCGACGATGCCGCGTCCGATCGAGTCGTCACCGATCAGCGCGAACGGGCCGATCGGGATCTCGCCACCGAACTCGTCGGCGGCCATGGTCAGCACGCAGGGCACCGCCTCGCCCCGGGCCGCCCAGGCCGTGGCGTACGTCGAGTGGGTGTGCACGACCCCGCCGACCTCGGGCAGGTGCCGGTAGACGTAGGCGTGCGCCGCGGTGTCCGAAGACGGTGCCCGGCTCCCGTCGACGAGGCGACCGTCCAAGTCGCACACGACCATCGACGCCGCGGTGAGCTCGTCGTACGAGACGCCCGACGGCTTGATCACGAAGAGGTCCTCTCCCGGCACCCGCGCCGAGACGTTGCCGGCGGTCCACACGACGAGCTGGTAGCGGGTCAGCTCTGCGTGGAGCGCTGCCACCTCCGCGCGGAGCTCATCGAGAACCGTCCCGATCGAGGAGAGGGAGCTCATCGGTCCCCCTCCGGACGTGCTGTGAGTGCCCGCCGTCGGATCGTCCTTGAGACGGTGCATGACGTCGTTGCCGCCGCGGCCGAAGTAGTCGTGCAGGACCTGGTACTCGGCGAAGAGCTCCTCGTAGGCCTCGACGTTCTCCGGCACCGGCTTGTGCACGGCCTGATCGACCTTGCCCATCGCCCGCGAGGCCGCGTGGATGTCGTCGTATGAGCCTGCGGCGACGGCGGCGTGCATCGCGGCGCCGAGGGCCGGGCCCTGGGTCGAGGCGATCGTCGACAGGGGACGGTTGGTCACGTCGGCGTAGATCTGCATCAGCAGGTCGTTCTTGAGCAACCCGCCCGCCACGACGAGCTCGGTGACCGGGACCCCGGCGCCCTCGAAGGCGTCGACGATCACGCGGGTGCCGAACGCGGTGGCTTCGAGCAGCGCTCGGTAGGTGTCCTCGGGGCGGGTGGCCAGCGTCTGCCCGACGACCAGTCCGGAGAGGTCGTGGTCCACGAGCACCGACCTGTTGCCGCTGTGCCAGTCGAGGGCGACGAGCCCGTGCTCGCCGATCGCCTGGCTCTCCGCCCGCTCGGTGAGGAGCTCGTGCACGCTCAGGCCGCGACGGCCGGCCTCGTCGTGCACCTCCGCGGGGACGCCGTGCGTGACGAACCAGTTGAAGATGTCGCCCACGCCGCTCTGGCCCGCCTCGTAGCCCCACAAGCCGGGAGTGATGCCTCCGTCGACGACCCCGCACATGCCGGGGACCTCGCGCAGCGCGTCGCCGTTCATCACGTGGCACGTCGAGGTCCCCATGATCGCGACCATCTGGCCCGGCTCCGTGGCGCGGGCCGCCGGGGCGGTGACGTGGGCGTCGACGTTGCCGACCGCGACCGCGATGCCTTCGGGGAGTCCGGTGAGTGCTGCCGCGGCCGCGGTGAGCCCTCCGGCGCGGTCACCGAGCTGGCCGATCTGCCACGCCAGCTTGTCGCGCACGAAGTCCGCGAACTTCGGGTTCAGCTCGGTCAGGAAGTCGTCGTTGGGGTAGGTGCCGTCCTGGTAGATGCCCTTGTAGCCGGCGGTGCACGCGTTGCGGACGTAGGTCCCGCACAGCTGCCACACGATCCAGTCGGCCGCTTCGACGAAGTGAGCCATGGCGGCGTACGCCGCGGGGGCCTCCTCGAGGAGCTGCAGCCCCTTCGCGAACTCCCACTCCGAGGAGATCAGGCCGCCGTACCTCGGCAGCCAGGCCTCGTCCCGGGCGCGAGCCAGCGCGTTGATCCGGTCGGCCTGCGGCTGCGCGGCGTGGTGGCGCCAGAGTTTGACGTAGGCGTGCGGTTCGTCGGTGAACTCCGGGAGCTCGCACAGCGGCGTGCCGTCGGACGTGACCGGCACCATCGTGCAGGCAGTGAAGTCGGTGGCGATCCCGATCACGTGGGAGGGGTCGGCTCCTGCTGCCTGAAGCGCAGCCGGTACGGCGACCCGGAGCACGTCGACATAGTCGGCGGGAACCTGCAGTGCCCACTCCGGAGCCAGCGCGACGGTGCCTCCGGGAAGCGTCCGGTCGAGCACCGCGTGCGGGTAGTCGTGGGTGGCGAACCCGAGCTCCTCGCCGTCGGAGACCCGCACCACCACGGCGCGTCCGGACAGGGTGCCGAAGTCGACGCCGACCACGAGGGCCGAGGTGTCCGGGACCGGTGCCACGAGCGCTCCTTCGATTCACGGGGCCGCAACATGCGAGGATGTTAGCGGTAACATTTCTCAGGAGTGTGAGCGCTCACACACGCCCGTGTCAAGAGTTCGGGGCCAGAGTTCTAGCCAAGGTCCCGCGAAGTCGGGACCTCTGGCCCGGACTTGGACGGGGTCGCTCAGGCCGGTGGAGCGGTGGAGTCGCGGACGACCAGACTGGTCTGCACCAGATCGACGGAGGCGTGGTCCTCGCCGGCGAGCACCCGCTCCACCAGCCGCATCGCGCGTCTGCCGAGCTCGGGGAAGTCCTGTGACACCGACGTCAGCGGCGGCGTGAAGAACGCGGCCTCGGGGAGATCGTCGAACCCGACCACGCTGATGTCCTCAGGGACCCTGCGTCCAGCCTCTCGGCAGGCCCTCAGGAACCCGAGCGCCATCTGGTCGTTGGCCGCGAACACCGCGGTCACGTCCGGCTCTCGCGCGAGCGACCTCCCGGTGACGTAACCACTGTGGGCGCTCCAGTCGCCGCCCCAGCGCAGCGGCGGGATCGACCGACCGGCCGCCTCGAGCTCGAGCCGCCAGCCCTCCCGGCGGGCCATCGCCTCGCTCCAGTCCACAGGTCCAGCCAGGTGCACCACGGTCTCGTGCCCGAGCTCCAGGAGGTGCCGGGTGGCCAGGCGGGCGCCCTGGACGTTGTCCACCCCCGCCGTGAGTGGCAGCTGGGACAGGTCGCCCTCGACGACCACCGTCGGGACACCGAGATCGAGACGCTGGGCGATCCGCATCACCGTGATGTGCGGGACGATCACGATCACCGCCTCGACGGCCTGCTCGAGGAGCTGGTCGACCGCCGCCCGGAACGCCAGCTCGTTCATCTCCACGACGCTGACCGTCGACAGCCGGTAGTCCGACCTGCGGGCCGCCGCCTCGAGGCCGAGGATCACGTTGGCCGGGCCGAACTGGCTGCTTCCCCAGGTGACGACGCCGACCAGCCGCGACCGCGACGAGGCGAGGAGCCGGGCGGCGCTGTTGCGGCGGTACCCGAGCGTCTCGATCGCCGCCAGCACGCGCTCCTTGGTGTCGGGTTTGATCCCCTCGAACCCGTTGAGGACCCGGGACACCGTCTGGTGCGAAACACCCGCCTCGGCGGCCACGTCCGCCATGCGGGGTGGTCGCGAGCGCCCCCCCGGTGTCGTCGACATGGGCCGAATCGTAGCCCCGCCCTCGAACCCCGTCGTCGTGCGAGCAGACCGGCTCAAGTGAGGAGCTCGTCGATCCAGGCCGGAACCACGGACGTCGCCGGGCCCGTCCTGCTCTCGTCGAACAGCGCGCTTCCGGCGCCCGGGACGAGGTTGAGCTCGACGGTTCGCGCGCCCACCGCCGCAGCGAACCGGACCAAGCCGGCGGCCGGATACACCACTCCCGACGTGCCGATCGAGCAGAAGACGTCGGCCGTCGCCACCGCACGCTCGATCTCGACCATCCCGTGCGGGATCTCGCCGAACCAGACCACGTCCGGGCGCAGCCCTCGCTGGCCGCACGCCGGACAGGCCGGCCGGTCGAGCAACGGGCCGGTCCAGTGCGAGCGCTCGTCGCAGTGGCGGCACCACGCGCTGCGCAAGCGGCCGTGCATGTGGTGCACGTGACGCGAGCCGGCGCGCTCGTGGAGGTCGTCGATGTTCTGGGTGACCAGGAACAGGTCGTCGCCGAGCACCGCGCCCAGGCGGGCCAGTGCGACATGCGCTCCGTTGGGTTCGACCGACCGCAGGCTCTCACGGCGGGCGTCATAGAAGCGGTGGACGAGGTCCGGGTCCCGCACGAACGCCTCCGGGGTGGCGACGTCCTGCGGGTCGTGCCCCTCCCAGAGCCCGTCGGCGTCACGGAAGGTCGCCAGCCCGCTCTCCGCGGAGACCCCGGCACCGGTCAGGACGACGACCTTCACGGGGCGCCTCGGGCGCGGCGCGCATGGACGGAGACGGCATAGCCGGCCACCGAGTCGCCGAGGTCCGACTCGGGCCCGTCCCAGGTGGGGTAGCGGTCGCGAAGCACGAGCCCGGCTGCTTTGCATGCGGCGTCGTACTCCTCGAGCGCTGTGACCGGGCACCCGCGCGGCAGGTGAGCGGGGTCGAGACCGAACCCGGCGACCAGGAGACCGTCCACAGCCACCACCCCCGCCAGCCCGGCGACCACCGATTCGAGGGTGCCCTCGGCGAGCAGCGGGATCACGTTCCCGGCCAGGACCACCAGGTCGAAGTGCGGAAGGGTCGTCAGCCCGGGAGGGAGGTCGGCGAGGTCCCCGTGCAGCCACGTCAGGTGCGGCGCCGTACGCCGGGCCACGGCGAGCATCGACCCGTCGACGTCCACCCCCACGACGTCGAACCCCTGTGTGGCAAGGCGAATCCCCACTCTCCCGGTGCCGCAGCCGGCATCCAGAACGCGGGATCCGGGTGGCACCAGCGATGCGCAGAACGTCGCCTCGCCGTGCAGGTCCTTGCCTTCGGCAGCCAGCGCCGCGAACCGGGCGGCGTACTCGTCGCCGCTGCCGGTCCCGGCGATCTGTTCCCAACGGGTCCCCATGCTCGCAGCCTCGCACACACGCGCCCCGGATCGGGCGAGCACAAAGCTCACCGGTCGTCTCGGAGCGGGTCGTTGCCCCCGCGAGGGTCGTCCGCGTACGGTCGATCCTGAGGGAGTGCCACTCGCTGCCAAGACCCCGCGGCGATGCATCAGGTCATCACATTGTCTGAGGGGTCAACGTGATCAGTGAACGACAGCTGTCGGAAGTCCTGAGCGAGTTCGCTCGGACCCTGCTCACGGACTTCCCGATCCAGGGGATTCTCGACCAGTTGGTGGTCAGCATCGTCGACGTCCTCCCGGTCGACGCGGCCGGGGTGTCGCTGATCTCGCCCACGATCCACCCTCAGATCATCTCCGGCTCCGACGAGTCGGCCGATCGCTACGAACGGCTCCAGTCCGAGCTCGGCGAGGGTCCGTGCATCGCTGCGTACGAAACGGTTGCCGCGATCGCGATCCCCGACCTGACCAGTGAGTCCCGCTTTCCCACGTTCGTCGAGCGGGCGCTCGCCGAAGGGTTGGCCGCCGTCTTCACCTTCCCGCTCCGGAACGGAGACCGTGCCCTTGGTGCGCTCGACCTGTACCGCAAGACCACCGGCTCTCTGGACGAACGTGACCTGGAGGCGGCCCAGACCCTTGCCGACGTCACGACGTCGTACCTGCTCAACGCTCAGGCCAGGGTCGCGAGCAACGACTTCGTCAACGGAGTCGGCCACGAGCTCAGGACGCCCATGGCCAGCATCGCCGGCCACGTGGAGCTTCTGCGCGACGAGGGGTCACCACCATTGACCCCGAGCCAGGAGTTCCACATCCGATCGATCGAGCACAGCGTCGACCGGCTGGCCGGACTTGCCGACGACCTGCTGGTCCTGGCGGTGGTCAGCGAGTCGGATCGTCGACGACAGGCTTCTCCCCTGGACCTGGTTGCGGTGATCGCTTCCGCCCGCGAGACCCTGGGACCGGCCATCGAGGCCAGCGCACTCACGGTGACGTTCGAGGTTCCTGACGGCCCGGTGATGATCCTGGGCACGACGGAGGAGCTCGAGTCCCTGGTGCTCAACCTCCTGACCAACGCCTTGAAGTTCACCGAGGACGGTGGATGGGTCCGATGCCGGTTGCGGTCGGCCCCTGGGTCGGTCAGCCTCGAAGTGCGCGACAACGGGCTGGGGATCCCGGATGCGGAACAGGCCCGGCTCTTCTCTCGCTTCTTCCGGTCGTCGACGGCCAAGCGCCACAACATCCAGGGCACCGGTCTCGGCCTGACCATCGTCGAGTCGATCGTCACCAATCTCGGAGGGGACATCTTCGTGAACTCGAAGCATCTCGAGGGCTCGACCTTCATCGTGACCCTGCCCCTCTATGAAGCGCAGGGATCCCTCGCCTAGCTGTGCTCGGCAGGGAGGCAGGTCAGCCGAGCGGTCGCCGGACGCCTGGGGGCAGGATCGCCGACGGGTCGAGGGTCCGGCTCACGAGCTGTCCGGCCACTCCGCTCAGCTTCGCGCGGTTGGTGCGGGCGTAACCGCGAAGGGCGACGAACGCGGCGCCGACGTCGATGCCGCCGTACTCGGCGAGGATGCCCTTGGCCTGCTCGACCGTGATCCTCGTGGTGAGGGCGAGCTGAAGCTGCTCGGCAAGGAGCGAGGCGCGTGCCGTGGAGCGCTGCTGGATGATGCCGATCGTGGCAACGTCGGCGAGTGCCTGGGCGAGGCGGAGGTCGGACCCGGTCAAGGTGCTCTCGCTGGTGTTGAAGAGGTTGAGCGCGCCGATGGTCTCCGAGCGGAGCCGTAACGGAATCGCATACACCTCGGCGAAGCCCGCGCCCTCGACTGCATGGGCGAAGTCGGGCCACCGGCGCCGCAGGACGTCGAGGTGTTCGACCAGTATCTGCTCGCCGGTGGTCACCGCATCGATCGACGGACCCTTGTCGCTCTGCAGCTGGAACACCTCCATCAGCCGTGACGCCTCGTTGGAGCTGGCGACGACGTCCAGGACATCGTCGCGGTTTCTGAGCAGGATCCCCGCGGCGCTGACGGCCAGGAGGTCGACACAGTCGGCCACCAGCTGGTCCAGAAGCTCGACCACGTCGAAGTCGTCGACGAGGGTGTCGGCAAGGGCGACCAGGCGGTCGGCCACCCGAACCATCTGATCGGTCGTCTCCAACCTCCGTTCCGATTTCATGGCATTTCCCCATCGCTTGCTGTGGTTGGGTGGAAGCGGCGCACCCCAGCCAGGACTTCCGCCGCCAGGTCGGTTATCGCCCGGTTCTCCCCGAACGCCGTTGCCTTGAGCATCACCAGGGCATCTCCGATGCTGCCCCCGGTCTGCTGCATGACCATTCCCGCCGCCTGGTGCACGCTCATACGGAGCCCCGCGCCTACGGACGCGCCGGGCTCCACCAGCGCCATCGTGAGCAGCTCGCTCACCGAGACCGCCTGTCGCACCTGCATCTCATCGAGCGCGCCGGGCTCCCGGCGGTAGAGCAATGCTGTCCCGAACGCGATCGCCCCTGAGGTGAGCGGAAACGCGTGCAGCGCGCCGATCCCCAGGGCTGCCGCCTCGGGGATGAATGCCGGCCACTGCCTGGCTCCGACGGAGGCGAGGTCCGCGACCATGACCGGCTCGCGGCTCTTCACCGCATCGACGCCGGGCCCCTCCCCCAGGACGTACTGAAGGTCGGCGACCTTGTCGGCGACCGCGTCGGTCCCCAAGAGAGGCTCGATGCTCCCCGATTCGTCGGCCACGCTCACCGCCATGCCGTCCACCCCCGTGCGATCCACCGCGAGGCGACAGCAGTCGGCCACGCGCCACAGACCATCGTCACGCCTGACCCCCGACGGCCCACCATCCATCATCCACCGCCCTCCGCTCACCTTGTGGCGTTCACTGGAGGACGTCAGACCCCAACGGGTCATCACTACGCCCAGACCTCCACCGTAGTCACATATGCCCGGTTGTGGGGCACGCCGGAGTCTGCCGGACCTCCCGTTGGTCCAGTCGCGGGGCTGAGCGACGAGCGGGACCCTGGAGGTGAGGTCGCCCCCACCTCAGGGATCCACTCCCCGGCTCAGCAGTAGGCCGTGGTGCCGCCTCCGGCGTACTTGCAGGAGTCGACCTTGGTGCCAGCCTTGCTCTTCAGGATTGCCAGATCACCGGAATTGTCCCATTTCGGGCTCGCGGAGTTCCAGTAGCGCTTGGTCGAGGTATTGCTGCCCTTGCCCGTGTAGAGGGTGATCCTCGCTCCGGCGGGGATGGCTGCGACGTCGTCACCGTCCAGCGGGCGCTCGGGCATTCGGCGACGACCACGCTGAACACTTATAGCCACCTGTGGCCCACAGCCGAGGACCGGACGCGGGCTGCGGCCACCAGCCTGATGCGAGACGCGATGACCAGTCGAGCCCGGTGTTGATCCCTCTTAGTCGCGAGAAAGTATGGAGATGACTTCTTCGCAGGCAAACATCCGGCCGTAACTGCTCCCGGTGACCTCGCGGAGAATCCCATGCTCAACCAACTTGGCGATGGCCGAAAGTTGGCCGTTGAATCATGGCGAGTCGCAAAGGGGGTATAAAAGTGCTTGTTAGCCGACCTGAAGTCTCTGACATGGATTCATAGGATCCGCCCCAATCCCTTAATTTCATTGCTGAGATTCATAGGTCCGCCACCGGCGGCACCCGCCGCCCAAGCGAGGGCGGTTGCTGGGTCTCGGTAGTCGCCGAAACGCGGCGACCTTTCTGCGGACCAGACGCGGACTTTCGCGGGGCGACCCGTTCCTGATCTGCGGAAACGCAACGCCTCAGTAGTACCAGGGGAAGGGCGACCAGTCGGGATCGCGCTTCTCGAGGAACTGGTCGCGGCCTTCGGTGGCCTCGTCGGTCATGTAGGCGAGCCGGGTGGTCTCGCCAGCGAAGAGCTGCTGCCCGACGAGTCCGTCGTCGATCAGGTTGAAGGAGTACTTCAGCATCCGCTGCGCGGTCGGCGACTTGCCGTTGATCTTGCGACCCCACTCCAGCGCCTCGGTCTCGAGCTCGGCGTGCGGCACCGCCTTGTTGACCATGCCCATCCGGTGCGCGTCCTCCGCGGAGTAGGTGTCGCCGAGGAAGAAGATCTCGCGGGCGAACTTCTGGCCGACCTGCCGGGCCAGGTACGCCGACCCGAAACCACCGTCGAACGAGCCGACGTCGGCGTCGGTCTGCTTGAACCGGGCGTGCTCGAGGCTAGCCAGGGTCAGGTCCGAGACCACGTGCAGGCTGTGCCCGCCACCCGCGGCCCAGCCGTTGACGACGCAGATCACGATCTTCGGCATGAAGCGGATCAACCGCTGGCACTCGAGGATGTGCAGCCGCCCGAGCTGGGCCTTGTCGACGGTCTCGGCCGTCTCGCCCTCGGCGTACTGGTAGCCGGCACGGCCACGGATCCGCTGGTCGCCCCCCGAGCAGAAGGCCCGCTTGCCGTCCTTGGGGCTCGGGCCGTTGCCGGTGAGGAGAACGCACCCGACGTCGCTGGACTGCCGGGCGTGCTCCAGCACCCGGAGCAGCTCGTCGACGGTGTGCGGCCGGAAGGCGTTGAGCACCTCGGGCCGGTCGAAGGCGATCCGCACCGTCCCGTGCGCAACCGCCCGGTGGTAGGTCAGGTCGGTGAGGTTCTCGAAGCCGGGCACCTCACGCCATGCGGACGGGTCGAACGTCTCGGACACCTCGGTCATGCCCGAAGGCTAGCCGGGTGCGGGAACACGAGGGCCGGTGCCCGTTGTTGGGCCCATATGGCACTGACAGGAACCTATGTCCCGAGCAAGGCCGAGTGGGTCCGCGAGAACGTCGCCGAGTACGAGGCGTCGGGCGGCACCAAGGGCAACCTGCTTCGCGGTGACCCGATCGTGGTGATCACGTCGGTCGGCGCCAAGTCCGGCAACCTCCGCAAGAACCCGGTGATGCGGGTCGAGCGAGACGGCAGCTACGTCGCGATCGCCTCGCAGGGCGGTGCGCCGACCCACCCGGAGTGGTACTACAACTTCCTGGCCCATCCGGAGGTCGAGGTCCAGGACGGCCCCGAGCCGAAGTCCTACCGCGCCCGCCTCGTCGAGGGCGACGAGCGCGCCGACTGGTGGGACCTCGCCGTGGCGACCTGGCCCACCTACGGGGAGTACCAGAAGAAGACCGAGCGCGAGATCCCGGTCTTCGTCCTCGACCCGATCTGACCGGTCACGACCCTTTGCGTCAGCTCAGGCGCGCGGCCAGTCCGGTCGCGCGCTGCGCCGGGCGTACGACGGCCGCTCGCACCGCGTCCTCCGTCGCGACCACGCGCACCGACGACCGGGCGCGGGTGACAGCGGTGTAGAAGAGCTCGCGCGTCGAGAGCGGCGAGTCCGCCTCGGGGAGCAGGACGGTCACCTCGTCGAACTGGCTGCCTTGGCTGCGGTGGACCGTGATCGCGTGAGCCGTGGTGACGTCCGCGAGCCTGGTCAACGGGTAGGGGCGTCCCTCGGGCAGGTCACCGTCCGCGACCAGCCCGACCAGACCCCTCGCCCCGTCGGCGTCGGCGCAGACCACGCCGGTGTCACCGTTGAAGAGGGCCAGGCCGTAGTCGTTGGCGTTGACGATCAGCGGCTGACCGGCGTACCAGTTCGGCAGCCACTCCCTGCCGGTCGAAGACATCAGCATCCGCTCCACCCGACGGTTCCAGTGCCCCACGCCGAAGGGACCCTCTCGGTGGGCACACAGAAGCCGGTGCGCGTCCAGCTCCCGCATCGCCAGCGCCCGGTCGCCTGCCTCACACGCACGCAGCAGCCGGAGCGCCGGGCCGAGCAGCAGGTCCTCCAGCGCGTCCCGCGGCACCAGCGACACCTCCCGGTGCCCGGCGGTGAGCTCGTGCATGACCGCGTCCGGATCGCCGGCGCGGATCGCCTCGGCCAGGCCCGCGATGCGAGCGCCGTAGCGCCGGGTCGGACCGAGGCGGGTGACCGGGGAGTCGTTGCCGGAGAGCCCCTCGACGAGGTCCTTGAGCACCGCACCCGCCTCGACGGAGGCGAGTTGGTCGGAGTCACCGACGAGGACCAGCCGCGCGTCGGGGCGCACCGCCTCGACCAACCGCGCCATCATCGTCAGCGAGACCATCGAGGTCTCGTCGATCACCACGACGTCGGCCGACAGCCGGTTGCCCCGGTGGTGCCGGAACCGTGTCCGGTTGTCCGGGCGGAAGCCCAGCAGCCGGTGCATGGTCGTGGCCTGGAGCCCGCCCACCATCGCCTGGTGCTCGACTGGGAACCCCTCGGTCTGGGTGGCGGCCCGGACCGCCTGCGCCATCCGGGTCGCGGCCTTCCCCGTCGGTGCGGCGAGCGCGACTCGGAGCGGCTCGTCCGAAATGGAGGCGAGCACGCCGATCAGCCGGGCGATCGTGGTGGTCTTGCCGGTGCCGGGGCCGCCGGTGATGACGCTGGTCCAGTGCCGTGCCGCCGACTCGGCGGCCGCTCGCTGGTCGGCGAAGGCGCGGTCGGGGAAGTAGGCGTCCAGGGCCCCGGCCAGCCTGTCGGGCGAGGGCGTCGGTGGGGTCGCGGTACGCCGCACGTCCAGGTCGGCGCAGACCTGCTGCTCCTCGTGCCAGTACCGGTCGAGGTAGAGCAACCCGTCCTCGAGACGCAGGGCACCGCCGTCCCCGGTGAGGTCACTCGCCTCGACGGCAGCCAGCCAGGTCGCCGACTCCGGCCAGGGCAGGTCCGGAGCGACCCTGTCGACGCCCCCGATCCCCCCGGTGCGGGTGCCGGTGAGATCCAGGCACACGGAGCCGGTCCGCGCCGCCCGGACCGCGAGCGCCGCCGCCAGCAGCACGCTTTCGTCGGACTCCTGCCCGAGCCGTCCCAGCCGCATCGCGACGTGGACGTCGGCCGCGGTCAGCACGTCCGCGAGGTTGAACTCGCGCAGCAGACCGCTCGCCGCCTGCGCCAGCCTGCGGTCGTCGGGATCCTCGATCGGCGCCAGGTCGCGGGTCAGGCTCATGCCACTGCCTCGATCGGGCCGTCGAGCAGGTCGGAGATCTCCTCGACCAAGGCCATCGGTGGTCGCCAGGAGAAGACCCCGCACGGGTGGCCGTCATACTGCGGGGTCTCCGGACCGCACATGCCGCGCAGGTAGAGGTAGAGCACGCCACCGAAGTGACGCTCCGGGTCGTAGTCGGGGAGTCTCCAGCGCAGGAACCGGTGCAGCACGACGGCGTAGAGCAGGGCCTGGAGCGGGTAGCTCGAGTGGGTCATGGCCTCGGCCAGCAAGGCGGGGCGGTAGTGGTCGGACGTGAGCCCGGCACCGGAGTCGCCGGGACCCCCCTGGTCACCGAGCCAGTTCGTCTTGTAGTCGACGACGAGGAAGCGGCCCCCGACCCGGAGCAGCACGTCGACCGAGCCGGTCAGGTAGCCGCGCAGCTCCTGTGCCCCGTGCGCCTCGTCGTCGACCGTGTCGGCGTAGGGAAGCAGCGGGTCCCCTTCGGGCAGGTGCCGGCGCAGCAACGGCGCGAGGTCACGCAGCGAGGCGTTGCGCCCTCCCGTCGGGGCGAGGTCGCCGCCGGCCAGGGGCAGCTCGAAGTCGAGCTCGCACATCCGGTCCGCCCGACCGATCGCGCGCAGCGTCGTACCCCCAGCGAGCGGGCCGAGTGGACTCTCACAGACCGCGACCAGCGCCTCGGCAAGCTCGTCGGGGTCGACGGTGACCGGCCAGGCGACCAGCTGCTCGCGGACGTGGGCGGCGAGCTCCTCCCGCAGGTCCCCACCATGTGCGACGGCGGCCGGATCGGCGTGCTCGAGCACCGCGTGGACGAGGGAGCCGAACGTCGCGCCCACCGGCAGCCGGGCCATCGGGGACGGGATCGCCGGGGTCCCGGCATCGGTCGGCCCCGACGCGGCGGTGACGCCCGCCAGCGGAAGCTCGGGCTCGTCGTCGCGGGGCGGGTCCTCGGGCTCGCTTCCGAGGGCCATCACCCCGGTCTCCCCGTGGTGCGCCCGACCGGCCGCACTGCTCAACGCGGAGTACGACGTGCGGCGCCAGGTCAGGTCGACCTTCCGGGTCCACTCGCGTACGCCGAGCTGCGCCGCCGTGTCCTGACGCACCGGGGTCGCGCTCGGTGACCAGTGAGCCGGCTCAGCGACCGGCCCGCCCGCGTCCTGCCAGCGGCGTGCGATCTCGCGCACGTGGTCGTCCGTGCCGAGCGGTACGTCGGCCGGCACCTCGGCGAGGCCGGGCGCCCTGCCGAAGAGCATCCGGTGCAGGGGCGCCTGGGTCGTGTTCTTGGCGCTCGGCAGCCACCAGGTCACGAGCTGGCTCTGCGCCCGGGTCATCGCGACGTACAGCAGCCGGAGGTCCTCGCCGGAGTCCTCGACCATCGCCCGGCGCACGTGTGCCGGGTCCGCCTGTGCACCGCCGACGTCGATGCACCGGTGCCCGTCGTCGGCATGGAACAGCGGCATCGAGGGGCTGATCGGGAAGTGGTCGCACACGCCGGGTAGGTAGACGACGGGGAACTGGAGGCCCTTGCTGCCGTGGATGGTGAGGATCTGCACCGCCGCGGCGTCGCTGTCGAGCCGCCGGGTGCGCTCGCTGGAGACCTCGAGCTTCTCCTGGGCCATCTGCGCGCGCATCCACCCGGCCAGGGCGACCAGCCCCAGGCGCTCGCGCGAGGCGGTGTCGTGCAGGGCCTCGGCGGTGTGCCGGAGGTCGGTCATCAGACGCTCGCCGTCGGTGCGTCCGAGAACCCGTCCGGTCAGGTCGTACGTCGTCGTCACCGCCTCGAACACCGCGGCGATCCCGCGCTCCCGATAGAGGTCGGCCCAGTCACGCAGCACGTCGGCGTACCGGTTCGTGAGCGCGTCGCCGCCCTCGTCGATCTCGGCGGCGGTGCGGCCGAAGAACACCGACACCGCTGCCGCACGGACGCGCGCACTGCGGTGCGGCTGCTCGATCGCCTCGAGCAGCGTGAGCCACTCGGCCGCCCCCTCGGTGGCGAAGACGCTGCCGCCGCCGGAGATCACCGCGGGAATGCCGTGTGCGGTGAGTCCCCGCCAGGCCACCTCGCACTGCCGCCTGGTCTCGCACAGCACCGCGACCTGCCGAGGCTCGAGGGGTACCCCGTCGAAGGTGGCGCCGGATCCGAGGAGGGCCCGCACGTCCATCGCCAGGTCGGTGGCGACGTGCTCCCGCAACTGGCCGATCGTCACCCCTTGGAGGCCCTTGACCCCGAACTGGTCGCGATCGACGACCCGCAGCCGGAACGGCTCGGGTCGCGGCCCGCCCTGGAGTCGCGACCGCTGCTCGGAGGCCTCCACGCCGCGCACCACGATCGCCGGGTCCCCGAGCGCGGCACCTTGCAGGACGGTCTGCACCGCGGCGAGCAGCGGGGCGTCGCTTCGGTGGTTGGTGCCCAGCGTGGCCCGCGTCGTCGCGGTGTCGGCGGCGGCGAGGTAGGTCACCACGTCACCGCCACGGAAGGCGTAGATCGCCTGCTTCGGATCCCCGATCAGCACCATCGTGGCGTGGCCTGAGAAGGCCCGGTCGAGCACCTGCCACTGCACCGGGTCGGTGTCCTGGAACTCGTCGACGAGCACCACCGACCAGCGCCGGCGCATCCGCTCACGGGCCGGCGCATCCGCCTCGGTCAGTGCCTCCGCGAGCTGGCTGAGCAGGTCGTCGTAGCTGAGCACCCCCAGCCGCCTCTTGCGTACGTCGACCTCCGCCCGAACCGCCTCGGCGAAGCGCCGTCGGCGGCCGGCGACACTGTCGGCCGGAGCGTTCCGCGGCTCGATCCGTGCCTGAGGGTCACCCACGGCGGCCCGGGCGACCTGCATCGCCTGGCTCCGGGAGAAGATCGGCGCCTCGGGGTCCTGGGCGAACCCCCGGACGTAGAGGTCGTCGACCACCTCGACCAACAGGTCGTCGAGGTCCTCGACCAGATGGGCTCCCGCGTCGGTGTCTCCGGCCACCCCGAGGCTCTTGAGCACCAGCTGGCAGAACTGGTGGGTCGTGGCGATCGTCGCCGAGTCGAACGCCGCCAGGGCATCGCGCACGCGTCGCCGCCGGGCAGCACGCTCGGCGTCGTCGACCTGCAGCAGCAGTGCGGTCAACACGTCGTCCGACACGGCGGACGCCGGGTCGGCGAGCACCCGCTCCGCCAGGACCAGCTGCTCACGCACCCGCTCACGCAGCTCCTGGCTGGCGGCGCGTCCGAAGGTGACCACCAGCATCTCCTCGAGCCGGGCCGCGCCCTCGGCCACGTAGCGCGTGACCAGTGCCGCGATCGTCCACGTCTTTCCGGTGCCGGCACTGGCCTCCAGCAGGGTGGTCCCGGTCGGCAGGTCACCGGTGATGTCGAACCGTGGAAGGTCCTCGACGCTGTCTCCGGTCATGCCGACCCCACCTGCTCGTGCGCGAAGAGCGGCTGCCAGACCCGGACGGCGTACTGACCCAGCCGGGTCTTCTGGTCGTTCCACGCCTCGTCCTCGAGCGGCGGCTCGAGCAGCACCGACATCGGCGGTCGACGACCGAACACCCGCACGTGGTGAGGGTCGTCCTGCTCCCCGGGGATCGACGAGCCGCTCTGGGTCTCCCAGGCTCGACGAGCAGGCCAGTCCGGGCTGCTGTGCGAGCGCAGGCTGTCGGCCCAGGCGAAGCCGGTCTTGAGCGGCAGCGGCAACGGCTCGCGCTGTCCCCGGTCGAAGACGTCGACGAGGTCACGCAACAGGTCCGACGCGGTGTGGTCGAGCGGACCGAGCAGCGAGTGCTGCGGCGTACGTGTCTTGTGCCAGCCGTAGGTGCTCGCGGTCCAGGAGTGGTCGGGCAGCCCGGCTGAGAGCGCGAGCAGGTCGATCCAGCTCGTCATCCGGTGCTTGGGCCCGAGGTTGGAGTAGTGGACCCGGACCACCCTGCTGGAACGAACATCGGGGACAACGCCGGTCAGCCGGCGGCCACCGCCGAGGTCGACCGTCACGTCCACCGTGCGGGACGGCTCGGCGCGGGCCGCGGCGGTGGCGACGTACAGCGCGTTGACGCGGTCGGTGATGACGTCGCGCAGGAACCGCTGTCCGAGCTCGCCCGGTGGAAGCTCCCCGCGATACTGCTCGGCGAGGAACACCCCGACGGGCTCGGCACCCCGGATCGCCTGGCGAAGGATCCGGTCACCGATGGCCCAGGCAGTCAGCGCGTCGAGCTCGACCGGGATCGCGTCGTCGACCTCCTCGTACTCCTGGGGTACGCCGACATCGAGGCGGCGGCGCAGGAACGCCTTCGCCGGATGCGCGAAGAACGCCTGGAGGTCGGCCAGCGTCAGGTCGCCCACGACCTCGGCGGGCAGCGGCCCCGGGATCAGGGGGACCGGCGGGGTCCTTGGCCCCGCCGCCGCTCGGGCACCGGAGAGAGCCGACCGGTCGAAGCTGAAGGGGACGGTGTCGGGCTCCCCTGCCCCGGAGGCTCCAGGGGCCGTCAGGTTCCGGCGGTCGAAGGGCTGGAGCGGGTGCCGGACCAGCAACGTGTCGCGGACCGGGCCGGACGCCGTGACGTCGAGGGCGTCGAGCAGCTCCCCCAGCGGCACGGCCGGCGGGCGCGGCTGGCCGCTGTGCTCGTTGGCACCGGTGTAGGTCACCACCAGCTTCTCCCCGGCGGCGAGGATCGCGTCGAGGAGCAGCTGCCGGTCCTCGCTGCGCACGTCGCGCTCCCCGGTCATCGGGTCACGGGCGAGCACGTCGTCGCCGTCGACGGCGACGCTGCGCGGGAAGACCCCGTCGTCGAGGCCGACCAGGCAGAGCACCCGGTGCGGCACCGACCGCATCGGCACCATCGTGGACACGGTCAGGCTGCCGGTGCGGAAGTTGGCGCGCGTCGGGCGTCCCCGCAGACGCAGCTCGAGGAGGGTGCGCACGTCGGCCAGTCGCAGCGCCGTACCCCCCGCGGACCCTTCGCCGGAGTCGCCGATCCTGGCCAGCTCCCGCTCGAACTGCGCCACCTGCCAGGCCTCGCTCGGCCGCACAGCGCCCAGCCCGAGCACGCCGTCGCGCAGGATGTCGACCCAGTCCTCGACCGCCCCGGCCACCTGGAGCCGGCGAACACATCGTTCGAGACGCTCAACCAGCTCGGCGAATCGCCCGGCCAGCTCGACGGAGGCACTGCCCACGTCATCGAGCGGCAAGGTCGAGCCGAGCCAGCGGCCGTCCTCCTCGGCCATCGCAACCCCCAGCAGCACCCGGTCGAGCCCGGCCTGCCAGGTGTTCTGGCCGAACCCTTCGAGCCGGTACGACGAACGCAGGTCCGCCGCCAGCCCCCAGCGGACACCGGACTGCTCCACCCATCCGGTGACGGTGGCGAGGTCGTCGTCGCCGAAGCCGAACCGCTGGCGTACCGGTTCGGCCGACGCGAGGTCGAGCACCTGCGTGGCGGTCGCGCGTCCGCCGGCGATCTCCACCACCTGCTTGGCCATCGCCAGCAGCGGGTTGGTGCTCATCAGCCCCCGGTCGGCGAGCCGGACGCGCAGGCCGTGCGCGGGGTGACCGCCCTCGATCACCCCGGCGAGCCCGAACGCGGCCTGGAACAGCGGGGCGTACTCCTCGATGTCGGGGCACATCACGAGGATGTCGCGCGGCTCCAGCGTGGGGTCGTCCTCGAGCAGCCCGACCAGCACCTCTCGGAGCACGTCCACCTGGCGCGAGGCGCCGTGACAGGCATGCACCTGGACGCTGCGGTCGCCGGGAGCGTGCACGCGGGCGGCCCGCGCCGCGGGGTCCGGCAGCCGGTCGTGACGCAGGTCGTCCTGGAGCCAGTGCAGCAGCGTGGGTCCGGGTGGCACGCCGTCGGCGAAGGTGCTGCCCTGGTCGACGGCGCCAGTCACGGCGGGGCCGGAGAGGGAGCGCTGCAGCTCGCGCGAGTCGCGGCCCAGCGAGGACAGCAGGGGGTGACGGACCAGCAGGGCGGAGTCGTCGTCCACGCGCCGCACCGGTCCTTCGCCCAGCGCCTCGGCGAGCGCGTCCCAGGACGCGGGTGAGGCCTGCGGCAGCCACAGGTGGACGTCGCGCACCTCGCCGACGGCCGCGAGCAGCTCGATCTCCGTGACCGGGAGTCTGGTGTGCCCGAACAGCGAGAGCCGGGAGGGCAGCGCGAGCGCGGCACCGTCGCGCAGCGCGGTCAGGGTGTCGCGGTGCCGCTCGTCGGGCGGCGGCGCGTCGACGGCCGCGACGAGCCGTCGCCACAGCTCGGGCTGCCAGGCCAGGTCAGGTGGGAGCGGATGCCCGTGGCCGTCGGTCTCCTCTCCGCGGCGCCAGGCAGTGATCAGCTCCGGGCGCTGCACTGCGTAGGACGAGAACAGCCCGGCCAGGCGACGCGCGACCGAGTAGCGGCGGTTGCGGCGAAGGTCCGCCTCCTCGCCCTCCAGGCCGTCCCCGAGATGGGCGGCCAGCGCGCGGCACCAGGGCTCACCCATCGACGAGTCGACCACGCCGAGGAGCGGCCAGACCAGCCGGTCGGGATCCCACGGGTCGTCGCGTTCCCGGTCGAGCAGCAGGGCGACCAGCGAGCGAGGGTTCAGGAAGCGGACGCCGGCGCAGACACCGTCACGTGCACGCTCACCCGTGCCCAGCCGGTGCGAGAGACGCTGGGTCAGCCAGCGTTCGACACCCTTGGCGGGCACCACCACGACTTCCTCGGCGAACGGGTCCTCGAGGGGGTCGGCGAGCAGCCCGGCGAGCTGGTCCGCCAGCAGGTCCGCCCGATCGGACCGGTGGAGGTGCAGGGTCAACGGCGCTGCTCCTGGCGGCGTACGGCGCCCCGCCCGAGCAGCAGGTAGCCGAGGAAGCCGATCGCGAGCGAGGCGACGACCCCGATGTTGGCGTAGGCCCAGGCGCCGTCACGGCCGCCGAGCCCGACCGGGTCGAGCAGGAAGCCGAGCCAGCCCAGGCCCTTGCCGGCACCCGTGGTGTCGATCACCAGGCCCCAGCCGACGACGGTGGCCACCGCGAGCAGGCTGACCGACTCCCAGCGCACGGCGCCGTAGCCCCGCGACGAGTGGTCGAAGAGCTTGAGCTCGTCGTAGTCCTCCGTCCGCACGAGCAGGTCGGCCAGGAAGATCCCGCACCACCCGGCCATGGGCACGCCGAGGATGATCAGGAAGGCGATGAAGATGGTGAGGAAGCTGTCGGCGAACCACACGATGTAGATGGTGCCGATGACCATGAGGACGCCGTCGATCGCTGCCGCGACCCACCGTGGGGTGCGCAGCCCGAGCGTGAGCAGCGTCAGTCCCGAGGAGTAGATGTCGAGGATCGCGCCGCTGACCAGACCGCCGATCGCGACCAGGGCGAACGGCACCAGGAACCAGGTCGGCAGGATCGTGGTGAGCGCGCCGATCGGGTCGGCGGCCACGGCTCCGGAGAGCTTGTCGTCCGAGGCGCTGAGCAGCACGCCGTACGCCACGAGCAGGACGACGGGGAGGCTGCCGCCGATCGTCGGCCAGGCGACCACGCCCCCGGTGGGTACGGCGCGCGGCAGGTAGCGCGAGTAGTCGGCCGCGGAGTTGACCCAGCCCACCCCGAAGCCGGTCATCACCAGCACGGTCGCGCCGATCACGGCGGTCATCGGCCCGGCCTGGAGCCCGGTCGCCGCGCCCAGGTCGATGTGGTCGACGGTGAGGACGACGTAGACGACGGTGACGCCGATCAGCGCCAGCGTGAGCCACTTCTGGATCCGCATGATCGCGTCGAAGCCGAGGATGCCCGCGAGCACGATCACCGCGGCGACGACGAGGAAGGCCACGACCTTGGTGAGGTTCCCGTCGCCCCAGCCGAGGCGCCCGAAGACCGTGGCGGTCGCGAACGTGGCCAGTGAGACCAGCACCGTCTCCCAGCCGACCAGCAGCAGGTACGAGACGAGGCCGGGCAGGCCGTTGCCGAAGCGGCCGAAGGCCGCGCGCGAGAGCACCAGGGTCGGGGCCGACCCACGCTTGCCGGCGATCGAGACCAGTCCGACCAGCAGGAAGGAGGCCACGGTGCCGACGAGGACGGCCAGCAGTGCCTGGGCCAGGCTCAACCCGAAGCCGAGCACGAACGCTCCGTAGGACACCGCGAGCACCGAGATGTTGGACGCGCACCAGGGCCAGAAGAGGTCCGAGGCCCGCCCCTTGCGCTCGGACTCGGTGATCACGTTGATGCCGTTGGTCTCGATCGTGAGTGGTCGGGCCCCTGCCCTGGGTGTGGTCTCCGCGGTCATGGCGTCCTCCCTCTCGCTGCACCTGCCTGGACGAGCTCCACCAGCATCGGGCCGAGACGTTCCGCGGTGCGCTCGGCAACCGCGACCACGTCGCCCGGGTCGATCCCGGACATCGTGCCCTCGATCGCCGTGACGGTCGAGAGCCCGACCAGCTCGACACCACACTCTCGCGCCGCGATCGCCTCCAGCACCGTCGACATGCCGAGCATGTCGGCACCGACCCGCCGCAGCCACTCCGCCTCCGCCCAGGTCTCGTAGTGCGGGCCGCGCAGCAGTGCGTACACCCCCGAGTCCAGGTCGGGGGCGATCGTCTCGGCGATCGTGCGCAGCCGCTGCGACCACGTGTCGGTCAGGTCGACGAAGCTCGGGCCCTCCAGCGGAGAGACGCCGGTGAGGTTGAGGTGGTCGCGCACGAGCACCGCCCGACCGACCTCCCAGTCGCCCCGCAGGCAGCCGTTGGCGTTGGTGAGTACGGCGAGCCGGCAGCCCGCTGCCGCCGCGGTGCGCACCGGATGGGCCACGGGTCTCGGCCCATGACCCTCGTAGAGATGCGTGCGGCCCAGGAATAGGAGCACGCGCAGGCTCCCGAGCCGGACCGACCGGACCTCGCCGAGATGACCCTCGGCGACCGGCGCCAGGAAGCCCGGCAGCTCCGTCATCGGGAAGGCCGCCACCGGCGGCCCGAAGGCCGCGGCTGCGGGTCCCCAGCCGGAGCCCAGCACCACGACGGCGTCGTGCTCGGGGCTCCCGGTCAGCTCAGCCAGGCGGCGAGCGGCGTCGCCCGGGGTCGGGCGGTCGGGCAGGTCGGGCTGGTTGGGCTGGCTGGGCTGGTTGGGCTGGCTGGGCTGGTCGGGCTGGCTGGGCTGGTTGGGCATGGCCGGTCAGGTCGGCCGGGCGATGGAGACGGCCAGCGCGGCGAGGTGCTTGAACCGGGCCAGCTCCGAGCCGAGAATCTCCGGTCCCCCGCGGCGGGCGAACACCACGATCTCGTCGTCCCCGAGCGGGGCGGCGGCGACCGCGACGCCGTCGTACGGCGCCGGCAGGTCGATCAGCGCGGCCTCGCCGAGCCGGGGGAAGTCCAGTCCGTCGGGCATGGACTCGGGAGCAGCGGGGGTGCGGGTGACGATGCCGTCGGCCCGGTGGATGCGCAGGCCCCAGTCGGCACGGAAAGTGACGGGGAGGAGGTGGACGAGCTGGTCGAGAGCCGTCGTCGGGTCCTCGGTCATCGACTCGACCGCTTCGAGGTCGAGGAAGAGCTGCCCCCCTGCCGCGTAGCGGGAGATCCACAGCACCCGGACCCCGTCGAGCGTGGCGCACGCAGAGACGATGGAGTCGGGCATGACCCCGACCGCGGTCTCGAGGAGCACGTCGTCGACCACCATCCCGTCCTGGCGGTGCTCGACGATCTCGATCGCCTCGATGTCGCCGCCGGCCTCACCGATCGCCGAGGCGACCCTGCCGAGGGAGCCCGGCACGTCGGGTAGCTCTACGCGGAGCAGGAACGGCATCTCAGCTCTCTCTGACCGGGTCGCCCAGCTCGACGGTGCCCGGTCGGGTCACGGTGGCGTCGATCCCGAACCAGATCTCGCCCTGGTCCAGACGATATCTGCCGAGCTCCTTCAGGACCCCCGGATCCTTCCGACCCGTGGACGGGTCGAGGTCGACCACGGCACAGCGCGGCACCCGCGCCCGCACGGTCACCTCGGCGTCACCGAGCGTGAGCCGACGGCCCACCCACTCGTCCTCGGCATGCGGGGGCAGGTCGCCGGTGTCGAGGAGGAACGTGCTGCGGAACCGTGCACTCTGCTCCCCGACCTCGGGCGACGTACGACGGGCCAGCTCGGCCATCGACCCGGTGGTGACCAGGGTGACCGAGGCGCCGTACACGACGACCCCGGGCCGAGACACCCGACACAGCGCGACCTCACGCCCGAGCCGGCCGGCCAGCACCCGGGTCACCGGCTCCGCGGCGACGACGTCGAGGGTCGCCTCCCTGCCCCAGTAGTCGCAGACGAGCCGTTCACCGGTGCTGCGGGGCGCCGCCGAGGCCTCCTGCACCCGCAACGACTCACCGTCCCAGCTCGCGTCGAGGGTGACGAGTCCCGGGTTCTCCACGGTGCGCAGCACGCGGGCGCGGTCGCGGTCCACCAGACAGAACACCCGGTCGCCTGCCGGTCCGTGCTCGGTGAGGACCACCCGGTCGCTCGCCGCATGGGCGGTGCCCTTCAGCGGCGTGAACCCGATCCTGGAGACGTGCATCGGCCCAGCCTTCCAGACTCTGCGACCTCGGAGTTCCGGTGTCGTGGTACCAACGGTGCATGCGGCTCTTCACCGCCCTGGTGCCTCCCGAGGACGCGCGCGAGGACCTCGACGGATTCCTCGCGCCACGGCGTGAGGCCGCGCAGTTCCGCTGGACGAGCCCGGAGGCGTGGCACGTGACGCTCGCCTTCATGCCTCACGTCGCGCAGCGACACCTCGACGACCTGCTCGAGCGGCTCGGCCGGGCGACGGCGAAGCGCACCGCCCATCCGTTGGTCGTCTCGGGAGGCGGCGCGTTCCCCGATCCGGCCCGGGCCCACGTGCTCTACGCCGCGGTCGACGGCACGCCGGACGCGGTCGAGGAGCTGCGCCGGCTGGCGACCGGTGCCCGGGCCGCTGCCACCAGGTCGGGGGCGGGCGCCGAGGGTGGCCGCTTCCGGGCACACCTGACGCTGGCCCGGCTCGGCCGGCCGGAGGAGGTCAGCAGCTGGGTGCGGCTGCTGGAGGCCTACCGAGGGCCGGCCTGGCCGATGACCGAGGTGGCTCTCGTGCAGTCCCATCTCGGCGAGGGTCCACGTCGGCGCCCCCGCTACGAGGTGCTCGCCACGTGGGAGGTGGGTCGACGAGGCTAGGGGCGCAGCCGGTATGCCGCCACGATCTCCTCCAGGTCGACGTACGGAGTCACGACCTGGAGGCGGCTGTGCGGGAAGCGCTCGACCTCGAGGCAGACGGACCAGGACTCGTCCGGCTCGCCGTGGTGCTCCAGGAGCTCCTGCCACGGTTCGAAGGCAGAGATCAGGGTGCGTGACGCCGGCACCTCCACGATCAGCACCACGACGTTGCCGGCGACCTCGCTCGGCCACGACCGGGTCAGGCCAGGGAGGTCGACACGGGCCCAGCCCCACACTGCCGAGGCGTTCTGACCGTGCATGAGGCGACCGGCCATCCAGGCGTAGGCGCGCTCGTACTCCTCACGCACCCACTGACCGCCGCCGAGCAGGCGCCCCGTCGAGAGCATCTCCTCATAGGCGGCGACCTTCTGGACGGTCAGCATCCGGACCATCCCGGGAGGGGGCGTGGGGCCGCTCCAGCGCACCGAGATCTCCTCGGCCCCCAGGCTCGGCAGCTGTACCAGCGCATCACTCACCCGGTCAGGATGACACCCGTTGGGCGAACCCGTTGCCGAGACGTCCCCGTCGCACGCCGAACCTCAGTCGCGGGAGCCCAGGATCGCCGTCAGCTCGGCGCTGGCGGCATTGAGCTGGTCCTCGACCCTGGTCAGGTGGCACTCCGTCACCTGGCCGCCATGGCGAGCGATCTCCTCCAGGTCGGCACAGGCCGCCGCCAGAAGGTCCGCGCCGAGCGTCCCGGCGGATCCCCGAAGACTGTGCGCGCGTTGGGAGACGGTCTCGAGATCCCCCTCGCCGACCGCCGTGCGCAGTCTCGTGAGCTCCGCGGACGAAGTCTCGAGGAACGAGCCGACCAAGGACGGCAGGAGACCCCAGCCGTCGTTCGGTCCCAGGCTCCTGAGCTCGTCGACCATCGACAGGGTCAACACCGAGGCTGGTTCGGTCCGCCGTGCCCCGGGGTGATGGGGGGATTGCGGCCTCGACGTGGTCGGGTGCACCCAGAGGTCGAGGGTGCGCCTGAGGTGGTCCACGTCCACCGGCTTGGGGACGAAGTCGTCCATGCCGGCGACCAGGCAACGGTCCCGGTCCTGATCCAGGACGCCTGCCGTCATCGCGATCACCGGCGTACGGTGCCCGCCAGACTCCCGGATGCGCAGACGACGTGTCGCCTCGAAGCCGTCCATCTCCGGCATGTGGCAGTCCATCACCACCGCGGCGAACGCCTCCTCCTCCAAGGCCGCCAGCGCCTCGGCACCGGTGGAGACGACGCGGACGTCATAGCCGAGGGAACGCAGCATCCCCTGGGCCACCATCTGGTTCACCGGGTTGTCCTCGGCCACGAGCACCCGCGCCGGTGCGCGGGTTCCCGACCGCGCGACGGGCGACGCCGAAGGGGACTCGAGCGTCGCGACCCGGGGGTCCCGGAGGGACGACGGGTCCACCAGACCCTCGCCGCCGGACGCCGTGGTGGAAACGGGCAGGGTGAAGGCGAAGGCGCTGCCCACCCCGGGAGTGCTCGTCAGGGTCAGCTCACCGCCCATGGTGGTCACCAGACGTCGGGAGATGGCCAGACCCAGACCCGTCCCTCCGAACCGCCGGGTGGTCGAGGCATCCGCCTGCGAGAAGGGCTCGAACAGCCTCGCCTGGGTGGCCGGGTCGATCCCGATGCCGGTGTCGCTGACCTCGAAGACCAGCACGGAATCCTCATCGGTCGCCGGGAAGGTCAACACGTTGACGCGGACGGTGATCGTCCCGACGGACGTGAACTTCAGCGCATTGCCCGCCAGGTTGATCAGCACCTGACGCAGCCGTCCGGGATCGCCGACCACGACCTCGGGGACCTCGGGAGCGCACTCGGCCACGAACGACAGGCCCTTGGCACGAGCCTGGTCGACCAGGAGCACCACCAGCTCGTCGATCAGCTGGCGCGGCACGAAGGCCACCTGCTCCAAGGTGAGCTTGCCGGCCTCCAGCTTGGAGAAGTCCAAGATGTCGTCGACGATCCGGAGGAGTGCTTCTCCGGCACCCCGTACGCCGGTCGCGTAGCGGTGCTGCACCTCGTCCAGGGGAGTGTCCAGGAGCAGCCCGGTCAGTCCGATGACGCCGTTCATCGGCGTCCGGATCTCGTGGCTCATGGTGGCCAGGAAGTCGGACTTCGCGCTTGAGGCCTCCAGAGCAGCCGCTCGGGCCTCGACGAGCTCGAGCTGGCGTGCCCTCGCCTCGGTGATGTCACGAATGATCGCCGAGACCCCGATCACGGTGCCCGCATCCTGGATCGGCGAGACGGTGACGGACACCGGCACCGAGGAGCCGTCCTTGCGCAGCCACTCGGCCTCGAGCCTGCGGCGAAGCGGCCCTTCGCTCGGCGCGAGCCGGAGAATCTCGGCCGAGCCGGCCGCACCGCGCTCGGGGACGAGCAGGTCGAGCGGCTGTCCGACGATCTCCTCGCGCGAGTAGCCGAAGAGCCGCTCAGCCGCGGCGTTCCAGCTGGTGACCGTCCCGTCGGGGGTGGTGCTCACGATCGAGTCGTCCGTGGACTCCACTAGGGAACGGAAGCGGGCATCCGCCGACGCGAGCTGGGCCAGGGCCTCACGAGCCTGTTCCTCCGCCTGTCGGCGCGATGTGACATCGCGGAAGCTCCACACGCGACCGACGATCCGGTCCCCGACCCGCTGCGGACGGGAGTACCGCTCGAACGTGCGCCCGTCGCGGAAGGCGAGCACGTCGTTGCTCTCGGCCTCGACGTCGGCGTACAGCTCGTGGACCTTCTCCACGAAGGCCGACGCGTCGACGAGCTGGTCCAGCACGAAGCCCATCACCCGGTCGTCGTCGTGGGACTCGAGCAGCTCGTCGGGAATGCGCCACATCGTGGCGAACTGCTGGTTGGCTCCGGCGATCTTGCCGTCCACGGACACGACGAGGATCCCGTCGGCGGTCGACTCCAGGGTGGCGTTGAGCAGGGACAACGCCTCGCGGAGCTCGTTCTCGCTGCGCTTGCGATGGCTCACGTCCCGGACGGAGGCCGCGACCAAGAGGTTGTCACCGTCGTTGAGCGGACCGAAGTGCACCTCGGCAGGGAACTCGCTCCCGTCCTTGCGGCGGCAGTAGAGCCGGAGGTCCTCGCCCGCCTGCCGTGTCTCGCGGTCGGCGGCGAAGTCCTCCCGGATGCCTGCGAGACAACTGTGGAAGTCAGCGGGCAGGAGGGCGGTGCAGGGCTGGCCGAGGAGTTCCTCACGGTCGAACCCGAACAGCCGCTCCATCGCGACGTTCACCAGGACCAAGAGGCCTTGGGGGTCGATCACCATCAGGGCGTCGGGAGCCTGGTCGACCAAGGGGGCGCAGAGACCGCTGGGTGGCGAGTGCTGCGGGGGGCCACTCTCGTCGCGCACCGGACCCCCCTTCATCGAGGCCCGCCGTGAGTCACCCGACCACCGGGTGGAGCGGGTCCTGAACCGAACACCCGAGCGTGGGGACGGCTCGTCCATTATGGCAGCGCGCGCCCTCCCCTGACTCGGGAATGAACGAGGTGCCCACCGACCGGGCACACAGAAGCCCAGGTCAATGGCGAGATCGACCTGGGCTTCGGTGTTTGCGCGCTCGGAGGGATTCGAACCCCCAACCTTCTGATCCGTAGTCAGATGCTCTATCCGTTGAGCTACGAGCGCCCGTCCCAAAAGGACCGGAGCATCGTAGCGCGCTGGTCTGGCGGCCACGAAATCGAGTGCCCGAACCCCACCGCCGCGCCTGGGAGACCCCCGTCACACCCTTGATCGATCCAATAGGCGTGACTGCTGCGAGTGAGTACATTCGCGGACATCCCCAGGTAGGCCGGACGACGCTACGGGCGTACTTTGGGCCAAACAAATCGTCACAATGGCGCGGCGATTTCACACCAGAACTCCACGACACCTTCGTCGATACGCTCGACGGCCGGGTCGCTCTCTACGGGGGCACCCGCGAATGCGCGAGAGGGAACACCAGGCATGACCGCCGATACGGCCTCCACCGAGACCACGCCCACCACTCACCAGGGCATCCTCGCCTGGGTCAACGAGATCGCAGCGCTCACCAAGCCCGACCGCATCCACTGGTGCACCGGGTCCGATGAGGAGTGGACCGAGCTGACCGACGCGCTGGTCGCCTCCGGCACGTTCGTCAAGCTCGACGAGCGCAAGAAGCCGAACTCCTACTACGCCGCCTCCGACCCGACCGACGTGGCCCGGGTCGAGGACCGCACCTACATCTGCTCCGTGGACGAGCGCGACGCCGGACCCACGAACAACTGGATGGCCCCGGACGAGATGAAGGCCATCATGCGCGGCCTGTACGACGGCTGCATGCAGGGCCGGACGATGTACGTCGTCCCGTTCGTGATGGGCCACCTCGAGGCCGAGAAGCCGATGTTCGGCGTAGAGATCACGGACTCCGCCTACGTCGTCGCCTCGATGCGCGTGATGGCCCGCATGGGCTCCCACGTGCTGCGCCGGATGGAGGAGCTCGACGCGGCGTTCGTGCCCGCGCTGCACTCGGTCGGCATGCCGCTCGCCGAGGGCCAGGCCGACGTCAAGTGGCCCTGCAGCGACACCAAGTACATCGTGCAGTTCCCCGAGGAGCGGATGATCTGGTCCTACGGGTCGGGCTACGGGGGCAACGCCCTGCTCGGCAAGAAGTGCTACGCCCTGCGCATCGCCAGCGTGATGGCGCGCGACGACGGCTGGCTGGCCGAGCACATGCTGATCCTCAAGCTGACCAGCCCCGAGGGAGTCCGCAAGTACGTCGCGGCGGCGTTCCCGAGCGCCTGCGGCAAGACGAACCTCGCGATGCTCGCGCCGACGATCCCGGGCTGGAAGGTCGAGACCCTCGGCGACGACATCGCCTGGATGCGCATCGGTGAGGACGGCCGGCTGTGGGCGGTCAACCCGGAGTACGGCTTCTTCGGCGTCGCCCCGGGCACCAACGAGCACACCAACCCGAACGCCATGAAGACGATCGACATCGGCAACTCGGTCTTCACCAACGTCGCGCTCACCGAGGACGGCGATGTCTGGTGGGAGGGCCTGGAGAACACCCCGGCCCACGCCACGTCGTGGAAGGGCGAGCCGTGGACGCCCGACAGCGACGAGCTGTCGAGCCACCCGAACTCGCGCTACTGCACCCCGATCAAGCAGTGCCCGATCCTCGCGCCGGAGTACGACGACCCGCGGGGCGTCCCGATCGACGCGATCCTGTTCGGCGGTCGACGCAAGACCACCGTGCCGCTCGTCGTAGAAGCCCGTGACTGGGTGCACGGCACGTTCATGGGAGCCACCCTGTCGTCTGAGACCACTGCGGCCGCGACCGGGGCCGTCGGCGTGGTCCGCCGCGACCCGATGGCGATGCTGCCGTTCATCGGCTACAACGCCGGTGACTACTTCAACCACTGGATCACGGTCGGCAAGGACAACGACGCCGCCAAGCTGCCGAAGATCTTCTACGTCAACTGGTTCCGCCGTGACGACGACGGTGGGTTCCTGTGGCCGGGCTTCGGCGAGAACAGCCGGGTCCTCAAGTGGGTCGTGGAGCGGATCGAGGGCCAGGCCGCCGCGGTCGAGACCCCGATCGGCCATGTGCCGGCCCCGGGCGCCCTCGACATCGACGGCCTCGACGTCACCGAGGAGGCCCTCGCGGCCGCACTCGCCGTCGACGTGGACGAGTGGAAGGCGGAGATCCCGCAGATCACCGAGTGGTTCGAGAAGTTCGGCGAGGACCTCCCCGCCGTGCTCTGGACCGAGCTGGACGGACTGAAGGCGCGACTCGGCGTCTGAGGATCGCAAGGAAGCCCGCAGGAGGGCCGCGCCCGTCAGGGTGCGGCCCTCCTCGCCTGTCCGAGGAAGCCGGGGTCCCCCGACCCTGGACCGATCCCGCCATAATGGGCCCGATGGACTGCCTGGAGGTGGAGTGACCCATAACTACGGCCCCGCCGAGCGGCGAATGCTCGAGACGCACGCGCACGCGATCTACGAGAACGCCGTTGCGTCGGGCTACCTGGCGACCGACGACCCGCTGTTCCGCAGCGAGGGGCCCGAGCGAGCCGCCCTGGACCTCCTGGTGGACCTCGGCCTGCTCAACCACGACAGCAGCAGCAACGTCTACGTCCCGATGGACCCCGGCGCGGTGCAGTCGCGGGTCGTCGTACCCCTCGGTCAGCAAGGCGCGGAGCTGCTCAGTGAGTCGTCGCGGTGGGCGGAGGCGTTCAACACCCTCGGCCAGACGTACCGCCGCTCGCCGTTCGTCTCCGGGCGTCCGGTCACCGAGCTGCACGGCTACGCCAACATCAACCGCTTCATCGAGACCGCCGTGGCGGACTGCCAGAGCGAGCTGCTCACCGCGCAGCCCCAGGCCGGTCGCTCGCCCGCGGTGCTCAAGGTCGCTGCCGAGCGAGACGTACGCGCCCTGGAGCGCGGCATCTCGATGCGCACGCTGTACCAGCACTCGGCGAGGCGCAGCTCCGCCGCCCAGGAGTACGTCGCCCAGGTCACCGCTGCCGGCGCAGAGGTGCGCACCCTGGAGGAGTTCTTCCAGCGTCTGATCGTGGTCGACCGCGGCGTGGCCGTGGTGCCCGGGCGGGAGGACGGCAACAGCTTCGCGATCGCGATCCACGAGAAGTCCCTGATCGACTACCTGGCCGACATCTTCGAGCGCTTCTGGGAGCGCGCCCGACCCTTCACCAACCGGGAGAGCAAGACGGCACGCGACATCGCCGCCGACGTGCGGGCGATGTCGATCCGGATGCTGGTCGAGGGGCACAGCGACCCGGCCAGCGCGAAGCGGATCGGCGTCAGCACCCGCACCTACGCCGGCTACATCGCCTCCCTCAAGGAGGAGTACCGCGTGCAGACGCGCTTCCAGCTGGGGTTCGCGATGGGCCAGCGCGGCGGCGTGGAGGCGCCCCTGCCCACGAACGAGGAGCAGCTCGACGAGGACGACTTCGCTCAGCTGCTCGACGAGGCCGTGAACCTGGCCGGTGTCGGTGAGCCCGCCGAGGACCCGGTGGACCCGGTGGACCCAGAGGGACCGGGCGAGCCAGAGTCGACGGGCAAGGCCGCCGAGGCCTGACGCGTGTCACCGTTCCGGTGACGACTTCCGGGAACTAGCAAGGGCGGCGACCAGAGGTCGCCGCCCTTGCTGATTGAGACGGGCCGGGGGGGATTGGCACTAAGTGAACGAACTGCCGGGGGGGGTTGACTGGCTCGTTCTCGTCTCAAATCTGTGGGAGGTGGGGTTACTTGCCCCAACCCGTGTCAGCCCTGCCCCAGCCCGTGTCGACGGCCGAGGGTGCCGACTTGGCGTCGGCGGGACCAGCAATGGAACCGAGGAGGAGTGCCGCGCCCACAGCGGTGGCCGCGATACACCTGATTGCGGTGCGAGTCTTGTTCATCTCTACCCCTGAAGTCCGTTGGTGTGGGGGTTCCCTCCCCCTGCTCGACAAGTGTGCGGCGGCGTCCGGACGCAGCGCCACTCATTCCAACCTCACGTCTGTGCACTGCATGTTTCTGCAAAAGTTTGCCCCAAAGGGGGTTGCGAACTTGTGCAGATGTCGCGTTTGGCCCACTTTGGTCGAGAAATCCACAACCCCCGTCGCTCAGGCGACGGGGGTCGTGGTCCTGCGGAGGTGGCGGGATTCGAACCCGCGAGAGGGTTGTAACCCTCAACCCGCTTAGCAGGCGGGCGCCATAAACCGGACTAGGCGACACCTCCAGAACAGCGAGGCACAGGCTACCCGGCGGCCCCGTGACCCCGCGAATCGGGCGGTCAGCTCAGGCGGCGGTACCCATGGCCGGTGTCGAGATGGTGGCGCAGGTCGGCCAGGAACTCCTCGGCGTCCCCCTGGAGCAGCGCGACCGGGACCGCCGTCGTGCGGCCGTCCCGCAGCCGAAGCACCGCACACGGCTCGTTGCCGACCCGCGCGGCCACCACGTCCTCGACGTCGACCCAGCGTCCGCGCTTCACGCCGGCGCCTCGGACGTACCTGACCCGGTAGCCCAGGTCGTCGAGTCGGACCACCTCCGCCCGGCGGGTGAGCAGGTACGCCGCCAGCAGCACAGTCACCAGCCCGAGCACCACGCCGACGCTGAGCACCGCCACCGGCAGGTGGAGGACCCCGACCACCGTCGCGAGCAGGAAGACCAGGAGGCCGAACGCGACCAGGAGTCCACCCATGAAACGGGCAGCCATCGCCTGAGAGAACCGATATGCGGACGCCATACCCTTGATTCAACCGGTCCCGCCGAGCTCGCGGCAAATGCCCGGTCCGTGGCTCTTGTCACGGGGTCCTCGCCGGAGCCACACTCGACTTCCACCCTTCAACCCCCCGGAGAAGGTGGCACCGATGGCCTCACTCGAAGAGTCGATCCACGGTCTGCGCCAGGCGCTCGACGCGCCCCTTCGCCAGACCACGTGGCGCTGGCTGGTCCGACACCGCATGTCCGCGGTCACCCAGGCCCTTCGGGAGGAGCGCAGCCGCGCCGCCGACGGCTGGCTGGCCGCCCGCGCCTCCACCTTGGTGCGGGAGCGCAAGCAACTGCTCGACCGGCTCAGCGCGCTGGGCCCGCTCGTTCTCGACGGCCCCGACCCTGCCGGCATCCGGTCCGAGGTCCTGCGGTTCCTCGGCGATCTCGAGCACCATCGCCAGCGGGTGGTGGACCTCGTCTACGACAGCGTCTCGCTCGAGCTCGGTGGGTCCGAGTAGCTGGCTGGCAGAGGGGGCGGGATTCGAACCCGCGGCTGACATCACTGCCAGCGACCGCTTTCAAGGCGGTTCCGATCGGCCGCTCCGGCACCCCTCCACGTGGCTGCTTCCGCTGCAGAGCAGGCGGCCGCTACCACGGTGGACGAGTCTAGCGGCCGGTGGCGGAGGGTCGGTCAACCGGAGATGGTGAGCAGGACGTCGCCCTCCTGGACCACGTCGCCTCCCGTGACCTTGACCCCGGTCACGGCCCCCGGGTGCTCGGCGAGCACGGGGATCTCCATCTTCATCGACTCCAGCAGCACCACGGTGTCACCGACCTCGACCCGGTCGCCGACGCCCACCTGGACCGACAACACGTTCGCCACCATCTCGGCGACGATCTCGACGTCCTTCTGCTCACGAGCCATGCCGCGAGGCTACCGACTACCAGCAGGTACGCCGAACGGGCTCGCTGGTCACAGCAGGGGCAGCGTGCGCGCGGGCTCCGGTCGAAGCGCCGAGGCAGCCTCCTCCTGGCGAGCACGTCGCCCGCGCGGGCCGGTGAGGAAGGTGTCGGCCCGGATCACGAGATACCCGAGCGCGAACCCGAGCAGGACGCCGTACGCCGTGCCGAGCGCGGCGTGGAAGAGCGACCGACCCGGCTCCAGCAGGGCGCAGGTGATCGGGGCTGTGGCCGCGACCCCGAAGGCGCACACCCACCATCCCTGCCGGCGACGGGCACGCATGTGGCTACCCCAGGCGACGGCCGGGATGCCCAGCAGGACCTCGATCGGCCGTGGGACGGCGCCGAGGTGGTTCCGCAGCCAGGTCTCGGCCTCGTCGATCGTCGCGATCAGCTCAGGAGTGCCCCACCGGGTGAGCGCCTCGGTGTAGGCGAGGGTCACCACGATCAAAGCCAGGCCGGTCCCGACCACCAGGTACCCGCGGCGACCGAGGCCGTGGAAGCCGGCCCCGAGGCGGTAGACGAGCGCCAGCGACCCGAGCATGGCCGCGCCGAGGACGAGGTAGCTGAAGCGGTCGAAGGACACCACGGGGCGGTAGGCCGCGACCGCGAAGGAGCCGACGGTCGCGAACCCGACGGCGATCACCACCTCGCGGGCCACCCCTCGGGTGCCGCGGGAGGGCACGGTGACCATCACCGCCAGGACCGCGGCCACCACGGCGGTGGCCGCGGCGACGCCGGCGGAGACGACCGGGAGGTTCGACAGGCTGGCCGCCAGCCCCAGGAGCAGGCCGAGCAGACCGCACAGCCACTTGCGCCCACCCGAGCGGGACCCGAGCGCATAGCTGTAGGTCGTGGTCACGGTGACCGCGCCGGCCAGCGGAGCCCAGGCGGGCAGCGCCTCGGTGAACCAGTCGAGGACCAGGATCGCGAACGCGCTGAACGTGACGACGAACCACAGCCCCTTGCGCACTGGGGCGATCCGCTCCCCGGCGCTGCGGGTGGGTACGGCGCGCCGCCGACCAGGTTGCTGGTCAGCACGAGCCACGACAGAACCCTTCAGAAGGCCACCACACACAGGAAGTCGGCACCCCGCCGCCGACGCCGGTGACGATACCAACGGCGGGGCGGCCGGACCGAGGTCACATCCGTCGGTTGGTCAGTGACGGGTTCTGTGCCCTGGCCCGGTCGAGCACGTCCCGCTCCAGCCGCGCCGTGAGCACTACGCCGTCCGACCCGTCGGCCTCGGTGACCACGTCACCGAACGGGTCGACGACGAGCGAGTGACCGGTGTAGCGCGGCTCGGGCTGGCCGACGGCGACGACGTAGGCCGTGTTCTCGATCGCGCGGGCGACGGCAAGGGTCCGCCAGTGCTCGACCTTGCGTTCACCCGCCACCCAGGCGGACGGCACCACGAGCACCTCGGCCCCATCGGCGACCAGGGCCCGGGCGAGCTCGGGGAAGCGCAGGTCGTAGCAGGTCATCAGGCCGACCCGGAACCCCCCGATGTCGACCACGACGGGCGTCAGCGCGCCAGCGCTGAGGCGGTCGGACTCGCGGTAGCCGAAGGAGTCGTAGAGATGGATCTTGCGGTAGCGGGTGACTCCCGACGGCGTGGCGCAGACCAGCGTGTTGAACGGCCGGGCCGGGTCCTCGCCCTGCTCGAACATCCCGGCGACGACGCTGACCCCGTGCGCGCCGGACAGTGCCTGGACCCGGCTTACGAACGGGCCGTCGAAGGGCTCGGCGTACGTGCCCAGGTCGAGGTCGGGGCTTCCGAAGTCACAGGCGAAGGCCTCGGGGAAGACCACCAGGTCCGACTCACCCGCCACCTGCGCGACCACGTCGAGTCCCGCCCGGTTGGCCTCGGGGTCCAACCCCGAGGCGCGTTGGACCAGCGTCACCCGCAGGTGGTCGCCGCGGTCGTCCCGGTCGAGGGGGTCTTGCCGTTCTGGAGCTGTGCCCATCCGCCCAGCCTGCCAGCCTCGGTGGGAGACTGCGAGGCATGGTCACCCCCGGCAGCCCCGGCCACCTGGGGGCAGTGGTGCTCAGCGGCGGTACGGGTCGCCGTCTCGGCGGCGCGGACAAGGCAGGGCTGCGGCTCTCTGGTCGCTCGCTCCTCGACCACGCCCTGGAGGCCACCGCCGCGGCGGACGCGACCGTGGTGGTCGGTCCGCCCACGCCCACGTCCCGCGAGGTGACCTGGACCCGGGAGCAGCCCGCAGGCGGCGGACCGGCGGCCGGCCTCCTGGCCGGACTCGCGGCGCTCCCGCCGGCGGTGGACACCGTGCTGTTCCTCGCCGTCGACATGCCCGCAGTCCGCACTGGCACCTTCGAGCGTCTCCTGACCGCGGCCGCCGAGCACGACGGTGCGGTGCTGGTCGGCCGTGATGACCGCCGCCAGCTCGCCGGTGTCCTGCGGCGCTCCCGGGTCGCAGCCCCACCGGGGGACCCCGAGGGGTTGCCGATGCACCGACTTCTCGCCGGGCTGGACCTGTGCGAGGTGCCGGCCCTGGGTGACGAGTCGGTCGACGTCGACACCTGGGACGAGCTCGAGCGTCTGAGCCAATTGGCTGACGCCTTACCGCCTCAGGTAGTTGCCAAGGACGGCGAGCCGTAGAACGCTGGGCCTCGTGAACCTGCACGACTGGATCGACGAGCTCTGCGACGCCTTCGACATCGAGACCGAGGTCGACGAGGCGCTCGTCCTCGACCTCGCGCGCGAGGTCGCGCACAGCGTCGAGCGACCGGCCGCACCGATCTCGACCTACCTGCTGGGGTACGCCGCCGGACTCCGCGACGCCTCACCCGAGGCCATCGAGGCGCTGGCCGACAAGGCGACCACGCTGGCCGAGCACTGGGACGGCAAGCCCGACCCGGTCGACGAGATCGAGGACGTCGACGAAACGGAGCTCTCGGGGCTCGGGGACCTCGTGGAGATCTCCGAGGACGCGTAGCGGTCCGCTCACCGGGCCCCCGCTAGCCTCGGGCCCATGCGCGCAGTGATGGTGGACCAGCCCGGAGGGCCCGACGCCCTGCTCCTCAAGGACGTCCCGGACCCGGTCGCCGCGGCCGGGGAAGTGGTCCTCGATGTGGCCGCGACCGCGATCAACCGGGCCGACACCCTGCAGCGGATGGGGTTCTACCCACCGCCCCCGGGGGCCTCGGACGTGCTCGGCCTCGAGTGCTCCGGCACCGTCAGCGCCGTGGGCGAGGGCGTCGACGGCTGGGCCGTCGGTGACCGGGCATGCGCCCTCCTCTCCGGTGGCGGGTACGCCGAGAAGGTGGCGGTCCCCGCCGGGCAGCTGATGCCGGTGCCGGACGGCATCGACCTGGTGACCGCCGCGGCGCTCCCTGAGGTCGCCTGCACGGTCTGGTCGAACGTCTTCATGGTGGCGGGGCTGCGTCCCGACGAGTCCTTCCTTGTCCACGGCGGCGGTGGGGGGATCGGCACGATGGCGATCCAGCTGGCCCGTGCGCTCGGGTCCCGCGTCTTCACCACTGCCGGGAGCGCGGAGAAGCTCGAGGTCTGTCGGTCGCTCGGCGCGGACGTGACCGTGAACTACCGCGAGCAGGACTTCGTCGACGTGATCGGCGAGGAGACCGGCGGCACGGGGGTCGACGTGATCTTGGACTGCATGGGTGGGAAGTACCTCGGCCCCAACGTGAGGGCGCTGGCGACCCAGGGTCGCCTGGTGATCATCGGCATGCAGGGCGGCACGAAGGGCGAGCTCGACATCGCCACCCTGCTCGCCAAGCGGGGTGCCGTGATCGCCACTGCCCTGCGCTCGCGACCGGTCGAGGATAAGGCGGCAATCTGTGCCTCGGTGGTCGAGCACGTGTGGCCCCTCGTCGCCGACGGCACAGTGCGGCCGGTCGTCCACACCACGATGCCGCTCGGGGACGCCCCGGCAGCGCACGCGCTGATGGAGTCCAGTGACCACGTGGGGAAGATCCTGCTCACTGCGTAGGGTGGCGTCATGACCCACGAACACCCCGAGGAACCGACTGCGCAGCCCTCCGCCGGCGACGACCCGCGCGTGGTGGTGATCGGCCCCGACGGGACGCCGATCGCCGCTTCAGGCGCACCGAAAGGTGGCGGGGAGCGACACGTGACCGAGCTGGTCGAACAGCCGGCGAAGGTGATGCGGATCGGCAGCATGATCCGCCAGCTCCTCGACGAGGTGAAGTCCGCGCCCCTCGACGAGGCGAGCCGGGCCAGGCTGGCCGACATCTACGACGCGTCGATCAAGGAGCTCGAGGAGGGACTTGCCCCCGAGCTCGTCGAGGAGCTCGAGAGGCTGTCGCTGCCGTTCACCTCGCAGACGCCCAGCGAGGCAGAGCTCCGGATCGCGCAGGCCCAGCTGGTGGGCTGGCTCGAGGGCCTGTTCCACGGCATCCAGACCGCCATCTACGCCCAGCAGGTCTCGGCCCGTGCGCAGCTCGAGCAGATGCGGCGAGCGCTGCCGCCGGGAATGATGCCCGGCACCGAGGACGCCGACGGCGAGGACTCGTCCGACGACAGCGGCCGCAACGGGATGTACCTGTAGCACATCGCGAGGCGGCCGCCCTCCGGGATCGTTCGCCGAGTGTCACCGACGTCGGTCAGTGCCAGCGGTGGGCCACATCCACCACGACCCGGCGGCCACCGCCGGAGTCGTGCACGACGAACACGCGCATCGGAAGCTTGGCCCTGACCCCGAGCCCGATCGTCGTCTGCCCCTCGAAGGACCCCGCCCAGGCCACCTGACGGAAGGTCCGGTAGCCGCCGACATCGACGAGCTCCTGCCAGTTGTCGGGCTCGTAGGTGAGGTTGCCGTCAGTGTCATAGGCCGGTGCCTTGACGATGATGCGCAGCTTCGCGTGACCGCGGAGCGGGACCTTGGCGCCGGAGCCGTCCTTCTCGACCTTCTTCACGTACTCGACCCGGTAGCCCGGCTTGCCCTTGCCCTTTCCGGCGATGTCGACCACCAGCCGGTCGAAGCAGTGGTGGCGACCGGACCGGATGTTGGTGATCTGCCTGCTGGTGAAGTGCGCTCGATGCTTCGCGAGCGACCCCCAGTGCGTCGTACAGGCGGCTGCCGATGCCGTCGGCGCTGACGTGGCGGCGGCGACCGGGGCGACCGGGGCGACCGGGGCGATCGTCACGGCCAGGGCGAGTACGAGCGGGCGGATGGTGCGGATGGTTCGCTGGGAAATCTTCATGGTGTCCCTCCTCATTGGACACCGGTTAC
This sequence comes from uncultured Actinomycetota bacterium, assembly GCA_963740525.1. Lineage (GTDB taxonomy): Bacteria > Actinomycetota > Actinomycetes > Propionibacteriales > Nocardioidaceae > CAVUEG01. The sequence goes on from CAVUEG010000006.1 coordinate 925,250, forward strand.
ACGCGGAGCTCGCAGACCTGGTTGACGTACGCCGGACCATCCATCCGCGCATCGAGCTGCCCGCGATGCATGCGGGTCGCTCGGTCACCCAGGGTCATCACCCGCCGTCAGACCTCGGTGCGTCCGTCGTTGTCCTTGGTGCGCAGGCCGATCTTGTCGCCCAGCCACACCAACGGGTCGAACTTGCGATCCACGACGCGCTCCTTCATCGGGATGATCGCGTTGTCGGTGATCTTGATGCCCTCGGGGCAGACCTCGGTGCAGCACTTGGTGATGTTGCACATCCCGAGCCCTGCCGCGTCCTGGGCGAGGTTGCGCCGGTCGTTGGTGTCGAGCGGATGCATGTCGAGCTCGGCGTACCGCAGGAAGAAGCGTGGACCGGCGAAGGCCTTCTTGTTCTCCTCGTGGTCACGCACGACGTGGCAGGTGTTCTGGCACAGGAAGCACTCGATGCACTTGCGGAACTCCTGCCCGCGCTCGACGTCGACCTGCATCATCCGGCGCTTGCCGTCGGCGTCGCGGGGCGTCGGCGCGAACGCCGGCACCTCCTTGGCCTTCTCGTAGTTGAAGGACACGTCGGTGACGAGGTCGCGGATCACTGGGAAGCTGCGCATCGGGGTGACCGTGATCGTCTCGGACTCGTCGAAGTCCGCGAGCCGGGTCATGCAGAGGAGTCGGGGCCGGCCGTTGATCTCCGCCGAGCACGAGCCGCACTTGCCCGCTTTGCAGTTCCAGCGGACCGCGAGGTCGCCGGCCTGCGTCGCCTGGAGACGGTGGATCGCGTCCAGGACGACCTCACCCTCCTCGGCCTGCACCGTGTAGTCGCCGAGCTCGCCGCCGTCGGCGTCCCCACGCCACACCCGCAGCTTCAGGTCGTAGCTCACGCGTCCTCCTTCTTGGGCTCGTCGAAGAGCTCTTTGAGGTCGTCCGGCATCACCGGCAACGCCTGGTGCCTGAAGTCCACCGAGTCGCCGTCGGCGGCCAGGGTGAGGATCAGGTTCTTCGCGCCCCACTCGGGGTCGGGCTTCGGGTAGTCGTCACGGGTGTGACCGCCACGGGACTCCTGCCGCTCCAGCGCCGCCTTCGCGATGCACTCGCTGACCAGGAGCATGTTGGTCAGGTCCATCGCCAGGTGCCACCCGGGGTTGTACTGCCGGTGGCCCTCCACCAGCATGTGTTGCGCACGTTCCTTGAGCTTGGCGATCTCCCCGAGGGACTCGGTCAGCTCGTCCGCAGTGCGGATGATGCCGACCAGACGCTGCATGACGTCCTGCAGGTCCTTCTGGATCGTGTACGGGTTCTCCGTCCAGTCGTCCTCGGCCTCGAACGGGGCCAACGCGCGGGCGCCTGCAGCCTTGATCTCGGCCTGGTCGAGCGCGATCCGCTCCGCACCGGCGGCCCGGGTCGCGGCGGCCTCTCCGGCCCGTCGCCCGAAGACGAGGAGGTCTGAGAGCGAGTTGCCGCCCAGTCGGTTGGAGCCGTGCATGCCGCCGGCCACCTCCCCTGCGGCGTACAGGCCGGTGACCTTGCTCTCCTCGGTGTCGGGGTCGACCTCGACGCCACCCATCACGTAGTGGCAGGTCGGTCCGACCTCCATCGGCTCCGCGGTGATGTCGACGTCCGCGAGCTCCTTGAACTGGTGGTACATCGACGGGAGGCGACGCCTGATGAACTCGGGGTCACGGCGCGACGCGATGTCGAGGAAGACCCCGCCGTGGGGTGAACCACGCCCCGCCTTGACCTCGGAGTTGATCGCCCGCGCGACCTCGTCGCGGGGCAGCAGCTCGGGTGGTCGCCGGTTGTTCTTCTTGTCGTCGTACCACCGGTCGGCCTCCTCCTCGGTGTCGGCCGTCTCGGCCTTGAAGAAGTCCGGGATGTAGTCGAACATGAACCGCTTGCCCTCGGAGTTGCGCAGGATCCCGCCGTCGCCGCGCACCGACTCGGTGACCAGGATCCCCCGCACCGACGGTGGCCAGACCATGCCGGTTGGGTGGAACTGGACGAACTCCATGTTGACCAGCGAGGCGCCGGTGCGCAGCGCGAGCGCATGCCCGTCGCCGGTGTACTCCCAGGAGTTCGAGGTCACCTGGTAGGACTTGCCGATGCCTCCGGTCGCGAGTACGACGGACGGGGCGGCGAAGCTGACGAAGCGCCCCGACTCGCGCCAGTAGCCGAAGGCGCCGATCACCTGGTCGCCCGAGGTGAACAGCTCGGTGACCGTGAACTCCATGAACACGTCGATGCCGAGCGCGACGGCGCGCTGCTGGAGGGTCCGGATCATCTCCAGGCCGGTGCGGTCCCCCACATGCGCCAGGCGCGCGTAGCGGTGCCCGCCGAAGTCGCGCTGTGAGATCAGGCCGTCCTCGGTGCGGTCGAAGAGCGCGCCCCACTCCTCGAGCTCGAGCACCCGCTCAGGCGCCTCCTGGGCGTGCAGCTGCGCCATCCGCCAGTGGTTGAGCATCTTGCCGCCACGCATCGTGTCGCGGAAGTGGACCTGCCAGTTGTCCTCGGAGTAGACGTTGCCCATCGACGCCGCGATGCCGCCCTCGGCCATCACCGTGTGGGCCTTGCCGAGCAGCGACTTGCACAGGATCGCGACCCGCGCACCGGCGTCGTGGGCGGCGATCGCGGCACGCAGGCCGGCACCGCCCGCACCGATCACGACCACGTCGTACTCGTGGGCCTCGAAGCCGGTGCCGCCCTCGGGCTCGGCGGCCGCGTCCATCCGGTTGCCGGTCATCGGGTGCCGGTCATCGGGAGTGGAGCTTGTCGAATCCATCTAGAAGAACCTCGGGTCGTGGATGGCGCCGGTGGCGAGAAGGTAGACGTACACGTCGGTGAGTGCGACCGAGAACAGCGACAGCCACGCGTAGAGCGCGTGCCGCTGGTTCTGGCCGGACACCCAGGTCCACAGCTTGTAGCGGACCGGGTGCTTGCTGAAGTGGCGCAGTCGACCGCCGATGGCGTGCCGGCACGAGTGGCACGACAGCGTGTAGAGCCAGATCAGCACGACGTTGGCCAGGAAGATCAGCGTGCCGAGACCCATGTGGCCCCAGTCGCCGTTCTCGTCCTGGAAGGTCAGCACCGCATCGAAGGTGAGGATCGCGGCGACCACCATCGCGGCGTACCAGAAGTAGCGGTGGATGTTGTTCAGGATCAGCGGCAGCCTGGTCTCACCTGAGTAGGAGGTGTGCGGCTCGGCCACGCCACAGGCCGGGGGGCTCAGCCAGAACGCCCGGTAGTACGCCTTGCGGTAGTAGTAGCAGCTCATCCGGAAGCCCAGCGGGAAGATCAGGATGATCAGCGCCGGTGAGAGCTGCCACCAGCTGAACGGCTGGCCGAAGTCGGAGGACCCGGCGAGACAGTTCCCGAGGCAGGGCGAGTAGAACGGCGAGAGGTACGGCTCCGAGAAGTAGTTCGCGCCCTCGAAGGCTCGCCAGGTGGCGTAGATGACGAAGGCCGTGAAGACGACGAACGTGGCGGCGGGATACAGCCACCACCGGTCCTGTCGCAGAGTGCGTTCCCCGATCGCTGCGCGACCGGGGCTGTGGATGCCCGTTGACATGTGTCTCCTAGAAAGCGCGTGAGGACTCGGACTCGGCGTCGCCCCACATGCTGTCGTCGTAGGGGTCGTCCGGGATCACCTCGCGGTCGTCGGGCGAGACCGGAGGGTGGTGACCGGGGGCCGGGTGGCCGAGCTCCTCGAGATCGGCGGAGAGCCTGTCCACGTCCGAGGTCAGCCGGCGCACCCCCAAGGTGTCGCCGTACTGCTCCTGGATGCCGCGGATCGCCACTGTGAGGCGCGCGATCGCTTCATGGGTCTCCTGCACCGGGTCCGACATCGGTCACCTCCGTGACGTGGGCCACTACGACGGACCCCACTCTGTCTCCTCGACCCCACGACGTAAAGGGTCGACACGACGATCAGGACAGGAAGAGTCGCTCGAGCACCATTGCCACGCCGTCCTCGTCGTTCGGAGGGGCGACCTCCAGGGCGGCCTCGAGCACCTGCGGGTGCCCGTTCGCCATGGCGTACGACGAACCGGCCCAGCGCAGCATCGCCACGTCGTTGGGCATGTCGCCGAACGCCATCACCTCCTCGGAGGCGATCTCGAGCTCCGCGCACAGCAGCTCCAGGGTGCTCGCCTTGGTGACGCCGGAGGCGCTCATCTCGATGAGCGGGCCGCGGGAGGACCACGTCGTGGTCACCAGGTGGCCGACCAGCTCCTCCACCCGCTGCCAGTAGGGCTCGGGCTCCTGGTCCACGTCCAGCGCCAGGAGCTTGACCACCTGGTCGTCGAAGACCTCCTCGAGCGGCCCCACCATCAGGTCGGCACGCTGCGCGTCGTCGGGCTGCGGGAGGAAGACCGGCTCCTTGGCGAAGCCGGCTGGCTTCTCCATCGCGAACATCGAGCCGGGGAAGACGCCGCGGATGGTGGCGGCCACCTCCAGCCCGATGTCGCGCGGGATCGTGCGGGATCGGATCACGGCCCGGTCGTGGACGTCGTACACGATGCCGCCGTTGGAGCAGATCGCCAGCCCCTCGCCGCCCACGTGCGCCCAGAGGTCGTCCATCCAGCGGATCGGGCGGCCGGTCACGAAGACGACGACCACTCCCAGGTCCTCGATAGCGGTCAGCACCTCACGGGTGTGCGTGGTGATCGTGCCGTCGCTGTGCAGCAGCGTGCCGTCGAGGTCCGTGGCGACGAGACGGATCACCTCAGAACCAGCGGGAGAGCTCGGCCGCCGCGCCGTCTGCGTCGACGGCCTGCGTCGAGGCATCGGCCGCCGCGTGGACCTCGGGCGGTGCCTGGCCCATCGCCACGCCGCGGCCCGCCCACGCCAGCATCTCGATGTCGTTGCGGCCGTCCCCGATCGCCAGCACGTCGGCCCGGTCGATCCCGAGCCGTTCGCAGGCCACCTCGAGGCCGTGTGCCTTGGACACTCCCTCGGGAGCGAGGTCGAGCCAGGCTGTCCAGCCGATGAAGTAGTTGGTGCCCCGCAGGCCGAGCTTCTTGGCCAACGTCACGAAGTCCTCAGAGGTCGAGTCGGGGTCGCGGATGATCACACGGCTCACCTCGTCGGCGACGATCTCCTCGATCGGGGTCAGGATCATCTCGCCGGAGAGCTCGCCTTCGGGGAAGTGTCGGTTCACGCGGTAGCCGACACCGTGCTCCTCCACGGCGACGGCGGCGTCGGGCACATGCTCCAGCACGGTGCTGACGGCCTCGCGCGCGTCGAAGGTCACCTCGTGCACCAGGTTCATCGGCGGGTAGGTGACCACCACCGCACCGTTGGACGCGACGATGAGCGCCTCGGCCCCGTCGTCGGTGAGGCCGAGGTCATCGGCCAGCCAGGTCATCCCGTGCGGAGCCCGACCACTCGCCAAGATCACCGGGACACCCGCGGCACGCACCCGGCGTACGGCGTCCCGGACGGGGGCGCTGACCTCCTCGACGCTGAAGCCGTGCTCGAGGTCGGGGACCAGCAGCGTGCCGTCGATGTCGAGAGCGACCAGCCGCGGACGCCAGTCGTCAGTCACTGACCGGCTCCAGCACGGTCCGACCCTGGAGGTAGGGCTGCAGCGCGGCGGGGACGCGGACCGAGCCATCAGCCTGCTGGTGGGTCTCCAGGATCGCCACGATGGTGCGCGGGATCGCGACCAGCGTGCCGTTGAGCGTGGCGATCGGCTTCACCCCGCCCCCCTCACCCGGGAAGCGGCCGCGGATGTCGAGCCGACGGGTCTGGAAGTCGGTGCAGTTCGAGGTCGACGTGAGCTCGCGGTAGCGGCCCTGGGTCGGCACCCATGCCTCGCAGTCGAACTTGCGCTCGGCGCTCAGGCCGAGGTCCCCGGCAGCCACGTCGATCACCCGGTAGGCAAGCTCGAGCTTGTCGAGCCACTCCTTCTCCCACCCGAGCAGGCGCTGGTGCTCGGCGTACGACTCCTCGACCGTGGTGTAGGTGAACATCTCCACCTTGTCGAACCAGTGCACCCGGATGATGCCTCGCGTGTCCTTGCCGTGCGATCCTGCCTCCTTGCGGAAGCAGGGGCTGAACGCGACGTAGCGGCGCGGCAACGTGGCGGCGTCGAGGATCTCGTCGGAATGGTACGCCGCCAACGGGACCTCCGAGGTGCCGACCAGATAGGTGTCCTGGCCCTCGATCCGGTAGACGTCGTCGGCTGCCTGGCCGAGGAAGCCGGTGCCCTCCATGGCGCGTGGCTTGACCAACGTCGGCGGGATCATCGTGGTGAAGCCGGCGGACCGGGCCTGGTCCATCGCCATGTTGACCAGGGCCAGCTCGAGGTCTGCCCCGGCGCCGGTGAGGTAGTAGAAGCGGCTGCCGGAGACCTTGGCCCCGCGCTCGACGTCGATCGCGCCCAGGATCCGACCGAGCTCGACATGGTCCTTGGGCTCGAAGCCCTCCGCCTCGAAGTCGCGTGGGGTGCCGACGGTCTCGATCACCACGTAGTCGTCCTCACCGCCCGCTGGAGCCTCGTCTGCGGCGGGGTTGGGGATCGCCATGATCGCGTCGCGCCAGGCCTGCTCGGCCTCACCCTGCGCGGCCTCGGCGACCTTCACCTCGGCTGCCAGCCCCTTGGTCCGGGCGAGCAGCTGCTGTTTCTCGTCGCCCTGTGCCTGGGGGATCTGCTTGCCGAGCGTCTTCTGCTCGCCGCGCAGCCGTTCGAAGTCCGCGATGCTCGCCCGCCGACGCTCGTCCGCGGCCAGCGCGACGTCGACCACCTCGGCCGAGAGCCCTCGCTTGGCCTGGGCAGCGCGCACACGGTCGGGGTCCTCACGAAGCAGCTTGGGGTCGATCACCGGGCAAGGCTATCCGTGCCGTGCCCCGCCGCTCCAACCGATTGGCAGCCGGCTTCACGGGGACCGGCATACTTTCCGACGTGACACCCCAGGGAACGCCGTGACCGACCTCGCCTCCGCACGTCGGCGGATGCTCGTCGGAGCAGGCGTCTGTGCGCTCATCGTGGGCGTCCTCGCCGTGCTCGTGGCCCGGGACAACGCGTCCCTCCAAGCGCTCGACACCTGGTTCGGCGCCGGTCCCGAGCACCTCGCGTACACCAACCAGTGGCTCCGCCAGACGCTCCTGGTGATCCAGGCGGCCTTCTCGACCCTCCCGCTGGGCACGGCAGCCGGCATCGTCGCGGTGGCGCTGTTCGTGCGCAGCCAGCGGCGGGCGGCGTACTGGACCGTCGCGGTGATGCTCGCGAGCTCCTGGTCCACCTACGGCCTCAAGGTGGCGCTTCAGCGCAAGCGCCCGGTCTGGGACGACCCGATCACCTCTCTGACGAGCTACTCCTTCCCGTCGGGCCACTCGTCGGGCATCGCCTCTGCCATGGGCGTGGCGATCGTGCTGACCGTGATGCTCGTACGCCGCCGGAGCCTGCGACGCTGGCTGATCAGCCTGTGGGTGCTCCTGGTCCTGGTGGTGGGCGCCGACCGGATCTTCCTCGGGGTGCACAACCTCTCGGACGTGGTCGCGGGCTGGGCGCTGGGCGCCTTCTGGGTGCTGCTCGGGCTCGCGCTGTACAGCCCCGAGCCGCAGTCGCTGTCGGCGACGAACGGGGAGATGCCGGAGGTGTACCGCAGCGAGCGACGACTGTCGGTGATCCTCAACCCGATCAAGGTCGACGACCCGGCCGCGTTCCGCGCCGCCGTGGCCCGGCAGGCCGAGCAGGCCGGCTGGAACCCGGCCCAGTGGTACGAGACGACGGTCGAGGACCCCGGTGTCTCGATGGCCGAGGCCGCTGCCATCGCGGGGTCGGACATGGTGCTCGTGTGCGGCGGTGACGGGACCGTGCGCACGGTCTGCTCCGAGCTGGCCGGGACGGGGATCCCGGTCGGGATCGTGCCGGCCGGGACCGGCAACCTGCTCGCGCGCAACCTGGGGCATCCCGCTGTACCTTCCTGCGGCGGTCGACGTCGCACTGAACGGTCAGGACCGCGCGATCGACCTGGTCGCGATCAGCGGCGACGGCATCGAGCCGGACTCGCACTACCTGGTGATGGCCGGGATGGGCTTCGACGCCGCGATCATGGAGGGCGTCAACGAGCGGGCTTCAAGGCCCGGGTCGGCTGGGTCGCCTACGTGTTCGCCGCGCTGCGGTCGCTGATGTTCCCGGCCGTGCGGATCGAGGTCTCGGTCGACGACGGTCCGTGGACCCGGCACCGTGCCCGGACGGTGGTGATCGGCAACGTCGGGTACCTGCAGGCCGGGATGCCTCTTCTCCCCGACGCCGCGATCGACGACGGCGAGCTCGACGTGGTGATCCTGCACCCGCGCCGGTTCCTGAGCTGGATCCCCCTCGCCCTGCGCGTGCTCAGCAAGGGCAAGCGCACCGACGACACGATCCAGCGGATGACCGGGGCGAAGATCGCCGTCCGTGCCTCGGCCGAGACTCCGCGCCAGCTCGACGGTGACGCCATCGGGCCCGGCAAGGAGCTCATCGCTGAATGTGTGCACGGCAAGCTGCTGGTCCGCGTCCCCCGCTGACAACCCAACGGGGGCCGTCTGGTGTTCGGGCTACCGTGGTCCTCGTGCAGCCCGTCCGAACGTTCGTCTCGACCCAGACCGACCCTGCCCGGCGAGGGCACGAGTTCGGCGCGCAGCATCCGACGGAGATCGCGAGCACCGTCGCGGCGTACCGCGCACTCTTCGACCGTCGGGCAGGCGGGCACTTCGACACCGACCGCTGGGGTGAGCGCGCGTGGGCCACGATCGCCGACCAGGCGCCCGACGCGGCCGACGAGATCGCCGGCATGGCCCGGGGCGCGGGGGTCGAGGTCCGGGAACTGGCCGCGCTCAACGCGCGCACCGAGCTCCTCGCGATCGCCGACCCCACCGGCCTGGTCGAGTGCTCGACGGTGGTCGCGCTTCCCCCGGACCGGCCACCGATCGCCGTGCAGACCTGGGACTGGTACGACGCGATGGCCGCGGGCTGGCTGCACTGGACGGTCCCCAACGAGGACGGCCACGTCGTCGAGACCGTGACGGAGTACGGCGTGCTCGCCAAGATCGGCGTGAGCACCCGCGGCCTCGCGGTGATGCTCAACATGCTCCACCACCGCGACGACGACCAGCGCGACCTCGGCGACGATGCCCGGGTCGGGCTGCCGGTGCACCTGCTGAGCCGCCGCCTCCTCGAGCGCGCCGAGTCCACGGAGCAGGCAGCCGAGCTCGTGCGGGACGCGAAGGTCTCCGCCTCGACCTCGCTGACCGTGGTCGACACCGACGGCGATGCGGCGTCCTTCGAGCTCTTCCCCGGTGGCCCGGGGGTCGTCCGGCCACAGGACGGCCTGCTGGTGCGAACCAACCACTTCGTGTCGGACGAGGGCGTGCCGGGCTGTGTCGCGTCCGAGATCAGCGAGGGCACCCGGATCCGCCGACGTGTCCTGCTGGAGCGCCTGACGAGCCAGGCTCCGGCCACTCCCGGTGACGTCGTGACGGCGATGGACCACCACGTCGCCCCCCTTGGATCGGTCTGCGCCCATCCGGACCCCCGCGTCGAGCCGCTGCTGCGGCACGCGACCTTGGCGACGGTGTCCCTGGATGTGACCACCGCGAGTCTCGACGTACGCCGCGGCGGACCGTGCGGACGCTGATTCTCGGGTGCCGGCTGTGCGAGGATGCGGCAGATCCGCACCGTCGACCGAAGGCGACCCGATGACCGAGCAGCACCCGCCCGAGCACGGCACGACTCCTCCCCCGCCGCCGTACGAGTCCTTCCCTGCCTTCCCTGCCCCCCCTGCACCCCCGCAGGGCTGGCAGGCGGGTCCGACGATGCCGCCGGCCACGGGACCGCTCGGTGAGACCCGCGGCACCGGCGTGTGCATCCTGCTGACGATCGTCACGTTCGGCATCTACAGCCTGTACTGGTTCTTCAAGGTGCACCAGGAGATGAAGGACCACACCGGGCGCGGGATCGGCGGCCCGATCGCGCTCCTGATCGCCTTCTTCGTCGGCATCGTGATGCCCTACATCACCTCGTCCGAGGTGGGTGGCCTGTACTCCGGTCGTGGCCAGAAGCCGCGGGTGACCGCCATGACCGGTCTCTGGTACTTCCCGGGCGTCTTCATCCTGGTCGGACCGCTCGTGTGGTTCGTCAAGACCAACGGGGCGCTCAACGAGTACTGGCGTTCGCTCGGCGCGAACTGAGCCCGGGCCCCACCCGGGGAGCAGTGTCGGTGGCAGGTCAGCCCGCACGGGCGAGCCGGACCGCTTCCTCCTCCTCGGGGGACAGCGGCTGCTCGCAGGTCCACCCGACGACGTTCTTGGCGTACGTGCGCGCCTCGCTACGACCGTGGATCGAGGTGAGGACCACGCCGTTGCCCCCGTCGTCGGCGAGCGCCAGCGACCACGACAGGTGGCCGCCCATGTCGCCGAAGGCGTCGTAGCGGACCACCGAGAGGTGGCGCAGCGCGTCGGAGACCTCGAGCCGCAGCGCGGACACCTCCTGCCTGAGGCCCTGGACGTCGACCGGCAACGAGTCGGCCGCAAGGCGGGCGCCGCGGCGACGGTTGCGTCCCGGCTGGCTGCGCCTCAGCGCCAGCACGGCCAGGGCGACGGCGACGACGGCGAGCACGAGCGAGAGAGTGATCAGCGATCCGACCAGGGTGTCCACCGAACGGATCGTAGGCGGAGGCTCAGTGGCCGTTGCGGAGGCGCGCGAGCCAGGCGGAGGCATCGCGGAAGTCACCGTCGGTGGTGCCCATCCTGATCTCCGGCGCCGTCCCGTCGGCCCGCGGGTACGAGCCGAGGAAGCGTACGTCGGCGCAGGTACGACGCAGCCCCATCAGCGCCTCGCCCACGCGGGCGTCGTCGATGTGCCCTTCGCAGTCGATGGAGAAGCAGTACCTGCCCAGCCCGACGCCCGTCGGGCGCGACTCGATCCGGCTGAGGTTCACCCCGCGCAGGGTGAACTCCTCCAAGAGCTCGAGCAAGGCCCCGGGGTGGTCGTCGCGGATGAACGCCACCAGCGAGGTCTTGTCCGCGCCGGTGGAGGGCGCGGGGAGACCGGGCCGGGAGACCAGCACGAAGCGGGTCACCGCATCGGGGTTGTCGCCGATGCCCGTGGCGAGCTCGGCTAGCCGGTAGTGGCCCGCGGCCAGCGGCGCGGAGATCGCCGCGTCCCACGCTGCGGTGCCGTCCGCAAGCGCGGCAGCAGCCGCCGCGGTCGAGGTCGTGTGCACGACCTCGGCGTGCGGGAGGTACGTCGCCACCCAGCGCCGGGTCTGTGCCGCGGCATGGGGGTGGGTGCCGACCACCTTGATCTGCTCGGCGGACACCCCGGTCGGCGCCAGCAGCGAGAAGGCGACCGGGACCGTGATCTCGCGGGTGATCAGGAGCGGGTCGCCCGAGGCGAGCTCGTCCAGCGTGACGGGCACCGACCCTTCGACGGAGTTCTCGATCGGCACCACGGCACCGTCCGCCTCGCCCGAGCGCACGGCGTCGAGGGCGACGGTGACGGTCAGGCACGGTTCGAGACTCGCCCGCCCTGTCGCGGGCAGGGTGCGCAGCGCCTGCTCGGCGAAGGTCCCGACAGGACCGAGGTAGGCGTAGCGGGCCGGTGGTACTCCAGGGGTCACCCCGCCAGCCTAAGGCGGGCACGGGGTCGGCACGACCGGGGAGATAGATTCCCGGACATGACCGCTCCGACGCCGCCACCCCGCGACGAGGTCGCCGACCTCGGCTTCGCTCGGCTGGACGTCAGCCGCGCCACCCGCACCGGTGATCCCGAGGTCGTCTACGGCGCCGGCAAGACTCCGGAGCAGATCGTCACGCTGCTCGCGACGCTGCACGAGCGCCATCCGGAGCGGGCCGTCCTCGCCACCCGGCTGTCCCAGGAGGCCCTCGACCACCTGGCCCAGGAGCTGCCCGAAGCGGTCCTCGACGAGGTCTCACGCGCGGCCACACTGGGTCCGCTTCCGAAACCGGCGGGCACCGTCGTCGTGGTCTCGGCCGGCACGTCCGACGCGGCCGTGGCCGGCGAGGCCGCACTCACCGCCCGCGTGTACGGCGCCGGAGTGGTCCGCATCGAGGACGTCGGCGTGGCCGGCCTGCACCGACTTCTCGCCGTCCGCGACTCCCTCACCGAGGCCGACTGCCTCATCGTCGTGGCCGGCATGGAGGGTGCCCTGCCCAGCGTGGTCGGCGGACTGACCGGCGTACCCCTGGTCGCCTGTCCGACCAGCGTGGGCTACGGCGCCTCGTTCGGCGGAGTCGCGGCTCTCCTCGCGATGCTCAACTCGTGTGCCCCCGGGGTCACGGTGGTGAACATCGACAACGGGTTCGGTGCCGGGGTCTTCGCCGCCCGGGTGGCCCGCAACGCACGACCGCGTGAGAACTCGCCGGGACAGCTTCCGTGATCGGCTGGGTCGACGCCTCGTCGGGCGCGAGCGGGGACATGCTGCTCGGTGCCCTGGTGGGCGCCGGCGTCCCGGTCGACGTGCTGGCCGGTGCCATCGCAGCCGTCGCTCCCGAGCACGTCGCACTCACCCCGGAACCAGTCTCCCGCAACGGTTTCGCCGCCACCCGGTGCCGCGTCGACGTCGCCGACTCCGTCACCCACCGCCCCTGGCGCGACCTCCAGGCGCTCCTCGCGGCCGCGGACCTCGCACCCGGGGTTCGCGACCGTGCGCACGGAGCCTTCGAGCGGCTGGCCATCGCCGAGGGCGCTGTCCACGGCACCAGCCCCGACGACGTGCACTTCCACGAGGTCGGTGCCCTCGACGCGATCGCCGACGTGGTCGGCGTCTGCGCCGGGCTCGAGCACCTGGCCCTCGAGCGGCTCGTCGTCTCCGCGATCTGCGTGGGCTCGGGCACGGTGTCCGGAGCCCATGGGTCCATGTCCGTGCCTCCGCCCGCGGTGGCGGAGCTGCTGCGCGGGGTGCCGTCGTACGCCGGGCCGGTGGCCCTGGAGATGTGTACGCCGACCGGGGCCGCGCTCCTCGTCAGCGCCGCGACGTCGTTCGGGCCGCAGCCGCTGATGGCCACGACCACGATCGGGGTGGGCGCCGGGGGCCGCGATCCCGCGGGACACGCCAACGTGCTGAGGCTCCTCGTCGGCGAGCCCGCAGAGGCTGCCGGTGCGGATGAGGCGACCGCGCTGCTGCTGGAGAGCAACGTCGACGACCTCGACCCGCGGATCTGGCCGGATGTGATCGCGGCCCTGCTCGAGGCCGGCGCGTCCGACGCGTGGCTCACCCCGATCCTCATGAAGAAGGGCCGCCCCGCCCACACGCTCAGCGTGCTGGTGCGGAGCGAAGCCGCCGACACCGTGCGCCACGAGATCTTCCGGCACACCTCGACGATCGGCCTGCGCGAGCAGCCCGTCGGCAAGCACGCGCTGGACCGCGAGCTCCGTGAGGTCGAGGTCGACGGGAACCGGATCTCGGTGAAGCTCGCCCGTCGAAACGGCGAGCTCCTCAACGTCCAGCCCGAGTACGACCACGTCGCCGCGGCCGCACGGGCACTGGGTCGGCCGATCAAGGACGTGCTCGCCGCCGCCATCGCGGCCAGCCGGGACCTGGGCTGACCGACGACCATGGACTTCGCCGTCTTCGCTCTGACCTTCGCTGCGATCTTCGTGGTCGAGCTTCCGGACAAGACCTTCATCGCGGCTCTGGTGCTGTCCACGCGATACCGGCCACTCGCGGTCTGGATCGGCGTCGGGCTGGCCTTCGGGGTTCAGACGCTGGTCGCCGTCACGGCCGGAACCCTGGCCACCCTGCTTCCGGACCCCCTGATCAAGGGCGTCGCGGCCGCGATCTTCCTCACCGGTGCCGTCGTACTCTTCCGGACCGCGCCCGGCGCGGACGAGGAGGAGAAGGCCCAGGAGGAGGAGTTCGCCGCCAAGGCGGTCGAGCCGAAGTCCTTCGGCAAGGCGCTCGTCGCGTCGTTCCTCGTGCTGTTCGCCGCCGAGTGGGGCGATCTCTCCCAGCTGCTCACGATCAGCCTGGTCACCCGCTACCACGACCACGTCAACGTGTTCCTGGGTGCCTGGGCGGCCCTGCTCACCGTCTCCGGCATGGCCGTGGTCGCCGGGAGGGTTCTGCTGAACCACCTGCGACTGTCCCTGCTGCACTACATCGGCGCCAGCGTGTGCCTGGTCCTCGCCCTTGTCACGGTGGTCGAGCTCCTGATCTGAGCGGTTAGGGTTCGAGCATGACGAACCCACACGGTGCCGACAGCGAGGTAGGACGCCTGGGCACGGTGATGCTGCACCGGCCCGGTCCGGAGCTGAAGCGGCTGACCCCTCGCAACAACGACAAGCTCCTCTTCGACGGGATCCCGTGGGTGAGCCGGGCACAGGACGAGCACGACGCCTTCGCCGCGGCGCTGCGGTCCCGCGACGTCGAGGTGCTGTACCTGATGGACCTTCTGGCCGAGACGCTGGAGAGCGACACGGCGCGCGAGAACGCGATCGCCGGCGCGATGTCCAGCCTCCACCTCGGTGACACTCTGCGCACCTACCTGACCGCAGCCCTGCACGACCAGTCCGCGGAGGACCTCGCGTCGTTCCTGAGCGCGGGGGTGCGCAACGACGAGGTCCGTGGCGGGTTCGGCCTGGTGACCAGCCTGCTGGCGAGCGATGATTTCCTGATCGACCCGCTCCCCAACCTGCTGTTCACGCGCGACTCGAGCGTCTGGGTGCGCGACCACGTCGCGATCACCTCGTTGGCGATGCCGGCGCGCGAGCGCGAGACCCAGCTGACCGAGCTGATCTACACCCAGCACCCGCGGTTCGCCGGAACGCCGACCCTGCACGGCTGGCAGCGCGAGCACGTCGAGGGTGGCGACGTACTCCTCCTCGGCCCCGGTGTGATCGCGGTCGGTGTCGGGGAGCGAACGACGCCCGCCGGTGCCGAGCGCCTGGCGCGGCAGGTCTTCGCCGCGGGTCTGGCTCACACCGTGCTCGCGGTCCCGATCGCGCAGGAGCGCGCCACCATGCACCTCGACACGGTGTGCACGATGGTCGACGTCGACAAGATCGTGATGTACCCGAACGTCGCCGACCAGCTGCAGGCCTACGCCGTGACCGTCACCGACCGTGCCGGCGACGGCGAGTCCGGCCTGGTGCTCGACGTCGCCGAGGCACAGCCGTTCCTGGTTGCTGCCGCCAAGGCGATGGAGATGGACACGTTGCACGTGATCGACACCGGCCTCGACCCGGTCACGGCCGAGCGCGAGCAGTGGGATGACGGCAACAACACCCTCGCCGTCGCACCACGCGTCGCAGTGGCCTACGAGCGCAACATGGAGACCAACGAGCGTCTCGAAGCCTCCGGCATCGAGGTGGTCCGGATCTCCGGTTCCGAGCTCGGATCGGGACGCGGTGGGCCGCGCTGCATGTCATGCCCGATCAGCCGCACACCCCTCTGAGATCACCGGCTCCGGGGCGCCGCGGAGGGTTCGGGGCAAAGTAAAAGCCTGGCCGTTGCTGACGGGGGATACAACAACGACCAGGCGTCATCAAATCTAGACGATCGTCGCAGCGGTAACAACTCGACCCGGGCCAAAAGTCCCAGGAAAGTGACGTACATCGCACCCGGTCCAGACCTCAGCGGATCGTGAGCTGCCGGTTGGCCAGGCCGGATCGTGCGGAGCGCTCCTCCGGGCTCAGCGGGGCGGTCTCGGCGAGGGCGGCAACGAGGTCGGTGGCGAAGGTCGTGCACGGCCCGACCAGGACTTCCGGCCCGGTGCCGAGGGGCAGGTCCCAGACCGGTACCAGCCGGCCGTGGGCCCGGAACATCCCGACCAGCCGAGAGCCTTCGGCGACCTGGTCCTTGCCCGCGACGTGCAGCCGGGCGAGGGCGTCGAGCAACGGTGCCTCGTCGTACGGCATCACCCAGCGCAGGTGCTCCTTGGTGCCGACATCGGTCCAGTACGCAGCGTCGAGGCCGTCCAGTCGAACCGTCGGGTGAGCCACCGCGTTCGCCTGGTCGAGGGCGGCGGCCATCGAGCCGTCGGGATCGTCCACGTCGGCGATCCAGAAGCCGAAGCCGTCGTGCACGGTCACCTCGAGCGAAGCCCCGGTCACAAGGTCCTGCAGGCGTGGTCCCTCCCCCGGTGCCTCGGTGAGGCCGACCACGGAGCCCGGCTCGGCCTGGAGCGCCTCGAGCAGTACGGCGGCCAGATCGCGGCTCGGATCCCCGAACGCGTGCTGGACCTGGAGGCCGAGCCAGACGGTGCCGTCCTGCCTGACGAGGGCCGGGCTGGCGCCCGGCAGCAGGGAGCAGAGGACCACGTCGCGGTCAGAGCCGGCGGCAGCCGAGAGAGTCACAGGGGCCGTGGCGGCGGGCACGATCTCACGCATCGCGATGACGTCGGTTTCGCCCGGGAGGCCCTCGAAGGGTCGAGCCACATAGGCGATCGGTGGGCCCGACGGACTGCCGTGACAGGACTTGTAGCGGCGACCGGAACCGCACGGGCAGGGCTGGCGGGGCCCGACCTCGCCAGCGGTGGCGGCGGACTCGGTGGCACGGGCCTTGACGCGCGAACTCTTTCCCATGCCGCGAAGGCTACGGGAGGCGGCTGTCCGTCCGGCAGGCCGGGCGCACGGGCTCGGAGCGGTCCTCAGCCCAGGCGCAGCAGCGCGTGGACCGTCGTACCGGACCGACCGGACTCGGCCCACCAGCGGCTGGCCAAGGTCTCGATGATGGCCAGTCCGCGGCCCGACACGGCAGAGGCGGCGGCGTTGACCTTGTGCGGTGAGGTGGTGGCGCCACCGTCGGTGACGGAGATCTCGAGGCCGTGGCGACCCTGCTTCCAGGTGACCTTCAGGGTGCCGTCGGCGAGCGGGTGGGCATGACGGATGGAGTTGCCGATGAGCTCGGAGACCACGAGACGGGCGTCCTCGGCGATCGTGCCACCTAGGTCCATGCCCTTGAGCCAGGCGTTGAGCTCCTTGCGTGCCTCACGGGCGGAACTCGCAAGGAAGGGCAGGCTGAGACTGCCTCCAGCCTTGGAGTTTCGCGGCGCGGACACGACCACGCTGTTCACCCTTCTCATGTAACCCTCCTCGAGGGAGAGGTTTCCCCGAGCCCGCAGGGTCAAACAATCCGTCTCATTCCTCGCCTGTTGCCCGCCTCACGTGCTTGAGCGTCACTTCGGGCGTGTCGGTGATCACTGCCTGCACGCCCAGGTCCAGGCAGAGGTCGATGTCCTCGGGACGGTTGACCGTCCAGACGTGGACGTCACGCCCGGACGCCTTGATCTTGCGGGCGACCTTGGGGTGCTCCCGGAGAAGCTCGATGCCCGGGCCGGCGATCCAGGGCTCGTCGGCGATCGTCCGGGTCAGCTTCCAGGCATAGGGCTTGTCGACCAGCAGGACCAGGTCGAGCTCCGGTGCCAGCTTCTTGACCCGGCTGAGCGCCACCCACGAGAAGCTCATCACCCGCGCCGGAGAGTCAGCCCCTGCCCAGCCGAACTCGGCCAGCGTCTCCACCAGACGTCGCTCGACGAGTCCGGCGTACCGGGTGGGGTGCTTGGTCTCGATCGCCAGGTCGACAGGCCGGTCGTAGTCGGACACGGTCTCGAGCAACCGGCGCAACGTCAGGACGCGGCGATTGTCGTCGTCGCGGTCCGGCGCCTCGTCGTCCAACTCTGCCCACGGGTTCTTCCACTCCGCGAAGTCGAGGGTGTCGAGCTCGGCGAGGGCCTTGGTCGAGACCACGCCCTTGGTGTTCGCCGTACGCCGCAGGTCACGGTCGTGGACGCAGACGAGGTGGCCGTCGGCCGTCAGCCGGACGTCGCACTCGAGCCCTTCCGCCCCTTCGTCGAGGGCCGCGACGTAGGCCCCGAGCGTGTGCTCCGGCTTCGTCGCGCTCGACCCCCGATGAGCAACCACCTGCGGACGGCCAGACTGCATGCCTTCATCGTGGCAGACACCTCAGCGCTGAGTGCGCAGGAACTGCCCGAAATGGGGAACGGTGAATGCGACCGTCCCGCGCTCCGAGGAGTAGACAAGCCCCTTCTTGATCAGTCCGTCGCGGGCCGGGCTCAGGGACTGCGGCTTGCGGCCGAGGGTCTTGGCCACCGCGGCGGAGGTGATCGCCCCGTCGTCGTTGGCGGCACCGAGGTCCGCCATGGCGCTCATGTAGTCCCGCTCTGCGGGCGTCGCACGGTCGTACCTGGCACCGAAGAAACCGACCGCGAGCTCGGCCTCGGCCTCGGGCGCGGCCTGCCGGACGTCGCTGACCCGGATCGGGCTGCCGATCGAGACGTCCCAGGTGACCTTGCCGTAGGCCTGGACGAAGTACGGGTAGCCGTCGGTGAGCCGGTAGAGCTCGTCGAGCGCCTCCGGCTCGTAGGTGACGTCCTCGGTCCCCGCCGGCACGAGCAGGGCACGGTCGGCCATCGCGCGTGGCAGCCGGTCCACGGCGACGTAGCGGAACAGTCGCTCGGCGTACGACTTGCTGGCGGCCAGGGCGGCGGGCAGGTGCGGCAGGCCGGCGCCGACGACCACCAGTGGAGACCCCTGCTGGCTGATCTCGTGGCAGGCGCCGCAGAGGGCCGCCAGCTCCTCGGTCGAGATGTCCTGCATCTCGTCGATGAAGATGCCGATTCCCACGCCGAGATCGCGAGCGAGGTCGGCGGTGTCGGTGAACAGCTCGATCAGGTCGAGCTCGAGGTCACCGGAGTCCGCCCGGCCGCGGGTCGGTGCGACGTCCGGGCCGATCGCGACCGCGGGCTGCCATCGGCTGCCCTTGCGGTCCTCGAGGCTGGTGCGCAGCGCGAAGGACTTCAGGACTCCCGAGACCTGATCGACCCGGTCGGGATCGCGGTGCCGGTGGCTCACCTCACGGACCGCCGCGTGCAGGGCCTGGGCCATCGGCAGGCGCAGCGACTGGTCCGGCCGGGCCTCGAACTTGCCGGTGCCCCACGCGCGGTTGACGGCCTGGCTGCGCAGCGCGTTGAGCAGCACCGTCTTGCCCACGCCACGAAGCCCCGACAGCACCATGCTCCGCTCGGGCCGCGCCGCCGCCACTCGTTCGAGGGTCACCTCGAACTGCGTCAGCTCGCGGTCACGGCCAGCCAGCTCCGGCGGCCGCTGTCCTGCGCCCGGGGCGTACGGGTTCCGGATCGGGTCCATGATCGGACACTATCGGGGCCTCTAGCGGATTCCGTAGATTTCCCTAGCGAAGCCAATCGCGTGTCCCCATTCCGCTGACGCGGCGCATCTTGCCCCCGAACCCCGCTGACGCGGCGCATCTTGCCCCGTGGATCGCACCGAGACGGCGCATTTGACCCTGGCGGTTGTCGTCGGGGGCGCAATTGTCCGGCTGGAGGACGGGTCCCGTGAACTCAGGCTGAGTCGGCCTCGTGGAGTTCCTGGCGCTGCCGAACGTCGTCGTACGCATGGCCGAGACCTTCGGCAAGGAGCCGGATCAGGCCCGGGACCTCTTGGACCGAAAGACGTACGGTGCCGGTGCACACACCGTCGCGCCACATCGAAAGAACCACCAGGTCAGCCTCGCTGTGCCAACTCACCCGAAGGGCACGCGCGTCTCCGCGAGCGTCGGCGAAGACCTCGCCAACACGGGGTAGTGGAGTCGCGCCCTTCATGACTTGATTCTGCCCTTGGAGCCGGGTGGTGTCACGGAAGCCATGGAAACGGAAAGACAAGATGCGCCGCGTCAGCGTCGTACGGGGGCAAGATGCGCCGCGTCAGCGTCGTACGGGGGTGCGCGCTCGGGGGGCAAGATGCGCCGCGTCAGGGTGGGGGCGGTTCTAGGATGTGGTCGTGCCGGAGCTGCCCGAGGTCGAAGCCCTGGCCCTCGACCTCCAGGGCCGGTTGGCAGACCGCGCAATCGTCCGGGTGGACATCGCTGCGTTCAGCGCACTGAAGACCTTCGACCCTCCGCTCTCGGCGGTGAACGGCTCGTTCGTCGACGGGGTGACCCGGCACGGCAAGTTCCTCGACATCTCGGTGGGGGGCCTGCACCTCGTTCTGCACCTGGCGCGCGCTGGCTGGGTCCGCTGGCGTGAGGAGGTTCCGGCCCTGCCGCCCAAGCCCAGCAACAAGTCGCCTCTCGCCGCTCGGGTGGTGCTCGACAACGGCTCCGGCCTCGACATCACCGAGGCCGGCACCAAGAAGAGCCTCGCCCTGTACGTCGTCCGCTCACCCGCCGACGTCGAGGGAATCGCCCGCCTCGGGCCGGACCCTCTCGGTGACGAGTTCACCCCGGAGGCGCTCGGTCGCATCCTGGATGACGCCGGACGGGCCCAGATCAAGGGCGTGCTGCGGCATCAGGGAACGATCGCCGGCATCGGCAACGCCTACTCCGACGAGATCCTGCACGCCGCCAGGATGTCGCCGTTCAAGCCTGCCTCCGCCCTCGACCCGGACGAGCGCCAGGTTCTCTTCGACGCGATCCGCACCGTCCTCGGCGATGCGGTCGACCGCTCGCGTGGGCTGGCGGCGAGCGAGCTCAAAGGCGAGAAGAAGAGCCACCTCGCCGTACACGGCCGTGCCGGTCAGGAGTGCCCGGTCTGTGGTGACACGGTTCGCGAGGTCTCCTTCGCCGACTCTGCTCTGCAGTACTGCCCGACCTGCCAGACCGGTGGCAAGCCACTGGCAGACCGACGCACCTCGAAGTTCCTCAAGTAGCCGATGCTCGCGCCGAGCGTCCCGGTGTCCTAGGTTGTGGGCATGCACGGCGTTCCCACGGTGGACCTAGCCGACCTCCCCGATCCGCTGCCGGACGACTGGCAGGTCCTGGACGTCCGAGAACCCCTCGAGTGGCAGCACGGCCACATCGCCGGGGCACTGCACATCCCCCTGCGCCAGCTCATGGACAGAGTGGACGAGATCCCACCGGCACGCACGCTGGTCGTGTGCAAGATCGGTGGGCGTTCCGCGCAGGCGGTGGGCTTCCTGACCCAGCGCGGGCTCGACGCGGTGAACCTCGAGGGCGGCATGCTCGACTGGGCCTCCGCCGGACGGGCCCTGGTCAGCGAGAACGACCGCCCCCCGCACGTCGTCTGACGCGCGGCGCTTCGTCGCTCAGCGCCACGTCTTCGGTTGCGGGAGTGCCAACGCTCCGCGAAGCCGGCGCAGATAGTCGGCCCGCTCGACCTCGACGACCCCGAGGGACGCCAGGTGGGGAGTGCTCCACTGGGTGTCCAGCAACCGGACCTCGGAGTGCTCGTCGGAGAGCAGTTCCACCAGCGCCATCAGCGCCACCTTGGAGGCATCCCGGTCGCGGTGGAACATCGACTCACCGGCGAAGAGTCCACCGATGGAGACGCCGTACAGCCCACCGGCAAGCCTGCCGTCGCGCCACGCCTCCACACTGTGCGCCCACCCCAGCGCGTGCAGCCGTTGGTACGCCGCCACGATCGCACCGTCGATCCAGCCACCGTCGCGATCCGGGTCGGCACACGCCCGGACCACCTCCTCGAAGGCCGAGTCCACCCTGATCTCGTACTTCCGCGCGGCCTGCCTCATCGACCGGCTGATCTTCAGCCCTGAGAGCGGGAGTACGCCGCGCCTGACCGGTGACCACCACCCGAGGTCGCGGATCTCCTCGAACGGCATGGGGAAGAGCCCCTGCCGGTAGGCCGCCAGCAGCGTGCCGGGCGCCAGGTCCGCACCGAGGGCGACGAGGTCGTCCTCCGCGGGCCCGGGGTCGGCGAACAGCCAGGGCGACGGGTCGGGCTCGATGGGCACGACACCATTCAAGCGCCCCGGACGGACGCTGGGGAGCACGACCTAGGCTTCTGGGGTAGCCGCCGACCCGAAGGGGACACAGATGGGTATCGCCGACCGCATGGCCAGGTCGCTCACTCCACGGGTGTCGCAGCTGGCCCCCGACATGACGCACTCGTTCGTGCGCGAGGCCCTCGAGCGTGCCATCAATGGTGTCGGACCGCTTCCCCCGGCCGCCTCGGCCGCCGACAAGCAGCTCCGCGAGCAGCACGGCAACGTCGAGAAGGCCGTGCACGAGGTGATCGAGAACCACGTCCGGTACGCCGGCCTGCAGGGCTTCGCCACCAACCTCGGCGGCCTGGTGACCGCCGTCGTCGCGGTTCCTGCCAACGTCACCGGCCTGGCGCTGATCCAGTGCCGGATGGTCGCGGGGATCGCGCACCTGCGCGGCTACGACCTCGAGGACCCCCGCACCCGCAACGCGATCCTCGCCTGCATGCTCGGCGAGGACGCGGTCGCCTCACTGGTCAAGCGCCGGAAGCTCCCAGCGCCGCCGATGGCCATCGCGACGGCCCCGACCCACGACGCCCACCTCGACAAGATCGTCTCGGCCGAGGTGGCCTCCGAGCTGCTGTCGAAGGTTGCCGGCAAGCGGGTGGTCACCACCGTCGGACGTCGGGTGCCGGTGGTCGGCGGTCTGGTCGGCGCGGGGACCGACGGCTTCGCGACCTGGAAGGTCGGCCGCTACTCCGACCGCGAGCTCCTGCCCCGCGCCACGCGGTAGGCGTCCAGCGCCTTGCGGCCCGCGGGGTTCCGGTTGGCCGCCTTCACCGCCTTCTCGCGGAGCTTGTACGACGGGCGCAGGTACGACCGGTCCAGCGCAGCCTTGAGCTCGTCGACCTCGCCTCGAAGTTCGTCCTCGACGTCACGGAGCCGCGCGGCCTCCTTCACGAGCGCGCCGATCGCGGCGACCGCAGCCGAGGCCACCGCCGCCTCGTCGGGCTCGTCGGGGTCCGTGAACGCGACCTCGATCCCGGCCCTGAGCTCGTCGAGGTCACCGACGACGTCGTAGCCACGCTCGCGGATCGTGTCGATCCAGGTCGACGAGAGCTCCGCAGCCCAGGCTCGGACGTCGGCCGGCAGCGCCAGCCGGGGCGTGTCCGTCCGGGCGGACAGCGTGTTGTGCGAGAGCAGCTCACGGACGAGCTCGCGGTAGTGGTGGTTGGGAACCACGTCGTTGACCTGCTCGTTGACCCGCCGCACCAGAGCGGTCTCGGGCACGCCCAGCGACGGGTTCGCCCGGCCCCCGTCCATCTCGAGCTCGCTGTCGTCCACCCCGAAGACCGTGCGGAACCTCTCCCACAGCAGGCCGCGGGGCGCACCCGGCGGCGGCACCGTGACCAGGTGCACTCGCTCCGGCGGCAGGGTCGCCGCCCATCGGTCGAGGACGTCGGGGATGTCCTGGACTCCCCAGAACCAGGCGGCCAGGCGGCCCCGGCGCTGGGGGTCCTGGAGCCGCTTGAGGAACGAGTGGTAGCTGACGATCCGGCGGTGCTTGACCGTCTCCTGCCACTCAGCCGGGATCTGGCGGACGAGGTCGCGCGCTGAGTAGACGACGTGCACCTCGGCGCCCTCGAAGGACGCGAGTGCCCGGGCGACCTGGGCCCGTGAGGCGGTGGCCAGGATCTCGTGGCTGACGACCACCGTGCCGGCGTACCCCCGCGCCTCGTCGGCGAGCCGGTCCCAGGCTCCGACCGCGTCCTTCTCCAGCCCACCCCAAGTCAGCTGCATCAGGTCCAGCGCGGCGAGGAAGTGGGCGTCGAAACGGTCGCCCGGGTAGAGCACGTGCTGGTGCCGCAGCGCCCGCTGGTTGGTGAACAGCACGTGCTGGACGTACGACGTCCCCGTCTTCGGGGCGCCGACGTGCAGGATGACGGTGGTGCGGGACTTCTCGCTCACCGCGACTCCTCATGTCCGAAGGCCCGAAGGCAGGCGTGCAGGGCGATCTCCAGCGTGACCTCCGGGTCGGGTGCGTCCGGGTGACCGGAGCGCAGGTCGGGCACGAGCAGACCCGGTTCGCCGTGGACAGCGTAGCCACCCTCGAGCAGCTCCTCGACCATCCTGGTGGAGCGAGCCACCGCCCAGTCCCGCACACCCGAGGGAGCGGCCAGCCAGGGCTGGCCCGGCCCGGCTACGAGGTCGACCAGCACCCCACTGAGCAGCTCGAGGTGTCGGCTCTCGGGGACAGCGATGCTGAGCACGCGGTTGACCCCGCGCAGCAGCTCGACCGACTCCGCCGAGAGCGACGGTTCAGCCGGGACGTCGACCGTGCGCCCGAGGAGCGACGCGACGCGCTGTGCGGCGTCGGCGGGGTCCGCTGCGAAGACGACCTCCACCCGACGACGCCCGACCTTGGCCGCCCAGTGCTCCGCCAGCCCGACGAGGTCGGCCGACACCGGCAGGTGGTCGGACTTGCGCCACCTGGCCCAGAAACGCGGCCACCGCGCGTCGGAGGACCGCTGGACCCGGACCGACCAGACCTCACCCATCAGCTGGTCGAAGGGCAGTGCCACCAGCAGCACCCGTGGCCGACGACCGCCTTCGCCGCGACCCGCGCGTGCCAGCGCCTGCGAGGTGCGAGGCGCGGTGACCGGTGCACCCACCAGCCGGTACGCCGGCTGCCAGGGCCGGTGTCGGTTCGAGGGCGGGGCGGGCGCAGGCACCGGGTGACCGAGCACCTGGGCGACGAGCACGCCCTCGGCGACGCGGATCAGCTCCTGCGCCGGGATCTCCGCGGGATCGAGAGGACGAGGGCCGGTCCCCTCGCGGACCGGTGATCCGGGTAGCGGCAGCTCGGGGAGCCCCCGGCCGGGACCGGACAGGGCCAGGACGCCGTCGGCCAGTTGGCTGAAGTCGGGTGCGCCGCCGGCCAGCGCGAGGCGGCGCACCACCTCGAGCTGGGCGGCCCCCGGGACGGGCAGACCGGGCACCGCACAGGGCCTGCCTTCCCAGTCGGTCCAGGGAGTCGTCCCTTCGCTCCTGAGGTGCTCGACCCAGGACCAGGCCCGCTGGTCGAAGTCGGGGTCAGCCGGGCTCACTGGCCGCGCAGCCGACGGACCGCCTGGCCGACGCGCGACGACAGGTCCTGGTCCGGGTCGGTGCGCCGGGCGGCCTCGAGGGTCATCACGGCCAGCGCGTCCAGTGCCGTGGTGGCCAGCTGACGGGGGCGGACCTTGTCCGGGTTGAGCCACGCCACCTCGGGGTCCGGAGGGACGGGTCGCAGCTCCTCGGGGTCACCGATCACGTCGACGCCGGCACCCGCAAGCCACTCGACCCACTCGTCGGCGACCTCGGCCACCCAGGGGAAGGCCTGCGGTCGCAGGGTCACCTTGTCCTGCGGCCGGTTGGCGAGATTGCGTTGGACCAGCACCTCCTTGACCAGCTCACGCTTCTCCGAGCGCTCCAGGTCGGTGGTGTGCAACCGCTTGTTCAGGTGGCGGATCATGGTCGTCTCGGCCGCACCGATGGACGGGTTCGCGTTGCTCGCCTCCTCGGGCGCCCAGGCGGGGTCGATCCCGAACGCGCGGCAGTAGCGATGCCACAGCTCGTCGCGGGCGCACCGCTCTGCGGCACGACGACCACGTGCACCCGCTCCGGCGGGAGGTCCTCACTCCACCGCTCGAGCACGTCGACGAGGACTGGGCTTCCAGAACCACCATCCGGCGTTGCGTCGCGGCTTGGTGCGGGCCAGCTTGACGAACCGTTTGTAGCTCCAGGTCTTCCGGTTCTTGATGCTCTCCTGCCATGCGGCCGGGATCTGTCGGCCGAGGTCGCGCTGGGGAGTAGACGACGTGGACCTCGGCGTCCTTGAAGCTCTCGCGAGCGCGGCGTACCTGCTCACGGGTGGCGGAGGCGAGCACCTCGTGGCTGATGATCACGGTGCCGTCGAGCCGGTTGACCGTGCGGACCATCTTCTCCCAGTGGCCGGTGGTGTCCTCGAAGCCCCACGGCAGCCCCAGCAGGTCCAGCGCGGCATGGAAGTGGGAGGCCAGACGCAACCCCGGCAACGGGTAGTGCACCCCGTGATCGGCGAGACTCTTGCGGTTCACGGCGAGGCGGTCCTGGAGGTACGTCGTGCCCGTCTTCGGAGCGCCGATGTGCAGGTAGACCTTGCGTGGCATGGAGCGCATTCTGCCGCACCCGGCTCAGGAGCCGCCGTCGGCGTCCCCGTCGTCGGCCGCCAGGGCTGTGACGACCCGGGAAGGGCTGGGCCGGCCCAGGTGACCGGCCATCCAGGTGCTCGTCCCCACGAGCTGCGCCAGGTCCACGCCGGTCCCGATGCCCATCCCCTGCAGCATCCAGACCAGGTCCTCGGTGGCGAGGTTGCCGGTGGCCGAACGGGCGTACGGGCAGCCGCCGAGCCCGCCGGTGCTGGCGTCGAAGGTCGTGATGCCGTGCTCGATGGCGGCGTGCGCGTTCGCCAGCGCCTGGCCGTAGGTGTCGTGGAAGTGCACCGCAAGGCTGTCGTTGGCCAGGCCGGCCTCGTTGTACGCCGCCAGCAGGGCGCGCACGTGACCCGTCGTACCCACACCGATCGTGTCGCCGAGAGAGAGCTGGCTGGCCCCGAGGTCGAAGAGCCGCTTCCCGACCGCGACGACCTGGTCGATCGGGACGTCACCCTCCCAGGGGTCCCCGAAGCACATGGAGACGTAGGCACGGACGTCCATGCCGTGCTCCCGGGCCCGACGCACGGTCGGCTCGAACATCGCGAACTGCTCGTCGAGGCTGCGGTTGAGGTTCTTCTGGGCGAAGGTCTCGGTGGCCGACCCGAAGATCGCGATGTGTCGGACACCCTTCTCGATGGCCCGGTCGAGTCCCCGCTCGTTGGGCACCAGCACCGGCATCTCGCGTCCGGCGTCGCCGAGCAGGTCGAGCAGCTCGGAGGCGTCGGCGAGCTGCGGGACCCACTTCGGGTGCACGAAGCTGGTGGACTCGATCACCGGCAGGCCCGCGGCGACGAGGCGGTGGATGAACTCCGCCTTCACCTCGACCGGGACCACGCGTCTTCTCGTTCTGCAGCCCGTCGCGGGGACCGACCTCGTAGATCGTGACCCGTTCCGGGAGCGCCGACGCCGGCGACTGTCCGGCGGGCACGACGGTGGGCGTGCGCATCAGGACTCCTCGGTCTCGGCCGGCTCGACCACGAAGAGGCGGGCGCCGAGGGCGACCTGGTCACCGACGGCGGCGTCCACCGCGGTGACCGTCCCGGCGAAGGGTGCCTTGAGGCTGAGCTCCATCTTCATCGCCTCCATGGTGCCCAGGACATCACCCTCGGCCACGGACTGGCCCTCCTCGACGTGGACGTCCAGCAGCGTGCCGGGCATGGGCGCGAGGATCGTGCCGTCCCCTCCGACGACGCCCTGGTCGGCGAAGACGTCCGGGCGTACGAACACGTGCCGGTGTCCTTCGTGGACCACCTCCACGACGTGCGGCGCCACGTCGACGACTGCCTGCTGGGCGGTCGACCGTCGAGGCTGAGCACGATGACGTCGGCGCTCGGCGAGCAGCTGGTGGCACTTCGACCTCGTCGACGAGGCCCGCGGCCCGGTCCACCCGCACCACCCGGTCGAGCTCGACGAACTGGGGCGCCGGCTGGCCACCGAGGCGGAACCCGTCACCGTGGAACGGGTCCCCGGGCCCGGTCTCGTCGGCCACGAGCATGGCCTGCGTCCACGCGGCGAAGATCCGCGCCACGTCCGGCGCCGGCTCATCGACGGTGGCCGTGTCGAGCCACGCGGTGTCGATGGTCGCGTCGCGGAACTCGTCGCTGGCCACCAGCGCGCGCAGGAAGCCGACGTTCGTGGTGAGCCCGAGCACGGCCGTGTCATCGAGCGCCGCGAGCATGGCCCGGCGGGCCGACTCCCGGTCCGGGCCGTGGACGACGACCTTGCCGAGCATCGGGTCGTACGACGTGCTCACGACCTGGCCGCTCTCCAGGGCGGCGTCCACCCGGGCGTGCTCGGGCCAGCGGACCAGCGTGGCCGTGCCTGCCTGCGGCAGGAAGCCGTGGAACGGGTCCTCGGCGTAGACCCTCGCCTCGATCGCGTGGCCGTCGAGCACGATCTCGTCCTGCGTCAGCGACAGCTTCTCTCCACCCGCGACCCGGAGCTGGAGCTGCACCAGGTCAAGACCGGTGACGAGCTCGGTCACCGGGTGCTCGACCTGGAGCCGGGTGTTCATCTCGAGGAAGTAGACGCCGGTCTCGCCCTCGGCAGGGGCCAGGTCGAGGAGGAACTCCACCGTGCCCGCGTTCTCGTAGCCGACGTGCCTGGCCAGCGCGACCGACGACTCGGTGATGACCTTGCGGACCTCGGCACTGATCGTGGGCGCGGGCGCCTCCTCCAGCACCTTCTGGTGGCGTCGCTGCGTCGAGCAGTCGCGCTCGAAGAGGTGAAGGACGTTGCCGTGCCCGTCGGCGAGGATCTGCACCTCGATGTGGCGACCGTGCTCGACGTACTTCTCGACCAGCATCGTGTCGTCCCCGAAGGCCGAGAGCGCCTCGCGCTTGGCGGACGCGACGGCGGCGTCGAACTCGCGCTGCTCGCGCACGATCCGCATGCCCTTGCCGCCCCCGCCGGCTGCGGCCTTGACGAGCACCGGGAAGCCGGCGTCCTCACCGCGGGGCACCACCGGAACCCCTGCCGCCACGGCGATCTCGCGCGCGGCGTCCTTGCGGCCCATCTGGTCCATCACCTCGGCCGAGGGCCCGACCAGCTTGATGCCTGCGGCCTCGACGGCGCGCGCGAACTCGGCGCGCTCGGAGAGGAAGCCGTAGCCCGGGTGGATCGCATCGGCCTCGGCGGCGGTCGCCGCGGCGACCACGGCGTCGATGTCGAGGTAGCTCCCACCCGCACGGCCGCGTCCGCAGCCCGCACGTGCTGGGCGGCGAGGTCGAGGTCGGTGTAGATCGCGATGCTGCGCAGGCCCAGGGGCGCGGCAGCCGCGGATCACCCGGAGCGCGATCTCGCCCCGGTTGGCGATGAGGACGGTGTTGATCATGCGCGGCTCACATCCGGAAGATGCCGTAGGAGGGCTCGGGGATCGGCGCGTTCGCCGCGGAGGCGAGCCCCATCCCGAGGACCCGGCGGGTGTCGGCGGGGTCGATCACACCGTCGTCCCAGAGGCGGGCGGTGGAGTAGTACGGCGAGCCCTGGTGCTCGTACTGGTCGCGGATCGGGGCCTTGAACCCCTCCTCCTCCTCGGCCGACCACTGCTCGCCGCGCGCCTCCAGCCCGTCCCGCTTGACGGTGGCCAGGACACTCGCGGCCTGCTCGCCGCCCATCACGGAGATCCGGGCGTTGGGCCACATCCACAGGAACCGCGGGTCGTAGGCCCGCCCGCACATGCCGTAGTTGCCGGCGCCGAACGAACCGCCGATCACGACCGTGAACTTCGGCACCACCGAGCAGGCGACGGCGGTGACCAACTTGGCGCCGTCGCGGGCGATGCCGCGGTTCTCGTACTCGCGACCGACCATGAAGCCGGTGATGTTCTGCAGGAAGACCAGCGGCACGCCGCGCTGGTTGCACAGCTCGATGAAGTGGGCGCCCTTGAGGGCCGACTCGCTGAACAGGATGCCGTTGTTGGCGATGATCCCGACCGGGTAGCCATGGATCCGGGCGAAGCCACAGACCAGGGTCTCGCCGTAGAGCCGCTTGAACTCGTGCATCCGGCTGCCGTCGACGATCCGCCGGATCACCTCGCGGACGTCGTACGGCGTACGGGTGTCGGCCGGCACCACGTCGTACAACGTGGCCGGGTCCTCGTGCGGCTCCTCTGACTCGTGCAAGGGGATCGAGCCGGCCGTCGGCCGCTCGAAGGTGGCCACGATGCTGCGCACGATCGCGAGGGCATGGGCGTCGTCCTCGGCGAGGTGGTCCACGACACCGGAGGTCCGGGCGTGGACGTCGCCGCCCCCGAGGTCCTCGGCCGTGACGACCTCGCCGGTGGCGGCCTTCACCAGCGGCGGGCCGCCGAGGAAGATCGTGCCCTGCTCCTTGACGATGACCGTCTCGTCGGACATCGCGGGGACGTAGGCGCCACCGGCGGTGCACGAGCCCATGACGCTGGCGATCTGCGGGATGCCCTGCGCGGACAGGTTGGCCTGGTTGAAGAAGATCCGGCCGAAGTGCTCCTTGTCGGGGAAGACGTCGTCCTGCATCGGCAGGAACGCACCGCCGGAGTCGACGAGGTAGAGGCAGGGCAGCCGGTTGGCGCGAGCCACCTCCTGCGCACGCAGGTGCTTCTTGACGGTGATCGGGTAGTAGGTGCCGCCCTTGACCGTGGCGTCGTTCGCGACGATCACGCACTCGCGTCCGGAGACCCGGCCGATGCCCGTGACCACGCCGGCCGACGGCACGGCGTCGTCGTACATCCCGGTCGCGGCGAGCGCGCTCAGCTCGAGGAACGGGGAGCCCGGGTCGAGCAGACGGTCGACCCGCTCGCGGACCAGGAGCTTCCCGCGGTCGGTGTGCTTGCGTCGGGCGCTCTCGGTGCCGCCCGCACCCGCGGCGCGTACTGCGCTCAGCCGGTTCCGGAGGTCCTCGACGAGCGATCGCATGTCTTCAGCCACCCGGCCATGTTAGCGATCGTTAACGTGGGACGCCAGAGGTTCCCGGACCTCGTGGCCAGGAGCGTCTCGCCGGAGCCCACGGAGTCCGCCGGACCAGGTGAACGATTGCTAACCTGCCTCTGTGACGGGCCGCCGGGAGCAGATCCTCTCCACCGCCGCGGATCTCTTCGCCGCGCGTGGCTTCCACGGTGTCTCCGTGGCCGACCTCGGCGCGGCCTGCGGGATCAGCGGACCGGCGCTCTACCGGCACTTCGACTCCAAGGACTCGATGCTCGCGGAGATGCTGGTCTCGATCAGCGAGGAGCTGCTGGCGGTGGGCCGGGAGCGTGCCGCCTCCGTCGACGTACCCCGCCAGGCGTTGGTCGCGCTGGTCGAGTGGCACGTCGAGTTCGCCCTCGAGCACCAGTCCCTGATCGTGGTCCAGGACCGTGACTGGGCTTCACTGCCGGCCGAGGCTCGCGAGCGTGTGCGGCTGCTGCAGCGGGAGTACGTCGAGCTCTGGGTCGGCACCCTCGCGTCCGTCCGTGACGAGCTGAGCGACGAACGGGCCCGGGTGATGGTCCACGCGGTGTTCGGCCTGCTCAACTCCACCCCGCACAGCGCGCTCGTCCCCGAGGACCAGATGCGGCCGTTGCTCGCCGCGATGGCACTCGCCGCTCTGTTGGACTGAGCCGCCCCCACGCCACCGAGTCGGGTGACGCAGGGGCGACGGCTGGTCGGATGCATTGTCGTGGGCGGAGGTCAGCGCCCTCGGGTCGGCACCAGCTCGTAGGTGACGTTGTCACCGTGCTGCTGGGTCCAGAACGCCCGCCACGGTCCAGCGAACAGCGTCGGCACCCGAACGCCGAGCAGCCCGCGCACCGACGGGTCGCCGTCGGAGACGTGGACACCGGTGATCTCGTTGTCCCCGTCGTTGTCGAAGCCCGGGGTCGCCGCCGCCGCGAGGGCCGAGTCCATCGTGGCCGACGGGTCGCGACCCTCTGCCAGGAACCGGGTCGCCCGCGGGTGGGCGCGGCTCACGTCCACCACATAGCCGGAGTCGAGGGCGTTGCGCTGGCTGTGCAGGGTGTCCCCGGCGTCCTCCACCACCAGCAGGTCGTCCCGGCTGGCGAAGGTGAGGTTGTCCAAGCCGGTGTGCGCCTCGTCGCCGAGGAACGCCAGGCTCAGGCGACCCCTGTCCGCCGATGGGCTCTCCTGGCTGAGCCGGAACACGCCGCCCCAGCCGCCGTACCCGTCGTTGGCGGGGCTGTCGGCGTTGGTGTCACCGGTCTCGGTGAAGTAGAACTCGCCGAAGCCGGTGCCGGGACGGAAGACGCCGTTCTCGGGGCGCTTGAACTCGGTGGCGCCCTTCGCGTCCGCGGCCGTGGTCGCACAGAAGGGCGCGTCCCCGTCGGCGGCTGTGTCGTGGATGGTCACCCAGTGCGTCGCGAAGGACCTGCCGTACGTGTGCAGGTCGGCCAGGTCCGTCCCGAACGGGTCGCCCTTGGTCGTCATCGGCTCACCGTCGGTGCCGTCGACCTGGAGCGCCTGCAGCCTGCCCTGGGTCAGGTCGTCCTTGGTGGCGGGCACGAACCGGTAGACGTAGCTGTTGGCCTGCTTGGCCAGCTGGTTGCCACCCGCCTTGGCGCCGCCGACGTCCTCGACCATCCAGATGCTGCCGTCGGAGGCGGCCTGCACACCCTCGTAGCCACCGCGGCCGAGAGCTCCGGAGATGTCCTCGAGCGTCGCGTCCGGCGAGTACGACAGGTCCCCCTGCCACACGCCGCCGTTGCAGCCGGCCTCGGCCGTGAACAGCAGTTTCCGGGCGAAGGGGTCCCAGGTGCTGCCGTCGAAGTCGGGCAACGCCCGGCCGTCCGCGGACCTCGTGGCCATCAGGGTCACCCGGTGCGCGGTATCGGCATCGAGGTTCAACCGGGTCACGTAGCCCGGAGTCCCGCTCTCGTGACCTTGGAAGAGGAAGTGCGTGCCGTAGTCATAGCCCGCATCGGGGCCGGTCTGGCCGTCGAGCACGAGAAAGGTGTTCTTGTCGGGCTCGCTCTTGTGCGCCTCGGCACGATCGGCGCCCACCGGCATCAGCGGCGGTGTGTTGTCGACCGAGTCGTAGCCGTAGTAGCCGATGCCGTCGCGCGGGTTCTCCACCGGGGTGGAGCCCTGCGCGCGGGCGATCTCGGCGAGCTGGGGTGAGAGCTTGTTGGGCGAGGTGAGGCCTGCGGCCTTCGTGTTGGCCGGGCCGGCGTCGCCCCAGGCCGCTGCCGGGCCGCTGTGGCTGCCATGGGCTCTGCCGGCTCCGCTGGCACCGGCGGTGCCCGCGGCCAGTGCTGCGGCGGCCAGGCTGGTGACCGCGAGAGCGGCGATCGTGCGCTTGGTGAACATCGTCTCCTCCTCCGGACCGCCACCGAGATGCGGCGGTCAGGGCCCATCCTGCTGACGCATGGGTGCCGCTCGTGGACCTCGGGTGTCGGGAGGAGGACGACTGGTTGAACACCGGGATTCCGCTGGTGCGCTTGTGCCTGGGGCACGGTCCGCGTCAGGGCTCGAGGAGCCGGCTGACCTGTTCGTCGTACGCCGCGACGTCGGCGTCGGCGAGCCCGTCGCCCAGCGGCGCCTGCTCGGCGAGGTCGAGGATCTCGCGCGCCCGGGCCGCTGCCTCGTCGACCGCCGTGCTCGCCTCGGCGGAGGGGTCCGGCGCCTCGGACCTCGCGTCGAAGCGGGCGTTCAGGCCGGCGAGGAGATCCGCGCGGGACCGACCCCGGAGCAGGAACATCACGAAGGGGTCGTCGTCGACCAGCCAGGTCACCTGGTTGAGCAGGGCCAGTGAGTGCAGGCAGGGCTGGGTCCATGCCCCGCAGTCGCACTCGGTGGTCAGGTCGGCGGCGTACGGCAGGAGCTCGACGCCGGACTGCTCGGCGTCCTCCATCAGCTGGTGTGGAAGCTCCCCCTCGAGCAGCGCCGCGACATGCCCGGAGGCGGAGGCGAGCCCGTCCAGGAAGTCGTCCCACTCGCCGGCACCCAGCTCCGCGACCTCGAGCCGGCTCAGGTGGTCGTCGATTCCGGGGCCGCCCGCGGCCGAGACCAGAGCCACGGCCCGGCCCGGTGAGACACCGATCGCACCGACCCGTCCCGAGCGAGCGAGGGCGCGGCCCTTGACCAGGTCGGGGGCGTCGAAGGCGGCCTCCTCGATGGCACGCATCCATGCCTTGCCCCACCACGTGTGCACCCGCGCCGCGCCGCGCGAGCGGACGAACGCGGGATAGGTCACCGACGCGGTCACTCGCGTCTCCGCAGGCTCACGAGGTCGCGCAGCTCGCCGTCGTCGAGCTCGGTGAGGGCGGCGAGCTCCTCACCGCTCGCAAGGACGGAGTCGGCGAGCGCCCGCTTGCGACCGAGCAGCTCCGCGATCCGCTCCTCGATCGTCCCCTCGGCGATGATCCGGTGGACCTGGACCGGTCGGTCCTGGCCGATCCGGTAGGCACGGTCGGTGGCCTGCTCCTCGACGGCGGGGTTCCACCACCGGTCGAAGTGGACGACGTGGTCGGCCTGGGTGAGGTTCAGCCCCGTGCCGCCGGCCTTGAGCGACAGCAGGAACACCGGGACGCCGCCAGCGTCCTGGCCTGCCTGGAAGTCGGCCACCATCTGCTCGCGCTGCCGCACCGGCGTCCCACCGTGCAGGAACTGGTGAGGCACCCCGGCGGCGTCCAGGTGGCGCTCGAGGAGTCGGGCCATCGCGACGTACTGCGTGAAGACGAGGACCGAACCGCCCTCGGCGAGGATCGTGCCCAGGAGCTCATCGAGCAGGTCGAGCTTCTCGGAGCGGCCGCTCAGGCGTGGGTTCGTCTGCTTGAGGAAGTGTGCCGGGTGGTTGCAGATCTGCTTCAGCCCAGTCAGCAGGCTGAGCACCAGGCCGCGTCGGGTGTGCTCGTCGGCGCGCTCGATCCGCTCCATCGCCTCGCGCACCAGGGACTCGTAGAGCACGACCTGCTCGCGCGTCAGCCCGACGATGTGGTCGGTCTCGGTCTTGGCCGGCAGCTCCGGGGCGATGCCCGGGTCCACCTTGCGCCGGCGCAGGAGGAAGGGCGAGACGAGCTCGGCGAACTGGCGTGCCTTCGACGGCTCCACCCCGGACTCGATCGGAGAGGCCCACACCCGGCGGAAGGCGTTGCGGGAACCCAGCAGCCCCGGGGTCGCCCAGTCCAGGATCGCCCAGAGCTCGGTCAGGTTGTTCTCGACCGGAGTCCCGGTCAACGCCACTCGGGCACGCGAGGAGATCGTGCGCAGGTTGCGAGCAGTGGAGGAGGTGGCGTTCTTGATGTGCTGCGCCTCGTCCGCCACGACGAGGTCCCAGTCGACGGCGGCCAGGCTCGCGTGGTCGACCCGCATGGTGCCGTACGTCGTGAGCACGAAGCCGTTCTCAGTCGCCGGCCAGCGAACGCTGCGTGCCGTGGAAGCGGCGTACGGCGACCCCCGGTGCGAAGCGGCGGATCTCCTGCTCCCAGTTGCCGAGCAGGGACGCGGGGCATACCACCAGCGTGGGCCCGGTCGCCCCGAGGGTCTCCTTGCGGTGCAGGTGGAGCGCGATCAACGTGACCGTCTTGCCGAGCCCCATGTCGTCGGCGAGGCAGGCGCCGAGCCCCAGGCCGGTCAGCTCGGCGAGCCAGGTGAGTCCCTGACGCTGGTAGTCGCGCAGGTGTGCGGCGAGACCGGCAGGGACCTCGAGCGGCATCCGACTCGTGGCATCGGCGATGCGGTCCCGGGCGGCCTCCAGGCTGCGTCCGACGACGACGGTGACGTCCTCGCCGTCGATCGTGGCCACGCCGGTGAGGGCGGCCGCGATCGCCGGACCGGGCTTGACCGGTCGACCGAGGCGCCGACGCGCCCGCCGCGCCAGGGCCGGGTCCACGACCATCCAGTTGTCGCGCAACCGGATGATCGGCGTCGTCGCGGAGGCGAGCTCGTCCATCTCGGTCTCGGAGAGCGGGTCGTCGCCGAGTGCCACCTGCCAGTTGAACGCGAACAGCGACTGCGGTCCGAACAACCCCTCGACAAGGGGCTCGTCCGCTGGCCCCTGCCGGCGTTCCACGACCACCTGGGCGGTCAGGTCCCGGCGCATGCTTCGGGGCCACATCACGTCCACACCCTGGGCCGCGAGAGACTCGATCCCACCGTCGAGCAGGGTGCCGACCTCGTCGCCCTCGAGGGTGATCTCGTCGGGCACCTGCAGGGCCTGCAGCCGGTCCAGCGGGTCCCAGGCCTGCGCGGCCCGGCGCAGCAACGTGGTCAGGTGGACGCGGGCCTGCCCGCTGAACCCGCACTCCCGGTCGGTCCACAGCCGGGCCGCGTCGACCACGTGGGCGTGGTCGGCGGCGTCGTGGGCCTGGAGGACGACCCGCACCCGACCGTGGACCAGGTCCTCGTCGTCGGCCTCGATCCGCAGGGAGAGCGAGACCTGGTGCACGCGTCCCTCCGGGGCGGCGAGCAACCTGGTCCGGTCCCGGCGTACGACGGGGACCAGGGGATGGTCGCGTCGGGGAGCCGAGCGGGGCATCGCGTCCGCGACCGCGTCCAGCAGTTCGCGCACCACGGTGACGACGGCCTCGGGCTCGAGCCCGGGGTAGGCCCGGGCGCCGGCCAACAGCGTGAGGCGCTCCTCGTCGCGCTCGCCGAGCGGCCCCATGCGCCAGTGGTCGGCGGTCGGGTGCGGGCCGATCTTGCCGTCGGCCACGAGCTGCATGGCGAGGATCGCGGCGCCGCTGAGCAGCCGAACGGTGGGGTGCAGGTCGTCGCGGCGGTGCGCCCGGGTGAGCACGGGAAGGGCGCCGCGGATCGGCATCCGGATCACCCGACGCTCGCCGTCGGTGAAGGTGACCGCACCGTCGCGGGGAGGGGACGCGGCCTCGAACGTGGCGGCTCCGTGCAACGGAACAAAGCTCACTCGGCGTCCTCGCTCTCCAACCGGTCTTCGGGTTCTCCGAGGCCATCGTGCCCCGGGCTGCCGACAGGGTGGGCCGGGTGGACAGGGCCGTGATCGTTACACAGCCTGTTCTAGGCTCGGGTCATGAGCCTTCTCGACACCCCGATCGCGCGCCTGGACGGCACCCCGGCCACCTTCGGCGACCTCACCGGCGGCCGCGCGGCGCTGGTGGTCAACGTGGCCTCGCGGTGTGCACTCACTCCCCAGTACGTCGCGCTCGAGCACCTGCATGCCGCGTACGCCGACCGCGGGCTCAGCGTCGTGGGGGTTCCGTGCAACCAGTTCGGGGGACAGGAGCCGGGGTCGGGCGAGGAGATCGCCGAGTTCTGCTCGGCGACGTACGGCGTGAGCTTCCCGATGACCGAGAAGGTCGAGGTCAACGGCGAGACACGGCACCCGCTGTACCAGGCCCTGGTCGACACCCCCGACGAGTCCGGTCGCCGCGGCGACGTGACGTGGAACTTCGAGAAGTTCCTCGTCGACGAGGCCGGGTCCGTGGTCGCGAGGTTCGCCCCCGGTGTCGAGCCCGACGACCCACAGCTCATCACCGCGGTCGAACGGCTCGTCGCCTGATCGGTTGTCCACAGCACCTATTGGTCACAAACCACAGATCCGCAGGTAAAAAACCTGCGGTTGGGGACCAAACCGCAACCTCACGGGCTCAGGGGAGCTGGCGAGCCACGCCCGTGCTGAAGCGGCCCGAGGTGGTCCAGGTGAAGAAGGAGACGCAGGACCCGTCGGGGGCCGAGTACAACGACCAGGTGCCTCCTTCGTCCCACAAGGCCCAGGACCACGGGTCCTCGGCGGCGGGCCAGGTCGCCACGCACTGACCCGAGGGCCGGACCAGGGCCAGGAGGGTGGTCCCGTCGGGGATCGAGCCGGTCACCTGTCTCGCTCCGGTGTCGGCGTCGATCGCCCCGACCGTGCTGATCGTGGGCGGAGAGACGGGCGGGAAGGCCAGGCTCCGGACGACTCCGGCGCTCGGGGGTCCGGTCCAGGCCATGACGAAGAACGACACGCAGTGGGCCTCGAAGTCGTCGACGTCGAGAAGCCAGGCACCTGGGCCGTCGGTGGTCAGGTAGTACCAGTTCAGGGAGTCCGACCACGTCGTCGGGCAGGTTCCCGGCGCACCGACCGCCGCGACCAGGTCGGAGTCGGCCGGGATCGAGCCGGTGATGCGGTACTCCGGCCAGCCGACGTCCTGCGGTGTCACGGAGCTGATCGTCGGCCCGGCCGGGGTCGGGTAGCTCAGGGTCCTGACCACACCACTGCTGGCGTTGTTCCAGCGGTTGACCACGAAGAAGGACGCGCAATGGGTGGCGTAGTCGGGGGCCAGCAACAGCCAGGACCCGTCCGTCTGGCGGAAGAGAGAGTCCGCCTTCGTCATCCCGGGCCAGGCCGTCGAGCAGTCCCCGGGTGACGTGCCGAACTGGTAGTAGAGCGAGGCTCCGGCCGGGATGGAACCCGTGATCCGGTAGCTGGGCACGTTGTCGTCGGTGACCAGTGCGGTGACCGAGGTGAGGCTCGGCGGGTCCGGTGCGGGGGCCCAGCGCTGCCGTACGTCGGTGAACGCCCGCGGGCCCGCACCGAGGCTGTTGACGATCCTGAGCCGGTAGCAGGACGTCCCCTTGCGCTGGTTCTTCTCGGTCCAGCTCGTGGCCGTGGCCGCGAGGCTGGCCTGGGTGATCGCGCCGGTGAAGGCGCACGTGGACCCCGGTTCGGTCCACACCTGGATCCGCGACCCCGCAGGGATGTGCCGCGGCAAGGTCCAGGCGATCTTCACGGGCTTGTCCGCCGCGGCACCACCGGAGAACACGACTCCGCCCAGCTGGGGCGGCAGCGGGTAGACCAGGCAGTACCGGGGCGCCAGGTGGAAGGAGCCGCCGTACAACGCGGACGCCTTCGAGCCGTCCGCCTTGGTGATCCATCGACAGTGGTAGTAGCCGGGCTTGGTCGCCGACAGACCCGCGCAGTCCTGGTAGATCACCGGGCTCATCAGGGCGCAGCGCTGGGAGTTGTTGTGCTCCAGGCCCAGCACGTGCCCCAGCTCGTGGGCGATGACCCGCCCCATGATCTCCTTCTCGGCCGCAGGGAGCGGGCCTTTGCCCGGGGGAACCATGTGCACGTAGTTCGTGCCCTGGTAGCCGATCGAGGCGAAGCCGGTGGCGCCGTACGTCTCCCCGACCGAGATCTTCAGCTTGGACTTGGTGGCGGCGACCTTGACGAACTTCGTGCCGATACCGGACTTGTTCCAGGCCGACAGGGCGTGCTTCAGGCTCCAGTCGTACGCCGCGGGCAGGGTCTCGCTGTAGGGGATCTGCCGACCCGGCCAACGCCGTCCCGTCCGCTCCCCGCTCTGTGGTGAGGGCCGACCGATGTCGTGGTCCAGCCGGGCGACCACGCCGGGGTCTGGGTCGACGTCCGCGCCGTCACGGGCGACCGCGTGCACCGGGGTTCCGACGCCGGCAAGGGGCAGCAGCAGGCAGGCCGCGAAAGCGGCAGCAAGTCGACGGGCGGGATCCCCCCAGGTCATGGGCCTCAGTGTCGGGCCGACGCCCCTGCCGCGCTAGGGCCGGGGGTCCCGATTCACCAGATTCTGACCCGCTGCTCCGGATCCAGCCACAGGCCGTCTCCCTCGACGGTGCCGAACGCCTCATGGAACTCGTCGAGGTTCCGCACGATGTTCGCCCGGAACTCCGCCGGGCTGTGCGGGTCGATCGTGAGGAACTGCTGCTCCTGCTCCAGGCGTCGCTTGGTGCGCCAGACGTAGGCCCAGTTGAGGAAGAGCCGCTGCGGCCCGGTGAGCCCCGCCTCGTCCTGCTCCAGGTCTGACGTGTCGTCACCGAGTGAGATCAGGTACGCCTTGAGTGCGATGGTCAGGCCACCGAGGTCGCCGATGTTCTCTCCGACCGTGAGCGCGCCGTTCACCCGCTCACCGGGCAGCGTCCGAGGCTCGAAGCCGTTGTACTGCTCGATCAGGGCCGCCGACTTCACCTCGAAGGCCGCCTTGTCCTCGGTGGTCCACCAGTCGTTGAGGTTGCCGTGGCCGTCGTACTGCGCGCCCTGGTCGTCGAAGCCGTGCCCGATCTCGTGGCCGATCACGGCCCCGATCCCGCCGTAGTTCTCCGCCGGGTCGGCGTCGGGAGCGAAGAACGGTCGCTGCAGGATGCCGGCGGGGAAGCAGATCTCGTTGGTGCCGGGGTTGTAGTAGGCGTTGACGGCCTGCGGGAGCATGAACCACTCGTCGCGGTCGACCGGCGCACCGATCTTCGCCAGCTCGTAGTCGGTCTCGAACGCCGAGATCGCGGCGGTGTTCGCGATCAGGTCGTCGGGGTCGATGATCAGCTTCGAGTAGTCCCGGAACTTGTCCGGGTAGCCGATCTTGGGGCGGAACGTGTCGAGCTTCTCGTAGGCACGGCGCTTGGTCTCCTCGCCCATCCAGTCGAGCTTCTCGATGCTGGCGCGGTAGGCCCCGAGCAGGTTCGCGACCAGCTCGTCCATCATCTGCTTCGACTGCGGCGGGAAGTACTTCGCGACGTACTGCTTGCCGACCGCCTCACCGAGCGCGCCCTCGACGAGTCCCACCCCGCGCTTCCAGCGGGCACGCAGCTCGGGGGTGCCGTTGAGGGTGCGGCCGTAGAAGTCGAAGTTGGCCTCGACGAAGGGGGTCGAGAGGTACGACGCGGCGCTGCGCACGACCCGGATCGCGAGCCAGTGCTTCCAGTCCTCCAGCGGCACCTCGTCCAGCGTGCTCGACAGGTGCTCCAGGTAGCTCGGCTGCCTCACCACGACCTCGGCGAGCGTCTGGTCGTCGCCACCCATCGTGGTGACGTAGGCGCTCCAGTCGAACGCCGGGCACAGGGCTTCCAGCTCGTCGGCCGACATCAGGTTGTAGGTCTTGATCACGTCACGGGTCTCCGCCCGCTCCCAGTGTCCGACGGCCAGCTTCGTCTCCACGTCCAGCACGGTGCGGGCCGCCGCGGCGGCGTCCGGGTAGCCGGCGAGGTCGAAGAGCCGCTCGGTGTAGGCGAGGTACGCCGTGCGGATCTCCTCGAACTTCTCCTCGCGGTAGTACGACTCGTCGGGCAGCCCGAGACCGCCCTGGGTGAGGTGGACGAGGTACCGGTCCGAGTTGCGGGCGTCGGTGTTGATGTAGGTCCCGAAGATGCCTGCTCCACCGAGCCGCTCGAACTCGCCGAGGAAGGCGCCCAGGTCGCGGACGTCGCGCAACTGGCCGATGGCGCGCAGGAGCGGCTGGATCGGCTCCGCGCCGAGGGCCTCGATCCGCTGCTCGTTCATGAAGCACGCGTAGAGGTCGCCGATCTTCTTGGCGTCGTCATCCTCGGCGGTGCCGCTGACGGCGTCCTGGGCGAGCTGCTCGATGATCTCCTTCACGTGCTGCTCGGCCTCGTCCGCGAGCATCACGAAGGGACCCCAGCTCGACCGGTCCGCGGGGATCTCCGTCGTGTCCAGCCATCGTCCGTTGACGTGGCCGAAGAGATCGTCCTGGGGGCGGACGGCAGGGTTCATGCCGGGCTTGGCGTCATCGAGGATCGTCACGCACTTCACCCTACCGAGCCTGGCGAAGACGGCAGAATCAGCGCAGGGTCAGCACGGTCTTCCCGAGAGTGCGGCGCTCCTCCATGTCGGTCAGCGCCCGGCCGCCCTGCTCGAGTGGGTACGTCGCCCCGATCGGTGGCGCGATCACCCCCGACTCCATCATCGGGAGCAGCGCATCCCACTGCCGGCGCATGAAGCCCCGCCGCACCATCGCGTAGGCGCCCCACCCGACTCCGCGGACGTCGATGTTGTTGAGCAGCAGCCGGTTCACCTTCACCTGGGGGACGCTGCCACCGGCGAACCCCACGACGAGAAGCCGTCCCAGTGGGGCGAGTGCGCGCAGCGAGTCCGTCATCAGGTCACCGCCGACCACGTCCATCACCACGTCGACGCCGACGCCACCGGTCAGCTGCTTCACCGCCGGGAGGAAGTCCTCGACCAGCACGGTCTCGTCGGCACCCGCGGCCCGGGCGAGGGCCGCCTTCTCGTCACTGGACACGACGGCGATGGTGCGGGCGCCGTACCCCTTGGCGACCTGGAGCGTCGCGGTGCCGACGCCGCCCGCGGCGCCGTGCACCAGCACCGTCTCGCCTTCGCGGAGGCCGGCGCGGTCGGCCAGGGCGAACTGGGCGGTGAGGTAGTTCATCGGGATCGCGGCACCCTGCTCGAAGCCGATGGTGTCGGGGAGCGGGAAGACACTCTCGGGTCCCAGCGAGACCACCTCGGCGCCGCCGCCCCACGGCAGGACGCAGGCCACCCGGTCCCCCGCGGAGAACCCGGACGAGGCGGGCGCCGAGCGCACCACGCCCGCGAAGTCCACGCCGAGCTGGAAGGGGGGCTCAGGCTTCATCTGGTACTCCCCACGGGAGAGCAGGAGATCCGGGAAGCTCACCCCCACGGCTGCCACCTCGACCACGACCTCGCCCTCGGCCGGCGTCGGCTCGGGCACCTCCACGACCTCGACACCACGGGGACCGACGAGGGAGGAGACCTGGAGGGAGCGCATGCGCCGACCCTAGCCAAGCCCCGGACCCGACGGGGCAGCCGTCCGGACGGCCGCGGTCGAGCGGACCGGTGGCTCTAGCCCAGACCCGTCGTGCGCAGCATCCACTCGACCTCGCGCCAGTAGTCGTCCTTCTCGCGCGGCATCTCCCTGGCTTCCTCGGAGGTGATCGTGTCCTCGAGGCGGATCGGCTCGGGCAGGTGGCGGTAGTCGTGCTCCGTCGCCAGCAGGAGCCTCTGGTCACGCCTCGCGGTGCGCATGCCTCCAGCGTACGCCGGTCACCGGACCGCTACGAGGCGTCCGAGCTCGAAGTGCATCGGGTCGGTGTAACCCCAGGTGCCACCCCAGTTGAAGCCCCAGCGGTTGAAGACCTCCACCACCTGGGGGTCCATCTGGCCCTTGGTGCCGCGCTGGTTCCCGGGCACGTTGAGGTCGATCGCGATCCCCCACGTGTGCAGCGACAACCCCTGCGCCGGGTCGTGGCCGATGAAGCGAGGCACGTAGCAGCCGCCGTACTCGCCGGGGTGGATGAGGTTCCTCAGCCCCCGGTCGACGAGCTCCTGCAGCGCCGCGCGCAGCTGCGGGATCATCACCTTGTTGCACGTCACGGCCCCGATGATCGGCACGGACTCCGTGCGGATGTAGCTCGCGACCCAGCGCGGGTCGGGCACGACCGAGCCGTCGGCGTTGGCCCGGTAGCTGAAAGACCCGACCGCCTGGGCCACCGAGCCGCCGGTGAGGTAGCCGTCTGCGGGATGGTGATGTCCAGGTCCGGGCCGAGGAGCTGCACGCTCGCGGTGCCCCGGGTGAGTCGCGTGATGAGCGGCGTCACCACCTGAGGTGCGGTCTTCAGAGTCGACACCAGGATGGCGTTGTGGCCGAGCATGCCCAGTTCCTGGCCCCAGCTGGTGTTCACCACCGCGTCGATCCGTGGCACCAGGGTGGCGAACGCCCCCACGTGCAGGGCGGGCGCCGTTGGCCCGGTGCCGAGGTGGAGGAACCCGTCGTCATGCATCAGGGGCTTCCCGACCGCGGGGTCGATCGCGATCTCCCCACCTGCCACCCGACTCCAGATCGCGTCGAGCTGTGCGGTCGCGGCGAACGTGAACCGCCTGAAGGCCCCGGGCGCCGCCGACGCCAGGGTGATCGTGCGGCCGTCGATCGGGACCTGCGCCAGCGACAACGGCTCGGCGGCGACCACGCCCTTGAGATGGGCGATGCGTCGGACCAGCGGGCCCGCGAGCTCCTTGTTGGAGTAGACGAGGATGTCGGCCGACCGCAGCGACTCCGTCAACGGGCCAGGGTCGGGCACCGCGTGCGCGGCGGGGTCGTTGTCCGGCGGCGCCGAGCCGTCGGCCACCGGACTGCCCACGGCGTCGGGCACTGTCGCGTTTCCCTGGCCGGGCGAGGCGGAGCCGGAGGCACAGGCGGTCACGGTCACCATCACCACCGCCAGAGGCGCGAGGACGCCCAGACGCACGCGTCCGCGAACCCTCGACCTCATGTCTCTCCCCTGCCCGGCTTGCTCCCTCGACCCATCGTAGGTCCGTAGACCCAGCCGCACGGCCCTCGGCTGCGAACCACCCCCATGAGGAACCCACTGACCCACCCCGACCGCGCCCGTTTCGCCCTCGGGGGCCTGATCGGCTTCCTGGCAGGTCTCGCCGGCGTCGCCGTCTCCGAGGCAGCCTCCCGGTTGCTCACAGGAGTCACGTCCCCCTTGCTCGCAGTGGGGAACCGCGCCATCGACCTGACCCCTCGTCCGGTGAAGGAGTGGGCGATCGAGAACTTCGGCACCAACGACAAGCCGGTGTTGATCGGCGGGGTCGTGGCGACGGTGGCCGGTCTGGCGATCGTGATCGGGGCTGTCGGTGTCAAGTCTCGCAGGCTGGCGGTCGGTTTGTTCGGTGCCCTGGTCCTGGTCGCCTCCGTCGCTGCTGTGGCAGACCGCGCCGCCACCGCCGGCCCGGTGCTGCGGCTGGTGCCGGTGCTCGCCCTGGCCGTGGTCGGTCTGGGCTCGCTGCTCTGGCTCCTGGGCACCCTCGGCTTGCCTCGGTCGACCACAGGTCCCGCGACGGCCGCCCCGGCCGCCCCGGCCCGCCGCGCGTCCACCACCCCCCTCACGTCTGCACGCGAGGGTGCGGTCGCGACCGAGGACGGTGGGAAGGCACGCCTTCAGCTGCCGACCCACGTCGAGGTCCCCCTCGCCTTCGACCGGCGCAAGTTTCTCCAGGCTGCCCTCGCCGTCAGCGCCGTCGCCGCCGCCGGGATCACCGCCCGCCAGCTCAGCGGCACCTCCGCCGTGGGCTCCCGGGCCGCGGTGCGCCTGCCCAGCGCCGCCACGTCGACTCCGCTGCCGAACGGCGTCAACCTGCCGGTGCAGGGGATCACGCCCTACCTGACCAGCAACCAGGAGTTCTACCGGGTGGACACCGCGCTCTCGGTGCCGCAGGTGCCGATCGACGGCTACACGCTTCGCATCCACGGGCTGGTGGACCGGGAGATCGAGCTCACCTTCGCCGATCTCCTCAAGCGTCGGCTGGTGGAGAAGCGGATCACGCTGACCTGCGTCTCGAACCCCGTCGGCGGTGAGTACGTCGGCAACGCGGCGTGGCTCGGCGTCATGGTCAAGGACCTGCTCGCCGAGGCCGGCGTACAGGGTGACGCCGACGCGGTGAAGACCACGTCGGCCGACGGGATGACGATCGGGACCCCTCTTGCGGCACTCACCGACGACCGCGGCGCGATGATCGCGGTCGGCATGAACGGCGAACCCTTGCCGCTCGAGCACGGCTTCCCGGTCCGGATGGTCGTCCCCGGCCTCTACGGCTACGTCTCCGCCACCAAGTGGCTGATCGACATCGAGGTCACCCGGTTCGCCGACTTCAAGGCGTACTGGACCACTCGCGGCTACGCCGAGGAAGCACCGATCAAGACCTCGGCACGCATCGACGTGCCTCGCTCCTTCGCCAAGCTCTCCGCCGGGAAGAACGCCGTTGCCGGCGTCGCCTGGTCGCAGAACAGCGGCATCGAGAAGGTCGAGGTCAGCGTCGACGACGGCCCCTGGCAGACGGCCAGGCTGGCCAAGGAGGACGGCATCGAGACCTGGCGCCAGTGGGTCCTGGACTGGGACGCCCAGCCAG
This sequence comes from uncultured Actinomycetota bacterium, assembly GCA_963740525.1. Lineage (GTDB taxonomy): Bacteria > Actinomycetota > Actinomycetes > Propionibacteriales > Nocardioidaceae > CAVUEG01. The sequence goes on from CAVUEG010000006.1 coordinate 970,226, forward strand.
GTAGTCACACCCTCAAGGTGCGGGCCACCGACAAGTCCGGCTACACCCAGACCTCCGACCGCGCCCCGATCGCACCCAATGGTTCGACGGGCTGGGACAGCGTCGCAATCACTGTCCAGTAAGACCAATCCGCCGCACACCGGCGGCCGAATAGCCCATGACACACAGGGATCTGGCACCAGGCTGACTCCCCGAAACAGAAAAGGAAACCGCGATGAGCCCCCTTCGCAAATCCGCACTCGCCCTCGTCGCCGTCGCCGCTCTGTCGACGACAGCGGCCTGCGGGAACTCCGACACCACCGAAGCCGCGACCGCAGGGTCGGGCAGCACCACGAGTGGCTCGACGTCCGGCGAGACCACCAGCCCGGCGATGGACCCGGCCGCTGACCTGGTCGGCCCCGGCTGTGGCGACTACGCCGCGGCGGTTCCCGACGGCTCCGGCTCTGTTGCCGGCATGGCGCAGGACCCGGTGGCCGTGGCCGCCAGCAACAACCCGCTCCTGAAGACCCTCGTGGCAGCGGTCTCCGGCCAGCTCAACCCCAAGGTGGACCTGGTCGACACGCTGAACGGTGACCAGTTCACGGTCTTCGCCCCGGTCGACTCGGCCTTCGGCAAGCTTCCCCAGAAGACGGTCGCCTCGCTGGCCAAGCCGGCCAACGCGGACCTGCTCACCAAGATCCTGACCTACCACGTGGTGCCCGGTCAGATCGCTCCTGACCAGATCGACGGCACCCAGACCACCGTCGAGGGCGGGACCGTCAAGGTCACCGGCTCCGGCGACAGCCTGAAGGTCAACGGCGCCAACGTGATCTGCGGCGGCGTCCACACCGCCAACGCCACGGTGTACCTGATCGACTCGGTCCTCATGCCCAGCTGATCACCCGATCCACCCGAAGGGCCCGGCCACACGGCCGGGCCCTTCGTGCGTGCCCGTGCGACCAGGTGGGTACAGCACGGTCATGAGCGAATCCCAGAGTGAGGACCGGCCCGAGTCGTCTGCCCCTGAGGGCGCACCGGGCGAGATCACCGACGAGCAGCTTCCCGAGGACCTGCGCCCCACGGACGACAACCCGTTGGCCCAGAACCCGGACCAGGATCCCGACCAGGACGACGACGGCGAGTCGACGTCCGGCAAGCCGGGCGACGACGGGGCGCCCGCGGTCGAGGGGATGCCGGACATGGGCCAGCCCGGCGCCTAGGTCGCCGGCGATCGGTACGCCGCAAGCATCAGGGCGGCGTATCTTGCACCTGTGAACGCCCCCGACCCGAGCGGGATCCGGCTGGTCCGCCTCGGACCCGACACCCTGCGCGCACTGCTCGATGGCGACCTGGACTCGGCGAGCGAACACGCCGGGGTGATGCTGACGCCGTACTTCGTCGACCACGCGTGGCTGTGGCAGATCCGGGTCGACCAGATCGCCATGGATCCCGACAGCGCCGACTGGATAGCCCGAGCCGCGGTCGAGGAGTCCTCGGGCGACGTCGTGGGCCATGTCGGGTTCCACGGCGGGCCCGACGACGCAGGCATGGTCGAGGTGGCCTACTCCGTGGACCCTCGCCATCGGCGACGAGGGCTCGGCACCCGGCTGCTGGCCGCCGCCCTCCAGTGGGCTCAAGCGAATCCGGAGGCGCGCGTGGTCCGTGCCAGCGTCAGTCCCGAGAACGCGGCCTCGCTCGCCACCGTGCGGCAGTTCGACTTCCGGCCCGTCGGCGAGCAGTGGGACGAGGAGGATGGCCTGGAACTGCTCTTCGAGCTCGACCTGGTCACTCTCCGAGGCGAAGCACCCTCGCGCTGATCCACGCGATGTCCTCCGCCGTGCTGTCGGCGGACTTGATCGGCTGCATCACGTGCGAGAGGACCACCCGGACCACCATGTCGATGACCACCGCCGTCTGGTGCTCGTCCAGGCCGAGCTCGAAGCGGCCGAGCCTCGCCCGGATCACGTCGTGGGCGGCCGCCATCAGCGGCTCCGAGTGAGTGGTGAGCAGTGGCAGCAGATCCTCGCCGGCGCCTTGCGAGGCGGAGACCACCGCTCGCAGCAGGGGGTTGCGGTCCGCCATGAGCAGCACTCCGAACGCCGCCCGACGGATCGCGTCGACCGCGTCGTCACCCGTGCGGAGCTCGGCGTCGACCACCTCCAGGAAGCGCGCGAGCTCGGTCATCACCATCGTCTCGGCCAGCCGCGGCTTCCCGCCGACCTCGTTGTAGACGGTCTGCCGGCTCACCCCTGCCCGCTCGGCCAGCTTGGCCATGGTGACCGCGCCCCAACCGGACTCCACCGTGATCTCCGTGGCGGCCTCGAGGATCCTGGCCCGGACCGGACGGGCGGGCGCGGCAGAGGGCATGGTGGTGAGTCTAGGGAGGCGCTTCCACGGCTCCGGGCGGCGACGGCCCGGAGGTCGGGTCAGGAGACGGTGCCTGAGGGGACCACGGGAACGAAGTCGACCTTGTCGCGCACCCCGCAGTCGGGGCAGCACCACGAGTCGGGGATCTCGCTCCAGGCGGTGCCCGCGGCGAACCCCTCGTGCTCGTCACCGGCAGCCACCTCGTAGACATAGCCGCAGCCCGGGCAGCGGGCCGCCTGAACCTCGTCGGTGACGGTCGTCCGGGCGGCCTCCTCGGCCGCCGCGGCGAGTTCCTCGACGGTCGGGTGGGGCGGGTACGCCGCCAGGATCCGCTCGCGCTTGCGTGGGCTCAGGTTCGCCCTCCGCAGGTCACCATCGAAGTGGGCGAGCACCCGCGGATCCATCACCCGACGCCACACCGGCGGGAAGAGGGCCAGGACGATCATCCCGGCGTACCCCGTCGGCAGCACCGGGGACTCCTCGAAGTCCCGCAGCGTCTGGTAGCGCCGGGTCGGGTTCGCGTGGTGGTCGGAGTGTCGCTGGAGGTGGTAGAGCAGCACGTTGGTCGCGATGTTGTTGGAGTTCCAGCTGTGGCTGGGCGCCACCCGCTCGTAGCGCTGTCGCTCGCCGATGCCGACCTTCTGGCGCAGCATCCCGTAGTGCTCCATGTAGTTGACGACCTCGAGCAGCGAGAACCCCATGATCGCCTGGATGACCAGGAACGGCAGGATGCCGACCCCGAGCCACGCGATCATCGCGCCCCAGAGCACCGCAGACATCAGCCAGGCGTTCAGCACGTCGTTGCCGATCCGGAACGGGTGCTGCTGCTTGCGCGCGTACCGCCGCTTCTCGATGCGCCAGGCGCTCTTCACCGACCCGACCACCGTGCGCGGCCAGAACTGGTAGAGGTTCTCGCCGAACCGGCTGCTCGCCGGGTCCTCCGGGGTGGCGACGCGGACGTGGTGGCCGCGGTTGTGCTCGATGTAGAAGTGGCCGTAGAAGCTCTGTGCGAGCGCGATCTTCGAAAGCCAGCGCTCGTGGCTCTCCTTCTTGTGCCCGAGCTCGTGCGCGGTGTTGATCCCGATGCCGCCGATGGCCCCGATCGAGATCGCCAGGCCCACCTTCGAGAACGTGGAGAGGTCGCCGTGCGCGATCAGCCAGAACGCGGCGACGAAGCCGGCGTACTGGATGGGGAGGAAGAGATAGGTGATCCAGCGGTAGTACTTGTCCTGCTCCAGCGCCTCGATCACGTCGTCGGGCGGGTTGGAGCGGTCGAGCCCGGCGAACAGGTCGATCGCCGGGACCACGACCAGGATGACGATCGGACCGATCCAGAACCAGACTCCCCAGCCGGTGACCTCGTGCATGCCGATCGCGATGAACGCCAGCGACGGGACGACCAGCCCGATCAGCCACAGGTAACGCTTGTGGTCGCGCCAGCCCTCGGTCGAAGCGGGCGACACGGTGCCTGCCTGCTCATCGGGGTAGCCGGCGGACTGACTGGACACGAGCGCCATGGTCGACCTCCACGGTCGGACGGGACTGGGTTTACAAAACTGTACGAAATGTAAACCCCGGTGGCAAGGGTCGCGGGGAAGATTTCACTGGGCCGCACCTCGGCCTCGGTCAGCCCGGCTGTTGCGCGAGGTCCTTGAGGCGGTCCATCGCATCCCGCGTCTGCCCGGGGAGGGAACGCTTGATCAGCGGGGTCAGGAGCTTGAAGAAGCCCTGCGGGGTGATGTCGATGGTGTGGGTCAGGCGCGTCGTACCGGCACCCGCAGGCTCGGTGACGAAGTCGACCGTGACGTCCATCATCCGGTCGAGGTAGGCCATCGTGATCTGGCGTCCGGGGTTGTGCACCACGATCGAGCCGTTCATCACGCCGGTGCGACGACCGTCGCGGTAGTGGTAGCGCAGCTGGGTGCCGACCTGGTTGGGGCCTTCGGAGAGCTTCTCGATCTGGGTGCAGCGCTCGAGCCACTCGGGGGTGCGGGAGGTGTCGTCGAGGATCGCGAAGACCGCTGCAGGCTCGGCGGCGACGACTTCGGTGTGCGAGAAGTGGGGCATGGCAGCAGTATGGCCCGCCGCCTCACTCCCCGCTGATCGCCTGCGCGACCGCACCCGGCACGTCGGGGTGGAAGACGCTCGGAATGATGAAGCTCGGGTTGAGCTCCTCGTCGGTCACCACCAGCGCGATCGCCTCGGCGGCCCGGAGCAGCATCTCGGTCGTGATCTCGCTCGCGCGGGCGTCGAGCAGGCCACGGAAGACGCCCGGGAACGCCAGCACGTTGTTGATCTGGTTCGGGTAGTCGCTGCGGCCGCTCGCGACGACCGTGGCGTACCGCGCGGCATCCGCGGGGTCGACCTCCGGGTCGGGGTTGGCCAACGCGAACACCACGGACTGCTCGGCCATGTCGGCGATCCACTCGGCGTCGAGTACGCCGGGCCCGCTCACCCCGATGAACACGTCGGCACCCTGCAGCGCGGTGTGCAGGTCTCCGGTGATCCCGCGGGGGTTCGTGCGGCTGGCCAGCTCGGCCATCGCCGGCGACAGAGTGTCGTCGTCACGGGAGAGGCAGCCGTTGCGGTCCCAGACCACGACGTCGGCGGCTCCCGCGGCCAGCAGCAGGGTCACGATCGCCGTGCCGGCGGCGCCCGCGCCGGCGACGACGACGCGCACCTCCGCGATCTCCTTCTTGACCACGCGCAGGGCGTTGGTGAGCGCGGCGAGGACCACGATCGCGGTGCCGTGCTGGTCGTCGTGGAAGACCGGGATGTCGAGGCTCTCGCGCAGCCGCGCCTCGATCTCGAAGCATCGCGGTGCGGCGATGTCCTCGAGGTTGATCCCCCCGAAGCCCGGCGCGATCATCTCGACCGCGCGCACGATCTCATCAGTGTCCTGCGATGCCAGGCAGATCGGCCACGCGTCGATGTCGGCGAACCGCTTGAACAGCGCTGCCTTGCCCTCCATGACCGGGAGCGCCGCACCGGGCCCGATGTTGCCGAGCCCGAGCACCGCCGACCCGTCGGTGACCACGGCGACCGTGTTGCCCTTGATCGTCAGCCGGGGCACGTCCTCGGGGTTCTCGGCCAGCGCCAGGCTGACTCGGCCCACGCCCGGGGTGTACGCCATCGACAGGTCGTCGCGGGTGCGCAGGGGCACCTTCGAACGCACCTCGATCTTGCCGCCGATGTGGAGCAGGAACGTCCGGTCGGAGACCTTGTGCACGGTCACCCCGTCGATCTGCTCCACCGCGGCGACGATCTCGCGGGCATGCTCCGCATCGGCAGCCGAGCACGTCACGTCGACCACGAGCCGGTCGTGCCGCGACTCCGCCACGTCGATCGCGGTGACGATGCCCCCCTGCGTCGCGATCTGTGTGGCCACCTTGCCGACCACCCCCGGGTCGGTCTCGCTGTGTAACCGCATCGTGATCGAGTACGACGACGTGGTGGCTGCTCTCCTGGCCGGTGTCTCAGACTCCATGCCCGCCATCTTGCTCCCCACCCCTCCACCCGGGCCAATCCCTCGCTTCGCTCGGGTATGCGGTTTGGTCCCCAACCGCAGGTTTTCGGGTCAGGAACCTGCGGTTTGTGACCAATGGATGAGCTGCCGGCTGCTACCAGGTCAGCGCGAGGTCTCGGCAGTAGGCGCCGAACTCGACCGTGGCCTCGACACTTCCGGGACGCGAAGCGTCATCGGGGTCGAAGCCACGGGATCGGTCGGCCAGCACGCGGGTGAGCAACGTGGTCCAGATCGGGTCGAGCGTGCGTACGGCCCACTCGAGCGCGGCCCGCTTCGAGCAAACCTCCGCGTGCACCAGGGTGTAGAGCATCCGGCAGTACGTCGTCACGGCGTACCGCTGTCCCCAGGCGATGTCGAGGCTGATCCAGCTCGCCAGATCCTCCAGCAACGTCGGGATCGTGAGGCGCATCCGAGCCCGCAGCGCCTCCGGCGGCACCGGGTCGACGAGGGCGTGAGGCTCAGGACCGACCAGCGTGATGCCCCGCTCACGCAGCGTCCAGCGGACCACCTCGCTGTTGCAGTGCGTCGACCACTGCATCTCGCGCCAGCCGTGGTCGACGTAGAGCCACTCGACGTAGAGCCCGTCGAGCGATCGCAGCGACTCGACGTCGGGGTAGGAGCCCTCGAGGTGGTGCGCCCAGTGGCCGGGACGGGTCGGGATCTCGTCGTGGAGAGCCCGCAACGCCACCTCCTGCTCCACCGTGGGCCGCGAGCGGATCGGAACCAGGAAGTCGCAGTCGCTGTACCGGTCGGCGTCTCCGAGCGCGAACGATCCCTGCAGATAGGCGCCGACGAAGTTCGAGCCGAGGATGTCGCGCGCACGCGCCGTCAGGTCGACGAGCAACGCATTCAACTCATCGACCGGCGTCGCCTGAGTGTCGATCGGGTCCATCCCCTCGACCGTAGCCCGCGATCCTCAGCCACTCCAGAGACCATCCGCCGACTGCGAAACCCGGAGCGTCGGCCCGTCCCGGAGCGCCGAGCGGTGGAGCAGTCGGCCCGCTAGGGGATGCCTTCGACCTCGGCGCCGCAGTGCGGGCACCTGATGCCGTCGACCAGCTCGGACGCGTCGCCGTCCTCCGCGCAGTGTGGACAGACCCACTGCGCCCAGAAGAACGGGTGCAACGGGTCCAGGGGATCGAGGGGATCCATCCAGTCGTTGGCCACTCCCCGATTGTGGCGTGGAGCGCCGACAGCGTGTGGGTGGTTCTCCCGGTCACAGACCCATGTAGCGCCCGGGTCGATGGTTGAGCGCGAGGACGACGTTGAGCACGACCGCGCCTACCGCCGACAGTACGACGACTCCGGGATCGAGGACGAGCAGCGAACCGAGCACGACCGAGACATCGAGGCCCATCTGCACGTAGCCGGCGCGCAGACCGAACCGCTCCTGCATGAGCAGAGCGAACACGTTGAAGCCGCCCAAGCTGGCGCCGTGCCGAAACAGGATCAGCAGTCCAGCGCCCGCCAGCAGGTTCCCTGCGACCACGCCGTACGTCTTGTCGAGGCTCCCCAACCCGAGCATGTCCGCCTGGAACCCGGTTGCCAGTGAGACGCCGACGACGCAGGCGAGTGACTTCACGGTGAACGCGGCACCCTTCGTCCAGGCCGCCACCACGAAAGCAGGGAGGTTGATCAGCACGAACAGCCACTCGAACCGCAGGGAGGTGGCGTAGGACAGCAGCAACGACAGGCCGGCGGTTCCGCCGGTGACCGCGCCGGACGCCTGGAGGAGATAGATGCCGAGGGAGACGATGTAGACGCCGGTGAGCAGGCCGAGCGCATCCTCCACCCGCGAGTGCCTCGGAGAGATCGGGGTGGTGGTCATGATGGCCGCATCATAGGAGAGGAACTGTGGGCCACCGTGCGGCGTCGAGCGCTCGGAGAGATCCCTGAAAATGGTCGAAGCCCCAGGTCAGACCTGGGGCTTCGACCATGACTTCGGTGGTGCGCGAGGGGGGAGTTGAACCCCCACGCCCTTTCGGGCACACGGACCTGAACCGTGCGCGTCTGCCTATTCCGCCACTCGCGCGTGAAGCGGGCTCAGGCTATCCCACGGGGCGGCACCGCCCCAAACCGGCCGCAGGTGGGCAAGAATGCCCCGGATACCATGCGGCCAGGCGGCAGTGTGGCCGTCAGCGTTTCGACAACCTCGACCGGCGAGGGCATGCTCAACCGGACGACCGGGCGGAAGGAGGCGGCATGGGAGTGCTTCAGCGCTTCGAGAACAGACTCGAGCAGATGATCTCGGGCGCGTTCGCTCGCGCCTTCCGTTCCGCCGTACAACCGGTCGAGGTCGCCGCAGCCCTTCAACGCGAGCTCGACAACTCGGCCCAGATCCTCAGCCGGGACCGTCGCCTGGTCCCGAACCGCTTCCAGGTCGAGCTCTCCGCGACGGACCAGGACCGCCTCGCGCCGTACGGCGGCACCCTCGCTCATGAGCTGACAGAGATGCTCCGCGAGCACGCCGACGACCAGAGCTACGTTTTCACCGGACCGGTCTCCATCGAGTTCGTGACCGCCGAGGACCTCACCACGGGGCGCTTCCGGGTGCGCAGCCAGGCGATCGCGAAGGTCACCTCCAGCAGCTCGGTCACCGACACCGCGGTCCGCCGGGCCAGCGTGGTGCTCGAGATCAACGGCAGTCGGCACCCCCTCGACCCTCCCGGGCTCGTCATCGGGCGCGGCACCGAGGCGGACGTGCGCGTGAACGATCCCGGTGTCAGCCGGCGCCACGTGGAGTTCCGCGTGCTGCCGGGCGACGGAACGCCCCAGGTCAGCGTCGTCGACCTGGGCTCGACCAACGGCATGGTCGTCAACGGCCACCGGGTCGACCAGGCCATGCTCGAGGACGGCGCGACCGTGAAGATCGGCAACACCGCGATGTCGATCCACTACGTCACAGCCGGCAACGGCGCGGAAGGCGGCGCCGATGTCTGAGCTCACCTTGATGCTGATCCGGTTCGCGTTCCTCGCGATCCTGTGGATCTTCGTGCTCTCCACGGTCTCCGTGGTCCGCTCGGACATGTTCGGCGCCCGGGTCGACAGCGCCCCCAGGGCCGACCGCCGAGCCGAGCGAAAGGCCGCCAAACAGCAGCGCGCCACGGCCAAGCCGAGCCGCCGCAAGGGTGCCCCGACGCACGTGGCGATCCTCGAGGGTGGCAACGCCGGCGAGAACGTCTCCCTGGAGGCCGCCCCTCTGCTGATCGGCCGCGGCAACGACGCCGCGATCCGCCTCGACGACGACTACGTGTCGACCCGCCACGCACGGATCGCCCAGTCGGGTGAGCAGTGGTTCGTGGAGGACCTCGGCTCCACCAACGGCACGTACGTCGGCTCGCACCGGATCACCCAGCCGACCACGCTGCAGCTCGGGTCCCAGGTGCGGATCGGCAAGACGATCCTCGAGCTGCGGAAGTAGGCACCCGCACCCATGAGACTGAGCCTCCGGTACGCCGCGCTCTCCGACGTCGGTCGGGTGCGCAAGGACAACCAGGACTCCGGATTCGCCAGCGAGAACCTCCTCGTCGTGGCGGACGGGGTCGGCGGCTCGGCCCGCGGCGACGTGGCGAGCAGCACCGCCGTCCAGCAGATCCGTCGACTGGACGCACCGGCCCCCAACGACCTGCTCGAGGCCATGGCCGGCGCGATCCACCGCGCGCACGACCGGATCGCCGAGCTGGTCGAGCACGACCCGTCGCTCGACGGCACCAGCACGACGGTCACCGCGGCCCTGTTCGACGGCACCCGCGTCGGCATCGGCCACGTGGGCGACAGCCGGGCCTACCTCTTCCGGGACCGCGAGATCTCCCAGCTCACCAAGGACCACACCTTCGTCCAGGGACTCATCGACGAGGGTCGGATCACCGAGGAGGAGTCGAGGGTCCACCCGCACCGCAACCTCATCCTGCGTGCCGTGGACGGCGTACACGAGACGGACCCCGACCTCTTCATCGTCGACCTGGTCGCCGGCGACCGGCTCATGCTCTGCTCCGACGGCTGCTCGGGCGTCCTCGACGATGCCCGGCTGGCCGACATCCTCGGCACCGGCACCGTCGACTACGCGGCCGTCGAGCTGGTCCGCGCGTCGTTGGACGCAGGGAGCAGCGACAACATCACCGTCGTGGTGGCCGACGTGGTCGAGGCGCCTGACGGGGCTCAGGCCGCCGGGGGCGCCGCGGGTGCACTCGCCACGGACGACACGGACACCTCCGCGGCCGCCGTCACCGGGCCGATGATCGTGGGTGCCGCCGCCGAGCAGCCGCGACGGTCCACGGGTGCGGCCGCCCGCAGCTTCTTCCGGGGCCACCGCTCCGGCGACACCGGCGAGATGGACCCGGTGCCCGGAGAGGACCAGCCGGTCGACCCCGAGGCGCTGCGCTACGCCCCGCGCCCTCCTCGGCGATTCCTGGGGCTGCGCCGGCTGCTGGTGCTGGCCGGGATCCTCGCGCTGGTCTGGATCGCCGGGGCCGCGGCGTACGACTGGACCCAGAAGCAGTACTACGTCGCCGCGTACGACGGCAACGTGGCGATCTACGAGGGAGTCCGCGCCGACCTGCCGCTCGTGAGGCTCCACCGCGTGGCTGAGAAGAGCGAGATCGCGCTCGCCGACCTGCCGGAGTACCCGGCCCGGCAGGTGCGAGACGGGATCGACGCCGACAGCCTCGAGGACGCCCGCACCATCGTCAAGCGCCTCGACGGTCTGGCCATCCCGCCCTGCCCGAAACCGACCCCCAAGCCGACGGCGAGCGCGAGCCCGACGAAGACCGGCACGGCTGCTCCCACGCGGAAGCCGAACCGCACCAAGTCGCCCGGGCCCACCCCCCGCGACAACCCGTCGCCCAGTAGGACGGGCACGGCCACCGCCTCCGGCGGCCAGAGCGCCACCGCGACCGGCACCAACAGCCCGTCGCCGGGCAGCGGGCCCGACTGCGGGGGTGCCGGATGAGCTACGCGGAGCCCTCACGCCGGTTCGTCCACCGCCGCCGCCGCGGAGCCGAGCTGTTCCTGCTGGTGATCAGCCTGGTCGTCGGGATCGGCGCCTACGCAGCCGTCGGCCTGGGCGTCGAAGGCACCGTGCCCGCCAACATCCTTGGCTACGGCGGCTGGCTCGCTCTGCTTGTGATCGGCTGCCACATCGTGGTCCGCGTCTTCGCGGAATACGCCGACCCGGTGCTGTTGCCGATCGTCTCGGCGCTCAACGGGCTCGGTCTCGCGATCATCCACCGGATCGGGCTCGCGGACCCCAAGGGAACCCCGCCGGTCTCCACGCAGCTGCTGTGGATGACCGTGGGAGCGCTCTGCTTCGTCGGCGTACTGGTCGTCGTCCGCGACCACCGGCGCCTCCAGGCGTTCACCTACACCTTCGGCTTGGGTGCGATCGTGCTGTTGATCCTGCCGATGCTCCCGGTGATCGGCACCGAGATCAACGGTTCCCGGATCTGGATCAACGTCGGCCCGTTCAGCTTCCAGCCGGGCGAGGTGGCCAAGGTGCTGCTCGTCATCGCCTTCGCCGGCTACCTCGTCCTGCACCGCGATGCGCTCGCGCTGGCCGGACGACGCTTCGTCTTCGTGGACCTGCCCCGCGGGCGCGACCTGGGACCGATCCTGGCCATGTGGCTGCTCAGCCTGGGCATTCTGGTCCTCCAGCGTGACCTCGGCTCGTCGTTGCTGTTCTTCGGGCTCTTCCTGGTGATGCTCTATGTCGCCACGGAGAGACCGGGTTGGCTCGTCGTCGGCAGCGGGCTGTTCCTGGCCGGCGCCTACCTCGGCTACCTGGCCTTCGCCCACGTCCAGTCACGGGTCGACGCCTGGCTGCACCCGTTCGACCCCGACGTGAACGGCTACCAGATCGTGCAGAGCATGTTCGGCATGGCCTGGGGTGGCCTCGTCGGGCGCGGGCTGGGCCAGGGCGACCCGACCCTGATCCCCTTCTCCTACTCCGACTTCATCGTGGGCGCGGTCGGCGAGGAGCTGGGGCTGACCGGTGTGATGGCGGTGATCGTGCTCTACGGCCTGATCGTCGAGCGCGCGCTCCGCACTGCCCTGGTGTGCCGTGACGCGTTCGGCAAACTGGTCGCGACGGGTCTGGGCGTGGTCTTCGCGCTCCAGGTGTTCGTCGTGATCGGCGGGGTGACCCGGCTGATCCCGCTGACCGGGCTGACCACCCCGTTCCTGTCGTACGGCGGCTCGTCGCTGGTCGCCAACTGGGCGATCATCGCGCTGCTGCTGAGGATCAGCGACCAGGCGAGGCGCCCGATGCCCGACCTGAGCGCCCCGACCGACTCCGATGCCACCCAGGTGGTGATGACCCGATGAACCGACCCATCAGGCTGATGGCGGTCGCGTGCAGCGTGTTGTTCTTCGCGTTGCTGATCAACGTGACGTACCTGCAGTACTTCCAGGCCGACGCGCTGAACTCGCGCGCGGACAACAAGCGCGTCCGTGACGCGGAGTTCTCACGCGAGCGTGGAGCGATCCTGGTCAACGGCAAGCCGGTCGCGGAGAGCGTCAAGAGCTCGGACCAGTACCAGTTCCAGCGCACCTACCCGCAGCCGTACAAGTACGCCAACATGACCGGCTTCTACTCCTACATCTATGGCCGCAGCGGCGTCGAGCAGACCGAGAACGAGATCCTCTCCGGGTCGGACCCACGACTGTTCGTCAACCGGGTCGTGGACATGCTGGGCAACACCCAGCCCAAGGGCGGCAGCGTCACGCTGACGATCAACCCCCGGGCCCAGAACGCTGCGTTCAACGGGCTGCGCGCGCTCGGTGCGAACATCACCGGTGCGGTGGTGGCCCTCGAGCCGGCCACGGGCAAGATCCTGGCGATGGCGACGTCGCCGAGCTATGACCCGAACCTCCTCGCCAAGCACGACTTCGGTGAGATCCAGAAGTCCTACAACAAGCTGAACGCGGACCCGAAGCGGCCGATGAACAACCGGGCGATCCAGGAGATCTACCCGCCCGGCTCGACGTTCAAGCTGGTCACCGCGGCGGCGGCTCTGTCCAGCGGGCAGTACACCCCGCAGTCGCTGGTGCCCGGCGGCACGACGCTCGACCTGCCGCAGACCGACACCGATCTGCCCAACGAGAACGGCATGAGCTGCGGCGGCGCCAAGATCACCCTGACCCGGGCACTCGAGGTCTCGTGCAACGTCGCGTTCGGCTGGCTGGGCATGCAGCTCGGTGGCGACGAGATCAAGGCACAGGCGGAGAAGTTCGGGTTCGGTCAGCACTACCTCGACGATCTCGGCCCCCAGGCCGTGAGCAACTTCCCCTCCAACATCAACGAGCCGCAGACGGCCCAGTCGGCGATCGGCCAGTTCGACGTCGCGGCGAGCCCCTTGCAGATGGCGATGGTCGTGGCCGCCATCGCCAACGGCGGCGACGTGATGCGCCCCTACCTCGTCGACGAGGTGCGGTCCCCGGACTTCGAGACCCTCTCGAAGACCGAGCCCAAGGTCTTCCACGCCGGCGCGGTCAGCTCGTCGGTCGCCCGCGACCTGACCCAGATGATGATCTCGGTCGTCGACGTCGGCACCGGCACCACGGCCCAGATCCCGGGCATCAAGGTCGCCGGCAAGACCGGCACCGCCCAGAGCGCCGCTGACCGGCCGCCGTACGCGTGGTTCGTCTCGTTCGCCCCGGCCGACAACCCCAAGGTTGCGGTCGCCGTCATGGTCGAGGACGCCGGGGTGGCTCGCGATGCCATCTCCGGAAGCGGTCTCGCCGCGCCCATCGCCAAGGCCGTGATGGAGGCGGTGATCAACAGATGAGCGAGCGCTTCGCCGACAGCGCGGGGCGCTACCGCCTCGACAGCCGGATCGCGACCGGCGGGATGGGCGAGGTCTGGCGCGCCACCGACACGCTGCTCGGCCGCGAGGTGGCGGTGAAGCTGCTGAAGCACGAGTACGCCGACGACGAGACGTTCCGCAGCCGCTTCCAGGCGGAGGCCCGGCACGCGGCGTCGCTGCACCATCCCGGGGTGGCGTCCGTCTTCGACTTCGGCGAGGTCACGCCTGAGGACGGCTCGCCGCGCCCCTACCTCGTCATGGAGCTCGTCGACGGCCAGCCCTTGTCGGAGCTGCTCCGCTCCGGCGAGCCGATGCCTCCCGAGCGAGCTCGCGGCCTGATCGGCCAGGCCGCGGAGGCCATCGCGGCCGCCCACACGGTCGGCATCGTGCACCGCGACGTGAAGCCCGCCAACCTGATGGTGACGCCCGACGGCGTCGTGAAGATCACCGACTTCGGCATCGCCCGCGCCGCCGAGTCCGTCTCGCTCACCCAGACGGGCCAGGTCATCGGCACCCCTCACTACCTCTCCCCGGAGCAGGCTTCCGGGCAGACCGCGACGCAGGCCAGCGACGTGTACTCCCTCGGCGTCGTGCTCTTCGAGTGCCTCGCCGGGCACCGCCCCTTCCAGGGCGAGAACGCGATCGCGACCGCACTGGCCCACCTCCGCGACCCGATCCCCGAGCTGCCCGAACACGTCCCCGCGGACCTCCGGGCGATCGTTCGTCGCACCCTCGCCAAGGAGCCCAGCGAGCGGTACGCCTCGGCGGGTGAGCTCGCGGCCGCGCTGAAGAACCCGGCCGCGGTCGCTGGCGAGGGTCTGGCCGCCGGGGCGCTCGGCGCCACAGCCGCCACCGAGGTGCTCTCCCCGGCCACCGCGGTGATGACCGCGCCTCCGATGCCGGCCCCCGTGCCCCCGGCGGCCCCTCGACGGCGCTGGCAGGACCGGCTTCCGTCCTGGTGGCCGGTGGCAGCGGCCGCGCTGCTCGTGATCCTCGTGATCGCCGGCCTGGCCTGGGCCCTGGGCGACGCCTCGACCAACACGGGAGCGGACACGGGGAAGAACCCGGCCGCCTCGTCCCCCGGGGCAGCCTCGACCACGCCGTCGAAGGAGACCTCGAGCCCGCCGCCGGACAACCGGGTGCGAGTGCGAGAGTCGGACTACGTGGGCCGTCCCAAGGACGAGGTCAAGAAGGAGCTCGAGGACCTGGGCTTCAAGGTTGAGGAGCAGAAACGGAGCAACCCAGGAACAGAGCTGCCGGACACGGTTGCCGAAATCAGGCCACATGGCCTCGTCGAGCCGGAGAGCACCCTGAACATGGTGGTGTGGGACAAGCCGGTCGTCGACGAACACGGCAAGGGCAAGGCGAAGGGTAGGGAAAAGGATTGAGCACCCCACGCGTGGGCGGACGGTACGAGCTCGGTGAGCTCCTCGGCCGCGGCGGGATGGCCGAGGTCCGCAAGGGCAACGACATCCGGCTCGGTCGGGTGGTCGCGGTCAAGAGACTGCGCACCGACCTCGCCAGCGACTCCACCTTCCAGGCCAGGTTCCGACGAGAGGCGCAGTCGTCGGCCTCGCTCAACCACCCCTCGATCGTCGCCGTGTACGACACCGGCGAGGAGATGTCGACCGACGGCAGCGAGGTCGCCCAGCCGTACATCGTGATGGAGTACGTCGCCGGACGGACGCTGCGCGACATCATCCGCGAAGGGCGCAAGATCCTGCCCGAGCGCGCCCTCGAGATCACCGCCGGCGTGCTGTCGGCCCTGGACTACAGCCACCGGGCCGGGATCATCCACCGCGACATCAAGCCCGGCAACGTGATGCTCACGCCCAGCGGCAGCATCAAGGTGATGGACTTCGGCATTGCCCGCGCGATCTCGGACGCCTCCTCGGCGATGACGCAGACGGCCGCCGTGGTCGGCACGGCCCAGTACCTCTCCCCGGAGCAGGCCCGCGGCGAGACCGTGGACTCACGAAGCGACGTCTACTCGACCGGGTGCCTGCTGTACGAGCTCCTCACCGGCAGGCCCCCCTTCGTCGGGGAGAGCCCGGTCTCGGTCGCCTACCAGCACGTGCGGGAACAGGCCCAGCCACCCTCGTCCCTGGATGACGAGCTCACGCCCGAGATCGACGCGATCGTGATGAAGTCCTTGGCCAAGCGCGTCGAGGACCGGTACCAGAGCGCCGCCGCCATGAAGGCAGACATCGACCGGTGCCTTGCGGGCAAGCCCGTCCAGGCGCCGATCATCCCGACCGACGACAGCACCTCCTTCCTGCCGCACGACACTCCTCCGAGTGAGTCCACGGCGGTCTACGCCCCCGTGGCACAGCAGGAGGACGAGGAGGAGGGGCGCAAGAAGTGGCCGCTGGTCCTGCTCGGCCTCGCGATCCTCGCCCTTCTCGTCGCCGCTGCGATCATCGGCCCCAAGCTCCTGGGAGGGGCTCCTCCTCAGACCTCCGTCCCCACCCTGGTCCAGATGAACGTCCGTGAGGCCACGAGGGTCCTCGAGGACAAGGGCCTGCAGATGGGCAACATCACCCGCGAGGCGAACGAGGACGTGCCCAAGGGGCTGATCATCTCCCAGAACCCCCAGCCCATGGACTTCGTGTCCCCGGGTGACGCGGTGGACGTCACGGTCTCCACCGGCAAGCCGGACCGGGTGGTGCCGTACCTCATCGGCCAGGACAAGGACACCGCGCAGGCCAAGCTCGAGGAGCAGGGCCTCAAGGCCCGGATCCGGTTCCGCAAGTCCGACTCTCCCAAGGACCAGGTCGTCGCGATGAACCCCGACCCGGCCACGAGCGTGTCCGTGGGGACGGTCGTCACCCTGTTCGTGTCCGAGGGACCGAGGCAGGTGCCGCTGGTGATCGGGATGACCGAGAGCAGGGCCAAGAAGGTGCTCAGCAAGCGGGGCTTCAACGTCAGCGTCGTGGACGACTCCACCACGCCGGCCGAGCCTGGCACCGTGCTCGACCAGAGCCCCGAGGCCTACACGGAGCACCCTCAGGGCACGACGGTCACGATCACCGTGTCGACGTACCAGCCGCCGCCGAGTGAGTCCCCGACGCCGACCGAGAGCACCTCGCCCAGTCCGTCACCGAGTCCGACGGTGGTCCCGCAACGCAGCGGGAGTCCGACCGCGAGTCCCTCGCCGTAGGTCAGCGGGCGGCGTTGTCGCCCCGCCCGGCGACCTTGGCGTAGGTCAGCGTGGGCAGGCTCGGGTAGGCCGGCATCTCGAGGTCGGCCTCGACCTCCTGGGCGTAGCCGAGCTGGTAGCGCTCGACGACCTCCTTGTAGAACCCGATGTACGGGCTGGCGTCGAGGGTGGCGGCCATGCGCGTGGCGTCGCCGATGGCCGAGATCCGGTACGGCGGGGAGTACGGGATGCCGTGCAGGATCACGACGTTGCCCACGCACTTGATCCCGGTCGTGGAGATCACCCGCTGGCCCTGGATCGTCATCGCCTCGGCGCCGCCTGCCCACATCGCGTTGGCCACCGCCTGGATGTCCTGCTGGTGCACCAGCAGGTTCTTGACTGCCTGGTTGTCCTCCAGTGCCGCGACCTGGTCGATGATGTCGTCGGGAGCGTCAGTCAGGGTGACGGTCAGCCCAGGGCCATGGACTGCCTCGAGACCCGCGGGACCCTGCAGGTTGTCGATTCGACCCTGGATCCGCTGCACCACCTTGTCGTTGACGTTGGAGGACAGGCGTGCGACCTCGGCCTCCAACGAGGCAGCACGGCTCTTCTGAGCGTCGACGTGCTTGCTCTCCGCGTTGACGAGGCTGGAGAGGTTGTCGAACCTGGACGCCCGCAGATCCGTCCCGTCCGAGCTGAGCGAGCTGATCACGAACAGTCCGCCGGCCAGCAGGAACGCGGTCGGCGTGGCGACCCGCCACCACCAGGGACGGCGGCGCCCCGTTGCCGGTGTCTCAGGCGCGACGTCGAGGACTTCCGGTGGTCCGGGTACGACGTCGGTCATCGGGTGCGCTTTCCTCGACGGGGTGGTCGGTGACTACGCTAGCCGACGACGCGGGCCGAACCTGGCCCGTGACCCCGGACGCCTGCTGCGTCCGGAGCCCACGCATGGAGGAGTAGCAGTGACCAAGTCGAGCCCGAAGAAGCTGCCCCCGGCCCCCGGGGAGTCGTGGAGCATGTCGGTGCCGCGCACCGTGCTCGCGGGCGTCCTCGCCGCCGCCGGCATCGTCTGGATCGTGGTCTACCTCAACGTGGCCAAGGACGGCAGTGGGCTGAAGTGGATGGGCGACATCACCCGCTGGAACTTCCTGATCGGCTTCGGCCTGATCCTGCTCGGCCTGGTCGTGTCGGCCCACAAGTCGACGCCGCTCGGCCGCGGGCGGGGCGTGGTGATCGGGATGCTCGGCTGCTTCGGCCTCGGGCTGCTGTGGATCTGCACCTACTACGTGATCGGGACCGAGCACGCGGTGCCGCTGATGCAGGACCTCTCGCAGTACAACCTGCTGGTCGGGATCGCGTTCATGGCCACCGGGTTCGTCTTCGCCACCCAGTGGGAATGACCAGTGGGAATGACCAGCGAACGACCCAGGGACCGCTGACCTGAAGTTGTCCACAGTGGGGATAACCCTGTGGAGAACTACACCGGTGTAACTCGGGTCAGGCCAGGACCGCGGTCCGGACCACGGTCAGCACCAGGCTGAGCACGCCGATCAGGACCAAACCCGAGACCTGCCACCTGGTCCGGTTCGCCTTCGGCGCCCAGACGATGATCGCCGCGATCGCCGCGCCCCCGACGAGGCCGCCGAGATGGCCCTGCCACGAGATGTTCGGCACGGTGATGGTGAAGACCAGGTTGATCCCCACCCAGACCAGGATCGACTGCACCTGGCCTCGCACCTTGATCACCACGACGAGCAGGCCACCGAGCAGGCCGAAGATCGCGCCCGAGGCGCCGATCGTGCCGACCTGCGGGTTGCTGAGCCAGTAGACCGCGACACTGCCGACGAAGCCGGACAGCAGGTAGAGCGCCAGGAACCGGGCCCGGCCGAGCACGCTCTCGAGCTGAGGACCCAGGACGTAGAGCGCGAGCATGTTGAACCCGATGTGCCACAGGTCGACGTGGGTGAACATCGACGTGATCAGCTGCCAGTAATGACCGCCGGCGACGCCGTCGACCCAGTGCAGCCCGGTCCCGACGCACGTCGACTCGGTGGCGTTGGGGTAGTACCCGCCACCCGCGCCGTCACAGCGCCCGGCGGCGAGCAGGGCGAGCCGGTCGTACCACGGGCTCGAGGCGCCACCCGTGGCCTGGATGACCAGCCACACCAGAAGGTTGATGCCGATCAGGATCTGGCTGGTCAGGGCCGGGTTCTCCGAGCGGGCGCCGCCGTACGCCGCCTTGCCGCTGCGAGTGGTCTTGGCACCCTCGGCCACACAGGACGGGCACTGGAACCCGACCGCGGCCTGGTGCATGCAGTCCGGGCAGATCGGCCGGTCGCAGCGCTGACACCGGATCCAGGTCTCCCGATCCGGATGGCGGTAGCAGGTGGGGGCGGCGGGCTCGCCGGGAACGTCCGGTCCCGGCTGCCCTCCGGAAGCGCTCAGCTGCGGGTCACCCGCGCTCGATCAGCACGGACTCGATGACCACCGGCTCGACCGGACGGTCCATCGGACCGGTGGGCAGCTTGCCGATCGCGTCCACGACGTCGCGGCCACTCTGGTCGGCGACCTCGCCGAAGATCGTGTGCTTGAAGTTGAGCCATGGGGTCGCGCCTACGGTCAGGAAGAACTGCGAGCCGTTGGTGCCGGGGCCGGCGTTCGCCATGGCGAGGAGGTACGGCTTGTCGAAGACGAGCTCGGGGTGCGGCTCGTCCTTGAACGTGTAGCCGGGGCCGCCGGTGCCGGTGCCCAGAGGACAGCCGCCCTGGATCATGAAGCCGTCGATGACCCGGTGGAAGCCGAGACCGTCGTAGAAGCGGCCGGTGGTCTTCTGGCCGGACTTCGGGTCGGTGTACTCGCGGGTGCCCTCGGCAAGCCCCACGAAGTTCTCCACCGTCTCCGGCGCGTGGTTCGGGAACAGGTTGATCGCGATGTCCCCGTGGTTGGTCTTCAGGGTTGCCTTCAGGTCGCCGGACATGGCTTCCTTTCACGTCGAACGCACCGTGTGGTGATGTCGTCCCGATCCTCCCACGGGTCCCAAGGCGGCGGGCTGTCGGGTTTGGGCCCGGCTTTCGCCGAGTGTGAGGACCGGGCATGATCGGGGTACAGGACCTGCGACGGATCCAGAGAGGACGGCCCCACGTGTCGAAGACACTGCGTGACCACGCTCAGAAGGTTGCACACAAGCTCACCCCGCACCTCCACTCGGCCAGAGAGAAGGCGGCACCGGTGCTCGCCGACGCCCGCGAGAAGGCGGGCCCGATGATCGCCGAGGCCCGGGACAAGGCAGCGCCGTACGTCGCAGAGGCGCGCGAGAAGGCGGCGCCCTACCTCGCGGAGGCCCGCGACAAGGCCGGGCCGGCCCTCGCCGAGGCGCGCGACAAGGCGGCGCCGTATGTAGCGGAAGCCCGCGAGCGGGCGAGCGACCGCTTCCACCAGGACGTGCTGCCGGCGCTGGCCGCCGCGGTGGCCGCTGCCGACGAGGCCACGGCCGAGCACCGCGCAGAGGCGGGTCGCCGGGGCCGCGCTGCCGCGGCTGCGCTCAAGGGCGAGGTCGACGCGCCCGCCAAGAAGCACCGCCTCCGCAAGATCATGACCGTGCTCGGGCTGGCCGGGATCGCGGCAGCAGTGACCAAGGCGCTCTCGGACCGTCAGTCGACGGCCACCTGGCAGTCGGCGTACACGCCGACCGCGCCGACGCCCGCCGCTCCGGCCTCGCCGGTCACGCCCGCGGCACCGGCGGCGGGTGCCGACGACACCGGTGCCGCCTCACCGGACGAGGCGATCGCAGACGCCGAGGAGACGCCGCACGGCGCCACCACGCCGGAGAACCCGGTCGAGGTCGTCGAGGTCGACGAGTAGTCCCGCACCAGACCTGACCTCAGCCTGTCCGACCGCCCGTGTGCTTCCAGCGCACGGGCGGCGGCAGGTCGAGGGGCCGGTTCTCCTCGATCCAGGCGTCGATCTTCTCCCACCACGAGAAGAGCCAGTCGATCCGGCCCTCGCGGTCGGCCGGGATCTCCTCGCGAGGGATGCGCCACCAGCGCATGATGATCTGCTTGTCCATCGGAAGCTCGCGCCAGATGTCGGTCACCGTGAGCAGGTGATCGAGGCCGGTGTGGGCGACCAGCACCACGTCGGCCTCGGGCGCCGCGTCGAGCGCCGCGATCAGGCCACCGGGCCGCGGCGCGAGGACGTTCTCCATCTGCTCGGCGCGCTGGGCCATCCGCTCCAGGCCCAGGCGGCGGAGCTTCTCGATCGCCCGCGCCCGCCGCTCGGGGGTGAAGTTCCCGCCCTCGGGGAAGATCACGAAGGCGTCGTTGTGGTCGAGGTTGCGAGCGAGCTCGCCGATCTTCTCCTCCAGGTCGTTGCCGCCGTGAGGGTTCGGCGAGATGAAGCGGCTGGGCACCCGGTTGAGGATCACGTCGATCGCGGGGTCCCAGGCGATCGTGTCCTTGAGCACCAGCCGCGGCTCCCGGCCGTACCAGTGCATCAGGGCGTAGATCAGCGTGAACGAGTCCCCCGGGCCGGCGTGGCGGCAGCAGACCAGGAGCGGTTCCCCCGGGTGCGCGTCGGGGGCCGGTCCCTCGGTGACGATGCGGAGCCGGAACACCCGCCGGGCCTCGCGGTAGAAGACGACCAGGACGGTCTGCACGATGTCGTAGTGGACCCGCTCGAACCACGGTCGACGCAGGAACAGCCCGAACCCGCTGGCGATCCACAGGCCGAAGAGCTCGACCAGCATCAGGCTCTCGAGGGTGGCGTAGAGCATCAGCACCCACAGCAACCGCAGGGGACGCAGCCTGCCGGGGACCACCGGCGACAGCACGGCCGCCCCGATCAGCCACAGCGGCATGGTGCCCCACATCAAGGCGGTCAGGGCCACGACTCCGGGCGCGAGCACCAGCCGGCGCAGCAGCCGGACCCACGTCTGGTTCATTCGGCGGCCAGGTGCTCGTCGAGGTAGCGGGCGGACGCGTCGTACGCCGCGTCGATCCTGGCGCCGACGGCGGCGAAGTCGCGGTAGGCGAAGACGCTGTCGTCGCGGGCGGACCCGCCCCCGGTCGGCAGCACGTGCGCCTCGACGTGGTCGGGAAGCTCGGACATCTCGCGGACGAACCGGTGCCGCCGGGCGATCTCGAACGAGACCCGGGCCACCTGCCACGGCTTGGTCGGCGCCGTGAGCGGCCGGTCGACCCGGCCCACCTGGAGAACGAAGATCCGGTCCGCCCCGAGGGAGACCGCGCGGCCGACCGGGATGGAGTTCACGATGCCGCCGTCGAGGTAGTGCTCGTCGCCGACTCTCGCCGGAGGAAGCAGGCCGGGTACGGCGGCACTCGCGACGACGGCCTCGACCACGGGACCGGTCGAGAACCAATGCTCGGCGGCCCGCTCGATGCTCGCCGCGCAGACCTGGAGCGGGACCGCGAGCTCCTCGAAGGTCACGTCACCGAACTCGTCCTGGAGTCGCTGTCGCAACGGCCTCGCCGAGTAGAGGTGGGTGCCGGTCGACACCGCCCGCCGGACGCGGCGTACCGGGTTGTCCTTGTAGACCTCTCGGGTGCTCGAGACCGTGTGCCACATGCTCGTGAGCCGGTCGATCACGGCCAGCGAGGGGTCGCGCGCGACCATGGCGCCGTTCAGGGCGCCGACGGAGGTTCCGAGCACCAGGTCCGGGCTGATGCCACGGGCGAAGAGGGCACGGAGCATGCCGACCTCGACGGCCCCGAGGACGCCCCCGCCACCGAGCACGAAGGCCGTGCGCTCACTCATCGGCTAGCCGGTCGGTGACGACGGGGCGGGCTGCGTGGTCGCCGTGCCTGCGTCCGCGCGCACCCGGGCCGTGGCCCGACGCTCGGCCCAGAACGACAGGATCGGCACGGTCCCCGCGAGCAGCGTGGTCGCCGTGAACAGCGGCGCCCAGGCGGCCTTGCGGGACAACAGGAAAGCCATCACCAGGAAGATCATGTAGAGCCAGCCGTGGGCGATCCCGAGGTAGGTCGTGATCCACTCCCCGAGCTGCTGCGGGGTGGTGCCCTCGGTGGTGAGGTACTTCAGAGGTACGCCGACCAGCACCAGCACGATCAGCAGGGTGCCGACGACGTAGGCCATCACGCGGTAGCGGAGGAGGGCGGTCCTGAGGTCGGAGGGGAGGTCGGGAGGGAGCTCGGTGTTCACGTCGCCGAACCTACCGGGTCGTCGCTCGCGTCCTCCGGCGCCGTCGGATCCCGGGGCGAGTCGGATCCCACGGCCCGTGACGCCGCGATCTCGTCACGACACCAGCGCACCCACACGAACGCCGCGAAGGCCGCAAAGACCCACCACTCGAGGCCGTAGAGCAGGTTGCGCAGACCGGTGAACCAGGACGGTGCCGGCAGTGTCGGGGGGCCGACCGCCTCGAGGCCTTGGGTGGGCCGGGCGGAGACCACGAAGGCGCCGTACAGGTCGGTGTCGACGTGCTGGATCGCGTCGGCCACCCGCAGCTGGGGCAGCACGTCGTCGGTCGGGTCGGTGTCGGTCACCAAGGAACCTTCGGGCGGCTGCAGCCAACCGGTCACGGTCGCCTCTCCGGAGACCGGCGCGGCCTCGGGCGCCGGTGACCAGCCGCGGACCACGAGCATGGCGGACCGGCCGGTAACCGCAACCGGGGTCACCACCCAGTAGCCGGTCCGGTCGCCCAGGGGACGGTCGGCGACGAAGACGGTGCCGTCGGGGAGCCAGGAGCCGGACAGCCGCACGCGCTGGCCGACGATGTCGTTGGGGAAGGGTGCGTCGGGCCCAAGGACGCCGGTCAAGGGGCGGATCGGGGCCCGGGCCAAGGTGGCGGCCTCGTCCGCACGGTGCTGCCCCCAGACGTGGTACTGCCAGACGCCCAGCGTCACGGTGGCCGCGACGGCCAGCAGCGCCACGAGGTGCACCGCGATCATCCGCGGTGTCAGCAGGGTCCGGACCACGCGCCGAGCCTACGGTTCGGCTTCGCGGTCGAGGCAGCGGCGGGGTGTCGGTCGGCGGTGTCGGCGGGTGGTCTGTCGTAACCGGACAATTGTCTCGGATACTGGTCTGACCACTTGACCACTCCAGGTCCGACAGTCGAGGCTCCCGGGTATGGCCCTGCGACCCGTCACCCGTCAGCTGGTGCCCGATCAGGTCTTCGAGCAGATCCTCGGCGACGTCATGGACGGGGAACTGGTGGCCGGCGACAGCCTGCCCTCCGAGCGCCGGCTGGCCGAGGTGCTCGGCGTCTCCCGGCCTGCGGTCCGCGAGGCGCTGCAACGGATGGCCCAGACCCAGCTCGTCGAGGTCCGGCACGGCGGAGCCACCCTGGTCCGCGACTTCCGACGCTCGGCCGGCTTGGACCTGCTGCCTCGGCTGCTGGTCCGCAACGGGGAGCTCGACCCGTCGGTGGCCCGCAGCATCCTCGAGGCGCGGCTGGCGATCTCACCGACCGTCGCCGCCCAGGCCGCCAGCCGCGGCTCCGACACCACCGACCTCGACGCCCTGGTCGCCCGCCTCGGCGCCGAGCGCGACCCGATCGAGCAGCAGGTGATCGCGCTCGCGTTCTGGGAGCAGGTCGTCGACCTGGCGGACTCGATCGTCTTCCGGCTCATGTTCAACGGCCTGCGGGCGGCGTACGAGCCGGCACTGGAGGCACTGGCGCCACTGATGGAGGCGGAGGTCAGCCGGGTCGACGCCTACCGCGAGCTCGCCGCCGCGATCGGCGCGCACGACCCGGACCGGGCCCGCGCCGCCGCCGAGTCGCTGCTCCGCCCGGGCTCGGTCGCCCTGATCGACGCCATCCGCACCCTGGAGGAAGCCTGATGACCATCCGCCACCGCCCGCCGCCCGAGGTCGAGGCGCTCGCCTCCGCTCGGCTCGCCGCCGACGAGGACCGGATCACCGGGAGTCGCCGGACCAACGTGTCGATGACCCAGGCCCGGCGGGCGTTCCTGGCCCACCCCTCGCCGTGGATGATCGGCACGTTCCTGGCCGGCTCGGTGCTCGCCCGGGTGCTGGTCGACGGCGGCACCTGGTGGGAGCTCGCGGTGCCCGTGGCGCTGGTGGCGGCGTTCCCGGTCATCGAGTGGGTGATCCACGTCGGGATCCTGCACTGGCGTCCCCGGCGGGTCGGGCCGGTCGAGATCGACTCGCTGCTGGCCCGCAAGCACCGCGAGCACCACGCCGACCCCCGCGACATCCCGCTGGTGTTCATCCCCTGGAAGGCGCTGGTCTGGCTGCTGCCGGCGTACGTCGTCCTCGCGCTGCTCGTCGTCCCGAGCCGGACGTGGGCGCTGTCCCTGCTGGTGTCCATCTACGCGTTGAAACTGGGCTACGAGTGGGTGCACTACCTCGTGCACAGCGACTACCGGCCACGGTCGCGGGCCTACCGCTCGGTCTGGCGAAACCACCGGCTGCACCACTACAAGAACGAGCACTACTGGTTCACCGTGACCAGTGCCGGGACCGCCGACCGGCTCTTCGGCACCTACCCGGACCCGGCCACGGTGGCGACCTCGCCGACGGTGCGGGCGCTGCACGCACAGGACGCCCAGCAGACGCCTGACCCGACTACCTAGGATTGCGCCGTGACCTCTCGCGTACATCACCTGAACTGCCTCACGCTCTCCCCGATCGGCACCTTCGGAGGCCGTGTCTCCCCGGCCCGGATGGTGGCGCACTGTCTCCTGGTCGAGGGCGATGCGGGGCTGACCCTGGTCGACACCGGCTTGGGCACCGGCGACCTGGGCAACCCGACCCGCGTCGGCCGTCCCTTCCTGGCCGCTCTGCGCCCGGCGATGGATCCCGCCGAGACCGCGCTGGCCCAGGTCCGGGCGCTCGGGTTCCAGCCCGACGACCTGCGCGACATCGTGCTGACCCACCTCGACGTGGACCACGCAGGCGGGATCGGCGACTTCCCCCAGGCCAGGGTGCACGTCCACTCCGACGAGCTCGCTGCCGCGCGGGCCCGGAAGTCCCCGAAGGAGAAGGGCCGCTACATCACGGCCCAGTGGGCGCACGGCCCCCGCTGGACCGAGCATGTCGCCGGGGGCGAGAGCTGGTTCGGGCTCGAGTCGGTGCAGGCCGTCGGCGACGACGTGCTCATGGTGCCGATGCGCGGGCACACCCGCGGGCACTGCGCGGTCGCCGTACGCCGACCCGGGGGTGGCTGGTTCCTGCACGCCGGGGACGCCTACTTCAACACCGGCGAGAAGCAGACACCGCCGACCTGCCCGAGCGGACTGCGCGGCTTCCAGACCCTCGTCCAGATGGACAAGCTGGCCCGCCACCACAACCAGGAGCGGATCCGCGAGCTGCACGCGGCCCACTCCGACGAAGTGACGGTCTTCTCCGCCCACGACGCCGGCGAGTTCGACGCCCTGGCCGGTCACACCGACTGAGTGGGCTTGCGTTTCACGTGAACCCGCGGCTGGGGACGGCCGATAGGTTCGGGCGATGAGCATGGAAGCCCTCTACCGCGAGTACGCCCCAGGCACCCACCGGCGCAGGACGATCTCCCCCACCCGCACGGGCTCGTGACGGACCAACACGCTGGTCCCTGAGGACAAAGCCGCTGAACGACGGGTCAGTAGCCGACGAGGAGGACCCCGGCGAAGGGCAGCTTGAGACGATCGGATGCGTATAGCGCGTCGAGTTGCTCGCGCGTTCGGGCATACGCCTTTATCGATTGTTCACCCGTCCGGTAGTCAATCGGCATGACTAGCGCCAAATAACGCGCGTCAAGGATGAGTGCCGTCCGAACGATGTCGCGGTAGTCCGCGTTGTTGGCGGCTCCACGGCCGGCCTCGACCTCCACGGCGATACCCAGCCCATCGTGAAACGCGTCGATCTCATACGACACTCTGGCTGCGCCATTCTCACCGAAGAGCACGGGCCGACTGATCTTTTGCTCCTTCTTCTTCCCCGACTCCACGGAGTATTCGAGTCCGATGAGCCCCGGTGCGATCGCGGCTAGAACATCGTCGCTCTTCAAGCCCGATTTCATTGCGGTCGACACGACGGCCTCGGTCTCCGCGACCACGGCCACGAACTGATACACCCACCTCGGCGCCTTCGCGTTGCGTGGGAAGTAGCTCCAGGTCGGGAAGGGCATGGCTGCAGCTTCACAGAGAACCGGGCCATCAACTACCCCCAGTGGCTGGCGACCGGCCTTCCGTCACGCCTCGTTCTCGAGGATGGGCTTACCGATCAGCGCCTCCAGCACCGGGGCCGTACTCGAGCTGTGTCCGCAACTGAGCGATCTCCGCTGAGTGGTCGCTGAGGACTTCGGGAGGCCCAGTGGGCTCGATGAAGTAGCGAGAGTGGGCGAGAATGTCTCAACCGCTGCACGTTCCGGATGCGGGTGGTCGAATCGAGAAGTGCCAGCACCCCGAGGGTGAACTGACCTGCGGCTTCGTGGTGGAGCCAAGGGGACTCGAACCCCTAACCCCCTGCTTGCAAAGCAGGTGCGCTACCAATTGCGCCATGGCCCCCGGTGACCGGTGGACGGTCGGGGTGGATCAGCTCAGGAGTGGTGGACCCGGTCGGTGGCCTCGGCCCACAGAGCCTGCTCCTGCTTGGCGGAGTTGAGCCGCTTGTTCGCGATGACGGCTGCGGCGGCCGCGAGGCCGACGAGGAGGAGCTTCTTCATGGGTGTCCCTTCGACGTGATGGGCCGGTCTGGTGGGTGGGCCTAAGAGGACTTGAACCTCTGACCTCTTCCTTATCAGGGAAGCGCTCTAACCGTCTGAGCTATAGGCCCGGGATGCTGCTGCGCCGCCTCGTGGAGAAGGCGAGCAACAGCGCTGAAGATTACCGTACGGCGGGGAGTCCGCCCAAACCGAGGGTCCTCGGCGAGGGGCTGCCTACCGGTCGTCCTCGGCCAGCGTGACCTCGATCCCGCCGAGCAGTGCCGCGGCGAGGTTGTAGAGGAAGGCCCCGAGGGTCGCGATCGCGGTGATCAGCACCACGTCGACGACCGCCACGATCATCGAGAAGCCCAGGACGCGCGACGTGCCGACGTAGTCCTCGATGTTGAACGGCGTGGACGTCCCGCTGCCCAGGACCTGCTGCACGGTCGCGTTGATCGAGTCCCAGACGCCGGCCGCGCTGAGCACGCTCCAGACGATGCCGACCGCGACCACGGTCACGATGCCGAAGGCGATCGAGAGCAGGAAGGCTGTCTTCATCACCGACCACGGGTCCAGGCGGGTCAGCCTGAGCCGCGCCCGCCGGGTGCCCCTCGGCCGCGTCATCGACGAGGCGCGGTGCGCCGACGCCGGGCTCGCCGCGTTGTTCGCCTCGCGGCTCTCGCGGATCTTGTCCCCGGCAGTCGAGATCTTGTCACCGGCCGCGGAGAACGCCGAGCTGACCCGCTCGGTCAGCGGGGCGCGCTCAGAGGACTCCGGCTCGGGAGCCGACGCTCCCAGGGAGCGTCGAGGAGCGATCGAGGAATCCTCGGTACGTCGCTCGGCCATCAGCTCTCCTCGGTCTCCGCCTGATCAGTCTCATCAGACTCACCCACCGTCTCGGTCGGCTCGTCGGAGACGATTGTCGCACCCTCGGCAACCATGTTCGCCTCGCCGCCCGCCACATCGTCACCACCGCGCTCGTCAGAGGGGTCCGTCTCGAGGTCGTTCTCGTCGACCTCATCGTCCTCCTCGGAGACCTTCTCGACGCTGCGAGCGACCACCGCCACGCTGTCGCCGGCCTTCGGGGAGACGAACTTGACGCCCATGGTCGAGCGGCCGGTGGCGCGGAAGTGCTCGTTGATCGGGCTCCGGACGACCTGCCCGGCGGCGGTCACCACCAGGACCTCGTCGCCCTCCTCAACGATGAACGCGCCGACGAGCCGGCCGCGCTCCTCGTTGTCGAGCTTCATCGCCTTGATCCCGAGGCCACCGCGGCTCTGGAGGCGGTACTCCTTGATCCGGCTGCGCTTGGCGAAGCCGCCGTCGGTGATCGTGAAGACGTACTGCTCCTTCACCTCCGGCAGCTCGCCGGCCTCGGTCGACTCACCCGCCGCTTCGGCTGCTTCCTCAGCCGCCTCCTCGGCGGCGACCTGGGAGGCCCGGATCACCGACATCGAGAGCAGGCTGTCGCCCTCGCGGAACTTCATGCCGGTGACGCCACTGGTCGCCCGCCCCATCGGACGCAGCTGCGTGGAGTCGGCGGGGAAGCGGATGCACTGGCCCTTGGTCGAGACCAGCAGGACGTGGTCCTCGTCGTCGACCAGCTCGGCGCCGATCAGCTCGTCGTCGTCCTCACGGAAGTTGATCGCGATCACGCCCGCCTGGCGGGGGCTGTTGTAGTCACCGAGGCGAGTCTTCTTGACCAGGCCGTTGCGGGTGGCGAGCACGAGGTACGGCATCTGCTCGTAGTCGCGGATCGCCAGCACCTGCGCGATGTTCTCGTCCGGCTGGAACGACAGCAGACCGGCGACGTGACCGCCCTTGGCGTCCCGCGACGCCTCCGGGAGGTTGTACGCCTTGGTGCGGTAGACCCGCCCTGCCGTGGTGAAGAACAGCAGCCAGTGGTGGTTCGAGGTGGCCATGAAGTGCTCGACCACGTCGTCGCCGCGCAGGGCGGCACCGCGCACTCCCTTGCCGCCGCGCTTCTGGGTCCGGTAGTTGTTGGCCAGCGTGCGCTTGGCGTATCCCCCGCGGGTGATCGTGACGACGAGCTCCTCGTCGGGGATCAGGTCCTCCATCGACAGGTCGCCGTCGGCAGCGACGATCTGGGAGCGACGGGCGACCCCGAACTTGTCCACGATCGTGGTCAGCTCGTCGCTGATGATCTGACGCTGCCTCGGCTCGTTGGCCAGGATGTCCTCGAGGTCGGCGATCTCGGTCTCCAGCTCGGCGAGCCGGTCCATGATCTTCTGACGCTCCAGCGCCGCGAGCCGGCGCAGCTGCATGTCCAGGATCGCCTGGGCCTGGAGCTCGTCGATCTCGAGCAGCGCCATCAGGCCGCTGCGGGCCTCGTCCACGTCGGGACTGCGGCGGATCAGCGCGATGACGTCGTCGAGCGCGTCGAGCGCCTTCACCAGGCCGCGGTAGATGTGGGCCTGCTCCTCGGCCCTCTTGAGCCTGAAGCGTGTCCGGCGCTGGATGACCTCGATCTGGTGGGTCACCCAGTGCGAGACGAACTGGTCCAGCGTCAGCGTGCGGGGCACGCCGTCGACCAGCGCGAGCATGTTGGCGGAGAAGTTCGACTGGAGCTCGGTGTGCTTGAACAGGTTGTTCAGCACCACCCGGGCGACGGCCTCGCGCTTGAGCACGACGACCAGCCGCTGGCCGGTCCGCGAGGAGGTGTCGTCTCGTACGTCGGCAATGCCCTGCACCCGGCCCGAGTCCGCCAGCTCGGCGATCTTCAGGGCCAGGTTGTCCGGGTTCACCTGGTAGGGCAGCTCGGTGACGACCAGCATGGTCCGGCCGCGGGCGTCCTCCTCGACGTCGACGACCGCCCGCATCGTGACCGAGCCACGACCAGTGCGGTAGGTCTGCTCGATGCCCTGGTGGCCGACGATCAGCGACCCGGTCGGGAAGTCGGGGCCCTTCACGCGCTCGAGCAGCGCGTCGAGCAGCTCCTCGCGGGTGGCCTCGGGGTTCGCCAGCGACCACTGGACACCGGCCGCGACCTCACCGAGGTTGTGCGGCGGGATGTTGGTGGCCATGCCGACCGCGATGCCCGCGGAGCCGTTGACCAGCAGGTTCGGGAAGCGCGCCGGCAGCACCAGCGGCTCGGAGGAGCGACCGTCGTAGTTGGGCCCGAAGTCGACGGTGTCCTCGTCGATGTCGCGGACCATCTCCAGCGCCAGCGGCGCCATCCGGCACTCGGTGTACCGCATCGCGGCCGCCGGGTCGTTGCCCGGGGAGCCGAAGTTGCCCTGTCCGTTGACCAGGGGTGCGCTCATCACCCACGGCTGCGCCAGCCGGACCAAGGTGTCGTAGATCGCAGTGTCACCGTGCGGGTGGTACTGACCCATCACGTCGCCGACGATGCGCGAGCACTTCGAGAAGCCGCGGTCGGGGCGGTAGCCGCCGTCGTACATGGCGTACAGAACCCGGCGGTGCACCGGCTTCAACCCGTCGCGTACGTCGGGCAGCGCGCGCCCGACGATGACCGCCATCGCGTAGTCGATGTAGGCCTGCTGCATCTCGTCGCGAAGCTCGACCACGCGCACGCGCGGGTTGTCCTCGAGGGGCTCGCCGGCAAGGCCGCTGGGGGGCGGGTTCTCAGTCATTCACTGTCCTTCGGAGGTGTCTGCAGTCGTGACGCGGGCGATCGGGCGCAGGCCCGGTCAGATGTCGAGGAACCGGACGTCCTTGGCGTTGCGCTGGATGAACGACCGCCGCTGCTCGACGTCCTCGCCCATCAGCACCGAGAACATCTCGTCGGCCTGGGCCGCGTCATCGATGCTCACCTGGAGCAGGAGGCGGCTGTCGGGGTTCATCGTGGTCTCCCAGAGCTCGTCGGCGTTCATCTCGCCGAGACCCTTGTACCGCTGGACCGGGTTCTCCTTGGGCAGCTTCTTGCCCTCGAGGATTCCGGACTTCGTCATCGCGTCGCGCTCGAGGTCGGAGTAGACGAACTCGTGCTCGGCCGGCTTGTTCCACCGCAGGCGGTAGAGCGGCGGCTGGGCCATGTAGACGTAGCCGTGCTCGATGAGCGGCTTCATGAACCGGAACAGCAGCGTGAGCAGGAGCGTGTTGATGTGGTGGCCGTCGACATCGGCATCGGCCATCAGCACGATCTTGTGGTAGCGGACCTTCTCGATCGTGAACTCCTCGTGCACGCCGGTGCCGAGGGCGGAGATGATCGCCTGGACCTCCTGGTTGGCGAGCACCTTGTCGATGCGCGCCTTCTCGACGTTGAGGATCTTTCCGCGGATCGGCAGGATCGCCTGGATCCGCGGGTCGCGACCCTGCTTGGCCGAGCCGCCGGCCGAGTCGCCCTCGACGATGAAGACCTCGCACTCGGACGGGTCCGTCGACTGGCAGTCGGCGAGCTTGCCGGGGAGGCCGCCGCCGCCGAGCAGCCCCTTGCGGGACCGGGCCAGGTCACGGGCCTTGCGGGCCGCGATGCGCGCGGACGCGGCGGCCTGCGACTTGCGGACGATGTCCTTGCCCTCGGCCGGGTTCTTCTCCAGCCAGTCCCCGAGCTGTTCGTAGACGATCCGCTGCACGAAGCCCTTGGCCTCGGTGTTGCCGAGCTTGGTCTTGGTCTGGCCCTCGAACTGGGGGTTGGCCAGCTTGATGGAGATGATCGCGGTCAGGCCCTCGCGGATGTCGTCGCCCGACACCCGGTCCTCCTTCTTCTTGATCAGCCCCCACTCCTCGCCCCAGTGGTTGACCAGGACGGTCAGCGCCGAGCGGAAGCCCTCTTCGTGGGTGCCGCCCTCGTGGGTGTTGATCGTGTTCGCGAACGTGTGCACCGACTCGGTGAACGAGGTGTTCCACTGCATCGCGAGCTCGAGGCTCATGTGGCTGGCGATGCTCTCGGCGGTCTCCGCCTCGAAGTTGATGACGGTGGCGTTCGCCTTGTCCTTGCGCTTGTTCAGGTGCTCGACGAAGTCGACCAGCCCGCGTTCGTACTTGAAGATCCGCTCGATGCCGCCACCTGCGGCGCGCTGGATGGCGTCGCTGCCGGCCTGGTCGACGTCGGCGGAGACCGTGAGGTCCTCGACGGCCTCGGCCAGCTCCTCGGCGGCGGGACGCTCGTCGCGGATCACGATCTCGAGGCCCTTGTTGAGGAAGGCCATCTCGCGGATCCGGTTGGTGATCGTCTCCAGGGAGTACGTCGTGGTCTCGAAGATGTCCTCCGAGGCCCAGTACGTGACCGTGGTGCCGGTGCTCTCACCGGGCTCCATCGGACGCACGTCCTCCAGCTCCCCGTCGGGGACGCCGAGGGTGAACGACTGCCGCCACAGGTGGCCGCGGTTCTTCACGTCGACGATCAGCTTCTGCGACAGCGCGTTGACCACGGAGACGCCGACGCCGTGCAGGCCACCGGAGACCTTGTAGCCGCTGCCGCCGAACTTGCCGCCGGCGTGCAGCATCGTCAGCGCCATCGTCACCGCCGGCATGTCCTGGCCGGGAGCCGTGTCCGTGGGGATGCCGCGCCCGTTGTCCTCGACCCGGATCGCGCCGTCGGCCTGCAGGGTGAGCACGATCCTGTCGCAGTGTCCGGCCAGCGCCTCGTCGACCGCGTTGTCCACGATCTCCCAGATCAGGTGGTGGAGGCCGCGTTCGCCGGTGGAGCCGATGTACATGCCCGGTCGCTTGCGGACCGCTTCGAGGCCCTCGAGCACCTGGATCGCGGAGGCGTCGTACATGCCGTCCTCGACCGCGTGGCTCTCCACGCCCGGGGCGAGGGCAGCCGCGACGGCGGCGATCGCGGCCGGATCGGTGGAGTCGGTGGGGTCAGGGATGCTGCTGTCGCCCTGGGGGTTGTCCGGGGTGCCGTCCTGAGTGCCAGCCACGAATGCGAACCTCTTCGATGCTCCGCGGGAAGGTCTTGGTGACCGCCCCTCGACATGACGCGAGTCGCCTCGTCACGACCCGGCGCAGAGCACGGCGGACAGGAAACGACCCAAGCGCCATTCTACCCCGTAGAGGCCCGCAGACGCGTCCCTGGTCCCCAGTTTCGGGGCACGAGTCGTGTCTCCGTGGCCCCTGAGAGGCCTTCTACGGTGGCGGAGAGCGTCCGGTGGGACCCCATGTTGGTCCCCATACGGGCGAAGGGCTGCCCGGCGGCCCGTTCCGGCGCTCAGCGGCCGGTGCCCCGAACGACCCCGGCCGACCCGCTGGCTCAGCCGTAGGTGTCGCGCGGGCCGCGACCGTCGCGGGTCGCGAACCGCCCGCGGCGCCAGCCGGGACCGGTCGGCCCCTGCACGTCGATCACTTTCACCGTGTCGGGCCCGAGCTCCTCGTTGAGCCGGCGCACCACCGTCGGCGCGAGAAGCTTCAGCTGGGTGGCCCAGGCGGTGGAGTCGGTGCGGACGACGAGCTTGCCGTCGCCGAACGACTCCGGGGTGCAGTGCTGCGCCACCTCGGTGCCGACGATCTGGTCCCACCGCCCGAACACACCGTGGACGCGGACGTCGGTCGCCCAGCCGTGCTCGGCGACGAGCCGGCCGATCGTGTTGTCGAGCAGCTGCGGGTCGCGCTCGTCGGGGTGAGCACCGGACACCTCGGGCCGGGTGGCGCGGCGGAACCTGCCGGTGCGCGACTTGCCGCGCTTCGGCAGCGCCCGCGCGCCGTTGGCCAGGGACCGAGCCACCGACCGGGCCAGCTCGAGACCACCGTCGTCATGCGGAGGTGGCGGGTCATGGGCGGGCAGCGGCTCCTCCTCGCGAGCACCCGCGTCGACACCAGTCGCGCCGGTGGCCGCGTCGATCGGGTCCGTGGGATCGGGTTCACTCGGCACGCTCGACCCTCCCGTCTGCCACGTCGTACCTGGCACCGGCCAGCGCCGGCGGCACGTCGGCCGGGACGGCCGCGGTGACCAGGACCTGCTCCGCCCCGCGCACCAGCTCGGCGAGCTGCGCGCGTCGTTCGGTGTCGAGCTCGGCGAAGACGTCGTCCAGGATCAGGATCGGGTCGTCCCCGTCGGAACGCAACAGGTCGTACGACGCGAGCCGGAGCGCAAGGGCGTACGACCAGGACTCGCCGTGCGAGGCATAGCCCTTGACCGGCAGCGGGCCCAGGCTGAGAACCAGCTCGTCGCGGTGGGGGCCGACCAGCGAGATGCCCCGGTCGAGCTCGTCGGAGCGCCGCGCCTCCACGGCGGCGAGCAGCGCCTCGGCCAACACGGTCCGGTCGGGTGCCCCGTTGGCGTCGAGGATGCTCGGGTCGAGCTCCGGCAGCTCGAACGACGGCTTGTAGGCCATCGTCGCGTCGTCGCGGGTCGCCCCTCGGGCAACCGCTTCGTACGCCTTGCCGACCAGGGGTCGCAGGCTCTCGACCAGCGCCAGCCGGGCGGCGAGGAGCTCGGCGCCGGTGCGGGCGAGGTGCGCGTCCCAGACCCCGAGGGTGGAGAGCGCGGAGTCCGCGCTGCCGCCACCCCGGCGGGCAGCACCGGCGGTCTTGAGCAGCGAGTTGCGCTGCTTGAGCACCCGGTCGTAGTCGGCGCGGACCCCGGCGAACCGCGGCGCCCGGAGGACCAGGAGGTCGTCGAGGAAGTGCCGACGGTCGGACGGGTCGCCCTTGACCAGCGCCAGGTCGTCAGGGGAGAAGATCACGCTGCGCATCAGGCCGAGGAGCTCGCGGGCCCTCGGCAGCGGTGACTTGTTCACCCGCGCCCTGTTGGACCGACCGGGGTTGATCTCGATCTCCAGCAGGGCCTGGCGTTCGTCGCGGACGACCGCGGCCCGCACCACCGCCTGCTCCGCACCGAAGCGCACCAGCGGCGCGTCACCTGCGACGCGGTGAGAGGTGAGCCGCGAGAGGTAGTCGACCGCCTCGACGAGGTTCGTCTTGCCCTGCCCGTTGCGGCCGATGAAGGCGGTCACTCCCGGGTCGAGGGAGACCTCGACGTCGGCGTACGAGCGGAAGTCGTGCAGGGTGAGGTGGGCGACGTACAAGGGAGTCCGGCGCTAGCCCTGAGGGCCCTGGGTGTCGGAGGTGGTCGGCGGGGCATCGGTCTTGATCGCGTGCCCGCCGAACTGGTTGCGCATCGCCGCCACGGCCTGCATCGCCGGGCTGTCGTCCTGGCGCGAGGAGAAGCGGGCGAACAGGGAGGCGGCGATCGCCGGGGTGGGTACGGCGTGCTCGATGGCCGCCTCGACGGTCCAGCGCCCCTCGCCGGAGTCGTCGGCGTACCCGCGGATGCCGGCGAGGTCGGGCGCGTCGTCGAGCGCGGCGACGAGGAGGTCCAGCAGCCAGGACCGGATCACGGTCCCCTCACGCCACGAGCGGAAGACCTCGGTCACGTTGTCGACCATGTCGACCGCCTGGAGCAGCTCGTAACCCTCGGCGTAGCTCTGCATGACGGCGTACTCGATGCCGTTGTGCACCATCTTGGAGAAGTGGCCGGCGCCGGTCTTGCCGGCATGGACCCAGCCGAAGTCGCCGGGCGGCTTGAGGGAGTCGAAGGCCGGCTGGACCTTCGCGACGTCGGCCTCGTCGCCGCCTGCCATGAGGGCGTAGCCGTTCTCGAGTCCCCAGACGCCGCCGGAGACACCGCAGTCGACGAACCCGATGCCCTTCTCCGCCAGCATCTTGGCGTTGGCCAGGTCGTCGGTCCAGCGGGAGTTCCCACCGTCGACCACCACGTCGCCCTCGTCGAGCAGGTCGCCGAGAGCGGCCACGGTCTCGTGCGTCGCGTCGCCGGAAGGCACCATCACCCAGACCACCTTGGGGCTGGGGAGCGCGGCGACGAGGTCCTCCAGCGAGCCCACGTCGCTGACGTCTGCGTTGCGGTCGTAGCCGACCACGGTGTGGCCGTCGCGGCGCAGGCGCTCGCGCATGTTGCCGCCCATCTTGCCCAGCCCGATCAGACCGATGTCCATTGCCTGCGCCTCCCAGGTCCTGTGTGTGCTTGCCGGTCCGCTCCAGTGTGCCGGGTGGTCCCGAACCTACGAGAGCAGGCGGCGCGGCATCAACAGGTAGCGGAACGAGGTGTCCGCCTCGTCGTCGAGCGACCGACTGCCCGCCATCACGACGGGCTTGCTGGCCTGGGTGAACGCGAGCTCGACCACCGGCTCCTCGATGGCGGTGAGCCCGTCGAGGAGGAACTGCGGGTTGAAGCCGGTGGTGATGTCCGAGCCCTTGACCGAGGCCTCGATGGCCTCCGAGGCTTGGGCCTCCTCGCCGCTGCTCGCGTCGAGCGTCAGCTGGCCCTCGGTGAAGACCATCTGGACGGCCGTGTTGCGCTCGGCCACCAGGGCGACCCGCTTCACGGACTCGACCAGCGCGGCCTTGTCGACCCGCGCGATCGTGAGCTGCTCGGAGGGGAACAGCGACCGGACCTTGGGGAACTCGCCGTCCAGCAGCCGGGTCGTCGTACGACGGATGCCGCCGCCGGCGGACCCCTCGAAGCCGATGATCCCCTCACCTGCCCCGGAGCCGGCGAGCGCGATCGAGATCGTGCTGCCCCCGGTCAGGGAGCGGGCGGTGTCGGCGAGCACCTTGGCCGGCACGAGCGCCGCCGCGGAGACGTCTGGGGTGCCCGGGTCCCACTGCAGGTCGCGCAGCGAGAGGCGGAAGCGGTCGGTGGCGAGCAGCGAGATGGAGGTGCCCTCGATCTCGATCCGGACGCCGGTGAGCACCGGCAGCATGTCGTCACGCCCGGCTGCGGTGACCGCCTGGGTCACGGCGGCCGCGAACAGCTCGGAGTTGACCGAGCCGCTGACGGCAGGCATGTCGGGCAGGGTCGGGTACTCATCGACCGGCATCGTCTGCAGGCTGAACCGGGCCGACCCGCATGTGAGCGAGACCTTGGAACCCTCGAGCTCCATGTTGACCGGCTTGTTGGGCAGGCTGCGGCAGATGTCGGCCAGCAGGCGGCCCGAGACCAGGGCGCGACCCTCGCCGGAGACATTGGCGTTCAAGGTGGCCCGCGCCGAGGTCTCGTAGTCGAAGGTCGACAGGGTCAGGCCTTCACCGGACCCCGAGGAGTCGTTGAGAGTGCCGGCCTCGATGAGCAGGCCGGCGAGCACCGGGACGCTGGGCCGCACCGGGAGACTGCGCGCAGCCCACGCGACGGCATCGGCGAGGACGTCGCGCTCGACTGAGAACTTCACTGCTGGGTGCCTCCTGCTCGAATGTGCTGCGGGGCTGCATCCTGCCATGCCGCTGCGACAGCCGGGAGTGGGATCGTCAACCTCGAGAAGCCGAATGACAGGTTGCGGGCCGGTTGTCCCCAGGCAGGTCCGCCCCAAGAGTTGTCGGAGATGTGATTCATGGATGGACTCTTCGTAGTCATAGGGTCCGTGGATACTGTGGATAACCCTCGTTTCCGCAGGTCAGAGGCGAAATGGCCGTCCCGCGTGGCTGTGGACGACGACGTCGAAGCTGGGGACCGGTGTGGACGGGCGACGGGAAGCCGGCCGTCGTACTCTCGCCGTCCACAGGGGACCTGGTCATCGAGGCGTTCGGTCCACAGGTTGCTCCCCAGCAGGGGAGCAACGATGTTCCGTCCGCGCCGGGGGGCCGCAGTCGTGCGGTTCACGAGCGGCGGGCCTGCTGCTTGATCCGGTTGGTGAGCTCGCTGACCTGGTTGTAGACGTTGCGGCGCTCGGCGAGGTGCTTGCGGATCTGCCGTTCGGCGTGCATGACCGTGGTGTGGTCCCGGCCGCCGAACTGCTGGCCGATCTTGGGCAGGGAGAGGTCGGTGAGCTCGCGGCACAGGTACATCGCGATCTGACGGGCGCTGGTCAGTGCGCGGGTGCGGCTCTGACCGCACAGGTCGTCGATCGACAGGCCGAAGTACGACGCGGTCTGGGCGATGATCAGTGCGGCGGTGACCTCCGGCTCGCCACCCTCGGGAATCAGGTCCTTGAGCACGATCTCGGCCAGGGTGAGGTCGACCGGCTGCCGGTTGAGGTTGGCGAACGCCGTCACCCGGATCAGCGCACCCTCGAGCTCGCGGATGTTGGTCTGGATCTTGCTGGCGATGAACTCGAGCACCTCCGGCGGCGCGGTCAGCCGCTCGATGGCCGCCTTCTTGCGCAGGATCGCGATCCTGGTCTCGAGGTCGGGGGGCTGGACGTCGGTGATCAGGCCCCACTCGAACCGGTTGCGCAGCCGGTCCTCGAGCGCCTCGAGGCGCTTGGGCGGGCGGTCGGAGCTGATCACGATCTGCTTGTTGGCGTTGTGCAGGGTGTTGAACGTGTGGAAGAACTCTTCCTGGGTCTGGATCTTGCCTTCCAGGAACTGGATGTCGTCGATCAGGAGCACGTCGACGTCGCGGTAGCGGCGCTGGAAGGTGGCTGCCCGGTCGTCACGGATCGCGTTGATGAACTCGTTGGTGAACTCTTCACTCGAGACGTAGCGAACCCGTGCGCTGCTGTACATCGTGCGGACGTAGTGCCCGATGGCGTGCAACAGGTGGGTCTTGCCGAGGCCTGAGTCCCCGTAGATCAGCAGCGGGTTGTACGCCTTGCCCGGTGCCTCGGCCACGGCGATCGCCGCGGCGTGCGCGAAGCGGTTCGACGAGCCGATCACGAAGGTCTCGAAGGTGTACTTCGGGTTCAGCCGGGTCTCGAGCACGTTGTGCGTGGGGCGGGGGGCGTCGCTGACCGGGCTGGGGTGGAAAGCGTCCGAAGCGAGAGACCTATTTGTCGACAAGTCGGTTTGTTGATGTGTTGACTCATCTTCTCTGTGAGTGGGGGCCGTGCGCTGCGGGGCGGGGTGGTCACGCTCCAGCTCGGGGTCCACGGTCACCGCGATCCGGATCTGCTGGCCGAGGGACTCGGTGAGCGAGTCCTCCAGGCGGGTCCGCAGCCGGCCCTCGATCTGGCTGCGGGTGAAGTCGTTGGGGACCGCGATGATCGCGGTGCTCTGGTGCAGCGCCAGCGGCCGGCTGGCCTCGAGCCAGGCCCGTTGGTTGGAGGGGAGATCTGCGATCAGTCGGTCCCACAGGACCGCGAGTCCGTCGGTGCCGTTCTCGTCCGAGTTGTCCACGTGCTCTGGCTCCCACGGGTCACTGCCGACCGCCCGATCGGGACGTCTCAGCATGGTTGTCGTCACTGGTGTGGACGCGGAGAGAGGGCCGTAGCACTCCACACCTTTGTCCACAGGTTGTGCACTCAGTCCCCCATCTGTTAGAGGGGACTCCCGAGACCGACGGCCGAACCCAGCTGCTGACATCGTTCGTGCAGGTCAGACGCGGTTTTCCGGGGTCAAATCCCACGCTTTGCGGGCTTTGGGAACCAGGGGTTCGGAGTCGTGGGGAAACTCGGCTCGCTTGACGCTAACAACCCGGCAGCCTGTGGATCAAGCGGTTGTCCACAGGGAGGGCTGCTCGGTGCAACAATTCTTTACCCGCTCGCCCGGGGCTTGGTGCCGCGTGTCGGCGGCCGGGGGCCGGGGGACTCTGTCAGGCTGGGCGTTTCGGGACGGACCGAGGTGGGTGGGCGCCGCTGCGCTCCGCCCGGTTTGACCCTGCGTTCGAGCACCGCGTACCGTTGGGCGGTCGGACCGGTGTCGACCGGTGCCGCATGTCCACGGTGGAAGTAGTTGCTTCGTCAACTTGCGTCTGCGTGGGCGGGCGGTGCCAGCCGAACCCAGCTGTCAGCGATGACTCGCAGGCAGCCAGATGACAACCACAGCCGAAACAGGGCTGAGTCGATGCTGACGATGGCCCGACCGGGTGATTGAGCCTGGTCGAGCCGGTCCTGTGCCCTAATCATTGATCCCCGACATCGGAGAGCAAGCTCGTGAGTAAGCGTACGTTCCAGCCGAACAACCGCCGTCGCCACAAGACGCACGGTTTCCGCCTGCGGATGCGCACCCGCGCCGGCCGCTCCATCCTCTCGGCACGCCGCCGCAAGGGTCGCAACCGACTCGCTGCCTGATCCGGGCTGATCGCTGGTGCTGCCCCGAACCCACCGACTCAGGTCGGGACCCACGTTCGGCCGGGCAGTCCGGCACGGTCACCGGTGCGGATCGTCGACGCTTGTCGTCCACCTGTGGACGGGCACGCAGTCGGTCGACTCCGGGGAGGCGCGCGTCGGCTTCATCGTCAGCAAGGCGGTTGGCTCGGCAGTGACCCGAAATCTTGTGAAACGCAGACTGAGGCACCTGGCCCGGGAGCGACTCTCGTCGCTGCCGGGCTCTGCTGTGCTCGTGGTCAGGGCACTTCCGGCCTCCGCCGACGCCGGCTTCGAGGAACTCGCCGCCGATCTGGACCGTTGTCTGGGCAGCGTCCTCGGGAAGGCAGGAGCCGCGTGAAGTACCTGCTGATCGGGTTCCTGCGCCTCTACCGGGCGCTCATCAGTCCGCTGTACGGGCAGGTCTGTCGCTACCATCCCAGCTGTTCGGCGTACGCCCTCGAGGCAGTCACCCGGCACGGCAGCATCCGGGGCAGCTGGCTCGCCGTACGCCGGCTCGCTCGCTGCCACCCCTGGTCCGCCGGCGGTTACGACCCAGTTCCCGACCATGCGCCGTCCCACTCCGCGCACCCCCACTCGGCCTAGGAGCACGCGTGTTAGACCTGCTTGGCGCCATTGGTGGCTTCATCATGTCGCCGCTCTACTGGATCATCTCGATCATCCTGACCACGTTCCACCGCGCCTGGAGCCTGGTCCTCGACCCGGGTTCGGGTGCGGCGTGGGCGCTCTCGATCGTGGGCCTGACCCTGATCATCCGGGCCGCGCTGATCCCGCTGTTCGTCAAGCAGATCAAGTCGAGCCGGAACATGCAGATGCTGCAACCCCGGGTCAAGGAGCTGCAGAAGAAGTACAGCCACGACCGGGAGCGTCTGGCCCAGGAGACGATGGCGCTCTACAAGGAGACGGGCACCAACCCCTTCGCCTCCTGCCTGCCCATCCTGCTGCAGATGCCGATCTTCCTCGCCCTGTTCCGGCTGCTGAACGCGGCGGCACACGAGGAGGCCAAGGGCGTCCTGACCGCCGAGCAGGCCCGCCAGTTCGGTGGTGCGAAGCTCTTCGGGGCGCACATCGCTGACACGTTCACGGGCGCCACCTCGACGAACGTGTACGTGCTGGCAGCGGTGCTCGTGGTGGCCATGACCGCCACCACCTTCCTGACCCAGCGCCAGCTAATGAGCAAGAACATGCCGGCCGACGCGATGTCGGGTCCCTACGCCCAGCAGCAGAAGATGCTGCTCTACGTGTTGCCGCTGGTCTTCGCCGTGGGCGGCATCGCCTTCCCCATCGGGGTCCT
The DNA here is from genome assembly GCA_963740525.1 of uncultured Actinomycetota bacterium. Taxonomy (GTDB): domain Bacteria; phylum Actinomycetota; class Actinomycetes; order Propionibacteriales; family Nocardioidaceae; genus CAVUEG01. The sequence goes on from CAVUEG010000006.1 coordinate 1,011,880, forward strand.
CATGTACTGGACCACCTCGAACCTGTGGACCATGGGGCAGCAGTTCTACGTGATCCGGAACAACCCCGCCCCGGGGACGCCGGCGGCCAAGGCCAAGGAGCAGCGCGACGCGCACAAGGCCGCCCGCAAGGGCCTCACTCCCGCCCCCGAGACCACCGTGGTCGAGGTCGTCGAGGAGGAGCGCCCGCAGGTGCGCCAGCAGCCGAAGCGCCAGACCCGCAGCCAGCGCAAGGGCCGCGCGCCAGGCGGCGGCACCCCACCCAAACCTGCAGGAGACGCCGCGGATGGCGCGGATTCCTGAGACCGGTACGACTGAGGAGTGAATGTGACGAATGAATCTGGCGACGTGACGGTCGACGAGGGGACGCGTCCCCCGCGGATCGAGCGACTGGAGAACGAAGGTGACATCGCCGCGGACTACCTCGAGGAGCTTCTCGACATCGCGGACCTCGATGGCGACCTGGACATGGACGTCGAGGGCGATCGCGCGGCGGTCTCCGTCGTCGGCGCCGACCTGAAGATGCTGGTGGGGCGCGACGGCGAGGTGCTTGAGGCGCTTCAGGAGCTGACCCGCCTCGCGGTGTTCCGGGAGACCGGCGAGCGGTCGCGTCTGATGCTCGATGTCAGCGGCTACCGCGCCCAGAAGCGCGAGGAGCTCGTGGCGCTTGCCAGCGAGGTGATCGCGCGGGTGAAGGAGAGTGGCGAGTCGGAGTCCCTGGATGCGATGTCGCCGTTCGAGCGCAAGGTGGTGCACGACGCGGTGGCCGACGCCGGCCTGCAGTCCGAGTCGGAGGGCGAGGAGCCGCGGCGGTTCGTCGTGGTGCTACCCGCCGGCCAGTGAGTCCGCGGTGACCGATTCGGTTTCACGTGAAACACCCTCCGCGCCCGATGTGGCGCGGAGGGTGTTTTCGGATGCGCTGCCGACCGCGGAGGCCTTCTGCGACCTGCTCGCGACCGCCGGGGTCGAACGCGGGCTGCTCGGCCCCCGAGAGGTGCCCCGACTCTGGGAAAGGCACCTGCTGAACTGCGCGCTGGTTGCCGAGGCGATCCCGCTGCCGGAGCAGGGCGGGCGGAGGGTCACCGTGTGCGACATCGGCACCGGCGCCGGCCTCCCCGGCCTGGTGCTGGCGCTGTTGCGGCCCGAGCTCGAGGTGACCCTCGTGGAGCCCTTGCTGCGCCGAACCACGTTCCTCGACGAGGCGGTGGTGGAACTGGGTCTGGGGAACGTGGAGGTGGTCCGGGCCCGTGCCGAGGAACTGCACGGGGTCCGTGAGTTCGACGTCGTGACCTCGCGAGCGGTGGCTCCGCTTCCGCGTCTGCTGGGTTGGTCCATGCCGCTGGTGCGTCGCGGCGGTGTCCTGCTTGCGATGAAGGGCGCCTCGGCCGTCCAGGAACTGGCCGAGGCGGCCAGTGCCCTGAGCGAGCACGGAGCCGGCCCCTCCTCGGTGCAGGAATGGGGCATCGGCGTGATTGATCCACCCACCACCGTGGTCAAAGTGGAGGCCGGACGCCCATCCCGGCTAGGTTTGGCTCCACACGGGGCGGGGCCGTCGAAGGCCCGACATTCTCCCGACAACGCATCGTCTGTTCGACGTGCGAGTGGACCACGTGGGAAGGGACGACGAGGGTGACTGAGGGTGCGGCGCGGGGGCTGGGATGGCCTGATCGGGTCCCGGATTCCGTGTCTGGTCTGGGATGGCCCGTTCGGACTAGTTACCCACAGAATCCACAGGTTCATCCACAGGTTCGCCAGCCGCCGGAGCCTCCTGTTTCACGTGAAACAACGGCACCCACCACGCCTCAAACGGCCCTTGCTTCCCAGTTTCGCCCTCAGGAGGGCCCCGTGACGCCAACACTTTCGTCCACAGGCGACGCGAGCCGGTTCGGGCCGCACCCGGCCCCCGGCTCGGCGTACCGGACGGCCGCACAGATCGCGGCGGACCACCCGGGCGGGGTGGATGACGCGGCGACCCCCTTGGCCCGGTCGGTGGAGCACTCGCTCCTGGTCCGGGAGGGCCGCCGGATGCGGGAGCCGTTGCCGCGGCCCCGGCAGCCACGGGTGATGGTCGTTGCCAACCAGAAGGGCGGGGTCGGCAAGACCACCACGACCGTGAACATGGCGGCCGCACTCGCCCAGCACGGCCTGAAGGTCCTCGTGGTCGACCTGGACCCACAGGGCAACGCCTCGACCGCGCTCTCGATCGACCACCGACGCGGCACTCCCTCCATCTACGACGCGGTGGTCGACGGGGTGGCCCTGGCCGACATCGTCCAGCCCTGCGCGGAGGTGCCGGGGCTGTTCGTGGCTCCGGCGACGATCGACCTGGCCGGCGCCGAGATCGAGCTGGTGAGCATGGTGGCCCGCGAAGGCCGGCTACGTACGGCGATCAACAACTGGCCTCCGCTCACCTCCGAAGGCGAGGACCGGATCGACTACGTCCTCATCGACTGTCCCCCGTCACTCGGCCTGCTGACGCTCAACGCCCTCGTGGCCGGCGTGGAGATGCTGATCCCGATCCAGGCGGAGTACTACGCGCTCGAGGGTCTGGGGCAGCTCCTCGAGACCGTGGAGATGGTCAAGGCACACCTGAACCCGCAGCTGACGGTGACCACGATCCTGCTCACCATGTACGACGCCCGGACCCGCCTCGCCGCCGGCGTGGCCGAGGAAGTCCGCTCCCACTTCGGAGGCCAGGTGCTCCAGACCGCGATCCCGCGCTCGGTGCGGGTGTCGGAGGCCCCCAGCTACGGCCAGACCGTGATGACCTACGATCCCGGATCGTCGGGCGCGCTCAGCTACCTCGAAGCCGCCAAAGAGATGGCGCTTGCCGCCGGAGGAGAACGATGAGCCAGAAGTCACCCCAGCGACGGGGCCTGGGCCGTGGCCTCGGGTCGCTGATCCCCACGGCACCGCACGAGGCGGACGCCGCACCGGAGGCGCACCCGAGCGGTCTCCCCGCTCCCGAAGCGGACCGGCGCACCGACGGGGGGTCGCTGCTCGAGAGTTCTGGGCGCTCCGACGGGGGCACGGACGCCGCACCGGGGACTTCCGATCGGCAGGGTGAGCTCACCGCAGTCGAGGGCGCCTGGTTCGCGGAGATCCCGGTCGACTCGATCACGCCCAACCCACGCCAGCCGCGCCAGGTCTTCGAAGAGGAGGCGATGGCCGAGCTGGTGCACTCGGTCCAGGAGGTCGGGCTGCTCCAGCCGGTGGTGGTCAGACCGCTCGGTGAGGGCACGTACGAGCTGATCATGGGTGAGCGCCGCTGGCGCGCCACCCAGGAGGCCGGGATGACCACCATCCCGGCCATCGTCCGCGACACCGCGGACGAGGACCTGCTCCGAGACGCGTTGCTGGAGAACCTGCACCGCGCCCAGCTGAACCCGCTCGAGGAGGCCGCGGCCTACCAGCAGCTGCTCGACGACTTCGGCTGCACCCACGACGAGCTGGCCCGACGGATCGGCCGCAGCCGCCCGCAGATCTCGAACACGCTGCGTCTGCTCCGCCTCTCGCCGGCCGTGCAGCGGCGGGTGGCCGCCGGGGTGCTCTCGGCCGGGCACGCCCGCGCGCTCCTCGCGGTGGCGGATGCGAGCACGCAGGACCGCCTGGCCGGACGCGTGGTCGCCGAGGGGATCTCCGTGCGTGGCCTGGAGGAGATCGTGTCGGTGGGCGACCTGGGCGGCGAGCGTCCGGTCAAGCCTCGCGGCCAGACGATGTCGGCGCCTGGGCTCACCGACCTCTCCGACCGGCTCTCGGACCGGCTCGAGACCCGGGTCAAGGTGAGCCTGGGCAAGAGCAAGGGGCGGATCTCCGTGGAGTTCGCCTCGATGGCCGACCTGGAGCGCATCGTCGACATCATGGACCCACGAAACCGCATCGACAAGCCGATCTAGCGATAAAGCAATAAGGCGATATGTCGACAAAGCGCTAGATCAAGAAGGATCTTTCCCGACTCGCCACCCCGGCCAGGCTGGCCGTTGGTCGCCAGCGACGTCGGTGCGGCGACGTCGGTGCGGCGACGCTCAGGGCTTCGGGGTCTGCCGCGCCTGGCGTCGGCGCTCGGCCCGGCGGCGCTTCTCGCTCGCGTCGAGCTCGCGGGCCTCCTGCGGAGTCGGCGCGGCCCCGCCGTGGGACGCCGGCAGCCACCAGGAGCCCGGGGGCTGTTCCTCGGCCGGGTAGCCCCGGATCGTCTCCTCGAGCATGTCGCGCATCCGACCGCGCAGTTCGTCGGTCTCGGCAGCGGGGTTCTCGCCGGTGGGATGCAACGGCTCCCCGACGTGGATCGCGATCGTCTTGCCGCGGGAGAAGTCGCGTGGGTGGTCCTTGGTCATCAGCCGCTGGGTGCCCCACAGCACGCACGGGATGAGCGGTACGCCGGCCTCGGCGGCGATCCGCACCGCGCCGGTCTTGAGCTCCTTGATCTCCATGCTCCGCGAGATCGTCGCCTCGGGGAAGATCCCCACGATCTCCCCCTCCCTCAGGTAGCGCACCGCCTCGTGGAAGGACCCCAGCCCGTCCGCGCGGTCGACGTTGATGTGGTGCAGGGAGCGCATCAGGGGACCGGTGTAGCGATGGTCGAAGAGCTCACGCTTGGCCATGAAGCGGATCAGCCGCTTGGACGGCTGCGCGGCGTACCCGCCGAGCACGAAGTCGACGTAGGAGATGTGGTTGAAGGCCACCAGCGCGCCACCGGAGCGTGGGATGTGCTCGGTCCCGGTCATGTCGAAGCGGAAGCTCAGCGCCCGGAAGAGGGCCTTCGCGGTCAGGATGACCGGGGGGTAGGTCAGGTCACGCATCGATGTTCTCCGTCGCGCGGGTGGTGGCAGCGGTGACGAGGGCCGCGCAGACCTCGCCGAGCTCTCGGCCGGCGGCCTGGATGGACAGGGGAACTGTGGAGGTCTCGGTCAGGCCGGGCGCCACGTTGACCTCGAGGAACCAGACCTCACCGTGCTCGTCGACGATCAGGTCGGAGCGGGAGAGGTCGCGCAGGCCGAGAACCTCATGGGCCAGCAGGGCCACCTCGGCGCAGCGGCGCAGCAGATCCTCCGACAGGGTCGCGGGCACCAGGAACTCGGTGCTGCCGGCCGTGTAGCGCGCGGTGTAGTCGTAGCTCCCCCCGTCGGCCCGGATCTCGACCACCGGCAGTGCCTCGGGACCCTTCCCGGTGTCGATCACGGCGACGGCCACCTCGGTGCCCTCCACGAAGCGCTCGACGAGGGCGGTGTCGCCGTACGCGAAGGCGCCGACCATGGCCCCGGGCAGCTGGTCCGCCTCGCGGACCACGGTGCAGCCGAGCGCCGAGCCGCCCTTGGCGGGCTTGACGACCAAGGGGAGACCCAACCGCTCGCGGATCACCCGCATCACCGCGCCGGCCCCGAGCTCGCGGAACGTCTCGTGGGGCAGGGCGACGAACTCCGGAGTGCTGATCCCGGCCCGGCCGACCACCGCCTTGGCGACCGTCTTGTCGAACGCCACGCGGCAGGCCGAGGGGACCGAGCCGACGTAGGGGACCCGGAGGAGCTCCAGGACCTCGCGGATGGCGCCGTCCTCGCCCGACTCCCCGTGCAGGAGCGGGACGACGCACGCCGGGGGCTGGGCCAGGAGGTCGGGGAGCAGCGCGGAGTCGACGTCACGCTCCTCGACGAGGGCCCCGGAGTCCCGCAGTGCCTCGGCAACGCGTCGACCAGAGCGCAGGGACACGTCGCGCTCGTGCGACAGGCCACCGGCCAGGACGACGACGCGTCCGGCAAGGTTCTCCACGTGTGCTCCGCTTCTCTCGGTCTGGCAGGTCAGGTCAGGTCGGTGTTCGGTCCCTCGTAGCCACGGGCTCCCGAGGCCCCGGGGAGGGCTCCGAACGTCTCGCGCAGCTCCATCTCGGCCTCCAGCACCCCGGCGAGCCGGCGTATGCCCTCGTGGATCCGTTCCGGCGTGGGGTAGCAGTAGGACAGGCGCATGCTCTGTGAGCCGAAGCCGTCGGCGAAGAAGGCGGTGCCCGGCACGTAGGCCACCCGGGCGGTGACGGCCCGGGGCAGCATCATCTTCGCGTCGATGCCGTCCGGGAGCGTGAGCCAGACGTAGAAACCGCCGGTGGGGACGTTCCAGCGGCAGCCGGCCGGCATCAGGTCCTCCAGGGCGGAGACCATCGCGTCACGCCGCTCGCGGTACATCTCCCGGAACTGCTTCACCTGGCCCTGCCAGTCGTGCTGGCGCAGGTACGCCGAGATCGCCATCTGGCTGAACTGGGGCGGGCACAGCGTGGCCGACTCCTGGGCCAGCACCAGCTTCTCGCGTACGGCGTGCGGGGCCAGCGCCCAGCCGACCCGGAAGCCCGGCGCGAACGTCTTCGAGAACGACCCGAGGTAGATGACCGCGTCGCTCTCGTCGGCCCGCAGCGCCCGGTGTGGCTCGTCCTCGAAGCCCAGCAGGCCGTAGGGGTTGTCCTCCAGGATCAAGATGTCGTGCTCGCGGCAGATCTCGAGGATCTCCGGGCGTCTGGCGGCTGACAGGGTGACGCCGGCCGGGTTGTGGTAGTTCGGGATCGTGTAGAGGAACTTGATCCGCCGACCGGACGCCTTCACCGCGACGATGGCCTGCCGCAGCGCCTCGGGCACCAGCCCGTCGCCGTCCATCTCGGCATGCACCACGTTGCACTCGTAGGCGCGAAAGACGCCCAGCGCACCGACGTACGACGGCGCCTCGCAGATGACGACGTCACCCGGGTCGCAGAAGATCCGGGTCACGAGGTCGACCGCCTGCTGGGAGCCGACCGTGACGACGACGTCGTCCGGGTGCGCCTCGATCCCCTCCAGGCGCATCACCTCGCAGATCTGCTCGCGGAGCTCAGGGGTTCCCTGCCCGGAGCCGTACTGCATCGCGACCGCGCCGTGCTGGGCGACCAGGTCGGCGATCGCGCCGCCGACGACGTCCAGCGGGAGCCCGGAGATGTTGGGCATCCCACCGGCGAGCGAGACCACCTCGGGACGCGAGGCCACCGAGAAGAGCGCCCGGATCTCCGAGGCGGTCATGCCCTGGGTGCGCGCGGCGTACCGGTCGACGTAGGGGTCGAGTCGGGTGGCGCTTCCGGGTTGGACGTCTCGGGTCATCGTTCTCCGCCGCCGGGCTGAGGGTTCGGGACTCTAGGATGGGCCATCAGGACCACCATCTCACCCTCGGGGTCGCACGATGAGCCGCAGAGTCGAGCACCTGACACCGGACAACCTCACGGATCTGCCGGACCCGTGCCGCACCTGCCTGTTCTGGGAGCTCGACCCGGTCCGTCGCGAGCGAGCCACGGGCTGCGAGAAGCAGGACTGGGTCTCCCACGTCCTGCTGGAGTGGGGCTCATGCGGCCGCGTGCTCTACGTCGACGACGTGCCGGCCGGCTTCGTCATCTATGCCCCGGCGTCCTTCGTGCCCGGTGCGGACTCGTTCCCCACGGCACCGGTGAGCGCCGACGCGGTGCTGCTGACGACGGCGTACGTCGACCCGGACCATGCCAACGGCGGGCTGGGGCGGGTCCTGATCCAGCACGTCGCGAAGGACCTGTTGCTGCGTGGCGGGGTGGGCGCGATCGAGGCGTTCGGGGGCCGAGGCGACTGCATGCTGCCCACGGAGTTCCTGCAGCGGGTGGGGTTCGCCACCCACCGGCCGCATCCGGTGAACCCCCGGATGCGGCTGGACCTGCGCTCCGTCCTGACCTGGCGCGAGGAGGTCGAGTCGGCGTTCGGCAGGCTGCTCGGGGCGGTGCGTCCGCGTCGGGCACCCGCCCCGGAGCTCTCCGAGGCGCACGAGCCCAGGGTCAGGAACCCCGCAAGGCCTCGCGAAGCTCACTGAAGCGCAGCACCCCGGTCTTGGCGTCGCTCTCCGGGCTCAGGTAGAAGCGCTTCACGGCGACCACGATCGCCTCGGCCAGCACGTCGCGGAACCCCGGATCGCTGAGCCTGCGCGCGTCCGCGGCGTTCGTGACGTAGCCGAGGTCGACCCGGACCGCGGGCATCCGGGTGCGGCGCAGGAAGTCCCAGGTCTTGGCGTGGGTGCGGAGGTCGACCAGGTCGGTGCGGGCCACGATCTCGCGCTGCACGAGGCCGGCGAAGCGCTCCCCTGACGACGACCAGGTGTCATGGGTCGAGGACCCGAAGAAGTACGTCGCGACCCCCGAGGCGTCCGGGCTGTCGGAGGCATCGACCTGCAGGGACAGGGAGAGGTTGGCCTGGGTGCGGTTGGCGAACGCGGCGCGCTCCGCCTGCGTCATGGGGGGCTGGACCGTTGCGTCCTCGTCGTCACGGACCGCGCGCATCCGGGGACGGGTGAGGAACGCCTGCACCCCGGTGGCGACGAGCCGCCCCTCCACCCGGGTTGCCAGGTCGTGGACGACGTCGGCGGCCATCGCGAGCTCGTCGGGGGTGAACCGGTCGGGGTCGGTCAGCCCCACGGGGTCGATGACCACGACCTTGCCGACCAGCTGCGGGCCGGCATCGCGGATCCGCTCCTGGGCCCGGAGCCGGTTCGGAGCGCCTCCGCTGACCTTGGGGGTCAACCGGGAGAGGGCCTTGAGCGTGGCCGGGCCGCAGGTGCCGTCCGGGGGGATCCCCACGTTGCGCTGGAAGTCGCGGACCCCGGTCTCGGTGGCCGGGCCGAAGATCCCGTCGACCCGCCCGACCCGGAACCCGAGGTCGAGCAGCCGCCGCTGGAGGGCGAACACGTCGTCGCCGGTGAGCGGGCTGCCGGGGAGATGGGTGAGCAGCCGGTCCCCGAGCGTCCACCGAGCTTCGTCGAGGGCCCGGAAGGTGTCTCCTCCGACGATCCCGTCGACGGAGAGCCCCCGCTGCTGCTGGAAGGCTCGTACTGCTCGCTCGAACGCCTCGTCGTAGGAGGAACCCGGTTGCTGGAGCAGCCCGAGGCGCTCGAGCAGGGAACCGATCTGGGAGACCTCCGGCCCGGCGTCGCCGAGGCGGAACAGGCGTGGGTTCACGTCACTCCTCAGCGGGGGGTCGGGTGGAGCTTCCTAGCCAATCAGACGTGTGCGCGGTGTCAATGGTTGCCACCCTGACGAGACCAACGGCGCCGAGGCGGCGACGAACGGACAGGAAAAGCGGGCGACGGGTGAGGAAACTACCCCACCGGTCGCCCGCGCAATCCTGCGTCCGAGCGCGTCCTGGCTCAGGCGATGAACTCGGCGAGCTCGTTGAGGAGCGCCGCCTTGGGCTTGGCTCCGACGATCTGCCGGACGACCTCGCCGTTCTGGAAGACGTTCAGGGTCGGGATGCCCGTGACGCGGTACTGCGCCGGGACCACGGGGTTCTCGTCGACGTTCATCTTCACGAACGTGATCTTGTCGCCGTGCTCGCCGGCGATCTCCTTGAGGATCGGGTCAACCTGGCGGCAGGGACCGCACCACTCGGCCCAGAAGTCCACCAGGACGGGCTTGTCGGACTTGAGGACAGTGCTCTCGAACTCGGCGTCGGTCACTGGTTCCATCTGTGCCACGGGGTTGGCTCCTTTGGGTAGCGGGTCGAGCGGGGTCGTGCCGGGGGTCGTGCGCGTCGTACTGCTTGTGGTGCGGGTCCACCCAGTCAACACCGGGCCGCGGACTGTTCTGTTCCTCAGCCGGTCACGGCACCGGACGTCACGCCAGCGGCGGCGACTCCGGTCAGGGTGGCGTGCTCGAGGTCGGAGAGGTACCGCTCGGCGTCGAGTGCGGCGGCACACCCGGTGCCGGCGGCGGTGACGGCCTGCCGGTACGTGTGGTCGACGAGGTCGCCGGCGGCGAACACCCCCGGCACGTTGGTGCGGGTGGAGGAGCCCTGGACCAGGACGTAGCCCTCGGCGTCGAGCTCGACCTGGCCGGTCAGGAGCTCCGAGCGAGGGTCGTGGCCGATCGCGATGAACAGCCCGGTCGCATCCAGGTGCCGGGTCTCGCCCGTGACCGTGTCACGCAGGGTCAGACCGGTCAGCTTGTCGTCGCCGTGGATCTCGGCGATCTCGCTGTTCCACGCCATCTCGATCTTGGGGTCGGCGAAGGCCCGGTCCTGCATGATCTTGGAGGCCCGCAGCTCGTCGCGGCGGTGGATCAGGGTGACCTTGCTGCCGAAGCGGGAGAGGAAGGTCGCCTCCTCGACGGCGGAGTCGCCACCGCCGATCACGGCGATGTGCTGCTCGCGGAAGAAGAACCCGTCGCAGGTGGCGCACCAGCTGACGCCGTGTCCGGAGAGACGGTCCTCGTCGGGGAGGCCGAGCTTGCGGTAGCCCGAGCCCATCGCCAGGATCACCGCTCGGGCCTCGTAGGTGTCGGTCGCCGTGCGCACCACCTTCACCGCACCGGTCAGGTCCACCTCGACGACGTCGTCGGCGACCAGCTCGGCGCCGAAGCGCTCAGCCTGGGCGCGCATCTCGTCCATCAGGGCCGGGCCCATGATGCCGTCGCGGAAGCCCGGGAAGTTCTCCACCTCGGTGGTGTTCATGAGCGCACCACCTGCGGTGACCGAGCCCTCGAAGACGAGGGGGGCGAGGTTCGCGCGGGCGGCGTACACGGCTGCGGTGTAGCCCGACGGGCCGGACCCGATCACGATGACGTTGCGGATGTCGGACATGCGGCGGGATCTCCTGTGTGGGCTGGCGGGTGCCGGGGACTGGATCGTGCTCCGACGTCCGGCACAACCGATCCTAGGCATCGCTGATTCCCTCCGCACACCGTGTCCGAACCGATGGCCGAACCGATGGCCGACCCGATGGCCGAACCGATGGCCGAACCGGGAGCCCCCGCCGGGCGAGATCGGGTGACTCGTGTGACAGGTGGTGCGGACGAGACGGAGGCGGGCCGCTCAGGGGACGGGCAGCACCGCATGGGCCAACGGCCGCGGCTGAGCGGACGGGCCGGCCGTGGCGGGGTCGCGGGACCCGTCGACGGTCCCTCCGGAGCCTTGGGTGCCCTCGGAACTCTTGGAGTCCAGGGCCGAGTGCGTGAGCACACAGTCGTAGGCCGTGACCCGCTGGGACCCGTCGGACGGCGTCCCGAAGACCAGCACCGCCGCCATTCCGTCGAGCCGCACCAGCAGCGAGGACTCGCCCGACAGCATCCGCGCCGCGGGGCAGTGCGGGGAGGGCGTGTCCCGGTTCGCCTGCTTCTCGACCGCATTGGGCCGAGCCAGCAGCTCGAGCCGGGCGGCGTCCACGGCGAAGGTCTCCGACGACATGCGGGGGAGGGTGCCCAGGCGGGTGTACCCGGGGACGGACGCCGGGTCGTCGCCGGGCGCGACCTCGGGGGCGACCTCGGGCGTGGCTCCGTAGCCCTCACGGGCCGACTCGGCGGTGCCCCCGGCCTGGGCGTCGGCGGTGGTCACAGCCCCACCACTGAGCTGGCCCCGGAACATCTGCTGGCCGACGGTCAGCCCGATCACGGACACGGCCGCCGCGGCGACCAGCACCTGCGGCCAGCGACGGCGGCGTGCCCTGTCGAGCGAGACGACACCCGTGGTGGGGCCGGCGCCGAGTGCGCGCTCGGCATTGAGCTCGGCGAGCACCCCGTCGAGCCGGTCGGCCACGTGGTCAGGGGTCACACCGGGCGGGTCTGCGGCAGCGGTCTGCGCGAGGAGCCGGCGTACGGCGTCATCCTGGTCGGGGGTGAGCCCGGGACCGTCCTCAGCTGTCATCGTGGCGCACCTCCTCGCCGGGGGTCTGTTCGCGGTTCTGTTCGGACGTCTGTTCGGGGGGTTCCGCAGATGGGACGGATGCCGGAGGCTCCTGGTTCCGGGGTGCGGTGTGACCGTGCTCTCCCCGGCCCTCGGCAGGCTCGCCCGAGGGGGACAGCAGCGGGGCGAGCAGCGGGGCCAGCCGACCGCGGCCGCGTGAGCACCGGCTCTTGATCGTCCCGCTGGGGCAGGAGAGGATCGCGGCCGCCTCGTCGACGGAGTAGCCCTCCATGTCGACCAGCACCAGGGCGGCCTTCTGGTCCGGCGGCAGCGTGTCGAGGGCCGCCAGCACGAGTCGGCGCTGGTCGGTCGCCACGGCGGCGTCGGCCGGGTCCGTGTGGTCCGCGGGCCCGCCCAACGGCGCTGCGGTCACGGCGCCGCGCTCGGCGTACTCTTCCAGGTCGTCGGGCAGGGGTTCGGCGGCCCTGACCTTGCGCCGCCGGATCCGGTCCAGGCAGGCGTTCACCACGATCCGGTGCAGCCACGTGGTCACCTCCGAGTCGCCCCGGAAGGACTCGGCGCGGCGGAACGCGGAGATCATGGCGTCCTGGAGGGCGTCCGCTGCCTCCTCACGGTCCCCGCTGGTCCGCACCGCCACCGCCCAGAGCCGGTCTCGGTGACGGCCGAAGAGCAGCCCGAAGGACTCGGCGTCACCGGCGAGATGCGCGGCGAGGAGTGCCCGGTCACTGGGTTCCCTGTCACTGGGCTCCTCGTTGGCGGCGGCCTCCGGGACGGCGGGCCCGGTCATGACAGGACGCGGACCTCGGCGATCTCGCCCCGGTAACCGCCGTTCGCAGGAGGCAGCGAGGTGAACCAGACGACGAGGTAGCGGGTGACCACGGGTTTGTCCAGCGTCAGCGTGGTCCGCTCCCCGGCCTTGCGCTTGCGGGCGACACGGTCGAGCCCGTCGGTGCTCGTCGGAGCGCTGGCGCCCTGGGCCGCCGCCAAGATGTCCACGTTGCTCGGCGACCCCACCAGCCGCAGGTCCACCTCGGAGACCTTCTGCTCCTTGCCGAGGTCGAGCAGCAGCCCGACCCCGTCCTTGAGCAGGCCGAGCTTCGGGTTGCCCTGGTACGTCGAGGTGTACCAGCCCGTACTGGGGTCACCGTCGATCGCGAGCGGAGCGAGGTCGGAGTTCTCCTCGGGCGGGTTGGCCAGCGGGTCGAAGTCGTCGGCGGACGCGATCTTCACCACGGTCGGAGTCGGGGAGCCACTCGACTCCCCGGCGGTCGGGGTGCTGCTCGGGGTCCCGCCGGAGTCCCGGCCGTAGTTGAAGGCGAAGACGATCGCCACGAGCAGCACCAGGCAGGCGCCGAGGATGGCAGCCAGGCGCAGCCACCCACGGCTGTTGTCCTCTTCCCACTGCTCTTCCCACGGCTCCCCGGTGGCGGCCGGGTCGTCCCCGGACCAGGGCCAGAAGCCCGGCTGACCGGGGGCCGGGGTGGGCGTCGACGCAGGGGGCGGCGCCGGGGTCGGAGTCGTCGTGGAGGAGGGCTTGGGGCGCCGGCCACCGGGCCGTTCCGGCGCGAAGAGGGGCTTCTCGCCCTCGAACTCGTGCAGCGGCTCGACGGGTGCCCGGGGAGTCTCGCTCCCGGGGATGCCTCGGCGCGACGGCTCGCCGACCCAGCCGACCCCGGCGTCGTCGTCGTAGAAGACCGGAGCACCCAGGGCGGTGGCCTCCGGGTCCTGCGGGTCATCGGCGGGCGCCCCGGACTCGGCGCTGGGCTGTGCCCCCGCCGGCGGAACGGCCGGCGGAACGGCCGGCGGACCGGCCGGTGGGGTGGTGGCGGGACCGTCGCGGAGGTGCTCGGCCTGGAACGTCTGGGTCGCCTCGTCGAGGGGGTCCGGTGCCGGTGCCCTCAGCTCCCCGGTCGCCGCGTCTTCGTACGACGGGGTGGGTGAGGACGCCTCGCGATCCCAGGTCTCGAAGGGAGATCGGGGAACGTCGCCGGACACGCTGGGGTCCCCGAGGTAGTCGATGAGGGCCGCGGTGATCTCCTGGGCGCTCTCGATCGGGACGACGTGCGCGTCGGCTCCCCGGTCGAGCACCCGCTGGCAGATGGCGTCGAGCTGACGGGGGATGCCGGCCTTCACCTGTCGCGGCCTGAGCACGCGGTTGTGCTCCTCGGGCGCGGCGGGCACCGAGGTGCCTTCGGTGCCGGGCCAGCGGCCCACCAGGGCGGCGTACAGGAGCGAGGCGAGGTTGATCACGTCGGACTCGTGGTCGCTGATCTCCTGTCCGCCCCACTCGCCCTGTCGGCCGTTGAGTACGGCGTCGACCACGAACCCGATCAGCTTGACCGACCCCGCCTCGTTGACCAGCACGTTCTCGGGGAGCAGCCGGCCATGGGCGACGCCGTGGGTGTGGGCGGTCTGGATCGCCTCGGCCACCTCCTTGATCAGCCAGGCCGCGCGGCGTGGCGGCAAGGTAGTGCCGTCGATCATCAGGTCCAGCGAGACGCCGGAGCCCCACTCGTTGACGACGTAGACCGCGCCGTTCTCCTCGGCGGCGTCGAGCACGCGGAGGATGTGCCCGTCGGTGACCGTGGCCGAGGTGCGGGCCGCGTCCAGGAGTGCGCCCGCCCGGGGGTCGGAGACCGGGATGACGTGCACAGCCACGCTTCGCGCCAGGATCTCGTCGTTGGCGCGCCAGAAGTGGCCCCCGCCATGGTCCGCGAGTAGGTCCTCCAGGCGATAGCGACCGGCAAGTACGTCGCCCGGACCGATCGGGGTGCTGGTCACGTGCCTCCTGCCTCCTGTGCGGTCGTTGCGAGTCCAGCGTAGAGCGTGTGCGCCTCAGGCACTCGTACGGCCGCGGAGGCGCGTGGTGATCAGGGCGAACACACTGGTGACCTCGTCGATCCGGGTCACCCGGGCGAGGACCAGGAACACCACCAGATCCACGGTCCCGGCGGAGAGGAGCGTGACCACGGCGCGGCCCTTCCCGGCCCCGTCCCACGCCGCATGCAGGCCGTACGACGTGAGCAGAGCCGCCGCGGTGCTCACCCCGGCGGCGACGAGCATCCTGGCCAGGAACCGCAGCGTGTCACGGGTCTCCAGACCGCCGAGAATGCCGCGCAGCATCGAGTAGGAGAGCGCGGCGCCCACGGCGTACGACCCGGCATAGGCGAGCACCAGTCTCGGGGCGGTCTCGGCCGGAGTCGCGCCCTGGATCAGGACCAGCGCGAGCACGATGTTCACCGCGGCGATGACGCACTGGATCCAGAAGACGGTCCGGGTGCGCTCGAGCGCGTAGAAGCCACGCAGCATCAGGTAGTGCGTGGTGAAGAAGACCAGACCCAGGGCGAACAACGACAGCGTCGGCGCGAAGTCGGAGAACGTCCCGCTGGCCGCGGCGTACCCCCAGATGAGGTTGGAGAGGTCGAGCGCGATGACGGGAAGCAGCAGCGCGAACGGCAGGATCAGCGCGTAGGTCAGGCGCAGCGTCGAGGCGATGTGGTGCCCGACCCCGGTGAGGTCGCCGTCTGCCGCGTGCGCCGACAGCCGCGGCAGCATCGCGGTGGCCAGGGAGACCGTGGCGATCGAGTGCGGGACCATCACGAGCAGGAAGGCGTTGGCGTAGATCGTGTAGCCGGTGCCGCTGGAGGAGACGCCCTCGCCGCACGCGTGCAGCGCCGCCTGGGCGGTACCGCTCGAGGCCAGTCGTACGACGACGGTGTAGGCGATCTGGTTCACGACGACGAACAGCACCGTCCAGACGCCGAGCCGCAGCGTGTGTCCCAGACCGGTTCCGCGGAAGTCGAAGCGCGGCTTGAACGTGAACCCGGCCGACTTCAGGTAGGGCACCAGGATCAGCAGCTGGGCGGCGATGCCGACGGTCGAGCCGATCCCGAGGAGCATCTCCTGGCCGGAGGTGTAGCCGCCGCACGTCTGCGACCCGTGGGCGGCTCCGAAGACCGCGAGGTACACCCCGAGGACGGCCACCGAGATCACGTTGTTGGCGATCGGCGCCCACATCATGGGCCCGAACCGCCCGCGTGCGTTGAGGATCTGTCCGACCAGCACGAACATGCCGTAGAAGAAGACCTGGGGAAGGCAGAAGCGGGCGAAGTCGATGATGGACTCGCGCTGACCGGCCAGCTCGGGCGTGAAGAACGAGCCCGAGAGGAAGAGCCGCATCAGGACCGGGGCGCCGATCACCAGGACGGCGGTGACACCGGCGAGGAACAGCGCGGCCAGCGTCACGATCCGGTTGGTGTACGCATCACCTCCGTCGGGGTCGTTCTTCATCGCCCGGACCAGCTGCGGCACCAGGACGGCGTTGAAGACGCCGCCTGCCAGCAGGATGTAGAGCATGTTGGGGATCGTGTTGGCGATCGTGAAGACGTCCGCGTGGAGCTGCGTGCCCAGAGCAGCGGCCAGCAACGTGCTGCGGAGGAAGCCGCTCATCCTCGACACCACGGTGCCCGCGGCCATCACCGCGCTGGAGGAGAGGATGGTCGGCTCGGGGCGCGCGTCGCTCACGGTGCCTCTCCGTCGACGGGGGCGGCAGCCGCCGTTTCCTCAGGGGGGGTGACACCGAGGTCGCCGGCGTGCGGCGGTGCGGTGAGGATCGCCCCCTGGGTGGCCTTCCGTGAGCGGACCCGCTGCCAGATCCGGTAGCCGACCATCAGGAAGAGCAGGCCGCCCATGATCCCCAGCACCCACCAGATGACCACGCCGACGCGGCTCGTGCGCAGGTTCAGCTGGGTGCTGTTGCCCAGCGGCTCCCCGCGGGTCGTGGTGGCCAGGAGCGTGACGGCGTACACCCCGATGTCGCGCGACGTGGCCCGCAGCTTCACCGTGACCCGCTGGCCGGCGGGGAGGTCTCGCGGACCCGGGTTGGCGATGACGAGCCTGGTGGAGTCGGGAACCCCGTCGACCAGGGCACGGATGCTGACGGTGACCGGCTCGTCGAGGTCGTTGATCACCTTGACCAGGAAGGTGCCGTCAGCGCTCGACATCGTCACGAACGACGAGGCCACGATGTGGACGCGGCCCAGCATCGAGCGGACCCGACCGGTGGTGCTCCGGGCGAGTGCGATCGCGGCTTTGGAGTCACCACGGGCGAAGGTCGAGGACGCCATCAGCGCCGACTCCGCCAGGAAGTCGTCGACGGTGTCGTTCTCCGAGAGCACCGAGGCCAGCGTGCGGCCGATCTCGATCAGGCGCCGGCTGGCGGCCAGGTTCGCGGGACGCACCTCCGCGCGGCGGGCCGCCCTCGAGTAGTGCAGCCTTCCCTTCCACGGGTCCGCCGAGTCGGCCGACGTGCTCAGGGCCCTCGGCAGCAACCACGGCACGTCGAGTCCGGCGAAGAAGTCGGCCGTGCGCCAGTTCGCGCCCGGATCCCACCGGGGCGGCATGTCCACCACCAGAGTGCGCGGGTCTCCCGACAGGGAGGTGAGTGCGGCGTCGGCGAGAATGCGTTGGCGTACGGCGAGGGCGTCCAGGCGGCGGGTCGGGCCCGGGCCTCCTGAGGAGGCCGCGGTGTCGGCGAGCACGACATCGCGGTTGTCGGCCATCCGGAGCACCCTGTCCGTGGCTCCCGGAGCGGCCCGGTCGGAGACCAGGAGCGGGACCGCCGGATCGATGGCGTCAGCCGCCACCGGGTTGATCAGACCGGGCGCGGGGGCGACCAGCTCGGTGCTGGAGATCCCCAGGCGCTCCATGGTCGCGCGTGACCGGGCCAGGGCGGCGCTGAACAGCCCCGGCTCCCCCCGCCGCAGGGCCGCCGAGACGTCGAGGTCGGCGTAGGGAAGGCGGAAGACCTGGGACGAGCGCGAGAGTTCCTTGAACCGGTCGAGCCACGCCTGGGCGGTCGTGGCATCCGTCGAGGGGGTGGCAGCGTTGCCGTCGGAGCCGGAGGGGTTCTCGGTGGGGCTCGGTGAGCCGGAGGCCCCGGCGCTGGCGGAGGAGCCGGTCGAGGTCGAGGACGCCCCCGACGGGCCGAGGTCCATCTGCGGGTTCTCTCGGGTCATCGCGTCCGCCGCGGCCAGCACCGCCGGGTCGACCAGCAGCGACGGCGCACTGGCACCCGCGCTCTCGGCCAGGCCGAGAATCCGGCTGAGCCGCCCGTCGTCCCCGAGCTCGGCGGTCCACCTCGCGGGGTCGTAGAGACGACCGGTGGGGGTGCGCCGGACCTTCTCGCGGACGGGGAGCACCAGGGTGTACCTGGCCGGGTCCGCTCCGTCAGGCATCAGCGGGATGAACGTTCGGGCTCTCCCGTCGGCGCCGTCGATCCGTCCCGCCGGGCTCGAGCCGAGGACGTGTACGCCGATCCAGTAGACGCCCGGGTCGCCGTTGATCGCCAGCTCGTCGCGACGCACGGTGAGGGTGAACGGCTGGGTCTCGCCGGGCGCGAGGTCCGGGACCGTGACGAACTTCTGAGTGCGGGCTCCGACCTCGAGGGCCGGGTCGGTCTCGGAGGCGAGCGCGAGCTCCTCGCGGGTGGTCATCGGGCTGTAGGAGATGAACGGGTAGACGTTCAGGTCGCTCCAGGTCTCCTCGGAGTCGTTGGTGACCTCGCCGGTGAGGGTCAGCGTGCCCCGACGCGGAATCGTCGACGGCGCCATCGACTGCAGGGTGACGGTCAGCGGCGAGGTGGCGGAGGCCAGCGCCCGCCTCGCATCGGCCTGGGCCGGTGACAGCCCGGCGCCGGTCAGGACCACGCACAGTGCCACCAGGAGGGGCACGAGGAGAGCACGGGCCACCGGGGACGCACCCGGAGCGCGCAGGCGTGCTCGACGGAGTGCAGGCGGGGTCACGGTGCCAAGGCTAGACCGACCGGACGCGGGTCCCCGGGTGGCCCGCGCCGGGCACGGGCGAGCGTGGTGGGGCGACTCACTCCCCGGCGTGAGGGTCGGGTCCGCCCGTGGGCCTAAACTGTCCTCCCGTGCCCGACCTCCCCCCGCCCCCTGCCGCGCCGTTGCGGATGACCGACGTCGAAGCCGCCGTGACCCGCGAGCTGGACCGGATCGGCTCGGTCGTCGACGAGCTCGGTGCCCGGTTCGAGTCGGCGGGTGAACGGCTGGCCCTGGTCGGCGGTCCGGTGCGCGATGCGATGCTCGGCCGGCTCCAGAACGACCTCGACTTCACCACGTCCGCTCGGCCGGAGACGACCGAGAAGCTGCTCAAGGGCTGGGCCGACGCCGTGTGGGACATGGGCCGCAGCTTCGGCACGATCGGGTGCCGCAAGGGCGACTGGACCGTCGAGATCACCACCTGGCGCTCGGAGAGCTACGACCCGGAGTCACGCAAACCCGACGTCGTCTACGGCGACAGCCTGGCCGGCGACCTCGGCCGCCGTGACTTCACGGTGAACGCGATGGCGATCTCGCTGCCGGGCCGCGAGTTCGAGGACCCGTACGGCGGGTTGGCCGACCTCGCCGCGCAGGTGCTGCGGACTCCGGGCCGGCCGGAGGACTCGTTCTCCGACGACCCGCTGCGGATGATGCGCGCGGCCCGGTTCGCCGCACAGCTCGGGTTCGCGGTGGCCCCCGAGGTCGTCGAGGCGATGAAGGCGATGTCGGGACGGCTGGCGATCGTCTCGGCCGAACGGGTCCGAGACGAGCTGGTCAAGCTGGTCTGCGGACGGTGGCCGCGACGTGGCCTCGCGCTGATGGTCGAGACCGGGCTGGCCGAGATCGTCCTTCCGGAACTGCCCGCCCTCGCCCTCGAACGTGACGAGCACCATCGGCACAAGGACGTCTACGAGCACACGCTGATCGTGCTCGAGCAGGCGATCGAGCTCGAGTCCCGCCTGCCCGGTGGAGGGCCGGACTTCGCGGCGAGGTTCGCCGCACTCATGCACGACGTGGGCAAGCCCCGGACCCGGCGCTTCCAGGACGACGGCACCGTGACCTTCCACCACCACGACGTGGTCGGCGCGAAGATCACCCGCAAGCGGATGCGTGCCCTGCGCTTCTCCAACGACGAGATCGACGCCGTCTGCCAGCTGGTCGAGCTGCACCTGCGCTTCCACGGCTACGGGTCGGGCGAGTGGACGGACTCCGCCGTACGCCGGTATGTGCGGGACGCCGGTGACCAGCTCGAACGGCTCCACGTGCTCACCCGGGCCGACTGCACGACGCGCAACCGCAAGAAGGCCGAACGTCTCCGGCGGACCTACGACGACCTCGAGGAGCGCATCGCCCGGCTCTCGGAGGAGGAGGAGCTGGCCTCGCTCCGCCCCGACCTCGACGGGAACCAGATCATGGCGCTCCTCGACATCCCGGCGGGCCGCGACGTCGGCGCGGCGTACGCCTTCCTGCTCGACCAGCGGCTCGAGCGCGGACCGATGACGCAGGAGCAGGCGACCGAGGCCCTGCTCGCCTGGTGGGACGCCCGTAACCCCGGATCGTGAACCGGGGTTAGGGATGCAGACCTGAACCGACCGGCGAGCCCAACCCGCGAGGCCAGCCCGCGAGCCGGCACCTGACCGGCACCTGACCGGCACCTGACCGAGGAGAGAACCATGCCCGTCGTCGAAGCCCTCATCGAGGACTCGATCGAGATCGCAGCCAGCCCCACCGTGGTGTGGACGCTCGTGTCCGACCTGCGCAACATGCCGCGCTGGAGCCCGCAGTGCGCCAAGACCTGGATCCGCGGCGGAGGCCGGGTCCAGCTCGGCACCCGGACCCTCAACCTCAACCGGCGCGGCCTGCTCGTGTGGCCCACGAAGGCCAAGGTGGTCCGCTTCGAGGAGGGCCGTGAGATCGCCTTCCGGGTCAAGGACAACTTCACGATCTGGAGCTTCACCCTCGAGGACACCGGCGCCGGCACCCGCCTCGTCGAGCGGCGCGAAGCACCCGACGGCGTCTCCGACATCTCCGACAAGCTCACCCGAGCCGTCCTCGGGGGCCACGACGCCTTCGCCGACGAGCTGCGGGCGGGAATCCGCCGGACCCTCGAGAGGATCCGCGACGAGGCCGAGCGCTCGACCTGAGCGCTCGCCGACTCGCGGCGTACCCGGCGTTTCCGCGCAATTGACCGGTTACGACAGGGTTTTGGCCTCGCAGCGTGTCGTAACCGGTCAATTGTCCGGTTACGACCGGGGTACCGCGCCCGAAGCGTGTCGTAACCGGTCAATTGCACGGTTACGACCGGGGTACCGCCCCCGAAGCGTGTCCTAACCGGTCAATTGCCCAGTTACGCCAGCGACCCCACACCCCCATCGACGTAGGCTCGGCCCATGCACAGCGAGCTGTTCGACCAGGCCAACCTGGAGCGGGAGGGGGAGGGCCGCTTCGCGCTGCAGAACTCGCAGCTTCTTCGGGTCTCGCTCGGGCCAGACGTTCTTGCGGTCAAGGGCGCGATGGTGGCGTACCAGGGTCAGATCCGCTTCGACCATGAGAAGGCCGGCGGGATCGGCAAGTTGCTCAAGAAGGTCGTCACCAGTGAGGACATGCCGCTGATGCGGGTGTCGGGGACGGGTGAGGTCTTCTTCGCCAACGAGGCCGGCTACGTCTACCTGATCGACCTGGCCGGCGACGGGATCAGCGTCAACGGACGCAACCTGCTGGCCTTCGACGCGAGCCTGGAGTGGGACATCAACCGGGTCAAGGGCGCGGGGGTGATGGCAGGCGGCCTGTTCAACACGACGGTGACCGGGACCGGCACCGCGGCGCTGTGCACCGGGGGCAAGCCGGTGGTGCTCGACTGCAGCCAGCAACCTACGTACGTCGACGTGCAGGCGGCCGTGGCCTGGTCGTCGAACCTGGCGCCCAAGGTGGTCTCGAGCATGAACTTCAAGTCGATGCTCCGCGGAGGCTCCGGCGAGGCGTTCCAGTACTCCTTCCACGGCCCCGGCTTCGTGGTCGTGCAGCCCCAGGAGTGGGAGTCGCCGACGCAGCAGTCGGGCGGCTCACGCCCGGGCGGCCTGATCGGTGACCTGCTCGGCGGGTGAGTGGGGTCGGCCCAGCGGATCGGCCTGTGGGGGTCAGCCTTCCGAGAGCCCGGCGAGCTCGGGAACGACGTGCTCGCCCAGCGCCTCGATGAACCCGACCGGTTCGGCGTGCATCGGCATCACGTGCACCTCGGTGACGCCGTTGCGGGCATGGTCGGCCATCTGCTCGAGGAACGGCTCGGGTGCGCTCGGGTCGAGGGGCCCGGTGTAGAGGATCGTCTTCGCGATCTCCGACTCGTCGCGACCGACGTCGTCGCAGTGCCGCCGGAGGACGTCGAGCTTGCCTCGCACGTGGGCGACGCCGCCCTCGGCGGGCGCGAAGACGTTGCACGCGTCGGCGTACTGCGCGACCAGGCGCAGCGTCTTGCGCTCGCCCTGGCCCCCGACCATGATCGGCGGCACCCGGAGTGGCCGGGGAGAGCAGATCGTCTCCTCCAGCCGGTAGTGGGCCCCACGGAAGGCCCCGTCGTCCTCGCTCCACATCTGCCGCACGATCCGGAGCGTCTCCTCGAGCCGCTCGAAGCGCTCTGCCAGCGGCGGGAACGGCACGCCGAGCCCGCGGTGTTCACGTTCGTACCAGGCGGCACCCAGCCCGAGGACGGCCCGGCCGCCGGAGAGTACGTCGAGCGTGCTCACGATCTTGGCCAGGAGACCCGGGTGCCGGTACGTCACCCCGGTGACCAGCAGCTGCAGGTCCACTCGGGACGTGACCGCGGCGAGGAAGCCCAGGGAGGTGTAGCCCTCGAGCATCGGGTCCGTCGCGGAGCCCATGAACTCCAGCTGGAAGTGGTGGTCCATCAACGACAGGGTGCTGAGGCCCGCCTCGTCGGCGGCGCGCCCGACGGCCGCCAGCGCAGGACCGAACCGATCTGGCGCGGAGTGGGTGAAGCTGACCAGGTGAGCGGCCAGCCTCACCGGACCACCTTGATGTTGAACATCCCGGTCCCCAGGGCTCCCATGGTGCGCAGCCACAGCGGCAGGTACATCTCGGTGCCACGGGCGGTGCTGAGGTCTCCGAGGTCGATGACGTCGTCGTGCCCGAACGACGCCAGCAGCCCGGTGACGGCCGCCTTGGCGTCGGAGTCGTTCCCGGAGACGAAGACCGTGGTGCTCGAGCCCAGCTGTTGGGGGTCGACCATGAGGTCGGCGGTGAGGGTGTTGAGCGCCTTGACGACCCTTGCCTCGGGGAACGCGAGCTGGACCTGCTCACCGAGCGAGTCGGAGTCCTTCACGAACAGGGTCGGCGGGAAGCCCTGGGAGAAGTCGAGCGGGTTGGCGATGTCGAGCAGTACCTTGCCTGCGAGATTCTCGGAACCCGCCGAGGTGAGCACCTCGATCGCCACGCTTCCGTTGCTGGCGTTGACGATGAGCTCGGCGGAGGCCGCGGCGTCGGCGAAGGTCTGGAGGTCCATGCCCGGGTGCTCGGCGAGCCACGCGCTGAAGGCGGGCCGGCCGGAGCCGTCTGGCTCGGTGCGCGCGCGGGTGGCCTGCGGGTCACGCGTGCCGACGACAACGCGATGGCCGAGCTCGTGGAGGCGTCCGGCGAGGGCTCGCCCGACCATTCCGGTGCCGAGGACTGCGATGTTCATGGCGCTCCTCCAGGTGATCGACTCGCGCTGGTACGGCGACGCTAGCGGACGGAGGAACCACGGTCGACGGGGTCGGTGGCGACCGACCCACCGGTGCGGGAGTACCACCACGCCGTGAGCAGGTAGCCGGTCGCGATCGCTCCCAGGACGGCGTACGACTTGCCGCTCGTGGGCAGTACGGCGGCGGCAACGGCGGCGGCCGCGACGAACGCCACGTTGAAGATCACGTCGTACAGCGAGAAGACCCGGCCACGGAAGGCATCGTCGACATGGGTCTGCACCAGCGTGTCCACGCAGATCTTGATCCCCTGCGAGGCGACGCCGAGGAAGTACGACGCGACGAGGAGCCCCGGCTCGGTGAAGAGAGCCCCCGGGAACACCTGTACGGCGGACGCGGCCGCCAGCAGCGTCAGGATCCACCCCCGAGCGCTCACTCGCTCCGTGACCACGGGGGTGACGACGGCGGCGGTGACGAAGCCGGCCCCCGCGACGAGCACCGCGATGGCGAGTCCGTGGAACGCCTCGGTGGACTCACCCGGGCCGTGGAAGTAGTTCCGGTAGAGCAGGATCAGCGAGACCGTCGAGAGGCCGTAGAAGAACCGGTGTGCCCCGATGGTCAGCAGCCCGCGCGCCGCGGCCGGCCGAGAGCGCAGGTGCCGCAGCCCGTCCACGAGGCCGGCGGCGACGTGACGGACGGCCTCACGGACGGCGGGGCGGTCGGGGTCGAAGTCCGGACCGAGCATCGGCCGGGGGATGCGCAGCGCGAGCGCGCCGGCGCCGGCGTACAGGAGGCCGGCCGTGGCCAGCACCCCGACGTCGCCGTCGAGGCCCTGGACCTCCCAGAGCTCGTTGGCACCGGTGCCGGCCGCGAGGCCGACGAGGAAGGCGAACGTCCCCGCGGTGGGCGTCAGGGCGTTGGCGGTGACCAGCTCCTCGCGGAGCACCACGTGGGGCAGCGAGGCGGAGAGCCCTGCCAGGAGGAACCGGTTGACCGACAGGCAGGCCAGCACGCCAGTGAAGAAGAGCCAGCCGGGCACGTCTGCCACGACCGCGAGGCTCAGCAGCAGCACCATCGGGACGCGGGCGAAGTTGGCCCAGGCCAGGACCTGGCGCCGCGACCAGCGGTCCAGCAGGACCCCGACGAAGGGGCCGAGGACGCTGAACGGGAGCAGCACCACGGCCAGGCCGGTCGCGATGGCGCCCGGAGACGGTGCCTTCTCGGGGGAGAAGATGACGTACGACGCCAGTGCCACCTGGAAGACGCCGTCGCTGAACTGGCTGGCCGTGCGGACCGCGAACAGTCGCCGGAACCAGGTCCCCCTCAGCAGATGGCGCAGGTCACCCCAGGCCGACACGGGTCCACCTCTCCGAGACGAGCACTCCCCACGACGCTTGCGTCGTGGGGAGTGCCGGAACGTGCAGGAACGAGAGCAGCGGGCGACCTAGCGCTCGACGTCGCCGCGGATGAAGGCCTCGACGCTGGCGCGGCCTTCGTCATCGGGACGCTGGACCGGCGGCGACTTCATCAGGTACGACGAGGCCGACAGGATCGGACCGCCGATGCCGCGGTCCTTGGCGATCTTCGCCGCACGGATCGCGTCGATGATGATGCCGGCGCTGTTCGGGGAGTCCCAGACCTCGAGCTTGTACTCCATGTTCAGCGGGACGTCACCGAAGGCACGGCCTTCGAGGCGGACGTAGGCCCACTTGCGGTCGTCGAGCCACTGGACGTAGTCCGAGGGGCCGATGTGCACGTTGCGGGCGCCCATGTCGTGGGACATGTTCGAGGTCACGGCCTGGGTCTTGGAGACCTTCTTCGACTCCAGGCGGTCGCGCTCGAGCATGTTCTTGAAGTCCATGTTGCCGCCGACGTTGAGCTGGTACGTGCGGTCGAGGACCACGCCGCGGTCCTCGAACAGCTTCGCCAGCACCCGGTGGGTGATGGTGGCGCCGACCTGGCTCTTGATGTCGTCGCCGATGATCGGGACGCCGGCGTCCTCGAACTTCTTCGCCCAGACCGGGTCGGAGGCGATGAAGACGGGGAGCGCGTTGACGAAGGCCACGTTGGCGTCGATCGCGCACTGCGCGTAGAACTTGTCGGCCGTCTCGGAGCCCACCGGCAGGTAGGACACGAGCACGTCGGCCTGCGTCTCCTTGAGCACGGAGACGACGTCCACGGGCTCGGCGTCGGACTCGTCGATGGTCTCGCGGTAGTACTTGCCGAGGCCGTCGAGCGTGGGACCGCGCTGGACGTTCACCCCGGTCGGGGGCACGTCCGCGATCCGGATCGTGTTGTTCTCGGAGTTGTTGATGGCGTCGGAGAGGTCGAAGCCGACCTTCTTGGCGTCCACGTCGAATGCCGCAACGAACTCCACGTCACGGACGTGGTAGTCGCCGAACATCACGTGCATCAAGCCCGGGACCGACCCCTCGGGGTCGGCGTCCTTGTAGTACTCGACACCCTGGATGAGGGAAGTGGCGCAGTTGCCCACTCCCACGATTGCTACTCGTACCGAACCCATGGGGCTCTCCTTCATCTGCTCGTTCTTAGACGTTCTTTGCGACGTTCTCGGAATCGTGCTGCCCGGCGTCCTGGGCCGGTGACTCGGGTTCGACGGACGGAGGCTGTGCCCCACCCGACCGCTCAGCGTTGATGAGGTCCGAGAGCCACCGGACCTCACGCTCGACCGACTCGACGCCGTGCCGCTGGAGCTCGGTGGCGTACCGGTCCACCTCCCGCTGGGTGCGGGTGAGCTGGCCCTGGACGCGCTCGAGGCGCTCCTGGAGCCGCGACCGGCGACCTTCGAGGATCCGCAGCCGGCTCTCCATGTCCGTACGCCCGAAGAAGGCGAAGCGGATGTCGAAGTTGTCGTCCTCCCACGCGGAGGGGCCGACCTCGGTCATCAGGCGACCGAACTGGTCCTCACCGGCGAGGGTGAGCTCGTAGACGATCCGCTGCCTACGACTGACCACGGTGGCCTCGACCACGGTCGTGGTCTCGGCGATCCAGCCGGCACGCAGCATCTTCTTCAGTGCGGGATAGAGCGAGCCGTAGGACAGCACGCGACCCCAACCGAGCATCAGGTTCAGCCGCTTGCGCAGCTCGTAGCCGTGCATGGGCGACTCGTGCAGCAGTCCGAGGACTGCCAGCTCGAGGGTCTCCCCGCGACGCGCCACGTGTGCACCTCATGTATCAAGTACGGATATCGGTCCGACCTATCGTACCGATATATCGAATAACCTCCACCCCGGGGCGCTCGCAAGGTGTCAGCAGTCACACCCTGGGGTAGTGGTGGGACGGCACGCTCGGGCGTCACCCTTACTCTGTGCTAACGATCTGGCCCCCCACCTCCGGAGAGACACCTTGAGCGCACAACGCAAGGCAGACCGCCGCGCGCCGAAGCGGCAGTCGGCTGGCAAGGCTTCGCCGAGCGGCAAGAAGCAAGCCGGCAAGGACGAGCCGAAGCGCGCCCTGTGGTGGCGGATCCTGCGGGTGCTGCTGCTGATCGGGCTGGCAGGGATGCTGTTCGGGATCCTGCTGTTCTTCTACCTGTACCAGACCACGGACATCCCGGACCCGAACAAGGACTTCGAGGCGCAGACCACGTTCGTCTACTACGCCGACGGCAAGCACGAGATCGGCAAGTTCGCGACCCAGAACCGGCAGTCGATCCCGCTCGCGGAGATGCCGGACACGCTTCAGGCCGCCGTGGTCGCCGCGGAGGACCGGACGTTCTACACGAACAAGGGCATCGACCCCAAGGGGATCCTGCGCGCCGCCTTCAGCAACGTGCGCGGCAACTCGACCCAGGGTGCCTCCACGATCACCCAGCAGTACGTCAAGATCCTGTACCTGACGCAGGAGCGGACCCTCAGCCGCAAGGTCAAGGAGGCGTTCCTGTCGTTGAAGCTCCAGCGCACGGTCTCCAAGCAGGAGATCCTGCAGGGCTACCTGAACACCATCTACTTCGGACGCGGCTCGTACGGCGTCGAGGCAGCCGCCCACGCCTACTTCAACCGACCGGCCAAGAGGCTGACGCTGAAGCAGAGCGCGGCGCTCGCGGCGATCCTGAACTCCCCGGAGAACCTCGACCCCGCCGACGGCAAGGCCGCCGCTGATCGGCTGCTCGGCCGCTACCGCTACGTCCTCAACGGGATGGCGTCGGCCGGCGACATCCCCGCGAGCGAGGCCTCCCAGGCTGAGGAGGCGCTGCCCCGCTTCCCCAAGATCAAGACCCGCGACTCGTACGGCGGCCAGCGCGGCTTCATGCTGACCATGGTCCGCAAGGAGCTGCGTGACCAGGGCTTCTCAGACTCCGAGATCGACGGCGGCGGCCTTCGAGTCACCACCACCTTCAGCCGCAAGGGCATGGCGGCGGCGAGGAAGGCCGTGTTCAGCCAGCGCCCTCCGGGTCTGAAGCAGCTGCACGTCGCGGTGGCCTCGGTGCAGCCCGGCACCGGCGCACTCAAGGGCATGTTCGCCGGTCAGGACTACCTGAAGAGCCAGCTGAACTGGGCCTCCCTGGGCGGGGCTCCCGGGTCGTCGTTCAAGCCGTTCGCACTCGCTGCCGGGATCAAGGACGGCTTCAGCCTGAAGGACACCTTCGACGGCAACTCGCCGTACTACTTCCCCAACGGCAAGGACAAGGTCGTCAACGAGGGGCCAGGCGACGGAAACGACTACGGCAGCGCGATCAGCCTGATCACCGCCACCGAGCAGTCGGTCAACACCGCCTACCTCGACCTGACGATGAGCATGGACAACGGCCCGGAGAAGATCAAGAAGATGGCGGTCGCGGCCGGCATCCCCGCGGACGCCCCCGGCCTGGAGGCCAACGCCGGCATCGCGCTGGGCTCGGCGACGATCAACCCGATCAACATGGCCAACGCGTACGCCACCTTCGCCAACGACGGCAAGGCCGCCACGGTGCACGTCCTGCAGCGCGTCGACACCGCCACGGGCAAGAACGAGTACAAGGCCCCGGCCAACGACAAGCGGGTGCTCCCCTCCGACATCGACCGCGACGTCAGCTATGCGCTCCAGCAGGTGGTCAAGAACGGCACCGGCCGCAACGCCCTGGCGCTCGGCCGGCCCGCGGCCGGCAAGACGGGCACCGCGACGAACGCCGACGGCGACGTGTCGTCGTCGTGGTTCGTGGGCTACACCCCGCAGATGTCGACCGCGGTGATGTACGTGCGCGGCAAGGGCAACGGTGCCCTGAACGGCTACATGCCGTCGTACTTCGGCGCCGACTACCCGACGCGCACCTGGACCGCCGTGATGCAGTCCATGCTGGCCGGCCTGCCGGTCGAGAGCTTCCCGCCGCCTGCGTTCGTCGACGGCAACGCGCCCTCCAGTGGCCACTCGCCTTCGCCGACGTACACCCCGACGCCGACGAAGACGTCCACGCCGTCGCCGACGCCGTCGGACACCCCGACGCCGACCCCGACCCCGACGCCGACGCCGAGCGACACCGGGCCGCCGACCCCCACCGGCTCCTGCAACGGCATCCTGTGCCCGAGCGACTCCGCCTCCCCGAGCGGCACGACGAGCGCCAGCGGGCAGGCCAGCCCGTCCGGCCAGGCCCGCCAGCACGAGCTCGCGGCACGCCGGGAGGAGTAGCGCGGACCACGTCGGCCTAGGCTGTGCGGCGTGATCCGTGAGCCCGTGCCGAGCGAGCTCGCCGAGCTCACGGCGTACCCGTCCCTCGACGACCCACTGGTGCTCGCTGCCAGTGAGGGCATCGGTGGTCCGGTGGGGGACCACCACGCGCCGCATCCCTGGTGGACGCCGGTGCGGGTGGTGCTCGCGGTGTTCGCGGTCTTCTTCGCCCTCGGCATGCTGCAGAAGGCGCCGTGCGTCGCCGGTCACTGGAATCTCGGCGACGAGCGCTACGCCAAGATGTGCTACTCCGACATCCCGTACCTCTACACCGGGCGTGGCTTCGCCGAGCTCACCTGGCCGTACTCGGACACCGGCGGCCGCTACGACGTGATGGAGTACCCGGTCGGGATTTCGTACGTCGCCTACGGCGCCGCCCAGGTCACGCACTGGCTGTCGGGCTCCCCGGACCTGCGCTTCCGGGCGACGGTGAACCCTGAGCGGCTCTGGGGGATGCCCCGGGTCGCCGACGAGGTGGATCTCTACTTCCGGGTGACCGCCTGGATCCTGGCGGCGTTCGGGCTGCTGGCGGCCTTCTTCCTGGCCGGCGCCAGCCCGGGCCGTCCGTGGGACGCGATGGCCTTCGCGGCGGCGCCGACGATGGCGCTGACCGCCCTGATCAACTGGGACCTGGTGGCGGTCGCGCTGGTGGCCGGCGCGCTGTGGGCGTGGGCGCGGGGCCGGCCGGGTCTCACCGGGCTGATGATCGGCCTAGGTGCCGCGACCAAGCTCTACCCGCTGTTCCTGCTCGGGCCGCTCGTGGTGATCTGCCTGCGGCGGCGCCGGTACGCCGAGGCGGCCACCGCGACCGGCGCCGCCGTACTGGCGTGGATCGTGCTGAACATGCCCGCCTGGGCCACGGGGTTCGAGCAGTGGAAGGTGTTCTGGCGCTTCAACTCCGAGCGCGGTGCCGACCTCGGGTCGGTCTGGCTGCTGTTCAGCGAGCGCGTGCACCACGTGGACACCCACACGATCAACCTGGTCTCGTTGCTCTTCTTCGCTGCCGTCTGCCTGGGCACGGCCGTCCTCGGCCTCCGGGCACCGAGCACCCCGCGGCTGGCCCAGCTCTCGCTGCTCGTGGTGATCGGCTTCCTGCTCGTCAACAAGGTGTACTCGCCGCAGTACGTGCTCTGGATCCTGCCGCTGGCGGTGCTCGCCCGCCCTCGGTGGCGTGACCTGCTGATCTGGCAGGCGGGTGAGCTCTTCTACTTCGCCGCGGTCTGGTTGTACCTGGGCGGCTACACGTCGTCAGCGGTGACTGACGCCCCCGACCCGGCGTACACGCTTGCGATCGTGGTGCGGATCCTGGCCGAGCTGTTCCTGGCCTTCATGGTCGTGCGCGACATCGTCCGTGACGACGATCCCGCGCCCGACCCGACGGAGGTGCCGCGGGCGCCCTGGCCGAGCGTGCGGACCCGCCGGTCCGTCAGCTGACGACCGTGCGGTCGAACGACGTGGCCGTGAACCGGACCCGGACGTCGACCTCGTCGCCGATGTCGGGCACCCGTGCCCCACTGGGCAGGAACAGCATCGAGGCCTGCATGTGCGGAGGCTCGGCGAAGAGCCGCTGCTTGCCGTCGATGGTGTAGGGCGAGCGGACGAATCCGGCGGCGTCGAGCCCCCCTCGGGCGATCGACGCGGCGCGTGCCTTGAGGTTGCCTGCCCCCGTGGGTGACTCGAGCCCGATGCCGTGCGCGGTGCCGCCCGAGACGATCAGGATCGTGCCGTTCTTCGGCGCGGTGCGGCTGCGGTAGCCGAAGCTGTCCCCCGCTCGACCGGGTGGACGTCCAGCACGCTGGCCCGGACCTTGAGCGCCGAGCGGTCCCCGAGCCACAGGGACGTGCCGATCCGGGGACGGAACTCGTAGTCGGCGTACGACGACGCGAGGCTGCTCAGCTCGCGGTCGGTGAGGTGGCTGACCCAGATCCGTGCGGTCGGCAGCCCGGCGGCGACCACGTCGGTCATCAGCCGGTCGACCTCCCCGAGGTGCGAGCCCTGCATCAGCGGCAGGTGCATCGCGACGCCTTCGACGGTGACCCCGGCGCCTGAGGCGACGAGGCGTCCTGCGGCGCGCAGATCCCGGGCGGAGAGGCCGTGCCGCAGCATGGACGTGCTCCGCTCGAGCACCACTCGCGGCCGGTCGTCGCGGGCGGCGAGCGCGCGCAGGTCCTCCAGGCGGCTCACGGTGTGGATCACCCGGTCGTCGTACGGCGGGTCCTCGGAGACGCGCCACGGGCTGAGCACCAAGATCGAGCCCTCGAAGCGGCTGGCGACCTCCTCGACCTCCCGGTAGGTGCCGACCGCGATCGTGTCGACGCCGAGCCAGGCGGCCTTGCGGGCGAGCCTGGCCAGGCCGAAGCCGTAGCCGTTGCCCTTGGCCACCGGGACCAGGCCGGGATGTCCCGCCTCGACGGCGCGGAGGTGCGCACGCCAGCGGTCCCCGTCGACGTAGAGCGTCAGCATGCCCGGCCCCGCCTCATCCGCGCCGCTTCATGTACAGGTCGAAGGCCCGGTAGACGAGCTTGTTCACGGGCAGGTCCCACTCACCGGCGTACTCCACGGCCTCGCCGCCGGTGCCGACCTTGAACTGGATCAGGCCGACGTGTGGGTCCTCGGCGTCCAGCGTCTCGGTGATGCCGCGCAGGTCGTACACGTCGGCGCCGAGGGCGAGGGAGTCCCGGATCATCTGCCACTGCACGGCGTTGGACCCCCGCACCTCGCGCTTCTCCGAGGAGGAGGCGCCGTAGGAGTACCACGTGTGGGCACCGACGCCGACCCAGATCGTGGCCGCGACGAGGTCGCCCTCGTGCCGGGCCAGGTAGAGCCGGATCCGGTCCGGGTCCTCCGAGCCGAGGGCGGCGAACATGGTGCGGAAGTAGGACAGCGGTCGCGGGGTGAAGCCGTCGCGCTCGGCGGTGTGCACGTAGAGGTCGTGGAAGAGCTTGAGGTCCGCGCCGTCGTCCCCGGAGACGTCGCCGCGGGAGACCTCGACGCCCTCCTTCGCGGCCTTCTTGATGTTGCGGCGCCACTGCTGGTTCATGCCCTTGAGGACGTCGTCCTCGGTGCGGTCGGCCAGCGGGATCCAGAAGTTGTACTGCGGCTGACCGGCGGAGAAGCCACCCTCGGTGGCGATCGGGGACCAGCCGAGCTCGCGGAGCTGGGAGACGACCGTGGCGCCGGTCTGGCTCCGCTCGGCGGGCGCGATCTCGGTGAGGCGGTGGACCGACTCGTCGGCGATCCCGGCCTTGATCTGGTCGGCCGCCCAGCGCCGGAGGACCACCGGCGGCCCGATCCGGATGCCGAAGGCACCGGCTGACTTCAGGTGGGCGGTCATCGGGCGCAGCCAGGAGCCCAGGTCGGCGGTCTCCCAGTCGATGACCGGCCCCTCGGGGAGGTAGGCGAGATACCGCTTCACGCGGGGAAGCTGGCGGTAGAGCACCAGCGCGACCCCGACGACCTCTCCTGACGCGTCGCGCCAGCCGATCGACTCGTGACGCCACTCCGACTTCACCGCGGCCCAGGCGGGGGTCTGCAGGAAGCTCGCGGAACGACGCGTGCGCAGGAACGCGAGGTGCTCGTCGGCCGTGATCGGCTGGACGGTCAGTGCAGGGGCAGTCACCCCGCGAGCCTATCCGGCGGTCCGCTCGCAGGGGCACCCACCGGGCCGACCGGGTCAGGCATCCGCGAGGTCGTCGACCAGGCCGCGGGTGCGGGCCCAGACCGGGCCGTCGGTGTCGATCAGCGTGAAGTGGCCCCCGGC
This sequence comes from uncultured Actinomycetota bacterium, assembly GCA_963740525.1. Classification (GTDB taxonomy): domain Bacteria; phylum Actinomycetota; class Actinomycetes; order Propionibacteriales; family Nocardioidaceae; genus CAVUEG01. Next base: position 1,044,483 of record CAVUEG010000006.1, read on the forward strand.
CACCCGGACCAGGGAGGCGTCGTCGCCGGCAGCCACGGCGGCGGCGACGTACGCCCCGCTCTGGGAGAGCGGGACCACCGTGTCCTGGTCGCCGTGCACACAGCGCACCGGCACGCCCGTGGGGAGGCGCTCGATGGGGTCGACGGCGGCGTACCGGGCCGGCACCTGGTCGGGCGTCCCGCCCAGTGCGTCCGAGACGGCACCGCCCCCGGCACCGTCGAGCGCCGCCGTCCGCAGGTCGAGTACGCCGGCCTGGGAGATCGCGCCGCGCACCCTGACCGCCGCCGCCCCGCCTGGCAGCGTCGGGTCGTCACCGCGCGCGGCTGCCCAGACGGCGAGCTGTCCTCCGGCCGAGTGCCCGAGCGTCAGGACCCGGTCCGTGTCGACGTCGAGCCGGGTGAGGTGGTCGATTCCCTTGGCCACGTCGGCGAAGGTGTTCGGCCACCCGCCGCCGTCACCGACCCGGCGGTACTCGAGGTTCCAGCAGGTGTAGCCACGACGCGACAGGTCCCGGGCCAGGTCTTCGCCGTACTCGAGGCCGTAGGGGTTGCGCCAGTAGCCCCCGTGGATCACGACGACCGTGCCGCGGGAGGTGCCGTGTGGTCGGTAGAGCTCGCCGAACTGGTCGGGGTGTTCACCGGCGTAGGCGTGGCGCACCGGAGCACGGTCGCCTTCGGTCGCGGGCCTTCCGGGGGCGCAGGCAGCCAGCACCGGGAGCACCGGAAACGCTGCCGTGGCCGCGGCGGCGCCGAGCAGGCGACGCCGCGTCCAGGTCACAGGCGCTCGCGCAGCCAGTCGAAGTCGGCGCGGTGCTCGGCCGGGCCACCCGGCGTCTCGCAGACCACCGGCGCTCCGGCCTCCCGGACCACCGCGGCCAGGGCGTCGGGGTCGATCCGGCCGGCTCCGAAGTTCGCGTGCCGGTCGGCACCGGAGTCGAAGTCGTCGCGGCTGTCGTTGCAGTGCACGAGGTCGATCCGACCGGTGATCTTGCGGACCTCCTCCACGACCGTGGCCAGATCGTTGCCGCCGGCGTGGGCGTGGCAGGTGTCGAGGCAGAATCCGACGCTGTCGAAGCCCTCGGCCGACGACATCGCCTCGAAGACTCGGGCGATCCGGTCGAGGTAGCGGGTCATCGCGTTGTCACCACCCGCGGTGTTCTCGATCAGCAGCGGAAGCTTGAGATCGGTGGCCTCGATCGCCTTGCGCCAGTTGTCGAAGCCCTTCTCCGGGTCGTCGTCCTTGTTGACGTGGCCACCGTGCACGATCAGTCCCTTGGCGCCGAGCGCCGCGGCGGCGTCCACGTGCTGCTGGAGGAGCTTGCGCGAGGGGATCCGGATCCGGTTGTTCGTCGTCGCGACGTTGATCAGGTACGGCGCGTGGACGTACAGGTCGAGGCCCGCCTCGGCCGCGTCGTCACGCAGGCCCTCGAGCCCGCCGGCGTACGCGATCTCTGGGCCTTTGTAGCCCTGCGGGTCACCGAGGAAGAACTGGACCAGGGGTGCGTCGCGCTCGCGAGCCTCGCGGATCGGGTCGACCTGGTCGACGTGGGCGCCGATCTTCAGTTCCGTGCTCATGCGGCCAGACTAGGACGCCGTGGCGACGATTTCCCGGGGGGTCCGTGCCGCTGATACCCTGCAGCGTTCCGCCGATCCCTTCCTGTGGGGTCGACCGGTTACGCACAGCCCTCCTGCCACGGAAATGCCGTGGCCGCCTGAGCCCGAAGGAGGTGGAGACCGCTATGCGTGCATATGAAGTCATGGTCATCCTCGATCCCGATCTCGAGGAGCGCACCGTCGCCCCGTCGCTCGACACGTACCTCAACGTCGTCCGCAAGGACGGTGGGTCCGTGGAGAAGGTCGACGTCTGGGGACGCCGCCGCCTCGCCTACGAGGTCAAGAAGAACGCCGAAGGCATCTACGCGGTCATCGAACTGACTGCGGAGCCCGCCACGGTGAAGGAGCTCGACCGTCAGCTCGGACTCAACGAGTCGGTGCTCCGCACTAAGGTCATGCGTCCAGACATCCGCTGACGCGGGTGCCTGACCAACCCGCGTTCGTTCCAACCAGGGAGGCCCGATGGCCGGCGAGACCGTCATCACTGTGGTCGGCAACCTTGTCGACGACCCCGAGCTCCGCTTCACCCCGTCGGGTGCCGCGGTGGCCAACTTCCGCATCGCGTCCACACCCCGCACGTTCGACAAGCAGTCGAACGAGTGGAAGGACGGCGAGGCGCTGTTCCTGTCCTGCTCGGTGTGGCGCCAGGCGGCGGAGAACGTCGCCGAGTCGCTCCAGCGCGGCATGCGGGTCGTCGTCCAGGGTCGCCTCAAGGCCCGGACGTACGAGACGCGTGAGGGCGAGAAGCGCACCGTCTTCGAGATCGAGGTCGAGGAAGTCGGCCCGAGCCTGAAGTACGCCACGGCGAAGGTCACCCGCACGACGCGCTCCGGGAGCAACACCGGTGGCGGGTTCAGCGGCGGCGGCGACGACCCGTGGGCCCAGGGCGGCAACCAGGGTGGGCAGGCGGCTCCGGCCGGTCAGCCCGCCGGTGGTGGCCAGGCTGCCTCGTCCGGCGGCTGGGGCGCTCCGGGAGCCGGTGCAGCCGGTGGCTCTGGCTCCGGCCAGAACGACCCGTGGGCCTCACCCGGCGGCTCGGACGAGCCCCCCTTCTGAGCGAACCGCTCCTGATCGACCATCGCGGTGACCGTGAGGCCTCCGTGGTGGACAACTGAAGATCCCGTCCATCCGACCATTCCGGCGCGAGCCGGGCTCTGCGAAAGGGAGCACCACAATGGCGAAGCCAGTACTCCGCAAGCCGAAGAAGAAGGTTTGTCAGTTCTGCAAGGAGAAGACGTCGTACGTCGACTACAAGGACACGACGCTCCTGCGCAAGTTCATCTCCGACCGCGGCAAGATCCGCGCGCGTCGGGTCACCGGCAACTGCGTGCAGCACCAGCGCGACATTGCCATCGCGGTCAAGAACGCCCGCGAAGTTGCCCTGCTTCCGTACACGTCCACGGCTCGCTGAGAAGGGGGAGACGAACAATGAAGCTCATCCTGACTCAGGAAGTGAACGGTCTCGGCTCTGCCGGCGACGTGGTCGAGGTGCGTGACGGCTACGGCCGCAACTACCTGATCCCCCGTGGCTTCGGCATCCGCTGGACCAAGGGCGGTGCACGGACGATCGACGCGATCCAGGCCGCCCGCACCAGCCGTGCGGTGCGCGACCTCGACCACGCCAAGGAGGTCAAGGCCCAGCTCGAGGCCGGACCGGTGAACCTCCAGGTGCGTGCCGGCGAGGGCGGCCGGCTCTTCGGTGCCGTCACCGCCGCCGACATCGCGGCCGCGATCGCCGACGCCGGTGCTCCGGTCGACAAGCGCACGATCGTGCTCGGCAACCCGATCAAGTCCCTCGGGACGCACACGGTCACCGTCAAGGTGTCCGACGAGGTGGACGCAACCGTCAACCTCAACGTCGTCTCGGCCTGACGGCCACCAGACACACGCGAGGGCCGCTTCCCCCAGGGAAGCGGCCCTCGCTGTCTGTGCTGGCCCGTCGCCGGTGCGGCTAGCGCACCGAGATGCCGTCGATCCGGACCATCTTGCCTTGTGAGAGGACCACGACGGTGATCTTCCCGGACTTCGCTGCCGCACCGGGCAGGTCGATCACGATCAGCTGTCGCTTCTTGGTACGACGCGCGGTGAGGCGGCCGGCGTACAACTTGGTGGAGCCGAGGTTGACCCGGATCAGGCCGTAGCCGCGACCCTTGCCGACGATCAGCGTGACCTCCCGCATCCCGGAGAACCGCTTGCTGAGCTTCGCCCCGCGGCGCTTCGTCTGCTGGTAGTCGCTGTCGAAGTAGCCCTTGCCGGCGGACCGGTCCCAGGCGCGCTTCTGACGACGGGTGCCGAACGTGTTGAACGGAACCCGGTAGCTGGTCGTCTCCGGTGTCGGGTCCACGTTGCCGGCGGGGTCCTTCGCGGCCACGGAGAACGTGTGCTTGCCGGAGCGGAGCGGGCTCAGTGTCACGCCGCCGTCGTCGCAGGGGAGGGCCTTGCCGTCGCTGCGGCAGACGAAGGTGCTGCCGCTCGGACCGGAGAACGAGAAGGTCCCCGTCCGTGACAGCCAGAGGCCGCGCGGGCGGTTCTCGGCCATCCAGGTGAACGGCGCGGTCGTGTCCTGGTCCCACTCCAAGGTCGCCGGGGTCGGGTCGGTGTTGGCCGAGGTGTCGGTGGCGCGCACCGAGAACAGGTACGGCGTGGAGCCGTCGGTCGCGGTGTCGGCAAGGCCGGAGTACGTCTGCGGGCTCGTGCAGGCGGCCCAGTCGGCGGCCTGCGAGGGTCCATCGAGCCGGCACTCGTAGGTGACCTGCTCGTCGGGGACGACGGAGAACGAGATGCTCATCGTGTCCTGGTCGACCCAGCCTGCGTCGTTGGCGGACGGCTCGTGCGAGTCGATCCGCGTCTCCGGCGGCGTGGTGTCGCAGGGAGGCTGGAGCGGCTGGCCGCAGGTGGGGATGTCCGTCGGGTCGGGCAGGATCGGGTCGGTCGGCAGCAGGCCGTTCGGTTCGACTGCGGTGCGAGCCTGGTCCGCGGTCCCCTGCGCCTGCGAGGGGGAGACCATCATCGTGACGGTGAGAGCGGCGGCGGCCAGCGCGGCGACGAGGTGCCAGGCCGAGCGGGCAGCGGCTTGAGGAGCTGGCGCGGGCGTTGAAGTCGGTGGTGCGGTGCGGTGAAACGGCACGTGTGTCCTCCCCGGACCGCCTCTCGGCGGCGTCGTGGCACCCTCTGTGCCCCCCACGGGCTGCAGCAGACTATGCAACGGTTCGGCTCCCGGGGAAGGAGAACCCGCGAACCTTTACCCGTGCTCGGCAGTCGGGTCGTCGTCCGGGTCGGGGTTCGCGTCGGCGATCGGACCGGTGACCGGAGCGGCCACCGGACCGCCGTACTCGGATCGCCGGGAGAGGGCGAAGAGCGACCAGACCAGGACCGCGTAGGACAGCACCGCGATCACCGCGACCCCGGGCAGGAGGGCGTCGAGCTGTCCGCCGTAGACCATGGCCGGGGCGAAGACGAGGGCGAGGAAGACCCAGAACAACGCCCGGAACCGACGGGGTTGTACGTCGAGCCGCGAGCGGGGCCGAACCGTCGCCGCCATCGACCTCGCGAGCAGGGTCACGAACACCGCCTGCGGGATGCTGACCGCCCACTGACCGCTCAGGTCGAGCTGGTCCTCGAGCCCCGGGAACCACAGCGGGAGGGACACCAGGCCGGAGGCGACCGCGAGCCAGCGGAGGGTGGCGTGGTCGGGCAGCACGCTCCCGAGGGCCAGCAGACCGGAGAGCACCAGAGTCCAGCCGACGACGTCGGGTAGGCCGTCGTACCCGCCGAAGCGCGGGTCGAGCATGACGATGACCAGGCCCATGGCCACCTTCTGCAGCGGCGTCATGCGGCGAGCCTAGGGGGAGCAGTCACGCTCCGGTGACCTGCCACCGGTCGCCGTGGGCCCGCAGCAGCAGGACCAGGCCGCGGCCGGTCATGAACACCGCGCCGAACACCAGCCAGAGGAGGGTCAGGCTGCCGGCGGTGGCCGCCGTGACGAGCACGACGGGGGCGAAGACCACGAGCACGGCCAGCCCGCCCCAGGCAAGGTAGCGTCCGTCGCCGGCGCCGATCAGCACGCCGTCCAGCACGAAGACCAGGCCGGAGACGGGCTGGAAGACCGCGGCCATCAGCAGCACCGGCACCAGCAGGTCCCGGACCACCGGGTCGGTCGTGAACAGCGACCCCAGCACCGGGCTGGCCGCGGCCAGGAGCAGGCCGGTGACCAGCCCGGAGACCACTCCCCAGCGGATGATCAGCCGCGTCATCGCCTGGGTCCCGACGAGGTCGCCGGCGCCGAGGAGTCGGCCGGTCAGGGCCTGGGCGGCGATCGCCAGCGCGTCGAGCGCGAAGGCCAGGAAGGTCCAGATCGTCGAGGCGACTAGGTGAGCGGCGATGGAGGCGTCACCGACCCTCGCGGCGGCGTACGTCATCACCAGCAGGGAGGCGCGCAGGGTCAGGGTGCGCACCACCAGCGCGACTCCGGCATGCGCCGCCCGCCGGATCCCGGGCAGGTGGGGGCGGAGCGGGGTGTCCTGGGCCCGGGCGGCCCGGAGCACCACGGTCGTGAGCGCACCCGCAGCGAGGAGCTGCGCGAGGACGGACCCGATCGCGGAGCCGGCGATGCCCAGGTGCAGGCCGTAGACGAGCACCACGTTGAGGGCGATGTTGAGCAGGTTGGCCGCGACGGCCACCACCAGGGGAGTCCGCGTGTCCTGGAGCCCGCGGAGGATGCCGGTCACGGCGAGGCTGACCAGCAGCGGCACGGTGCCGAGGAACGCCCAGCCCAGGTACGTCGCCGCCTCGCCGGAGACCTGGGCCGAGGCACCGAAGAGCCCGACCAGCGACCCGCGGGCCGGGATCCCGGGCACCGTGGCCGCGGCCCCGATCAGCACGGCGAGCCACATCCCGTCGATCCCCTGCGCCAGCGCGCCACGGAGGTCGCCCGCGCCGATCCGCCGGGCGACCTGGGCAGTGGTGCCGTAGGCGAGGAAGACGCAGAGGCCCACCGCGGTCTGCAGCACGGCGCCGGCGATCCCGAGCCCCGCCAGCTGCGGGGTGCCGAGGTGGCCGATGATCGCGGCATCGGCGAGCAGGAACAGCGGCTCGCTGACCAAGGCCAGGAACGCCGGCACGGCCAGCGCGAGGACCACCCGGGCCTGACGGATGACGGCGGAGCAGCGGCCGGCTCGGGGTTCGGTTCCGGGGGGTGCTGCGGGCATGACCGGGAGCCTAGGTGGGTGGCCTCGGGAACGACATTTGGATCGATCCGAGGCTCCGGTGGCGAGTTGTGTGAACCTGTGCACAGACTCGGCGTACCTGTGGATGCCCGGCAATCCGGGGCGCCATGTCGACATGACGACCCGAGAACGTGGGATGTCCGGCGGGTGAACAACATTTCTGGGATCTTTCTCTGCTCCACATCCGGTGCACGACGTTTCCGCAGGTCAGAGGGGGGTCACCGGCCGGTATGCGGAAACTGTCCACAGCCGGCCTCACAGGCTGTGCACATGTTTGCTGGCGCGTTCCACACGGTCCGGCGAGTTATCCCCAGGGCCTGTGGATGAGCGACTTCCCCGCGGGCTCCGATCGCCTCGTAGGGTCACGACGAGTCCGTCGTCGAACCCGACCGGTCCGTCGCCCGGCTTTGTGGGGGTGCCCAGCCCGACCGTTCGGTCAGGGTCGCACCTGGTGTCGCCGACGTCAAACCACGGACCGTGAAGGGACACTCCAGCGTGAGCATCGAGTACGCCGCCGGTGGGTTCCCGTCCGGGGAGGGCGCCGAGAGCCCCGACGAGGCGGCGCAGCGCTGGTTGTCCAGCCCCCAAGCGAGTGAGCCGCGGTCGGCAGGGCGGACCCCGCCGCAGGACAACGACGCCGAGCAGAGCGTGCTCGGCTCGATGCTGCTGAGCAAGGACGCCATCGCGGAGGTCAGCGAGTCGGTCCGCGGCACGGACTTCTACCGCCCGGCGCACGAGACGATCTACGACGCGATCGTCGACCTCTACGGCCGCAGCGAGCCGGCCGACCCGGTGACCGTCTCCGCGGAGCTCCAGCGACGCGGCGAGCTCGCCAAGATCGGCGGCGCGCCGTACCTCCACACGCTGTCGGCCCAGGTGCCGATCGCGGCCAACGCCGGCTACTACGCCGAGATCGTGCGCGAGAAGGCGATCCTGCGGCGGCTGGTCGACGCCGGCACCCGGATCGCCCAGATGGGGTACGCCGGCGAGGGCCAGGTCGACGACGTGGTCGACCAGGCGCAGGCCGAGGTCTACGCGATCACCGAGAAGCGGGCCAGCGAGGACTACGCCCCGCTGAGCGACATCATGGAGAGCGCGCTCGACGAGATCGAGGCGATCTCCAACCGCGACGGCGACATGATCGGCGTGCCGACCGGTTTCGCCGACATGGACGAGCTGACCAACGGCCTGCATCCGGGCCAGATGGTGATCGTGGCCGCGCGTCCCGCGATGGGCAAGTCGACGCTGGGCCTGGACATCTGCCGGTCGGCGTCGATCCACCACAACATGGCGAGCGTGATCTTCAGCCTGGAGATGACCCGCAACGAGATCACGATGCGGCTGCTGTCGGCCGAGGCGAAGATCCCGCTGAACCACATGCGCAACGGCAACATGACCGACGACGACTGGCAGAAGCTGGCACGCAAGATGGGCGAGGTCTCCTCGGCGCCGCTGTTCATCGACGACAGCCCCAACATGACGATGATGGAGATCCGGGCCAAGGCCCGCCGCCTCAAGCAGCGTCACGACCTCCGCCTGATCGTGATCGACTACATGCAGCTGATGTCGTCGGGCAAGAAGGTCGAGTCCCGCCAGCTCGAGGTCTCGGAGTTCTCCCGCCAGATCAAGCTCCTGGCCAAGGAGCTCGAGATCCCGATCATCGCCCTCTCCCAGCTGAACCGTGGCCCGGAGCAGCGCTCCGACAAGCGCCCGATGATGAGCGACCTGCGCGAGTCCGGCTCGCTCGAGCAGGACGCCGACATGGTGATCCTGCTGCACCGCGAGGATGCCTACGAGAAGGAGTCGACCCGCCCCGGCGAGGCGGACCTGATCGTCGCCAAGCACCGCAACGGACCCACCCGCGACATCACTGTGGCCTTCCAGGGCCACTACTCCCGCTTCGTGGACATGGCCCACGGCTGAGCAGCACGATCAGTGCGACAGGGCACCGCGGCCGCTCTCGTCCGGACACGAAGGGGTGCGGTCAGGGTCGGGCACGGCTCAGGAAGCGCGCGAACAATGGCACGGTCAGGTCCACGCGGTGGAACGCAGCGAGGTGCGCGACGTCGAGCGTAGACAACTCCGCATCCCGCATCGTCTGGACGAGACGGCCACCCAACGCGGCACCACCGTCCTCGTTCGATTCGACGCCGAGCACGAGGAGCGTCGGCACGTTCAGCGACGGGGCTGCAGCCCACAGGTCCGGCGCGGTTGCCTCCGCCTCGATGCCACCGGCGAAGGCGAGGGAGCCCGTGGTGCAGAGGTGCTCGACGAGCCACCCCGGCACCGGCTCCCGTTCGGCCGAGACGAACTCCTCGATGACGTCGCGGGTGCCTCGGTGGAGCACCTCCTGCGCGTGAGCCCGAAGGACCTCGGGTGAGTCCGCCGGGTCAGGGAACGAGTCGAGCGCGACCAGACCCGTGAGGCGTCGGGGCGCCGACAGAGCAACGGCGAACCCGACGCGTGCCCCGAACGAGTAGCCGACGAACGCGGCTCGATCAGCACCCGCGTCGTCCAACACCGCCAGGGCGTCGGCGACGTACGACGACATGTGGTGGCCACCGAGGTCCGTCGGTCCGTCGCTGAGACCTCGACCACGATGGTCCATCAGCAGATGGCTGTAGCCAGGCAGGCCCTCGATGTAGCCGGCCAGTTCCCACATCTCCCCGTCTCCGCACCCGCCGGCGTGCCACAGCACCGGCGGACCGTCTCCGACGACGCGATAGTGAATGCGGAGATCTGTCCGTACGTAAGGCATCGCAACCACCCTGGGTCGGGGGTGCCCGAGCGTCCCGAAGGACCTCAATCGTGCCATTGCGAGAAGACGGCGCAGCCGTTCGACCCGAGGGAATGCGACGATCCGGCGTCGCCCGTTCGGGTAGGCGCGGCCGTGGCCATGCAGCTGGAACATGGTGGTCGCACCGTCGTCAGTCTCGAGGGCGCCCCGAAGATCTGGGACGAACGTGCATCGCCACTCCCGCCCACTACATCCCGACCGACGTGGGTGCCCAGGCCGAGGTCCGGTCGACCCGGAGTCACCTCCAGGGTGGTCCCAGGCCTCGATTCCGAGGATCATCAGGGCATGAACCAACGCGAGGACTTCATCACGTGGGTGCAGTCGGTTCTGACCGCCGCGGAGCTCGCCCTCCACAACGGTGACGCCGGACCGCGTCGCGCCATCTGGTCGCGCACCGAGCCGGTGACGGTGCTGGGCGCCTGGACGAACGCAATCGGGCAGACGGAGCTGGACGACCTGTTCACCCGGCTCGCCGAGAGCTTCTCGGACTGCACGTCCTATGAGTTCGAGCTTCTGGAGGCCGAGGTGCTCGCAGACGCGGCGTACACGGTCGGTCTCGAGCACACCTCCGCGTCCGTCAACGGCGTGCCGCGCACCTACACCCTGCGGGCCACGCAGATCTACCGTCGTGAGGACGGCGCCTGGAAGGTGGTCCACCGGCACGGAAGCGCGCCGCCGGAGTAGGTGCCTCCGAACGGGACGATCGGCCGGTCCGAGCGGATCGCGTCATCGACAGGCATCCTCCTTGGCCAAACCGGAGGACCACCTCGACCGTCGGTGACTCAGTAGGTGAGGGTTCGGTCCGCCTCGAACGCCAGCTCCACCAGCCGCGTGGGCATGGCGAACTCGGCGGGCTTCCCCTCCAGGTCACCGTCGGTCACTCCACGGGCCTTGCTCGACATGCCGGACACGTAGAACCGTCCGCCGCCCCCTGCGACCGCATCGAAGGACTCGCGCAACGAGCCCGTCCCCAACCCGGTCAACGAGTCGAGCACCGCGTCACGGATGAGCTGGACTGCGTCACCAGCCAGGAACAGGTCGACCTCATGACCCTCGTCCATGGCCGCCTTGGCCACCAACAGGCCCAGGGCGGCTCGGGTCGGAGCCTCGGGACCGCACGTGATGTGGACCAGCAACTTGCCCATGCACCTCACCCCTACCGAATCGCTGCTTTCGCTGTCAGCGGCATGGACTGAGGGTAGGACTGGACGTGCCTTCTGGCCAGAGGCCGAGGAACTCCACACCTGGCTGGGTCCGGGCCGGGTCCGCGCTGGGGATCAGGTCAGGTTGGACAGTCCGGCCGCAACCGCGAAGCCCAGGACGGTGATCAGCCCGGCCCGGTTGCCGGCCTTCTCCTTGGCCTCGGGAATCATCGAGTCGGTCAGCATGACCAGCAGCGCACCAGCGGCGAAACCGTCGACCGCGGCCTTCACGCCACCACCCACCTGTTGGGCGACGAGGTATCCGACGACGGTGGCGCCGACGCACAGCACGGTCACCGCGGCCCACAGCGTCAGCACGTGCTGCCGCGACTTCCCGGAGCGGCGCATGTCGCTGGCCGACCCGATGGCTTCGGGAAGGTTGGAGATGAAGATCGCCACCAGCAGCGCGACGCTGACGCCCTTGCCGGTGGCGAGGCCGATGCCGAGCACCGCCTGCTCCGGGATGCCGTCGAGGAGCGCGCCGAGCGCCAATGGCAGCCCGCCGGACCCGCCACCGGAGCGACCACCGATGTGGCTGACGGCCCGGTCCGCGGTGAAGAAGGCTATGGCACCGAGCGCGAGACCGATGGCCACCGAGACGGGTCCCCCGATGCGCAGGCCCTCCTCCGCGAGCTCGAAGGCCACGCTGGAGACCAGTGCGCCGGCACCGAAGGCCAGCACCCCTCCGATCAGGCCCGCGCGCCACTCGCGCACGAGAGCCAGCAGGGCACCCACCGTCAGCGAGACAGCGGCCACGGCTCCCCACACGAACGCATTGAGCATGCGTACAAGGTGCCCTCAGCACGCGGCCGTCAATCCTCGGCGCCACGAGCATCCCGGCACCGGCGCCCGCCCGTGGTAGAACGGACACCCGAGCCGAGGAGACGAAAATGCCAGGTCGAGTCAGGGTCGGTAGCGTGTCGGACTTCGCGGACGGGCAGCTGCACACGGTCGATGCCGACGGCACCTCGGTCGTGGTGGGGCTCGCCGGTGGCTCCCTGTGCGCGGCGCGCAACCGCTGTCCACACATGGGATTCTCCCTCACCAAGGGTCCTGGCGGCCTCAAGTACGCCGACGGCAGGGTCGTCTGCCCGTGGCACAACTCGCGCTTCGACCTCGCCTCTGGCGACAACCTCGACTGGGCTCCGGGCTTCGCAGGCAGGGACATGCCGCGGTGGTCGCGGAAGATGATCGCTCTCGGACGGAAGCCGTCCTCGCTGACGACCTACGAGGTGACCGTCGAGGGCGACGACGTCTACGTCGACGTCTGAGCCTCGTCGGTGGGGCGATCGCAGGATCCCGCACTAGGCTCGCCACATGCCTTCCACGCCGGACTCGGACCGACTCGCCGTCCTCATCGACGGTGACAACACGACCCCCACGATCATCGAGTCCCTGCTCGCCGAGATCGCGAAGTACGGCAGCGCCACCGTGAAGCGGGCGTACGGCGACTGGACCACCTCCAACCTGCGAGGCTGGAAGGAGGCGATCAACGCCCACGCGATCCAGCCGATGCAGCAGTTCGCCTACACCACGGGCAAGAACGCCACCGACAGCGCGATGATCATCGACGCGATGGACCTGCTCTACACCGGCAACCTGGACGGGTTCTGCCTCGTCACCTCCGACAGCGACTTCACCAAGCTCGCGTCACGACTCCGGGAGTCGGGCAAGACCGTCTACGGGTTCGGCGAGCCGCGTACGCCGCAGTCGTTGGTGGCCGCCTGCGACAAGTTCGTCTACCTCGACGTCCTGCGCCGTTCGGAGAAGCCGAAGGAGCCCAGCGAAGGGGAGTCCTCGGCGTCGGCCCCGACGCGCAAGAGCGGCAGCGAGCTCCGCGGGGACGCCAAGCTGGTCAGGTGGCTGCGCGAGGGGATCGACGCGGCCTCGGACGACGACGGCTGGGCCAACCTCGGAGGCGTCGGCTCCCACGTCGTGAAGCAGGCGCCCGACTTCGACTCCCGCAACTGGGGGTACGCCAAGCTGGTCGACCTGGTCACGACGCTCGAGCTGTTCGAGGTGAAGCGTTCGGCCGAGGGTGTGCGCGTGCGGGAGAAGCCGAAGGGCCAGGCCCCCAAGAAGACTGCCGCCAAGAGAGGGACGGCGAAGAAGTCCTGAGACGTCAGCGGGAGTCGGCAGGGGCGGAGCCGGCCGAGCCGGCCTGGCGCGCGGCGGCCTCGACGGTCGCGACGTACTCACGCCACCAGACGGCATCATGCCGCTGCGCGCCGGCATCGCCGTCACCGGTCACGCCGTCGAGCTGCTCGCGCAGGATGTCCGCGTGCCCCGCGTGGCGGTTGGTCTCGGCCAGCACATGCCCCATCACGTTGATCAGCCTCACGTGGGGCCGGGGCCACCATGGCACGTGTCCGGGCGAGTCGAGATCGAGCACGTTGATGGTGGCATCGGCGTGCTCGCACACCCGCTGGTAGCGCTCGATCACTTCGGACCGGGACTCGCTCGCCGTGGCCCAGTGGTCGACGTTCTCCGCGGCGTCCGCATCCCACCAGGGCATGGGTTCCGGGAACGGCCGACCGAAGACCTCACCCAGATACTTCGACTCACCCATGGACAGGTGCTTCACCAGGCCGAGCAGGTTGGTGCCGGTGGCGGTCAAAGGTCGACGGACGTCGTACTCACCCAGTCCGTCCAGCTTGTGCAGCACCGCCTCCCTGGCCCACCGCAGCTCGTCGTGCAGGGCCGCCTTCAGCTCGGGGTTCACCATGACCACGATGTCCTTCCTGGACTGGGCGCAGAGCGTAGTGACGGGTCCGGGAGGATCACCCCGGGGTCGGGGACCGCCCGGCGACGAGGTCGCCGAACTCCCGCCCCGTCATCGTCTGCCCGAACTGGTAGCGGAAACGGGCCAGCGCGAAGGCGTGAGCCTCCTGGGCCGAGAACCCGTCGAAGGGCTGGGAGGCGCATGCGTCCTCCAGGATGACCACGTTGACGCCGGCCATGCTGAGGCCGTCGGAGGTGGTCCCGACACAGATCGGCGTGGTCAGGCCGCCCATGACCACGGTGTCCCAACCGTGCTCCTCGAGGACCTCCAGCAGGTTGCCGGACGCCACCGCGGAGAAGCCCGTCTTGCGCATCACCAGATCGCCTGGCTCGACGAGGCCGGGATAGAACTCGGCGTTGTCGCGTCCGGACATCAGGGGGTGGTGGGCGACGACCTCCGCGATCGGCTCGCCGTCCGGACCCGGGTAGTCGCTGGGGTAGTAGATCTCCCGGCACAGGATCACCCGTCCTCCCGCGGCGCGCCAGCTCGCGGCAGCCTCACGGAAGGTCGAGACCGCCGCGAGGGCGTCGGGTGTGTGCTCCCACGCCCCGTCGCCGAACCCTTGTTGGAAGTCGATGCCGAGCATGACCGTGTGGTCGGGGCTCAGGTCGTACGGCGCTTCGCTGCGCGGGTTGTTGCCCATCCCGACTCCTGACCGTGCCACGTCGTGGTACCGCTCTTCGGTGGCCATCTAACTCTCCCGAGAGCCGGGTGCGCCCGCGACCCACCAGCACGAACGCTCGTGGCGGTTCGCGGTCGACCCCCGTGCGCCGTCGTGGTGCGGCGTCAGCCGCCGCAACTCCCGCTGCCGTCGCGATGGCCGGAGCCGACCATGATCGTCTGGCGGCCCTCGTCGTTGAGGGTGCGATGGCAGTAGGTGTAGCCACGACGCGAGTCGGTGTACGCGAAACCCGCCAGGTCGATGACCGGGTGGTGCCGCATGTTCTCGAAGACCAGGACGGCCCTGGCCGCGCTCGGGTAGTCGCCCCGAGCGGCGCGGATCTCGGCCAGGCTCCGGTCGAAGCGTTCCGAGGCAGAGATGAGCAGCCGACCGGTCCGCTTGTGGCTGAGCCCGGCGTACGCATCGGGCGTGGGCGTGGGAGTGGCCTCGGCCGTCTGAGTCTGCGTGCCGGCCGGCTTGGGCTCGGCCACCGGGTCGGTGGTCGCACCGTCGCAGCCGGCCAGGACCAGGAGGGAGGCGGCGAGGAGGGGGATCAGGTTCCGAGACACGGGCCGGTGCCGAGTCGTCTTCATTCTCATGATTCCCCCGAGGTTGTCTGACTGCTGCCTACCATTCTCGAGCACCCTAGCGAGCGCGGGTGACCCGTCCTCGACGTGACAGGCCGGCGCAGGCTCCTCCGCCTGTCCCTCTAGGCCTGCTCCTCAGACAAGCGGCGGAGCAGATCGACCGCCCTCTCGGCGTCGTCGTACGGCACGAAGAGGTGGTCGTGGAAGAAACCGGCGACGACGTTGCAGCTGAGGCCGGCGGCGCCCAGCCGGCCTGCGACCGCCGCGGTCAGACCGACGGCGGCGAGGGACGAGTGCACACGCAGCGTGATCATTGCCGCGACGTACTCATAGGGCAGGTCGAGACGATCGGCCTCGGCCTGGTCCAGCACCAGGGTCATCCCCTCGGCCTCGCGGACCAGCACCACCGGATCGGCCGTGGCCGGGACCTGCCTAGTCGTCGTGAAGACGAACCGGCCGGGTCGGAGCTCGGGCTCCATGGTCCGCAGCAACGCAGCGAGGTCGCTTTCACCGCTCATCGGCCCAACCTAGGGCTCGCCCGGGGGATCAGGGGAGAGTCGGCCCTAGGCGTAGCGGTGGCTCTTGGCCGAGTGTCCCTGCTCGCGGGTGCAGGTGCGTCCGCTGATCGCGCGGTGGCCGCAGAGCTGTTCCTCGGGCACTCCCTTGGAATCAGCGGCCTCGACGGGTTCGCCTGCGGCTGCCGCCTTGCCCGATGAGGCCTTGGCGGGGGGCCGCGCTGCCGCCTTGACGGGCTTCGCGCCCGGGGTGGGCTTGGTGGCGCGCTTGGTCATCTCGTCGTAGCGGGCCTCGCGCATCGCGCGCAGGGCATCCATCTTGCTCATCGTCGGCTCACGCGCCGACCCTACTGCCGCCGTCCGACACTGCTCGACAGGCGCCACCCGGTCCACGAGGTCGGTCAGCGAACCCGGGCTGTGGCCAGCGGGACCGGTTGCTCCTGGCCGGCCCAGGTGCCGAGCAGGGCAGGGGGCTCGGGCGGAGACACCGTCGGGTCCACCACCCGCAGCAACGTCGGCTCCGTCGTCGCCTCGGTGACGTCGGCACGAGTGACGCCCATGTTCTGGGCGCGCACCTCGCGCCGCCCGTCGACCTCGAAGAACTCCTCCGCCTGTACGGCGTCCCCGGAGACGACAGCAGCGAGCGCGCGGGTGTAGACGGGGTCCCCACAGGCGTCGTACACCCAACGCCGACCGAGGACCGAGTGCTCCATCGTCCCGATCAGCGACTCCTCAGCCCCGGGCAGCTGCTCGCCTCGGTAGGTGAGCGGCACCTGGAGGATCGGCCCCCCGGGGGCGCGTACCAGGAGCGTCTCGATGCCGACCTCGCCGAGGGGGTCGTCGAACCGGTAGGCACCGACGGACTCGAGCTCGGGGTGCCCGGGTCCGGCGTACCACGGCTGACCCGGGAGCCAGCCGGCGATCAGCTCGAGCTTCGTGGGGGTGATCTCTGCCCGATGGAGGATGGCCACCGCGAAATCATAGGCGCGACGATCACGGATGCCACGATCCACCGGTCGCCGCAAGGGCGGCCTTGGTCGACACCCTCAGATGTGATGCACGATCAGCGTCGCCGGGGGGAGGATGTGCTCGTGACGCGTCGGGGGCGGGTAGCCGCCGTAGGTCTTCTGGGTGCCCTGCTGGTCGGTGGGATCTCCCAGACCTTCTTCTGGCGCTGGGGGCTCGGCGGCCTGTCGGACGTCGTGGGCTCGCAGTTCATGTGGGTCCTGCTCGCCTTTTGCGTCGCCTGGGGATGGGCTGAAGGTCGCGTCGGCCGGGGCGCGGCTGCCGGCGCGGTGACCGGCCTGACGCTGATCGTCAGCTACTACGCGATGCAGTGGGTGGCCGATGGCCGGCACGCCGCGCTTGCGCAGTTCACCAAGACCGGCGGGATCGAGTGGACCATGGCGGCCATCGGCGGCGGCGCCGTGATCGGCGTCCTCGGTGGACTCGCCAGCGCGAACGGTCGCGAAAGGCCGAGACTGAAGGCGCTGGGGCTCGCGACGCCCGCGGTCATCGTCGGGGGCGGCCCGGTGCTGTGGATCCTGACCAACGGCGAGCACCTGGGCCTCTCCGGGCGGGTCATCGCGGCGGGGGTGTTCGTACTCGTGGGCGGCGCACTCATGCTGTACGCCGTGCGCACGTGCGGCCTGATCGTGAGCCTCCAAGCCCTGGCCGTGTCGGCCGCGATCGGCGCCGCGTCACTCGTCGGCCTGCTGTGGCTGCAGACCCATGGCTGGCTCTACCTGACCTTCTGAGCGACTGACGGAGCCATGGCTCCGTGGAGCCACGACGACGAACGACCGCGCCTGCTCGTGGAGTCGCAGATCATCCCCTCGCGCTGCCGAATCCGCGCCGCTCCCCGTCTCTCCGCAGGTCCACCTGGCCGCTCGGTGTGGAGAGGTCCTGCACGGTTTCCAAGCGGGCAGCGAGGGGTCACACTCTCTGACCGAGCCGGACCCCCCGAGGAGTCGGACACAGCTGGCTAGAATCGGCTGGCTGCCGCCCCGACCAGGGAAGCGTGGACCGATGCACTCAAGTCCCCAGACGTACGCCGACCTCGCCGAAGCCGCCTGGCGCTGGGTGCTCGACCAGGTCCGCTGGGACGGCGGCCCGTGGATCCCCGGATCGGTCCCGGTCAGCGCGGTTGCCGGATCCCGACCCGCCGAGCCGCCCTGGGACCGCGACGGCCTGCACAGCGGGGTGGGCGGGTTGGCTCACGTGCTCGCCGAGATCCGACTCGCCCGGCCCTGGACGCACGAGGAGCAGGCCCTCGCCGATGGGATAGCCGACCGCACCCGGTCCACGCTCGCGACGCAGACCGACTGCACCTACTTCGACGGACTGGTCAGCTCCCTCGGCGTACTGATCGCACTGGACGCCCAGAACGACGACGGCGCCGAGCGTGCCGTGGCACGCCTCACGGAGCTCGCCACACCCGACGGCTGGCCGCAGACGGTCCTGCCGCAGCCGCGGTACCTGCCGGACGCGCGGATCAACGACCTCACGCTCGGCACCGCGGGGGTCCTGCTCGGAGCCGTCTGGGCCATGCGGCAGGGAGTCTCCGGCGCGACCGACCTCGCCGCCCGCGCCGCAGCGATCCTTCTGGCGGAGGCCGTCCCGCAGCCGACCGGCCTGAACTGGCCGATGGTCTCCGAGCGGTTCCGTGCCGAAGCCGGGGGTGCGGAGATGCCCAACCTCTCCCACGGCGTCGCCGGGATCTCCGCGGCCCTGGCGCTCGCCGGGGTCGAGCTCGACCGGCCGGACCTGGTTGAGTTCGCCACCAGCGGAGCCGAGCATCTGGTGTCCCTCGGTGACGACACTGGTGAGGGGTTCGTGGTCCCTCGCTACCTGCCACCTGACCTCACCGACCAGGACGAGATCACCTACACCTGGTGTCACGGAGCCACCGGCACCTCGCTGCTCTTCCTCGCCCTGGACCGGGCCGGCGTCGAGGGGCTCGGCGGCAGGCCACCGCTCTCCTGGCAGCGGCGATGTCTGCACAGCGTCCGCACCTCGGGCGTGCCCGCCCGGCTCCACCCCGGGTTCTGGGACAACGACGGTCGCTGCTGCGGTACGGCGGGCGTGGGCGACGTGTTCCTCGATGCCTGGCAGCGGGCCGGTGTCGAGGACGACCTCAGGTTCGCGGTGCTGCTGGCCGACGCGTTGGTCGAGCGCGGTGTCCACGACGGGCCGCATGCCTACTGGCAGTTCCTCGAACACCACGACGAGGAGCCGCTGCTGCCACCGGGTGTCGGGTGGATGCAGGGTGCCGCCGGGATCGCGGCCTACCTGTTCCGGGTCGGGCGACTACTGGAGCAGGGTCAGCACGCCGACACCGCCCCCCGGATGGACACCTGGTGGGCGCTTCCGCAGGGACCGCTACGGCCGTAGGTCCACGAACTGGTCCTGGGTCGGCTCGGCGCTCGCCGCTGCCGCCGGTGGCCCAGGCTTCGGCCGGCGCGGCTCGCGGACCCCGGCGCCGCCCTCACCACGTCTGCCGCGGCCACCACCGGACGAACCGCCAGTCCCTCCCGCGGGGACACGCCGAAACCGGGTGAGCAGTCGGCTCAGCCGCCGCACGACCCGGGTGACCGACGATCGCCGTCCCATGGCTCCATGGGACGCCCGGCCCGGCGACGTGTCAACGGTGACGGACGGAGTCGGCACCGAGTGATCGCCGCGTCGGGGTGCGCGGGCGCTCCAGGCAGGGCAGGGTGTGCCCATGCACTTCGTCGGGGTCGACCTTGCGTGGGGTGAGAAGAAGCCCACCGGGCTGGCTGTCCTGGACGACGCCGGCCGGCTGGTGCACGTCTCCGCCCAGGGCGACGACGACGCGATCGTCGCCGCGCTGACGCCGTACGTCGGCGAGAGGGGCGACTGCCTGGTGGCGATCGACGCTCCGCTGGTGGTGACCAACGCCGAGCGGCAACCGGCCCTGCGAGGCGGCCCTCAACAGCGACTTCGCCCGCTTCGACGCCGGCGCGCACCCCGCGAACACCGGCGAAGACGGAGTTCAGCGGCATCCCTCGGGGCGCCCGCCTGGCCACCCTGCTCGACCTCGACCTGGACCCCGCGTCGGCGTCGCCACGGCGGGCGATCGAGGTCTACCCGCACCCCGCGATCGTCGCGCTCTTCAGGCTCGGCCGCACGCTGAAGTACAAGCACAAGCCGGGGCGTCCGCTCAGCGACCTCCGGGCCGAGCTGCTGCGGCTGGTGTCCCTGGTCGAAGGTCTCGCTGACGAGTCCCTCCGCATGCACGTCGCCGGGTCTGCCCAGTGGCGGGCACTGGTCGAGGGTCCGCACTGCCGAGCGCAAGAGCGACCTGCGCCGGGCCGAGGACCAGGTCGACGCCGTCGTCTGTGCCTACGTCGCGCTCTTCGCGGAGCGCAGGCCCGGAGCTGACGACGACGTACGGCGACCTCGCCACCGGCTACATCGTCACCCCGACCCTGCCCGAGGGCCACGAGCCGACCAAGCGGCCCAAGCGGCCGGAGCGCGAGCCTGACCAGCCCATGGTCGGCGCAGACCTGGTGCAGCGCGCCGTGCAGACGTACGCCGCCCAGCATCCGCGACTCACGTCGGTCACCGACCGGTACGTCTCCCTGGTCACCACCCTGCTCGACGACGCGGGCATCAACTACCTCAGCGTCGGCGGCCGGGCCAAGAGCGTCGGCGTCGTTCGCGGCCAAGGCCGATCGCACCCTGGACGGGCATGCCGGTGTTCTCCGACCCGCTGACCGAGATCACCGACCAGGTCGGCGTCCGGGTGATCACCTACACGCACAGCGACGTCGCCGCGGTGGCGGACCTGCTGGCCGACCAGCTCACGGTCCTCGACGACCGTGACATGGGCCAGGAGACCGCGAGCGAGGGCCGGTTCGGCTACGCCAGCCGGCACCTGCTGGTGGCCGTGGACCCGTCCACGGGCCAGCGGGCACCTTCGACGCGCTCGGCGACCGCAGCGCGCAGGTGCAGGTGCGGACCGTGCTCCAGCACGCATGGGCGGAGTTCGAGCACGACATCCGCTACAAGGGCACGGTCCCCGAGGAGCACGCCTCGGACCTCGACCGGCGCTTCACCCTCGCTGCCGGACTGCTCGAGCTCGCCGACCAGGAGTTCTCCACGATCCGCGACCGCCTCCAAGTCCAGCGCCGGCGACACCCGCACCGACGACGACGCCACCGACCCGCGGATCAGCGCGCCAGGACCTCGCGACCTTCCTGGCCGGCCAGTACACCGACGCCGGCTGGTCGCGCACCGACCACTACGCGTGGATCTCCGGGCTGCTGCTCGAGCTCGGGATCACCTCGCTCGACGAGCTGGGCGGCCTGCTCAGCTCGGTCGACAGCGCCGCGATCGACGCCCGGATGGGCTACAAGTACCCCGCCGGCGCGGTCCGGCGGCTCGACGACGCACTGCTCGCGGTCTTCGGGGCGAGCGCTACCTCGCGTTGCACGGGAACGCGCACCGCGAGGAGCTGCTCCGGGCTCGGTTGGAGAAGCTGCGCGCCCCTGCCGTGTCCCCCCTCGAGGAGTAGCCGAGCAGCCGCTCGTCGCCTGCGTCCCATCCGTGCGACGGGTACCTTCTGGTCATGTCACTGCGAATCCTGGTCACCGGCGCCTCCGGCTTCATCGGCCGTCCGCTCGCCACTGCCTTGACCGAGGCCGGGCATGAGGTGCGGGCGATGACCCGCCGCCCCGCTTCGTACGAAGGTGCCGGGGAGCCCGTCGCCGCGGACGTCGACGACCCCGACTCACTGGTCGCCCCGCTCGAGGGGGTCGACGTCGCCTACTACCTGGTGCACTCGCTGGACTCGCACGACTTCGAGCGCAAGGACGCTGCCGCCGCGCGCGCGTTCGGCGAGGCCGCCAAGCAGGCCGGGGTGCGCCAGATCATCTACATGGGCGGGCTCGGAGCGGACGACGAGACGCTGTCGGCCCACCTGCGCTCGCGGCGCGAGGTCGAGGGCCTCCTCGGCGAGGCCGGAGTCCCGGTCACGGTGCTGCGTGCCGCGATCGTCGTGGGCGCGGGTGGCATCTCGTGGGAGATCACCCGCCAGCTGGTGAAGAACCTGCCCGCGATGGTGGCCCCGAAGTGGGTCACCACACGCACCCAGCCGATCGCGCTCGACGACGTGGTGCGCTACCTCGTCGGGGTCCTCGACCACCCCGAGGCGATCGGACGGGTCTTCGAGGTCGGCGGTCCCGACCAGCTGTCCTACGCCGAGATGCTGCAGCAGGCCGGGATGGTGGCCAACGCGCGCACCGTTCCGATCATCACCGTCCCCGTGCTGACGCCGCGGTTGTCGTCGTACTGGCTGGCCCTGGTGACCGACGTCGACGTGACCACCGGACGCAACCTGATCGACTCCATGGGGATCGAGGTGCTGGTCACCGACCACAGCATCCGCGACCTGGTGCCCGGTGAGCCATTGTCGTATGCCGAAGCTGTACGCCGTGCCGTCGAGGCGCGGGGCCGGCACGAGGACTGAGAGCGGGTGCGCCGCGATCCGGCCGGTCCGACCAGTGAAGCCGTCGCGGAGGGTCGATCCACCGCTTCGGCTGAGGCAGGCCATGCTGGTTCGGTGGTGGCAGACGCAACCCTGGCCGACGTTGCGGAGATCGCGGCCTTGGCCGCCGTTCGACGCGAGGCCTACGAGACTGCGCAACCGCAGTTCTGGCGGCGAGCGTCCGATGCGCGTGGAGAAGTACCTGCCCTGGCTGCGCGCGCAGGTCGAGGATCCTGACGTGGTCACGCTGGTGGTCCGCACGGCCACGGCCATCGACGGGTACGTGTTCGCGTCCATCGTCGGCGCTCCGCCGGTGTACGACCCGGGTGGACCGACCGGAGTCGTGGACGACTTCGCGGTGGCGGACCCCTCGTTGTGGCCGACCGTGGGAATGGACCTGCTCGACGAGGCGAGGAAGCGCCTGGCCACCCGTGGCGTGGTGCAGGTCGTCGTGGTGGTTGGTCATCACGACGCGGCCAAGCGGGCCGCTCTCCTCGCGGCGGGTTTGACCGCGGCGTCCGAGTGGCTCGTCGGCCCACTGGTCGAGTAGCCGGGGCGTCAGCCCAGCGCGTTCAGCAGCGGTGGCAGGATCAGCAGCATCCCGAGGGACCAGGTCACGTGGGTGATGATCGGCGCGAGGACCCCGCCGGTGACGCGGCGCTGGAGCCCGACCACGAGGCCCAGGCAGAGGGCCGAGAACACGAGCATCACGTTGCCCGTCGCCACCGTCGTCAGGGTGTAGATCGCGGTCGACCAGAAGACGGGCCGGTGCCGCCCGATCGCCGCGAACAGCGCACCCCGGAAGAAGAGCTCCTCGGCGACGCCGTTGAGCACGGTGATCAGCCGCAACGACCGCCGTCGAGCCGAGACGCAGCGTGGTCGAGCACCTCGTTGGCGCTGTCGCGGAGCACCGGCACCTGCGCCACGCCGACCGCGCCCGCAGCGAAGACCGCGACCGCGAGCAGACCCACGCACAACGGCTGCACCAGTGGCCGCGCATGCCGGCCGTCGGCGCGCGTGTTGGCCCAGCCGAGGTGCAACGGGCCGGACAGGAAGGAGCCCACCACCCAGACTCCGGCCAACGCCAGGGTCGTCAGGTAGAACGTCGAGTCGCCGGGCTCGAGGCGCAGGGAGATCGCGAGCAGCACCGCACCCACGGCGAGGGTGGCGACGGCCACGACCCGGCGCCACCGGAACGCGCGTCCGCTCTGCTCGTGGTCTGCGGGGGACCGGGTCGACCAGCGAGGCGCGGAAGAAGCGCGCCAGCTCCCCGATCACGGGGTGACCCTGCCCACACGCCATCCGGCGAGCTGAGCGCGAGGGGGCGGCCACATGACTGCGAACCTACCCAACGGCCCCGCGCGGGTTGTCCGGCGATTCCACGGATCGACTCCTCGTCGCCTAGGGTGGGGCTACGCAGTTCGTCCAGTCTTACCTCGACCTGCCGGTGATGTCGCAGCGCAAGTCGCTCCGTCCCGCCCCTCACGTCTTCACGACGCTGACTTCTCCACCTGGTGAGACACACCAACGGATAGTGAATCCCCTCATGTCTGCACAGACTTTTACCGACCTTGGCGTGCCCGCGAACCTGGCCGCGCTTCTCAGTGCCCAGGGCATCGTGACGCCGACCCCGATCCAGGCAGCCACGCTGCCCGACTCCCTCGCCGGTCGCGACGTCCTCGGCCGAGGACGCACCGGCTCCGGCAAGACCTACGCGTTCCTGCTGCCGCTGGTGGCCCGCCTCACGCGCGTCCAACGGGCGGCGTACGCGAAGTCGCCGCGCGCGCTGATCCTGGCGCCGACCCGCGAGCTCGTCGGTCAGATCGACGCCGCCCTCGCCCCGCTCGCCGCGGCGAACAACCTGCGCACCCACACCGTGTTCGGTGGGGTCGGCCAGAACCCCCAGGTCCAGGCCCTGCGCCAGGGCGTCGACGTGCTCGTCGCCTGCCCCGGTCGCCTCGAGGACCTGATCAAGCAGGGCCACTGCCGCCTGGACGGCATCGAGATCACGATCCTCGACGAGGCCGACCACATGGCCGACCTCGGCTTCCTGCCCGGCGTACGCCGGCTGCTGAGCCAGACGCCGAAGGACAGCCAGAGGCTGCTCTTCTCCGCCACGCTGGACAAGGCCGTCGACGTGCTCGTCAAGCAGTTCCTGCGCCAGCCGGTGCACCCACGAGGCGGACTCGGCGCAGTCGCCGATCTCCTCGATGAGCCACCACGTACTGCACGTGCGGGCCGAGACCAGGCTCCCCGTGCTGGTCGACCTCACCAGCGCCCCGGGCCGCACGATCGTCTTCACCCGGACCAAGCACCGCGCGAAGTCGCTGATGCGTCAGCTGAACGCGCAGGGCGTGCCGACCGTCGACCTCCACGGCAACCTGGGCCAGAACGCGCGTACCCGCAACCTGGCGGCCTTCCACTCCGGTGAGGCGACGACGCTGGTCGCGACCGACATCGCGGCTCGCGGCATCCACGTCGACGACGTCGCCCTCGTGGTGCACGCCGACCCGCCGGTCGAGCACAAGGCCTACCTGCACCGCTCGGGCCGCACGGCCCGCGCCGGCGCCGACGGCAACGTGATCACCCTGATGACCGACGAGCAGGTCAAGGACGTCCGCGCCCTGACCAGGGCGGCCGGGATCAGCGCAACCACCACGAAGATCCACGACATCGCCCACCCGCTGCTCCTCGAGCTCGCGCCGGGCGTTCGCGCCCTGGTCAAGGGCGGGCACGTGCCCGCCGGTGGCGTCCAGCAGGACTCCGACGGTCGCGGCCAGGGTCGTCAGTCGAACGGCGGCGGGAAGTCGGGCGGTCGCTCGCGCGGTCGCAGCGGCACCTCGGCGATCACGCTCCGGTGGCGGGAACAAGGCTGCCAAGTCGACCTCCGGTGCCGCAGCCGGCAACGGAAGGTCACGCTCGCGTGGTCGCGGCGGTGCACCCGCAGCAGCGGCTGCCTCGTTCAGCAACCACAGCGCCGCCTCGTTCAGCAGCAACCGCCGCGGCCGCTGACCTCTCGCACGCACCTTCCGTCGGCCGCACTGGGGCTAAGCCGCTCCGGTGAGGCACGATGGGGGTATGGACGGACGTGAGGACTACGGCGAGTACAGCGTCGACGACGAGGACCAGCTCCAGGCGTCGGACACGCTCGATGAGCGAGGCGTCGATGACGTCCTCGACGAGGGCATCGTGACCCGTGAAGGTTGGTCCCCGGCCCAGGGCTTCGGCAACACGCCGGCCGAGGAGCACCAGGGTGAGACGCTGGAGCAGCGGGTCGCCCAGGAAGTGCCGGACTACGACCCGGCGAAGGACACCTGGGACGAGGAGGACCTCGACGACCACGAGGTCGGTGACGAGCGCTCCGGACGACTCGTTGCACCCGACGAGGGTCGCTACGAGGACCAGGAGTCCGAGTCCGTGGCCCAGGACGTCGGCATCGACGGCGCCGGCGCCTCGGCTGAGGAAGCCGCGATGCACGTCGTCGACGAGTGACCTCGACGGCTCCTGCCTGAGGAACCTGTGACCACACCACGGCGCGCCTCCACCTCTGCCCCCAGGATCGACCCGATCCGCCTCGGGCCACTGACTGCTGGGGCCGTCGGCGACCTGATCGCGAAGGCCGATCTCGAGGATCTGTCGTTCACCGACATCGACACCCCTGAGCTGGTCCTCAGCGGCGGGATCGTCCACTCCTGCGAGTTCACCGGCGTCTCGGCCCACGCGGCCGACTGGACGTCTACCCGGCTCGTCGAGAGCACCTTCGAGCGCTTGAACATGCCCGTGGTGCGAGCTCCGCGCGGCGTCTGGCGTGACCTCCGCTTCGACGGTGCGCGGCTCGGTTCCATCGAGGCCTACGAGACCTCCTGGCACTCGGTCCACTTCGTGGGCTGCAAGCTGAACTACCTCAACCTTCGCGGCGCCGACCTTCTCGATGTGGCGTTCACCGACTGCATCATCGAAGAGATCGACCTCATGGAGACCACCGCCCGCCGAGTCGCCTTCCGCGACACCCGCGTCTCCCGGCTCAACGTGCAGCGTGCGAAGCTGGAGGACGTGGACCTGCGCGGTGCTGCCTTCGACGAGATCACCGCGCTCGACGGGCTGCGCGGCGCAACGATCAGCCCGACCCAGCTGCAGCTGCTGGCCCCGCTTCTTGCCCGGGAGCGAGGCATCACGGTCGAAGAGACCGCAGACGAGAAGAGCGCATCCTTCTAGCCGGTCACGCTGCGGGCGGAGCGACTGGCACCCCAGGCGGCCGGGCGGCACGAACGGGCTTCCGTCGACGGGGGAAATGTCTGGACTATCACCAAATATCGCTCGTCAGAACGGCACGACTGCGCCATCATGTGGAGAGTCTCTCGGGTCCCGTACAAGGAGCCATCGATGACCGCGGTCCTGCTGTTCGCCGAGCATGAACTGACCGACCGCGAGGTGAGCCGAACGCTCGATGCCTTGGCGGAACTTCGCGGCGACGGGGAGGATCCGGTGGACGTGACGGTCCTCGTCCCGTATGCCGCGCACTGGCCGGTTGCGCTCGTGGACGAGCTTGCCGCCGCGCGTGGCGCGCCGGCGGCTCGGGCCCTCGACGACGCACGCCATGACGCTGCTGCCGCCGTGGGCTCAGAGCGCCGCATCATGCGGCATGTGCTCTCGGCTGTGCGCGGAGGAGGCCATCGTGCTCGTGGGGAGCTGGTTGCGCTCCGCGACGTGGTGCGGGACCTCGTCGCGGAAGCCGTCGTGAGACGTGCGACGACTGTGCTCGTGGTGGCCTCGCCCCACCCCCTCTCGCATCTGCTGCACCGCGACCTGGAGCACCGGTTGCGACGCGCTGGCGTCGCCCAGGTGGTCCGCCTTCGCGATGTCGACGCGACGGTGGAAACGTAGGACACGGGTGCGTCGTTCGGCGTCGTCCCCGATTCATCCGGCCGAACGGGAACCCCACGTCAGGGCGTCGAGAGCAGGGCGTCCTGCCACGCGAAGCACTCGTCGGAGAGCGCGGCCAGTCCGGACTCCGACGCCCCCGGCAGCAGAGCCTCGAGCCGGTCGGCCAGCTCACCAGGGAGGTCCTGGTCGAGATAGCGCAGCCCGTAGTCGTGGCGCCACGGACAGTGCTCCACCCGCAGCAGGCGCACGAGCGGGCCGAGGGCGAAGCGCAGATAGAGGTCGGTGGCCTCGGCGGTCCTGCCCCGGGCCACCGCGCGGTTCACCAGCCAGGCGGCGGTCGCCCGGCGCTGCCGGATCTGGTCGACTGCCTCCGCGCAGGCCTTCCTGATCTGCTGCTCGTCGTCGTGGCGCAGCACCACCAGGCCCTCGGGATCGTGCACGACGATCGGGGTGCCGTGCCGGCGTACGTCGACGTGCCGGTGCTCCTCGGACAGGTCGTGCACCACCAGGTCGATGATCCGCGTCGGCTCACGGAGTGCTCCCGGGTCCGGCTGGAGGTTGACGAAGCACTGACGTCCGTCCGGCCAGGTGCCCTCGGGCAGCTGCCACACATGGTCGACCGGGAAGGTCTCGAGCAGACCGGCCAGCAGCCGGTGGTACGTCGCGGTCGCGGTGCCCGGCGTCGTCAGCAGGTCGACGTCGAGGTCGGACCACTCGTCGTAACCTCCCGTCGCCGCGGAGCCGCCCACCCACAGGCACCGGATGTCCGGGTCGGACGCACCCTGACCGGCGAACCAGGCCAGCCAGTCGTCGTAGCGGGAGAGGTCGGGCTCGGGGTTCGTCACGGACGCATCGTGCTCGGCGCGTCCGCGCCGGTCAACCTCCGCGACCAGCCGGCCCGGGATGGCTCAGGAGTTGCGCAACGCGTCGATCAGCTCGTCCTTTGTCATCGACGAGCGGCCCTCGATGTCGAGCTCCGACGCCCGGGCACGCAGGTCGTCCACGGTCCAGTCGTCGTACGCACCGGCGGATCCTCCGCGCCGACCCAGCTCCTCGCGTGAGGTGTTCGCCGCCGCGTTGGCGATGCGGGCTGACTTCTGCTTGGAGTTGCCCTCGTCGCGGAGCTTCTCGTAGAGCTCGGCGTCCTTCACGCTCGGTCCGGGGTCCCGGTCACCGCTCTGGCTGGGCATCTGCGCTCCCTTCGCCGTCTTCACTTGGATCACTGGCGTTCCCGTGCCCGCCTGGCCCGCGGAGCAAACGCCGGGGATGCCCGTGGAACAATCCGCGCGTGAAGCCCTTCCTCCTCGTCGCCACCCGTGCCGAGGAGGAGGCTGCGACCGACGAGTACGCCGCCATGTGCCGCTTCTCCGGCCTCGCTCCCGACGAGCTCCGCCGACACCGGCTCGAGCGCGACCCCCTCCAGGACCTCGACCTCGACGACTGGTCCGGGCTGATCCTCGGTGGCGGACCGTTCACCGTGAGTGATGCTGACCCGTCCAAGTCAGCCGCCCAGCGTCGCGCCGAGGCCGACATCACCGCCTTGCTGGACCGGGTCGTCGCGAGTGACTTCCCGTTCCTCGGCGCCTGCTACGGCATCGGCACCCTCGGCCTGCACGAGGGCGCGGTGGTCGACCGGACGTACGGCGAGCCGATCGGGCGGGTGCCGGTGACGCTGACCGCGGCCGGCCGCGACGACCCGATCTTCGACGGGTGCCCTCAAGAGTTCGAGGCCTTCGTGGGCCACAAGGAGGCGGTGTCGAGCCTCCCGGCCCATGCCACCTTGCTGGCGTCCTCGCCGAACTGTCCGGTGCAGGCCTTCAGGGTCGGTCGCAACGTCTACGCGACCCAGTTCCACCCGGAGCTCGACAGTGCCGGCCTGGTCACCCGGATCGAGGTGTACCGCGCGTACGGCTACTTCGAGGAGCACGAGATGCGACACCTTCAGGCCGCCGCGCGCGAGCGGGAGGTGGAGTACCCGCCCCTGGTGCTGCGCAACTTCGTCGCCCGCTACCAGCGGCCCTGAACTGCTTCGGGGCCGGGCTCACAGGTCGACGGTGCCGCCACTTCGCCAGTAGGTCCCGTCGCGCCGGTCCAGGAAGCCGTGCTCCACGAGATACCTGCGAAGCGCGGCGACGTCGGGGTGGAACGCGCGCAGCCGCGCGTTGACCTCCACCTCGGTGTAGATCTCCCCGATCTCGAACTCCTGGGCGAGATGGTCGAGCACGACGAGGCGCTTGCGCAGTCTGGTCGGAATCGCCACGAGAGAGCCGTCCGCGGCAAGGAAGGCCCTCAGGACGGCGTCGCGGTTCTGGAGCGCATCGGTCAGCAGCGGTCGGTCCACGTCTTCATTGAACCCGAGACCCGTGTGACAAGAAAGCACGTTTCGTCACCGATTCGGGACTTTAGTCCTATCGTTGTCCCACCGCGGTGGGGCGGTGCACGACAGGGGCGAGTAGGGGGTGCGGTCCGTGGTTGAGCAGAACACGCGTGAAGTGCTCGCGCTTCGCTCGCTGCACTCTGTCATCGAGCGGGTCAACGCCGGTCAGGACCTTGCCGAGGTGCTGCATCTGATCGCCCAAGGCGTCGTGGACGTCCTCGGGTTCCAGATCGCCGTGATCAGCAGGATCGTGGACGGCGACACGCTGATCCGGGTCGCGGTCGCGGGCAGCGACGACGCCCGGGCCACTCTGCTGCACCGACGTACGCCGGTCGCCGAGGTGCTCGCGGAGTTCGCGCTCTGCGACCACTGGGGCATCCTCCGCTTCCTGCCGCACGACCGCCTGCCGGAGGAGGCCGGGATCGCCTGGATCCCCGACATCACCCCATTGGACGTACCCAACGCCTGGCACCCGCTCGACACGCTCTACGCGCCGTTGAACTCCCCGACCGGCGAGATGCTCGGGGTGCTGTCCGTCGACCTTCCCCAGGACGGGTTGCGCCCGAGTCGTCTTCGTCGGCAGGTGCTTGAGATGTTCGCCGTCCAGGCCGGCCTGGCGATGTACAACGCGCAGCAGCGCGAGCGGCTGCTCGAGCAGCTTCGCCTGTCCGCCGCCACTCGTGCGGTGGTCAACACCGCGGGTCGCGAGCTCGACCTCGACCGCGTCCTCGACGCCTGTGTCCGACCGCTCTCGGAGGGGTTCCGGGCAGAGGGGCTCTGGGTCCGGTCGTTCGCCCTCGAGGGAGATCCCGACGACCTGGGGCACGGGGCGTCATACCCTCCGCTCCCGGAGGAGACTCTGCTCGCGATGCAACAGATGGCGCCCCGGGTGGCGGCCCTCTGCTGGGATCGCCAGCGCGAGCTGGTCGTCGAGGTGGGCGACCCGTCCAGGGACGACGGCCTGCTCACGCTCGAGGAGCAGGACCTGGTCAAGGCGTTCCTCGGCGCCACCGGTCGGCGCAGCGCACTCTGCGTGCCGCTCGGTGCCGGCCCGGACTGTCTGGGCTACATCGTGATGGTCCGTGACGTCGCCTCTCCCAGGTGGAGCACGGACGAGGTGGAGGCGGCGCTCGAGATCGGGCGAGACCTCGGCCGCGCGGTCATGCAGGCCCGCGTCTTCGCCAGGGAACGTCATCTGGTGGGACAGCTCCAGGCCCTCGACCAGTACAAGCGCGAGCTGATCGCGACGATCTCGCACGAGCTGAAGAACCCGCTCACCTCGATCCTCGGCCACGTCGAGCGACTCGAGGACGAGGGGGCGCCCATGGAGCCCCTGCGTGCCATCGACCGCAATACCCACCGGCTCAAGGCACTCGTCGAGGACCTGCTGACGCTGGCCAAGGTGGAGGACCCGAACCAGCCGTTCCTCGCGGCCCCGGTCGATCTGACGGTGCTGCTGGACGACGCCCTCGACATGTTCTCGGTGCAGGCGGGACGACGTGAGGTGACGCTGAAGAGCGAGACCCCGGACGGCCCTGTCCTGGCGTGGGGTGACCGGGACGAGCTGGCCTGTCTGCTGGACAACCTGATCGGCAACGCGATCAAGTACTCCCGTCCCGGCGGTGCCGTGGAGATCCACGTGCTGCGCGAGGACGACGCCGTGGTCCTCGAGTGCCGTGACAACGGCATGGGCATCTCGCAGGAGGACCAGGTGACGCTCTTCGCCGAGTTCACCCGCTCCAGCAACCCCGAGGCGATGGCCGAGCCGGGCACCGGGCTGGGCCTCGCGATCGTGCATCGGATCGTGACCAGGCACGCGGGCACGATCACGGTCGAGTCCGAGCTCGGCACCGGCAGCGTGTTCAGGGTGGCACTGCCCACCAGCGACGTCGCCTGACCCTCAGCCGGAGTCCTTCAGCGCCTCGAGCCGTCGTACGACGGTCCTCCGGCGCAGCGGGATGAGCAGCCACAGGATGGCGAAGAAGGTGGCCGCGACCGCGCCCGCCACCCAGGCGAGTCCCCGTGGTCCGACGACGTCGAAGACCAGCCAGACGGCTCCCGTCATCGTCAGCGAGAGCAGCACCAGCCCACCGATCGCGCTTCGGTTCGCGGCGGTGACCAGCCACTCGCGCTCGCCGTGCCGGAACAGGAAGCGGTGGAAGGCCACCGGTGCGACCACCAGGCCGGTGGCCGCGACGGCCCCCGAGAGAACGGCGAGGTAGACGTGCTTGTCGAGGTTCTCCATGCTCGAGAACCGTTGGGTGAACGGCACCGTCAGCAGGAACGCGGTGAGGATCTGGACGCCGGTCTGCGTCACGCGAAGCTCCTGGAGAAGCTCGTCCAGGTTGCGGGTCAGCCGCTCCTGGTACGTCTCGTCTGAGTCGCCGTCGCCCTTGCCGTCGTACTTGCCACTGTCGTTCCCCATGGCCCCATGATCGCCGAACCGCTCCTCCTCGGACAGCCACCTCGCCGTGAGGTACGCCGCAGTCCCATAACGTGCGCGGCCGTCGGCTCGTTGGCCGTGATGAGCCTGACGACCCTGAAGACCCCACGTACCGACCTGAGGAGCTCCTCGGTGAAGCACCGGACCATCGTGATCGGCCTGTCGTGCCTGGCCGTGGCCGCCTCCCTCGGCGTCGGCGTACCGGCCACCGCCGTCTCCCGTGACGCGAGTGCCGTTGGTCGGCCGGGTGCCGTGCTCGACTCCGGTCCGCTTCCGGAGCGCCTGTGGATCCCCGGCACCACCAGCCGCGCCTACCGCCTCACCTACCGCACCGTGGACTCCTGGGGCGAGCCGGCAACGAGCACCGGCACCGTCTTCATCCCCAAGGGCAGCCCGCCGCGCGGCGGCTGGCCGGTGGTCTCGTGGGCGCACGGCATCTCGGGCCTGGCCGATGCCTGCGCGCCCTCGCGGGTGGGTCCGGTGCTGAAGAAGCGGGACTGGACCTACCTCGCGACCTGGATGAAACAGGGCTACGCGGTGGTGGCGAGTGACTATGTCGGCCTGGGCACTCCCGGCCTGATGCCGTACCTCGACGGCAAGGCCACCGCCCACAGCGTCGTCGACATGGTCAAGGCAGGGCGCGGGTTCACCGCGACGCTCCCGGCTCGACAGCACCTGGCCCGGAGATGGGTGACCATCGGGCAGTCGCAGGGCGGAGGGGGATCGGTCTACACGGCCCGTTACGCCACGGCGTACGGCGGCCGGGGGCTCGACTACCGGGGCGCTGTCGGCACCGGCACGCCGGCCTACATCGAGAACTACGTGATGTTGCTCGGTCCCCAGACCCCGCCGGTCCAGATCACGCCTGACCTCTCGGCGTACCTCACCTACATCGTCGCGAGCCTGCGCTACGTCCATCCCGAGCTCGGGATCGACGGCATCCTCACCGCGACCGGCAAGAAGTACGTCGCCCTGTCCGAGAGGCTGTGCGACGAGCAGTTCGCTGCTCGCCTCGAGCACGACGGCGTCGCGGTCGGGGAGTTCTTCAGCGCTCCGATGGTCTCCCTGCCCGGCATCGAGCCGACGTTGCGCGACTACATGGCGATGCCCGAGTCCGGCTTCGACAAGCCCTTCTTCATGGGCCACGGCGCCGCCGACACGGACGTGCCGTATGCCCAGACCGCGCGCTACGCAGCGGTGCTGCGGGCCAACGGCGAGCCGGTCACGTTCAAGACGTACCCCACCGACCACTCCGGCACGATGGCCATGTCGCTCGCCGACACGATCCCGTTCGTGCGGCGGGCGTTCCGCTAGCTCGCGTGTCGGTCTCGCTCTCGCTCTGTCAGGGGCAGGACGGCTAGGTTGCCGAGAGTGGGAGACGACCTGACGGACGCCGAGCGGTGGACCGCGCGACGTGACGCGGTGTGGCGAGACGTTCGCCGTCCCCTGGCGCAGCTGTACGGCGACCGGCCCGACTTCGAGTCGATGCTGCTCCGGGTCGAGGCCCTCGCCCGGGCGGCGTACGCCGAGCGCCCCCGCGACCTGAGGCTGCTCGACGAACGAAGGTTGCTCGCGCCCGACTGGTTCCAGCGTTCCGAGATGGTGGGCTACGTCTGCTACACCGACCGTTTCAGCGGCACCCTGTCCGGGTTGGTCGACCGGGTCGACTACCTGCGCGAGCTCGGCGTCTCCTACCTGCACCTGATGCCGATCCTCGCCGCGCGGGACGCGCCCAACGACGGCGGCTACGCGGTGGTGGACTACCGGGCCGTCGAGCCGGCACTGGGAACGATGGACGACCTGCGCGAGGTCGCGACCACCCTGCGCCACAAGGGGATCAGCCTCGTGGTCGACCTCGTGTGCAACCACACGGCACGCGAGCATCCCTGGGCCCAGCGTGCCGTCGCGGGAGACCCGCGCTACCTCGCCTACTACCTGACCTACCCCGACCGCACCGTCCCCGACCAGTGGGAGCGCACGCTCCCGGAGGTGTTCCCGAGCTTCGCGCCCGGGAACTTCACCTGGGTCGAGGAGGCCGGGCGATGGGTCTGGACGACGTTCCACGACTACCAGTGGGACCTCGACTACACGAACCCGGACGTCTTCTGCGAGATGGTCGACGTGGTGTGCCACCTCGCGAACCAGGGGGTCGAGGTGGTCCGCCTCGATGCGGTCGCGTTCCTGTGGAAGCGGATGGGCACCAACAGCCAGAACCAGCCGGAGGCGCACCTGGTCCTCCAGGCCTTCCGGGCGGTGCTGCGGCTCGTCGCCCCCGCCACGATCCTGCTCGCCGAGGCGATCGTCAGCCCCGACGACCTCGTCGGCTACCTCGGGAGCGGTGAGGGCGCGGACAAGGAGTGCGAGCTCGCCTACCACAACGTGCTCATGGTGAGCCTGTGGTCGGCGCTGGCCGAGCAGGACGTCCGGTTGATGGCGCACACGCTCGCGACCATGCCTCCGATCCCGTCCGGGACGGCCTGGCTGACGTACGCCCGTCTCCACGACGACATCGGCTGGGCCATCACGGACGAGAACGCCGGCGCCCTCGGCCGGGACGGCTTCGCTCACCGCGCGTTCCTCAGCGACTTCTACTCCGGCGGCTACCCGGGCAGCTTCGCGCGCGGGGTGGTCTTCCAGGAGAACCCGCAGACCGGTGACCGCAGGATCAGCGGGTCGCTGGCCTCGCTGGCGGGTCTCGAGGCCGCCCTCGAGTCCGGTGACGCGGGGCCCAGGACCACGCGATCGCCCGGATCCTGCTGCTGCACAGCCTGGTGCTGGTCTTCGGGGGCGTGCCGTTGATCTACATGGGCGACGAGATCGGCCTGCGCAACGACCCGTCGTACGCCGAGGACCCGGAGCGTCTCGACGACAACCGCTGGCTGCACCGTCCTCCGATGGACTGGCTGGCCGCCGAACGACGCCACGACCCCGGCACCCTCGAGGGTCGGATCTTCCAGGGGATCCGGCACCTGGCCGAGACCCGGGCGGCGACCCAGGAGCTACATGCCCAGACGCCCACCGACCCCGTGGATGTGGGCAACGACCGGGTGCTCGGGCTGCGTCGGCGAGGACCGCGTGGACAGGTGCTGGTGCTGGCGAACCTGTCGCCGAGGGCGGCGGGGGTGCACCTCTCGGACCGACACACGGACCTCGTGTCGGGCCGAGGCATGGAGGGGGACGAGGTCCTGGCCGCCTACGAGGTGGTGTGGCTGCGGCCTGGCGGGTGACCGGAGCCCGCCGGCGCCGCTAGCGTGCAGGGATGGATGCCCTCGCAGTCGTGCTGGTGGCGCTCGTCGCCCTGATGCACGCGTTGTTCCTCGTGCTCGAGATGTTCCTCTGGGCCACCCCGACGGGACGGGGGATCTTCGGGACCGACCGTGAGTTCGCCCAGCAGAGCAAGGTCCTGGCGGCCAACCAGGGCCTCTACAACGGCTTCCTGTCCGCGGGACTGGTCTGGGGACTCGTGGGCCCCGATCACCTGAGGATGCCGGTCCAGGTGTTCTTCCTGGTCTGCGTCATCGTGGCCGGCGCGTACGGCGGCGCCACGGTCAACCGCCGGATCCTGCTGGTCCAGGCGGCCCCGGCGCTTCTTGCGTTGGGAGCGGTGCTGCTCGCGGGATGACCCGCGGACTGGCCGACGGCGCGTTGAGAGCCGTTCTCTGGACCCGGCGCGACGCCGACCAGTCCAGTACGTGGTCAGTCCTTGAAGGCGTCCTTGACCTTCTCGCCGGCCTGCTTGAGGTCGGACTTGCTCTGGTCGACCTTGCCCTCGTTCTCCATCGACTCGTCGCCGGTGGCCTTGCCGGTGGCCTCCTTCGCCTTGCCAGCCATCCCCTCGGCGGTGTTCTCGGCCTTGTCGCCAATACCCATTGCGCACATCCCTTCGGACATCCGGGCCGGTCCCGGGCTCGCCTGCCTGTACCCGGTCATCGGGTGGGGAAACGGGTGGGGGACTTTCGGGACTACGAAAGGCCCCGGCGCAGCTGGATCCGGTGGCCCGTGCCGCTGGGCGACCGACTCACCTCACGAAACCCCAAACGCTCGTACAACCGTTGGGCGGGGTTGACGTCGAACACGTGGAGCTCGACCTCCATCTCCTCAGCGGTGGCGGCGGCCACCAGGTCTTCGAGCACCCGTCGTCCGAGACCGTGGCCCTGGTGGCCGGGGTCGATCTCGATCCGGGACACGTAGCGCCGACCGGGGGAGTCGCGCCACTCCATGACGCCCACCGGGTGACCCTCGACGAGCACCACATGGGCGGTGCCGGGGGAGAACCAGTCGTCGTGGAAGTCCTGCTGCACGGTGTCGTCCCACGGGCCCCACAGCTGCTCGACGTACGGGCCCATGGCCCGCCGGTGCAGGGTGAACAGCCATTCGCCGTCCTCGAGCACGGTGGGGCGCAGGGTGTACGTCGACGCGGTCACGGCCCCATCCTCTCCATCCACCCCCGGGAAACCAGCACGGGCCTGCGCGGGGAACGCCACGCGAGTTGAGTACTCCTACTCTGCCGCCCGGGGTCCTGAGCCGAGATGATCGAGTCATGGACACTTCACTTCCTCCCCTCCCCGCGGTCCGGGACCAGCGCAGCCGCCTCGTCGTCGACGCCCTGGTGGCCGACGGACTGCTCGTCCCCCAGCAGGGCCCGACCGCCGCGGCCGTCGTCGACCGGGTGCTCTCCGGTCCCGGTGCGCCGGCACCGGTCGCCGACCAGGGCCCCTTGCGGCGCCGCATGGCGGAGGTGGCCGGGTACGTCGGCGGCGCCTTCGTCGTGTCCGCCGTCTTCTTGTTCTTCGCCGACCAGTGGGACTCGCTCGGGGTCGGGGAGCGCACCGCGATCCTGGTCGCGATCGGGATGCTGCTCGCGGGCGCCGGAGCCGCCCTCGGCTTCCTCGGCGGTGGGTGGGCCGAGCTGCGGCAGCCGGGTGACTCGGTGCGTCGTCGGCTCGTCAGCACCCTCCTCGTCGGCGCCGCGGTGGCCCTCGCCTCCTCCGTGGCGGTGGCCCTGGACGGCCACGACGGCAGGACCCAGGTGCTCTGGTTCTGCATCTCGCTCTCGCTGATCTCGCTCGCCGGCTACCTGGTCGCCCCCAGTGCGCTGGGTCAGGCGGCAATCGCCGCAGGGGTGCTGTGGGGAGTGATGGCCACGATCGACTGGTTCGCCTCGGACAACGGCGCCCTCGTTGGCTCCGTCGTGCTGCTCGTCGCCGGCGCAGCGTGGCTGGCGGCGGGCGAGGCCCGCCTCTGGCGTGAGCTCGACCCGGCCCGGGTGCTCGGCTGTGCCCTGCTCTTCATCGGTGCCCAGTTCCCGCTCGGCGGGGCCGACGTCAACTGGGCGGCGTACCTGTTCACGGCGGCGCTCGGGGCCGTGGCCTTCTGGCTGTACGTCGTGCGTCGCGGGTGGCCGTACCTCGTCACCGGGGTGCTGGCGCTGACCGTGGTCGTCCCCGAGGCACTGCTCGACTGGACCAGCGGTTCCCTGGGGACCGCCGGGGCGCTGCTGCTCACCGGGCTCACCCTGCTCGGCGCCTGCCTCTTCGGGCTCCGTCTCCGCCAGGAGGTCGGCCCGCGCCAGCCCGCCTGACCGTCGGGAAATCGAGCGGGGACAGACACGGGAACAGACACGGGAAGGGCGGCCCCCGAACGGGGACCGCCCTTCCTGCTGTGTCGTGCCGCTGGGTCAGCGCCTCCAGACGCGGAACACCGTGTGGTCGCGCACCACGTGGTAGGTCGCGTCACCGGAGTAGCGGACGTGCACGAACACCCGCCCGGGCCAACGGAACGTGCCGAGCCGGAGCACGGCGCGGTTGTTCCGCACCCGAGACGTCATCACGGGGCGACCCTTGATCTTCGCCCGGATCATGCCGGTCACCGGCACTCCGCGGGCGCTCATCGTCACGATCAGGCGGGCCATGGTCTGCTTGCGAACCACCTTGCCCGGCCTGATGTCCAGCGACATCCTCGGGTTCCGCTGGTTCGCCACCGGGACGAAGACCTTGGTGCCGGACGGCACCGCCGTCATCCGGAGCACGTAGCCATGCGGGATGCCGCGGGGCATCCGAAGCGCCAGGTGGGCGCTGCCGTCCGTCACCGGGGTCGGCGCGAACCGGATCGCGCGTCCGTGCCCGGAAAGCGGCACGAGTGCCGTCCTCACCTCGGTGTTGGCAGGGCTGCCCGCGGAGGTGAGGTCGAGGCGGTTCAGGTCGAAGTGGTACGACCGGGCCCGCCTCACCTTTGCCGGCAGGTGGTCGGCGTACACCTGCTGCCGGTCGAAGTCCGGGCTGACAGCCTGGGCTCCGGTGTGGTTCGACAGGAACGAGAACCAGCCGTCGCGGTCCACCGTGCCGGTGTCCTTGGAGACGCCGTCCTTGAAGGCCGTGAAGTTGTCTCCCCCGGTGCCCAGGAAGCTGAACGTGCCCACGGTGTAGGTCTTGCCCAGGTCGATCGGCCTCCCGTTGATCCGGATCGACGTGACCCGCGAACCCTCGGGCTTGGTCGGGTCCAGCGTGGTCCGCACGTTGCGGGACAGGCCCATGTGCAGGAACGGGCGCGAGGCGGCGGCGGGCTGCCACTGCTGCTCGAGGACCGCCTTGAACTGGGCGCCGGTCAGCTTGACCGTCCAGAGGTTGTTCACGAAGGGGAGGACGTTGTTGGCCTCCTCGACGGTG
This sequence comes from uncultured Actinomycetota bacterium, assembly GCA_963740525.1. Lineage (GTDB taxonomy): Bacteria > Actinomycetota > Actinomycetes > Propionibacteriales > Nocardioidaceae > CAVUEG01. The sequence continues at coordinate 1,082,745 of CAVUEG010000006.1, forward strand.
ATCACCCCGTCGTGGTTGGTGTCGCTGCCCGCGACGCCGGCGTAGATGAGGTCGTCCCGCAGTGCTCCCGGGTTCACGACGCCGATGTCGGCGCCGTAGCTCGAGAGGTAGGAGCGCAGCGCGTCGGCGACGAGGTCACCGATCGTCGACTCGGAGAGCCGGTCCTCGATGGGCTTCTGCGTGGTCGGGTCGATTCCGTCGAAGGCCCGGGTGATGTCGGCGGTGAGCTCACCGACCGGGACGCTTCCGCGGGCGTTGGCGTCCGCGAGGGCCGCGTCGACGATGGTCTTGACCGACTGGACCCGGGGGAACGTCGTGTCCGCTGCGGCGGCCCGCGGGACCACCTTGTTGACGAGCGTGGTGGCGGTGTCGGAGGCGGCGTCGTACGACAGCTCCACCTGGCCGATGGCCTCCCCGTAGTTGCCGGCCTGGATCACCGGACGCGTCCGCGACGGGTCTCCCGGGACCGGGGCGTCGTAGGCGTACTTGCGGTGGGTGTGGCCGGTGAAGATCGCGTCGACGTCGGCGCTGGTGTCCTCGACGATGTGCTTGAATGCGCCGCCGAGAGCCAGGGCGTCGTCGATCGTGGGCGCCTGGGTCTGGTCGACGTTCACGCCCTCGTGGTACGACGCGATGACCACGTCGGCCTCGCCGTTGGTGGCGTCCCCGTCGGTCAGCTCCGCGGTCACGCGGTTCACTGCATCAACCGGATCACCGAACTCGATGTTCGTGATGCCGCCGGGGGAGACCAGCGAACCGGTCTCCTGCGTCACGGCGCCGACGATGCCGACGGTGATGCCCCCGATGTCGAAGGTGGCGTACTCCTCGAGCCCGCCGGGGGCAGGCTCGTGCGTCGCCTTGTCGTAGACGTTGGCGGCGAGGTACGGGAAGTCGGCCGGGGTGTAGTCGGTGCCCCCGATGACCTGGTCGTTCAGGAAGTCGTACCCACGGTCGAACTCATGGTTGCCCACTGCGGCACCGGAGAGTGCCAGGGCGTTCAGCACGTTGACCGTCGGCTGCTCGGGGGGCGTCGACGTGGCCGAGGCGAACGCGGACGCTCCGAAGTTGTCACCGGACGACACCACGAGGGTGTGGTCGTCGGTGACCGGAGTGCCGGTGCCACCGGTGCGAAGCTGCTCGATGGTGGTCGCGAACTTCGTGGTGTTCGAGTCGATGCGCCCATGGAAGTCGTTGAAGCCGAGCAGGTTGATCACGACTGGTTCGGCCGCCTGGGCCGGGCTGGCTGCTAGTACGGCGAGCGGAGTCACGGCCATGGCCGTGGCAGCAGCGACGCTCACCACCTTGTTTCGGAATTTGTTTCGTGAAGTCAAGACATTTGCTCCCTCATGGCGGGTCGAGGGGACCGCCTCCCCATCCAGAACCCGGCGACTCTAACCCGCGAGCTCGGGGAAGTAGAGGCCTCGAGGGTCTAGTTGCGTGACTCTTGGGCAAGGGCCAGCGCGCGCTCCGCGAGAGGAGTCGCACGCACCCGGTCCTCTGTCGCCAGCCCCACGCGGGTGCGTCGGTCGAGCAGGTCGTCGACCGTGGTTGCACCCTCGTGGGTGACCCCGAAGACCAGCTCGGCGAGTGTGGCTGGGATGGTCTCGGAGGCCGGAGCCAGCAGCTCCTCGGGGGTCAGACCCGTCGCCTCGACCGCGGTGGCGAGCACCAGCGGCGCTTCGGTGCCGTAGCGGCGCACCAGCCGCCGCGGAGCCTTGACCTGTGCCAGCTCCGCTCGAGGTGCCGCGCCGACCAGGGGCAGGGAACGGGTCCGGCTGGGACCGCATGCGAGACCCGCGTCCCTCGCGGCGTCGACCGCGTCCTGTGCCATCCGGCGGTAGGTGGTGAGCTTGCCCCCGACGACGGTGATCACGCCGGTCGACGAGCTGAGTACCGCGTGCCGTCGCGAGAGGTCGGCGGTCGACCCGCCGGCCTCGAGCAGCGGCCGAAGCCCGGCGTACGCACCGACCACGTCGGAGCGAAGCACCTCGCGCTCGAAGACGTCGCCGATCACCTCGAGCAGGAACTCGATCTCGTCCTCGCTCGGAGTCGGCACGTCCTCGATGCTCTCGACCGGCTCGTCGGTGAGCCCGACGTACACCAGGCCGTCCGGCTGCGGCAGCAGGAAGCAGAAGCGGTTCGTCTCGCCCGGCACCGGAGCGGTGACGGCGACGTCCAGGCCCGGGAAGAGCGATCGGGGCAGCACCAGGTGGGTGCCTCGGGAGGGTCGCAGCCGGACCTCGGGGACGACCGAGCCCGCCCACACGCCGGCGGCGTTGATCACCGCGCGGGCCATGATGTCGCGACGCTCGCCGGTGCGGGAGTCGACCAGGGTCGCCCCGTCGCCGGTCGCCTCGGCCACACGGACCCGCGTGCGCACTTCTGCACCGTGCGCGACCGCGGTGCGGGCGATCGTGATCACGAGCCGGGCGTCGTCCTCGAGCTGACCGTCCCAGGAGAGCAGGCCGCCACGAAGGCCGGACGCGCGGACGCCGGGCACGAGGTCGCGAGTCCTGGCCGCGCCGATCCGACGGGGTAGGGGCAGGGTGGAACGAGAGGTGCCGGCAGCGAGACGGAGGGCGTCGCCGGCGAGGAGACCGGCCATGGCGACCGCGGCCTGGGTCCGGCTGACTCCGGGAAGGAGCGGGATGAGCATCGGCAGGGCATGGGTCAGGTGGGGCGCGGTCACCTCCATGAGGATCCCGCGCTCGACCGCACTCTCGTGGGCGACGCCGACCTGACCCTTGGCGAGGTAGCGCAGACCGCCGTGGACCAGCTTGGAGCTCCAACGGGAGGTGCCGAAGGCGATGTCCTCTGCGTCGACGGCGAGCACCGAGAGCCCGCGAGACGCGGCATCGAGGGCGACGCCGGCACCGGTGACCCCGAGACCGACCACCAGGACGTCCACCTGGGAGGGGAGTCCGGCGAGGCCCGAGGAGAGCCGGGGAGCAGGAGTCGTGGTCACGGGCGCAGGTAGCTCTCGATGAGTCGCATCAGCTCGGCGTCGTACGTCGCTAGGACGGCCTCGTCGTCGGGGTCAGCGGGAGCGTCGGCCATGGTGTGGGCGGAGAAGGCGAAGCCGTACGACGCGAGCACGACGCTGCGGGCCAGGACCGCCGGGTCGCCTGGGCGCACCGAGCCTTCGCGCTGGCCCTGCTCGACGGCGGGCGTCAGGAGTGCCAGGACCGCGTCCTGGGACCGCCCGCGCCGGTGCAGGAGATAGGGGAGCAGCAGTTCTGGGTCGACGTCGATGATCTTGCGCAGCAGGGGGTTCGTGCGCAGGGTGGCCACCGTCGCGCAGACGGTGCGGGCGATCAGGAGAGCGCTCGGGCCGACCCCGTTTGATCGTGAGTCGCCGCTCGCCTGGGCTTCGGGGGGTGAGAGGCGGGTGACCTCGGCCAGCCACTCGCGGGTGAGCAGGTCCGCGAGGAGCGTGTTCATGTCCGGCCACCGGCGGTACAGGGTCATCCGCGACACCCCGGCGCGACGGGCAACGTCGGTCAGCGTGGTGCGCTTCCAGCCCACGGCCACGATCGCCTCGTAGGCGGCGTCCAGGAGGGTGTCGTCGGGGACCGTGCCCGAGGGGTTGTTACGACTGGACTCCATGTGTCACACTGTAACACATGACCACAGAGATGCACTGGGCCCGTTGGGGCGACCCGGACCGGGCGAGCGCGCTTCCGGAGGCTGCCCGCGGCCTCGTGGAACTCGCCTTCGGACTGACCCCGCAGACGCCGACCGACCTGGCCGCGGTGACCCTGCCGGACCATTCGCTGGACGCGAACCTGCTGGACGGCCTCCGGGCCGTGGTCGGCGACGACCACGTGCTGGTCGACCACGACAGCCGGGTGCTTCGCACCCGTGGGAAGTCGACCACCGACCTGCTGAAGATGAGAACCGGTGACGCCAGCGACGCTCCGGATGCGGTGGTCCGTCCGGCGGACCACGCCGAGGTCCAGGCACTCGTGGAGTGGTGCGCCGCGCACGCCGTCGCCCTGGTCCCCTTCGGTGGCGGAACCTCGGTCGTGGGTGGCCTGGCGGCTCGACGTGACGGCTTCGCCGGTGTGATCTCCCTGGATCTCGCGCGGCTCGACTCCCTCACCGAGGTCGACGACGAGTCGATGACCGCCGTGCTGGGGGCCGGCCTGCGCGGCCCGCACGCCGAGGCACTGCTCGGGGAGCGGGGGCTGATGCTCGGCCACTTCCCGCAGTCCTTCGAGTACGCCACCATCGGCGGCTTCGCGGCCACTCGTTCCAGCGGGCAGTCCTCGGCCGGCTACGGCAGGTTCGACGACCTGGTCGTCGGGCTGACCGTGGCCACCCCCCGAGGCACTCTCGAGCTGGGCAGCTCGCCGGCGAACGCGGCCGGTCCCGACCTGCGAGAGCTGGTGATGGGCTCCGAGGGTGCCTTCGGAGTGATCACGTCGGTGCGGCTGCGGGTGCGGCCGCTGCCCGACGTGAAGCTCTACGAGGCCTGGCGCTTCGACTCCTTCGTCGCTGGGGCGGCCGCGATGCGGCTGCTCGCCCAGTCGGGCCACCTGCCCACCGTGCTCCGGCTCTCCGACGAGCACGAGACGGCTCTCAACCTCGCCCGGCCTGACGACGTCGGAGCCGAGTCCACCGGCGGGTGCCTGATGATCACCGGCTACGAGGGCAGCAGCGCCGACGTCGACGCCAAGCGGGCCGCGGTCGGCGCCGCCCTGACGGGGGCGGGAGGCGAACACCTGGGAGAGGAGGCGGGTCAGGCCTGGCTCCGCGGTCGCTTCCACGGCCCCTACCTCCGCGACTCCCTGCTCGACGAGGGAGTGCTGGTGGAGACGGTCGAGACCGCTACCTTCTGGTCGAACCTCGAGCGCCTGTACGCCGCCGTACGCAACGCCTTCGAGAGGACTCTCGGCGCGGACGGTGCCACGCTGCTCGTCCTCTGCCACATCTCGCACGTCTACGAGACCGGCTGCTCGCTCTACTTCACGGTCGCTGCCAAGCAGCACGACGACCCGATCGCCCAGTGGGAGGTGGCCAAGAAGGCTGCCTCCGACGCGATGATCGAGTCCGGTGCGACCATCACGCACCATCACGCCGTCGGTCGTGACCACAAGCCCTGGTTGGCGCGAGAGATCGGCCCGGTCGGCGTCGAGATCCTCCGTGCGGTCAAGCATGGCCTTGATCCGCAAGGTGTCCTCAACCCGGGTGTGCTGATCCCGTGACGGCGTTCCGGCTCCTGGTGAACCCGGCCTCCGGTGGCGGAGCCGCCTCGGCACTCGTCGGCCCCGCCGCCGACCTGCTCCGCGCGGCCGGCGCCGCGGTCGAGGTGACCACGAGCCCCGGGATCGTGGAGTGCCGCGCTCTCGCGCGCGAGGCCGCGGACAGCGGCCACGTCGTGGTGTCGGTCGGTGGCGACGGGATGTTGTCCTCGGTGGCCGGTGCGGTGGCGGACGCCGGTGGCACGCTCGGCATCCTTCCGGCCGGTCGGGGCAACGACTTCGCGCGTCAGCTGGGCATCGGTGGCACGCTCGATGACCTGGTCGCCACCCTGGTGAACGGCACCCCTCGCCAGGTCGACGTGATCGACGTCAGTGGTGGTGACGAGCCCCGGGTCGTCGTCGGGAGCCTGTACGCCGGCGTCGACTCGCTGGCCTCGGAGTTCGTCGACGCCGCTCACTGGTTGCCGCGCCGGCTGCAGTACCCGTACGCCTCCCTCCGCGCGATCGCCGTCTACCGACCCGCGCTCTACCGCCTCGTCGTCGACGGCGTGGAGCACTACGTCGACGCCGCGACCGTGGTGGTCGCGAACTCGGGCTACTACGGGTCGGGCATGCACGTCGCGCCCGACGCTGCCGTCGACGACGGCCTGCTCGACGTGGTCGTGGTCGGCGCCGCCGGCAAGCTGGAGCTGATGCGGTCGATGCCCAAGCTGTACGACGGCTCGCACGTCACACTGCCTCAGGTGACGGTGTTCCGGGGCACGACCGTCGAGCTGGAGGCCGACGGCGTCGTCGGCTACGGGGACGGCGAGCGGATCCACGAGCTTCCCCTCACCGCGACCGTTCGCCCCGGCGCCCTCACCGTGCTCGGCCCGCTCGTCGCGAAAGCCTGAGCCGGACGTCGGTCAGTACATCTCCCAGACCAGGACCTCGGCCGGCTTGTTCGCGGTCATGGTCTGCACCCCGCCGCCGGTCAGGCGCACCTCGTCGCCCTCGGCGAGCGGCCCGACGTCGGTGAAGGTGACGGACCCGCGGGTCACCAGGGCGTAGCGCAGGGGTGCCTCGGGAAGCTCGACCGTGTCTCCTGCCTCGAGTCGACCGACGTGCAGCGTGGCGTCCGCGCGGACCGCGACGGCCGCCGGCTGTCGTCCGGACGCGATCCTCGTGAGACCTCCGCCGGTCAGGTCGGGGGCGCCGCGCTGGTACGACGGGGGCAGGTGGCTCTCGGTCGGCGTCAGCCACATCTGGATGAAGCGCACCGGCTCGTCGCCGTCGTTGCGCTCGCCGTGGACCACTCCGCTCCCCGAGCCCAGCACCTGGATCTCGCCCGCAGAGGTCACCCCGACGTGTCCGCGGGAGTCCTCGTGAGCCAGCGACCCCGAGAGCACCCAGGTCACGATCTCGGTGTCCTGGTGCGGGTGGGCGTCGTACCCGCTGTGCGGCTGGACGAGCTCGTCGTTCACCGCGACCAGGACGCCGTGCCCGACGTTCGCCGGGTCGTAGTGGCGGCCGAAGGAGAAGGAGTGCCGGGTGGTGGCCCACCCCGACTCGGTGACGAAGCGGTCACTGCCTCGTCGTAGGTCGATGCGCATGGGTCCATGGTCACCGATGGCGGGGCCGCACATCGAACGAGGTCTACACCGGTGCCGGACGGCACACGGCTGGGAGGCGTCGGTGTCGTTGGATCCCGGGTCTAGGCGGCCGAGGTGCCGAAAGGGAACGTCGCCAGCGTGCGGGTCGCACCCTCGTCGTACCAGACGAGCGCGGCCTCGACAGCGTGGGCGGACAGCGGGAGGGACGGGGCGAGCGCCTCGGTGAGCGAGTCAAGGTCCTCGTCGGGACCGAGCGGCACCGAGAGGTGGGGGACGACGCTCTCGAACGCGCCGCCGTACGGCGGGAACTCCGGGAAGTTCCGCAGCAGACCCTGGGTCAGCAGCCGGAACGGAGCCGCGGGGTCGGGTGAGAGGTAGGTCGTACCGGAGGGGAACGCGCACACGTCGGTCAGTCGGAAGCCGAACGGCAGCACGGTGTCGAAGAACGCACGCAGCTCACCGAGGATGCCCTCGTCGATGCGAGCCTCGTCCACGAAGGGTCCGAGGAGCGTGATGTGGGCGACCACCGTGTCATCGACCGTGGCGAAGTCCGGACCGGCGAGGGTCCAGCGGGGGCGCACGAGCGGCTCGGCTTCGCGGACGGGAACCTGCAGAACGGAGTGCGCCATGGCCTATGCCTAGTGCATCGGCCGTCGGCCCGCCAGATGAGCCGCCTCGACGGGCTCCGGAAGGGCCCTAGGGTGGAAGGCATGGAGGGCCACGGGCACAGCGCGCACGCGACCGGGCGTGCGGAGGACCGGCGGGCGCTGCGCCTGGTCCTCACCGTCACGCTGCTCGTGGTGGTCGTCGAGCTCGTCGGGGCCTGGTTGTCGGGGTCACTCGCCCTCCTTGCCGATGCCGGCCACATGGTCACGGACGCGGCGGCGGTGCTGATCGCACTGTCGGCGTCGTACGTCGCCACCTTGCCGGCGACGTCACGGCGTACCTTCGGCTACCACCGAGCCGAGATCCTGGCCGCGTTGGTCAATGCGCTCGTGCTGCTGGGGGTGTGTGGCTTCCTTGTCGTGGTCGGCGTACAGCGGCTGGTCGACCCGCCGGAGGTGCACGCCGGACAGATGGTGGGGTTCGCCCTTGTCGGGCTGGCGGCGAACGTCGTGGCGGTCGGCATCCTGGCCGGTCGGCGCGACACGTCCCTGAACATGCGGGCCGTCTGGCTCGAGGTGCTCGGCGACACCCTCGGCTCGGTCGCTGCCGTGGTCGCCGGCGTCGTGATCATGACGACTGGATTCCTGCGCAGCGACGCGATCGCGTCGTTGCTGATCGCGCTGCTGATCCTGCCCCGGTCATGGTCCCTGCTGCGCGACTCGGTGGCCGTGCTGCTGGAGACCACGCCGCGACACCTGGACCTCGATGAGGTGCGGGAGCACCTGCTGGCGATGCCGGGCGTGATGGACGTGCACCACCTGCACGCGTGGTCGATCACCAGCGGGATGCCGATGCTGTCGGCGCACGTGTCGGTGACCCAGGAGGCCCTCGCGGCTCGCGGTGTCGGCGCGTTGCTGGATGAGTGTGGCCGATGCGTCGCTGTCGACTTCGGGATCGAGCACGCGACGTTCCAGGTCGAGCCTGAGGGCCATCGATCGCACGAGAACCTGGGCGCCTGCAACTAGCGCTGACGCGGCGCATCTTGCCCCCAAAAACCCCCTGACGCGGCGCATCTTGCCCCCGGAACCGCGCCGACGCGGCGCGTCTTGCCCGCCCTACCCCGCCGACTGGGGGCGGGCGTCAGAGCCGGGCGGCGAGGCGGGTGCCCTGGTCGATCGCGCGCTTCGCGTCGAGCTCGGCGGCCACGTCGGCGCCGCCGATCAGGTGCACGTCGGCGTCGCGGCCGCCGGCGAGCAGCTCGTCGTACAGCCCGCGGACCGACTCCTGCCCGGCGCAGAGGACCACGTGGTCGACCTCGAGCAGGCGCTGCGCGCCCGTCGACGGTGACGTGCAGGCCGGCGTCGTCGATCAGGTCGTAGCGTCGCTCCGCTGACCTGGTGTACGCCGGGTGCGGAGCACGCTGCGATGCGCCCAGCCCGACGTCTTGCCGAGATCCTTGCCGATCTCCGTGGTCTTGCGCTGGAGGAGGTACACCTCGCGGGCAGAGCTCCGCGGCTTCTTGCCTCGGTGAGTCCGCCGGGGTTGCACCGACGGGTCGGCCACACCCCAGTGCGCCAGCCAGTCCTCGAGGGTCTCCTCCTCGTGCGTGAGGAACACCGAGACGTCGACGCCGATGCCTCCGGCGCCGATCACCGCGACGCGCGCGTCCGACGTGACCGCGCCGCTGAGCACCTCGGCATAGCGAGACGGCCTTCGGGTGGTCGATGCCGGCGAGGTCCGGGATCCGCGGCACGACGCCGGTGGCCACCACGATTTCGTCGAAGGGGGCCAGGTCGGTCGGCGGTGGCGCGGGTCGAAAGGCGTACGTCGACTCCGAGCACCTCCATCCGCCTGCGGAAGTAGCGCAGGGTCTCGGCGAACTCCTCCTTGCCGGGGATCTGCATGGCGAGCCTGAACTGTCCGCCGAGCGCGGCGGCGCCCTCGAAGAGGGTCACCGCGTGCCCGCGCTCGGCCGTCGAGACCGCGGTCGCCAGCCCGGCGGGACCTGCACCGACGACGGCGATCGGTGCGTTGCGGGTCCGCGGCACCGGGAGCAGCGTCAGCGTCGGTCTCGTGGCAGGCGCGCGGGTTCACCAGGCAGGACGCGAGCTTGTTCGCGAAGGCGTGGTCGAGGCAGGCCTGGTTGCAGGCGATGCAGGTGTTGATCTCGTCGCGCCGGCCCGCTGCGGCCTTGGTGACGAAGTCCGGGTCGGCCAGGAACGGGCCGGGCCATGGAGACCAGGTCGGCGGTGCCGTCGGCGAGCAGGTTCTCGGCGAGCTCGGGGGTGTTGATCCGGTTCGAGGCGCACGACCGGGATCGAGACCTCGGGCTTGAGTCGCGCGGTGGTCCAGGTCCAGGCGCCGCGCGGCACCTGGGTGATGATCGTGGGCACCCGGGCCTCGTGCCAGCCGATGCCCGTGTTGATCACCGTGGCGCCCGCCTCCTCGATCCGCTTGGCGAGGGTCGACGACCTCTTCCCAGGTCTGGCCGCCCTCGACGAGGTCGAGCAGGGACAGCCGGTAGATCACCAGGAAGTCGTCGCCGACAAGCTCGCGGGTGCGGCGTACGATCTCGACGGGGAAGCGCATCCGGTTCTCGGCTCGTGCCGCCCCAGCGCGTCGGTGCGCACGTTGGTCCGCGGTGCGAGGAACTGGTTGATCAGGTACCCCTCCGAGCCCATGATCTCGACGCCGTCGTAGCCGGCCTCGCTGCGCCAGGGCGGCGCTGCGCGCGAAGGCGTGGCCGTCCGGTCCACGCCGCGGTCCGAGAGTGCCGACGGCTTGAACGGGGTGATCGGCGACTTCTTCGCCGAGGCCGAGACCGAGAACGGCGTGTAGCCGTAGCGGCCGGCGTGCAGGATCTGCATCGCGATCGTGCCGCCCTCCTCGTGGACGGCGTCAGTGACCTGCTTGTGCCGCTGGAGTGCAGCCGCGTCGACATCTCAGAGGCGAACGGCTTGAGCCAGCCGCGCTTGTTCGGTGCGTACCCGCCGGTCACGATCAGGCCGACCCCGCCACGGGCGCGCTCGGCGAAGTACGCCGCGAGCTTGGGGAGGTCACGGACGCGGTCCTCCAGGCCGGTGTGCATCGAGCCCATCACCACCCGGTTGCGCAGCGTGGTGCCACCGACGGTGAGGGGCTGGAAGAGGTGCGGGTACTCGGTCATCGGGCCAGGTCCTTCGGGTGGGCGTCGGTTTCATGTGCGGTGAGGTACTCGGTGAGCCAGTCGATCCAGAACTGCTCGAGCCGCAGCCCGCCCCGCAGGACGAGGTACTGGTCGAGGTCCCGGCCGGACAGAGCGGCCGGCTCGGGGTAGGTGTCGGCGCACATCTGCTCGTACAGCCGTCGTCGGGCGTGGTGGTCGGCCAGCGCCTCGCGGACGTGGGCCAGCAGCGTGGCCCGCTCGCCGTACGACGCGCCGCGGAGGCGGACCGGGAGGTCGCTGCGGAAGGTCTCCAGCCCGATCGGCTCGGCCAGCCAGGTGCGCAGCTCTGCGCGCCCGGCGGTGGCGACGTGGTAGACCTTCTTGTCCGGCCGGCCGTCCTGGGCCACGGGGGTGACGCTGACCCAGCCGCGCTCCTCCATCCGGGCGAGCACCTTGTAGATCTGCTGATGAGTCGCCGGCCAGAAGAAGCCGATCGAGCGGTCGAACCGCCGGGTCAGCTCCAGCCCGGAGCCCGGTCGCTCGCTGAGAGCGACGAGAAGGGCGTGTTCGAGGGCCACCCCAGCAGGATGCCGCGGATCGTCGCCCTATGCAACGAGTTGCACATCACAGGGCAGGCCGGAGTGGTGTTGACTGGATACCCCATGGGGGTATCATCGTCGTCATGAACCCGCTCCCTGGCTCGTCCTGGTCCACCGCCATCTCGGCCACGCTGCACTGCCTGACGGGCTGCGCCATCGGCGAGGTGCTGGGGATGGCCCTCGCCAGCTGGTGGGGCTGGGCGCAGTGCCCAGCGTGCTGCTCGCCGTGGTGCTGGCGTTCTTCTTCGGCTACCTGCTGACGTTCCGCTCGGTGCGCAAGCCGGGCTCGGAGTCGTGGATGCGATCAAGGTGGCGTTCGCGGCCGACACGGTCTCGATCCTCGTGATGGAGATCGTCGACAACGGCGTGATGGTGGGCGTACCGGGAGCGATCAGTGCGGGCCTGGCCGACGTGCTCTTCTGGGCCTCGCTCGCCGTTCCCTCGTCATCGCGTTCGTGGTGACCGTGCCGGTGAACAGGTGGACGATCTCGCGCGGCAAGGGCCACGCGGTCGTCCACGAGTTCCACCAGCACGGCTGAGGCAGGGCGGCGTCAGCCGACCATTGCCCTCATCGTCACGATCTCGGCCTGCTGACTGGCGATGATCCGCTTCGCCAGGCTGATCGCGGGCGGGTACTCACCGCGCCGTACCTCGTCGCGTGCCATCTCGATGGCGCCGTCGTGATGGTCGATCATCATCGTCAGCCACATGGACTCGAAGCGGGACGCGTCGGTGGTCTGCGACAACCGGTCCAGGTCGCGCCCGGACATCATTCCGGGCATCTCATCCGAGCCACCCATGTCGTGCTCCATGCCACCCGCGCCGCCGTGGGAGTCCCCGAAGGCGGCTGTCTCGGGCACCTTCTCGTCCCAGGCCTTCAGCCAGCGTGACATCAGCTCGATCTCGGGGGACTGGGCTGCCTTGATCTGGCGGGTCAGCTGCGTGAACCCCTTCGACAGGTCGAGGTTCTGCGACATGTCCACCATCTGCAGTGCTTGGTTGTGGTGAGGGATCATCTCGGTGGCAAACGCGACATCGGCCGCGTTGTGCGCGGCGGAGCTCACCTCCGGTCCGGAGTCGGCGTCCTGGGCGCTGCAGCCGACGAGCAGCAGCGACGCGGACATGGCGGCAAGGGCAATCGTGCGGGCGAACCTGATGGTGTGCTCCAGGGGTGGCTTGGGATCGGGCCGGGGTGGCTGGTGACTGATGGCCGGCTCCTCGCCCTGAGGGGAACGAGGTGCCTCGTCTGGAAGGGGGAGGGCGAATGGCGGGTGGCGTACGCCCGTGGCCCGGCCAGACATCGGCGCCAGTCTACGAGTCAGGTGACCCGGTCATCGATGAGCGGCCGCGTCCCCCGGTGACGCCGTACACCGTCCTCCGGCGTCGTCCGGCACCTCATCCATTGGTCACAAACTGCAGGTTCCAACCCGAAAAACCTGCGGTTGGGGACCAAACCGCAAGGTGGCGGCTGCCACAATCCCGGACATGACGTACGCACTCGGTCAGGGAACGGGTCCGCTTCGAGGGACCAGGGTCGTGGAGCTGGCGGGGATCGGGCCGGGGCCGCACGCGTGCATGACCCTGGCGGACCTCGGGGCGGACGTGATCCGGGTGGACCGGCCGGGGGGCGGCACCTTCGCCGGCGGCGAGACCGACGTGCTCTCGCGGGGGCGGCCGAGCGTGGCGCTCGACCTCAAGCACCCCCGGGGCGTGCAGACCGTGCTCGACCTCGTCGAGGGGGCCGACGTCCTGATCGAGGGGATGCGCCCGGGGGCGGCCGAGCGGCTCGGTGTCGGACCGGAGGACTGTCTGGCCCGCAACCCGGCGCTGGTGTACGGGCGGATGACCGGCTGGGGGCAGAGCGGCCCGCTGGCGCACTCGGCCGGGCACGACCTCAACTACATCTCGATCACCGGCGCGCTCTACGGGCTCGGGCAGGACCCCGCCCGGCCGCACTTCCCGAGCAACCTGCTCGGCGACTTCGGCGGCGGCTCGACCTACCTCGTGATCGGCATCCTCGCTGCCCTGCTCGAGGCTCGACAGTCCGGCACCGGCCAGGTCGTCGACGCGGCGATCGTCGACGGCACGGCCCACCTCAACGCGATGGGGGCTGCGCTGCTGGCCTCCGGAGCCGCCCAGCAGGAGCGAGCGTCCGGACTGCTCGATGGCGGGGTGCCGTTCTACGACGTCTACGAGACCGCCGACGGCCGGCACATGTCCGTCGCACCCCTGGAGGGCCAGTTCTACCAAGTCTTCCTGGAGGTCCTGGAGCTGCCGGGCGACGTCCCCGGGCGCCACGACCTGGAGCGCTCGGCCGAGCTCCGGCAGGCGATCACTGAGCGCTTCCGCACGCGTACCCAGGCCGAGTGGGTCGCGGTCTTCGAGGGCACCGACGCCTGCGTCGCGGGGATCATCCCGCTCACCGAGGCGGCGCGGCACCCGCATCTCGCGGCGCGCGGCGTACTCGTTGAGCGCGAAGGCCTGCTCCAGCCCGCACCGGCGCCTCGCTTCTCGCGCACCGAGGCCACCCTCACGGGCGGGCCCTCGCAGCCCGGTGGCGACACTCGTGAGGCACTCGAGGCGTGGGGCATCACCGACGTGGACGGGCTGGTCGACGCGGGCGCAGCCGTCCAGGGTTGATCCGGGGAGCCGCCGGCCCGGGTGAGTCCCATGACCTGGGTCACAAGGGTTTCAACCCTGACAGTGATGGTGTCAGAATCGAGGACGCCACCGCTGTCCAGAGTTGGGAACGCTGCCCATGCCGCAACCGCAAGCATTCGTGTACGACGCCATCCGCACTCCACGAGGCAAGGGCAAGAAGGACGGCTCCCTGCATGAGGTGAAGCCGGTCGACCTGGTCGTGGGACTCCTCGACGAGATCCAGTCGCGGAACCCGAACCTGGACCCGCACCGTGTCGACGACGTCGTCCTGGGCGTGGTCAGCCCCGTCGGGGACCAGGGTGCCGACATCGCGAAGACGGCGGCACTGGCTGCGGGACTGCCCGACACTGTCGCGGGGGTCCAGCTCAACCGCTTCTGCGCCTCGGGTCTGGAGGCCGTCAACCAGGCCGCCGCCCGGGTCCGTTCCGGCTTCGAGGACCTGATCCTCGCCGGCGGGGTGGAGTCGATGAGTCGAGTCGCGATGGGCAGCGACGGCGGCGCCTGGGCGACCGACCCGGCCACGGCCTTCGCCACCTCGTTCGTGCCGCAGGGCATCGGCGCCGACCTGATCGCCACCATCGAAGGCTTCGGCCGCACTGACGTCGACGCGTTCGCGGCGGAGTCCAACGCGCGCGCCGCCAAGGCCTGGGCCAACGGTTACTTCGCGAAGTCCGTCGTACCCGTCAAGGACCGCAACGGCCTCACCGTGCTCGACACCGACGAGTTCATCAAGCCGGGCACGACGGTGGAGTCCCTGGCCAAGCTCCGGCCGAGCTTCGCCGCGATGGGGGAGCAGGGAGGGTTCGACTCCGTCGCTCTCGAGAAGTACCACTGGGTCGAGCGGATCGACCACGTCCACCACGCCGGCAACTCCTCGGGCATCGTGGACGGCGCGGCGCTGGTCGCACTCGGCACCGAGGAGATCGGGGTCGAGCTCGGGCTGACCCCGCGGGCACGGATCATCGCCACCGCCGTCTCCGGTGCGGACCCGACGATCATGCTCACCGGCCCTGCACCCGCGGCCCGCAAGGCCCTGGCGCGAGCGGGTCTGAGCCCCGAGGACATCGACCTGTACGAGATCAACGAGGCCTTCGCCGCGGTTGCGATGCGCTTCATGCGCGACCTCGACCTGGACCACGACAAGGTCAACGTCAACGGCGGGGCCATCGCGATGGGGCACCCCCTCGGGGCGACCGGCGCGATGATCCTCGGCACCCTGATCGACGAGCTCGAGCGCCGCGACCAGAAGTACGGCCTGGCCACGCTGTGTGTCGGCGGCGGCATGGGCATCGCGACCATCGTCGAGCGGATCTGAGGACCAACCATGACTGACACCACCGAGACCGCAGTGCGCTACGACCGGGGCGAGGACGGCATCGTCGTGCTCACCCTCGACGACCCGACGTCGAGCGCGAACACGATGAACGACCTCTACCGTGAGTCGATGGCCGCGGCCCTCGACCGGCTGGAGGCCGAGCAGGACGACGTCAGCGGCGTCGTGATCACCTCGGCCAAGAAGACCTTCTTCGCCGGCGGCAACCTCAAGCGGATGGTCGAGGCAGGTCCCGACGACGCCGAGTCCGTCTTCGCCATGGCCCAGGACGTGAAGGCCCAGCTGCGAGGCTGAGAAGCTCCCGCGGCCCGTGGTCGCGGCTGTGAACGGAGCCGCCCTCGGCGGGGGCCTCGAGATCGCCCTGGCCTGCAACCGACGGATCGTCGTGGACGACCCCAAGGTCGACCTCGGCCTGCCGGAGGTCACGCTCGGCCTGCTTCCCGGCGGCGGCGGCGTGACCCGGACGGTCCGGATGCTCGGCATCCAGACGGCGCTGCTCGACGTCCTGCTGACCGGCACCCGCTTCAAGCCCGCCCAGGCGCTGGAGAAGGGGCTGGTGGACGAGCTCGTCGCCACCCGTGAGGATCTCGTGCCCGCGGCGAAGGTCTGGATCGAGCAGCACCGGGACGACCCCGACGCAGCCACCCAGCCCTGGGACCGCGAGGGCTACCGGATGCCGGGCGGTACGCCGTCCAGCCCCAAGCTGGCGGCCTTCCTTCCGGCCTTCCCGGCGAACCTGCGCAAGCAGGTCAAGGGTGCCGACTACCCCGCCCCGCGGGCGATCATGTCGGCTGCGGTCGAGGGCGCCCAGGTGGACTTCGAGACCGCCAGCCGCATCGAGTCGCGCTACCTGACCCAGCTGATCGTCGGGCAGAACTCCAAGAACATGATCCAGGCGTTCTTCTTCGACCTGCAGGCGATCAACTCCGGGGCCTTGCGTCCCGAGGGGATCTCGACCTTCACGCCCACCCGGGTGGGGGTGCTCGGCGCCGGGATGATGGGGGCCGGGATCGCCTACGCCGCTGCCCGCTCGGGGATGCAGGTGGTCCTCAAGGACGTCTCGATCGAGGCTGCCGAGAGGGGAAAGGCCTACTCCGCCAAGGTGCTCGACAAGGCGGTGTCGCGTGGCCGGATGACCGAGGAGCAGAAGGCCGAGATCCTGGGTCGGATCACCCCGGCCGAGGACCCGGCAGACCTCGCCGGCTGCGACACCGTGATCGAGGCGGTCTTCGAGGACCCGGGTCTCAAGGCGAAGGTGTTCGGTGAGGTCCAGGACGTCGTCAATGCCGACGCCCTGCTGTGCTCGAACACCTCGACCCTGCCGATCACCGAGCTCGCCGACAGCGTGAACCGGCCCGAGGACTTCGTCGGGCTGCACTTCTTCTCGCCCGTCGACAAGATGCCGCTGGTCGAGATCATCCGCGGCGCCAGGACGTCCGACACCTCCGTGGCCCGTGCCCTGGACGTGGTGCAGGCGCTCCGGAAGACCCCGATCGTGGTCAACGACAGCCGCGGCTTCTACACCAGCCGGGTGATCGGCACGATGGTCAACGAGGGGCTGGCGATGCTCGCCGAGGGGGTGAGCCCGGTCAGCATCGAGCGGGCGGCCACGCAGGACGGCTACCCGGTCGGCACGCTCCAGCTCTCCGACGAGCTGAACATGGAGCTCATGGCCAAGATCCGCAAGGCCACCCGGGACGCCGCCGAGCGCGAGGGCTTCGAGCTCCTCGAGCACCCCGCCGACCCGGTGCTGGCGAAGATGATCGAGCTCGGCCGGACCAGCCGTCTGAAGGGCGCCGGGTTCTACGAGTACGACGAGTCCGGCAAGCGTCAGGGTCTGTGGAAGGGACTTGCCGAGGTCTTCCCGGTCGCGGCCGAGGCCGCCCGACTTCACCGACCTGAAGGACCGGCTGCTGTTCGTGGAGGCGGTGGAGACGGCGCGCTGCTTCGAGGAGGGCGTCATCGAGTCCGCCGCCGCCGCCAACATCGGGTCGATCATGGGCATCGGCTACCCGGCGGACACCGGCGGCGCGGTGCAGTTCATGCAGGGGTACGAGGGTCCGCAGGTCGAGGCCGACCGGGTTCGTGGCCCGGGCCCGCGAGCTCGCGGCGATGTACGGCGAGCGGTTCGAGCCTCCGCGTACCTGGCCAGCTCGGCCGCCGCCGGCGGCCACTTCCCCGCCTGAGACGCTCCGACATCACAGGGGGAGGCGGAGGGGAGGGCGGGTCGGATGCGGGAAAGCGGCCCTGCGCGGAAGGATCCCGCGGGGAGAATCGACCGGTGAACGCACTCCTGTCGTCGAGGTACCGCGCTCTGGGTCCGGTTCGGGCCGGTCGACGCCGTTCGAGGCATCGACCTGGGCGCCGGCCGGCAGGCCACCGCGCTGCTGGGCCGCAACGGCGCCGGCAAGTCGACCACGATGCGGGTGCTGGCCGGAGTGATCCCGCCGACCGGCGGGATGGTCGCCGTCGCGCGGCCTCGACATCCGCACCGAGACGCTCGCCGTCAAGCGGATCACCGGCTACTGCCCCGACGTGGGTGGCCTGGTGCCGCGCGCGACGCCCTGGGAGCACCTCCAGCTCGCCGCTCGGCTGCGCCGGATGCCCGACGGCTGGGAGGAGCGGGCCCGTGAGCTGCTCGAGCGGTTCGACCTCGGCGCGGCGGCCCACCGGGTCACGGCTGGCTTCAGCCACGGCATGGGCCGCCGGATGTCGGTGATCCTCGCGGCCTTCCACGAGCCTCGGGTGCTGCTGCTGGACGAGCCCTTCGACGGGGTCGACCCGCTGGGCGTCGAGGCGACGATGGAGGTGATCGCCGACGCCCGGGCCCGCGGCGCCGCGGTACTGGTCTCCACCCACCTGCGTGAGCTCGCGGTCGCAGGCCTGCCAGCGGGCGCTCGTGCTCCGCGGCGGCTCGGCCGTGGCCGCCTGCCCGCCGCCGAGATGGCCGGGGAGGCCGGCGCCGGTGTCTACCGCTCGCTCCTGGACTGACCGCCCGACTGGCGGCGACGCCGCGCGGCCCGGGCGATCCGCCACGCGACGTCGGGCCGCTGCTGCGCTTCCGCAGCTGCCGGGCTGCGGGCACGACCCGCACGCACGGGCAGGTTCGCGTTGGGCCTGCATCCTGCTGATCACGCTGCTCGTCGCCTGGTGCCCGGCGTACCTCCCCGACGCGACCAGGGTCGCCGCGACGAGGACCTGCTGCTGCTGCCGACGGCCTACATCGGGGTGCTGGTCATCGCCGATCGTCTCCTCGGCCTCCTCGGGCGGCGGTCGAGAACTGCTGCCGCGCGACCAGGCCGTGGCGTTCCCGGTCAGCCCGACCACCGACCACCTCGGCGCCCTGCTGATGGCGCCGCTCAACATCGCCTGGCTGCTCCAGTCCTGGACCGTGATCGGAGCGACGTCGTACGCGTTGGGCCCGACTGGCTCTGCCGGTCACGCTGCTCCCGGTGGTCCTCTGGCTGGTGGTGGCCACCGCGCGGGCGCAGGTCGTCGCGTGGACCTCGAGTGGGTGCGCCGCGGGCCGTACGGCGTCCTGCTCGTGCGCGGCCGTCGGCGTCACGCTGGCCTGGCGCTGGGCTTCCTCGTGGCCCGGGTCGACCACCGGACTGCTGGACCGCACCCCGACCCTGCGGATCGCCTTGGCCGCCGTGGCTCGGCGAGGGCGGCCGCTGGGTCCGTGGGGCCTCGCCGTGATCTCCCTGGCGGCGCTGCTCGGTCGCCTGGTGGTCCGGGCGCCGTCCCGGCCCACCTGGGCGCTGCCCGACAGCCGCGGGACGAGCTGCGGCTGGAGCGGACAGCCCGAGGCGCGCGCGCACGCTCGCTCGGACCTCGCGCGCCATGTTGCGCGTCGACCGGGCCGGGATCTGGAGCTCGGTGCCGCTGCGTCGCGGGCTCATGGTGCTGGCGGTGCTGCCCGGGCTGGTCGCCCTGGCGGGTGGGCTCGAGTGGGAGATGCTCACGATCATGCCCGGTCTGGTGGCCTCCGGTGGCGCCCTGCTCTTCGGGGTGAACGCCTGGTGCCTCGACGGTCGGGGAGCGCTCTGGCGCGACAGCATGCCGGTGGACCCCCGGCTGGTCTTCACGTCCCGGGTGGTGGTGCTGGTCGAGGTCCTGCTGGTCGCCGCCCGGTGACCATGGTCCTCGGCTCGCTCAGGGCGGGGACACCGACGGCGGCCGCAGCTGGCGCGCTGCTGTGTGCCGCGGTCGTGGTGACGACGCAGGTGGTCGCGGCGGTCGCTGCGCTGGTCGGTACGCCGACCCTTCGCGGTCGACATGCGCTCCGCGCGGGCCACGCCCGCACCGCCGCTGATGATGGTCGGCTACTCGGCGCGGCTGGCTCTCACCACGACTCTGACCGGCCTGGTCTTCTCCGGTCTCGCCCGCCTGCCGCAGTGGCAGCCGGCGGTGCTGGTGGCCCTGATCTTCCTGGTGCTGGCGCTGTGGAAGCTGGTCCGCACCGAACGCGAGTGGACCGATCCGGTGGTCCGTAGCCGCGTGGTGTCGACCGTCGCCAGCTGACGGTCCCGCTTCGCACCGCCTGGCTCCTGGGGGCCATGTCGGAAGACCCGCCGATCGCAACCAACGGCACCTCAACCCGGGACTTAGGCCCATGTCCCGTGCGGGTCGACGACACCTACGGTGAGGGTCCACCGACTGGCACAGGAGGACCCTCGTGGTCATTACGGACACCCGCACGCACTCCGACGGGACGCGTGAGTGGGCGAACGCGGAGTTCCGCGTGCTCGTCGGGATGGTCGCGGACGAGCCGACGATCACCGTCAGCGGCGACGTGTATGCCAGCGGGGTCGACGCCTTCTCGGCGGCCCTGGTCTGGGCCGTCGACCATCACGCCGGCACACACGCCTTCGTCGACGTCGGAGCTGCGAGCTTCTTTGCGGGTGGCGGGGTCGATGCGCTCCGCACGGCCCATCACCGCGCGCACGCCCTGGGTGGGGCGCTGACGGTCAGGGGCGCATCACCCCTGCTGCGTCGGACCCTGGCGCTGACGGGTCTCGTCGACCTCCTCGAGACCGGCTGAGCGCACTCAGCCCTGTGCGCCGCAGGCGGTGATCGGTGCCATCAGCAGGCTTTGGGCTTCTCCGAGTCTCCTTGGAACATCGTGGCGTAAACCGTGCGTAGGAGCGGCTCGTCGATCTTCTTCTTCAGACAGGCCGCGACCGCCGGGCTGACGCTCTTGTCACCCGCCACGCTCTTCTGGATCGACTCGACGATCGGGTGCACTCGAAGAAGGCGTCGACGGTGGCGTCGGCGTCGTCCTTGTTCATGCGGATGCCGGTGACACCCTGGTCGACCGAGAGGTCCGGCTTGAGCAATCCGGCCTTGGTGAGCGTGGGGACGCCGACGTCGTCGACGATTCGGCCCGCGACGCAGTCGCCCTGCTTCGGGGTGAAGGCCATGGTCGCGTTGGCCTGGCTGGACTTGACCAGCGAGGCGGAGATGTTGGTCACGGCCTTCTGTTCCTCGGGCGTCCTCGCGTCCCCGGAGTCCGAGGGGGATGAGGAGCAGCCGGCCAGCACGAGCAGGGTGAAGAGGGAGGCGGCGGTCGCGCGAACGAGAGCCACGTCAGTTCGCCTGCCCGCTCATGCTGCCTGACGCGCACTGCATCAGCGGTGCCATCAGCTCACGGCTGAACGCCTGCTGGTCGCCGGAGAAGACGCCCACGAACGCCGTGCTTGACGACCTTCTCGTCCAGCGCGTCGTCGACGCACTTCTGTGCCTCCGCCCCCAGCTGTGAGCTCTGAGCGAGGCCCTTCTTGATCGTGTCCATCACCGGGGCACAGCGGAACATGGTGTCGACGATCGTCGTCGCGTCGGCCTTGCTGAACTCCACGTTCGTGGTCTGCCGGTCCACCTTGAGGTCCTTGGTCAGCAGTCCCTGCTTCTGCAGCTCCTCGACGCCCACGCCGTCGACCATCCCGTTGCCGATGCAGTCGGCCTGCTTGGGTGTCAGCTCCAGGCCGGTGCCCCCGCCGGAGTCGAGAAGCGACGCGGAGAGCGCCTTGGCCGCCTTGGCGTCCTGCGGGTCGGCGGCAGCCTTTGCGTCGCCCCCACCTCCGCAGGCGGACAGCAGCATCAGGCAGGCGGCGGCGCCGGCTGCCAGGGTGGACCTGGTCATGGTGGAACTCGTCTCGCGTGACATGTGGGCCAAGGCTACCCATGCCTCCGAGCGCCGCCCCGGCCACGTCCGGGAATGCGGGTGGGACGCCGTCGGGCCCTCCGGTGCGCCGGGCTAGGGTCGCGGGCATGGACTTCTCCCCCTCCAGCAGGGCCGCAGCGCTCACCGCACGCGTGGCCGAGTTCATCGCGACCGAGATCGAGCCGGTGGAGGACGAGTACCACCGCGCAGTCGCCGGCTTGCGCGACTCCGGTGGTGACCCGTGGACTCCGCTGCCCCTGCTCGCCGAGCTGCAGGCCAAGGCGCGG
Organism: uncultured Actinomycetota bacterium; assembly: GCA_963740525.1. Classification (GTDB taxonomy): domain Bacteria; phylum Actinomycetota; class Actinomycetes; order Propionibacteriales; family Nocardioidaceae; genus CAVUEG01. The sequence continues at coordinate 1,104,335 of CAVUEG010000006.1, forward strand.
GCGCAGGGGCTGTGGAACCTCTTCCTGCCGCACGAGCACGCCGGCGAGTACGCCGCGCGGTTCGGCACCGACGGCGGGGTCGGCCTGACCAACTTGGACTACGCCCCGATCGCGGAGCTGACCGGCCGGTCCTTCATCGCCCCGTACGTCTTCAACTGCAACGCACCTGACACCGGCAACATGGAGGTGCTGCTCAAGTACGGCACCGATGCCCAGCGTGCAGAGTGGCTCGAGCCCCTTCTGGACGGACGGATCCGCAGCGCCTTCACGATGACAGAGCCGGCGGTGGCCTCCTCCGACGCCACGAACATGGAGGCGACCGCCGTCGTCGACGGTGACGAGATCGTGATCAACGGTCGCAAGTGGTGGTCGACCGGGGTGGGCAACCCGGACTGCCGGATCTTCGTCTTCATGGGCCTCTCGGACCCGGACGCCGACCGCCACTCCCGGCACACGATGGTCCTGGTCCCCCGGGACACGCCGGGCGTCAAGGTCGAGCGGATGCTCTCAGCGATGGGCATGTACGACGAGCCGTTCGGACACGGGGAGGTCTCCTTCACCGACGTCCGCGTCCCCGCCTCGAACGTCCTCCTCGGACCGGGGAGGGCCTTCGAGATCGCCCAGGGCCGCCTCGGGCCCGGTCGCGTCCACCACTGCATGCGTCTGATCGGCCTGGCGGAGAAGGCGCTGGAGCTCGCCTGTCGCCGTGGTAGCGAGCGCGTCGCGTTCGGCAAGCCGCTGGTCAACCTGGGAGGCAACCGGGAGCGCATCGCCGAGGCCAGGATCGCCATCGACCAGGCCAGGCTGCTCGTCCTCCATGCCGCCTGGAAGCTCGACACCGCCGGTCCGCTCGGGTCGCTGAGCGAGGTGAGCCAGATCAAGGTGGCGGTGCCGGCCATGGCCCAGCAGGTGATCGACTTCGCGATGCAGATCCACGGGGGCGGCGGCATGTCCGCGGACTTCCCGCTCGCGGCAGCCTGGGCCAGTGCCCGTTCGCTGAGACTGGCCGACGGGCCCGACGAGGTGCACCGAGGCCTGATCGCCAGGCTCGAGCTCGGCAAGTACGGCAGCGGCCGATGACCCCGGTGCCGGCTGAGGGTCGACGGGTCCTGGTCACCGGGGCGGCGTCGGGGCTGGGGGCCGCGCTCGTGCGCGCCTTCACCGACCGTGGCGACCGGGTGCTCGCCACCGACCTCGTCGGCACCGACCACGACCCTGAGCTGGGGCTGGACATCACCTCCGACGACGACTGGTCCGCCGCCCGGGACTGGGTGCAGGAGCAATGGGGCGGGCTGGACGTCCTGGTCAACAACGCGGGCGTCGCGGGCGGTGGCCGGGTCGACGTCGCGACGATGGACGAGTGGGAGTGGATCACCCGGATCAACCTCTTCGGCGTGGTCCGCGGCACCCGCACGTTCGTGCCGATGATGAAGGCCCAGCGGTCGGGCCACATCGTGAACACCGCCTCCCTCGCAGGCCTCGTGCACCCGGCCGGGATGGCGTCGTACAACGCGGTGAAGGCGGCGGTGGTGGCCCTCAGCGAGACCACCGGTCACGAGCTCGCGGAGTACGGCGTCCGCTGCTCGGTGGTGTGCCCGTCGTACTTCAGGACCAATCTGCTCGACTCGCTCCGCGGGGCCGACGAGGCCGTGGGCGGGGTGATCCGTCGGCTGGTCGAGTCCTCTACCGTCACCGCGGACGACATCGCCGGGGAGATCCTGGCCGGCATGGACCGCGGCGACGACGTGATCATCCCCGACGACGCGGCCCGCGCGGCCTTCGACCTCAAGCGCACCGACCGGCCCGGGTACGACGCCCTCATGCGGGCGCAGGCCGCCAAGCTGTCACGCGGAGCGACGAGATGAGCGGGGCAGACAACAACCATGCCGGGCGAGTGCGCGAGGAGGACGCCTTCGACGTGGTCGCGGTCGCCGACTGGCTGCGGCAGCACGCCGACGACCCGACCGGTCTCGACGGCACCCCGGGCGTGAGCCAGTTCGGTGGTGGCGCGTCCAACCTCACCTACCAGCTCGACTTCGACCGGCGGGCGGTGATCCTGCGCCGTCCGCCGGCGGGTCAGAAGGCGCGCGGCGCACACGACATGGGACGTGAGTTCCGGATCCAGCGGGCGCTCGAGCCCGGCTTCGGGCTGGTGCCGCACATGGTCGGCTTCTGCGAGGACCCGTCGGTGATCGGGTCCGACTTCTACGTCATGGACCGGCTCGACGGGACGATCCTGCGCCGTGACGTGCCGGACGGGATGACGCTCGACGAGGGACAGGTGCGCGACCTGTGCACGAATGCCCTCGACGTCCTGGTCGACCTGCACGGGGTCGACGTCGACGCCGTCGGTCTCGGCCACCTCGGCAAGGGCGAGGGGTATGTCGCCCGCCAGGTCACCGGCTGGTCGGAGCGCTACCGTCGAGCGGTCACCGACGACGCGCGGGACTTCGAACGGGTGATGGCCTGGCTCGACGAGCGACAGCCCGCGGACGTGGGCGAGGTGCTGATCCACAACGACTTCCGCTTCGACAACCTGGTGCTGGAGGCGGGCGACCCCACCCGGGTGGTCGGTGTCCTGGACTGGGAGATGGCCACGGTCGGCGACCCGTTGATGGACCTCGGCGGGATGGCGGCGTACTGGGTCGAGGCGGGGGACGACGAGTTCTTCCAGCAGTTCCGGCGCCAGCCCACCCACCTGCCGGGGATGCTGACTCGCGAGGAGATGCTCGCCTACTACTGCGAGCGCACGGGACGCGCGGTCAGTGCGGAGCAGTGGCGCTTCTACGAGGTCTTCGGGCTCTTTCGCCTCGCGGTGATCGCCCAGCAGATCTACTACCGCTTCTTCCACGGGCAGACGCACAACGAGGCGTACGCCATCTTCGGCCCTGCGGCGCACTACCTCGAGGACCGCGCGCTGAGCCGGATCGGGGAGGGCTGATGGGACAGGTACTCCTGGTTCGGCACGGCCAGGCCTCCTGGGGTGCGGCTGACTACGACGTGCTCTCCGACACCGGGGAGGAGCAGTCGCGCGAGCTGGGGCGGTTCTTCGCGGACCGCGGCCTGGTGCCGGACCTGCTGCTCAGCGGCGCCATGATGCGACACCGCGAGACCGCCCGTCTCTGCGCGGAGACCGCGGGCTGGGCCGGCGAGATCACCGTCGACGACGGGTGGAACGAGTTCGACCACCTCGCCATGCTCGGGGCCATGCCGGATCCGTTCGAGGGCAGGGAGCCCACGCGGGAGGAGTTCCAGGTGTGGTTCGAGGAGGCCTCGCGGCGCTGGACCGGTGGTGAGCACGACCTGGACTACTCGGAGTCGTTCGCGGACTTCGGGGCCCGCGTGCGTGGGGCCATCGGGCGCACCGTGGAGCGTCTCGGTGACGGCGGCAGCGCGGTGGTCTTCACCTCGGGCGGACCGATCTCGGCCCTGGCCGCCGCCCTTCTCGACCACGAGCGGGTGACCCACCTGTTCCATCGCCTGAGCCCGGTCATCGCCAACGCCTCCGTCACCAAGCTGGTCGACGGTCGCCGCGGCACCACGCTGGTCTCCTTCAACGACCACGCACATCTCGACCCGGAACGCCTCACCTACCGCTGACGCCCCCGACAGCACTGACCGCCCCGACCGCACTGGAGACCGCATGAGGAAGACGATCCTGATCACCGGAGCCAGCTCCGGACTCGGCGCCGAGATGGCACGCCAGTTCGCCAGCCTGGGCCATGACCTCGCGCTGTGTGCGCGGCGTACGGCAAAGCTCGAGGAGCTTCGCGCCGAGATCGCCGAGGCCCACCCGGAGCGCCGGGTCGAGATCCGCCAGCTCGACGTGAACGACGACGACCAGGTCTTCGAGGTGTTCCGGGCCTTCCAGGCCGACTTCGGCACCATCGACCGGGTCGTGGTCAACGCGGGGCTCGGCAAGGGCGCTCCGCTGGGCACCGGTCGGTACGACGCCAACCGCGCGACGGCGATGACGAACTTCGTCGCTGCGCTCGCGCAGTCGGAGGCCGCCATGGAGATCTTCCGGGCGCAGAACGACGGGCACTTCGTGATGATCAGCTCGATGTCGGCGATGCGAGGGATGCCGAAGGCGCTGGCGACGTACGCCGCGACCAAGGCAGGCGTGGCCCACCTCGCCGAAGGGCTCCGCGCAGAGTTCCATGGAACGCCGATCAAGGTCAGCGTGCTCTACCCCGGCTACATCGCCTCGGAGATGAACGAGGGCGTGGCCACCGAGCAGTCGATGATGGTCTCCACCGAGAAGGGCGTGCGGGCGATGGTGTCCGCGATCGAGAAGGAGAAGGGCTCGGCGTGCGTGCCCCCGCTGCCCTGGATGCCGTTGTCGATGGTCATGAAGCACGCGCCGATGCCGCTGTTCAAGAAGATGACGTAGTCCGGCACCTCCCGCAGGGGGTCCGGCTCAGGCCCGGGTCTGCCAGAGCCCCATCAGGTTGCCCTCGGCGTCCTTGAAGTACGCCGACCAGCCCATCTGGCCGACGGTGTGACGCGCGAGCACGGTCGTGCCCCCGAGTGACTCGACCTTTGCCAGCGTCTCGTCGATGTCGTCGACGTCGACGGTGATCACCGGTCGGTCGGTGGGTGTCCCACGCTGGAGCATCCCGCCGCCGATGTAGCCGGTCTCGGTCGGGGAGTTCTGCTCGCTGACCGGTCCGGTGCTGACGATCGTGTAGTCCAGGTCCGGGATCTCCTGCACGCTCCAGCCGAAGGCCTCACGGTAGAAGTTCCGCGCCCGGTCCCCGTCGTCGAAGGGGATCTCGAAATGTACGACGCGTCCACTCATGAGACCGACGATAGTCGCGAGAACCAGCCAGGACATCCCATGTTCAGACCGCCGATTTGCTGTCACGCTGAGGTGATGGAGGAGCTGCTCTCCGCCGACAGTGCTCGGGGTCGCTGGGTGCTGGCCGCCGCCGTACTCGGCTCGGGAATGGCCATGCTCGACGGCACCGTGGTCAACATCGCCCTTCGCGACATCGGGACCCGTCTCGATGCCTCGATCGCGGAGCTGCAGTGGGTGGTCAACGCCTACATGCTCGCGCTGGCCTCACTGATCCTGCTCGGCGGCTCGTTGGGGGACCGGTTCGGCCGACGGCGGGTCTTCATGCTCGGGGTGGCGTGGTTCGCGACCGCCTCCATTGTGTGCGCCGTCGCTCAGGCCCCGTGGCAGCTGGTGGTGGCCCGCCTGGTGCAGGGTGTCGGAGGCGCCCTGTTGACTCCGGGGAGCCTGGCGCTGATCCAGGCGTCCTTCCGCAGCGAGGACCGGGCCCGGATGATCGGTCGTTGGACCGGTCTCGGTGCGGTGGCCTTCGCCACCGGCCCTCTGCTCGGCGGCTGGATCGTCGACGTCGCCAGCTGGCGCTGGATCTTCTGGATCAACGTCCCGATCGCGGGGTTCGTGCTCGCGCTCACCGCCCGGCACGTGCCGGAGTCCCGCGACCCCGACGCGTCCGCGGACTTCGACGGTGCCGGCACCCTGCTCGGCGTGCTGGGGCTGGCCGGGGTGACCTACGCCCTGATCGAGTCGGGTGGCTCCGGGTCGGTGGTCGCGGCCGTGGTCGGCGTGCTGGCCCTGGTCGGGTTCCTCATGGTCGAGCATCGCTCGGGGGCACCCCTGATGCCGCTGGGCCTCTTCGCAGATCGGGTGTTCTCGGTCGCGAACGCGATGACGCTGCTGGTGTACGGCGCGCTGGCGTCGATGTCGTTCTTCCTGGTCCTCCAGCTCCAGGTCAGCACCGCGTGGTCCCCGCTGGAGGCGGGGCTGGCCGGGATGCCGATCACCGTGCTGATGCTGCTCGGCTCGGCCCGGTCCGGGGCGCTGGCGACGAGAATCGGGCCACGCCCGCAGATGGCGGTGGGACCGCTCCTGTGCGGGGTCGGCGTCTGGATGCTCAAGGACGTCGGCGCCGGGACGTCGTACCTGACCGGCGTGCTGCCGGGGATCCTGGTCTTCGGGCTCGGGTTGGTGGCGTTGGTGGCGCCGCTGACCGCCTCGGTGCTGGCCGCGGCGCCGGACCGGTACGCCGGGCTCGCGAGTGGGATCAACAACGCCGTGGCTCGCACCGGCTCGTTGCTCGCCGTTGCCGCGCTCCCGGCGCTCGTGGGGATCGCGGGTGCGGACTACCTGGACCCGCAGGTGTTCACGCGGGGTTACGAGCGGGCCCAGATCATCTCCGCTGCCGTGCTCGTGGCGGGCGGGGTGGTGTCCTGGCTGGGCCTTCCGTCGAACCGGCGGTTGAAGGAGGCGATCCGGGCGCAGGCGAGGCTCGAACCGAGCGATCCGGCCTAGCCCGACTGCCAGAGCGCCACGCCGACCACGATCATCCGCACCTGGGTGCGGGCGTTGTCCACGATCTCCTGTTGCGCGCCGGGACGGCTGGACGTCGGGTGGACGAGCTCGCTGCCGGTCGCGACCATCACGTCGACGACCAGGTGTGCCAGGACGCCGAGGTCGCGAGTGGTCCAAGCACTGAGCTGGGGCATGCGCGAGAGGTCGGTGGCCAGCTCTCGCTCGAACAGGAGCAGCTCGTGTGCGATCGCCTCGCGCACCGCGGCCACGCCGCCGTACCGCTCGCGGGCGATGAAGCGGAACTGGGTACGGTGCCCGGCCACGTGCGTCACCAGCACGTCGACGGACCGGTCGATGATCTCCTCGACGGGAGGGTCGGCCTGGCGGACCGACCGGATCATCTCGCGAAGGGCGACGAACGAGTCCGCCACGAGCGCGAGGCCGAGCTGCTCGAGTGACTCGAAGTGGCGGTAGAACGCCGTCGGGACGATCCCGACCGCCCGGGTGAGCTGGCGCAGCGAGAGGGAGCTGAAGCTCTCGTCGGCGAGCAGGTCGAGGGCGGCGGCCATGATCGCTGCTCGAGTGCGTTCCTTGCGCTCCCGTCGGCTGACCGGGGTCTCCCCTGGGTTCGGGGCTGGGTTCGGGGCTGGGGTCGCGGGGCCAGTGTCAGCCAACGCGTCGGTGCCCATGCGGGCATCGTAGTCGGAATAGTCGGTGAACACCCGTGTACCGGTGTCGGGAGTCACAGCCGGGCCAGTTGACCCGTACGCCGTCGCCACTGCACTATTTGAGTGTACGGCTGTTCACTGAATGAAGGGAGGACAGTCATGGGACTCACCCAGACCCTGCTCCGGTCCAAGGCCCTGGCGGCGCTCACCTCGCCCCACGGAGTCGACCGTTACGTCGAGCTGGTCAACCCGATGTGGGCCGCGCACGACGTCCGCGCGCAGGTCGTGGACGTGCGCCGCGAGACCACCGGCACAGCGGGCACCGCAGTCGCCACTCTCACCCTCCAGCCCACCGGCACCTGGCGCGGTCACCGCTCCGGCCAGTACGTCCAGGTCGGCGTGGAGGTGCGGGGTGCTCGCCGCGCCACCCGCTGCTTCTCGATCTCGTCGGCCGAGTCCGGCCCGGGCGAGCGGTTCGCGATCACTGTCCGCGCCCACGAGAACGGAGTCGTGTCGAAGTTCCTCGTCCACGAGGCCCGGCCCGGCCAGGTGCTGCACCTCTCGCAGGCCGAGGGCGCGTTCACGCTCGACGAGAGCCCCGCCACCCCGACTCCGAGCCGGCTGCTGATGATCTCCGGTGGCTCGGGCATCACCCCGGTCATGTCACACGTCCGGACCCTGCTCCGCGACGGGTACGACGGACACGCCAACCGTCGGGTGACCTTCGTGCACTACGCCCGCACCCCTGAGGACCAGATCTTCGGGACCGAGCTGGCGGAGCTCGCCGCCGCGGACAACGGTGTCGACGTCCACCTGCGCTACACCCGGGCGGGTGGTGCGTCCTTCACCGTCGAGGACCTCGCGACCCTGGTGCCGGACTTCCGGGAGGTCGACACCTGGGCCTGTGGCCCGGCCGGCCTGGTCGAGAAGCTCACCGAGGCGTATGCCGGCTCCGACCGGCTCAGGGTCGAGTTCTTCAAGACCCCGGCCTTCGCCAAACGCGGCGACGGCCCGTGCGACCCCGAGGGTGAGGTCGGCTTCACCCGGTCCGGAAGAACTAGCGCCAACACCGGCGCCACCCTGCTCGAGCAGGCCGAGGGTCTCGGGCTGAACCCGGCTTTCGGCTGCCGCATGGGCATCTGCCTCACCTGTACGACCAGGAAGAGCGAGGGAACCGTGCGCAACGTGATCAGCGGCGCCGAGTCCTCGCTCCCCGACGAAGACATCCAGCTCTGTGTCAGCCAGCCCGTCGGCGACTGCGCCGTGGAGCTGTGACCACCCACCAGGAGAGAGGTCCGAGATGACCATCACCGAACCCACCACCGTCAGCACACCACCCAGCACCAGCCGCCTCACCCCCGTCACGCCCCTGACGTCGGCTCGCCGCGGCACCGCGGGCAAGGACACCGTCGCGGCCCGGCACGGGATGACCGAGGAGTTGCTCGAGCAGTTCGGCACGGAGCTCGACGAGATCCGCCGGGCGTTGGTCGCCGATCTCGGCGACGAGGACGCGGCGTACATCAGGAAGGTGGTCAAAGCCCAGCGTGGGCTGGAGATCGCCGCCCGGGCGATGTTCTACGTGCCGCCTGCCTGGCCGCTCGCGGTCGCCACCCTCGCGGTCAGCAAGATCATCGACAACATGGAGATCGGCCACAACGTCATGCACGGCCAGTACGACTGGATGGGTGACCCGGGCCTGAACTCGCGCATGTACGAGTGGGACACGATGTGTCCCAGTGAGCAGTGGCGGTACAGCCACAACTACATCCACCACACGTTCACGAACATCGTCGGCAAGGACCGCGACATCGGCTACGGGATCCTCCGGATGGACGAGGACCAGAAGTGGCGCCCCTACTACCTGGGCAACCCGGTCTACGCGACGCTGCTGATGCTGTTCTTCGAGTGGGGCGTGCTCGTGCACGACCTGGAGGTCGACCGGATCGTCGCCGGTGAGCGCACCTGGGCGGACACCAAGCACCTCCACCGCGGGATGCTTCGCAAGATCCGCAACCAGACGCTCAAGGACTACCTGCTCTTCCCGGCCCTGACGGGTCCGCTGTTCCCGCTGACCCTGGCCGGGAACGTGAGCGCGAACCTGATCCGCAACGTCTGGACCTTCGGCATCATCTTCTGCGGTCACTTCCCCGCGGGCGTGGAGACGTTCAGCGAGGCGGAGACCGAGAACGAGAGCCGGGGACACTGGTACTTCCGGCAGCTTCTCGGCTCGGCCAACATCACCGGCAGCAAGTTCTTCCACCTGATGACGGGCAACCTGTCGCACCAGATCGAGCACCACCTGTTCCCCGACATCCCGGCCCGCCGCTACCCACAGATCGCACCTCAGGTGCGGGAGATCTGCGAGAGGTACGGCTTGGACTACCACACCGGTCCGCTCGGGAAGCAGCTCGGCAGCGTCGCCCGCAAGATCTGCCGGTTGGCCCTCCCGGACCGGGTCACCAGGTCGCGCACCGTCGAGCCGTTGGCCCATGATCGCGCTGCCTGACCGCCCCGGTCGCGTCTCGGAGAACGGGCCGCGTTGCCCGGCGGCCGCCTCCCGGACCAGACTGACGTCATGACGAGCGACGACCGGCTGGGGCCTGACCACCTGAGCAAGGCCGAGATCCGCAAGGACGCACTCCAGGACGGGGTGGAGGCCACGGCCACCGCCGTCGGCTCGGTCACCACGATCCTCACCGCGGCGGTGCGCGACGTCGCTCGCGCTGTCGGGGGACTGGCCACCGACCTGTTCGAGATCAGGGACGCCACGCGGCGGGCGCGCGAGGCTGCAGGTGAACCGGCTGCGGCGAGTGGGCCCGAGCCCGACTCCGGTCAGGACACGGGCCCGAGCTCAGGTCGGGGAACAGGTCAGGGAAGGTAGCGCCGGGCGCCGTAGTACTCGGTGCTGCGCACTCCGGACGTCGAGACGACCGACCCGGTGTGAGGAGCCTCGATCATCCGGCCGCGGCCGACGTACATGGTCACGTGATGCACCAGGCGGTCGGTGGCGTAGAAGATCAGGTCGCCGCGACGCAGGCGGCTGCGGCGGACGGACGTGCCCGACCGAGACTGGGGAAGCGCGTCACGGGGGATCACCTTCCCGTGCGCCCGGTAGTCGAGCCAGGTCAGGCCTGAGCAGTCGAGGCCGAAGCCGGACAGGCCGCCCCACAGGTAGGCCAGCCCGGTGAAGGACCTCGCGGTGCGCACCAGGCCCCGTCTCGTGCTGGGCAGTGCCGGGGTGCCACGGTCGTGCACGGAGACGGCGCCGGCGCGGAGCCGACGGACGGCCCCCAGGGGAGTCCGGACGCGGACGTACCTCGACCGAGTCTCGACCACGGGTAGCCGGGTGCCGAAGCTGATCTCGATGACCTCCCTGCGGTGGGCGTCGTCAGTGCGCAGCCAGGTGGTGCGGTGCACGACCGTGGCCACCCTCGTGCTCCTGCCGGGCCCCCGGGTGGTCAGCTGCCGGCTCGGCACCCAACCCGGGTAGCCGCGCGGGTCCTTCTGGCTGGGCTGGTCGGGGACGACCACGTGGGACCAGCCGTCGCGGGTCTCGGTCACCACGACCCGCTCGCCGAGCAGCGCCTCCGTGTCGGAGTACGACGACAGCGCACGCCGCTGGTCGAGGGTCATCGACCGAAGCCAGGCCCGGAAGCGGACCGGCCTGGCCAGTGCCGGCCGGTCGACGGCGCGGGGTGAGGTCGGCGACTCCCACAGCCGGGCCACCGAGACCGTCACCCAGGCAGGGTGGGTGGCCCGCTGCCTCTGAGGCGATGGCGCGGCTTCGGTGGGCGCCAGGCCGAGCAGCAGCAGCGACAGCAGCACGCACCCGAACGGCGTCACGTGGCGTCGGGCGGCGATGCCGGCATCCCTCATGACGACAGTGTTCCTCGTTCTCGGCTCTGGCGCATTCTCTGGCACAGTGGTGCCCCAATCCCCCAGGGGAGGTCGAGGCAGGAGGGGCTGCGTGACGAAGGTCTGTGTGATCGGTGCGGGGTCCTCGGGGATCGCCGCGGCCCAGGTGCTCCACTCGAGGGGGGTCGACTTCGACTGCTTCGAGGTCGGCAGCGAGGTCGGCGGGAACTGGCGCTACGGGAACGACAACGGGATGAGCTCGGCGTACCGCTCGCTGCACATCAACACGTCGCGTGAGCAGATGGAGTACAAGTCCTTCCCGATGCCGGCGGACCTGCCGGACTACCCGAACCACTGGCAGATCGCTGAGTACTTCGACAGCTTCGTCGACCACTTCGGCTTCCGTGACCGGATCCGCTTCCAGACCGAGGTGGTGAAGGTCGAGCCCAGCGGAGGGGACACGCCGACGTACGACGTCACCGTGCGCGGCCGTGACCGCCACGGTGACCCCTCGGGGCCGGAGACGCTGACCTACGACCACGTCATCGTGGCCAACGGACACCACTGGGACGCACGCTGGCCGGAGCCCTCCTTCCCCGGGTCCGACGGTTTCCCCGGGGAGCAGCTGCACGCGCACTACTACCGGACTCCCGACGTCTTCACCGGCAAGCGGGTCGTGGTGCTCGGCATCGGCAACTCGGCCACGGACATCGCCGTGGAGTCGAGCCGGGTGTCCGAGCGGACCTACCTCGCCATGCGGAGGGGCGCCCACATCCTGCCGAAGTTCCTCTTCGGCGTGCCCACCGACCACCTCACCGACTCGATCCTCGCCCGGGGCCCGTTGAAGATCCAGCAGCTCGGGTTGGCCGCGATGCTGCGGATCGCGCAGGGCAAGGTCACCGACTACGGGCTACCCAAGCCCGATCATGCCGTCCTACACGCCCATCCCACGGTCAGCGACGACCTGCTCACCCGCCTCGGCCACGGGGACATCGAGGTGAAGCCGAACATCGAACGGTTCGAGGGTTCGACCGTGTTCTTCACCGACGGCAGCACCGTCGAGGTGGACGTGGTCGTCTACTGCACCGGGTACAAGGTGAGCTTCCCGTTCCTCGACGACCGGGTGGTGCGGGCGCAGGACAACCACATCGACCTGTACCGGCGGGTGGTCGACCCGCGGCACCCGGGCCTGTGGTTCGTCGGGCTGATCCAGCCCATCGGTGCGATCATGCCCCTCGCGGAGGCCCAGGCCGAGTGGGTGGCCGACCTGATCTGCGGCGACGGCCAGCTTCCATCGCAGGGTGAGATGTGGGCTCAGATCGCGGCGTACGACGCCCAGCTGCGCAAGCGGTTCGTCGCCTCGAAGCGGCACACCATCGAGGTGGACTTCCACAAGTACCTCGCGGAGGTGGAGCGCGAGCGCCGGCTCTCCCGGGCACGGGCCCGGGGTCTCGGACCGGTCCAAGCGAGGCTGCCCGCTTTCCTCCAAAGATAAAAGCAGTCTTGACTGTTTGTTCGTGAAGGGTCACGATGGCGGGGTGACGCTCGCCAGCCGGACGCCCCAGGAGGCGCGCACCCGTGCGATGAAGCAGCGGCTGCTCGACGCGACCGTCGAGTCCCTCGTCGAGAGCGGTTGGAGCGGGACGTCGACGACCGAGGTCTCCCGCCGGGCGGGGGTCAGCCGTGGAGCGCAGCTTCACCACTTCCCGACCAAGGACGCGCTGGTGACCGCAGCGGTCGAACACCTCAGTGAGGTCCGCGGCGCGGAGCTCCAGCAGGCGGTCACGAGGCTTCCCGACGGGCGGCGGCGTACGCGGGCGGTGCTCGAGGTGCTCGCCGACCACTTCACCAGCCCGGTCTTCACTGCGGCCCTGGAGGTGTGGGTCGCGGCCCGCACCGATGCCCAGCTCCGCGACGCCGTAGGGCCACTCGAGCAGCGGATCGGCCGTGAGATCCACCGGCTTACCGTGGAGCTGCTCGGGGTCGACGAGTCCCGCGCGGGCGTCCGCGAGCTCGTTCAGGCCACGCTCGACCTGACCCGCGGGCTCGGTCTGGCCAACACGCTCTCCGACGACCGTCGTCGTCGTGCCCGGATCCTCGACCAGTGGGCGCGCGTGCTCGACGCCGCGCTCTGCGAACCCGACCCCCAGGAGGGGCCATGAACGACCGGCTTCGTCTCGTGCTCGACGACCTCGCGGCGCAGAGCCAGGCGCTCGACGACCTCGTCGCCTACCTGGAGCCCGAGCAGTGGCGGCTGGCCACGCCGGCGGTGGGCTGGGACGTCGCCACGCAGATCGCACACCTCGCCTGGACCGACGAGGCGGCGCTGGCGGCGGCGACCGACAAGCAGCGCTGGGACGACCTCGTCCTGCAGGCGATGGACGACCCGCTGCACTTCGTCGACAAGCAGGCGGCCGCGGGGGCGCAGGCGTCGTCCGAGGAGCTCCTGGCCCGCTGGCGACGCGGCCGGGCCGCCCTCGCCGAGGCCCTTGCGTCGTACCCGGCAGGGGAGAAGGTGCCGTGGTACGGCCCGGCGATGAGCCCCACGAGCATGGCCACCGCCAGGTTCATGGAGACCTGGGCGCACGGGCGTGACATCGCCGACGCGCTCGGCCAGCTGGCCGCTCCCGACGACCGGGTCCGCCACGTCGTGCACCTCGGAGTCAGGACCCGCGACTTCAGCTTCGACGTGCACGGGCTCACCGCCCCTGCGGAGGAGTTCCGGATCGAGCTGGTCGCGCCGTCCGGGGAGACCTGGACCTACGGGCCCGAGGATGCTGAGCAGTCGGTCACCGGCTCCGCCTTCGACTTCGCCCTTCTCGTCACTCAGCGCCGCCACCCCACCGACGTCGACCTCATCGCCAAGGGGGAGGACGCGCGCAAGTGGCTGACCATCGCCCAGGCGTTCGCCGGTCCTCCCGGGCGAGGGCGAACCGCCGGCGAGGCGCAGGCCGGATGAGCCTGACGCAGCGCCACGCAGCGAGAGCGAGCGCGGCCCGGTGAGCGATGTCCTGCGTGTGGGCAACTGCAGCGGCTTCTACGGAGACCGTCTCTCAGCCATGCGCGAGATGCTCGAGGGGGCCTCGGCGGGGCACCGGCTCGACGTGCTCACCGGCGACTACCTCGCCGAATTGACCATGCTGATCCTCGGCAAGGACCGACTCCGGGACCCCTCGCTCGGCTATGCCCGCACGTTTGTGCGGCAGGTGGAGGACTGCCTCGGCCTGGCGCTGGAGCGCGGGGTCCGGATCGTCAGCAACGCCGGCGGCCTCAACCCGGCCGGGCTGGCCGACAAGCTCCACGAGGTAGCCCGCGGACTCGGCCTCGATCCGGGGGTCGCACACGTCGAGGGCGACAACCTCATCTCTCGGGCCGCCGAGCTCGACCTCGGCGACGCCCTGACCGCCAACGCCTACCTCGGCGGCTTCGGCATCGCCGAGGCGCTCAGCGCAGGAGCCGACGTCGTGGTCACCGGGCGCGTCACCGACGCCTCCCTCGTCGTCGGCGCCGCCGCCTCGCACTTCGGCTGGGGCTCGGCGGACCTCGACCAGCTGGCCGGCGCGGTGGTCGCCGGGCACGTCATCGAGTGCGGCACGCAGGCCACCGGCGGCAACTTCTCCGGCTTCCTCGACCTGCCGCAGACCAGCCGGCCGCTCGGCTTCCCGGTCGCGGAGATCTCCTCGGACGGCTCGTTCGTCGTCACCAAGCACGACGACACCGGCGGCGCCGTCACCGTTGACACGGTCACCGCCCAGCTCGTGTACGAGATCCAGTCACAGGCCTACCTCGGCCCCGACGTGACGACCCGGCTCGACGCGGTCCAGCTGAGCCAGGCAGGTCCGGACCGGGTGCGGGTGGCCGGCGTACGCGGCGAGGCGCCGCCCGAGCAGCTCAAGGTCTGCGTCAACGAGCTCGGCGGCTACCGCAACCAGATGGAGTTCGTGCTGGTCGGGCTGGACATCGAGGAGAAGGCGGCCTGGGTGCGCGCCCAGCTCACCGACCGCCTGGCCGCACGCCCCCCCGCCGCGGTGGTGTGGGACCTCGTGCGGACAGACCGGCCCGACGCCCCCACCGAGGAGCAGGCCAGCGCCCGGCTCCGCGTGACGGTGAAGGACCCGGACCCCGACCTGGTGGGCAAGACGTTCAGCGCCGCCGCCGTCGAGCTCGCCCTCGCCTCCTACCCCGGCTTCACGCTGACCACCCTGCCCGGACCCGCCTCGCCGTACGGGATCTACCGCGCCGCCTACGTCCCCCGCTCCGCCGTCGAGCACCTCGTCGTCCTTCCCGACGGCTCACGCCGCACGGTCCCTGACCCTGCGGTTTGGTCCCCAACCGCAGGTTTTTCGGGACGGGACCTGCAGTTTGTGACCAATGAAGGGGGGTCGGACGACTACTCGGGTACGGCGACCTCGATGCCGCTCGGCACCTTCGTCCATGCCCGCAGCGGCGACAAGGGAGGCGACGCCAACGTGGGCCTGTGGGTCGGCGCCGACGAGGACACCGCCCGCCGTGAGGCCCGGGTCCGCTGGCTTCTCGCCACGGTCACCCCCGACGCCGTACGACGCTGGGTGCCGGAGGCCGCGGACCTCGAGGTCGAGGTGTTCCCGCTGCCCAACCTCGGCGCGGTGAACGTGCTCCTCCACGGCCTTCTCGGCGAGGGCGTCGCCTCGTCGACCCGCTTCGATCCCCAGGCCAAGGCCCTGGGCGAGTGGATTCGCTCGCGTCACGTCGAGCTTCCGGTGGCGCTGCGATGAGCACGAGCTACTGGACCCCCGACCAGCGTGCCCTGCAGGACAGCGCACGCACCTTCGTGACCCGTGAGATCCTGCCGCACCTGCAGGAGTGGGAGGACGCGGGCGAGATCCCGCGGGCCCTTCACGTCGCGGCCGCCGCGAACGGCTTCCTCGGCGTCTCCTTCCCCGAGGAGGTCGGCGGCCAGGGCGGGACGCTGCTGGACTCCGTGGCGTTGATGGAGGCCTTCTTCGAGGCGGGCGCGTCGAGCGGGCTGATGGCCGCTCTCTTCACCGGCGGCATCGCGCTGCCGCACATGGCCGCGAACGGCGGCCCGGACCTGGTCGACCGGTTCGTCCGACCGGCCCTCGCCGGGGACGCGATCGGCGCACTCGCGGTCACCGAGCCCGGCGGCGGCTCCGACGTGGCGGCGCTCACCACCACCGCGGTCCGCGACGGGGACCACTACGTCGTCAACGGGGCCAAGACGTTCATCACCTCCGGCACCCGGGCCGACTTCGTCACGACGGCGGTCCGCACCGGCGGCGCCGGCCACCGCGGCCTCAGCCTGCTGGTCGTCGAGCGCGGCACCCCCGGCTTCACGGTCGACCGGGCCCTGTCCAAGATGGGTTGGCACTGCTCCGACACCGCCGAGCTGTCGTACGTCGACGTACGGGTCCCGGCCGCCAACCTCGTCGGCGCGGAGAACTCCGGTTTCGTTCAGATCGCCGAGCAGTTCGTGGTCGAGAGGATCGCGCTGGCCGTGCACGCGTACGGCATCGCCGCGCGCAGCCTCGCCCTCGCCCATGAGTACGCCGGGCAGCGCGTCACCTTCGGCCAGCCGCTGACCAGCCGCCAGGTCGTCCAGCACCAGCTCGTGGAGATGCGTCGTCGCGTCGAGCTGGCGCGCACCTACGCCCGCGAGATCGCCAGGCGCCACGTCGCCGGGGAGAACGTTGTCGCCGAGGCCTGCCTCGCGAAGAACACCGCCGTCGAGGCCTGCACCCGGGTCGTCGACCAGGCCGTCCAGCTTCACGGCGGCACCGGCTACATGCACGGGACCGAGGTGGAGCGGCACTACCGCGACGCCCGGATCCTGGGCATCGGAGGAGGAACCACCGAAGTGCTCACCGACCTGGCCGCACGACTTCTGGGGTACACCGGATGACAGAGACCACCGACCAGACCGATCAGCCACGGGACCGGCGTACCGCGATGCTGGAGAAGCTCGCCACCCTGGAGGCCGAGCATGCCAAGGCCGTCGCCGGCGGCGGGGAGAAGTACGTCGAGCGGCACCACGCGCGGGGCAAGATGCTGCCGCGTGAGCGGATCGAGCTGCTGGTCGACGAAGGGTCGGCGTTCCTCGAACTCTCGCCGCTCGCCGGCTGGGGCAGCGACTTCACCGTCGGCGCCAGCGTGGTCACCGGCATCGGGGTCATCGAGGGTGTCGAGTGCATGATCACCGCGAACGACCCGTCGGTGAAGGGGGGTGCGAGCAACCCGTGGACGGTGAAGAAGATCTTCAGGGCCTCGCAGATCGCCGAGGAGAACCACCTGCCGACGGTGTCGCTGGTGGAGTCGGGCGGTGCGGACCTGCCCACGCAGAAGGAGATCTTCATCCCCGGCGGGAAGCTCTTCCGCGACCTCACCCGGGCCAGCGCGCGCAAGCAGCCGACGATCGCGTTGGTGTTCGGCAACTCGACCGCGGGCGGCGCCTACGTCCCCGGCATGAGCGACTACACCGTGATGGTCAAGGAGCAGGCGAAGGTCTTCCTCGGCGGACCTCCGCTGGTGAAGATGGCGACCGGTGAGGAGTCCGACGACGAGTCCCTGGGTGGCGCGGAGATGCATGCCCGGGTCTCCGGGCTGGCCGACTACCTCGCCGTCGACGAGCTCGACGCGATCCGGATCGGCCGGCGGATCGTGGCCCGGCTGAACTGGCGCAAGGCACGCCCCGGGGCCGCTCGTGTGTACGCCGAGCCCGACGCGGAGCCCGACGAGCTGCTCGACCTGATCCCCAGCGACCTCAAGGAGCCGTTCGACCCCCGCGAGGTGATCAGCCGCGTCTGCGACGGTGCGGGCGTCGGCAACGAGGTCGCCTTCGACGAGTTCAAGCCGCTGTACGGCCCCTCGCTGGTGACCGGGTGGGCCCGGATCCACGGGCACCCGGTCGGCATCCTCGCGAACGCCCAGGGGGTGCTCTTCAGTGAGGAGGCCCAGAAGGCGACGCAGTTCATCCAGCTCGCCAACCAGGTCGACGTACCCCTGCTCTTCCTGCACAACACGACCGGCTACATGGTCGGCGCGGAGTACGAGCAGGGCGGGATCATCAAGCACGGCGCCCAGATGATCAACGCCGTCAGCAACTCCACCGTGCCGCACATCTCGGTGATCATGGGCGCGTCCTACGGCGCGGGCAACTACGGCATGAACGGTCGCGCCTTCGACCCGAGGTTCCTGTTCGCCTGGCCCAGCGCGAAGTCGGCGGTGATGGGACCGGCCCAGCTGGCCGGGGTGCTCTCGATCGTCGCCCGGGCCGCGTCGGAGGCGCGCGGGAAGCCCTACGACGAGGAGGGCGACGAGGCGATGCGTGCCTTCATCGAGGCCTCGGTCGAGGAGCAGAGCCTGCCGCTCTTCCTCTCCGGGATGTTGTACGACGACGGGGTCATCGACCCCCGCGACACTCGCACTGTGCTCGCGATCTGCCTGTCCGTGATCGACTCGGCGCCGTACTCCGGCGCGGAACGCTTCGGCGTCTTCAGGATGTGATGAGCATGGTCGAGCAGATCAACCTCGTGTGCGTGGCCAACCGGGCCGAGATCGCCAGCCGGGTCTTCGCGACCTGTCGACGGCTCGGGATCGAGACCCTGGCCGTCTACTCCGACGCTGATGCCGGGCTGCGGTTCGTCGACGATGCCGACGTCGCGGCGCGGCTCCCCGGGAGTACGCCGGCCGAGACCTACCTCCGCGGCGACCTGATCATCCGGCTCGCCCGGGCCTCTGGCGGCCAGGCGATCCATCCCGGCTACGGCTTCCTGTCGGAGAGCGCGGACTTCGCCCGCGCGGTCGTCGCGGCGGAGCTGGTGTGGATCGGGCCGCCGGCCGAAGTCATCGAGCTGATGGGTTCGAAGGTCCGGGCGAAGGAGATCGCCCGCGCGGCCGGCGTACCGGTCTTCGACAACCTGACCGTCGAGGCGGCCACGGAGGCGGACCTTCCGCTGTTGGTCAAGGCGAGCGCCGGCGGTGGCGGTCGTGGAATGCGGGTGGTCCGCGACCTGGCCGACCTGCCCGCGGAGGTGGAGCGCGCCAGCGCGGAGGCGGCGTCGGCCTTCGGTGACGGCACCGTGTTCGTGGAGCCCTTCGTCGAGCGCGGCCGGCACATCGAGGTGCAGGTCCTCGTGGACCGGTACGGCGACGCGGTGGCGCTCGGCGACCGGGACTGCTCGGTGCAACGCCGTCACCAGAAGGTGATGGAGGAGGCTCCGGCGCCCGGACTCTCCGACGAGGTGCGCGAGGCACTGCACGAGGCGGCCCTCTCCCTGGCGCGTGCGGCGGGCTACGAGAATGCCGGGACGGTCGAGTTCCTCTACGACCCGGCGACCGAGCGGTTCTTCTTCCTGGAGATGAACACCCGGCTCCAGGTCGAGCACCCGGTGACCGAGGCGGTCTTCGGCATCGACCTCGTGGCGGCTCAGATCGGGATCGCGGAGGGGCGCCGGCTCGCGGACGTGCTGCCCGACCTGGCGACGACACCCCAGGGGCACGCCGTGGAGGTGCGGCTGTACGCCGAGGACCCGACGGCCGACTACCAGCCGCAGGCCGGACGGTTGGCCCGCTTCGAGGTCCCGCACACCGTCGCGTTCGGTCCGTTGTCGACGTACGGCATCCGCCTGGACGCGGGCTTCGCGTCTGGCTGCGAGGTCGGCACGCACTACGACGCGATGCTGGCGAAGGTGATCAGCTGGGGTCCGGACCGGGCCTCGGCGCTCCGGTCGCTCGCCGGGACGTTGCGGCACGCCCGGATCCACGGCCTGGTCACCAACCGCAACCTGCTCGAGGCGTTGCTCCGCGACCGCAACGTGGTGGACGCGACGATGACGACCGACCTCCTAGTCCGTCGTGCCGACGAGTTCCGGGACGTCAGTACGCGGTCCGACCCGGAGCTCGCGCCGTTCATCGCCGCCCTGGCCGTGGAGACGAAGCGTGCACGCCGTCGGGCCGTGCAGTGTGGGGTCCCGGTCGGCTGGCGGAACGTGGTCTCCCAGCCGCAACGCACTGCGTTCGCGATGCCCGGCATCGAGGAGCCGGTCGTGGCCGAGTGGTACGGCGGGCGCGACGGCTTCCGGCACGCGACCCGTGACGACATCGAGGTGCTCAGTGCCGCGCCGGACCGGGTGGTGCTGATGGTCGGGGGCTACCGCATGTCCGTCGACGTCCACCTTGACGAGACCTCCGGCGAGGTCTTCCTCGACGACTCGTCGATCCTGCGACAGCGCCTGCGGTGCCTGCCGAGGTTCGTCGACCCCGCCGACGTACTCGCGAGCGGCTCGCTGCTCGCGCCGATGCCGGGGACGATCGTCAGCGTGGCGGTCGAGGTGGGCACCGCCGTGACCGCGGGGCAGCCCGTGCTGGTGCTCGAGGCGATGAAGATGCAGCACACCGTGAGCGCGCCGGCCGACGGCGTGGTCACGGTGATCGACGTGAGACCGGGTGCCCAGGTGGCTGCCGGAGAGGTCCTCGCCGTGGTTGAGGCCGCGGTCGAGACAGCAGAAGGAGACGAAGGATGACCGAGCAGATCGCCTACAGCGAGACCGAGGAGCGGCAGGCGTTGCGCAGGGAGGTGGCGAAGCTGGCCGCGACGTTCGGCCGGGAGTACTTCACCGCCCAGGCTCGGTCCGGGGGCAAGACCACCGACCTGTGGCTGGCCATCGGCAAGAACGGCTACCTCGGGATCAACATCCCCGAGGAGTACGGCGGTGGCGGCGGGGGCATCGGCGACATCGCGGCGGTGTGTGAGGAGCTGGCCGCGCAGGGCTGCCCGCTGCTGATGATGGTGGTCTCGCCCGCGATCTGCGGCACCGTGATCTCGCGTTTCGGCACCGAGGAGCAGAAGCAGCGCTGGTTGCCGGGCATCTGCGACGGCACGAAGACGATGGCGTTCGCGATCACCGAGCCCGACGCCGGAACGAACTCGCACAACATCACCACCACGGGTCGTCGTGACGGGGACGAGTGGGTGCTCAAGGGCCGCAAGATCTACATCTCCGGGGTGGACGAGGCCGACAACGTGCTGGTGGTCGCGCGGGCCGAGGACGCGAAGACCGGCAAGCTGAAGCCGTGCCTGTTCGTGGTCCCGACCGATGCCAAGGGCTTCGAGTACTCCGCGATCCCGATGGAGATCGTGAGCCCGGAGCAGCAGTTCCAGGTGTTCATCGACGACGTACGCCTGCCGGCCGACGCCCTGGTCGGGGACGAGGATGCCGGGCTGGTCCAGCTCTTCGCCGGGCTGAACCCGGAGCGGATCATGGCCGCATCGTTCTCGACCGGTCTGGCGCGCTACGCGCTCGACAAGGCGGTGGCCTACGTGAAGGAGCGGGAGGTCTTCGGCGTACCGATCGGCAGCCACCAGGGCCTGGCGCACCCGCTGGCGCAGTCGAAGATCGAGATCGAGCTCGCCCGGCTGATGACCCAGAAGGCCGCCGCGTTGTACGACGCCGGCGACGACGCGGGTGCCGGCGAAGCCGCCAACATGGCCAAGTACGCCGCGGCCGAAGCGGCCTGCGACGCCGCCGACCGGGCCGTCCAGGCACACGGTGGGAACGGCATCACCCAGGAGTACGGTGTCGCCGGATTGTTGGTGGCGGCCCGCGCCGGCCGGATCGCCCCCGTGTCACGGGAGATGATCCTGAACTTCGTCGGAATGCACTCGCTCGGCCTGCCTAAGTCGTACTGACCGCCAAATGAGGACAATTGACCGGATATGACGGGTGTTTGCGCCTGGCGAGTGTCGTAACCGGTCAATTGTCTGGTTACGACAGGGGTTGGCGCCCCGGGCATGTCACAACCGGTCAATTGTCCGGATACGACAGGGGGTCGCAGCCTGACACCCGTCACAACCGGTCAATTGCCCACATACGGCGCCACCAGTACGACGACCCGCACCAGAGAAGGAGCGTCATGACCGAGGAGCTCGTCCACTACGAGGCCGCTGACGCGGTGGCCACGATCACCCTCGACTCGCCGCGCAACCGCAACGCGCTGTCGCGGCAGCTGATCACCGAGCTGGTCGAGGGGCTGGGTCGGGCGGAGGCTGATGCGTCGGTGAGGGCGGTGCTGCTTCGCTCGGCGGGGACGGTGTTCTGCTCGGGCGCGGACATGTCGGAGGCGACGGCTGAGGGCATGGAGCAGTCGGCGAGGGTGATCGTGGCGCTCCAGCGGCAGATCGTGGCGATGTCCAAGCCGGTCGTGACGCGCGTCGAGGGGGCGGTCCGGGCCGGGGGCATCGGCATCGTTGCGGCATCCGACGTCGTGGTCAGTGCCGAGGATGCGACCTTCGCGCTGACGGAGGTGCGGCTGGGTCTCACGCCGGCTGTCATCTCGCTCACGGTGCTGCCGCGGATGACGAGCCGGGCCGCGGCGTACGCCTGCCTGACCGGGTCGGTCTTCACCGGGGAGGAGGCGGTGGCGATGGGACTGGTCACCCAGGCCGTACCGACCGAGGACCTGGACTTCGCGATCACCTCGACCCTCGGTGCCCTGGTCAAGGGCAGCCCCCAGGGCCTACGGGAGACCAAGTCGCTGCTCGGGCGCCCGCTGCTCGCGCACATCGACGCGCACGGGGCTGACCTCGCCGCACTGAGTGCTCGGCTGTTCGGCTCGGACGAGGCGCGGCACGCGATGCTGGCCTTCCTGTCCCGCAACAAGTAGCCCGGCCCACCGACGTCACGGGCCCGATCTGCGAAAACCTGCGCGAAGCGGTCCCCGGTCCACGATAGAGTTGTCGACTTGCCAGATCCCCAGCAGCGGGGGCAGCCGAGATCAAAGGTGTTGGTGGTTTGCCTGACATCGAGGCTCACGAGATCGCGCGTGAGCAGGAGTTCGTCGACCGGGTCTACCGGCAGCTGGAGCAGTCCGCTCGTGCGGCCAAGGACCTCGCCCGTGAGGGACATGACCGCGGACGGCTGGGCCACGAGGGTGGCCTGGTCGAGCGTGACGCGATGGTCTTCCAGGCCGCCCGGCGCATCGCGGCGCTGGATGCTGCCCACGAGGGCCTCGTCTTCGGTCGGCTCGACCTCAGTTTCGACACCCCGCGCTACATCGGCCGGATCGGTCTGCGCGACGAGCAGCGGGACTCGCTGCTGATCGACTGGCGCGCCCCGGCGGCCGCGGTGTTCTACCAGGCGACGTCGGCCGAGCCCCAGGGCGTGACCCGGCGTCGGGTGCTGCGCTGCCGCGGCGCGAAGGTGACCGCCGTCGAGGACGAGCTGCTCGACGCCGAGGCTGCCGGAGACCTGCCGGTCGTCGGGGAGGGCGCGCTGATGGCGCAGCTGTCCCGGGCCCGCGACCGCAGCATGCACTCGATCGTGGCGACCATCCAGGCCGAGCAGGACAAGGCGATCCGCGCCCCCGGCAAGGGTGTCGTGGAGATCTCAGGCGGCCCCGGCACCGGCAAGACCGTCGTCGCGCTGCACCGCGCGGCGTACCTCCTCTACTCCGACCGCCGCCGCTACGAGTCGGGCGGGGTGCTCGTCGTCGGGCCGTCCGGTGTCTTCATGCGCTACATCGAGCGGGTGCTGCCCTCGCTCGGCGAGACCACCGTCGCGCTGCGGTCCCTCGGCGAGGTCGTCGACGGGGTCAGGGCGTCCCGGCACGACGAGCCCGCGGTGGCGGACGTGAAGGGCGCGGCCCGGATGGCCGAGCTGCTTCGGCGTACGACGCGGCTCGCGGTGCCAGGTGCGCCCAACGAGTTCCACTACTTCTACCGCGACGACCGGATCGTGCTGAACCCGCGTGACCTGGCTCAGGTCCGGCGCCAGCTGCTCGGGCAGGGACGGCGCAACCGCCAGGTCAGCCGGGTCGGCAACGCTCTCATCGAGGCGATGTGGCGGCAGGTGCGCGGCGAGCGCGGTCGCGACCGCGGCCGCGACGAGTTCGCGGCGCAGCTGCGCGACGACGACGTCTTCCGCGACTTCGCCCGCGCCTGGTGGCCGCCGCTCGACGCGGTGACGGTGCTGGGGTGGCTGCGTGAGCCCGAGCTCCTCTCGCGGGTCGCCCAGGGCCTGCTCACCGACGAGGAGGTCCGCCAGCTCTCGAAGTCGTGGTCCGACGACCTCTCCGTCGAGGACATCGCCCTGGTCGACGAGCTGCGCTATGCCCTCGGTGACGTGCCGCTCGACCACGACCGCGAGGACGACCCGCTGGCCGACCTGCTCGCCGAGTCCGACATGAACGAGGTCACCACCGCCTCCGAGCGCGAGTACGCCGGGCGCCCGAGCTGGTCGCCGCCGACCAACCGGATCGAGGACGACGGCTACGCCCACGTGCTGATCGACGAGGCTCAGGACCTCACGCCCATGCAGTGGCGGATGGTCGGACGCCGCGGACGAGCGGCCTCGTGGACGATCGTCGGGGACCCGGCCCAGTCATCCTGGCCGGTGCCGGCCGAGTCGGCGGCCGCGCGGGCCGACGCGCTCGCCGGCAAGCAGCGCCACGAGTTCCACCTGTCCACGAACTACCGCAACTCCTCGGAGATCTACGAGTTCGCTGCCGCCTACGCCCGACGGGTCGGCCTCGACGCCGACCTGCCTGACGCGGTCAGGTCCACCGGCGAGGCACCGAGCGAACGCGTCGTCGACGACCTCGAGACCGGGCTGCGCGAGGCGCTGACCGAGGTGGCCGGGCAGGTCGCCGGGACCGTCGGTGTGGTCGTCCCCGTTGCGCGCCGGGCCGAGACCGCCCGGTGGCTGGCGTCGTGGCCGGAGTTCGCCGACGCGGCTCCGCATGCCGCGACGGGTGGCCAGGCCGCTGCCAACGACCGGATCGTGGTGCTGACCGGGCTCGACACCAAGGGTCTGGAGTTCGACGGCATCGTGGTGCTCGCGCCTCATGAGATCGAGTCCGAGTCGGCGACCGGGCGCGCGACGTTGTACGTCGTACTGACCCGGGCCACCCAGCGCCTGGTCACCCTGACCCAGCGCTGACAAGGGTCGACCGGGGTCGACCGGGGCTGACCGGGGCCGCTCAGAACGGCGGCGGCCCGACCATCCGCATGCTGCCCGTGGCGATCGCGGCCTCCTTGATCCGCTCGAAGTCCACGGGCACCGGCGGCACGCCGTCGCCCGCCGGCTCGCTGGCGGTCAGGTAGAAGCTCTCACCCCCGCCGGGGGTGTGCAGGCAGAGCATCCGGGCGCCGTCCGCGCCGGCGAGGAAGGCGTGGGGGACGCCGCGCGGGATCACCGCGACCCCGCCGGCCCGCAGCTCCTCCTCCGCTCCGTCGAGGTGGAGCAGGATCGACCCCTCGAGGATGTAGAAGGTCTCGTCGGCTTCGGGGTGCGTGTGCAGCGGCGTCCGCTTGCCCGGCTCGACGGTGTCCTCGAACATCAACAGGCTCCCGTCGGTGTCGGCCTCCCGCACCAGCCAGCGGTGCAGGCCGCCGCCGTAGAACCACCGGCGCTCCGCGTCTGCCGCGTTCCGCACGAGGGAGGTCGTCATCGTCATCGGTCTCTCCTGACCTTCGTGGGACTGGAGTCCCATAACGAAACTACGATACCGTGAACTACATGTCAACGGCTTACGTGGAGACCGGCCGCTCCCGTCAGAAGCAGCGCACCCGCGCCGCGCTGGTGGCCGCGGCCCGGGCGCTTGTCGCCCAGGGAGGCGCCTCACCGACGGTCGCCGACGCGGCCGAGGCCGCTTCGGTCTCCCGCACCACCGCCTACCGCTACTTCCCCACCCAGAAGTCCCTGCTCCTCGCCGCCCACCCCGAGGTCGAGGCGACCTCGATGCTCCCCGACGGCGTGTCCGACGAGCCCGAGGCGCGGCTCGAGGCCGCGGTGCGAGGGTTCCTGTCCATGGTCGTCGAGACCGAGGCGCAGCAGCGCACCATGCTGCGACTCTCGCTCGAGGAGGCCGATTCCCGCGAGCTGCCGTTGCGCCAGGGACGGGCGATCGGCTGGTTCGTCGAGGCGCTCGCGCCCCTCGAAGAACGCCTCGGTGGCGACGGTGTACGCCGTCTCGCCGTGGCTGTGCGAGCCGTGAGCGGGATCGAGGCCCTGGTCTGGCTGACAGACGTGGCCGGGATGTCGACCACGGCCGCCGTGGACCAGATGACCTGGTCGGCCGTGGCCCTGCTCCGCCGGGCGATGGACGAGGCTGAACAAGGCTCGCGACCGGCTGGAGGGGCCTAAGGTCCCACGGTAGTGAGGACGTTCGTCCTGTTGTTCCGATGACCTTGAGGCCACAGGCTGCACACACTGGCGGTCGCACGGGGCGCTGCCACACATTGGGGGGTACGGGGAATGTTCACATCTCGCCTGCGGGCGCTTGCTCATCGAAGGACCGGCTCGAGTCTGGCCGCGCTGGCGGTCGTCGCCGGACTGGCGATGATCAGTGGGCCGGCATCGGCTGCATCGATCACCGTCTACGACAACATCCCGTCGCCTCAGCCGGGGAACCTTCCCAGCATGGCGTTCGAGGCAACGTCGACCTCGGAGTTCGGTGGCCAGATCCAGCTCGCCTCGGGCACCACCCGGGACGGACTGACACTGACCGCACTCATGAGCAGCTGGGGCTGCGAGGACGGTGCTGCGGGAAGCAGTGGTACCTGCCGGACCACGCCAGGATCCACGTTCCCGGTCGACATCACCGCGAACGTCTACCGGGTCGGCACCGACGGGGCGGTGGGCGACCTGATCACGACCGCCACGAAGTCCTTCGCCATTGCGTACCGCCCGTCGGCATCGTCGACCTGTGGAAACGGTGGCTGGGGCGCCGAGTGCTCGAACGGCCTCGCCACCCCGATCACATTCGACCGGTTCAGCGTCGCGCTGCCGGACGCCGTGATCGTCACCCTCGCGTACAACACCACCCACTACGGGTATGCCCCCGTGGGGGACGGCGCTGCGTGCTACACGGAGTCGGGTGGCTGCGGCTACGACTCGCTCAATGTCGCGGTGACGTCGCCTCCTACGGTCGGGTCCGACCCGCGGCCCGATGACGCCTACCTGAGCTCGTCGTGGGGCGACGCGTACTGCGACGGTGGGACGGCCGGCACCGGCGAGCTGCGACTCGACTCGGGTTGCTGGACCGGCTACCAGCCGGCCTTCCGGCTGACGGGGGAGAACCCGCGGCCGAGCACGACCGACAGCTGCAAGAACGGCGGCTGGATGACCTACACCAACCCGTCCTACCGCAACCAGGGGGAGTGCATCAGCTCGATGCAGAAGGGCAAGCAGGCCTGACCGACGACACGACACGGCCCGCTCCTCCCTGAGAGGCGGGCCGCGTCGCCTGTCGCCGCCCTCCCCCAGCGGCCCGCCCGAGCCCTCTCATCCGAGCCTCGCAAGCCGACCGAAGCAGGTGCCGGGATAGCGTTCCGGCATGACCGCCGCACCCGCGTCCGCCGCCGCCGCTCTGGAGGCGCTGCTGGGGCACGAGGCCTGGGCGGTGATCAGGCTGCGAGACGCGGACGCGGTCACGCTCGTGGGCGGGACGGTGAGCGAGGTCTCGTCGCTCCTCGACGTGCCGCTCGAGGAAGGTCCCCCCGCGGGTCGTCGCTTCGACCGGCTCCTGGCCGTGCCCTTCCGGCAGGTGCGTGAGCGGGGCTTCGCCGCGCACGACGACGGCGCACCGCTCGCGGTCGTGGAGATCAGCTCCGAGGTCGACGTACCGCTGACGGAGATGCTGGCCGCGCTGCCGGACGAGCCGGTCGACTTCGAGGACCGCGGCGGGTTCGACACCGACGACGCGGATTATGCGGCCGTGGTGCGACGGATCATCGACGACGAGATCGGCAACGGCGAGGGCGCGAACCTGGTGATCGGGCGGCACTACCGAGCGCAGTTGCGTGACTGGAGCGCAGCCAAGGCCCTGACCGTCTTCCGCAGGCTGCTGGAGAACGAGCGCGGTGCCTACTGGACGTTCTGCTTCTTCACGGGGGACCGCTACCTCGTCGGTGCCTCGCCGGAGCGCCACGTGAGCGTGCACGGCGGCGACGTCCGGATGAACCCGATCAGCGGCACCTTCCGTCTGCCGCGGGAGCAGGGCCCCGATGCGGCCGCTGCGATGAAGCAGGGGCTGCTGGACTTCCTGGCGGACGAGAAGGAGATCTACGAGCTCTTCATGGTGGTGGACGAAGAGCTCAAGATGATGTGCGACATCTGCAACGAGGGCGGACAGGTGCTGGGGCCGTTCCTCAAGCCGATGACTCACCTCGTGCACACGGAGTACCTGCTCGCGGGGCGCACCAGCCGCGACGTGCGCGAGGTCCTGCGCGACACCATGTACGCCGCCACCGTCACCGGGTCGCCGGTCGAGAACGCCTGTCGGCTGATCAAGGAGTACGAGACGGAGGGGCGCGGCTACTACGGGGCGGCGCTGGCGCTGCTCGGGCGCGACGAGGCGGGCAACCCCACGGCGGACTCCCCGATCGTGATCCGCACCGCCGAGGTCGGCGTCGACGGCGCCCTCAAGGTCACCGCCGGAGCGACCCTCGTGCGCGACAGCGACCCGGACTACGAGGTGGCCGAGACTCGTGCCAAGGCCGGCGGCATCCTCAGCGCCTTCGGGCTGGTCCCGCCGGCCTCCGCACCACCCGACGGCGTCGCCGACCTGGCCCGCGACGAGGACGTGCTGATTGCGCTGGCCTCGCGCAACCAGCGGCTGAGCAGGTTCTGGCTGACCGACCAGGGAGGCTCGCCGCCGGCGCCGGAGCTGCGCGGCCGGTCCGTGGTGATCCTCGACGGCGAGGACGACTTCGTGAACATGCTGCGGCATGTGCTCGCCGTCATGGGGATGACCTCGACGGTGGTCCGTCACGCCGACTACACGACCGGCTGCCTCGACGGTCACGACCTGGTCATCGTCGGGCCCGGCCCGGGGGACCCTCGCGACGGCGCGCATCCGAAGATCGCCGCGATCCGTGACGCCGTGGACGGGCTGCTCGCGTCCGGTCAGCCGTTCCTGTCGGTCTGTCTGGGGCATCAGGTGCTGTGCGACCGGCTGGGGATTCCCCTGTTCTACAAGGACATCGTCTTCCAGGGCACCCAGTCCTCGGTCGACCTCCCGGGGCGGGTCGAGCGGGTCGGCTTCTACAACACGTTCGTCGCCCGGGACGCCGGAACCCTGCCCGACGGCGTCTCCGTCAGCACCGACCCGGCCACCGGTGACGTGCACCTCGTGGCCGGCCCGCACTACCGGGGTATCCAGTTCCACGCCGAGTCGATCCTGACCGAGAACGGCTACGACCTGATCCACGACCTGGTCCTCGAGCTGCTGGCCTGAGATGGCTGCGGGGCCGACGGGGGCGACGGGGACGCCACGGGTGCTGGTCGTCGACCACCACGACTCCTACACCTGGAACCTGGTCCACCTGGTCGCCGGCGTCACCGGCGAGCTCCCGCAGGTCGTCGAGCACGACGAGGACTTCTCATGGTCCGGGTTCACGCACGTGGTCCTCTCGCCCGGTCCTGGCCACCCGGCGAACCCGGCGGACTTCGCCCTGGGCGATGCGGTCTTCGGGCTCGGCCTGCCGGTGCTGGGCGTGTGCCTGGGCATGCAGGCGCTGGTGACGGCGTACGGCGGAAGCGTGGAGCGCGGCGTACCAGCGCACGGGCAGGTGGCCGAGATCGAGCACGACGACCGGGGGGTCCTGCGTGGGCTGCCGCAGGGATTTCGCGCGGTGCGCTACCACTCGCTGCGGGCGGTGGAGGTCCCCGACCGTCTCGAGGTGACGGCAACCTGCCTGGGTGAGGACGGGTCGGCGACGGTGATGGGGGTGCGGCACCGGTCGCTGCCGCTCGAAGGCGTGCAGTTCCACCCGGAGTCGATCCTGACCGAGCACGGCGCCCGGCTGGTCGCCAACTTCCTGGGGCGGCCATGAGCGGCCCGGTCGAGGCGTTCGTGGAGGTGGCTCGCGGACACCGACGGATGTTCTGGCTCGACGGCGGGGGTGCCCGGGCGTGGTCCGGGCGACGGTCGATCGTCGGCTGGCTGGCCGAGGACGATGTCTCGCTCGTGTACGACGCCGCGGCGCGTCAGGTCTGGCGAGCACGGGGTTCGTCGTACGAGTGCGTGGGGGAGGACATCTTCACCGCTCTGGAGGAGGCGATGGCCGAGGACCGTGACGACGAGAGCGTCCACTGGGTCGGCTACTTCGGGTACGCCTGCCGTCCCGACCTGCCCGCGCGTACCGGGGCCGGCGTACCGGATGCGGTGTGGATGCGGACCAGGAACGTCCGGGTCTTCGAGCATCAGCCCCCGGAAAGACGCGCCGCGTCGGTGGAGTTTTCGGGGCAAGATGCGCCGCGTCAGGGGGATTTGGAGGGCAAGATGCGCCGCGTCGGGGGGTATGGGCGGGCGTTCGCGGAGGTGCAGGAGCAGCTCCACGCGGGGAACACCTACGAGGTGAACCTGACCTATCGGGAGCGGGTGGTCAGCGATCTGGACCCGGTGACGGCGTACCTGCGGCTGCGCGAGCTGAACCCCGCGCCGTACGCCTGCTATCTCCAGCACGACGTCCCCGAGGCGCGGGTGCACCTGCTCAGCTCGTCACCGGAGCGCTTCGCCACGATCGACCGGCAGCGCCGGCTGGAGACCAAGCCGATCAAGGGGAGCAGCCCGCGCGGTGCGACGGCGGCCGAGGATGCGCTCCTGGCGGCCCGGCTCGCCGACGACCCGAAGTGCCGGGCTGAGAACCTGATGATCACCGACCTGCTGCGCAACGACCTGTCGTTGGTCTGCGACGTGGGCTCGGTCGAGGTGCCGCACCTGATGGAGGTGGAGAGCTACCCGAGCGTGCACCAGCTCGTCTCGACCGTCCGCGGCCTGCTCCGGCCCGACGTGAGCACGATCGCGGCGCTGCGGGCGCTGTTCCCTGCCGGCTCGATGACCGGCGCCCCGAAGCTGCGCACGATGCACGTGATCGCCGACGTCGAGGACTCCCCGCGTGGCGCGTACGCGGGGGCCGTCGGCTGGATCTCCGGTGACGGCCGAGCAGACCTCGGCGTGGTGATCCGCAGTCTGGTCACCGACGGCGCCGGGAGCTTCGAGCTCGGGACGGGTGGGGGGATAACGGTGCTCAGCGACGAGGCCGAGGAGTGGGACGAGAGCAGATGGAAGGCCGAGCGACTGCTGGGTGCGCTGACCCGGTGAGGGCGGCGGCATGTCGCCCACACCGAGGAAGCCCCGGTCGACCCGCCACGGGGGAAGCGGGCCGACCGAGCTGTGCGCGGCCGCGTGGTGGGGCGGCCGCGAGTCCGGGTGCGCTCAGGAGGACTGGCTGTTGGCGTCGCTGCCGAGGGTCGCGGTGACGGTCCGTGACGTCCCGTTGCGCATGACGGTCAAGGTGACCTGGTCGCCGGGACGGTAGCCCCGGATCGTCGCCACCAGGGAGTCGGCGCCGGTGATGAGCCGGTCGTCCACGTGGGTGACCACGTCTCCGCTGGTGAGCCCGGCGTTCGCGCCGGCCGATCCGGCCTCCACGTTCTGGATCTGGGCACCGTTGACCAGCCCGTTGTCGGAGCGCACGTCGCTCACGGTGACGCCGAGCCGGGCGTGGGTGGCGGTCTCGCCGTTTCTGAGCTGGTCGATCACCGGAAGGATCTCGTCCATCGGGATCGCGAAGCCGAGGCCGATGGACCCGCCCTCGCTGCCGAGGACCGAGCTCGAGCCGTCGGTGCGGATGGACGAGTTCACGCCGACCACCTCGCCTTGCATGTTCAGCAGCGGCCCGCCGGAGTTGCCGGGGTTGATCGCCGCGTCGGTCTGGATCGCGGGGTACGTCGTACTGCTCGCCGGGCCGGACGAGCTGAACTGCTGGGTGCCGACCGACACGGGACGGTTCAGCGCGCTCACGATGCCGCTGGTCACCGTCGCCTCCAGGCCGAACGGCGAGCCGACTGCCACGACGCCCTGCCCGACCGCGAGCGAGCCCGAGTGGCCGATGGTGGCCGGCGTCAGGCCGCTGACCCCTTCGGCCTTGATCACCGCGATGTCGGTGACGGGGTCGGTGCCGAGGACCCTGGCGCGGGCGGTCGAGCCGTCGTTGAAGGAGACGGTCACGGAGCCGTTCGTGCCGGCGACCTCGACCACGTGGTTGTTGGTGAGGATCTCCCCGTCCTTGCTCAGGATGATCCCCGATCCGGAACCTGACTGGCTGCCGGAGGAGACGTTGATCTTGACGACCGACGGCAGGACCGACGCGGCGACCTGCTGGACGGACTCGACGGGGGCCGAGGAGCCGTCACTCGTCGCCGGCGAGACCGGGGTGGTCACCCGTCCGGCGTCTGCCGAAGTCGAGGAGGTGCTGGAGTCGTCGGTGAGCGCGGCGTACCCGGCGGCACCGCCGACACCGGCGACGCCTCCGAGGAGGAGGGCGCCGGCGAGCACGCCGGCCGTGACCGTGCCACGGCGGCGGGGCTGGCCGGTGGAGGCCGCCCCGGGCTCGGAGCCCTGGAACCCGAACGGTCCGTCACCTGCGAATCCCTGGGGTGCGTCGGCGGGTTCCGGGCCGTAACGATGGGTGTGCGGGATCGGACGGGTCTCGTCCTGGCCTTCGAAGTCGTCCATGGCTCCACCTTGCAGGGCGCACCTGAACCCGAACTGAGAACGTCCTGTCAGTTCGCCGAGTTGTCGCCGGCGGGAACCCGGTCGTCGTGAGGGTCGTCGAGGGGCTCGGCGGAGCCGGGCACGACGAGTGTGAAGCAGGCGCCACCGCCGGGACCACGACCGGCGGCCACGGAGCCGCCGTGGCGCTCGGCGACCTGACGGACGATCGAGAGGCCGAGGCCGGAGCCGGGCAGGGTGCGTGACTCGGTGGAGCGGTAGAACCGGTCGAAGACGTGCGGCAGGTCCTCGTCGTCGATGCCGTGTCCCTCGTCGCACACCGTCAACACGCCGTCCCTCAGCTCGACCGTGACCCGCCCCAGGGGCGGGCTCCACTTCGCGGCGTTGTCGAGCAGGTTGGTCACCGCGCGCTCGAGGCCGCCGGGCTCGCCGACCACCCACCAGCCCATGGTCTCGACCGCGAAGTCGAGCCCCGGCGCCCGGCGCCGGACGCGGACGACCGCACGCTCCACGGTCTCGGCGAGATCGACCGGCTCGACGGCGTGGGTCAGCGGCTCGTCGCGAGCCAGCTCGACGAGGTCGGTCACCAGCGTGGTCATCTCCTCCAGCTGGGCACGGACGTCGCCGAGCAGCTCCTGCCGGTTGTGCTCGGAGAGACCGCCGCGGTCGTCGGCCTGGATGAGCAGGTCCAGGTTGGTGCGCAGCGAGGTGAGCGGCGTGCGCAGCTCGTGGCCGGCGTCGGCGACGAGCTGTCGCTGTCGGTCCCGTGACGCCGCGAGCGCGGCCAGCATCAGGTTGAACGACGTCGCGAGCCGGGCCAGCTCGTCGTTGCCCTCCACGGCGATCGGGGCGAGATTCTCGGTCCGGGCGATCTCCTCTGCCGCGTCACTGAGCCGGCGTACCGGGCGCAGCCCGTTGCGGGCCACCCCCCACCCGGCCAACCCGGCCGCGACGACCCCGGCGATGCCGACCAGCAGCAGCACCAGCCCCAGGCGCTCGAGAACGCGGTCGTTGGGGGCCAGCGACTGCGCCAGAACCAGGGCGCCACCCTGCCCGACGGGGACGGCGGCCAGGCGGTAGCGCTGGCCGTCCTCGGCGACGACCGTGCGCAGCGAGGTCGGCGACTTGCCGTTGGCCACGTCGAGCTCGGAGGAGGCCAGCTTGAACGCCGGTCCGCGGTCCGCGGTGGTGACCGAGGGGGGGTCGGTGGTGATGAACACGATGCGTACGTCGGCCGCACCGAGCATCCATGACGGGACCCGGCGCGACGTGAGCGCGCTGAGCGTGTCCACCCCGGCCGCCGCGGAGGCGCGGGCCAGCAGCGAGTCGTCCAGCGCCTGCATCATCGACATCCGCACGGTCAGGAACGCCGCGCTGGCCACGAACGCGACCGCGAGACCGACCGCCACGGTGGCGAGCAGGGTGACCCGCCCGGCGAGGGAGCGCCGGTAGTGCCCCCCGAGCATCAGCCGGACTCCTTGAGCACGTAGCCGACGCCGCGGACGGTCTGGATCAGCCGGCTCTCGCCCTCTGCCTCGGTCTTGCGGCGCAGGTAGCCGACGTACACCTCGAGCGAGTTGGCGGTCGTGGGGAAGTCGTAGCCCCAGACCTCCTCGAGGATGAACGCTCGGTCGAGGACCCGGCGCGGCCGGCGCATGAACATTTCCAGGAGGGTGAACTCGGTGCGGGTCAGCTCCATCAGCCGCTCACCGCGGCGCACCTCCCGCGAGGCGGTGTCGAGGCTCAGGTCCGCGAACGTGAGCACCTCGACGTCGTCGCCCTCGGCGGTGTGGGCCCGTCTCAGCAGCGCCCGGATCCGGGCCAGCAGCTCGTCGAGTGCGAAGGGCTTGGTGAGGTAGTCATCGGCGCCGGCATCGAGGCCGTCGACCCGGTCACCCACGCTGTCGCGTGCGGTCAGCACCAGGATCGGCACCTTGTTGCCCGCGCTGCGCAGCGCTCGGGTGGTCTCGATCCCGTCGAGGCGCGGCATCATCACGTCCATCACCACGGCGTCCGGGTGGATCCCACCGATCGTGGCGAGGGCCTGGGCGCCGTCCGTGGCGAGAGCCACGTCGTACCCGTTGAACTCCAGCGACCGGCGAAGCGACTCACGGACTGCCTTGTCGTCGTCGACGACCAGGATCCGGTGCTGCTCGGTGGGAGTCACGGGACCAGAGTCTCATCCGTTCCCAAGGAAGAACTGAGAGCGTCCCGCTCACGGCGGACGCGGGCTGACCTGGGGCACCCGAACTCGGCTGTCAGCACTGGCCGGTTCAGCGGTAGTGACGCGCCGCAGCGGCCGCTCGAGCGCCGTACCCACCGCCGAAGGCACAGGCGTGCACCAGCAGGGGAAACAGCTGGTGGAGGGCGACCCGGTCCTCCCAGCCGTCGGCGAGGGGGGCCACTTCCTGGTAGGCCTCGAGCACGCGGGGAAGCTGCGGCAGCCCGAAGAGCGACATCATCGCCAGGTCGGTCTCCCGGTGCCCGCCGTGCGCGGCGGGGTCGATCAGCCAGGCGCGGCCGTCCTTCCCCCACATCACGTTCCCGGACCACAGGTCGCCGTGGAGTCGGGCCGGTGGCTCGTCCGGACCGGCCAGGTCGACGATCCTGCGCACCACCGCGTCGATCTCGGCCGACTCCTGCTCGGTCAGCGCCCCGCGGTCGCGGGCGACCTTGAGGTACGGCAGCAGTCGGCGGACGGCGAAGAACTCGGGCCAGGTGGCCGCGGGGGCGTTCTTCAGGGGGAGCGTGCCGATGAAGCCGTCCTGCTCCGCGCCGAAGGCGGTCGCCCCGGCCTGGTGGGTGCGGGCGAGGGAGCGGCCGAACTCGGTGGCTGCCTCGACCGTGGGACGGCCCGAGTCCACCCAGTCGATGATCAGGCAGTCGGACTCGGCCGCCAGCACGGCCGGTACGTCGACCGTCCCGGCGTCGGCGAGCCAGGCCAGGCCCCGTGCCTCGGCGGGAAAGAAGTCGTCGGGCGCATGCGGGCGGGTCTTCATCAGGGCCGAGTGCCCCGCCGAGAGGCGGAGCCGGGTCGAGGTGCAGACATCGCCGCCGGCCACCGGCGTGGTCGCGACGACCGCGGTGCCGAGGAGCTCCTCGGCACGCTTGGCGATCGTCGCCATCCGTGCCATTGCTAGCCGCCTGTCCGGTCCAGGTGTCCTACGAGCTGGGAGACCAGGGAGTCCGTGGTCCGTTCGACGATGTCGAGTACCAGGACGTACCCGTCGACCCCACCGTAGTAGGGGTCGGGCACCTCGGGGTGCTCGTTGTCGGAATCCGTGGTCTCGGGGTCGAAGTCGCGGAACATCCGGACCCGTGCGGCGTCACCCTGCGTGAGCACCTCCCGGTGGTTGGCGGCGTCCATGGCCAGGATCAGGTCGAACCGCTCGAACCAGGTCGGGTCGAACAGCCGTGCTCGGTGCCGGCTCGGGTCGTACCCGCGTGAACGCAGGAGGTCTGCGGCCCGCGCATCCATCGGCTTGCCGACGTGCCAGGCGCCGGTGCCGGAGCTGGCGACGGTCACCGCGGAGGACAGGTGGGCGCGCTCGATCCGGTCGCTCAGCACCACGTCGGCCATGGGTGAGCGACAGATGTTGCCCAGGCAGACGATCCCGATGCGGTACTGGCCCGGCTGGCGTGGCTCGGGCAGGAGCATCAGTCGCGACCGTCCGGCAGCACGAGCTGGAGCCCCCAGCTGGCGATCGTGATGATGATCGCGCCCCAGACCGCCGTACCGAACCCGGCCACGTGGAAGTCCAGCCCGACCCCGTCGGCGATGGCACTGGTGAGCATCAGCATCGCGGCGTTGATCACCAGCAGGAGCAGGCCGAGGGTCAGGATGATGAACGGCAGGGACAGCAGCTTGATCACCGGCGCCACCACGGCGTTGATCACGCCGAAGATCAACGCGACCAGGACCAGCGTGATCACCCGGTCCTCCTGTGTCGCCCCCTTGATGGTGATCCCGTCCAGGAACCAGGTGGCGACGGCGAGTGCGCCGGCGTTGACGACGAGCCAGATCAGGAATCTCACGGGGCGAGCCTAGTCACTCGCGAGTGGTCGCGGGTCAGTCGAGATGTACGAGACCTGGGTTCGTCAGGTCGTGCGTCGGTCGCCGGGCAACGTGTCCGTGACCAGCCGGGTGAGCCCGGCGACGGCGTCGTCGCTGGGGCTCGCGGCCTCGCGGTTCGCCTCGGCCGCCTGGGCCAGCAGCTCGTGCCGCCGCACGAGGACCTCGCGTGGAGCCTCGATGCCGAGCCGGATCACGTCACCGCGCACTTCGAGCACGCTGATGACGACGTCGTCACCGATCACGATGCTCTCGCCGACACGTCGGCTCAGCACCAGCATGGGGTCGCTCCTGTCCGCTCGGGGGAAGGACTAGCCCAGTCTGTCTCTTTCAGGACGACCCGTCCTCACCGGGGGCGGTTCGCGCCGCTGGCGACGAGCGGGGCCCGAAGCGGGAGATCGACGTCGAGCAGGAACTGGGCTGCCGCGCGGGTGCGATGGTTGACCAGCACCGGCGCGAGGAGGTTGGCGGTGGCGTCGGCCAGGCGTGTCGCCCAGGGTCAGCACCACGAGGGTGAGCAGGTCGTTCTCGGCGTGGACGCCGAGCTCTGCGGCGACCGCGTCGTAGATCTCCGGGCGAGTAGTCGCGAAGAAGGCGTGCGGGGGCACCACGACGAAGCTAAGGTGGGGGTCGTCCAGCGATCGCAGGTCGCAGACCAGGCCGGTCTCGTCGAGCCGGGCAAGGGCGAAGCGACGCCGCTCCGGGAAGCCGGCGAGCGGCTGGACCATCTCGAGCACCGGGAGTGCTCGGGGGACTCGGTCCGGCGTCGAGTCCTGGCGGTGGGTGGTGTGAGGTCATGGTGGTCTCCGGTCGGTTCATCGAAGGAAGTCGAGCAGGGTCGGCTGGAGGACCCGCGCGGTGGCGCCGAGTGCCGCCTGGTAGGCGACCTCCTGCATCTGCAGGTCGACGATCGCCTGCGGCGAT
Organism: uncultured Actinomycetota bacterium; assembly: GCA_963740525.1. Taxonomy (GTDB): domain Bacteria; phylum Actinomycetota; class Actinomycetes; order Propionibacteriales; family Nocardioidaceae; genus CAVUEG01. The sequence continues at coordinate 1,141,674 of CAVUEG010000006.1, forward strand.
GTCGACGTTCTCCACGTCGGAGAGGGACGATTGGTGCTGTTGAGCTTGGAGCTGGCCAGCCGGCGCTGGCGGTCTCCATCCGGGCGTAGCGGGTGCCGACGTCGGCCAGGGCGGTGCGCATCTGGCCGGCGACGGCGTCGAGCCGGTCGAGGCTGTCGCCGAGCGGCGTCGGGGTCGTTGCGCAGCTGGTCGATCGCATCGTCGAGCACGCGTGAAGAGGTCGTCGCCGGCCGGCCGAGAAGGCGTCCGGACCGGTCGGCGTTGACCGCGATGGTGGCGTCCGTCTCCGACGGTGCGGTTGACGGCGAAGGCGTCGCCGACGGACGACCCCGTTGCGTCGTACGCCGCGTGCTGCCGGTGGTCCCACCGAAGAGCGGGACGACCGAGGTGCTCGGGTGTTGGCCTGGTCGAGCAGGTCCTGCGCGGATCTGGATGAGCTCCTGGGCGATGGCCTCGCGGGCCTCGGGTCCGGAGGAGCCGGTCGAGGCACCCTGCACGAGCAGGTCGCGTGCCCGCCGCACGCTGTCGCTCATCGAGCTCAGCGTGGTGTCGGCCGTTCCCAGCCAGCTCAACCCCGTCCTGGGCGTTGCGGACGTACTGGGCGTCGGCGGAGATCTGGGCGCGAAGACGCATGGCGTCGTTGGTCAGCGTCGGTGAGTCGGAGGGCCGGTTGATCGCCCGACCGGTCGACAGCTTCTCCTGGGTGTCGGCGAGCCGCCCCAGACCGAGCTGGAGGGACGAGAGCGACCGCTCCGTCATCAGGCGTTGGGTGATCCGGGTGCTCATCAGCGGAGTCCTGTCCGGTTGATCAAGGTGTCGAGCATCGAGTCCATCGCGGTCAGCACGCGGGCAGCCCCCTCGTACCCGCGCTGCGCGGCCAGCAGGTTGACCATCTCCTCGTCGATGTTGATCCCGGAGAGCGACTCCCGGGACGCGTCGACCTGAGCGGTCAGCAGCAGCTGGTTGTGCGAGACCTGGCCGGCCGAGGCCACCTGGACACCGAAGCCGGTCACGAGCTGGCGGTAGCCGGACTCGCCCATGTCGAGCGCGTTCATCGCTTCGGCGTTGCTCGCGTCCAGCATGCCCTTGGTCGGGTCGGCCGCCGCGATCAGGCGCGGGTTCGTGAACGCCACCGCGAGAGTCGAGGCAGTGGTCCCGGTGAAGAGGTCGCCGCCCGGGTTCCCGTCGAGGTCGTTTCCCTGCGCGTGCTGCGCGTTCACCGCCGCCACGAGGTCGGCGACGACCGTGTCGAGCCGTCCGAGGTATCCGGGCAGGTCGGTCGTGAGCAGCTGCCGAGATGCGCCGATCTGACCGTTGGCGACGGTCACGTCGGTGCCGCCGATGTTGATCCGAAGCGGGTCCGTCCCCGCCCCCGACAGGTCGCTGGCGCCGCTCACGGCCATCGGAATGGCGGTGTTGCCGTGGACTAGGGCCGGTCGCCGACGCGTACGTCGACGGTGGTGTCGGGGTTGACCGTGACGGTGCCGCCGGTGAGCTCGGCGAGACGCATGGGTGAGCTGGTCACGCTGGTCGAGCAGGGTGCCCGCGTCCGTGCCGGCGAGGTTGGCGCCCGCAGGCCCTTGTTGAGGTCGGCGAGCTGGGCGGCGAGCGGTTGAGCTCGTGCCGAGGGCGTCGAGGCGGGACCGCTCGTCGGCCCACTCGGCGGACGACGGCGCGTGGCCTGGGTGGCGATCGTCGGCGCGCAGGGTCTCGGCGCGCGCGAGCAGCTGGGTGCGGGCGGCGGTCGCCCGGGTTGTTCGCGACGTCGTGCCAGCCCTGCTGGAACGACGCGAGCGCGGCCGCGACGCCGCCGTCGCCGGGCTCGCCGATGGCGGTCTCGAAACGCACCAGCGAGGTGGCGCGGGTGTCCATGAACGAGGAGGCGGCGTGCTCGGCGCGCGACCGGGCGTCCAGCAGTGGGTCGACCATCCGGTCGACCCGGCTGGCCTCCACCCCGTCGCCGGCGCCGTTCCAGCGCGACCAGATCGCCGGCACGGCGGGGGCACCGGTCGCCTGGCCGATCACCATGCGGCGTGCGTAGCCAGCGGTGCCGGCGTTGGCCACGTTGCCGCTGGCGACGTCCATCGCGACGCGGTTGTAGCGCAGCGCGGAGAGCGCCGTGGACAGGGAGGAGAAGGTGCCCGACATCGTCAGAGGTTCCGGTCGACGCAGGCTGGCGCGGCGGTCGGCGGCGATCGAGCCGCGGCAGCGCGTACGTCGTGCCCGACTGCTCGGCCATCGACAGCAGGGTGGCCTGCGCGGCCTGGTAGCCGGCGGTGAGCAGTGCTCGGTTGCTCTGGGACATCTCGGTGATCTGGGTCGCGACGGTACGTGAAGGACGCCAGGTGGTCGTGCCAGATGGCTGACCAGGGGTCGGGGCTCTCGGCAGCGATCGACTGCAGGCTGGGGTCCGCCGCGATCCCAGCTGGGCGGCGACGGTGTCGACGGCGACCGCGCGCAGGAGCTCGACCTCGCGGATGTGCTGGAGGACGGCCTCGATCTCCCGGGTGGCCGGCGCAAGCCAGCGAGAGCGGCCGGTGGCGAGGACGAGTTGTTCCACCTCCAGCTTGAAGAGCAGGAGGTCGAGCAGCTCGCGTTCTCGCCACAGGACCGACGAAAGGTCCTCCATGGACATCGGGTCCCCCCGGGCGTTCGAGATGATTTGTCCCCGGAGGTATCGGCGTCGAACGGCCGGACCTGAGCAGAACCCCGCGAGTTCCCAAGCTCGTCTGGACCACTTCCAGACGGTATCGCGGCATCCCCCGTCTGATCCGGGTGGAATCGGGACCTTGGTCCCGGGTAGTCCCAACGGGCTACCCGGGGGCCATTTTGCCGCCCTGACCTGCAAGTTTGCCTCTCGCGAGGGGGCCGATGGTGTTTGCTCTCGCCTTGTGCCTGTGACTGAAGTGACTTTCCAGGCCCACTCGGGGATCGATGAGCTGGTCAGCCAGCATCTTCCGCTGGTGGGTCACATCGTCCGCAACTACCTCTCGCGGGTGCCCGCCCACGTCAACCGCGACGACCTGATGTCGGCGGGCATGTTCGCCCTCGTCCAGGCCGCCCAGGCCTTCGACCCCGGCCGCGGCGTCGGGTTCTCCGGCTACGCCGCGACCAGGGTCAGGGGTGCGGTCGTCGACGAGCTCCGGGGGCTGGACTGGGTCAGCCGTTCGGTACGTCGCCGTGCTCGCAGTGTCGAGGACACCCGGAACCGTCTGGCAGGCAGTCTCGGTCGTACGCCGAGCGACGCCGAGCTCGCCTCGGGGCTCGGTCTCGGCATCTCCGAGCTGCCTGCCCACCGCGGTGACGTCTCTCGCGGGGTCGTGATGTCGCTCCAGGCGTTCGACGACGCCGACGTCGACTCCGTGCTCCCGTCCGCCGGACTGTCGCCTGTCGAGGTGCTCGAGCAACGTGAGCGAGTCGGCTACCTCCGCGACGCCGTCGACGAGCTTCCCGAGCGACTGCGCGTCGTGGTCGAGGGCTACTTCTTCGAGGACAGGCCGATGGCAGAGATCGCCGAGCAGCTCGGCGTCACCGAGTCGCGGGTCTCCAGCTTCGCGCCGAGGCGGTGGTCCTGCTCAAGGGTGCGCTGGACGCCGCGCTGGAGGCCGACGCCGGCGCCGAGCGGGCCGAGAGCGTGGGGGTCGCCGCGCGGCGCAAGGAGTCCTACTACGCCGCCGTCGCTGCCCGCAGCACCTATGCAGCGCGCCTCAGGCCGCTGGCCCACGAGCGCTACACCAGCTGAGCCGACACCTGCGATCGCAGTGTTTCCCGCCAACCACTCAGGTGCCCCGTCGTGCAGCCGATGTGACCTGCATCGCTGCCCAAGGATGGGCGCCAACGCGACTCGTATTTCAGGGAGGAAATAGTCATGAGTCTTCGTATCAACCAGAACATCACGGCCATGAACGCGTACCGGAACCTTTCGGTCACGGACGGCCAGATGGCAAAGTCGCTGGAGAAGCTGTCCAGCGGGTTCCGCATCAACCGCGCTGCCGACGATGCTGCCGGCCTCGCCATCTCCGAGGGCCTGCGCTCGCAGGTCGGCGGACTCAAGGTCGCCGTCCGCAACACCCAGGACGGCATCTCGGTCGTGCAGACCGCTGAAGGTGCGCTCACCGAGACGCACTCGATCCTTCAGCGCATGCGCGACCTGGCCGTCCAGGGCGCCAACGACGGTGGGCTCGACCCCAACGCCAAGGCGAACATCCAGTCTGAGATGAGCCAGCTCAAGAGCGAGCTGACCCGGATCGCCGACACCACGAAGTTCAACGGCTCCAAGCTGCTGGACGGCAACTACACCGGCACCTTCCAGGTCGGCGCCAACTCCGGCGACACCATCTCCGTGGGCGTCAACACGGCCATGGGCGCGGTCGGTCTGGGCGTCAGCGGCGTGGACGTCACCACCGGTGCGCTCGGCTCGTCCGTCGCCCTGGGCTCGCTGGACTTCGGTGGCGCTTCGGCACCGACGCTGACCGTGGACTCCGGTGCCGGCGCGCTGTCGCTGGACCTCACCAACTGGGACGGTGCGGGCACGGCTGCCGCGGCGTCGAAGAACCAGTCCCTGGTCCAGAGCGAGCTCTCGAGCAAGCTGTCCGGCACCAGCTGGACCGCAGCGGTCAACCAGTACGGTGGCGTCGACTTCAGCACGAACGACGGCGCGGCCACGCTGGACTTCACGATCGGTGGAGCGACCGCGAACAGCGCGATCGCTCCGACCACCTCCGGTGGTGCGACCGCGGCGATCACCGCGATCGACGCAGCCATCCAGACGGTCTCCACCACCCGAGCCAACCTGGGTGCGGTGCAGAACCGGTTCGAGCACACGGTGAACAACCTGAACGTCGCCGTGGAGAACCTGTCCGCGTCGGAGTCGCGCATCCGGGACACCGACATGGCGTCGGAGATGGTGAACTTCACCCGCGCGCAGATCCTCTCGCAGGCGGGCACCGCCATGCTGGCGCAGGCCAACCAGGCGTCGCAGGGCGTCCTCCGCCTGCTCCAGTGACGACGTCCGGCGCCCCCGTGAACCTGCGGGGGTAGCCGGTCGCCAGCCGCTCGCTCCGGCGGGGGCGGGTCTCGCGAGACTCGCCCCCACCGGATCCCACGAGCCGGTCAGCACCCCAGCACTTCCAGCGATTCCCAGCTCCACCCGAGGACCGAGGAGACCCGCACATGGCGAACACCAGCATCGGCGGACTTGTCAGCGGCCTCGACACCGCGAGCATCATCACCCAGCTCATGCAGCTCGAGGCGAAGTCGCAGACCTTGCTCAAGAGCCGCGTCAGCAGCGAGACGACCGCGGTGAGCTCGCTCCGCTCGGCGAACGCCAAGCTGGCCTCGCTCACGGCCAGGGCCGCCGACCTGGCCAAGGTGTCGGCCTGGACCCCGACCCGCGCGACCTCGACGAGCACGGACGTCACCGTCACCGCGAAGAGCACAGCCGCGCTGGCCTCGTTGACGTTCACGGTCGACATGCTCGCCACCAACTACCGGGCGACGTACGCCGCGACCGGGGCTGCCACCGATGTGGTCGCCGCCCCCGCCACCGACTACACAGTGACGTTCGCCGACGGCCGCCCGCCGGTCACCATCAACACCGGCGCCGGCACCCTCCGCTCGGTGAGCGACGCGCTCAACGCCTCGGGCACCGGACTCCAGGCGGCGATGGTGCGGACCGGCACCGACGCCAACGGCGCAGCCACCTTCCGGCTCAACGTGGCAGCCAGCTCCACCGGCGCCGCGTCCTCGTTCACCATCGAGGAGACCGCCCCGGCCGACCCGAACGCGCCGACACCCTTCCTGGGAGGGGTGTCGGCGGAGACGCTCGGACAGGACGCCGAGATCACCGTCGAAGGCCAGGCAGGGCCGCTGAGGTCCGCCTCCAACACGTTCACCGACCTGATGCCGGGCGTCGACGTCACCCTCGGCCCGAAGTCGACCGGATCGGTGACGATCGCCGTCCAGCGCGACGCTGCCTCGCTCTCGGCGTCGGCCAGGTCCCTCGTGGACGCCCTCAACAGTGCGCTCGACGACATCACCAGCCTCACCGCCTTCAAGAGCGGGACCCAGGCCGGGGGGCTGCTGGCCGGCAACTCGACCCTGCGAAGCGTGCGAGAGCGGCTGCTGTCCTCGATCACCGCCGGCGTCGACGGCAAGTCGCTGGCCGACCTGGGGATCCAGACCGACCGTTACGGCAAGGTGGGGTTCGACGCTGCCAAGTTCTCGGCGGCGTACGACAAGGACCCGGCGGGGGTGACGGCGAGGTTCACCGCGAGCACCGCCCACGGTGACGGGTACGACGGTCTCGCCACGCGCCTGCACAGTCTCGGCGACGCCTTCAGTGACGCCACCACCGGCAGCGTGTCCAGCCTGATCACCGGCCGCTCGGAGGCGATCGACCGGATGAACGGAGACATCGCTGCCTGGGACGTCCGGCTCGCCCAGCGCCGGACCAACCTCGAGCGCCAGTACGGCGCCCTCGAGGTCGCGCTAGGCAAGCTGCAGAGCCAGTCGTCCTGGCTGGCCAGCCAGATCAGCTCACTCCCGACCATGAGCACCAAGTAGGACTGGAGAATCTGTCATGAACAACTCCGCACGTGCTGCCTACCTGGGCCAGATGACCAGCACCGCCAGCCCTGCTCGGCTGCTGGTCATGCTCGTGGACCGTCTGGTGCTGGACCTCGAACGTGCCATCGACCTCCAGGAGGCGGGCGACCATCTGGCCGCCAGCGAGATGCTCAAGCACGCGCAGGACATCGTCCTCGAGCTGCGCACCTCGCTGCGCGTCGAGCTGTGGGAGGGCGCCGAGCAGCTTGCCCAGATCTACGGCTACGTCTTCACCGCGCTGGTGCGGGCAAACGTCCAGAGGGACGCGAGTCTGACCCGCGAGTGCCTGGCACTCATCGAGCCGCTCGCCGACGCCTGGCGACAGGCCGCACTGACCGCGGCGATGGCATGAGCAAGACCCAGCCCGCCTGGTGTGATGTGCTCGACGACCTCGAGCGCGCCCTGTCGGCGGCAGAGCAGCTGCTTCGCGAGCCTGGGGGTTCCGTCGACCAGACTGTCCCCGAGTGGACGGTCCCCGAGATGTCCACGCCGGTGCCCGAGGGTCTCGTGACGCGGGCGTGGGTGCTGCACCGACGCCAGCGTCAGCTGATCGATGCGATCGGCTCCACCCTGGCCAGTGCCCGTCACGACGTCGCCGTGCTCGGCCAGCTGATGAGCACCTTCGGACCCCGGCCGAGCACCCCCGCGGTGTATCTCGACTTCACTGCCTGACCCACCGTCGCGACGGCCATTGATGCCGCCGGCCCACCTGTGGAAAAACTTCTCCGGATTCTCCTCAGGTCTGGCCCGGAGCAACCGAATACACCCGCTGAGCATGGATCGCTCTTCTCTTGCCGACGGACTGGCGCCCCGCAACACCTTCGGAGAGAACGTCGATGTTGATCCCTGCGTCCGACCCTGTCGGCGCCGCGTTGCGTGGAGCCCTCGACGGGCTCGAGCTGCGTCAGCGCGTGAGCGCGGACAACGTCGCCAACCTCGACACGCCGGGCTTCACCGCGCAGGTCGTGGACTTCGAGGACTCGCTGCGGGCCGCCCTCTCCGACGGAGTGGTCTCGGCCGACGAGCTGAGCCCCACCACCACCGCGTCCGGTGATCCCGCCGGGCTGAACGGCAACAACGTCGACCTGGGGCGCGAGACGATGACCGCGATGCAGGCGACGTTCCAGTACCAGCTTCTCTCACGCGCGGTCGGCGACAGGTTCTCGCTGATCACAACGGCCATCGGGGGTATGTGATGGGCGCCTTCGCCATGCTCGGCATCGCCGGCAGCGGCATGACCATGCACCAGACCTGGTTGGACTCGCTGTCGGACAACATCGCCAACATCAACACCGTCCGCCGGACCAGCGAGTCGGCGTTCCAGGCGGAGTACGTCGTGGCCGAGTCGGTCGACGGCGGCGGCGTGCGCACGAGCGGCATCGAGTACGGAGACGCGGCAGGACGCGTCACCTACTCGCCCGACTCGCCGCTGGCCGACTCCGAGGGCTACGTGCGGCTGCCCGACATCGACCTGGGGGAGCAGATGAGCCAGCTGATCATGGCGCAGCGCGGCTTCCAGGCTCAGGCCTCGGTCGTGCGCAACGCGCAGGACGTCTACGCCAGCGCGCTCTCGATCGGCAAGGGCGCATGACAATTCCGGCGATCGGCCCGGTCGGGTTCACCCCGATGGTGCCGCAGACGCTGCCCACGACCGCGGCGACGGCGGCCCGCTCGGCCCCGTCGGTCACCGGCGTCGAGGCGGCCGGCGCCGACTTCGGCAGCCTTCTCGCCAACGGGCTGGAACAGCTCCAGGGTCTGCACAACCAGGCCGACCAGCTGGCCGTGAAGGCGGCGACGGGTGACCTGAACTCTCTGCACGACTACACGATCACCGCGACCGAGGCCTCGGTCGCGACCCAGCTGACCACCGCGGTGCGGAACAAGGCCCTCGAGGCCTTCCAGGAGATCATGCGGATGTCCGTCTGATGCGTAGCGTCGTCACCGCGCGCATGCAGCACATGCAGCGCACGTTCAACGCCTTCACGGCCGGGCAGAAGGCCGTCACCGTCATCGGGGGTATCGCCCTCGTGTTCGCCGCGATGCTGGTCTACCGCTGGGCGGCCACGCCGGCGTACGCCCCGCTGTACACGAACATCGCTCCGGCCGACGCCTCGGCCGTGGTCGACCAGCTGGCCTCCTCCGGGACGCCGTACGAGCTGACCAACGGCGGTGCCACGATCCTGGTTCCGCAGTCCGAGGTGTACGCCGCGCGCATCCAGCTCAGCGGTGAGGGTCTTCCCGGCCAGAGCTCGGGTGGCTACTCGCTGCTCGACAACCAGAGCCTGTCCACCTCGCAGTTCCAGGAGCAGACCAGCTACAAGCGGGCGATGGAGGGCGAGCTCGAGAAGACCATCGAGGCGCTCGACCAGGTCGACACGGCCCTCGTGCACGTGGCGATGCCGCAGGAGAAGCTGTTCTCGTCCGACCAGTCGCCGACCACGGCGTCGGTCCTGGTCGCAACCCGCCCCGGCTCGACCCTCGGCACGCCGCAGGTCCAGGCGATCGTCAACCTCGTGGCGTCCAGCATCGAGGGCCTGGACCCGAAGCGGGTCACCGTCACCGACTCCGCCGGGAATCTGCTCTCCGTCGCCGGCGAGGGCGTGGACTCGGTCGCCGGATCACGGACCCAGCAGGTCAACGCCTTCGAGGCCCAGATGACGCGGTCGGTGGTCTCGGTTCTCGACCGCGTGCTCGGGCCGGGCAACTCGGCGGTCCAGGTCACCGCCGATCTGAACTTCGACGAGACGACGACCCACACCACCCGCTACTTCACCGACCCGAACGTGGTGCCACTCTCCGACTCGACGACGACGGAGAAGTACACGGGCGCGCAGGGCTCGGGCTCGGGTGCCGGCGGCGCCGTCGGTCCTGCCGGCCAGTTCGGTCAGGCGTCGGGGAGCGGTGCCACGAAGTACCAGAAGAAGCAGCGCACGTCGGACAACGCGGTGAGTCAGACCGTCGAACAGCGGAACGCCGCTCCGGGCAACATCGAGAGCCTGCACGTCGGCATCGTGCTCGACCGCAACGCCCTTCACGGGGGGACCTCGCCCGCGATCGTGCAGAGTCTGGTGGCCTCCGCGCTGGGCATCGACCCCAAGCGCGGCGACACCGTCCAGGTCTCCGCCCTCCCGTTCGACCGCACCCAGGAGAAGGCCGACGCCGCGGCGCTGGTCGCGGCCAAGGCCGCGGACCAGAGGGCACAGCTCATCGCTCTGGGGAAGACCCTCGGCCTGTCGTTGGTGGTCGGCACGGTCCTGTTCATCGCCTGGCGGCGGGGACGCAAGCGTCAGCAGCTGCGTGACAAGGCAACGACGTATGTCGTCGAACAGCTTCGTCGCGGACCGGACCCGATGCCCGCCATCGGTGCGACTCCGACCCCGGAGCTCGGCGGCCCGCACGGCTCCGAGCTGAGGGTGGCTGCCCGCGACGAGATCTCTGCCCTCGTCGAGCGTCAGCCCGAGGAGGTCGCGCAGCTGCTGCGCGGTTGGCTCGTGGACACGGAGCGCTGACCGGTGACCACCGCCATCCGGGGGCTCGGCCTCCGCAAGACCGCCATCCTGCTCGTCCAGCTCGGACCCGAGGCAGCCGGCAAGGTGCTGCAGCACTTCTCCGAGGCCGAGGTGGAAGCGATCTCGTCCGAGGTCGCGGATCTCGAGGCCCTGGGCGCCGATGAGACCGAACAGGTGCTCAGCGAGTTCCGCGACCTCGCCAGCACGCAGGGCAATGTGATGCGCGGGGGGCCCGGCTTCGCCCGCGCCCTGCTCGAGGAGTCCCTGGGGGCGGCCAAGGCCGACTCGGTGATGGGCCGGCTCGCGGCCTCGGCCCTGCAGCTTCCGTTCCAGTTCCTGCACCGTGCCGACCCGCGTCAGCTCGTCACATTCATCAGCGGTGAGCACAACCAGGTGATCGCCGTCGTCCTGGCGCACATGCCCAGCGACAAGGCCACCATGGTGCTCTCGGGCCTCGATCCCGAACGGCAGGCCGACGTGGCCCACCGGATCGCGATCATGGACCGCACCTCGCCGGAGATCCTCGACCGGCTGGAGTCGCTGCTGGAGCGTCGGATGTCCGCCGTCCTGCACCCGGTCAACTTCTCGCAGGTCGGCGGTGTCGACCCGCTCATCCAGATCATCAACCGGTCCGACCGCGCCACCGAGCGGCTCATCGTCGAGGGTCTGGAGAAGCGCGACCCCGCCCTGGCCGAGGAGATCAAGAGCCGGATGTTCATGTTCGAGGACATCCTGCTGCTGGAGGACCGGCACATGCAGCTGGTGCTGCGCCAGGTCGAGTCCTCCGACCTCGCCGTCGCCCTGAAGGGCGTCTCGAACGAGGTCAAGACGAAGGTGACCTCGAACATGTCCGAGCGCGCCGCCGAGACGCTGGTCGAGGATGTCGAGCTGCTCGGGCCGGTGCTGCTGCGTCAGGTCGAGGAGGCGCAGTCGAAGATCGTGGTCGTGATCCGCCGCCTCGAGGAGGCCGGCGAGATCCTTCTCCGCAGGGGGAACGATGACGAGTACGTCGTCTGAGCCGGTGATCCTGCGAGGCCCGGCGGCCGATGCCGCGACCCGCCAGGAGGGCTCCCCGCGCAGTGCCGGCACCGAGCTGCGACGCGGTCGCTGGACCAGGTTGGGGAGTGCGGACGTGCTCGGCGACCTGGCCACCGAGGCGAGCCTCGAGGGGTTGGCCGAGCGGGCACGTTCGGCCGGACACGCCCAGGGCTACGCCGCAGGCTGGGCGGAAGGTCGCCGCCAGGGCGCCGCCACCCTCCAGGCGGCTGAGATCGCCGTGACCGATGCGCGGGAGGCTGAGCACGCGGAAGCGGTCGCCGCCCTGCGGGTTGCGACGCGCGCCTTCGAGCGTGCGGCGGAGACTCACGCGACCGACTGCCAGTGCCGTGGGGCGGCCGTCGCGGAGCAGGCGGTCACGCTTGCGCTCCAGATCGCCGAGGCGGTCCTGCTGCGCGAGGTCTCCCTCGCCGTTGACCCCGGCGCCGACGCCATCCGACGTGCCCTGGTCGCCGTCCCCGCCGGTGTTCCGGTTCGGGTCCGACTCCATCCCGCCGACCTGGCCTCGGTGGACCTCCAGTCGTTGGAGCGCCACGGGCTCACGCTGCTGGCGGACTCCGCCCTACAGCGTGGTGACGCGGTCGCCGAGACCGACAGCACGGTGGTCGATGCGACGATCACCGCTGCCCTGGCCAGGGTCCGCGAGGTACTGCAGCCATGAGCGCGACGATCGAAGGTGGTCTGCTGGAGCAGGTGTTCGCGGCCGCCCGTCCCCAGGTGCGTGGACGTCTCGTGGAGCTCAAGGGGCTGCACCTGCTGGTGCGCGGCATCGACGCCGCGGTGGGTGACCTGCTGCACGTCGACGGCAAGGACGGCGCCGTCCTCGCCGAGGTCGTGGCCAGCACCCCCTCAGGGACGACCTGTCTTCCGCTGGGTTCCACGCACGGCCTCCGGGTCGGCGCCGGCGTCCGGTCCACGGGCTCGCCCTTGCGGATCGGGGTCGGCACCGAGCTCATCGGACGTGTGCTCGACGGCCTCGGCCGTCCGATCGACGGCGGGCCGCCGCTCACCGGCCTCCCGACGGTGCCGGTGGAGAAGTCGGCGCCGCACGCGCTGCTGCGCGGTCGTGTGGACCAGCAGGTGGGGCTCGGCGTACGGGCCCTCGATGCCTTGGTCCCGTGTGGCCGCGGCCAGCGGGTCGGCATCATGGCCGGCTCCGGCGTGGGCAAGTCCACCTTGCTGTCGATGATCGCCCGGGGAACGGATGCCGAGATCTCGGTGATCGCGCTCGTCGGTGAGCGCGGACGCGAGGTCCGCGAGTTCCTCGAGAACGACCTCGGACCCGAGGGACTCGCCAGGGCGGTCGTGGTCGTGGCCACCTCGGACGCACCTGCCGTCGAGCGTCTCCGCTCCGCGTTCGTGGCCACGCGGATCGCAGAGTGGTTCCGCGACACCGGCCGGGACGTGGTGCTCATGATGGACAGCCTCACCCGGGTGGCGATGGCCCAGCGTGAGATCGGCCTCTCAGCCGGGGAGCCACCCGCGACCCGCGGTTACCCGCCGAGCGTGTTCGGTCTGCTGCCCCGCCTGTTGGAACGAGCAGGGCCGGGCGAGTGCGGCTCCATCACGGGTCTCTACACGGTGCTCGTCGAGGGCGATGACATGCAGGACCCCGTCGGTGACACGGCACGCTCGATCCTCGACGGTCACGTCGTACTGTCGCGCCGGCTCGCGACCGGCAACCACTACCCCAGCATCGACGTGCTCGAGTCGGTCTCGCGGGTGGCCACCGCCGTGACCTCTCCCGAGCAGCGCGAGGACGCGGCCACTCTCCGGCGTCTGATGGCCGCCCATCGCGATGTGCGCGAGCTCGTCGAGATCGGCGCGTACGCAGCCGGCAGCTCACCCGACGCGGACCGGGCACTGGCGCTGCTGCCGGACATCAACGCCTTCCTGCGCCAGGCCATGGACGAGCCGACTCCCGCAGCCCGTTCCTGGGCGTTGCTGCACGACCTGGTCGGTGGCGCATGAGAGCGCAAGCGGCCGACTTGGCCCTGCTCGCCCTTCGTCGCGCCCGGGACGCCCGCGAGCGCGACAGCCGGCTGGGTCTCTACGAGGTCCGGGCACTGAGCCGCAAGCGCGCCGAAGAGGCGATCGCCGCGGCGACCCGTCTCGCGCAGGAGCCCGAGTTCGTGGGGGGCACGGTGCTGGCCTTCCAGACGAAGGCCGCCCGGGGCGCCGCCCTCGCCATGGCTCGTCGTGAGGCCGAGGGCTCCGCAGCCAGCAGCCAGTCGGTCACGGACGAGGCGACCCGCCGTTGGCAGCAGGACCACCAGAACCTCCGCGTCGTCGACCTGCTCCTCGAGCGCCGGGCCGCCGAGCGGGCCGCCGAGCACGACCGTCGCGAGGCGCGTGAGCTCGACGACCTCGCGGCGCAGGGCTGGCTTCGCGCGCAGGCGACGGCCGAGGACGGGCTGGGGGAGGGGTCGTGAGCATCACCGACGTCACCGCCCGGATCCAGCAGATCCAGGGCCAGCTGGCCATGCTCAACCCGCCCACCGCGCCGGCCCGCGGCTCGTCTGCCGGTTTCGCGACCACGATGGCCCGGCTCACCCCGAGCACTGGTGCCACCGGTCCTGACGCTCTGGTGGGAGCTGGTGACCTCGCCGCGACCGGGAGCGACGCCGGCGCTGCAGTCGTCGAGCAGGCGCGCCGGTACCTCGGCGTCCCCTATGTCTGGGGTGGCACCAACCCGGCCACCGGCCTGGACTGCTCGGGGCTCGTGCGGCTGGTCTACGGGAAGTTCGGCATCGACCTGCCGCGGGTCTCCTCGGACCAGGCGCGCGCCGGTGTCGCCGTCCCCAGCCTCGCCCAGGCCAGGCCCGGCGACATCGTGGCCTTCGGTCACCCGGTGCACCACGTCGGGATCTACGCCGGCGACGGCAAGATGATCGAGGCTCCGCATCCGGGCGCCAACGTGAGGCTCGCCGAGATCATCGAGACCCCCTCGGCGATCCGTCGCGTGCTTCCCGATCTCTCGGCCATGTCCCGGGTCATGCCGGGGCAGACGCCGTACGCCGCCGAGTTCACCAGCGCTGCGCAGCGGTACGGCGTGCCCGCCAGCCTGCTCGCCGCAGTGGCGCACCAGGAGTCGGGCTTCAACCCGGGCGCGGTGAGCCCGGCCGGTGCCCGTGGCCTGATGCAGCTGATGCCGGCCACCGCTGCCGGCCTCGGCGTCGACCCGCTCAACCCGTCGCAAGCCGTCGACGGAGCGGCCCGGCTCCTCCGTGACCTGATCGCCCAGTTCGGTCGCACCGACCTTGCCCTGGCTGCGTACAACGCCGGTCCCGGTGCGGTGCATCGCTACCACGGCATCCCGCCGTACCCGGAGACGCAGCGCTACGTGCCTGCGGTCCTCGCCTACCAGTCGACCTTGGAGGTCGCGTGACCGTCCTGCCCCTGCCTCCCGGCCCGCCCGTCCCCGTCGCCGCCCCGAAGAGTGCGTCGCCGAAGGGTGAGCCCGGTGCCGCGACCTTCGGGGCCGTGCTCGACGCGCTCACGACTCCGACCGCGGCTGCGGTCGAGGACCTGCCGGCCGGCGACGAGCCGGTGGCTGACGGGACGGGTCTCGAGGCGACCATGTCGCTCGCGGGAGCGATCGGGGTCGCGACCAACGCCCAGCCGCGCGCTCTGCCCGCTCCTCACGCGGAGGGCTCGGAAGACCCGTCGCTCAGCCCGGGTACGCCGACCGTCTCGCGCCTCATGTCCTCCGACGCTGCTCCGGCGGAGAACCTCCCGACCCAGTCGGGCGCTCAGCCTCCCGTCGTGCCCGAGACCGACACGACGCCGTCGTCCGCGGCCGCTCCCACCGCCTCGGCGACCGTCGCTCCGGTGACGCCCGCGATCCCGGTCACCGCCTCGTCGTCTCCCGTCGCGGGCCCGGCGGAGCCGGCCGCCCTCGAGGCTCCCACCGCGCCGCGCGCCGGGAGCCCGGGAGGCACCACCGGCGAGGGTTCCCCGGTCGCCCCGGCCATCACCAAGAGCGCCGCGCGGCCGCTGCGGCCGGGAGCCTCGCTCGCCGCCAGCCCGGCCGAGCCCGCCGCCGGGACGGCCGGCACGCCAGCCGCCTCGCCCGTAGCGGGGACGTCGGCGAGCGCCGCGACGGCCGGTCCGGCAGCGACGCACCAGACCCCGGTCGCCGACCAGGTGTGGCCGGTCGTCCCGAGGCTGGTCGCGAGAGGCGACGGAACCCACCGGATCACGCTTCGGCTCCACCCGGCCGACCTCGGCGAGGTCAGGGTGACGGTGACGGTCAAGGGGGGCAAGGTCGACGTGATGCTGGCCGCCGGAGCCGACGCCCGCGAGGCGCTCCGGGAAGGCGGCGTCTCCCTGCGGTCACTGCTCGAGGGCACCGGCAGGAGCGCGGGACACCTGGTCCTGAGAGACCTGTCCGGCACCGTGGCGCCCGCCGACGCCCGTGCGGTTACCGATCTCGGCTCCCGTCCGGACGGCCGCGGCTCCGCCGGACCCGGGTCGGGGGGCGGCGACGCCTCGAGCGGCGGGCACCATCCGTCGTCCGGCCAGCCGAGGGCTGACGCCGGGCACGACCGCCATCCGGGCGCCTCTCGCCCTGCTGCCGAACGAAGCGTTTCCCCATCCACCCTCCGTGCCTCTTCCGGCGCGGTCGACGTCTCCATCTGAGAGGACCCGATGACCGTCAACCCCGTCGAGAGTGGCTACGGACTGAACCAGGCCACCCCCACCGTCGCCCCGCCGGCCGACGCCCTGGGACGCGATGCGTTCCTCAAGCTCATGGTCGCCCAGCTGCGCTACCAGGATCCGATGAACCCGACCGACTCGTCGGAGTTCCTCGCCCAGACCGCGCAGTTCACGTCCTTGGAGAAGCTCGACGCCGTGGTCAAGCAGACCGCGGCCGCCCTGTCCGCCCAGATGGCCTTCGGCGCCAGCAGCCTGGTCGGCCGACCCATCACCTACACGTCCGAGGACGGCACGGAGCTCAGTGGCTCGGTCGACTCGGTGCGGTTCACCGCGACCGGGCCGGTGCTCGGCGTCGGCGGAACCGACGTACCGATCAGCAACGTCATCAGCGTCTCCGGCTGAACCTCCACCCCATCGAAAGGAACCACCATGCTTCGCTCACTCTTCTCCGCCATCAGCGGGCTGCGTGCCAACCAGACCATGCTCGACGTGACCGGCAACAACATCGCCAACGCCAACACGGTCGGCTTCAAGGCCAGCGGGATCGTGTTCCAGGACACGCTCTCCCAGATGCTCACCTCCTCCGGCGCGCCCACGGCGACGTCGGGCGGCACCAACCCGATCCAGGTCGGTCTCGGGGTCCAGGTCGGCGGAGTCACTACCAACTTCAACCAGGGCTCCGCCCAGGTCACCGGCCGGGCGACCAACCTGATGATCTCCGGTGACGGACTGTTCGTGGTCAACCGCGGCGGTGAGAACCTCTTCACCCGCGCGGGCGCCTTCAACTTCGACAGCACCGGCAAGCTCGTGACCGTCGACGGTGACGTCGTCCAGGGGTACGCCGCCGACGCCACCGGCACGATCGACCCGACGGGCACCCCGACCGACATCGTCATCGACGACATCGCGAACGAGGACCCCACCAACCCGCTGAAGTCCTACACCATCGGCGCCGACGGCGTGATCACCGGCGTCTACGCCGACGGCTCCAAGCAGTCGCTGTTCCAGATCGCCATCGGGAACTTCGCCAACCCGGAGGGCCTGGAGAAGGTCGGCGACACGGCCTTCCGCTCGAGCACCAACTCCGGAGCGGTCCAGTTCGGAGCGCCGGGCACCGGGCGTCGGGGCAACCTGGTCGGCGGCTCGCTGGAGATGTCCAACGTCGACCTGGCCCAGGAGTTCACCAACCTGATCATCGCCCAGCGCGGCTTCCAGGCCACGTCTCGCGTGATCACCACCTCCGACCAGGTGCTCGAGGAGCTCGTGAACATCAAGAGGTAGTGGTCGGCGTCGGCCAAATGGCTCAGGTGAGGAGCCGTTTGGCCGATGTCAGGGGTGCCGGCCAAGGATGGCAGGCGTGTTCGACGGGTCAAGGATGGCGCCAGCATGGTCACGCTTACGCGAATCACGGGAGCGAAGTTCGCGCTGAACCCTGACCTCATCGAGCGCGTCGACGAGACTCCCGACACCGTGATCACGCTCGTGGACGGCACCAAGTACATCGTCCAGGACTCGTTGGCAGACGTCGTCGCAGCCATCCTCGACTACCGCGCCCAGGTCCTCGCGGCCACCACGCTCGTGGAGACCGGCGAGTCGACCTCGGTGTCGCGTCGCGGCCGGCTTTCCGCCGTTCCGGAGGCGCAGGACAGCGTCGCCCCGTTCCCGCCGCAGGGGCCGTGATGGACCGGGCGACCCAGATCGGCATCGGGATGGCCTTCGCGGCGATCATCGGTGCCAACCTGCTCGAGGGCGGCAAGCCGACCTCGCTGCTGCTGATGCCTCCGATGCTGCTCGTGTTCGGCGGCACCATCGGGGCCGCCGTGGCCGGCGGCACGATGACCGACGCCAAGAACGCGGCCCGCGCGCTCAAGCGTGCGTTCACCTACACGCCGGTCCCGCCGGGCGAGCTGGTCCCGGTCGTGGTGTCGCTGGCCGACAAGGCACGCCGTGAGGGCCTGCTCAACCTCGAGGAGAGCGTGGGCGAGGTCGGCGACGAGTTCCTCAGCCGCGGGGTCCGGCTCGTGGTCGACGGCACCGACCCCGAGGAGCTCCGGGAGATCCTCGAGTCCGAGATGTTCGCCCGCAAGGCCCAGGAGAAGCGGTCGGCGAAGTTCTTCAACGACATGGGCGGCTACGCGCCGACCATCGGGATCATCGGCACTGTGATGGGCCTGGTCCACGTCCTGGAGAACCTCTCCAACCCCGACCAGCTCGGCCACCTCATCGCCGGAGCGTTCGTCGCGACCCTGTGGGGTGTGATGACCGCCAACGTCGTTTGGCTGCCGATCGGCAGCCGTCTGACCCGCATCGGAGAGCTCGAGATCGGTCGGATGGAGATCGTGATCGAGGGCCTGCTGGCCGTCCAGGCGGGTGCCAACCCGCGCCTGGTGGCGCAGCGGCTCCAGTCGCTGCTGCCCGAGTCCGAGCGCGAGCCCGACGCAAAGGCGGCCTGACATGGGGAAGTCCAGGCGTCACCACGAGGACCACGACGAGCACGGCGGCGGCCACGAGCGCTGGCTGATCACGTACGCCGACATGGTCACGCTCCTCATGGTGCTGTTCATCGTGATGTTCGCGATCAGCCAGGTGGACCAGAAGCGGTTCCTGATGCTCAAGGAGGGTCGGGCCGTCGGGATCGGGCAGAACGCGACCCCGTTCAGTGGTGAGACCTCGGTGCTGGACGCCCAGGGGAGCCAGGCAGTGTCGGCGATCGCCCCCGACTCCGAGGGTCTCGACCCGATCTCCCAGGACCAGCAGCCCGACGTGGCGCTGGCGGCCGCCCACGCCGAGGCCCAGCAGGCGGCCGCCCAGAGCGCCGGCCGGAACGCGTACGACGAGGCACGGGCCGAGCTCATCCGGCTGGAGAACCTCCGCAAGCTGATCCACCGGGCCCTCGCGGCCAAGGGGTTCGCCGGCGACGTCAAGCTGACCGTGGACGCGCGCGGACTGCGGATCAGCCTGGTCTCGCGTCACATCGTGTTCGCGGCGAACATGGCCGACCTGAGCGAGCGAGGCCAGCGCCTGCTCGACGTCCTGGCCCCGGTGCTGCGCACCCTGGACAACCAGATCGAGGTGGACGGCCACACCAACCAGGTCAAGGTGAAGCCGAAGTACTTCCCCACCGACTGGGAGCTGTCCGCGGCTCGCGCGGTCACCGTGCTGCGCTACCTCGACGAGCGGGGCAGGGTGCCCGCCACCCGGATGTCGGCGGCGGCCTTCGGGCACGAGCGGCCGATCGTCGACCCCAAGCTGCCGGGCTCACAGGAGCTGAACAAGCGCGTGGACGTCGTGGTCATCTCCGGTGCGTCAGAGGCAGCCCGCAACCTGTTCGAGGACGTCAAGAGAGAGCGAGCAGCCGGATGAGCACCGAGATCGTCGACCCCGAGGTCGAGGAGGGCGGGGGCAAGGCCAAGCTGGTGCTCGTGCTCCTGGTCGTCCTCATCGCCGCCGGCGGCGGCTGGTGGTTCTTCCTGCGTCCGACGTCGGCCTCGGCCGCGCCCGAGCCGGAGCCCGGCGTGGTGGTCAAGCTCGACGCGATCCAGGTCAACCTCGATGGCGGCCACTACCTGCGGATCGGGCTGGCCCTCCAGGCGAGCAAGGACGCCGGCGAGGAGGTCGACGGCAGCTTGGCACTCGACGCCACCATCGACCTGTTCAGCGGTCTGTCGAACGAGAAGCTGGCCCGCAAGGCCTACCGGAACTCGCTCAAGCACCGCCTCGAGAAGCGCCTCGAAGAGGAGTACGAAGGCGAGGTGATCGGGGTCTACTTCACTGACTTCGTGACCCAGTAGGCGACTCGCGCACAACTCCACATCGCGGACCCCTCAGGACCCGGCCCACCCGGCCGATGACCTGAGGCGTGACCGCCTCCCCTCGCACGTCCTCCAGCCGGGTCGGGGACGCTGGCCTGCGTGAGCGTCCGCGTCGCGCGGACAGCGCGGTGACGCCGTACGACTTCCGTCGTCCGGTCAAGATGTCGCGTGAGAACGTGCGGGCGTTGCAGATCGCGTTCGAGACCTTCGCCCGTCAGGCTTCGACCGTCCTGACCTCGTCCGTGCGCTCTGTGTGCGAGATCGAGGTGGTCTCCATCGAGCAGGAGACCTACTCGGAGTACGTCGACTCGCTGGACGAGATGACCTACATGACGATCTTCTCCATCGACCCGATCCAGCAGCACGCCGTGCTCGACTTCCCGCTCGCGATGACGATGTCCTGCGTCGACCGTCTGCTCGGCGGGCCGGGGCACGGTGAGCAGCCCGAGCGGCCACTGACCGACCTGGAGTCGTCCGTCGTCGACACCCTCTTCGAACGGATGGTCGCGGAGATCCGCTACGCCTTCTCCTCGTTGGTTCCGCTGGAGCCGAAGATCGTCGGAGTGGAGTACAACCCGAGCCTGGCCCAGGTCGGTCACGCCTCGGACGCCATGGTCGTCGCGCACTTTCGGCTGCGCGAGGGAGGGGCCGAGCACAAGGTCTCCGTCTGCGTCGCCTTCGCCGGCCTGCTCCCGTTCCTCAGCGCAGGCGACTCCCGCGCAGTGCTCAGCCCCGCGGACCGGGTCCGTCGCGAGGAGGCGACCAGCCGGCTCGCCGCAGGGTTCCGTGAGGTGCCGATCGAAGTCGCCATCCGCTTCCGGGCGACGCCGGCCGACCCGGTCGAGCTCTCCGGCCTTCAGGTCGGCGACGTGGTCCGTCTCAAGCACCCTGCCGAGGCACCGCTCGACGTGATGGCGGCCGACGTCGTCTTCGCACATGCCACCCCGGGCAGCCAGGGCAGACGCCTGGCCGCTCTGGTGGTCGCCACACCCACCCAGGAGAAAGCATGACCACCGAGACCCTGCCCAGCACCGGAAACCCCGAGAACCGGGGCACCTGGCTTCCCGACCCGGATCTCGAGGTCGCGATCGCACGCAGCGCGGACGCGGTCGCCTCGGCACTTCCGTCGCCCGACACCCTCGTCCCGGGTTCGGTGACACCGGCTTCGCACGTGGTGGCCGCCGACTGGACGGCAGGTGCGGTGGCGGAACTCGACCGCCAGCCGGGCGCTTGGTCGGCCTGCTCGTCGGCCAGCAACTCTCCGCGGCGCTGGAGTCCGTGCCCGGTGGCCCGCTCGACCTGGCCGCGGCAGTGCAGCCGGCGCTCGACGTGGCCGCAGCGGCGCTGGGCAGCGGCGCGACCGCCGGGCGCAGCCTGTTCGGTGACGACCTGGGGCTCGACCCTGGCCAAGGCCGGGAGTACGCCGTCCCGCTGCTGGCGGGCGCCGAGGCCGTGGCGATGCTGTTCGTCTCCGCCACGACCCAGCCGATCGCCACCCCTCCCGTCAGCCCGTCCGCGGCGCACAGCCGCGGGGTCGAGCTGCTTCACGGGGTGGCCATGGACGTCACCGTCGAGCTCGGCCGCACCCGGTTGGCCGTGCGCGAGCTGCTCGCGTTGACCCCCGGTGACGTGCTGGAGCTCGACCGTGCGGCCGGCAGCCCGGCCGACCTGCTGGTCAACGGCCGGCTGATCGCTCGCGGCGAGGTGGTCGTGGTGGACGAGAACTTCGCGCTTCGGGTGACCGAGATCGTCGCGGGACCTGCCGGGGCTGACCGTGCTCGAGCTCACGCTGCGCGTGGTGCTGTCGCTCGCCGTGGTGCTGGGACTGTTCTGGGCCGTGGCCCGGATCGGGTCGCGCAAGATGACGGCGGTGACGCGCGTCGGTGATCAGGGTGCGAGGTCGCCAGCGCTGAGCCGCGGCGCCTCCATCGCGGTCGTCGAGGTCGGTTGCCGGGTGCTGGTCGTCGGGATCTCGGACGGCGGGGTCCGACTGCTGACCGAGCTCGACCCGGTCGAGCTGGAGTCCGTGCAAGAGGTTCCCGAGCCGGGGATCTCGCCGAAAGGCTCGTCGGCGTCCGGTCGTTCGGCGTACGAGTCGGGGCGGGCTCCGGAGCGCACGGCGCTGGCCGGGTCGCTGCTGGCCGCCCAGACCTGGCGTCAGGCCTGGGCGACGGCCACCGGTCGTTCCGTCACGGGCCAGGCAGCCGAGGGCTCCCTCGCGGACGGCGGCACGGATGCCTGAGCAAACCCTCCCGGGACGGTTGCGTCTGCTGCGCGGCCTCTCGGCGCTGCTCCTCATCCTGCTCGCCGCCATGGTGATCGCGGCGGGACCGTCCTCGGCGGCGACTCCCTCCGCTCATGCGCCACTGTCGGCTGGGGCCGGCGAGCAGGTCGGTTCGGCGACCGCGCTCACGCTGGCACCGACGGAGCCGCGCGGTCCCAGGGGTCCGTCGGCCGGGACCGGTGGCACCGATGTCACCGTCCGCTTCGACGATGTCACCAAGAAGCCGAGTACGCCGATCCTGGTGCTGCTCGGGCTGACCCTGATCTCACTGGTGCCTGCATTGCTCCTCACCTGCACCAGCTTCACCAAGATCCTCGTGGTCCTCGGGCTGACCCGGAATGCCCTGGGGCTGCAGCAGATCCCGCCCAACCAGGTCCTGGCAGGCCTCGCCCTCTTCCTGAGCCTGTTCATCATGTCTCCGGTCCTCGGGCAGATGAACGACGACGGGCTCCAGCCCTACCTGGCGGCTGCGAAGACGCAGGTGCAGGCCTTCGACGACGGCATCGTGCCGCTGCGGGGCTTCATGCTCAGCCAGACCGGAGACAAGGAGATCGCGCTGCTGACCGAGGCGGCGCACCGGACACCGCCTGCGAAGCCTGCAGACGTACCGATGACCACGCTGGTGCCCGCGTTCATCCTCAGCGAGCTGAAGCAGGCCTTCATCATCGGCTTCATGATCTTCATCCCGTTCCTGGTGATCGACATCGTCGTCAGTGCTGGGCTGATGTCGCTCGGCATGATGATGATGCCGCCGGTGATGGTGTCACTGCCGTTCAAGCTGCTGCTGTTCGTGCTCGTGGACGGCTGGGGTCTGATCATCCGTTCACTCGTCCAGAGCTACGGCAGGCTGAGCGCGTGTCCGACAGCGTCGTCCTCGACATCGCCCTCCAGACCATGCTGGTGGCGCTGAAGCTGTGTGCGCCGATCCTGATGCCTGCACTGGTGATCGGCTTCGTGATCTCGGTCTTCCAGTCGATGACCCAGATCCAGGAGTTCACGCTGGCGTTCGTGCCGAAGGTGATCGGGGTCGGGCTCTCGCTGCTGATCTCGGGCAACTGGATGCTGCACACCCTCATCTCCTACACGCAGGACCTGTTCGCGCGCATCCCCGGACTCCTCGGCTAGGGCGGCCGGTTCATGGTCGTGACGATCGCGGGCGCCCCGGTCATCGTCTACGTGCTGGCATCCGTGCGTCTCGTGGCGTGGCTGGTGATCACGCCCCCGTTCTCCACCAAGGCGGTTCCGGCTGCGGCGAAGACCCTGCTTGCGCTCGGCCTCGCCTTCGCCGTGGTGCCGTCCGCCGCCCATGCCCTCCCGCTCAACGGGGTGGCGGACATCGCCGCGGCCGCCGTCCAGGAGGCCCTGATCGGTGCCCTGATGGGCTTCTTGACCTTCCTGGTGTTCGCGGCGGTGCAGGCGGCGGGGGACCTGATCGACGTCTTCGGCGGATTCAGCCTCGCGGCGGCGTTCGACCCGCTGAGCCAGAACATGAACTCCGTGAACGGGAAGCTGTTCTCGATGCTGGCCACCATGCTGCTCTTCGCGAGCAACGCCCACCTCCTCGTGATCGGCGGGCTGCTGCGGTCGTTCACGACGATGCCCGTCGGGACCGTCTGGCATCCCGCGAACGCCGCCGACGTCCTGATGGCGGCCTTCGGGATGTTCTTCACCGCCGCGGTCCAGATCGCCCTGCCCCTGATCGGTGTCCTGTTCATCGCCGACCTGGGGCTGGCCCTGCTCACGCGCGTGGCGCCTCAGCTGAACGCGATCATGATCATGTTCCCGGCCAAGATCGGGCTCACCCTGGCCATCGTCGGGATGTCGTTCGTGGTCCTGCCCGACGTACTCCAGCGACTGCTCGAGATGCTGTCGCAGGCGCTGGAGGCTCTGGGGTGAGCGCCGAAGAGAAGACCGAGAAGGCGACTCCACGCAAGCTCAAGGAGTCGCGCAAGGAAGGCAAGGTCGCGCGGACCCCCGAGTTGGGCGCCTGGTCGGCCATCCTGGTCGTCGCCATGCTGGCGCACCTGCTCGTCGGGCGGGGCCTCGACCAGATCCGCACGCTGATGACGCGGTCGCTGATGGCGATCGCCGAGCCGCAGATGTCCACGGCCCTGACGCTGATGCACGACGGCACGATGATTTTCCTGACCCTGACGGTCCTCCTGGGCGCCCTGATCATGCTCGTGAGCGTCGCGTTGGCGGTCGCCCAAGGCGGGCTCTTCTTCGCGACGAAGTCGCTGAAGCCGAAGGCGTCGCGCCTCAGCCCGCTGGCCGGGGCCAAGCGGATGTTCGGACCGCACGCCCTGTGGGAGGGCACCAAGATGCTGATCAGGAGCAGCCTGGTCGCGCTCTTCGTCTGGCGGGCGGTGAACGAGGTGCTCCCGGTGGTCGGCGGACTGATGCCGGTGATGGTGACGGTCCGGATCGCCGCGGACGCGGCCACCGGGCTGATGCGCGATGTCGCCCTCGCCGGGCTCGTGGCCGCCGCTGTCGAGTACGGCATCCAGCGCCGGCGTACGGGCAAGCAGGTCCGGATGACCAAGAAGGAGGTGCGGGACGAGCACAAGCAGAGCGAGGGCGACCCGATGGTGCGCAGCGCCATCCGGTCGCGTCAGCTCGCCGCGGCCCGCAACCGGATGATGGCCGACGTGGCCACCGCCGACGTAGTGCTCACCAACCCCACCCACGTCGCGGTGGCGCTGCGCTACCAGCCCGAGAAGGGCACCCCGCGGGTCGTGGCCAAGGGTGCCGGCGTGATGGCGGCCCGGATCAGGGAGCTCGCCGAGGAGCACCGGGTGGCGATGGTGGCCGACATCCCGCTCGCCCGGGCCCTGCACGCCTCGTGCGAGGTGGGCCAGGAGATCCCGGCACCGCTCTTCCACGCCGTCGCCCAGGTGCTGGCGTTCGTCCTCAGCCGCCGGGCCGCCGGCTCGACCGGAGGCAGGCACCAGTCCCCGCGGTTGGCCGCAGACCTGCCCGAGGTCGGCCCCGCCGGACGGCGGGCGCCTGACTCCTCAGGTCCCCGCGGAACCGGCCGATAGCACCTTCGCCAGGACGGCAGCGGAGCAGCACCACGGACGGTGTCCCACACGCGACCCGAGAGGCACTCGTGGCCGAGACGCAAGGCGCCGGACAGCGCCGGATGGCACAGATCGGTGTCCCGGTCGCCGTCGTCGGCATCGTCGTCATGCTGGTCGTGCCGCTTCCGGCGATCCTGCTCGACATGCTGATCGCCGCCAACATCACCGGCGCGCTGCTGATCCTGCTGACGGCGATGTTCGTGCACCGCCCCCTGGACTTCTCGTCGTTCCCGGCGCTGATCCTGGTCGCCACCCTCTTCCGCTTGGCCCTCAACGTGAGCGCCACCCGACTCGTCCTGCTCGACGGGTACGCCGGCAACGTGATCGACACCTTCGGCCACTTCGTCATCGGCGGCAGCCTGGTCGTCGGAATGATCGTGTTCTCGATCCTCGTGGTGATCCAGTTCGTCGTGGTCACCAACGGCGCCGGCCGCGTCGCCGAGGTCGGTGCCAGGTTCACGCTGGACGCGATGCCCGGCAAGCAGATGGCCATCGACGCCGACCTGAACTCCGGTCTGATCGACGACGACGAGGCCCGCCGTCGCCGTGCCGAGGTGGCTGGCGAGGCGGACTTCTACGGCGCGATGGACGGTGCGTCCAAGTTCGTCAAGGGCGATGCCATTGCGGCGATCATCATCACCGTCGTCAACCTCCTCGGCGGCTTCACGGTGGGCGTGGCGCAGAAGGGCATGTCGTTCGGCGACGCCGTGCACACCTACAGCCTGCTGACGATCGGCGACGGCCTGGTCTCCCAGATCCCCGCGCTGCTGCTCTCGGTCGCCACCGGCCTGATCGTCACCCGGGCGGCGGGTGACTCCGACATGGGCTCCGACCTGATCGAGCAGCTCACCCGGCGTCAGCAGCCGCTGCGGATCGCCGGCATCGCGGCGCTCAGCCTCTGCGTCATCCCCGGCATCCCGAAGCTCCCCTTCCTCGTGGCCGGCGGAGTCACGCTCCTGCTCTCGACGCGTGCCGGTCAGGTCGACGCGGCCCCGGAGCCCGAGACCCAGCTCGAGACGATGCAGTCACCGGACTCGCTCGAGGCACTGGTCGAGGAGATCCGGGTGGACCCCCTCGAGCTCGAGCTCGCCGCGGACCTGATCGACCTGGTGGACCCCGCCGTCGGCGGCGACCTGCTCGACCGGGTCAAGGCGCTGCGCCGCAAGGTCGCCAGCGACCTGGGTCTCGTGGTCCCGCCGGTGCGCACCCGTGACAACCTCGACCTGCCCCTGAACACCTACGCGATCAAGCTCTTCGGCGTCGAGATGGCGCGCGGAGAGGCGCCTCCCGGCACGGTCCTCGCCATCGGCGACCGGCTCGACGGGCTCCCCGGCCGGCGCACGTCGGAGCCGGTGTTCGGCCTCGCGGCCGCGTGGGTGCCGCTGGAGCTGCGCAGCCAGGCCGAGCTCAACGGGGCGACGGTCGTCGACCGTTCGTCGGTTCTGACGACCCACCTCGCCGAGGTGGTCCGCACGAACGCCTCCCGCCTGCTCGGCCGTGAGGACGTCAAGATGCTCACCGAGGCGGCGAAGCGCAGCCACCCGGCCCTGATCGAGGAGCTCACCCCGACCCAGCTCAGTCTCGGCGAGATCCAGCGCGTCCTGCAGCTCCTGCTCGAGGAAGGTGTCTCGATCCGCGACCTGGTCCGGATCTTCGAGGCCCTCTCGTTGCGGGCGCGCACCGCCAAGGACGTCGACGGGTTGGTCGAGGCGGTCCGCGGGACCCTCGGCATGGCCGTCGTCGCGCCGTACGCACGCGACGGTGTCATCAACGTCCTCAGCTTCGAGCCGATGCTGGAGCAGCGGATGCTCGAGGCGTTCCGGATGACGGAGTACGGCGGCGTCCTGGCCCTGGACGTCGACCTCAGCCAGTCGTTGCTCAGCCAGATCTCGGGGCTGATCACCGCCGCCGAGGAGCAGGGGATCAGCCCGGTGCTGGTCTGCGCGCCGCAGCTGCGCGCCGCCGTTCGCCGGATGACGGTGGCGACGGCTCCGAGGCTGGCGGTGCTGTCCTACTCCGAGCTGGGAGGCTCACTGGAGATCCGCTCCGTCGGCCTGGTCACCGGCCTGGCCCCCGCGCTGAGCATCGACTGAGCCGGCACCACCCATACCGAAGGAGCAGTCGATGAGCCCGTTCTCCGGTCCCGTCCTTCTCGCCGCTGCTCTGCTGAGCTCACCGGCGTGGTGGCCGGCCTTCGTCGAGGGCGACGGAATGGTGTCGCTGTCGGTGGCGCTGATCCGGTTCCTGGTCAGCGTGCTGCTGGTGTGGGCGGCGATCAACGCGTTGCTGACCCTCGTCGGCCCCCCTCCGCCGGTACGTGCCCTTCAGGAGGGCGAGAAGGCATCGGACGTCAACCCAGATGGGGAGGCTCAACGCTGATCTCCGGCTGACGTGCCGACTGGGCGAGCACGATCCCCGCGACGACGGCGATCCCGCCGAGCAGTGCCACGAGTCCCAGCCGCTCGTCGAACCACACCCAGCCCAGGGCGTTCACGCCGACCGGCTCGAGCATCGCGATCATCGTGACGGTCGTTGCGGGGATGTACTTCAGGGCGTTCAGCTCGACCGCGAACGGCACCAGTGTGCCGAGGATGACGACCCAGAGCAGGAGTGCCCACACGGGGGAGTGCAGGGCGGACAGCGACCCGAGCAGCGAGACCCGGTCGCCGAGCAGACCGCTCGGGAAGCCGGTCAGCGGCGAGGCGAGGTTGATGCCGATGGTGGCGACGCCGAAGGACCACAGGATCACGCGCAGCGGGTCGAGCCGGGCGACGCCCGCCTCGCCGATCACGAAGTACGCCGCGAAGCAGCCCGCGGCTGCGAAACCCGCGGCGATCCCGACCGTGTCGAACACCGCCCCGCCCTCAGCGATCCCCGTCGCCGCAGCCAACCCGACCAGAGCCAGCGCGAGGCCGACCCACATCCGTCGCCGGACCTGCTCGCGGTGGACGAAACGGGCCCAGAGGGCCACGAGCAGCGGAGCCTGGTACTCCAGAAGGAGAGCCATCCCGACGGGCAGCCGGTCGATCGCCACGAAGTAGGCCCATTGGAGCGCGGCCACGCCGATCAGTCCGTGAGCCACGACCAGCCAGCCGAGTCGCCCCGGTGGTGGCCTGAGCGCCGAGCGCCTCAGGAGCACCGCGACCAGCAGCAGCCCGAGGAAGGTGCCGGTCACCCGGACCGTGGTCAGCATGAGCGGGTCCACCCCGGCGCGCAGCGTCACCCGGGAGACTCCGGCGTTGACGGTGAAGAGCACCGCGCCGAGCAGCACGAGACCGAGACCGATCCCTGCCCTCCGTCGCTCCATGCCCGGGACTCTAGGGGAGGTTCGCCGCCCCCCCGAACGCGGTCCGGGCCGTGGGCCTTTCCGAGTCCGGGCGGACGGTCCCGGCCGCGGTGCGGCATAGGGTGGCGCGCATGAGCAGCAGCAAGGAACCGCAGGTGCGACCCACGATCCATGACATCCCGGCCTACGTCCCGGGCAAGCCGCCGGTGCCCCGCGAAGGGCTGACGACCTACAAGCTGTCGTCGAACGAGAACCCCTACCCGCCGCTTCCGGGCGTCGTCGAAGCGGCGCACGCGGCCGTGGCGCAGATGAACCGCTACCCGGACATGGGCTGCTCGGCCCTGTACGCCGCGCTTGCGGAGCGGCTGGGCGTGCCCGTGGAGCACCTGGCCGCCGGGACCGGCTCCGTCGCCGTGCTCTACCACCTGCTCCAGGCCTTCTGTGAGACCGGCGACGAGGTGATCTACGCCTGGCGCTCCTTCGAGGCCTACCCGATCGCGGTCACGGTGACGGGGGCCACCAAGGTCCAGGTCCCGCTGACCGCGGATGCCCGGCACGACCTCGACGCGATGGCGGAGGCCGTGACCGATCGGACGAAGGTCGTCATCGTCTGCACCCCGAACAACCCGACCGGTCCCGCTGTCACCCATGACGATCTGGCGGCGTTCCTGGAGCGGGTTCCCTCCCACGTCCTGGTCGTCGTGGACGAGGCCTACCGCGAGTTCGTCCGCTCTGCCGACCCGGTGGACGCGCTCGCGCTCTACCGCACGCATCCGAACGTGGTCGTGATGCGCACCTTCGCGAAGGCCTACGGACTGGCCGGCTTCCGGGTCGGCTACGTCGTCGCGGCCGAGGGCATCGCGTCCGCCGTGCGCGCGTGTGCCCTGCCGTTCGGGGTCTCGTCGGTCGCCCAGGCCGCGGCGGTCGCATCTCTGGAGCGCGAAGCCGAGCTGTTCGAGCGGGTGGACGCGCTGGTGGGTGAGCGGAGCCGGGTCGTCGATGCTCTGCGGTCCCAGGGATGGGACGTGCCCGACGCCCAGGGCAACTTCGTGTGGCTGGCCCTGGGCGAGCGGACCCTGGACTTCGCGGCGGCCGCGGACGAGGCAGGGGTGATGGTCCGCCCGTTCGCGGGAGAGGGTTGCCGGGTCTCCATGGGCGAGCCGGCCGGCAACGACGTCCTCTTGGAGGTCGCCGCCCGCTTCGTGTGAGGCGCGGCCCCCGTGGGTGGCGTGATCGTCGTGGAAAACCGTTTCGGTTCTGTCCGTGGCACGACGTAATCTGCCTCTTACACGTTTTTCTCGGGCAGGAGGCCTTGGCTCACGATGTCGGCACCCACGCGCGCCACCACGGATGGCCCCACCGACCACCCACCGGCGAGCGTTCGTTCCCTGTGGCGACTGCGTGGCTACCTTCGCCCGTACGTCCCCGCCCTGGTGGTCATGGTCGGCACCTCGGTGGCAGGCGTCGGGCTCTCGGTGGCCATCCCGCTGGTGACCAAGGCACTGATCGACGGGCCGATCACCGAGCACCGGCTGGGGCCGGTGCTCCCGCTCGGGCTGCTCGCCCTGGGCCTGGGCATCCTCGAGGCGGTGCTGATCTTCTGGCGGCGCTGGGTGCAGTCCAACGCCGTCCTCGGGTTGGAGACGGCGATCCGACACGACCTCTACGCCCACCTGCAGAACCTGCCGATGTCGTTCCACTCGAGGTGGGAGTCCGGCCAGCTGCTGTCCCGCGTCACCAGCGACCTCTCCAGCATCCGGAGGTTCTCGGGCTTCGGGCTGTTGTTCCTCGCGATCAACATCCTCCAGCTCACCGTGGTGACCGGTGTGCTCCTGCACATGTACTGGCCTCTCGGCCTGGTGGTGGCTGCCGCAGCCCTCCCGATCGTGTTCCTGTCCATGCGCTTCGAGCGTGCCTACGTGCTGGTCTCGCGCCGCGTCCAGGACGAGCAGGGCGACCTGGCCACGCTCGCCGAGGAGGGTGCCGTCGGCATCCGGGTCGTGAAGTCGTTCGGTCGTGGCGAGCACGTCTCCCTCGGCTACGAGCGCTCCGCAGGCAAGCTCCGTGACACCTCGTTGGACAAGGTGCGTCTCTCGGCCAAGTTCTGGACGTTCCTCGAGGTGATCCCCAACCTCGCCGTGGTTGTCGTTCTGCTCCTGGGCTCGATCGGCGTCGGGCAGGGCAGGCTGACCGCGGGCACCCTGGTCGCCTTTCTCACCCTCATGCTTTCCCTGGTCTGGCCGGTCGCCTCGCTCGGCGTCATCCTGGCCATGGCCCAGGAGGCGATGACCGCCGCGGCCCGGGTGCTGGAGATCTTCGACACCGAGCCCGACATCGTCTCGGGCGCCCGCACCCTCGACCGTCCCCGAGGTCGGCTGTGCCTCGAGCACGTCGACTTCGCCTTCCCCGGGAGTGACCCCGTGCTCCGCGACGTCAACCTGGTCGTCGAGCCGGGCGAGACCGTCGCCGTCGTCGGGGCCACCGGGTCCGGCAAGACCGTGCTCACTGCTCTGGTCCCACGGTTGTACGACGTCACCGGAGGCCGGGTCACGATCGACGGCGTGGACGTGCGTGACCTGACGCTTCGGAGCCTGCGCCGCATCGTCGCGACGGCCTTCGAGGAGCCGACGCTGTTCTCCATGAGCGCCCGGGAGAACCTCCTCCTCGGCCGAGCCGACGCCGGCAGCGACGACATCGAGCGGGCGCTCGACATCGCGCAGGCGGGCTTCGTGCGCGACCTTCCGTGGGGGCTGGAGACCCGCATCGGAGAGCAGGGGATGGCACTCTCGGGCGGCCAGCGGCAGCGGCTGGCGCTGGCCCGAGCAGTGCTGGCCGACCCACAGATCCTGGTCCTCGACGACACGCTGTCCGCCTTGGATGTGCACACCGAGAAGCTGGTCGAGGACGCCCTTCGCAGCGTGCTCGGAGGCACCACCTCGATCGTGGTCGCGCATCGCGCCTCGACCGTGATGCTCGCCGACAAGGTGGCGCTGCTCCAGGGCGGCACCATCACCCACGTCGGTCAGCACTCCGAGCTGCTCGCGACCGTCCCGGCCTACCGCGAGCTACTCGCCGCCGACAGCGAGGAGGTGGTCGCGTGAGCACCGACACCGGTTCCGAGTCCAGCACCGAGAGCCTTGCGCACGAGGAGGCCTCCGAGGCGGACTGGCGCGGGGTCGCCGCCGACGGTCGCGCCGACGAGCTGACCGCGGAGATGGCCGGCCGGCTGGAGAAGAGGTCACGGGCGCTGCTGTCCACGTTGATCCGGCCGCACCGTCGCGTGCTCTGGCTGCTCGTCGTGGTCGTGGTGATGGAGAACGCCGCGCGGCTGTCGATCCCCTACCTGGTCAAGGAAGGCATCGACACCGGGATCCCTCCGATTCGGGCGACCGGCGACACCGGGCCCCTCTACCTGATCGTCGCCCTGGTGCTCGGTGCGACGCTGCTCCAGGCCGCTACCCGCAACGTGTTCCTCGTGCTCTCCGGGACCATCGGGCAGAACATGCTCTACGAGATCCGGCGGCGGGTCTTCCGGCACTTCCAGAAGCTGAGCCCTGCCTTCCACGACGAGTACACCTCCGGCCGGGTGATCTCTCGCCAGACCTCCGACATGGACGCGATCTACGAGATGCTCGAGACCGGCTTCGACGGGCTGGTGACCGCGGCCCTCACTCTGGTCGGCACCTCCGTGCTGCTGCTGGTCCTCGATCTCAAGCTCGGCCTGGTCGCGCTGTTGTGCTTCCCGTTCCTGCTGTGGCTGACCAACTGGTTCCGGCACGAGTCGGCCGCGACGTACCGCATCACGCGCGAGAAGGTCGCCCTGGTCATCGTGCACTTCGTCGAGTCGATGGGCGGCATCCGTGCAGTCCAGGCGTTCCGGCGCGAGTCACGCAACCAGGAGATCTTCGACGACGTCAACGACCAGTACCGCGTCGCCAACCTGCGCGCGTTCCGGCTGGTGGCGTGGTTCATGCCCGGCATCCGGCTGATCGGCAACATCACGATCGCGGTGGTCCTGCTGTACGGCGCCTTCCTCGCCTACCACGGTGAGGTGACGGTCGGGGTGCTCGCGGCGTTCCTGCTGTACCTGCGGCAGTTCTTCGAGCCGATGATGGAGATCTCCCAGTTCTACAACACCTTCCAGTCGGCCTCCGCTGCTCTGGAGAAGCTGTCCGGCGTTCTCGAGGAGGTGCCGACGGTCGCGGACCCGGAGGTCCCGGTGCCGCTCCCGCACGCGCGCGGCGAGGTGCGCCTTGACCACCTGCGCTTCGGGTACGTCGACGGCGTCGACGTGCTGCCCGACCTCGACCTGGTCGTCCCGGCGGGGCAGACCCTCGCGCTGGTCGGGACCACCGGTGCCGGCAAGACCACCTTGGCCAAGCTGGTCACGCGCTTCTACGACCCCGCCGGCGGTCGGGTGCTGCTGGACGGGATCGACCTGCGTTCGCTCGACCAGGACACGCTGCGTTCGGCGATCGTCATGGTGACGCAGGAGAACTACCTGTTCAGCGGGTCGATCGCGGACAACATCCGCTTCGGTCGCCCCGGGGCGAGCATGGAGGACGTGGTCGCGGCCTCGGTGGCACTCGGCGCCCACGACTTCATCACCGCTCTGCCCGAGGGCTATGACACCCCGGTTTCGAACAAGGGCGGTCGGCTCTCTGCCGGACAGCGGCAGCTGGTGGCGTTCGCCCGGGCGTTTCTCGCCGACCCGGCCGTGCTGATCCTCGACGAGGCGACATCCTCGCTGGACATCCCCTCCGAGCGGCTGGTCCAGCATGCGCTGAGGACGATCCTCGCGGGTCGCACGGCGGTGATCATCGCCCACCGGCTCTCGACCGTCGAGATCGCGGACCGGGTGCTGGTGATGGAGCACGGGCGGATCGTCGAGGACGGGTCGCCCTCGGACCTCATCGCCGGTGGAGACGGGCGCTTCTCAGACCTGCACGACGCCTGGCTGGCCTCGCTGGCCTGATCCTCGCCCGGGTCGACGGACGGGCCCCGACACGAGATGCAGACGTCTCGTGCCGGAGCGTCGTCCCTCCGCCACCCGGCAGGCCCGGTTGGTTGCCGGATTGCTGTGCGGATCAGTCGAGCGTGATCCCGCGGACCATCCCCATGAACGCGTGCGGCATGCCGCCCTGCTCGGCGTCCGGCCACCAGCACATCATCGCGTACCGCCCACGAGGGAGCCGGTAGTGCATGGTCATGGAGTGCCCGGGGCTGACCACCCCGGTGTCGAGGCCGATGTTCTCGTCGACGGGCGGCGGGCCGGGGTTCTGGCCATTCTTGATCGCGTCCAGCCAACGACGGAAGTCGCGCATGGTCTTCCCCGGAAGCAGCTTGGCCATCGCGACGAAGTGGTTGTCGGCACTCCGGTTGCGGAAGGTCAAGAGCCCGTCGTGCGAGATGGAGGCTGGTCGGTGGCCCCAGTCCGCCTCGTTGATCGCACGGACCACGGCGGCCTGGGGCATCACCGCACCGGTGGGGGCCCCACCGACGTGGATCGTCAGCAGCTTCTCGGCCCTGGTCACCCGGGCGTCGGTGTCCGCGACCCAGTACGTCCCGGCCGGCAGCCGGACGAAGAGCACTCCGGGGTGGTCGGCCGCGGAGGCAACGCCGCCCAGCAGCGTCACGTTGGCCTCGAACCTCTTCAGATAGCGCACCTTGCCCTGCGACAGGCCGGTGTTCACATCGTGTGCGAGCCGGCGCTTCGTGTAGCCGTGAGCAGCCTGGACGATCTGGAACGCAGCGTCGCCGCCGGAGCTGATCGCGAACCGGTTCACCCCGGGGGCGAGCTGCTGCGGCATGTGCACGACGTGGTTCTTGGTGATGGACACCTTGGTCGTCGGAGTCACCGGCACCGCCGTTGCACCCGAGGCGAGCGCCATGGTCAGGGTGCCGGACACGAGCATGCCCAACGCGGTGGCCAGGGACAGGCGTGACTTGAGTGATGGCATACGTCCCCCCGTGTGATCGATCGATCCGGTGCTTCCGGACCACCGCCCAGATTGAATCGCCGGGGGCGCGGCAGAACAGGGTCGTTGGGCCTGTTCCCGGTGCGCCCTTGGTCCAGGGCCTCGGGCGGTCGGGCCAGTCCTGCGCGGCGGCTACCCGACCTCCGCGGTCACGTCCGGGTCGGGGACCGGCCTCCTGGGGCGTTCGACGCTGATCACGATGGCGACCGCGGCGACGACGACCCCACCACCGATCAGCACCGGAGCGGTGATGGGCTCGGCGAGGATCACGGCGCCGAGCACGACGGCGACGACCGGGTTGACGTAGGCGTACGTCGCCACCAGGCCGATCGGTGCGTTCGCGAGCAGCCACACGTAGGCGGTGAAGGCCACCAGCGACCCGAAGATGACGAGGTACCCCCACGCCAGCCAGGTGCGGGCGTCGTACTCGGTCGGGTGAAGCCGCTCCCCTCGGGCCAGACTGACCGCGAGCATGATCAGCCCACCGATCATCATCTCGTAGGCCGTTGTGACGAACGCGTCGGCTGGCAGGGTCAGCCGCGGCTGGATCCACGACCCGAAGGCCCAGCACGTGGAGGCGAACAGGATGATCCCGGCCGACAGCAGCGTGAATCCAGACTCGGTGCTCGCGTGCCCGGCGAGAACCAGGTAGCTCAACCCCGCGAAGCCGAGCACGATCCCGACCACGCTCAGGAGGCGGGGCCTGTCCCCGCTGGCGAAGCGGAAGAGCATGATCATCAGCGGAGCGATGGCGATCAGCACGGCGGTGACGCCCGACGGTGCGCCCATGGACTCCGCGATCGAGACCATCCCGTTGCCGAGCATCGGCAGCAGTAAGCCGAGCAGCGCCGCCCCCGCCAGTTCTCGCCTCGAGACCGCGAGTCGCCGGATCCCGCGCCGGACGGAGAGAGCCACGGCCAGCAGCAGACCGGCCAGCAGGTAGCGGGACCCCATCGAGGCCAGCGGTGGCGCCTGGTCCACGACCACCCGGATGCCGAGGTAGGTCGAGCCCCAGACGAGATAGACGACCCCCAGCGCGACCACCACCAGCACGGATCGACGCGACTCGGACACAAGCGGACCCTAGCCCCTCGGGCGGGGCTTGGACGGGGCTGGGCAGGCCTGGTGCCGGCTGGGACCTACGTCCCGAAATGTCCCTGCTGCTGGGGGACCTGGGACTCCTGCGCGAAGCGGGGATCCGGGCGACGCTGTGGAAGGCGTCCTGCTCGGGCGGGCGCTGGACGAGCGCGGCGCTGGGCCGAAGACGCGGCTGCGTCTTCGGCCTGCAATCCCCCTGGTAGCCGAGGGCGCAGTCGCCTTCGGGGTGCGGCGTTTGCGGAGGCGTTGTCACGGTTCGGGACCAACGTCCTAGCCCCCCTGTGCGCAAAGAGGGGACCTTGGCCTTTGGGCACGTGCCCTCGGGACCATGGACCCTGAAGGTGTCGGGTCGCATTCACGGGGATGCGCACGACGAGCTTCTCCAGGGGAGGTCGTCACCGGCTACAACGGGAAACAGCGCGGGGGCGCTCCTTCGGGGGCAGCGCGGGGACCCACTGCCTCCTAGGAGACACCCCATGCGGTCCACCGCCGCTCTCCGCGCGCTCTGCGCGATGTTGCTCGCCTTCCTGGTTTTCGCGCCGGGCTCCGCCTCCGCCACTCCGGCCGACGGCCTGCTGTGCGACGGTCTCTCGTCGAGCAAGATCGACACCACCGGCGACCCGATGACGCTCACCGTCACGGCTCCCGCCGGAAAGCTGATCGACCGCTACTGCGTCAAGGCCGGATCGCTGGTGAACGGGGGTGGCGCGAAGTACTTCGACGTCACGCCCCCGGCCGCGTCGATCACGTTGTCGTACACCGACGACTCCGGCGATCGCAAGGCGATCAGCCACTACTCCCTTCACTACGTCGACGTTCCCGTGTTCGACCAGTGCGCCGAGCTCAGCGGCAACCAGCCCGCAGGCACGGAGTGCTCGAAGGACGACACCACCCGGCCGGTGAGCGACACGCGTGTGAACTGTGACGGCCACCAGAGCCGCTCCGGGGTCGAGACGACGACCTACCGCTGGGACGGCGAGTCCTGGGTGGCGAACTCCCCGAGCACCCTGTGGGGTGACTGGACCACGACCGGGCCGCTGAGCGAGTCCGAGAGCGATGAGCTCGAGTGTGTGACCGAGACCACCGATGCGTGCGACAACCTCGACGGTGTGCAGGCCGAGGGCACGGAGTGCTCGAAGGACCCGACGACTGCGCCGGTGAACGACACTCGCGTGACCTGCGCTGGCCACCAGAGCCGCTCCGGGGTCGAGACGACGACGTACCGCTGGGACGGCGAGTCCTGGGTGGCGAACTCCCCGAGCACCCTGTGGGGTGACTGGACCACGACCGGGCCGCTGAGCGAGTCCGAGAGCGATGAGCTCGAGTGTGTGACCGAGACCACCGATGCGTGCGACAACCTCGACGGTGTGCAGGCCGAGGGCACGGAGTGCTCGAAGGACCCGACGACTGCGCCGGCGAACGACACTCGCGTGACCTGCGCTGGCCACCAGAGCCGCTCCGGGGTCGAGACGACGACGTACCGCTGGGACGGCGAGTCCTGGGTGGCGAACTCCCCGAGCACCCTGTGGGGTGACTGGACCACGACCGGGCCGCTGAGCGAGTCCGAGAGCGATGAGCTCGAGTGTGTGACCGAGACCACCGATGCGTGCGACGAGCTCGACGGCGACCAGGCCGAGGGCACGCAGTGCACGCACGCCCCCGACGTGTCGAGGTCGAGCCAGTCCCGCACGAGCTGCGCGAACGGCGTCGAGACCCGCACGCTGACCACCACCGTGACGTGGGGGTTCATCGACGGGCAGTGGGTCGCCGGCTCGCCGGTCACCGACAACCCGGACTGGACCTTCGTCCGCGATCTGACTGACGCCGAGAAGGCCCAGCTCGGCTGCACCGTGGTCGAGCCGCCGGTGGAGGACGCCTGCGACAACCTCGACGGGGTGCAGGGTGAGGACTTCCCCTGCGAGATGCCCGACGTCGTGACCATCAGCGACCCGGAGCGGCTCGACTGTGAAGCCGGCGTCGAGTCCCACCAGGTCACCGAGACGACCACGTATGAGTTCGTCGATGGAGCCTGGGTGGGCACCACCACGACGGAGACCGGCCCGTGGACCTTCGTCCGCGACCTGACGGACGCGGAGAAGACCGAGCTCGGGTGCATCTTCGTCGACCCGCCGATCGTCAGCCCGCCCGTGGTCAAGCCCCCGGTGGTCAAGCCCCCGGTGGTCAAGCCCCCGGTGGTCCACCCGCCGGTGGTCTCACCCCCGACCCAGGCGCTGCCCGCGACCGGAGCGTCCGCCGCGCTGAGCCTGTTCGGCGCCCTGGGCGTCGTGCTGGTCCTGACAGGCGGTGGGCTGGTACGCCGCCGCCCGAGGCACCGCGCCTGAGGCCGCCCACATGAGCTGCTCGTCCCAGAGAAGGGCCGCTCCCCCGAGACCGACGGCCGCGTCATTCGCACTCTCATCCCCCGTGGTGTTCGAATGGCGCGGTCGTCGTCTGTCCCGGGCCCCTCGGGGCGCCCGGCTGCGAGCGTCCCGCGATTATGCGCCGCGCCGCGGAATCGGTACCTTTGGTCACACGCCGGAGCATGTGACCGCAGTCACTGCGACGGCAGCACGAGACAGTTCAGGACAGATCCAGACAGCTTCATAAGAGCCAGACCCCTCGGCCCGCCCACCCGCAGCGGGACCGGTGGGTCGATGGGACTCCCCCAGACGGCCACCGGCGACCCCGGGACGCCGGTAGAGACGCAAGGAGTACAGGTGAGCGAGACCGATTTCGGTCCGGGCCTCGGCGAGGTCTTCGGACCGTCGCAGGCCGACGGCGGCCCCGAGCTGGTGCAGTTGCTGACACCGGAGGGCGAACGCGTCGAGCATCCCGACTTCTCCTTCGATCTCGGTGACGACGAGATCAAGGGCTTCTACCGCGACATGGTTCTGACCCGTCGCATCGACACCGAGGCGACTGCCCTGCAGCGGCACGGCGAGCTCGGGATCTGGGCACAGCTTCTCGGCCAGGAGGCGGCCCAGATCGGCTCCGGCCGTGCGCTGCGCACCCAGGACTTCGCCTTCCCGACCTACCGCGAGCACGGCGTCGCCTACTGCCGTGGAGTCGACCCGCTGAACCTGCTCGGGCTCTTCCGTGGGGTCGACCAGGGCAGCTGGGACCCCAACGAGAACAACTTCGGCCTCTACACGATCGTGATCGGCGCCCAGACGCTGCACGCCACTGGCTACGCCATGGGGATGCAGCGGGACGGTGTCGTCGGCACCGGCGACCCCGAGCGCGACGCGGCCGTGGTGGCCTACTTCGGCGACGGAGCCTCCTCGCAGGGCGACGTGAACGAGGCGTTCATCTTCGCCGCCTCCTACAACGCGCCGGTCGTGTTCTTCTGCCA
Source organism: uncultured Actinomycetota bacterium (assembly GCA_963740525.1). Classification (GTDB taxonomy): domain Bacteria; phylum Actinomycetota; class Actinomycetes; order Propionibacteriales; family Nocardioidaceae; genus CAVUEG01. The sequence continues at coordinate 1,180,394 of CAVUEG010000006.1, forward strand.
GAACAACCAGTGGGCGATCTCCGAGCCGATCGAGCGCCAGACCCGGATCCCGCTCTACCAGCGGGCGCTCGGCTTCGGCTTCCCCGGCGTCCGGGTCGACGGCAACGACGTGCTCGCGACGTACGCCGTCACCAAGGCGGCCCTGCAGCGTGCCCGGGACGGCAGTGGCCCGTCGCTGGTCGAGGCCTACACCTACCGGATGGGTGCGCACACCACCACCGACGACCCGACCCGCTACCGCCTCAGCGACGACCTCGAGCGCTGGAAGCTCAAGGACCCGATCGAGCGGGTGAAGGTCTACCTGCGTCGCAACGGCCTCGCGGACGAGGACTTCTTCGGCGAGGTCGAGGGCGAGGCCGAGAAGCTCGGTGAGCACCTGCGCGCTGGCTGCAAGGAGCTCCCGGACCCGAGCCCGCTGGACATCTTCGACCATGTGTACGCCGAGCAGACCGAGGAGCTGGCCACCCAGCGTGACGGCTACGCGGCCTATCTGGAGAGCTTCACCGGTGAGCACGAGGGGGCGTTGAGCTGATGGCCAAGATCACTCTGGCGAAGGGCCTGAACGCCGGCCTGCGCAAGGCGATGGAGGACGACTCGAAGGTCGTCATCATGGGTGAGGACGTCGGCAAGCTCGGCGGTGTCTTCCGGATCACCGACGGCCTGCAGAAGGACTTCGGCGAGGACCGGGTCATCGACAGCCCGCTGGCAGAGTCCGGCATCCTCGGCACTGCGGTGGGCATGGCGATGCGCGGCTACCGCCCCGTCTGTGAGATCCAGTTCGACGGCTTCGTCTACCCGGCGTACGACCAGATCGTGAGCCAGGTCGCCAAGATCCACTTCCGCAGCCAGGGCAAGGTCAAGATGCCCATCGTCATCCGGATCCCCTTCGGTGGCGGCATCGGCGCGGTCGAGCACCACAGTGAGAGCCCGGAGGCGCAGTTCGCGCACACCCCCGGCCTGAAGGTGGTCACCTGCTCCAACCCCGTCGACGGCTACTGGATGATCCAGCAGGCCATCAAGTGCGACGACCCCGTCGTCTTCCTCGAGCCGAAGCGGCAGTACCACGCCGACAAGGCGGAGCTGGACGAGAGCCAGACTCCTGCGCCGCTCTTCTCCTCACGTGTCGTACGCGAGGGCAGCGATGTCACGGTGATCGCCTACGGCCCGCGGGTCAAGGTCTGCCTGGCGGCGGCCGAGGCCGCGGCCAACGAGGGCCGCAGCCTCGAGGTGATCGACCTGCGCACGCTCTCCCCGCTGGACATGGGTCCCGTGCTGGCGTCGGTGCGCAAGACCGGTCGCGCCGTGGTCGTCCACGAGGCGCACGTCAACCTCGGGATGGGTGCCGAGGTGTCCGCCCGGATCACCGAGGAGTGCTTCTACTCCCTCGAGTCGCCCGTGTTGCGCGTCGGAGGGTTCGACACGCCCTATCCTCCGAGTCGGATCGAGGAGGATTTCCTCCCCGACCTCGACCGTGTCCTGGACGCCGTTGACCGTGCGCTGGCCTACTGATCAGGGATGACCATGACCGTGAGTGAGTTCAAGCTGCCGGACGTCGGCGAAGGTCTGACCGAGGCCGAGATCGTCACCTGGAAGGTGAAGGTCGGCGACGTCATCAAGATCAACGACATCATCGTGGAGATCGAGACGGCCAAGTCGCTCGTCGAGCTCCCTTCGCCGTACGCCGGCACCGTGCACGCGCTGCTCGTGCCCGAGGGTGAGACCGTCCCGGTCGGCACCCCGATCATCCGCGTCGGCGACGGCGATGCCCCGGCCGAGCCCGAGGCTGCCGCTCCGGCCGCTGCCCCGGAGTCGGCCGAGGGCAAGCCCGCGCTCGACACGAGCGCGATGGACTTCTCCAACCCCGCCGCCACCGGCGGAGGCGAGAACCAGACGCTGGTCGGCTACGGCCCGCGCGAGGTCGAGGCGAAGCGCCGCCCCCGCAAGGGAGGCGCAGCCCCGGCCAGTGAGGCCGGCGCGGCCAGCCAGGCGCAGCTCCAGGGGGCGTTCGCTCCCGGCGGCGCCCGGTCCCAGGACGTGGAGGAGGCCGACGAGCCGCCGGTGCCCGCCCAGCCCGCCCCAGGGACTGGTGGCACCGAGGGCGACACTGCCCCGGGCAGCAAGGTCCTCGCCAAGCCCCCCGTGCGCAAGCTCGCCCGCGACCGCGGGGTGGACCTGTCCGAGGTCACCCCGACCGGCCCGAACGGCACGATCACCCGCTCCGACGTCGAGTCGCACCAGCCCGGCGGGGCCGCGCCGGCCGGTGCTGGACAGCGTTCCGGTGAGGGTCGTCCGGGACGCGAGCGCGGCGAGCGTCGCGAGCCGATCAAGGGTGTCCGCAAGATGATGGGCCAGGCGATGGTGGACTCCGCGTTCACCGCCCCGCACGTCACCGAGTGGGTCACCATCGACGTCACCCGCACGATGGACTTCGTGGCGAGGCTCAAGAGCAACCGCGACTTCCGCGATGTGAAGGTCTCCCCGCTGCTCGTGCTGGCGAAGGCCGTCTGCCTGGCCATGCGTCGCACGCCCGAGGTCAACTCGTTCTGGGACGAGGCTGCGCAGGAGATCGTCTTCAAGGACTACGTCAACCTGGGGATCGCAGCGGCGACCCCGCGGGGTCTCGTCGTCCCCAACGTGAAGGACGCCGACGAGATGACCCTCGTCGAGCTCGGCGCCGCGATCAACGCGCTCTCCGCCACGGCTCGTGAAGGCAGGACGCAACCGGCCGAGATGGCCGGCGGCACCTTCACGATCACGAACGTCGGCGTCTTCGGCGTCGACGCGGGGACACCGATCATCAACCCGGGCGAGTCCGCGATCCTCTGCTTCGGTGCCGTCCGCAAGCAGCCGTGGGTGGTCTCCAGCGGTGGCGAGGACCGGATCGAGATCCGGCAGGTCACGACGCTGGCGCTCTCGTTCGACCACCGGCACGTGGACGGGGAGAAGGGCTCACGCTTCCTGGCCGACGTCGCGGCGATCCTCGAGGACCCGGCGACGGCGCTGCTGCACTGAGGTTCGGGCTCGGATGTCACTGTCCGGGCCATCCTCGGCGCCCATCCGGGTGGTACCGGTCGGGACCTTCGGCCCGTCGTGGGCACCTTCCACCCCTGACCGGCAATCGATGTCTACTGTCGAGGCATGACCCCCTTGCGCCGCGCCTCCACGACGGAGGCTGCGCGCGTCTATGACTACGTCAAGTGGGCGATCATCAACGGGGTGTACGTCGGAGGTGACGTACTCACCGTGAGCTACCTGACCGCGGAGGTAGGCGCGGCCGACAGCGCCGTACGAGAGTCGCTGGTTCGGCTCAACGTCGAGGGCATGGTGCGTTTCAGCAGCGAGGGTGCCGGCGTGGTGACGTCGTACAGCCCCGACGATGCCGAGGACGTGCTAGACGCCCGGATGATGCTCGAGATGTTCGTGGCCGAGAAGTGCTTCGCGGCCCGGCACCACGTGCTGGACCAGGTCGAGCAGATCCACGCCGAGATGGCGGGAAGTGCCCGCGAGCAGGACACGGCGGCGTTCGCCCGTCACGACCGTCGCTTCCACGAAGCGATCGTGGACGCTGCGGGCAACCGTGTCCTGTCCGGTTTCTACCGCTCGCTGCGGGAGCGGCAGTCCATGTTCACCTCGGCGCTGGTGCGCGGGCACGCCGAGATGATGAACGTCGGGCTGAGAGAGCACGAACGGATCATCGAGGCCATGCGGGGCGACGACGCGGAGATCTTCTGCAACGTCGTCGAGGAGCACCTGCGCTGGTCCATCAAGCTCGCGCGCGAGCTCATCTGACCGGTGGTGGTCCGCGTGGAGCGCCGGCTCAGCGGTAACGGTCGGTGCGGGTGGCCACGAGCCGGTCGGGGTCGGCGTCCAGCAGCCGGTTCAGCTCGAACCGCAGCACCGCCCCCAGCCGAAGGCAGAAGGCCTCCGCCTCGTCGGCGGCGTCCGGATGCTCGGCAACGATCCGGTCGACGATCCCGGCGGCGCGCAGGTCGATCGCCCTGACCTGCTGGGCGCGCGCCATCTCCGGGGCGTGGTCGAGGTCGCGGTGCACGATCGCGCTGGCGCCCTCGGGCGGGAGAGGGGACAGCCAGCCGTGCTGCGCGGCGATGACCCGGTCGGCCGGGAGCAGTGCCAGGGCGCCACCACCGTTGCCCTCGCCCAGCAGCACGCAGACCGTCGGCGCCCGGAGCGTGACGAGGTCGGAGAGGCACCGGGCGATCTCGCCGGCCAGCCCGCCCTCCTCGGCCTCCACGCTCAGGGCGGCGCCGGGGGTGTCGATGACCGTGAGCAGCGGGAGCCCGAGCTCCTCCGCGAGCCGCATCCCGCGACGTGCCTCGCGCAGCGCTCCGGGACCCATCGGGTGGGCGGTGGTCTGGCCGCGCCGGTCCTGGCCGAGGAATACGCACGGCGCTCCGCCGAAGCGCGCCAGCGCGATCAGCAGGCCCGGGTCGGACTCGCCCTGTCCGGTGCCGTTGAGCGGGATCACGTCGGTCGCGGCGTACCGGAGCAGGCGTCGTACGCCGGGCCGGTCCGGCCGTCGGGACCGGGTGATCGCATCCCAGGTGTCGACATCGGGGATCTCCGGGTCGTCAGGATCGGGCACCTCGGCCTGGTGGTCGTGCCGGGACAGGAGCACGGTGAGCGCCCGGTCCAGGATGTCGGCGATCTCCTCGGGAGGCACCACGGCGTCGATCAGCCCGTGCGCGTAGAGGTTCTCCGCGGTCTGCACACCCTCGGGGAACGGCTTGTCGTAGAGGGCTTCGTAGACCCGCGGCCCGAGGAAGCCGAGGAGGGCGCCGGGCTCGGCCACGGTCACGTGCCCGAGCGAGCCCCAGGACGCCATCACGCCTCCGGTCGTGGGGTGGCGCAGGTAGACGAGGTACGGCAGACCGGCCGACTTGTGCGCGGCCACGGCAGCCGAGATGCGCACCATGTGGACGAACGCGACGGTCCCCTCCTGCATCCGCGTGCCACCGGAGACCGGGGCGGCGAGGAGGGGGAGGCCCTCGCGGGTGGCGCGCTCGATGGCCGCGACCAAGCGTCGCGCGGAGGCCACCCCGATGGACCCGGCGAGGAAGCCGAACTCCCCGGCCACCACGGCCACCCGGCGACCACGCATCAGCCCCTCGCCGGAGATGACCGACTCGTCGACGCCGCTCCGGGCTTCGGCCCGGGTCAGCTGCTCGGCGTACTCCGGCGAGATCGTCCCCCGGACGGGGGCCGCGTCCCAGGACTCCCAGGAGTCGTCGTCGAGGACCAGCGTGATCAGCTCGTGGGCGCCCAGCCGTTCGGTCATTCCCGGAGCGTAGTGCGCCAGGCGTCGAGCACGGCGCGCTCCTCGTCACGACTCATGCCGGTGCGGACCGGGTCCGTGGCACCTCGCAGCCAGGCCAGGGTGTCGCGGGCCGTCTCGGCCACCGGGCGCACGGTCAGCCCGGCGTCCACCGAGGGGCTCACGTCGTGGCTGGCGAGGCCGGCGTACTCGGGGAGCGGGAGCCACAGCGGCAGCGACCTCGGACCCATCCAGGGCGCGACGTCCTGCTCGAGGAGGAACTCCTGAGGGACCCAGACCAGGTCCGGCTGACCGTCGACACCGGTGGCCACCTCCGCCAGCAGGTCGCCGACCGTGGTCACGGGGCCGGTGCCGTCGAAGGTGCCGACCTGCCGGTCCTCGAGCAGCAGGACCAGCCAGGCGGCGAGGTCGCGCACGTCGATGACCTGGGTCGGGTTGCCGGGCTGGTCCGGGGCCAGGGTCTCGCCCCCCTCGGCCAGCCGCTCCGGCCAGTAGCCGAACCGGCCGGAGGGGTCACCGGGACCCACGATGAGACCCGGTCGCACCACGGTCCAGCGCTGCGCGAGCTCGGTGACGGCCTGCTCACAGGCGACCTTCATCGCGCCGTACAGCTCGGAATCGGACTCGTCGGCGTCCATCGGAGGTGGGTCGCGCAGCTCGAGCGTCCCGGGGGTGCCGTCCGGGATCGAGTCGTCGGCGTACACGTTGACCGTGGAGACGAAGAGCCAGTGAGTCGCCGAGACGTGCTCGAGGGCGTCGCGCACCCACGACGGCCGACGGGCCACGTCGACGACCGCGTCGTACGACTCGTCTGCCAGCCCCGACCAGTCCGGATCGTTGCGGTCCAACGGGACGTGGCGCGTTCCGTCGGGTGGGGGCCCGCTGGTGCCGCGGCTGGCGCAGGTCACCTCATGACCGCGGGCAACGGCCGCCGCCGCGACCTGACGGGAGAGGAAGACCGTGCCGCCGAGAACGAGGAGCTTCATGCCGTCGACTCTGGCGGGGCCGTCCCTCGCAGGCAAGGTCGTTCGCCGTCGGCGGAACGCGGTCGGGGGGCTCGCGCGGTAGCGTGACGCAGGTCCGGTCAGCGACAGGGGGGAGACAGTTGAGCGGGTACGAGGTCCGGGCTCTGGATGCGGCGAACCGGGATGGGTTCGCGGCGATGGTGGAGCGGCACAACGGCGTCTTCGGCGGCTGCTGGTGCACCTGGTTCCACACGATGAGCGCCGACAAGGAACGCACCTACGAGGCCAACCGCTCCCTCAAGCAGCGCCTGGTCGACGAGGGTCGCGCACACGCGGCGCTGGCCTACGACGGGGACGAGGTCGTGGCCTGGTGTGAGTACGGAAGCCCGGACGAGCTGCCGAACATCTATCACCGCAAGCAGTACGAAGAAGAGCTCGACGTCCTCCCCGACTTCCGGATCACCTGCATCTTCGTGGACAGGCGCTACCGGCGGAAGGGACTCTCGGCGGTGGTCCTTCAAGGCGCCCTCGACCTCATCGCGGGGGCAGGAGGAGGCCTCGTCGAGGGCTACCCGCACGACGCCGGCGGCAAGCGGAAGTCGGTCCTCTACAACGGGACCCGGACCCTCTTCGAGCGGGCCGCCCGGACCCGGTGCCGCCGCGGTCGTAGTCACGGTGGCGGAACTCCACCTTGGGCAGAGTGGAAGGGCGCAGCGGTCAGTCGTTGATGGCCTCGACGCCCTGTCGCCTCAGCTCCTCGACGCGGTCCCGCATATGCCTCAGCACGTCGGGGGAGTGGCCCTCCCAGTCCTCCACCACGTCGAGGATCCGCAGGGGATCCCGGGTGCGGTAGGACCTTGTCGGGTTGCCCGGGAACTTCTTGTCGGTCAGGTTGGGGTCGTTCTCGATCGCGCCGGTCGGCTGCACGCGGTAGATGCGTTCCGGCCCCTCACCCATCGCCAGCTCCGCGCCCCAGATGGCGGCGTCCATCGTGGCCGTGAGGTAGACGAAGTTCGCCTTCCTCCGTTCACCGAAGTTGGAGCTGTACCCGGGTTCCAGCAGGTCGCCGGGCCGCAGGTGGACCTTCGTGCCGTGGAAGAAGGGTCCGGGGTCCTCGGCCGCCGGCAGCCTCGGTTCGTTCTCCATTCACACCCCCTGGAAGTCGCTTGGCTAGTGTCGTTCTCGAAACCTACGTCACTGTTGCGCTGCAGGGGATGCGATGCCGTCGAACGCCGAGCCGGAGGTGCGCGATGCGGTGCGCGAGGACGTCGGTGCGATCTGCCGGTTCGGGGAGGCGCACATCCGACCGCACTACGCCCCCCTGATCGGCGTACTGCCCGCTGACGAGCAGGTCCGCCGGTGGTGGAACGAGGACCACGTCTCCACAGCCGTGGCCGCAGGCCGGGTTGTCGTGGCTGAGTACGACGGTGGGATTCTCGGCGTCGGTCAGCGCGGTCGCAGCGGCGCCGACCACGTCGTCTACAAGCTGTACGTCCACCCCGAGCATCGAGGCCTCGGCCTGGGGCGCAGGCTCCTCGATGCCCTCATCGGGCAGCTCCCCCAGGACGCGGACCGGCTGCACATCGAGCACTTCGCGGCCAACGCGCGAGCCGGGGCGTTCTACGAGCGCGAGGGCTTCACCGTGGAGAGGGTGGAGCCGGATGCCTCGGGTGACCCGGCGCTCGACGTGGTGTGGCGTGCCGGGCCGGTGGTCCCTTCTGGAGGCACGAGTCGCCCGGAGGAGGCCGCATCGCCCGGCGATGGCACGACGGACAGCACGCCTCGGCGGCCATACTGAGCGCGTGGAGACTCTGGTCAGACGGTTCTACGACGAGCTCTGGAACCGCTGGGACGACGAAGCCGTCGACGACCTGCTCCACGACGACTTCTCGTTCAGGGGGTCGATGGGCACGGAGACCAGAGGCCGTGCGGAGTGGCGTGCCTACCGCGATGCCATCCGCGAGGGCTCGTCCGACTTCCACAATGAGATCGTCACACTCGTCGTTCAGGACGGTCAGGCGGCTGCCCGGCTGCGCTACAGCGGAACCCACACCGGCCGCTTCCTGGACCAGGCGCCGACCGGGCGCCGCTTCTCCTATGCCGGGGCGGCGTTCTTCACCGGCATCGAGGAGCAGCTCACTTCCGCCTGGGTGCTCGGCGACCTGACCGCGCTGAGAGAACAGCTGCGTTGAGCGCACTCCTCAGTGACGCGGTGTCTTCTGCGACATCAGCCAGGTGCGGAAGAAGCGGCTCAGCTCCTGTCCGGTGTGCCGCTCCCAGTACCTGACGTAGGCACGACGGCCCTGGTTCGAGTTGGCGCGATCGTGGGTCCAGCTCTTCACGGTGGCGTTGAACGTCCCCGTGCCGACCTTCTTGCGCAGCTGCTCGTACATACAGGCCGGGCCGTAGTAGATGTTGACCTCGCCGAAGTCCGAGCGGTCGTAGGCACCCGGAGGGCCGTACAGGTCGCGCCAGAGCTGGTCGTAGCGGCAGAACGTCCGCACCCAGGACTTCCAGGTGCGGTTCGTGTGCTCGGCGCTCCAGCGGCCCTCGACGTACATCGCCATGCCTTCGCTCATCCAGACGTCCCGCCAGTCCCGCGGCGTCACCGTGTCGCCGTACCACTGGTGCGCGAGCTCGTGCACGGTCACCTCGCGGGTCCCCCTGCCGAAGTCGCCGGTGGTGACCATGGTCTGGGTCTCCATCGCGGAGCGCGAGGCGACCGAGACGGCACCCGCGCTCTCGAACGGATAGCGGCCCAGCCGTTGCTCCAGCCAGCGCAGATCCGCGGGCATGAACCGCATAGGCCTCATCAGGCGCCGGGCCTCCGAGCGGGGAAGCCAGATGCTGATCGGCAGGCCGTGCGGGCCGGTCAGGTGTCGCGTGACGAAGTCGCCTACCGCCAGCGTGGTCAGGTACGACGCCGCCGGGTCACGCAGGTGGAACACGCTCACGCGACGGTCGCCGGTGACGGTCTCGGAGGTCATGAGTCCGTTGGCCACCGCCCGCTGGCTCGCTGTCGTGTCGATCGTGAAGTCGTAGAGCGCCTTGTCGCTGGGCTGGTCGTTGACCGGGTACCACGTGAACGCGCCGAACGGCTCCTGCATCGTCCACAGGTCGCCGCGCCGGGTCACGTTCATGCCGACGCCGTCGAAGTCCCCGCGATGGGTCGGCGCGTGCACCGGCTTCGGGGTGCCCGCGTAGGTCACCACGACCTGGACCCGCTGCTCGGTCAGGACCGGCGAGCCCACCACCAGGGTCTTGCGGCGGTGGGTGAAGGTCGCGGGGGCCCCATCCACCGTGACCCCGCTGACCTGCAAGCTGTGCGCGAGGTCGAGCTGGAACTGCTGGGCGTCCTCGGTCGCCCGCAGGTCGATGGTGGCCACCCCCTCGAGGCGGCGGGGCGCCTTGAGCCAACGCAGGTTCAGGTCGTAGTGCAGGGCGTCGATGCCAGGGTCGCCCTTGGTCGGGTAGTAGCTGTCCTCGACCGGGCTGGACAGGCCGGCGTCGTACGCCTCGACGGCCGAGGCCGGTCCGACCAGGGACGTGGCCGCCCCGAGGGTGGCGAGTACGGCGACAAGGCGCCTGGCGCGGTGGGTCCTGAGCACGAGCGGGCCTTCCGAGAGATGTCCGAGAGATGTCGGAGCGAGGGCCGAGTGCTCTCGCGCGCTCGGTCTGCCCCTGAGTATCACCTGAAAGACGCCCGGGGCCCCTCCTTTGGTTGCCTCAGCGCCGGTCGGAGATCCGGCGGGCCTTGCCGAGCGACCGTTCGAGGGCATGCGGGTCCAGCACGTCGACGGCGACGGTCACCCCCAGACGGTTCTTCACCCGGGCGGCCAGCTCGGCGCCCAATGCGGCGCGGTCCCCGGCGGTCGGATGCGCCTCGACCTGCACGGTGAGCTCGTCGAGGTTGCCCGGCCGGGTGAGCACGCACAGGTAGTGCGGGGTCAGGCCCTCCACGCCGAGGATCTGCTCCTCCACCTGGCTGGGGAAGAGGTTGACGCCGCGCACGATCATCATGTCGTCGGTGCGTCCGGTGACCTTCTCCATCCGCCGGAACGGAGGATGCGCGGTGCCGGGAAGCAACCGGGTCAGGTCCCGTGTGCGGTAACGCACCACCGGCATCGCCTGCTTGGTCAGGCTGGTGAAGACGAGCTCTCCCTCCTCGCCCTCCGGGAGCGGCTCGAGCGTCACGGGGTCCACGACCTCCGGGTAGAAGTGGTCCTCCCAGACATGCAGCCCGTCCTTGGTCGACACCGACTCCTGCGAGACCCCGGGACCCATCACCTCGGAGAGCCCGTAGATGTCGACCGCGTCGATGCCACTGCGCCGCTCGACCTCGCGCCGCATCTCGTCCGTCCAGGGCTCGGCGCCGAAGATCCCGATCTCCAGCGAGGTCGAGCGAGGGTCGACCCCCTGGGCCTCCATCTCGTCGAGGATCGCCAGGAAGTACGACGGCGTCACCATGATGATCCGAGGCTCGAAGTCGACGATCAGCTGGACCTGACGCTCGGTCATGCCGCCACTGACCGGCACCACGGTGCAGCCGAGCCGCTCCGCGCCGTAGTGAGCGCCGAGCCCGCCGGTGAACAGGCCGTACCCGTACGCGACGTGCACGGTGTCACCTGGCCTGCCTCCGGCGCTCCGGATCGACCGAGCCATCACCTCCGACCACGTGTCCAGGTCATCGGCGGTGTACCCGACCACGGTCGCCCTGCCCGTCGTCCCCGAGCTGGCATGGACCCGACGGACCTGCTCGCGGGGCACCGCGAACATGCCGAACGGGTACTCGTCGCGGAGGTCCTGCTTCGTGGTGAAGGGGAAGCGGGCGAGGTCCTCCAGGGAGCGGAGGTCCTCGGGGCCCACCCCGGCCTCGTCGAACGCGCGCCGGTAGTGGGCGACGTTGTCGTAGGCGTGGTGAAGCGTCGTGCGCATCCGGTCGAGCTGGAGCGCGCTGAGCTGGTCGCCCGTGAGCGCGGGAACCTCACCCGGCATCGGGGTCCACCTCCTCGAAGAAGCTGCCCCGGATCTCCTTGCTGCGACCCACGAACTCCGCCACGACCCCGCCCTCGGTCCGGACCACGACGTCGTAGACGCCGTCCCGGCCGCTCCGGGTGCGCTCGATCGCCTCGGCGGTGAGGACGTCGCCCAGCCGGGTCGGCGCCGCGAACCGGATCTCACAGCCTTGGGCGACGGTCCGTCGGTTGTAGGAGTTGCAGGCGAACGCGAACGCGGAGTCGGCGAGGGTGAACGTGAGACCGCCGTGGCCGATGTCGTGACCGTTGACCATGTCGTCTCGCACTCGCATCGTCAGGATGGCCCGCCCCGGGGCGACGTCGACCAGGGTCATCCCGAGCGCCTGGCTTGCCCGGTCGTCGGCCCACATCAGGTCGGCGCACCGGCGTGCCACCTGCTCGGGCGTCACAGGTCCTTCTCCAGCATCGAGACCCGGTGGCCGTCCTCCCCGAGGCGGCCCACCTCGACGTACCCCCGCCGCTGGTGGAAGGAGAGGCTGGCGGCGTTGGCCGGCTCGACGTTCACCTCGAGACACATGCGGCCGTAGGTCCTCGCCGCGAGCTCGATCTCGTCGTACACCAGCATTCCGAGGCCGCGGCGTCGGTACTCCGGGTGCAGCACGATCCGGTCCAGGTAGTAGAAACGGTCGCCGTGCCTGTCGGTGAACCAGCGGTAGTTCGCCGAGTCGTACGTCGTGCCCGGGGCGAAGGTGAGCACGAAACCGCCGAAGGCACCGTCGACGTCGACGATGTCGGCGCGGTCCGCCAGCCGCAGCAGCACGGCCAGGCGGTCCTCGTCCATCGGTGCAAGCAGGGACTCGTTCTTCTCGTTGAGCGCGAGCACTTCCGCGTGGTCGGCTGGCCTGATGGGTCGGAGGGCGGGCACGTCCGCCACCCTAGCCACGCCCACGTCCACCGGGTAACAACGCCGCTCGCGCGTCGCCGCACCACGACCAGACGTCCGGGCTAGGCCTTCACCCGCTCGTTGCCCGGGTCGTACGGCGGCCGGAGTCCGACGCTCACCGGGTGGACGGCACCACCCACGTTCACGGTGTACGAGCCGGCGGTGGCCCAGTCCCGCGACGTCACCCCGGCCGGGTCGGCGACGTACGCCAGGCCCACCGAGGCGCCGACCGTCTCGCCCCAGGCGGCGCTGGTGACCTGTCCGACGGGAACCCCGTCGCGGAGCACGAGCTCGCCGCCCCACAACATCGGGTCCGGGTCGTCGACGACGAACGACACGAGGCGCCGACGGGGACCACGCTCCTTGGCTGCCTCGAGCGCGGTGCGCCCCAGGAAGTCCACGTCGCCGCGCAGCTTGCACGCGAACAGCAGCCCGGCCTCGACGGGACCGAAGTCCGGCGTCAGCTCGCGGCCCAACGCCCGGTAGCCCTTCTCCAGCCGGAGGGACTCGATCGTGTAGTAGCCCGCGTCGACGACCCCGAGGTCGGTGCCCGTCATCAGCGCGTCGTACACAGCGGCGGCGGACTCCGTCGCGACGTACAGCTCCCAGCCGAGCTCGCCGACGTAGGTGATCCGTGAGGCTCGAACGTCGCTGTCGGCGATCCGGCACATCCGCGACGTCGCGAACGGACCGTCGAAGGGTTCACCGCCGAGCCGCTCGAGCAGCTCGCGCGACCGTGGCCCCATCACTCCGAGGACCGCGTAGGCCTCGGTCACGTCGGCCACCACGGTGTCGTGACCGTCGGGAATGTTGCGCCGGATCCAGTCCTGGTCCCTCTCGGTGGTGGCCGACCCGCTGACGAGCAGGAACTCGTCCGGAGCCAGCCGCGTCACGGTGAGGTCGCTCTCGTAGGTGCCGCGACGGTTGAGGAGCCCGGTGTAGACGACCGAGCCGACCGGAACCGCCACGTCATTGGTGCAGATCCACTGCAAGGACGCCTCGGCGTCGCGACCGGTGACCCGATACTTCGAGAACGACGTCTGGTCGAAGACGGCCACGTCAGACCGGGTCGCGCGCTGCTCGGCGGCGGACCACGGCAGCCACGAAGGCTTGTCCCAGGTGTACTCGAGGATCGGCTCCTCGCCGGGCGGGGCGAACACGTTTGCTCGCTCCCAGCCCATCTTCGAGCCGAAGCAGGCGTTGCGGGCGGCCAGGCGCGCGTGGAGCGGGGACAGCCGCTTCGGCCTGGCGCTCTCGAGCTCACGGTTCGGCCACGGCACGGCGTAGTGCAGGCCGAGGATCTCCACGACGCGCTGGCGCAGCCACTCGGGCTCGGCATGGAACGGTGCGAACCGACGGATGTCGACTGCGAGGAGGTCGCTGGTCGGCTCGCCCTCGACGACCCACTCGGCCAGGGCGCGCCCGGCGCCGCCCGCCGACGCGATGCCGACGGAGTTGAAGCCGGCGCCGACGAAGAAGCCACGAACCCCGGGCGCCTCACCCATCAGGAACTGGTTGTCGGGGGTGAACGACTCGGGGCCGTTGTAGAACTTCCGGATTCCGGTCTCGGCCAGCACCGGGATCCGGTGCAGGGCGCTGTCCATCAGCACGGAGAAGTGGTCCCAGTCCTCCTCGAGCAGCGCGAACTCGAACGGGTAGGGCACCTGGTCCGGCGACACCCAAGGCTTGGCCTCGGGTTCGAAGCCGCCGACGACGAGGCCGCCGACCTCCTCCTTGAAGTAGGTGTACCCGTCGGGGTCGCGCAGGATCGGCAGGTCCGGGTGGATGCCGTCGATCTGGTCGGTGACCACGTAGAAGTGCTCGGCCGAGTGCAGGGGCACGTGCACGCCGGCCATCGCGCCGACCTGTGCGGCCCACTGGCCCGCGCAGTTGACGACGACCTCGGCCTCGATGTCACCGCGGTCCGTGCGGACGCCGGTGACGGCTCCCGCGGTCACCAGGACGTCGAGGACCCGGGTCTGCTCCAGCACCCGGGCGCCGCGCTGACGGGCGCCCTTGGCCAGCGCCATGGTCAGGTCGGTGGGGTTGGCCTTGCCGTCGCCGGGCAGCCAGATCGCGCCGAGCAGGTCGTCGACGCGCATGGCGGGCCACCGGGCCAGGGCCTCGTCGGGCGTCATCATCGAGCACTCGAGACCGTAGGCCTCGGCAGTCGCCGCCGTCCGTTTCAGCTGGGTCATCCGGTCCGGGGTGCGCGCGACGATCACCCCACCGCACTGCTTGTAGCCCGCTGACAGCCCGGTCTCGGCCTCGAGCTGTGCGTAGAGCTCGCCGCTGTACTGCACCAGTCGGGTGCCGCTCTCGGACGCCCGCAGCTGACCGACGAGCCCGGCCGCGTGCCAGGTCGTCCCGCCGGAGAGGTGGCCCTGCTCCAGCAGCACGACGTCGGTCCAGCCGAGCCTGGTCAGGTGGTACGCCGTGCTGGTGCCGATCACGCCGCCGCCGACGATCACCACCTGCGCTCTGGGCGGTACGTCAGTCGTCACGGGTGACCTCCTCCAGCAGAGTCTCGAACCCGGTCGAGGTGAACCCACGCGCTGCCTTCTCGAACCGTTCCAGCCCCCAGGCATCGAAGTCGAAGTCGAGAGTGCTCGTCGAGGCCTGGATCGCCCCCCACAGTGACCAGCCATAGGCCGACACGAGGGCCTGTAGCCGGGTGCGTGCGAGCGTCGCCCGGGTCACGGTCCCGAAGTACGCCTCGACGAGACCCTCGACCTGGTCGTCGTCAAGGTCGCACTCGGTGCTGGTGTTCCCGAGCTCGAAGCTGGCCTCGTTGTTGCCGCTGTACTCGTAGTCGATGAGCCACACCGCCTCACCGTCGTCCACGAAGTTCCCGGCCAGCAGGTCGTTGTTGCAGGGCACGGTCGGCGTCTCGCGGACGGCCAGCGCTGTACGCACTCCGTGGAACGCGGCCTCGTGGTCGGCGTACCCCTCGAAGAGGCGGAAGCCATTGTCCTGCACGGTCCTGAGGTAGAAGGCCTGCCGGGCGAACATGTCGAAGTCGCCTACGAAGCGCGGCCCGTCGTGCAGCCTCCGGATCGCCTGCCCGGCGCGTCGCAGGACGGAGGGGTCATCGAAGGACGCGTTGTCGTAGGTCACTCCGTCGATGTAGCCGATCACCAGCACGCCCAGGTCCGGTCGGTAGTCGACAACCGGCGCTCCCACCCCGGCGTCGGCGGCTCGGACGCTGTTGTGGTGCTCGGCGTCGCGGTCGATCGCGAGCAACGCCGAGTCGCCGCGGAACCGTCGTACGACGAGGTCGCGCTCGGGGGTGGTGACCCGCAGGTTCTGGTTGGTCAGCCCGCCCGGCAGCTCCGTCACCGAACGCGGAAGGCCCCGCAGGACCGGGATCCGGTCCAGCAGGGCCTCCAGCTCGTCGTCGGCCAACGTCAGTTGTCGAACGCCTCGAGGACGGCCTCGTCGATGGTGTGCTTCGGCCCGGTGAACCACTTCTTCGCCGAGAGGTGCCACCACACGGCCAGGACGAGCAGCGTGCCCAGCGTGAGCACTGGCGCGTAGTTCACCGCGCTCCAGGTGAAGTTGTCGCTGAACGGCACGCCGGCCGGGGTGAACGGCAGGATGAAGTAGATGCTGATGATGGCGATCTCGGCCACGGCGATGATGTTCATCCACTTGTACTTCGAGCCGTTGGTCCAGGATCCCGGCTCGAACGCGTCACCGAGGCGCCAGCGAAGAAAGATCGGGATCAGGAACGCGAGGTACAGCCCGATGACCGCGACCGACACGACCGCGTAGAACGCGATCGGGACACCGCCGACGCTCTTCAGCGCCGGGAGGGTGATGATCACGCCGATGACACCCACGAAGATCACCGCGTTGGCGGGGATCTTCGTGCGCGGGTTGACCTTGGCCAGCCAGGTCGAGCCCGGGATCGCCCCGTCGCGGCTGAAGGCGAAGGTCATCCGCGAGGCACTCGTCAGGCAGGCCGTGGCGCAGAACAGCTGACCGGCTGTCGAGATGAGCAGCACCAGGAAGTGCCAGCCTTCAGGTAGTGCCTGCCCGAAGATCACATCGACGGCTCCGAACCCCTCGTTGACGCCCTCGACGTCCTGCACGGCGAACACGAAGGCCAGGAGCAGCACGTAGCCACCGACGGCCGAGTAGAAGATCGACCGCCAGATGCCCTTGGCGGCGCCCTCGGCCGCGCCCTGGGTCTCTTCGGAGAGGTGCGCGGAGGCGTCGAACCCGGTGATCGTGTACTGCGTCAGCAGGAACCCGAGTGGCAGCACCAAGAACCAGTAGAACCCGCTGCTGAAGCCGGAGTTGTTGATCCGCTCGGTGAACACGAAGCCGACGCTCTGGTGCGTCGGCGGCACGATGATCAGGACCAGGATGACGATCGCAGCCCCGGCGACGTGCCACCACACCGAGATGTTGTTGACGATCGCGAGCAGGTGGCCACTGAAGATGTTGGCCAGTGCCGCGAGCACCATGATCCCCACGAACCAGAGGAAGACCCGGGTCAGGGAGTACGAGTCGGCGTACCCCTTGCTCACCGTGCTGATCATCAGGTCCATGAAGGTGGCCGCGCCGTAGCCCACCGAGGCGGTCACGGCGAGGAGGCCGATCAGGTTCAGCCAGCCGGTGAAGAACCCAGCGGCGGGACCGCCCATCTTCGCCGCCCACCAGTAGATGCCGCCGGAGGTCGGGTACGCCGACACCAGCTCGCTGAGGGTGAACCCGATGATCAGGATGAACGCGGAGATGATCGGCCAGCCCCACGAGATCGCGACCGGACCTCCGTTGTTCCACGCCTGCCCGAAGGTCGTGAAGCAGCCGGCCAGGATGGAGATGATCGAGAAGGAGATGGCGAAGTTGGAGAAGCTGGACCAGGACCGGCCCAGCTCCTGCTTGTAGCCCAGCTTGGCGAGCAACTGCTCGTCGGCGGAAAGTTCGGTTGGTCCGGCCATTGGGGCTCCCATGACGAGTGGCGAAGTTGGCTCAAGGTAGCGCCGCCTGCGAAAGGACGTCCATAGTCGGAACGTAAAAGGTTTGAAGTCAAACCATTGACTCGGTTGCCCGGATGTCATGAGACTGTGGCCGTGTCGGCGAACCCCAGCATCGAGCTGAGTGAGACCGTCCTGCGCCCGGTCCGCGGGCATCACGCCTTCGAGGGTTGCGTCGAGCAGCTCGCCACCGCGATCCGCCTCGGGGTCTATCCCCGCGGGACGAGCCTTCCGTCGGAGCGAGAGCTCGCTGAGCGGATGGGGGTGTCGCGCGCGACGCTGCGCGAGGCCATCGCCGCCCTCCGGGCCGCCGACTTCGTGAGCACCAGCCGGGGGCGTGGCGGGGGCAGCGTGATCAGCTACCGCCCGCCCAGGCCGTCGTCGAAGGGAGCACGTGCCCTGGGGCCGCGCAGGGACGCGCTCCGCGACGTGCTGGTCTTCCGCCGAGTGGTGGAGCCGGGTGCCTGCCACATCGCGGCCGGGCGTGCGCTTCGCCAGGAGCAGCAGGACCTTCTCGTCGCGGCCCACGAAGACGTCGCCTCGGCCACGGATCCCGGCGAGCACCGACAGGCCGATTCGCGCTTCCACCTCGCCATCGCTGCAGTGACCGAGTCCCAGCTGACGATCCGGTCGGTGACCTCGGTTCAGTCAGACCTGCACGACATGCTCAGCGCCATCCCGGTGCTCGAGGTGAACATCGACCACTCCGCACGCCAGCACCGGACCATCCTCGCCGCCATCCTCAAGGGCGAGTCCACCAAGGCCCGCCGGGTCATGGAGAGCCACTGCGACGACACGGCCGCCCTGCTTCGCGGCCTCCTGACCTGACCGCGCACGACGAACCTGGAGACCGCATGAGCCTTCCCAACCGGAACCCGCGCCTGCTCAGCCTCGAACACCTCAAGGACCTGATCCGCGGCGGCGAGATCGACACGGTCGTGATCGCGTTCACCGACATGCAGGGGCGGTTGCAGGGCAAGCGCCTGCACGCGCAGTACTTCGTGGACGTCGTGGTCGACCAGGGCGCCGAGGGCTGCAACTACCTGCTCGGTGTCGACGTCGACATGAACACCGTCGAGGGCTACGCCATGACGTCGTGGGACAAGGGCTACGGCGACATGGAGTTCGCGCTCGACTACGACACGATCCGGGTGCTGCCGCACCTGCCGGCGACCGCGCTGATCCAGTGCGACCTGCTCTGGGCCGACCACCAGGCCGTCGAGCCGTCTCCGCGGCAGATCCTCAAGCACCAGCTCAAGAGAGCCGCGGACGCCGGGTACGTCGCGCTGGCCGGGACCGAGCTGGAGTTCATCGTCTTCGACGAGACGTACGAGAGCGCCTGGAGCTCGGGCTACCGCGACCTCACCCCCAGCAACCAGTACAACGTCGACTACTCGATCCTCGGCACCACCAGGGTCGAGCCGCTCCTCCGGGACATCCGCAACTCGATGCACACGGCCGGGATGACCGTCGAAGGCGCCAAGGGCGAGTGCAACTTCGGGCAGCACGAGATCGGCTTCCTGTACGACGAGGCCCTGGTCACCGCGGACAACCACGCGGTCTACAAGAACTCCGCGAAGGAGATCGCTGCGCTGCACGGCAAGGCGCTGACC
The DNA here is from genome assembly GCA_963740525.1 of uncultured Actinomycetota bacterium. Taxonomy (GTDB): domain Bacteria; phylum Actinomycetota; class Actinomycetes; order Propionibacteriales; family Nocardioidaceae; genus CAVUEG01. The sequence goes on from CAVUEG010000006.1 coordinate 1,199,169, forward strand.
TTCATGGCGAAGTTCGACGAGCGAGAGGGCAACTCCTGCCACATCCACCTGTCGTTGCGCGGCACGGACGGGGGCACGGTCTTCTGGGACGACGAGGCCGGCGAGCGGACCCCGCTCTACGACCACTTCGTGGCCGGCGTACTGGCGACCATGCAGGACTTCACGCTGTTGTACGCGCCGAACATCAACTCCTACAAGCGCTTCGCCGACGGGTCCTTCGCCCCGACGGCGGTCGCGTGGGGGCTCGACAACCGCACCTGTGCCGTGCGCCTCGTGGGACACGGAGCCTCGGCCCGGATGGAGAACCGGTTGCCCGGGGGGGACGTGAACCCCTACCTGGCGCTGGCTGCCATGCTCGCCGGAGGCCTGCACGGCATCGAGAACGAGCTGGAGCTCGAGGACGAGCAGGTCGGGAACGCGTACACGTCGGCCAAGCCCAAGGTGCCGCGCAACCTGCGGGCGGCACGTGAGGCGTTCGCCTCCTCCGACGTGGCCCGCGCCGCACTCGGGGCCGAGGTCGTGGACCACTACACCAACATGGCCGACGTCGAGCTCGCGTCCTTCGACGCCGCCGTGACCGACTGGGAGCTGCGTCGCAGCTTCGAGAGGATGTGAGATGACCTCGTACACGGTGGTGAACCCCGCCACGGCCGAGCCCGTGACCGAGGTGACCCTCGCCGGGGTGGAGGAGACCGACGCCCTGATCGAGCGGGCGCACGCGGCCTTCCCTGCCTGGCGTGACGTCGCCCCGGGCGAGCGGGCGCGGCTCCTGAGGAGGTTCGCGTCGGTGGTCGAGGACCACATCGAGGAGCTCGCCGAGCTCGAGGTCCGCAACGCCGGCCACACCTGGGGGAACGCGACCTGGGAGGCGGGCAACGTCCGCGACTGCCTGAACTACTACTCGGCCGCACCCGAGAGGATGTTCGGCCGGCAGATCCCCGTACCAGGCGGCATCGACCTCACCTTCCACGAGCCATTGGGTGTGGTCGCGATCATCGTGCCCTGGAACTTCCCGATGCCGATCCTCGCCTGGGGGATGGCACCGGCGCTTGCCGCGGGCAACACCGTGGTGCTCAAGCCCGCCGAGCTCACGCCCCTGACCGCGATCCGGATCGGCGAGCTCGCGCTGGAGGCCGGCCTCCCCGAGGGAGTGCTCACGGTCATCCCGGGCAAGGGGTCGGTGGTCGGCGAACGCTTCGTGACCCACCCCCTGGTCCGGAAGGTCTGCTTCACCGGCTCCACCGAGGTCGGCAAGAAGATCATGGCCGGCTGTGCCGACCAGGTGAAGCGGTGCACGCTCGAGCTCGGCGGCAAGAGCGCCAACGTCGTGTTCGCCGATGCCGACCTGGCCGCGGCGGCCGCGTCGGCGCCGTACGCCGTCTTCGACAACGCCGGGCAGGACTGCTGCGCACGGTCCCGGATCCTCGTCGAGCGCTCGGCGTACGAGGAGTTCCTCGGTCTGCTCGAGCCCGCCGTGCACGGAATGGCCGTGCTGGACCCGGCGGACCGGGCCAGCGAGATGGGGCCGCTGATCTCCGCGCAGCAGCGCACGGTGGTCCAGGGGTTTCTCGACGAGGTCGAGGTGGCGTTCGCGGGCACGGTCCCGGACGGGCCCGGGTTCTGGGTGCCTCCGACCGTGGTGCTGGCACAGTCGACGGAGCAGCGGATCTGGCGCGAGGAGGTCTTCGGACCCGTGGTGGCGGTGCTGCCGTTCGACGACGAGGCCGACGCCATCGCGATGGCCAACGACACCGAGTACGGCCTGTCCGGCTCGATCTTCACCGGCGACGTCGGTCGGGCACTGCGCGTCGCCCGGGGGATCCAGTCGGGCAACCTCTCGGTGAACTCCCACTCCGCGGTCCGTTACTGGACGCCGTTCGGTGGGTTCAAGCAGTCCGGTCTCGGGCGCGAGCTGGGGCCGGACGCCCCGAACGCCTTCACCGAGGAGAAGAACGTCTTCATCGCCCACTGACCACCTGGTCGACCGCAGCACGCGACGCGAGAGGAACACACATGTCAGGACGCCTGGAGGGAAAGGTCGCTGTCGTCACCGGGGGCTGCTCCGGCATCGGACTGGCGACCGTACGACGCTTCGCCGAGGAGGGCGCGAAGGTCGTGATCGGCGACCTCGATGACGCCAACGGCGCCACGATCGTCGACGAGATCGGCGGTCTCTTCGTCCACTGCGACGTCACCAGCAAGGACGAGGTCGACGCGCTGTTCCGCGCCGCCAAGGACACCTTCGGTGCGGTGGACATCGCGTTCAACAACGCCGGGATCTCGCCCCCGGACGACGACTCGATCCTCGACACCGAGCTCGAGGCCTGGCGCCGGGTGCAGGAGGTCAACCTGACCAGCGTCTATCTCTGCTGCAAGGCGGCGCTCCCCTACATGCTGGAGCAGGGGTCGGGCTCGATCATCAACACGGCGTCGTTCGTCGCGGTGATGGGCGCCGCCACCTCGCAGATCTCCTACTCCGCCTCCAAGGGCGGCGTGCTCTCGATGTCCCGCGAGCTCGGGGTGCAGTTCGCCCGGCAGGGGGTCCGCGTCAACGCGCTCTGCCCCGGACCGGTCAACACCCCCTTGCTCCAGGAGCTCTTCGCCAAGGACGAGGAACGCGCCCAGCGCCGGCTCGTGCACGTGCCGATGGGACGCTTCGCGGAGCCCGAGGAGATGGCGAACGCGGTGCTGTTCCTCGCCTCGGACGAGTCGAGCTTCATCACCGCCAGCACCTTCCTCGTCGACGGCGGCATCTCCGGCGCCTACGTCACCCCGCTGTGAGGACGTGACGATGCGACCGCTGATCGGGCTCTCCACCTACCGCGAGCAGGCGCGGTGGGGAGTGTGGGACCAGCCCGCCGACCTGCTGCCGAGCCAGTACGCCGAGGCGGTCGAGCGGGCCGGCGGCGTGCCGGTGCTGCTCCCGGCGCAGGAGGAGGCGTCGGCGGCGTACGTCGTCGACCGGCTGGATGCCCTCGTGGTCACCGGCGGCGCCGACGTCGCTCCCGGTCGCTACGGCGCCGAGCCGCATCCGCGGACCGCGGCGTGGCGCGAGGACCGCGATGCGTGGGAGCTCGCCCTGCTCGCCGCGGCCGACGCCCGGGGGCTGCCGGTGCTCGGCATCTGCCGCGGCATGCAGGTGATGGCGGTGCAGCAGGGTGGGTCGCTCGTGCAGCACCTGCCCGACACGACCGGCGACGACAGCCATTCGCCGGGGGGTGACGAGTTCGGCAACGTCGAGGTCGCCACCCGGTCCGGCACCCGGCTGCGGGCCCTGGTCGGAGACCGGGTCAGTGTCAGCTGCCACCACCACCAGGGGGTCGCCGAACACCCGGGCTACGTCGCCACGGCGTACGCCGATGACGGCACGCTCGAGGCGATGGAGGCGCCCGGCGAACGCTTCGTGGTCGCGGTGCAGTGGCACCCGGAGACCCGCGCCGACGCCGGTCTCTTCGCCGGTCTCGTGGCGGCTGCCACCTCGGACGCCCTGTGACAGGATGGCGACGGACCTGTACCCCCTGTGTCATATGTGAGGAACCGTCATGAGCGACGCCGCTTCGATGTTCACCAGCCACCGCGAGATCCTCCAGAAGGCGGTCGAGGCGTCGCGGACGCGCGGCTACTACTCGGCGTACGACGAGAAACCTTCGCCTCGCGTGTACGGCGAGGCGGCCGCGACCGACGGTCGCGCGGCCTTCGACGCGCTGCTGGGTGGGACGTTCGACGTGCAGACCCCCGGCGCCGAAGGGGAGGTCTCCAGTGAGAAGTCGCCCTTCGGGCTGCCGCTGGACGTCACCTACCCGCGAGTGACGTCGGGCGGGGTCGAGACCCTGCTCGAGGCGGCCGGGGCCGGGATGAAGCAGTGGCGCGATGCCGGCATCGAGGCGCGGGTGGGCGTCTGCCTGGAGATCCTGGACCGCCTGCACGGCCGCGTCTTCGAGCTCGCCAACGCGGTGATGCACACCTCGGGCCAGGCCTTCGTGATGGCCTTCCAGGCCGGCGGCGCCCACGCCCTCGACCGGGCGCTCGAGGCGATCGCCTACTCGTGGGTCGAGATGACCCGGGTGCCGGCGACCGCGATGTGGGAGAAGCCCGGGCGCGGGGAGCCGCTGCGGATGGAGAAGACGTTCACGGTGGTGCCGCGCGGCATCGCGCTCGTGATCGGCTGCAACACGTTCCCGACCTGGAACTCCTGGCCCGGCCTCTTCGCCTCGCTGGCCTGCGGCAACCCGGTCGTCGTCAAGCCGCACCCGGGCGCCGTGCTGCCGCTCGCGATCACGGTGCAGGAGTGCCAGCGCGTGCTCGCCGAGGCGGGATTCGACCCGGCTCTGGTCACGCTGGCTGCCGAGGACCCGAGCGACGGGATCGCCAAGGCGCTGGCCACGAACCCGGCGGTGAAGCTGGTCGACTTCACCGGGTCGTCGACCTTCGGGACCTGGCTGGAGGAGAACGCCACCCAGGCCGTGGTCTTCACGGAGAAGGCCGGCGTGAACACCGTGGTGCTCGACTCGACCGATGACTTCGCCGGGACCTGCTTCAACCTGGCCTTCTCGTTCGCGCTCTACACCGGCCAGATGTGCACCACCCCGCAGAACGTCTTCCTGCCGGCTGCCGGCATCGAAACCGACCAGGGCACCAAGTCCATCGCCGACGTGGCGGCCGGGATCGAGGCGGCGTTCGGCAAGCTGCTCGGTGACGACGCCCGGGCGGTCGAGCTCCTCGGTGGCGTGGTCAACCCGGGGGTGCTGGAGCGGCTCGACTCCGTGCCAGGCGGCTCGGGGACGGTGCTGGTGGCCTCACGCGAGGTCGCGCACCCGTCGTACGAGGACGCCGTGGTGCGTACCCCGACACTGGTCGGGCTCACCGCCGACGACACGGAGACCTACGAGCAGGAGTGCTTCGGTCCGGTCGCCTACCTGATCGAGACCTCCGGCACCGAGCAGTCCATCGACCTGTTCCGGTCGATCGTGCAGCGCCACGGGGCGATGACCGCTGCGGTCTACAGCAGCTCCGACGAGGTGCTCGCCTCGATGCGCGACGCGGCGCTCGACGCCGGGGTGGCGTTGTCGGAGAACCTGACCGGCCAGGTGTTCGTGAACCAGTCCGCGGCGTTCAGCGACTTCCACGGCACCGGGGCGAACCCGGCCGCGAACTCGTCCTACACCGACGGTGCGTACGTCGCCTCGCGGTTCCGGATCGTCCAGTCCCGCCGACACGTGTGACTCAGGGGTAGCGGACCCCGGTCGCTTCCTCGCTGAGCTCCCAGAGCCTGCGCTGGGCGTCCTGGTCGCGCGCGAGACGCGTGGAGCCCACGATGCGGGGCAGTCCGCGGGTCTCACCGAGGTTGCTGGGACCGACGTACGTCGACCCCGGTAGGTCGGCCGTCGCGGCCATCAGTGTCGGCAGTGCCCCGACGGTCGCGGGCTGGGCGCCGATCTTCATCCCGAGGTGGAACAGCGACGCGAACGGGTTGCCGCCGCCGACGTTGCGGCCGTTGCCCAGCAGGCGGGTGGAGGAGTACCCCGGGTGCGCGGCGAGCGCTCGCACCGGCATCTCCTTGTCGCGCAGGCGCCGGTCGAGCTCGTAGGTGAAGAGCAGGTTGGCGAGCTTGGACTGGGCGTAGGTGCCCCAGCGGGAGTAGCGCTTGGGTGACTCGCGCGGGTCCTTCAGGGGAGACGTGCGCGCCATCTTGTGGGCGTTGGAGGAGACTGCGACGACGCGGCCGTCGCCGGACTTCTCCAGCAGCGGCAGGAGCAGGCCGGTGAGCGCGAAGGCGCCGAAGTGGTTGGTGCCCATCTGCAGGTCGAAGCCGTCGACGGTGCGGCGCTGCGGCGTCGCCATCACCCCGGCGTTGTTGACCAGGCAGTCGAGGGCGCCGAACGCCTGGGCCTCGTCGGCCGCGCGGCGCACCGAGGACAGGTCCGCGAGGTCGACGATCAGGGGGTGCAGCTGGGCGCCCGGCACCTGTTCGGCGATCGCAGCGGTCGTCGCGGTGAGCTTGGTTTCCGAGCGAGCGGCCAGGATCACCGCCGCGCCGCGCTGGGCCAGCGCGATGGAGGTCTGTTCACCGAGGCCGCTGGTGACGCCGGTGACGAGGTACTGCTTGCCGGTCAGGTCGGGGATGTCGTCGGCGGTCCACTGCTGGTCGGGGGTGCGTGAGCTGCTCAAGGTGTCACTGCCATTTCGTCGAGGATGCGGCGGCCGAGGGCCTCGTCGCCGGTGATGGTGACCTCCACGCTGTCCGGCGTACGGCGTCCGCCGCAGAGCAGGATGAACGCTTCCGGGCTGAAGGTCAGGGTCGTGGTGGGGGAGTCGCTGGTGGCCTGGGTGGCGCGGCCCGACTCGTCGATCGCGACGGTGCGGGACAGGTCGTGCTCGGGAACGCTGAAGGTGACCGTGGTGCCTGCGGGTGGCGCGACCCGCTTGCCGAGGATCATCGGCAGCGCGGCGGAGAAGAGCGCCACGGTGTGCCGGGCGCCACGCCCGTCGAACCCACCCGGACGGCCGATGGCTCGTCGGATGTCCTGCTCGTGCATCCAGACGTCGAGCGGCCGGTTGCGCAGCAGGGTGCCGGTGTCCCAGCCGATGCCGCCGGGGGTGCGGGGCGATGGGGCGGAGGCGTCGGTCGGTGGCTCGGCGTCGAGCTCGGCCGACCGCTTCGCCACGGCGGCCTCGAACTCGGCGACCAGGTCGTCGACCGTTCGGTCGGCGCGGGCCCGCACGCCCTGCTCGGTGTAGTGGCCACTGAGGCTCTTGACGTGGGCGGCCGTCTCGACCGGGGCGGTCTCCTCCGGGGCGCCGGCGAGCACGCTCTCCAGGTGGGCCGTGTGCGCGACGTTGTCACGCACGCTCCAGCCCTCGAGATCCGTCGGCCGGTCCCAGTCGGCTGCGTCCAGTGACCTGGCCAGGGTCAGGAAGTCGGCGCACACCTCGCGCCAGGTCTTGATGTAGCCGGCCAGCAGCTGCTCGTCACTCATGCCCGCCACAGTAGGGCGGAATCCAAGCGGGTTGGCCGTCTCGTGGTGAGGCTCACGCCCGCCAGGCGGGCAGGCTCAGACGGGCTGGCTCAGGCGGGTAGGGGCGTGGTCCCGGTGCCGTCGACGAGGTAGCGGGCACCGAACCTGTTGGTCCAGAAGGTGGCGCCGGGATGCAGCGCGTGGTTGATCCAGGTGCCGTGGGTCTTGATCCGGTGGTGGGTCCGGCACAGCGGAGTCAGGTTGTCGGTGGAGGTTTGGCCCGGCGGTCCGGTGTCGTCGTACGGGGTGACGTGGTCGTGGTCAAGGCCGGGATGGCGCCTCCGCCGGTGGCTGCGGGTGGGTCTCTCGCACCAGGGGAAGCTGCACGTGTGGTCGCGGAGGTCGACGTGGTGGGTGATCCGGTCCGGGATCTCGTAGGCGTCGACGGCGAGGTGGTGGTTGAGGTCGACCACCGGGGTGACCCGGAGGTCGAGGCCGGGGCGAGATGCCCAGGCGCGGACCTGCTCGGCCAGGACCGGGCCGTGCCCCTCGAGCCGGCCGACCGGCGAGCCGCCTGCAGACTGCTCGGCCAGGACCGGGCCGTGCCCCTCGAGCCGGCCGACCGGCGAGCCGCCTGCAGACTGCTCGGCCGCGGTGCCGGTGAGCGCGGCCTCAGCGAGGTGGACGTGGAGGACCAGCCGGGGCCGGGGCCGCCACTCCGGTCGTGGGTCGCCGAGCCCCTCGGACGCTGTCCCTGTCGGGGTGGTGAGGAGGTCGAGAGCCGCTTGCGGGTCGGCGAGCGTGCCGAGGGCCTTGGCGCGACGGACCCGGTGCGGGTCCTGGTCGCCGAGGGCGCCGAGGTGGTCCGCGACGGCGTCGAGGGTGTGGTCGAGCAGCAGGGCGTCGGCGAGGTCGGTGACGACTTCCACCCGGCAGGTCCCGGCCAGCGTTGCCTGGTGGTCGTGGACGGTGACGTGGCGGCTGTCCGCGGCCGCTTCGGCGTCGGCTTCGGCGGCCTCAGGGTCGAACCGTGCCTGGGCTTCGGAGACCAGCCGGTCCACCGTCACGGGTCCGACCCGGTGGGCGAAGGGTGCGACCTGAGCGTCGACGTACGACGCGCCGGCGGTGGAGAGGTGTCGGGTTGCCTGGGCGACCCGACGGGCCCGCCAGGTCGGCAGCCTGCCGTCGTGAACCCGGCGCCACAGCCGCGGGAGGCGGTGCCGGAGCTCCAAGGCGTCGCCGACCAGCGTGCGGCCAGCGTCGGTGGACAGGTGCAGGGCTGCGGCGAGGTCCGCCACCGCGAACTCGGCAATCTGCGGCGTGCCCTCGCCGGCGAGCGGGAGGAGGCGTTCCACACCGCCCTTGAGGCTGGTCCAGGTGCGAGTGGGGTCTCCGGCGGCCAGGGTGCCGGTGGTCACGGGGTGCAGGTCGGCGTAGTGGGCGGCGACCGCCAGGAGGTCGGCCTCGGCCCGGTCAGCGGTGGCCCGGAGGGCAACGGCGTGGTCGATCGCGGCACGAGCGTCGAGGTGACCCACCCCGTCACCGGCCGGGTTCTGGGCCGGCTCCCCCGCTGCTGCATCGAACATAGACACTAATATAGTCAAGAGCGCCGACACTTTCCCGGTGCGTCGCGCGCGTGTGGATGCCGCGGCCCCCTTCGCGTTCAAGTGTGAAAATGAGGGGAGGAGGTCCGCCCGGATCGCGGCAGAGCGTGCGCTTCGACGTCGGGGTGCCGGGCGTGGAGCATGTCTCGGGAGACGCACGTTGCTGTACCTGGCGCGTCATGCCGAGCCCGATGGGGACAGCACCGGACTGACGTCGAACGGTGCACGGCAGGCTGAGCACCATGGCCGACGCCTCGCACCTCTATCGGTGGCCGGATCACGCACGGCCCGCTCGACACGTGTGGCTGAACGGCGACGAGTCCGCAGACAGTTCGAGCGGAGCGCGCAGATCGACGACGACCCTGACTGCGTCTGGTCGTGGACGAGGTGCCCGACGCGTGGGCGGACGCCGTCTTCTCATTCCTAGCGGACGTCTCCGAGGACGAGGCCGCCCACGGCGTGCATCTAGCGCCCGCGCATTGACCTGCTCGCCGGTCCTGCGGTGGCAGGACGGCAGCCCGTCGATGTGGTCATCACCCACGCCTGCACTCGGGTGGCTGGTGTGCCACGCGCTGGCACGCCCCGGCCTGGCGCTGGTCGCCGACCGGTGCCGCACCGAGACGAACGGTCTTCGGTGCGAGGTCGAGGTACCTCCCGGTCGACGTCGCCAGTGGCATGACCCAGCCGCCCGGCTGACTCCAAGTGGACCGGACTTCGAGAACACCTAGCGGTTCCGGGAGCCGTCACGCTCATCGGCAGATCCGGGCGTCTCGGGACGCACGCTGCAGTCGTTGCCCGCTCTGTTCTCACACCTGTAAGCGAAGGGGGCCGCGGCGGACACCCTGACTGGGGACGGTTCCGAACGCCGATGGAGCTGTCCGATGTCCTGGCCTGTGTTCAGCCTCGGCGGGCCGTGACGTCGGCCAGCCAGCCGGTCAGGGTCTCGCCGTACTGGGCGCTGATCGCGGAGGCATCGGGGAGGCCGCCTCGGGTCGGGAGGTGATCCACGCCCTCGAGCCGCACCACCGTGAGGTCGGTCAGTACGCCGTGCTCCTCGGCGGCGTACCAGGCGTCGACGCTCTCCTCGATCGGCATCCACTCGTCGGTCTCCCCGTAGAACGCGAGGACCGGACAGGTGAGGCGGGCAAGCACCTGGCCGGGGTCGAAGTCCATGTCGGTCCACGTGCCCGGCTGCGGGAGTGTCCTGGGGAGGTACGCGAGGGGAAACCAGTCACGTTCGGCCGCCCGGTCCAGCCGTGCCTGTGTCGTTGTCCGCTCCCGGTCCCCGCGCAGGAACTGCTCGACCTCCAGTCTCGTGGTGGTGAGCTCGGCGACGGCGGCCTCGTCGAAGCCGTGCTTGCGCAGTTGCTTGGAGCAGCCGACTCGCATCTGCACCGCCGGTGACACGCCACAGCCGGAGACGCAGACCAGGAACGCCACTCGAGCCGGGTCGGTCACGGCTGCCAGAGGGGCCGCCCACGCTCCCTGGCTGAATCCCCACAGACCCACCGGGGCGGGGCCGATGATCTCCCGCAGCGGGCGCCTCGCTGCGAGAGCGTCGGCTGCCTGGACCTGAAGTGGTACGTCGTGCCCGTCACGAGAAGGTCTGCGGTCATAGCGCAGGACAGCGATCCCTTCCGGTTCGAGGAGGGCAGCAAGGTGCTCGTACAGAAAGTACGAACGCTCACCAGCGTTCGCGCCGTGCAGTACGACGACGCCGGCGCGGATCTCACCTCGCGGCAGGGTCAGGGTCGCGGGCAGCTCGGCTCCCTCGACCCGGATGGACAGCTCCATGACACCCACTCCACCACGGCGGCAACGGACTCAAGAACCCCGTCGTGGAGACTGGGCGCATGACGACCCGGCCCCGCGTTCGCGCACCCGAGCTCCACGGCCGGGGCTGGCTGAACACCGCGGGCCCGCTGTCGATCGCGGGACTGCGCGGCCGGTTCGTGCTGCTGGACTTCTGGACCTTCTGCTGTCTCAACTGCCTGCACGTCCTCGACGAGCTGCGCCCGGTCGAGGAGGAGTACGCCGACGTGCTGGTCACGGTCGGCGTGCACTCTCCGAAGTTCGAGCACGAGGCCGATCCCGTCGCCCTGGCCCAGGCCGTCGAGAGGTACGACGTGCGGCACCCGGTCCTCGACGACCCCGAGCTGGTCACCTGGCAGGCGTACACCGCGCGAGCCTGGCCGACGCTGGTGCTCGTCGACCCCGAGGGCTACGTCGTCGCGCAGTACGCGGGGGAGGGTCACGCCCACGCGATCAAGGCGCTGCTCGCCGAGCTGATCCCCGTGCATCGGGACCGCGGCACGCTCCAGCCCGGTGACTCGCCGTACGTCCCACCGGTGCGCCAGCCCACCGACCTGCGCTTCCCGGCGAAGGCGATTCGCCTTGCTGGGCAGGGGTTTCTGGTCGCCGATGCCGGCCACCACCAGCTGGTCGAGCTGGCTGCGGACGCCGAGACCGTGGTCCGCAGGATCGGCTCCGGCGCGCCCGGCCTCGTCGACGGGCCCACCGGCGTTGCCGCCTTCCACGAGCCCAACGGTCTCTGCCTGCTCCCCGATGAGGTGGCCACGGAGGTCGGGTACGACGTCGTCGTCGCGGACACCGTCAACCACGCCCTCCGCGGCCTCGACACCGCGACGGGTCGGGTGCGCACGGTGGCCGGCACCGGACGGCAGTGGATGCAGGGCGACGGCACCGAGTCGCTGAGCAGCCCGTGGGACGCGGTGTGGTGGCGGGACCGGGTCTGGGTCGCGATGGCCGGTATCCACCAGCTGTGGACCTTCGACCCGCGCACCGGCGCCGTCGCGGTCTCCGCCGGCACCGGCAACGAGGGCCTGCTCGACGGGCCGCTGGAGCAGGCCTGGCTCGCCCAGACCTCCGGCCTGGCCGTGGACGGTGACCGGCTCTGGATCGCCGACAGCGAGACCTCGAGCCTGCGCCGGGTCGAGGACGACGCGGTGCACACCGACGTCGGCACGGGCCTCTTCGACTTCGGCTTCCGGGACGGCGCGGCCGACCAGGCGCTGTTCCAGCACCCGCTCGGGGTGACGGTGCTGCCCGACGGCTCGGTAGCGGTGTGCGACACCTACAACGGTGCGGTCCGCCGGTACGACGCCCGCAACCGGACCGTCTCGACGATCGCGACCGGGCTGTCGGAGCCGAGCGGTGCCCTGGTCGACGGGGACCACCTGGTGGTGGTCGAGTCCGGCGCGCATCGGCTGACCCGGATCAGCCTCGGAGCGAGCGCGCGGGCCGACGACTTCGCCAGCGCGACCCAGCGGCCGGTGACGACCCTTGCCGCGGGAGCGGTCGAGCTCGAGGTGACCTTCGAGCCACCACCGGGGCAGAAGGTCGACGAGCGTTTCGGTCCGGCCACCCAGCTCATCGTGTCGAGCACCCCCGCCGCGCTCCTGCGGTCCGGGGAGGGTCGCTCGACGGACCTGACCCGCACCCTGGTGGTCGACCCGGCCGTGGGCAACGGCGTACTCCATGTCGCCGCCCGGGCCGCCTCCTGCGACGCCGACGGTGGCGAGGGTGCCGCGTGCCGGATGCACCAGCAGGACTGGGGTGTGCCGGTCGAGGTGGGCGGCGAAGGTGTTGCACGTCTCGTCCTCCCGCTCTCCGGACGGTCATGACACCCCCGCGTCACTGGTAGACTCGGTGTCAGCCAAGGCCGCTCGTGCGGCCTTTCTTGTTGCCCGGTGTGGTGCGCTGCTCTGAACGAGGAGCGCAGGACCTGTGATCGGGCGCCTGGTGTCTCAGAGGCTCCCCGGACCACGCCGTGGCCCCCGGGCCGGGGCACGCCCCCACCTGACGGAGCACCCTTCCTCATGTCGTCCGCGACCTTCCATGCCCTTTCCCTGCCCGACTCCCTGGTGACGGCTCTCGCCGCCCAGGGGATCACCGAGCCCACCCCCGTCCAGGCCGCCGTCATCCCCGACGCCATGGCCCGCTGCGACGTCTTGGGCCGCGCCCAGACCGGCTCCGGCAAGACGCTGGCCTTCGGCCTGCCGATCCTGGCCCGCCTCGCCGGCACCAAGAGCCGCAGCCGCCAGCCGCGCGCGATCATCATCGTCCCCACCCGTGAGCTCGCCACCCAGGTGCGTCGCTCCCTCGAGCCGCTCGCGCACGCGGTGCACCTCAAGCTCGTCACCGTGTACGGCGGCACGCCGTACGACCGCCAGGTCAAGCAGCTGCGCAACGGGGCCGACATCGTCGTCGCGACCCCGGGCCGGCTCCAGGACCTGATGGACCGCGGTGCCTGCCAGACCGAGGACGTGGAGGTCACCGTCCTCGACGAGGCCGACCACCTGTGCGACCTCGGCTTCTACCCGGCCGTCGACGCCCTGCTCCAGCAGACGCCGGCCGGCGCCCAGCGGATGCTGCTCTCCGCCACGCTCGACGGCGACGTCGACCGCCTGGTGCGCAAGCACCTGCGCGACCCGAAGCTGCACGAGCTCGACGCGGCCCAGGGTTCGGTGACCACGATGGACCACCACGTCCTGCTGGTCGGCGGCTTCAAGGGCAAGGTCGACGCGGCCACCGCCCTCGTCGAGGCGAACCCCCGCGCGATCGTCTTCACGCGCACCCGGGACTCGGCCACCGAGCTCGCGGAGCAGCTCACCGTGGCCGGTATCGAGGCGGTCGACCTGCACGGCAACCTCTCCCAGCGAGTGCGTGAGCGCAACCTGCACAAGTTCTCCAGCGGCAAGGCCTCGGTCATCGTCGCCACTGACGTCGCCGCACGTGGCATCCACGTGGACAACGTGGGGCTGGTCGTCCACTTCGACGCACCGGCCGACGCGAAGGCGTACCTGCACCGTTCGGGCCGTACGGCGCGAGCCGGTGAGTCCGGCTCGGTCGTCACGATCACGACGCCGCGCTACGTCGACGAGGTCGCGCGCCTGCAGTCGCGCGCCGGCGTCTCGGTGCGTCACCACGACATCCGCACCGCTCCTCGTCCGATGACGGCGGAGTCGCTGACCACCTCGGGCGAGCTCGCCGAGGACCGCAAGCCCTCGCGTGACTCGGGTCCGCGTCGCACCGGCGGTGGCTCCGCCGGCTACCAGGGCCGTCCCCGCACGGGCGGCTCCGGCGGCTATCAGGGCCGTAGCGGCGGCAGCGGCACGGGTGGCTATCAGGGCCGGTCCCGCGACGGCGACCCCCGTCAGGCGAGCCGCTCCGACGGCGAGCGCGGCGCACGCAGGCCTGCCCGGGCCGGTGCGCCGGCCGGCTCTGCCCGACGCGCGGACCCGAAGTCACGCTGGAGCTGACGGGCCCGGCGACTTGGTCTAGTCGGGACCAAAGGCCCTACCGAAAGTCCCCGATCCTGCCTGTGGGAGTCGGGGCAACCCTCTCACCTCTCTGTGTGCTTGCTGAGGTGCCGGTCACGGCACCGCGGTCAGCGACCACCGTCCACGCGACGTTCTTCAACGTGCGTGGTGCGGGTGCGCTGCTGGTTCATGACCAGTGCCAGGACGATGGCGAGCGCGCCGATGATGACGAAGATCCACCCCAGACCCTGGTCGTCGACGAACCCGATGTCGAAGTTGACGACTCCTGTGACGAGGATCAGGCCGATCACGAGGAGCACGATGCCCAGGCCGATACCCATGGTTTATCTCCTTTTGGTTGCCGCGGCGACGAGTCGCCACGCGACACGTCCGTGTCGTCGCTCTCAGGTGATACCCCGTGGCGCGGCCCGTCAATCACCCACGCCGTACGAACCCTGTGTCAGCAACGCCACAAGGGCCGCCCCACCGCGGTGGGACGACCCTCGTGACGAGCGGGAGGTGACCTAGAAGGCAGCCTCGTCGAGGTCCATCAGGCCGAGGTCGACACCCTCGGCGATCTGGCGCTCGGCGGAGATCTTCGGGAGCACGTTGCGGGCGAAGAACTGTGCTGCCGCGACCTTGCCCTCGTAGAACGCCTTGTCCTTGGTCGAGACCTCGCCGGAGAGCTTCTCCAGCGCGATCTCGGCCTGACGCAGCAGCAGCCACGAGCAGACCAGGTCACCGAGCACCATCAACAGACGGCTGGTGTTGAGGCCGACCTTGTAGATGTTGCGGATGTCGCCACCCTCGGAGCTCTCGTCAGCCGTCATCAGGGTGTTGATCATCTCGCCGACGATCGCCTGAGCGTCTTCGAGGCCTTGAGCGAGCAGGTCGCGCTCGATCTTGAGGCGGCCGTTGCCGGCCTCGCTGGTGATGAACGACTCGATCTCGCCGGCCAGGTAGCCCAGCCCCTTGGCCTGGTCCTTCACGATCTTGCGGAAGAACAGGTCCTGGCCCTGGATCGCGGTGGTGCCTTCGTAGAGCGTGTCGATCTTGGCGTCGCGGACGTACTGCTCGAGTGGGTACTCCTGGAGGAAGCCGGACCCGCCGAAGGTCTGCAGGGACTCGGTGCCGAGCAGGACCCACGAGCGCTCCGAGCCGTAGCCCTTCACGACCGGGAGGAGCAGGTCGTTGATCCGCTCGGCGAGCTCGTCGCGCTCGCCGGCATGCTCGGCGATCTGGACCTTGTCCTGCCAGCTGGCGGTGTAGAGAACCAGCGCGCGCATCGCCTCGGCGAACGACTTCTGCGTCATCAGCGAGCGGCGTACGTCGGGGTGATGGGTGATCGTGACCCGCGGCGCGGTCTTGTCGGACGCCTGGGTCAGGTCGGCGCCCTGGGCGCGCTCCTTGGCGAACTCGAGAGCGTTGAGGTAGCCCGTGGACAGCGTGGCGATGGCCTTGGTGCCCACCATCATCCGGGCGTTCTCGATCACCTGGAACATCTGGGCGATGCCGTCGTGGACCTCGCCCAGAAGCCAGCCCCGGGCCGGCTCCTTCTCGCCGAAGGTGACCTCGCAGGTGTTGGAGACCTTGATGCCCATCTTGTGCTCGACGTTGGTGACGTGGGCACCGTTGCGGGTGCCGGTCAGCTCGCCCGTCTCGGGGTCGAAGTCGAACTTCGGCACGATGAACATGCTCAGCCCCTTGGTGCCCGGGCCGCCGACGCCCTCGACGCCGACCGGACGGGCCAGCACGAGGTGGATGATGTTCTCGCTCATGTCGTGCTCGGCGGACGTGATGAAGCGCTTCACGCCCTCGATGTTCCAGGTGCCGTCGTCGTTCGCGGTCGCCTTCGTGCGACCGGCGCCCACGTCCGAGCCGGCGTCCGGCTCGGTGAGCACCATCGTCGTGCCCCAGCGACGGTCGACGATGTGCTGGGCGATCTGCTTGTCGCGGTCGTTGCCGTTGCGGTGGACCACGCCGGCGAAGGCGGGACCGGCGGCGTACATCCAGATCGGCGCGTTGGAGCCGAGCACGAGCTCACCGAGAGCCCAGTTGAGCGAGGAGGGGGCAGGCTGTCCGCCGAGTGCCGCAGGGATCGAGAGACGCCAGTACTCGGCGTCCATCCAGGCCTGGTAGCTCTTCTTGAAGGACTCGGGGATGTCCGCGGTGCCCTTCTCGGGGTCGAACACCGGCGGGTTGCGGTCACTGTCCTCGTACGACGCGGCCAGGTCCTCACGCGCCATCCGGTCGACCTCGGTCAGGATCGCGCGGGCGGTCTCGCTGTCGAGCTCCTCGAAGGGACCCGTGCCGAGGACCTCGTCACGACCGAGTACCTCGAAGAGGTTGAACTCGATGTCACGGATGTTGCTCTTGTAGTGGCTCACTGCTCCACCTTCACGTCTCGGATGCCTGGCCGGTCTCGGCCTTGGCGGGGATGGGTATGCGGCCGACCACGCCGCTACTACTCGTCAGTAACATATTATGGTTCGCCACCGGGACGTTGACAAGTGTTTCTCCTGTCCTGGCAGGGGTTTCCCGCCCAAACAGTGATCGAGCCCACGCCCGGGGCGCAGCCGTGGCGCGGGGCCGGGGTTCGAAAGACCACCTGTCTGACAGACTTTGGGCATGCGAGTGTCCGCCAAGTCCGACTACGCCCTGCGCGCCCTCATCGAGATCGCGCGCCGGACCGACGGGGAACCGGTCAGCGCCGAGGAGCTCGGGCGGCTCCAGGACATCCCGCACGGCTTCCTCCAGGCGATCCTGGCCGACCTGCGGCGGGCGGGGGTCGTGGCGAGCCAGCGCGGCCAGTCCGGCGGTTGGCTGATGGCCCAGCAGCCAGAGGCGGTCACCGTGGCAGACGTGATCCGGGCGGTCGACGGCCCTCTCGTCAGCGTCTACGGGTTGCGTCCCGAGGCCGTGACCTACAACGAGCGCGCCGAGGTGCTCCAGCACGTCTGGATCGCTGCCCGGTCGAGCCTGCGAGAGGTTTTCGAGCGGGTCACGATCCGTGGGCTCGCCGACCAGCACCTGCCTGCCGAGGTGACCGCGCGGACCCGCGACGAAGAGGCCTGGAAGCCCCACTGACCGGGTGCCGGGTGGGCGAGCGAGGGCCGGCCGGGCCGGAGTCAGGCCCTGAGCTCGGCCAGCCTGCGCTTCAGCTTCGACCGCTTCTTGTCCAGCCTGGCGACGCGGTCCTCCAACGAGTCGCCGTGGTCGCGCAGACGGCGTACCTCGAGCAGGAGCTCCGCGATCGCGGCGGTCGAGACCGCGAGCTGGTCCTTGGCCCGGACGTCGTCGGGGTGTTCGGCCTCGGCGTTCGCCGGTGCGGGAAGCAGGTCGGCCAGGTCGCCGTGGACGTCGTACCCGGCGTTGGCGATCTCCTTGGTCCAGCTCTCCGAGAGCTCGGTGAGCCCATCGAGCAGATGGGCGGGGAGGACCGGCCGGGCAGAGGGGCCTTGCGGCAGCCCGGCCAGGACCCGTTGGGCGAAGTAGCGCTTGGCGACCTTGCCGAAGTCGGGGTCCTTGAGCCGTCCGTCGAGATCCTTGTTGACCCTGCGCATGACCGCGATCTCGGCGACGCCGAGGGAGGTGTTCTCGCCCAGACCGGGAGCCGGGTGCCGGGTCGCTGAAAACCCGACCACGTCGGCGAACATCCGCCAGAGCTCGTCCTGTGATCCGGCCGCCCGAGGCGGGCACAGGAGATGCATCCGCTCGGGCGGCACGAACGCACCCCACCGGGCCAGGATCTCGCCGAGGTGCTGGGCCGCCCAGAACTTGCCGGCGTGCTCGTGGCTGCGGGTGGGATCGGTGATCCGGGAGGCGAACTTCTCGAAGGTGACCGAGCGTCCGCTCTTCACTCCCTCCTGCCACTCCGAGGTCACCTGGCGGGCGAGGTCGCGCGCGGTCACGACCACGTGGAGCTCGAGTCCGGCGAGCCCGTCGAGCGCGAGCTCGATCTGCTCCGAGGTGGCCGGGCCGAGCAGCTCGTGGCTGATCACCGAGGTTCCGGCGAACTTGTGCGCCCGGCGGCAGAGCTCGGCCCAGCTGCCGTCGATCTCCTTGCGCTGCAGCCCCCAGGCCCGGTGGTCCTCGCGGATCTCCATCGCGGCGCGGAAGACCTCACGCGGTGCCTTCGAGGCGATCAGCACGCCCTCGTCCTTCAGCGCGGCACGATGGTGGTGCATCGCGGACTGGAGGTAGGTCGTGCCGGTCTTGGGCGTTCCGATGTGCAGGTACACCTTGCGTCGGGCCATGGGTCGAGCGTGGAGTGGTGGTGCGACACGCTGGTGAACCGTCGGTGACACGGAGACGAAGGGTCGGGAGCTATGTGCAGTTGTCGCTGACCCACTCGACGAAAGGCCGGGCTTCCCGCCAGTCGGAGCGCACGCGGTCGAGCAGCTCAGGGGTGTGGATGACCCTGTCGAAGCCGTACGACTTGCCCAGGGTCATCGACCGGTGCCGCAGGAGCTCGATGCGCGGGTGCGTCGCGTCGTACCCACGCGGGGAGGTCTTGAGCCGGTCTCCGCCCACCTCCCAGCCGTCGGCCCGCATGCGGTCAAGGATCCGCTCGAGAGCCGCGCCACGCAGCTCGTCGTCGATCGCCTCGCGGAAGGCAGCGAGTCGCTCTCCGGACGCCTCGTAGAAACCCGCGCCGACGCGCACTCCGGGTGAGGCCACCTCGACGTACCAGCCCGTGGCGGGGCCTGCCGAGACGAAGGCGCCCTGGTGGGTCTTGTACGGCGTCTTGTCCTTGGCGAACCGCACGTCGCGGTGCGGGCGGAAGATCTTGGCCGGCCCGAACTCGTCCTCGAGCGAACGGGTCAGCGCCAGCATCGGGGCCTTGACGGCGGACTCGTAGGTGGCCTTGTGGGCCTCCCAGAACGACCTGGTGTTGTCGAGCTCGAGGTCGTCGTAGAAGTCGAGGGCTGCCTCGCTGAAGCCGTGGAAGTCCGCGTCGGTCACGGGCCCACGGTAGCGGGCACGTCGACCTCGAGCCGGCCCATGAGCGCGGTGGAGTGCGGCTGGCTCGCGAGCGTGACCCCGAGCAGGTCGAACACCGTGGCGCACACGTCCGGGGGCGCCTCACGGGCCTCCAGCACCGGGGACAGCCAGGCCAGCGACTCGGCCATGATCCGGTCGTCGTGGGTGAGCACGGCGGCCGCAACCCCTCCCACGATGTGCCAGACGTGCTCCACCAGAACCGGCCACCAGGCCGGGGGCGCGGACGCGGCGACCTGCGGGGCGTAGGTGGTCTCGACGCCGGCGATCACGAACGACGCGATCTGGTCGCGGAGGCGGTCGATCCAGGCGGCCTCCTCATCGGCCGCGGACCGGGCAGGGACAGGGACCCGGGGATGCGGATCGGGCAGCCCGGCCAGCAGCGCCGCGGCGTCTCGGGGTGTGGCGGCGTGCGCGGTCGCCCCCAGTGCCCGGGCACGCCGGCCGTCGGGGCCGAAGGCGGGCCCTCCGACGATGGTGGCGACCCCCATGGCGCCGAGCTCGGCGAGCAGCCTCTTCGCCTGCACCAGCGACGAGGTGAGGGAACCGCTGACCAGGACCGCGCGGGCCTGGCGCTCCACCGCGAGCCGGGTCAGCTCAGAGCGCGGAGGTGGTGTCCCGACGTGCGTGACGGCGTACCCGTGGGCCGCCAGCTGCTGCGCAACGGTGAGCCCGGGCAGCGGATGGGTGTCGGTGTCGAGGCCGGTGACCAGCACCACCGGTGTGTCCGCCGGTGGACGGGGGGTCAGTGAGTCGAGCCAGCGCACGACCTCGAGGTTGATCTCGGTGGCCCGGCTCTCCTGGGCGGTGGTCGCCTCGTTGCGTGCCCACAGCTGACCGAGCAGCTCTTGGGCAGGTTGAACAAGCCCGTCGATGATCTCGGTGGAACCGACGCCGGCCTCGTGCAGTCGGATGACCGCAGTGAGGGCAGCGTCTCGGTCTCCGCCGGCCACCGCGTTCCAGTACTCGATGTCCACGACAGGCCCCATTCGCGCTGGGGCGGAGGCTATCCACCCGGAACCGGTTTCAAACAGGGCCGGTCTCACCGTACGGCGGTCGCAGTGGACCTGACGCGTGTGCGAAAGAGGAGGAAATTGGCGCGACATCCGCCGCCTGGACCCGGAGAATTCTCGCGTGCCCCTTGATGCCGTCCTCCGCCACGCCCGGCCTCCGTCAGCCTTGGCCGGACGGCTCTCGGTCCAGTCCCTGCTGTTCGCCCTCGGCGAGGGGACCTTCATGACCGGGTCGGCGGTGTTCTTCACCCAGATCGTGGGTCTGTCCGCGGCCCAGGTCGGCCTCGGCCTCACCTTCGCCGGGCTGGCTGCGTTCGTGGCGGCGCTGCCGATGGGCAAGCTGGTGGACCGCTTCGGGCCGAAGAAGATGTGGGCCGTCAGCGCCACCGGTCAGGCTGCGATGTTCTCGGTGTGGCCGTTCATCACCGACTTCCGGGGCTACGTGCTCATGGCGGTCGGGATGGAGGTCATCGGTTCCCTGGGTGGTGCCGCCCACGGCGCCTACACGATCGACGCGCTGCCGCCCAACGAGCGGGTGAGCTCGCGTGCCTACATGTACTCCGCGCTCAACGTCGGCTTCACCATCGGCTCGCTGCTCGGTGGCATCGCGCTGGCGTTCCACTCGAACCACGTCCTCCACGCCCTGCCCTGGTTCACCGCAGCGGTCTTCCTGGTCAACGCCGTCGCCATCAGCCGGCTGCCGCGGGCCTCCCACGACGACCGCACCGCGGAGGAGCGCAAGGTGAAGATCCCGGGCCCCGGCCCGTTGCGCAACCCGGGCTGGCTCCTGACGACGTTCTTCGGCGGAGTCTTCTGGACCAACCAGGTGCTGCTCAACATCGTGATCCCGCTGTGGCTGGTGGAGGAGACCGACGCCCCCCGGGTGCTCCTGGCGTTCCTGTTCGGCACCAACACCGTGATGTGCATCTTCCTGCCGATGGCCGCGGCCCGGGGCGTGGAGAACGTGCCGACCGCGCTGAAGGCGATCCGGGTGTCGTCGACCTTCTTCGTGCTCTCGTGCCTGATCACGCTGGCGACCCACGACACCGTCGGATGGGTCACCATCGCCCTGGTCTGGCTGGGGCACGTCACCGTCACCGGGGCGGAGCTCAAGCTCTCGGCGGCGAGCTGGACGTTCGAGGCCGAGCTCATGGACCCGCGGCAGCGCGGCGCCTACCAGGGTGCCGCCGAGCTCAGCGGCACGCTGGGCCGGGTGTGGGCGCCGGCGCTCTACACGTTCCTCGCGATCAGCTGGGGTCCGGGAGGCTGGCTGGTGATCGCGGGGATCATCGTGGTCGCGACCATCGGCATCCACCCGTCGAGCCGAATGGCCAGGCGCTTCCTCGAGCGCCACGTCCCGGCCGACGTGCTGGCCGATGCTCGCGCCGCCGCGCCCGAGGCCGAGCAGGCCGTCGCCGTGGGGCCGCCTTCGCTCATCGACACTGGTGAGCCCTCGTCAGAGTCGATCCTCGCTCAGAGCCCGGATCCCATCCACTGAGGGCTGCGTCCTGCGTGGAGCGGATGACGAGATTCGAACTCGCGACATCGACCTTGGGAAGGTCGCGCTCTACCAACTGAGCTACATCCGCAGGTCGCCCGGAGGCGACAGGGAGAGATAGTACCCAAGACCGGCGTCCGGCGAAGCCGGGGCTTGGGTAAGTTACGCCTGTGCTTCTCTCCGATCGCGACATCCTGACCGAGATCGACTCTGGCCGGGTCTCCCTCGACCCGTTCGAGCGGGAAATGGTCCAACCCTCGAGTATCGA
This sequence comes from uncultured Actinomycetota bacterium, assembly GCA_963740525.1. GTDB lineage: Bacteria > Actinomycetota > Actinomycetes > Propionibacteriales > Nocardioidaceae > CAVUEG01. The sequence continues at coordinate 1,220,791 of CAVUEG010000006.1, forward strand.
CGTGCGTCTCGACCGGCTCTTCCGGGTCTTCGAGAACCACCGCTACCCGCACATCGACCCAGCGGAGGACCAGCCGGACCTGACCCGCGAGGTCGCGCCGGAGGGGGACGAGCCGTTCATCCTGCACCCCGGGGAGTTCGTTCTCGGCTCGACCTACGAGCGGGTGACCCTTCCCGACGACGTCGCGGCACGTCTGGAGGGCAAGTCCTCGCTGGGCCGGCTGGGCCTGCTCACGCACTCGACCGCTGGCTTCATCGACCCGGGCTTCAGCGGGCACGTGACGCTGGAGCTGGCCAACGTCGCGAACCTGCCGATCAAGCTCTGGCCGGGGATGAAGATCGGCCAGCTGTGCTTCTTCCGGCTGTCGTCGCCGGCCGAGCACCCGTACGGCTCGTCGACGTACGGATCGCGCTACCAGGGCCAACGAGGGCCGACGCCCTCGAAGTCAGCGGCGAACTTCCACCGCACCCGGATCTGAGCGCCGACCGGCTCATCCGTCGAGCGCGTCGGCGAGCCGGTGGAGCCGGCGGGCCAGTGAGTGCCGGTTGGCGCGACGGCTGGTACGGCCGGGGATCGCGGAGCGACGTCGCTCCTCGACCCGCTCGTTGATCCGGGCGGCGGCTGCCTTCTCGGTGAGGTAGCTGAAGTCGTTCATGGTGTGCTCCTGGTGGTCTGGTTTCCCTGTGTGTCAAGGGAATCGCGGTTCGTGGGGGTAGTGCTTGATCCGTCTTGTCGTTCGTCGCGGTCGGGGCGTGGCGAGCGCCAGCTGACCCTCACAGCTGCTCCAGCATCACGTCGCCGCTGATGGTCTTGGCCCGGACCTCGATGTGGGGCTGGCCCTCGGTGGGCTGTCCGGCTCCTTGCAAGTCGGAGCCGACGCGCCCGGTCATCGAGCTCACGTCGGTCCACACCGGGATCCCCGCGGGAATCCCGACCCGCACGTCTCCCGACACGTTCTTGGCGACGAGCGACCCCTGGGTGAAGCGGCCCACCGACAGGTCTCCGGACGCGGTGCTCAGCTCGACGTCGGAGAGAGCGAGGTCGACGTGAAGGTCCCCTGAGCCGGTCTTGACGGTCGTGGCGGACTCCGCCCGGCGCAGCGTGACGTCCCCGGACCCGGTGGAGATCAGGGCGCTGCCGGAGACCGTCTGGGCCTGGACGTCGCCGGAGCCGGACTTGATCCGCAGCTCACCGCCGATGTCGTCGAGGTCGATGTCTCCGGATCCGATCTCGATCTGGGTGTCCCCGGTGACCTGGGACAGCCGCACGTCGCCGGAGCCGGACTTCACCTTGCACTCGCCGAGGGTCCCGGTGACCGCAAGGTCCGTGGACCCGGTCTTGGTGAGCAGCGTCGAGCCGGCCGGCAGCACCACCTCGACGTCGATGCCGTGGCCGCCGAAGATGCCGGTCTTGCGTCGGGGGCCGATCACCGAGATCTGGTCACCGTCCTGCGAGACCTTCACCTCGTCGGCGTCGCGGCCTCTGATGGTCACCGTGGTCTCGGTGGTGTCACGTGCGTCGACCTGGATGTCGCCGGCGCTCAGCTCGACGTACAGGGTGACCGTGTCGGGGGTGTCGAAGGTGTGCTGCATGTCTGCTCCAGGGTGTGCGGGTCCGCCGGGCCGGGGAGCCGGTCCGTGAGGAGGGTGGATGGTGGGGTGGTGCCGGGTCAGACCCAGCCGGTCATGCGCTTGTGGGGTCCCTTGTTGCGTCCGCCGAAGTCGCTGCCGAAGAACGGCACGCTCGACAGGTCGATGTCGACGTTGATCGCCCCCTCGTGGGTGGCGGCACGCAGGGCGTTCACGATCCAGGTGTTGAGGGAGTGCCCGCTGCGAGCCGCGAGCTCCTCGGCCTTGACCTTCACCGACTCGGGCAGCCGGAGCGTGATCCGGGCGGTGGAGCCGTCGGCCTCGTCCTCGGGGCTCGGCGGCGGCGGGGGCGAGGGTACGCCCGCGGTCTGGATCGGCATCGTGGGAACGTCGACCCGGAAGTCGAGCTCACGGCCGTTCAGGCGGACGTCGACGGAGCCAGCGGGGAGCTCGACGGTGATCTCGGCGGCCGCCTGGGAGATCGCCTCCATCAGGGCCAGTCGCATGGCGGGGTCGAGGGCAAGGGCGAGACGCTCAGCGGAGGCCTTCGCCTCGTCACCCCCGGCCTCGGCGGCGGCGGCGAGGTCCTGACGCAGGCTCTCGACGTACGGTGTGATGTCCATGCGCACCACTCTGACACCATGATGGTGTCATGTCAAGCACTTGGTGACATCAGACCGACGTCAGTCAGACATCAAGCCGCGTCACGCCCGATGTCATGGCTGGAGAGCCCGGGTCAGGAACGCCTCCATCCGGGCCTCGTAGCTGACCGGATCGGCGTTCCAGGACTCCACGTGGCCGGCTCCGGGGACCTCCACCAGGGTGACCCGGCCGGAGCGGGCGGCGAGCTGGCGGCTGCTCTCGACCGGCACGGTCAGGTCGGCGAGGCCGTGGAAGACCAGCACCGGTGCGCGCAGCCAGGAGACGTCGTCGTTGTAGTCGAGTAGCTCCCAGTTCACGTCGTAGCGGAGGTGGGCGATCTCCTTGGCGCTCCAGACCAGCGAGGCCGGCACGGGCACGCCTCCGACGAGGCCGATCTGGCTCGCGCCGTACGCGACGGTCTCGGCGAAGTCGAGCATCGGGGAGTCCAGCACCGTGGCCCGCACCTCGTCGGCCAGGTCGCTGTGCTGGAGGAAGGAGGCGATGATCGCGCCGCCCATGCTGGCGCCCACCAGGACCACGTCGGCGGCACCGTGGTCGTCGGCATACCTGACGGCGGCCTCGAGGTCGCGCCACTCCGTTCGGCCGTACTGGTAGGTCTGGGAAGGGTCGCGCGGCTCGCCCAGGTCGTTGCGGTAGGAGATCGAGAGTGCCGGCAGCCCGAGGGCCGAGGTGGCGCGCATCATCCGGAACATCTCGTCGGGCGAGGCGCCCTTGCCGTGGACCATCACCGCCCACGTCTCCGAGGCCCCGGGATGGAAGACGGCGCCCATGGGGCCGAGCGGCGAGTCGTAGGTGACTCGCCGGATCGGGGCGGTCGGGGCGGCGGGGAAGGCGAAGCTGTCCATGCCGGCGGCGTCACCCGTGCTCGGGGGTGATCCCTCGAGCACGGTGAAGTCGCGCGTGACCGTGTTTCCGTCGATCTCGGGAGCGCCGGACACCTGACCGAAGCCGCCGTCCCAGAGCAGGCCGAAGGTGCCCGGGGAACGCAGGTCGTCGGCCGGCGTGCCGGGGTCGGTCAGCGCGATCGTGGCGGCATCGACCGACTTCACGGTGAGGTCCTGCGGCCACTTCCACGGGTCGACCGCGAGGGCATCGGCGTGGAGCTTGGTCGCGAAGTAGTAGCCGCCGGCGACGTGGAAGACCACACCGAGCAGCACCACGACCAGCAGGAACCGGACCGCCCGGGTCGACCGTGACCGAGTTCTCATGCGTGCACTCAACCACCTCGAGCACGTCCGGGTCGCCGGAATGGCGACTCAGGTCATGTGCCACCGGGGGCCACCGGGGCCGCCGGGCTCACAGGTCGAAGAGTGACTCCGGCTCGCCGATCCCCTGCTTGGGCTGGTGACCATCGGTCGACGAGGACTTGGCGGCCTGCTCGGTCTCGGCCTCGGTGTCGGTCTCGGTCTCGGGCTCGGCCTCGGCCTCGGTGTCGGGCTCGGGCTCGGGCTCGGCCTCTGTTTCGGCCTCGGGCTCGGCGTCGGCGTCGGTCTCTGCCTCACCGGTGGAGTCGGAACCCTCGGTGGCCCCATCGGCGAACTGGGCCTTGATCTCCTTCAGCGACCGGATCGGTGCCTCGGCCTCTGCCTCGGGCTCCGGCTCTGCCTCTGCCTCTGCCTCGGGCTCCGGCTCTGCCTCTGCCTCTGCCTCTGCCTCGGGCTCTGCCTCGGGCTCCGGCTCTGCCTCGGGCTCCGGCTCTGCCTCGGCCTCGGGCTCTGGCTCTGCTTCCGCGGGTGCGGCGATGTCGAAGAGCGAACCGCCCTCCGGGATCGAGCTCGCGGGTGCCTGGGTCTCGACAGCCTGCGCGGGCTCAGGCTCGGGCTCTGCTTCTTCGTCGGCTTCCGGCTCGGGCTCGGGCGCTGCCTCCGCCTCCGGCTCGGGCTCTGCTTCCGCGGGTACGGCGATGTCGAAGAGCGAACCGCCCTCGGGCATCGAGCCCGCGGGGGCCTGGGTCTCGACAGCCTTCGCCGGCTCGGGCTCGGGCTCTGCTTCTTCGTCGGCCTCCGGCTGTGCCTCTGCCTCTGCCTCTGCCTCGGGCTCCGGCTCTGCCTCTGCCTCTGCCCCCGGCTCTGCTTCGGGCTCGGGCTCGGGCTCGGGCTCGGGCTCGGGCTCAGCGTCTGCCTTCGGCTCGGCGTCGGACTGGGAGCCGACGTCGAACAGTGAGCCACCGCTGCCGAGCGACGCCTCGGCGGCCTCGGCCTTGACGGTCTCACCCGAATCGGCGGGCTCCTCGGCTGCGGCTGCGGCCCCGGCTTCGGGCTCCTCAGTCTGCGCTTCGGGCGCTTCGGGCGCTTCGGGGCTCGGGGTGTCGAACAACGACGACCCGCCGCTGGCCTTGGCCGCCGGGCCGACGTCCTCGGTGGCGGTCACCGTCTCGTCGGTCTGGGTGGCGTCCTCCGGCTCGGGTTCGGCCTGGGTGCTCGAGTCGGTCGTACCGACCGGGGCCGGAGTCGGGTCGGTCTTCTTCGCCGGTGCGGCTGCCGATCCGTTCTTGGCGGCCTTCGCGGCCGGGGCCTCGCCCTTCACGGAGGCGAGCAGCATCTGCGCGACGTCGAGAACCTCGACCTCTTCGCGGGCCTCGCCCTTGGCCTGCTGGGCGGTGAGTCCGTCGGAGAGCATCACCCGACAGAACGGGCAGCCGACCGCGATCTGGTCGGCACCGGTCTCCACTGCCTCCATGGTGCGGTTCACGTTGATCCGCTCGCCGATGTTCTCCTCCATCCACATCCGGGCGCCCCCGGCGCCGCAGCAGAAGGAGCGTTCGGAGTTCCGCGGCATCTCGGTGAACTCGGTGTCGGGGATGACGCTCAACAGCTCGCGCGGCGGCGAGTAGACCTGGTTGTGCCGACCCAGGTAGCAGGGGTCGTGGTAGGTGATCTTGCGCGTGGTGCCGGTGCCACTGGGGGTGACCGGGGTCAGCTTCCCCTCGCGAACCAGGCGGTTCAGCAGCTGGGTGTGGTGGACGACCTCGAGGTCGACACCGAACTGCTGGTACTCGTTGCGCAGCGTGTTGAAGCAGTGCGCACAGGTCGAGACGACCTTCTTGACCTTGCGCTCCTTGAAGGTCTCGGCGTTCTGCGTCGCGAGACCCTGGAAGACGAACTCGTTGCCGGCCCGTCGTGCCGGGTCGCCGGTACACGTCTCGCCGTTGCCGAGCACGCCGAAGCTGACTCCGGCGAGGTCCAGCAGCTCAGCCACCGCACGGGTGGTCTTCTTGGCACGGTCCTCGTAGGCACCGGCGCAGCCGACCCAGAACAGCCAGTCCACCTCGTCGAGGCTCTCGATGTCCTCGCCCACGACCTTCACGTCGAAGTCGAGACCCTGGGCCCACTCCATGCGGGCGTTGGGGGACATGTTCCACGGGTTGCCCTTGTTCTCCAGGCCCTTGAAGAGCTGGTTGAGCTCGGCAGGGAAGTTCGACTCGACCAGGACCTGGTAGCGCCGCATGTCCATGATGTGGTCGACGTGCTCGATGTCGACCGGGCACTGCTCCACGCAGGCACCGCAGGAGGTGCACGACCACAGCACGTCGGGGTCGATCACCGCACCGCCGTCGGGGTTCCAGGCCCAGTCGCCTTCCGTCTCGCCGACCAGCGGGCGCTCGGCCTCCGTCAGCACGTCGGCCGGCAGGTCCGCCCTGGCCGCCTCGTCGGCGGCCATCAGGTACGGCGCCTTGGCGTGGGCGTGGTCCCGGAGGGCAGTGATCATCAGCTTCGGAGACAGCGGCTTCTCGGTGTTCCAGGCCGGGCACTGGCTCTGGCAGCGACCGCACTCGGTGCACGAGGTGAAGTCGAGGATGCCCTTCCAGGAGAAGTCCTCGATCTTGCCGACGCCGAGGGTCGCCTCCTCGTCGAGCTCCTCGATGTCGGCGAAGTCGATGACCTCGCCGCCCGAACGCATCGGCTGCAGGGCTCCCAACGCGGTGCTGCCGTCGCTCTCACGCTTGAACCAGATGTTGAACCAGGCGGTGAAGCGGTGCCAGGCCACGCCCATCGTGGGGGTCAGGCTGAGCACGATCATCCAGGTGAACGAGATGACGATCTTGAGCATCGCGACGAGGTAGATGAGGTTCGCCAGGGTGCTCTCGGAGAGCCCGGAGAACGCCTCGCCGAGCCAGAACGAAAACGGGTAGTGCAGCGCGTTCGCTGCGTGGTCGCCGTACTGCGAGATCGCGTACTCGAAGCCGCGCAGGAAGACGATGCAGAGGCCGACGCCGAGGATCACTGCCTCGACGAAGTAGCCCTGCCACATCGTCGAGCCGAAGAAGCGGCCTTTCGGGCCTCGCTCGCGCTGGGAGGGCCGGGTCGCGCGGTAGGCGATGAAGGCGACGATCGCGACCAGCATCGCGAGCGTGAAGAACTCGCTGACCCACTCGTAGAGGAAGAAGTGACCGATCAGCGGGAGTGCGAAGTGTGCGTCGAACAGCTGGCCGAAGGCGGTCAGGAGGGTGAAGAAGAGCAGCCCGAACCCGACGAACACGAACCAGTGGCCGACTCCGATCCAGGTCCACTTGAGCATCCGGGTGTGGCCCAGGGTCTCGGTGAGCATGTGCACCCACCGCGCGGCCTTCTCGTCGCTGCGGCCGGGTGCCGGCTGACCGACCCTGACCACGCCGATGATCTGCCGGATCGCCCGGACGAACAGGGTGATGCCGACGGCTGCAATCGCCAGCGAGACCACGATGGCCAGGATCTGCATCAAGTGCTCCTCGGTTCCGTTGACCTGCGGACCTGAGCCTAGGGCGTGGCAGAGCAGCCGTCAGCGGTCACGCGGTGTGACACATCCTACTGAGGGGTAACCCACGGTCGGGAGGGACGTCAGACGATGACCCTCGTCAGGTGCCCGCGGTCGTCGAACCGCACCGTCACCGGCGCCGTGCTCCCGTTGGGACGCTTGCCGCAGTACGAGAACTCGTGACCGAGCCGGGCGTGCGGCTGACCCACGGCGAACAGCACCTCGCGCGCGGTTGCCCCCTGCTCCAGGTCGCGGAAGTCGGCCAGCGGGCTGCGCATCGCGGCCTCGCGGCAGCCGTCGTTCTTCACGCCCGCGGCACGCTCCCAGGTCTCGAGGTAGGCCTCGGCGCCACGGGACATGTCCTCGACGATCCCGTCGCCCGCGAGCTTGCGCAGGTCCTGCACCCAGTCCGGGTAGAGCCCGTAGTGGGCGACCCCGTCGACGTTGATGTCGTAGACCCGCTGGCCGCTGTGCTGCTTGTCGACGGTCACTCCGCCGAGCCCCGGGAAGGGATAGGTCACCGGGTTCGGCGCGTCGGCGCCACGCGGGTCGCCCTGGGCGCCGAGGCCGTTGATGTCGGCGCCGTAGCCGATGCCCCAGAAGTAGCGGTCGTCGAGCCAGGTCTGCTCACGCTTCCACTTCGCGACGAAGCCGGTGCTGTCGCCGGCGTACGGCGCCACGAAGCCACCCTGCTTGAGGATCCGCGGGTAGGCGTCCGGGGTGGACCACGAGTGGCTGGACAGGATGCCGGGGTAGTTCATCGACTCGATCAGGTCGAGCGCGCTGTTGCGGGCCTCGACACTCATGTGGTCGGGGTCGAAGAGCATGCCCCGCTGGGCGAGCTCCTCGATGAGGAACTCGCCGAGCTGGGTCAGGCCGCGGGCGTTGCAGTGCGCGGGGCGGTCGTAGACCGGGGCCGGCTGCTCGTTGCCGGTGACCTTCACGATCGCGCCGAAGAGGGCGTCCTGCTGCTGTGGATCGATGGAGGGTGCGGAGTACTGCTCCTTGTCCACGGCCTCGGGGTCCGCCGGCTCGCAGTGCCGCATCGCCCAGAACGAGCCGGTCTCCAAGAAGTTGGCCGAGTTCACCAGCACCCCGGTCTCGCCGGCGTCTCCGGCGATGCCGGAGAAGGCGTTGTCGAACTTGTTCACCAGCTCCATCTGGCGCACCCCCATCCGGTGCACGTCGTCGAGCTGGCGGATGATCGAGTCCTCGGTGCACTGCGGCTGGTCCAGCTTGATCGTGCACCCGAACGGGATCGAGGTCTCGATGCCCATGATCACGGCGAGACGCCCCTGGTTGATCACGCGGCGGGCCTCGAACGGCGACTCGACGATGCGGTACCAGCCCCGTCCGGGACCGCCGTACTGGGCGTCGATGTAGCGCTCGAGCATCCGCATGTCCTGCGCCTGGAGCCGGATCGAGTCCATGTCGTCACAGGAGTTGTGCTTGATCGGGTAGAGCTGGCAGAGCTGGTTGTTCTCCACCAGGAGGTTCGTGAACAGCCGCAGGCCACCGCGCCACGCCCGCTCGATCCACTTGTAGTAGGTGCCCTCGTGGGTGAGCGAGTCCGGCGCCGGCCAGTCCTTGAAGGTGGGCCAGCCCACCGGGTCGTGGCAGGGCTTGCCGGACAGCGCGGTCTCCAGCGCCGCCGCGCAGCCGTGCGCCACCTCGTGGTCGGGGCAGTCGCGCAAGGCGTACGGCGCACCGTACTTGTGCCAGGGACGACCGCAGTGGGCGTCGCCGCCGAGGAACTCGAAGGCCATGCCGTGGGTGTGCGCGTCGGCGTACCCCGTGGCGCGCTGGTACGGCGTCTCGCCGGCGAACGGAGCGCCGCTGACGTTCACGGCGACCTCGGGGTACTTCTTGCACCCGGTGGTGGTGTGCAGGGCGAACTTGGCCGGGCTGTCGCTCATCACGAGGGTGCCATCGGGGGCCACGCCGAGGTCCTTCCCGTCGGGGAAGCCGAACCGGAAGCTGTCCTTGGTCAGGCGCACCCGCCAGTCGGCGTCCTCGCTGGGGGCGGCCGCCATCGACACCGCGGTCTTGCCGGTGACCGGGGTGTCACCGGTGCGGGCCACGAAGTCGGACCGGTCTCCGAAGAGGAGGTAGCGGCCGAGGTCGGTGGCCTGGAAGTGGATCGGCGCACCACCGGAGGCCGTCGCCGCCTTGGCGACCAGGCTGCCGCCGCTGCGGGCCACCCATTTGTCGGTGGCCAGGGACTGGAGGGCGTAGCAGCCGCCGGCCATCTCGTAGCGGGTCTCGGGGACCGCGTGCCGCGGCGCCCGCAGCCGGGTGGTGGTCAGGCCCGGGTCGGCCTCGGCGCGCTGGGCCGCGGCGACCCGCCGGGACTGGGCTGCCTGCTGGGGGGTGGTCGGGTCGGCGGTCTTCGCGTCGACCGAGGTCGCCGCCCTCGAGATGCTGTTCTTCGTGGCCGGGTCGTTGTGGTCGTGCTCGTGGGAGTCCTCGCCGGCGACAGCGGCCACGGCCGCGTCGTAGGCGTTGGTCTGGGCGGTGACGGGTGCGTCGTCGCCGGACCCGCCGTACGACGGGATCGCCGCGGTGGCGCCGGCAGCGAGAACGACGGTCGTGAGCCCTGCCGCCACCAGCTTGCGCCGGGTCCGCTGCGTCCTTCGGGTCGACGGGGTGCGAGAGGGAGGCGGCGTGGACTGCGTGGGCGGCATGGTCGGGTGTGACCTCTCTGGCGACGGGGACTCGGCACCCCCAACGAGACATACCGTGCGTAGGTCACGCGTCCGGGGTCAACGCGGGCGGCCCGGCCCGCCCAGACGTGCCGTGAGCGTGCTGGCGGCGTCATGGGTCCCGGCCACGAAGGCTTCAACGTCGACCGCGTCTGCAGCACCCGAGCGGGCCGACGGGAACGTGACCGCCACCCCGGCGATCGGTTGGGCGTTGTGGTCGATCACCACGGACGCCACCGAGGCGAAGCCGGGCGTCACCTCGCCGTCCTCGCTCGCGTAGCCGCGGGCGCGGGTCTCGGTCAGCAGAGTCCGCAGCGCGCTCGGCGACGTCGGCCCGCGGTCATGGCGGTCGACGAAGGCGGACTTGTCGGGGTAGAGCGCTCGCACCTGGTTGGCGGGCAGCGCGGCGAGGATCGCCCGTCCACTGGCGGTCAGGTGTGCGGGGAGGCGGACCCCCACGTCCGTGACCAGCGGAGGGCGCCCGGGCGCCCGTTCCTCGAGCACGTAGAGGACGTCTCGACCGTGCAGCACGGCGAGGTGAGCCGACTGTCCGACCCGGTCGACCAGCGTGGCGAGCAGCCGTCGGGCGATGCGCTGCAGGGGGGCCTGGCGTGAGAAGCCGCTGCCGACCTCGAAGGCTGCCACCCCGAGTCCGTAGCGGTGCTCGTCGGGCAGGTGGACCACGAAGCCCTCCTCGATCATCGCGTTGATCAGGTGGTAGGCCGTGGACCGCGGAAGGCCGACCGCGCGCGTGATCCGGTCCAGGGAGACCGGGTCGGGCTGGCTGGCCAGGAACTTCAGCACCTGCAGGGCCCGGGTCGCGGCGGGCACGTTGCTCATCCGGGCACGCTACACCCGGTCTCGGATCCGAGACGCTCCGAACGGCGTCTCTCTGGCGATGCGACCGTCGCGGGAGTGGAATGGGGTCCATGTCACCCACCGGCCCAACCAGCAGCCACCTCGCCACCCCGACGGTGACCGTCGGCGTCGGCCCGGTCTCCTTCGAGGAGCTGGTCTCCGTCGCCCGCCACGGCGCGCGCGTCGTGCTCTCCGACGAGGCCCGCGACGCGATCAAACGGGCCCGCGGCCACGTCGAGACTCTGGCCGCGGCTCCTACTCCGGCGTACGGCATCTCGACCGGGTTCGGAGCCCTGGCCACGCGGCACATCCCCACCGAGATGCGGACCCAGCTCCAACGGTCGCTGGTGCGCTCGCACGCCGCCGGCAGCGGGCCGGAGGTCGAGCGCGAGGTCACCCGGGGACTGATGCTCCTGCGGCTCTCGACGCTGGCGACCGGCCACACCGGCATCAAGGTCGAGACGGCCGAGCTGATGGCCGCGATGCTGTCGGCCGGGATCACGCCCGTGGTGCTGGAGTACGGCTCGCTGGGGTGCTCCGGCGACCTGGCGCCCCTGGCCCACTGTGCCCTGGCCCTGCTCGGCGAGGGCGAGGTCCGCGACCACGCAGGTGAGCTCCGACCCGCCGCCGACGCGCTGGCCGAGGCGGGACTGACACCGATCGAGCTCGAGGCCAAGGAGGGACTCGCGCTGATCAACGGCACCGACGGGATGCTCGGCATGCTCGTGCTCGCGCTCACCGACCTGGCGATGCTGCTGCGCACGGCCGACATCTCCGCCGCCATGTCGGTCGAGGGCCAGCTGGCCACCGACCGGGTCTTCGCCCCCGAGCTCCAGGCGATCCGGCCGCACCCGGGCCAGGCACTCTCCGCGGCCAACCTGGTGCGGATCCTGGCCGAGTCGGGGGTGGTCGCCTCGCACCGCGGTCCGGACTGCAACAGGGTGCAGGACGCCTACTCCCTGAGGTGCTCGCCCCAGGTGCATGGTGCCGCCCGGGACACCGTCGAGCACGCCGCCCTCGTCGCCGGCCGGGAGCTGGCCTCCGCGGTCGACAACCCGGTGGTCCTCGACGACGGACGGGTGGAGTCCAACGGGAACTTCCACGGTGCTCCGGTCGCCTACGTCCTCGACTTCCTCGCGATCGTCGCGGCCGATGTCGCCTCGATCAGCGAGCGGCGTACGGACCGGTTCCTGGACAGGACGCGCAGCCACGGACTGCCGCCGTTCCTGGCCGACGACCCGGGCGTGGACAGCGGGCACATGATCGCGCAGTACACCCAGGCCGCGATCGTCTCGGAGATGAAGCGGCTCGCGGCGCCGGCGAGCGTGGACTCCATCCCCTCCAGCGCGATGCAGGAGGACCACGTGTCCATGGGCTGGTCCGCGGCCCGCAAGCTCCGTCGCTCCGTCGACGGGCTCACCCGGGTGCTCGCGGTCGAGGTGCTCACCGCTGCGCGGGCCCTGGACCTGCGAGCCCCCCTGACCCCCTCGCCCGCTACCGCCGCCGTGGTCGGGCTGCTGAGGTCCTCCGGCGTTCAGGGCCCCGGGCCTGACCGGCACCTGGCCCCTGAGATCGAGAAGTCCGTCGAGCTGGTGCGCAGCGGTGCCGTGCTCGCCGCCGTCGAATCCGTGATCGGAGAACTCCTGTGAACGACCGCCTGCCCATCCACGCCCCGCACGGCACCGAGCTCTCGGCCCTCAGCTGGCAGACCGAGGCGCCGTTGCGGATGCTCATGAACAACCTCGACCCCGAGAACGCCGAGCGTCCCGAGGACCTCGTCGTGTACGGCGGCACCGGGAAGGCCGCACGCAACTGGGAGTCCTACGACGCCATCGTGCGGACCCTGCGCACGCTGAAGGGCGACGAGACCCTGCTCGTCCAGTCGGGCAAGCCGGTCGGTGTCATGCGGACCCACGAGTGGGCGCCGCGGGTGCTGATCGCGAACTCGAACCTCGTGGGGGACTGGGCGAACTGGGAGGAGTTCCGCCGGCTCGAGGACCTCGGGCTGACGATGTACGGCCAGATGACCGCGGGGTCGTGGATCTACATCGGCACCCAGGGGATCCTCCAGGGCACGTTCGAGACCTTCGCCGCCGTCGCCGACAAGAGGTTCGGCGGCACCCTCGCCGGCACCATCACCCTCACCGCCGGACTCGGCGGGATGGGCGGTGCCCAGCCGCTCGCGGTCACCATGAACGACGGGGTGGCGATCTGTGTCGAGTGCGACCAGTCGCGGATCACCCGACGCATCGAGCACCGCTACCTCGACGTGCAGGCCGACTCGCTCGAGCACGCCGTCGAGCTGGCCGTCGAGGCGCGCGACGCTCGCCGGCCGCTGTCGATCGGGGTGCTCGGCAACGCGGCCGAGATGGTCCCGGCTCTGCTGGAGATGCGGGCGCCGATCGACGTCGTCACCGACCAGACCTCGGCCCACGACCCGCTCTACTACCTGCCCGCGGGCACGGCGTTCGCGGACTGGGACTCCGAGCGCGTGGCCGACCCGGTCGGGTTCACCAAGCGGGCGCAGGACTCGATGGCGACGCATGTGCGGGCGATGGTCGAGTTCCAGGACGGCGGTGCCGAGGTCTTCGACTACGGCAACTCCATCCGGGACGAGGCCCGCAAAGGCGGCTACGACCGGGCCTTCGAGTTCCCGGGCTTCGTGCCGGCCTACATCCGGCCGCTCTTCTGCGAGGGCAAGGGGCCGTTCCGCTGGGCGGCGCTCTCGGGCGACCCGGCCGACATCGCCGCCACCGACAGGGCGATCCTCGAGCTGTTCCCTCACAACGAGCGCCTGCACAAGTGGATCACCATGGCCGGCGAGCGGGTCGCTTTCCAGGGCCTACCCGCGCGGATCTGCTGGCTCGGGTACGGCGAACGCCACCTGGCCGGCCTCAAGTTCAACGAGATGGTCGCCTCGGGCGAGCTGAAGGCGCCGGTCGTGATCGGCCGTGACCACCTCGACTGCGGGTCGGTGGCCTCGCCGTACCGCGAGACGGAGTCGATGCTCGACGGCTCGGACGCGATCGCCGACTGGCCGCTGCTCAATGCGCTCGTGAACACCGCGTCGGGTGCCTCGTGGGTCTCGATCCACCACGGCGGCGGGGTCGGCATGGGACGCTCCATCCACGCGGGCCAGGTGTGCGTCGCCGACGGCACCGATCTCGCCGCGCAGAAGATCGAGCGGGTGCTGACCAACGACCCGGGCATGGGCGTGATCAGGCACGTCGACGCCGGCTACGACGATGCGACCGAGGTGGCCCGGGAGCGCGGCGTACGCGTGCCCATGCAGGAGTCCTAGCCCCGGTTCGGGCGTCGGTTCTGCGTCGGCTCAGCGTCGGCTCAGCGGCGCTGCCACCACCGGCGCCCGGTCGGCCGGGCGCGCGGCTCGGGGCTCTCCTGCGCCGCCAGCGCTGCCCGCTGGGCGGCACGGCGTGCCTCGCGTCGTGCACGCCATGCCTCGACCTCGCCGTCGACGTCGCGGGTGGGGGTGACCACCGGGGGGCCACCCGCCAGCTGTCGGCGGGCCTCGATGATCCGGGCGTTGAAGTCCTCGACCAGCCGCCGCACCGAGCGCTCGGCGGTCTCGCGGTCGAGCCGGTCGTCGAACCGCGCGTCCTCCTGCCGCAGGGAGAGCGCCGGCGGGGCCAGGCCGGTGAGCTGCTCGCGCTCGATCAGCCGCTTGACCCACCAGTCCGGGTCGTGGTTCCCGTCGAGGTCTTGAAGCGGCTTCCCGGCGCCGGGCAGGTCGTCGAACTCTCCTCGCGCCATCGCCTGCTGGACCTGCAGGTCCACCCATCTGGCCTGGTCACGGATCCGCTCGGCGGCCGCGCCCTTGCCGGTGCGCTCGTCACGCTCGGGCTCCTGCGGGCCGACTCGTCCTGGTCGACCGGGCTGCTCGGGCTGGTCGGGCTGTTGCGTCATCGGAAGGTCACCCCCAGCGTGGATTTTACCGGGTCGGGTTCTCGGATCTCAGACGTGTTCGGGTGCGGCCTGCTTCTCCGGCGGGGTCGGGGGTAGTGGAATGGCCCTATGCGCGCACCCGCACCGCCGTCACCAGTGGTGGTGGTGCACGACCTCGGCGGCCGACTTGCGCGGGCGGCGCGTGGGGGAGCCGGCGGCGCCCGGGTCGTCGGTCCGATGGCCGACCGTGACCACGCCGATCGGGGTGAACTCGTCCGGGACGCCGAACTCCGCCCGGAAGCTCGCGTCGTGGCTGGGTGGGATGCCGAAGAAGCAGGCACCCAGGCCCTCGTCGACCGCGGTCTGCAGGATCAGCAACGAGGCCATGGCGGCGTCCATGTGCCAGAACGGCACCGGCCAGCGCGCCTCGTCCTCGTCGGTCCAGCCCTTGTCCGGCTCGGCGTAGCGATGGAGGTACGCCGCCTTGCTGGAGCACGGCACGATCACCACCGGTGCCTGCATCATCCCGGTGAGCCAGTCGTCCGGTGCCGCCAGCGACTCGGGGTCGGTGGTCGCCCGCCAGAAGCGCTCCACGTCCTCGGTCCGGTCGAGCCTGAGGAACGCCCAGCCCTGGCTGAAGCCCGCACTCGGCGCGCGCACCGCGTTGTCGAGCATCCGGTCCACCACTGTGGGGTCCACCGGATCCGTGCGGTAGTTGCGGACCATGCGGCGGCGGCGTACGACGTCCTGGAACTCCATGGCCGCGATCCTGCCCTACCCGAGCGAAGGAACCGAGTGCGATGAGCTTCGAGGAGATGTGGGCCGACCTGGCACCCGTCGGTCGGTCGGCGACCAGCGGCGGCTACTTCCGGCAGCCCTTCGACGCTGCCGAGCGCGAGTGCCACGCCTGGTTCCTCGAGCAGTGCGCGGCTCGGCGCCTCGAGGTCGAGCACGACGGCAACGGCAACACGCTCGCCTGGTGGCGGCCGGCCGCGGAGAGCGGGACCTCGGAGGCAGCATCGGCACGGGCGGTGCTCACGGGCTCGCACCTGGACTCGGTGCTCGACGGGGGTGCCTACGACGGCCCGCTCGGCGTGGTCTCGGCGCTGGCCGCCGTCGACCTGCTCCGGGAGCGTGGCTTCGAGCCGTCCCGCCCGATCGTGGTGGGTGCCTTCGCGGAGGAGGAGGGGTCACGTTTCGGGCTGGCCTGCCTCGGCTCGAGGCTCCTCACCGGCACCACCACGCCCGAGCAGGCGCGTGAGCTGCGCGACCGCGACGGCACCTTCCTGCTCGACGGGATGGCCGCTGCCGGGGTGGAGCCGTCCCTGGGCCGCACCGACCTCATGGATCGGGTGGAGTGCTTCGTCGAGCTTCACGTCGAACAGGGGCGGGACCTCGTCGACCGGGACGTCCCGATCGGCGTCGCGAGTGCGATCTGGCCGCACGGCCGCTACCGCTTCGACTTCGGCGGCGAGGCGAACCATGCCGGCACGACGCGGATGGAGGACCGGCACGACCCGATGCTGACCTATGCGATGACCGCGCTCGCGGCCAACAAGCAGGCCAGGACCAGCGGGCAACGAGCGACCTTCGGCCGGGTCGACGTACGACCCAACGGCACGAATGCCGTGCCCAGCCGGGTGACCGCCTGGCTCGACGCCCGCGCGGAGAGCGGTGAGCTCCTCGAGGCGATGCTCGCCGACATCGAGCGGCTCGCTGTCGAGCGCGCGAGGCGAGACGGGACCACATGTGAGGTGACGGCGGAGTCGGTCTCCCCGGCTGTCCACTTCGACGGCGACCTGGCGGCGCGCGTGGCCGACAGGAGGTGGCCGGTGATCCCGACCATGGCCGGTCACGATGCGGGCGTCCTCTCCGCCGCTGGCGTCCCGACGGCGATGCTGTTCGTGCGCAACCCCACCGGCATCTCGCACTCGCCCCACGAGTCCGCGGAGATGGCCGACTGCCTGGTCGGGGTCGAGGCGCTGGCGGACACGCTGACGAGGCTCGCCGGATGAGCACGTCGTACCTGCTCGAGCGGGCGTACGTCGACGGTGAGGTGCTCGACGACGTCACCGTCACGATCGACGGCGGCGTGTTCACGTCGGTCGGCGGTGGAGCGGTCGACGGCGCGACTCGCCTTGCCGGGTTGACGATTCCTGGTCTGGCGAACTGTCACAGCCATGCCTTCCACCGCGCCCTTCGCGGCCGGACCCAGCGAGACGGCGGCACGTTCTGGACCTGGCGCGAGCGGATGTACGCGCTGGCGGCGACGTTGACCCCGGAGAGCTACCACGCACTCGCCCGCGCCACCTTCCGGGAGATGGTCGCCGCCGGCATCACCGTGGTGGGTGAGTTCCACTACCTGCACCACCAGCCCGACGGCACGCCGTACGACGACCCGAACGAGATGGGGCAGGCGGTGATCGCGGCGGCGACCGAAGCCGGGCTGCGGATCACGCTCCTCGACACCTGCTATCTCGCTGCCGGCATCGGGCGCGAGCCGGAGGGTGCGCAGGTGCGGTTCTCGGACCGGGACGCCCTTCGGTGGGGCGCCCGGGTGGGGGAGCTGGGCTCCCGACCGAACGTGCGGGTCGGCGCCGCCGTCCACTCGGTCCGGGCGGTGCCGCGTGACCAGGTCGGCGACGTCGTGGCAGCGGCAGCGGGCCGGCCTCTCCACGTCCATGTCTCGGAGCAGGTCGCCGAGAACGACGCGTGCCTGGCAGCGCACGGCGTGACCCCGGTGGGGCTGCTGCACGAAGCCGGTGCGCTCGGTCCGATGACCACCGCGGTGCACGCCACCCACCTCACCGACCGGGACGTCGGGTTGCTCGGTGAGACCGGAACCCATGCCTGCTTCTGTCCCACCACCGAGCGCGATCTGGGCGACGGCATCGGTCCGTCCCGTGCGTTGGCTGCCGCCGGGGCGCGGTTGACAGTCGGCTCGGACAGCCATGCGGTGATCGACCTCTTCGAGGAGATGCGCGCGGTCGAGCTGGACGAACGGCTTGCCAGCCGGGCCCGGGGTCACTGGTCGCCCGACGAGCTCCTCGCGGCGGCCACCGAGGTCGGTCACGCGAGCCTCGGGTTCGACGACGCCGGCCGGATCGCGGTCGGCCAGCGCGCGGACCTCGTCACCCTGGGGACGGCGAGCACCCGAACCGCCGGGACCGGCGCCGGCGCCGAGACCGCCGTCTACGCCGCGACCGCAGCCGACGTCACCCGGGTGGTCGTCGATGGGATGGTGGTCTTCAACGAGGGCGATGCCGTCGACATCGGCCGCGAGCTCGACGACGCCATCGCGAGGGTCTGGAGGGAGACGCAGTGAGCTCACTGGTGCTGACCGGGATCGGCGAGCTGGTCACCAACGACCCGGTGCACGACGGGACCCCGCTCGGGGTGGTCCGCGGTGCGGCGGTGGTGATCGAGGCCGACCGGGTCGTCTGGGTGGGCCGTTCGGGCGACGCGCCCGCAGCGGACTCGGCGTACGACGCGAGTGGGCGTGCGGTGGTCCCGGGTTTCGTTGACTCGCACTCGCACCTGGTGTTCTCGGGCGACCGGTCCGCGGAGTTCGCGGCCAGGATGACGGGCGATCCCTACTCCGCCGGAGGGATCCGCACCACGGTCGCCGCGACCCGCGCGGCCACGGACGAGGAGCTCGCGCTGCGCGTGGCCACACTCGTCGAGGAGATGCGGCGGCAGGGCACGACCACCGTGGAGATCAAGAGCGGCTACGGGTTGACCGCGCGGGACGAGGCCCGGTCGCTGGCCATCGCCCGGGCGTTCACGGAGGAGACGACGTACCTCGGTGCCCATGTCGTGCCGGACGAGTACGCCGACGACCCGGCCGGCTACGTCGACCTGGTGACCGGCCCGATGCTCGACGCGTGCGCTCCGCATGCTCGTTGGGTGGATGTCTTCTGTGAGCGCGGGGCGTTCGACGCCGACCAGGCGCACGCGGTCCTGGCTGCGGGGATGGCCGCAGGTCTGCGCCCCCGGGTGCACGCGAACCAGCTGGGCGAGGGGCCCGGCATCCAGCTGGCGTGTGAGATCGGCGCCGCCGCGGCCGACCACTGCACCTATGCCAGCGACGACGACCTGGCTGCCCTCGCCGGCTCGGGCACGGTCGCCACTCTGCTGCCCGGGGTGGAGTTCTCGACGCGCTCGCCGTACCCGGACGCGCGGCGCTTCCTCGAGGCCGGCGTGACGGTCGCGCTGGCGTCGGACTGCAACCCGGGGTCGTGCTACTCGTCGTCGATGCCGCTGTGTGTGGCGCTTGCGGTGCGCGAGATGCGGATGTCCCCCGCCGAGGCGCTCTGGTCAGCGACCGCAGGCGGTGCGCGCGCCCTGCAGCGCGACGACGTGGGGGTGCTCCGGCCGGGTGCCCGTGCGGACCTCGTGGTGCTGGCGGCGCCGTCGTACGTCCATCTGGCCTACCGGCCCGGCGTGCCCCTGGTCTCCGAGGTCTTCAGCCGCTCCCGCTGAGCCGGGGCGAACCTCCCGTAGGCACCCCAGTGCGCCTCGCCACCCCCAGTGCGCCTCGCCACCCCAGTGCACCCCAGGGCACTTCGGTACCCCAGGGACCCTCAGCACCCCAGCGACCTACGTCCGCCCAGCCCAGCCCAGCCGGCCACCGCCTCAGGGGCCATCCATTGGTCACAAACTGCATGTTCCGCAGCCCAAAAGCTGCGGTTGGGGGACCAAACCGCAAGTCCGAACGCAGTGAGGTACGGGGGCGGGCGGGTGGGGCAGATACGACGTTCTTCCGATGTGCGGGGGTACCTCAGAGACACAGGATCGAGGCATTCACACCACCACGAGGAGCCACGATCATGTTTCCCATCGCCGCGTACTACCAGGCCAGTGAGGTCGCCGCGGTCCGCGAGCGGACCAGCCGCAGCTGGCGGGCCGTCCGCGGCCGGCGCCGCCACCACCACCGGCGCCGAGCCGCTGCAATTGACTGACGTCACCCGCCATGATGGGGGTGTGCAGCCCGACTCCCTCCCCACCCGACCCCTGGTCGGCCGCACCGGGGAGCTCGACGAGCTGTGCACCCTCATCGGCGTCTCCGGACCACCGCAGGTCCAGGGGGTGCTGCTCGGGGGCGACGCCGGGGTCGGCAAGACCCGGCTGCTCACCGAGCTGCGGGAGGTCGCACGCAGCAGCGGATGGCGCGTGGGGTCCGGCCACTGCCTTGACTTCGGCGACACCGCGCTGCCCTACCTGCCCTTCTCCGAGCTCTGCGGGGAGCTCGTCACCGAGTCCCCGGAGGTCTTCGAGGCGGTCGTCGCGCTCCACCCCGCCGTGCGACGCCTGCAGCCCGGCCGCCGGATCCTCGGAGGGTCCGACGTGGCCGGCGCCGAGGACGTCCGGATCGACCGGGGCGACCTCTTCGACGGGGTCCATGCCCTGCTCGAGGCGCTGGCGGAGACCGCCCCGCTGCTGCTGATCGTCGAGGATGCCCACTGGGCGGACCCCTCCACCCGTGAGCTGCTCGGCTTCCTGTTCGTGCGGCCCTTCCGGAACCCGGTCAAGCTGGTCGCGTCGTACCGCAGCGACGACCTGCACCGCCGGCACCCGCTGCGCCGGATCGCGGCCGAGTGGGGTCGGCTGCCGGGCGTCGCCCGGATGCACCTCGACCCCCTCGCCGCGGCCGAGGTCCGGACGCTGGTGCGCACCCTGCACACCGGGCCGCTCCGCGAGGGAGCAGTGCACGAGATCGTGCGCCGTGCCGAGGGCAACCCCTTCTTCGTCGAGGAGCTCGTCGGCGCCAACGAGGACGTGTCCGAGTCCGGTCTTCCCTGGGACCTGGCCGAGCTGCTGCTGCTCAGGCTCGACCGGCTCGACGACCCCGCCGTACAGGTGATCCGGGCCGCCGCCGTCGCCGGCCGTCGCGTCTCCCACGAGCAGCTCGCGGCAGCGGCCGGGGCACGCGACGCCGACCTGGACGACGCGCTGCGCAGCGCCGTCGACGCCAACGTGCTGGTCCCGTCGGCGAACAACGGCTACATGTTCAGACACGCGTTGCTGGCCGAGGCGGTGTACGACGACCTGCTGCCCGGCGAGCGGGTCCGCCTGCACGGGACCTTCGCGCAGGCGCTGAAGGACGGACGGGTCGAGGGCTCGGCGGCGGAGCTGGCGCGCCATGCGTTCGCCGGGCACGACCTGGCGACGGCGCTGACCGCGAGCATCCAGGCGGGGCATGAGGCGATGGCGGTCGGCGGACCGGAGGAGGCGGCTCGGCACTACCAGACGGCGATGGAGCTCGTGGCCGATCCCGAGCGTGGTGGGCGAGCCGAGGGGCCGGAGGTCGACGTGGTGGACCTGGCCCTGCGCACCTCCGACGCCCTGATCGACTCCGGACATCCGTTGCGGGCCCTGGGCCTGGTCGAGGACCAGCTCGCGAAGCTGCCCGACGACGCGGACCCTCTTGTGAGGGCTCAGCTCCTGATCGCGGTTGCAGGCGCGATCTACGTGAGCGACAGCGTCCACGACCCGTACCAGTTCACCGCCGAGGCGGTCGACCTGGTGGGCAGCGAGCCCTCGAAGCTGGCGGCCCGGGTGCTCCACATGCACGCTCGCGCGCTTGCCTACCGGCACCGGGACGAGGATGCGGTGGAGGTGGCGCTCGAGGCCCTCGCCCTGGCCGAGAAGCTCGACCTGCCCAGGCTCGCGAGCGAGATCGCCACCACCCTGGTCGGGCTCGGCCTCGAGCTCGGCCAGCACCGCGACCATCCCGAGGAGGCGCAGGCGACCCTCGAAGAGGTCGTCCGTCAGGCCGAGGGCTCTCCTGCCCGCACCCCGGAGCTTCGTGCGCGCTACCTGCTGGGCCGGCTCCATCATGAGCGGGCTGACTTCGCGGCGGCGCGGACGGCGTACGCAGGGGCCGCCTCCCGAGCGGCGGCCGCCGGGCGCCCGTGGGCGCCGTACGGGTTCGACGGACGACTGATGGACGCCTCGATCGCCTACATGCGCGGGCAGTGGGACGAGGTGCTCCGGGTCGCCGACGTCACCGGACAGTCGCCCCCGGCGCTGGCGGAGGCGCTCCTCGAGGCCTCCGCTCTCACGGTCGCCGCGGGCCGAGGGCAGGTCGCGAGGCTGGCGGTCATGGATGGGCTGCGCCCGTGGTGGGAGCGGGACGGGTTCCTCGCCATCACGTCTGGGCCCGCAGCCATCGACCTGCTCGGGGTCCGTGGGGGACCGGGCGACCTCGAGGCACTGCTGGCCCTCCACGACGAGGTGGTGCGGGTCGTCGGTGCGCTGTGGCGTGAGGGCTTCCACGCCCGCGTGCGCCTCGCGGCGGTCGTGCTCGGACAGCTGGCGAACGCCAGTCCTCGGCTATCGGCCGCTGAGCGCTCCGCGTTGCTGCCGGAGGTGGAGCGGATCCATGCCGGGGCGCGCCGGAGCCTCGACAACGTGCTGGACCGGCCGCGGACCTGGGGTGTGGAGGGTGAGGCGTGGGCGGCGCGGCTCACCGGGGAGTACCTCCGGTTCCGCTGGCTCGCGGACCTGGAGCCGCCCACCGTCGAGGCACTCGCCGAGCCGTGGCGCCTCGCGGTGGCGAAGTTCGAGGAGATGGGCCACGTCTTCGAGACCGCCCGGTCCCAGGCCAGGCTCGCGGCGGTGCTGCGTGCTGCCGGGGAGGCGTCGACCGTCCGCAGCCTCGTCGACGCCGCCCGCAGTACGGCGACCGCGCTCGGGGCGGAACCGCTGCTGGCCGAGCTGACCGCCCTCGGTCGCCAGCCGCGGTCCCGCGAGGGAGGCGCCCCCGACGACACGCTCACCCCCCGCGAGGTCGAGGTGCTGCGGCTGGTGGCGGAGGGGCGCAGCAACGGCGAGATCGCCCGCCAGCTCTTCATCAGCATCAAGACGGTCAGCGTGCACGTCTCGAACATCCTCGCCAAGCTCGGTGCCGCCGGCCGCACGGAGGCCGCCGCGATCGCCGCCCGCCGCGGCCTGCTCTGAGGCGAACGATCGCTGCGCTGGCCTTCCAATGGTCGGTGACCTACTCGTAGTATGCGAGCCATGACCGCCACCGACGACAGGTTCCGGATGATGAACGGGACGCATCGCGGCCCGGAGCGCCGCATCCCCAGCGCCGAGCTCCCGCCGGGTCCGCGGGTGCACGCCCTGCTCCAGAGCCTGCTGCTGATGCGCTTCCGGCACCGGTTCATCCCGGCGATGCACCGCCGGTACGGCGACGTCTTCACGGTCCGCACGATCCCGAAGGCCATCCCGCTGGTGATCTTCACCCGGCCCGAGCACATCAAGGAGATCTTCGCCGGTGACCCCGAGGTCTTCCACGCCGGCAAGGGCAACGCCGTACTCGGGCCCGTCATGGGCGAGCACTCGCTGCTCCTCGTCGACTCCGGCGAGCACCGGCGGGCACGCAAGCTGCTGATGCCGGCGTTCAACGGGGCGGCGCTGCGGGGCTACGAGTCCGTGGTGACCCAGCTCGCCAAGGAGGAGGTCGCGCGCTGGACGCCGGGAGAGCCGTTCCGCTCGCTGGACCGGATGAACGCGTTGACGCTCGAGGTGATCCTGCGGGTCGTGTTCGGGGTGACCGACGAGTCCAGGCTCGCTCAGCTGCGGCCACTGGTGAACAAGACGGTCGACATCAACCCCGTGGTGCTGCTCGGCTGGGGCTACCCGTGGCTGCAGCGGTTCGGCCCGTGGAAGGACACCGTCGACAACCAGCGGGCCCTGGACCGCGTGATGTACGCCGAGATTTCCGAACGACGATCCTCCCCCGACCTCGCAGGGCGCACCGACGTGCTCTCCAGACTGCTCCAGACGCAGACCGACGAGGAGGGGCTGACCGACCATGAGCTGCGCGACCAGCTGGTCACCCTGCTTCTGGCCGGGCACGAGACGACTGCGACCGCGCTGGCCTGGTCCCTCTACGAGCTCGGCCGCGACCCCGCCCAGCTGGCGAAAGCCCGCGAGGCCGCGCTCGGCGGGGACGACGCCCACCTCGAGGCAGTGATGAAGGAGGCGATGCGGCTGCACCCGGTGATCCCGATGGTGGTCCGCCACCTCATGGAGCCGGTGACGATCGGCGGCCACGACCTGCCCGCCGGCGCCAACGTCGCGCCGTCGATTCTGATCAGCCACGGACGCGAGGACAACCACCCCGAGCCCGAGACCTTCCGTCCGGAACGTTTCCTCGAGGGTCATCTGCCGGCGAACACCTGGATCCCGTTCGGCGGCGGCGTCCGTCGCTGCATCGGCGCCGGCTTCTCGCTGATGGAGGGGGTGGCCGTGCTCCGCGAGGTGCTGGCGACCTACGACGTCGGCCTGCCCGCCGGCGGACACGACGTACCCAAGGTCCGCAACATCACCAGCGTTCCCAAGCGCGGCGCCAGGATCGTGGTCCACCACCGTTGACCCGGATGCCGTCCCGGACCTCACCTGGACATGCGGTTTGGTCCCCAACCGCAGCTTTCGAGCTGCGGAACCTGCGGTTTGTGACCAATCGGTGGGGTGTGGAGGGAGAGGCGGGGCCGGCGTACGAGGCAGACCCGGCCCACGTCGTACGCCGGAAAACCCGTCGCTCGGCGTCGCTGTCGGGTGGGATGATCTCGACTCGTGAGCCTGGCTGACCGGATTCGCGTCCTTCGGATGGACACCACCCCGCTGCGGGAGTCGCGCGACTTCCGGCTGCTGTTCACCGCGGGCACGGTCTTCTACTTCGGCGGCTTCGTCTCCTACGTCGCGGTGCCCTTCCAGCTCTACCAGCTGACGGGCTCGAACTTCGCGGTCGGGGCGGTCGGCCTGGTCGAGCTGGTGCCGCTCGTCGTGTTCGGGCTGTACGGCGGAGCGCTGGCCGACCACGTCGACCGCCGCAGGCTCCTGGTGCTCACCGGAGTCGCCCAGCTCGTGTTCACCGTGATCCTGGGCGTCAACGCGTTCCTCGACCAGCCCCGGATCTGGCTGATCTACGCGGTGGCGGGGTTCCTGACGGCGAGCCAGGCACTGCAACGCCCGTCCCGCGAGGCCCTGCTGCCGCGCACGGTCCGCCACGACCAGATCACGGCGGCCAACGCGCTGGCCAGCTTCGGGATGCAGGCCGGCGTACTCGTCGGCCCGGCCATCGGCGGCCTGTTGCTGGCCCACGTCGGCGCCGGCTGGTGCTTCGTGGTCGACGCGGCCGGCCTGGCGATCGCATCGGCACTCTTCGCGATGATGCGGCCCTACCCGCACATCGCCGAGACCACCCCGCCCAGCCTCCGGGGCATCGGCGAGGGACTCCGCTACGCGATGGGCCGCCGCGACCTGCTCGGCACGTACTTCGTCGACATCGCCGCGATGTTGCTCGCGATGCCGGTGGTGCTCTTCCCGGCCCTGGCGCAGACGGTCTTCCACCGCCCAGAGCTGCTCGGACTCCTCTACAGCGCCGAGACCGTGGGTGCTCTGCTCGCCACCGCGACGAGTGGCTGGACCTCCCGGGTCCACCATCATGGCCGCGTCATCGTCATCGCCGCCGCGGCGTACGGCGCCATGATCGCGCTGGCCGGCCTCGCCCCGTCGATCGGGCTCGCAGTCGCGTTCTTCGCCTTCGCCGGCGCCGCCGACATGATCTCGGCGGTCTTCCGAGGCACGATCTGGAACCAGACCATCCCTGACGAGATGCGCGGCCGGATGGCCGGGATCGAGATGCTGTCCTACTCGCTCGGCCCGCTCGGGGGACAGGTCCGCTCGGGCCTCGTCGCCGACGCGTGGAACGTGCGGGGTGCCATCGTGAGCGGGGGCTTCGCCTGTGTCGCGGGCGTCGCGCTCACCGCCGGCGTACTGCGTGACTTCTGGTCGTACGACGAGCGCACCGACGTGCACGCGCAACGGGAGCGGGGCCGCCGGGCGGAGGCTTCGGGCGATCCGGACGGGTCGACGGCGACGGATGCGCAGGGCTCCCCCACGATCGGCTGACCCCGCCTCGGGATCCGACCTCCAAGGGAACTCCAAGAATTCGACGCGAGGATGTCGGCAACGACAACCCGAGAGGCACAGCCTTGTTCGACTCCGTCTTCGGTCTTCCGTTCCATCCCCTGATCGTCCATGCGACCGTGGTGATCGTCCCGGCCGCCGCCTTGATGGTCGGTCTCTCCGCGGTGCACGCGAGGTTCCGTGCCTGGGCCGGGCCGGTCCCGCTGCTCGCGTCGGCCGCCGGACTGGTCCTGGCGCCGCTGAGCACGTCGTCCGGTGAGAGCCTGAGGTCCCGGCTCCCGGACACCGCTCTCATCGACCAGCACGCCGAGCTCGCCGACACGCTGCTCTGGTTCATGATCGGGCTGACGATCTGCGCCGCGGGGCTGTACCTCCTGCCGCGGTGGCGCCCCACCGGCCGTGGGCTGTCGGTCGCGATCGCCGTCGCTTCGGTGGTGGCCTCCGCGGCAACGCTGGTCGACGTCGGTCTGATCGGGCACAGCGGCGCGAAGGCGGCCTGGGCGGACACCCCGAGCGCGTCCTCGGGCGGGCAGAGCGGCGACGCCCACGGATAGCCCGCCGCCCGGCCCTACTGTGGGGGACATGGAGCCCATCCGGCCGCGGCTGCTGCTGGTCGAGGACGACCGCGACCTCTCCGCGCTGCTGGCGGGGCTGCTCGAGGAGGAGGGCTACTCCGTCGACGCGGCTCATGACGGCCAGCGTGGTCTGCACCTCGGCCTGACCACGTCGTACGACGTGATGCTCTTCGACCGGGGGGTACCGGCGATCGAGGGCCTCGACCTGCTCGGCCGGCTGCGCTCCCGTGGTGTCTCGACTCCGGTGCTCGTGCTGTCTGCCCGCGGCAACCCCGCCGACCGAGTGGAAGGCCTGGACGCGGGCGCGGAGGACTACCTCGGAAAGCCGTTCGACGTCAGCGAGCTCCTCGCCCGGCTGCGGGCCCTCCTGCGTCGCCACGCCGAGCACGCCTCGGCACTGCCGCTGCCCGGTGGCCGCCTCGATGTGGACGAGCACTGCGTGGTGATGGACTCGGGCGAGCGCACCGCACTGTCGCAGCGTGAGTTCGCACTTCTCCACGCCCTCGCCCGTCATCCGCGTCAGGTCTTCACGCGTGAGGACCTTCTCGCCCAGGCGTTCGACGGGGCCGACGACCCGGGCCTGGTCGACACCTACGTGCACTACCTGCGTCGCAAGGGGGGCGCGGTCTGGTGCGCACTGTGCGCGGCGTCGGCTACCGGCTGGGTACGTCGTGAACGGCCGCGACCTGACGCGAGCGTCGTGGCGGCTCGGGCTGCAGACGGCCGTCCTCCTGATGACGTGCCTGCTGATCGTGGGGGCGACGATCTTCGTGGTGTTCGTGCGGGCCTCGACCTCGGACGCGAAGCGCGAGCTGCGCAGTGTCACCGCCCACGTGGACCAGCCCGGCGAAGCCCCTCGCGGGGTTTTCGTCGTCGTGCTCGCCCGTGGTCAACGCGCAGAGAGTCCCGGCCTGCCTGCTTGGATGCCGGACGAGGAAGCGCTCACTGCGACGGCGAGGGACGGCAGGATCCGCGAGAACCGGTCCGTGCGGGAGGGACATGACTACCTGATCCGCACGCAACGAGTCGGCGACCGGGTGACGCAGGCGATCCTGGACTACGAGGACGTGGAGGCGGCCCGGTCGCGCGTCCTTGTCGCGCTGCTCGAGGCAGGCGGGGTGGGTGCGGTCCTGTCCGCACTGATGGCCGCCTGGCTGGCCCGTCGCGCAATGCGGCCGCTGGCCGAGACCATGGCCATGCAGCGTCGGTTCATCGCCGACGCCAGCCACGAGCTGCGTACCCCGCTCACCTTGCTCAGCACCCGAGTCCAGCTGCTCGCGCGACGGCTCGACCGTGGCCCCGTGGAGAGGGTCGAGGGTGAGATGGCCGGGGTCCTGGGCGACGCGGCACGGCTGGGCGGGATCCTCGACGACCTGCTGATCGCCTCCGACACCCGCAGGACCACGGTGCACGAGCCGGTCGACCCGTCCACCCTGGTGGCCGACGTCGTCGCGTCGGCCGAGGCGACCGCCGCGGAGCGGGGATTGGCGCTGAGGGTCGAGTGCCCCGACGGTCTACGGGTGTTGGGATCGGACGCCTCGTTGCGTCGGGCCGTGACCGCGCTGCTGGACAACGCGCTGGACCATGCCACGGCGGAGGTGCGGGTCGAGGTGCACGCGCGTGGCCGTCAGCTGCGCGTCGACGTGGTCGACGACGGGCCGGGCATCCCCGCCGACGTCGCGCCTCGGATCTTCGACCGGTTCGCCAGCGGGCGGGACCAGGAGGAGCAGGGCCGCCGTCGCCACTACGGGATCGGCCTGGCGCTCGTGGCAGACGTCGCCGCGGCACATGGCGGTCGGGTCTCGGTGGGCCAGCAGGTCGGCGGTGGGGGCGCCGTACTCACCCTCTGGCTGCCCACACGCTCCACCTGACGCGGTGCGGCCGAGTGGTGCTAGCGTCGCTCGGCTGGCAGGAGGGAGACGGTGACGATGCGGCTGTGGGAGACGATCGTGCCCGCGCGACTGGGTACGTCCTTCCGTTGGCTGCTTGCCGGCTCGCTCGTCACCAACCTCGGCGACGGCATCACGCTGGCCGCGGGGCCTCTGCTCATCGCCTCCCAGACGAGGGATCCCTTCCTGGTCGCCCTGGCGGCGCTGCTGCAGCGCCTGCCCTGGCTGCTCTTCGGCGTGCTTGCCGGGGGCATCGCGGACCGGGTCGACCGGAGACGGATGATCGTCGTGGTCGACGTGCTCCGCGGGGCGGTCCTGGTGGCTCTGACCCTCACGATCCTGACCGGCACCGTGAGCATCGCGGTGGTGCTGACGACCATGTTCGTGCTCGGCACCGCAGAGGTGTTCGCCGACGTCACCTCCGGGACGCTGCTGCCGGGCCTGGTCGAGAGCGCGGACCTCGGGATCGGGAACGCCCGGATGATGGGTGCCTTCCTGACCACCAACCAGCTCGTGGGGGCGCCCGTCGGCGCCTTCCTCTTCGCGATCGGGATGGCGTGGCCCTTCGGCGTCACCGCGCTCTGCCTGCTGCTGGGGGCCGTGCTGGTCTCCCGGATCTCGCTGCGACAGGCTCCGGTGGACCCGACCGGGCGGCACCTCGGCCGCGAGATCGTGGAGGGTCTCACGTGGCTGTGGCACCACCCGGCGATGCGCACGCTGGCCCTGACGATCGTGGCCTTCAACGTGACCTTCGGCGCGGCCTGGTCGGTGCTGGTGCTCTATGCGCAGGATCGGCTGGGCATGGATGCCGTCGGCTTCGGACTGCTCACCACCGCCTCCGCGGTGGGCGGTGTCGTGGGGATGACGGCGTACGGCTGGCTGCAGGACCGGTTCAGCCTCGGCAACATGATGCGCGCCGGGCTGGTGGTCGAGACCCTGACCCATCTGGCTCTGGCGCTGAACACGTCGGCGGTGTTGGCGATCGTGGTGATGGTCGCCTTCGGTGCCCACGCGTTCATCTGGGCGACGACGTCGAACACGATCCAGCACCGCGCGGTCCCCGACCGGCTGCGCGGCCGCGTCGGCGGCGTCTACATGCTCGGCGTGCAGGGTGGGATGGTCCTCGGGGCCGCAGTCGGCGGGCTCGTGGCCCGACAGTGGGGCGTCGTCGGACCGTTCTGGTTCGGGTTCGTGGGCTCGGCACTGCTGGTGCTGGTGCTGTGGAAGCAGATGGTGCACGTCGCCCACGCAGGGGAGCCGGTGGCCTCCCCGTAGGCTCGCCCGGTGAAGCTCGAACGCAAGCACGCCGTCGTCCTGCTCGCCGTCGCCGCCTGGAACGTGCTGACGTACGCACAGTTCACCCACGCCCTGGTGAACACCCACGAGGACCGGCCTACGGGGTACTACGTGGCGCACACGGTCCTGATCGTGGTGAACCTCGCGATCGCCGTGGTCCTGGGCAGGTGGGGCTGGCGGGCGCTGCGCGCCCAGCGGCAGTCGCCGTGAGCGGCGTACGCTCGCGAACCTAGGCCGGCACGTAGTCGAACGTGTCGGGGTTGGGTCCGGTACGACCCTCCTCGCCCCGGTGCAGGGTGGCCAGGGCCGCCACGTCCTCGGGCGACAGCTCGAAGTCGAACACCTCGAAGTTCTCCCGAATCCGGGCGGGGGTGACCGACTTCGGGAACACCACGTCGCCGCGCTGGAGGTGCCAGCGGAGGACCACCTGTGCCGGGGTGTGCTCGAGTCGGCCGGCGATGTCGAGCACCATCGGGTCGTCGAGCACGTTGCCCCGGGCGATCGGGGACCAGGCCTCGGTCACCACTCCGGCGCGGGCGTCGCGGCACGGACGCCCTCTTGGTGAAGTACGGGTGCACCTCGACCTGGTTGACCGCAGGCACGAGCGAGGTCTCGGCCTCGAGCCGGGCCAGGTGGTCGGGCTGGAAGTTGGAGACACCGACCGACTTCGCGCGGCCTTCGTCGCGGAAGTCGATCAGCGCGTTCCACGTCGAGACGTAGTCGCCGTCTACCGTGGGCAGCGGCCAGTGGATCAGGAACAGGTCCACGTAGTCGAGGCCGAGCGCGTCGAGGTCCGGTCGAAGGCGTGCCGCGTCGTCGGGGCCGTGGGCGTCGTTGTTGAGCTTGCTGGTGACGAACACCTCGTCACGGGCGAGGCCGGACGCCGGCGACGGCCTCGCCGACGCCCTTCTCGTTGCGGTACATCTCCGCGGTGTCGATGTGGCGGTACCCGACCTCGAGAGCCGTGCAGGACCGCGTCGCCGGTGTCGGCCGGGTCGATCTGGAAGACGCCGAAGCCGAGCTGGGGGATGGTGTTGCCGTCATTGAGGGTCAGGTTCGGTACGTGGGTCATACAAGGCATGACACTTCGCGGACGCCAGGTATTCCCTGCCACTCGAGCGTGAGCGGGAACACGGGCTGGGTACCGGAGTGGGGCACCCGTACGCTCGATAGCGTCAACACCCGGTGAAGGTCGCCGGGTCGTCTTCGGATCGTGAGGAGGGGGAGGGACCAACGTGCAGGACGAGGACCATGACTCCGCCAAGCGGGCGGTCTCGGCCCTGGGCGCCTTGGTGGTCGTGGCGCTGGTCATCGGGCTCGTGATCGGCGTGGGTGCCCTGCTGGGCGCCCGCCTGCTCGGCGTCGGCGGCGACACCAAGGCCGGTCCGACGAGCCCGGCCAGCCTCTACATCCCCGAAGGCTCCGACCAGCCCCGCCCCGAGGCGATCATGGAGCCCTCGACGGGTCGCAGTCCCAGCGCCAGCCCCAGCGACGGGGCCTCAGACCCGGACGGGCTGCTCCTCCCCGACGACCAGGGCGTGAGCGCCAGCCCCCGTCGTCCCGCGAAGGCCTCCCGCGGCCTGACGCTCAAGGCGAGCCCGCGCAGTGTGGGGGTCTACGAGCGGATCAACCTGAGCGGCCGGTACCCCGGGCACGACGGGACCACCCTCCAGGTGCAGCGCTTCGAGTCGGGCTGGACCAACTTCCCGACCAGCGCCAGCGTGCGAGGGGGCCGCTACGCGACATACGTCGAGACCGGGGTCTCGGGCGTCAACAGGTTCCGGGTGGTCGACACCACCACCGGCCGGGCCTCCGCCCCGGTCACGGTCGAGGTGCACGGCTGAGGTTCGCCGCCGACTTCCCGGGGTGCGGTCTCAAGGGGCCCGAAGGGGCTCTGGCCTGCGGGTCGGCCCCGCGCTACCCTGCGGTGCGGGGCATGACAAGAGTTGAGTTGAATCGACTCAACTTTTTTGCCACACTCCAAGCAGACGTACCCGTCAGTCAACGCAGCGCCCGGCACGTGAGGTGCCGGGCTCACATGGAGGTTTCACAACATGGCACGAGCGGTCGGCATCGACCTGGGCACCACGAACTCCGTCGTGTCCGTTCTCGAGGGTGGCGAACCCACCGTCATCGCGAACGCCGAGGGCGCGCGCACCACACCGTCGGTGGTCGCCTTCGCCAAGAGTGGCGAGGTGCTGGTCGGGGAGGTCGCCAAGCGCCAGGCGGTCACCAACGTCGACCGGACGATCCGGTCGGTCAAGCGCCACATGGGCACCGACTGGACCACGAAGATCGACGACAAGTCGTTCACCCCCCAGCAGATCAGCGCCTTCGTGCTGCAGAAGCTCAAGCGGGACGCCGAGGCCTACCTCGGCGAGACCGTCACCGACGCGGTCATCACCGTTCCGGCGTACTTCTCCGACGCCCAGCGCCAGGCCACGAAGGAGGCCGGCGAGATCGCCGGCCTGACCGTGAGCCGGATCGTCAACGAGCCGACCGCCGCCGCGCTGGCGTACGGCCTGGACAAGGGCGACGACCAGACCATCCTCGTCTTCGACCTCGGCGGCGGCACGTTCGACGTGTCCCTGCTCGAGATCGGTGAGGGGGTCGTCGAGGTCAAGGCGACCTCCGGCGACAACCACCTCGGTGGCGACGACTGGGACTCGCGCGTCGTCGAGTGGATGATCAAGAAGTTCAAGGACAACAACGGAGTCGACCTCGGCGCCGACAAGATCGCCAAGCAGCGCCTGCAGGAGGGCGCCGAGAAGGCGAAGATCGAGCTCTCCTCCTCGAGTGAGACCACGATCCACCTGCCCTACATCACGCACGGCGAGTCCGGCCCGCTGCACTTCGAGGAGAAGCTGACCCGCGGCGAGTTCCAGCGGATGACCGCCGACCTGCTCGAGCGCACCAAGGCGCCGTTCAAGTCGGTGCTCAAGGACGGCGGGGTCGACGTGGCCAAGATCGACCACGTCATCCTGGTCGGAGGCTCGACCCGGATGCCGGCCGTGACCGAGTTGGTCAAGGAGCTCCTCGGCGGCAAGGAGCCCAACAAGGGCGTCAACCCCGACGAGGTCGTCGCCGTGGGTGCCGCCCTCCAGGCCGGCGTCCTCAAGGGCGAGGTCAAGGACGTGCTGCTGCTCGACGTGACCCCGCTGAGCCTGGGCATCGAGACCAAGGGCGGCGTGATGACCACCCTGATCGAGCGCAACACCACGATCCCGACGAAGCGCTCCGAGGTGTTCACCACGGCGGCCGACAACCAGCCCTCGGTGGAGATCAAGGTCGCCCAGGGCGAGCGTCAGATGTGGGCGCAGAACCAGCCCCTGGGCAACTTCGAGCTGACCGGGCTCCCACCGGCACCCCGGAACGTGCCCCAGATCGAGGTCACCTTCGACATCGACGCGAACGGCATCGTCCACGTGTCGGCGAAGGACCGCGGCACCGGTCGTGAGCAGTCCATGACGATCTCCGGCGGCAGCGCGCTGTCGAAGGACGACATCGACCGCATGGTGCGCGAGGCCGAGGAGTACGCCGAGGAGGACCGCAAGCGTCGCGACGCCATCGAGCTGCGCAACCAGGCGGACGGTCTCGTCTACACGACCGAGAAGTTCATCGCCGACAACGGCGAGAAGCTTCCCGACGACGTGAAGATCGAGGTCCAGGCGGACGTCGACGAGCTCAAGAAGATCCTCGAGGACGCCGACGCGGGTGACGAGGCGATCAAGGCCGGGGTCACCAAGCTCGGCGAGTCCAGCCAGAAGATGGGCGCCGCCATGTACGCCAACGCCGAGGGCGAAGGCGACGGCGACGGCTCCCCGGCCGACGACGGGGCGGACTCCTCGGCCGGTGCGGACGACGACGTCGTCGACGCCGAGATCGTCGACGAGCCGGGTGAGGACGACAAGCAGTGACCGCCGGAGGACCGGACGATCCCACCGGCGAGGTCGACGGCATCGCGGCCGACGCCCCCGCCGAAGGGGAGACGCTGGAGGAACGCATCGAGGACATGATCGAGGAGGGCGCGCCGCTGGCCCCCGGTGAGGAGTCCGCCGACGAGGAGGCACCAGCAGCCCCTTCGCTCGAGCAGCAGCTCGCCGAGCGCACGCTCGACCTGCAGCGTCTCCAGGCGGAGTACCTCAACTACAAGCGACGCGTGGAGCGCGACCGGGAGCTGGTGCGTGAGAACGCCAGCTACTCCGTCCTGTCGGCCTTGCTGCCGGTGCTCGACAACATCGACCGGGCGCGTGAGCACGACGAGGTTCACGGCGGGTTCAAGGCCGTGGCCGACACGCTCGAGCGGGTCGTCGCGGGCCTGGGCCTCACGAAGTTCGGCGAGAAGGGCGACGAGTTCGACCCGAAGCTCCACGAGGCGCTGATGCACGGCCACTCGCCTGACGTGGCCACCACGACCTGTGACCAGATCGCCGAGGCCGGCTACCGGATCGGTGACCGCGTCGTGCGGGCCGCGAAGGTGACCGTGTTGGACCCGGAGTGAGTCGCCGATGAGCAACGCAGACTGGGCGTCGAAGGACTTCTACCAGGTGCTGGGCGTGCCCAAGGACGCCAGCCAGGAGGAGATCAAGAAGGCCTACCGCAAGCTGGCGCGGGACAACCACCCCGACACCAAGCAGGGCGACCGCGCCGCCGAGAACCGCTTCAAGGCGGTGGCGGAGGCCTACCACGTCATCGGTGACGCGGAGCGCCGCAAGGAGTACGACCACACGCGGTCGATGTTCTCCGGTGCCGGTGGGTTCCCCGGCGGTCGCGGCGGCCAGGGTGGTGGTCAGCCGTTCAACTTCGACGACTTCCTGCGGGCGCCGCCCGGTGGCGGGGGCTCCAGCGGCGGGTTGGGCGACCTCTTCGGCGACCTCTTCGGCGGCGGGGGCACTCGTGCTCGACGTGCGCCCAGCAAGGGTGCCGACATCGAGACGACCAGCACGATCTCGTTCGACGACGCAGTCAACGGCGTGACGCTCTCGCTGCGGTTGCGGTCGGAGGCCCCTTGTCAGACGTGCAGTGGCACCGGTGGCAAGCCCGGCACCCAGCCCCACATCTGCCCGCAGTGCGAGGGCAGCGGCATGGTGGCCGCCTCCGTGGGGGGCGGGTTCTCGATGAACGAGACCTGCCCGCGTTGCGGCGGGCGCCAGCTCGTGTACGACGAGGCCTGCCCGACGTGCCACGGCTCCGGCCAGGGGCTCTCCAGCCGCACGATCCAGGCGCGGATCCCGGCCGGGGTCCGGGACGGTCAGCGGATCCGGCTCAAGGGCAAGGGCGCCGCGGGCGAGCAGGGCGGACCGCCAGGGGACCTCTTCATCCAGGTCGCCGTGTCGCCGCACCGGATCTTCGGCCGCAGTGGGGACAACCTCACCGTCGAGGTCCCGGTCTCCTTCGACGAGGCCGCGCTCGGGGCGGAGATCAAGGTGCCGACGCTCCGGGGTGGCCCGGTGACGGTGAAGATCCCGCCCGGGACGCCCAGTGGGCGCACGCTGCGCGTCCGGGGCCGCGGTGCTCCGCGTCGCGACGGGACCATGGGCGACCTCCTCGTCACGGTCCAGGTGCAGGTGCCCGAGCACTTGAACGACGCCGCGAGGGACGCGGTCGCCGCATACCGCCTCGCGACCACCGGCGCGGACCCGCGCAGCGCACTCTTCGAGGGAGGTTCGTGATGGCGTCGTTGAACAGGCGACGGGCGACGCCGCCCGGTCCCGACGTACCCGTGTTCGTGATCAGCGTGGCCGCGGAGCTGACCGGACTCCACCCGCAGACGCTTCGCACGTACGACCGGATCGGCCTGGTCAGCCCCGGACGCACCGACGGAGGGGGTCGCCGTTACTCCCTGCACGACATCGAGCTGCTGCGTGAGGTCGCCGAGCTCACCACCGGCGGGATCGGCCTCGAGGGGGTCCGGCGGATCCTGGAGCTGAAGGCCCAGGTCGCGACCCTGCAGGCTCGTGGAGCGGGGCTCAGGGCCAGGGTGACCGAGCTCGAGAACCTCGTCGCGGCACTGGCGGAACAGGTCGAGCGGTCCTCGCCGAACCTCCCGGTGCTTCGTGGCCAGGTGACGTTGACCGCTACATCCCGCCCTTCGGCACCAGCTGAACCATTCGCAGAGTGACCCGCCACGCGCGGTCACCCGTGAGACGTAGGAGTGCTCGTGGACGCCTCGAAGTTCACCACCCGCAGCCAGGAAGCGATTGCTGGCGCCGGGCAGCTCGCGCTAACAGCCGGTCACGCGCAGATCGAGCCGGTACACCTGCTCGCCGCGCTGTTCGACCAGACCGACGGCATCGCCGGGACGTTGGCCCAGCGCGCGGGAGCCGATCCCGCAGCCGTGGCCGCGGCGACGCGCGCCGCGATCGGCTCCCTCCCCACCGCGTCCGGCTCGACCGTGTCCACGCCGGGGGCCTCGGGAGCGACCCAGCGTGTGCTCGCGAAGGCGCTGGAGGCCGCGAAGACGATGAACGACGACTTCGTGGCCAGTGAACATCTCCTGCTCGGGCTCTCCGCGGTGGAGAGCCCCGCCCAGCGGGTGCTCCGGGAGGCCGGTCTCGACGAGGAGTCGCTGCGTACGGCGATCACGGCGGTCCGTGGCTCGCGCCGGGTGACCAGCCAGGATGCCGAGTCGACGTACGAAGCCCTGGCCAAGTACGCCATCGACCTCACCGAGCAGGCCGAGGAGGGCAGGCTCGATCCGGTCATCGGGCGTGATGCCGAGATCCGGCGGCTGGTGCAGGTGCTGTCGCGGCGGACCAAGAACAACCCGGTGCTGATCGGTGAGCCCGGGGTCGGCAAGACCGCGGTGGTCGAGGGGCTGGCGCAGCGGATCGTCGCGGGTGACGTGCCGGACTCCCTCAAGGGCCGGCGGCTGCTGTCGCTCGACATCAGCGCGATGCTGGCCGGTGCGAAGTACCGCGGTGAGTTCGAGGAGCGGCTCAAGGCCGTGCTCGCGGAGATCAAGGACTCGGCCGGGCAGGTGATCACCTTCATCGACGAGCTGCACACGGTCGTCGGTGCGGGTGCCGGCGGCGACTCCGCCATGGACGCAGGCAACATGCTCAAGCCGATGCTGGCCCGCGGAGAGCTCCGGATGATCGGCGCCACGACCCTGGACGAGTTCCGGGAACGGATCGAGAAGGACCCCGCGCTCGAGCGGCGCTTCCAGCAGGTGTTCGTCGGTGAGCCCTCGGTGGAGGACACGGTCGGGATCCTGCGCGGGTTGCAGGAGAAGTACGAAGCGCACCACGGGGTGAAGATCACCGACGCTGCGCTGGTGGCCGCGGCCATGCTGTCCGACCGCTACATCACCGGACGTCAGCTGCCCGACAAGGCGATCGACCTGGTCGACGAGGCGGCTTCACGGCTGCGCATGGAGATCGAGTCCTCCCCGGTGGAGGTGGACGAGCTCCGCCGGTCGGTGAACCGGATGAAGATGGAGGAGCTCGCCCTCGCGCGTGAGACCGACGACGCGTCGGTCGACCGCCTCGAGAGGCTCCGCGCCGACCTCGCCGACCGCGAGGAGGAGCTGCGCGGGCTGGAGGCCCGGTGGGAACGCGAGAAGGCTGCCCTCGAGGGCTCCGGTGAGCTGCGCAAGCAGATCGACCTGCTGCGGATCGAGGCCGAGCGGATGCTTCGCGAGGGCAACCTGCAGGGTGCCAGCGAGATCAACTACGGCCGGATCCCCGAGCTCGAGAAGCAGATCGAGGCGGCCGACGAGAGCGCTGCCGAGGAGACCCCCAACCCGATGGTCCGCGAGGAGGTCGGTCCCGAGGAGATCGCGGACGTCGTGGAGGCCTGGACCGGCATCCCCACCGGCCGGCTGCTGGAGGGTGAGACCGCCAAGCTGCTGCGCATGGAGGAGGTGATCGGCGAACGCCTGGTGGGCCAGCGGTCCGCCGTGGCCGCCGTCTCCGACGCGGTGCGCCGCTCACGAGCCGGCATCGCCGACCCGGACCGGCCGACCGGCTCGTTCCTCTTCCTCGGCCCGACGGGTGTCGGCAAGACCGAGCTCGCCAAGTCGCTCGCGGACTTCCTCTTCGACGACGAGCGGGCGATGATCCGCATCGACATGAGCGAGTACGGCGAGAAGCACTCCGTCTCGCGGCTCGTGGGAGCGCCTCCC
This sequence comes from uncultured Actinomycetota bacterium, assembly GCA_963740525.1. Classification (GTDB taxonomy): domain Bacteria; phylum Actinomycetota; class Actinomycetes; order Propionibacteriales; family Nocardioidaceae; genus CAVUEG01. The sequence goes on from CAVUEG010000006.1 coordinate 1,258,066, forward strand.
GGCTATGTCGGGTACGACGAGGGTGGCCAGCTCACCGAGGCCGTACGCCGACGCCCGTACTCCGTCGTCCTCCTCGACGAGGTGGAGAAGGCCCACCCCGAGGTCTTCGACATCCTGCTCCAGGTCCTCGACGACGGTCGGCTGACCGACGGCCAGGGGCGCACGGTCGACTTCCGCAACACGATCCTGGTCCTGACCTCCAACCTGGGCTCGACGTACCTCGTCGACCCCACGCTGGACCCTGCGGAGAAGCACGACTCCGTCATGGCGGTCGTCCGGTCCTCCTTCAAGCCGGAGTTCCTCAACCGGCTCGACGAGGTCGTGATGTTCGACGCGCTCGGCCCGGACGAGCTGGCCCACATCGTCGACCTGCAGCTGGCCGATCTCTCTCGACGCCTGGCGGTCCGCCGGATCACGGTGACGGTGTCCGACGCCGCCCGCGACTGGCTGACGCGCACCGGCTACGACCCCTCCTACGGCGCCCGGCCGCTGCGTCGGCTCGTGCAGAGCGCGATCGGGGACCCGCTGGCGCGCCTGCTTCTGTCGGGTGACGTCCTCGACGGCGGCATGGTGGCCGTGGACGCTGCCGAGTCGGGGGAGTCCCTGTCGGTGCAGCCGGTGCAGCCGGTGCAGGCATGACGTGTGCGCAACCGGGGTCGGCCGTGCGTGATGGAATGAGGTCGTGAGCGAGCCCGTGCGTCCCCGTCCCGGCCAGGTGACCCTGGCCGGCTGGCTGGCGATCGCCGGGTCCGTGCTCATCCTGCTCACCGTGTTCGATGCGATGGCCAAGCTGCAGAGCCTCGAGGTCAGCCGGGGCATCGACTCCTTCCTGTCCACCCCACCCGGCGACGGGCTCGGCATGGACGTGGCCTCGGTGCGCAGCGTGATGCGGCTGCTGATCCTCATCGGTGGTGGCGCCGCGGCGGCGGCCAGCGTGCTCGGCGCCTACGTGCTGCGCGGCAGCCACGCGGCGCGGGTCGGCCTCACGGTCGTGGCCGTGCCGATCTTCCTGACCTCCCCGGTCTCCGGCGGGATGCTCGCCATGCTCGTCGTCGGCGCCTCGCTCCTGTTGTGGAGCCGGCCGGCCCGTGACTGGTTCGCTGGCCGTGAGTCCGCTCCACCAGCCCCCCGAAAGGCAGCCACCGCCATGACCGAGGAACGTCCCCCGGAGCCGGAGCCGCAGCCGGAGCCGCAGCCGGAGACCGCGCCCTCCACGCCCGACGACGCGTCGGCGTACCCGCAGCAGCCGCCGGCGTACCCGCAGCCGTTCGGCGGTTCGCCACAGGAGTCACAGCCGCAGCCTCCGACCTACCCCGCCGCGTCGTACGGCCACCCCCCACAGCAGTACGCCGGCTACCCGCCGCAGGGGTACGCCGGGTACCCACCCCCCGGCGGCCCGCCGACCGCGCCCCGGCCGACTGCCGTCACCGTCGCGTGCTGGTTGACGTGGGTGTTCAGCGGGCTGACTGCATTGGCGTACCTCTTCGTGATGATCGTGCTGGCGGTGGCGCGCCAGGACCTCCTCGACCGGATCCGGCAGGAGCCCGGCATCAGCAGCCTCAACATCACGAGCGAACAGCTGATCGCCGCACTGTGGGTGATGAGCATCGTGGTGCTGGTCTGGTGCCTCTCAGCGGTGGTGCTCGCTGTCTTCACGTTCCGGGGAGCGGCCTGGGCGCGGGTCACCCTGGTGGTCTCCGCGGTGATCGGGATCCTGCTGTCGATCTTCGCCATCCCGGTGAGCATCGTGCACATCGCCGTGATGGGGACTGTCGTCGCGCTGCTGTTCTCGGGGGACGCCCGCGCCTGGTTCTCGCGGGCGCAGGCCCGGCCCGGCGCGCGTCAGGTCTGGTGAAGGTCGGCCGACTGGAGGCGTCGAAGGCCCTCCTCAATGACCGAGGGCTCCTTGCAGAACGCCCAGCGCACGAGGTGCGCGCCTTCCTCCTGGTCGTCGTAGAAGCCCTGGCAGGGGATCGCCACGACGCGTGCCCGCTCCGGTAGGGCGCGACAGAACGCCATCCCGTCCTCGAAGCCGTACCGGCGGACGTCGGTGACCACGAAGTAGGTCCCCTGGGGCACGAACACGTCGAGGTCGAGCTTCGCGAGCCCGGCACAGAGCAGGTCGCGCCGGTCCTGCAGGCTCGAGGTCAGCTCGGCGAAGAAGCCCTGCTCGTGGTCGAGGGCGTGGGCGATCGCAGGTTGCAACGGGGCGCCGGAGGAGAACGACAGCCATTGCTTGGCCGCCTCGACCGTGGCGACCAGCTCTGCCGGCCCGGTTGCCCAGCCCACCTTCCAGCCGGTGAAGGAGAACATCTTCCCGGCACTCGAGACCGTCAGGGTGCGTCCCGCCATCCCCGGCAGCGTGGCCAGCGGGACGTGGGAGCCGCCGTCGAAGACGAGGTGCTCGTAGACCTCGTCGGTGACGACGAGCAGGTCGTGCTCGATGGCCACGTCCGCGATGGACTGCAGCTCCTCGCGGGTGAGCACGGTGCCTGTCGGGTTGTGCGGGGTGTTCACCAGCAGCAGGCGGGTGCGCGGGGTGACGGCGGCACGAAGCGCCGCGGCGTCGAGCCGGAAGTCGGGTGCGCGCAGGGTCACCGGACGGCGGACGCCTCCAGCCATGGCGACGTTCGCGACGTACGAGTCGTAGTAGGGCTCCAGCATCACGACCTCGTCGCCGGGGTCCACCAGGCCGAGGATGGCTGCCGCGATCGCCTCGGTGGCACCGGTCGTGACGACGACCTGCGTGGTCGGGTCGAGCCCGACGCCGTAGCACCGCTCCTGGTGACGGGCGATCGCCTCACGCAGCTCGGGCACCCCGAAGCCGGGCGGGTACTGGTTGCGCCCGCCTCGCATCGCGGCCACGGCGACCTCGACGACGGGGGCTGGTCCGTCGACGTCGGGGAACCCCTGACCGAGGTTGAGCGACTCGGTGCGCACCGCGAGCGCGGACATCTCGGAGAAGATCGTCCGGGGGATGCCCTCCAGTCGCTGGGCCCGGTGGGTCACAGGGGCGGAAGCCGTCGGCTCAGGATCGTCAGCCATGCCTCCGAGGCTAGCGGTGTGGTGAACAATGGCCGGCATGGGCAAACGCGAGCCGCGACGCCGGGGTGCCGGCTTCTGGGTAGGGCTGACGATGGTGGCCGCCGGGCTGGCGATGCTGGGGTACGTCGGCTGGCAGCTGTTCGGCACCAACTACGTGTCGAAGCAGGCCCATGAGCGGATCGCCCGTGAGCTCCAGCAGCAGTGGGCGCAGGGCGAGGGCCTCAGCCCGGAGCCGACCGCGAAGCCCGGCCGGCTGCACCTCGGGCAGGCCGACGCCCTGATCAGGATCCCGGCGTTCGGCAAGAACTACGCAGTGCCGGTGCTCGAGGGGGTCAGCGACGGCGTGCTCGCCCAGGGGTACGGCCACTTCGCGAAGACCGCCGCCCCCGGCAAGGTCGGGAACTATGCGCTGGCGGCCCACAGGGTGACGCACGGCGAGCCCCTGCGTGGGATGCCGAACCTGCGGCCGGGTGACGAGGTGATCGTCGAGACCCGTGACGCGACCTACACCTACCGCCTCGACACCAACCCCAACGACCTCGTCGTGCCGTTCACCGGGATCTGGGTCATCGACCCGGTCCCGACCAACCCGAACCCCGGTGGGGTGCAGCCGCGACAACGGGCCGGGCAGCGGTTGATCACGCTGACCACGTGTTCGGAGCTGTTCCACACCGACAACCGGATGATCGCCTTCGGGCACCTGGTGAAGACGGTCCCGCGCGGCACCGTCGCCGCTGGGTAGGGTCGCCCGCATGAGTGATCCCTCGTTGGTCCACGACATCGACTCCCTGTGCCGGCTGTCAGGGGAGTTCACGCTCCGTTCGGGCCAGGTGTCGCACGAGTACTTCGACAAGTACCTCTTCGAGTCGGACCCGGCGCTGCTCGCCCGGGTCGTCGAGCAGATGCTCGAGCTCGTCCCCGAGAACACCGAGCTGCTGGGTGGGCTCGAGCTCGGCGGCATCCCGATCGCCACGGTGCTGAGCCTGAGGACGGGTCTTCCCGCGCTGTTCGTGCGCAAGCAGGCCAAGGAGTACGGCACGGCCAAGCTGGCCGAGGGGCCGGAGGTCCACGGACGTCGGGTGACCCTGGTCGAGGACGTGATCACCACGGGCGGCGCGGTTCGCGACGCCACCCGGGCGCTGCGCGAGCGAGGCGCGGTCGTCGAGACCGTCGTCTGCGCCATCGACCGGAGCCCGGCGGGCGAGAACCCGTTGGCCGATGTCGGCGTCGAGGTCCGCCCCGTGCTCACCAAGGCCGAGCTGGACGTCGCGCGCTCCTCCTGAGCCCGCTGGGGAGGGCTGGGTCGGTCGCTGGGGTTCGGTCGCTGGGGTTCAGTCGCTGGAGGAGGCGCGCTCGGGTCGCTTGTGCCGCCACCACTCCCAGCCGACCGGGATCACCGAGAAGGCCAAGATCACCAGCACTGCCTTGTCGATGTTCTCCCCCAGCGAGGGGAAGGCCGACCCGAGGAAGTAGCCGGCCAGGGTCACCAGGAGGACCCACAGCAGCGCGCCGAGGAGGCTCCAGGACAGGAAGCGCTGGCGGTTCATCCGGCCGGCGCCCGCGACCACGGTGACGAAGGTGCGCACGAAGGGCACGAAGCGCCCGATGACCAGGGCCTTGGTGCCGTGCTTCTCGAAGAACGCGTGGGTCTGGTCGAAGTACTTCTGCTTGATGATCCGGCCGTCCCGCTTGTACAGCGGCGGCCCCGCACGGCGTCCGATCTCGTAGCCGACGACGTTGCCCAGGAACGCGGCCCCCGACAGCAGCACGAGGGCGACCACCAGCTCCACGCCGGTGCTGCCCGGCCATACGTCGAGCTTGCCCGAGGAGATGAACAGGCCCATCGCGAACAGCAGCGTGTCCCCGGGCAGGAACGGGAAGAGCAGTCCGCACTCGGCGAAGACGATCGCGACACTCACCCAGAACATGGCCGGCCCGAACTGGTGCAGCAGCCACGTGGGGTCCATCCAGCTGAGCCCGAGCAGCAGGGGGTGCAGCGCCTGGGTCGCCGTCTGTTGCAGGGCTTCGATCACGTCAGAACAGTAGCCGGGGTCACCTGACCGCCACGTGACCGGCCGGAGAGCGGTCGCGCCTACGCTGACCGGGTGGACGAGCAGACGCGCGCGCCGTACGACCCCATGCCGCACGGTCCGGCCGAGGTCGGGGTCGGCCCCTGGGTGGGCGAATGGCCAACCGGGCCGCAGTACGACGTCGCCCTGCTGGAGAACGGTGACCGCCGCAACGTCGTGGACCGGTACCGCTACTGGACCCTCGAGGCGATCGTGGCCGACCTCGACGCCCGGCGGCACGACTTCCACGTCGCGATCGAGAACTGGCAGCACGACTTCAACATCGGCACGATCGTGCGCACCGCCAACGCCTTCCTGGCCCGCGAGGTGCACATCGTCGGTCGCAAGCGCTGGAACCGCCGCGGAGCCATGGTGACCGACCGCTACCAGCACGTCCGTCACCACGAGGACGCCGACGCCTTGGCCGACCACCTGCACGCGCAGGGGGTCACCCTGTTCGGGATCGACAACCTGCCGGGCTCCGAGCACCTGGAGACCCTCACCCTGCCGCGCCGGTGTGCCCTGCTCTTCGGCCAGGAGGGCCCGGGGCTCTCCGAGGGTGCGCGGGAGGCGTGCGACGGCACGTTCTCGATCGCCCAGTTCGGCTCGACGCGGTCGATCAACGCGAGCGCGGCCGCGGCCATCGCGATGCACACCTGGGTCAGGCAGCACGCGGACCTCGGCCACGCCGACACCTGGCGCGGCTAGGCGGGGGCGGCGGGGCGCGTCCGGCAGCGGGCCTGTCCACGGGTGGAACGTGACTCGCGGGTAACGACCGCAGGCTCCTAGAGTGGCCGCAAGACCGGCCCGGGCCACCATCCGCCTCCGTCCGGCCAGACCGACACCCAGGAGTTCCCCATGCCCCTCGCCACCCCCGAGATCTACGCCGAGATGCTCGACAAGGCCAAGCGTGAGACGTTCGCCTACCCCGCGATCAACGTCTCCTCGTCACAGACGCTGAACGCTGCGCTCCAGGGCTTCGCGGAGGCCGGCAGCGACGGGATCATCCAGATCTCCACCGGCGGGGCCGACTACCTGTCGGGCCCGACGGTCAAGAACATGGTGGCCGGTTCCGTCGCGTTCGCGGCGTACGCCGCCGAGGTGGCCAAGAACTACCCGGTCAACATCGCCCTGCACACCGACCACTGCCCCAAGGACAAGCTCGACGGCTTCGTTCGCCCGCTGCTCGACCTCTCGATCGAGCGGGTGAAGAACGGCCAGGCGCCGCTCTTCCAGTCGCACATGTGGGACGGCTCGGCGGTACCCCTCGAGGAGAACCTGACGATCGCCGAGGAACTCCTGGCCAAGTGCGAGCAGGCCAAGATCATTCTCGAGATCGAGGTCGGCGTGGTCGGCGGCGAGGAGGACGGCGTGGTGGGCGCCATCGACGAGAAGCTCTACACGACACCCGACGACGCCCTGGCCACCGTCGCGGCGCTGGGCACGGGCGAACACGGCCGCTACATGACCGCGCTGACCTTCGGCAACGTGCACGGCGTCTACAAGCCCGGCAACGTCAAGCTCCGCCCGGAGATCCTCAAGGCGGCCCAGGAGGCTGTGGTCTCGAAGCTCGGTCTCGAGGCCGGCAGCCTGCCCTTCGACCTGGTCTTCCACGGAGGCTCCGGCTCGTCGGCCGAGGACATCGCCGCCGCCGTCACCTACGGCGTCGTCAAGATGAACGTCGACACCGACACCCAGTACGCCTTCACCCGGCCCGTGGCCGCCCACATGTTCTCCCACTACGACGGCGTCCTGAAGGTCGACGGGGAGGTCGGCGACAAGAAGGCGTACGACCCGCGGGCCTGGGGCAAGGCAGGCGAGGCGGGCATGGCCGCGCGCATCGTGGAGGCCTGCGAGAACCTCTCCAGCACGGGCACCTCGCTCGGCGTCTGACCCCACGGCCGCGACGGCCGCGACGGCCGTGACTGCCGTGACGGTCCTGACGGGTCGCGACGGCGAGTCGTCAGTGCGCGGTCACCCCGGTCCTGCTCCGGCGAGGCCACTCGAGGTGCCAGGGCAGGGCGGGCAGTCGGACGGGGCCCGGGCGTCGCGGTTCGGGGTGGCGTTGGCCGTACTGCCGCGCAGCCAGCGCGTTGCGGCGCTGCTGCTGACGGGCCAGGTCGTAGAACTGGATGGTGTCGGCGCCGTTCATGGTGTCCTCCTGAGTCGAGCTGCTGAGTCCGACTCTTCGCCTGAGGCGCCGGGCCGCACATCGGAAGACCTCCCTATCTGCGGATCCGGGCACCTCAGACGCCTCTGACAACCTTTGCGGGCCGCCGCGCGTTCCATGGCTGACGGCGACCGATCCGAGGAGACGAACCATGCGGCGAGCCCGATCCGTGACTGCCCTGCTGGTCGTCGGGCTGGTCGCCGCCGGCGCCGCCGGGTGCACGCGGGGCACGGCTCCGCAACCGGCCCCCTCCGAGAGCCGGGCACTGGCCGCCGCCCCCTCCGCCGGGCCTGGCACGACGACCATCGGCGGTGTGCTCGAGCTTGACGTCCCCGGAGGTTGGACGGTCGTGCGGAACAGCGGCGACGCACCGTACGGCCGCAACACGGCGTATGCCTGCCTGACCCCGAGAGCCGCCGCCGATCGCCCGGGCTGTCTCGGGCTTCAGGTCATCGTGGGTGGTCACCTTCCGGGGAACGAAGGGTCGAGGTACCGCGCCCACCAGGCCGGAGGCTGGTCGTCGGGGACCGACGTGGCTCCGTGTCCCGTCGGCCGCCGCAGTACTCCGGAGTACCTGAACGCGACCGACCCCGCCGGCGCCCCCGTCGTCCGCGGCCGCCGGCAGGTCGGGACCCGTGCCGCGGCCTACGACCGTTGGCGGGCCGGTTGTGCGGACGGTTCGGTCTTCCGTCCCCAGGCGTGGTTCCTGGCCAAGGAGCACGTGCTCATCCGCAGCCTGACGCTCCCTTCTCACTCGGCCGTCGTCGACGGGATCCTGGCCACCGCGCGGTTCGCGGACCGCCCAGCGGACGCTGCCCGCCTTGAGGTCGTGATCGCCCGTCTGACGGATGCGAGCGCGGGCGCGGTCCGGCTGGCCGGAGGACGAACCCTCCTCCTGACCGACCGCACGGCCTGCCTGGCGCACGACGACCCCTTCGGGGACCTGCTTCTGGTGGACTGTCGGGTCCTGGCCGACCGGTTGGCCACTCACCCGGCCCGGCGCCTCGACGTGGTCGTGTACGTCGACTCTTCGGGCGGGGTCGCCCAGGTCGCGGTTCGTTGACCTCGAGCCGGTCGGGTTCGTGCTCCGGAGGCGACGAGGCACAATCGCAGCATGAGCTTCCAGGACCTGATGGCCGGACCCCCACCCACGCACCTTCCCGAGGACCCGGCGGCGTCCCTGATCGACAGCGGCCGTCCGCTCGGTGAGGTGGTGCGCCAGCACCCGGAGTCGCCGATCGCCTGGGCGGCGCTCGCCGAAGCCGCACTGGCCGACGGTGAGGTGGGCGCCGACGAGGTCACCGCCTACGCCTACGCACGAGTCGGCTACCACCGCAGCCTGGACCAACTGCGCCGCAACGGGTGGAAGGGCAACGGGCCGGTGCCTTGGTCGCACGAGCCGAACCGCGGCTTCCTGCGTGCGCTGGCAGCGCTCAGCCGGGCCGCGGACCGGATCGGCGAGACGCCAGAGAGGGACCGCTGCGCGGAGTTCCTCCGCGACTCCAGCCCCGAGGCGTACGACGTGCTGTTGGGCGCCTGAGCCCTGGTCTGAGGGATGTCCCTGTTCGGCGGGGCGCACGCCCCAGGGATCGGATGCGCACTCTCAGCCCGATGCTGGGGCGGCCCTCGGTCCGGTCCGACTCACTCGTGGGCACCGTCTCCCCTGGTCATGATCGGTGACCGCGGCCAGACGAGTCCCACGCCGTACGCGCCCGGGCATGTCGAAGGGCGCCGGAATCGTCCCCTGCTTCGATTCCGACGCCCTTCGTGGGGTCCGGGCCCACGTCCCCCGACGTTCCCGTGACCTGGCATCCATGCTGACATCGGGCCGTGACGTGTTGCTGTCACTAACATGCCACTGGCACTAAACTGCCAGAATGCAGCCCATTGCCAGCCAGAACTTCGTGCTCACCCCGCTGGGCTTCTCCCGCCGCGAGGAGGAGGTCTACCGGGCGATCCTGCGCCACTCGGGTGACACGCTCACCCACATCGCGTCGCTGTCGGGCAGCTCACAGCGGCAGTTCGAGCGGGAGCTCTCGCGCCTGGTCGAGCTCGGACTGGTCGAGGTGGTCGATGGCGCCGTCGTGGCTGCGCCCCCGCACGGCCCCCTCAACCGGCTGATCACGGAGAAGGCGCAGCGGCTTCGGGCGGTCAGCGAGCAGATCGAGTCGCTGCGCAGTCTGCTGCCGGTCTTCAGCCAGGAGCATGTGGCCGAGGACCAGGAGGGCGAGCCCGTCATCGGCAAGGTGATCGAGGGCGGGCACGTCTCTGCGATCCTGCGCGAGGTGGCGCAGGAGTCCTCGGGCGACCTGCTGTGGCTGCGTCCCGACCAGTGGCAGATCACCGCAGGAATGCAGACCGACGACCTGGTCCGGGAGTTCACCGCCCTAGGCCGCCGTTCCCGGGCGATCTACCCGGCCCGGGTCCTCGAGCTGTCACCCGAGACGGTCCAGGCGCGCACGGAGCTGGGCGAGGAGGTGCGGATCATCGCCCGGGTGCCCTCGAGAATGGCGATCATGGGTGATGGCGGAGTCCTGGTCCCCGAACGCTGGGGGGTCAACAACGAGCGCCGGCTGCTGATCCGCCAGCAGTCGGTCGTGATGTCGATGCACCAACTCTTCGAGCGGCTGTGGGAGCGGGCGCTTCCCGTGCCGGGGCTGGGCGCCGGACAGTTCCAGAAGTTCAGCCGTGAACGCACGCTGCTGCTCCAGGAGCTGGCCGTGGGCGCCAAGGACGAGCAGATCGCCCGCTCCATGGGGCTCAGCCTGCGCACCGTCCGGCGTCGGGTGGCGGACCTGGTCGACGAGCTGGGAGTCGAGTCCCGGTTCCAGGCGGGCGTGGAGGCCGCCCGGCGCGGCTGGCTGTGAACGGCTGGTCTGTCGGCCGTCTGTCGGCCGTCAGTCGGTGGTCGGTCGGCGGTCAGCTGGGAGGGGGCAGGTACATCGAGTACGCCGCCTTCTCCACGCGCCAGGTGCGGTTCCGCTCGGGCCCGTAGATCTCCCCGTCCGCGCTGCAGTAGAAGGGCTCCCCGCTGATCGAGACCGTTTGGGCCCGGGAGTAGTGCACGTCGCGACGTCGGTGGTGCTGGCCGAGACCCAGGCCCACGGCGTACCCGAACCTGGCCAGCGGGCCGGTCGCGTAGGCGATCATCACGTCGACCTTCCCGTCGTCCGTGTCGGCGTCGGGGTCAGCTCGGTCCCTCCGCCCACGAACGCTCCGTTGCCCACCGCCACCATCAGGATCGGCTTGTCGAAGTCGGCGACGATCTCCCCGTCGATCTCGATCTCCAGGCGCACGAACGGGGGCTTCACCGCGGCCAGGGCGGCCCCAACCGGGTAGCCCAGCCGGCCAAGACCCACCTTGCCCAGGCGGTCCTTCCATCGCGCGGCACGGCGACTCGCCTGTGCGCCGGCCCCGGCATGCACGTTGTTGACGACGACCTCGCCCAGCTCGTCGACGACCAGGTCGACGGTGCGAGTCTCTCCGGTGAGAATCACGTGGGCGGCCTCGTCGGGCTCCAGCGGGATGCCGGTCCCACGGGCGAAGTCGTTTCCGGTGCCGAGCGGGATCAGGCCGACCACCGTCTCGGCGAGCTCGTGACGCCGGTAGAGCGCGGACACGATGGCGTGCAGGCTGCCGTCGCCTCCGGCGACGACCACGGGCCGACTGCCGCGGCGGTGCAGCACCCCGTCCAGCTCGCCCGGGTTGGAGGTGGCACAGACCTCGACATCGGTGGCCGAGCGGAGCACCTCCAGCGCGCGCTCGAGGTTCTCCTCGTCGGCGGTGCCGGCATCCTGGTTCGTGATCAGCAGCAGAGGGTCCACGGGGCGGACACTATCCCGCGGCGGGTCGTAGCCCCGCTTTGATAACGTTGGGTCGCAAGAGCCCCGGTGCTGTTGCACGTCGGGGCCGTTTTCTTCTCCTGGCACGCCCCGCGTCCTGTTCGACTACCCCCGCCAGGTGAGAGGGGTGCAGACAGATGCCTGCAATCGTGGTGCTCGGAGCCCAGTGGGGCGACGAGGGCAAGGGCAAGGCGACCGACCTTCTCGGTTCCACCATTGACTATTGCGTCAGGTACCAAGGTGGAAACAACGCCGGTCACACGATCGTGGTCGACGGCGAGAAGTTCGCCACGCACCTGCTGCCGAGCGGGGTGCTGACCCCCACCTGCATCCCGGTCATCGGCAATGGAGTGGTCTTCGACGCCCGCGTGCTGTTCGGGGAGATCGACGCGATGGAGGCCAAGGGGATCAACGCCTCCCGCCTGCTCGTGTCGGCGAACGCTCACCTGATCACGACGTACCACACCACGATCGACAAGGTGACCGAGCGCTTCCTGGGCAAGGCCCAGATCGGCACCACCGGCCGCGGCATCGGACCGGCGTACGCCGACAAGATCAACCGGATGGGGATCCGGGCCGCCGACGTGAACGACCCCAAGATCCTCGCCCAGAAGGTCGAGGCCGCCCTGGAGCAGAAGAACCACCTGCTGGTGAAGGTCTACAACCGCCGGGCGATCAGCGTGGAGGAGATCCTCGACGAGATCGGGGAGTACTCCGAACGGCTCAAGCCGATGATCGCCGACACGTCGCTGCTGCTGAACTCGGCTCTCGACGAGGGGCAGACGGTGCTCTTCGAGGGGGCCCAGGCGACGATGCTCGACGTCGACCACGGCACCTACCCGTTCGTCACCTCCAGCAACCCGATCGCCGGTGGCGTCGGCCCCGGTGCCGGGATCGGGCCGGGCCGGATCGACCGGATCATCGGCGTGATCAAGGCCTACACCACCCGCGTCGGCGCCGGGCCGTTCCCGACCGAGCTGCTCGACGACGACGGCGAGCAGCTGCGCCAGATCGGTGCCGAGTACGGCACCACGACCGGACGCAACCGGCGCTGCGGCTGGTACGACTCCGTGATCGCGCGCTACGCGGCCCGGGTCAACGGGTTGAGCGAGTTCTTCCTGACCAAGCTCGACGTGCTCGGTGCCTGGGAGCGGATCCCGGTCTGCGTGGCCTACGAGATCGACGGCGTCCGGCATGAGGAGATGCCGATGACCCAGACCGAGTTCCACCACGCCACCCCGGTCTATGAGTACTTCGACGGGTGGGGGGAGGACATCTCCGGCTGCCGGACCTTCGAGGACCTGCCCAAGAACGCCCAGCGCTACGTCCGTGCTCTCGAGGAGATCTCGGGAGCACCCTTCTGGGGCGTCGGGGTCGGACCCGGGCGCGAGGAGTCGATCGTGCTCCGCGAGGCGGGGTCGCTGCGGTGAGGACGCTCGTCGTCGGCGCCGGCGGGCGCGAGCACGCGCTCGCCCTCTCCCTGTCCCGCGACCCCTCGGTCACCGAGGTGCACGTCGCTCCCGGCAACCCGGGCATGGCGGGGGTCGCCACGCTGCACCCGATCGACGCGCTCGATGGCGAGGCCGTGGCTGCGCTGGCCGAGTCGCTCGGCGCCGACCTGGTCGTGGTCGGGCCCGAGGCTCCGCTCGTGGCGGGAGTGGCCGACGCGGTCCGCAGCCGGGGAATCGCGTGCTTCGGACCCAGCCGTGAGGCGGCCCGGCTCGAAGGCTCGAAGGCCTTCGCCAAGGAGGTGATGGCCTCAGCGTCCGTCCCGACGGCCATGGCCCGGGTGGCCACGACCCCCGACGAGGCCGCGGACGCCCTGGACGCGTTCGGCCCGCCGTACGTCGTCAAGGACGACGGCCTCGCGGCCGGCAAGGGCGTGGTCGTCACCACGGACCGCGCCGAGGCGCTGGCCCACGCCGCCGCGTGCCAGCAGGTGCTCATCGAGGAGTACCTCGACGGTCCGGAGGTCTCGCTCTTCGCGGTGACGGACGGCACCACGGTCTACCCGCTCCAGCCGGCACAGGACTTCAAGCGGGTCTTCGACGGCGACCAGGGGCCGAACACCGGCGGCATGGGTGCCTACACGCCGCTGCCCTGGGCGCCGGAGACATTGGTGGCCGAGGTCGCCGAGCGCGTGCTCCAGCCGACCGTCGACGAGATGGCCCGGCGTGGCACGCCGTTCGCGGGGCTGCTCTACGCCGGCCTCGCGCTGACGAAGCGAGGGATCCGGGTCGTGGAGTTCAACGCCCGCTTCGGCGACCCCGAGACCCAGCCCCTGCTCGCCCTGCTCGACTCGCCGCTCGGCGTCCTGCTGCATGCGGCCGCGACCGGCCGCCTCGACGAGGTCCCCGCACCTTCGTGGAAGTCCGGCGCCGCAGTCGCGGTCGTGCTGGCGTCGGAGCACTATCCCGACAGCCCAGCGACGGGGGACGCGATCACCGGGATCGACGAGGCCGAGGCCCTCGACGGCGTCGACGTGATCCACGCGGGCACCCGGCTCGACGACGGCGTCCTGGTGACCTCGGGAGGCCGGGTGCTCGCCGTGACCGCGGTCGGCTCGAGCATCGAGAATGCCCGAGACCGTGCCTACGCGGGAGTGCAGCGGATCTCGTTCCGAGGCTCCCAGCACCGCACCGACATCGCCGCAGGCAGCCAGGAGAGATCATGACCGTCCCGAACGTCCTCGCCACCCGGTACGCCGGCGCAGACCTGGCCCTGATCTGGTCGCCGGAGCACAAGATCGTGCTCGAGCGTCAGCTGTGGATCGCCGTGCTGAAGGCGCAGCGCGACCTCGGGATCGACGTGCCGGACGGCGTCGTCGAGGACTACGAGTCCGTCGTCGACCAGGTCGACCTGGCCTCGATCTCCGACCGGGAGCGGGTGACCCGGCACGACGTGAAGGCGCGGATCGAGGAGTTCTGCGCGCTGGCCGGTCACGAGCACATCCACAAGGGGATGACCTCGCGCGACCTCACCGAGAACGTCGAGCAGCTGCAGATCCGGGCTTCCCTGGTGCTGCTGCGCGAGCGCACCGTCGCCGCGCTGGCCCGTCTCGGGCGCCTGGCGTCGGAGCACGAGAGCCTGGTCATGGCCGGACGTTCGCACAACGTCGCCGCCCAGGCGACGACGCTGGGCAAGCGGTTCGCCTCCGTCGCCGACGAGATGCTGGTGGCGTTCGACCGCCTGGAGAACCTGCTGTCGCGCTACCCGCTGCGAGGGATCAAGGGGCCGGTCGGCACTTCCCAGGACATGCTCGACCTGCTCGACGGCGACGCGACGAAGCTGGCGGAGCTGGAGCAGCGCGTGGCCCGCCACCTCGGCTTCGAGCACGTTCTGACCTCCGTCGGCCAGGTGTACCCCCGCTCGCTGGACTTCGACGTGCTGTCGGCCCTGGTGCAGCTGGTAGCCGGTCCGTCGAACCTCGCCACCACGATCCGCCTGATGGCCGGCATCGAGCTGGTGACCGAAGGCTTCAAGGAGGGCCAGGTCGGCTCGTCCGCGATGCCGCACAAGATGAACACCCGCTCGTGCGAGCGGGTGAACGGTCTCGCGGTCGTCCTGCGCGGCTACCTCTCGATGGTGGGCGAGCTCGCCGGTGACCAGTGGAACGAAGGCGACGTGTCGTGCTCCGTGGTCCGCCGGGTCGCGCTGCCCGATGCCTTCTTCGCGGCGGACGGACTGTTCCAGACGTTCCTGACGGTGCTCGACGAGTTCGGTGCCTTCCCCGCCGTCGTGCAGCGCGAGCTCGACCGCTACCTGCCCTTCCTGGCCACGACCAAGGTGCTCATGGCCGCGGTCCGCAACGGCGTCGGTCGCGAGGTGGCCCACGAGGCGATCAAGGAGGCGGCCGTCGGGGTGGCGCTCGCGATGCGTCAGGGGCAGGCGGAGAACGACGTCTTCGACCGGCTCGCCGCGGACCCACGGCTCGGCCTGACCGAGGAGCAGCTCGCCTCGCTGGTCGCCGAGCCGATCACGTTCACCGGTGCGGCCGTGGCCCAGGTGCAGGCCGTCGTACGCCGGATCGACGCGCTCGCCGCGGAGCACCCGGAGGCCGCGGACTACCGTCCGGGCGCCATTCTCTGAGCCGGTTGCTGATGCGCACCGTCGCCCGTGAGGTCGTGGTCCATGGTCGGGTCCAGGGGGTCTTCTTCCGGGACTCCTGCCGAAGCGAGGCGAGGGCGCTCGGGGTGGCCGGCTGGGTCGGGAACGAACCCGACGGCACGGTCACGGCGCACTTCGAGGGAGACCTGTCCGACGTCGAGGCGATGGTCGACTGGTGTCGGAGCGGACCGAGGCACGCAAGGGTGGATCGGGTCGTGGTGACCGAGACCGCACCCCGCGGGACGGTCGGCTTCTCCGTCAGGTGAGGCTCAGATCAGGGCGGTGCCGTCGTGGTGCGCGAGGCGGTCGGCGACCTTCTTCAGGTCGGCCCGCCAGATGTCCTCGGGCACGGGTGGGAGCATCTCGTCCCACTCGACGGCGGTGCTGCCGAGAAGGTGCGGGATCCGCTCCGGCCTGGCGATGAACCACACATGGAGGTGCGAGCCACCGTCGCCCCACTTGCAGACGTGGACGCGGCCGATGTGGTCGAGGTTCGACATGATCCGGCTCAGCCAGACGGTGATCCGTCCGCACTCGGCGGCCATGTCGTCGTCCAGGTCGGTGAAGTCGAGATGCTCGCGGCTGTGCAGGAACACGATCATGGGAAGCCCGCCGGGCTTCTCCATCGTCGAGACCTTCCAGCGCTCGTTGCGCCAGATCAGCCGCTCCGAGTCCGGCTCCTGGCAGGTGCCGCACGGCTTGGCGGCGCTCTCACCCCAACGAGGTTCCTCGCGCTCCAGCGGGGCTCCGAGCACCTTCGTGACCAGCCGGCCGTCGACGACCTCCCAGGGGAAGATGTCCCACTCGGGGATGGGCGGCGTCGGCAGGCGACCACCCTCCCCGACCTGGGCGACGACGCGGGCGTAGAGATCCTCGGGTGACTCGGGCATGCGGCCAATAAATCATGCCGCTCCCGGCTCGATAGCATCGAGGGGTGGCTCACAACATCCCCCAGGCTCCCCAGGTCCCAGGTGCCGCGCACCTTCACTCAGGCAAGGTTCGTGACCTGTACCGGCTCGAGTCGGGCGAGTACGCCGGCGCCCTGCTGATGGTGGCCAGCGACCGGATCTCGGCGTACGACTTCGTGCTGGACACGACGATCCCGGACAAGGGCGAGATCCTCACCCGGATGTCACTGTGGTGGTTCGACCAGCTCAGCGGGATCGTGCCGAACCATGTGCTGTCGCTCGAGGTGCCGTCGATGCTGGCGGGGCGAGCCCTGGTCTGCGAGAGCCTGGAGATGTATCCCGTCGAGTGCGTGGCCCGCGGCTATCTCACCGGGTCGGGGCTCAGGGAGTACCGCGACACCGGTGAGGTCTGCGGCATCGAGCTTCCGCGCGGCCTGCGTGACGGTAGCCGACTGCCGGAGCCGGTCTTCACCCCCGCGACGAAGGCGGAGCTCGGGGACCACGACGAGAACGTGTCCTACGACGCGGTCGTGGACGTCGTCGGCGCGGACACCGCGGCCAGGTTGCGCGAGCTCACGCTGCAGGTCTACTCGCGCGCCGAGGAGATCGCCCGGGCCAGGGGGATCATCCTGGCCGACACCAAGTTCGAGTTCGGCGCGCGCGAGGACGGCACGATCGTCCTCGCCGACGAGGTGCTGACACCCGACTCGTCCCGCTACTGGGCGGCTGACACGTGGGCGCCCGGCCGGGCCCAGCCGTCGTTCGACAAGGACATCGTGCGCAACTGGCTGGTCTCACCCGCGAGCGGCTGGGACCGGACCTCGGGTGAGGCGCCCCCGGCACTGCCCGCCGAGGTGGTGGACCTGACCCGTCGCAAGTACGTCGAGGCGTACGAACGGCTCACCGGCGAGACGTTCTGACATGGCCCGCGTGAGCCGGGTGCACATCGAGTTCCCGGCCTCGGTCGAGCGGGTGTTCGCCTACCTGGCCGACCCTGAGCTTCGTCCGCGGTGGCAGTCGAGCCTGCGCCGGGTCGAGATGCACACCGACGGTCCGCCCCGGGTCGGGACGTCCTGGCTGGACGTGACGTCTGCCGGGATCCGCCCGGAGATGGAGATCGTCGAGCTGGTCGAGAACGAGCGGTGGGTCGAGCGCGGCCGGTGGCGCGGGATCACCGCCGAACTGGCCCTGACGTTCGCCCCCTCGGGTGCCGGCACCACGGTCACGGCCGAGACGACTCTCGATGGCCGCCGGCTGTGGCGCGTGGCCGCAGCGGTTGCCACCGTCCTCTCGGGTCCCGCTATCCGCTCCGACCTGTCCCGGGCGGCCCGGTCCTTCGACGGCGCGGGGGCCTAGCGGGAGGAGCCGGCTCCCCAGGTGTGAGGAATCCTCCCGGGGGCGTGCTGGCTCAGGCGAAGGGGTTCGCCCGGCCACCGGGCAGCTCGGCAAGGAGCTCGCGGGCAGCGGCGGCGTGCTTGTGCTCGACGAGCACCTCGTATCGCGTGGCGACGACCTGGGTGACCGAGGAGAAGTCACGACGGCCGCGGGTGGCGGCGTACCCGGCCAGCGCCCAGATGACTCCGAACAGCATCCCGAACATCGCGGTCGACAAGATCACGCCGAACGCGGAGCCGTTGGTGCCGAACATCGAGAAGATCAACCCGACGAAGAGGCCGAGCCAGAGGCCGGACAGGAGGCCGCCGGCGGCCACACGACCGGTGGTGAGACGGCCGGTGATCCGCTCGACCTGCTTCAGCTCGGTGCCCACGATCATGCAGTGCTGCACCGGGAACTCGTTGTCGGAGAGGTGGTCGACCGCGCGCTGCGCGTCTTCGTACTTGTCGTAGACCCCCAGGGACTGGGGGAAGTCGAGCGCGAGAGCGGGGCGGCCGCTGGCGGGGTTCGGTGCGGGCATGACTCCAGTGTGCCCGATCGCCCCAGCCGAAGGGGACGGCCGCCGGGTGGTCACGGTGCCGTCGTTAGACTGAGCCCGCTCACCCGCGCTCGTCCCCTAGGAGCAGTCCCGTGGCCCGTGTCGTCGTCGACGTCATGCTCAAACCCGAGATCCTCGACCCCCAGGGCAAGGCCGTGCACGGCGCGCTGCCCAGGCTCGGCTTCGAGGGGGTCACCGACGTCCGCCAGGGGAAGCGGTTCGAGCTCGAGTTCGACGGGCCGTTGACCGAGGAGCGGCTCGCGGAGGTGCACGAGATGGCGCGGAGCCTGCTCTCGAACCCGGTCATCGAGGACTTCGCCGTCTCCACCCTCGAGCCCGCTTCGGGCGACGAGCCGTCCGGGCCGGCCTGATGCGGATCGGGGTCGTCACCTTCCCCGGGTCGCTGGACGACGTCGACGCTTCGCGGGCGATCTCCCTGGCCGGTGGCGAGGCGGTCTCCCTCTGGCACGGAGACCACGATCTCGCCGGGGTGGACGCGGTGGTCCTGCCGGGCGGTTTCTCGTACGGCGATTACCTCCGTTGTGGCGCGATCTCACGGTTCTCGCCGGTGATGACCGAGGTGATCGCGGCCGCTCACCAGGGCCTTCCGGTCCTCGGCATCTGCAACGGCTTCCAGATCCTCTGTGAGTCCCACCTGCTCCCCGGAGCCCTGATCCGCAACGACCACCGCAAGTTCGTCTGCCGTGACCAGCGCCTCAGGATCGAGAACACGACTACCCCGTGGACCTCGGCGTACCAGAAGGACGACGAGATCACCGTCGTGCTCAAGAACGGCGAGGGGTCCTACGTCGCCGACAGCGACACCCTCGACCGCCTGGAGGGTGAGGGTCTCGTGGTCGCTCGCTACCTGGACGTGAACCCGAACGGCTCACTGCGGGACATCGCCGGGATCGCCAACGAGCGCGGCAACGTGGTCGGGCTGATGCCACACCCCGAGCACGCGGTGGAGGACCTCTGCGGTCCCGGCACCGACGGGCTCGGGTTCTTCACGTCGGCGCTGGCGGCCCTCACCGCCTGAGGCTCGACCCCCCGCCGGGCTCATCTGGTCAGGCGGCACCGGTTCGCCGCATCCGTGCCTGCGGGAGGCCGAGGAAGGGTTGCGCTCGCGGGCGGACGACGGTCGTCCTCCACCCAGCGCACCAGCCGGACGAACGCGCGGCGAGCGCAGGGGAGCAGCGGGCGCACGCGGTCGCCGTACTCCGCGTTGAGCCCGTCGACGTGGGTCCCGCCCACGACCCGGTAGTAGCGGTGGATCGACGCCTTCCCCGACCGGCGGATCATCCGCTGGTAGATGTCGGAGTCCGTGCGGATCGGCAGCAGCGCGTCGAGCGTGCCGTGCAGGGTGAGCATCGGACGCCGGATGCGGCCGGTCAGCGGCGACCTGCTCCATCGCCCGGTGTGCCGAAGGACGGGTCGAGTAGTCGTAGTCGGCGTCGCACTGGGGCGTGCCGCTCTGGCAGAACGGGATGCCTGCCTGGAGGTCGCCGTCGTAGGAGGGGTCGAGCTCCTCTCTGTAGAGCCGCTGCGTGAGGTCCCAGTAGACGCCGTAGTGGTAGTCCCAGGTGAACTCGGAGCCGCGGTGGAACCCGGCGCGGATCATCGCGTCGTGCGCGGCCTGGTCTCCCGTGGCCTGGTACGCCGGGTAGTTGCGCAGGGCGACCGGCAGGTAGGTCAGCAGGTTCGGCCCCTGGGCCCGAAGAGCGTGCCCTCCCAGTCCACGCCGCCGTCGTAGAGCCACGGGTTGTTCTCCAGCTGCCAGCGGACCAGGTAGCCGCCGTTGGAGATCCCGAACAGGTAGGTGCGCCTGGCCTCGCGGCCGTAGCGCTGCCGGACCACCTGCTTCGTGGCCCTCGTCAGCTGGGTCACCCGGTGGTTCCACTCCGCGATCGCATCGCCCGGGCGCTGTCCGTCGCGGTAGAACGAGCTCCCGCTGTTCCCCTTGTCGGTGCTGGCGTAGGCGTAGCCGTGGGCGAGCACCCAGTCGCTGAACAGGAAGTCTCCGGCGTACTGCGTCCGCGTGCCGGGCGCACCACTGACCACGAGCCCGCCGTTCCACTCGTCCGGCAGCCGGATCACGAACTGCGCGTCGTGGTTCCAGCCGTGGTGCGTGTTCGTGGTCGAGGTGTCGGGGAAGTACCCGTCGACCTGGATCCCGGGGACGCCGCTCGGATTGCTCGTTCCCGGTGCGTTGAGCCCGCTCCAGTCCGACGGGTCCGTGTGACCGGTCGACGTCGTCGAAGCCGTGGTCAGGTCGTCGAGGCAGTCGGCCTGCTGCATCGGCGCATGCGGGACGTCGATCCGCGCCTGGTGCCGGCAGTGACTCCCCGCAGCTCGCGCCGGCGTCGTGGACGCGTTGCCCGGGACCGTCACCGACGTCAGCACCGACGTCAGCATCGCCAGGAGGGTGGTCAGCAGGACCAGGAAGGTGCGGCGCAGCCCGAGAGTCATCCCGCGATCGTCGAACGGTCGCGTGGCAGGGTCAATGTGCCGCCCTCACATGTCCCGAGGCCCTGGGATGTGCCCGTGCCCCGGTGCTCATCAGTGCGAGCGGGTCCACCGGACGTAGCGTGGGAGGTCGTCGACGAGCACCGAGTCGGCGTCCGTGCGCCGCACGTGGCGCCAGGATCGGGCGCTGTTGGTACGGCGGGCGATCACGGCGGTACCCGACCGGTGGAGTGCCCGCACCCGGGGGCGTGTGAGCTGGTACGCCTTCACCTGGAGGATGTCCGCGGTGCGTGAGGCACGCCGGACACCGGGCCAGCCGGACCTCTCGATCCAGCTGGTCGGGATGCCGTGGGTCTGCCGCCTGAAGCGGTGGAGCACGGCCGGGCTCCGTGAGAGCACGAACGCGCGGTCCTTCATATGGCGAGCGGCGATCGCATGGCCGAGCTTTCGGTAGAGGCCCGGGCCCCACGAGCCGACCGCGTCGGGCTTGACCTCGATGATGATGCTCATGTGGTGCAGGTGGGTGTAGCGCACGGCCCGCCAGAGCTGTGGGATCCGCTCGTGGTGGCGCTCACCGCGGCAGTGGCGTCGGATCTGCGCATACCGCATCCGGCGGACCTTGCCACGGCAGGTTGTGGTCCGATGCATGGTGGGGTCGTGCATCAGCACGAGCTTCCGGTCCCGCGTCCGGTGGATGTCGACCTCTACGGCCGTGGCGCCTGCGCGTCGCGCCGCCCGGATCGCCGGCAACGTGTTCTCGGTGTGCCCGCCGCGTGGGTAGCCGCGGTGGCCTATGAACCGGTAGGTGCCGGCCGGCATCCAGGGTCGAGCCGCGCTTCGGGTCGCGGCGTACGCGGTGTTCCACGGTCCGGCGAGCGTCGGGACGAAGGCCGGTGTCGTGACCGCGATGAGAGCCGCGATCAGGCCGCAGAGAGTTCGGGTCAGGGGCTGTGGTCGCACGAGTCTCCACTCCGGAGCAGATGAGCTGGGCGGTTTCCGGTCGGGCGCGACGACGGTCCCGCTCGCCGCGCCGACCAGAACCGTAGGCGCTGAAGTGAACGACTTGTGATGCTTTGGGTGAAGTCGGCGCGTCCCCGCGACGACCTCCAGGTCAGGGCAGGCGTACCCGGATGATCCGGTCATCCACCGGGCCGGGAGTGCCGCGTCCGTCGCGGTTGCTGGTGGTCATCCACAGCGCGCCGTCGGGTGCGCGGTGCACACTCCTGATCCGGCCGAACCGGCCCTGGAACCAGCGAGCTTTGCGCCCTCGGTGCGGGCCGTCGAGCCGGACCGACCACAGGCACTGGCCGCGGAGCGCGCCGAGCCAGGCGCGCCCGTTCGCCACGGCCACGCCGCTGGGCGAGCAGATGTCGGTGTCCCACTGGGCGAGCGGGTCGCGGTAGCCACCGGCGCCGTCCTTGCCCTCGACGAACGGCCAGCCGTAGTTGGCGCCGCGGCGGATCCGGTTGAGCTCGTCCTTGTCCTTCTCGCCGAACTCGCTGGACCAGAGACGACCGCGGGCGTCGAAGGTGATCCCCTCGGGGTTCCGGTGACCGTAGGACCAGGTGTAGTTGCCGAACGGGTTGCCCGCCGGGACCTCGCCGTCCGGCGTGAGCCGCAGGATCTTCCCGCCCAGGGAGTTCTTGTTCTGGGCGTTCGCCGTGTCCTCCCCGTCCCCGGTGCTGGCGAACAGCAGCCCTCCCTCGCCGAAGGCCAGACCCCCGCCGTTGTGGTGCACGCTCATCGGGATGCCCGCCAGGACCAGGTGGCGACGGCCGAGCGTGCCGTTGGCGTACTTCATCCGCACGATCCGGTTGTCCGACCGGGTGGAGAGGTAGGCGTAGACCCAGCGATCGCGACGGAACGTCGGCGACAGGGCCAGTCCGAGCAGCCCACCTTCTCCGAAGTTCGCCTTCTGGGAGAACACGGAGAGCCTGTCGACGAGGTGCTTGCCGCCGTCCTTCCCGACCCGGAACACCTTGCCGGAGTCACGTTCGCCAACCAAGGCGGCTCCCCCGGGGAGGAAGGCGATGCCCCACGGCACGGACATGTTCTTGGCGAGGGTCTTCCCGAGGCGGGGTGCCGCCTCGGCCGAGCTGGTCAGCGCCTCACCGAGCGGCAGGGCCAGGGCCCCACTGCTGACTGCCCCAGCCTTGAGCAACGTCCGTCGATCCATGTGGGTCTCCCGTGGTCCGTGTGGTCCGTGGTCGACAGCCTGCCAGAAGTTCCGCTCCGTGTGACCGGTAGATTGAGCGACTGTCACTGCCCCGCGAGCGGAAGTCAGCAGGTTGACCGACCAGCGCCCCACCCTCGACACCGTCGATCACGCCACCAGCAGCCCTGACCGCGAGCAACCCTGGGCAGATCTCGGGCTCAAGTCCGACGAGTACGCACGGATCCGCGAGATCCTCGGCAGGCGTCCGACAAGCTCAGAGCTCGCCATGTACTCGGTGATGTGGAGCGAGCACTGCTCCTACAAGTCCTCGAAGGTGCACCTCAAGCAGTTCAGCGAGATCCCGCAGGAGACGCCGATCGGCAAGACGCTGGCCGGGATCGGCGAGAACGCCGGCGTGATCGACGTCGGTCAGGGCTATGCGGTGACCTTCAAGGTCGAGAGCCACAACCACCCGTCGTACGTCGAGCCCTACCAGGGTGCGGCGACCGGGGTCGGTGGCATCGTGCGCGACATCCTCGCGATGGGTGCGCGTCCGATCGCCGTCATGGACCCGCTCCGCTTCGGTCCGCTCGACGCCCCCGACACCCATCGGGTACTGCCCGGGATCGTGGCTGGGGTGGGCGGCTACGGCAACTGCCTGGGCCTGCCCAACATCGGTGGGGAGGCGGTCTTCGACACGAGCTACCTCGGCAACCCGCTGGTCAACGCTCTCTGTGTCGGGGTGCTCCGGCATGAGGACCTGCACCTGGCCAAGGCCAGCGGTGCGGGCAACCAGGTCATTCTCTACGGAGCTCGCACCGGAGGCGACGGGATCGGCGGGGTGAGCGTGCTCGCCAGCGAGACCTTCGACGAGGGCGGTCCGTCACGCCGACCGAGCGTCCAGGTCGGCGACCCGTTCATGGAGAAGCTGCTCATCGAGTGCACGCTGGAGATCTTCGCGGCGGGCCTGGTCGCCGGCATCCAGGATCTCGGCGGCGCCGGCCTCTCGTGCGCCACCTCGGAGCTGGCCTCTGCCGGCGACGGCGGGATGCACGTGTGGCTCGACCGGGTGCCCTTGCGGGACTCCTCCCTCGCCCCCGAGGAGATCCTGATGAGCGAGTCCCAGGAGCGGATGATGGCGGTCGTCGAGCCCGACGACGTCGCCAGGTTCCTCCAGATCTGCGAGAAGTGGGAGGTCGACGCCACGGTCGTCGGCGAGGTCACCGAGACCGGCCGCCTCCACATCGAGTGGCACGGCGAGCTCGTCGTCGACGTACCCCCGCGGAGCGTGGCTCACGACGGGCCGACCTATGAGCGGCCCTTCTCGCGGCCCGCGGACCAGGACGCCCTGCAGGCAGACGGTGCGGAGAGCCTGGCCCGTCCGAGGACCGGCGACGAGCTCCGCGAGACGCTGCTCAGGCTCGTGGCCAGCCCCAACCTCTGCGACAAGTCGTGGATCACCGACCAGTACGACCGCTACGTCCGCGGGAACACCGTGCTGTCGCAGCCCGAGGACTCCGGCATGGTGCGCATCGACGACGAGACCAACCTCGGGGTCGCCGTCTCCACCGACTGCAACGGCCGGTTCGCCCGCCTCGACCCGTACGCCGGCGCACAGCTCGCGCTCGCCGAGTCCTACCGCAACGTGGCGACCACTGGCGCCCGCCCGCTCGCCGTCAGCGACTGCCTGAACTTCGGCTCGCCCGAGGACCCCTCGGTCATGTGGCAGTTCGCCGAGGCGTGCCGTGGTCTCAAGGACGGCTGCCTCGAGCTCGGCCTCCCGGTGACCGGCGGCAACGTGAGCCTCTACAACCAGACCGGTGAGACCCCGATCCTGCCGACGCCGGTCGTGGCGGTCCTCGGCGTGATCGACGACGTCACGCGACGCACCCCGTCCGGGTGGGTGTCCGAGGGTCAGCAGATCTACCTGCTCGGCACCACCCGCGAGGAGCTCTCCGGCTCCGAGTGGGCGCACGTGGTGCACGGTCACCTCGGTGGCCGGCCCCCGGTGGTGGATCTCGCGATCGAGGCCGAGCTCGCCGACATCCTGATCAACGCGTCGCGCGACGGTCTGATCGACGCGGCCCACGACCTGTCCGACGGTGGACTGGCGCAGTCGGTCGTGGAGTCGTGCCTGCGCAACGACATCGGGGTGCGGATCTGGCTCCCCGATGACCTGGACCCGCACGTCGCGCTGTTCGCCGAGTCCGCCGGGCGCGCCGTCGTCGCGGTGCCGCGCAGCGAGGAGGTCCGGTTCACCGACATGTGTTCCGCGCGTGGCTTCGCCCACCAGCGGATCGGGGTCACCGACGGTCAGGGACCGGACGCAGTGATCGACGTGCAGGGGCAGTTCTCGGTTGCCCTGGCAGAGGTCCGTGCGGCGTGGTCGGCAACCCTGCCCGACGCGCTCGGCTGAGGGGGAGCAGATGCGTACCGAACACATCAAGGCCCTGACGGGCATCCGGTTCTTCGCCGCACTCTGGGTGGTGCTGTACCACTCGACCCGGCACAACTCCGGCGTGCTGGACCGCAACTTCCCGAACGCCATCGACCTGGTCCGGCCGGTGATCGGCATGGGGCTCAGGGGGGTCGACCTGTTCTTCATCCTCTCCGGCTTCGTGCTGGCGCTGAACTACCTCGACCAGCTCGGCCCGCGCTGGGATCTGGCCAAGGCCGGCCGCTTCCTGTGGATGCGCCTGGCCCGCGTCTGGCCGCTCTTCATCACGGTCACGATCCTCACGATGGGCACGATGCTGCTGCGGCACATCTGGTGGGGTTCCGTCGGCGTCGGCAAGCTGACCGCCTCGCGCTTCTGGGAGCAGCTGCTGATGGTCCAGCTGTGGAACGACCCCGTCACCGGTGGCTCGAGCGTGCCCGGCCCGGCCTGGTCCCTCTCGGCCGAGTGGCTTGCCTACCTGCTCTTCCCGCTTCTCGCGCTGGTCGTCCTCCGGCTGCACCACCTGATGCGGGCGCGGGCGCTCTTCATCGCCTCGGCGGTAGCCCTGGTCCCGCTGATGATCCAGCTGCTCGCCTTCCACAACTTCACCGGCAGCTACGGGTGGACGCTGCGGATCCTGTGCGAGTTCACCGCCGGCATGCTGCTGTGTGCGGCGATCTCGCGGCTGGACCTGACCGACCGCCAGCGCACCATCGCCGGTGTCGGGGGACTGGTCGTGATCGCGGTGCTCGTGGCGCTGCTGTACTTCAGCTACTTCCACGGGCCGCGCTGGACGGCCTCGTTCGGCGTCTTCCTGTTCCTGCCGCTGATCGGCTGCCTGGCGGCCGGGACCGGTCCGCTGCGCAAGGTGCTCTCGACCAGGGTGATGGTGCTCGGCGGCGGGCTGTCCTACGCGCTCTACCTCGTGCACAGCCCGATGCTGTACCTCTTCCGTGACGTGCTGAGGAAGTCCGGCTGGTTCGAGGTCACTCCGCTGACGGAGTTCTACCTCGAGCTGGCCTACATCCCGGTGATCGTCGTGACTGCCTGGGCGCTGTTCCGGTACGTCGAGGAGCCGTCACGGCGGATGATGCGCTCCATGCTGGCCCACGACTTCCCGCGGGCCGACCACGCGCTGGTCCCCGAGCGAGGCCGGACGCACCCGGCGGACACGTCCACGTCCGCGAGCCCGCCGGCCGGGACGGAGTCGACGAGCGGCTCCTCGGTCAGTCTCTAGCGGGTGTCCCGCACGGCGACCAGTCCGCCCAGCACGCCGACGTACGCCGTGGCGTCGGGTCCGAGCGTGATCGGCGCGTAGTTGTTGTTGTAGCCCAGGCCGGACCCGGTGAGGCGCGACCACACCCGGTGCCCGTCGCGGGCGCTGAGCGCGGTGAGGTACCACGGGTCCTCGGGCCCCGTCTCGGGCTGCTGCCCGGAGGTGTACCGCACCTCACCGGCCGCAGGGTGCTCGTAGACGTAGACGAGGCCGGTCGCGGCCGACACCTTGCTCACGCTCGAGGGCACTCTCACCTGCCGGTTGGTCCAAGCCCGGTGACAGCCGCCGTGGGCGTAGTCGACATCGACCCTGGTGACCCCGGGCACGGTCGTGGGGCTCTGCCGGACCGGGTCGCCCGACGGCGGGTTCTCCGTCGGACCCGTGTAGCCGTAGTTGTTCTCGACGATGAGCGAGCGGCGGAAGGCGATCAGCGAGTTGTCGGTGTCGCCGTGACGTCGGGGGAAGACCGCGACGCGGCACACGGGTTTGCGTCCCGGACCGTTTCGGCCGGCGCGGAAGACCAGCACGTGCATGCGCGGGTCCGCGTTGTCGGTGATCGCGACGAAGTGGCGGTGACCGCGGCGAATGATCGTCGGGGTGGTGCCGGAGCCGAACTGGCTCTGGCCCGGCTTCTGGCGGGTGCCCGCGTCGTACTTCCTGCGCCAGGTGACCGATGGCGCCCCCTTCCTCGTGGCGTCGAACCGGTACAACGCATGGTCTGAGACGACGAAGACGCCGCCCGTCTCGTCGACCGCGAGGGAGTTGCCGATGTCCTCGCCGCGCAGCCTGGTCACCTTCGTGACTCCACTGCGACGGTGGACCACTCCCACGACTCCCGAGCCGGTGACGAACCAGATCCGGCCCTGCCAGTCGGGCAGGGCGGAGAGGATCACCGAGTCGCCGACGTACGACGACACGTCGTACTGCCGCTTCAGGACCAGGGCGGGTGAGCCCGCCGTGCCGGTCTCGGCGATGACGTCGATCGTGCCGTCCGAGGTGGGCACGATCACGCGGTCACGCTGGTCGAGGTAGAAGTACCCCCCGCCTCCGAAAGCAGTGAAGGGATGCGTGGCCGACGACGAGGACCTCGGCGGGAGGGGGAACTCGGCCAGCACGTCCAGCGTGTCGGGGTCGAGCAGGCGCAGGTCGACCGTGGACAGGCCGACGCAGACCGTGAGCAGCCGGCCCCGAGTGTCGAAGGTGACCGAGGCGCACTCCTGGTCGAACATGGTCGAGGTGACTCCGGGGGCGTCGCCCAGTGGCCCGGGGGTTCGGCCGGCGTCCGACTGGTAGGCGTCGTCGTGCAGGTTGCTCCGGTCGTTGGCCGCCATGTACGGGTGCCGCGGAGCGAAGTGGGAGCGGATCGGGTGGGCGCGTGCGGGTGAGCCGAGGTACGGCGTGACCGTCGAGGCGCCGGGGTCCTGGGGGATCGGTGTGGCCGCAGTGGCGGACCGGCGCGGCGTCAGCGCCTGGCCGGCGGGCACGAGGGACAAGGGCAGGAGCACGGCCGCTGCCGCGACTGCGAAGGCCCTGGCTGCCCTTCGGAGTCCGGCGGGGCCGACGCGGGTCGGGCGACTGGGGTTCCTCAGGGGCACTGACTACCTCCGACGTGGGACGTGCGGTCCGAGGCCCCTTACCCACCCGCCGGGCGGGTCACTCCCGGACGCGTGTCAGAAGCGGCCCTGCAGCAGCTGGGCCCAGGTTTCCGTCGCCACGACGCCGGTCTTGGGGAGCGTCCGTCGCTCCTGGTAGTCGCGCACGGCCTTGGTGGTGTCGCGGTCGAAGATGCCGGTCACCGGGAGGCCGGCCCCGGTGGCCGCGTTGACCGACCGCTGCACCCGGCGTACGGCGTCGTTGGCGGAGCCGACCTTCACCAGCGGCGACCGGCCCTCGGCCAGGATCAGCGTCCAGGTGCGCCTGTTGAGTGCGCCGCTGACGCCGAGGCGATGGGTCTTCTGGTACTGCCGGACGGCCCGCATCGTGCGCCGGTCGAAGCGGAAGCCGAGCGGCCCGGTGAGGTAGCCCTTCTGCTTGAGCAGGCACTGCCCGGCCTTCACCATCGCCCCGGTGTTGCCGCGCTGCAGGTACCGGTAGCGAGGGAAGTCGAGGTTCGTGCCGGCGCAGTGCCCCGGCTGCCGACCCGGCCGGGACCCGCGCCCGACGTCGAGGTAGTCGCGGTCGATGAGCATCGAGACGCCGCCGAACTTCACGGTGACGTTGCCTTCGTACTGGTGCATCCGGTGCCGCGCCCACGCGTCCTCGGCGAGGTACGGCGTGACCTCGGTGTCGGCCTGCTTGTTCCACCACGCGTACCAGATCTGGTCGGGGAGGAGGTATTCGCCGGGGAAGTTCACGCGCGCCTGGTCAAGCGCGTAGATCCCGGTGGAGACACTGGAGTACACGCCCGACTCGTAGCCGCGGACGTGCAGGGCCTTGGTCCAGGCGCCCAGGAAGCGGAGGGCCGCCTCGCGGCAGTTCACGTTGGCGGTGTCGTAGCTCTCCAGGTCGAACCAGAGGGTGCTCGCCTCGGGGATCCCGAGCGCGCGGGCGGCCTTGACCGCGTCGATCCCCTCCTGGCGACCCTGGGCGCGGGCGGCGGCGTAGGCGTCGTCAGGCGTGGGGTCCATCCGCGCCTTCTCCTTCTTGGCGAAGCAGGACGCCTGCAGCCCGACGTAGATCGGGATGATCCGCCAGCGGTTGCGGCTCTGTGCGGTGACCCAGTCGGCCGTCAGGTTGGGCTGGTCGGCGCAGAACCGGTTGACCCCGCCGAAGTACACCCCGACCGCCCAGTACGGCGACGTGGTCAGCCAGGTGTCCATCGTCTCCTGGGAGGGGGTGTTGCAGGCGTCGAAGCCGTACCCGGTGAAGTTGCCGGGTGTGACCCGGTTGGCCGCCTCGGCAGGGGCACCGACCAGGCCGAGGCCGGCCACGGCCGCCGTCAGCGTCAACGTCAACGTGATGACGGATGCGACCAGCCGTCGGGAGATGCGTGCCACGAGAAATGCCCCCGGAAACCGTGTGGTGAGTGCCATGTGGGTGAACAGAAACTGTAACCCGCATCACTCCCTCCGGTGGGCGGAAGGGCGAGGTCGTCGGGACGTCCCAGGTGGCGGTCCTAGGCTGATCGGCATGCCCGCCCGACTGCGTCCCGCCGACCCCGCCGCCGTGGCGCAGGCGCTGGAGAGGTTCCGTGCCGGTGAGCCGGCGGGTTCGGACCTCCGCCTGCTCGTCAAGCACTTCCTGGCCCTGCTCGCACTGGCGCATCCCGGCGGAGCGGTCGAGATCCGGGTGCCGCCGTACGCCGTGGCGCAGGCGGTCGCCGGCGTTCGGCACACACGGGGCACTCCTCCGGCCGTGGTCGAGCTCGACGCGGTCACGTGGGTCTTACTGGCCGTTGGCGACCTCGCCTGGGCCGACGCCGCGGCAGCCGGTCGCGTCCTCGCGTCCGGCGAGCGCTCGGACCTGTCGGGGCTCCTGCCCGTCACCGGCGGACTGGCCGACACATAAGGTGGCGGGATGCCTCGCTCTGTCGACGACCTCCGCACCGCCGTTCGCGACCTCATGCCCGGGGTCCGCCGGGACCTGGAGGAACTGATCAGGATCCCCTCGGTGAGCAGCAACCCGGAGAACGCCGAGGACGTACGTCGCTCCGCCGAGGCGACCGCGGAACTCTTCAGAGCCGAGGGCTTCGACGACATCCAGATCCTCAGCAGCGGGGGAGGCGCGCCCGCCGTCGTGGCTCGGCGTCCCGCGCCCGAGGGGGCTCCGACGGTGCTGCTCTACGCCCACCATGACGTGCAGCCGACGGGGGAGCGTGGCGACTGGGACTCCGACCCGTTCGAGCCGACCGAGCGGAACGGCAGGCTCTACGCCCGAGGCTCGGCCGACGACAAGGCGGGCATCGCCGCACACCTCGCCGCCATCCGCGCCCACGGTGAAGATCTGCCGGTGGGGGTGACCGTCTTCATCGAGGGCGAGGAGGAGATCGGGTCACCGACCCTGCAGGCGTTCCTCGACGAGCACTCGGAGCTCCTGACGGCTGACGTGATCGTGATTGCGGACTCCGGCAACTGGGACATCGGGGTCCCGGCCCTGACCACCAGCCTGCGCGGGCTCGTGGACTGCTACGTCGAGGTCCGCACGCTCGACCACGGCGTCCACTCCGGCATGTGGGGTGGGCTGGTGCCCGATGCCGTCTCGACCCTGGTCCGGCTGCTCTCCACACTGCTGGACGACGCGGGGAACGTCGCGGTCGAAGGTCTCTTCGCCGGACCCGCCGCCGACATCGACTACCCGATGGACCGGATCCGCGCCGAGTCGGGCATCGCCGAGGGCGTGGAGCTCGTGGGTCACGGCAGCGCCGTGGAGCGGCTGTGGACCAGGCCGTCGATCTCGATCGTGGGCCTCGACGCCACCCGCACCGCGGTCGCAGGCAACACGCTCATCCCGTCGGCTCGGGCGAAGCTCAGTCTGCGGACGGCCCCGGGCGATGACGGCAAGCGCGCCATGGACGCGCTGCGGACGCACATCGAGAAGCACGTCCCCTGGGGCGCCCAGCTCACGTTCACCCCCGGGGACATCGGGGAGCCGATCGAGATCGATGCAGTGGGTCCGGCGTACGACGCGGCCCGCCGTGCGTTCCGCGACGCCTGGGACGGGACCGAGCCGGTCGACATGGGAGTCGGCGGCTCGATTCCCTTCATCGCCGCCTTCCGGGCCGCCTTCCCAGACGCCAGCGTTCTGGTCACCGGGGTCGAGGATCCGGACACCCGGGCCCACGGCGCCAACGAGGGACTGCATCTCGGCGAGTTCGAGCGGGTCTGCCTCGCGGAGGCACTGCTGCTGGCCAACCTCGCCACCCCGTAGACTCCGCCATGTGACGGGCAAGCGTGGCGACGGCCGCCTCACGGCGGCACTCGACCCGAACGACCGCGGACCCCAGGACGCCTGCGGTGTCTTCGGGGTCTGGGCTCCCGGCGAGGACGTGTCGAAGCTGACCTACTTCGGCCTGTACGCCCTCCAGCACCGCGGCCAGGAGTCTGCCGGCATAGCGGTCAGCAACGGCCGTCAGATCCTGGTGTACAAGGACATGGGCCTGGTCTCCCAGGTCTTCGACGAGTCGACGCTGGAGGCGCTCAAGGGCCACCTGGCGGTGGGTCACGCCCGCTACTCGACCACCGGCGCCTCGACCTGGCACAACGCACAACCGACGTTCCGGCCCACCCAGCACGGCTCCATCGCCCTGGCGCACAACGGGAACCTGATCAACACCCGAGAGCTCGCCGAGCTGGCCACCAGCCTTCCCGGCCTGAGCGGTGAGCTGGACATCCGGATGCCGGAGCTCTCGACGAACGACACCTCCGTGGTCACGGCGCTGTTGGCGCACCACCCGGACCGGTCGCTCGAGGACAACGCGGTCGAGCTGCTCCCGAAGGTCAAGGGCGCCTTCTCCTTCGTGTGGATGGACGAGAACACCCTGTACGCCGCCCGCGACCCACAGGGCATCCGGCCGCTGGTGCTGGGCCGCCTCGAGCGAGGCTGGGTCGTCGCCTCGGAGACCGCCGCCCTCGACATCGTCGGCGCCGCGTTCGTCCGGGAGATCGAGCCCGGTGAGCTGATCGCGGTCGATGAGAACGGTCTGCGCAGCCGGACCTTCGCGGAGCCGGTCCCCAAGCACTGTCTCTTCGAGTTCGTCTACCTCGCCCGCCCCGACACCCGCATGAGCGGGCAGCGGGTGCACAGTGTCCGGCTGGAGATCGGCCGACGTCTCGCTCGCAGCTACCCGGCGGACGCGGACCTCGTGATCCCGGTTCCGGAGTCCGGCACCCCGGCCGCCATCGGGTACGCCGAGGAGAGCGGCATCCCCTACGGGATGGGGCTGGTCAAGAACTCGTACGTCGGGCGCACCTTCATCCAGCCGAGCCAGACGATCCGCCAGCTCGGCATCCGGCTCAAGCTGAACCCGCTCCGCGACGTGATCGAGGGCAAGCGCCTCGTCGTCGTGGACGACTCGATCGTCCGTGGCAACACCCAGCGGGCACTGGTCCGGATGCTCAGGGAGGCCGGGGCCAAGGAGGTCCACGTGCGGATCTCGAGCCCGCCGGTCAAGTGGCCGTGCTTCTACGGGATCGACTTCGCCACCCGCGCCGAGCTGATCGCGACCGGGCTCGCCGTGGACGACATCCGGCAGTCCATCGATGCCGACTCGCTGGCCTACGTCTCGCTCGAGGAGCTGATGGAGGCGACCTCGGTGCCGCCCACGAACCTGTGTCGCGCGTGCTTCGACGGTGAGTACCCGATCCCGCTGCCCGAGCCGGAGCTCCTGGGCAAGCACCTGCTCGAGGGCGCCGTCCTCGAGCCCACGACCGACATCGACGGCCTGGCGGCCTCGCTCGCCGGTGGTGGAGCGACCGACTCCCTCGATCGACCCTGATCCTTCAAGGAGCCTCATGAGCGACCACCCCGGCGCGACCTACGAAGCCGCCGGCGTCTCGATCGACGCCGGTGACAAGGCCATCGAGCTGATGAAGGTCTGGGTGGACCGGGCCAGGCGCCCCGAGGTGATCGGGGGGATCGGCGGATTCGCGGGCCTCTTCGACGCGTCGGCGCTGAAGGACTTCGACCGTCCGCTGCTGGCGTCCTCCGCCGACGGGGTCGGCACCAAGGTGGCGATCGCCCAGGCGATGGACGTGCACGACACGATCGGCCTCGACCTCGTCGGGATGCTGGTCGACGACCTGGTCGTGTGCGGCGCCGAGCCGCTCTTCCTGACCGACTACATCGCCACCGGCCGGGTCGTCCCCGAGCGGATCGCGGCCATCGTGAAGGGCATCGCCGAGGGCTGTGTCCAGGCGGGGTGTGCGCTCGTGGGTGGAGAGACCGCCGAGCACCCGGGCCTGCTCGAGCCTGATGAGTACGACCTGGCCGGCTCCACGACGGGGGTCGTCGAGGCCCAGAAGCTGCTAGGTCCCGGCCGGGTCCGTCCCGGCGACCAGGTCGTGGCGATGGCCTCGAGCGGGCTGCACGCCAACGGCTACTCGCTGGTGCGGCACGTCCTGCTCGAGCAGACAGGCTGGGCTCTGGACCGCGATGTGCCCGAGCTCGGGCGCACGCTCGGTGAGGAGCTTCTCGAGCCCACCCGTATCTACGCGAAGGCCTGCCTCGACCTGGCCCGCACCACCGCCACACATGCCATGTCACACGTGACCGGCGGCGGGTTGGCGGAGAACCTCCAGCGGGTGATGCCCGAAGAGCTCATGGCCTCGATCGACCGGGCCACCTGGACGCCGCAGCCCGTCTTCGACCTGGTGCGCGAGGTCGGCAAGGTCGAGCGTCCGGGCCTCGAGCGGACCCTCAACTGCGGGGTCGGCATGGTCGCCGTGACCGCTCCGGAGCACGCCGACCGGGCGGTGGAGGTCCTGGCTTCCCACGGCGTGCATGCCTGGGTCTGCGGAGAGGTGGCCCCCGCCACCGACGACCTGGGCGGACGCGTCCTCCTGCACGGCAACCACCCCTCCTGACGCTCGAGAACCCGAGCAGAACGCCCAGGAGGTGCCGCGTGCGGGACCGAAGGGTGGGCCCGAGTGTGCGCGATCATCCACCGGGCAGGTAACGTTGTGCCCACGAGATACGGACACGATTTTCGAGGGGGTCGACCCTATGGGGCGCGGCCGTGCAAAGGCTAAGCAGACCAAGGTTGCCCGCGACCTGAAGTACCGGACCCAAGAGACGGACTTCACCGCGCTGCAACGAGAGCTGCATGGTGGCGAGTCACCCCCGGGCGCGAGCCCGGGCGAGGCCGCCGAGACCGACACGCCCGAGGACTCCGACGAGTGGTCGGACTACTCCGAGGTCAGTCGGGACTGACCCCGGAGTCGCTTCGCCGCGACCCTGCGCTCAGCGCCCGGCTCAGCTTCCGCTGAGCCAGATCCCGCGAAGTCGGCCGACCTCGGTCATCCGGCGCTCCGCCAGCCGGTCCGCGGCCACGGCCGGGGGCACGCCTTCCTCACGGGCGAGCGCGAAGACCCGCTTGGTGGTGTCGAAGATTCCCGCGGCACGCTGTTTGGCGCGCTCGAACGAGAAGCCCTCGAGCTCGTCGGCGACCTGGATCAGCCCACCGGAGTTCACGCAGTAGTCGGGCGCGTAGAGGATGCCTCGGTCGGCCAGGCTCTTCTCGATGCCAGGGTGCGCGAGCTGGTTGTTCGCGGCGCCGCAGACGATCTTGGCGGTCAGCTGCTCCACCACGTCGTCGGTGAGCGCTCCGCCGAGCGCGCACGGCGCGTAGGCGTCCAACTCGGTGGCGACGAGGGCCTCGGTGTCCGCGACGACGCGTACACCGGGGTTCAGCTCCTTGACCCGGGCCACCGCCTCGTCGCTCACGTCGGTGATCACGACGTGCGCACCGTCCTCGATCAGGTGGTTGACCAGGTGGTGACCGACCTTGCCGACCCCGGCCACGCCGACGGTCCGGCCCTGCAGGGTCGGGGAGCCCCAGGTCGCCTCCGCAGCCGCGCGCATACCCTCGAATACTCCGTACGCCGTGAGGACGGAGGAGTCGCCCGCGCCGCCGTGCGCCACTGTGCGACCGGTCACGTAGGAGCACTCTCGCGCCACCTGGTCCATGTCGACGCTGTAGGTGCCGACGTCGCAAGCGGTGTAGTAGCGCCCGGCAAGGGACTGGACGAACCGGCCGTAGGCGCGAAGCAGGCCCTCGGACTTGATCGCGGCGGGATCACCGATGATGACCGCCTTGCCGCCGCCGAGGTCGAGGCCGGCGAGCGCGGCCTTGTACGACATGCCGCGGGAGAGGTTGAGGACGTCCTCGAGCGCGTCCTGCTCGTTGGCGTAGGGGTAGAAGCGGGTGCCGCCGAGGGCGGGGCCGAGCGCCGTGGAGTGGATGGCGATGATCGCGCGGAGGCCACTGGCCTCGTCGTGACAGTGGACGACCTGCTCATGGCCTGCGAGGCGTTCGAAGACGCCGGGGGCTTCTCCGGGGTGGGTCACGGTGGTGACCTTTCAGTGACGGGGCGTGCCGGGGGTGATGGCTCGCCGTGCGGGCTGGACCACTGGGGTGGTGTGGTTCACGTTCACCAGCCTAGATCGTGCGGGTAGGGAGTACCGTGCCGAGGGCGCGTTGCGTCCTTTACGCACCATTTCGGCGAAAGGTGTGCGGGACCTAGGTCCCGATGTCATGCTTCTTGTCAAGTACCGGGGAAAGAGACGCTCGGGCGTCACGTGAACCGCGCAGACGATGGAAAGAGGGTCCGCATGAACGTGCGTCCGGCTGAGTCCGAACCTCTGCTCACGCCTGCCGAAGTCGCCGCCATGTTCCGGGTTGACCCGAAAACGGTCACCCGTTGGGCAAAGGCCGGCAAGTTGAGTTCGATCAGGACTCTGGGGGGTCATCGGCGCTACCGTGAGTCTGAGGTCCGTGAGCTCTTGAGGGGCATGAGCCCAGATCACAGACAAGACGTGTCGCGAGGCTGAAGCCTCCCGCACATCCGCTTTCACCATGAAGGGGTCGGCCTGGCGGTCGGCCCCTTCATGCGTCCGACTGGTGGGTCTCGCCCCTCTCGTGGCGCTGGGTGGCCGAGCCGTGCCGACCCGCGCCTTGGGCGAAGGCCTGCGCACCGGCGACCGCCTCCGCCTCCAGCGAGCGCCGCCCGTGGCGCAGCTCGTTGGCGAGGGCGTCCGGTTCGGGGAGCGCCCACTGCTCGAGCAGGGAGAGCCGGTCGTGCCGCAGGCAGGTCTGAGGCAGTTCGGCGAGTTCCCGTGCGAGCCGTTGCGCTGCCACCAGAGCCCCTCCTGACGCGGCGATCCGGTTGACGAGGCCGATGCGCTCCCCCTCCTCGGCTCCGACCGCACGCCCGGTGAGCAGCAGGTCCATCGCCCGACTCTGCCCGATCAGCCGGGCCAGGCGGATCGTGCCGCCGTCGATCAACGGCACGCCCCAGCGGCGGCAGAACACCCCCAGCGTCGCGTCGACCGCCGCGACTCGAAGGTCGCACCACAGCGCCAGCTCCAGGCCGCCGGCCACGGCGTACCCCTCGATCGCGGCGACCACGGGCTTGCCGAGCACCATCCGGGTCGGCCCCATCGGGCCGTCCCCGTCCGGTTCGACCCGGTTTCCACGACCCTCGCCGATCGCCTTGAGGTCGGCCCCGGAGCAGAAGTTTCCTCCCGCGCCGGTGAGGACGGCGACCCGCGCCTCGCCGTCGCCGTCGAAGTCGCGGAAGGCCTCGGCCAGCGCCTCGGCGGTGGGTCGGTCCACGGCATTGCGGACCTCCGGCCGGTCGATGGTGACGGTGGTGACCGGTCCCTCACGCGAGACGCTGACCGAAGGCATCTACTGCAGCGTCATCCGGGGCTCTCCGGACACGAGGCCGGTCCCCGCGACGACGCACTTGCCGCTTCGGGGGGCGCCGCCGTTCCAGGCCTGTCGCACACAGGACCGGGTGGCCAGCTGCCCCCAGTAGTTCGGGTGCAGTGACTCCTGGATGTAGTAGGGGCTGCTCCCGGCCGTGGTGACGGTGCGGATCTGGTTGACCCACTCGGTCTTGTCGACCGCTCCGGTCTGCGTCCAGCTGGTCAGGCCCTTCTCTTCGTACAGGCCGACGGTGTTCTCGCAGAGCCTCCGCCCGTTGAAGGCCGTGGCCAGGTCGAGGGTCCGGGAGTTGCTGATCCCGGCCGACGTGATCGCGCCGAAGACGGTGCTGTTGATCGTGGGAAGAGCGGAGTTGTTGGCCCAGTTGACGTCGGCGTCCCAGAAGCCGCAGCCGCCGGTGTCCTGTCGGGTGTAGCCACTCTGGGAGTACCGCATGCCCGAGGAGGCGGGCAGCGGCGACGGATAGTTCTGGACGAGCATCGACCAGGCGGTGTCCGCGTAGCCCGCGTTGCGCATCGCGGTGCGGACGTTCTGCAGCGCGGTGGCGATGTGGGCCTTGACCGTGGCGATGTTCGTCGAGGTGAAGTTCGCCGTCACCGAGCTGTCGTCGTTGCAGTAGTCCTTGGCCCAGCTGGGGGAGTAGAGGAAGTCGGCCACGCAGCTCTGGACGATCGAGCCGAAGTTGAAGTCGTTGCCGCCGATCGACACCGCAACCATCTTCACGTTGTGGGTCGTGGCGAACTGTTGCAGCGCCTTGGCCTGTCCCACCTGCCCGGCTCCGTTGTCGTAGAAGTCGAGACCGGGCTTGAAGTAGCCGTTGGAGTCGGTGAACGTCGAGGTGCGGGCGCCCGAGCAGGCCAGGTTGGCCCCACTGACACCGCCGCCGATGAACACTTCCGCGGACTTGCTGCGGTGGCACCGCGGGATCACCTCGGCGGTGTTCCCGGCGTTGTCGAAGTACGCCGTGCCGCCCAGTGCGTCGGCGTAGGCACTGGAGACGTTCGAGCTGCCGGCCCAGCGGCCCGCCTCGCCCGAGATGTAGCTGTCGCCGACCGAGACCACCCAGGGTGACCCGGCGCCGGGCCCGTCTGCCTGGGCGGGTGGGGTCGCAAATGCGAGCCCGACCCCGATCAGGGCGAGGGCGGACAGGATGGAGGCGAATCTCCGGGACTGACGCTTCATGGCACTCCTCGTGCGCTCGTCCCTCCCCAGACTCCGCCATGGAGCCTCGGGAAACGTAGCGGCTGGCTCCGTGTTTGGGAACAGCCAGCAAGAAGTCGCGCCGGAGGAGTCGGATCCTCAGGCGAGCGAGAGGAAGAGCTTCTCCATCTTCTTCACGTCCATGCTGTCGATGCCCTCGCCGGCGGTCAGACACTGCTGGAGGCCGCTGGCCACGATGGCGAAGCCGGCCCGGTCGAGCGCCCGGGATACAGCCGCGAGCTGGGTGACCACGTCCTCACAGTCGCGGTTCTCCTGCAGCATCCGGAGCACGCCTGCCAGCTGACCCTGAGCACGCTTGATCCGGTTGATCACCGGGGCCATCTCGTCCTGATCGAGTTCCATGGTCAAGCCGTTCTGGTCGCGGCGGTGGCGGGCGTCTGCAGGCTTGCGAAGGCGGCGTTGAGCCGCTCTTTCGCGTCGGACGCCACGTCGCGCACGGCCTGGGCCCGGTCACTGCCCTGGTCATCGTGGTCGTCGGCGAGGGTTGTCATGGTGTCGGGGTCGAGCGCCTCGACGATCGTCGTCTCGGCATCGAGGGACCTGACCACCACGTTGCACGGCAGCAGGGCGCCGATCGAGGGGTCGGCCTGGAGGGCGGCGTACGCCAGGGGCGGACGGCAGGCGCCGAGGATCAGCTGGGGCGCGATGTCGACGCCGAGCTTCTCCTTGAGGGCGCCGGCGAGGTCGATCTCGGTGAGGATCCCGAAGCCCTGCTCGGACAACGCCTCCCGGACCGCCTCTACGGTCTCGTCGTGCGGGCGGTCGAGCGTGGTGCTGATCGTGTAGCTCATCCGGTCGCTCCAGTCTCGTCGGGGGTGTTCTCGGCCTGGGCCGCCGCGACCTCGGCACGCAGCGCCTCGACGTCGAGGTCGCGGATGGCCGAGACCAGCTCGTCGAGTGCCGCAGGGGGCAGTGCGCCGGGCTGTGAGAAGACCAGCGAGCCGTCCTTGAACGCCATCAGCGTCGGGATCGACGTGATCTGCGCGGCGGCTGCCAGGCTCTGCTCCGCCTCGGTGTCGACCTTGGCGAAGGTGATGTCGGGGTTCGCGTCAGCGGCGCGCTCGTACGTCGGGGCGAACTGGCGACAGGGTCCGCACCACTCCGCCCAGAAGTCGACGAAGACGATGTCGTTCTCGCTGAGGGTGCGCTCGAAGTTCTCCACACCCATCTCGATGGTGGCCACTGGTTCTCCTCTCGATGGATCCTGGGCGTCGGTTTTGAACCATACCCCCAGGGGTGTTACGTTCGATCGTACATACCCCCCTAGGTATGATCAAACTGCCGATCCGGGAAGGATGCCCCACTGATGTTCAGTAGTACACCCGAGGTCGAGGTCGACCACCTGGCCGGTGCGCTCGAGGACGGCGCTGTCGTCGTCGACGTGCGCGAGCCGGCCGAGTACGCCGACGGCCACGTGCCCGGCGCCATCCTGGTCCCGATGGGCCAGCTTCCCTCGCGTCTCCACGAGCTCGACCGGTCCTCGGACCACTTCCTGATCTGCGCCTCCGGCGGCCGGAGCTCGGCCATGGCCGACTTCCTGGGCCAGGCCGGATTCAAGGCGAGGTCCGTCGCCGGTGGCACCTCAGCCTGGGTCCGATCGGGGCGCCCGATCGTGGTCGGGATGCTTCCGACCAGCAACTGACCCGACCAGACCGCCAGACCTACGGAGGACACCATGAGCAGCAACTCCACCGCCTCGAGCGGCAGCCTGACCATCGTCCCGATCGAGACCCCGTCGCTGGGCGACCGCACCTACCTCGTCCACGACGGGAAGCAGGCGCTGGTCGTCGATCCCCAGCGAGACATCGACCGGGTCCTGGCCCTGCTCGAGGAGCATGACGTCACGCTGGCCGCGGTCTTCGAGACCCACCTCCACAACGACTACGTCACCGGTGGCCTGGCACTTGCCCGGGAGACCGGAGCGACGTACTACGTCAACGGCGAGGACACCGTGTCCTTCGAGCGCAGTCCGATCCTCGAGGGGCAGACGGTCGAGGTCGGACGGATGCGCATCACTGCCCTGGCCACACCTGGCCACACCTTCACCCACCTGTCGTACGCGCTGGCGGAGGCACCCGAGGATGACACGTCCGGGGCCGCCGCCCCGGCGCTCGAGGACTCGGTAGCCGTGTTCACGGGCGGGTCGATGCTGTTCGGCGCGACTGGGCGTCCCGACCTCTTGGGTGAGGAGCACACGCAGGAGCTCGCCCGGCTTCAGCACGCCTCCGCGCACCGGCTCGCCGACAGCCTGCCGGAGCAGGCGGACGTGTACCCGACCCATGGTTTCGGTTCGTTCTGTGCGGCCACCCAGTCGGATGCCACCGACTCGACCATCGGCCAGGAGCGCAAGCAGAACCCCGTCCTCACCCAGGACGAGGAGACCTACGTGCGGGAGCTGCTCGCCGGGCTCGACGAGTACCCCGCGTACTACGCGCACATGGGGCCGGCCAACGCGGAAGGTCCCTCCTCGCCGGACCTCACGCCGCCGAGCGAGGCCGACGCGAGCGAGCTTCTGCGCCGCATCGAGGCCGGTGAGTGGGTTGTCGACCTGCGCAACCGGACGGCCTTCGCGGCCGGGCACGTGTCCGGCACCCTCAACTTCGGCATCGACGGGGGTTTCGCGACGTACCTCGGCTGGCTGATCCCATGGGGCACACCGGTGACCCTGCTCGGCGAGACGGCGGACGAGGTGGCCGAGGCACAGCGCGAGCTGGTGCGGATCGGGATCGACCGTCCCGCTGCGTCGGCCAAGGGAGGCCCGGAGAACTGGACGGAGGGCAAGCTCGCGAGCTTCCCGACGGCCACCTTCGCGGACCTGGCCCAGGTCAGGCATCACCGTGCCGTGACGGTGCTCGACGTCCGCCTGGCCGGGGAGTTCGCCGAGTCCCACATCGAGGGTGCGGCGAAGATCCCCCTCCACGAGCTGACCAGCCGCCTCGACGAGGTCCCGGCCGGTGAGGTCTGGGTGCACTGCGGGAGCGGCTACCGGGCCTCCGTTGCGGCCTCCATCCTGGATGCGGCCGGCCGGACGGTCGTCGCGGTCGACGACGCCTTCGACGAGGCCGGGGCCACGGGTCTGCCCCTGGTCAGCGGTTGATGGCTGTGCTGACCGCCGGTGTCGCGGTGGCGGTGGTGGCCGGGCTCCTGATCGGCCTGAGCCTGGGAGCGTTGGGGGGCGGAGGGTCCATCCTCGCCGTCCCGGTGCTCGTCTACGCCCTCGACCAGTCTGCCGTTCAAGCCACGACGGGCTCGCTCGTGGTGGTGGGGGCGACCTCGGTCATCGGTGCGATCGCCGCTTACCGCGCGGGCAACGTCCTGCTGGCTCGTGGGGTCGGGTTCGGAGTCGTGGCCATCGCGGGTGCCGCGCTCGGGGCGCAGGCCTCGAGCCTGGTACCCGAGGCCTGGCTGCTCGCCTCGTTCGCCATGCTGATGCTGGTCGTGGCCGCCGTCATGGTGACCCGGATGTTCCGCTCGCGTTCCGGCAACCAGGGTTCCTCCGCCGGGGAGCCTGGTCGGCCCCACCCCCGTCTCGACGACCCGATCATCACCTTCAGCCCGACCTTCGCCTGTCAGTGCCCGCGCGCCGTGAAGGTGCTGGTCACCGCCACGGTTGTCGGCCTGCTCACCGGCTTCCTCGGAGTCGGAGGTGGCTTCCTCGTGGTGCCGGCGCTCGTGCTGGCCCTGGGTCTTCCGATGGAGTACGCCGCCGGCACTTCGCTGGTCGTGATCACCCTGACGAGCGCAGCGGCTCTGACCGTCCGCGCCGGCACCGGGCCGCACCCCGACTGGGGCCTGGTCCTCGTGCTCACGGTCGCCTCGATGCTCGGCGCTCTGCTCGGAGCTCGGATCGCGGCCAAGGTCGCCACCCGACGACTCGACGGAGCGTTCACCGGACTCGTGCTGGGCGTCGCCGTGTTCACGGCAGTCCAGGCCCTGCCGGCCCTCACCTGATCCAGCCCGCACCACCTCGCACGTTCGCACCCCTCGAGCGCCCGGCCACGAACGCCCGCGCGCCCACCCCGACAGGAAGAGACCCCCACGATGACGTCGACGGCCACGGCCCGACCGCGCCACCTCGCACGAGACACGTCCGGCCCCGCGACGGGAGGCCCCGGACCCGATGCAACCCAGGCGGGGATCCTGGGACGACTGGGCGTGTGGGTGATGGACCATGCCCGGCTCACAGGGACGGTCTGGGTGCTGGTCATCTTGACCCTCGGGGCGTT
This sequence comes from uncultured Actinomycetota bacterium, assembly GCA_963740525.1. Classification (GTDB taxonomy): domain Bacteria; phylum Actinomycetota; class Actinomycetes; order Propionibacteriales; family Nocardioidaceae; genus CAVUEG01. The sequence continues at coordinate 1,300,305 of CAVUEG010000006.1, forward strand.
CGCGCCCCAGGTCGAGAGCAGCCTGTCCGGGGCGGGATGGCAGGCCGACGGATCCGAGTCCGTGGCCGTCCGTGAGGCCGCCCAGGAGCACTTCGGCGGCAACGCCAGCTCGGCCATCCAGGTCGTCGTACACAGCACCGACGGCCCGGTCACCGAGGGGACTGGCCTCCGCGTGCTCGCCGAGGCCACGGCCGTCCTCGCCGGTGATGACCGGATCGCCGATGTCGTCCAGCCCCAGCCCGGGAGCACGGTCAGTCGCGACGGGTCCACGGCTGTGCTGCTGGCCGGTGCGGGTGCGGACCCGAACGACATGGTGCGGGCAGCCGACGACCTCAAGGGTGAGCTCCAGGCACTCTCCACGGCAGGCGTGCAGGTCAACCCCACCGGCGCCTCCCTGCTGTGGTCCGACTTCAACGCCGCCAACCTCGACGCGATGCTGAAGTCCGAGATGTTCTCCTGGCCAGTGACCCTGGCGATCCTCGTGGTGGCGTTCGGCGCGCTCGTCGCAGCCGGGCTCCCGCTCCTGCTGACACTGGCCGGGCTCGTCGCGTCGGCTGGCTCTCTCGTCCTTGTCAACCAGATCACGCCCGTGTCGATCTGGGCGATGAACTTCGCGATGATGTTCGCCCTGGCCCTCGGCATCGACTACGCGCTGTTCCTCGTCGTTCGCTACCGCGCGGCCCGGATGGGACATGGCCGCAGTCCTCGGGACGCGGTGTCGGAGACGATGGACACCGCCGGCAAGGCCGTGCTGCTGTCGGGCCTGACCGTGCTCGTGTCCCTGTCTGCCGTGATGCTCGTACCGTCACCGGCCTTCAGGTCGATGGCCGGAGGGATCATGCTCGCCGTCGTCTTCGTGCTGGCAGCCACCTTGACGCTCCTGCCCCTGGTCCTCGGCAAGCTCGACCTTCGGATCAACAAGATCGCTCTTCCCTGGGTGCACTCCGGGGAGCACCGTTCTGCCAGGTTCGCTGCGTGGGGCGAGCACCTGTGGCGTCGGCCGTTCGTCTTCGGGACCGCAGCCATGCTCCTGCTGCTTCTCCTTGCTGCTCCTATCCTCGGGCTCAAGACGGCGATGCCGTCGATCAAGGTGCTGCCGGAGGATGCCAGCGCCCGGGTCGGCTATGAACAGGTCCAGGCGGCCTTTGGCGCTGGCGCGCCCGGGACCCTCCAGATCGTGGTCGACCAGCACCAGTCCCTGTCTGCAGCGACGTTGCTCAGCACGGATCCCGGTATCGCAGCCGTGATGCCGGCCCAGCCTTCGGGAGACGGCAGCGGGCTGGCCCTGATCTCGGCGGTGCCGACAGTCGGCCCGTCGGACCCGAGCCTGGGTGCCACCGTGGACCGGCTCCGTGCCGAGCTACCCGACAGCGCGCTGGTCGGCGGTGCTGCGGTCGAGAACCTCGACCTCAAGGCGCAGCTGGACAGCTCGACCCCGATCGTCATCGGCGTCGTACTCGCGCTCGGCTTCCTGCTCCTGCTGGTCGCCCTCCAGGCGCCGGTCATCGCCCTCATGGGCACCCTGTCGAGCCTGCTGTCCACGGCCGCTGCTTTCGGGGTGGCCCGTCTGGTCTTCCAGGACGGCTGGGGTGCCGGGATGCTCGGCTTCGAGCACCAGGGCTTCCTCGATGCCTGGGCGCCGGTGTTCTTCTTCGCCATGATCTTCGCGATCGCCATGGACTACACGGTCTTCCTTCTCGCCTCGGCCAAGGAGCACTACGAGCACTCCGGTGATCCGAGGGAGGCGATGGTCGGCGCACTGGCGCACTCCGGCCGGGTGATCTTCGCCGCCGGTGCCGTCATGGTCGCGGTGTTCTTCACCTTCGCTGTCTCCGGACCGCTCCCCCCGAAGGAGATGGGAATCGTGCTGGGGGCCGCGGTCCTGCTGGACGCCTTCCTGGTCCGGTTGGTCCTGCTCCCGGTGATGCTCCGGATGACGGGGCACGCTGCCTGGTGGACCCCCGCCTGGCTCCGTCGGGTGCTGCCCGACATCCGCTTCTCGCACGGCTGACCCACTACCGTGGCAGGCGAAGCCTGCCCACCTCACAACAAAGGAGAGACACATGTGTCGAGCAGTGGTCTGCAAGACCTGCGGCAAGACGACGTGGGCCGGATGCGGCATGCACGTCGACCAGGTGATGGCGGGCGTACCGGCAGGCAACAGGTGCCCCGGCCACCCGAAGCCGGAGCGCAGCGGTGGCTGGCTCGGAAGGTTGTTCAGCCGGTCCTGACCCAGTGGGGGGTGCGGGCAAGCGCCCCTCCCGCGGCGGCGGACAAGTCGGTCGTCCGGAGCCCGTGACCCCGTGCCATCACCGTCGTTGTGGTTGAGGGGTGCCCGTCTGTTCGAGGGCGGGTCCCCACCACCCGCTCGGGGTGATCGATCAAAAGGGGTTCACATGCGCCGGTCCTTGCCACGTCTCTGGGTTGCGGTGCCGCTCGCCGCGGCCTTGGCCCTAGCGACCTTCTGGGCGATGACGTCCACCGTCCACGAGACCGCTTCTGCGGCGTCCTGCGCTCCGGGCTTCGTGCCCGTCGAGCAGGCACTCAGCGAGGTCCGGGCCGAGATGTCCAGGGAGTCCTCGGGCGCGCAGGGTGACGAGGCTGCGCGCGAGGAAGCGGCCCACGAGGAGGCTGCGCGCGAGTCGGGCGACGCCGGTGACGAGCTGAGCCGCGAGGCGGTCCGCGAGCTGCCGATGCTGGCCGGCGTACCCCGCGACCAGTGGGCTTCCAGCTGCGTGCGCAGCAAGCGTCCGGAGTCCCTCAAGGAGCAGCTCGCGCTGTTCGGTGCTCGCGCGATCCCGCGGCTGGCGCCGTACGGCACCTACAAGCGCGGCGCCGCCCGCAACGCGGTGGACCAGCGACGCGCGATGAAGGCCGGAAGCGTGGCAGGCACCTCGGGCACGGCGAGCCTCTACGGCCGTGGGCCGTTGATCGTCGACGACCCGCGCTACCCCGAGGTCAACGGGCTCGGTCTGTCCCACAACAGTGGACGAGTCGACAGCTTCGCGTGGGTGCCCAAGGACGACCGGCTCTTCGCCGCGGTCAGCAACGGTGGCATCTGGCGCTCTGACGACCTGGGAGCCAACTGGAAGAACGCGACGGGGAACCTGCCCACCTCCGTCACGGGTGCGGTCGGCCTGGACGCCCGCGGGCGACGGTCGCCTCCTGGCGCTGACCGGCGAGCCCACCTTCGGCGCCTCGGCGTACACCGGCCTCGGCGCCTACTACTCCGAGGACCTGGGCAAGCACTGGACCCGAGCCCCCGGCCTCCCCGACGGTGGACTCGGTTTCGCGCTCGCGGTCGACCCGTCTGCCCCGCGCACCGTGTACGCCGCCACCCAGCTGGGGCTGTTCCGCTCCACGGACGGTGGCCGCAGCTACGACAACGTCGACCTGCCGACCGGTGCCTGTGCCGGCGTCACGAACGTGTCGCGCCACCCGGAGTGCGCCCTGAGCAACGTCGTCACCGATGTCGTCGTCGCCAAGGGTGGTGGCAAGGGAACGTCCACCAAAGCCGGCACCGTCGTCGCGACGGTCGGCTGGCGTGGCGGCGACCGGAAGAACCCCGATGGCTCGGTGCAGTCACCCCGCAACGGTGTGTACCGCTCGACCAGCGGCGCCCCGGGCAGCTTCAAGAAGCTCGCAGCAACCGGCTTCGCGGCTCAGGACCACATCGGCCGCGTCGAGCTCGGCAATGCGGTCGGCTCCGCGCAGGACCATGACTACCTCTACGCCGTCGTCCAGGACGCCAAGCTGCTCAACAACGGCGGCGTCATGGGGATCGATGCGCCTGAGAGCGCCAAGCCGCCGCTCGGGTCGACCGTGCTGAACGGGCTGTACGTCTCGTCCGACTTCGGGGCGACCTGGAGCGAGCTGGCCAGCGGCACCGAGCTTGCGGCCGACCCGCTCTCGGGCTCGGCTCTCGTCGGGACGGGCACCGCCACCGGCTACCAGCCCGGTGTCCAGGGTTGGTACAACCTCTGGGTCCAGCCCGACCCGACCCGGCAGACCGCCGACGGCGTGCCGACCCGGATGGCCTTCGGCCTCGAGGAGATCTGGAGCAACGAGCTCACCCAGACAGGTGCTCCGCTGGACGGCTCCGTCCCGGTGCACTTCCGGGTCGTGGCCAAGTACTTCGGCGGGGACTCCTGCCTGCTGCTCTCCGCCGGCCTGCCCGCGTGCCCAGGGGACCGTGAGCCGGACGACAACAACCAGACCACCCACCCCGACCAGCAGGACGGCATCTGGATCGCCGACAAGAACGTGGCCGGCGGTGTTCAGCTGGTCGTCGGGAACGACGGCGGCGCGTACCGCTACCGCTTCGAGTCCGACGACGACGGGGAGCTCGACAACTCCCACTGGGGCAAGGGCGACAACCAGGGTTTCTCCACGCTGATGCCCTACTACGCCGCGATGGCCAAGGACGGCACGGTCTGGGCGGGGCTCCAGGACAACGGGAACCTGAGGGTCGACCCGGACACGCGCCAGCAGTTCGAGACGTACGGCGGTGACGGCTTCTTCTCCGCAGTCAACCCGGACGACTCCGACACCGCCTACGAGGAGTACACCTTCGGTGCGATGTCGGTGACCACGGACGGAGGCACGTCCTGGAGCGACATCGACCCGGGCCTGACCTCGTCGAAGTTCTCCACCCCGTTCCTGATGGACCCGACGGACTCCGACCACCTGATCACGGCGGGTCGCGAGGTGGTGGAGACGCTGTCGGGCTCGAGCACCAGCTCGGGCCAGACTGACGCGGCCAGCGCGGATGACAGCACCACGACGTGGCGCACGGTCTTCGACCTCGGCACCCGCAGCCACCCCGGTGACGCGTCGGCGCAGTCGAGCGCGACGGACCCGGACAACTCGATGTCGGCGGTGGGGCTCCAGGGCGCCGCGGCGTACGTCGGCTACTGCGGCCACTGCGACACGCTGAACAAGCTCGGTCCCGACAAGACGCTCTTCCGCAACGGCCTGGCCACGAACGTCGGCGGTGCCCAGGCGCCCGCCAAGGGGTCGTCGGCCGGGTGGCACATCGTCGCGGCCAAGGGCCTGCCGAACCGCTACATCACCTCCGTCTCGATAGACCCGGCCGATGCTTCGCGGGTCTTCGTGACCCTCGGCGGGTACACCCGGCGCTGGCTCCCGCCGGGGGCGGTCGGTGACGCCAACGAGCAGATCGGGACCGGGCACCTGTTCATGTCCACTGACGGCGGCAAGACGTTCAGCGATGCCAGTGGGAACCTTCCCGACAGCCCGGCGTCGTGGGTGCAGCTCCGCGCCGGCCAGCTGCTGGTCGGCACCGACGTGGGGGCCTTCGCCTCGGGACGGCACGGAATCAAGGGTGACCCCACGTTCGCGCCGCTCGAGGGCGTGCCCGCGACTCCGGTCTCGAGCATCTCCCTGCGGCCGGGCAACCCCAACCAGGCCGTGCTCGCCCTCTGGGGGCGCGGCGTCTGGACGTACGACTTCGACAAGCGGATCCCGGTGCCGCCGGACGCAGGTCCGGCCCCGCTTCCCACGGTCGGCACGCCCTACGCGTCGTACGACTTCGAGGACGGGGCCCAAGGCTGGTCGGTCGACGGCCTGCCGCCGTGGCGGCAGGGTTCCCCGGGCCACGGGCAGGGGACGAGCGAGGCTGCGGACGGCACGGGTTGGTCCGTCTCGGGACCGACCGGCTACATCGACAACGCCGACACGTCGCTGGTCTCACCGGCGGTGACGGCTGCCGCCGGGCCGGCGGTCCTCGAGTGGTGGATGCGCCTCGACACCGAGGGCGGCTTCGACCCGGTGACGGCCGAGTGGAGCCAGGACGGCACCTCCTGGCACACGCTGGGGACCTTCAGCGGGAAGAACAAGTCCGCACCCGGGTGGGACCGGTACGCCGTCCCGTTCGACGCCCCGGGCGGTCCGATCCAGGTCCGCTTCCACTTCACCTCGGACTCGCTGTGCTCAGCGCTCGGCGGACCGCTGTGCGCGTCGCCGTCCGGCTGGGACGGCGTTCACGTGGACGACGTCGTGGTGGGCTCGCCGGGCTCCTGACCGGTAGGAGAAGTACCGCCCCCGAAAAATCGCGATCCGCAGGTCGAAATGACTGTGCAGATGCCCCCATGTGGAGCAAGATGTGTAGTTGATTCGTGGATCAGGGGTGGGAAAAACGGTGGCACACGCGGTCGCAGTCGACGAGCCTGTTCATCACGGCTTCAGTCACGAGGTCTGCTTCTACCGGGGGGTCGATGACCTTGCCGCGACCTTGGTGCCGTTCATCCAGCAGGGCGTACGACTTGGCGAGCCGGTCCTGGTCGCACTGGTCCCGGAGAAGCTGAGGCTCCTCGACAAGGCTCTCGGTCGCGACGCCGCGGCCGTCACCTTCGTCGACATGTCGCGACTCGGTGCGAACCCGGCGTGCATCATCCCGGCCTGGCGTCGGTTCCTCGACGAGGCCGGCTCGGCCGGCCCGGTCCGTGGTGTGGGGGAGCCGGTGTGGTCCGGGCGACGCGACGTGGAGCTCGAGGAGGCCGCGTTGCACGAAGCACTTCTGAACTTGGCCTTCGACGGCGGTCCCGGTTGGAGGCTGCAGTGCCCCTACGACGTGGAGCACCTCGGTCCCGAGATCATCGACGAGGCACTGCGCAACCACCCGGTGGCACATGCCGGTGCGGGCCGGGACATGGGCTATGGCGGCCACGAGCACGCGACCCGTTCCTTCTCCGCTCCCCTACGTGAGGCTCCGGGCCATGCAGCCCGTCACCGGTTCGCCGACCGGGACCTGATCGGGGTCCGTGAGCTGGTCCGACGCTACTGTCGGGAGTCGGCGATGGACCCCAACCGTGCGGACGACCTCGTGCTCGCCACTCATGAGCTGGCCACCAACAGCGTCCTTCACGGCGGCGGGCAGGGAGAGCTGGTCGTGTGGCACGAGCCGAGCGCACTGGCTGTCGAGGTGAGGGACTCGGGGACGATCGGTGACCCGTTGGTCGGCCGCGGCACCCAGGACCTGCTGGCCGAGCACGGTCGCGGCATCTGGATGGCCAACCAGCTCTGTGACCTGGTGCAGGTCCGGTCGGGGAAGGCCGGCACCCAGGTGCGGCTGTGGGCCTGGCTCTGAGCCGGAAGTCGACCAGCTGATCTCGCGGCGCTCCGATCGGTCACGTCGCCTGAGGACCGTGCCGCCGTAACCGTGTGAGCGGTGTCTCGTTGAGGAGGCACAGGCAACCCCTCAACCCTGGGAGCACCCATGGCCTACCGGCCTCGTCGTACCCGAACGGCCTTGATCGCGGCAGCCACCACCCTGGCGCTCGTCGGCCTTGCACCGGCCGTCACCACCGGGGCTGCCCAGGCGAGCGACACCGCCTTCGCGCCGCAGCTCGTGACCGTCGACACCCCCACCCGCGCCGACAAGAGACTGCTGCAGACACTCGGCCTCGACCTGACCGAGCACGCCGGCCACGACTACATCGAGGTGCTGCTGCACACCTCCGCCGACCGCGATGCTCTGCGGCAGGCCGGCCTCACCTATGACGTGCGGATCGCGAACCTGAACGAACGGGAAGCCCGAAACAACCGGGCCAACGCCGCTTACGCGGCCGCGACCCTCGAGTCCCCCCTTCCGTCGGGCCGGGACTCCTACCGGACCCTCGCGGACTACAACTCCGACATTCGCAGCCTGGCCACGATCCGACCCGGGATCGCCAAGCAGATCACGATGCCTCACCCGACCCTCGACGGAAACACCGTGTACGGCCTCGAGATCGGCGCCAACGTCCGGGCCCCCGAGGACGGCCGCCCGGTCTTCGCACTGTTCGGTCTGCACCACGCCCGCGAGTGGCCCTCCGGTGAGCTGGCGATGGAGTTCGCCTTCGACCTGGTGAAGAACTACGGCACGGACACTCGGATCACCAACCTGTTGGACCGCTCTCGCGTGATCGTGGTTCCGGTGGTGAACGTGGACGGGTTCGACCGGTCGCGCACCGATGGCGCCCTGCTCGACCTCCGCGAGGTGGACAACGGTGGGACCGCCTCGGTCCTGGGCACGCCGGGCAACGCGTACAAGCGGAAGAACTGTCGCCTCGTCGACGGTGTGGACACGCCTGACGGCACCTGCGCTCTGGCCTTGACCAGCCCGGGCGGGTACGGCGCCGGCGTCGACCTGAACCGGAACTACGGCGGGTTCTGGGGCGGCCCGGGTGCCTCCAGCACCTTCGCCGACCCCACGTACCGGGGTGCTTCGGCCTTCTCCGAGCCCGAGACCCAGAACATCCGTGAGCTGGTGAGCAGCCGTCAGGTCACCACGCTGATCTCGAACCACACGTTCTCGAACCTGGTCCTGCGGCCCAACGGCGTCGACCCGGACACGATCGGGCACGACGGGCTTCCTGTGGGTGACGCCCCCGATGAGGCCGGACTGAAGGCTCTCGGCGCGGCAATGTCCGCGCAGAACGGCTACCGGAACATCCACGGGTGGGAGCTCTACGACACCACCGGGACCACAGAGGACTGGTCCTACAACGCGACCGGTGGCTACGGCTACACCTTCGAGATCGGTCCCGACGAGTTCCACCCGCCGTTCCCGCAGGTCGTCGACGAGTACCTCGGGTCCGGCGAGTACGCCGGCAAGGGGAACCGCGAGGCCTACCTCATCGCGCTGGAGAACGCCGTCGACCGGTCCACGCACTCGGTGATCACCGGCAAGGCACCGAAGGGTGCGGTGCTACGTCTGCGCAAGTCCTTCGCTACGCCGACGTGGAGCAGTTCGTTCAAGGACACCCTCGACACCACCATGACGGTGGGTGACAACGGCAAGTACGTCTGGCACGTCAACCCGTCAACGCGCCCCGTCGTCGAGGCGAAGCTGGTGCAGATCACCGAGAACAAGCCGCTCCGCTCGCAGACCTACGAGGGTGGGCCGACGATGGTCAACGACCATGTGGACCACGAGTTCACGGTGACGGAGAGCGGCGTGGACCTGATGCAGGTCAAGCTCGACTGGCCCACGCCCGACGACCTCGACCTCGAGGTGTACCGGAAGAACGCTGACGGCTCGCTGACCGAGGTCGGCAGCTCGGGGAACGCTCCGGGGGACAAGGAGGAGGTCAAGCTCGCCGCCCCGTCTCCGGGCACCTACGTCCTTCGGGTGATCAACTTCGCCTCCGCCTCGCCGTCGTACACGCTGACGAGCACGCTGTTCGACTCCCAGGTCGTCAGCTCGACCGAGGTTCCCGGGCTCATCGAGAACTGGACGCTGACCTGTGAGAAGGACGGCCGCATCCTGCAGCAGGAGCCGGTCGTGGTGGAGCGGGGCCAGCAGGTCAAGCTCAACCTCGATACCTGCATCAGCAAGGCCCGCAGGCTGTAGGGACCCGGTACCCCACGCGGAGCGCCCCGGCCGAATCGGTCGGGGCGTTTCCGCGTCCGGCGCACTGCAGGCTTGTGAACCTGCGCAAACGTGAGGCCTCGCAGAGCGTGACCGTTCCAGGCCCGCCTCGTTCAACAGGGCGCAAGGCCGTCTCCGGACGGCTTCTCTCGGGAAAGCGAAGACACTCATGCGCATGCGATCTGTGGCCGCCCTGGCAGCCTCGACCATTCTGACTCTGGGGGCCACGATGCTGGCCTCGAACGCGGTGGCCGCGCCCGCCTCACCCGCTGCCGCGCCGGCGCCGTACATCGTCGTCTTCAACGACAGCGCCGACGCGCACGTGCTGGCACCCCTGCAGGCCGAGCGATTCGGCTTCGACCTCGGCCACGTGTACGGGTCCGCCCTGCAGGGCTACTCGGCCACCATGACTCCCGCCGTAGCCGACCTCGTGGCAGCGTCCCCCTCGGTGCGGTGGGTGCAGAAGGACACGCCGGTCTCCATCGACGCGCAGACGACTCCGACCGGCATCAACCGGGCGAACGCGGACGCGAGCCCGACCGCCAAGATCAACGGGCTCGACGAACGGGTCAACGTCGACGTCGCCGTGATCGACACCGGTGCCGACCTCACCCACCCGGACCTGAACATCTACCAGGCCGGTGCCAAGAACTGCTCGATCGGCGCCATCAACGCCAACGACATGCACGGTCACGGCACGCACGTCTCGGGCACGATCGGTGCGCTCGACAACGGGACCGGCGTAGTCGGCATGGCCCCCGGTGCGCGGATCTGGCCGGTGAAGGTGCTCACCGACGCAGGCACGGGGCTGAACTCCGACGTGATCTGCGGCATCGACTACGTCACCGCCCACGCGTCCCAGATCGAGGTCGCCAACATGAGCCTCGGTGGCAGCGGATCGGACGACCAGAACTGCGGCAACACCAACAACGACGCCATGCACAAGGCGATCTGCAAGTCGGTCGCGGCCGGCATCACCTACGTCGTCGCTGCCGGCAACGACTCCGCGGACGCCTCGACGTCGACCCCGGCGGCGTACGACGAAGTGATCACCGTGAGCGCGCTGGCGGACTTCAACGGCCTGCCGGGCGGCGGAGCGCCGTCGACCTGCCGCTCGGACGTCGATGACACGTTCGCCGACTTCTCCAACTACGGCTCCGACGTCGACATCATCGCCCCGGGCGTGTGCATCTACTCGACCTGGATGCTGGGCGGGTACAACACGATCTCGGGCACGTCCATGGCCAGCCCGCATGTTGCCGGCGCCGCCGCGTTGTACAAGGCCACGCACCCGACGGCCTCGCCTGCGGCGGTCAAGGCTGCCCTCCAGGCTGCCGGGTCGCTGGACTGGAACAACGTCGACGACAAGGACAGCACCAAGGAGCGCCTGCTCGACGTGACGACCTTCTGACAGTCACCCACAGCGCCGCAGGGAGGGGTCGGGCCGTTCGGCGGTCCGACCCCTCTCGTGACTGCGCGCAGCGCTCGGACCTACCGAGCGCGGTCGCTCAGCCCCCGAAGGCAGTCTCGAAGTCCGCAGCCATGCCCCGGCTCCACTCGGCGGTGTAGCCACAGGTGGCCACGGAGCGGTCCTGGCTGGCCGTGACCAGGTAGCGCCGGCCGGTGACGAAGTCGACCGAGTCGACCGAGGACATGGCGTCGCCTCCGTCCGGGGTCTGGAGCTCGACGGCCTGCGCGTCCCCGCCGCGGTACCAATGGTCGACCTCGAGCACGACACGGCCACCGCTCACCTCGCTCGCCGTACCGGCGAAGGCGATCGGCATGTCGGCGAGGATGTCGACGGAGTACCGAATGCAGGACTGGCTGGAGTTGGAGCCGGGCAGGGTGAGCGCGAGGGTCGTGGGAGCGCCCTCACCCCCCGGTGAGCCGTCGTCGCGCATCACCAGTGCGGCAGCGCCGGCGCCCACGAGGATGGTGGCGGCGGCGGCCGCGGCCAGCCCGGAACGCCAGGCGGGTCTCTTCGGTTGGGTCTCGGTCATGGTCATGGTCGCCTCCACCAGCTCGGCGAGGGAGGGCTCCGAGGGCTGTGGTGCGCGTCCCGACCTGAGCGGGTCGGCGGCGCGGAGCCTACGTTCGATGTCATCGGTCATCGTGGCCTCCTCTCAGCCGGTGTGTGTCCGGTCGGGGTGTCCGGCTTTCGGTCGTCCGCGGCGAGGAGGTCTGCGAGCCTGCCCCGAGCCCGGTGCAGCCTGATGTTCACGGCGTTGGGGGTGACGCCCAGCACCAGCGAGATCTCGGTGGGGCTCAGGTCCTCCCAGGCCCAGAGCCGCAGCAGCTCCTGCTCGGCGGGACGCAGCTGGGCGAGCGCGCGGTGCAGCGCGGGATCGGGCGTCTCGGCGTGCTCGTCGACGGCCGGTCCCGGTGGGTCCAGCCGCGTGACCCGGGCGACGAGGCCCCGTTGGCGGCGGGCCGACCGCTCGGCGTTGGCCAGGCACTTGCGTGCGACTGCGTAGCACCAGGGCAGCTCGGCGCCGGCCGGGACGTCGTCGAGTCGGCGCCAGAGCACCAGCAGCGCGTCGGCGACGACGTCCTGTGCGGTCTCAGGGTCGGTTCGGCGGGCGGCGTACCGACGCAGCGGCTCGCCGACGGAACCGACGAGCTTCTCGAACCGGGCCCTGCGTTCCTCGTGCACGGATCTCACGATGGCATCTGTCCGGCAGTGTCGCCGTTCTTTCACGCGGTGGGTCGCGTGCGGTGCGCGGGCGGGCGCGAACCGCGGGGAGGCCTGTTGGCTTCGGGACCAGGAAAGCCGCGTCCCCTGAGAGGAACGCGGCTTCCTGTGCTTGTGGGCAGGGGCGGGGTCGAACCGCCGACCTTCCACTTTTCAGGCGGACGCTCGTACCAACTGAGCTACCTGCCCAAGCGCGGGAAACGATACAACAGGGTCGCCTGTGGGCAGGAATCGAGTCCCGCGGGCCGGGAGGCTCAGGCGCCGGCCTCGAGGACGACCTCGTCGTGCTCGAGACGCGGCAGCCGGTCGAACCAGGCGTTCTCACCCGGGTGACCGAGGTTGACCACGAGCAGCGACTTCAGCGCCGTACCGGCGAAGAAGTCCTCGTCGACGGCCGCAGCGTCGAAGCCGGCCATGGGACCCGCGGCCAGGCCGGCCGCGCGGACGCCGAGGAGGAAGTAGCCCACCTGGAGGGTGGCGTTGAAGCGGGCCATCTGCTCGCGGCCCGCGGCGTCGGTGAAGGTGTCCTTGGCGCCGGGGAAGTGGGGGAAGGTGCGGTCCAGGTGCTCGTGGAAGTCCGTGTCGGCGGCCAGGATCGCCACGAGCGGGGCGTTGGCGGTCTTGTCCCGGTTGCTGCCTCCCATGTGCTTGAGGAGCTTCTCCCGGGTCTCTCCGTGCCGGACCAGTACGACGCGCAGCGGCTGGGCGTTCATCGCGGTCGGCCCGTACTTCACCAGGTCGTAGATCGCGGCGATCTGCTCATCGGTGACAGGCTGGTCGGTGAACGTGTTCGCCGTACGTGCCTCACGGAACAGCAGATCCTGGGCGGCCGGGTCAAGGTGAAGGATGGTCATACCGGGCTCAACGCTGGTTGAAGGTTCAACAATTCCTCGAAGGCGAGTGCCGTGGGTCACAGGCACTCACCGATTGGTCACAAACCGCAGGTTCCTGACCCGAAAACATGCGGTTGGGGACCAAACCGCAATGAAGAACGCCCTGGATCGGGTGATCCAGGGCGCTGCTCGTGAGACGCGATCATGACGATGGCGACCCCGACGGGACTCGAACCCGCGGCCTCCGCCGTGACAGGGCGGCGCGCTAACCAACTGCGCTACGGGGCCTTGCTTGGTGCTGTTCAGTGAAGCGGTGGAACTCTAACCCATGCCTTGCTCTGCTACCGAATCGACTCCGGTCTCGCACCCCCAACGGGATTCGAACCCGTGCTACCGCCGTGAAAGGGCGACGTCCTAGGCCGCTAGACGATGGGGGCCAGTCACCCGGGCAAGTGCCCGTCAGGGGACCGCGCAATCATAGGGGTACCCGAGTGGGCCGACAAATCATTGCCGGTTTGCGCAGGCGGGGAGGATGTCGAGATGGACCTGCCCATAGATGTGCCACGCGAGCGCTTCGAGGAGCTGGTCGACCTCGCGCTCGCAGGCATCCCGGGGGAGCTGCTCGCGATGACCGACAACGTGGCTGTGGTCGTGGTCGACGAGCCACCGGCCGACGACGCCGATCTCCTCGGTCTGTACGACGGGCGGCCGCTGACCGAGCGTGATGGGTACGGGTTCGAGCCGCCGGACGTGATCACGATCTTCCGGATGCCGATCCTGCGACTGTGCAGTGACGTCGACGAGGTGGTCGAGGAGGTCAAAGTGACCGTCGTCCACGAGATCGCCCATCACTTCGGGATCGACGACGACCGGTTGCACGAGCTCGGCTGGGACTGATCCGCGGGGTCCGGCGTCTCAGGCGATCGCGAAGCCGAGGGCGGCGGCGGCCAGGCTCGCCGCTGTGGTGACCACGACGAGGACACCGCCCAGGCGCGGACCGCGCTCGACCACCTGGACGGCGAAGGCGGAGTAGGTCGTGAAGGCCCCGCAGAAGCCGACGCCCACCAGGGCCGTCGGATGCGCGCCCAACGACAGGGCGGTGAACAGGCCCAGGAGGAACGATCCCGCGACGTTGGCCGCCACGGTCCCCCACGGAAGTCGTCCGTCGAACGTGTGCGCCAGCGCGTAGCGCAGGGGCGCCCCGACCAGTGCTCCCAGGGCCACGAGGAGCGCGCTCACTCGTTGCCCTCCTCGTCCTCGAACTCGAGCTGTTCCGACGGGGTCGACGCGCGTCGAGCCAGGGCGACAACGCTCAGACAGGCCAACAGTGTCGCGGCGACGTACAGGAGCGCGGTGACCTCCTGTCCCGAGGCCAGCAGCTCGCGGGTCTGCACCGACCAGGCCGAGAGGGTCGTGAACCCACCCAGCACGCCGGTGCCGAGGAACAGTGGCAGCGTCCAATGGTGCCGGACGTAGTCCAGCGCGGGCAGCAGCCCCAGCAGGCCGGAGCCGACGACGTTGATCGCCAGGGTGGTCCAGGGGAAGCCGGCACCGTCGGGGGCCCATTCGCCGATGGCCCACCGCAGGAGAGCGCCCATGGCGCCCCCCAGTGCCACGGCGACCAGCCCGGCCGGCCGCAGGGGAGGGCGGCTCATGCCTTGCGACGTCCCTGGTCGGTGTCCAGGTCGAACTCGCCCTGCCAGGGCGTCGGCGGCTCCCCGCGGGACTGGCGCACGAACTCGCCGACGTACCAGTCCTGGAGCGCCAGCAGCTGGTCGGACGCCGACAGGGACAGCAGCTTGCGTGCTCGGCAGAACTCGTCGGCGAGCAGCAGCAGATCCCGCATCCGCTTCATGGTCTCCCCGGCCGTGCTGGGGACGAGGTACTCCAGGTCGACGCGCTCCTGGCCCGCCTCGATGGCGCGGTCGAGGTTGACGATACCGGTCGCTCGCTGCCGCTCGGCCTCCACGACCCGGAACTGCTCGCCCAGGTCACGGGCCACGGGGATCGGGGTCTCCGACCGTAGTGACAGCAGCCGCAGCTCGCGGCGGAGCTCGAGGTAGTAGAGGCGGTACGCCGCGAAGACCCGCGGCGGCATGTCGAGCAGCCTGACCGGGATCCGACCCTCGTCGGCGCGGGCGGACTCCGCCGCGCGTTCGACCTCGGACTTGAAGTCGACGACCTGCACTTCCGGGAGCGCGTCGCTCTCGTTGGTCTCCGCGCTCGGCTCGAACCAGACCAGCTTCCCGTCGAGCTCGATGTCACATCCCCAAGCGACCGAGTGCATGGCCACGAGCCGCAGCCCACGCCCGATGGTCGCGAGGAGCTGGTCCTGACCGAAGCGGTCGATCTCGAGGCGGGGTGGGGTGGTGGCGCCGTCGAAGACCTCGATCCTGGGGTTGTCCCGGGTGCCGCGGACCCGCACCGCCATCGGGCTCGTCGCGTGCAGGAGGGCGTTCGTCGCCAGCTCCGTGGTGCCCAGGCGGGCGGACTCGAGGAGGTCCTCTCGGCCGACCTGTTCGAGGATTCCCGTGACCCAGTCCCGGGCGTCCTTGATGGAGCGCGGGTTGGCCTTGAGTGGCAGGGCCTGTCGGGTCAGGGGCACGGGTGGCTTTCGGCGGAGGGTGGGTCACCCAAATCCTGCCACTGCAGGGCGGTCCTCAAACCGATTGGCCGCCTCAGCGGCTCAGGTGTCGCGCCCGCGCGAACGAGTAGAGGCCGTAACAGGCGATGCCGAGACCGACGACTCCGAGCAGCGCGCTGCCGAACGGTTGCCGCAGCACCTCGTGCAGGGCCTGGTCGAGGCCACCGGACTTCTTGGCGTCATGGGTGAGTGCGGCCCAGCAGAACAGCCCTCCCACGACTGCCAGGGCTGCCCCCTTGGCCACGTGGCCGATCTTGCCGAGCCAGATGTAGGTGGTGCCCAGATCCCCGGTCTGGGCCTCGGTCTCGAGGTCCTTGCGGAACTTCTCCGACCAGCCCTTCCACGCCAACGCGCCGGCGTACGCGAGGATCCCCAGACCCACCGCCCCCACCAGGAGCTGTCCCAGCGGAGCCGACATCAGCTTGGTGGTGAAGGAGTCGGTGCCGCTCGAGGAGCCGCTGCCCACTGCGACCTTGACCGCCGACCAGGCGAGTGACCCGTAGACCAGGGCCTTGAGCCCGGCCATCGCGCGCTTTGCCAGCCGCTTCCCTCCGTCGTAGCGCGTGTAGCCGACGGCCGCCTCGACCACCCGCCACACGACGAGAGCGGCCAGACCCGCCGCGACGGCCCAGAGCAGGCCCGCACCGACCGGGGTGTCCGCGAGCTGGTGCATCGCCCCGGAGCTGGACGCCTTTCCCTGACCGGATCCGAAGGCCAGCTGCAGCGCGGTCCAGGCGACGATGAGGTGCACGATGCCGTAGACGACGAGGCCGAACCTGATGCCAGGCTCCAGCGCATCGTCGAGGTCGTCCCTCGAGACATCAGAGACGTCGGGGACGTCTGACTTGTCCATGTTCATGAGCCCTCCCGGCACTGCGCGTCCCCGTCGTCACCGTTCTTACCCCCGTTGGGTCAGGTCCAGTCCCAAGAGGGCGTTCTCGACCACCTCGGCCAGCGCCGGGTGGATCCAGTACTGCCCGCGAGCCACGTCGTACGCCGTCTGCCCGAAGGTCGCGGCCTGGACCAGGGGCTGGATCAGGTTGGACGCCTGGTCGCCGATGATGTGGGCGCCGAGGAGCAGGCCGGTGTCCGGGTCGGCGAGGACCTTCACGAAGCCCTCGGTGTCCTCCATGGCCCAGCCGTAGGCGACCTCGGAGTACGCCTGCCTGGCGACCACGTGCCGGACCCCGCGCAGCACGGCCTCTCGCTCCTTGAGACCGAAGGACGCGATCTGGGGATACGTGAACACGGCGCTCGGGATCACCTCGTTGTCGGCTGCCCTGAGATCGTCGGGATGCCTCAGGTTGTGTCGGACCACCCGGGCCTGCTGGTTGGCGACGTGCTTGAGCTGGAAGTGGCCGGCGATGTCCCCCAGTGCCCAGACACCAGGTGCCGTGGTCCGCATGAACTCGTCGACCACGATCACCCCCAGTGGATCGGTGGCGACCCCGGCCGCGGGAAGGTCCAGGAGGTCGGAGTTGGGCACCCTGCCCGTCGCCACGAGCAGGGCGTCGACCTCCACCCGATCGTCGCCCAGGTGGATCGCGATTCCTCCCGGGGTCGCCTCGACCCTGTCGACCACGCTGTCGAGCAGCAGGTTCCACTGACGCCCGGCGATCTCGGTGAACCGGGCGGCGACGTCGTCGTCCTCGTCGCGGAGCAGGCTGCTGCCGCGGTGGATCTGGGTCACCGAGCTGCCGAACGCGGAGAAGACATGGGCGAACTCGGCGGCGACGAAGCCACCGCCGATGATCCCCAGCCGGTCGGGCAGCTCGGCGAGCCGCATGATCGTGTCGCTCGTGTGGTGCTTCACCTCGGTCAGTCCCGGGATGTCGGGCACGGTGGCCCGGCTGCCGGCGGCGATCACGACCTGGTCGGCCGTGAGCTGTTCGCGGCCCGTCGAGGTCTCCACCGAGAGCGTGCGGGGGGCGGTGAAGCGGGCCGTCCCTTCGAGCAGGGTGACGTACTGGTTGCGCGTGGCGCGGTAGTCGCGACCTTCCACGCTGATCGGGTCGATCCGGGCGAAGACGCGGTCCCGCAGGTCACCCCAGCGGACCGCGCCGACGGTCGTGTCCACTCCCAGCGACGGCCCGCGGCGGGCGTGCCGGGCCAGGTCCGCCGGGTAGACGAACATCTTGGTGGGCACGCAGCCCACGTTGATACAGGTGCCTCCGAAGACGCCGCGCTCGATCATGACCACGGACTGGTCGGCGAACTCGGCGCCCACGATGGTGTTGCCGGATCCGGTGCCGATCACGGCGAGGTCGAAGTGGTTCACAGGGGCATCCTGCCTGCCCGAAGCGGCGACCGGGGGGACGTGACGAAGCGAACGTCTCCGCGGCTTGTCTTGTGAAGGCGTTCACAACAACACTGGGCAGCAACACTGGGGGAGTCAGCACCCGACCCGGAAGGTTGACGAATGACGAACGAGGATGCGCCCCGCCACCGCGTGGTGGTGATCGGTTCCGGCTTCGGTGGGCTCTTCGGCACCAAGGCGCTGCGGCGGGCCGATGTCGACGTCACGATGATCGCCAAGACGACCCACCACCTCTTCCAGCCGCTGCTGTACCAGGTGGCCACCGGCATCCTGTCGGAGGGCGAGATCGCCCCGCCCACCCGTGAGGTGCTGGCCCGTCAGAAGAACGCCCGCGTGCTTCTCGGCGACGTGACCGACATCGACCTCGAGGCGCGCACCGTCACCTCACACGTGCTCGGTCGGCCGACGGTGACCCCGTACGACTCGCTGCTGGTTGCCGCGGGTGCGGGACAGTCGTACTTCGGCAACGACCACTTCGCGGAGTTCGCCCCCGGCATGAAGAGCATCGACGACGCCCTGGAGCTGCGCGGGCGGATCTTCGGCGCCTTCGAGCTGGCCGAGCTCTCCGAGGACGAGTCCGAGATCGACCGGCTGCTCACCTTCGTCGTCGTCGGCGCCGGCCCCACCGGAGTCGAGATGGCCGGTCAGATCGCCGAGCTCGCCCATCGCACCCTGCACCGCGACTTCCGCCGGATCAACACCCGCACTGCAAGGGTGATCCTCGTCGACGCCGCGAGTCAGGTCCTGCCCCCGTTCGGTGCCAAGCTCGGCACCTGGAGCAAGGCGTCGCTCGAGAAGCTCGGGGTCGAGGTCCAGCTCGGGGCGATGGTCACCGACGTGGACGAGCGTGGACTCGTGGTCCAGGAGCGGGACGGGTCGCGTCGCCGCATCGACGCCGTGACGAAGGTCTGGGCGGCCGGGGTCTCGGCCAGTCCACTCGGCGCTGCCCTGGCGGCGCAGACCGGGGCGCCGGTCGACCGCGCCGGACGGATCCACGTGAACCCGGACCTGACGCTGCCCGGTCACCCCGAGGTGTTCGTGGTCGGCGACATGATCTCGCTGGACAACCTGCCCGGTGTCGCTCAGGTCGCGATCCAGGGCGCCAAGTACGCCGCCAAGGTGATCGACGGGCGGATCCAGGGCAAGGCGCCGAGGGGTCCGTTCAGGTACTTCGACAAGGGCAGCATGGCTACCATCTCGCGGTTCAGCGCGGTCGCGATGGTCGGCAAGGTACGGCTGCACGGCTTCGTCGCCTGGCTGATGTGGCTCGGCGTACACCTCTTCTACATCACCGGCTTCAAGAACCAGGTCTCCGCGCTGCTGCACTGGGCGATCACGTTCGTCGGCAACGACCGTTCCGAGCGCACCGCCACCGAGCAGCAGATCTTCGGCCGGATGGCGCTGAGCAAGCTGGAGCACGGAGCCGCCGACCTGGTCAGCGCGCCGGGGGAGTTCGACGCGTTCCAGGCCGACCGTCAGCGCGCCCGGCGGGACGAGCTCGAGGCACGCGCCATCGAGGAGGCTCGGCTCTCGGACACGAATGCCCGGGGGACGAAGTCCGAGACGGGCTGACGCACCGGGCCTACAGCCCGCCGATCCGGTCGTAGTAGTCGCGCGCCTCGGGGGTGAGGGTGCCGTGCCGCTCCGCGATCAGGCCCCAGGCCCGAGTCATCTCGTAGGTGTCGATGGGGCTGTACGCGTCTTCCTCGTAGGACCACATCCCGTCGCCGGCGTACTCCATCACGGCGATGTTGTGGATCTCATGGACGCTTCCGTCGCCGGGATCGCGCATGACGTTGCGGACCTTGCTGATCACCCGGCCGGTGCCGTCCTCGATCACCGACCAGAGGATGGGGAACGCGACCATCTCGCTGAGCGGGAACATGTTCATCGTGTGGGTCAGCCACATCGTGATCTCGGCGCGCCCGCGCATCCTGCCGTCGCCGTAGTCGATGTACACCGCGTCGTGGGTGAAGACGTTGGACAGGTGGCTCCAGTCGCCGGTGTCCACGGCCACCTGCACGGCGGCGTTGTAGTCGGCAAAGGCAGCCTCGACCTCACTGCGGCTCCAGGTACCCATACCCCCATTGGAACCGATCCCGGCCGACAAAACGAGTATTTGCGGGACCTTGGTACCCCCAGTGATGGACGATTGGCCCGAACTTGGCCGGCAAGGCAACCAAACGGGCCGGCTTCGCGTCAGATGTGCAGGAGGTCGACCCGGTCACCGGAGCGCCCGCCGGAGTGACACCCCGCCGGGGTGTCACAATTTGCGCAGTTCACCGCCACGGGGGCGCTGAATATCAAGAGAAGGTGGACCTTCACATGTCACGTCTGAGCAGCACTCGGGTGCGCAGGGCAGCGGCAGGGGCCGCGTTGGCCGTCGTCGCGGCCTCGCTGAGCGCCACGACCGGGATCGGGCCGGCAGCGTCCGCGCCCAGCAGCGAATGCCCCGAGGCCTTCCCGGCCTCCGAGCTCGTCAAGGATCAGCCGGTCTCCGGCCTGACCGTGACCTCAGGTACCACGCCGGAGGAGTTCACCGGCAAGTACGTCGGCCTCCTCCAGGACGGCATCGCCCCCGGTGTCGACATGATCATCATGGACTTCAGCGGTAGCCCCGCGGTCGATGCCGCGGGCGGCATCTGGCAGGGCATGTCCGGCTCGCCGGTCTACGCCGCGGACGGTCGCCTCATCGGCGCCGTCGCCTACGGACTCTCCTGGGGCTCGTCGCCGATTGCCGGCGTCACCCCCTACACCGAGATGCTCAAGACCGCGCCGGCACCTGCGACGGAGACCGCCGAGGTTCCCCAGGGCATGCAGCGCGTGATGGTCCGCTCCGGCGCAGCCACGAAGCGCGAGGCGGCGTCGGGCATGGAGCAGCTGCCGATGCCGCTGGGTGTCTCCGGCTTCCGTTCCCAGCGACGCCTCGACCGCGCGGCGACGAAGTTCAAGTTCGCCACTCGCGACGTCTACCGCCTGGGTGCCGCGGCAGTCGGCGCGGACGCAGCGGACACTCCGATGGTGGCCGGCGGCAACCTCGCCGCGACCCTGTCCTACGGCGACGTCACGGCCGGAGGCATCGGCACCGCCACCTCGGTCTGCGGTGACGACGTCCTGGGCTTCGGTCACCCCATGATGTGGGCCGGCCCGACGACGCTCACCATGCACGGCGCGGACGCGCTCTACATCCAGCCGGAGTCCCTCGGCGCCCCGTTCAAGGTCGCCAACATCGGCGCCCCTTCGGGCACCATCACCTCGGACCGGATGACGGCCATCGGCGGCAAGCTGGGTGATCTCCCTCCCACGACCGACGTCACCGCTCTGGTGACGTTGGGTGACGACAGCCGCACCGGCAGCACGCACATCAGTCTGCCGACGGCGGTCCCGGATCTGGCCGCCACCCACCTGCTGGTGGACGCGGACCGGATCTACGACGGCATTCGCGGTGGCTCGGCCGTCGGCACCTGGACGGTCAACGGCACCCGCGAGGACGGCTCGCCCTGGAGCTTCAACTGGGCCGACCACTACTCCAACGGCTACGACCTGACGTTCAGCATCCCCTGGACGCTGTACATGCAGCTCGCGTCGTTGCAGAACAGCACCGCCGAGGACTTCACCGTCGACGACGTGTCCGCGGTGCTCAACCTCGACGAGGCACAGCGGGTCTGGCGCGTCGAGAAGGCTGAGGTCAGGAGCCACGGCTCATGGATCACGCTGCGACGTCGGGCCCACATCGTGGCGCGCGCCGGTGCGCTGCTCCCGCTGAGGGTCACGCTGACCTCCGAGAACGCCGAACTCGGCGACAAGGTCGTGCGGACCAGCATCCGGGTCCCGAGGGACGCCGGCAACAAGCAGGGCCAGCTGAGCGTGAACGGTGGCGGGTCGTCGTACGGCGGGTTCTTCTTCTTCCGCAACAGCCCGTCGTTCGACACGGCACTGGAGAAGATCAACGCGGCTCCGCACAACGACCAGATCATCCGCTCGCTCGACCTCTACGGCCGCCGCGGTCGCGTCCAGCACAGTGACGCGCGGACGACGACCGAGGCCCTGGTCAGGGGCCGCAAGTCGATCCAGATCGACATCATGAGCCGCCGCTGACCCGACGCGCCCACACACTCCGGCCCGCGACGCCCAGGTCGCGGGCCGGCGTGCGTTCCTCCGGAAAACACCTTGCCGGTCTGCCTACCGTGGTGGCATGAGAGAGCTCGTCCGCCCCGACCCGGAGCTGCACCGGTCCTGGCTGGAGTCCGCGGCCGAGTTCGGCGAGGAGTACCAGCACGGCGCCGGACTGTGGGAGTTCGTCGGCGCCCTCGAGGACGCCACCGGGTTCGCCACCTGGATTCGGGCCCTGCTCGCACAGGAGGACCCGGCCGCCTCGCTCGAACCGGGCCGTGTGCGCGCGACCTACCGCTGGCTCGTCGTCGACGGCGAGTACGCCGGCTGTGTGACCGTCCGGCACGCGCTGACCCCCTTCCTCCTCGACCAGGGCGGCCACATCGGCTACAGCGTCCGCCCGAGCCGGCGCCGGCAGGGGCACGCCTCGTGGCTGCTCGCGCAGGGTCTGCACATCGCGGCCGGTCTGGGGCTCGACCGGGTGCTCGTGACCTGCGACGACACCAACGAGGCGTCCCGACGGACCATCGTGGTCAACGGCGGTCGGCTCGAGGACATCCGCGAGGGGAAGGAGCGCTACTGGCTCGCGACCCGGACCTGACCGGTTCGGGCCAATGGTCCCGAAACGGACACGCGGGACCGCTTTTCGGGTGATGATCAGACGTGGTCGCTCCAGCCCTGATGTCGCGTCGCGTGACGTCGTACCGCCCGAACCCCTATCGGCGTACGACGGTCCCGTCGCGCGCGGAGCTCCACATGCTCAACCGCTTCGGGACCGGGTTCACGCCGAAGGGACTGGCTGCTCTGCGTGCCGCGGGTGGCCCGCGTGCCTGGCTGGAGAGGCAGATGCACCCCGCCAAGGTGCGTGAGAACGCCAAGACCAAGGCGCTCATCACGTGGTTCCCCGACCAGCGTCAGTCGGCCGGCACGAAGTGGGACCGGAACCAGACCCGAGACAAGTCGGCGTGGGTCTTCGCCAAGGAGTTCGGCAACTGGTCGGAGCTGCGGCGGATCCACAGCAACCGCCAGGTCCACGAGACGATGGTCGACTTCTGGTCGAACCACTTCCACGTCAACGCGAACTCCGACCTGGCCTGGGTACACCGCTTCGGCTACGACTCGGTCATCCGCGACCACGCGTTCGGGCGCTTCGACGACCTGCTCGTCGCGGTGAGCCTGCACCCGGCCATGCTGCTCTTCCTCGACAACTGGCAGTCGACGCGAGGTGCGCCGAACGAGAACCAGGGCCGCGAGCTTCTCGAGCTGCACACGGTGGGTCGGACCTCCGGCTACACCGAGCAGATGGTCAAGGACTCCGCGAAGATCCTGTCCGGCTACACCGTGGACGTGAAGGGGACGTGGCAGGGGCTCTACGACAAGTCTCGTCACACGACCGGCCCGGTGAAGGTGCTCGCGTTCGAGCGAGACAACTCCGCCGCCGACGGCCGCCAGCTCACGGTCGACTACCTGCGCTACCTCGCGCACCACCCCGCGACGGCACGCACCATCGCCCGCAAGCTGGTGCTGCGTTTCGTCTCCGACGCGCCGAACGCCGCGCTCGTCAGCCACCTGGCCAAGGTGTACCTCAACCACGGCACGGACATCCGCGCCGTGCTGCGCGCACTGGTCGCCTCGAAGGCGTACGCCGCCGCCCACGGCAAGAAGGTCCGGACGCCGATCGACGACCTGGTCGCCACCGCGCGGGTCCTGCGCGTCGATGTCAAACGTCCCCGAAGCGGAAGCTCGTGGGCCCAGGCGATGACCTGGATGCCCGGCAGTCTTCAGCTCTACCAGTGGCCGCGTCCTGACGGCGCCCCGGAGAGCAACTCCCCGTGGTGCTCGGCGACGCGGATGATCTCGTCCTACCAGATGCACTGGAACATGACGGCGGGGTGGTACCCGACCGAGGACGTCAGGTACCGACCGCCGACGGCCTGGCTGCCGCAGCGGCGCATCAGGTTCGACAAGCTCGTGGACCATCTGTGCCGGGTGATGCTGGGCCAGCGTTCCACGAGCAAGATCCTCAAGGCGGCCTGCCAGGCGGTCGACTGCCGTCCGGGCGAGACCATCAGCGCCGACCATGCCGTCATGAGCTGGCTCTTCGTCCGCCTCGTCGGAAGCCTGCTCGACTCTCCCGAACACATGACGAGATGAGTGCCATGGACCCGGACGCCGGTGAGTGCTGCGCGGAGTTCTCCCGTGCCTCCGAGCTGAGCCGCCGCCGCTTCCTCCAGGGCGTGGCCGGTGCGGGCGCCGGGCTCGTCGCCACCTCCGTCTTCGGCGACGCGCTGCGGCAGACGGCGTACGGCGCCACCGCCGACGGCAACGTCCTCGTGGTGCTGTCCCTGCGTGGCGGTGTCGACGGGCTCGGCATGGTCGTGCCGCACGGCGATCCGGCGTACTACTCCGCGCGACCCACGATCGCGGTTCCCCGATCATCGCTGGTCGCCCAGGATGCGTTCTTCGGGCTGCACCCCAATCTCTCTCCTCTGGCCTGGATGTTCGAATCCGGCGAGCTCGCCGCGGTGCACGCCGTGGGGATGGACGCGCCCAACCGGTCCCACTTCCTCGCGATGGAGCAGATCGAGGACGCCGATCCCGGATCCGCCGTCCGCCGAGGCTGGGTCAACCGGATGATCGGTCTCGACACCGGGGCCTCGCCGACCGAGGCGATCCACATCAACTCCTCGATCACCCCGACGCTACTCACCGGTCCGGCGCCGACGCTCGCCACCAACGGGCTCAAGGGCCTCGGCTTGGCAGGCATGAACGACAGCTGGGCCACGCGCCGACGCCGTCAGCTCGCCACGACCTGGTCGCACGACGAGGGCGCTCTGGGCGACTCCGCGCGAGCCGCCGTGTCCGTGACCGACCGCCTCTCGACGGTGACGGCAGCGGGCTACACGCCAGCCAACGGGGTGAAGTACCCCACCGCGTGGCCGTCCGCCGACCTCTCCGCCGCACTCCGCGACAGTGCCCAGCTGATCCGCGCCGGGGTGGGTGCCGAGGTGATCTCCATCGACTACGGATCCTGGGACATGCACAGCAGCTACGGCACCACCGAGTGGGGCCAGATGCAGACCATGATCACCGGACTCGCAGAGTCCATCAACGCGTTCATGCGTGATCTCGGGACGATGCGCTCGAAGGTCACCTTGGTCACGATCAGTGAGTTCGGCCGCCGGGTCGCCGAGAACGGCAACCGCGGTCTCGACCACGGGTGGGGGAACATGATGCTTCTCGCCGGCGGGGGCGTCCGAGGCGGTCAGTACTACGGCCAGTGGCCGTGGCTGTCGAAGGACAAGCTCGTCGACGGCGATCTCAAGGTCACCACCGACTATCGCCAGGTGCTGGGCGAGGTGATCACCAAACGGTTCCCGGACCGACCGATCTCCAGTGTCTTCCCGGGTCTGTCGCTCTCCCCGCTGGGTGTCATGCGCTGACCGGGAGGTCCGTTGTGACAGAGTGAGCGTTGCAGCTCAAACAGTCGGGCCGCCCTCATGTCGATCTGGAGGCGGTCCCACCGCATGGCAACCCCCGAAGTCGGGACGTTCACGTACGCCGTGAGCGAGAACCGTTGGACCTGGTCCGACGAGATCTACCGGATGCACGGCTACGAGCCGGGTCAGGTGGTGCCGACCCAGGAGATGATCCTGGCGCACGTGCATCCCGACGATGTCGAGGCCGTTCGCAAGGCGCTGGTCGAGTGCCTGACGCTTGGTTTCACGCTGGTCTCGTACCACCGGATCTTCGACTCCGACCGTGGGTTGCGGCACCTGTTGGTGGTGGGCACCGCCAGCTGGGGATCCAGCGGGGCACCCACCGCTCTCCATGGGCACATCGTCGACCTCACGCAGGTGCGCCGCCGCGAGAACGACCACGCGGTCACCGAGGCGCTCGCTGACGTTCTCGAGAGTCGTGCCGTCATCGAGCAGGCCAAGGGGGTGCTGATGTTCGGCTTGGCCATCTCGGAGAACGAAGCGTTCGCTCTCCTCGCTCGGCTCTCGCAGTCCAGCAACATCAAGCTGCGCCGCCTGGCCGAGAGGGTCGTCGGCGACCTGCCGAACCTCCCCGGGGAGGTCTCCGACACGCACGAGCGCCTGGTGAAGCTCCTCGGGGGAGAGCTTCACCAGGCGCTCAGGCGTGCGATCAGTGAGTCGACGACACCGTCCGGCTAGCGGCGGATCACGAAGTGGTCCACGTACGCCGCACCCCTCTTGACCACGAGGCGCACCCGGTGGGTGCCCTCGCCGAACCCGGCGAAGATCCGGTGGAACCGGAAGACCGGGCTGGTGGCGTCGATGCCGAAGTCGATCCGTCCGGCCCGGTGGCCGTCCACGAGGACGACGCCGAAGCCGCCCTGGTCGGCCTTGCCCCACGAGAGGTCGATCCGCGGCCCGCGGAAGCTCATGGCCAGGACGCCCTTGCGCTTCAGCGAGCAGTAGCGGTGACCTGCCGCACGCCGTGAGCGTTGGTCCTGCCAGGCACCCTTTCGGGTGACCTGGTCGGACTCACAGGCGATGCGCTGGCGCACCACGACCGTGACCGTGTCCGTGTCCTTGGCTCCGCTCGGGTCGGTGACGGTCAGCGTGATCTGGTGCTTGCCGGCCTTCCGGTAGCGGACCGTCGGGTTGGCCTTCGTCGAGTCGACGCGGCGTCCGCCGTTGTCGAAGTTCCAGGCGTAGGTCAGACCGTTCGGCGTCTCGTGATCAGTGCTCCCGGCGCTGGACAGGGCCAGCCTGTGACCCGCCCAGACCCCGCTGGACTTCGCCGAGGCGTGGGCTCGCGGCCGCTCGTTGGGAGCCACGGGCTCGCCGGCCACGTTCACCTCGAACTGCTTCTTGCCCGTCGCTCCGCGAGGGTCGGTCGCCGTGAGGGTGACGACGTACGTCTTCGCCTCGCTGAACGTGCGGGTGACGACCTTGCCCTGGGCGTCCTTGGTGGACCCACCGTCGCCGAAGTCCCACGAGTAGTCGAGGTCGTCCGGTGTCTCCTCGTCCGTCGAGTCTGCAGCGGAGAAAGTGACCTCCTCGCCGGGGCGGACGTTCGACGAGCTCGCCGTGATGTCGGCCACCGGGGGGTGGTTGACCGGGGCGGGTGCCGCCGTGTCCTCGTAGCCGTAGTCGAAGGCGCCACACCCGGAGCCCATCGTGAACTTCACGTCACCGGTGAGGTTGCCGTCCGAGGTGGCCGGCCCGACGTCCTCTCCTGTCATCGACAGGACGTCGAAGGTGAGGCAGTCGTAGCGGAATCGCCACGGGTTGCTGACCTTGGGGTACCGGCTGTCGACCTCACTCTGGCCGGGATCGGAGTAGTTGTCCGTGTGGCCCGCACCAGAGTCCGTGAACGCGTTGTCGCCCGCCTTCGCGGTCCACGCGGCGTCATTGAGGTTGGGAGAGTCACTGTCGGGCTCAGGCTGCGAGTCCAGCGGTGACTGCGCGGGCGGGTTGTCCGTGCCGACGTTGCCGTAACCGTGCGCCTCGTCGGTGTAGGCCAGGTAGAGACCCGGGTGGAATCCGATGGCGTCGCGGTCGACCTGGCCATTGCCGTTGAAGTCGAAGCCGGAACGGTCGCGCATCTCCATGTAGTAGGCGTGGTCGTTCGGGTCCTCCGCACCGGCTGCGATGTACCGCCAGCCCTTGGTGCACTGCTGGGCCGTGGTGAGGTCCTCGTGGCAGCCGCCGTTGTACACGCGCGGGTCATCGGGGCCACCGTCGGACTCGAAGTCCGTGTCCAGCAGCACCTGCTCGCCGCTCGGCGTCGTGGCGGTCACCTTGACGTCGTCGATGAACCAGCCCGGCCGGGCCAGGCCCGGGTCGGTGGCGTAGCTGAGCCGCAGCGCGCCGTTGGCCTCACCAGCGAGGTCGCTGATGTCGTAGCTGTCACTGAGGAAGACCGGGTCGGGGTAGTCGCCCGCGACTCGGTCGGTGCTTTCGGTGCCGGCGTCGTACGAACCGCTGGTGCCGGTGAGCCCGTTGTCGTACAGACCCTGACAGGCGTTCTGGTTCGCGTTGCCCGGCACGCCGGCGTTGGAGGTCGTGTAGCCGTTCTCCGACGCATGCGACTGGTACGTCTCTCCGCCGTCGGTGGTGGTCAGGACGTAGCCGTAGTCGTAGTCCCACTCGATGTCCCAGCGCGACTTGAACGCGAGCTTGACCGTGCTGCCTGCGGGCAGCGCCGCCAGGCCGGGGATCGCAAGGTCCAGGTTGCGACCACCGCTCGGCGGGCAGCCGAAGTCGTTGCCGGACCCGGACCACCAGGCGTGGGTCTTGCTGGCCTTCTCTCCGGTGTCGAACGTGTCGGGATCGAGGAGCTGTCGCCCGGGGAGCTTGGCGACGTACATCTCCGAGTTGTGCACGCGGGGACCGGTGAGCTCGTACGGCGTGCCGTCCGCCTGCTGCCAGACGATCTTGTGGATGTCCTGCTTGGAGTCGGCCCAGCCGCTCACGGTCCTGGTCGAGCCCGCCTCGAGTGCCTGCGGGACGACCCAACCGAGCTCCTGGCGTGAGAAGGCGTCCATGTTCTGGGACTTGTCGGTCGCCATCAGGTTCCAGTCGCCGTACGTGTCGCGGCTGCCGGTCGAGTAGAAGTCCGGGAGTCCCAGCGAGTGGCCGTACTCGTGCGAGATCACCGAGGCCTTGTCGATGGCGGTCTCAGGGTTCACGTTGTACGGACCCACACGCACCATCACCGGGAAGGCCGTCTCGGTCGTGGTCATGTCGGACCGGGCGCTCGAGGTGTAGAAGAGCGTGCGGCCCTCGAGGTCCTTGAGCTGGTCGTCGGTGACGAAGCCCTTCAGCCCGGTGTCGGGGTCGGTGTAGTAGTACTCCAGGGACGACGAGTGCGGCCAGACGTTGTCGTAGGGCCCGCCCGCGTAGTCGCAGCCGGCGGCGGACAGCTGCGAGGAGCCGTTGCCCCCACAGCCTGCGAACACGGCCATGAAGAAGTCGACCACGCCGTCCTTGTCGGTGTCGTAGTCGGAGTAGTCGATCTCCGGGTCTGCGATCGCGGCAGCGTCGTAGACGAGCTTGCCGGCCGGGCCGCAGCCGGAGTCGATGTTCTGGAGAGCCCCGACCCCGGCGACCGCGCCGACGAGGGCCGAGCCGTTGGCGTCGGAGCCGTAGTAGCCGGTGTCGCCGGGGAGCTGGTAGACGCCGTTCTTGATGCGCTCGGGGTAGGCCGGGGTGCCCTCGGCGGGAACCGGCGAGTCGGACATCGTCGCGCCGCCGCAGGTCTGGCCGGGCTGGAAGTGGGAGAAGTCGAAGCCGGGCTCATAGGTGAAGTCGGCGGTGGCGATGCCGGCGGACGGCACGGTGCCGTTCGGGAACAGCTGCTTGATCGACATCTCCTGGTACAGGTTGAACGTCGAGCCCGCGAGCTCGGGAGAGTTGATGACGCCCTCGAGCTGGTCGCCGCTGTGGCCGCTCTGGTAGGCGCGGTCGGTGTACTCGACCGGGACGACCGGGAACGGGCGGTCGCCGTACCGGGCGGAGTCGTACTTGTCCTTCGGCGGGATCACCTTCGGGCCGTGGCTGACCACGGTCTGGTCCGGCGTCCCGGCGACGGTCATCACCGCGGTGGTGGACAGGTCGCGCCAGACCAGGGTGGGCTCCTCAGCCAGTGTGGCGGCCTGCTCCTCGAGGATGAGGGTGGAGACCGTGGGTCCGCCGGCGGTCGCCGCTGCGATGCTCGGGATGGTCCAGGTCACCGTCCGGGGTGCCTCGGTCACGGAGCCGTTCGCGGACCGGGCGTCGGTGAACGAGGCGCCGGTGGGGGCGGTG
This sequence comes from uncultured Actinomycetota bacterium, assembly GCA_963740525.1. GTDB lineage: Bacteria > Actinomycetota > Actinomycetes > Propionibacteriales > Nocardioidaceae > CAVUEG01. The sequence goes on from CAVUEG010000006.1 coordinate 1,330,058, forward strand.
ACGGTGACGGTGACATCGGAGAAGGCCGAGTCGGTCGGGTTGCTCACGATGACCCGCGAGGGGTAGGTGTCGCCGGGCTTCACCCAGCCGACGGCGGAGACGAAGCTGTTCTCGACGTGCAGGGTTGTGTCCGTCGTGGCAACGGCGACAGCAGCCGCGCCGGCGTCGGCGGCGGCGTAGTCGGCGTACGTCGCATCGACCGCGCGCACGGCCAGCGCGGTGACGTCAGTGTCGGGGTCGAGCTTCGAGGTGACCGTGCCCGGCACGGTCGTGGAGAACGAGCCGAGGGCACCTGCCGTCACCGACTGCGTCGCCAGCACCCGGCCCGAGGGGGCCACGACCTGGAGCGTGAACGACGCGGGGACGCCGTCGCCGATCTGCCCCACCGCTTCCTGGGTGACCTTGCTGACCTGGCCGGAGACCTTGAACTGGCTCCCCCGGACGACCGTGCTGTCCTGGCGGTCGAACGTCGCGACCAGCAGCTTCTTGCCGAGTGTCGAGAGCGGGCTCGGCGAGAGCCCGGTGGTCGGCGCCGCGCTCACGGGTGCCGCGAACGCGGCCCCTGCGGCCAGCAGGGTGGCGCTGGTGACGGCCGCGACGAGACGGCGACGTGTGCCCTGACGGTGGGTCATATGGGACATCCTCGAGTGGTTGGTGCCGGGTTACGGCAACGCTGAGTGACGTCAGCCCAACGAGGAAAGTGAGCAGGGGTTACGTTTCGCCTGCGTTCGGGCGGGGAAGACTGGGCCGCCCGCTCGTCCCGGACACAGCGGTCAGTGCGAGGTTGCGATGCGCGCTGCTGCGGCGTACGGAGGCACGTCGTAGGTGGCCACGGAGCCCTTGGCGTCGTAGATGCACCCCTCGCCGCTGCCGAGCAGCGACAGCCCGGAGAGGTCCCCGGCGCCCCACCGGCTGGGCCCGGCGCCGAGCGTCGGGTACATCACCTCGTCGTCCGTGGCGGCATGGTCGAGCCCGACGACATGTCCCAGCTCGTGCATCAGCACCTTGCCGGTGCTCGAGCCGTCGGCAAAGCCCGGCGTCAGCCAGGTCGTCTCGGCGTTCATCACCAGCACGGCCTTGTAGAACATCCGGATCGGTCGGCCGTCCTGGTCGACGTACCCCGCGTCGGCGAACGCGGCTCCGCCCTGGCCCGCCACCGCAGGGTCGGGGGGCAGGTACGTCGACTCCTCGTCCGTGGACCAGGCGATGACGAGGTCGGTGTCGCTCGGGTACGGGGCGGCGCCGCTGCGGTCGCCCGGGACCAGGTCGGTGGGACCGCGGTAGACGAACCTCAGCCCGGTGGCCGTGGCCACCTCGGCGACTGCGGCCCGGGCATCCTCCGCGGCGGAGGCGGGGCCTTCGGCCGCGTTCACCCGGTAGCCGATCTCGAGACAGGGGTTCCAACGCGGGGTGGGCTCGTAGAGCAAGGCGTAGTCGTCCGGGTCGCCCTCTGGCACGCCCGGGTCCGGGCCAGGTGGCGGTGCGGGAGGGAACGTCCCCGGAGTCCACGCGGTCTCGTCGACGACGATCCGCTTCGTCACGCTGGAGAAGTCCGCCCGCCCGGGAACAACGACCCGGAAGGTGCTGGTGCCCAGGATCTTCGAGGCGATCGTCAGTGAGAAACGCCCGCGGCTCTGCGTGAGCCCGGAGTCGACCTTGGTCCAGCGGTCCTCACCCACCCGGCGCTGGAGGACCACCGGCTCGCCCTCGGGCACCCGGATCGCGCGGCCGGAGACCTTGATCGGTGTTCCGACCACCGCCCGCCCGGCGGAGTAGCGGGTCGTGACCTGTCGGCTCTGACCACCGACGAAGACCGGCGTCGGCGACGAGATGGCGACCGGGATGTTGCCGTGGGGCTGGGCCACGATCCGCCAGACCGTCACGCCCCGGGTGTAGGTGGGCACATGGGCGTCGAAGGAGGCGACCGGGGAGCCGATGTCGTCGTACCGAATCTCTCCGACCTGGCCGGTGGCCCCGGGAACCCAGACGTTCAGGTCGGCGTCGTACCGCTCGAGCTGGATGGTCTGGCCGGGTTCGGCGGGGGCGAAGTCGGCGTGCACCGCGACGTTCTGGCCGAGAAGTGGGGCGGTGTCGCCCCACTGGACGTACATCGCGGTCTCGGTGACGGCCGGTGGCTCGTCGGCCGATACCGGGACCGCGCCGAGGAGCGACACGGCAAGCGTCGCTCCGATCAGACCCAGGGTGATCGGAGCTCGGCGCTTCACGTGTCGGTTCCTTGTCGGGCCGGAGGCTCCGGCGAAAGTCGGGCCAGCCCCGCGCTGCTCGGGGCTGGCACTGCGGTAATCGCACGGGGAGGGCCCGGGGTTACGCGTTCGGGCGAGGACTTTCAGCGGATCGGGTGGGTGGATTCGCCGGAGCCACGGCCTCAGTCCCGACGCCGGGTCCGGACGCAGCACATCCCGGCCTCGGGCTCCAGGCACGCCTCGAGCTGGGGGCAGCCGAGGCCCTCGATGACGCCCTGGACAAAGTGGCGGTTCAGTCCGCAGACGAGCCGCGTGTGGTCTTTGGCCAGGGCGTCGAACGGACAGTTCTGCAGGAGGAGGACGTCATCCTCCACGCGAGGCTCGTACCCGACGTCGCCGAGTGCGGCGGAGAGCCGCCCCCAGTCGTCCCGATCCGGAGCCGGGGTCTCCGTGGACGCGGTGCCCACGTCGCGGCCGCGAGCCCGCGCGGACTCGTCGATGGCCACGTCGACGGGCACCTGCTCACGCGTGGCACGCTCCACTCCGGCGGCGAGGATCTGGCCCACGAGGTCGTAGTGGCGCTCGGGCAGGGAGACCGACCACTGCGCTGCCGAGCGCCGGTACAGCTTGGAGGGCCGGCCGGCGCCGGGCCCGCTTCGACCGGAGAGTCGGCGGAACTCGGTCTCGAGCAGTCCCTCGTCCACCAGCCGCTCGAGATGGAACTTCGCCACGTGAACGGGTACGCCGAGCGCCTCGGCCGCCTGTTCGCGCCCGACGGCATCGGGCTGCGAGGCGACGTACTCGTAGAGCGCGCGCCGGGCCGGCTCTGCCAGGGCGCCGATTCCGGCCGCCTGGTCGGCGAGATCCATGGTGCCTCCATTCTAAAAGATAGAATACTTGACGTTAGAGATCCTCAGGCCTAAAGTCGAGGTTACTCTCTCTTAGAAGCCTCTGGAGGCGTCATGACACTCGACCACACCACCGACTCCGCAACCACCGACCTCGCCCCTGGCGGCGCCGTTCGGGTGGGCCAGGCCCTCCTGCTGCTGCGGACGGTCTTCACCATCGCGCCGATCGCCTTTGGGGTCGACAAGTTCTTCAACCTGCTGACCAACTGGGAGGGGTACCTCGCGCCCTGGATCAACGACATCGTCCCCGGGAGTGCCCACACGGCCATGGTTCTGGTCGGGATCATCGAGATCGTGGCCGGCCTGACGGTCGCTCTCGCGCCACGCTTCGGTGGTCTTCTGGTCGCGGCGTGGCTCGGCGGGATCATCATCGACCTGGTCAGCATGGGGGAGTACTACGACGTGGCGCTGCGAGACTTCGGCCTGCTGGTCGCGGCGCTTGCGCTCGCTCTGCTCGCCTCGACGAGGCAAGGCTCGCGCGGCCCTCGTCGGGCCCAGCCGACCCCCTGAGCCCCCTCGGGTGTCGGTGGGCACGGCTACCGTCTGAGGCGGTCAAGAGTCTCGGCCGCACGCCTTCGGACGTGGCCGAGCGGCAACCGCGCCACCCGGCACGGTGCCTTCCGGAGAGGACCTGGGCCGGCTCCAGCAGCGGTCAAGCCGGGACGCGCGCCAGGGCGGCGTCCCTCGATGAGGGGAGACCTCCATGCCGCGCGACTACGACCTCCACGGACTCAAGTACGACGGGCGGGTGGTCGCTGCCCAGGCGTGGTACCTCCAGCACCAGCACGAGGTCAACCTGCTGCCGGACGACCTGCGTACGGAGTGTGAGCGGGACCTGCGCGAGCTCAGTGGCATCTTCGAGGGCAGGGCGCAGCGGCTCCACGAGCCCGTGCGGTGGCGTGCCATCGACCGACTGGTCTGCACGTGCTCGCTGGTCGTCCGCACCGACGCTCGCTTCGAGACACCCGTGGGGCATCTCGATCCGATCCGGTGGGAACCCGTGCGCACCGTTGTCGTGAGATCCCAGTCAGATGGCGGGCACCTGGCTGCGTGCCAGATCTGCGGCACCCGGTCGCCGGTCGGCGGCCCGGTGGAGGGGCACGACTGGTGTGCTCGCCACTCGTGCCCCGCCGAGCGCGAGGCGGACGAGACCGTCCCGGCGGGCATTCGCGAGGTTCACGGCCTGCCGGGCGAGACGTTCGACGACACCGTGCACTGGATGCAGGTGCTGGACCGGGCCAACAGGTACGGCACCGCGGGCTTCTAGGTGACTGCCCGCCCGTCGGGCGAGGCTGCCGGAGCAGCGCGGTGCGTGCGTGGGCCCCGTGGGGATCGAACCCACAACCCGCGGATTAAAAGTCCGCTGCTCTGCCAGTTGAGCTAGGGGCCCGGGACACGGGGACACTATTCGTAATGGTCCTCAGGAGTCATCCCCGCGTCGCGGTGAAGTATCGCAGGGAGTCGGCGTGGCCGGTCGAGCCCTCCGGTGACGGGGGTTTGGGGGACCCTCACGTACAGGGGCCGCGTCACCTTCACGACGTTGTCCGTCAGATGACCTCCCGGGCGATATCGCAGACGAGTGCCGGCTACTTGATGGCCGCCAGTACCGCCCGAGCGGCGGCCGTGGGGTCGTTGCCCTGGCTCTTCCCGTCGATGTAGACCGTCGGGGTTCCCGTGACGTGGTCCAGGGACATCTGGTTCGTCGCGTTCAGCACCCACTGGTGGTAACGGTCGTCCTTGATCGGCTGGGTGACTGCCGAGCGGGTGGCGCCCGCCTTCACGGCGTAGTCGATGAGCTGCTGGTCGGTCAGACCGGCGCTTCCCTCCGGGGGTTGGTTGTCGAACAGCAACGTGTGGTACTTCAAGAAGGCGTCGGGGCCGGTCGTGTCGAGGACCGTCATCGCTGCGTTCAGCGCACGACTGGAGTAGTTCGTGGTCGAGGCCCTGTCGAGGAAGGCGACCAAGTGGTAGTCGACCTTGACCTTCCCGGCGTCGATGGCGGCACGCACCGGGTCGCCGGTGACCGCCTCGAAGTCGCGGCAGACGGGGCACTGCAAGTCCTCGTAGAGGGTGATGGTCGTGGGCGCGGAGGATTTGCCGACGGTGACGGAGAACTGGCTCGTCAGGTTGCCCGGCACTTCCGCGGCGGCCTGTCCGGTCTTGTCCCGGTTGGCCTGGGCGTAGATCCCGGCAACCACGATGACCACCACTGCCAGGACGACGCCCCCGATGATCCAGGCGCGCCGACGACGTTCCCTTCGCTGCTGCTGCTGGATCAGCGCCTTGGCGCGCTCAGCCTTCGGCTGTTTCGAGTTCTTCGTCGCCATCGGCGAGCCTTTCGGTGGTGGGGAACAGGATGTTGTCGAGACCCAGCCGGTTCCTGGGGAACCAGACAAGCCAGCCCGACGCGAGGAGGAGCCCGATGTCACGGACGATGTCGCGGAGGTACCCCGGTGCCGGGTTCTCCTGATACCCGCCGCCCCCGAAGCAGCCGCACTGGATCTCCAGACCCCGCGCCCACGCCGACGAGATCCCCACGATGAACGCGAGCAGGAGCAAGCTGGACGCGATGGCGAAGCCGCGCGTGAGCAGCCCGAGCAGCAGGCCGGCCCCGATGACCATCTCGGCCATCGGCATCAGGTAGCCGAACGTCGGGACCAGGGTCTCCGGGAGCAGATGGAAGGCGCGGACCGCTCGCACGGTGCCGGCGGGATCGGAGAACTTGAGGTATCCCGCGACGAGCCAGACGACACCCAGAACCAGGCGCGCCAACAGCCCGATCCACGACCTCACGGGCCTCAGCGTACGGAACAGCCCTGAGCGTTTGCTGAGTGAACGAGGCGAGGTCCTTCCCCTCATCTCGGCCCGGTGCACGGCCCAGCCGGTCAACGGGAAAGCTCGGAGGAGGGATTCTGCGAAGGGCTTCCGCGGGGACGTCCCGTGGGTGCATTCTCGGAGGGTGGCGGCGTCAGGGGGTTCGACATGACCGAGCACGCACCGCCGCCCGGCCCGGAGCCGCCGTCACTCACCGGCGACCTCGACCGGATCCGGGTTGCCCTGGACGGCCAGATCCCGGCCAAGGCCGACGACAACCTGCTGATCGGCACCTGGAACCTCCGGGCGTTCGGATCCCTGACGAACAAGTGGCAGGCCGGGTCTCACGACTCGCCGAAACGCGACTGGCACTCGCTGTCCTGCATCGCTGCCGTGCTCGACCGGTTCGACGTGACCGCGGTCCAGGAGACCCGCCGCGACACGACGGCGCTGTTCGCTCTGCTGAGCCGCCTCGGGCCCAGGTACCGCGTGATCGCCTCCGACGTCACCGAAGGCGATCCGGGCAACGGGGAGCGGCTCGCCTACATCTACGACTCCGAGCGCGTCCAGCCCTCGGGCCTCGTCGGTGAGCTGGTGCTTCCGGCCGGTGCAGCGGGTCCGGTCGAGCAGTTCGCCCGCACGCCGTACGCCGCCGGGTTCGTTCGTGACGGCACCGAGTTCATCCTGACCACGGTGCACGTCCTGTGGGGCTCCTCGCCGATCGACCGGATCGGCGAGCTGACCGCCTTCGCGACCTGGATGCGGGGCTGGGCCGAGCGGCCGAAGGACTGGAACCGCAACCTGCTGGTCCTGGGCGACTTCAACCTCGACCGGACCGATGACCCGCTCTACGCAGCCTTCGTCTCCACCGGGCTCTGGCCCCCGGCCGAGCTCAACGACGTGCGCCGCACGATCTTCGACACCGACCGTTCGCACCACCACTACGACCAGATCGCGTGGTTCAGCGACACCAGCGACCCGGAGCTGCCGTCGTTGCTCCAGGGCCTCACCTACTCACGCCGCGGCGGAAACGTCGACTTCCTCCCGCTGGCGTTCCGGGAGCTCTCCAAGTCACAGCTCTCCTGGCGGATCTCCGACCACTACCCGCTGTGGCTCGAGTTCCTCACGGCCTGAACTGTGTGGTGCCGGCCGGGGGCACGGTCCAGCGAGGTCGTCGGGTCAGCGGGGATACATCGGGCCGCGGTAGACCTCGACCGCGCGGGTGAAGTCCTTGGCCCGCACCATCCGGGCACTGATCACGTACGGCGGCGCACCGACCTGGTCGAACGCCACCTTCCACCGCGGGGATCGCGGGACGCCGAACATCTGGACCCGCTGGTGCCGGTCACGCAGGTCGAACCGCTTCAGGTCCGTGCCCTTGGCCACCTCGACGACGCCGGTCACGATGCGCACCCGCTCGGGGGAGGCGCTGAGCATCCCCCACCAGAAGATCAGCGCGAAGGCCGTGAGCGCGAGCGCGATCCCGAGGCCGAAGTCGCTCGGGGTCCGGATGGTGGAGAGCACCGCCGGGACGGCCAGCCCGGCGGACACGAGGAACGAGAGCCCGAGCACGAGTCTCGGCCAGCGGGGAGGAGGGAAGTCGTAGGTGGCTCGACCGGCTGTCGCCTGGTTGGCGAAAGGGTCGCCGCCGTCCTTCTCCTTGCCCTTCCCCTTCTCCTTGGCCTTGGGCTTCGCCTCGGACGGAGCAGGCTGCGGCGTGGATGAGGCGGCTGACCGGTGCTGGTCCCAGCGCTGGAGGAGGTCGGCACCGTCCATCGCCTGCGGAGCCCGCGACGTCTTCGGTTCCTTCGACGACGCGTGCTTCGGGGTGTCCTGGTTGCTCATCGCTCTGTCCTCCATGGACCTGGGTCGTGCCGGGTGCCCCAACGCGGGTCAGCCCCGCCTCACCAGGGTCACCTTCAGAGTGCCCGAGTTGTCCGCGTCGGAATAGGGGTCAAACAGTCCGATTCGGGCGCGTCCCCGGACTACCCCAGTGTAGTTACCCACGTACCTGTGGTCTCGGGAACAGGCGGACTGGGAGCCGGGCACTCTCAGGGTCAGGACCACGCCCTGCACGGTCACGGTGAGGTGGTCCTCGGCGGGATGGGCGAGGTCCAGGCTGAACTGCGACCGGAGCCGGCCTGCGTATCTCACGCAGTTGCCGTCGAAGACCAGATTGCCGCTGCGCGCCCATCCGGTGACCACCACCCGGTACTTCTGGCCACGCCGGAGGGCCCGGTCGGTCAGGACTCCTCGTGACCTCGACGTCGGCAGTTCGACGGTCTCCTTGGTCAGGGCACGCGCACCCGGGCCGGCGTTGCGTGCGGGCCGAGGGGCACGGGAGGGCGCCGGTGCGGGCACGGCCACGCTTCGTGCCGGAAGGTCTTCGCGCAGGATGAAGAAGCGCAGTGACCCCTGGTTGTCCCGAGGGGTGGCGTCGCCGAGGCGCAGGGTCGCGAAGCCGGTCCGCCGTGCGGTGTACGACGTCTCACGGGTCGCGGTCGCCTCCGAGCAGTCCGGCTCCCAGGGGGAGGTGCCGTTGACCGAGAGCCCCACGGTCGTCGGGACCCAGCCTGCGAGCGCGTCCGACCAGGCGCACGCGGCGTCGGCGACCCGGGTCCCGGGCCCGTAGCGGAACCGACCGTCCGCCACGAGGCGGTACGTCGTCCCCTTGGTGAGCTTGAACGGTGTGCTCACCCCACTGCCGTCCGACGGCACCACGAGTGAGGCCACCGCGGTGTCCACGGCGTTGAGTCGACGTGTTCCGGGGTAGAGGACCGGCACGTTCGGCACGCCGCGCGCCCGGTAGTACGAGGTCTGAGCGGCGGCGCCGGCCCGCGACAGCGAGATGTGGACATGGTCGCGGTGACGCAGGGTCTTGGAACAGGTCCGAACCTTGGTGCATCCGGAGTTGAGGTAGTCGCGCGGCTCGAACTGGTGGTAGGCGCTGTAGATGTGGTCGTCCCAGATCAGGTACATCACGCCCAGACGTCGGGCCAGGGCGTTCTCGTTGCCCGCGGCATCCGTCCGGAAGAGGTCGTCCAGCAGGCGCTGGACGCGGGCCACGTCCCGGGTGTCGGTGGCGTCCGCGGCCCAGTCGACCGCCCGACCGTCCTTGTGCTCGCTCGCTCCGCCCGAGTCACAGGCACGCAGGGTGGAGGCGATGCTGCCCCCGCGGCGCTGGAGCCACCGCACCAGGAAGGTCGTTCCAGGAGGAAGGTGCCGAGCGCAGGTGACCTGCCCGTCGTACCCGGCGTAGTCCTCGATCCGGGCGGAGGCGTACGACGTCCCCGCGAGCAGCACGACGAGGGCGACGGCACCGGCGACGGCGGCGCGTCCAGCTGATCTGCCCACGGTCGGCCCCATCCGGAAGCGGAAATGACCTCCTCACGGTAGGTCGGCGACCGGGACTTTGGTCCCGAATCGGCAAATTCGGCACCCGGCCTCCAGCCTGAGGAGGGGTCACAAAAGCGACATTCACCACTCGTTCGCACGATTGGGTGGCGCCGAGTCTTCCCACGGGCCGGAGTATTGGTACTGTTGCGCCCAGCAGAAGGTGCAAGTTCCAGCAGTTCAGCAAGCGCTCGTTGGGGTTTTGTGATCCGACGGCGTCCAGGCTCCACGTGGCGGGACGGCGTATCACCCGCATCTGATGCGGGATCGTCGACTTGGCGGTCCCTCGCCCGTTGGAGGAAAGAGTAAGACTCACATGGCACAAGGCACCGTGAAGTGGTTCAACGCTGAGAAGGGCTTCGGCTTCATTGCGCAGGAGGACGGCGGCGACGACGTTTTCGTGCACTACTCCGCGATCCAGAGCCAGGGCTACAAGTCCCTGGATGAGAACCAGAAGGTCGAGTTCGACGTCACCCAGGGGCCGAAGGGCCCCCAGGCTGAGAACGTCCGGGCCATCTGACCCGACTGAACGAGGGCCCCGACCGTCAGGTCGGGGCCCTTTTTCTTGTCCGGTTGGGCCATGAGGTTCAACTGATCGGGCCATATCGCCCAAACGGTGTTTTCATCGATAATCGAGGGGAATGCTGGACGGATGCGCCGGCATCAGACGAGCACGCAGGCACGTGAGTCAGGAGTGGGTCGTGGACGACCAGTTCGACGTGACGCTGGAGGACAGCGACCTCCTGGCCGAGGTCGAGCTGACCACGAACCTCATCATCGCCGCCACCGAGTCCGACGCTCCGCTGAGCCTCGAGATCATCGACGAGCTGCTCGGCGTACAGCCTCCCACGGGCTTCGTCCCACCCCAGCGCACGGGGGATGACTCCGGTCCTGCCTGACCGAAGACGGCGGGGGAGTTGCGCCTCCTGCATGTAGTGCACCTAGCATTGGCCTGTTTCGTTGCTGCTCACCAGGAGTTCCTGTGGCCATGCGCCTCCGTCCAATGGACACCACGTTCTACGACCTCTTCACCGATCTCGCCCAGCAACTGGTGCAGGGAGCGGGTCTTCTTGCCGAGATGCTCGGTGATGGCAATGACCGGGAGGCGATCGCGGAGCGAATGCGTGAGGCCGAACATCAGGCCGACGAGGTCACCCACGCGATCATCCACCGGGTGAACACCACGTTCATCACCCCGTTCGACCGCGAGGACATCTACTCACTTGCCTCGGGCCTCGACGACGTCATGGACTACATGGAGGAGGCCGTCGACCTGGTGCTCCTCTATGAGGTGGCCGAGCTGCCCGTGGATCTCGCCGAGCAGGTCGAGGTGATCCAGCGCTGCGCCGAGCTGACGGCCGCAGGGATGCCTCAGCTCAAGGCGATGAAGGGCCTCGAGGAGTACTGGATCGAGATCAACCGGCTGGAGAACGCCGGCGACAAGAGCTTCCGCCGGATCCTGGCCCACCTGTTCAGCGGAGAGTACGAAGCACTCGAGGTGCTCAAGCTCAAGGACATCGTCGAGTCGCTGGAGAGCGCCATCGACGCCTTCGAACGCGTAGCCAACATCGTCGAGCAGATCTCCGTCAAGGAGTCCTGACCGGTGGAACTTGCCATCATCATCGCGGTGGTGGTCGTTGCGCTGGCGTTCGACTACACGAACGGCTTCCACGACGCCGCCAACGCGATTGCCACCTCGGTCTCCACTCGAGCGCTGACCCCTCGGATCGCCCTCGTCCTCGCCGCGGTGATGAACTTCGTCGGAGCCTTCCTCGGCCAGAAGGTCGCGCACACGGTCTCGGACGTGATGGTGCCCGGTGGGACCGCGTCCCACGGCCTGGTCGTGGTGATGGCCGGTCTCGTCGGCGCCATCACCTGGAACCTCGTGACCTGGTACTTCGGCCTGCCGTCGTCCTCGTCCCACGCACTCATCGGTGGCCTCGTCGGCGCCGCCATCGCGTCGGGCAGCCTGGTGCACTGGTCGGTGATCGTGGACAAGGTCCTGATCCCGATGGTGCTCTCGCCGCTGGTGGGCTTCGCCCTGGCGTTCGTGGTGATGCTCGCGATCATGTGGATCTTCCGCCGACGCAACCCCCATCGCACCCAGCGGGGGTTCAGGTTCGCGCAGACGGCCTCCGCCGCCGCGATGGCGCTGGGACACGGCCTCCAGGACGCGCAGAAGACCATGGGGGTCATCTTCCTCGCCCTGCTGACCGGGGGATACGTCGGTAAGGACGACGGTCTACCGCTGTGGGTGATCATCGCTGCCGCCACGGCGATCTCGCTCGGCACCTATGCCGGTGGCTGGCGGATCATGCGGACGCTGGGCCGCCGGATCATCGCCCTCGACCCGGCCCGTGGGTTCGCGGCGGAGTCGGTGGCTGCCAGTGTGCTCTACACGACGGCCTTCGTGCTGGAGGCCCCGATCTCCACGACCCACATCATCACCTCGGCGGTGATGGGGGCAGGGGCAACGAAGCGCCTGTCGGCGGTGCGCTGGGGCGTGGCGCGCAGCATCGTGATGGCCTGGGTCGTCACCTTCCCGGCCGCGGGCTCGGTGGCCGCGTTGGTCTACTGGGTCCTCAAGGTACTGCTGCAGCTGCCCTGAGTCCTTGGGCTCTGTGGGCTGGCTCTCTGGACTGCCTGTCGGCGCTGGCTGGCCTCAGCCGAACCGGCCCGAGATGTAGGCCTCGGTGGAGGGGTCGTCCGGGACCGAGAAGATCTTCTTGGTCGGGTTCATCTCGACGAGCTGACCGGGCAGGCCGGCCCCGGCGAGGTTGAAGAACGCCGTGTCCTCCGACACCCGGGCAGCCTGCTGCATGTTGTGGGTGACGATCACGATCGTGTACTCCGACTTGAGGTCGTGGATCAGGTCCTCGATCGCGGAGGTCGAGATCGGGTCCAACGCGGAGCAGGGCTCGTCCATCAACAGGACCTGGGGCTCCACCGCGATCGCCCGGGCGATGCACAGCCGCTGCTGCTGGCCGCCCGAGAGGCTTCCCCCGGCTTGTTCAGCCGGTCCTTGACCTCTTCCCAGAGGTTGGCCGACCGCAGGGACCGCTCGACGATGTCCGCCGCCTCGTTCTTCGGCAGCTTGGTGCTGTTGAGCCGGGAGCCGGCGAGGACGTTCTCGGCGATCGTCATGGTCGGGAAAGGGTTGGGACGCTGGAAGACCATCCCGACCTGGCGGCGTACCTCGACCGGGTCGACGTCCGCGCTGTAGAGGTCCTGGCCGTCGATCACGATCTTTCCCTCGACGCGGGCGCCCGGGATCACCTCGTGCATCCTGTTCAGCGACCGCAGGAACGTGGACTTTCCGCAGCCCGAGGGGCCGATCAGCGCGGTCACCGACTTCGCCGGGATGGTCATGGAGACGTTCTGTACGGCGAGGAAGTCGCCGTAGTAGATGTCCAGGTCGGAGATGTCGATGCTCTTGGCCATGGTGTGTCTCTCTTAGGTCAGCGGCCGGTCTTGGGCGACAGCAGTCGGCCAAGGAGGCGGGCGAACAGGTTCAGTGCCATCACGATGGCGATCAGGACCAGCGCGGCCCCCCAGGCGCGCTCCTGACCGTACTCCGCGGGCACCCCGGGCTGGGTGTAGGAGAAGTAGATGAAGACCGGCAGGGTCATCATCCGCTCCCCGAACAGGTTGGTGTTCAGCGAGTCGGTCGAGCCGGCGATGATCAGCAGCGGGGCGGTCTCCCCGACCACCCGGGCCACGGCCAGCGTGATGCCGGTGATGATGCCGGCCATGGAGGTGGGCAGCACGACCTTCACGATCGTCCGCCACTTCGGCACTCCGAGCGCGTACGCCGCCTCCCGGAGGTCGTGGGGCACCAGCTTCAGCATCTCCTCGCACGAGCGGACGACCACGGGGATCATCAGCAGCGACAAGGCGACCGAGCCGCCGAACCCCATGCGGACCCCGGATCCGAAGAAGATGACGAACAGGGCGTAGGCGAAGAGTCCGGCAACGATCGAGGGGATGCCGGTCATCACGTCGACGAGGAACGCGATCGTCCGGCCGGTCCGGCCCTTGCCGGCGTACTCCACGAGGTAGATCGCGGTGAGGATGCCGATCGGCACGGCGATCAGCGCCGCCATCGCGGTGACCAGGAGGGTCCCCACGATCGCGTGGTAGATGCCGCCGCCGTCGCCGACGATGTTGCGCATCGAGAACGTCAGGAACTCGGTGTCGACGACGCCGACACCCTTCTTGACCACGGTCCAGATCAGGGACACCAGCGGCACCAGCGCCACCCCGAAGGAGACCCAGACCAGTGTGGTCATCGCGCGGTCCTTGGCGGCGCGCGCGTTCTCCACGACGCGGGACCAGGTGGGGAGCACGACCAGGTAGAGCAGGGCGGCCAGGAGCGTGAAACCGACCAGGCCCCAACCGACGGTGAGGGAGACGAGCCCAGCCGCCGCGCCGGAGATGACGGCGGCCAGCGCGGGCGCCCACCGGGGCAGGCGCGGGTGCGTCAGCGGCAGGTGAGGCTGGTGCGTCTGGTGCTCGGGGCTGGGGGCGACGAAGGTCTCGGTCATCAGCGCTGCTCCCTCTCGCTGCGGGCGACGATCGCGCGGGCGGCGAAGTTCACCAAGAAGGTGATCACGAACAGGATCAGGCCGCTGGCGATGAGGGCGTTGACCTTCAGACCGGTGGCCTCGGGGAACTGGAGCGCGATGTTGGCTGCGACCGTGGAGGGGTTGTCGGTCCCGATCAGGTTGAACGACACGATGCCGGAGGCCGACAGGACCATGGCGACGGCCATGGTCTCGCCCAGAGCCCGTCCGAGCCCGAGCATCATCGCGGAGACGATGCCCGACTTGCCGTAGGGGAGGACCGCCATCCGGATCATCTCCCAGCGGGTCGCTCCCAGGGCGAGTGCCGCCTCCTGCTGCAGTGTCGGGGTCTGGACGAAGATCTCCCGGGTGATCGCGGTGATGATCGGCAGGACCATGATCGCGAGCACGATGGCCGCCGTCAGGATCGTGCGACCCGTCGGCGAGGGCGGGCCGGCGAAGAGTGGGATGAAGCCCAGGTGACGGTGGAGCCAGTCGTAGATCGGGACCAGCTTGAGCCCGAGGAAGCCGATGCCCCAGAGTCCGTAGACCACGCTGGGGACCGCCGCGAGCAGGTCGACCAGGTAGCCGATCGGCTTCGCGAGCCTGGGCGGGGAGTAGTGCGAGATCATCAGGGCCACGCCGAGGGCAAGTGGCGTCGCGATGACCAGGGCGATCGTGGCTGCCAGCAGGGTGCCGAAGACCAGCGGGGCCGCGTAGGTGACGAAGTTGCTGGCGCCGAAGAGGCTGTCGCCGGAGGCGCCGAGAGCGGGCGCGCCCTCCACCGTCAGGAAGATCGCCACACCGGCGAGGGCAACGAGGATCACCAGGCCGGCCGTGCGGGTCGTTCCGGCGAAGACCCGGTCCCCGAGTCGCTGTCGGGGCGCCTGTCGTGTGGTCGGGGCCGCTACCTGAGCAGTCACCTGGTCGTCTCCTTGTCGCTGCTCTGCGTGCGGGTCGTTCCCGGTCCGGGACCGACCGAAGGCCCGTGGCGCCGGTTCTTCACCGGCGCCACGGACCCCGTGGTGCGTCGCGTCTCGGTCAGGAGGCGCTGATCTTCTCTACCACCGCAGTGGCCTTGTCACTCATCTGGCTGGACAGGGGCGCCGATCCGGCGGTCTGCCCGGCCGCTGCCTGGCCGTCGCTGCTCACGAGGTAGCTGAGGTAGCCCTGGACCAGCTCGGCGGTCGCCTTGTCGGCGTACGTCGGGCAGGCGATCAGGTACGAGACCAGGACCAGCGGGTAGGCGCCGGCCTCGGTCGTGGTGCGGTCGACGTCGACCGCCATGTCGTTCGCGGCGCGTCCCTGGACCGGAGCGGACACGTCCACGACCTTGGCGGCAGCCGCCGCCTCGGGGGCGACGTAGGCGTCGCCGACCTTGATCGAGGCGACCGAAAGATCACCGGCCTGGCTCTCGTCGGCGTAGCCGATGGTTCCCTTGCCGTTCGTGACCGACTCGATGACGCCGGAAGTGCCCTGCGCGCCCTCGCCGCCCTTGACCGGCCAGACGCCGTCGGGGTCACTGGTCCAGGCGCCCTCGCCGGCGGCGCTCAGCCACTGGGTGAAGTTGTCCGTGGTGCCCGACTCGTCCGAGCGGTGCACGGGGGTGATCCGGTCCGAGGGGAGGGTGGCGTCGGGGTTGTCGGCCTTGATCGCCGCGTCGTCCCAGGTGGTGATCTTGCCCGAGAAGATGCCGGCGGCCGTCTTCGCCGAGAGCTGGAGGTTGTCGACGCCGTCGAGGTTGTAGACGAGGGCGATCGGGCTCACGTAGTCCGGTACCTCGAGGGCGGTCTCGCCGTTGCAGACCTTCTTCGAGGCCGCGAGCTCTTCGTCGCTCAGGTACGAGTCCGAGCCGGCGAACTGGACACCGCCGGCGAGGAACTGCTCGCGGCCGCCGCCGGAGCCGACCGGGTCGTAGTTGATCGTGACGTCGGGGTTGGCGGTCTGGAAGCCGGCCTGCCAGGCGCCCTGAGCAGCCTCCTGGGCGCTCGAGCCGGCGCCGTTGAGCGTGCCGCTCAGCTTCATGCCCGTGTTGGCAGAGGTGTTCGAGGTGTCCCCGGAGGTGTTCTCGTTGGCCGCGCCGCAGGCGGTCAGGGCGAGGCCGAGCGAGAGGGCGAGGACGCCCGGGACGGCTGCCCGTCGGATCGCAGTGCGCTTCACGTCAGTCTCCTGTGTTGTCGTCTGTTGACTCCTACGACCGTGAAGTTAGGCAGCGCAGGTGACCGGATCCGTGGACGTGGGTGAACGGCGGGTGAACGGTGCCGATCGGGGTGGCGGCGTCCCTTCGGAGATGAGACGGCGATCACGTGAATTCGGGCGATTTGTCTTGACTCAGGGGTTCTGGTGCACCTCCGACGCGACGATCGACCCCTTGCGGTGGTGAGCCACCAGGAACCCCCCTGGCTGCAGCTCCACCGGCTCCAGGGCGAGGGCGTCGAACACGTCGGGAAGCACGGGTCGGTGGGTGCAGACGAGAGACCCCGTGGACGTGGCGAGGAGGTCACCCACGAGGTCGGCCAGCCTGTCCGCGTCGAAGGCCTCCTCGGTCAGGTCGTCGGTGGGCTTGATGCTGATCCCGGTGACGTCGGAGAAAGGCTCGATCGTCTGCAGGCAGCGGGTGCTGCTGGAGGAGATCAGCCGGTTCACGTCGTACGCCGCCAGGAGCGGGACCAGCCGGTCCGCCTGCAGCTCGCCGGAGGGAGTGAGCGTGCGCAGGCGGTCGTCCTTCGGCCAGGACTTCCGGGAGCGGGCGCTCGCGTGGCGCAGCACGACCAGCGGCCGCGACCGGCGACGGACGCGACGGGCCAGGGTGAGCGTCTCGCGGTCGTGGGGGTAGGTCAGCAGCTCCTCGGCCTCGTCGAAGCCCAGCCAGCGCACCTCGTCGATCTCATCGCCGTAGGTGTACCCACTCACCTCGTCGGGGCCGATCGCCCGTGCGGTCCAGTAGTGGACGCGCTTGAGGCCGGCGGCGGCCTGGTAGGTCTGACTGGGCAAGGGCGGCCCGAGCCGGACGTCGAGACCGGTCTCCTCTGCCACCTCCCGCACGGCCGCGGCGACCGCGTGCTCACCGGGGTCGAGCTTGCCCTTCGGGAAGGACCAGTCGTCGTACTTGGGGCGGTGGACCAGGAGTACCTGCTTGCCGGGCCGGGTGACCACGCCCCCGGCGGCTTCGATGTCGACGCGCGGCATGCGGCTAGTCTCACACCTTCCGGTCCAGCGAAGGGAAGCCCCCGTGCCGAAACGGCTCGTGCTGCTCTCTGCCGTGCTTGCCGTCGTGCTCGCGGCAGGCGCGGCGCTGTGGTGGTGGCGGCACGACCGCGGGGAGATCCAAGACGCGTTGGCGGTGGCCCCGGCGTCCACGCTCCGGTTCTCCTTCACCGACTGGGCGGAGGTCCGCCGGGAGGCTCGAGCACCCGGCCGGCTCGCGTCGTCGGGGGCCCTCGCGTCCTTCCTCAACCGCGCCTACGAGTCGGACCTGACCGCGCTCTCCGCGATCGACGAGGCCACCGCGGCCATGCAGGACAACTACGGCTTCTCGGGTCTCACCGCCGACTGGGAGGCGTTCGCCCAGGGTCGCGAAGGGGCCGTGGTGGCCCTGAGGATGCCGGGTGACGTCGACATGGGGACTCTGGAGAGACGGCTGGGAAGGCTGCGCTATTCGCCCCCACCGGGCGGCGTCGGTCACGGCGGGGTCTGGGTGGGAGGTCAGGACCTGCCTCTCCAGATCGACCCGACGCTGACCCCGGTCATGCAGAACGTCGCGGTGCTGGCGGACCAGCACCTCGTGCTGCTGGGCGACGACGCTTCGTTCCTGGCGAAGGCTGTCGGGGCCGCAGCCGGGTCCGGCCCCGTGCTCGCTGACGAGCCGGGGGTCGCCGAGGTCGCATCCCAGGTCGGGTCTCCGGTCACGGCGCTGCTCTACGCCTCCGACTTCGCCTGCGAGGACCTCTCGATGGCCAATGCCGACGAGGCGGACCAGGCACTTGCCGAGCAGCTGGTCTCCCGGGCGGGAGGCATCTCCCCGCTGAGCGGGATGGTGATCGCCCGGCACCCGGACTCCAGCGTCGTCATCGCGATGCAGTTCGAGAGTCCCGACCAGGCGAAGGCGAACCTCGAGCCTCGGGTGAAGCTCGCCTCGGGCGATGCGGTCGGACAGGGCGGAACCTTCGGCGAGCGGTTCCGGATCACCAAGGCCTCGGCCTCGGGGAGCACGGTGCGGTTCGACGTACGGACCCGTCGCGGTGAACAGCTCCTCTCCGACCTCGGGGAGGGGCCGGTGCTGTTCGCGACCTGTTGAGCCCAGTCGGCCCTGGCAGCGCCGGGAGGGCCTGTCAGCGCTGTCGGGGCCGTGAGGGCCGGTCAGCGACCGCGGCGACCACGCATGATGAGGGTGGCCTGGAGATCCGCCAGAGGTGAGGCGTCACCCGAGTCGTCATCGACTTCGACGTAGGCGTGCCGGGACCACTCGCCGTCCGGGGCCAGCCACCACGTGGCGGTGCCCTCGTCGAAGGAGAGGTCGAGCAGCCGGTCGACCTCCTCGACCTGGGTCTGGCCGGGGAGCCGGACGAGGACCTCCACCCGGCGGTCGAGGTTGCGGTGCATCAGGTCCGCCGAGCCGAGCCACACCTCAGGCTCGCCACCGCTCTCGAACCAGAAGATCCGGCTGTGCTCGAGGAACCGGCCGAGCACCGAGCGGACCCGGATCGTCTCCGACAGGTCCTTGATGCCCGGGCGGACGGCGCAGATGCCGCGCGTGAGCAGGTCGATGGGCACACCGGCCCGCGAGGCGACGTACAGCTCGTCGATCAGCCCCTCGTCGACGATGGAGTTCGCCTTGATCCGAATCCGCGCCGGGAGACCCGAGCGGTGGTTGTCCACCTCGGTCCGGATCCGCTCGAGCAGGCCCTGCCGGACGTTGTCGGGGGCCACCAGCAGCTCGGCGTACTTCGCGTTCCGCGAGAAGCCGCTGATGTTGTTGAACAGGTGCGCGACGTCCTCGCCGATCGCCTCGTTGCAGGTGAGCAGCCCGAAGTCCTCGTAGTAGCGAGCGGTCTTCGGGTTGTAGTTGCCCGTCCCGATGTGGGTGTAGCGACGCATCCCGTCCGGCTCGTCGCGGACCACCATGGAGAGCTTGCAATGGGTCTTCAGGCCGACCAGGCCGTAGACGACGTGGCAGCCGGCGTGCTCGAGCTTGCGAGCCCACCGGATGTTCGCGTGCTCGTCGAACCTCGCCTTGATCTCCACGATCACCAGGACCTGTTTGCCCGCCTCCGCGGCATCGACGAGGGCGTCGATGATCGGCGAGTCCCCGGAGGTCCGGTAGAGCGTCTGCTTGATCGCCAGCACGTGCGGGTCCGCGGCGGCTTGCTCGATGAACCGCTGGACCGAGGTGGCGAACGAGTCGTAGGGGTGATGCAGCAGGACGTCCCGCCGCCGAAGCGCTGCGAAGACGTCGACGGGCGAGGCCGACTCCACCTCGGCCAGGTCGCGATGGGTCGACGGGACGAACGCGGGGTACTTGAGCTCCCCGCGGTCCAGGTCGGCGATGCCGCTGAGGCCGCGCAGGTCGAGGGGGCCGGGGAGCCGGAACACCTCGGCATCGGAGACCCCGAGCTCCGAGACCAGAAGCTCCAGCACGTGGTCGTCGATCGACTCCTCGACCTCCAGCCGCACCGGTGGGCCGAACTTGCGACGCATCAGCTCCTTCTCGAGTGCCTTGAGCAGGTTCTCGGCGTCGTCCTCCTCCACCTCGAGGTCCTCGTTCCTGGTCACGCGGAACGTGTGGGCCGCCAGCACCTCCATGCCGGGGAAGAGCCGTCGCAGGTGCTCGCCGATGACGTCCTCGAGCGGCACGAATCGCTCACCGTCCAGGGGCACGAAGCGGCTGAAGCTCTGCGGCACCTTGACCCGGGCGAAATGCTCCTTGGCGGTCTTGGGGTTCCGCACCAGCACGGCGAGGTTGAGCGACAGGCCGGAGATGTACGGGAAGGGGTGGGCGGGGTCGACCGCCAGCGGGGTCAGGACCGGGAAGACGCGCTCCTTGAACACCCGCTTGCAGTACCGCTGCTCGTCCCGCGTGAGGTCCGCCCAGCGGACGAGCTCGATGCCCTCCTTGGCGAGCTGAGGGACGATGTCGTCGCGGAAGAGCTCGGCGTGCCGCGTCATCAGAGCCGTCGTCGTGTCCCAGATGCGGGCAAGGACCTCGCGAGGGAGCAGCCCGGAGGCGGCGCGCACGGCGACGCCGGCGGCGATCCGACGCTTGAGACCGGCCACCCGGACCATGAAGAACTCGTCGAGGTTGCTGGCGAAGATGGCCAGGAACCTGGTCCGCTCGAGCAGCGGGATGTTCGGGTCCTCGGCCAGCTCGAGCACTCGCTCGTTGAAGTGCAGCCAGGACAGCTCACGGTCGAGGAAGCGGTCCTCGAAGCCCGCGGCGTCGAGGTCGTCGACCTCTCGGTGGTACGGCGGCTGGACGTCGAACGTGTCGCTGCCGACCACCGACAGACCGGTGTCGGTCGGCCCGTCGTCGAGGGAGCCCGCGACCTGCGGGCTGAGCGGGGAAGGGTCGGGCACCATGCCCCTACTCTCCCACCACCACCAATTGCGTGGTGAAGTACTTTGGCCTCGTGCCCCACCCAGCGTCCGCGCCACTTCCTCTGCGCCCCCGACTCGAGGCCGTTCTCCTCCGAGCGCTGCTGGCGCTGCCCCGCCCCGCGCAACGCGTTCTGGCCGGGCGCCGGGTGGTCCTCGACGGGCAGACCCTCTCACCGGAGGCCCAGCTCCTTCTGGCGCTGCCGCGGCTGGTCCGCGACCCCGCGGTCGAGACGCTGCCCCTCCACGAGGCCCGCCAGCAGCTTCGTCGTCAACTGCTCAGCGTGGGCGGGCACCGGTCGGTCGGTGAGATCCGGGACCTGAGCGTGGATGGTGAGGAGGGACCGATCCCGGCCCGCTTCTACGTCCCGGAGCAGCAGATGGGCAGCGCCCGCACGGACTGGCCGCTCCTGGTCTTCTTCCACGGCGGCGGAATGATCTACGGCGACCTCGACTCGTACGACGCCGTCTGTGGGTTCCTCGCCGAGCGAGCCGGGGTGAGGGTCCTGTCCGTGGGCTACCGGCTGGCTCCTGAGCACCCCTTCCCGGCAGGTGTCGAGGACTGCTGGCAGGCCTACCGCTGGGCGGTGGACCACGCCACCGAGCTCGGGGTGGACCGCGACCGGGTGGCGGTGGGCGGTGACTCCGCCGGTGGCTACCTCGCGGCCACGACCGCCCTGTCGGCCGCCGAGGCCGGGGTGCCCTGCGCGTTTCAGCTGCTGGCCTACCCGGTCACGGACCAACGTGGCGGCTCTGAGAGCCGCAAGCTGTTCGGCAGCGGCTTCTACCTGACGACGCAGTTCATGAGCCAGGCGACCGAGCTCTACCTCGACGGGCACGACCCTTCAGACCCCAGGGCCTCCGTGCTCCGCACCAGCAAGGTGCCCGACGGGCTGGCCCCGGCCTACGTCGTGACCGCCGGCTTCGATCCCCTCCGTGACGAGGGTGAGGCCTATGCGCGACTCCTCGCAGACCACGGGTCGGCGGTGGAGCTGCGTCGGTTCCCAGCGCTGATCCACGGCTTCCTCAGCGTGGTCGGGGCGGGCCGCGAGTCCCGGGCCGCCGCCGGCGAGGTCGCGGCCAAGCTGCGCGCGGCCCTCGCCTGAGGCCTCAGGGAGTGTCGAGGACCAAGGTCACCGGGCCGTCGTTGACCAGGTCAACGGTCATCTGGGCGCCGAAAACGCCTCGCTGCACCTCGGCTCCCAGGGACCCCAGCTCGGCGCAGAGCTGGTCGTAGCGAGGTTCCGACACCTCGGCGGGGGCGGCCGCCTGCCAGGTGGGGCGCCGGCCCTTGCGGGCGTCGCCGTACAGCGTGAACTGGCTGACCACGAGGATCGGGGCACCCACGTCGGAGACGGACAGCTCGTCGCGCAGGATCCGCAGCCCCCAGAGCTTGCGGGCCATCCAGGCGACCTCCGCGTCGCCGTCCGCGTGGGTGACGCCGAGGAGTACGACGAGGCCCGGCTCGTCGATCCTGCCGACGATCTGCCCGTCAACGGACACGGAAGCGCGAAGGACTCGCTGGACAACGGCGCGCAACAGGAAATCCTCCGGTATCGACGTGACGACGGTCCACCGAGTCTGACACGATGACCCGGTGAGTGACCTGCTGATCACGGTCGCGCCGACGGGCGCGGAGACCGCGAAGACCGACTGCCCGGCCCTCCCGACCACTCTCCCGGAGCTGGTCGAGACCGCGCAGCGCTGCGAGGCCGCCGGAGCGGCGATGATCCACGTCCACATCCGCGACGACGACCACCGGCCCACCTTGGAGCCGCAACGCCTGGCGGACACGGTGGCGGCGTTGCGCGAGCGGACCGACCTGGTGATCCAGCTGTCCACGGGCGGGTCGGTCCACGATCCCCTCGATGCGCGGCTGAAGGTGCTCGACGCCGAGCCGGACTCCTGCAGCCTGACCATGGGCACCACGAACTTCGGCGACGACGTCTTCCTCAACCCGTGGCCGTTCATCTGCGACCTCTACCAGCTCAGCCAGGAGCGCGAGGTGGTGCCGGAGTTCGAGCTCTTCGACCTCGGCCACGTCACGTCGCTGCGCCGGCTGCTGGCGACGTACGGCCTTCCGTTCGGCGGCCGCGTCCACTGCGACCTGGTGATGGGTGTGCCGGGAGGAATGCCCGGGACCGCGGACGCGCTGGTCGCGGCGGTGGCTGCGCTTCCCGCGGAGGTGACCAGCTGGTCCGCGACTGGTATCGGGCGCTCGACGCTGGCTGTGGCGCTGGCGTCGCTGAGCAAGGGTGGCCACCTGAGGGTCGGCATGGAGGACGTGCTCACCCTGGCCCGAGGCGTGCCCGTCGAGCACAACGAACAGCTCGTCACGCGGGTCGTCGAGCTCGGTCGTCTCGCCCAGCGCACGCCGATGTCACCCGGCCAGGCCCGCGAGCTGCTGCAGACCAAGCGCCGCTAGGCCGAGCCCGCCCGTCGGTACATCACGTGGGTGTCGACGTCGGCATGTCCGAAGCCGAGCCGTTCGTAGACCGCACGGGCCGGACCGTTGTCGGACTCGACGTAGAGGATGACCTCGGGTACGCCGCGCTCGACCAGGTGCTCGAGACCGACGTAGGTGAGGTACTTCCCGAGTCCCAGGCCCTGCGCCTGTGGGGCGATGCCGAGCACGTACACCTCGCCGTACGCCGGGGGGCCGGAGTGAACCTTGGTCCAGTGGAAGCCGAGCAGCCTGCCGTCCCGGCCGGTCGCCAGGAACAGACCTGCGGCGTCGAACCACTCGCTGGTCGTGCGGGCGTCGAGGTCCGCGCGGCTCCATGTGCCCTGCTCGGGGTGTCCGGAGAAGGCCGCCGCATTCACGGCCAGCAGTGCGTCCTCGTCGCCGGGACGGAAGGTCCGCAGCTCCACCTCCCGGGGTGGCGGCACCTCGGCCAACGGCTGCGCCATGTTCCGGCGCATCACCCACAGGTCACGGACGCGGGCGAGCCCGAACCGCGTGGCCAGGGCGGCGGCCGCCGGGTGGTTGCCGTGGGACCACGCCGAGACGGGGCCGGACGGGAGCGCGGCCAGTGTGAGTGCGGTGGCGACGCCCGCGCCCCGCGCGCCGGGGTCGACCGCGAGGTCGAGGACCTCCCCGCGGAGCAGGGCAAAGCCGCGCGGGGCCAGCCAGAGCGATCCGGTGGCGTCCGGGTCGTCGAGCCAGAGACTGGTGGCTTCGTCGACGGGTGCGGTGCCATCGGCGACCGTGCAGGCATCGACGACCTCGCGCACGAGGCCGACCGCCGTCGGCAGCTCGTCGGCCGGGACGGGCCGGACGACCGGAGAAGGTCGGTTCACGCGTTGACGCTCTCCTGGGTCTTCTCCTGCGGTGGGAGTACGAAGCGGTACCCGACGTTGCGGACGGTGCCGATCAGGGTCTCGTGCTCCGGGCCGAGCTTCGCGCGCAGCCGGCGTACGTGAACGTCCACGGTGCGGGTCCCGCCGAAGTAGTCGTAGCCCCAGACCTCCTGCAGAAGCTGCTGGCGAGTGAAGACCCGGCCCGGGTGCTGGGCCAGGAACTTCAGCAGCTCGAACTCCTTGAACGTCAGGTCGAGGGCCCGGCCGCCGAGCTTGGCGGTGTACGTCGCCTCGTCGACGACGACCTCGCCGCTCCTGATGACGTGGGACTCGGGGTCCTCAGGGTCTCGCTTCGCAGCAAGGCGCCCGATCGAGAGTCGGATCCGCGCCTCGAGCTCGGCCGGTCCCGAGGTGGTGAGCACGACCTCGTCCATGCCCCAGTCCGCGGCCACCACCGAGAGTCCGCCCTCTGTCACGATCAGAAGGACCGGCGCGTCCGAGCCGGTCGTGCGGATGAGCCGACAGAGGTCGCGTGCGTGCGCCAGCTCTTGGCGCCCGTCGATGAGGATCACGTCGGCGTCGGGTGCGTCCAGTAGCGCGCTTCCCTCAGCGGGAAGGATCTTGACCTGGTGGTTGAGGAGGGCGAGCCCCGGCAGCACGTCGGCAGAGGGCTGCAGCGCGCTGGTCAGCAGCAACAGTGCGCTCATCGGCGACCTCCTGTGGGTGGCTGACCCCCTCGGCTGATGAGGCAGGATATCCAACATGCCCCTCCCGGATGCCGAACCGACGCCTGGCGAGACGCCTGAGGTCAGCGTCCGCTACTGGGCGTCTGCTCGTGCGGCGGCCGGGGTGGCGGTCGATGTGGTCCCCGTGTCGTCGGCCACTCGGCTCGATGTGCTCCTGGACGTGGTGCGCGACAGGCACCGGGACCGGCCCCGGTTCGCGGACACCCTGGCGGTCTGCTCGGTCCTTGTCGATGACCGACCGGTGGGCTCGTCCGACCGCTCGGACGTCGTGGTCCGGCCAGGTCAGTCGGTGGAGCTGCTGCCCCCCTTTGCCGGCGGCTGACCCGATTTGTCCGGCAAGCAAGGTCGACTGGCGACCCCAGCCGGGACCTTGGTCCCTGTCTGAGCACACAGGCGGCCGCGAGACTGACTAGGCGGACCGGGGGATGCAGTTTCCGGTTCCAGCCATCCTTCCGACACCGGTGGCTGCCCCAGATGTGCGGTACCGGTGACACAACCGGGGAGTACGCACATGACATCGAGCAAACGCCGGACCGCGCGTCCGGTCTACGTGAGCCTGATCCTTCTGGTCGCCACACTGCTCCTCGGCTTCGGCCTGTCCACGCCGTCGTACGCCGACAAGCCGACCACGAGTCCCGCGGCCGCGAACGGCAACGGGCCGGAGAAGGCCAACGCCGGTGACAACGGCAACGGGCAGGCGAACCAGGCCAACCAGGGCAACAAGGGCCAGGGGAACAACGGAAACGGCAAGGGCAACGGGGGAGCCGCCGACTCGGGCGACAACGCCCAGGCCGGGACGCCTCAGGCCGACGCCCCCGCCGCCGACGCCGAGACCAAGACGCAGCCCGAGCAGACCAATGGCGACGGGTCGAAGGGCAACGCCGGCAAGTCCGACGCCGGCAAGTCCGACGCCGGCAAGTCCGACGCCGGCAAGTCCGACGCCGGCAAGTCCGACGCCGGCAAGTCCGACGCCGGCAGCACCAAGTCGCAGAGCTCGGCGTCGGGCAAGGCGTCCGGCAAGTCTTCGGGCAAGTCTTCGGGCAAGAAGGACCCCTCGTCGCACCAGAGCGGCGGCAACGCCGGCACCTCGGGCGACGTTCACTCGCCGCAGCCGCAGAGCAACGCCGACCAGAACAGCGGTGGCGCGAACGGCAAGTGCACCGGAACCGACAACGGGCCCTACTGCTCGACCCGCGACGGGTCGCCCTCGGGCAACGGCAATGGCAAGGGCAAGGCCACCGGAAAGCCGTGCGCGGGCTGTGTCGGCAAGGCTGACAACAAGAACCCCAAGGGTCAGTACCCGAACGGCTCGGACCACAACGCGGGCTACGAGTGCGACCGCAACCACGGAATCGGTCGGACGAACCCGGCCCACACGGGGTGCACGCAGTCTCCGCCACCCCCTTGCATCGACAACCCGTTGACTCCGCAGGACGAGTGCAACCCGCCGCCGCCGTGCGTGGACGACGAGTCGACGCCGCAGGACGAGTGCAACCCGCCGCCGCCGTGCGTGGACGACGAGTCGACGCCGGAGGACGAGTGCACACAGCCGCCCCCGTGTGTCGATGACGAGTCGACGCCGCAGGACGAGTGCAACCCCCCGCCGCCGTGTGTGGACGACGAGTCGACGCCGGAGGACGAGTGCACACAGCCGCCCCCGTGTGTCGATGACGAGTCGACGCCGCAGGACGAGTGCAACCCGCCGCCGCCGTGTGTGGACGACGAGTCGACGCCGGAGGACGAGTGTGGCGAGGTGAGCCCGCCGAGCGGGTGCGTCGACGACGTGTCGACGCCGCAGGACGAGTGTGGCGAGGTCACTCCGCCCAGCGGCTGTGTCGACGACACGTCGACTCCGCAGGACGAGTGCACGGAGGTGAGCCCGCCCCAGGGCAGCCCGCCGCCCTCGCAGGGGTTGCTGCCGAACACAGGGAACGGGGCTGCCACCGGCTATCTCCTCCTGCTCGGCACTCTCCTCCTTGGGGCAGGAGCCTTGACCCTGCGCCGCAGTCGCTCCTGACGCCGAACTGAGGCAGCTGGTCCCCGGGATCGGACCCGTCCGGTCCCGGGGACCAGGCATGCCAGCCCCCGGGCGTGCGTGACCGGGCATGAACACGTGGCGGGCATCACGGCTGAAACCGGGACAAAGTGGGTAATTACGGCACGAGGGCTAGACCGGGTCAATGGCCCGACATAACCACTTCGGCATGACCAGAGTTGACTAGGTGAAGCGGGCGTCCAGGATCGGGCGCCACTGGAGCACAGTCATTGACACCCGATGATCTCGGGGGGAGAGGCACTTTCATGAACGCCGCACGCACGAGACAGACCAGAAGGGCCGGACGCACCGGCCTCACCGTCGCCGTAGCCACCCTGCTGCTGGGGTTCGGACTCAGCGCGCCCGCCCTTGCCAGCGGCAACGGCCACGGCAGCGCCAAGGCGGACTCGCACAGCGCCAAGTCAGACACCAAGTCGAACGGTGGCAGCAACGCCTCCTCGCACCAGAGCGAGGGAACCTCCGGCACGTCGGGGGACCCGAAGTCGCCGCAGCCGGAGAGCAAGGCCGACAAGAACAGCGGCGGCGCCAACGCCGGCAGCTGTGAGGACGGCACCGCCGGGGAGTACTGCTCCACCCGTGACGGTTCGCCCTCGGCCAACGGCAACGGCGGCGGCAAGTCCACCGGCAAGCCCTGCGCCGGCTGTGTCGGCAAGGCCGACAACAAGAACCCCAAGGGTCAGTACCCGAACGGCTCGGACCACAACGCGGGCTACGAGTGCGACCGCAACCACGGCATCGGTCGCGGCAACCCCGCGCACACCGGTTGCACGGGTGGCGAGACGACCCCGCCGGAGTGCGAGGACGACATGTCCACCCCGCAGGACGAGTGCGACAACGTGACGCCGCCGGAGTGCGAGGACGACATGTCCACCCCGCAGGACGAGTGCGACAACGTGACGCCGCCGGAGTGCGAGGACGACATGTCCACCCCGCAGGACGAGTGCGACAACGTGACGCCGCCGGAGTGCGAGGACGACATGTCCACCCCGCAGGACGAGTGCGAGAACGTGACGCCGCCGGAGTGCGAGGACGACATGTCCACCCCGCAGGACGAGTGCGAGAACGTGACCCCGCCCGAGGTCTGCGTGCCTGACATCGCCGGTCCGACGAACAGCTGCGGTCCGATCGACGTCAGCCCCCCGCCCGGCAACGAGGTTCCGCCGACCACCGTGGTCAGCCCGCCCCAGGCCGGCACCCCGCCGGTCGTGGCCGGCCCCAACGCGGGTCTGCTGCCGAACACCGGAAGCCCGGTTCTCCTGGGCCTGATGCTGCTGCTGGGCCTCGGCCTGGTCACCGCTGGTGGCGCGTTCGCCCTCCGGGCGCGCGGTACTCGCTGACCCCCGCATAGCAATCAGTCGAAGCAGCCTCCCCGTGTCCTACGGGGAGGCTGCTTCTACGCTGGCTCCAGGTTCTCGACCGGAACAATCCAAGCCCGGAAGGGGTTCAGGTTCCCGTGAGTGATGGTGCATGGGTTCTCGTCGTGGCCCTGGGGCTGGCGACCGCGTTCGGTGCGTACCGGGCGACCGTTGACGGGCGGTTTCGCGGGACGCACCTCGTGAAGGGCGCCGAGGCGTCGGAGCCCGATGGTGACGACCATCCCGGCCCCGACAGCCCGATCCCGGTCGAGTCCCTGGGTGAGCGGGCCACGCTGCTCCAGTTCTCGTCGGCCTTCTGTGCCCCGTGCCGGGTGACCCGCCGGGTGCTGGAGGATGTGGCTGCCACCGTGCCCGGAGTCGCTCACGTCGAGCTCGACGCGGAGCACCACCTCGAGCTGGTGCGTGCGTGGGGCATCCTGCGCACCCCGACCACGCTGGTGCTCGACCGGTTGGGCCGGGAGCTGTCCCGGGCCAGCGGTGCGCCGCGTCGCGATGAGGTCATGGCCACCTTGGCGGCTGCTCTCGATGCCTGACCAGTCCAAGATATGGACCGCCGTCTTGAATAGCGAGATGGTAGGTTCCCTCACGGGCGGCCCCCGCCCTAGGCTTGCACCCATGTTCTCGACCCTGTTGACGAAGCGCCGCGCAGTGGACCACTGCCGCGTCCACTCGTCCCTGTGTCGAATGTCCTGACGGGTCCGTCGACCCCTTCCCACTGACGACCGCGCCCCATCGGGGCGCCCGGTCGTGGGTACCCCGGTCCTGCCGCGTCTCGCGGCGACCGTGACGACGCTCCCGTGCCTGAGTCCACCAAGGCCGCATCCACTTCGCGCAGGAGAGACATGTCCACCACAGCCCAGCACTTCCCGTCCCACACCCTCCCGGCAGGTCCGCCTGCAGGCAAGGTAGATCCCCGGGGGCCCCGCCTGGCCGCCACCCTGACGACGGCGCTGCTCGCCGTTGCGCTGCTCGTGGCGCCTTCGGCCCTCACGGTGGCACTCCTGGCCGCCCAGACCGTGCTGTTCGCCTGGGGGGCCGGCCTGGGTGTCACCAGGACCCCGTACGCCTGGCTCTTCAAGACCCTCGTCCGACCGCGGCTCGGTCCGCCCTCGGAGCTCGAGGACGAGGCGCCTCCGCGCTTCGCCCAGGCGGTCGGGCTCGGGTTCGCCCTCGTCGCGTTGGCGGGCTTCCTGTCGGGGGCCACGCTCCTGGGTCTGGTGGCCACCGGCTTCGCCCTCGCAGCGGCGTTCCTCAACGCAGCCTTCGGGTTCTGCCTGGGCTGCGAGGTCTACCTGCTCGCGAAGCGTGCCCGCCCGGCACTTGCCCACACCCTGAGCCACACCACCAGCTGACCATCCGTACCTAACCGAAAGAGACATGACATGAGCCGCGAAGCCGCACTCGTCACCGCTGACTGGGTCGAGGAACACCTCGACGACGACACCGTGGTCCTCATCGAGGTCGACGAGGACACCACCGCCTACGACAAGGGTCATATCCGGGGGGCGATCAAGCTCGACTGGACGACCGACCTGCAGGACCAGGTGCGCCGGGACTTCGTCAACAAGCAGCAGTTCGAAGCCCTCTTGTCCGAGCGCGGGGTCGGGAACGACCACACCGTCGTCCTGTACGGCGGCAACAACAACTGGTTCGCGGCCTACGCCTACTGGTACTTCAAGCTCTACGGCCACCAGGACGTGAAGCTGCTCGACGGCGGGCGCAAGAAGTGGGAGCTCGACAGCCGTCAGCTGACCGATGAGCTGCCCACTCGGGAGGCGACGTCGTACACGGCCCAGGAGCAGGATCACTCGATCCGCGCCTTCCGCGACGAGACCGTGGCCGCGATCGGGACCAAGAACCTCGTCGACGTCCGCAGCCCCGACGAGTACGCCGGCCGTCTGCTGGCACCGGCTCACCTTCCGCAGGAGCAGGCGCAGCGGGCCGGGCACATCCCGACCGCGGCGAACGTGCCGTGGAGCAAGGCAGCCAACGACGACGGCACCTTCAAGTCCGACGAGGAGCTCAAGCAGATCTACAGCGAGGCCGGGGTGGACTGGACCAAGGACACCATCGCCTACTGCCGGATCGGCGAGCGCTCGAGCCACACGTGGTTCGTCCTCAAGGAGCTGCTGGGCGAGAAGAACGTCAAGAACTACGACGGCTCCTGGACCGAGTACGGCTCGCTGGTCGGGGTACCGGTGGCTCTCGGTGACGAGCCGGGGAACGCCTGATGTGCGGTGCCACCACCGGCGGGCTCTCGCTCGACGGGGTCAACGTAGCCAAGGAGTCGGTGATCCAGGGAGTCGTCACCCGCGATGACCGGCCGGTGGGGAACGCCTACGTGCGGCTGCTGGATCGGAACGGGGAGTTCACCGCCGAGGTGCCCACCTCGGCGACCGGTCACTTCCGCTTCTTTGCGGCCCCGGGGGAGTGGACGATCCGGACCCTCGCCCCGCAGGCAGACCCCATTGACAAGTCGGTTGTTGCTCAGCAGGGTGTAGTTGCCGAAGTCGCAGTCGCGATCTGAGGCACACCCACCGGACTGAAAGGTCCCTGCGCGGTATCTCCCCGGAACCGCACAGGGGCCTTTCTTCGTCCCGGGTCGAGTGCCGCTCCGTTGGCTCGATGCGGCCGGCTTTCGTAGGGTGACCACGTGTCCGACTACAGGGGCGGTTCCGACCTCCCGCCCGACGTCCCTCCCGAGTACGCCGACGCGTACCGACGGGGGTACCTCAGCGCCTACGCGCAGGGCGCTCCGGACGAGGCGGAGCCCGAGGCGACCGCCCCCTTGGGGCGGCATGCCGCCCAGCCTTCCGCCCAGCCTCAGTCCCAACCCCTCGACGACCTGCTCGGGTCCCACGTCGACACGAGGGCGCCCGACGGCCGGCGCCGGTGGACGGCGCTGGCTGTGCTGATCGGGCTGGCCGTGGTCCTGGTGCTGGTCGCGTACCTGCTCGGGAGGGCCTTCTCCGGCGACGTGGCGGGCTCCAGTGCGGCCTCCAAGCCCACCGGGGAGGCCTCGACCCCGAAGGCCTCGAGTGACGGCACCTCCGAGTCGCCCGCTGCCGGCACCTACCGCGGGCCCGTTCGGCAGGCCGCGATCCAGGACGCCCGCGGCTCGTGCCAGTCCCGGGCCAGCGTCGATGCCACCGGCCGGCCGGTCACCTACCCTCCGGCGAACGTCTACGACCAGGACCCCACCACCGCCTGGCGCTGCGACGGCTCGGCCGCCGGGGAGACCTTGACGATCACGCTGGCCGGAAAGACCCCGATCGGCCAGGTGGGGGTGATCCCGGGGTACGCCAAGACCGACCCCTCCAGCGGCGCCGATCGCTACGCCCAGAACAACCGGGTCACCGAGCTGAGGTGGACTTTCAGCGACGGCTACAGCGTCGTACAGCGGTTGGACGGCTCCGCGGACAACCGGCGCCTGCAGAAGATGCGGATACCGGTGCACCGGGCGGTCTCGGTGACGCTGAAGATCCTGCGGGTGACGCCGGGTCCGCGACACACCACGGCTCTCAGCACCGTCTGGCTCGGTCGGACCAGATGAGCGCGGCAGTCGCACGGCGAGGTCCCGGCCCCGCGCGAAGGTCTCGTCGCCACTAGAGTCGGTCGACACCTGAATCCGCCGGACCGGGAGAGTGAGGCGCGTGGCTGAGGCAAGGCGAGCCCTGATCACCGGGGTCACCGGACAGGACGGCATGCACCTCGCCGAGTTGCTGCACGCCGAGGGCTACGAGGTGCACGGCCTGCTGCGGGGCCAGGCGAACGCACGCAAGGCGGCGTTCGAGCTGGAGTTCCCCTACGTGCACATCATCGAGGCGGACCTCACCGACCAGACCTCGCTGATCCAGGCGGTGGAGGGAAGCCAGCCCCACGAGATCTACAACCTCGGCGCGATCAGCCATGTGGGCTACTCATTCCGCAACCCCCAGCTCACCGCCGACATCACCGGCAAGGGAGCCCTCAACCTCCTCGAGGCCGTGCGAATCACCGGGCTGGACCAGCACTCGCGGTTCTACCAGGCATCGACATCGGAGATGTTCGGAGGACTGGACTACAACCGGCCCGGGACCGGGTACGACGAGGAGTCGTTGTTCCATCCCCGGAGCCCGTACGGCGTCGCGAAGCTCTACGCCCACTGGATCGCCCGGAACTACCGGGAGTCCTACGGCATGTTCGTCTCGACCGGCATCCTCTTCAACCACGAGGGTGAGCGTCGAGGGTTGGAGTTCGTCAGCCGCAAGATCACCGATGCCGTGGCGCGCATCCACCACGGGCTCCAGGGCCACGTGACGCTGGGAGCGCTGTGGCCCAAGCGCGACTGGGGCTACGCAGGCGACTACGTACGCGGCATGTGGCAGATGCTCCAGCACGACGAACCCGACGACTTCGTGCTCGCGACCGGCGAGACGCACTCGATCGAGGAGTTTCTCACCCTCGCCTTCGGGGAGGTCGGGATCGACGACTGGACGCCGTACGTCCGCCAGGACAAGGAGTTCCTGCGCCCGGCCGAGGTGGACATCCTGCTCGGCAACCCCGCGAAGGCTGAGCGGATGCTGGGCTGGAAGCGCGAGGTGGACTTCGCCGGGCTGGTGCGGCTGATGGTGCGTCATGACCTGGCCCTGGTGAAAGCAACACTCCCCGGCTGAACCGAGGTCCGGGCCGGGGAGTGCTCAAGGGTGCCGAGATGCGGTCAGCTGCCGCTGTTGATCATGCCGGCGCCGACCGTGACGCCGGTTGCCTCGTCGATCAGGATGAACGAACCGGTCGTGCGGTTCTTGTTGTACGGGTCGCACAGCAGCGGGACCGTCGTGCGCAGCTGCACTCGGCCGATCTCGTTGAGGCCGAGCTCCTTGGTTTCCTGGTCACGGTGGAGCGTGTTCACGTCGAGGCGGTACTGGATGTCCTTGACCATCGCTCGACCCGTGCGGGTCGTGTGCTTGATCGCGAGCTTCTGACGCGGCTTCAGCGGCTCGTTGGTCATCCAGCAGATCATCGCGTCGATGTCCTGGCTGGGCTTGGGCGCGTTGTTCACGCGCGCGATCATGTCCCCACGCGAGACGTCGACGTCGTCCTCGAGCCGGACCGTCACCGACATCGGTGGGAACGCCTCGGCGATCTCCTTGTCGAACAGGTCGATCGCCGCGATCTTGCTGGTCATGCCGCTCGGCAGGACGACGACCTCGTCACCGGGCTTGAGCACGCCGCCGGCCACCATGCCGGCGTACCCGCGGTAGTCGTGGTACTCGTCGGACTTGGGGCGGACGACGTACTGGACCGGGAAGCGAGTGTCGACCAGGTCCCGGTCGGAGGCCACGTGGATGTTCTCGAGGTGGTGCATCAGGGAGGTGCCCTGGTACCACGGCATGTGCTCGGAGCGGGTCACCACGTTGTCGCCCTTGAGCGCCGAGATCGGGATGACCTCGAGGTCAGGGATGTTCAGCTTCGTGGCGAACTGCGTGAACTCCTTGTGGATCTTGTCGTACGTCGCCTGGTCGTAGTCGACGAGGTCCATCTTGTTGACCGCGAGGACCAGGTGGGGCACCCGCAGCAGCGACAGGATCACCGCGTGCCGGCGCGACTGCTCGGTGAGCCCCTGACGAGCGTCCACGAGCACCAGCCCGAGGTCGGCGGTCGAGGCGCCGGTGACCATGTTGCGGGTGTACTGCACGTGCCCGGGGGTGTCCGCGATGATGAACTTGCGGGCCGGGGTCGCGAAGTAGCGGTACGCGACGTCGATGGTGATGCCCTGCTCGCGCTCGGAGCGAAGCCCGTCGGTCAGCAGCGCGAGGTCGGTGTAGTCGTAGCCCTTGGAGAGCGAGGTGGCCTCGACGGCCTCGAGCTGGTCCTCGAAGATCGACTTGGAGTCGAGCAGGAGGCGCCCGATGAGCGTGGACTTGCCGTCGTCGACCGAGCCGGCGGTGGCGAATCGGAGGAGGTCCATCAGAAGTACCCTTCCTTCTTGCGGTCTTCCATGGCTGCCTCGGAGAAGCGGTCGTCACCACGGGTCGCGCCGCGCTCGGTGACCCGGGCGATCGCAATTTCTTCGATGATCTCGGGGACGGTGGAGGCGGTTGACTCCACGCAGCCGGTGAGCGTCAGGTCGCCAACCGTGCGGAACCGGACGGTGCGCTCCTCGGCGGACTCTCCCGACTTCATCGGGTTGTGCTCGCTCTCGGTCAGCAGCATGCCGTCGCGCTCGAAGACCCGGCGCTGGTGGGAGAAGTAGATCGAAGGGATCTCGATCTTCTCCTGGCCGATGTAGTCCCAGATGTCGAGCTCGGTCCAGTTGGACAACGGGAAGATGCGCATGTGCTCGCCCCCGTGGATCCGCCCGTTGTAGAGGCTCCACAGCTCGGGCCGCTGCATCTTGGGGTCCCACTGGCCGAAGTCGTCGCGGTGGGAGTAGACGCGCTCCTTGGCGCGTGCCTTCTCCTCGTCGCGCCGGCCACCACCGAAGGCGGCGGTGAAGCCGTTCTCCTCGATGCAGTGCAGGAGGGTCCCGATCTGCATCCGGTTGCGGCTGGTCTTGCCGTCGTCGACGACGATGCCGTCGGCGATCGCCTGCTCGACGCTGGCGACGATCATCCGGACGCCCAGGCGGTTGACCCAATGGTCACGGGTCTCCAGGACCTCCGGGAAGTCGTAGCCGGTGTCGACCTGAAGGACCGGGAACGGGATCTTCGCCGGGTAGAACGCCTTCTCGGCGAGGCGCAGCATCACGATCGAGTCCTTGCCGCCGGAGAACATGAGCACCGGCTTCTCGAACTCGGCCGCGACCTCGCGGAAGATGTGGATCGACTCTGCCTCGAGCTGGTCGAGCTGACTCAGCTGGTAGTCGGCATGCGTGTCTGTCATCTGGTAAAGGGACCTCTCGTCAGAGCAGCAGCGCTCATCGTATCGGCCCCGCAGGTGGCAAGGGCAAACTGCTCACCCGGGAGTGGTCTGGCTCACGCGTCCAGAGTCGGTCGCTCGGGGTACTTCGGATCCTCGAGGTCGGCCACCGTGGGCGCCCCGAACATGGGCAGACCCTGCTGTCTGCGGAGCACGCCCCAGATGAGCGGGACGAGAACCAGCGTGGCCACCCCGATCAGCGCGATCAGCACCGGATGCGTCTCGTCCTTGCCCGCGCCCAGGGGAGCCCAGCCCGCCTTGTCGAGCAGCGCGACGCCCGACATCGTCAGCACCACGACGAGACCGCGGCGGATCACCGACTGCGGCACCTTGGGCGCGATCCTGCTGCCGAGGATCGTCCCCGGCACCGAGCCGAGGATCAGGGGGATGGTCAGGGAGAAGTCCAGACCATTGAGCGCGATGTTCGAGATGGCGGCGGCGAGCACCAGCGGGACCGCCTGAACGAGGTCGGTGCCCACCAGCCGAAGCGGGGAAAGCCCGGGGTAGAGCATGAGGAGCGCCACCATGATCACCGAGCCGGAGCCGACGCTGGTGACCCCCACCAGCAGGCCGCCGAGGGCACCGACGAGCAGGGTGGGAATGGGCCGGATCTCGGGGTGCTCGAGCCCACCGTCGTACCCGTTCCGGACCCGGCGCAGGTTCACGTAGAGGCGCAGGGCGTACGTCGACGCGGCCAGGAGGAGGGCCCAGCCGATGCACTCCATCAGCACCTTCTCGATGGTGTCGGCATCGGTGAAGCGGGCGACCAGGTGCGGTCCGAGCAGGGCCATCGGCACCGACCCGGCGATCAGCCAGCCGGCGAGCCTGAAGTTGGGCGCCCCTTGGCGGGCGTGGGTCAGGGCACCACCGCTCTTGTAGACGGCGGCGGCGGTGAGGTCCGCGGTGACCACGGTGGACGGGTCTCCGACGCCCAGGAAGAGCAGTGCGGGGGTCATCAGCGCACCGCCGCCCATGCCGGTCAGCCCGACGACGGTGCCGACGAAGAAGCCGGCGATCAGGATCGAGAGCGAGCTCGAGGGTGATGAGGTCGGTCAACGGGACTCCTCGGTCTCGGTGGGCCGTGCTGCCATCGAGGCGGCACTGGTCAGGTATCCCCGTCGGCGAGGGCGCCGAGCACGTCGTCCAGCGCGTCCTCGATCGTGCGGCCGGTCGTGTCCACGCGGACGGCTGCGTCCTCCGGCTCCTCGTACGGCGAGGAGATGCCGGTGAACTCCGGGATCTCGCCGCGGCGGGCCTTCGCGTAGAGACCCTTGCGGTCGCGGCGCTCACACTCCTCGAGGGGCGTAGCGACGTGGACCAGGAAGAACTCCCCGCGGGCCTCGCCGACCATCGACCGGACCTGCTGGCGAGTCTCGTCGAACGGAGCGATCGGGGAGCAGATCGCGATGCCGCCGTGACGGGCGATCTCGGCAGCCACCCAGCCGATCCGCCGGATGTTGGTCTCGCGGTCCTCCCGCGAGAACGTCAAGCCGGCCGAGAGGTTCCGGCGCACGACGTCGCCGTCCAGGCTCGTGACCGTGCGCTCACCGGCCTCGAGCACGACGTCGTGCAGGGCTCGGGCCAGGGTGGACTTGCCGCTTCCGGACAGGCCGGTGAAGAAGATGACCAGACCGCGACGGTCCGGTCCGGGAACGTCGAAGTCCACGATCTCGGCGACGTCGTCACTGAGGTCGCCCTCCCCGACCACCCCGAGCACCTCGCCGGGCGCATAGGCGTCGACGACGCGTCGTCCGAGCTCGTGGTCGACCTCGGCCGACCCATGGGAGGCGAGCGGAACGGCCACGACGTCGGCAGAGTCGAGGTGCCTGGCCGCGGCCAGTGTGGCGCGGAGCAGTCCGACCGGTGACATCCCCTGGGGGCTGCCGGTACCCACCAGCGCGAGCAACACGACCGTGCGTCCGGCGGCGGCCCCGGCGATCGTGCTCAGGTCGGTCTCGGTGAGCGGGGCGGCGACCGGCACGGTGAGCGCGTCGGCGTACCGCTGCCGGGTCTGTTCCGGCGAGAGGTGGAGTCGTCGGAAGGCGCCGTACTCCGCATGGCTGAGCGTCTCGACCGGGCCTTCGATGCCGAGCTCCTCGCCGGCTCCGTCCGTCACGTCGTACGTCGAGTCGACGCGCACGCGGGCCAGCGGCAGGCCCTCCGGGTCGACCAGCTCGATCGCACCCGCCGCCTCGGCGGCTCTCCCGAGCTCGGCCGGGACGTGCAGCGTGATCAGCCCGTGCCGCCCCTCGAAGCCGGTGAGCGGGGCCAGCGCGCCGTTGCCGAGGAGCTCGAGGTCGTCGAGCTCACGCGGGGTGGGCGCATGGGAGGGCATCGGAGAAGCAGGCACGACGACAGACTTCCATAAGTAGAGTAAGTAGACAAGTTCAGTAGACCAGGGCCTGGGTGTCGGGCTGGAGCACCTCCTCGGTGAACGCCGTCGCGCCCGCGACGCGCACTCCTTCGAGCAGGTCGGCCGACGCGATCTCGCGGCGTGCGGCGCACTGGCTGCAGACCGTGAGGGTGCCCGCGGCCAGGACCGCGTCGCGCAGCTCGGACAACGGGGTCGCCAACGGGAGCTGGAACGCCTCGGCTCTGCCCGGAACGCCGAACCAGGCCGCCTCCCCGGTGAGCCAGAGGCTCACCTCGGCTCCTGCGGCCACCGCCGAGGCGGCGACGGTGAACGCCTGGTTGCAGCGCTCAGCGTCGTCCGCGCCTGCCGTCACCTTGACCACCAGCCGTCGAGACATGGCCCACACCCTAGACTCGGAGGCATGGAAGCGTTCTTCATCGCCCTCATGGCCGCCGTCGTGCTGCTCAGTGGCTA
This sequence comes from uncultured Actinomycetota bacterium, assembly GCA_963740525.1. Taxonomy (GTDB): domain Bacteria; phylum Actinomycetota; class Actinomycetes; order Propionibacteriales; family Nocardioidaceae; genus CAVUEG01. The sequence continues at coordinate 1,367,735 of CAVUEG010000006.1, forward strand.
CGTCTCGCTCGTCGTTGTCTACAAGCTGCTGAAGTCCGAGCGCTGAGCATGCCGTTCGAGCTTCCCGACAACCTGCACCCCGACTGCGCACCGCTGGCCTGGATGTTGGGCACGTGGAGAGGCAACGGTCACGGCGCCTACCCCGACATCGAGAACTTCCAGTTCGGCCAGGAGTGCATCTTCACCCACGACGGCCGCCCGTTCTTCCACTACATGAGCCGCAGCTGGATCGTTGACGAGTCGGGCGAGAAGGTCCGCGAGGCGGCGATCGAGACCGGGTTCTTCCGCCCGAAGCCCGAGGGAAAGCTGGAGGTCGTGATGACCCACAGCACCGGCTTCGTCGAGATCTGGTACGGCGACGCAGGCGACGCGAAGGTCGACATCACCACCGACGCCGTTGCCCGGACCGGCTCCGCGAAGGAGTACACCGCCGGTCACCGTCTCTACGGGTACGTCGAGGGTGACCTGCTGTGGACCTTCGACATGGCGGCGATGGGCAAGGGCCTCCAGCCCCACCTGTGGGCAAGGCTCCAGCGCGCCTAAACTGGGCCCATGTCCACCGACTGGCACGCCGAGCTTCGCTCGCGGGGCCTGCGGCTCACGCCGCAACGCGAGATGATCCTCGCGGCGGTGGACAGGCTCGACCATGCGACCCCCGACGAGGTGCTCGTCGAGGTGCGCACCCATGCGGCGTCGGTGAACATCTCCACGGTGTACCGCACCCTCGAGCTGCTCGAGGAGCTCGGCCTGGTTCGCCACGCGCACCTCAACGACCGGGCGCCGACGTACCACTCGGTCGGGGGCCGCGAGCACTTCCACCTGGTCTGCCGCACCTGCCACAACGTGGTGTCCGTCCCGCGGGAGACGCTGGAGCCGGTGACGTCGGCGCTCGTCGAGGAGCACGGCTTCGTCCCGGACGTCGGACACCTCACCGTCTTCGGCACCTGCCGCAGCTGTACCCAGGAGGGCACCGATGACCGATCCCACGACTGACCCCACGACTGGTCGACCGTCTGGGGCCAGCCCGTTGCTCGGTCTTCCGGGGGCGGTGGCCGGCAACGGCCTCGACTCCGGCGTGGCGGCCCACTACGGCTCGTTCAACACCGAGCAGCGCACCCTCGAGTCCGGGGAAGGCTTCGTCGACCTCTCCCACCGGGAGGTGGTGAGGGTGAGCGGTCCCGATCGGCTCACCTGGCTGCACTCGCTGACCACCCAGCATGTCGCCGCGCTCGCTCCGGGGGTCCCCACCGCGACACTGGTGCTCTCACCGCAGGGCCATGTCGAGCACGCGATGTACGGCGTCGACGATGGTGAGGCGTTCACCGCCCACGTGGAGCCGGGCCAGGCCGCGGCGCTGGTGGCGTGGCTGGACTCGATGCGGTTCATGATGCGGGTCGAGGTCGGCGACGTCACCGCGGAGATCGCCACCACCTGGCGTCCCGCCTCGCGTATCGACGGTGCGCCGTACTCCGGCTACGTGCTGGTTCCTAGGGCGGAGCTCGCCACCTTCGCCGACGCCGCCGGCCCCGCCTGCGGCATGTGGGCCTTCGAGGCGCTGCGGATCGCGCGCGGGGAGCCGCGGCTGGGTCTGGACACCGACCACCGCACGATTCCCAACGAGGCCGGCTGGATCGGCTCGGCCGTGCACCTCGACAAGGGCTGCTACCGAGGGCAGGAGACCGTGGCCAGGGTGCACACCCTGGGTCGGCCGCCGCGCCGGCTCACCATGCTGCACCTCGACGGGTCCGACAGCCGGCTCCCGGCGAGGGGGACCCCCTTGGTGCTCGACGGGCGGGAGGTCGGCTTCGTGGGCACGTCCGCGAGGCACCACGAGCTCGGTCCGATCGCCCTGGCAATGGTCAAGCGCAACGTCTCCCTCGACGCGGCCCTGGACGCCGACGGCATCGCGGCCGCGCAGGAGATGGTGGTGGACCCCGAGGTGGGCCTGCACGTGCGCCCTATGCTTCGGTGACCCGTTCCGTCCGGACGCCGGGTCCGACCGACCCCCACCTGGGAGAAGAAGTGTCACTGGAGTCCGAAGAGCGGCCATGGGGCTCGTGGCACGTCATCGACGTCAACGCTGACTACAAGGTCAAGCGGATCGAGGTGCGTCCCGCCTCCAGGCTCTCGTACCAGAGCCACAGCCACCGGTCCGAGCACTGGGTGGTGGTCCGAGGTGTCGCCACCTGCACGATCGACGACATCGTCCGCGTGATCGGCCCGGGGCAGTCGATCGATGTGCCCCAGGGCGCCCGTCACCGGCTGGCGAACGAGGGTGACGAGGAGCTCGTGATCGTCGAGGTGCAGCGGGGCCACTACACGGGCGAGGACGACATCGTGCGATATGAGGACGATTACGGGCGTACCACGTAACCTGTCATGCGGTGGCCGGTAGCTCGCCGGCCGCCGGACTGGGGGAACGATCGTGAGTACGGGCCGACGCGCCGGCCGCATCCAGCGGATCGCGTATGACGCGACACCGATCAACTCTCCCGTGCCGGACATCGACGCCCGGATCGGGTGGCTGCTGGCGATGTCCCGCCTGCACAACCCGGACGAGACCCTGCTCGACGGCCGACGGTTCGTCGAGCGGCTGCACGAGGTGGGCGCGACGGGTTCGCGCAGCCTGATCAGCCGCTGGGAGTCCGGGGAGATCCCGGTGTCCTACGAAGGCATGTCCGGCTACGAGGCGGCCCTCGGCCTGCCCCCCGGCCAGATCTCCTCGATCACCGGCTACGTCCGCCTGGCGATGCCAGGGGTCAAATCGCGCCTGGTCCGCCCCAAGCTGGCGCCGGAGTCGCGCGAGTACGCCGACCGGCTCGACGCCCTGATCGACCTCGCCGAGGCGGGCGAGGCGAAGCCGAAGGACTGGCAGGAGCTCGGCTGGCACCTCGCCGCCGCACCGCTCGTCTACCTGCCCGGTCGGGTCTGGCAGTCCCTGGCGCACCAGATCGTCAACCTCCTTCCTCGCGGCGTGAAGGTCAGCTACAGGCAGTTCTCGACGGCGGCGATGAACCTGTGCACCGTGCCGCGCGCCCACGACTACCTCGTCGACGAGATTCGCGACTACATCCGGGTGCCCGAGGCGCAGGTGCTGCTGAACCCGATCGGGCTGCTCGACCAGCTCCCCACACGGGCGGCGGCGGAGGTCGTGCTCGACCTCATCGAGGACCCCCCGACCGACTCGACCTTCCGCAGCGCGGTCTGGCTGGCAGCCCAGAAGATCCGCTCCAAGTCCTTCACGAACGACGAGCGGAGCCGGCTCGACGTACTGGTTCTCGAGCGGTGGCGGCACAACCCTCAACGCGCCGCTGACGAGCTGGCCGAGCTGATCGCTGTGCTGCCCGAGGGTCTGCGCAGCACCTTGACCAACGCCGCCACGCAGGCCGGACGGAGACGACTGGGATATGTCGTCGAGCACGGCGAGGAGATGCTGGCGTCGCAGGCCGCGGGGGCGCTCGCGGTGGACATCGCCGAGGCCGCGCGACAGGCCGCCCCCCAGGAGCCGACCTACGTGCCGGACCGGATGCTCGCGAGGTTGGTCCGGGAGGCGCTCTTCCACAGGGACTCCGAGCGGCGGCACCTCGCCGGCCTGCTGCTGTCTGCCAGCCCGTTCGGTGCCGGACTGACCGACCAGCTGTTGTCGATGCTGACCAATGGGACCGTCCCTCCCGCGGTGCGGCTCCGCGCCGCGACCCTGGTGCGCTACCTCAGCGAGGGAACGCACCGGATGCGGATGGTGCCGCTGGTGACCGACTCCCAGGAGGGGGTGGCCGTCGCGATCTCGCACGCCCTCGGCCACGTCCCACTGGCGGCCACGTCGGACCAGGCTCTCCGGGCATCGCTCACCGGCGAGTACAGCCCCCGGGAGGTCGCCAAGCTCTACGCGCTCGGGATGACCGGCTCGCCGGGCCTCGCCGCCATCGCCGGTGCCGCCGGGACACCTGAATGGCAACGCGGTGCTGCGCGCTGGTGGCTCGACCTCGGGCCCGCGATCCACCCCGAGCCCTGACGGAGGGACGCCTCAGGTGCTTGGCTACAGTCGCCGACATGCCTGCACCCGTCATCGTGGCCGAGATCGTCCGCTCCGGCTTCGTCGAGGGGCGTCACTACGGCTCGGTCGTCGCACTGGCTGCGGACGGCTCGGTGGAGTGGTCGGTCGGCAACGTCGAGGGTCAGGTCTTCCCACGCTCGTGCAACAAGCCGCTGCAGGCGCTGGGCATGCTCCGAGCCGGACTGGAGCTGCCCCCCGAGCTGCTCGCGCTCGCCTGTGCCTCCCACTCGGGTGAGCCGTTCCACGTCGACGGGGTGCGCAGGATCCTCACCGGGGCAGGCTTGGACGAGTCGGCGCTGCAGACCCCGCCGGACTACCCGCTCGACGATGCTGCCCGTGAAGCCGTCATCCGGGCCGGGGGCCATCGAAGCCCGGTCACGATGAACTGCTCGGGGAAGCACGCGGCCATGCTGGCGACGTGCGTGGTCAACGGATGGGACACCGCGACGTACCTCGAGGTCGACCACCCGCTGCAGCGTCAGATCGCCACGACGTTCGCCGAGGTCACGGGGGAGCCCGTCGAGATGGTCGCGGTCGACGGCTGCGGTGCGCCCCTGCTGTCGACGAGCCTCACGGCCCTTGCTCAGGCGTTCCGCACGCTGGCGGTTGCCGAGTCCGGGCACGAGCGTCAGATCGCCGAAGCCGTTCGCGCGCACCCGGAGTACGTCAGTGGCACCGACCGGGACGAGCTCGTCCTCCTGCGGGCACTCCCTGGAGCGATCGGCAAGGCCGGTGCCGAGTCCTGCTACGCCGTGGCCCTTCCTGATGGTCGTGCCTTCGCGCTCAAGGTGGACGACGGCGGTGTCAGGGCCCGTCGCGTCGTGATGGCCGGCGCGCTGCTGAGGTCCGGGGTGGACCGGATGGTGGGCGTGGACCGCGAGGGTCTCGAACGTGCCGGCGCGTCGCCCCTGATGGGAGCCGGGCGACCGGTGGGCGCCGTGCGCGCGGTCGTCTGACCAACCACTATGGCGTGATTGCTTGCAATGCAAGCAGGCAATTCCCCTTATTTTGTGAGGTGGTTCACGCCGCTGGCGCTTGCTTCTGCTAACTCTTGCTAGCACCATGAAGACATGGCCCGATCAAAGGTCGCCAAGACCGTCGAGAACCTCGGTGAGTACCTCCGGGAGCAGCGCATGAGCGCCAAGCTCTCGTTGCGTCAGCTCGCCGAGCAGGCAGGCGTGTCGAATCCGTACCTGAGCCAGATCGAGCGCGGTCTGCGACGGCCCTCGGCCGAGGTCCTGCAGCAGCTCGCCAAAGCCCTGCGCATCTCAGCCGAGCAGCTGTACGTCCGAGCCGGGATCCTCGATCCCGACGAGGGAAGCGTTCGCTCGGTCGAGCTCGCGGTGCTGGCCGACCATGGGCTGAGTGAGCGCCAGAAGCAGGCCCTGCTCGACGTCTACGCGTCGTTCCTGGCAAGCAACCTGGCCAGCAGCGTGACCAGCAACGTGACAACGAACCCCGAACCCCACGCGGGCGGCACCACGCCGACCCCACACACAGGAGGAAACTGAGATGGCTGTCATCCCCAACGCCAAGCAGTTCAACATCGACCAGCTCAAGACCGAGGCTTCCAAGCCGCTGTACGCCGTCGTCGGCGCCACCGACCTGGCCGTCGCCTTCGCCCGCGGCTACGCCTCCGACCTCCAGGGCCGGGTGACCGAGGTGCAGAGCCGCGTCACGAGCATCGACATCGAGCCGAAGGCGCTTCGCGACCAGGCTCGCGCCGTCGTGACCACCCGGGTCGAGGGCCTGACCCAGGAGGCGAAGGACGCCCAGGCGAAGCTCGAGACCTACGTGAGCTCGACCGTCGCCGACGTGGCCGGGACGTACGACGGTCTCGTGGGCCGTGGCGAGAACCTGGTCAAGCGCATCCGCAAGCAGCAGGCGACGCAGGACGCCAAGAAGGCGACGAAGACCACGGTCGCGAAGGCCAAGACCACGAAGACCCAGGCCAAGAACGCTGCCGCGCCGGCCAAGAAGTCGGCGACCGCGACCAAGACCGCGGCGAAGAAGACGGCCACCACCACGGCCACCGCCGTCAAGGACGCCACCGAGAAGGTCGGCAGCTGAACTGACCCGGTCGGCGCAGCCCTGGTCGAGCACGACGGCCAGCTCGCGCTGTTCTGAAGTCTCCGCCATTCCCTGAACCACCGAATGGCACAGCAGGGCCCCGGACGCCAGGCGTCCGGGGCCCTTGCTGGCTCTGCGGCTAGCCTTGTTCCGTGTTGACAGTCTTCGCCTTCCAGAGTCTCGTGCTCACCGTCGTCGTGCTGGTCCTCTTCGTGGTGAAGGCCTGGGCCTTCATCGACTCGCTGACGCACCCGGCGGAGGCGTACGTCGCCGCAGGCAAGCTCACGAAGGCGGCCTGGTCCGTGATCCTGGGGGTATTCCTGGTCGCCCACGTGCTCATCCCCGGCGTCGTCAACCTCCTCAACATCATCGGCACCGTGGCCGCGTTCGTTTACCTCCTCGACGTCAGGCCCGCACTGCGCGCACTCACGCGCCGTTGACGGCCCGAGGCCCCCGACCCGGCCGTTCAGGCGGCGGATGCCAGACTCGAACGATGCAGTCCACCCAGATCCGTCTCGTGTCCCGTCCCGTCGGTGAGCCTCTCGACTCCGACTTCGAGGTCGTCAGCCGCGACCTCCCGCCCCTGGCAGAGGGCCAGGTCCTGCTCGAGGTGGACTACCTCTCGCTCGACCCCTACATGCGTGGCCGGATGGGGGCCGCGCGTTCCTATGCAGCCCCGGTCGGGATCGGCGAGGTGATGGTCGGCGGCACGGTCGCCACGGTGGTGGAGTCACGCTCGGACGCACTGGCTCCCGGCGACACGGTGCTTTCCTACTCCGGTTGGCAGACCCACGCCGTGGCGGACGCGCGCGCCGTACGCAAGCTCGACCCTGCGCTCACGCCGGCCTCGACCGCCCTCGGGGTGCTCGGCATGCCGGGCTTCACGGCGTACGCCGGGTTGCTCGAGATCGGCAAGCCGAAAGCGGGCGAGACCCTGGTCGTCGCAGCCGCCACCGGGCCCGTGGGCTCGGCCGTCGGGCAGATCGCGAAGCTCCGTGGGCTGCGGACGGTCGGCATCGCTGGTGGGCCCGTCAAGTGCCGGGCGCTCATCGACGAGTTCGGTTTCGACGTGGCGGTGGATCACCGCTCGACCGACTTCGCCGCCGAGCTCGCTGCCGCCGTGCCGCAGGGAGTGGACATCTACTTCGAGAACGTCGGTGGGCACGTGGCCGCAGCGGTGTCACGTCATCTCAACACCTACGCGCGCATCCCGGTCTGCGGCCTGGTGGCAAACTACAACGCCACCAGCCAGCCGGAGGGGCCGGACCGGCTCCCCGCCTTCATGGGACAGGTGCTCACCCGGAGTCTCACCGTGCGCGGCTTCATCCAGGACGAGTTCACGGCGTCCCACGGCCGCGACTTCATCCGGGACATGTCCGCCTGGGTGGCGGACGGCTCGGTTCGCTACCGCGAGGACGTGGTGGAGGGCCTCGAGAACGCTCTCGAGGCCTTCCGTGGCATGCTGACCGGGCGCAACTTCGGCAAGCTCGTGGTGAAGCTGTCCTGAGCCTGCTCAGGCGCCCCTGAGTCAGTTCTTGCGGGCTCGCGAGGCGTGCTTGGCGCGCTCGTGCTGGTCGAGGTGCACCTTGCGGATCCGGACCGAGTCCGGGGTGACCTCGACGCACTCGTCCTCGCGGCAGAACTCCAGCGACTGCTCGAGGCTGAGCTTCTTCGGCGGGATCAGCTTCTCGAAGTTGTCGGAGGTGGCGGAGCGGACGTTGGTCTGCTTCTTCTCCTTGGTGATGTTCACGTCCATGTCGTCCGCGCGGGAGTTCTCGCCGACGATCATGCCTTCGTAGACATCGGTGGTCGGCTCGACGAAGAGCACGCCCCGCTCCTGCAGGTTCGTCATCGCGTACGCCGTCACCGCGCCGGTCCGGTCCGCCACGAGGGAACCCTGCGAGCGGGACTTGATCTCGCCGGCCCACGGCTCGTACGCCTCGAAGACGTGGTGGGCGATGCCGGTGCCGCGAGTGTCGGTCAGGAACTCCGTTCGGAAGCCGATCAGGCCGCGCGCCGGCACGAGGAACTCCATGCGCACCCAGCCGGTGCCGTGGTTGGTCATCTGCTCCATGCGTCCCTTGCGGACGGCCATGAGCTGCGTGATCGTGCCGAGGTACTCCTCGGGGGCGTCGATGGTCAGTCGCTCGACCGGCTCGTGGATCTTGCCGTTGACCTCCCGGGTGACGACCTGGGGCTTGCCGACGGTGAGCTCGAAGCCCTCACGACGCATCTGCTCGACCAGGATCGCCAGGGCGAGCTCGCCACGGCCCTGGACCTCCCACGCGTCCGGACGCTCGGTGTCGAGCACCTTCAGCGACACGTTGCCGACGAGCTCCTTGTCGAGCCGGTCCTTGACCAGCCGGGCGGTGACCTTGGTGTTCTTCGTCGGTCCCCGGCCTGCGAGCGGCGAGGTGTTGATGCCGATCGTCATCGAGATCGCCGGCTCGTCCACCTTGATCAGCGGCAGCGCCACCGGGTTGGCCGCGTCGGCCAGGGTCTCGCCGATCATGATGTCGGGGATGCCGGCGATGGCGACGATGTCACCGGGGCCGGCCTCCTCGCCCGGCTTGCGCTCCAGGGCCTCGGTCACGAGGAGCTCGGTGATCTTGACGTTCTGCTTGGTGCCGTCGGTCTTCATCCAGGCGACGGTCTGGTTCTTCTTCAGCGTCCCCTCGCGGACCCGGACCAGTGCCAGTCGGCCCAGGAACGGGCTGGCGTCGAGGTTGGTCACGTGCGCCTGGAGCGGCGCGCCCTCGGTGTACACCGGGGCCGGGATGGTGTCCAGGATCGTGCGGAACAGGGGCTCGAGGTCGTCGGAGTCCGGCATCCCGCCGTTCTCCGGCATCGTCAACGACGCGCGGCCGGCGCGGGCGCTGGCGAAGACGACCGGGAAGTCCAGGGCGTCCTGGCTGTGCGACTCATCCAACAGGTCCATGAACAGCTCGTAGGTCTCGTCGACGACCTCGGCGATGCGTGCATCGCCACGGTCCACCTTGTTCACGACGAGGACCACCGGCATGTCGGCGTTCAGCGCCTTGCGGAGCACGAAGCGCGTCTGCGGCAGCGGACCCTCGCTCGCGTCGACCAGGAGCACGATCCCGTCGACCATCGACAGGCCGCGCTCCACCTCACCGCCGAAGTCGGCGTGGCCGGGGGTGTCGATGATGTTGATCGTCATCGGCTTCCCTGGCCGCCGGACCGGCGTAGTGCACCGCCGTGTTCTTGGCGAGGATCGTGATGCCCTTCTCGCGTTCGAGCTCCCCCGAGTCCATCGCGCGCTCGGCCACGCCCTCGGCCTGATGCGCGGTGAACGCGCCGGCCTGGTGGAGCATCGCGTCGACGAGGGTGGTCTTCCCGTGGTCGACGTGCGCGACGATCGCGACGTTGCGGAGATCTGAGCGGATGGAACGGGTGTTCTCGGACATGCAGGACTCTCGGACTGGAGGATGAGGATGGGGCCCGCGGGACGGAAAGTGCCGCTGGAACGCCCCATTCTACGTTCTGGCACGGGTTGGTTCGTCCCTCGGTGCTCGGGAGCGCTCGAACCTCCCGCTAGCCCGAGCGGTCGACCTTGTGCTGGGCGGCCTGAGCCCGGGGCCGGATCACCAGTTCGTCGATGTTGACGTGGGAGGGGCGGCTGGCCACCCACGAGATGGCCTCGGCGATGTCCGTCGCGACGAGCGGCTCCCGTACGCCGGCGTACACCGCCTCCGCCTTCGAGCGGTCACCGCGGTAGCGCTTGACGGCGAACTCGTCCGTGCGGACCATGCCCGGCGCGATCTCGGTCACCCGGATCGGCTCGCCGCAGAGCTCTAGGCGCAGCGTCTCGGTGACGACCTGGGTGCCGTGCTTGGCCGCGGTGTAGCCACCACCGCCCTCGTAGGCGACCCGCCCGGCGGTCGAGCCCACGTTCACGATCAGGCCGTCCTCGCTGGCCCGGAGGGCGGGGAGGAGCGCCTGGGTGACTCTCAGGAGCCCGAGCACGTTGACCTCGTACATCGCCCGCCACTCGTCGGGGTCCGCCTCGGCCACGGGCTCGCCTCCGACGGCGCCTCCGGCGTTGTTGACGAGGACGTGGACCCGGCGGCCGGCGGCGTCCGCGAGACGGCGTACGTCGTCGCCGACTGTCACGTCGCAGGCGACCGGGAGCCCGTCGATCTCCTCCGCGAGCGCCGTGACGCGGTCCAGACGGCGTGCGGCGCAGACCACCCGGAAACCGTCCTTTGCCAGCCGGCGCGCCGTGGCGGACCCGATTCCACTGCTGGCACCTGTGACTACCGCCACCCTTTGCTCGACCATGGGTGCATTGTCGGACATCATGCCCTCATGACTATCAGCAGGTGGGGCGCCGTCGCCGCCGTTGTTGGCGGCCTGCTGTGGACCGCGGAGGCGGTTCTGCTCTTCGCGGGTGGCGGCGACAAGTCCGCGGCGGCCGAGGGGCTCTACTACGCAGGGATGCTCGCCCTCGTCCTGGCACTCGCGGTCGCCGGGTACAGCCTGGTCCGCACCGCCCCGGTCTGGCTCCGGCTGATCCCGACGGTGGCCTTCCCCTTGCTGGTGTTCGCGGTCTGGATCCTGGTCCGCGACGCTCTCGTCGCCCTGCAGATCCAGGGTGACGAGTGGCGAGGCGAGGCCTACACGCTGCTGGCGGGTGGGGTCATGGCAGTCCTCGTCGGTGCGCTGAAGCTTGGTAGGTCGGCTTCGGGCTCGACCGCCCCGCCCTCGGGTGGAGCCCGGGGGGAGCCACGCCGCCGCGGCGCCCACCGCGACGCCTGAACCGGGGCGGCACGTGCTCGGCGGCCGCAACCTGGGGCCCGCGCGCCCGCCGCGCTCGGAATGAAGGACAATCACCGGTGGTTGAGACCGTGGAGGTATCCGCCCGTGACTGAGGACCGTACTGACGCGAACCCGCGACGGGTCGCGATGATCAGCCTGCACACGTCTCCCCTCGACCAGCCGGGGACCGGCGACGCCGGCGGCATGAACGTCTACGTGATCGAGCTGGCCAAACGGCTCGCCCAACGGGGCATCGAGATCGACATCTTCACCCGTGCCACCTCCTCAGCCCTCGACCCGGTGGTCGAGGCGCATCCCGGCGTCCGGGTCCGGCACGTCGCGGCCGGCCCGTTCGAGGGTCTGACGAAGGCCGAGCTGCCGGGGCAGCTGTGCGTGTTCGCCCGCGAGGTGCTGCGGACCGAGGCGCAGTTCGACCAAGGGCACTACGACCTCGTGCACAGCCACTACTGGCTCTCCGGTCAGGTGGGCGCTCTCGCCCGAGACCGCTGGAGCGTGCCGTTGGTGCACACGATGCACACGATGGCCAAGGTCAAGAACGACGCACTGGCGGACGGCGACACCCCCGAGCCGATGGCACGGCTGATCGGTGAGGAGCAGGTGGTGGAGGCAGCGGACATGCTGATCGCGAACACCGACCTCGAGGCCAAGCAGCTGGTCAACCTGTACGACGCCGACCCGGCCCGGGTCGAGGTCGTGCACCCCGGTGTGGACCTCGAGGTGTTCCGGCCAGTCGACCGGTCCGAGGCACGAGCCCGGCTCGGTCTGCCTGCGGACGCCCAGGTGCTCGTCTTCGCGGGCCGGATCCAACCCTTGAAGGCTCCCGACGTGCTGCTGCGCTCGGTGGCCGTGCTGCTCGAGCGTCAACCCTCCCTGCGGTCGTCCCTGGTGGTCGGTGTGGTGGGCGGGCCCTCCGGCTCCGGGCTCGACCATCCCGAGTCCCTGGCTCAGCTCGCCGACGAGCTCGGGCTGCACGACCTCGTCCGGTTCGTGCCGCCGGTCACCCAGGCCACGCTGGTGGACTGGTACGCCGCAGCGACCCTCGTCTGCGTGCCGTCGTACAACGAGTCCTTCGGGCTGGTCGCGGTCGAGGCCCAGGCGACCGGCACGCCCGTGGTCGCCGCCGCCGTGGGCGGCCTGACCACGGTGGTCAGGGATGACGTGTCCGGTCTCCTCCTCGAGGGTCACGACCCCCAGGACTACGCCCGCGCGATCGAGCGGGTCATCGACGAGCCCGGACTGCACGAGCGGCTGTCCCGCGGCGCGCTCGAGCAGGCCAGGGGCTTCGCCTGGGAACGCACCGCGGACCGCACGCTCGAGGTCTACCGAGGCGCCCGCTACCGGATGCGCGACGACCTCCTCGGGCTTGCGCGGTGAACGCCCGCGACGAGGCGATAGCCACCCTGCGGACGGTCCTCGCCGACGCCGACGTCGAGCACGAGGAGCTCGGCGAGGGTGTGTTCGCGGTGACTCTCCCGGGGGAGAAGAAGCTGCAGACTCCGTGCCGTTTCGACGTCGGCCCGCACGCGCTCGGCGTGCACGCGTTCGTGTGCCGCAAGCCCGACGAGAACCACGAGCGCGTCTACCGATGGCTGCTCGAGCGCAACCTGAAGATGTACGCAGTCGCCTTCGCCGTGGACCAGCTCGGGGACATCTACCTCGACGGTCGGCTTCCGCTCTCCTCGGTGAACCCTGAGGAGATCGACCGGCTGCTCGGGGCCGTGCTGGAGTACGCCGACGGCTCGTTCAACACGATCCTGGAGCTCGGCTTCGCCTCGTCCATCCGCAAGGAGTGGGAGTGGCGCAAGCTGCGCGGCGAGCCGACCCACAACCTGGAGGCCTTCCGCGGCTGGCTCGAGACCGACTGAGTCAGACGGTCTCGGCCACGAGCTCACGAGCCCGTGGTCGCCGCCGGGTCAGCAGCACGCCGCCGATGCACAGGGCGCCGCCGACGAACGCCAGGGCCGGCGGGACCTCGTCCAGCAGTGCCCAGGCCAGCAGCGTCGTGATGCCCGGGACGAGGAACGTCGTGAGCGAGAGCTTGCCCGCGTCGGTGTGGGACAGGGCGAACGCCCAGGTGGTGAACGCGATCGCGGTCGGGAACAGCCCCAGGTAGACGATCCACAGCGTCGTGGAGATGGGCATGGTGGTCACGGTGTGCACGAGCTGGCCGGAGAAGGGCACGCACACCGCCGCCCCGATCACGCACGCCAGGAAGGTCACCTCGAGGGCCGGGATCCGACCCATCAGCGGCTTCTGGGTCAGCACGCCGATGGCGTACGTCGCAGCCGCCAGGACCGCCAGCAGCACGCCGACCGGGTCGCCGTGCACCGATGACGAGGACCCCTCCGCGATCAGGACGACCCCGGCGAAGCCGACGGCCATGCCGATCAGGAGCCAGCGTGTGATCCGCTCCCCGAGGAACACCGCCGCGAACAGGGCGATCAGGATCGGACCGACCTGCACCAGCAGTGCGGCGGTGCCGGCGTCGATGCGGCGCTCAGCCTCGTTCAGCGCCAGGTTGTAGACCCCAAACCACGAGACTCCGCAGACCAGCAGCAGTGGCCAGTCCCGCCGCTCCGGCCACCGCCTGCTGCGGCCCAGCAGGATCAGGCAGAGCGCGAGGCTGGCCACCAGCAGACGCCCCAGCGACAGGGCTCCGGGAGGCACCTCGTGCCCGAGATGCCTGATCGCCACGAACGCCGAGGCCCACAGCAGCAGCGTCGTGGTTGCCGCCGCGAACGGAAGCCAGGTGCGCGAGTTCTCCACGGGGTGAGCCTAGGGATGGGCGCCGACGGTTCCCTCGCGGTTTTCGGTCGTCGTACGTCGACTTCCCGCCACCGTGCCAAGGGCTCAGAGATCGAGCTTGTAGCCCAGGCCCCGCACCGTCACGAGCAGCTTCGGCTCGGCGGGATCCGCCTCGAGCTTGGCCCGCAGGCGCTTGACGTGGACGTCGAGGGTCTTCGTGTCGCCGACGTAGTCCGAACCCCATACGCGGTCGATCAGCTGACCTCGGGTGAGCACCCGGCCGGGGTTGCGCAGGAACATCTCCAGCAGCTCGAACTCCTTGAGCGGAAGGCGTGCCTCCGAGCCGTTCACGGTGACCACGTGACGCTCGACGTCCATCCGGACCGGGCCCGCCTCGAGGGTGGCCGGCGCCAGGTCGGGCTCGGCACCTCGACGCAGGACGGCCCGGATCCGGGCGACGAGCTCACGAGGGGAGTAGGGCTTGGTGATGTAGTCGTCGGCTCCCAGCTCGAGGCCGACGACCTTGTCGACCTCGTCGTCCTTGGCGCTGACCATGATCACCGGGACGTTCGACGTCTGCCGGATCTGACGGCACACCTCGGTGCCGGGAAGCCCGGGGAGCATCAGGTCCAGGAGCACCAGATCCGCACCTCCGCGGTCGAACTCGGCCAGGGCATCGGGCCCGGTGTTCGCCACCGCCACCTCGAAGCCCTCCTTGCGGAGCATGTAGGCGAGCGCGTCGCTGTAGCTCTCTTCGTCCTCGACCACGAGTACGCGGGTCACGGGTGTGCCTCCTGGGTCTTTCTGGGCAGGGTGAGGGTGAACGTGGAGCCTTGGCCCTCGACGGACCACACGCTGATGTCGCCCCCGTGCGACGCCGCGACGTGCTTGACGATCGACAGGCCGAGTCCCGTGCCGCCGGTGGACCGGTGGCGGGCCGGGTCGACGCGGTAGAAGCGCTCGAAGATCCGCTCCAGCTCCTTCGCCGGGATCCCGATCCCCTGGTCGGTCACGGTGACCTCGACGGTCGTGTCGGAGCCCCGCGCGCCCACCACGACGGTCGACCCGTCAGGTGAGTAGACCACTGCGTTGGCCACGAGGTTCGCGACCGCGATGGCGACCTGCTCCTCGTTGCCGAAGATCTCCAGGCCCTGCTCACCGTCATGCACGACCGTGATCCGACGGGCCTGGGCGTCGATCGAGCACTCGTCGACGGCACGCGTGATGATCTTGTCGGCGCTGACCAGGGCGGGTGCCTCGAGGGGGTCGTCGCCCTGGAGCCGGGAGAGCTCGATGATCTGCTGAACGAGGTGCGAGAGCCGGTCGCTCTCCTTCTGCATCCGGCCCGCGAACCGCTCCACCGCGGGAGGGTCGTCGCTGGCTTCGGCGACCGCCTCCGCCAGGAGCTTGATGGCGCCGACGGGTGTCTTGAGCTCGTGGGAGACGTTGGCGACGAAGTCACGACGGATCGCCTCGACCCTGCGTTCCCGGGTGCGATCCTCGACCAGGGCGAGCACCAGGCGCGAGCTGAGCGGCGCCACCCGGGCGCTGACATGGCGCGGCGGTCGACCGTGTTCGCGGGGGATGACCAGCTCGGTCTCGCGGATCTGCCCGTCCCTTCGGACCTTGCGCACCAGGTCGGCCAGCTCCGAGACCGTGACGGTGTTGCCTCGCACCAGGCCGAGCGCGTACGCCGGGGCGGAGGCCTTGACGACCTCGTCCGCCTCGTTGACGAGGAGCGCACTGCTGCGCAGGACCGACAGGACGGTGGCCACGCCCGCGGGGACGGCCGGCTCGTCGAGACGCACGGCGCGTCGCTGCTGCGCCTCGGAGATCCGCCAGGCGAGGACGACGCCGCCGCCCAGCACTGCGCCGAGCAGCGCGAACAGCAGGGCCTGCGTCGTCGCGGTCACACCCTGGATCGTACGCAGGCATTCGTCCCGGGTTCGTCCCCGGAACCCGACCGTGGGGGACTATTCACCTCGCGTTCACGCATCGACTACTGCTGGTCACCTCGCGGGCCTAACCTGTGCACCATGCGCAACGCCTACTCAGACCAGCTGGACTCGATCCTCGACGACCTCGTGCTCATGGCCGAGCAGGTTCGTCAGGCAGTCGGGCACGCCACCGACGCCCTGCTCAACGGGGATGCGGCCATCGCCGAGCAGGTGATCAGCGACGACGCCGCCATCGACGCCGCGCGTGAGCGGGTCGAGGACCACAGTTTCGAGCTGCTCTCCCTGCAGCAGCCCGTCGCCGGTGACCTGCGGATGCTCGTCGCGGCCCTGCGCATGGTCGGCGAGATGGAGCGGATGGGCGACCTGAGCGTCCACATCGCCAAGGTGGCCCGGCTGCGGGTGCCGAACACCGCCGTCCCCGAGGAGGTCGTCCCCACGATCGCGCGCATGGCGACGGTCGCCGACGTCATGGTCGGCAAGGTCGGGGGGATCATCGCCAACCGCGACGTCGTGGCGGCGCGTGAGCTCGAGGAGGCCGACGAGGAGATGGACCGTCTGCGACGCGACTCGTTCCGCGACCTGCTGGCCTCCGACTGGGCGCACGGGATCGAGCCCGCCATCGACATCGCCCTGCTCGGCCGCTACTACGAGCGGATCGCCGACCACGCCGTGTCGATCGCCCGTCGGGTGGTCTTCCTGGTCACGGGGGAGAACCCGCACTTGCTCGACGCCTGACCTCTGGGTCAGCGGCCCTGGTTCGCCACGGCCTGGATCGCATCGGCCGCCGCCTCGGGGTCGAGGTAGGTCCCACCGCTCTTGACCGGACGCATGTCGTCGTCGAGCTCGTAGACCAGCGGGATCCCGGTCGGGATGTTGAGGCCGACCACGTCCTCCTCGGACATGCCGTCGAGGTGCTTCACGAGGGCTCGGAGCGAGTTGCCGTGCGCGGCCACACAGACCGTGCGCCCGGCTCGGAGGTCGGGCACGATCGCGTCGTACCAGTAGGGAAGCATGCGGTCGACCACGTCGGCCAGGCACTCGGTTCGCGGCATGATCTCGCTGGGCAGGTCGGCGTACCGCGGGTCGTGGGTCTGCGCGAACTCGTCGTCGTCGGCGATCTCCGGCGGCGGGGTGTCGTAGGAGCGGCGCCAGAGCATGAACTGCTCCTCGCCGTACTCCGCCAGCGTCGCCTTCTTGTCCTTGCCCTGCAGGGCGCCGTAGTGGCGCTCGTTGAGACGCCAGGAGCGACGCACCGGGACCCAGTGCCGGTCGGCGGCGTCGAGCGCGAGCTCGGCGGTCATGATGGCGCGACGCAGCAACGAGGTGTGGAGCACGTCCGGGAGTACGCCGGCCTCGCGGATCAGGCCGCCCCCGCGGACCGCCTCGCCGCGGCCCTTGTCGGTCAACGAGACGTCGACCCATCCGGTGAAGAGGTTCTTCGCGTTCCACTCGCTCTCGCCATGGCGGAGCAGGACCAGGGTCGAGGTCATCGTCAGCTCCCGCTGGTGGTGGCCGAGGCCGGCGGCGGCGTGATCTGGGCGAACTCGTTGGTGTTGGCGACCACCGGCACGGTCAGCGTGACGGGCTCTCCCTGCGCGAAGGTCAGCGTCAGCGTCACGAAGCGTCCTGCCTGGATCTGGTCGCCGGTGACGACGATCGGGGTCTCGTTGGCCAGCTGGGTGAGCCCGCCCGCCTTGATGGTGACCGGTCCCGTCTGGGCGACGCTGATGGCCGCGTCGTCGCCGGCTCCCTTGACCGAGCGCAGCTCGTCGTCGTTGTCGATGTCGTTGTCGACCAGGGCGGTGACCAGCTGGCCGGTGCCGTCGTCGGCGCTGACGATGACCGCGTTCAGCACGTCCACGCTGCCGGCTCGGTCACTGACGCCCACGGCAGGGTTGTAGACCCGGTCCGTGGGATTGTCGAACCCACAGGCCGACAGGGTGGTCGTCGCCAGGGCGATGGCGACGACGGCGGTGGTACGGCGCAGGAGCGGGGTCACGGCCTTCACGGGTCCTCTCGGCGGGCGGTGCTGGACGGTTCCGGATCCCGCGCTCCGCACGGTGCCGGAAACCGCCTCACAGCCTAGCGTTCACTGGCGCAGCCCGATGCCCAGGGCGACGGTGACCAGGGCCGCCGCCACGAGCACGAGGTAGACGCTCGAGAACACCAGCAGCCGGGGGGCGCCGGTCCGCAGGGCGATCCGCAGCGGCAGGTGTCGCATCCCGGTCAGGTTGTCACCGACGAGATCCGGGAGCGCCCGCAGGAAGTGCACACCGATTCCGAGGAGCGCGGCGACGACGGTCATGGCGATCGTCGGCGGGGAGCCGTGCATCCCGCCCCCGGACCCGCCGTACGCCAGGAACGCGGGGAGCAGCGCGAACGACAGTGCCCACGGCAGCCACGACAGGCGGCTGCGCCGCAGCGCGAGGTTGCCGAACCAGGCGATCGCGAGGAAGCCGAGGTGGGCCAGCCCCGCTGCGGTGCCGTTGGCGATGCTCAGCGGCACCACGAGCAGGACGGCGCACGCCACCACGAAGGTGACGTTGCCCGGGTCGACGCGGCCCTCGGCGATGGGTTTGCCCTCACGGGCCGCCTCGCGGTCACGCTCGCGGTCCACCAGGTCGTTGACCCACCCGAGGAGAAGCTGGCCGGTCAGTACCGCGGCGGCCACCAGGCCGACCTCCGGCCAGGTGCGCCCCGAGAGGGCTGCCGCGCCGGCGAGGCCCAGCGTCATCACCACGGCAGGCAGCGGGTGTCCGCTTCGTACGAGCGCAAGCACCTGTCCGCCCTGCCTGCCTCCGGTCATGGGCGAAGTATGTCGAACCCCGTCGCCCGAACGGGGGAGATTCGCGACCTTGGGGGCGAGTCGATGGCCGACGACCCCTTCTCGGCAGGGTCCGGGGACCGGGGTCCGAGGGTGCCCGAAGTCCGTCTCGCGAGGCGCCGAGAAGGGCCCGCCACCACAACAACGCGGTGTCTGTCAAGCCCGGATTTGGCCCCTGACCTGCACAAACGTCGAAGGAGCACCTCCCGGCCCGTGTTAGACTAGTCACCTTGAAAGGGGTAATCGGCACATGACATTTACCGTCGGCGAAACGGTTGTTTATCCAAATCACGGGGCAGCGGTCATCGAGGACATCGAGACCCGGCAGATCAAGGGCGAGGACAGGCAGTACCTGGTGCTCCGCATTGTGGCGCAGCAGGACCTGGTTGTACGAGTACCCGCCTGCAACCTCGACCTGGTGGGCGTGCGGGACGTGGTCGACAAGGAGGGTCTCGAGAAGGTTTTCGACATCCTGCGTGCCGAGCACACAGAGGAGCCGACCAACTGGTCGCGTCGCTACAAGGCGAACCTCGAGAAGCTGCACTCCGGAGATGTGATGAAGGTGTCCGAGGTCGTTCGCGACCTGTGGCGCCGTGAGCGTGACCGCGGTCTGTCGGCGGGTGAGAAGCGGATGCTGGCCAAGGCGCGCCAGATCCTCGTCTCCGAGCTGGCCCTCGCGGAACACACGAATGAAGACAAGGCCGAAGCCCTGCTCGATGAGGTCCTCGCGTCCTGACCATGCAGAGCTTGTTGAGGCCCCCGGTCACGCACCGGGGGCCTCAGCACGTTTCTGGGGTCGTGCGGGGTCCTGCCCGATGACGGCCGCGGCCCTAGTCCCGGCCTACGGCCACGAGGCGCTGCTGTGCCACTCGCTGCTGGGCAGGCCACTCGGGGACCACGCCCGGCTCGCGCTGGCCGAGGCGGGGATCGACGAGTACTCCACGTGGCAGGAGGCGGTGTCGACCGGCCTCCCCGTGGTCGTCCACGATCCGCTGTGTCCACTCCTTCCGGCCGCGTTTCTCGTCGAGCTGGTGGCCGGCCTGGGCGACGTGGTCCTGGTCGGTGTGCAGCCGGTGACCGACACGGTCAAGACCGTCGAGGGCGACGTCGTCGGTGGGACGCTCGACCGGGAGCGCTACTGGTCGCTCGCCTCACCGCTGGTCGTACCGCCGGCGCTGGCAGCGACGGTCGACCCCGTCGAGGTCGGCAACCTCGTCGATCTGCGGGGCTTCGTCTCGCTCCTCGGGACGGTCGAGTACGTCGAGGTGCCGGGTTCCGGCCGCCGGGTCACCGACGAGTCGGACGTCGTCCTGCTGGAAGCCGCCCACGACGTCTGATCGCGGCGGTCAGCCCCTCAGCAGCCTTTCCGCGACGGCGAGGTCGTCGGCGAACGTGATCTTGACGTTCGTGGCCGGCGAGCTCACCCAACCCACCGGAACGTCGGTGTACCGCTCGAGACAGCTGGCCGTGTCGGTCCCGGAGAACCCGTCGCGCTCCGCATGACGGAAGGCGTCGAGCAGCGGACCTGCCCGGAAGGCCTGGGGAGTCTGCACCGCCAGCACGGGACCCAGAGGCGACGCCGAGTCCCGCGCGACCAGGTCGTGCTGCACCCGGCCCGGGATCGCGGCACCCAGCTCACGTGCGCGCTGGATCACCGCGTCGAACAGCCTGGCGGGGGCGAGAGGGCGCGCAGCGTCGTGGATGACAACCAGGTCGACCGCTCCGTCGTCGATGGCCGGGGCGAGCACCTGGAGCGCCCGCCACTCGGACTCGTGGCGGGTGGCGCCGCCGGTCACCACCTGCACGTCCGCGTCGACGTACGGCGCGACCGCGGAGCGGTCGGCCTCGGCGACCACCAGGAGCAGCAGTGGTCGCGGCGAGAGGGCCGCGGCGGTGGCCAGTGACCACGCCACCACGGGGCGGCCGCCGAGCGGGAGCAGGATCTTGTTGCGCCCGGCACCCACGCGCGTGCCGGAGCCCGCGGCGAGGACGACGACGGCCGTGCGGGGCACTCTGCTGGGCACGCCGTGACCCTAGGCCAAGTTGTTGCACGCCGGAAACATGTGTTCATCGCGCGATAACACTCGCCTCCTAGCCTCACCAGAGCGAGGAGGCGCCATGACGGTGCAGGAGTGGGTGCCGGTCTGCCGGCTCTCGGAGCTGAACGTGGACCGCGGGGCGGGCGCGCTCGTGCACGGGCACGCCATGGCCATCATCCGCACCGCCGACGACCACGTCTACGCCATCGGCAACCACGACCCGACGGACCGCAACGGAGCCTTGGCCCGCGGGATCGTCGGGGTCCGAGGGGACATCCCGATCGTGGGCAGCCTGGAGACCCGGCACGTCTTCGACCTCAGGACCGGGGTGTGCCTGGACGACCCGGCGGTCACGGTGCCGGTCTACGAGGTGCGCGTGGTGGAGGGCGTGGTGCTGGTCGGGCACCGGCTCCCCGACGAACGGCTCAGCTGAGCAGGAGGGCGGTCGCGATCGCGGCCACCCCTTCGCCGCGCCCGGTCAGACCGAGTCCGTCGGTCGTGGTCGCGGACAGGGACACCGGTGCGTCGAGGGCGGCTCCCATCACCGACTCCGCCTCCGCGCGGCGCCCCCCGACCCGCGGGCGGTTCCCGACGACCTGGACCGCGACGTTGCCGATCGTGAAGCCGGCGGCACGCACCCGGGCGGCGGTCTCGGCGAGCAGCGAGACGCCACTGGCTCCGGCCCAGCGGGGATCGCTGGTCCCGTAGTTGCTGCCGAGGTCGCCCAGGCCGGCGGCCGACAGCAGGGCGTCGCAGGCGGCGTGGGCGGCGACGTCGCCGTCCGAGTGCCCCTCCAGGCCGCTCGGCTCGTCGGGCCAGGCCAGGCCCGCCAGGTGCATGGGGCGCCCGTCCGCCAGGCGGTGTACGTCGGTGCCGATGCCGATCCGTGGGGTCACGCGGTGACTCTAGGACATCGACGTGACCCTGCTCCTCGGCGCCGCCCGCCCATCCGGTGCGGTGCGGGCCGCGAACTTGCAGGTGTGGAGGACGATGGAGCCATGAGCCAACCGGTGGCCGACCGTTCCCCCGTGGCGGAAGCCCGCGGCAGCAGGGGCGCGGCACTGCTCGCCGGCCTCGTCACCGGCCTCGCCGGGCTGGCCACGAGCAGTCTCGCGACCGGCCTGCTGGGGGCCCGCTCCTCACCGCGCGTCGCCGTGGGCGAGGTGATCATCGCGCACACCCCCGGTCCCGTGGCCGAGTTCCTGATCCAGCTCGTCAGCACCAACGACAAGCCCTTCCTGAAGGCCGGCGTGAGTGTGGGTCTGCTCGCCCTCTCCGCGTTGGCCGGGCTGCTTGCCCGAGGCTCGGTCCGCTCCGGTCAGGCGGTCTTCCTGGTCATGGGGGTGATCGGCTTCGTCGCGGGGATGACCCGGCCCGGCGCCGGAGTGGCCGAGATGGTCCCGGCCCTCGTCGGCGTCGCCACCTGGCTGGTCGTGCTGCCGCTGCTGACGAACGTGCAGGGCCGCGACGAGGTGCCCGGCGACGACCGGCGACAGTTCCTGATCCGGGTCGGCGGCGTGGCCCTGGCGGCCGGCGTGGTGGCACTCCTCGGAGACGTGGCCGGGCAAGGTCGGCGCGCGGTGTCGAGGACCCGCAGCCTGCTCCGGCTCCCCGTCACCCAAGGCAGGCCACCGGCCGGGAGCGACCTGGGCGTCCCGCAGGTCGCGCCGTGGCGCAGCAGCAACGACGGGTTCTACCGGATCGACACCGCCCTGTCCGTCCCGTCGGTGAAGCCGCAGGAGTGGCGGCTCCGGATCCACGGCCTCGTCGACCGTGAGCTCACGCTCACCTACCAGGACCTCCTCGACCGGACCCTGACCGAAGCCTGGGTCACCCTCTGCTGCGTCTCCAACGACGTCGGCGGCTCCCTGATCGGCAACGCCTGGTGGAGCGGGGTGCGCATCGCCGACATCCTGGCCGAGGTCGGCGTACAGGCCGGAGCCGACGCGGTGCGCCAGACCTCGGTCGACGGCTGGAACTGCGGTACGCCGCTCGCGGCGCTGACCGACGACCGCAACGCGCTCCTGGCCGTCGCCATGAACGGCACGCCGCTGCCGATCGAGCACGGGTTCCCGGTCCGGATGGTGGTGCCCGGTCTCTACGGCTACGTCTCGGCGACCAAGTGGGTCACCGACCTCGAGGTCACCCGGTTCGCCGACTTCACCGCCTACTGGACCGACCGCGGCTGGTCGGCCAAGGGACCGGTCAAGACCCAGTCCCGGATCGACGTGCCCCGATCGGGCGACTCGGTCCCGGCCGGTGCCCTGCGGGTCGGCGGCTCGGCCTGGGCCCAGCACACCGGGATCGAGCGGGTGGAGTACCGCCTCGACGGGGGCCCGTGGCGGGACGCGGAGCTCGGTGCCGTGCCCAGCGACGACACCTGGGTGCAGTGGGCGGGCCAGGTCGACGTCACGCCGGGCGACCACCGGGTCACCGTCCGGGCCACCGACCGGTCCGGCTACACACAGACCCCGGTGCCCACCTCCGTGGTCCCCGACGGCGCCACGGGTTGGCACCAGGTCGGCTTCTCCGCCGGTTAGGTCGGGAGCCTCACCAGTTGGGCTGGGC
Source organism: uncultured Actinomycetota bacterium (assembly GCA_963740525.1). Classification (GTDB taxonomy): domain Bacteria; phylum Actinomycetota; class Actinomycetes; order Propionibacteriales; family Nocardioidaceae; genus CAVUEG01. The sequence goes on from CAVUEG010000006.1 coordinate 1,390,793, forward strand.
CGCGACCTTCTCCGGCAGGGGGTGGTCGGAAGGATGCACGACGTAGACGTTGCCGGCCGAGCGCTCCAGCCAGGCGCGCTCGAAGAGCCGCCGGTCGAAGGTGGTGCGGACCCGTTCGTTGGACGGCTGTGACTGCGAGGCCGGGTCGTTGGTGACCACGTTGCCCCGCTCGTCGAAGCCGACCACGACGAGGAGGTGTCCGTCGGTGGCGTACCCGGCACCGTCCGCCTCCTCGGAGGTGAAGACGACGCTGGCGATCAGGGGCACCCCGGCGGCGATGAAGAGCTCGGCCTCCTCCAGGGAGCGGAGTCGGGTGACGAAGGCGCGGGTGCCGAACGTCGCGGCGTAGGCGGTGTTGAACGCCCAGTTGCCGCTGCCGCCGTACGCGAGGTCGAAGGTGCGGCGTGCGGCGTGGGGCACGAATCGGTCGGGCATCGAGCCGTCGACCCAGGCGTAGTCGGAGGGCTCGGGACCCTGGCCCCAGTGGTGCAGCACCATCGTGGTCGCCGTGGGGGAGCACCAGCTGGCGCCGCCCTGGCTGTACTCCGGGTAGGCGTCACGGTGCCGCAGCTGTGAGTACGCGGGGACGTCGATCACCGTTCCCCAGGCCGCGTGGCCCGAGCCGCCCGAGTCCGTGTCGGCGCTGCGGTCTGGGTCGGCGTCTGGGCCGGGGTCGGAGACCGCGGCGGCGACGAGGCTCACCTCGGGCGTCGCGGCGAGCTCTGGGAGGCGGTACAGCGTGATCCGCAGCTGGTACGACGACAGGCAGGCACCGCACAGCGGTTTCAGCACGTCCACGTCGACCGAGGCCGACTCGTCGGACTGCCCGTCGACCGAGGTCGGCCGGATCTGCTCATCCGTCTCTGCCCAGCGACCCAGGGAGTACCAGCGACCAAGGGCTCCGTCCGGTTCGGCCCACCGTGCCTCGAGCTCCAGCCAGGTGCCGACCGGGGTGTGCGCGTTCCACGACCCGACCAGCTCGGTCCCGCCGAACCCGGGTCGGGTCTCCGGAGAGAGCCAGGCCGCCCACTCGTAGGTGACGCCAGCCAGCGTCCGGGTGCCGATCGCCGACTCGATCACGAGTCGGTCGCCGTCGAGGGCGGTCCCCAGGAGGGTGCCTCGTTCGAAGTCGGCGGCTGACTCCCAGGTGTGCAGCCTGATCTGGCGGCTCACCAGTTGTGCCTGGTGCCGCGCCGCGGAAGCTGCTGGGCACGCGTCCTGATGACGTAGGCGAGGCCACCCGAGGTGGGGAGCCAGGCGTTCTCGAACTGGCCGCGGTCGTAGGTGCGCCGGACGCCGCGGTTGCGTCGGGCCGCGGGGTCGTTGACGACCACGTCGCCGGAGTCGGTGAACCCGACGACGACCACGAGGTGGCCGTTGGAGGCCGAGATGGGTGCGCCGTCGAGCTCGCCTCTCCCGAAGGAGATCGAGGTGACGACCGGGATCCCGTTGGCGATGAACAGCTCGGCCTCACGGAGGCTTCTCAGGCGGGTGACGAACGACAGCTGCCCGGCGAGCGTCGCGGCGTACGCCGTGTTGAAGGGCCAGTTGCCGGTGCCCCGGTAGGCGTGGTCGTAGGTCATCCGCGCCGCGTGGTCCACCCAGGGTTCGGCGTACGAGGCGTCGACCCAGGAGTACGCGTCGGGATGCGGCAGGGACTCGTCGTACGCCAGGACCATGGAGGTGGAGGTCGGCGAGCACCAGGCCTCACCTCCGCCGCCCCACTCCGGGTACTGGTCCCGGTGGGTCATCTGGGAGAACTTGGGCACGGGGAGAACCGTGCCCAGAGCCGCCCCGTGTGCGGCCCCGGGTGTCGAGGTGGCGACGCTGGTGACGGATGGCAGGCGGGAGGCCATCGCGCCCACGGCGTAGACCGACGGGCTCACCGTGGTACCCGTGCGCCGGTTCAGGGTGAGCCGCAGCTGCCAGCGCGTGAGGCCGGCCGCGTCGTTGGCCCGCCAGGTGTCGACCGCGACGTTGGCGAGGTCGTCGCCCTGGGTCCCGGCGGTGGTGCGGTGGAAGAACGCGTCCCCGGCCGACCAACGGGCCAGGGTGTCCCAGCTGCTGGTGGTCCCGGCGGCGTTCCGCCCGCGCACCTCGACGCCGATCCAGCTGTCACCGGGCGTCGCTGCGGCCCACGAGGCGACCAGCTGGGTCAGGCCGAAGCCGGGGGTGGTCCAGGGGGAGAGCCACCGGCCGTAGTCGTAGCGCTTGGTCGGGTTCCCGAACGGGTCGCGGTAGCGGTGCGTGCCCACCGGTGAGGACAGCCGGAGCTTCCCCCGGACCGCGCGGACCCCGACCAGGCTGCCGTCCCGGAGCCGCGACGTACTGCTCCAGGAGGTGTAGGAGATCTGGCGGGTGGGGGTGCCGCCGCTGGGTCGCCTGCTGGGTCGCCTGGAGGGTGATCGAGGTGGACACCTGCTGGGCCACCGCCGATCCGGGCAGCACGGCGCTGAGGAGGGCGATCGCCGACACCGCCCCGAGACTCGGTCGGAGACGAGGAGTGAGCACGGGCCGACGATACCCGGAGCGAGTCACAGGAGTGCGCAGAAGTCACAGGCTCGATCGTTAGACTGCGGAGGTGACTCTTCGGCTCCATGACACCGCTGCGCGTGCAGTCCGCGACTTCGTCCCCCTCGAGGCCGGCCGGGCGGGCATCTACGTGTGCGGGCTGACGGTCCAGTCCGAGCCGCATGTCGGGCACGTGCGCTCCGGGGTCAACTTCGACGTCCTGCGCCGGTGGCTGGTCGCCAGCGGGTACGACGTCACGTTCATCCGCAACATCACCGACATCGACGACAAGATCCTCCTGAAGTCCGCGGAGCAGGGTCGCCCTTGGTACAACCTCGCCCAGTCCATGAAGCGCGAGCTCGACAAGGCGTACGACGCCCTGAACGTCGAGCCGCCCACCTACGAGCCCTCCGCGACCGGCCACATCCCCGAGATGGTCGAGCTGATCGGCCAGCTGATCGGGCGCGGCCACGCCTACGCGGCCGAGGACGGCTCGGGGGACGTCTACTTCGACGTCCGCTCGTGGCCGGCGTACGGCGAGCTCTCGGGGCAGCGGATCGACGACATGGAGGCTGCCGAGGACGCGGACCCGCGGGGGAAGCGTGACCCGCGGGACTTCGCGCTGTGGAAGGGCTGGAAGAAGGAGACCGAGCCGCAGACGGCCGCCTGGCCCTCCCCGTGGGGCCCCGGGCGGCCCGGGTGGCACATCGAGTGCTCGGCCATGGCCGGCAAGTACCTCGGCCACGCCTTCGACATCCACGGCGGCGGAGTCGACCTCCGCTTCCCGCACCACGAGAACGAGCAGGCACAGTCGCGCGCAGCCGGCCACCCGTTCGCGTCGTACTGGCTCCACAACGCCTGGATCACCACCGCGGGGGAGAAGATGAGCAAGTCGCTCGGCAACTCCCTCGTCGTGCCCGCCGTGCTCGAGCGGGTGCGCCCGATCGAGCTCCGGTTCTACATGGTCGCCGCGCACTACCGCTCGCACGTCGAGTTCTCGTTCGAGGCGCTCGAGGAGGCCGCCTCGGGCTTCCGTCGCATCGAGCACTTCCTCACCCGTGCCGCGGCCGTCCTCGGCGAGGTGCCGTCGGGCACGTTCTGCGCGGACTTCGTCCAGGCGATGGACGACGACCTGGGCACCCCGGCGGCCGTGGCCGCGATCTACGAGGTGGTCCGCGAGGGCAACAAGCTCCTCGAGGGCGGCGACAGCGCCGCCCTGCGTGGCTCGTCCTCCTCGGTTCGTGCCATGCTCGACGTGCTGGGCCTCGACCCGTTCGACGCGCACTGGGCCGGGGGCGGCACCCGGGGCCGTGAGGAACAGCTCACCTCGGCCGTCGATGCACTGGTGGCCGGCCTGCTCGAGGCGCGGGCCCAGGCGCGGGCCGAGAAGGACTTCGCGGCAGCCGACGCCATCCGTGACCAGCTCAAGGCCGCGGGCATCGAGCTCGAGGACACCCCGAACGGCCCGAAGTGGTCTCTGTGACCAGGGTCTCCAGTGAATCCCCAGTGACCCAGTGAACCGCACCCCGTAACACCCGACGAAAGTGACGTAATGGCAGGCAACTCCGCACGCCGCGGCGCCGTGAAGAAGACCGGCAAGGGCAACCCGACCGCAGGGTCCGGTGGCCGCGTCAAGCGCGGCCTCGAGGGCCGCGGGCCTACTCCCAAGGCGAAGGACCGCCCGAACCACAAGGTCTACAAGGAGCGGCAGAAGGTCGAGAAGAAGGCCTCGGCCCGCCCCCAGCGCAAGAAGCCGTCGGGTGAGGCGGAGTGGGTGGCCGGCCGCAACTCGGTGCTGGAGACCCTGCGCGCCGAGATGCCGGTCACGAGCGTCTACGTCGCCGAGGGCGCGGAGCGCGACGGCCGTCTGCGTGAGGTCTTCAAGATCGCCGCGGACCGCGGCGTCTCCCTGCTCGAGGTCCCGCGCAACGAGCTCGACCGGCTCACGAAGGGTGCGGTCCACCAGGGACTGGCAGCGCGGGTGCCGGCGTACGAGTACGCCCACGCGGACGACCTGCTCGCCCGCGCCAAGGAGGTCGGCGAGAAGCCGCTCATCGTGGCGCTCGACTCGGTGACCGACCCGCGCAACCTGGGCGCAGTCGTGCGCTCGGCAGCCGGCTTCGGCGCGCACGGTGTGCTGATTCCCGAGCGCCGTGCCGCCGGCATGACCGCCTCCGCCTGGAAGACCTCGGCCGGTGCCGCGGCCCGGGTCCCGGTGGCCCAGGCCGTCAACCTGACCCGCCAGCTGAAGGCCTACCAGGCTGCCGGCTGCATGGTGATCGGGCTGGCCGCGGACGGCGACGTCGCCCTGCCCGACCTCACCCTGGCCGACGGCCCGCTGGTGGTCGTCATCGGCTCCGAGGGCAAGGGGCTGTCCCGCCTCGTGGCCGAGACCTGCGACCAGATCGTCTCGATCCCGATGTCGGTCTCCCTGGAGTCGCTCAACGCGAGCGTGGCCGCCTCGATCGCGCTGTACAGCATCGCCCAGCAGCGGGCGTGACAGGCGAGACGTGACCAGAGGGTGACTACCTGAGCAGGTCGCGGCCGATGACCATCCGCTGGATCTGGTTGGTGCCCTCGAAGATCTGGGTCACCTTGGCCTCACGCATGTACCGCTCGACGGGGTAGTCGCTGGTGTAGCCGTAGCCTCCGAACACCTGGACCGCATCGGTGGTCACCCGCATCGCCGCATCGGTCGCGGTGAGCTTGGCGATGCTGGCCTGGCGGGAGAACTCGCGGCCGGCGTCCTTGAGCCGGGCTGCGTGGAGGTACGTCGCCCTTGCCCGCTCCACGTCGGCGCCCATGTCGGCGAGCATGAACTGCATCCCTTGGAAGTCCGCGATGCGGCGTCCGAACTGCTGGCGCTCGCGGGCCCAGTCGACCGCTGCTGCCAAGGCGGCCTGGGCAAGACCGGTCGCGCAGGCGGCGATCCCGAGCCTGCCCGCGTCGAGTGCCCCGAGGGCGATCTTCATCCCCGCGCCCTCGTCACCGATCCGCTGGGAGGCGGGAATCCGGGCTCCCTCGAAGATCACCTGGGTGGTCACGTCCGAGTGCAGGCCCATCTTCCGCTCCGGGGCACCGAATGACATGCCCTCGGTGCCCCGAGGGACCACGAACGCCGACAGTCCGGCGCGGGCGTCGTCGGAGGTGCGCGCGAAGAGCAGGTAGAAGTCGGCGTGGCTGCCGTTGCTGATCCACTGCTTGACGCCCGTGAGGACGTACTCGTCGCCCTCCCGCACGGCCCGCGTGCGGATCCCCGAGACGTCGGACCCGGCCTGGGGCTCGGAGAGGCAGTAGGCGCCGAGCCACTCGCCACCGAGCATCCGGGGCAACCAGGTCTCGTGCTGCTCCGGGGTGCCGTGGTTGACGACGGCCAGCGATGCCAGGGAGTGCACCGAGGTGCCGACCCCGACCGACATCCACGCGGAGGCGATCTCCTCCACGACCTGGAGGTAGACCTCGTAGGGCTGACCGCCGCCACCGAACTCCTCGGGGAACGGCAGGCTGAGCAGGCCGGCTCGGCCGAGCACCCGGTAGGCGTCCTCGGGGAACCGGCTCTCCGCCTCGGCTGCCGCGGCCTGCGGAGCAAGCTCCTTGACGGCGATGTCACGGGCCAGTGAGAGCAGGTCCTCGGCGGCGCCGTCGTCGGTCGTCGGCAGGAGTCGTTCAACGGTCGTACTCATGCCGCCGACCCTATCCGCCGCTACCGCTCACCCATCGCGCAGCGTGAGGACCTCGCGAGAGCCGGCCGACCGCTCAGCGCTCGTTCCTGCGGATGTCCCGCAGGGCGGCGGAGGCGGTGTCGAAGGCTGCGACGAGATCGGCATAGAGGGCCGCCGCGTCCGTGAGATCCCGGGAACGTCCCGCTTCCTCAAGCTGGTCGCTCAGCGCGGCGACCCGGGAGACCCCGAGATTGGAGGCGCTGCCCTTCAGCCGGTGGGCCGTGTCCGCGACCGCCAACGGGTCCTGAGCCCCCACGGCCACCTTGATCGCGTGCAGGTCGCGCGGGGCCGAGCGGAGGAACGAGTCGACGAAGCCGTGGAACATCGTCGGGTCACCTGGTTCGAGGTCGCGCAGCATCCGCATCCGGGCGGCGTCGAGCGTCCCGCTCGCGACGGCCGTGCCCGTGCCCCGCTGGTCGGTCGTCTCTGCCTGGATCCAGCGCTCCAGGAGCGACTCGAGAACGCCCCGGTCGACGGGCTTGACCATGAAGTCGTCCATGCCCGCTGCCAGACACCGCTGACGTTCGCCACTGATGGCCGCGGCCGTCATCGCGATGATCGGCACGTGATGGCCGGGTCCTTCCTGCTTGCGGATCGCCTCGGTGGCGGCGTACCCGTCGAGACGGGGCATCTGGCAGTCCATGAGGACCGCGACGTATCCGTGGTCGGATCCCATCACCGCGACCGCTTCCACCCCGTCCTGGGCGATGTCGACGTCGTACCCGAGGCTGGTCACCATCCCGCGGGCGACGAGCTGGTTCACGGGGTTGTCCTCGACCACCAGCACACGGCCACGACCACTCGGGGCGACCTCGGCGCCGCGCCTGGGCCGGTCGCGCTCCCCGCGCCCGAGGAGCCGGTGCAGCGTGCCGTGCAGGGCCGAGTGGGGGACCGGCTTGGACAGCCAAGAGCCGATCCCGACCTGGGCCAGGGCCTCCTCGTCGACCTGACCCGCGGAGGTCAGCAACAGCAGGCGGGAGGCGGAGAGGCCGGGGTCGGCGGAGATCTTGGCGGCGAGTGCGATGCCGTCGGTCCCGGGCATGCACATGTCCAGGAGGACGACGTCGAAGGGCCGGTGCGCGTCGGCAGCCGCGCTCATGGTCAGGAGTGCCTCGTCGGCAGAGGACGAGGTGGCGGCGCTGACACCCCAGGCGGAGAGCTGGTCGCTGAGGATGAACCGGTTCGTCGCGTTGTCATCGACGACGAGCATCCGGGAGCCGTCGAGTCCGAGCTCAGCGGGACCAGCCGGTCGACCCGCGTGGTCGACCGCCTCGAAGTCGGCGGTGAACCAGAAGGTGCTGCCTTTGCCGACCTCACTGGTGACCCCGATCTCGCCACCCATGGCCTCCGCGAGCTTGCGAGAGATCGCCAGCCCCAGCCCGGTGCCTCCGAACTGGCGGGTGGTGGAGCTGTCCGCCTGCGTGAACGCGTCGAAGAGGATGGCCTGGGCCTCGGCGGGGATGCCGATGCCGGTGTCCGTGACCTCCACTCGGACCAGGGTCCGGCGCCCGCGACGCTCCTGGAGCAGCACCCGGACCGTCACCTCGCCGTTCTCGGTGAACTTGACGGCGTTGGACATCAGGTTGGTCACGATCTGACCGAACCGGACCGGGTCGCCCCGCATGGTCGTCGGGACCCCGGGTCGGCAGGCGACCATCAGCTCGATCGACCGGTTGCGCGCCTGCTCGGCCATCAGCGAGGCAACCTGCTCGACCACGTCGCGGACGTCGAACTCGATGACCTCGATCTCGAGCTTGCCGGCCTCGATCTTGGACAGGTCCAGGATGTCGTTGACGAGGCCGAGGAGGGTCCGCCCGGCCTGGGCGACGCCGTCCGCGAGGCGCTGCTGCTGCTCGTCGAGCTCGGTGCGCACCAGCAGGTCGGTCAGGCCGATGACGCCGTTGAGGGGGGTCCGGATCTCGTGGCTCATCGTGGCCAGGAAGTCCGACTTCATCCGCGAGGCGTCCATCGCCGCGTCGCGGGCGGCGGCAAGCTCCCGCGCAGACTGCTCTCGTTCGGCCACGCGCTCGAGCTGCCCGGCGACCTGTCCGATCGTGGTCAGGATCTCGGTCGACGCCGGGGCCCCGTCACCAATGGCGAACTCGAGCACGCGGCAGACGCGGTCGCCCAGCACCACCGGGACCGCGACCACCTCCGCGGACCCCTTCGGACCCGTGAGGTCGCCGCTCGTGTGCCCATGGGCCAGCCGTCGCTCGCGGATGGCCTGGAGGCAGGCCGGTGAGGCCCACTCAGGAGACACCTGGCCTTCCTCGTCCACCAAGTACGAAGCACGGTGCGCCCACCCGGTGTGGCGGGCGACCTGCCACCCGGCGACGCCGACGGCCTCGTCCAGGGTGCTCGACTGGTTCGCCGAGGCCGTCATCGTCTGGAGCAGCTCCAGGCGGGCGGAGGCGGCGGAGAGGGCCAGCTCGGCGGTCTTGGACTCGGTGATGTCCTGCGCCGTCCCGCTCATCCGGGTCGGCTGCCCGGTGTCAGGGTCCCGTACGGCGACGCCGCTGCCGCGGATCCAGACGAGGCCACCACCCTGACGGACCACCCTGGCCTCGAACTCGAAGGCATCCCTGCCGGCGAAGCAGGACCCGACAGCGGCTTCGACGTGGGGGCGGTCGTCGGGGTGGATGTAGCCCAGAAACCCTTCGTAGGTGGCCTCGAACTGCTGCGGCTCAAGGTTGTAGATCCGGTAGAGCTGGTCCGACCAGGTGACGACGTTCGTGGCGACGTCCCACTCCCAGCTGCCGACCTTCGCGATCGCCTGCGCCGCGGCGAACTGCTGCTCGCTGGCGAGCACCTTGTCGAGCAGGAGCTTGCGTTCGGTGAGCTCCGTGACCCGGTGCAGCCACCCGTGGCGGTTGCCGTCCTCGTCCAGGACCGGGCTGTGGCTGATCAGGGCCCACAGGCGAGTGCCGTCCCGGCGCAGCATGCTGCACTCGACGTTGTCACCCGCGGGCTTGCCGGCACGGAGGTCGGCGAGGTGCTGGCGGGTCTGCTCCTGGCCGACCTCGTCGTAGAAGTCGACGATGTTCAGCGTGGCCATCTCGGCGGGGGTGCTGCCCAGGATCTCGGCGAGACGCTCGTTGGCGAAGAGCGTGCGGCCCTCGCCGTCCAGGATCCAGATCCCGTCGGTGGACGCTCGAAGGATCCACGGCGCGAGCGCGGACGGGTCGAGCATGCGAGGAGCCTCCATCGGGGGGGCTTCCCATCCTGCCGTGACGCGGGTTGGCTGTCAGCCAGACACGCAAACCGCACCGCGGCTCAGAGCAGGACGTCCGGGTCGTCCGCCGGAGTCGTGATCGCCTCGTCCGGGCGGTTCTCGAGCTCGTCGGCGATGTAGGCCTCGGCGGTCTCCAGGATGTTCACCTCGTGGCCGGCTCGCTCCGAGAGATACCACCGGTGCACCAGGATCTCGTGGTACAGCTCGGCCGGCTCGAGACGACCGCGCAGGTGCGCCGGCACCATCGCGATCACCGGCTCGTAGATCTCCGCCAGCCACTTGTTCGCGACGATCTCGCGGGACTCGGCGCCGAGGTCGCAGTGGGCGGTGTACGACGCGAGGTCGTTCAACAGGCGGCGGGCCTGGTTGTCCTCGACATCGAGGCCGGTCAGGGCCTGCAGCTCGCGGGTGTGGTGGCCGGCCTCGACGACCTTCGGCTGGAGCTTCACCGTGGCACCGTCCCAGTCGGCGACGATGTCGAGCTCGTCGACGTCGAATCCAAGGTCGTTGAGCCGCTCGATCCGCTGCTCGATGCGCCACATCTCCGAGGTCGTGAACTCCTCGGTGTCGGTGAGCTCGCCCCACAGGTCGGCGTACCGCCTGCCGATCAGCTCGATGACGGCATCGGGGTCGGCGTGCTCGTCGAGGAGGTGCCCGGCCTGGAGGTCGAGCAGCTCGGCGTAGACGTTCTCGGTGGCGATCATCAGGTCGTGGTTGCGCTGGCCGGGGGACAGCTCGGGGCGCAGCTCGCCGGTCTCGGCGTCGACGAGGTACGCCGCGAAACCGCCGGCGCTGCGGCGGAACAGGACGTTCGACAGCGACACGTCTCCCCAGAACAGGCCGGCCAGGTGAAGGCGAACGAGCAGGACCACGAGCGCGTCGATCACCAGGGGGAGGCTGTCGGCGCGCATCCCGTGCGAGAACAGGGACCGGTAGGGCAGCGAGAACTGGAGGTGCCGGGTGACCAGGGCGGTGCCGATCTCCTCGCCCTCCGGCGTCATGCGTCCGGTCACGACCGCCTGGGGCACCACGGTCGGCAGGCCGAGCTTCTGCAGGTCGCGCAGCATGCGGTACTCACGGAACGCGATCGCCTCGACCGTCTCCTTGACGGCGTACACCTCGTCCCCGAGCCGGACGATCCGCACCACGTGCCTGGACAGTCCCCGTGGCAGCGGCACGACGTACTCGTCGGACCACTCCTCCAGCGGGGTGTGCCACGGCAGGCTCATCAGCGCCGAATCGGGCTTGGTGGCGACGATCCGCAACGGCATGCCCTCACCCTACGGCCCTTCCCCGGGGGTTGCGGTTTGGTCCCCAACCGCAGAGAAAAGGGCCACGGGCATGCAGTTTGTGACCAATGGGTGGGGTCAGAGAAGGTGAACCGAGAACGACGGCCCGGACAGGGGTACGACGACCGCGCCATCCTCCACGACCAGCGCGGCACCGTCGCCTCCGTCGCTGAACACCACCTGGGACGTGCTCCCCGGAGCGGCACCCAGCGCGGCTGAGGGGAGGACCACCGAACCCTCACCCGCGCGGCATGCCACGACCAGCGCGGTCACCCCCGACAGCTCACGGAGAAAGACCATCGCGTCCTCGGCGACGTGAGCCCAGCGCAGCCCGCCGCGTCGGAGCACCTCATGGTCACGCCGGAGCCGGGTCAGCGCCCGGTAGGCGGCGAGCGTCTCCCGGTCCCAGTCCTGGGGGTGCTCCCAGGGCATCGTCCTCCGCGAGTCCTCCCCGAGCACGCCCTCGAGCCCGATCTCGTCGCCCGCGAAAACCATGGGTACGCCGGGCAGCGTGAACTGCAGTCCGGCCGCGACCCGGTGCAGGGCAGCGGACCCGGTGATCGTGCGGATCCGGGCCGTGTCGTGGGAGCCGAGGATGTTCCAGGACGTCGAGAACGCCTGCCAGCCGTAGCGCCCCATCCACTCGCGCATGGTCGCCACGGACTGGAGGCCGGTGCGCCGGGGGATGCCGACGGGGAGGCCGAACCCCGCGGCGCCGCCCTGCCCGGACCGCAGCCAGGTCCACACCGGGGTCGAGAAGCCGACGTAGTTCATCGTTCCGTGCCAGCCGTCCCCGTCGAGGTCGCCGGACGCGTCGTGCCCGTGCTCGGCCAGCACGAGGGCGTCCGGGCGGAGCTGCTCGGAGGTACGCCGAACGGCACGGGCCACGTCGTGGGTGACGTCGATCGCGCCGAGGCGCCCGGTCATGTTCGCGACGTCGATGCGCCAGCCGTCGTAGTCGAAAGGCGGTTGCAGCCAGCGACCCACGATCGAGTCGGGGCCGTCGACGAACGCGCGGGCGAGGCCGGGGTTGGTGTGGTCGACCTTCGGGAGGGTGGAGTAGCCGAGCCACGTCTCGTAGCGGCCCTCGTCGTCGAAGTAGTAGTAGTCCCGCTCGACGCTGTCGGCCTGGGACGCCGCGGTCCGGAACCACTCGTGGGTGTCCCCCGTGTGGTTCGTCGTCAGGTCACCCAGCAGCCGCCAGCCGCGCTCGTGAACGGAGGTCGACAGGCGCACCATCGCCTCGTCACCACCGAGCAGCGGGTCGACCTCGGCGAAGGTGGAGGCGTTGTACCGGTGGTTGGACTCCGCGGGGAAGACCGGGGTCAGGTACACGATGTCGGCGCCCACGTCCGCGACATGGTCGAGGTGCTCGGTGATCCCGTCGAGGTCGCCACCGAAGAGCTGCAGGGGTGTGCGGGGGTCGTCGCGGTCGTAGATGACCTCGTCGTCCCAGCCGGCGGGGACCGCCCACTGCGGCGTCTCTCGCCGATCGGCTGCGGACGAGCGCGCGAACCGGTCCGGGAAGATCTGGTAGACCGTCCCGTCACGCCCCCAGTCCGGCGCCTTGGCGAAGCAGGAGAGCCGGAAGTCGTAGGCGTCCGGAGTGTCGTGGTCGACCAGGCCGGTGGCGTTGACCCAGACATAGGTGTCCGGGCCGGTGGCGACCATGAAGCGGTAGTGCATCACCGGGTTGGCGATCGGCATCCGGGCCGACCACCAGACCTCCGCCTCGCCCCGCTCCTCGGCCTCGGCCGGGAAGAAGCGTGGCTCGCCGTCGGTGGTGCAGCGCAGCCACACCGCCGTGATCTCTGCACCGTCCAGGCGCAGCGGCGCCCGCAGGCGGAGCGTGACCCAGCCACCCAGCGGCGGCGCCTCGTCGGAGACGTAGAGCGGGGATCCGTCATGGTGGGGCTGGTCGAGCAGGTGACCGCCGGAGTGGTCCGAGGTCATCCCTTGACCGACCCCGCCAACAGCCCGCCGACGATGTACTTCTGGAGCAGCTGGAAGAGCACCACGACCGGGATCGCCGCGAGCACCGCTCCGGCCGCGAAGACCCCCCAGTTCTTGGAGAACTGGTCGGAGATGAAGCCGTACAGGCCGAGTGACAGGGTTTGCCGCTGGGGGTCGTCACCCAGTACGACGGACGCGATGATCAGCTCACCGACGGAGTTGATGTAGGACAGGAGCCCGACCACGACGAGGATCGGCGTCACGAGGGGCAGGATGATCCGGAAGAACGTCTGCGCGTGCGAGGCACCGTCGATCTTCGCCGACTCGTCGAGCTCCCTCGGAACCGTGTCGAAGAACCCCTTGATCAGCCAGGTGTTCACCCCGAGGGCGCCACCGAGGTAGACCAGAGTCAGGCCCAGCCGGGTGCCGAGGCCGATGGCGGGGAACGGGTCGCTGAAGGAGTTGAGCAGCAGGAAGATCGCGATCGAGGCCAGCAGCTGCGGGAACATCTGCACCAGCAGCAGCCCGGTGAGCCCGATGTCGCGGCCGACGAACCGGAACCGTGAGAACGCGTACGCCGCCAGCGCGCCGAGGAACACCGTGATCACGGCCGTGCTGAGCCCGATCACCTGGCTGTTGAGGAACCACCAGGCGTACGGGTTGTCCGGGTCGTTGAACAGGTCCCGGAAGTTCTGTGTCGAGAACCGCGTGAACAACGAGTTCGTGTCCGAGATGGTGCCGTTCGGGTTGAGCGCCGCGGAGATCACGAACAGGAGCGGGAACACCGCGATCACCAGCAGCACCACGGCGTACAGGTGCCGCCAGCCGGTTTCCTTGAACCAGCGCATGTCAGCTCATCTCCTCGAGCTTGCGGGTCTGTCGGAAGCCGATCACCGAGACCACTCCGACGAACAGGAAGATCAGGATCGAGATCGCCGAGGCGAAGCCGTACAAGGCCTGCTGGCCACCGAAGGCGAGCTTGTAGACGTAGGTGATCAGGATGTCGGTGTACCCCGCCGAGACCTCGGCCGAGGTCATCGTCGGTCCACCTCCGGTGAGGATCTGGATCAGGTTGAAGTTGTTGAAGTTGAAGGCGAAGGTCGCGATCAACAGCGGTGCCGTCGCGATCACGATGTAGGGCAGCTTGATGTGCCGGAAGATCTGCCACCCCGAGGCGCCGTCGATCGAGCCCGCCTCGACGACGTCGGTCGGGATCGCCTGGAGCGCACCGGTGCACACGAGGAACATGTACGGGTACCCCAGCCACAGGTTGACCAGGATCAGCGACAGCTTGGCCAGCCACGGATCGCCGAGCCAGTCCAGGTTGGCCCCGAAGAGCATCACCTGGTTCACGAACCCGAACTCCTGGTTGAGCATGCCCTTGAAGACACCGGTCGACAGGAAGGCGGGTACGGCGTACGGCAGGATCAGCAAGGAGCGGTAGAAGCGCCGGAACCGCATCTTCTTGTCGTTCAGCACCATCGCGGTCATCAGCCCGACCGCGAACGTCGTGACCACCGCCATCAGTGCGAACACGATCGTCCAGACCAGGATCTGGAAGAAGGGACCACGGATCGCCTTGTTCGTCAGGATCCGGGTGTAGTTGTCGAACCCCACGTTGACCTTGTAGCCGGGCGTCAGCCGCTTCCCGTCGGCGGACTCGAAGTACCCGGTGTTGTCGTTCGCGCTGTAGACCACTCCCTTGCGCTTCACGGTGCCGGCGGCGGCATCATAGGCAGCGGTCGGCCGGTAGACGTACGCCGTCGAACCGTCCTGGGTGCGCAGGCTCCCGTCGTTCGGGTCCTCGCTGAAGGGCACCCGCAGGTCGAGCAGCGCCTGCTGCTGGGCGGCCATGCCGGCCAGGTCGAGACTCTGGTAACCGGGGAGGCCGACCGCCTTGCTGCCGGACATCTCCGCGTTGTCCACCGGTGCCAGTGGGCGGCTGTCGTTGCCGAGCTCCACCTGTCCCTGGGGGTCCGTGACGAGGAACGACAGCTTGCCGCCCTTCTGCAGGACGGTGAGCTGGTACTGCGGGGAGTCGGGGACCCGTCGCTCGTTCTGCGCCAGGATCGTCGCGACGGCGTCCGGTTGGCTCAGGGAGTTGAAGTCGGACTCGTTCGTGAACGACAGCGCCGCGGTGTAGGCGACGACGTAGACCTGGTAGACGAGGAGCAGCACGAGTCCGGGCACGAGGTACTTCAGCGGGATGAACCGCTTCGTGGCGTAGACCGCGTTCACCAGCACGAGCAGCACGACCACGACGGTCAACATGCCCCACCGCGAGAACGACCCGAGGGTCATCACGGCGTAGAGACCGAGCGCGTCGACGAGCGCGAGAAGCGCATACCGTGCGACGACACCCGAGCTGAAGCTGGGCGAGGTCGTGGCTGAGCCAACGCTCACTTCATCGGACAACGTGGCCTCCATGTGCCGGGGAGAGCGCCGGCCGCCGTCCCGAGGGGACAGCGGCCGGCGTCATCGATCGATGGGTCAGCCGGCGAGTGCGGACTCGATGCGGCTCGTCATCTGCTTCCACAGCTTCGTGGGGTCGCCGCCCTTGATGATCGCGGCCTCGGTCTTGCCCCACTCACCCCACACGGCGTCCATGGCGGGGATGTTGGGCAGCGGCTGGCCCGCGGCGCCCACGGCACCGAAGCCCGCGATCACCGGGTTGGTCTTGCTGGCCTCGAAGACCGAAGTCATCGCAGAGGGCCGCTGGCCGGCCTCGTAGAGCGTCTGCTGAGCCCCTTCGGAGCCGATGCAGTTGACGACGAAGTCGTTGGCGACCAGAGCGTTCTTGCTGTACTTGCTGACCATCGCGCCCTGTACGCCGACGAACGGGACTGCGGGGTCGGGGCCGGGGGAGGGGATCTCCTCGATGGAGTACTTGACGCCACCGTCGTCGAAGCCGGAGAGCGCCCACGGTCCGGTGATGATGTAGGGCACCTTGCCCTTGGCGAACTCGCCGGTGGCGATGTCGTAGGTGACGTTGGTGTTGAGCACCTTCGCCTTGCCTTCCTTGCTCAGCCACTTCGCGAACGCAAGGCCCTGCTGGTCGCCGATGACGAGCTTGGTCGGGTCGTAGCCGCCGGAGGGGGCGGTGGCGAAGATCGAGGAACCGAAGGACGTCTGCAGCGGGAAGAGGTGGTACGGGTCGCCGTTGGCCGGGTCCTGCTGCACCGCGAACGGGAGCTTCGCCTTGCCCTGCTTCACGAGCTTGTCGCCGGTGGCGATCATGTCGTCCCACGACGAGGGTGCCTTCGGAGCCAGCTTGGTGTTGCGGACCAGGGCGATGTTCTCCACGGCGTACGGCACGCCGTACGTCTGGCCGTCGTAGGTGAAGGCGTCCGTCGCGACCTGCTGGAACTCGCCGGCCTTGTCGCCGAGCTCGACCGGCGAGATGGTGCCGGCCTGGACGAGCTTCCCGGTCCAGTCGTTGGCACCGATGATCACGTCCGGGCCCTTGCCCGTCGGGGCCTGCTTGGTGAAGTCGTCGAGCATCTTGTCGCTCGCGTGCTGGAGCACGTCGACCTTGTAGCCCTGGTCGGCCGCGCAGGTCGCGGCGACCTGCTTGATGATGTCGGCGCGGGTGTCGTCCGCCCAGACGGTGATGCTGCCCGACGTCGGCGCCGCGCTGGTGTCACCGCCGGTCGGCTTGGCGTTGCTGGACTCGGTGCTGCCGTTGCCGCAGCCGGCCAGGAGCAGGCCGACGGCGGCCGCGAGGGCCGCGGCGCGGACGCCTGCAGTGGACTTGGGACGCATCTGGAACTCCCGGTGTTCGCATGGGTCTGGATCGGGGCAACGTAGCAACTTCCTCCCTGAGATGAAAGACCTTGCAAGGGACTGTCCTGTTCTTGCAGGTTTTTGCGGACGCGTCCCGGTCCGCTGGCCTAGGGTCGGAGCGTGAGCTCCCTGCCTCCCGACACCGGCGGTCCGCGCAAGGGCCGCCTTGCCGATGTCGCGCGCCAGGCCGGGGTGAGCGAGGCGACGGTGTCGCGGGTGCTGAACGGCCGGCCGGGGGTCTCGCCCGACACCAGGCAGCTCGTGGTCACGGCCCTGGACGTCCTCGGCTACGAGCGCCCGGCGCTGCTCCGCGGGTCCCGGGCCGGCCTGGTGGGGCTGATCGTGCCCGAGCTGGAGAACCCGATCTTCCCGGCCTTCGCCCAGGCCATCGAGTCCGTGCTCGCCCAGCACGGCTACACGCCGGTGCTGTGCACGCAGACGCCGGGCGGGGTCACCGAGGAGGAGTACGTCGACATGCTGCTCCAGCGCAGCGTGCGCGGCATCATCTTCGTCTCCGGTCGGCATGCCGACGCGACAGCTGATCTCAAGAGGTACCAGGAGCTCCGTGAGCTCGGCCTTCCCGTGGTGCTGGTCAACGGCCATCCCGAGAGCCTCGACGTCTCCAGCGTCACCGCCGACGACGACCAGGCGATGCGGCAGGCTCTCCGCCATCTCGTCTCACTCGGACACCGGCGGATCGGTCTGGCGGTGGGACAGTCGCGCTACCTCGTCACGCGCGGCAAGGTCGCCGCCTTCCTCCGCGTGCTCCCTGAGCTCGTCGGCATCACCTCGAAGGAGGCGCGGTCGTGGGTGGAGAACTCCCTCTTCACGGTCGAGGGAGGACACTCGGCGGCGCGCCACCTCGTCCTGGAGCGCGGAGCCACCGGGCTGGTCTGCGGCTCGGACCTGATGGCCCTCGGGGCGATCCGGGCGGTGCGTGCAGCCGGTCTGCGGGTGCCCGAGGACGTCTCCGTGGTGGGGTACGACGACTCGATGCTCATGTCGTTCACCGACCCGCCGCTGACAACGGTCCGCCAGCCGGTCGAGACGATGAGCCGGGCCGCCGTACAGGCCCTGGCCGACGAGATCGCCGGTCACGAGGCACCTCGCCAGGAGCTGCTGTTCGCACCAGAGCTGATCGTGCGGGCGTCTACCGCCGCGGCGCCGGCGTCGTCCTGACGCCGGTCGGCTCGAGGAACACGGCACCGGGGCCCCGAGAGGCGACCTCGTCATGAGGGTTGTTCAGCGCGCAGCGCTGCAGGCTCAGGCAGCCGCACCCGATGCAGCCGTCGAGCTTGTCGCGCAGCCTCTCCAGCCGCTCGATCTGGTCCTCGATGCGTGGGCGCCACGCCTTGCTCAGCCGCGACCAGTCCGACTTGGTCGGGGTCCTGCCCTGGGGGAGCGTGGCGAGCGCCTCCTCGACCTCGTCCAGGGTCAACCCGACCCGCTGGGCAGCCCGGATGAACGCCACGCGTCGCAGGGTGGACTGCGGGTACCGGCGCTGGTTGCCGGGGCTGCGCGAAGCCTCGATCAGGCCCCGCGTCTCGTAGTAGCGAAGCGCACTGGTGGCGACCCCCGATCGCTTCGACAGCTGCCCGATGGTGATCTCGGTCATCGCTCGCTCTCCCTTAGTTGAAGCTCACCTGAAGTTCAGGGTACGTCGCGCCTGCCTGGCTCCACCTCCGGGCGCCGGGTTGTCTAGCATGGTCAGCGCGGCCACCGGGCGATCCCCGGGGCTGCTTGCCGGTGTAGCTCAGTTGGTAGAGCGCCTCACTTGTAATGAGGATGTCGCGGGTTCGACTCCTGTCACCGGCTCTCGACGCTGATCGGATGTCTCGCGGACGGGGAGTCATGGTCTGGACGGGAAGTGCCCAGGCGTACGCCGAGACCTTCGGGCTGCTGTGCAACGGGACGTTGCCCGCGCTGCTCGACCGGGCCGGCCTCGGGGAACCCAACGACCTCGAGACTCTCGACGTCGGATGTGGTCCGGGAGAGCTGAGCCGACGAGCAGCCGGCTCGGGCTCCAGGGTCACTGCAGTCGACCCCGATCCCGAGATGCTGGTCCTCGCGCGGCGCCGATGTCCCGATCTCGCGACTGCGCGCGCAAGCCTGCCCGACCTGCCGTTCCCCACGGCCAGCTTCGACGTGGTGGTCGCCAACTTCGTCGTCAACCACGTGCCCGACCCACGGGCCGCGGTGCGGGAGCTGGGTCGGGTTGCGCGTCGCGACGGCGTGGTCGCCTTCACCATCTGGCCGTCGGGGACCTCTACCCAGGCGGAGCTGTGGGCAGCGGTGATGGAGGCGGCAGGAGTCGAGCCACCTCCCGGCCAGCGGTTGGACCCCGCGTTGGACTTCGGGCGCTCGGCCGAGGGCGTCACCGCGCTGGTCACCGAGGCAGGTCTGGTCGACGCCGCCGCCGAGGAGCTCTCCTGGCGGCACCGGATCGACCCGGAGGTGCTCTGGCGCGGCGTCGCCGCCGGGGTCGGGGTGATCGGCCGGACCTTCCTCGGTCAGCCGACGGCGGTGCAGGACGCGATGAAGCGTGCCTACGACCGGCTGGCTGAGCCCCTGTTCGAGCGTGGAGCCCTGGCCCTGAAGAGCCGGGCGGTGCTCGGCACCGGACGCCGGCGCCCCTGACGAGGGGGGTGCGTCGGCGGCCGGACCTCGCGTAGTTTGAGTCGGACACCCAACTCGGAGGGGGGCCCATGCCGCGAACGCACCCCGGCTTCGGCTCGAAGGTCATGGCGATGCTCGCCGCTGCCCTGGTCGTGACCGTGGCGGTCCCGGCCAGAGGGGCTCCGCCGTCCCGCGTGCCCGGCCAGCCGGCCTTGCGAGCGGCGGTCGACAAGCCGCCACTCCTGCGGCCGAACCTGGTCGTGCTCCGCGCCAAGGACCTATATGTCGTGCGCACCGCCGAGGGCCGAAAGCTGCGGTTCGAGTCGGCGATGGGGAACGTCGGCCGCGGGCCCGTGGAGGTACGGCCCCGTCACGACCTCCCCTGCCCGGGTGGCAAGGAGATGGCGATCCAGGTGACCTACCGCGACGTCGACGGGTCCGGCTGGTTCCGCCGCAAGGTCGACACCGAGGTGCACCGGCGCCGGGCCGGCTGCATGGTCTACCACCCCCAGCACGACCACTGGCACTTCCAGGCCGCCGCCCGCTACGTCCTGACGCAGCTCCAGGACGACGGCTCCCAAGTGGTGAGCACGGCGAGGAAGAAGATGAGCTTCTGCCTGCGCGACAGCCGGCGGCTTCCGGAGTCGTACGGCACCTTCCACCAGCGGGAGTACTACGGCACGTGCTCGCGCACCTCGCCCATGGGGATCTCCACCGGCTGGAGTGACGTCTACCAGTCCTTCCTGGCGGGCCAGGCCCTGCGGCTCCCGGCCCGCGCCGAGGATGGCGTCTACTGCCTGAGGATCCGGGTCGACCCGAAGGACCAGCTCAAGGAGAGCAACGACCTGGACAACACCTCGGTCAGAGCGTTCCAGATGACCGGCGACACGATCTCCTACCTGCCCAACAAGACCTGCACGCCCTGAGCCCGCGTCGCTGGCTCAGCGCAGCCGGCGTACGTCGAACCGCGAGGACGGATGGGCGATCTCGTCCTGGGCCGCGACCAGCTGGATCTCCCGGGTGCCCGCCGTGAAAGTGGCCTCCAGGACGGCGAACACCGAGGACGCCACCCGGCCGAGCGCCTCGGCAGGCGAGCCGGTAGAGGTGAGCTGGGCCAGGTACAGCGCGGCCGTGAGGTCGCCGCAGCCGTTCGGGCTGATCGGGAGCAGGGGCGTGGTGACCGACCAGGCTCCCTCGTCCGAGACCGCGACGAGCTCGAGAGTGTCCGGTTCGGAGTCCGTGTGCAGCACGCTGGTGACCAGCACGTGACGTGGTCCCCGGTCGCGGAGCGCCTCGATCGCGCCGAGCACCTCGGGGAGGGTCTCGGTCCGGGTCCCGGCCAGGAAATCGAGCTCGAAGTGGTTCGGGGTGAGGATGTCGGCGCGCGGCACCACGTGGTCGCGCAGGAACTCCGGGATCCCGGGTCGCACGAACATCCCTCGCCCGACATCTCCCATCACCGGGTCGCAGCAGTAGACAGCCGCCGGGTTGAGCGCCTTGACCTGCTCGACTGCTTCGAGGATCACCTCCCCGACGTCCTCGGCGCCCTGGTACCCCGAGAGCACGGCGTCGACCTCGCCGAGCACCCCCCGCTCCTCGATCCCCTTGATCACCTCGCGCACGTCCTCGGCGCTGAGCAGCGGCCCGCGCCAGGCGCCGTACCCGGTGTGGTTGGAGAAGTGGACCGTCAGCACCGGCCACACCTCGACCCCCAGCCGTTGCAGGGGGAAGGTGGCGGCGCTGTTGCCCACGTGGCCGTAGGCGACCGACGACTGGATCGAGAGGATCTTCACGGCGCCATGAAAGCACGCCCGATGAGTGGCGTGTCAGCGTCGCAGCGCGAGGTAGCCCTGCGGTGGTACGGCGTCGGCGTAGCCGCTCCCGATCGGCCGCACCTCGAAGTGCAGGTGGCAGCCGTCGGGCGCTCCCAGCTTGTTCGCCCGGGCCAACAGGTCGCCGCGGTGCACCCGGTCGCCGGGTTCGACGTAGACCGCCTTCACGTGGCCGAGCACGACGTCGACGTCGCGGCGGTGGTTGCGGATCCGGAACGCCTCGGGTCCGTACGCCGCGCCCAGCGCCCCTGCCGAGTCACGCTCGACCACCCGGCCGCGGAAGCCGGCGTAGAGACGGGTGCCACACGCCATCGCGATGTCGAGCCCGTGGTGGAAGCCGCGGCCGAACCGGCAGCGGGGGTCCGGGTCGTAGAAGGGTGCCGCCGTGCAGCCGAAGGCGATCATCGTGCGGTGGCGGCCGGCGTACCAGGGGGACGCGTAGCGGTGGCGGTCCTTGACCCAGAACCGCTGGACGGCCCCCGGCAGGCCGGCCGAGTCGGACGCCGTCGGCGCCGCGGGTGAACGAACGGAGGCAGGCCCTGGTCCGGGCACCTGGCCGGGGAGCAGCGCAGCCGCCGCCATCACCAGTGCCACCAGCCAGTTCCACATGCCGTCATCGAACTCCCCCGACAAGCCCCCGACAAGCCCCCGACAAGCCCCGCCCGACCAGTGGGGTCAGGCGACCTGGATCGACCGCTTCGAGAGCCCCATCCAGTAGCCGTCGATGAGCTGCTCACCCGGTGCCGAGGGGTCGGTCGCCGCGCCCAGGGTGACGAAGAGCGGCGAGTAGTGCTCGACCGTCGGGTGCGCGTAGGGCATCCCCGGAGCCTTCTCGCGGAACGCTGCCAGCTCGTCGACGTCGCCGCGGGCCAGGGCCTCTGCCGCCCAGGCGTCGAACTCGGAGGACCACGTGGGCACGGCGGCATCGATCCGGAACTCGGTCAGGAACGGCAGCCCGTGGGTGAGGAAGCCCGAACCGATCACGAGCACGCCCTCGTCCCGCAGCGGCGCGATCCGGCGGCCGAGCTCCAGGAGCCTGGCCGGGTCGTGGGTGGGCAGCGACATCTGGACCACGGGGATGTCCGCCTCGGGGTACATCAGCGTCAGCGGCACCCACGCGCCGTGGTCGAGCCCCCGGCTCGCGTGCTGGTGCACCGGCTCGCGGTCCGGCATCATCGCGGCCACCCGGGCGGCGAGGGCCGAGGCGTCGGGGGTCCGGTAGGTCATCTCGTAGAACCTGCGCGCGAAGCCGCCGAAGTCGTAGACCAGCGGGGTGCCGGCCGCGCTGGCCGAGAGGCTGACCGGTGCCGACTCCCAGTGGGCGGAGACGATCAGGATCGCTTGCGGCCGCGGCAGGTCGCGTGCCCACTCGGCAAGTTCGGCCGACCACACGGGGTCCTCGAGCAGGGGAGGAGCGCCGTGCCCGATGTAGAGCGCGGGCATCCGCTCGGTCCGGTCGGTCGGCATGGTGCCCCCTTCGTCACTCCTACTGTAGTTGAAGATTCAAATATATCCAAGGGGTCAGTCGAGCGACCAGTCGACCGGCGTACCTCCTTGCCTGACCAGCAGGTCGTTGACCCGGCTGAACGGGCGGGAGCCGAAGAACCCGCGCGAGGCCGACAGGGGGCTCGGGTGTGCCGACTCCACCCAAGGGACCGGGCCCAGCATCGGCTTCAGGCCCTGGGCGTCGCGACCCCACAGGATCGCCGCCAGGGGACCTCCACGGCGCGCCAGCGCGTCGATGGCGCACTCGGTGACGGCCTCCCACCCCGCGCCTCGATGCGACGCGGGCTCGCCCGGACGGACCGTGAGGACCCGGTTGAGCAGCAGGACACCCTGCTCGGCCCAGGGGGAGAGGTCGCCGTTCTGCGGCGGTGGTACCCCGACGTCCTCGACCAGCTCGCGGTAGATGTTGACCAGGCTTCTCGGCAGCGGCCGGACGTCCGGCTCCACCGAGAAGGAGAGCCCGACCGCGTGTCCAGGCGTCGGGTACGGGTCCTGTCCGACCACCAGGACGCGCACCTCGGCGAGCGGCCGGTGGAACGCCCGCAGGATGCGCTCGCCGGAGGGGAGGTACTGCCGACCGGCGGCGAGTTCGTCGCGCAGGAACGACCCCATCCGGGTGATGGTCGCGTCCACCGGGGCCAGGGCCTGACCCCAGTCGGCGGCCACCAGCCCTCGGTCGACCAGGCCCTCGAGCGCACTCATCGGGCCAGCGTAGGACCCGGCCGGCTCAGCGCGGGTAGCGCTGGGCCAGGTCGTGCCGGACCAGCCTCCCGTGAGCCACCAGCCGCAGGAGTACCGCGGCGGTGAGCGCCTGCGCGGCCAGCAGGCCGATCAGCACGACGATCTGTGCGGCGCCGGCCTCGAGCGGCGTACCCCCACCGAGCAGGACCCCGACGAACGCCCCCGGAAGCGTGACCAGGCCCACCGTGCGGGTCTGGTCGATCCCCGGGGTCAGCGCCTCGCGGGCGGTCGGTCGGATCACCTCGTACGCCGCGTCGCTGCTCATCATCCCCAGGGCCAGCCCGGCCTCGTAGGTGCCGAAGTGGGCCTTGATCTCGTCGAAGGCGCGGCGTCCGGTGAGCGTGGCCGCAGTCATCGCGCCCCCGATCACGATGCCGGCGGTGGGCACCAGGCCCTTGCCGTTGAAGGGGATCACGCCGGACCCGAGCACCAGGGTGAGCACCGGGAGGACGCCGATCACGATCGCCATGCCGACCACCGGGAATCGGTCCAGGTCGACGCCGATGCGACGCGACGAGGTGGCCGTCGCGACCCCCAGCATCAACACCGCGAAGGCCAGGGACCACCAGACCGACCCGAGTGCCGCGGTGATCACCAGGGACACCACGGCCAGCTGGACGACGGCACGCCCAGCGGCGCTCACGTGGTCGCGCTCGACGCCGAGGCCTCCGAGACGTGAGGCGGAGACGGCCACCACCAGCAGGACCGCGAGCACGACTGCCAGACGCCAGTCCGGCGTAGGGGCGATCGTGCTGGCGAGGGTCATCTGCGTGGGCTAGCGGGCGAGGTTCCGGGAGCCGGCCGAGCCGTACCTGCGGACCGGGTTCGCACCGATCGTCGCGGGGTCGGAGGGCGGGGGTGCGGCCCTCTTGGCCACGGGCTTCCTCGCGACCGGCTTCGTGGTGGCCGACTTCTTGGCGACCGACTTCCTGGGGGCACGTTTCTTCGGGACCGGCGCCACGTTGCGGGCGTCCCGGGTGGACCACTGCCCGATCCACTCGTCCATGATCCGCCAGGTGGTGCTGCGTGCTCCACGGCCGGTCAACATGCCGAGGTGCCCCCCGGGAACGACCTCGAAGCGGACCTCGCGCGATCCCGTGAGCAGCGGCACCACGGCCTGGACCGCCCGCACGGGAGCGATGCCGTCGGTGCTGCCACCGAAGACGAGCACCGGCACCTCGATGTCGGCGATGTCGATCTCATGGTCGCCGAGGTCGAGCCTCCCGCCCGCGAGCTGGTTGCCCTTGAGCATCCGGTGGTACAGCTGGCCGAACGTCCGGCCGGGGTAGGCGATCATGTTCGCGGTGAAGCGGTCGACGGCCTCGATCTGGGCCAGGAAGTCGGCGTCGTCGAGATGGGTGGCGATCGCCATCGGCTTGGTCACGAGCTTCTGGAAGCTCGAGAGCTGGAACGCCCGCTTCACCAAGGGCTTGGGGGCTCCGCCGATGAGGCGGTAGACCTGCGTGACCAGCCCGCCGCCGTCGCTGAGGTTGAGCAGCGGCCGGAACGGCGCGACCAGTGGCACCAGCCGCACGTCGAACGGCGAGCCGACGATCGTCAGCGAGGCGATCGGAAGGTCCCGGCGGTCCGCCGCGACGAGTGCGGCGAAGATCCCGCCGAGGCTCCAGCCGACGAGGTGCACCGGTCGACCGCCGGCATGCTTGCTCGTCTCCTCGATGGCGGTCGGGATCACCTCGCTGATCCAGTGCTCCATGCCGAGGGCTCGGTTGCGGAAGGCGACCTCGCCGTACTCCACCAGGTACGTCGGCCGCCCGCCCTGGACGAAGTGCTCCACCAGAGAGCAGTCGCGGCGCAGGTCGAAGCAGAGGGACGGTGCCGCCAGCGGAGTGACCAGCAGCACCGGGTCGCCGGTCTGCCGGGTCGTCCCGCTCGGGCGGTAGTGGTACAGCTCGCGCAGGGTTCCCTCGTCGATCAGCGTGCGCGGCATCGAGCGCAGATCGGCCAGGCCGCCGTACAACATCTTGTGGGCGACGTTGCTGGCGGCGGAGACGACCTGGTCCGGCTTCGGGATCAGATCCATGGCCGCAAAGTACCAGCGGTACGGCCAGGCCCCGGACCGCCGCCTAGGATCGAGATTCCCCCACCCCTGCTGAGGAGCACGAATGACGGACGTTGCGCTCGTGACCGGCGGATCCTCGGGCATCGGCGAGCACGCCGCACTCGAGCTCCGCAAGGCTGGCTTCACGGTGTACGCCGTGGCCCGACGGACCGAGCGGATGTCGGAGCTCGAGGCGCGGGGCATCCACACCTTCGCGATGGACGTGACCGACGACTCGTCGATGCAGGCCGGGATCGCCCGGATCATCAAGGAGCAGGGGCGTCTCGACGTGCTGGTCAACAACGCCGGCTATGGCTCGTACGGCGCCGTCGAGGACGTCCCCATCGACGAGGCCCGGCGTCAGTTCGACGTGAACGTCTTCGGACTCGCGCGGCTGGTCCAGCTCGTGACGCCGCACATGCGTGCGCAGAAGTCCGGCCGCATCATCAACATCTCCTCCATCGGCGGCAAGTTCTACGAGCCGTTCGGTGCCTGGTACCACGCGACCAAGTTCGCGGTGGAGGGCTTCAGCGACAGCCTGCGGATGGAGCTGAAGCCGTTCGGCATCTCGGTGGTGCTCATCGAGCCGGGCCCGATCCTCACCGAGTGGAACACCATCGCCAGGGACAGCCTGCTGGAGAACTCAGGCGACGGTCCGTACGCGGCGTACGCGAGGAAGGCGCACCGGGTGCTGGAGGACTTCGACGCTCCGGGCCGCGCATCCACGCCGGACCTCGTGGGTCGCAAGATCGCGAAGGCCGCGACCACGAGGCGCCCGCGGGCGCGCTACCCGGTCGGTCGCGGTGCCAGGGCGATCACGACCAGCCGCGACCTGCTGCCCGACGCGGTGTTCGACCAGATCGTCAGCCGCACCTACGGGAGCCGCTAGCCCTGCTTGCGCCGGGTGGCCTCACGGACCTGCTTGGCGTGCGTCGGCCTCGCGGCCGCGAGCTCCTTGAGGAAGCCGTTGGCCCAGCTGACGACGTCGTGCTCCGCCACGGTCTTGCGCATCGAGCGCATCCGCTTGGTGAGGTCCTTGGGGTCGGCACCGTGTGCCTCGAGCAGAGCCGACTTCATCCCGTTGATGTCGTACGGGTTGATCAGGAACGCCTGTTTGAGCTCGTCGGCGGCGCCGGCGAACTCGGAGAGCACCAGGGCGCCGTCGTCCTCGTAGCGGCAGGCGACGTACTCCTTGGCGACGAGGTTCATGCCGTCGCGGAAGGGCGTCACCACCATGATGTCCGCGGCGCGGTACAGCGCTGCCATCTCCTCGCGCGGGTAGGAGGAGTGAAGGTAGGAGATCGGCGGGACGACCGATCCGGCCCAGGTCGCCGTTGATCCTGGCCGACGAGCCGGTCGATGTCGTCGCGCAGGATGCGGTACTGGTTGACGCGCTCGCGTGAAGGCGTCGCCACCTGGACGAAGACCGCGTCCTCGAGAGTGAGCTCCTCCTCCGCGATCAGCTCGCTGAAGGCGCGCAGCCGCGCGACGATGCCCTTGGTGTAGTCGAGCCGGTCGATGCCGAGGAAGACCTTGCGCGGGTTGCCCGGGCGCTGCGGATCTCCACCGCCCGCTTGGTGACGCTCTCGGAGCGCGCGAGCTCCTCGAAGCCGGGAGTAGTCGATCGAGATCGGGTGCGGCCGCTGCCTGCACGGTGCGTCCGTTGGGGAGGTACACGAGGTCGCGGTGGGTCTTGTGGCCGACCCGCTGGCGCACCAGGCGGACGAAGTTCTGAGCGGCCGCCGGGAGCTGGAAGCCCACCAGGTCGGCACCGAGCAGGCCTTCGAGGATCTGACGACGCCACGGAAGCTGCTGGAACAGCTCGCCGGGAGGGAAGGGGATGTGCAGGAAGAAGCCGATCCGCAGGTCGGGGCGGAGCTCGCGCAGCATCGCCGGCACCAGCTGCATCTGGTAGTCCTGCACCCAGACCATCGCGCCCTCCGCTGCGATCTCGGCGGCCTTCTGGGCGAAGCGCTGGTTGACCGTGACGTAGGAGTCCCACCACTCGCGGTGGAACTCCGGCTTGGCGACCAGGTCGTGGTAGAGCGGCCACAGGGTGCCGTTGGCGAACCCCTCGTAGAACTCCTCGACCTCCTGGGCGCTCAGCGAGACCGGGACCAGGGAAAGGCCGTCCTCGACGAACGGCTCCAGGTCACCGTCGGTGGCGCCGGGCCAGCCGATCCAGGCGCCGTCGTTGGCGCGCATCACGGGCTCGATGGCCGCCACGAGACCTCCGGGTGACCGGCGCCAGCCGACCGAGCCGTCCGGGTTCGTCACCCGGTCGACGGGCAGCCGGTTCGCGACGATCACCAGATCCGCGTTGGCGCCCTTGATGCTCACGCCGGAACACTACCCATGCGCGCCGTCGTCAGACGGGTACGTCACCCCGATCTGCTCTCGGATCGCATCCATCTGGCTCATCAGCGACAGCGTCTGTGCGTGCGGCACCAGCGGGCTCTCGAGCTCGCTCGCCCTCAGGCAGCGCATCACCTCGGCCGCCTCGTTGCCCAGCCCGCTCCCGATCAGCGGCTCCAGCGGGCCGATCACCTCGGGCGTCCCCGGGCTGCCCTGGTCGTACGGCGTCCAGGTCGCCTCGGCCGGCTCGTGGAAGGGGGAGGCCAGGTCGATCCGGCCCCGGTCGGTGGCGATCGTGGCGGTGCGCGGGGACCACGACGTCATCGACGCGGTGAGCGCGGCCACGGCACCGTCGGCGTACCGGGCGCTGATGGCCACGTCCAGGTCGATCCCGGCCGCGCTGAGCGCTGCCGTGGCCGTGAGGCGCTCTGGCGCACCGAGGAAGAGGTGGGCGAAGGTCAGTGGGTAGATCCCCATGTCGAGCAGGGCGCCGCCCCCGAGGTCGCGGTTGAGCAGTCGGTCCGCGGGGTCGCGGTCGACGTGGAACCCGAGGTCGGCGCGGATCTGCGTCACGCGGCCCAGGTCTCCCGACGCGACGCGCTCCCGCAGGGCGCGGATCACCGGGTTGCAGGCCATCCACATGGCCTCCATCAGGAACAGCCCGCGCTCGCGTGCGAGGCCCATCATCTCCTCGGCGTCCCGGGTGTTCAGCGTCAGCGCCTTCTCGCAGAGCACGTGCTTGCCGGCCTCGAGCGCCATCCGGGCGTTCTCGAGGTGCAGCGCGTGCGGCGTGGCGACGTACACGACGTCGACGCTGGGGTCGGCGACGAGATCCTCGTAGGAGCCGTGCGCCGCGGCGGCGCCGTACTCCTCGGCGAAGGCCCGGGCCTGCTCGGGACGGCGGGAGCCCACGGCTGCGATCTCGGCGCCCGGGACCAGGCGCAGGTCACGAGCGAAGGAGTGGGCGATCTTGCCCGTGGCCAGGATTCCCCAGCGGATCGGTGCGTCGGTCATGGCTCGACCCTAGGCGTCGACCATTTCCGCGAGTCAAATGACATCGTTGGGATTCGTCGCCTACGATGAGCGAGCGCGAGCAGCCCCGAGCAGCCACAGGAGTCGACATGGACGCCGCCAACGTCGAGCAGAACGACCCGCACGACTCAGCTGAGTCTGCGGTCGTCGAGCTGTCCCAGCGCGACTGCGACATCCTCGGCTTCGAGCGCCAGTGGTGGAAGTACGCCGGCGCCAAGGAACAGGCGGTCCGCGAGAAGTTCGACATGTCGTCCACGCGCTACTACCAGGTGCTCAACGCCCTGATCGACCGCCCCGAGGCCCTGGCACACGACCCGCTACTGGTCCGCCGCCTCCGCCGGCTGCGCGCCGCCCGCCAGCGCGCCCGCTCCGCACGGCGCCTGGGCTTCGAGGTCTGACCGTGCGCCGGACCGGTCTGCCGCGCGCGCTCGACCAGCGAGGGGTCGCGATGCCGACGCCGGTGGCCGCCCTCAGCGTCGCCGCCGTGGCCTTGGCCGGCGTCGTGTTCATCGCGACGAACCACACTGCTCCGCCGGTCGAGACGGCGCGCCCCGTGACCGCCTCCCCACGCCCCAGCATCACCCCGACCACGGCGCCGGAGGTCACCGAGCCGCCGAAGAAGCACCGCCCGGCCGTCAAGCGGGGCAACATCTACGTCGAGGTCTACAACAACTCCGGGATCTCCGGACTGGCCGGTTCGACGGCCTCGCGGGCCTCCGGGGCCGGGTGGCAGGTGGTCGGGTCGGACAACTGGTACGGCACCATCGCCGCGTCGACGGTGTACTACCCGGCCCGGCTGAAGGCGGCAGCGAAGCTTCTCGCCCGCGACCTCGGCATCAAGCGGCTCAAGCCCGCCATCGACCCGATGCGCTTCGACCGGCTCACGGTCATCCTGACCGCCGACTACCGCTGAGCGCGTCCGCGGCCGCCGGCGCGTGGTTGGCTGATGCCCATGGACTTCCGCTCTTCTGCCGGTGACCGCCAGTACGCCCGCCTGGTGCGCGAGGCCGACCGGCTCGTCGTGGGGCTCGACTTCGACGGCGTGCTCTCCCCGATCATCGACGACCCGGCGAGCGCGGTGATCCATCCCGAGGGGCCGGACACCCTCGTCGGGCTCGCCGAGGTGGTGCGGGGCGTGGCCGTGATCACCGGCCGTCCGGCCCGCCAGGTGCTCGCCCTCGGGGGACTCGACGAGGTGGGTCAGCGGATCGGTGAGCACGGACGTGAGCTCTTCGTGCTCGGCCAGTACGGCAACGAGAGGTGGACCTCGGTCGACCGGCGGATCCTCTCCCCACGCCCTCCCCGCGGGCTCGCCTCCTTCATGGGCGAGCTCCCCGACGTGCTCCGTGCACAGGACGCCGCCGAGGCCTGGATCGAGGAGAAGGGGCTCGCCGTCGCCGTGCACACTCGACGGCTGGCCGACCCGGACGGCGCCTTCGAGAGGCTGCTGCCCGCGCTGCGGGAGCGAGCCGCCCGCCACGACCTGGCCGTGGAGCCGGGTCGTCGGGTGATCGAGATCCGGGCGCCGGGGATGCACAAGGGGACCGCCGTCCGCGCGCTCGCCGAGGAGCTGGACGCCGGGGGCTTCCTGTTCGCAGGCGACGACCTCGGCGACGTGGAGGCGTTCACGGCCGTACGGGACCTGCGCGCCGAGGGGAGGGCCGGCTTCCTGGTCTGCTCGGGCTCTGAGGAGCAGGGGGCGCTGGTCGACCTGGCCGACGTGGTGGTGGACGGCCCGGCCGGAGTGCTCGCCTTTCTGCGCTCGCTCACCCACGACATCCGCGACGCTCGCGCCTGAGCCCGCCCCGTCGTCTCGGATGCTGGTCGGGGTGTGCACATCCTGAGACAGGTTCGTACAGTTGGTCCTGCTCATCGAGAGGGGCAGAGGGAACGGCCCGACGAAGCCCCGGCAACCCGCCAGGTCACCTCCTCCACAGGCAAGCGACCCGGTCACGGTGCTAATTCCGTCCCGTGCCGAGAGTCGGCCTCCGGGGAAGATGAGAAGGAGGACTCCTTGAGCGCATCGGTCATCACCCCGCCCTCACCCACGCTCCGCGAGGGCGCCTTCGGCAACGCCACCGGCCTGCGCTGTCGCGAGTGCGGTCACGCGGTCGAGCTCGGCCCGCACTACGCCTGCATGGAGTGCTTCGGTCCGCTCGAGGTCGCCTACGACTTCCCTGCCGTCACCCGCGCGCAGATCGAGGCCGGCCCCAAGAACATCTGGCGCTACCAGCAGCTGCTCCCGGTGCCTTCCGACATCACCTCCTCGCCCAACATGGAACCCGGCTTCACCCGGCTGATCCGGGCCGGGAACCTCGGTCGGGACCTCGGGATCCGCGACCTGTGGGTCAAGGACGACTCGGGCAACCCCACGCACTCGTTCAAGGACCGGGTGGTCGCCGTCGCGCTGTCGGCGGCCCGCGAGTTCGGCTCCACGGTCTTCGCGTGTCCCTCGACGGGGAACCTGGCCAACGCGGTCGCGGCAGCAGGCGCCCGGGCCGGGATGAAGACCGTCGTGTTCATCCCGCACGACCTCGAACGGCCCAAGGTGATCACCACCGCCGTGTACGGCGGCACGCTGATCGCGGTCAAGGGCAACTACGACGACGTGAACCGGCTCGCCTCGGAGATCGCCGGTGAGGAGGAGGGCTGGGCGTTCGTCAACGTCAACGTCCGTCCGTTCTACGCCGAGGGCTCCAAGACGCTCGCCTACGAGGTGGCCGAGCAGCTCGGTTGGAGGATCCCCGCGCAGGTCGTGATCCCGGTCGCCTCCGGGTCACAGCTGACGAAGGTGGACAAGGGCTTCCAGGAGCTGATCGAGCTCGGACTGGTCGAGGACACGCCGTACCGGATCTTCGGCGCCCAGGCGGAGGGCTGCTCCCCGGTCTCCGCGGCGTACAAGCAGGGCCACGAGGTGGTCCGGCCGGTCCGACCGGACACGATCGCGAAGTCGCTCGCGATCGGCAACCCGGCCGACGGCCCCTACGTGCTCGACGTGGCCCGGCGTACCGGCGGGGCGATCGAGGACGTGACCGACGAGCAGGTACGCGACGGGATCCAGCTCCTGGCCCGCACCGAGGGCGTGTTCGCCGAGACCGCCGGTGGCGTCACGATCGCTACGCTGAAGAAGCTGGCGGAGACCGGACAGCTGGACCCCGAGGCCGAGACGGTGGTCTTCAACACCGGAGACGGGCTCAAGACGCTTGATGCCGTCGCCGACCGAGTGGGTCCCGCTGCCACGATCGACCCGAGCTACGAGGCCTTCACCCGGGCCTTCCGCTGACCGCCGACGACCGTCGGCACCCGAGCCAAGGAGCAGTTCGATGAGCGTTTCGGTCCGGATCCCGACGATCCTGCGCACCTACACCGACGGCCAGTCCGAGGTGGACGCGCAGGGGACGACGTTGTCGGAGGTGCTCGACGACCTCGAGGCCAACTACTCCGGCATCCGCGGACGGATCCTGGACGAGACCGGAGCGATCCGCCGCTTCGTCAACGTGTACGTCGGCAATGACGACGTCCGCTTCCTCGAGGCGCTCGAGACCCCGACTCCGGCAGGCGCCCAGGTCTCGGTCATCCCGGCCGTCGCCGGCGGCTGAACCGCGAACCGGTGACCGACCCGACGGTCCTGCTGGCCACGTGCGACTCCTTCCCAGAAGGGGAGCCGGGCGGCTCGTTGATCGTCGAGGAGCTCCTCGGTCGCGGGGTCAGCGCCCGGTGGGTGGCCTGGGACGACCAAGGTGTCGACTGGGGGACCGCTGACCTGGTCGCGGTCCGCAGCACCTGGGACTACGAAGGCAGGCTCGAGGAGTTCCTCGCCTGGGCGGGGTCACTCGGCCCCTCACTGGTCAACCGGGCCGAGGTCCTTGCCTGGAACACCGACAAGGGATACCTCGTCGAGCTCGCCGGGGCCGGGCTGCCCGTCGTCCCGACCGTGGCCGTCGACGACTGGCGGCTGCTGGGGGCCGCGATCGCGGGCTACCCGAGCGCCGTGGTGAAGCCGAGTGTGGGTGCCGGAGGACGTGGCGTCCACCTCGTCGACGCCGGCACCGGGACCGGGACGATCGACTCCGAGAGTGGTCCATGGATCGTGCAGCCGCTGGTGGAATCGGTGCGCACTCGCGGCGAGCACTCGGTGTTCGTCCTCGGCGGCCGGGCGGTCAGCCAGGCGGTCAAGCGTCCGGCGGACGGCGAGATCCGGGTGCACGAGTGGTACGGCGGCAGCACCCGCGGTGCACCTCTCGACCGCGATCTCGGCGTCCTCGCGGAGCGGATCGTGGCGGAGACGGAGACGCTGCGCGGGTTCCGGCTGCCGTGCGCGCGGGTCGACCTCATGGAGTACGACGACGAGGTGTGTCTCTCCGAGCTCGAGGTGACCGAGCCCGGTCTCTACCTCGACGTGCTGCCGCAGAACGCCGGCCACTATGCCGAGATGCTGTGCGGCCTGCTCGGCGGCAGCCGGGCCTGAACGCCCGAACCGGGGCGGCGGACCACCAAGGGTCGCCGTCCCGGCCTGACCCCGTCGCACCCACGGAGCCGTTGTGCTCACCGTCCCACCGCCACCTGGTGGGGTCAACGGCACGGATTGCCCATCTTTCCTCCACGCCTTGGCCTCACCTTGCACTCGCGAGGGGCGAGTGCTAAAAATTGGTTAGCACTCTCATAGGTAGAGTGACAACACTGGAACGGCAAGTCGAGGTCTGCAGCGCCGGCGGGAAGGGTTCGCCGGGTCCGCCAGATCGTCCGTCGCGGGCGACGTGCCTGACCTGCAACTCTGACGCGCAAGGAATCGCAGGAGTTATGTCGAAGCTAATTGCTTTCAACGAGGAGGCCCGACGCGGCCTCGAGCGTGGCATGAACACGCTCGCGGACGCCGTCAAGGTCACTCTCGGTCCCAAGGGCCGCAACGTCGTGCTCGAGAAGAAGTGGGGCGCACCGACCATCACGAACGACGGTGTGTCGATCGCCAAGGAGATCGAGCTCGAGGAGCCGTACGAACGAATCGGCGCCGAGCTCGTCAAGGAAGTTGCCAAGAAGACCGACGACGTCGCCGGAGACGGGACGACCACGGCCACCGTGCTCGCCCAGGCGATGGTCCGCGAGGGTCTGCGCAACGTCGCCGCGGGTGCGAACCCGATGGCGCTCAAGCGCGGCATCGAGCAGGCCGTCGAGGCCATCTCGGAGCAGCTCTCGGCGATGGCCAAGGACGTCGAGACCAAGGAGCAGATCGCCTCCACGGCCTCGATCTCCGCTGCTGACCCCACGGTCGGCGAGATCATCGCCGAGGCGATGGACAAGGTCGGCAAGGAAGGCGTCATCACCGTCGAGGAGTCGAACACCTTCGGGCTCGACCTCGAGCTCACCGAGGGGATGCGCTTCGACAAGGGCTACATCTCGGCGTACTTCGTCACCGACACCGAGCGCATGGAGGCCGTCCTCGACGACCCCTACATCCTCATCGTCGAGTCGAAGGTCTCGAGCGTGAAGGACCTGCTGCCGATCCTGGAGAAGGTGATGCAGTCGGGCAAGCCGCTGCTGATCCTCTCCGAGGACGTCGACGGCGAGGCCCTGTCCACCCTCGTGGTGAACAAGATCCGTGGCACCTTCAAGTCCGTTGCCGTCAAGGCTCCGGGCTTCGGTGACCGCCGCAAGGCCATGCTGCAGGACATCGCGATCCTGACCGGTGGTCAGGTCATCAGTGAGACCGTCGGCCTGTCGCTCGAGTCCGCTGGCCTCGAGCTGCTCGGCCAGGCTCGCAAGGTCGTCGTGACCAAGGACGAGACCACGATCGTGGAAGGCGCCGGGGACAGCGACCAGATCAACGGTCGCGTGAACCAGATCCGTGCCGAGATCGAGAAGTCCGACTCGGACTACGACCGTGAGAAGCTGCAGGAGCGCCTGGCCAAGCTGGCCGGCGGTGTCGCGGTGATCAAGGTCGGTGCTGCCACCGAGGTCGAGCTCAAGGAGCGCAAGCACCGCATCGAGGACGCCGTTCGCAACGCGAAGGCTGCCGTCGAGGAGGGCATCGTCGCCGGTGGTGGCGTCGCTCTCGTGCAGGCGTCGGACAAGGCGTTCGAGAAGCTCGAGCTCGAGGGTGACGAGGCCACCGGCGCCGCGATCGTCAGGTTCGCGTCCGAGGCCCCGCTCAAGCAGATCGCGATCAACGCGGGTCTCGAGGGCGGCGTCGTCGCCGAGAAGGTGCGCAACCTCGAGGCCGGTTTCGGTCTCGACGCTGCGACCGGCGAGTACGTCGACATGATCGCCTCCGGCATCATCGACCCCGCCAAGGTGACGCGTTCGGCACTGCAGAACGCCGCTTCCATCGCGGCGCTCTTCCTCACCACCGAGGCCGTCGTGGCCGACAAGCCCGAGAAGGCCGCCCCCATGGGTGGCGACCCCTCGGGCGGCATGGGCGGCATGGACTTCTGAGTCCCGCCCAGCGTACGTAGTTCCAGAAGGGTCCCGGCTCCGGCCGGGGCCCTTCTGCGTGCTGAGCGAAGCACTGGGCCAGACGACTCTGGCGAGGTCCTGACGCGCGGGTGGATGCTCTGGCCATGCCCGTGGGATTGCGGGGTGGATCAGTCATCAGGAGTGGTCATGAGGAATCGGACTTCGATCGGCCGGACGCGGCCGCTGCTAGTGGCGATGACAGTCGTCCTCGTGGCGGGCGGAGCCGCGGCGGCCGCGGGCAGCTACGACGCGAACAACGCGCACAAGGTCGACGGCTTCCACGCCGTGGGCTCCAAGGCGGGGCCGGCGAAACGGGCCGGGAAGCTGGTCGCCACCGACCGGCACGGCCGCCTGCCGCGCGGAGCGATGTCCAAGGCGCCGAACTCCCAGCGGCTCGGCGGCTACACCCACACCCAGATGTCCACGATGTCGATCGCCCCGCAGAGCTTCGGCATCGAGACGGGGGCCACGATGGGCTCGGGCGGCCCGTCGCTCGGAGCCGCCGGCGGGTCCGGGGTCCGGGTGAGCTTCGTGGTGCCCCCTGACCATGCCGCCGGGACCCCTGTGTACGCCGACATCGTCTACCGCGAGGACTCGCCCGGCGCCTGCTCGTGGTCGGTCTCGACCTCGGGGCTCGAGGGTCCGGACGGCCCCAACGATGTGAGCAACATCCACAACGGGGCCTGGTACGTCCCGGGTACCACCGGCTACTCGGGAACGATCTCGGTCCCCGCCGGGGCGGGCAACGCCCACACCGCCACATTCGAGTGGCCTTTCACCGCCGATCCGGGGATGTTCATCCAGTTCGGCCTGAGCCGAGATGGTGCGGCCGCGGCCGACACCTGCGGGTCGGTGACGATCTACGGGATGCAGATCAGGTACTGACCCTGGTCCGACTGCCGCTCAGCGGACCCCCCGGGGACGGAACTGGATGCTGAGGCGAGGACCTGTCGGGCACGCGGTCTTGAGGATCGCGTGCTCCCAGGTCCGCTGGCACGTCCCGCCCATCACCAGCAGGTCGCCGTGCCCGACCGGGAACGTGCGTGTGCCACCGCCACCTCGGGGGCGCAGCGACAGCCGCCGAGTCTCGCCGAGCGACAGGATCGCGACCAGGGTGTCCTCGTTCCGGCCGCGTCCGATCGTGTCCCCGTGCCAGGCGACGGAGTCGCGGCCGTCGCGGTAGTGGCACAGGCCTGCCGTGGTGAACCCCTCCGCGAAGGCCTCGCCGAGCGCAGCGCGGTAGTGCGCGCTCAGGGCCTCACGTGCCCGGTCCAGCGCGGGGTCGGGCCAGGGCTCGTCGGCGCCGTAGAACTTCGTGAGGCGGGGTACGTCGACCACGCGGTCATACATCGAGCGTCGCTCGGCCTTCCACGGCACCTCCGCCACCAGGCGCGCGAAGAGACTGTCGGCTCCCGTCACCCACGCGGGCCGGACGTCGACCCAGGCCCCCGCGGTGAGCGGGTGCCTCTCCACGGAGCTGCCCAGCTCGGCAAGATGCGGCTGGTCATCCGGGTCGCAGGAGAGGTCGAAGATCGAGGTCTGCAGCTCGACGGACATGCGGCCAGCGTACCTCGTGTCCGAACAGACGTTCGAACCTCAGCCCGCCGGCCCCACCGGTCCGGTGACCGGCGGGGTGGCACCGGTCGGGTCCGGGAGCTGGGGCGTGTCGAGCAGGCCGTTGGCCCGTGGGGTGAGCTGGTGCTCGATCCGGCCCAGCGCCATCGCGCCCAGGAGGACCAGCCCCAGGAGAAGCAGGCCGATGTACAGGCCGCCGAAGTGGTGTCCGATCAGGAAGCCGGCGACGGGAGGACCGGTCACCGCAGCAAGCTGGAAGCCGCTGGAGGTCACCGCGTTGTAGCGGCCGCGCAGGTGGTCGGGGGCCATGTCGTTCACCATCGCCGGGATCGTCGGCTGCAGCAGGGTCTCGCCCAGGGCGAAGACGGAGGCGCAGCCGGTCACCATCAGGGTCGCCGCCCAGGTCCCCGGCGCCAGGCCGGAGCCCGCGAGGAGAACCCACGACAAGGCCCAGATCAGGCACATCACGACGATCACCCGGGTGCGCCGCCGGCCCTCGATGCGCTGTAGCACCACGAGCTGGAGGAGCACGATCACCAGCGTGTTGGCCGCGAACGCCCAGCCGAGCCCTCGGGTGGAAACCTCGCCGATCGCGCGGGCGTACGCCGGCATCCCTGCGTTGAACTGGGCGTAGCCCACGAACGAGGCGACGAAGCTGAGCGTGGTCAGCGACGCGACCGCGGGCATCCTCAGCACCTGCAGGTAGGTCACCCGGGTCGCCGGCCCCTCGGTCACGGGCACGGCTGCGCTGCCCCCGACGTGCCGCAGCGGCACCAGCAGCAGGATCACCGCCGGCGAGTAGCTGGCCGCCTCGACGAGGTACATCACCTCGAACGTGACAGGCCGCTGCACGTCGGCGACGAGCCCGCCGATGATGCCGCCGATCCCGATGCCGAGGTTCAGCAGGGCGAAGTTCATCCCGAAGTAGCGCTGACGAACGGCCGACGGCACGACCGAGGCCACGAACGACTGTGACGCGGGCCAGGACAGGCCGAAGCTGGTGCCGACCAGGCACAGCCCGATCAGGGCGACCGGCACCGTGGTCGCGAACGCCATGATCGTCTGGCCGGTCATCGAGCAGGCGAGCGCGAAGAGCAGGGTGCGACGCGGGCCGAACCTGTCGATCGCGTGCCCGCCGGGCAGGGAGACCACGACCCCGGCCAGGGCAAGCACGCCGAGCAGCAGACCGGTGGTGTCGAGGCTGAAGCCGCGGACCTCGTGCAGGTAGACGACCCAGAACGGCAGCACGAGACCGGTGCCGATGAACTGGAAGGCGACCACGGAGAGCAGCAACTTGCCCTCGCGGGGAAGGTCGCGCCAGAAGTCGGAGAGCGGGGGTTTCGCTGCGGGAGGCACGTGCCCAAGGATCGCAGCCCGGACCGACATTCCGCACCGGGATATCGGGTGGCTGAGCCCCGCCCGACTAGCGTGCTCCCCATGACCCATCTGACCGAGCCTGTCGTCGCGCGCATCCCCGCGGCCCGGGTGGCCAACCTCACCAAGACCTACGGCAGCGGCCAGGCCGAGGTACGTGCCCTCGACGGCATCAGCCTCGAGCTGTACGCCGGCGAGTTCACCGCGGTGATGGGCCCGAGCGGTTCGGGGAAGTCGACGCTGATGCACTGCTGCGCGGCGCTCGACACGGCCACCAGCGGCACCGTCCACGTGGGCGACATCGAGCTGTCCGGGTTGAACGACCGCGACCTCACCGTTCTCCGGCGCGACGCGATCGGCTTCGTGTTCCAGTCGTTCAACCTGGTGCCGACCCTGACCGCCCAGGAGAACATCCTGCTGCCGCTCGCGATCGCGGGCCGCAAGCCCGACCCGGAGTGGTACGCCTCCGTGATCGACACCGTCAACCTGCGTGACCGGCTCAAGCACCGGCCCAACGAGCTCTCCGGTGGACAGCAGCAACGCGTGGCCGTCGCGCGAGCCCTCACGAGCCGGCCCTCTATCGTCTTCGCCGACGAGCCGACCGGCAACCTGGACTCCCGTTCCGGGGCAGAGGTGCTCTCGCTCCTGCGGCGTTCCGTCGACGAGTTCGGCCAGACCGTGGTCATGGTGACGCACGACCCCGTGGCTGCGGCGTACACCGACCGGGTGATCTTCCTGGGCGACGGCAAGGTGGTCGGGGAGCTGCGGGAGCCCACCTCGGAGTCCGTGCTCGAGCGGATGACCAGGATGGACGCGGAGCAGCTCGCGCGCATCGAGTCGGCCGGGACCGACGCCTGATGCTGCGCGCTGCCTGGAAGAGCCTCCTCGGTCGCAAGGTGCGGCTACTGATGAGCACGTTCGCGATCGTGCTCGGGGTCGGCTTCGTGGCCGGGACGTTCCTGTTCACCGACACCCTGAGCCGCAGCTTCACCGCGATCTTCGCCTCCAGCGTGGGCGACGTCGTCGTCCGACCTCACGGCGGCACCACCTCCGACAACACCCCCAGCACCCTGACCGTCCCGGCCTCGCTCGTGGCCAGGATCGCCCGCGTCGACGGAGCGGCCCGCGCCGACGGCAACGTGGCCAGCTTCGGAGTGTTCGTGGTCGGCAAGAACAACAAGGTCATCGGGGGCAACGGCCCTCCCGGGCTGGCCTTCAACGACTCCGACGCGCCCGCCGCGCACGGCGTCCAAGGTCTCTCGATCATGCAGGGCGAGCATCCGCACGGACCGGACGAGGTCGCGCTCGACGCCTCGACGGCGGAGAAGGCCGGCTACTCGCTCGGGGAGGAGGTCCACCTGATCAGCGCTGGCAAGCGCGCCCTGCTGACGCCGACGCTGGTCGGCATCGCGGACTTCCCTGAGGGCGGCTCGCTCAACGGCGCAACGGTGTCGATCTTCGACACCCCGACCGCGCAGGACCTGTTCCTGGAGGGCAAGGACGTCTACAACAACGTCTGGGTCACCGCTGCGGAGGGCGTCTCGCAGCGCGACCTCGCCGCGAACGTCAGGAAGGTCGTGCCTGCGAGGTACGACGTGGTGACCGGTGACAAGGCGGCGGACCAGGCCGCCAGCCAGCTGCTCCAGGCCATCTCGTTCATCAACACGTTCTTCCTGGTGTTCGCAGCGATCGCCCTGGTGGTCGGCGGGTTCCTGATCGTGAACACCTTCTCCATCCTGGTGGCGCAGCGCAGTCGTGAGCTCGCGCTCCTGCGTGCCCTGGGAGCCTCACGCAGACAGGTCACCCGGTCGGTGATCTTCGAGGCCTTCGTGCTCGGCCTGCTCGGGTCGACCCTGGGGTTGGGGGTCGGGGTCCTGATCGCGATGGGCATCAAGGCGTTCTTCGCCTCGTTCGGGCTGGACCTGTCCGGTGCCGGGCTGGTCTTCGAGCCGAGGACGGCGGTGGTCGCGTACGCCGTCGGCATCCTCGTCACCGTCGTCGCGGCGTACCTTCCCGCGCGTCGGTCCTCGAGGATCCCGCCCGTCGCTGCCCTTCGTGATGACGTGGCGATGCCCGAGGCCTCGATCCGCAAGCGGCTGTTGGTCGGGACGGCCATGGTGGTCGTCGGCGCCGGCGCGATGGTGGCGGGGCTCTTCGCCTCGGTGCCGAAGCCCGGCTACTGGGTGGGCGGGGGCATCCTCGCCGCGCTCCTGGGGGTGGCCGCGGCGAGCCCGGTGGTCGCCCGGCCGTTCCTCGTCGTCGCCGCACTCGTCTACCGCCGCGTCTTCGGGACCGTGGGCACGCTCGCGGGACAGAACGCCCTTCGCAACCCGCGGCGTACCGCGGCCACGGCGTCGGCCCTGATGATCGGCCTGGCACTCGTGACCACGATGGCGATCGTCGGGGCGTCGTCCAAGGCGAGCGTCGACAAGTCGGTCGAGGAGAACTTCGTCGGGGACTTCGTGATCTCCAACATCGTCGGCACCCCGATGTCGCCACAGATCGCCCGCGAGGTGCGCACGCTCCCCGGTGTCGACTCGGTGGCGCGGTTGCGCTGGGGCGTCGCCGAGGTCGCCGGCGACCGTCAGGGGCTGATGGGGATCGACCCCACGCAGCTGTCCGCGATCAGCCGGGTCTCGATGGTGGCCGGCTCCTTCGCCGACCTCGACGACCACTCGGTCGTGGTCCTCAAGCGCGCCGCCACCGGGAAGGGTCTGTCGGTGGGCGACACGATGACGTGGAAGATGCCGGCCGGGACGCGGAAGCTTCGGGTGGTCGGGATCTTCGAGAGCAACCCGATCCTGTACTTCCCGTACGTGACGACGATCGAAGCCCTTACGGAGGCCGGCTTCCAGAAGGCCGACAGCATGCTCATCGTCGACCGGGCCCGCGGCGCCGACCCGGCGACGGTCCAGGCCACGCTGGAGGAGGCGACCCGGGACCTCCCCACAGTCACGGTCAAGGACGAGCAGGGGTTCGCCGCCGAGCAGCGTCAGCCGATCGACAGGATGCTGACGTTGATCTACGCGATGTTGGCGCTCGCCCTGGTGATCGCGATCCTCGGCATCGTGAACACCTTGGCGCTCTCGATCATCGAGCGCACCCGTGAAGTCGGGCTGTTGCGGGCCGTGGGGCTCGGTCGTCGACAGCTGCGCCGAATGGTGGGCCTGGAGTCCGTCGTGATCGCCGTACTCGGCACCGTGCTCGGCGTCGGGATGGGCGTGATCTTCGGGGTCACCTTGATGACCTCGCTGCGAGATGAGGGGCTCGAGGCGATCGTGGTGCCCTACGGCCAGCTGCTCGGATTCGTGGGGACCGCCGTGGTGGTGGGCGTTCTGGCGGCGATCTTCCCGGCCCGCCGGGCCGCCCGGTTGGACGTGTTACGTGCCATTTCGTCCGAGTAAAAGCCTCACCTGGTTGAAAATTGTCTGTGAATCAGCGCCCCGAAATGTCGAAACTCCCGCCATAGTGGTCTCAGGGGACCGGGGAAGGGTGGGGTTGACATGGTGGCTTTGGCTACCCAAAAACAGGTGGGGACTGCCGTGCACAAGCATGTCCAGGTGCGCGAGTACGTCCGTTCGCTCATCGACGGTGCTCCGCCCGGAAGCGCGGCGCCGTCGGAGCGTGAGCTGGTGCACCGCTTCGGTGTGGCCAGGATGACCGTGCGCCAGGCCCTGGACGCCCTGGTCTCGGAAGGCCGCCTCGAGCGGATCCCGGGCCGTGGCACGTTCGTGGCGAGACCCCGGCTCGAACGCCGGACGACCCTGCTCGGTTTCACCGAGGAGATGGGTCGGCGCGGTCTGAAGGTGGGCAGCCGGACCCTGCTCGCCCGGGTCGAGGCCGCGGGTCCGGGAGTCGCCAAGGCGCTCGAGGTCGAGCTCGGCACGCGGGTGATCCACTGGCAGCGGCTCCGGTACGCCGACGACGCCCCCATGTGCCTGAGTGACTCGTACCTCGTGGAGGCTCGTCTTCCCGGGTTCCTCGAGGCCGACGCCTATCCGTCCAGCCTGTACGAGGAGCTCGGTCGCCGCGGACTGATGCCGACCTGGGGCGAGGACTCCGTCGAGGCCGACTCCGCCCGGTCGGACGAGGCAGCGCTGCTCGGGGTCACGGCGGGTGCCCCGGTGCTCAGGGTCGCGCGTCGTGCCTTCGCTGAGAGGGTCGCGATCGAGGTGTCCAAGGCGACCTTCCGTGCCGACCGGTTCACGATGTGGGTCCCGGTCTCGAGACAGGGCGAGCCGGGCACGTCCCGCACGTGACCACGCACGGCCTGCTGCTTGCGGCCGGCTCAGGCAGTCGGATGGGTGGACCGAAGGCCCTGCTGCGCGCCGCCGACGGCAGGTCCTACGTCGTCCGTGCCCTCGAGGCGCTAGGCGCGGGCGGGTGCGATGACGTGGTCGTGGTCGTGGGGGCTGCCGCCGACGAGGTACGCGCCGAGCTCGCGGGCTCGGGCGCGGACGTCGTGGTGGCGCGGCAGTGGGAGGAAGGGATGGGCGAATCGCTGCGCGCGGGGCTCTCCGCACTCGCGGCGGACGCAGACGCCTGCCTGGTCTCGCTGGTCGACCTACCTGACGTGGATGCGAAGGTCGTGGCACGCCTGCTCTCCGCCGGGTCCGGCGCCGACAGCCTCGCTCGGGCGTCGTACGACGGTCGCCCTGGCCACCCCGTGCTCCTCGGTCGTCGGCACTGGGCGGAGGTCGTCGCCTCGTCCGGGGGGGACCGCGGCGCCCGCGACTACCTCGCGGCCCACCGGCCAGCACTCGTCGAGTGTGGCGACCTCGCCACGGGCCGGGACGTCGACCGGCCCGGGGACCTCGGCGGTGCCCCGCCCGCCGGATAGCCTCGTGACATGGACAGCACCGTGCCGGAGTCGGCCGCAGACGTCGCTCGTGCCCTCGAGTCGACCGGCTACCTGTGTGACGAGTCGCTGGCGACGATCACCTTCCTCGCCCTGAGGATGCATCGGCCGCTGCTCGTCGAGGGCGAGCCGGGCACCGGCAAGACGGCGCTGGCCGAGGCGGTGGCCCAGGCACTGGACGTGCCGTTGATCCGCCTCCAGTGCTACGAGGGCATCGACGCCGCCCAGGCGCTCTACGAC
Source organism: uncultured Actinomycetota bacterium (assembly GCA_963740525.1). Taxonomy (GTDB): domain Bacteria; phylum Actinomycetota; class Actinomycetes; order Propionibacteriales; family Nocardioidaceae; genus CAVUEG01. Next base: position 1,433,921 of record CAVUEG010000006.1, read on the forward strand.
TGGGACTTCCCGCGCCAGATCCTGCACTTGCGGGCACTCGAGGCGGCCGGGGGAGCCGAGCTCGAGGAGGCCGAGAAGTCGCTCTTCGACGAGCGCTTCCTGCTCGCCCGCCCGGTTCTCCGCGCCCTGCAACAGAGCCCGGCGGTGCTGCTGGTCGACGAGATCGACCGAGCCGACGACGAGTTCGAGGCGTTCCTGCTCGAGGTGCTCTCCACGTGGCAGGTGAGCATCCCGGAGTTCGGCACGGTCGCCGCGCGTACGCCGCCGATAGTCGTGCTGACCTCCAACCGGACCCGGGAGATCCACGACGCTCTGAAGCGACGGTGCCTCTACCAGTGGATCGAGCACCCCGGTCTGGAGCGGGAGGTCGCCATCGTCCGCTCGCGGGCTCCGGAGGTGTCGGAGTCTCTGGCCAGGCAGGTGGTCACGGTGGTCCAGCGGCTCCGTGACGTCGACCTGCTCAAGGCTCCCGGGGTGGCCGAGACCCTCGACTGGGCGCGCGCCCTGGAGCACCTCGGCACCACCGACCTCGACCTCGCGGCCGCCTCCACGACAGTCGGGGCGCTGGTGAAGTACCGCGAGGACACCGACCGCGTGCGCCAGGCGCTGGACCGGATGCTGGCCTGAGATGGCCGCCAAGACCCTGCTCCATCAGCCTGACGAGGTGCTGCTGGCCTTCGCCCGTGCGCTCAGGTCGGCCGGGGTGCCGGTGACGCCGGACCGCGCGCAGGGCTTCCTGGCCGCCGTGGCGCTGCTCGGGCTGGACGACCGGCGGGCGACCTACTGGGCGGGGCGGGCCACGCTGTGCGCCGGCCCGGACGACCTGGAGCGGTACGACCCTGTCTTCGAGGCCTGGTTCAACGCCCGGGACGGGCTGCCCCGGCCCCGGTCTGCCTCGTCCACGATGCCCACGCGGCCTCTGCCGGGGCTGGTGGAGGTCGAGGGCCCGGCCGGTGAGACGGACGACGACGTCCTGCGGGCGGCGGCGAGCGAGACCGAGGTGCTGCGTCACCGCGATGTCGCCGGTCTGACGACGGCCGAGCGGGAACGGGTGGAGGCGATGTTCGGGCGGCTCGCGCCGCGCGCCCCGCGCCGCCCAGCACACCGGCGTATCCCGTGGCGCCGCGGCGACGTCGACCCGGGGCGGACCCTGCGCACCAGCCTCCAGCGGTTGGGGGAGCCCGGCGAGATCGTGTGGCGCCGCCGCGGCACCCGGGCGCGGCCCGTGGTATTGCTCGTCGACGTGTCCGGGTCGATGTCCGGGTACGCCGATGCGCTGCTGCGGCTCGCCCACCGGTACGTCGTCACCGCGGGGCGCGTGGGCAGGGTCGAGGTCTTCACGGTCGGGACCCGGCTCACTCACCTGACGAGGCCGCTGCGAGTGCGAGACCCCGAGCGCGCCCTCGTGGCCGCCGGAGAGACGGTGCCCGACTGGTCCGGTGGCACCCGGCTGGGTGAGACGCTCAAGGTCTTCCTCGACCGCTGGGGGCAGCGCGGGACGGCCCGCGGCGCGGTGGTCGTCGTGTTCAGCGACGGCTGGGAGCGTGGTGACACCGACCTGCTCGCCGAGCAGATGAACCGGCTGCACCGCCTCGCCCACCGGGTCGTGTGGGTCAATCCCCACCGCGGCAAGGCCGGCTACGAGCCGGTCCAGCAGGGAATCATGGCGGCGCTGCCCTACGTGGACGACTTCGTGGCCGGTCACTCACTGGCCACGTTCGCCGAGGTGGTCGAGGTGGTGGCCCGTGCGTGAGGTGCTCCCCGAGCTGATCCGCTGGTGGCGGTCCGGCGCGACGGTCGGGGTGGGCACCGTGGTGGCGACCTTCCGCTCGGCGCCGCGGCCTCCCGGTGCCTCGATGCTGGTCGGTCCCGCCGGCGAGGCCGTCGGCTCTGTCAGCGGTGGCTGCGTCGAAGGCGCCGTCTACGAGCTCGGACAGGCCGTGATGGCCGACGGCGTCCCGGTCTTCCATCGGTACGGCGTCTCCGACGACGATGCCTACGCCGTGGGGCTGACCTGCGGCGGGGTGCTCGACGTGTTCGTGGAGAAGGTGGACCAGCAGACGTTCCCTCAGCTCGGGGACATCGCCGACGACATCGAGGCCGGAAGGCCGGTCGCGTTGGCGACGGTCATCGAGCACCCGGAGGCCGCCCGGGTGGGCCGGCGGCTCGTGGTCCGCCCACTCGACGCGGACCCGGACGGGCCTCCGCTCGTCGAGGGCGGGCTGGGCAGCGGGCGTGCCGACGCGGCCGTGGTCGACGACGTCCGTGGCCTGCTCGCTGCCGGACACCACCAGACCCTGACCTACGGACCCGAGGGGGAACGCCGTGGCGAGGGGATGCGGGTGTTCGTGTGGGCGTTCGCGCCGCCGCCGAGGATGCTGGTGTTCGGGGCGATCGACTTCGCCGCGGCGGTCGCGAGGATGGGTGGCTTCCTCGGCTACCACGTCACCGTCTGCGACGCGCGTCCCGTGTTCGCGACCAGCTCTCGGTTCCCGTTCGCGGACGAGGTCGTCGTGAAGTGGCCGCACGAGTACCTCGCCTCGGAAGCCGAGGGCGGCCGCATCGACCGGCGTACGGCGCTCTGCGTGCTGACCCACGACCCGAAGTTCGACGTGCCGCTGCTCGAGGTCGCGCTCCGGCTGCCCGAGGTCGGCTACATCGGCGCGATGGGGTCCAGGCGGACCCACGAGGACCGGCTCGACCGGCTTCGCGAGGCGGGACTCACCGACGACGAGCTGTCCCGGCTGTCCTCACCCATCGGACTCGACCTCGGGGCACGGACCCCCGAGGAGACCGCGGTCAGCATCGCCGCGGAGATCATCGCCCTCCAGTGGGGCGGCCGCGGCGAGCGGCTCACGGACCTCGCGGACCGCATCCACCACTGAGCGGACTACCGGCTGAGGCTGCCGAGGGGGCCGACGGCGATACCGGAGTTCTCGCACACCCACACAGGGTCGGGACCGCCGAGCTCGGGATGGATGTACAGGGCATGGGGGTCGAGCTCGTCGCACGCCTTGCACAGGGGCCAGCGTCCGATGCTGTCGAGGATGGCGTCCTGGACGTCCTGCGCGATCAGTCCCGCGACGTACACCGCACCCTCGTTCCACTGCGACGTCCACCACCTTCGGGTGGTCACCGCCTGCTCCAGGGCGGACACCGTCACGGGGTCCACGGCTCCGGTCGCCTCGAGGTCGTGCAACACGAGCGCGCGCGCGGCCATCAGTGCGTCGGGTTGGGCCTCTTCGGATGTCACGATGTCCATTGTGAACACGTCAGGTCAACCGTGGCAGCAGCGGCGCCCGTTGCTCGACGTCGCGGTGCTCCATCCGCAGGACTCGGCGGCGGCCGCCGAGGGCGGCGCGGACCGCCTGTATGTCTCCTCCGGCCTCGAGTCCGGCGACCTGTCGCCCGAGCCCGGGTTGGTCTCCTCCATCTGTCGCGAGGTGGACATCCCGGTGCGGGTGATGCTGCGCCTCAACGACGGCTTCACCAGCACCGGTGGCGAGCTCGCCCGGCTCGTCGGACTCGCCGGCGACTACCTGTCTCTGGGTGCGGAGGGGATGATCTTCGGCTTCCTCGACTCCGACCTCGAGGTCGACACCGAGGTGTGCAGCTACCTGGCCGCCGAGCTCGAGGGCGTGCCGTGGACCTTCCACCGCGCGATCGACTCCGTCCTCTCCACCGACCGCGCGTGGCGGATGCTCCGCCGGCTCCCCGGTCTGGACGCCGTGATCTCCGCCGGGTCGGTGCGCGGCATGGCCGAGGGCCACGACGAGCTCACCGACCGGGCCTCGGCGGATGCCGACGTCGCCCGCCTGCTCATGCCCGGCGGAGACCTCCAGGCGGAGTACGTCCCCTGGTTGGTGCGTGCCGGGGTCAGACAGTTCCACGTCGGGGCCGAAGTTCGGCCCGGTGGATCCTGGGCAAAGGCGCACGTCGACCCCGGTTACGTGAGATCGTGGCGCTTGCTCCTCGACGACGCGGTGGGCAATCTCGCTAGGCAGGCACCTGCATGACCCTCCTGATCGACCCGCCCAATGCGGCCGGTCACGACCGCCTGTGGTCCCACCTGGCCAGTGACACGTCGTACGACGAGCTGCACACGTTCGCGGCACGCCTGGGCATCCCGGTGCAAGGCTTCGACCGGGACCACTACGACATCCCGTCCGAGCGCTACGACGAGGTGGTCGCCGCGGGGGCCGTCCCCATCTCCTCGCGCGAGCTCGTCGACCGGTTGACCGCCGCGGGACTGCGTCGCCGCAAGCCCAGCCAGCTCGGGCCCAAGGCACCCGGCCGGACCCTGACCCGGCCGGACCGGCTGTACACCGGGGCCACCGTGGCCGTGGTGGCCACGTCGGGCCCGGTCCCTGACGACCGGCTGGACGTCGGGCTCGCCGTGCTCGAGTCCTGGGGACTCGAGGTCTGGGCGATGCCCCACCTCCGCGGCAAGCACTCGGAGCTTCCCTACCTGGCCAGCAGCGACCTGCGCCGGGCCGCGGACTTCATGGCCGCCTGGTGCGACCCCGAGGTCGCCGCGGTCTTCCTGGGCCGCGGTGGGTACGGCGCCCAGCGGATCCTCGACATGCTCGACTGGACCTCCATGGCCGATGCCGGTCCCAAGCTGCTGGTCGGGTTCTCCGACGCGACGGCGCTGCACGAGGCGATCGCCGGTCGCCTCGGCCTCGCCACCGTGCTCGGCCCGGTCGTGACCAGCCTGGGTGGCGGTGACGAGCGTTCCCAGGCGCACCTGCGGGAGATGCTGTTCGGGGACGAGCCCGCCGCGCTCAGCGGCACCACGTTGATCCCGGGCGCCGCCGACGGCCCATTGGTCGGAGGCAACCTGACCGTCCTGGCCACGTCGGTCGGCACGGAGTACTCCCGTCCTGCCGCGGGCTCCATCGTCCTCCTCGAGGACACCTCGGAGAGCGTCTACACCGTCGACCGCTACCTCACCCAGCTCCTGCGCACGGGTTGGTTCAAGGACGTGCACGGCATCGCGCTCGGGCAGTTCACCGACTGCGGCGACTCGGGGGTCCTGGCGTCGATGTTCCTGGACCGGCTCGGCTCCCTGGGGGTGCCGGTCGTGGCCAACCTGCCGTTCGGGCACGAGGAGACCAACCTCGCCCTGCCTCTCGGCCTCCCGAGCACTCTCGAGGCGGGCCAGCGCTCGGCGACCCTGAAGGTGAACGGCGCCGCCGTCTCCTGATCAGCCAGCCGGCGTGGACTCGAGCCGGGTGATCTCGGCCTCGACGTTGGTCCGCGCGGCCGCCTCCCAGCGGGTCCGGGCGTGGGCGGTGTGGAAGAGGCGCGGCTTCGCCAGCAGATCGCGCAGCACCGCCGCCCGCCCGGTCCGGAAGTCTGCCTCGGACACATGGGCGTACTCGGTGCGGACCCCGGCGACGTACTCGGCGTACCGCTCGGTGCCAGCGGCCAGGATGGCCAGGTCGGCGTCGCACAGCACCTGACCGGCGAGATCGTCCGCGGCCGGCCGGTGGTGGGCGGTCAGACGGACCAGCCGGGCGACCTCGTCGACGAGACGCCCCGGGGCGCCGGCGGTGGCCAGCTCGCGCTCGGCGAGCGCGGCCGATCGCTCCTCACCGTCCCCGGAGACCGGTTCGTAGACCGCGTCGTGGAACCAGGCGGCGAGCAGGACCGCGGTCCGGTCGACCTCGCTCTCGCCCGGAGTCGGCGGGTAGTCGGCGTCCATGATCGTGGTCGCGTGCTCCAGGACTTCTTCGAGGTGACGGACGTCGTGGTAGCCCCGGTTGTCGTCGTACGCCGCGAGCAGTCGCTCACGCATCGGGATGCGATCGGCGAGGAGGGCCGGCCAGAAGCGCTCGGGTCCGGTCATGGGCCCGATTCTGTCAGGCCCGGATCGGCCCGGTGGCGCGGGAGAACATGATCCGCCGGTACAGCGCGTGGGCGAGGACCAGCAGCAGGGCACAGGCCAGGAAGTCGACCGCGAGGCTGGCCCAGGAGATCGTGGTGGGGAACTCCTGGGGCAGCCTGGGGTGCGGTCGGAACGGCAGCCGCTGGTCGACGCCGGTGAGATCCTGGCGAAGCCAGGGGAACGGCAGCCCGAAGCCCATCGACTTGAGGTCGGTGTACCGGTGTGCCGTCGTGGACTGCAGCAGGGTCGAGAGCATGAGGCTGAGGCCGGTGAGGCCGATGAGCAGAGCGCTCCAGCCGAGTCGTCGCATTCGGCAAGGCTTCCACCCGGCGCGCGCGACGGTCAGTGCCGAGGGTCACTGGGAGGCGCGCCAGGAGTCCCGGCGCGACTAGCCCGTTCGGGTGGGTGCGCCGAGCTCAGACGGAAGGTCGTCGGCGTGCAGCAGCACCAGGGACGTCACGGCACGGGTGAGGCAGACGTAGAGGCGGCGCAGTCCGGTGGTCCGGTCGGCCTCGCCCGCGACGACGGCCGTCGGCTCGAGCAGCACGACGTGGTCGAACTCGAGTCCCTTGGCCAGGGACGCCGGCACCACGTCCACCTTCGCGTCGAACTCGACGTCGTCGCGCAGGTCGTCACCGAGCACGGCATGGGCGACGGCGGCAGCGGTCAGGGCGGTGGTGACGGCAGGCACCAGCGCGTCGGGGAGGATCAGGCCGACGGACCCGACGCGGTCGAGGCTGGCCAGGACCGCGGTGACCGTGGCTGCCGGGAGGTCGTCGACGCGGTCGACCTTCAATTCACCCCGGGTACGCCGGACCGAGGTGGGTGGCTCCAGCCCGGGGGCGATGACGGGGAGCAACCGGGCGGCGTACTCGATGACCTCGCCCGGCACCCGGAAGCCCCGGGTGAGCTGCTCGATGTGCGCCTCCGGCTTCCCGAGGTGGGTCAGAGCCTCTGACCACTGGCGCGTCGCCCAGGGGGTGGTCGCCTGTGCCAGGTCGCCCAGGACGGTCGCGGAGCCGGTCGAGCAACGACGACCGACGGCTCGCAGCATCATCGGGGAGAGGTCCTGTGCCTCGTCGGCGACGACGTGACCCAGGGAGGGAGTCCGCTCCAGCAGGTCGGCCGCCTCGTCGACGAGGACCGCGTCGGCGAGGCTCCACCGGGTCGAGCCGGGCGCCTTGGCGGGGCGCTCCCACAGCACCGTTGCCTGCTCCTCGGCACTGAGGAGGCCCTCCGCCGCACTGGCGAGCAGGGCCGGGTCGGAGAGGACCCGGTGCACCAGCCGGGCGGGGTCGATCGCCGGCCAGAGCTGGGCGGCGTACTGCTTGACGGGTCGGCTACGGGCCACGGCGTCCTGCACCCGGTCGTCGGGGGACTCGCCGGCGCTCTCCATCTGGACCAGCACGTGGTGGGCCAGTCGTTGCGGCAGCATCGCCCGTGCCGCGCCGTACCGCACGCCGCGCGCCCGCAGCGTCGCGACGATCTCCTCCGCCTCGTACGCCGCCACCCGCCACCGGCGGGTCCCGCGGGGGACCATCAACGGCTCCGTCGGTGCGGAGACCAGCGACCACAGGGCCCGGTGGAGCACCTGGGCCATCCGGGAGTCGCCCTTCAGCCTGGCGACGTGCGCCGGGTCCGCGCCGCTGATCTGGTACTTCGGGTTGACGGCGCCGAGCGTGTCCGCGACGAGGCCCTCGATCGTGGTCTGCTTCGCGTCGATCTCGCCGAGGGCCGGGAGCACGTCGCCGATGTAGCGCAGGAAGGAGGCGTTGGGGCCGACGACGAGCACACCCTGGCGGGAGAGCTGGTCGCGGTGCGAGTAGAGCAGGAACGCAGCGCGGTGCAGCCCGACCGCGGTCTTGCCGGTCCCGGGTGCGCCCTGGACGCAGACCGACTCGTCGAGGTCGGAGCGGACGATGACGTCCTGCTCGGGCTGGATGGTGGCGACGATGTCGCGCATGGGCCCGACGCGGGGGCGCTCGATCTCGGCTTCGAGGATCGAGGAGAACTCGTCTGCCGGCAGCTCGCTGAGCAGCTCCTCGTCCTCGTACGCCGTCAGTGCGCCGTGCTGGAACCCGAACCGTCGGCGCAGCTCCACCCCCATCGGCTCGGCCTTGCTGGCGCGGTAGAAGGGCAGGCTGATCGGCGCCCGCCAGTCCACCACCATCGGGTCACCGGCCTCGTCCGAGACGTGCCTGCGTCCGATGTAGAAGTGCTCGCCGCGGGCGTCCACGTGGTCGTCCTCGTAGTCGAGGCGGCCGAAGAAGAGCGGCACGGTCGGGTCGTCCTCGAGCGCCTTCATCCGCAGGTACAGCGCGGACTCCAGGAATGCCCGGCTGACCCAGTCCCCGGCCGCGGCGGAGTCCAGGCGTGAGGTGCGCTCCCGCATCCGGGCGAGCTGACGCCGGGACTCGGCGAGGTGGGCGCGCTCCCGGGAGAGGGCAGGGTCGGGATCGGGGTCGTCGGACGAGGGCACGCGGGAACCTCCGCGGGAGCGGGCTGGTGGGTGGGGGCCGGTGACGTTACCAGCGTCGCCCGGCGCCGTCACCGGAGTTTCGGCCGACCGGCTCAGCGCGCGCCGGGGACCGACGCGGGACGCGCCTCGAGCGGTGCGCCTTCGCAGCAGGGCCGGATGTAGCCGCAACGGTCGCACCGCGAGTGGCTGGTCTCCCAGCGCATGACGCTGCCGCAGTTGTCGCAGCCCATCTCGCCGTCGGCGCCGCGGGCCGGGGTCCGGCAGGTGTCGTCCCCGGTCTGGTCCGTGCTCTCGTCCATGGCTCCACCGTCTCACGAAAGGGCTCCCCGTCCGTGGCCTCGACGCGCCGCGGAGGACTGTCCGGAAGGACGCTGCGGGGGGGCCGGAGGTCAGCTCATGCGGCGGTAGCGGATGTGCGTGGTCAGCGGCGAGTGAAGGACCTCGGCGGGCTCGAAGCCGAAGGCCTCGACTCCGTCGAAGAGTCGCTCTCCCGAACCAAGCAGGACGGGCGCGATGTCGAGCGTGAGCTCGTCGACCACGCCGGCGTTCAACGCCTGTCGCACGGTCGACGCGCCACCGGCGATGTCCACACCCCTGTCGCCGGCAGCGTCACACGCGGCTGCGTACGCCGCTGCGAAGCCCTCCGTGACGAAGTGGAACGTCGTTCCCCCGTCCATCTGGATGGGATCGTGGCCGTGATGGGTGAGCACGAAGACCGGCGCGTGGTACGGCGGCTCGGGGCCCCACCAGCCGGTCCACTCCTCGTCCCACTCCCCGCGGATCGGGCCGTACATGTTGCGACCCATCACATACGCACCGCGTGGGCGCATCAGCCACTCGTTCGCGACCGCGTCGGCCTCCGTGGCTCGCGGGTCGCCGATGTGCCACCCGTGAACCTCATGCCCGCGCTTGCCCAGCGGGTCCTCACGGCTCTGGTCAGGGCCGGCGACGAAGCCGTCCAGCGAGATGGACATGTGGCAGGTGGTGTCCGACACCGTGGACCTCCTGAGTGGGTGCGACTGGCAATGGGATGGGCCGACGATAGACCGAGGTGTACCTCACTCCGCTGGGGGAAGCGTCGGGTGGTCCGTCGGGTAGATGCCGACAGCGAACCCGTAGGTCGTGTTGCCGTGCCTCGGGCTCCGGTCGAACTCGTCCACCAGCGTGGCCATGCGCTCCCAGAACTGCGAGGCCTGGTCCGCGGAGATGCGGGCATGCCGGATGAAGCCCCACAGCCTTCCCTGCTCGAATGCCGTGGCGGACTCGCGGGCCGCCACCTCGAAGTCGTTGAAGTCGCGCGTCAGGTCCTCCCCGGAGAGGGAAGGTTCCGCCGCCACGTGGAACATGCGCGCGGTACGCCCGTAGAAGCGCTCCTCGACCGCCCGCACCTTCCGGGTGCGCACCACCTGGAGCAGGCCGTTGCGGCTGAGCACGTCCACGTGGTGCGCGACCGTGCTCTTGGGGCGATCGAGTGCGGCCGCGAGCTCGGTGACGGTCGCGGCCCGCTCGTGGAGGAGCTGCAGGATCGTGGTGCGGAGCGGGTGGCCGATGGCCTTGATCTGGGCTGGCCTGGTCAGGGCCATCCGATCCGCCAGCTCGTAGTCCGGGGGGTTGTCTGCCATTGCCGAACAGACTAGCATCGCCGAACGTTCCAAAAGAGTGGATCATTGAGAGAAGGAGACCGCTGACATGGCCGAGGTGCTGCTGTACCACCACATCCAGGGCCTGACCGACGGGGTGCGGAACTTCGCCGACGACCTCCGCCGAGCCGGGCACACCGTGCACACGCCCGACCTGTTCGAGGGCCGCACTTTCGGCAGCATCGAGGAGGGGTTCGGCTTCGCCCGTGAGGCGGGGTTCGACGCGATCCGGGAGTGCGCCGCCGAAGCGGCCGGCGACCTCGGTCCCGACCTCGTCTACGCCGGGTTCTCCTTCGGTGTGACGATCGCCCAACGGCTCGCGCAGACCCGCCCAGGTGCCCGCGGGGCACTGCTCATGTACTCCTGCCTCCCGGTCGCGGAGTTCGGGGAGGCGTGGCCGGAGGGGGTGCCGGTACAGATCCATGGCAAGGAGGGCGACGAGTTCTTCGACGAGGACCTGCCGGCCGCACGCGCGCTCGCCGACTCGGCAGCGGCCGCCGAGCTGTTCGTCTACCCCGGCGATCAGCACCTCTTCGCCGACGCCTCACTCGATGCCTACGACCCGGAGGCGTCGGCCCTGCTCATGGAACGCGTGCAGGCGTTCCTCGCCTCCGTCTGACCGGCGCGGCCATCTGGGCTGCGCTCGCAACAGGTCTCGCCAGGCCCAGCCGGACGCCGACGTGCTTGGAGGTCTGCAGCTATCGTTCGATCGTGTCGATGCGCGTGGTCTCCCTTCGCCGCTACCCGGTCAAGTCGATGGCGGGGGAGTCTCTCGAAAGTGCAATGCTCGACGGCCGGGGCGTCGAGGGTGATCGGTGGTACGCCGTCGAGGATGCGGACGGTCATTTCGCGTCCGGCAAGACCACTCGGCGCTTCCGCCGCCGGGACCAGGTCTTCTCCTACGCAGCCGCGACGAACCCCTCCGGAGACATCATCGTCACGGGAGGGCGCGGACGGTGGACGGTCGGAGATCCGGCACTCGACGAAGAACTGAGTCGTGCGATGGGGGTCGACGTACGGGTCACTCCCGAGGGGGACGTACCGCACCAGGACATGGGGTCTGTGTCCGTGATCGGCACTGCGACGTTGGACTGGTGCGCGGCACGATGGGGCGTGAATGCGGATCCGCGAAGGCTGCGGGCGAACATCGTGTTCTCTTCCGATGAGCCCTTTGTCGAGGAGACCTGGGTCGGTCGCACCGTCGCCTGTGCTGGAGCAAGGCTGCGAGTGGTCGAGCGAGTGCCGCGCTGCCGCATGATCGACATCGACCAGGACGGTGCGACGGCGGGCGGACGGTTGCTGAAGCGTCTTGCCGCGGAGCGCGACACGTGTCTCGCCGTCTACGTCGACGTCGCTTCGGGTGGAGCCATCAACGTGGGTGACCGGCTGTCCGTCCTCTGACCAGGCGTCTCCTGCCCCGGTGGGCGTGGGCGCTCGGATCGCGGGGATGAGGGGGCCGAGCTCGACGCGAGGCGGCTCGTTGCTGCGGCCGCGGCGGATTTGGTTGGATGCCCGCATGGCGACTGCTCTCACCGCCCTCCGTTGGCTCGCGCTCGACCCGGCAGCCCAAGCCCGGTTCTGGGCGGAGGTCCTTGACCTTCCGGTGGAGGGAGAGGCGGTCGTCGCGCCCGGATTCTCGATCCGGTTCGTGGGCACCGACCGGCCGAAGACGGTGCCGTCGCGAATCCATCTCGACCTCACCAGCAGCTCCCTGGAAGCTCAGCAGGCCCAGGTCGCGACCGCTCTTCGGCTTGGCGGGCAGCACGTCGACATCGGCCAGGACCCGTCCGAGGGCCACGTCGTGCTCGCAGATCCGGAGGGCAACGAGCTGTGCGTGATCGAGCCTGGCAATCGGTTCCTGGCCGACACGGGCCGCATCGGGGCAGTCAACTGCGACGGAACCCACGCCTTGGGGGTCTTCTGGAGCCGGGTGCTGGACTGGCCACTGGTGTGGGACGAGGGTGAGGAGACCGCCATCCAGGCGCCCGACGGCGGATCGAAGTTCACCTGGAGCGGGCCGCCGTTGATGGCGCGCGACACGCCTGACCGGGTCAGCCTCCTCCTCGCCGCTCAAGGGCCAGAGGATCTCACGAGACTCGTCGACCTCGGGGCGACCGCGCTGGGTGGCGAACGGTTCCTGGACCCTGACGGCAACGAGTTCATCGTGACGTCCTCGTAGGTCGCCGCTCGACGCGAGGGGTCAGCCACGTTCTCAGCCGAGCGGAGGGACTCCGTCGCCGACGTCCTCGGCATCGATGATCCGGTAGGCGTACCCCTGCTCGGCCAGGAACCGCTGACGGTTCTGGGCGAAGTCGGCGTCGACGGTGTCGCGGGACACGATCGTGTAGAACCGCGCGGTGGTCGCGGTGCCGTCGGCCTGCGCCTGCTTGGGCCGCAGGAGACGCCCGAGCCGCTGCGCCTCCTCCTGGCGTGACCCGAACGAGCCCGAGACCTGGATCGCCACCGCGGCGGACGGCAGGTCGATCGAGAAGTTCGCGACCTTCGAGACGACCAGCAGGTCGAGCTCGCCGGTGCGGAACGCCTGGAACAGCCGCTCGCGCTCCTTGACCGAGGTCTCACCCTTGATCAGGGGCGCGTCGAGCTGGGCCGCGATCTCGTCGAGCTGGTCGATGTACTGGCCGATCACCAGGGTCGGCTCACCGGCGTGCTGCTTGACCAGCTTCTCCGCCAGCAGCGTCTTCGCGCGAGTGCACGCCGCGAGGCGGTACCGCTCCTCGGGCTCCGCGGTGGCGTAGGCGAACCGTTCGCCCTCGGGGAGCGTCACGCGGACCTCGACACAGTCGGCCGGCGCGATCCAGCCCTGGGCCTCGATGTCCTTCCACGGCGCGTCGTAGCGCTTCGGTCCGATCAGCGAGAACACGTCTCCCTCGCGGCCGTCCTCGCGGACCAACGTGGCGGTCAGCCCGATCCGGCGTCGCGCCTGGAGGTCGGCGGTCATCCGGAAGATCGGCGCCGGCAGCAGGTGCACCTCGTCGTACACGACCAGTCCCCAGTCGCGGGCGTCGAGCAGCTCGAGGTGGGTGTAGACGCCCTTCCGGCGGGTGGTCATCACCTGGTACGTCGCGATGGTGACCGGGCGGATCTCCTTCTTGCTGCCGGAGTACTCCCCGATCTCGTCCTCGGTCAGCGACGTCCGGCGGACCAGCTCGTCCTTCCACTGCCGCGCCGAGACCGTGTTCGTGACGAGGATCAGCGTTGTCGCCTGGGCGTAGGCCATCGCGGCCGCCCCGACCAGGGTCTTGCCGGCGCCGCAGGGGAGGACCACCACTCCCGAACCGCCGTGCCAGAAGGACTCGGCGGCCTCGCGCTGGTAGTCGCGCAGCGTCCACGTGCTCTGGTCGAGCGCGATCGCGTGGGCCTCGCCGTCGACATACCCGGCGTAGTCCTCGGCCGGCCAGCCGAGCTTCAGCAGCGCCTGCTTGAGGTTGCCGCGCTCGGAGCCGTGCACCACGACGGTGGCGTCGTCGAGACGAGCACCCACCATCCCGGCGACCTTCTTGGCACGCAGCACCTCCTCGAAGACCGGGCGGTCGTTGGAGGAGAGGACCAGCCCGTGGGTCGGATGCTTCTCCAGGCGAAGCCGGCCGTAGCGCGCCATCGTCTCGGCGACGTCGACCAGCAGGGCGTGCGGTACGGCGTAGCGGCTGTACTCCAGCAGGGTGTTGATGACCTGCTCGGCGTCGTGGCCCGCCGCTCGTGCGTTCCACAGGCCCAGCGGTGTCAGGCGGTAGGTGTGCACGTGCTCGGGCGAGCGCTCGAGCTCGGCGAAGGGGGCGATCGCCTTGCGGCAGTCCTGCGCCCGCTCGTGCTCGATCTCGAGCAGCAGGGTCTTGTCGGACTGGACGATCAGGGGGCCGTCGGCCGGGTTGCTCACGCGCTGGCCTCCTGCGCCTGGGCCTTCTGGCGGGCGCGGTAGGCCGCGACGTTGGCCCGCGACGAGCAGCGGTCCGAGCAGTAGCGGCGGGACTGGTTGGGGGAGGTGTCGACGTACACGTGCTCGCAGGGCGTCGCGTGGCACACGCCCAGCCGGGTGGCGCCCAGGTCGCAGACCAGCGTGGACAGCCCCATCAGGGCCTCGGCCACGAGCAGCTCGGCGACGCTGGACCGCTTGTCCGCCACGTGCATGTGCCAGTTCCCGGCGTCGTGGCCGGCGATGTACGGCGTCACGGGGTGCTTGGCGAGCAAGGCGTTGAGCTGGTCGACGACCGCGCGTTCGTCACGCTCGTTGGACGCCTCGAACACCGGCCGCAGCTCCTTGGCGAAGCGGCGCAGGGCGGCCGCGTCGCGGTCGGCGACCTGGTCGTGCAGCCAGTCCCGGCCCTCGAGGAGCCGGACCAGGTCGCCGGCGCCGCCGAGGTCGGCGTTCACCAGTTCGGCCGCGCGCTCGGCGTAACGAACAAAGTCCATCCGTACAGATTACGCGGGAGCGGCAACCCGCCGCCGCAGCAGCGCTGACGCGACCGCCCTCGACCCTTCAGCAACAGGCTGTCGAGGCCTCCATCGGTGCCGACTCGCCGAACGTCTCGCTGTCGGCGAGCACGGTGTAGACCTCCCAGGGCTCCCCGTCGGGGACGCCCTCGACCCAGAACTTGTCCTGCGTCGCGTAGCAGCAGGTGGTGTCCCGCTGCTCGCTGGTGGCCAGGCCGTGGCCGGCGAGGCGCGAGAGCTCGGCCTCGACCTGGCCGGAGTCGGCGACCTCGATACCGAGGTGGTTGAGGCTTCCGCCACGACCCGGGTTCTGCAGCAGCACGAGCTTGAGCGGGGGGTCGGCGACCGCGAAGTTGGCGTACCCGGGGCGCTGTTTCGCGGGCACGGTGTCGAAGAGCAACGAGTAGAACGCGACGGCCCGGTCGAGGTCGTCGACGTTGAGAGCGAGCTGCAGGCGGGACATGGTGACTCCTTCGCTAAGACATCGACAGATGTCGATGTGTGATGGTCAGGTTGCCCTAGTCATAGACATCTGTCAATATTCACGCATGTCGAAGTCATTGGAGCTGACGGGTGTGCAGGCGGTTGCCTGCTGCTCCCCCCTGACCGGTGAGGCGATGTCGGTCGAGCAGGCCGAGCGGGTGGCTCCCCTGCTGAAGGCGCTCGCGGACCCCGTGCGGCTCCGGCTGCTGTCCCTGGTGGCCTCGCACGCCGATGCCGAGGCCTGCGTGTGCGACCTGACCGAGGCGTTCGACCTCTCGCAGCCCACGATCAGCCATCATCTCAAGGTGCTGCACGACAGCGGCCTGCTCGATAGGTCGAAGCGCGGAGTCTGGGTCTACTACCGGGTCCGCACCGAGTCCCTGGCCGACATCGCGGCGATGATCGGCGGGACCGCGTGACCCCGCCCCTCGTCCGCCGGTGCGTGGCCGAGCTGGTGGGCACCGCGTTCCTGGTGACCACCGTGGTCGGGTCCGGCATCGCCGCCTCGCGCCTGTCTCCCGACGACACCGGCCTGCAGCTGCTCGAGAACAGCCTCGCCACGGGTGCGGTGCTGGTGGCGCTGATCCTGGCCCTCCAGTCCGTGTCCGCAGCGTTCAACCCGGTCGTGACGCTGGCCGACGCGGCCACCGGCCGGATGCCGTGGCGTGAGGTGCCGTCGCTCGTCGTCGCCCAGGTCGTCGGTGGCGTCCTCGGCGCGGTGGTGGCGAACCTGATGTTCGACCTGAGCGCCGTGACCTGGTCCACCAACGACCGCAGCTCGGGGGGCCACTGGCTCGGCGAGGTGGTCGCCACGCTGGGTCTGCTACTCGTCATCTTCGGCTCCGGGGCCGCCGGGAAGCACGAGAGCGTCGCCTACGCGGTCGGCGGCTACATCGCCGCGGCGTACTGGTTCACGAGCTCGACCAGCTTCGCCAACCCGGCCGTCACGCTCGGCCGGATGTTCTCCGACACCTTCGCCGGGATCGCACCCGCGGCCGTTCCAGGCTTCCTGCTCATGCAGCTCGTCGGTGCCGCACTGGCGGTCGGACTGGTCCGCGTGCTGCACCCTCGGGCCGAGGAGCCCGCCGACCGAGAGGCTCTGCCGTGACCCGCACCCCCACCGTCCTGTTCGTCTGCGTGCACAACGCCGGGCGCTCCCAGATGGCGGCGGGCTACCTGCGACACCTGGGCGGCGACCGGGTCATCGTGCTCTCGGCCGGCTCCCAGCCCGCCGGCCAGATCAACCCCGTCGCCGTGGCCGCCATGGCAGAGGAGGGCATCGACATCGCCGGGAACCAGCCGCAGGTGCTCACCAGTGAGGCGGTGCAGGAGTCCGACGTGGTGGTCACCATGGGCTGTGGCGACGCCTGCCCGTTCTTCCCCGGCACCCGCTACGAGGACTGGGTGCTCGACGACCCGGCGGGCCAGGGGCTCGAGACGGTGCGGCCGATCCGCGACGAGATCCGGCGTCGGGTGGTGTCCCTGCTCGCGACCCTGGTCTGACGGTTCGCAGGTACGAGCGCCGGGATCGCCCTTCAGTCCGGGACCGGGGGTTAGGGTGCCGAGCATGACCTCTCTTGCCCCAGGCGAGACCAAGCCGGCCGCGGCCGCGATCGACGCCCTCGCAGCGGAGTTCTTCTCCCACCAGCTCGCCGTCGCGCCGACGAAGGCTCACCTGCTCTCCGACTACACGCACGCCGCCCGCTTCGAGGACCGCACGCGGGCCGCCGAGGACCGCGAGATCGCCGACCTGCGGGGGTTCGCAAGCCGGGCCGAGGCGATCGAGGAGGAGACCCTCGACGTCCAACAACGACTGACGCGGGCGGTGCTGATCTCGACCGCGACGACCGAGGCCGGCGTGCTCGAAGCCAGGCTCAGCGAGCTCAGCGCCAACTCGATGTTCGGGCCCCAGGCGCAGCTGCCCCTGGTGCTGGGCATGCTCGCGGTCCCGAACCCCGAGGTCGCCGGGGCCATGGTCGGCAAGTTCGCCGGCATCGGGCTGCACTACGAGGCCCTCGCCCAACGTCACCGGGAGGGGGTGGCCGCGGGCAGGTGTCCGGTCGCCTTCTCCGTCATCGGCACGATCGAGCAGCTCGATGCCGTCCTCGCCAGGCCGGCGACCGACGACCCGATGCTCGCCGCGGTGTCACTGCCGGACGGGGTCGACGCGGATGCCTGGAAGGCCCAGATGCTCGAGGTCCTGGAGTCGTGCGTGCGACCCGCGATGACGACGTACCGGGACGTGCTGCGCGACGAGGTGCTCCCGCACGCTCGACCCGATGACCGGTGCGGACTCACCTGGCTGCCCGACGGAGACGACGCGTACGCCCGCACCCTGCGCTTCTACACGACGACCGACCGGACCGCGCTCGACATCCACGAGACCGGGGTGCGCCAGATCGAGTCCCTGGCCGCGGAGTACCGCGCCCTGGGGCCGGCCGTGGTCGGCACCGACGACCTGCACCAGATCTTCGAGGCGCTGCGCACCGACCCCGCGCTCCACATCAAGACCGCGGAGCAGCTGGTCGACGCGTCGGTCGCCGCGATGGCGAAGGCGCAGGCCGCAATGGGCGCCTGGTTCGAGGTGCTGCCGCAGGCGCCCTGCGCGGTCGAGGCCACGACCACCGGGGCGAAGGCGTTCTACTTCCCGCCGGCGCCGGACGGGAGCCGGGGCGGCACGTTCTTCATCAACGTCGCCGACCCCGAGTCCTGGGGGACGTTCGAGCTGGAGTCCCTGGCCTACCACGAGGGCATCCCCGGCCATCACCTGCAGCTGGCGATCGCGTCCGAGCTCGAGGGGATCCCCGAGTTCCGCAAGCACAACCACAACGCGGCGTACGCCGAGGGTTGGGGCCTCTACACCGAGCGCCTGGCCGACGAGATGGGGCTGTACTCCTCGGCCGTCGACCGGATGGGCATGCTGTCGGCCGACTCCCTGCGAGCCTGCCGACTGGTGGTCGACACCGGCCTGCACGCCATGGGGTGGAGTCGTCAGCAGGCCGTCGACTACATGGTCGCGAACTCGCCGATGACCGAGGCGATCGTGCGCGCGGAGGTGGACCGCTACATCCTCTCGCCAGGACAGGCCACGTCCTACATGGTCGGTCGGCTCGAGATCCAGCGGATGCGCCGCGAGGCCGAGGAGCGCGGGAGGCTTCGAGATCAAGAAGTTCCACTCGGCGGTGCTGGACTCGGGGTCACTGCCCCTGGGCGTTCTCGACGAGGTCGTCCGCTCCCGCATGGCCGTCTGACCGGCGCGGGTCAGCTCGGGGTCGGGTCAGGTCTCGAGCGTTCGTACGGCGCGGACCCGGTGCAGGGCGAACCTGCGGGTCTCGTCGCTGCGCTCGTCGTATGCCGAAAGCGTGCCGGCCTCGACCCGTCGTGGGACGACGACCAGCTCCACCGTGCGACCACCGTTGTCGACGTACTCGATCCAGGTGCTGGCTCCCGACTCGGCGGCTTCGCGCAGGGTCGTGACGACCGCGGTCGGGGTCAACCGTGCCTCACCTTGGCTCGGACGGTTCTCCGCCGCCCGGTCACCCGAGCGGAGGGCGGCCACCGTCGCCACGAACTGCGCCGTGCGACGAGCCTGGTCACGGGGACCGGGCTCGGTGCCGCGTCGTCGGGGGTTGCGGGCGCGCAGGACGTCGCGTCGCGCCAGCCGCACCGTGCCGTCCGGTGCCTCGACGACCGGGGCAAGGCCCAGGTCGCGCAGCCGCGGCATCAGCGTGTCGACCGGCATGTCGCTGACCACGACCGTGGGTGCGATGCGGCGCAGCCGCAGGGTCTTGGCCCGCGGGTCGTGGACGAGGGCGGCAAGCCCCGCCTCGTCGTCGCTGCGGACGAAGCTCTCGGCCTGGCCCACGCGCAGGGTCCCGAACTTCCGTGACACGTCGTCGATGAGGTAGCCGAGCGCCTGCGGGATCGGGGTACGGGAGGCGTCGCCGATGAACTCGTGCACCTCCGCGGCCGACCAGCCTGCGTCGAACGCACGGCGTACCGACGACTCCGTGAAGCGGTAGACGGTCGCGCCACCGCGGGACTCGATGTCGGCGACGGCCGCGATCCGGTGCGCCAGCTCGTGCTCGAGCGGCCCGGGCGCCACCGCGGTCAGGTCGGCCTGGATCAGGATGTGGTCCACCGGTGCGGGGAGCAGCACCTCCAGCAGCGCGGGCACCTGGTGGCGAGGGTCGTCCGTCAGAAGCGCTCTGCCGGCGGTCGCGAGGCCACCGAGGGCGGCGATGCCCAGGGACTCGGCCTCGGTGACCGTCGCAGCCACGGCAGCCGCGCGGGCGGCCGGGCGCCGCGGACGGAGCCAGCGCAACCGTTCGACGAGCGAGGGGACGCCGGTGCCCGCTGCAAGCACCTCACCGGCGGGCAGGGTGGCCAGCTCGGTGAGCGCCGCCCGACGGGTCGACACCAGCCAGGAACGGTCGAGCCCGTCGGCCAGCGTGTTCGGTGCTTCGGGCACTCCCGGAGTCGGTGCCAGGCGAGTGCTGCCGAGCCAGGCAAGGGCCAGGCTGACCCAGCGCTCGGCGGGCTCGCCCGCCTGCCAGACGTCGTACGCATCGGTGGGGAGCCAGGCGGCTTCGGTCGACGTGGTCATCCCCTCGGCGACGAGCCCGGCCGCCGAGACGACCTCGACGATCAGGGCAGCGCGCGGCTCCTCGATCTGGAGCATCCGCGCGGTGGCCCGGAGCTCGCGCACCCCGAGCCCACCGGAACGCAGCACCCCCGGCGGCTCGGTGCTCCAGTGGTCGAGCAGCATCTCGACGTACCGCACCACCTCGTACGCCGCCCCCGCCGCCGCCCGGTCCACCAGCGACTGGTCGCGGGTCGACGTCGCAAGAGCAGGGACCCTGTCGACCGGGGACCCGGTCGTGTGACCGCCACGCAGCGCGATCGCGACCTCACGCGGCAGAGTGACGTGGCGGGCGTCGACCGCGACCACCAGGCCCCTGGCCAGAGCGGCCTCGAGCGGCGTCGACGCCTCGGCCACGCCGATGTCGCGGTTCGCCTGGGTGACCGACCCGGTTCCGCCCGAGCGGAGCAGCTCCTCGAGCAGGGCAGCCGCGCGCTCGCCCGCGTCGGCGACGAGCCGGGTCACCACCGAGGTGTCGCTCAGGTGCCTGGCGAGAGCGCTCACGTCGGTCTGCCGCTCCCCGGTGGGGGTGAGCCCGATGTCGCGCGCGAGCCGGGTCAGCCGGTCGGGTCCGTAGGAGGGCAGCAGCTGGGCCGCCGAGGGGCCGAGGCCGCTGACGCTGGAGCCGAGCACCTCGGAGACCACCGAGGCGGCGCGGAGCCGGTCGTCGGTGCCCCAGACCAGGGCCCGGGCACGCAACAGGCCGAGGGCTGCGTCAACGCAGGAAGCCTCGGCATGGACCAGGTCGCGCACCCGCGCCAACGTCGCTTCCGGGCCCAGCAGGACGACGGCGTCGAGGACCGCCAGCTCGGCCGCGGTCAGCTCGTCGACGGCGCGGAGGACTGAGGCCCGTGTGCCGGCACGGGAGGCGAGCTGCGCGGTGTCCCGTGGGGTGGGCTGAGCCAGGTCCGGCCTCGCGTCGAGCAGGACGACGAGCTGGTCGTCCGACCAGCCGCGAAGCTGCTCGGCGAGGGTGCGTGGCGGGGACGTGGGCATCCGCACCACGATACTCGGCAGTTGGGGACCCGGTGACCGCGAAGGTTCAGCGCACCGCGACCGGCACACGCAGGCGGTGACCGGTGTCGGCTCGTCCGATCCAGGTGAGGTGCCCGGTGCTCCAGACGCCGCGCTCGGTGGTCGGGGCCCGCAGGATGACGATCCGCACCTGTCGCGAGGAGTGGGGCGGCAGCGTGAGCACCCGGGGGTGGACGGTGACCTGGTAGCCGAACACGCCGCGGATGTCGGAACGGTAGGACTCATAACGACCGCCGACGTTCGTGAGCCGACGCCTGACCACGGTCCGTGCCGGCGCCTTGGTCGCGGCCACCACCGACGGCAGGTTGACCCGGCCCGGCTCAATCCGACCGTCGAGGAGGTGGCGGTACTGCCACACAGGCACGTCGAACGTCGCCCCCGGATCGGACGCACGGGCCGTGTCGAGGAGTCCGGCACCCTGGTCGAAGGCCCCGGCGGTGCCAGCGGCGGGAGTCGCCGTGGTCATCAGTGCGGAGCGGACCTGGTCCGGGCGCCACGTGGGGTGCAGGCTGAGGACGTCGGCCGCCGAGCCGCTCATCAGGGCGGCAGCGATCGAGGTGCCCGAAGCGAAGTCCCACAGGCGCCCGGCGTCGGAGGCCGGCGTCGTGGCACTGAGCACCCCCATGCCGGTGGCCAGCAGGTCCGGCTTCAGGTTCTGGGCACCGGCGCCTCCGCGGGCCGAGAAGGCCGCCACGCGAGGAGTGGCCGGGACCTCGACCGGGGCCGGTGCCAGGGAGATCCGGGGGTCGGTGGCGGTGCGGGCGTAGTGGCGGACGGCCTGCCCGACGCGGTGTCCGAGGTGCACGGTAGGCACCGAGTGCACGTCGGCGTCGGTGCCACGCTGCCGGTCGTTGACGAGGACCATGCCGGCGCCCCCGGCCTGGCGCACCGCGAGGCTCTTCGACACCCGCGCGGTCGCGCCCCGGTCGCAGAGGACGACGGCGCCCTCGACCCGGTCCGCGTCGAGGCTTCCGGCGCGGCACAGGCGCGCGTCGTCACGCGAGACCCCGGGCGCGGCAGCGTCCTCGCCGAGGACGAGGGGTACGTCGACGGGCCCGTGGTCGGCCACCATCGCTCCGGCGTACGCCGTGCCGTCGCCGAGGCGTGCCACGCCTTCGCGGGCGGTGCCGGTGGCGGCACCTACCGTGAGCACCCAGGGGCTGGTGCTGCCTGCCGTGTCGGGCTCGGGCCCGTCGTTGCCGGCGGAGGCGACGACCAGGGTGCCTGCCGCGGTGGCGCCGAGGAAGGCTCGCGAGAGTGTGTCTCCGGTGCGAGTTCCGCTGACGGAGTAGTTCAGGACGTCGACCCCGTCGGTCACCGCGGCATCCACCGCGGCCACGACGTCGGCGGTGTCGCAGCCGTCATCGGCGGGGTCCGGCGCCGACCAGCAGGCCTTGTAGACGGCCAGGCGGGCGGCGGGCGCGGCACCGGAGATCCGGTCGAACCGCTGGTGCTCCACCGTCGGGACCACCCCACTGTTGCCGACCGCCGCACCGGAGACCTGCGTGCCGTGACCGCTGGCGTCCCGCGGGGAGAGGTACTCCGAGGCGGAGAGGTTCGCGGCCCCGAATCCCTGGACGAACCAGCGCGCGGCGACGATCTTGCCGTTGCACAGGGCCGGACGCCAGTGGTCGCTGCCGGCACACCCTCCAGCGAAGCCGGGGATGGTGGGCCTGGCACCGGCCAGCGCGGCGAAGCTCGGGTTCTCCGGCCACAGGCCGGTGTCGACGACCCCGACCACGACACCCTGTCCGGCGCGGCCTCCGGCGACGGTGGGGGCACGCGTCGCGGCCTGGTTGCCGGCCACCTCGAATCCGTCGACCCGGTGCCGGGTGGACCGCTCGACGGAGACCACGGCGGGGTCGGCGCGGAGGGCGTGGACCTGCGCCTCGTCGAGGGTCGCGGCGAAGCCGTCGAGAGCGGCGGTGTAGCGGTAGATCGTGCGGGGGCTGCCCACGGAGCGGAGCAGGTCGTTCTGCGCCGCGAGCAGCAGGGCCTGTGCGCGTTCGTCGTGCGGCGCCGGGCGACCGTCGAGCGTCACCAGGTACGTCGCCGCGAGCGAGTCGTCGGGCAGCGGTCCCGCGACGCCGGGGCCCGGCTCGGCCGTCGCCGTCCCGGGAACGGCGACCAGCAGGGCGCAGCCGATCGCCAGGGCCAGCTGGCCGGTGGCTCGGGGTGCGCTGCGACGGCGTTGCAAGTAGCTCCGATCTAGGGACGGACGTCCGATAGTGACACTGCCCCGGATGCGATTCAATCGAATCGGGTACCTAGGCTGGTCGAATGGCTCTCACCCCCGGGGTCGTGGTCGGCTTCGACCTCGACATGACGCTGATCGACAGCGCCCCCGGGATCGCGCTCACGCTGGACCGGCTCGCCGCCGAGACCGGGGTGGCGCTGGACACGGCGGCGATGGTCACCAGGCTCGGTCCGCCGCTGGCGCAGATGCTGGCAGACCACTACCCGGCGGAGCA
Source organism: uncultured Actinomycetota bacterium (assembly GCA_963740525.1). GTDB lineage: Bacteria > Actinomycetota > Actinomycetes > Propionibacteriales > Nocardioidaceae > CAVUEG01. The sequence goes on from CAVUEG010000006.1 coordinate 1,457,010, forward strand.
GCTCGACGCGCTCGTGGACCGCTTCCGTGAGCTGTACGTCGACCATGCCATCGGCGCCACGCTGGCCCTCCCGGGCGGCAGGGAGTCGCTGGCCGCCGTACGCCGGCACCGGGAAGCTCGGTCGTGGTCACCGGGAAGTTCACCCGGAACGCCTTGCTCCATGTGGACGCTCTGGGGCTCGACGTGGACCACGTCGTCGGCGAGGTCTGGGGTGTGGGCAAGGGCGCGGTGCTGGCCGAGCACGGAGCCACCGTCTACGTCGGCGACCACGTGCACGACGTCGAGGGGGCGCTCGCGGCCGGCGCCCTCAGCGTCTCGGTGACTCCGGGGGATGCACCCGCGAGGAGCTCCTCGCGGCCGGCACCCATGTCGTGCTCGACTCGCTCCTGGGCTTCCCTGCCTGGCTCGATGCTCATCTGCTCGAAGTCCGGCTGGCGGCCCTCGACCGACAGCTGCGGGAGCTCGGCTCGGTCCTCGTGGCCTACAGCGGTGGCGCCGACAGCGCCTTCCTCGTGGCTGCAGCCGTGCGCGCCCTCGGAGCGGAGCGGGTCGGCGCGGCGACGGCGTACTCCGACTCGCTGCCACAGTCCGAGCGGAGCCCTGCCCTGGACTTCGCGCAGTCGCTCGGCGTGCGGACGTTCACTCCCGAGACCCACGAGATGGAGCGCGACGGTTACCGCGCCAATGCCGGTGACCGCTGCTACTTCTGCAAGGCCGAGCTGCTCGACGTGCTGAACCCGGTCGCCGAGCGCGAGGGTTTCGCAGCGGTCGCGACAGGCACCAACGCCGATGACGCCTTGGCCGGTTTCCGGCCGGGGATCCGCGCAGCCCACGAACGAGGTGCGGCCACCCCACTTCGCGATGCCGGGCTCACCAAGGACCAGATCCGCCAGGCCTCGCGCGAGTGGCGATTGCCCACCTGGGACAAGCCGGCGGCGGCCTGCCTGTCGTCCCGGGTGGCGTACGGCCTCGAGGTCAGCCCGTTCCGTCTGGCCCGGATCGAGCGAGCCGAGTCGGGGCTGCGCGCGGCGCTGACCGCGGCCGGCGTACCCGTGCGCAACCTGCGGGTCCGCGACCTCGGCGACCGGGCTCGGATCGAGGTCGATGCCGCACTCGTGGACGCTGTCACCGCCCTGCCGACTGCGGTTGCCGCCGTGCGGGAGGCGGGGTTCGACAGTGCCGAGGTCGATCCCGCGGGCTTCCGTTCCGGGGCCATGAACGAGCTGCTGCCCGACCCGGAGGCCTTCCGCTAGGCGCCCTTCGCCGGAATCCCTCTCGCCCCGCCTCACCGCTCGGTCTAAGGTGGTCCGTCGCACCGACAGGCGGTCCGCCGAGGCCACCACGACGAAGGAGAGCTGCACCCGTGCCCACTGGCAAGGTCAAGTGGTACGACGCCGAGAAGGGCTTCGGCTTTCTGTCCCAGGACGACGGCGGCGACGTCTACGTCCGGTCCGAGGCACTCCCCGCGGGCACCGGCGGGCTCAAGGCCGGCACCCGGGTCGAGTTCGGCATCGTCCAGGGCCGCAAGGGTGACCAGGCGCTCCAGGTCAAGCTCCTCGATGCGCCGGCGTCGGTGTCGAAGGGGATGCGCAAGAAGCCCGACGACATGGAACGCATCGTCGAGGACCTGATCCGGCTGCTCGAGGGCACCCAGCAGGCCTACCGGCACGGACGCCACCCCGACCCCAAGACGGCGGCTCCGACCGCCAAGCTGCTGCGGGCGCTGGCGGACGAGCTCGAGCTCTAGCCCTGACTCTCGGTCTGACCCACTCGGGCGCCCGGCGCCGTCGTCCGGTGCCGCGAGACCAGCACGAACACGGTCCAGGCAACGAGGATCACGGCGGCGACGCCGAGACCGAGGCGCGGCACCAGGGGCAGCACGATCCCGATGAAGCCCCCGATCACCCAGGAGAGCTGGAGCAGGGTCTCGGACCGCGCGAAGGTGCTGGTGCGGGTCTTCTCGGGGACCTCGCGCTGGATCAGCGCGTCCAGTGACAGCTTGCCCAGCGACTGGGCGAGTCCCGCCGTGAGGCCCAGCAGCACCGCGGTCGGCAGGGCGTAGAAGCTCGCGGCGACGACGGTCATCGCCGCGTCGGCCACCAGGACCAGCACCACGGTGATCGCGGGGTTGACCCAGCGCACCACCGAGCCGAGCCCGATCCCCACCGTGCTGCCCAGGCCGGCCGCTCCGATGACCAGTCCGAGCAGCAGCGCCGGCCGGTCCTCGAAGCCGGGGAACGGCTGGTCGCGCAGGAGGAACGCCATGAACATCGTGAGGAACCCCGACAGCAGGCGCAGACCGGCGTTGGCGCGGAGCGCGAAGACGACGGGTCCGGGGACCCGTGGCTTGTGGGGGAGCCCGTCCTGCGGTTGCCGCCGCAGGTCCACGTCCTCCTCGCCGTACGACGAGTCCACGCGAGCCGGGAGCAGCACCGCGAGGATGGTGCCGCCGATGAACACCGCGAACGCATAGCGCAGTGACCACTCCGGGCCGAACGTCGCCGCACCGACCGCCAGGGGGGCCGACACCGCGGCTCCGACCACCCCGGCCAACGAGATCCGCGAGTTGGACTTCACCAGCGACAGCCCCGCAGGAGCCACCCGGGGCACCGCCGCGGCTCGGGTGACGCCGTAGGCCTTGGAGGCCACGAGGCAGCCGAGGGCGGCCGGGAACAGCACCACCGATCCGGTGGTGACCGCGTCCGCGAGCACCCAGCAGAGGAAGCCGCGCAGCGCCATCGTGGAGCCGATCGCCCACCGGCGGCCGTGGCTGAATCGGTCGAGGAAGGGTCCGATCAGGGGAGCGACGATCGCGAACGGCAGCATGGTGAGCGCCAGGAACAGTGCGACCTGACCCCGGGCCTCACCCGTCGGCACCTGGAAGAACAGGGTGCCCGCGAGGGAGATCGCGACGGCGGCGTCACCGGCCGCGTTGAAGGCGTGCAGCTCGATCAGCCGGGCGAGCCCGCTGTCGCCGGCTCCCTCCGCGTGGCTGGCCCGCCTGGCCTGGCGGAAGGTGAACCCGGCTGCCCGTCTCGTGGCCCGGGCTGTCGCCCGCGCGCCGCGAACGGTGGCTCTCCCAGTGGCTCGGGCGCCTCGTCCGGTGGCCCGGGCAGCGCGGGAGGCACGCCCCCGTCCTTCCGGCAGCTGGTCGGTCGACATGCCGACCATCCTGCCTTGCCCGTATGCTTCACCGCGTGATGGCGACCCTGAAGACCCCGAAGGCCGACTCCGTGTCGGTCGAAGCGGTCGACGCCGCCCGCGACGCCCTGCTGCTGTCGATCGACGCCGCCGACATCGGCGAGCACCTCGGCTTCCTGGTCGAGGGTGAGCGCGTGGTCACGCACCACTTCGCCTGCAACCGCCGTGGCTACCGTGGCTGGCGCTGGTCGGTCACTCTGGCGAGGGCCAGCCGGCAGAAGACCGTGACCGTCGACGAGGTCGTGCTGATCCCAGGTGACGACGCGATCGTCGCCCCGGAGTGGGTTCCCTACCGCGAGCGGATCCAGCCCGGCGACCTGTCACCGGGCGACATCCTGCCGACCGACGAGGACGACCCGCGGCTCGTGTCCGGCTCGTTCGTCGGTGACGAGGACGACGACGCGGTCCGTGAGGTCTCCCGTGAGGTCGGTCTCGGCCGCAGCCGGGTCCTCTCGCTCGAGGGTCGCGACGAGGTCGCCCAGCGCTGGTACGACGGCGACCAGGGGCCCGAGGCGCCGATCGCCCAGTCGGCCCCGGCGAACTGCCGGACCTGTGGCTTCCTGGTCAGGCTCCAGGGCCCGCTGTCGGGGATGTTCGGGGTCTGCGCGAACTCCTTCGCCAACGACGACGGCCGGGCGGTGTCCTTCGACCACGGCTGCGGCGCGCACTCCGAGGCCCAGCTCAGCCGCAAGCACCAACCCGTCAGCCTGCCCGACCCCGTGCTCGACACGATCTCGTGGGACGAGGTCGACCGCTTCTAGGTCAGCTGCGCGGGGGCTCAGGACTTTCGAGCCCTTCGAGCCCTTCGGGCCGCTCCGGCGCGAGTTGCGCCGGCGTCGGCAGTAGTCCCAGCCGATGACGCCGAGCCCGAAGCCGGCCAGGCAGGTCCAGAGCCACCAGATGTGGTCGTCGGCCGCGAGCCTGCCGTAGAACGGCAGCAGCAGCACGAAGGCGACCAGCCACAGCCCGGCGCCGACCGCCACCGTGCGCGTCCCGTTGACGTCGAGCGGGTCGACGTCGGCGATCACGTAGGTGCGGTTGCCGATCTCGTGGGTCTTCGGCTGCTCGTCGGGCGTCACGGGAACCAAACTAACCGACGTGTCGCACGACCCCTCCCACACGTCGATCCGGCGGTCTGCCACACTTCCGCGCGTGGACACCTTCTTCAAGATCACAGAGCGTGGGTCGACCGTCGGTCAGGAGGTGCGCGGCGGGTTCGTCACGTTCTTCACGATGGCCTACATCATCGTGCTGAACCCCCTGATCCTGGGCTACGTCCAGGACGGCGACGGCAAGTTCCTCGGGGGCGGCGACGCACCGAACCTCGCCGCGATCGCGGCCGGTACGGCGCTCGTCGCCGGTGCGCTGACGATCCTGATGGGCGTCGTCGCCAACTTCCCCCTGGCGTTGGCCACCGGACTCGGCCTGAACGCGTTCGTCGCCTTCTCGATCGCCACCCAGATGACCTGGGCGGACGCGATGGGGCTGGTCGTGATCGAGGGTCTGGTGATCCTGGTCCTGGTGCTCACCGGGTTCCGGACCGCCGTCTTCCATGCGGTGCCGGCCCAGCTCAAGATCGCGATCTCGGTCGGGATCGGCCTGTTCATCGCCCTGATCGGGCTCGTCGACGCGGGCTGGGTGCGCCGGATGCCCGACGCCGCAGGCACCACGGTCCCCGTCCAGCTCGGCGGGAACGGCTCCCTGCAGGGGTGGCCGGTGCTGGTGTTCGCCTTCGGCCTCGTCCTGGTCGTCGCGCTCTACGTCCGCAAGGTCAAGGGCGCGATCCTGATCTCGATCGCCACCACCACCGTGGTCGCGGTGATCGTGGAGAGCATCGCGAAGATCGGCGGGGCCGGCGTACCAGGGTCCAAGGACTACAACACCCACGCGTGGACGCTCAACGTCCCCGCGCTGCCCAGCAAGATCGTGGACCTGCCTGACTTCGGGACTCTCGGCGAGTTCTCCCTGTTCGGCTCCTTCCAGAGCGCCGGCATCGTGACCGCGCTGCTCTTCGTCTTCACGCTGATGCTCGCCGACTTCTTCGACACGATGGGCACGATGACCGCCATCGGTGCCGAGGCAGGCCTCCTCGACGATGAGGGCACCCCGCCGAACGTCGAGCGGATCCTGATCGTCGACTCGGTCGCGGCGGTCGCCGGTGGTGCCGCCGGGGTGTCGTCGAACACCTCCTACATCGAGTCGGCCTCCGGTGTCGGCGAAGGCGCAAGGACGGGCCTGGCCAGCGTGGTCACCGGACTGCTCTTCCTGCTGTCGATGGTCTTCGCCCCTCTCGTGGAGATCATCCCGAACGAGGCCGCCGTACCCGCACTCGTGCTGGTCGGCTTCCTGATGATGCAGCAGGTCAAGGGCATCGACTGGGACGACCTCGAGATCGCGATCCCGGCCTTCCTGACCATCGTGCTGATGCCCTTCACCTACTCGATCTCCGTCGGCATCGGGGCGGGCTTCATCGCCTGGGTGCTGATCAAGGTGGTCCGGGGCAAGGCCGGCGTCGTGCACCCGCTGATGTGGGTGGTGTCCGTCCTGTTCGTCGTCTACTTCGCCATCGACCCGGTGCGCCAGCTGATCGGCTGAACGACGGCGACGCCGTAGGGTCGGTCCCATGACCGACGCGGTGAGAGCTGCGGGGCTCGTCAAGACCTTCGGCGCCACTCGTGCGCTGGACGGTCTCGATCTGGTGGTGCGCACCGGCGAGGTGCACGGCTTCCTCGGGCCGAACGGGTCGGGCAAGTCGACCACGATCCGGGTGCTGCTCGGCCTCCTGCGCGCCGACTCGGGCTCCGCCTCCCTGCTCGGCGGCGACCCATGGCGGGATGCCGCAACCCTGCACCGGCGGCTGGCCTACGTGCCCGGGGACGTCAACCTCTGGCCGAACCTCACCGGTGGTGAGGTGATCGACCTGCTCGGTCGCCTCCGCGGCGGGTACGACGAAGCCCGGCGCGCCGTCCTCCTCGAGCAGTTCGACCTCGACCCGTCCAAGAAGTGCCGTAACTACTCCAAGGGCAACCGGCAGAAGGTGGCCCTGGTGGCGGCGCTCGCCTCCGACGTCGAGCTGCTTCTCCTCGACGAGCCGACGTCGGGTCTCGACCCGCTGATGGAGGCCGAGTTCGAGGCGTGCATCCGCGCCGAGTCCGCCCGCGGAAGGACCGTCCTGCTGTCCAGCCACATCCTGTCCGAGGCAGAGGCGCTGTGCGACAGGGTCAGCATCATCCGGGCCGGCCGGACCGTGCAGACCGGGACCCTGGCGGAGCTTCGCCAGCTCACCCGGACCACGGTCGTGGTCGAGACTGATCGCTCGTCTGAGGGACTGGAGTCGATCGAAGGGGTCGGGCATGTCGACCGGGTCGGGGGCCGGGCCTCCTTCGACGTCGACCACGCGCATCTCGGTGAGGTGATGGGTCACCTCGCAGGCCTCGGCATCCGCAGCCTGGTCAGCCACCCCCCGACGCTCGAGGAGCTGTTCCTTCGTCAGTTCGGCGACGAGCCGGAGTCGCTGCCGTGACCGCACTCGCGGGGACCGGCGCCATGTGCCGGTTGCTGCTTCGTCGGGACCGGGTCCGGTTGCCGGTCTGGCTCGCGAGCCTGCTCGGGGTCGTCTACCTGTCGGCCCGCGCGGTGCAGTCGGCGTACCCGACCCAGGCGGCGGTCGACTCCTACGCGAACTCCCTCGGCTCCTCGCCGGCGGCGATCGCGATGGCGGGTCCGCCGATCGCCCTGCACACCAGGTCGGGCGTCGTGATCTACGAGGTCACGCTGACCGCGGTCGTCGGGGTGTCGTTGATGGTGATCTTCCTGGTCAACCGGCACACGCGCGCCGAGGAGGAGGTCGGTCGTACCGAGCTGCTGCGCTCGGGGGTCACCGGCCGCCACGCCGGCTCGATGGCCGCGCTGCTGGTCGGTGCCCTGGCCTCGGTCGTGCTCGGGGGTGGGATCGCGCTCGCCCTGGCCGGCGTGTCGGTCCCTGTCGCGGGCGCCGCGGTCTTCGGCGCCTCGGTGGCGGCACTTGGTGTCCTGTTCGCGGCCCTGACCCTGGTCCTGGCCCAGGTGTTCACCCATGCCAGATCCACTCTCGGCGCGGCACTCGTGGTCCTCGGAGTGGCCTACGTGCTCCGCGCCGCAGGGGACGTGCGCGACGACTGGCTGGTGTGGCTCTCCCCGATCGGCTGGTCGCAGGCGACCCACCCGCTCGGCGAGAACCGCTGGTGGCCGCTGCTGGTCTCGCTCGGTGCGGCCTCGCTGCTGGTCACCTTGGCGGTGATGCTGGCGAACCACCGTGATGTGGGGGGTGGCCTGATCGCCCCGCGTTCCGGTTCGCCGTACGCGGCGAAGAGGCTCGCGACTCCCTGGGGCCTGATGGCGCGGCTCCAGCGTGGCTCGCTTGCCGGCTGGGTCGGGGGAACGTTCGCGCTCGGCGTCATGATCGGTTCACTCAGCCGCGAGACCGAGCAGATCGTGCGTGACAACCCCACCTTGGCGCGATACCTCGAGGCGACCGGCCAGGGATCGATCGTCGACTCCTTCTTCGCGGCGATGCTGCTGATCCTGGCGCTCGTCGCCACCGGCTTCGCGGTGTCCTCCGGGCTCCGGCTTCTGGGAGAGGAGACCTCGGGACGCAGCGAGCTCCTGCTGACGGCCGGACTCTCGCGGGCCCGCTGGCTGGTCGGCTCTGTCTCGGTCACTCTGGTCGGCAGCGTCCTGGTCCTCGCCTCGGCCGGACTCGGGATGGGGTTCAGCCATGCCCTCGTGGTGGCCGACCCGGGCGAGGTGCCCCGGCTCGTCCTGCTCCAGCTGGCCTACGCTCCCGCCGTGCTGCTGCTGGCCGCGCTCACCGTGCTCCTCGTCGGCTGGCGACCCGGCTGGGTCGGCCTGGTCTGGCTCGGCTACGGGTTCTGCTTCGTGGCCGGGTGGCTCGGCGGGTTGCTCGGCCTGCCCGCCTGGGTCACCTGGCTCTCACCCTTCTCGCACGTGCCTTCGGTCCCGGCCGAGCACGTCACCGTGGGCGGATCTGCCGTGATGCTGCTGGTGGCGGCGGCTCTCGTGGTGGCGGGTGCGGTGGGGCACCGCAGGCGCGACCTGGGCTGACCCGCGAGCCCTGAGGGCGGAATAGTTAGCAGGGCTAATGAGTTATGCTAACGATATGTCCCCCTCCCTCGAGAAGATCGCCCGCACCGACGCCGGACTTGCCTCCGTGCTCGGTGTGTCGGTCGCGCGGCTTGCCCGGCGGCTGCGGACCGAGGCACCGAGCGCCGACGGGCCGAGCGCCGGCGCGCTCTCCGTGCTGGGCGTGCTCCGCCGCAACGGCGAGTGCTCCATCGGGGAGCTGGCCGCCCACGAGCGGGTGCAGCCCCCGTCCATGACCCGCACGGTCAACTGCCTGGTGGAGGACGGCTACGTCGTCCGCCGTCCGCACGAGACCGACGGGCGTCAGGTGCTGATCGCCCTGTCGGAGAAGGGCTCGGAGATCCTCGCCGTCCAGCGGCGCCGTCGGGATGCCTGGCTCGCCCAGCGACTGCGTGAGTTCACCCCCGCGGAGCGTGCCGTCCTGCGCGACGCCGCCCCGCTCCTCGAAAGGCTGTCCAACGCTTGAGTCCCACCTTCCGTGCCCTGTCGAACCGCAACTACCGCCTGTACGCCGCAGGCGGTGTGGTGTCGAACGTCGGGACGTGGATGCAGCGGGTGGCCCAGGACTGGCTGGTCCTGGTCCTCACCGGCAGTGGCACGGCACTGGGCATCACGACCGGGCTCCAGTTCCTGCCGATCCTGCTGATCTCGCCGTACGCCGGGCTGATCGCCGACCGCTTCCCCAAGCAGCGACTGCTCCAGGTCACGCAGCTCATGATGGCGGTGCCAGCCCTTGTCCTCGGACTGCTCGCCGTGACCGGAGTGGTCGAGACCTGGCACGTCTACGTCCTCGCCTTCGTGTTCGGGCTCGGGACGGCGTTCGACGCCCCTGCCCGGCAGTCCTTCGTCAGCGAGATGGTCTCGGCCGACGACCTCAGCAACGCGGTCGGCCTCAACTCCGCCTCGTTCAACGCCGCCCGGATCGTCGGACCGGCCATCGCCGGGCTCCTGATCGCCGTCCTGGGCGGGGGAGTAGAGGCGACCGGCTGGGTGATCCTGCTCAACGCCCTGAGCTACGGGGCGGTGATCTCGGCGCTCCAGCGGTTGCGGCTCGACGAGCTGGACACCCCGGTGCCCGCCGCCCGGACCAAGGGGATGATCCGCGACGGGGTCCGCTACGTGCGCGGACGCCCGGACCTGATGCTGGTTCTGGGCATCGTGTTCTTCACCGGGACCTTCGGCCTCAACTTCCAGATGACCTCCGCGCTCATGGCCACCGAGGTGTTCGGCAAAGGTGCCGGTGAGTACGGCATCCTCGGCTCCGCGATGGCGGTCGGCTCGCTCACCGGCGCACTGCTCGCGGCCCGGCGGACCCGGATCCGGCACCGCCTCGTGGTCGGAGCCGCGCTGACGTTCGGTGTCGCCGAGATGGTGGCGGGTCTGGCACCGAGCTTCCTCGTCTTCGCGCTCTGGGTCCCGGTGCTGGGTCTGTCGGCACTGACCATGATCACGGCGGCGAACACCACGATGCAACTGACCACCGCACCCGCACTGCGTGGCCGGGTGCTGGCGCTCTACATGATGATCTTCATGGGCGGCACGCCGCTCGGCTCACCCCTGATCGGTTGGATCGGTGAGCAGTTCGGTGCGCGCTGGACCTTGCTCGGCGGTGGCGCAGCCACGGTCCTCGGAACGCTGCTGTCGGTCGCCCTCTTCCTACGCTCCCAGCGACGCGTGGCGGGCCGGGCCCAGGCCCGGACCCACGACGGTCCGGCGCCTGAGCCTTCGGACGCCGCAGTCCGCGGCGCCGCCTAGCAGCCCGGCTCGGCGGCCGTCACTCGGCGGACTCGAACCAGGGGCTGTGCAGGTCGAGGTACCTCACGTCGTGGATCGCGTTCTCGAGGGTGTCGGCCACCTCGGTGGGCATCTCCTTGCTCTCGCCCGCACGTGCCTCGGCCTCGCTCGTGAACGCGATCGTCTCGGTGAACGTACCGTCCGCCTCGATCGCCAGCGTCCCACCGAGGATCTCCGGACGCTCGCGGTGCAGCGCCTCGGTGTCGGTCATGAGTGCCTTCAGCCGGTCGGGGTCGTCGACCTTGCCCTGGATGATCTGGACGAAACCGGCCCGGTCCGAACCTCCGTCGAGCATCAACGTGACGTCGTCGCAGTCGTGGAACTGGACCTCGCCGTCCATCAACTCCGCCATCTTCTCGCTCCACGCCGTCTGCTCCGGACGGGCGGAGTTCGCCATCGCCTTCTCGCGCGACTCGAAGCGAACGACACCGACGAACATGTGGTCGTCGGTGAAGCCGTACGTGCCGCCGAGGAAGCCGCTCGACTGGTCGCCGACCTCGGTGCGCCATGACTCGGCAAGGGCACGGAGCTCGGCCTCACGGGTGCACTTGCCCTGGATGATCTGGATGAACACAGCTGCCTCCCTGTGGGGTGTGGATGGTCCCCCTGTGATCGGCCTCTTCCCGAGAAGCGGTCGGTGCTCACTGACCGACGCTAGACCCGGCACCCCGGCCGGTCCATAGGGCGATCGGCCCCTCTCGGGAGGCACCGTAAACTCGCCCGAGTGAACCCCCGCTACCGCCGTCTGGTGATTCCTGGTGCCCTCGTGGGGTTGCTCGCGATCGTGATTCTCGCCTCCCTGATGAAGGGCTGACATGACTGAGCCGCTGCTGCGCGTGCTGACCCGGATGCGCGGCCTGGTGCTGGACCCGGAGACCTTCGTCCGAGCGGTCGCGTCGGGTCGCCAGAAGGGCCAGCAACCGAGGTGGCGCCGCGTCGAGCTCAGGTACGTCGACCTCAAGGCCGGCCGCCACCTCCAGGTGACCGCGTACGACGATGCCCAGGCGCACACCAGCAACCACGCTGCGGGGGACGAGGCCAAGGCGGCCCTGGACGACCTGCTCGACGAGCCGTTCGGCAACTGGCACGTGGAGACCACCACCGAGACCCACCAGGTGCGGGTGACCAAGAAGCTCGAGGCCGTGGTGCACACCAGCGCGCGGGAGGAGCCCGCCGAGCAGGAGCGCACGCACGACAAGGCGAAGCCGCGTCTGCTGCCCGCGGACGACCCGGTGCTGCGGGCGGTCGGAATCGCCGACGAGGACGGTCGCGTCAAACCGAGCCGGCAGGCGAAGTACCGCCAGGTCGAGGAGTTCCTGCGCTGCCTCGCGCCGGCCGTCGAGCAGGCGCTGGTCTCCGGGAAACTTCGCAGACCCACGGCCGAGGACCCGCTGCGACTCGTCGATCTCGGCTGCGGCAACGCCTACCTGACCTTCGCGGCGCACCGCTACCTCAACCACGTCCTCGGGGTTCCGGTGCACGTCACCGGCGTCGACGTGAAGGCGCAGTCCTATGAGCACAACTCCGCGCTCGCCGCGGAGCTCGGGGACGAGTCCTCCCTGGAGTTCCTCCAGGGCACGATCGCCGGCGCCACCGTCGAGCGGACGCCGGACATCGTGCTGGCGCTGCACGCGTGCGACACCGCCACCGACGAGGCGCTGGCACGAGCCGTCGGATGGAAGGCTCCGCTGGTCCTCGCGGCGCCCTGCTGTCACCACGACGTCGCCGCCCAGCTACGGCGGATGCCGACGCCGGCGCCGTACGGCATGCTCACGCGGCACGGCATCCTGCGTGAGCGCTTCGCGGACACGCTGACCGACGCGCTGCGGGCCGCCGTGCTGCGCCGCGAGGGCTACCGGGTCGAGGTGATCGAGTTCGTGGAGAGCCAGCACACCCCACGCAACACGCTGATCCGTGCCCTGCGCACGGGCGCCGTCGCCGGGGAGGACCTCAGTGCCGAGTACGACGCGCTCACGCGGGCCTGGAACGTCCGGCCGCGGCTCGCGGACCTCCTCGATGGTTCCGCGCACTAGCCACGTCCTGGCAACCGTGCTGGTGGCGGCCGTGGCCGCGGTGACAGGCGCGCCAGGATCAGCAAGCGCCGACGACACGCCTCGCCCGGTGTTCCATCTCGTCGACCCGCGGATCAACGAGTCGAGCGGGTTGGCCCTGGCGGGGGGCCGGCTGGTCACGACCAACGACTCCGGCTCCGGTCCCGTGCTCTACGTCCTGGACCAGTGGTCCGGGCGCACGATCAGCACCACGACGTACGACGCCGACGTGGTGGACGTCGAGGCGTTGGCGCCCGCCGGCGGTACCGCGGTCTGGGTCGGCGACATCGGTGACAACCTCGGCCGGAGGGACCGCATCGAGGTCTACCGGGTGCCCGTCGTGCGAGGCACCCGGGCGGTCCATGCGCTGCGCTACTCCCTGGCCTACCCCGACGGGCCGCGCGACGCAGAGACGCTGCTCGTGAGTCCCCGGACCGGCCGGCTCTACGTGGTGTCCAAGGCGCTCCTCGGCGGCACCGTGTACGCAGCCCCGCGCCGGCTGCGCACCAACCGGGTGAACCGGCTGACCCCGGTAGGGCGGGTGCCCGGCTTCCTCACCGACGGCACGTTCCTCCCCGACGGTCGGCACGTTCTGCTGCGCGGCTACTCGTCGGCCGCGGTCTTCACCTTTCCGGGGCTCGAGCGGGTCGCCTCGGTCCCGCTTCCCGCCCAGCCGCAGGGGGAGGCGGTGGCGCTCGCGCCGGACGGGACCGCCTGGATCACCTCCGAGGGCGTGGGGAGTGCGGTCTACCGGATCGAGGTCCCGGATCCGACCGGAGGCACGGCACCGGAAGCGTCGGCGACGCCCACGCGAACGCCCCGGCCCCCGGCGGAGGCGGGCGCTGCATCCGACCCGGGCTCCTTCGGCACCTCGAGGGTCTGGAACGTGGGCGTGGTGACCGGTGCCCTGGGGCTGCTTGCCGCGCTCGGCGGGCTCGTGCTGGTCCGGCTGCGACGGCGGACTGGCTCGGGCTGACCAGGTTCACCGACTGCCGGTTCACGGACTGCCCGTTGTCTGGGAACCGGGTTTCCCGGAACCTGCTTCTGGTTACCTAGGGCCATGGCCCGGTTGCGCACCGTCTCTCCCAACACCCCCGGCTGGAGCCGCCGCCGGGCGGGCACCGGTTTCGTCTACCTCGACCAGGGCGGCGCGCGGCTCACACCCGAGGAGGTGGCCAGGGTCAAGGCTCTGGTGATCCCGCCCGCCTGGCAGGACGTGTGGATCTGCCCCGTGGCCAACGGGCACATCCAGGCGGTGGGGGTCGACGTGGCCGGCCGGCGGCAGTACCTCTACCACCCGGACTGGCGGGTGAAGCGCGACCAGATGAAGTTCGACCGGGTCCTGGAGGTGGCCCGCAAGCTGCCCCGGGCTCGGGCCGCCATCCTGGAGCACCTGGCCCTGGACGGGATGCCCGTGGAGCGGGCGACGGCCACCGCGGTACGCCTGCTGGACCTCGGCTACTTCCGGATCGGCAGCGACACCTACACCGACACCAACGGGAGCTTCGGCCTCACCACCCTCGAACGACGCCACGTGCGGCGGGCGAGAAAGCGGCTGGTCTTCCGCTTCGAGGGCAAGTCGGGCATCGAGCACGAGATCGAGATCGACGACCCGCTGGCGGTCGCCGCGGTGGAGACCATGCGTCGACGCCGAGGAGGGGGTGACCGGCTGCTGGCCTACAAGGCAGCGCGTCGCTGGTCGCCCGTCGACGCGATGCTGGTCAACGACTACCTGCGCCAGCACACCGGCGCGGAGATCACCGCCAAGGACTTCCGGACCTGGCACGCGACCGTGCTCGCCGCAGCGGCACTGGCTGCCAGCGACGAGCCGGGGGAGACGAAGGCCTCTCGCGCCCGCGCCATCCGGGGTGCGATGGTCGAGGTGTCGGAGTATCTCGGCAACACCCCCGCCATCGCGAGGTCGTCGTACGTCGACCCGCGGGTGATCGACCTCTACGAGGACGGCGTCACCATCGCCTCGACGGTGCGCCGGAGCTTCGCCACCGCCGACGAGCGGCAGGTCGCGCTGGAGCGAGCGGTCAGCCGGATGCTGGCCCAGGCGCCCCGACAGGGCCGTCGCGCCAGTCGTCGCTGAGGAAGGGACACTGATGGAGATCACCGTGGTCCAGGGCGACATCACCGACCAGCACGTGGATGCGGTCGTCAACGCCGCCAACCGGGCGATGCGGGGCGGCGGCGGTGTGGACGGCGCGATCCACCGGGCTGGGGGAGGCGAGATCCTCGAGGACTGCATCCGCCGCTTCCCCGACGGGCTCGAGACCGGTCAGGCCGGGTGGACCACGGCGGGAAGACTGCCCGCCCGCTGGGTGATTCACGTCGTCGGCCCGAACCACAGTGCCGGCGAGCGGGACCGGTCGCTGCTGGTCTCCTGCTACGCCAATGCGCTGGGGGTGGCCGACGAGCTCCGTGCGGCCACCGTCGCGTTCCCTCTGGTCTCGGCCGGGATCTACGGCTGGCCGCGCGACGACGCGATCCGAGCCTGCGTCGACACCCTGCGTGAGACCGCGACGCAGGTCGAGGAGGCCCGGATAGTGGCGTTCGGCGAGCCGGCGTACCAGGAGATCCTGGCGGCGCTCTGACTGGCAAGGTGGGCACGCGGTGCTCGGACGGGTCTGCCGCTGATGGTGCGCGGGTCATTGCCGACGAGCTCGCGAGGCACTCGCAACTAGGTAGGATTCGCCGGTGGACGACGAGCAAGGCAGGCACCGGGGATCAGCACATCCGTTGGAGTTTCCCATCGGCCGGTGGACGCTCCTCGCCGTGCTCGCGCTGGTCGCCGGTTCCTTCGTGTTCGACGACACGGGTTGGCGGTTCGCGGCGGGCATGGGGCTCTTCCTGCTCTCCATGGCAGGCTTCTACGTCGCCCACACACTCATCAAGAGGGTTGCCCGGAACTCTAGGAGGCCAGGTCGTCCTCCCTGCAACGCGCGCACGGGCCGCGTTGCGTTCGCGTGGAGACCCACTCAGCCTGCACGAACCTGACAGGCCTGACAGGCCCGACAGCTGACGCTGCCCGGAAAGCCTCGCCCGAATGCAACGATCTCCGCGGTGCCGGCCATGAGCAGGGTGACTGACCACCCGCAGGAGGACACCGATGAATGAGCAGGAACTGGACACGCTGCTTCAGAGAAGCGCCCCACGCCCGACCGATGACGCCGTGCGCATGGCTCGGACCATGGCGACTCAGACCAAGGGAGCCAGGCGTTCACGTCGGCCGCGCAGGAGGATGGTCCTCGTTGCTGCCGGTGGCGTGGCCCTCCTCGCAACCGGCGCCGGAACCATCACCGCCTACGAACTCAGCATCCCGCCGTTCGTCGCCAAGGACGCAGACACGGTCAGGATCCGACCGGGCATCCCGGTGGACTACACGAACTCGCTCGGCAGACGCGTGGAGTGTCTTGCCTTCATGGACTTCAAGCACCTGAGCGCGTCACAGCAAGCGGAGCTGGAGAGGATCCCGTCCGAGCCCACGTGGGCCGGCTACGGGGACAGGGTGCTGTCCCGACTGGACCTACCCGAGCCCACCACCCCTGAGGCCCAGAACCAGGCCATCTTCGAGCAGGTGGCCGAAGACCTCTGGCAGCGCGCTCACCAGGCCGTGCCCGACCTGGCACACATGGGCGACTCGGACGGCCCGCTGTTCGAGGCCTCGACCCTCTCCTGTGCCGGGCCAGGGGGCGTCGATGGGCGCGAGTGAGGCCACCCAACGCGTGGAACGCCTGATCGAGGACAACCTCCCGGGCCTCCTTGCCTATTTCCTCGGCCGGGCACGCGACCCCGAGGACGCCGCGGACCTCCTGGGTGACACCCTCCTGGTGCTCTGGCGCAAGGCTCGCGTGGTGCCTGTGGATGACGTCGAGGCACGCATGTGGGTGTACGGCGTCGCCAGACGCGTGACCTCCACCCAGCGGCGCAGTCGTCGTCGCCGCAGTGCCCTCGCCGAGCAGCTGCGCTCACAGCTCCATGCCGAGGCCCAGGCGGCCGAGCCTCTCGGCCACGATCTTGGTGCCGCCCTCCAAGAGCTGGACCCGCTCGATCGGGAGATCATCCGCCTGGTGCACTGGGACGGCTTCACGCAGGTGGAGGCTGCTCGCCACCTCCAGCTGCCCGAGGGAACCGTGCGCAGCCGACATCACCGAGCCCGCCGACGTCTCCGGGCCCTGCTCGAGTCCCCCGCCGACCAGCCAAGCCCCCTGCGTCGTCACGAGCCGTCCGGTCGCGTTCGCTAGAGGTTCTCGACCACGTGGTCGATGCAGGCCGTCAGCGCCTCGATGTCGGACGGGTCGACGGCCGGGTACATCGCGATCCGGAGCTGGTTGCGGCCGAGCTTGCGGTACGGCTCGGTGTCGACGATCCCGTTGGCCCGCAGGGTCCTCGCGACCGCGGCGGCGTCGATCGACTCGTCGAAGTCGATGGTGCCGATCACCAGCGAGCGGTGGTCCGGGTCCACGACGTACGGCGTGGTGTACGGCGTGCGCTCGGCCCAGCCGTACAGCGCGTCGGAGCTCGCGGTGGTCCGCTTCACCATCGCGTCGAGCCCGCCCTGGGCGTTCATCCAGTCGAGCTGCTCGGCCATCAGGAACAGCGTCGCCACCGACGGGGTGTTGTAGGTCTGGTTCTTCGACGAGTTGTCGATCGCGGTCGGCAGGTCGAAGAAGGCGGGGATGAACCTGCCACTGGCCGCGATCTCCGCGGCCCGGTCCAGCGCTGCCGGCGACATGATCGAGATCCAGAGGCCGCCGTCGGAGGCGAAGCACTTCTGCGGGGCGAAGTAGTAGACGTCGACCTCGTGCAGGTCGACGGGCAGGCCGCCGGCACCCGAGGTGGCGTCGATGAGCACGAGTGCCCCGTCGTCGGCACCCTGCACCCGGTGCACCGGGGCCATCACCGCGGTCGAGGTCTCGTTGTGCGCCCAGGCGTAGGCGTCGACGCCGGTCTCGGCTCGCGGTTCTGGCCGGCTCCCCGTCGCCGACTCGATGACGGTCGGGTCCCCCAGGAACGGGGCCTGCTTCGCGGCCTTGGCGAACTTCGAGGAGAACTCGCCGAACGACAGGTGCTGGCTGCGCTCGCGGATCAGGCCGAAGGTGGCGATGTCCCAGAAGGCTGTGGCGCCGCCGTTGCCGAGCACCACCTCGTAGCCCTCGGGCACGGAGAACAGCCGCTGAAGGCCCTCGCGGACCCGGCCGACGGTGTTCCTCACCGGTGCCTGCCGGTGGGACGTCCCCATCAGCGTCCTGCCGGTGGCGGCCAGGGCATCCAGCGCGGTGGTGCTGATCTTCGAGGGGCCGGCGCCGAAGCGTCCGTCGGCGGGCTTGAGCTGGGCGGGAATCGTGAGGGCGTCGGTCATGTGCGCAACCTTCGTACGGGGCCGTTTGGTCATCGCTGACGACGCTGTCAGGAGGCCAAGTGTGCCATCCACGAGACCGGGCGCACCAAACGGGACCCCGGCCGAGGCTCGACTGCGCGGACGACCGAGCCGCTCAGGAGCGGCTGATCACGACGTAGCGCTCGTCGGTGATGCTCTGGCCCCAGTACGCCGCGTCGGTGAGGTGCTCGGTCTCGGCGTGCGACCGGTTCGCCAGGACCAGCTCGCGGGTGGTCTCGGCGGACAGGCCCGCACCCGTGGACCAGCTGCCCTCGATCAGGATCAGGCGACCCTCGGGTGAGAGCAGCTTCGACCAGCGGCCGAGGACGGCCGCCGGGTCGGGGAGAGTCCACAGCACGTGACGGCAGAGCACCACGTCGTACAGGCCGGGCGTCAGCTCGGGGTTCGCGGCGTCGCCGAGCATGAAGCTGGCCTGATCCGAGCTCACCTTCGCGCGCGCCTTCGCGAGCATCCTGGGCGAGGAGTCGATTCCGTGGACGGTGAAGCCCGCCTCGACGAGGAGACTCGACAACGAGCCCGTGCCGCACCCGATGTCGGCCACGCGGGCCGGCGGCTCGGGCATCAGCCGCAGCAGCAGGTCACGCCAGGCGGTGCGGACCTCGGGGTCCCGCAGTCCGTGGTCGGCCTCCTGGTCGTAGGTCGCCGCGGTGGCGTTCCAGTCCTCGCTGCTCATCGCGTCCCTCTCCGGATGCAAGGTGTACTCGCTCGTGGGTCCCTCACTCAGGTCCACGCGTCGTTCCAGCCCTCGACGTCGGAGGCGCTGCGCGGGTCGGGACCGGCGTACGTCGCGGACGGCCGGATCAGCCGACCGGTGCGCTTCTGCTCGAGGATGTGCGCGGACCATCCGGCGGTCCGGGCACAGGTGAACATGGACGTGAACATGTGCGGGGGTACCTCGGCGAAGTCGAGCACGATCGCGGCCCAGAACTCCACGTTGGTCTCGAGCACCCGGTCAGGACGTCGCTCGCGCAGCTCGGCGAGGGCGGCCTTCTCCAGCGCCTCGGCCACGGCGTAGCGGGGAGCGTTCAGCTCCTGCGCCGTACGACGCAGCACGCGCGCCCGGGGGTCCTCTGCGCGGTACACCCGATGGCCGAATCCCATCAGCCGCTGGCCGTCGTCGAGCAGCTTCTTCACGTAGCGCCCGGCGTCGCCGCTCTTCTCCACCTCGTCGATCATGTGCAGGACCCGCGACGGTGCGCCACCGTGCAGCGGCCCGCTCATGGCGCCGACCGCCGCGGAGAGCGCCGCGCAGGCGTCCGCACCGGTGGAGGTGACCACGCGCGCGGTGAAGGTGGAGGCGTTCATCCCGTGCTCGGCCGCTGAGCTCCAGTAGGCGTCGACCGCCTTGACGTGGGCGGGGTCGGGCTCGCCCTTCCAGCGGATCATGAAGCGCTCGGCCAGGGTCTCGGCCTTGTCGACCTCCTTCTGCGGGATCATGGGCTGACCCAGCCCGCGCGCGGCCTGGGCGACGTACGAGAGCACCATCACGGCGGCCCGGCCGACGTCCTCACGGGCCTGCTCGTCGGAGATGTCGTACGTGGCCTGGATCCCCCACGCCGGGGCGAGCATGGCGATGGCGCTCTGCACGTCGACGCGGATGTCTCCGGAGTGCACCGGGAGCGGGTACGGCTCCGCGGGGGGCAGGCCCGGCTCGTAGGCGCCGTCGACCAGCAGGCCCCACACCTTCTCGAAGGGGACCCGTCCGACGATCTCCTCGATGTCGACGCCGCGGTACCGGAGTGCGGAGCCCTCCTTGTCGGGCTCGGCGATCTGGGTCTCGAAGGCGATCACGCCCTCCAGCCCGTGGTGGACCTCGGTCATCCGCGACTCCTTTGTCACTGTGCTGTGGGATCACGCTGGGCGACCCAGAGAGGCATTGTGCCAGTGTGCGCGCCGATCCGGACGATCCGCCTGATCCGGGCGCCTCGGATAGGTTCGTGGCATGACGCGCGAGCAGGCAGGAGCCGCCCAGCTGGCCGCACTTCGCCACGAGTACTCCCTGGGTGGGCTCGTCGAGTCGGAGGCCGGGGACGACCCGCAGCGGCTCTTCGACCGGTGGCTCGACGAGGCCCGTGCCTCGGGCATCCACGAGCCGAACGCGATGGTGGTCTCGTCGGTGGCGCCGGACGGGGCGGTGTCGAGCAGGCTTGTGCTGCTGAAGGCGTACGACGCGCGCGGACTGGTCTTCTTCACCAACTACGAGTCGCGCAAGGGTCACGAGCTCGAGGACGACCCGCGCTGTTCGCTGCTCTTCCCGTGGCACGCCCTGGAGCGTCAGGTGCGGATGGAGGGCCGGGCGGCCAGGGTCGACCGCGCCGAGACCGAGGCCTACTTCGCCCGGCGCCCGCGGGCCGCGCAGCTCGGGGCCTGGGCCTCCGCGCAGTCGGAGGTGGTGGCGGACCGCGCCGCGCTCGAGGCGGCGTACGCCGAGGTGCTCAGCCGCTTCGGGGAGCAGGGTGAGGTGCCGGCACCCCCGCACTGGGGCGGGATCCGCGTGGCTCCCGAGTCCATCGAGTTCTGGCAGGGCCGCGCGAACCGGCTGCACGACCGGCTCCGCTACCGCCGGGTGGCGGGCGACGGGGATCTGGCTGACGGGGATCTGGGTGACTCGGGAGCCTCGACCTGGGTGCGCGAGCGCCTGGCTCCCTGACGTAAACCGTTTGTGAGTGAGCGCTCACTCATCTAGGGTGTGCGGGTGACTCCTCGTGCCCCCTCGATGCCGCCCGACGACCGCAGGGCGGCGCTCGTCGAGGCCACCCTGCCGCTGCTTCGCGAGCACGGTCGTGCGGTGACGACGCGTCAGATCGCCGAGGCCGCCGGGGTGGCCGAGGGCACGATCTTCCGTGTCTTCGACTCCAAGGACGACCTGATCGACGCCGCGGTCGAGCGGGCGTTCACGCCGGGCAGACTCCTCGGCGATGTCGCTGCGATCGACCACGGACTGCCGCTTGCGGAGCGGATGGTCGCCTTCGTATCGCTGCTGCAGGGTCGCTTCCTGGAGATCTTCGGCCTGATGCGTGCGATCGGGCTGGTGGCACCCCCCGAGCACGTCGACGACGTCGCCGAGCGTGACCACTGGCGGCACCGGCTCACCAAGGAGCTCGTCGCCCTGATCGGCGACGACGCCGACCGGCTGCTTGTCCCTCCCGACGAGCTCGTCCACCTGCTCCGCCTCCTCACCTTCTCGGCCAGCCACGCCGAGATCTCCGACAACCGGATGCTCACTCCGGAACAGATCGTCGACGTCGTACTCCACGGAGTGCTCGCGGCCGACGACGCGAAAGGCACCCGATGACCCTGTTGCGCCTGATGCGCACCTACCTGCGTCCCTACACCCGCTCGCTGGCCGTGATCGTCGTCCTCCAGTTCGTGGGCGTCGTGGCGCTGCTCTACCTGCCGAGCCTGAACGCCGACATCATCGACAACGGGGTGGCCAAGGGCGACACCGGCTACATCCTCCGTCTGGGCGGCTGGATGCTCGCCGTCTCCGTCCTCCAGATCAGCTGCGCCGTGGTCGCGGTGTGGTTCTCCGCCCGCACCGCGATGTCGTTCGGGCGCGACCTTCGCAACAGCCTCTTCCGGCAGGTGGGGTCCTACTCCCAACGCGAGGTCGACCACTTCGGGGCTCCCTCGCTGATCACCAGGACCACGAACGACGTGCAGCAGGTGCAGATGCTGGTCCTGCTGACCTGCACGATGATGATCTCGGCGCCGGTGATGATGGTCGGCGGCATCATCATGGCGATGCGCGAGGACCTCGGGCTCTCGTGGCTGCTGGCAGTCGTCGTGCCGGCCCTGATCGGGTCGGTGGGGTTCATCGCCTGGCAGATGGTGCCGAGCTTCCGGCTGATGCAGGAGCGGATCGACCAGGTGAACCGGATCCTGCGCGAGCAGATCACCGGGATCCGCGTGGTGCGGGCCTTCGTTCGCGAACCGGTGGAGGTGGCTCGCTTCGGCGAGGCCAACACCGAGCTCACCGAGGTGTCGGTGCGAGCCGGCCGGTGGCTGGCGACGATGTTCCCCACCGTCCTGCTGATCCTCAACGTCTCGAGTGTCGCGGTGCTGTGGTTCGGTGCGCACCGGGTCGACGCCGGGCAGATGCAGGTGGGCGCCCTGACGGCGTTCCTGTCCTACCTCGCCCAGATCCTGATGTCGGTGATGATGGCGACCTTCATGCTGATGATGGTGCCGCGCTCGTCGGTGTGCGCGGACCGGATCTCCGAGGTGCTCGACACCGCGTCGTCGGTGGTGCCGCCTCCGGAGCCGGTGACCTCGCTCGTGCGGCCAGGCACCCTCGACCTGTCGGGCGTCGAGTTCAGCTATCCCGGCGCGGACGAGCCCGTGCTGCGCGCGATCGACCTCAGCGCGACGCCGGGTCAGACCGTCGCAGTGATCGGCTCCACCGGTGCCGGCAAGTCCACGCTGGTCAACCTCGTCCCCCGGCTCTTCGACGCGACAGCGGGCGAGGTCCGCGTCGGCGGCGTCGACGTACGTCGGCTCGACCCGGACCTGCTCTGGGGAAGCATCGGACTGGTCCCGCAGAAGGCGTACCTGTTCACGCGGCACGGTTGCCAGCAACCTCCGCCTCGGCAAGCCGGAGGCGACGGAGGAGGAGATGTGGGCTGCCCTCGAGGTGGCCCAGGCGCGTGGCTTCGTCGAGGCCATGCCGCTGATGCTGGAGGCCCCGATCGCGCAGGGTGGGACCAACGTGTCGGGTGGCCAGCGGCAACGCCTGGCGATCGCCAGGGCGCTGATCCGCCGGCCCGAGATCTACCTCTTCGATGACTCGTTCTCCGCGCTCGACCTCGCCACCGACGCCCGGCTTCGAGCGGCACTGAGGCCGATCACCCGGGAGGCGACGGTCGTGATCGTGGCGCAGCGGGTCTCGACCATCCGCGACGCCGACCAGATCCTCGTGCTCGAGGACGGCGGCGGTGGTCGGCCGTGGGGACCCACGACGAGCTGCTCGAGACCTGTTCGACGTACCAGGAGATCGTCGAGTCCCAGCTTTCGACGGAGGACGCGGCATGAGCGCGACCTCTACGGGCCCGGCCGCGAAGGCGGGGACGCTTCAGGAGACCGAGCGGATCCAGGCTGGCCCAGGGCCCGGTCGGGGCCCGTTCGGTGGCGGGATGGTCGGCCAGAAGGCGATGGAGTTCGGTCCCTCGGCCAAGAGGATGCTCCGGCGGATGCGACCGGAGCGGACCCGTGCGCTGCTGGTCGTGGCGTTCGCCATCGCCAGCGTCACGCTCACCGCGGTCGGGCCCCGGATCCTCGGACGGGCCACCGACCTGATCTTCGCCGGGCTCTTCGGGCAGACCATCCCGCCCGGCGTCACCCAGGCCCAGGCCGTGGCCGGACTCCGCGAGCGGGGCGACGGGCGGGTCGCGGACATGCTGGCGGCGATGGACCACGTCGTGCCCGGACAGGGCGTCGACTTCACCGCGGTGGCCGACGTCCTGCTGCTCGTCCTCGGCGTGTACGTCGTGGCGTCGCTGCTCGCGTGGGTGCAGGGCTACCTGCTCAACGACGTGGTCCAGCGGACCGTGTGGCGGATGCGCGCGGAGGTCGAGGACAAGGTCAACAAGCTGCCGTTGGGGTACTTCGACCGGCAGCCGCGTGGGGAGCTGCTCGTCTCGGGTCACCAACGACATCGACAACGTCTCGCAGACCCTGCAGCAGACCATGAGCCAGCTCATGACCTCGCTGCTCACGGTGGTCGCGGTGCTCTCGATGATGTTCTGGATCTCGCCGACCCTGGCCCTGGTGGCCCTGGTCTCGGTGCCGATCTCGATGGCTGTGGCCGGCGGCATCATGAAGCGCTCGCAGGGCCAGTTCGTCGCCCAGTGGCGGCGCACCGGGCGCGCTCAACGGCCACATCGAGGAGGCGTTCTCCGGTCACGCCCTGGTGAAGGTCTTCGGCCGTCAGCCGGAGGTGGAGCGCGAGTTCGAGGAGCAGAACGAGCAGCTGTTCGAGGCGTCCTTCGCGGCGCAGTTCGTCGCGGCCTGATCATGCCGCTGATGATGTTCCTGGGGAACCTCAACTACGTCGTGATCGCCGTTCTCGGCGGGCTCCGGGTGGCCAGCGGGACGCTCAGCCTCGGTGACGTGCAGGCGTTCATCCAGTACACCCGTCAGTTCACCCAGCCGCTGACCCAGGTCGCCTCGATGGTGAACCTGCTCCAGTCGGGCGTGGCGTCGGCCGAGCGGGTCTTCGAGCTCCTCGACGCGGACGAGCAGCTGCCCGACGGTCGCCGAGCAAGGGCTCCCCGACGAGCGTCATGGTGAGGTCCGCTTCGAGCACGTCTCGTTCTCGCTACGACCCGGAGCTCGCCGTTGATCGAGGACCTGTCCCTGGTGGCCGAGCCTGGTCAGACGGTCGCGATCGTCGGCCCCACCGGTGCCGGCAAGACGACCCTGGTCAACCTCGTGATGCGCTTCTACGAGGTCGGCTCCGGGCGGATCACGCTCGACGGCGCAGGACATCGCGAGCCATGCCGCGGGCAGAGCTCCGCGGCCAGATCGGGATGGTGCTCCAGGACACCTGGTTGTTCGGCGGGACGATCCGCGACAACATCGCCTACGGGCGACCCGACAGCCACCGAGGAGGAGATCCTGGAGGCCGCGCAGGCCACGTACGTGGACCGGTTCGTGCACTCGCTGCCCGACGGCTACGACACCGTGATCGACGAGGAGGGCAGCGAACGTCTCCGCCGGCGAGAAGCAGCTGCTCACGATCGCGCGGGCGTTCCTGGCCGATCCCGCCATCCTGATCCTCGACGAGGCGACGAGCTCGGTCGACACCCGCACCGAGCTGCTGATCCAGCACGCGATGGCGGCGCTGCGCTCGGACCGCACAGCGTTCGTGATCGCGCACCGGCTCTCGACCATCCGCGACGCCGACCTGATCCTCGTGATGGAGGACGGCCGCATCGTCGAGCAGGGCTACGCACGATGTCCTGCTGGCCGCGGACGGGGCCTACGCGTCGCTCTACCACGCCCAGCTCTCGCGGGGCGCAGCTCGCGGTCACCACCTGACCCGCGCTCGCCGCTGCGTGTCCGGTCCGGACAGGCAGCGACCCGCAGGCGTGTTCATGCCGGACGGACTGTTCCGGACGCCTGCGGGTCGGGTGACTGCTTGGAACTGGCCAGCGGCTCACGGCCGGTGACCGGGTGTGCTGCTAGCCGGCAGCCACCTCACGAGTCCGATAAGAATGCACCTTCAGACCACCTCCTTTCCCGTGTCCGTCCACCGTACGGCCGGCCCCCGATGCGCTCAAGACGTTTTCGCTGCGCCATCCCGATCGTGCCCGAGTGCGCCGGGTCACATTAGTTGCAGGAGTCAACCACTCTGGATAAGGTTGCGCTTTGCAACAATCTCTCGCTCCGACTTCACCCGAAAGGCGCCTCCTTGCGCACCACGACCGTTCCGGCTGCCACGCCGACCCCAGAGACAGCAGTCTCCGAGCCCGAGCAGCCGATGACGCACCGGGAGGTGCTCGAAGCGCTCTCGGGGATGCTGCTGGCCATGTTCGTCGCGATGCTCTCCTCGACCGTCGTCTCGAACGCCC
Source organism: uncultured Actinomycetota bacterium (assembly GCA_963740525.1). Taxonomy (GTDB): domain Bacteria; phylum Actinomycetota; class Actinomycetes; order Propionibacteriales; family Nocardioidaceae; genus CAVUEG01. The sequence continues at coordinate 1,482,176 of CAVUEG010000006.1, forward strand.
TGCCGCGGATCGTCGAGCGACCTGGGCGGCAGCGAGCCGGGCTACACCTGGGTGATGGTGGCGATGCTGCTGGCGATGACGGCGACCACGCCGATCTGGGGCAAGCTCTCCGACCTGTTCAGCAAGAAGCTGCTGGTGCAGCTCGTTGGGCATCTTCTCGCCGGCTCCCTGGTCGCGGGGTCTGTCGGTCCGTGGAGATGCTGATCGCTGGCGGGTGCTGCAGGGCGTCGGTGTCGGCGGGCTGCAGGCGCTGATCAAGATCGTCGTCGCGGCGATGGTCATCCCCCGTGAGCGCGGCCGCTACACCGGCTACCTCGGCGCGATGTCGCCGTCGCCCCGGTGGCCGGGCCGCTGATCGGCGGGCTCATCGTGGACACCCCCTGGCTGGGCTGGCGCTGGTGCTTCTGGGTCGGCGCGCCGGTGGCGGTCGTCTCGCTCGTCGTCGTGCAGCGCACGCTGAACCTGCCGGTCGTCGGCGCGAGGTGAAGATCGACTACCTGGGCGCGGCGCTGATCGCCGGCGGCGTAGCGACCTGCTGGTGTGGGTCTCCCTCGGCGGAGCCGTTCGCCTGGGGCTCGCCGACCTCGCTGTGCTCGGTGCGCTGGGCGTCGCTGCTGCTGGTCGCGGCGGTGCTCGTCGAGCGCCGGGCCGAGGAGCCGATCATCCCGCTGCACCTGTTCGGCGAGCGCACCATGGCCCTGGCCTCGACGGCCAGCGTGATGGTGGGCGTCGCGATGTTCGGCGCGCGGTCTTCCTCGGCCAGTACTTCCAGATCGCGCGCGGCATGTGCCCGACCACGGCCGGGCTGCTGACCCTGCCGATGGTCGCTCGGCTCTTCCTGTCCAGCGTCGCCGCGGGCGGTTGATCACCCGGACCGGCGGTGGAAGCGCTACCTCGTCGGCGGGATGGTGCTGGTCGTGGCCGGTCTCGGGCTGCTGGGGACCCTGAGGTGGACAGCCGCTGGGCTCGCCGGCGGCTTCATGGCCGTGCTGGGCATCGGCCTCGGCGCCGTGATGCAGAACCTGGTCCTCGCCGTGCAGAACACGGTTGCCCAGCGCGAGCTGGGGGTGGCCAGCTCCTTGGTCACCTTCGTGCGCACGATGGGCGGAGCGATCGGGCTCTCGGCTCTGGGGACCGCGCTCTCCCACCGCGTCGGCGACCACGTCCAGACGGGCATGGCTCGCCTCGGCCTCACCGCGCCGGCCGACGGAGGGTCGATCCCCGACGTCCGCACGCTGCCGGATCCGGTGCGCGCGGTCATCGAGTCGGCGTACGCCGAGGGCGTCGGGCACATCTTCCTGCTGGCGGCGCCGTTCGCGCTGATCGCGCTCGTGGCGGTGCTGCTCATCCAGGAGGTACCCCTGCGTACGACGATCGCCCGGGCCGACGAGCTCGTCGAGGAGCCCGTCGCGTGACCGACGGGGAGGCTATGAGCCACTCGCGTGCGGACACCCTGCTGGCCCTGGAGACGGAGATCGGGGTCCTGGCCCGCCGGATGAAGCGCACCTGGGTGAGCCGCGCCAAGGAGATCCACCCGGACCTGCACCCCACCGGCTACGCGATGCTGGCACAGCTCGAGCACCTCGGGAGCCCGGCCCGCCAGGGTGAGCTCGGCTGCCTCCTCGACCTCGACAAGTCGGCGACGAGCCGTCAGGTCCAGCTGCTGGTCGACCTCGCCCTCGTGGAGCGGACCGACGATCCCGAGGACGGGCGGGCCTCGCTGCTCGCGGTCACCGAGGACGGACAGCGCCGGGTCCGCCGGATGGTCCGGTCCAGGCGCCAGGTGTTCCTCGAGGCACTGGCTTCCTGGGACGCGGAGTCACTCGACGACCTGGCTCGGGGCCTGGCCCGCTACAACGCCACGCTGGGTGGCTGACCGAGGCGGGTCAGGCAGGTCGGAACCAGGCCGCGCTGTTCGGCGCGATCGTCGTCTCCGGCAGCGGTCCGCTGCACAGGACGAGCTCGCCGGCCTCCTCCGGCAGGGCCGCACTCTCCTCGCCACAGTTCAGGACGCACACGAGTGCGTCCCCGCGTGAGAACGCCAGGACGCCGGCGTCGCTCTCGAGCATCCGGATCTCGCCCCGGGCGGTGAGATCCCGGCGAGCGCCGAGAGCACGGCGGTAGAACGTGAGGGTCGAGCGCGGGTCGTCCTGCTGTCGCTGAGCGGTGAGGCTCGCCCACTCCTCCGGCTGCGGCAGCCATGGCTGCTCGCCTCCCGGTCCGAAGCCGAAGGGCGGTTCCGTGCCGCTCCAGGGCAGCGGGACCCGGCAGCCGTCCCGGCCGATCTCGCCGGTGCGGAACCAGGAGGGGTCCTGCCGGAACTCCTCGGCGACATCGACCTGCTCGAGCCCGAGCTCCTCGCCCTGGTAGAGGTAGGCCGACCCCGGCAGTGCGAGCATCGTCAGCGTCGCGGCGCGAGCGCGGGCCAGGCCCGCAGGGCCGCCGCCGTACCTCGTCGGGTGCCGGACCACGTCGTGGTTGGACAGCACCCAGGTGGGGGTAGCGCCGACCGGCTCGATCGCGTCCAGGGTCCCCACGATCACGTCGCGGAACGAGTCCGCGCTCCAGTCGGCCATCAGCCAGTCGAAGTTGAAGACCTGGTGCAGCTCGTCGGGGCGCACGTAGCGAGCCATCGACTCGGGAGAGCTCACCCAGGCCTCCCCCACGGCCATCCGGTCGCCGGGGTAGGAGTCGAGGACCTTGCGCCAGCGCCGGTAGACGTCGTGGACCTCCGGCCTGTCCCACATGGGCTCGTCAGCGACCGGCTTCCCGACGTCGACGTGGTCGGGCAGTCCGTCGGCCTTGAACAACGAGTGCGCGACGTCGATCCGGAAGCCGTCGACCCCGCGATCCAGCCAGAACCTCAGGATCGACTCGAACTCGTCGCCGATCTCCGGGTTGCCCCAGTTCAGGTCGGGCTGGGTGGAGTCGAAGAGGTGGAGGTACCACTGGCCGTCGTCGACCCGGGTCCAGGCCGGGCCGCCGAAGACGGACTTCCAGTTGTTCGGAGGAGTCTTGCCATCCGTTCCGCCTCCGTCCCGGAACACGTAGCGATCTCGGGCGGCGCTCCCGGGGTCGGCGGAGAGTGCCTCCCGGAACCACGGGTGCTCGCTCGAGGTGTGGTTCGGAACGATGTCGACGACCACGCGCAGCCGCTGGCGGTGCGCCTCGGCCAGCATCGCGTCGAAGTCGTCCAGGGTCCCGAAGCGCGGGTCCACGTCGCGGTAGTCGGCCACGTCGTACCCGTGGTCGTGCTGCGGCGAGGTGTAGAAGGGCGTGATCCACACCGCGTCCACCCCGAGGTTGGCCAGATGCTCGAGCCGCGAGGTGATGCCGGGCATGTCGCCCACGCCGTCGCCGTCGGCGTCGGCGAAGCTGCGGATGTAGATCTGGTAGAAGACGGCGGTCTCCCACCACGGGGTTTCGGTGATTTGCACGTTCCAATCCCAGGGCCCCGGAGGGTCGCCTGTCAACTCGGCGCCCGCTCGAGGGTGTTGAACACCTCAGGGTCGACGGCGATCCAGACGTGTTCGGCCCGGGCCACGACCCGGCGGTCCTGGTCGTAGAGCGTGCTGGCGGTGAAGGTCTTGCGCCCCTCCGAGCCCCGCAGCTCACCCACCACGACGTGGTCGTCGCCCACCACCGGGAGCGCCTCGAGCTCGGCGGTCATCTGGCCGAGCACCATCGGCCGGTTCTCCAGGTCCGCGGCCCAGCCGCCGGTGCAGTCGACCGCCGCCCAGGCGGTTCCCGGCCCGACCCGGGACACCGCGTCGTCAAGACTGGACGACTCGGCCAGGCTCGCGTCGGGACGCCAGGTGGCCGCCACCAGGCCGGACGGGAGCCGCCCGGGGTGGATGCCCAGGCCGTCGCTGCGGCCCGTCCCGCAGGCGAAGCAGGTCGGGAACGGGTGTGAAACGAGCCCCGCGAAGTGGACCGTGGCCTCGCTTGCAGACGCCGGTTCCACCCAGTCGACCGGCTCGATCTCACGCTCGACCGCCGTCGCGCTGGCGATGACCGAGTCGTCGAGGCCGAGCACGACGACCTCGAACCCCGACGGGTTCTCCGGGGTGCCGGGGGGCAGGCGTCGGACCGTCATGGTCGTGTCCAGCGGCGGCGGGCGCCGCAACGTCACGGCGACGGTGGGGCTCGGCACGGCGTCGGACACGCGCTGGGCCAGCATCCCTGCCGTGTAGCCCCCGTTGCCGGAGTACGCCGGCCCTCGGAACCGCCGGGCGATGACGAGGCCGGGGTCGTGTTCGATGGCGCTCATTTCCGCATCCGTTCGAGTCGGGCGAGGGCTTCGTGACGCTCCTCGGCATGGTCGACCACCGGCATCGGGTACTCCTCGGTTCCGAGCTCGGGAACCCAGCGGCGCACGTAGCTGCCGTCCGGGTCGAACTTCGCTGCCTGGGTGAGCGGGTTGAACACCCGGAAGTACGGCGACGCGTCGGTGCCGCTTCCTGCGACCCATTGCCAGTTGAGCTGGTTGGAGGCCAGGTCGCCGTCGACGAGCAGTTCCATGAAGTGCCTGGCGCCGTGCCACCAGTGGTGGTGCAGGTCCTTGACCAGGAAGCTCGCCACGATCATCCGGACCCGGTTGTGCATGGTGCCGGTCGCACGCAGCTCCCGCATCCCCGCATCCACGATCGGGTAGCCGGTACGGCCTTCGCGCCAGGCCTCGAAGGCGGCTGCGGGCTCGTCGTACTCCATGTCGTCGAACTCGTGGCGATGGTTCTCTCGCGCCGACGACGGATGCCGGAACAGCACGTCGGCATAGAACTCACGCCAGGCGATCTCGGTGCGAAAGGTGGCGGCCGCCTTGCTCCTGCGGAGCGAGAGGTCCGCGAGCAGGGTGCGGGGATGGACCTCGCCCCACTTCAGGTGCGCCGACATCCGGCTGGTCCCGTCGACACCGGGGCGGTCGCGGTCCTCGTCGTAGGCGTCCAGCCGCTCCGCGAACTCCCGCCAGCGGTCGAGTGCCGCGCGCTCCCCGGCCGGCGGGAGACGCATCCCCGGGGGAGGGTCGGCGGTGGGCACGTCCTCGGACCGGGCTCCCACCCAGCGGGGTCGGTCGGGCGCCTCGACGGGCGGGTGCCAGCCGTGGTCCTGCCAGGCTCTCGAGAACGGCGTGAAGACCTGGTACCCGCTGCCGCTGCCGGTCCGGACTCGTCCGGGCTCCACGGCGTAGGGCGAACCGGTGCGCCGCAGGGAGATGCCCTGGCTCTCCAGTGCGTCGGCCACCGCCCGGTCGCGGCGAGCGCCGTACGGACCGAAGTCGGCGCAGACGTGGACGGCGGAGACGCCCACCTCGTGTGCCAGAGCCGGCAGGACCGTGACCGGGTCGCCCCGACGCACCACCAGGTGGCCGTCGAGCGACTCGTCGAGGGCCCGCAAGGACGCCGCGAGGTAGGCCCGACGGGCCGCGCCGGACCGGCGCCACAGGTGGGGATCGACGACGAAGACCGGGACCACGCCGTCCCCGGGGTCGGCCAGCGACTCGAGCAGGGCCGGGTTGTCCCGCACCCGCAGGTCGCGACGGAACCAGAAGACCGAAGGCATGACGGAGCCCACTGTGCCATGGGACAGAATGGGGGAGTGAGCGACCTGATCGACACGACCGAGATGTACCTCCGCACGATCTACGAGCTCGTGGAGGAGGACATCGTGCCCTTGCGCGCCCGGATCGCGGAGCGCCTGCACCAGAGCGGACCGACGGTGAGCCAGACGGTCGCCCGGATGGAACGCGACGGCCTCCTCACAGTCGAGGGAGACCGGCACCTCCAGCTGACGGACGAGGGCATGACGCTGGCCACGCGGGTGATGCGCAAGCACCGGCTGGCCGAGCGTCTTCTGGTCGACGTGATCGGGCTGGACTGGGAGCAGGTGCACGCCGAGGCCTGCCGCTGGGAGCACGTGATGTCGGAGACCGTCGAGCGCAGGCTGATCGAGCTGCTCGACCACCCGACCGAGTCGCCGTACGGCAACCCGATCCCGGGGTTGGACGAGCTCGGGGAGGTGCACAACGGCGAGGAGTTCATGGACGGTGTGGAGTCGCTGAGCGACGTCACCCCGCAGGACGGCGAGGACTCGGTGCGGGTCCTGGTGCGCCGGATCAGCGAGGAGATGCAGAAGGACGAGCACCTGATGGGGGCCCTGCGGCGGGTGGGCGCCACCCCCGACAAGGTGGTCAGCGTCGCCAGCGCGCCCGACGGCGTCCTCGTCGGCTCGGGTGGAGAGACCGCCGAGATCGTGACCGAGGCGGCCGAGCACATCTTCGTCAGCCGGCTGTAGCCGCTTCCGGCAGTGCGGGCTCCGGCAGCTCGACCGGGCCCGACCGGCCGAGCCAGCCCGCGAGGAACTCCGAGGTCCCGGTCTCGAGCTTGACCGTGGCCAGGTCGTCGGCCCGGGTGGCGCCGCGGTTGACGATCACGACCAGGTGTCCGGCCCGCGCGGCCCGGCGCACGAAGCGGAAGCCGCTCATCACGGTCAGCGACGATCCCAGCACCAGCACCGCATCTGCGGAGTCCACGGCGTCGGAGCAGCGCTGCACCCGATCACGGGGCACGTTCTCCCCGAAGAACACCACGTCCGGCTTGAGGACGCCGCCGCAGTCGGTGCAGTCCGGGACCACGAAGTCCGCGGTCGCCTCGAGCTCGACGTCACCGTCGGGTCGGACCAGCGCCTTGGGGTGTCGTTCGCGCCAGTCCGGGTTGAGCTCCTCCAGGCGCTGCTGGAGGGTGCGGCGTGACGTCGTACTCCGGCACCCGAGGCAGACGACCTCCGAGATGCGCCCGTGCAGAGCCACCAGGTCGGGCGTGCCAGCGCGCTCGTGCAGGCCGTCGACGTTCTGGGTGATCAGCAGGCCCGTGCGACCGGTCGCCTGGAGCCGGGCGAGCGCCACGTGACCCGTGTTGGGCTCTGCCTGACGCATCACGCCCCAGCCGAGGTGGCTGCGCGCCCAGTAGCGCTGTCTCGCCTCCGGGCCGGAGACGAAGTCCTGGTAGGTCATCGGCATCCGGACCGGGGCACCGGGCCCGCGGTAGTCGGGGATACCCGAGTCGGTGGACATGCCGGCACCGGTGAGGACGACCGGTCGTCGGTCACCCAGCAGGTCGGTCGCCTCCCTCATCGGGCCGCCCATCACCCGTAGCGGGCGGCGGTCCGAGCCCTCGCCTTGGCCGCCTCGACCTCGCGGTCCTTGGGGGGCGCAGCCGTGGTGAGACCGGCCAGCAGCCGCTCGGTCGCGGCGCTCACCTCGGCCACCGCGAGGTCGAACGCGGCCTGGTTCGCCGCGCTGGGCTTGGTCGTCCCGCTGATCTTGCGCACGTACTGCAGCGCCGCGGACTCGACCTCGTGGGTGGTCGCGGGAGGCGCGAAGTTGTGCAGGGTGCGGATGTTTCGGCACATGGGACGAGCGTACGCCGGGGCGGGCGACGGGTCAGAGCGAACGGTGACGCAGGCTCTTGCGTGGCTCCGTGTGGGCGAAGGCGGTGTCGAGCTCGCGGTCCCAGGCGACGCGCGCATGGTGGCGGTGCGCCGTCCAGGCGACGAGCGCCAGGAGCGGCGCGGCAAACAAGACGAACACCATGAGCTGGACCCTCCGACAACCGGTCCCGGTCGGAAGACCGGGGCAACCCCCGACTCGACAGTACGTCGGTCCGATGCCCTCCCGGGCCGCTTTCGAGGAACTGGGGTCAGCCGGCCACGAGCCGGACCGGTCGCCGCAGGCTGGTCAGGGCGATCCGGCCGTCCGGCAAGGGCAGCGCGCGCGTCTCGTACGAGTTCCCTCCGGTGCGCGGCGCGACCCGGCTCGCCCGCAGCGCGCCGTCGGCGCCGACGTGGACGGCGGAGAGCCAGGAGTGCGAGCGACCGCGGCCGTACGACGCGACTGGCAGGTAGCCGGTCCGGGTGGCCTCGACCCAGGTGAAGGCCCGTGGCTCGTACTCGGCGGCCACCTCCGTTCGCGGGCCGAAGCCGTGGGTCTCCACCCGCACGGGCCGGGTGGGGTCGCTGATGTCGAAGACCGTCAGCTGGGCGCCGCGGGAGAGCCCGGCACGGTTTGCGTCCTGCCCCAGGCCGAGCACGAGTCCACCGCCGATCGGGTGCAGGTAGCCCGAGAAGCCGGGGATCTTCAGCTCGCCGGCCACTCGCGGCCGTGACTGCGAGAGGTCGACCGTGTAGACGGGGTCGACCTGCCGGAACGTCACCAGCACCGCGAGGCCTGCGAGCCAGCGCACCGAACGGATCTGCTCGTGATCGCCCATCCCTGCCACCTTGCCGACCTTCACCAGGTGGGCGCCCTGCTCCTCCAGTACGACGACGGCGTTCTCCCGTGGCCGCCAGGAGCTGTGGCCAAGCGCGGTGGCGACCCGGAGCCGGCCGTCCTGCTCGTCCATCCGCCACCGGTCCTCGACGGAGCCCATCACCATGCCGGAGGCGGCGTACGACGCATCGGTGCCGTCGAGGGTGAAGGCGTGGATCGCCGTGCGGGGCCGCCGTTGTGGGCTGCTCCTGGTGGTCGCCACGTAGAGATGGTCGACCGAGGAGTAGACGGTGCTCCCCGAGGCCGTGATCGCGGTCGCCGCTCCAGGTCCGCTCGCGTCCTCGGCCCCGGGGCGGAAGCCGAGCACGCTGATCGTGCCGAACCCCGCCGGGTGCCGCGGGTGGGTGACGGCCGTGCACGCCACCACCGCCGAGCGGTCTCCGGACGACCGGTCGCGGCGTTGGGGCAGCCAGTCGTCGATGACGGAGTCGCGGACCACCCGTCGGTTGTGCCGACGCGCCTCCCCGCTGGTCCGCTTCCGCGAGGGATGGACGAAGTCGAGGCCGGGGTAGCCGCTGGAGAGGACGAGGCGGACCACGTCGCCGGTCTGGCGGGCCGAGACCAGGTCGCCGTCGTACACGAGGTCGCGCGCGATCTTCGGGTGGGTCGGATCGGAGACGTCGATGTCGAGCAGTCGGGTGCTCGCCAAGACCGGCGGCAGCTTCCAGTCGATGATGCCGCGGAGACCACCGGGTCCGCCGGGTCCGCCGTACCCGCGCACGTGCGGGCCAGCACCACCACGTGGTCGCCGACGAACAGCAGCTCGGCTCCCGCGACACGGCGTGGGAGCCGGAGCCGGCCGAGCTCCTCGGGCTGTGCGCCGCCGAGATCCGTCAGCACGAGCCAGCGCCCACGGACCCGAGCCAGGGTGGTGCCGTCGACCTTCGCCACGTCGGGCTCGTCGACACCGGCCTCCTGCACGTTCGTGCCGGTGTCGCTGTTGCCGACGGCACCCTGCGGAACTGCAGCAAGGTCCTTCGTGGCGTTCCTCATCAGCTCGTACGGGTACGGGAAGCCGTTGTCGAACCCCCACGCGGTCACGTGGGGCAGCGCCCGGGCGGTGTACCAGTCCCGGAGCTCACCGCAGCCGGCGAAGGGCCGGAGGCCGGTGGCGGCGGCGAGCTGCACGTCGGAGTCCGCGGACGTCCTGGTCGACGGTGCGGCAGCGTGCGGGGTCGGCCCGGGAGAGCTGGTGCACGACGCGCAGAGGGCCAGCACGATGGCAGCCATCGTGGTGCCGCCTGCCGTGGTGGTGCGGCCGGCCCATGACGCTCGCCTCATCCCACGCTCCCAGTCCAGTGCCCCGCCTCATGCCGGGCACTGTGGTGTGACGCACGTTGTCAGCCGGGGGTTCCCTCGGCCACAGTGGTGGCTCCCCCCAAGGTCCCCCAAGGTCCCCCCAATGTCCTCTGCAAGGAGCGCCCGTGCCCGACCCCTCCACCCGCGACTTCGACCTGGTGCTCTTCGGGGCCACCGGCTTCACCGGGGGTCTCACGGCCGAGTACCTCGCTGAGCACGCACCCGAGGGCTCTCGCTGGGCGCTCGCCGGCCGCAGCCTGGCCAAGCTCGAGGCCGTGCGTGACAGGCTCACCCAGATCGACCCGTCGCTGAAGGAGATGACGCTGCTCGAGGCCGACGTCACCGACGCTGCGTCGATCGCGAGGGTCGCCGCCGCGACGCGCGTCGTGATCACGACCGTCGGCCCCTACCTGACCTACGGCGAACCGCTCGTCGCGGCGTGTGCCGCAGCCGGAACCGACTACGTCGACCTGACCGGTGAGGCGGAGTTCGTCGACCGGATGTACGTCGACCACCACGCCGCCGCCGTCGCGACCGGAGCCAGGATCGTGCACGCCTGCGGCTTCGACTCGATCCCGCACGACCTCGGTGCCCTGTTCACCGTCAAGCAGCTCCCCACGGACGAGCCGCTGACCGTCCGTGGCGTGGTGCGCGCCTCCGGTACCTTCTCCGGCGGCACGTTCCACTCGGCCCTGACGGCGCTGTCACGGGGACGCGAGATGAAGCAGGCCTCCGCCGAGCGGCGGCGGCTCGAGCCGCGCCCCGAAGGTCGCCGGTCGCGCGCGAGGTCGCGCCGCCCCCATCACGACGAGCAGCTGGGCTGGTGGCTGGTGCCGCTGCCGACGATCGACCCGATCGTGGTGGCACGTTCGGGCGCGGCCCGCGCTGACTACGGTCCTTCGTTCACCTACTCCCACTACGCGGGCGTCAAGCGGCTCCCGACCGTCGTCGGCGGGGTCGCGGCCGTCGGCGGCCTCGCCCTCGCCTCGCAGGTCGCGCCACTGCGGAACCTACTGCTCGGGCGCGTCAAGCAGGGCGACGGACCGTCGCTCGAGAAGCGCGAGAAGTCGTGGTTCACCGTCGACTTCATCGGCGAAGGGGGTGGCGAGGTCGTGCACACCCGCGTCTCCGGAGGGGACCCCGGCTACGGCGAGACCGCCAAGATGCTGGCGGAGTCCGCGTTGTCGCTGGCCTTCGACCAGGACAACCCGAGCACCGCCGGACAGGTGACCCCCGCGGCGGCCATGGGCGAGCGCCTCACCGAGCGGCTGGTCGCCCGAGGCATGCGCTTCGAGGTCGTCAGCTGACCTTGGTCACGGTGAAGTCGGAGCGGATGCCGTCGCCCTTCATCCCCGGCTTGCACGCGGGGACGTACTGCCCGGGCTCCAGGTCCGCCACCAGGTCACGGGTCAGGCCGGGCCCGATGTTCTCGACCTCGGCGATGACCTCCTTGCCATCGGCGGCGTACAGGTAGAGCTCGGTGGTCTGGTCGCCGTCGTTGGTGACCTTGAAGACGACGGTGCCGCTGGGAGCGGTGTCATCCGACAGCGTGCAGGCGTCCGCGGTCGAGCTCACGTTGATGGTGGTCCGGGGGCCGGTGGCCGCCGAGTTGTCGGCGGTGCAGGACGCCAGCAGGGCCGTGGTGGCGACGGCGAGGCAGGCGGAAGCGAGGCGAGAGCGGTTCACGGGGTTCTCCTGGTGAGGGTCAGACGCGTGCCGGCACGGGAGCCGGACGCCGGAGGGTGCGGACGAACAGGGTCAGGGCAAGGACGACGTACAGCACCCAGGCGACGGCCTGGATGACGGTGGTCGCGGGGGAGAAGTTCAAGGTGCCCTTGAGCAGGGTTCCCAGCCACGAGTCGGGCGGGATGGTGGCACTGACGTCGAAGGCCATCGTGTTGAGCCCGGGCAGCAGGCCGGCTTCCTGGAGATCGTGGATGCCGTAGCCGAGCACGCCGGCGGCGACCAGGATCAGCAGGCCACCGGTCCAGGCGAAGAAGGAGCCCAGGTTGATCTTCACCGCACCGCGGTAGAAGAGGTAGCCGAGCACCACGGCCGTGGCGAGGCCGAGTGCGGCTCCGAGCAGCGGGGCGGTGCTGCTGGAGGCCCCGCTCGCGGCCTGGGTGGCCGCCCACAGGAAGAGGGCGGTCTCGAGCCCTTCGCGGCCGACGGCCAGCAGAGCCACCACGACCAGCCCGGCCCGGCCGGCGTCGGCGACGTGGTCGATCCGACCGCGCAGCTCACCGGAGAGGCCGCGCGCGGAGCGGGCCATCCAGAGCACCATCCAGGTCACGAAGCCGACCGCGGCGATCGAGAGGAAGCCGCCGATCGCCTCCTGGGTCTGGAAGGTCAGGCCCCGGGGACCGAAGGTCAGCACCGCGCCGAAGGCCAGGGAGACGGCGACCGCCAAGGCGACGCCGGTCCAGATCCGGGGCAGCAGGTGCCGACGGTCGGTCTTGACCAGGTACGCGACCAGGATCACGACGACCAGCGAGGCCTCGAGTCCTTCGCGGAGCCCGATCAGGTAGTTCGCGAGCACGGTTCCTCCCGAGGCTGCGAGACGAAATCAGTAGGTAAGGCTTACCTAACGAACGTAACACTGTGGGGGTCGAGGGTCCAAACCGGGTAGCCCGGTTGTCCGGCGGCGTACGGACCAAGGTCGTCGTCGGCATGGCCCGTTCGGTTCAATTGCGGACCGAAAGTCGCAAAGCCCGTGTCGGCGGACCGCGCGGACCCTAGGCTCTGAGCAGCCCAGTCTGAGGATCCGTGCACATGAGCTTGCTGACCACCCGAGGCCACCTCCGGGCTGCGGCTGTCACGATCGCGATCGTGGTGCTCGCGCCGGTGTCGGCGAGTGCGGCGACGGTCGTCCACGACGATGGCCACGGCGATGGCCACGGAATGGCGCAGGGTCCTGGCGCCGTTGCTCCCGCGGCTCCCGCCGCCGACGGCTTCGGCCCGGTCCTCGTGGCTCAACGCGACGTCCCGGACACCCTCCCGGTCTACGAGGCGGTGCTGATCCCGCTCGGCACGGCCAAGGCCCGCAAGCCCGCCGTACGAGGTCCGAAGGGCACGCCCGTGTGGACGGCCAGCCAGCTCTCGGACCACGGCATCCCGGCCGCCGCGGTGCATGCCTACCAGTCCGCCGCCCGGCAGATCGCCACCAGCGACTCCGACTGTCACCTTCCGTGGACCCTGCTCGCCGGCATCGGTCGGGTCGAGTCCGACCACGGCCGGTACGGCGGCTCCGTGCTCGGCACCAACGGCGTCTCCCGCCCGAAGATCATCGGGATCCCGCTCGATGGCCGGGGTCCGGTCGCGGCGATCCACGACAGCGACAACGGGGTGTGGGACCACGACCCGGTCTGGGATCGGGCCGTCGGACCGATGCAGTTCATCCCCGGCACCTGGAGGATGGCGGGCCGCGACGGGGACGGCAACGGCACCAAGGACCCCAACGACCTCGATGACGCGGCGCTCGCGGCGGCGGGCTACCTCTGCGCCGCCGGGGGGGACCTGCGCTCGCCGACGTCGATGAGCCGCGCGATCTTCTCCTACAACCACGACGACTACTACGTGGCGCTGGTCAGCGCCTTCGAGCGCGGCTACCGCACCGGCGTCTTCATCATGCCGCCTCCGCCGGCGGACGAGCACAAGCGCAAGCACCACAAGCACAAGCACCACAAGGCTGCGAAGCACGGCAAGCACGAGCAAGCACGGCAAGCACGGCAAGGGAGGCAACGGACAGGACCCCGCCGGGACGTCCTCTACGACCCCCTCGACTCCCACAGCGTCGACTCCCAAGCCGTCCACGACGCCCAAGCCGACGCCCAAGCCGAAGCCGACGCCATCGCCGACCCCGGACCCGACCCGACTCCGGATCCGACGCCCGACCCGACCGTCACCCCTCCCGAGGACCCGCCGGCCGATCCTGCCGATCCGGTCACGAGCTGACCCTCCGGAGGCCCGTCGTACAGGTCATCCATTGGTCACGAACTGCATGCCGCAGGCCCGAAAACCTGCGGTTGGGGACCAAACCGCATCCCCAGGACGGTGCGGTCAGTGGCAGCCGTCAGGAGCGGCGGCGCAGCTGTTACCCAGGGCCAGGTCGACCAGGAACGCCCAGGTGTCGGGGTGCTTGGTCGCCCGGCCGGAGCCGGCGAGCAGGAGGGTCACGCCCTCGTTGACGACGAAGGTCGCGGTCTGGCCTTCACGGGTCGCCTGGACCGAGGCGGTGCCCAGTCGCGGGTCGTCACCGGGGGTCCAGCCGCAGTCGCGCAGGCCGCCGACGACGTCGGCGTAGGCCTTCTCGGCGGCCTCGGCCGAGCGGTAGGTCGCCACGGTCTCGGCCATGGCGGCACCGGAACTGCTGAAGCCGACCGTGCGCCGGCCCAGGGAGGAGCCGGGCGTGAAGCACTCCTCGGACGAGGCCGGTACGACGACCCAGCGGCCGCCGATCATGGAGCCCACGGTGGGGCCGTCGAGCATCGCGCCGTTCGGGATCTTCTTGTGCGGCTTCCCGTGGTGCGGAGCCTCGTCGGGGCGACCGGGGTCCGGGTACTCCGACGCGTCAGCGCCGGGGTCGCCCGGGGGCAGGCTGGACTCCTGCGACGCCTTCCTGGCCTCCTTGGCGTGCTCCTTCGCGTGCTCCTTGGCCGCCTTCTTCGCGTGGACCCTCGTCTGGGCGGACCGGGTCGAGAGGTCCTGCTCGGCGGCGCATCCGGACAGCAGGCCGATCACCGCCACCGCGGCGAGGCCGTTGCGCAGGACCGGTGTCATTCGGGAACCACCGACACGGCCAGGGCCCCGGAGTTGTCGCCGTAGTAGTCGTCGGCGACCACGAACGACAGCGGTCCGTTGCGGGGAACGGTGTAGTGCAGCACGTAGGTGTGGTTCTTCTCGTCGCAGTACCCGTACCCGTCGCTCGGCTCCCATGTGAAGAGTCTGCCGTTGATGGTCAGGTCGCCCAGAGGCTGGGTGCTCCCGTTGAAGGTGCCCTCGTAGCGGACCGACCGCCAGTGCAGGTCCGACGTGGTGATCGTGCACTCGGCATCCGCCGCGATCCAGTCCGAGCCACCGCGCATCGAGTACGTGCCCGAGGCGGTGATCTTGAGCTGGGTTCCCTGGGCGTAGCTGGCCGCCGTCACCGTCGGCGTGGCGCTGTTGCCGGCCACGGTCAGGTCACCCGCGCCCGGCGTGGTGTCAGGGGTCGGTTCGGGCGTCGGGGTCGGGGTCGGGGTGGTTCCGACGTCGCCGGTGTACGGCGTGACGCTCACCCGCAGCGAGCCGTCGTTGTCGGCGTACCCACTGGGGTCGAAGACCCGCACGTTCAGCGGCTGGGTGCGGTTGGCGTGCCAGACCCAGGAGTACGTGTGGTCCGAGGTGCAGCCCGGCGTCAGGGACGTCCCGGCCTGGTCAGGGGCGACGACCTGCGGCACCTGGCCACGCTCGTCGAACTGCCCCATCTTCATCGCGTACGACGTCCGGCGCATCCCGGGGTAGGTCGTGGTGGACGCACAGGCCGCGTCGACACTCCCGCCGTTCCCGTCGTCCCAGGAGCCGCTCACCGTGACCTGGTAGTCGTGGCCGCCGGGGAGCACCGCGGGGCTGGTCACACCGGCGGCTGCCTTGGCCGGAACCGTCCAGGCAACGGTCTTCTTGACGACTCCCTGGTCGAGGATCCGGACCTTCAGCCGGCCGCTGTTGTCCTTGTAGCTGGTCGGGTCCCACACCGTGAGCGGGACTCGCCCGGTGCGCGACGCGGTGTACACCCAGCGGTAGGTGTGCGACTCGTTGTCGCAGTCGTCACCGTTGTCGGCCTCGGAGTAGAGGTCGTGGCCGTCGATGTAGAGGTCGAGGTGGTCGGCGTTCCAGTCGTCGGGACGCACGGAGCGGTCGCGTCGCCACCAGGAGTAGTCGGAGGTGCTGCACTCGGGGTCGGCGACCGAGGTGCTGCGCGCGTCGTACCGCCAGGTGCCGGTGGCCTCGATCAGGTAGCTGTGGCCGGCCTGCAGGGCGCGGTCCGTTCGGGTGCCCGCCCGGGCACTGGAGCGCACCATGACTGTCTCGCGGCGCAGGACCGGACCGGCCTCGAGCGAGGCGGGGCTGCGCGGCTCCGGGATCTCGACCGGGTAGCCGTGGTCGGGCCACTGGTGCGGGTCGGTCGGGGTCGGGGCGCCGCCGTCCGAGCCGCCGTTGTCACCCGAGCCGCTGCCGGAGCCACTCGGGGGCGGGGCCACGTTCGGGAAGCTGCGGGGGTGCCAGAACGACGACAGCTTGCGTGCCCCCGCCCAGCTCAGGGAGAAGTGCACGTGGTCGGTGTGCGGGTTGGAGCCGGTGTATCTGCGCCAGCCCGACGAGGCCGAGTAGGAGCCCCAGATCCGGTGGTTCCAGATCATGTACTGGATGCCGAGCCGGCGGGCCATCGCGTACTTGTTGCCGTACCGGTCGGTCTTGAGCAGCCAGGCGAGCAGGGTCTTCACCTGGCGACGGTCCACCGCGGAGTACGCCGACATCCCCCAGTCGAAGGCGCGACCCTCCTTGTGCTCGGAGGCGCCGCCGACCTTGCAAGACCGCGAGATGCCCAGACTGCGGGAGCGCGGGTAGGTGCGCAGGAGCATGTTCGCGAAGGCAACGGTGCCCGGCTTCGGGGCGGGCGTGCAGCGCTTCTGCCCGACGTACGGAGCGAGGTTCTCGATCCGGCGCAGGTAGTTGTGGGGCAGGTTCGGCACCCGCGCCGAGGCCGAGGCGGCCACGAGCGACGGGACCAGCGTGACCGTGGAGGCGACGATCACAGTGGCGAGGAACGTGGTGAGGCGGCGGTGACAAGACAAGACAAAGCTCCCTGAGATGTACGGGCGCGGCTCCTTCCCTGAGTCACGCCCCACCGGGGATTCTTTGTCGGATCAGAGGTCTTTACCTGGCTTCGGGGGGATATGGCCCGATCGGGTCATTTCGGGACCTTGGTCGGGCTATGGGGGACCTTGGTCCTTGGCACTAGCGGTGCCCCAGGCAGGAGTCGAACCTGCGACCTTTCGCTTAGGAGGCGGCTGCTCTATCCACTGAGCTACTGGGGCGGGCGTCGAAACGCGCGCCCATCCTGCCACGGCGCCCGGGACGCTCGGAGACCAGTTCCACAACACCCCGAGTTGGAGTGGACGGCTCCAACCTTCACAATGGGAGGTTGGTAGGTCTTTGCGCCCCACATCGGTGGTGGCGTCTCCGAGTGAAAAGAGCAGTAGCCCGACGTGTCCGAATCCGATGCCGACGACTCCGGCCGCCACCGCGGTGCGGTCCCCGTCAAGCACAAGGTCGCCAAGACCGTGGGCGTCTCCGCCCTCGTGCTGCTCCTGGTGGGGATGACCGGTTTCCTGCTTGCCTACCGTCACCTCGAGGGCAACATCACCGTCATCGACCCCGGCAACATGCTGGGCTCGCGTCCGGCGAAAGTCGTCGTCCCCGCAGCCCCGCACGAACCGCTGAACATCCTGCTGCTCGGCTCCGACACCCGCGAGGGCAAGGGCAACGGCATCGACCACGCCGCTGCGGGCGCCCGCTCGGACACGACGATCCTGCTGCACATCAGTGCCGACCGGAAGCATGCGTACGGCGTCAGCATCCCGCGCGACACCATGGTCCAGCGGCCCGACTGTGGCGACGTCCCGGGCGGCTTCGACATGTGGAACAACGCCTACGCCTACGGTGGGCCGACCTGCACGCAGAAGCAGGTGGAGCAGGTGACCGGGATCCTCGTCGACCACGTCGTCGTGGTCGACTTCCGCGGGTTCCGGGCCATGGTCGACGCGCTCGGCGGCGTGCCCGTCTGCGTCCCCAGCGAGGTCAACGACCAGAAGCACGGCATCTATCTGCCGAAGGGGACCTACGACGTCACCGGGCAGCAGGCGCTGAGCTACGTTCGCGAGCGCTACATCCTCTCTGCGAACTCCGACATCGGGCGCATGGCCCGCCAGCAGGCGTTCCTCGGCGCGATGGCCAAGAAGGCGATCTCCCTGGGCACCCTGACCAACCCGGTCAAGCTGTACAAGTTCCTCGATGCGGCCACCAAGTCACTCTCGACCGACGAGGGGCTCGCGCACCTGCGGTCTCTGGCCGACCTTGCCAAGCAGCTGCGCGGGATCGGGACCGAGAACATCCAGTTCCTCACCGCGCCCTTCGAGTCGTATCCCCCGAACCCGAACCGGCTGCAGCTGACCCCGGCCGCCAACCGGCTGTGGAAGCAGCTGCGTCGCGACAACGAGCTCTCGGGGTCGTACGTGAAGTCGATCATCAAGGCGTCCTCGACGCCTGGCGGGTCGGCTACGGGAAGCACCGAGTCTGCGTCCCCGAACCCTTCCAAGGGACCGTCCGCTGGCGCTTCCGAGACTGCCAAGCCGACGCAGGCGCAGCGCGACGCCGCGGCCGAGAACGGACTCTGCGCCTGAGCGCCGGCCGGAGTTCGCAGGATTTTCTGCACCGACGCCCTGTTGCCGTTACCATCCCGTTACCACACACTGTGAGATGACAGTGGGGGGTCAGGCAGGGGCTCTCCTGTCATGTCAGGGTGGGGCAAGTGGGGTCGGAAGCCGTGAAGATCGCGATCACCGGGGCAACAGGGGTCATCGGGCGCGCCGCCGTGCGCGCGCTGGTCGCCGACGGTCATGACGTCTTCGGGCTGTCCAGGTCGGCCCGCAACGAGTCCCTGCTCGAGTCCCTGGGTGCGGTGCCGGTCGCGGCCGACCTCTTCGACGTCGACAGCCTGGCCGCGCTCTTCTCCGGGTGCGACGCCGCGCTCAACTTCGCCACCCACATTCCAGCGGGCTACTCCGCGGTCCTCCCCAGCGCCTGGCGGGACAACGACCGGTTGCGCACCCAAGGGGTGGCCTGCGTCGTCGAGGCCGCCCGCCTGGCCGGCGTCCGTCGCCTGGTCCAGGAGAGCGTCTCGTTCCTGTACGTCGACAACGGGGACGGCTGGATCACCGAGAAGCACCCGATCGACATCACCCGGGCGACCGAGCCCGCCTCGGTCGGCGAGTCCCACGTCCAGGACTACGCCTGCGACTCGCGGCAGGGCGTCGTGCTCCGGTTCGGCACGATCATCGGCGACGACCCGCTGACCCGCTGGATGCTCAGGTCCGCGCGCCGCGGTCGTCCCGTCGCCGCGGGCCGGCCGGAGGCCTGGTCGCACGTGATCCATGGCGACGACCTGGGCTCGGCAGTGGTCGCTGCGCTCTCGGCACCGAGCGGGGTCTACAACGTGGGTGCCGCACCGGTTCGCCGGGACGCACTCGCCCAGGGGTACGCCGAGGCAGTCGGCAGGGACTCGGCCGCGCTGATGGGCCCGCTGCTGACCCGGTTGGCCGGGCCTCGCCTGGAGCCGTTGTCGCGCTCGTTGCGGGTCTCCTCGGAGGCGTTCACCGCGGCGACCGGATGGGCCCCGCTCCGGTCGTCGTACGACGCGTCGTGGTTCGACGTGGTCGACCGGAGCAGCGTGTGAGCCGGCCCGAGCCCGACGCTGCAGCCGAGGCCCGGCGGCGCCGCAAGCTCGCCGAGGTGTTCGGCGACGTGCTGCCCGAGCAGACCGCGGACGACCGTGACGCCGACGAGAGTGCCTCCCGGGGAGAGCGCGACGAGGGCACCTCCGAGGAGTGGCTCCGGCGTCAGGTGCCTCCCCACCACGGCTGAAGTCGCCTGAGACCCACCCGGTCAGACGCCGGGGCTGGTGCCTCCGCCGACGTTTCCGCCCGGCGTGCCCTGGGCGAGCAGGTCCCGGATCTCGGCCAGCAGGGCGATGTCGGCTGGCGTGCCGGAGGGCTCGGCCGGGAAGAACCGCTCCTTGGCCTTGGTGTAGGGCACCACGATCGCGAAGTAGACCACCGCCGAGATCAGGAGGAACGCGATCAGGGCGTTGCCGAAGGCGCCACCGGGCTCCTTGTCGTCGAAGGCGCCCTGTACCCCGGGAATGAGGCTGGTCAGCCACACGGTGAACGCGGTCACGACCGAGGCGAACGCGGCGCCCATGATGAACGCCACCGCCAGCTCGATCAGGTTGCCGCGGAGCAGGAAGTTCTTGAAGCCACTCATCGGTTTCTCCTCACCGGCCCGGTGCCTGGTCCGAGCCAAGGCGCTCAGGCTAGTCGGCCAGGGTGAGGCTGAGATACCCCCGGACACTGGCCGCCGACAGGCGCGCCGCCTCGGTCGTGGTGGTGGCCAGCACGACGAGCCGACCGGAGAGCCCGAGCCCGAAGCCTGCCCGCCGGGTCGCCGGAATGGCCACCACAGGGGCCGCCAGCGCCACCGCTGTCGCATCACCGGAGCCCTGAGGGTCGGTCACCCAGAGGTCGACCCGATCGCCCACCCCGAGCAGGGAGACGGTGCCCGGGTCCGGGATCCGCACCGGGATGGCGACCCGGCCTGGGTAGCCGGTCATGAGTGGCTCACCGAGCAGCCGGACGTCGGTGATCGGCTCCCCGGCTCGGATGGGCGCGGTGGTGGTGCGTCCCAGCGCAGCCCCGGCCCGGAGGAGGCCGCTCGGCGCGGTCCCGGGGGCGAACCCGGCCGTGCGCAGGTCCTGGGGTCTCACGACGGCCCCCGCCCCGAGGTCGTGGGCCGCGACGGTGACGGGGACGGTCCGGACGGCGGGGCCGGCGGTCGCGTGCAGACCCGCGAGGACCGCCGCGCCGGCGCACAGGGCCGCGAGCGGTCGACGGCGACGCAGGAGCGTGCGGCGGGTGGTGGCGTGGATCCGGCTCAGGCGGGACATGCCCGCAGGCTAGGCAGCCGCGACCGGTCGCCGCTCCGCCCGTCCACAGGCGCTGAGGCTCAGGCGGCGCCGGCCTTGCTCGGGGAGCTGGTCGAGGGAGCCGGCGTCGAGGTGGAGCTCCCACTCGGAGTCACTGTCGAGGCGGCCGGTGCCGAGGTCGAGCCGGAGCTCCCGGCCGACGGCGAGGACTTCTCCGCGGCGCGGCTGTCGGTCTTGTAGAAGCCGGAGCCCTTGAACACCACGCCCACGGCCCCGAACACCTTGCGCAGGCGCCCGTGACACTCGGGGCAGACGGTGAGGGAGTCGTCGTGGAAGCTCTGCGCCTGTTCGAAGAAGTGCTCGCACTCGGTGCAGGAGTACTGGTAGGTGGGCACCCGTGTCCTCCGGAGTCAGTCTGGTCGGGCCGGAAACATCGCCGCCGCGTGCCCTGATGCTGGCACTCGGCGATGACGACTGCCAATGGTACGGCACAATGTGCCCGTGCCCGCTGTGCTGACCGGCTTCCGCTCCTGGCCACGCCTCGCTCGATGGACGACCGTGGTGGCCGCTCTCCTTGCGCTGGTGCTCGTCGTCGCCCTGGTCGCCGCAGTCACCGTCGTGCGTCGGTCGTTCCCCCAGACCGACGGCGAGATCGCCGTACCGGGGCTGAGCCACCAGGTCGAGGTGGTCCGCGATGCCCACGGCATCCCGCAGGTGTACGCCGACACCAGCGACGACCTCTTCTACGCGCAGGGGTTCGTCGAGGCCCAGGACCGGTTCTGGGAGATGGACTTCCGGCGTCATGTCACCGCAGGCCGGCTGAGCGAGCTGCTCGGCAAGGAAGCGCTGCAGACCGACATGTACGTCCGCACGATGGGGTGGCGACGGGTCGCGGAGAAGGAGCTGGCGCTGCTGGCCCCCGAGACGGTGCAGTACCTCGAGTCGTTCAGCGCAGGAGTCAACGCCTACCTGCACACGCACTCGACCTCGCAGATGTCCTTGGAGTACTCCGTGCTGGCCCTCGACGGTCTGGAGTACACCCCCGAGGACTGGACCCCGGTGGACTCGCTGGCCTGGCTCAAGGCCATGGCCTGGGACCTGCGCGGCAACATGGAGGCCGAGGTGCAGCGCGCGCTGCTGTCGGTCGACTACACCCCGGAGGAGATCTCCAGCCTCTACCCTCCCTACCCGTACGCCGAGCACCGCCCGATCGTCGAGGGCGGCGGGGTCGTGGACGGTGTCTTCGAGCAGGACGCCACCCGGTCGGGCAGCCGCAAGCCGGCGCGCGCGCCGCTGTCGCCGGCGATGGTCGAGGCCCTACGAGGGATCCACCGGGACCTCGCCTCGCTGCCCGAGCTGCTCGGCCACGGTCAGGGACTCGGCTCCAACTCCTGGGTGGTCTCCGGCGAGCACACGACGACCGGGAAACCCCTGCTGGCCAACGACCCGCACCTCGGCGTGACCATGCCGGGGATCTGGTACCAGATCGGCCTGCACTGCCGCACGGTCGGGCCGGACTGCCCGTTCGACGTCTCCGGGTTCACGTTCTCCGGTCTCCCCGGGGTCGTCATCGGCCACAACGCCGACATCGCGTGGGGGTTCACCAACCTCGGACCGGACGTCACCGACCTCTACCTCGAGAAGCTGCACGACAAGACCTACCTCTACGACGGCCAGCAGCACTTCCTGCGCACCCGCACCGAGAAGGATCGTGGTCCGCGGACGCGACGAGCCGTTCACCTTCACGGTGCGCTCGACGGGCCACGGACCGCTGCTGTCGGACGTCTCGGCGGAGCTCAGCACCGTCGGCGCGAACGCGCCGGTGCCCGAGGGGTCGCCGTACGCCGGCTCGGGGTACGCCGTCGCGCTCGAGTGGACGGCCCTCACGCCGCGGCCCACCATGGACGCGATCTTCGAGCTGGACACCGCCTCGAACTGGGACGAGTTCCGGGTCGCCGCCTCCCACTTCACCGTGCCCGCGCAGAACCTCGTCTACGCGGACCGCGAGGGCAACATCGGCTACCAGGCGCCTGGTGAGATCCCGATCCGCAGGTCGGGCAACGACGGGGAGTACCCCGCCGAGGGTTGGCTGCCGTCCAACGACTGGTCCGGCGACTACGTGCCCTTCGACGCGCTGCCCAGCGTGCTCAACCCTGACCAGGGCTACCTGGTGACCGCCAACCAGGCCGTCACCGGCCGGAGGTACCCCTACTTCCTCGGCGACGACTGGGACTACGGCTACCGCAGCCAGCGGATCAACGACCAGCTGGCGGCCATGCTGGCGCGGGGGCCGGTCGACGTGGCCGACATGACCGCGCTCCAGCTCGACACCCACAACGCCCTGGCGGCGGAGCTGATCCCCCATCTCCAGTCGATCCTGATGCCCACGTCGTACTACGCGGCCGGGCAGCGACTCCTCGACGGCTGGGACGGCGACCAGCCACCCGACTCGGCCGCGGCGGCCTACTTCAACGCGGTGTACCGCAACATCCTCGCCCTCACCTTCCACGACCAGATGCGCGAGTCGCTCTGGCCGACGGGCAGCTCGCGATGGTGGGCCGTGCTGTCGCGGCTGCTCGAGCAGCCCACCAGCAAGTGGTGGGACGACGTCTCCACCGAAACCGTGGTCGAGACCCGCGACGACATCCTCACCCAGGCCATGGAGGACGCGCGCAACGACCTGACCCGGCTGCAGGCCAGACGGGCCGTGGACTGGAGCTGGGGCCACCAGCACCGGCTCAACCTGGAGAACCAGTCCCTGGGGCAGTCCGGCATCGGACTCGTCCGCTGGCTCTTCAACCGCGGCGGCTACGAGGTCGGCGGGGGTGGTTCGGCGGTCGACGCGACCACCTGGAACCCCGCTGTCGGGTTCGACGTGACCGCCGCGCCCTCGATGCGGATGGTCGTCTCGCTGGCCGACTTCGACGACTCGCGCTGGGTGAACCTCACCGGAGTCTCGGGGCACGCCTTCAGCTCGCACTACACCGACCAGACCGACCTGTGGGTCAGCGGTGACACCTTGGCCTGGCCCTTCTCCAAGGAGCAGGTGGCCGCCGACGCCGACGACCGGCTCAGCCTGGTGCCGGGAGCCGGCTGAGGCCCTCGGACGTGACGACCGCCGTGACCGGCCGGTCGTGCTCCTGGGTGGGTACGCCGCCGAGCACCTCGTCCTCGTGCAGCACGGCGCACGTGAGTGTGCCGACCGGGACCCGCGCCAGGGCGCGGTCGTAGCTCCCGCCACCGCGGCCCAGCCGCATCCCGGTCCGGTCGACGGCGAGCGCCGGGACGATCACGACGTCCGCGGTCGCCACCGCGTCGCGGCCCAGCCGTGGGCCGGTCGCCTCGAGCAGCCCGCGGCCCGCCGTCGCCAGCGAGGCCGGCCCGTCGTAGAGCGACCAGTCGAGGTCCCCGTCGGGCTCCAGCACCGGGAGGATCACCCGCTTCCCCGCGGCGACCAGGGACTCGAGGAGCGGTCCGGTGCCCGGTTCGGGGCCGACCGAGACGTAGCAGGCGACGGTGGCCGCGCGGCGTACCTCGGGATCGGCGAGCAGGTGGTCGGCGATGGCCCGCGCCTCCACGCCGAGCTCGGCCAGGCTGCGTCGCCGCCGTGCGGTCAGCAGCTGGTCGCGCAGGGCCACCTTCGCACCGTCGAACCCATCCACGCACTCACCCTACGGGCGGCCGTGGCGGGGCCCCTACGATCGGGTCCATGAGCGACGACGGACTCGAGCAGGCGCGCCGGAAGATGACCGAGGCCGGGGTCGACCCGGTGGCGGTCGAGGTGTTCTCCCACTACTACCGGCTCGTCGAGTCCGGCGAGACCGGGATGGTCCCCGAGTCCACGATCGAACCCCTCGACATGAAGGCCCTCTCCGACGTCGACGTTCCCGACGACGTGGCGGCCGAGGCAGTGCGCACCACGGCGGTGGTCAAGCTCAACGGGGGGCTCGGCACGTCGATGGGCATGGACCGGGCCAAGTCGCTGCTCGAGGTCCGCGACGGGCTCAGCTTCCTCGACGTGATCGCGCGCCAGGTGCTCGACCTGCGCCGGCAGTACGACGCGCCCCTCCCGCTGATCTTCATGAACTCCTTCCGGACCTCCGCCGACACGCGGGCTGCGCTGGCGCCGTACCAGGACCTGCCCGCGGCCGGTCTGCCGATCGACTTCCTGCAGAACAAGGAGCCGAAGCTCCTGGTCGAGGACCTCACCCCGGCCACCTGGCCCGCCGACCCGGACCTCGAGTGGTGCCCGCCTGGGCACGGGGACCTCTACACCGCACTGCGCGGGACCGGTCTGCTCGACGACCTGATCGAGGCCGGCTACACGCAGGTCTTCGTGTCCAACTCCGACAACCTCGGTGCCGTTCCCGACGCGAACGTGGCGGGGTGGTTCGCGGACTCCGGTGCGCCGTTCGCGATCGAGGCCGTGAGGCGGACTCCCTCGGATCGCAAGGGCGGTCACTTCGCGATCCGCAGGAGCGACGGACGGATCGTGCTGCGGGAGAGCGCACAGACACTGGAAGAGGACAAGCCGGTCCTGGCCGACCTCGACCGGCACCGGTTCGCCTCGACGAACAACCTCTGGTTCAACCTGGCTGCGATGAAGGCCGAGCTCGACCGTCGCGACGGCATCCTCGGGCTGCCGATGATCCGCAACACCAAGAACGTCGACCCGGGCGACCCCTCCAGCCCCGAGGTGATCCAGATCGAGACCGCGATGGGGGCGGCGATCGAGGTGTTCGACGGCGCCACCACGATCGAGGTCGGGCGCGACCGCTTCGTGCCGGTCAAGACGACGAACGACCTGCTGGTGCTCCGGTCGGACTGCTACCGGCTGCGTGAGGACTTCGTGCTGGAGCAGGTGCCCGACAGGATCCCGTTCGTGGACCTGGACCCGGAGCACTTCAGGCTGGTGGCCGACTTCGACCGCCACTTCCCCGACGGGGTCCCCTCGCTGGCCGGAGCCACGCGGCTCGAGGTGGCCGGTGACTGGACCTTCGAGGCCGACGTCGAGATCCGCGGTGCGGTCGCCCTGCGCGACGAAGGCGCACAGCGGGTGACCGCCGGCACCGTGCTCCACGACAACTGACCCTGCTTCCGTAGGCTGGGCTCATGGCTGCTGACCCGACGCACGACGAGCCCTCCACGACGGTCGCCCAGCACCTGGAGCGGATCCTGTCGAGGATCGACCCGCTGGTGCCGTACGACCAGCCGCTGCTCGACGCCATGGGCCTCCCGGTGTGCGAGGACATCTCGGCGCCGATGGCGCTACCGTCCTTCGACAACTCGGCCATGGACGGGTATGCCGTCCATTTCCAGGACGTCGCCGACGCCAGCGCAGACCACCCCGCGCACCTCCCGGTCGTGGGTGAGATGGCGGCCGGGCAGACCCGGCACTTCGCGCTGTCACCGGGCACGAGCGTGAGGATCATGACCGGAGCCCCGATTCCTCAGGGCTGCGACGCCATCGTCCCCGTCGAGTGGACCGACGCCGGCCAGGCCGCCGTCCGCATCCACCGGGCTCCGACCCGGAACCAGCACATCCGGCGTCAGGGAGAGGACGTCCAGAAGGGCGACGTGCTGCTCGAGGACGGCAGCATCCTCGGCCCCCGCCAGCTGGGGCTGCTCGCCTCGGTCGGCCGGGCACAGGTCTCGGCCCGACCGCGGCCCCGTGTCGTGATCATGTCCACCGGCTCGGAGCTCCGTGAGCCCGGCCAGACGCTCGGTCACGACTCCATCTACGACGCGAACTCCTTCATGCTCGCCGCCTCGGCGCGGTCCGCGGGCGCGATCGCCTACCGGGTCGGCATCGTCAGCGACGACCCGCAGGACTTCGCCGACGCGCTCAGCGACCAGCTCGTCCGGGCCGACATGGTGGTCACGTCGGGCGGCGTCTCCAAGGGCCAGTACGACGTCGTCAAGGAGGTGCTCAGCGAGCTGGGCACGGTGACCTTCGACGAGGTGCGGATGCAGCCGGGCAAGCCGCAGGGCTTCGGTTTCGTGGGGGAGGACAGCACGCCGATCTTCACGTTGCCGGGCAACCCGGTGTCGTCGTACGTCTCCTTCGAGGTGTTCGTGCTGCCTGCGATCCGCCGGATGATGGGGCGACCGCCGTACAGCCGGCCGTCGGTGCGCGCCCGCGCCACGCACGGGTTCTCCTCGGCCAAGGGACGCACCCAGTTCGTCCGCGGGCTGTTCGAGATCGACCGTGGTGGTGGGCACGTCGCGCCCGTCGGTGGCCACGGCTCCCACCTGGTCGGCGACCTGTCGAGCGCCAACTGCCTGATCGCCGTGCCCGAGGACGTGACGTCGGTCAAGGCCGGCGACGAGGTGCGCGTGCTCGTGCTGGACCGGGAGTTCTGATGGAGCCACGACTGACCCACGTCGACGAGACCGGGGCGGCCCGCATGGTCGACGTCACCGGCAAGGACGTCACGCCGCGCACGGCGGTGGCCACCGGCCGGGTCCTGGTCTCGGCCGAGGTCGTCGCGCTGCTGCGGGGTGAGGGTGTGCCCAAGGGCGACGCGCTCGGGGTGGCCCGGGTGGCCGGGATCATGGCCGCCAAGCGCACCCCCGACCTGGTGCCGCTGTGTCACCCGCTGGCGATCTCGGGGGTGACGGTGGACCTGGAGGTGACAGAGGACGCGGTGGCGATCACCGCGACCGTCCGAACCGCCGATCGCACCGGGGTCGAGATGGAGGCGCTGACGGCCGTGTCCGTCGCGGCGCTGACCGTGGTCGACATGGTCAAGGCCGTCGACAAGGCTGCGGTGATCACCGACATCCGTGTCCAGTCCAAGACCGGCGGCAAGAGCGGCGACTGGTCCCGGTGACCGGGCAGGGAAGAGCCACCGTGGTCGTGGCGTCGAACCGCGCTGCGGCAGGCGTGTACGACGACACCACGGGCCCTCTGATCGTCGAGGCCCTGACCGCCCTGGGGTTCGAGGTGACCGGCCCGGTCGTCGTGCCGGACGGCCAGCCGGTGGCGGACGCCATCGGTGCGGCCGTGTCCGGCGGCGCCCGCGTCGTACTCACCACCGGCGGCACCGGCCTGACGCCGACCGACCTCACCCCGGAGATGACCCGGTCGATCCTCGACCGCGAGGTGCCCGGCATCGCCGAGGCCATCCGCTCGTACGGCGTGGCCAAGGGTGTGCCCACCGCGGCCCTGTCCCGCGGCCTGGCCGGGGTCTCCGGCCAGACGCTCGTGGTGAACCTGCCCGGGTCGAGAGGCGGCGTCAAGGACGGGCTGGCTGTCGTGGGTCCGCTCCTCGTGCACGCGGTGGAACAGATCGTGGGGAGCGACCACTGAAACCCCCTTGGCCGGTCTCGCTCACCGTCGGCCGGGTGGGGCTGCGGTCGCTGGCCCTCGGGGACGCCAAGGAGTGGAAGGCCGCACGACTGCGGTCCCGGGAGTTCCTGGCGCCGTGGGAGGCGACGCCGCCGCCCGGCACCACCCGACCTCCCCGCAGCTTCCGGGCGATGGTCCGCCAGCTGACGCAGCAGGCGCGCGAGGACCGGTGCCTACCGTTCGCCGTCACCGTCGACGGACGGTTCGCGGGCCAGGTCACGGTCAACAACATCGTGCGCGGATCCGGTCAGCTGGCCAGCGCCGGCTACTGGATCGACGTGCAGTACGCCGGGCAGGGGGTGATGCCGGTCGCGCTCGCGATGGCGATCGACCACTGCTTCCTCGAGCGCGGTCTGCACCGCATCGAGGTCGCGATCCGCCCGGAGAACCTCGCGAGCCTCCGGGTCGTGGAGAAGCTCGGGCTGCCGGAGGTCGGTTTCGCCCCCCGCTTCCTGCACATCGACGGTGAGTGGCGCGACCACCGGCTGTTCGCGGTGACCGTGGAGGACTGTCCCGGTGGGCTGGTACGACGGGTCCCACCGCCCCGCGCTCGTTGAGAGTCGAACCACACCAGTCACACAAGTGATCTGCCGACACACCGACTCGCCTGCGGGCTGCTGCCCGATCGCGCTCATATCGTCTGTCCTGTGGATCTGTCAGGAGTCATCTTCGTCGTACTCGCCCTCGCATGGGCCGTCTACCTGATCCCCAAGGCACTCAAGCACCATGACGAGGTCGCCCGGAGCCGGTCGATCGACCGGTTCTCCAATGCGATGCGAGTGCTGGCCCGTCGGAGCCCCGGTGACGGTGCCCCGTCCAGCCAGGTGCCTGAGCGCGAGCCGGTGCCGTCCCGCCCCGTCGTGACCAAGGCGCAGCGTCGCGCCGCGGCGGTCGCCGCCCGACGCCGTCGCCGGATCCTGCTGCTCCTGCTGCTGGCGGACGTGACGGTGGGCGCGCTGGTCGCGCTCTCGGTCGCCGCGAGGTGGTCGGTGGCCGTCCCCGCGGCGCTCACCCTTCTCTGGCTGGTGCTGTGCCGCACCCAGGTGCGGTCCGCCTCACGGGCACGCCCGGTCGAGGTGCCCCGAGTGGCTGCCCGGGCACGCCGGGACCTTGCTCGCCCGCTGAACGACCAGGGGTTCGAGGAGGTCTCCGAGGACGAGGACACGGTCGCCCTCGACCGCGCGGAGGTCCTCGCCGTGATGGCGGCCCCGGCCGACGTGGACGGGTCGCTGTGGGACCCGCTGCCGGTCACGCTGCCCACCTACGTCACCAAGCCGCGGGCTCCGCGGACCGTCCGCACGATCGATCTCGGTGCTCCGGACACCTGGAGCTCCGGTCGCGACGAGGCGGACTCGGCGCTCGTGGCCGAGGCGGCGGCGGAGGCAGACAGGGCGGCAGGCCAGGCGGTCGAGGCGGCCGAAGGCGACGACCTGTCCGAGCAGAAGGCCGTCGGTTCC
The DNA here is from genome assembly GCA_963740525.1 of uncultured Actinomycetota bacterium. Classification (GTDB taxonomy): domain Bacteria; phylum Actinomycetota; class Actinomycetes; order Propionibacteriales; family Nocardioidaceae; genus CAVUEG01. The sequence continues at coordinate 1,511,344 of CAVUEG010000006.1, forward strand.
TGATTCGTAGTGCCCGCGAGGCGGGTGCTATCTTTTCCACTCGTGCCGGTCCTCCGGCACACCTGGGGCTGTGGCGCAGTTGGTAGCGCGTCTCGTTCGCAATGAGAAGGTCAGGGGTTCGAATCCCCTCAGCTCCACCCAAGGTTCCGTTCATCGCGAGGCGACGGATGGTGCCGTCGGCGGCTGACCGAGCGGCGCCGCTCAGGTGAGACCGTGGTCGAACGCGTAGGCGGCCGCAGCCGTGCGGGACGGGACGTCCAGCTTGGTGAAGATGTTGCTCAGATGCCGGGCCACCGTCTTCTCGCTGAGGAAGAGCACGGCGGCGATCTCCGGGTTGGACCTGCCCGAGGCGACCAGCCGGAGCACCTCGGCCTCGCGCGCGGTGAGGCCCGCCGGCAGCAGGCCGGGAGCCAGCAGCCGGTCCACCTCCTCTGCCTCAGGCGCCGCGCCGAGCGCCGCCAGCGCCCGGGCGGCTTCCCCGAGCTCGGCGGCTGCCGACTCCTCGTCGCCCAACGCACGCAGGGCTCGCCCCACGAGGACCCTGGTCCTCGCGGTCTCGTAGGGCCAGCCCAGCTCGCGCCATCCGCGCAGCGCGGGACGTAGCGCATCCAGGGCGTCCCCGGGCCGGTCCTCGGCCAGGGCCAGGGCGCCGACGGCGTAGCCGGCCATCGCCTTGATCGAGGTCGAGTCGAATGCGTCTGCGATCTCCTCCAGCTCGCCGACCACGGGGCGTGCGGTGCCCAGGTCGTGGCCGGCGAGGAGAATCGCGATCGCGCCCGGGAGCAGCTGGGAGCGCTGGATCCTGTCGCGCGGCTCGCTCAGCATCCGGCGCACTGCGGAGCAGGCGGTTTCGGTTCGCCCTCGCGCGAGCGACAGCAGGGCCTGCGCGGGTTGGGGGTCGTGACCGAGTCGGATCGCCTGGAGGAAGGCGTCCTCAGCGGCGTCGTACTCACCGCGGATGCGCAGCAGGTCGCCCTTCTCGGCGTAGGCCAGCCCCGCCGCGGCCGGAGTCGCCGCCGCCAGATAGCGCACGACCGCACTGTCGAGCTCGGAAATGGCCTGGTCGAACGCACCGCGCACCCGCATGACCTGCGCCCGGTGCACCGCGCACTGACCTGTGAACGGCACCAGCCCCACCTGGGCCGCGCACCAGGTGGTGAGCGCCGTGGTCCACTCCGCCGCCCTGCCGAAGTCCGAGATCTCCTGGCAGGCCTCGATCAGCGAGCAGTAGGTGTGCCCGGCGAAGATCGGGGACACCTCACCCGTGGAGACCCCGACCATGGCCTCGTCGAGCAGACGCACCCCCTCAGGCACCCGTCCGAGGTAGAGCAGGCTCCGGCCCTGGGCCATCAGGCCGGCCGCGAGCAGGTCGCCGTCCCCGAAGCGCCTGCCGTACGACGTGAGCGTGACGGCCTCGTCGAGCCCCGAGACCGGGTCCCCGCCGAGGATGTGGCTGAGCATCCGGAAGAACAGGACGTACCCGTGCTCGACCGTGTCCTCCTCGAAGGTCCCCAGCAGCCGGTCCGCGCGGGAGATCCACCCACTCGCGACCGCGAGCTCACCGCGGTCCATCAAGGTCATCGCCAGCCAGAAGGCGGACCGGACAGCGGCCCGGTGGTCGCCCGCGTCGAGGTGCGCCTGGTGCGCGCGCTGGAGCGCTTGGATGCAGTCGTTGTGACGGCCCACGAGGAAGGCAGCGGTGGCGAGGTCCGCGAAGTCGGCGGCCAGGAGCGTGTCGCTCCCAGCCGCCGAAAGACCTTCGTACGCGGCGACCCAGTCACGACGGTCGAAAGCGTCGCGCGCCCGGAGCAGTTCCTCGACGACGTCCACCCAGTCTCACCTCGCAGCGAGCATAGGACTCTGCGTGGCGCGGGCGCTGATTCTGCGGGACACGTACTCCGCGTCCCGGCCGATCCCCGGGAAGACCATGGAGCTGAACGAGTACTGGAAGGCCAGGCCGCAGAAGAAGAGCCCGGGCACCGCGTCGACGACGCCGCGCATCTCCACCGGCCAGCCGTCCTCCCCGATCACCGGCAGCTTGATCCAGTCGAAGACCTGTCGGAAGCCGGTTGCCCAGACGACGTTGGTGACCGGCACGACGGTGCCGTCCTCGAGCAGTGGCAGGCCGTCCTGGACCCCGACCATCCGGGCGGTGTGCCGTGCGACGCCGCGCCCGGCGAGGTCCTCCCGGTGGACCCTGATCATGGGACCGCCGTGCGCCCGCACCTCGTGGAACTCCTTGCGTCCCACCGGGGTGCGGCGGGTGAGGACATGCCGCCAGGCGAAGACGACCAGGGGGAAGATGAGCTTCGCCCGACGTTGCTCGGGCCGGAACGGCAGCTGGCCGGGATCCCTCCCGCACAACGCGACCGGGTTGGTCTGCGCGGCCTCGTAGGCGATGTCGGTGCCGGAGTGCGAGGCACCCACGACCAGCACCGGTCCGGGCTGGAGGTCGCTGGGGCGGTGGTACTGACTCGAGTGAAGCTGGCGGATCGTCGGGTCGAGCCGGGGGCCGAAGTCCGGGATGTGGGGCGCCTGTCCGAACGTCCCCGTCGCCACCACCACGTTGTCGCAGGTGATCGTGTGGTCGCCGATGTGCAGCTCGAAGCCTCCATCGGGGCCGCCTTGGAGGGCGTCCACCCGGGTGCTCATCCGCACCGGGAGGTCGAACTTCAACGCGTAGCCCTCGAGGAACGCGGCTACCTCGTCCTTCTGAGGGAACGACCACGGGTCGTCGGTGGGAAAGGGCATGCCCGGGAGCCCGTCGTACCGCGCCGGACTGTAGAGCCGCAACGTGTCCCAGTGTCGCCGCCAGTTGTCGCCGACCCGGGCGTGGCTGTCCAGGACGACACACGCTCGGCCCTGCTTCTTCAGGTGGTACGCCGTGGACAGGCCGGCCTGTCCCGCTCCGATGATCACGGTCTCGATGTGTTCGGTGGACATGGTTCCTCCTGGGCGTCGGGTGATTCCTCGACGCTAGGAGCGGCACGTCGGTCCGCGCGTCGGGCAGGATGCCCAACCGGGTGCGGCCCCATGGGTGGGTTGACCCATACCGTCGGTAGATCTCGTCACCGCTTCGGCCTACGGCCCGAACGCCTCGAATGCCGGGCCGCGGCGACCCGCACGCGGACCCGGCTACCCCTGGAGCACCCCCAGGAGCGACTCCGCGTCCAGCCAGCCGACGATCCGCCGCGTGTCGTCTAGCACGGGTACCACCGCAGCCGCGCTGGTCTCCAGGGCGACGAGCGCCTCGTCGAGTGGCTGGTCCGGTACGAGATCGGTCGGCCACTCGGCGACGTCGCGGGCCAGAAGCCGGTCGGCTCCCTCGTCCTGGGCCAGGGTCTCGGCCACCGATCGGGCCGTGACGGACCCGCGATACTCGCCCGCCGTGGAGACCAGCGGCAGCTGCCCGTGTACGGCGTGCCGGAGGAGGGGGACCAGCTGCTGAAGAGGGGTGTCCTCGGGGACCACCATGCCGACCGGGGACATCACCTCTGCCACCGTGCGTGACTCGAGGCTGTGCTGGGACGGCGACGTGGTGAGGTCGATGCCGCGGCGTCGGAGCTTGAGGGTGTAGATCGTGTCCCCGGTGAGCAGGCGACTCACCGCGGTCGCCAGCACGATGGCCACCATCAGGGGAAGGATGATGCTGTACTCGCCGGTCAGCTCGAACATGATGATGACCGCGGTGATCGGCGCCCGGGCCGCCCCCGCGAACACGGCCCCCATCCCGATCAGGGCATAGGCACCCGAAGGGCCCACGACGTCGGGTGCCACCAGCGCGAGGCCCTGTCCGAAGGCCGCGCCGAGCATGGCCCCGATGAAGAGGCTGGGCGCGAAGACGCCGCCGGATCCGCCGATCCCGATGGTGAGGCTGGTGGCGATCATCTTCCCGACCAGCAGGAGCAGCAGGAAGGCGATTCCGTAGCCGCCGGCCACACTCCTGCCCAGGACCGGGTAACCGACGCCGTACATCTGGGGCAGGACCAGCAGCAGGCCGCCCAGGAGCACCCCGCCGACGGCCGGCCGCAGCCACTCGGGGCCGCGCCAGGCCCAGTCGCACAGGTCCTCGATCGCGTAGAGCACCCGGGTGAAGCCGACTCCGACGACTCCGGCCAGGATGCCGAGCAGCGCGAAGGGCAGGTACTCCTGGACGTGCTGGACGGTGAAGGCGGGCAGGTCGAGGAACGGCGCGTCGCCGAGAGCCGCCCGTCCGATGACGCTGGCGGTCACTGCGGACAGCACCACCATCCCGAACGACTGCGCGGCGAAGTCCGACAGGATCAGCTCCATCGCGAAGAAGACGCCGGCCAGCGGGGCGTTGAACGTGGCGGCGATCCCGCCGGCCGCTCCGCAGGCAACCAGCACGCGGCGACGAGCCTCGGGCACGCGGACCAGACCTCCGAGAGTGGAGCCGAGGGCTGCGCCGATCTGCACGATCGGGCCTTCGCGTCCGACGGAGCCGCCCCCGCCGATGGTGAGCGCGGAAGCGAGGGCCTTGACCCCGGCCACCTGTGGTGCGATCCGCCCGCCTCGGCGCGCGACGGCGAACATCACCTCGGGTACGCCGTGTCCTCGGGCCTCACGGGCGAACAGGTGGACCAGCGGTCCGTAGAGCAGGCCGGCGACGACCGGGACGCCGACGACGAAGTACCGACCGGCCCAGGCCAGGTGGGGGTGCCCCAGGTCCGTGGCCGAGGAGTAGTCGGCGTGCCCCGAGAGGATGAGGGTGAACGTCTCGATCAGCCAGCGGAACACGATGGCGCCCAGTCCCGCGCCCGCTCCGACGGCCATGGCCAGCACCAGCAGGCCCGTCTCCGAGGAGCGCAGTACCCTCGTGGCGTCCCGTGTTCTATCAGTCAGCGTCACTATTGCAGTATGCAACACTTGCTTACGCGAACGAAATCACGGAGGTTCCCATGGCGCCCGCGTCACCCGCACCGAGTGAGTCGGCCGACGAGGTCGTGTCGGCGGTGCTGACCGCCTCGCGCGTCCTGGTCGCCGTGTCGGCGCGGTCGCTCGCCCAGATCGGTGAGCACGTCACACTCACCCAGTTCCGGACGTTGGTGGTGCTGTCCGGCGGGGACGGGAGGACCAACCTCAACCGGCTGGCCGACCAGCTTGCCGTCACTCCCTCGACAGCCCTGCGCACCATAGACCGTCTGGTCGCTGCGGGTCTGGCCACCCGGCGTGAGAACCCCGAGAACCGGCGTGAGGTCGTGCTCGGGCTGACCAGCGACGGGGCCCGCGTCGTCCGCGACGTCACCGCGACGCGGCGCGACGAGATCGCCTCGATCCTGGAGCGGATGTCGTCCAGGAAGCGAGCCGAGCTGGTGTCGGCCTTCCGCGCTTTCGCGGTGGCCGCCGACGAGCCCGAGGTCACCACCGCGTCCGCCGCCCTGGGCTGGTGACTCGCGCAGGGGAGGTGGCCTGAACGGCTCAGCGGCCGATCGGGTCCCCTGCGGGGCGGGACGGGATCCAGCATTTCAGGGTCGTACCGCCCCCGTTCCCTGGCTCGATGCGAACCCAGCCGCCGACGAGCTCGGCTCGTTCACGCATCGTGCTCAGGCCCCCGCGCTTCGAGGTCGCTGCCGCCACATCGAGGTCACTCGAGATCCCGATGCCGTTGTCGGCCACGCTGATCGAGACGCCCTCGCCCACCTGGGTCACGGTGATCGACACGTGGGTCGCCTGCGCGTGCTTGCGCACGTTGATCATCGCCTCCTTGGCGATGCGCAGCGCCTGGGTGTGCGCGACGTCGGCCAAGGACACGGGCTCGGAGCAGGACACCGTGAACACGATCTCCTGCTGCGCGAAGATGTGCGTCGCCGCCTCCTCGAGCGCGGTCGCGCAGGACGCCCCTTCGTCCAGCGGCTCGAGGTCGAACAGCAGCCGGCGGAGCGTGTCCGTGGCCAAGGCGACCGTGTCCTGGAGGTCGATCACCTCGGCTTCCAGCTGGGGAGCAAGGGTCTGCACCCTGCTGTGAAGGAGCCCGAGCCTGACCTCCACTGCTCCTAGCACCTGGATGGAGTCGTCATGGACCTCGGCGGCGATGCGGGCGCGTTCGTCCTCTGCCGCCGTCACCAGTCGCCCCATCAGCTCCGACCGCTCGAGGGCCACCTGCTGCAGGCGCCGCGTCTCCGCTAGAGAGTCGAGGGCGAAGGAGACGTTGTCGGCCAGCCGCTCGGCCAGTGACCGCATCTCGCCGTGGAAGTAGTGAGGTTCCCCGGAGTACAGCGTCAGCACGGCGACGGGATCGCCGTGGCAGATCAGCGGGAGGATCGCGTACGAGCGGATGCCGTGCATCAGGGCGAGTTCGCCGTACACCAGCATCCCGGGATCGTCGACGAGGTCGTCACTGAAGTACGGCGCGCCGTCTCGCAGGGCCGCACCGGTCAGGCCTCGACCGCTCGGGTCGTCGGCATCGGTCGAGATGGTGACCTGTTTCATCAGATCCTCGATCGGGCCGGCGTGCGTGACCGGAGCCACGTTCGGCGAGTCAGAGGTGGCCTGCCCGACCCAGGCGGCGAGGTAGCCACCGTGGGCCACCGCGAGCCTGCAGGTCAGCTCGAACAGTGCGTCCTCGTCGCGGGCACGGACGAGCGCCTCGTTCGCCTGGGCCAGGGTGAGGTAGGCGCGGCTGAGGGAGTTCGCCCTGGCCTCTCGCTCCATGCGGGCGCTCACGTCGCGGATGGAGGCCATCTCCCGGCCGAACAGGCCTTCCGGTATCCGCGCCAGGACCACCTCCGCCGGGAAGTTCGACCCGTCTCGGCGTACGACCGTCACCGGGGTGGACTCGTCTTCCGGGCGGTCCGGCATCAGGAGAGAGAGCGGCTGGCCCAGCAGCACCTCACCGGGGTACCCGAACATGTGCCGAGCGCGGTCGTTGACGAACGTGATCCTCCCCGCGTCATCGCTCACCACCACGGCGGTCGGTGTGCCGTTCAGGATGGCCAGCACGGCAACCGTTGCCGGGTCGCTTCCCAGCTCGGGATCGGCACTCACGGGTCTGTGGCCAGCGGAGCCAGCTCGCTGTCAGCGAGCGCACGGAGGACCGCCGTCGCGTTGGAGACGGCAAGGATCACCTGACCATCGGCACAGCGCGCGATCATCTCGGGCAACGCCCGGCCGAGCCGACCCTTGGCGAAGTAGCCGGAGGCGCCGGCTCGGACCATGCTCACCACCGTGATCACGTCACTTCCGGCGGAGACCGCGACGATCACCGGCGGCGCGTCGGAGTCCGCGAGACGACGAGCGGCCCGCGGGCCTCCACCTGGCATCCGCACGTCGAGCAGGACCAGGTCGGCCGGGTCGGTCTCGTGCAGCCGCATCAGGTCGTCGCCCGACGCGGCGATGCCCAGCACCATGAACCGATCGTCCGCGACCAGTACGTCGTGCAGAGCCTGCTGCATGTAGGGGTCGTCATCGGCGATGAGCACACGATGCGGTCTCACCGATCCTCCTCAGGCCTCTTCGCCCTCCCCTGTCGGAAGGGTGACGCCAGCCCATGGTTTCCCGGATCCGACGAAGCAACAAGACGACAAGGGCCCGGACTTTCTTAGTGCTCTTGCACTAGACCACGCCGCGTGTGCCACAGTTGGGACCAGGCAGGAGGTCCGGCTGACGACCTCCGGGGGACGAGAGGGCGCCGTCGATGAGCCAGGACGAACCGCGGTTCAGCGCTGACGACCCGCCGATCAGGGTGCTCATCGTGGACGACCACGAGGTGCTCAGTGCCAGCCTGGCCCTGGTGCTCGGCAACCAGCCCGGGATCACCACCGTCGGAGTGGCGGGGAACCTGGCCCGCGCAAGGGCGCTCGTCGCCTCGTCCGCGCCGGACGTGATCCTGCTCGACCACCGGCTTCCCGACGGGGATGGTGTCGCCGCGATCGGTGAGCTCCGTGCCCTCAGGCCGAGCGTCGCGATCGTGGTGCTGACCGCGAGTGCGGCCGACCATGTCCTGATCAGCGCGATCGAGGCCGGCGCTGCCGGGTTCCTCTCCAAGACCCGCGGTCTCGGCGAGCTCACGTCTGCCGTGAGGGCCGCCGCGGCAGGGGAGTCGGTCATCTCTCCTGAGCTGCTCATCCGGCTGCTGCCCAAGCTGCGGCGAGGGGGCACGAGCACCAAGGAACTGACCGAGCGCGAGCGTGAGGTGCTCAACCTCTTGGCCGACGGACTCTCCAACGCCAACATCGCCGAGCGGCTCACGGTCAGCGTGCACACCGTGCGCAACCACATCGCGAACCTGTCGGCCAAGCTGGGAGCACACTCCAAGCTCGAGGTGCTCTCGATCGCAGTCCGCGACGGGCTGCTCCCTGACCTTTGACCTCTACCCCCTAGTAGTCGGGCACTAGACGAGTCGGCCCGGTCGACTCACGCGCCCCGATCGAACCTCCCCGAGACTGGTGGTCACCGGAAAAGATCCGGCGACTCTTGCGAACGCCACTGGGGACTGCTCTTCGATGACCATCACATCTGCTCAACGACTGCGAAGTACCGACCGGCCGACGACCTCGGAACCCGGACTGACCTTCCAACCCGTCTTCACTCGGGCGACCATCCAGCCCTGGGCGGTCGCCGTCGAGACGCCGGGTGCCTCTGACGCATGGTCACTGGGGGCCGCCTGTCTCAAGGTGGCACGGATGCGCGAGAACCTCTCCGGAGGCGAGGCGCTCTCGGCGATCGTCGAGGTGTCGCGACGCCAGGCCACCGATCCCGGCTACGTCGACGTCGTGGCCGGTGCCCTGGCCGTGACCGGTCTGCCGGCATCGGCGCTCAGGCTCGTCATCAGTGCCCAGCTTCCGGCGGAGCGGCTGAGGATCGCGCGTTGGGTGATGACCCACGTGAGGGACTTGGGCGTACGTCTCGTGATCGATGACCTCGGGTACGACGCCGATGCGTCCGGACGCCTCGCGATGTTCCCCGTCTCCACGATCCGGGTGCATCGGACGCTGTTGGACCGCTCCGGCCACGTCGATGCCGGTCCTTCGGCCATCGTCGAGCTTGCCCACCGTTCCGGTCTCGACGTCCTGGCGACCGGGGTCAGCAGCCCCGGTCAGCACTCTCGGCTTGCGGCCCTCGGCTGCGACTTCGTCTCGGGCGACTACTACGCGCCCGCCGTGCCCGGCTACGAGCTGCGCGAGGCACTGACGGCGCGCCACTCGCCGCGCGGCTGATTACCCCGAAACCTCCGCCTGGTTCGTGACCAGCCCCCCGTAGTCCGGGCCAGGCGGAGCCCCCTACCGCGGCCACGACCGTGGTGGGTGCGGTCTGGGAAGATGCCGACATGTCTCAGACCCCGTTGGCCCTGTTCAGCACCGACGACCTGCTCAGCATCGAGGACCGGGCGATCCGTGACACCGTCCGCACCTTCGTGGACAAGGACCTGCGACCCCACCTGGCCGACTGGTACGAGGACGCGTCCATCCCGGCACGTGAGCTCTCCCTCGAGCTCGGCGGCCGCGGTCTGCTGGGAATGCATCTGAGCGGGTACGGCTGCGCCGGCACCTCGGCCACGGCGTACGGCCTCGCCTGCATGGAGCTCGAGGCGGCCGACTCCGGCGTGCGCTCGCTCGTGTCGGTCCAGGGGTCGTTGGCGATGTTCGCGATCTGGGCGCACGGGTCCGACGAGCAGAAGGACGAATGGCTGCCCCGCATGGCGACGGGCGAGGCCATCGGGTGCTTCGGCCTGACCGAGCCGGACTTCGGCTCGAACCCGGGGGGCATGCGCACCCGGGCCCGGCGGGACGGGTCCGACTGGGTGGTCGACGGGACCAAGATGTGGATCACGAACGGATCGGTCGCGGACGTCGCGGTGGTGTGGGCGCGCACGGACGAGAGCGACGGACACACGGTGCGTGGCTTCGTGGTGCCCACGGACACGGCCGGCTTCTCGGCACCCGAGATCAAGCGGAAGATGTCGCTGAGGGCGTCGGTCACCAGCGAGCTGGTGCTCGACGGGGTCCGCCTTCCCGAGTCGGCCATGTTGCCCGGCGCGCGCGGACTGTCGGGGCCGTTGTCCTGCCTGAGCGAGGCCAGGTTCGGCATCATCTTCGGCGCACTCGGGGCGGCACGCGACTGTCTGGAAGCCACCCTGTCGTACGCCGCCGACCGCCAGATCTTCGACCGGCCCCTCTCGTCGTTCCAGCTGACCCAGGCCAAGCTCGCGGACATGACGCTGGAGCTCGGCAAGGGGATGCTCCTGGCGCTGCACCTGGGACGGCTGAAGGACGAGGGCACGATCAGCAACGAGCAGGTCAGTCTCGGCAAGCTGAACAGCACCCGCGAGGCGATTGCCATCGCCCGGGAGTGCCGCACCATCCTGGGGGCGGCGGGCATCACCCTCGAGCACCCGGTGATGCGGCACGCCAACAACCTCGAGTCGGTGCTCACCTACGAGGGCACCTCCGAGGTGCACCAGCTCGTCATCGGGCAGGCGTTGACGGGGCAGAGTGCCTTCCGCTGATCAGATCCACTGGCGGAACCAGATCCGCTGGAGCCACTGGCCGTTGCTGATCAGCTGGTCGGTCCAGATCGGCCAGAACCAGGCGAAGGCGACCAGCACGACCACGACGAACGAACCGGCGGCGATCGCGCCCCACCGCCGGCGTTCGTACGAAGCATTGGCCGGGCCGAGGATCTGCCCCAGCAGCAGAGTCAGCGACAGAACCAGGAACGGCAGGATCGCGATCGCGTAGTACGAGAAGATCGGCCGGTCGTCGTAGCGCACCCACGGCAGCCAGGTGGACAGGACGCCGACAACGACCAGCCCATGTCGCCAGTCACGCCTGGCGATCCAGCCGTAGAGCGAGTAAAGGACGGCAAGCGTTCCGCCCCACCACACCGCGGGGTTGCCCAGCAGCAGGACCTGACGCAGGCAGGTGCTGCCCACGGCCGTGCATCCCTGCGTCCCGGGCTTGATGTCGAGCTGCGCGTCGACGCCGACCGGACGGTTCATGATCAGCCAGCCCAGCGGGTTCGACTGGTAGGTGTGGGTCGAGTCGTTGAGGAACCTGGTGTGGAACACGTACACGTCGTGGTGGTAGTGCCACAGCGACCGCAGCGACTGCCACAGCTCGGGGAAGAACCCGTTCGCATCGTGCTCGAGGTAGGAGCCCCAGTAGGGGCCGTACTGCGTGTCCGACAGAGACTTCTCGTACTCGCCCGCGTGCAGGAGCCAGCCGGTCCAGGTCGCGACGTACACCACCAGGGCCACGAGGACGAGGGAGAGGAACGCGGGCAGCGCGTCGGCCAGGGCGGACTTCCACCAGGCTCCTCGTACGCCGAACGACCGCCTCGCGCCGGTGTCCCACGCCCAGACCAGCAGGCCGAGGGCCGCGAGCGGAAACACCGCGTTCCACTTGGTGCCCAGGGCAAGCCCGAAGCAGACACCGGCGGCGAGTCGCCAGGGCCGCAACAGCAGGGGGCGGACGGGTCCCCAGTCGCCGCTGTGCAGCAGCGTCCCGCTGGGAACCAGTCGGGCCAGCCGCTCGCGTCCCCAGTCCCGGTCGGCGACCAGGCACGCGACGGCGCAGAGCAGGAAGAACGCCAAGAAGATGTCCAGCAGAGCCAGCCGCGAGAGGACCAGCTGCATGCCGTCCAGGCACAGCAGGAGCCCGGCCACCACTCCGAGCAGGGTGGACCCGGTGAGGCGTCGGGCCAGGCGCACCATCACGAGCACCATCAGCGAGCCCACGATCGCGCTCGCGAACCGCCACCCGAAGGAGTTCATGCCGAACATGCCTTCGCCGAGCGCGATCAGCCACTTGCCCACCTCGGGGTGCACGATCATGCTCGGCCCGTCGCCGAAGATGCCGGTGAGGTGGCCGTTGAGGATCTTGTCGTTCGCGTCGCTGGAGTAGTTGAGGACGTAGCCGTGCTTGAGCAGGGAGTAGGCGTCCTTGGCGTAGTAGGTCTCGTCGAAGAGGAACGCGTTCGGCGACCGCAGGTGCCAAAGCCTCAGGAAGAGGGCCAGCACCGTCACCCAGACCGTGGCCGCCCAGCCGGAGAACGCGTCGAGCCCGTGCAGCAGCGAGGCGGTGCGACGACGCGCACTCGGCACGAGGCGACCGTCGGCGGTCCGTGACAGGCCGGTGGTACGCCGAGGCGGGTACGTGGTCGTCACGAGGGAACTCTAGTGTCGCCACCCCAAGGGGTGCGGCTCCCTGCTGACAGGATGGGGGCGTGCCTCAAGACGACCTCACCGCCGCGAACGGCGTCCTCGTGCTGGCCGGGACACCCATCGGCCGGGTCGCCGATGCCTCACCCCGGCTGGTCGAAGAGCTGACCCGCGCCGACGTGATCGCGGCCGAGGACACCCGTCGGCTCCGGCGGCTGACGAGCGAGCTCGGCGTCGAGCCGACCGGTCGCGTGGTCAGCTACTTCGAGGGCAACGAGCAGGCCCGTACCCCGCAGCTGGTCGAGGCACTGGCAGCCGGACAGCGTGTGCTTCTGGTGACCGACGCGGGGATGCCGAGCGTCTCCGACCCGGGCTACCGGCTGGTGGCGGCTGCGGTGGAGCGCGACATCCACGTGACGTCGGTGCCCGGGCCGTCCGCGGTGCTCACGGCCTTGGCGGTGTCGGGCCTCCCTGTCGACCGGTTCTGCTTCGAGGGCTTCCTGCCACGCAAGCCGGGGGAGCGGGCCCGTCGGCTCGGGGCGCTGCGCCCCGAGCAGCGCACGATGGTGTTCTTCGAGGCGCCGCACCGCACCGAGTCAGCGCTCTCCGCGTTGGCCGAGGCGTTCGGCCCCGACCGCCGGGGGGCGGTGTGCCGCGAGCTCACCAAGACCCATGAAGAGGTACGCCGCGGGACGTTGGCCGACCTGGTGAGCTGGGCAGCCGCGGGTGTGCGGGGCGAGGTGACCCTGGTCGTCGAGGGTGCCGGAGCGGGCGGCGACGTGGCAGACGATCCGGACAGCCTGGCTGCGGCGGTGGCAGAAGAGGAGCAGATGGGCGCCTCCCGCAAGGAGGCGATCCTCGACGTCGCGCGGCGGGCCGGCGTACCCAAACGGGTCGTCTACGACGCGGTGCACAAGCCATGACCGGCCAGAGCAACCCCGGCAGCAGGCCACCGGTCCCGGAGCCGCTGCCTCACCCCGTGGTCGACAACCACTGCCACCTCGACATCGCTCCCGGCCCCGACGGATCGTCGTGGCTGCCGACGGAGGAGGCACTCAGTCTGGCCGCGGCGGTGGGCGTCCCGCGCATCGTCCAGATCGGCTGCGACCTTCGCGGGGCCCGGTGGGCCGTCCAGCAGGCAGCCCGCCACGAGATGGTCGTGGCGGGCGTCGCGCTGCACCCGAACGAGGCACCCCGGCTGGGAGCGGACCTCGACGCGGCCCTGGCCGAGATCGAGCGGCTCGCCTCCAGCAGCCCCCGGGTCCGCGCCGTGGGGGAGACCGGTCTGGACCACTTCCGCACCGGCGAGGAGGGCTTCACGGTGCAGCGGGAGTCCTTCCGCTGGCACATCGACCTGGCCAAGCGGCTGGACAAGACCCTGGTCATCCACGACCGCGACGCCCACGCCGAGGTGCTCGCGATCATCGACGAGGTCGGTCCTCCCGACCGCTGGGTGATGCACTGCTTCTCGGGGGACGCGGACTTCGCCCGCGCCTGCCTGGAGCGGGGCGCCTATCTCTCCTTCGCGGGGACGGTCACCTTCAAGAACGCCCAGCCGCTGCGGGATGCCTTGCAGGTCACCCCGCGGGACCGGGTGCTCGTGGAGACCGACGCGCCGTACCTGACCCCGACGCCGTACCGAGGGCGACCGAACGCGTCGTACCTGGTGCCGGTCACCGTGCGCGCCCTGGCCCAGATCCGCGGGGAGGACCTCGAGGAGCTCTGCCGGGCCGTCGAGGCCAACACCTTCGCGGCCTTCGGCGGACCCTGGGGGACGGCCGGAGACGCGTGAGAGAACGGGGAGATGACCCGAAATGACCAGGCGCGGGGGTCCAAGGTCCGTGATCTGACCCACCCGGCCACGCTCAGCGGGGGGTCGAAACGGGCCAGAAGTCCCGCTCCGGTTTGGCACAGGTCCCACCCACCGTTATCGTCTTGTGACTGTTGGCCGGGAACGGGATGTTCCGACCAGCGACCCAGGGGGCCCGTCAGGGAGTGAGAGCAGAAGTCCATCACAGCGCCGGCTAAAACCCCGGCCAGGACCTCAGGCGAACACCCACCGCGCGGGCCTTCGTGCTGACAGGGCGCCGATCGTGCCCCGGGAGCAGGTGGCTGGTTGCCCGTGGCCCGGGGAGCACTTTCCCTGGAGAATCGTGCGGTTCAAGCTCACAAGGCTGTCCATGTCCAAGAAGACCCTCGCTGCGCTCGTCGCGGCGGTTGTCGTGGCTCTGGTCGGCACCACCGTCGGATACGCGGCCATGGCCAAGACAGTGACCCTGTCGGTCGACGGCACCGCGACCCAGGTCGACACCCTGGGTGACACCGTGGGCGAGGTGCTCGACAGCCAGGACATCCAGGTCGGACCTCACGACATCGTCGCGCCAGGTCTCGACACCCCCGTCACGGAGAACTCTCGGATCGCGGTGCGCTACGGGCGCCCGCTCGAGCTGAGCATCGACGGGAAGAAGGAGACCCACTGGGTCACCGCGACTGACGTCGCCTCGGCACTCGAGCAGCTCGGCGTCCGCTACGACGGCTCCGCCCTGAGCGCCAGCCGCAGCTCGTTCATCGGCCGTCAAGGCCTCTCGCTGGAGATCACCACCCCCAAGCAGCTGACCGTCAAGGTCGGCGCCAAGAAGGCCCGTTCGCAGAGCGTCCCGGCCGGCACGGTCCGTGACCTGCTCGACCAGCTCGGCGTGAAGTTCGACAAGAACGACGAGGTCAAGCCGCGACTCGGTCACGTGCTCGAGGACGGCGACAAGGTCGTCGTGACCAAGGTCCGCGTGGTGAAGAAGCGCGTCCGCAACGAGGCCGTCTCCTACCAGACCGTGCGTCGCAACGACTCCAGCCTGATGGCCGGGGAGACCCGCACCGTCAGGGCTGGACGCGACGGTGTCCGCGACGTCACCTACAAGCTGCGCTACGAGAACGGCCGTCTGATCATCCGCAAGGTCGTTCGCGCGACCGTGCTGGAGAGCCCGTTGGCCGCGATCCTGCGGATCGGCACCAAGCAGCCCGTGGCGAACTTCGCCGGCGGCAACTCCGTGTGGGACCAGCTGGCCCAGTGCGAGTCCGGCGGCAACTGGGCGATCAACACCGGCAACGGTTACTACGGCGGCCTCCAGTTCAACCTCGGCACCTGGCAGTCGTACGGCGGCTCGGGCTACCCGAACGAGAACAGCCGTGAGGAGCAGATCCGGATCGCCACCAAGGTCCGCGACGCCAACGGCGGCTACGGCGCCTGGCCGGGCTGTGCGGCCTCGCTCGGTCTCCCGACCTGATCACCCACTGATCACACCCTTTACGCTCGGGTCCATGCCGGACCAGAGCGCGCACGCAGCGTCCGCCGGACCGAGGCTTCTCGGTCCGGCGGAAGTGCGTTCGCTGGCCGAGGCACTCGGCATGCGGCCCACCAAGCAGCGGGGCCAGAACTTCGTCATCGACCCCAACACGGTGCGGCGGATCGTGCGCGTCTCCGGCATCGAGGCCGACGACGTGGTGGTGGAGATCGGGCCCGGCCTGGGTTCGCTGACCCTGGCCCTCCTCGGGGTCGCCAGCCGAGTCGTGGCGGTCGAGATCGACCCCGTCCTCGCCGCCGCACTGCCGGCGACGATCGCGGCGTACGCACCCGACCACGCCGACCGGTTCGAGATGGTCGAGGCCGACGCGCTGCGGGTCACCGAGCTCCCCGGCCCCGCACCCACGGCGTTGGTCGCCAACCTGCCCTACAACGTGAGCGTGCCGGTCCTGCTGCACATGCTGTCGCTGCTGCCGTCGCTCGAGCACGGACTGGTGATGGTGCAGGCCGAGGTGGCCGACCGGCTGGCCGCGCCGCCCGGCTCCCGCACGTACGGAATCCCCTCGGTGAAGGCCGCCTGGTACGCCGAGGTCAAGCGCGCCGGCTCCGTCGGTCGGAACGTGTTCTGGCCGGCCCCCAACGTCGACTCCGGGCTGGTCGCCTGGAAGCGACGGGACCCACCCCGCACGAGTGCCTCGCGAGAAGAGGTCTTCCGTGTCGTCGACGCTGCCTTCGCCCACCGGCGCAAGGCGCTCCGTGCCGGCCTCAGCGGGATCGCCGGGTCGGCCGCCGGGGCAGAGGCCGCCCTCGAACGCGCTGGGATCGACCCGCTGACCCGAGGCGAGCAGCTTGCGGTCACCGACTTCGCCAGGATCGCCGAGGGGCTCGCTGATGGGTGACCAGGTCACCGTCCGGGCGCCCGCCAAGGTCAACCTGCACCTCGGGGTCGGACCGGCTCGCGAGGACGGCTTCCACACGCTCGCCACCGTCTACCAGGCGATCGGCGTCTACGACGACGTCACCGCGGCCCCGTCGGCGGAGTGGTCGGTCGTGGTGCGCGCGGAGCAGCACGTGGACGCCGAGGCCGTGCCGCTCGACCAGGACAACATCGTGGTGCGCGCGGGCCGGATGCTTGCGGAGCTCCACGGCCACGACGAGCGCGCCACGCTGTTGATCCGCAAGGCGATCCCCGTCGCCGGAGGGATGGCGGGCGGGTCCGCCGACGCCGCGGCCACGCTCGTGGCCCTGGACCGGCTCTGGGATGCCGGCACCAGCGATGACGACCTGCTGGCGCTCGCTGCCCGGCTCGGCAGCGACGTCCCGTTCGCGCTGCTCGGCGGCACCGCTGCCGGTTCCGGACGGGGCGAGGTGGTCGAGCCACTTCCCGACCACGGCACCTGGTGGTGGGTGGTCGTGCTCTCCCAGGTGGGGCTGAGCACTCCCGCCGTCTACCGACACTTCGACAAGCTGTACGGCGCCGCGGTGACGCAACCGCAGCTCCCGGCCGACCTGATCGTGGCCCTCGGCTCGGGCGAGGCGGCCGTGCTCGCCTCCGCCCTGAGCAACGACCTTCAGCCCCCGGCTCTGGACCTGCGGCCCGACCTGGCCAAGGTGCTCGAGGACGGCCGGGCGGCGGGTGCGCTCACCGGACTGCTGTCGGGCTCCGGACCGAGCTGCCTGTTCCTGTGCCGCGACAGCCAGGACGCGCACGACGTCCGACACCGGCTCATCGACTCGGGACATCCGCACGTGCTGGCCGCTCCCGGCCCGGTCGCCGGAGCCCACATGACGGAGTACGCCTGATGGCCGCCGCAAACCTGATCAACCTCGAGCGAGTCTCCAAGTCCTATGGCATCCGACCCCTGCTGGACGGGGTGAGCATCGGGATCTCCGCGGGACAGCGGGTCGGTGTCGTGGGTCGCAACGGCGACGGCAAGACCACCCTGCTCGAGCTCATGGCCGGCCGGGTCCCGCCCGATGAGGGACGGGTGTCCCAGACGCGGGGGCTGCACCTGGCCTACCTCACGCAGGTCGACCAGCTCGACGACCTGCACTCCGTGCGCGAGGCCGTGCTCGAGGGCAAGGACGACCACCAGTGGGCCGCCGAGCCGGTCACCAGGGAGATCGTCGAGGCCCTCCTCGACGGCATCGCGCTGGACCGCGTCGTCCACGGACTCTCGGGCGGCGAGCGCCGCCGCTGCTCCTTGGCTCGGCTTCTGCTCGAGCAGCACGACGTGGTCGTGCTGGACGAGCCGACCAACCATCTCGACGTGGAGGCGGTGGCCTGGCTGGCCGACCACCTGAAGCGTCGTACCTCCGCGCTGGTCGTGGTGACCCACGACCGGTGGTTCCTCGACGAGGTCTGCGACACCACGTGGGAGGTGCACGACGGCACCGTCGACGTGTACGACGGCGGGTACGCCTCCTTCGTCCTGGCGAAGGCCGAGCGGGAGCGGCAGGCGGCCTCGTCGGAGTCGCGCCGGCGCAACCTGGCGCGCAAGGAGCTGGCGTGGCTCCAGCGTGGCGCCCCGGCCCGGACGACGAAGCCGAAGTTCCGGATCGATGCCGCCAACGCGCTCATCGGGGACGAGCCGCCTCCGCGTGACCGGCTGGAGCTGCAGCGCTTCGCGACCCAGCGGCTCGGCAAGGACGTCATCGACATCGAGGACGCCGACCTGGTCCGAGGCGAGCGCACTCTGCTCTCCCATGCGACCTGGCGGCTCGGGCCGGGTGACCGGGTCGGGATCGTCGGGCGCAACGGCGACGGGAAGACTTCTGTGCTGCGGCTGCTGTCGGGCGAGATCGAGCCCACCGTGGGACGGGTTCGCACCGGGCGCACGGTCAGCCTGGCGCATCTCGACCAGGTTCCCCTGCCGGTGGACCCCACGGCCCGCGTGCTGGACACGATCGAGCAGCTTCGCCGGGTCGCGCGCACCGCGGACGGCGAGATCAGCGCCTCCTCGCTCCTGGAGCGGTTCGGTTTCGTCGGCGACAAGCTCACGGCCCGTCTCGGCGACCTCTCCGGTGGCGAGCTGCGGCGCTTCCAGCTGCTGCGCATCCTCCTCGAGGAGCCGAACGTGCTGCTGCTCGACGAGCCGACCAACGACCTCGACATCGAGACGCTGACGGTGCTCGAGGACTTCCTGGACGGCTGGCCGGGCACGCTGGTCGTGGTCTCGCACGACCGCTACTTCCTCGAGCGGGTCACCGACACGCTCTGGGCCCTGCTCGGCGACGGCAAGATCTCGCTGCTGCCCCGTGGCGTCGACGACTACCTCGAGCGCGGGCAGCGCCGGGGGATGGTCGAGCAGGCCCCGACCCCGGCTCCGGCACCTGAGGCACCGGTGGTCGAGGCAGGCGCCGGCTCGGCCAAGGCTCGGGTCGGGAGCGCCGAGGAGCGAGCGGCCCGCAAGACGATGTCCCGCCTGGACAAGCAGCTGAAGCGGGTCGCCGAGCACGAGGCGCGGCTCAACGCGGAGATCGCCGAGCATGCCGCCGACTACGACCGGCTGGCCGCGCTCTCCGAGGAGCTCCGGGCGTTGGCGAGCGAACGGGAAAAGCTCGAGGAGGAGTGGCTCGAGGTCGGATCCGTGCTCGACTGAGTTCGAAAGAATACCTCCCGGTCCCGGTGGGTACGGCGTACCGTAGATCTGTTCGTACCGAGAGCATGGATCGCCCGAGGTCGGACGACACCGGCCCGTCACTGCCGCTGCTGACGGGCCGGTGGCCTGCCCGCAGCGCAAGGGTCAGCCGAGCGGGGTCATCAGGGACCGCAGCATCGTCGCCAGAGTGGATCGCTCCTGCTCGTCGAGTCCCGCGAGCAGCGCTCCCTCGTGCGCGAGCAGCGCCTCGAAGGCGCCGTCCACGGTGGCCTTGCCCTCCGGAGTCAGCCGGACGAGCACGCCGCGGCGGTCATGAGGGTCCGGGGTGCGACCGACGAGCCCGCGGGCGGCCAGCCGGTCCACGCGGTTCGTCATCGTGCCGCTGGTCACGAGGGTCTCCTTGATCAGCCGCCCCGGCGAGAGCTCGTAGGGCGCCCCGGCCCGTCGGAGCGCGGCCAGCACGTCGAACTCCCACGACTCGACGGCATGGGCGCTGAAGGCCTCGCGGCGCAGCCGGTCCAGCTGTCGTCCCAGCCTGGCGATCCTGCTGAACACCTCGACCGGACCCAGGTCGAGGTCGGCCCGCTCCCGGTGCCAGGCCTCGACCAGCTCGTCCACCTCGTCTCGCATGGCTCTAGGGTACCGGTCAAGAATCTTGACATCGAGAAAAGTGGCGAGCAGGGTGTCCCTGATGCACACCTGGGACCCGGAGCGGTACCTCACCTTCGCCGACGAGCGCGGCCGGCCGTTCGTCGACCTGCTGGCGCGGGTCGGCGCCAGGAGCCCCGCGCGGGTGGCCGACCTCGGCTGTGGCCCCGGCACACTGACCGGGCTGCTCTGCGACCGCTGGCCGGACGCCTCCGTCGTCGGCCTCGACTCCTCCCCGGAGATGGTCGACCGTGCCCGCGCGCTCGGGTCCCGGGCGCAGTTCGAGGTGGGCGACCTCCGCGAGTGGCGCCCCGACCAGCCGGTCGACGTCCTGGTTGCCAACGCCACCCTCCAGTGGCTGCCCGACCACCTCGGCCTGCTCCCGGACCTGGTTCACGCGGTGCGTCCGGGTGGGTGGCTGGCCTTCCAGGTGCCCGGGAACTTCGACGAGCCCAGCCACACGATCCGCCGCGACCTGGCGGCAGAGGCGCCGTACGCCGAGCACACGGCCGATGTGGCCGTGCCGCGGTCGCACGATCCGGAGACCTACCTTCGCGCCCTCCAGCCCTTCGGCACCGTTGATGCCTGGGAGACCACCTACCTGCACGTGCTGGAGGGCGAGGACCCCGTCTTCACCTGGGTGTCCGGCACAGGTGCGCGGCCGACGCTGCAGGCGCTCCCCGATGATCTCCGGCCGAGCTTCGAGGCCGAGTTCAAGCGGCGGCTCGCGGCGGCGTACCCCGAGACGGGCCACGGTGTGCTGCTGCCGTTCCGCCGGATCTTCGTGGTGCTGCAGGTTGCTCGGAGCGTCTAGGTTCTACGGTCGCGTGCGCAGAGTCGGGTCGGGCTCGAGCCCCGCCAGGCCGTTCCAGGCGAGGTTGACGAGGTTGGCCGCCACCGTGGCCTTGCCCGGCTGGCGCGCGTCGAGCCACCACTGACCGGTCGTGCCCACCATGCCGACCAGCATCTGGGCGTACATCGGCGCGGCCTGGGGGTCGAAGCCCCGCTTGCGGAACTCTTCGATGAGGATGTGCTCCACGCGGGTGGCGATGTCGCTGATGATCGAGACGTAGGAGCCCGACTCGGAGCCGGGCGGGCTGTCGCGGGCGAGGATCCGGAACCCGTCGGACGACTGCTCGATGTAGTCCAGGAGCGCGAACGTCGCCTGCTCCAGCAGCTCGCGCGGCTTCCCTGCGGTCAGCGCCTCGCGCATCATCCCCAGCAGCTGGCGGACCTCCCGGTCGACCACGACGGCGTACAGGCCCTCCTTGCCTCCGAAGTGCTCGTAGACCACGGGCTTGGAGACCTCGGCGCGTGCCGCGATCTCCTCGACACTGGTGCCCTCGAACCCTCGCTCGGCGAAGAGGCCGCGCGCGATCTCGATCAGCTGCTCGCGACGCTCGGCCGCGGTCATCCGGCTGCGAGGGGGGCGCTTCTGCTTGGCGGGTTCCGGCGACACGGAAGCCATCCTGTCAGCGACGACGGTCAGGCCGCCCGCTCGGTGACGAGCTTCGAGCGGATCCGCTCCTGCACCGGCCACCGGACGTCCTCGACCCAGCCGGCCTTCTCCATCGCCCAGATGACCCGCGCGGAGGTGTCGAGCTGGCCGCGCATCACACCGTGGCGGGCGCAGGTCGGGTCGGCGTGGTGCAGGTTGTGCCAGGACTCGCCCATCGACGGGATCGCCAGCCACCAGACGTTCGCGGACTTGTCGCGCGAGACGAACGGCCGGTCGCCGATGGTGTGGCAGATCGAGTTGATCGACCAGGTGACGTGGTGCAGGAGGGAGACCCGGACCAGCGATCCCCAGAAGAACGCGGTGAGCGCCCCGCCGATCGACCAGGTCAGCAACCCGCCTGCGACCGCGGGGAGGGCCAGGGAGACCGCCACCCAGACCGGGAACTGGCGCGAGATCCGCACGAGGTCCGGGTCCTTCATCAGGTCCGGGGCGTACTTGCGCTGCGGGGTCTGCTCGGTGTCGAAGAGCCACATCATGTGCGCGTGCCAGAAGCCCTTGGTCAGCGACCTCAGGTCAGTGCCGTAGCGCCACGGGGAGTGCGGGTCGCCGTCGCGGTCGGAGAACTTGTGGTGCTTGCGGTGGTCGGCGACCCAGCGTACGACGGGCCCCTGGATCGCCAGTGAGCCGGCGACGGCCAGCGCGATCTTGACCGCCCGGTTGGGCTTGAAGGACTTGTGGGTGAAGAGCCGGTGGAAGCCGACGGTGATGCCGTGCCCGGAGATGGCGTACATCGTCAGCGCGATCACCGCGTCGGTCCAGCTCAGCCAGCCGCCCCAGGCGGCCGGGACCGCGATCACGAGTGCCGCGAAGGGGACGAAGATGAACAGCGCGAGCGCGATCTGCTCCGTGCGGCACTGGGTGTCGGCACCCCAGGTGGCGCTGAGCGCGACCGGGTCGCGCTCGGTCTCGACCTCGGTGGCCGTGGCGGTGGGGGCTGTCATCGCGTCCTCCAGAAGGACCTCGGGGGGCGGACGGCTGTCCGGTCTCTACCTACGGCACCGTAACCTACGCGACCGTAGGGACCCAAGTCCGTCGTGCCGTGTCCCGCCGCGAGGTCGCCCGCCCGTAGGCTGTCGGGCAGCCAATCCAGCCAATCCCCGGTTGGTCTGCCGGCAGGGCCCGCCTGACTTTGAATCAGGATTAGCGACGTAGGTTCGACTCCTACCCGGGGAGCGACTTCCAGCGACTTCCCAGCTCGACGACCAGCTCGACGACGAGGAGCGAACGTGTCCCCACAGGCGACACCCGGCATCACCGTGATCGTGCTTGCCGCCGGTGGCGGCACCCGGATGAAGTCCAAGGTGATGAAGGTCCTGCACCCCGTGTGCGGCCGGAGCATGGTGGGACACGTGCTCGAGGCCGCCCGTGCGGTCCAGCCGGACCGGA
The DNA here is from genome assembly GCA_963740525.1 of uncultured Actinomycetota bacterium. Lineage (GTDB taxonomy): Bacteria > Actinomycetota > Actinomycetes > Propionibacteriales > Nocardioidaceae > CAVUEG01. Next base: position 1,533,915 of record CAVUEG010000006.1, read on the forward strand.
TCGTGGCCGTGGTCGGCAACCAGCGTGAGCAGGTCGGTCCGCACATCCAGGAGCTCGTCCCCGACGTGGTCCTCGCGGTCCAGGAGAGTCAGGACGGCACCGGTCACGCCGTACGAGTGGCGCTGGAGGCGCTCGGGGGTGCGGTGTCCGGCACGGTGATCGTGGCCGCCGCGGACACGCCCCTGCTCGAGGGCGAGAGCCTCGCGACCTTCGCGGCGAGCCACGCCGGGAGCGGTCATGCCGTCAGCATCCTGTCCGGCGTCGTGCCGAACCCCTTCGGCTACGGCCGCGTGGTCCGTGATGCCCGAGGTGAGGTCGTCGCGATCGTCGAGGAGAAGGACGCCGGCCCCGACGAGGCGGCCGTCAACGAGATCAACAGCGGCATCCTCGCCTTCGACGCCGAGTTCCTGGCCGAGGCGCTGCCGCGGCTCACCAACGACAACGCCAAGGGCGAGTACTACCTCACCGACACCGTCCGACTCGCCCGTGAGAGCGGCCGGACCGTCGGCGCCCACCCCATCGACGACGTGAGCCAGACCGAGGGCGCCAACGACCGGGCGCAGCTGGCCGCGCTCGGTGCGGAGATGAACCGGCGGATCGTCACCCGCTGGATGCGCGAGGGCGTCACCGTGCAGGACCCGGCCACCACCTGGGTGGATGCCACGGTCGTGCTGGCGCGCGATGTGACTCTGCTGCCCGGCGTGCAGCTGCTCGGCGCGACGGTCGTGGGGGAGGACGCCCGGATCGGCCCCGACTGCACGCTCAAGGATGTCGAGGTCGGCGAGGGGGCCAGCGTCGTACGCACGCACGCCGAGCTCGCCGTGATCGGCGCCGGGGCCACCGTCGGCCCCTTCTCGTACCTTCGGCCCGGGACCCTGCTCGGCGAAGGCGGCAAGATCGGCGCGTACGTCGAGACCAAGAACGCCGTGATCGGCGCTGGCTCGAAGGTCCCGCACCTGTCCTACGTGGGTGACGCCGAGATCGGTGAGGGGACCAACATCGGTGCCGGCACGATCTTCGCCAACTACGACGGGGAGCGGAAGCACCGGACCACCATCGGTGACGGCGCGAAGACCGGGTCGAACAACACCTTCGTGGCTCCGGTCAGCATCGGGGACGGGGCCATGACCGGCGGCGGGACCGTCGTTCGCGAGGACGTGCCGCCGGGGCGCTGGCGGTGTCGGCCGGCCAGCAGCGCAACATCGAGGGGCATGCCAGGCGGCGACGAGGTGGGACGTCTCACAAGATCGGCTCGGAATTGGCCGATGAGCCGGATGCTGAGTGAGAATCAGGTAGCCGTCCCGGGTCTGGAGAGGAAACAGCGCGCGTGAGCGGAATGAAACGGACCACCGAGAAGAACCTGATGGTCTTCAGTGGCCGGGCGCACCCGGGACTGTCGGAGGAGGTTGCCGAGCTGCTCGGCACCGGCCTGGTACCCACGTCGGCGTACGAGTTCGCGAACTCCGAGATCTATGTCCGCTACGAGGAGTCCGTCCGCGGCTGCGACGCGTTCGTGATCCAGAGCCACACCGCTCCGGTGAACGAGTGGATCATGGAGCACCTGATCATGGTGGACGCCCTCAAGCGCGCCTCCGCCAAGCGGATCACCGTGGTGCTGCCCTTCTACGGCTACGCCCGCCAGGACAAGAAGCACCGGGGCCGCGAGCCGATCTCGGCACGACTGATGGCCGACCTGTTCAAGACCGCGGGCGCCGACCGGCTGATCACCGTCGACCTGCACGCGGACCAGATCCAGGGCTTCTTCGACGGGCCGGTCGACCACCTGATGGCGCTGCCGATCCTGGCCGACCACGTCAAGGCCAAGTACGGCGACCAGAGCCTGGCCGTGGTCTCGCCGGACGCCGGCCGGATCAAGGTCGCCGAGCGGTGGTCCGCGAAACTCGGCGGCGCCCCGCTGGCGTTCATCCACAAGACCCGCAACATCGACCGGCCCAACGAGACGGTCGCGAACCGGGTCGTGGGTGAGGTCAAGGGCCGCATGTGCGTCCTGGTCGACGACATGATCGACACCGGTGGGACGATCGTGAAGGCCGCCGAGGCGCTGATGGACGACGGTGCCGCCGGTGTGATCATCGCCGCGACCCACGCGATCCTCTCCGACCCGGCCGTCGACCGGCTGAAGAACTGCGTCGCAGCCGAGGTGATCGTCACGAACACCCTGCCGATCCCCGACGAGCGCCGCTTCGACAAGCTCACCGTCCTCTCGATCGCACCCCTGCTCGGCAAGGCGATCCGTGAGGTCTTCGAGGACGGCTCGGTCACCTCGCTCTTCGACGGCCACGCCTGAGTCCGCCCATCGCCTCACGATTAGCGTTGCCCGGCACCTCTTCGCTAAGATCGGAAAGTTGCCTCGGCGAGGGAGCCCATCAGCTCCGTGATCGACGCGGTCGGACGTAGCCGTCTGCTCCTCGCCAGGTGCCACCCGTTTTGACACCGCACGCTGCTACCGAGGAGTTTCCCCATGGCCGACACGATCAAGGCCGAGTCCCGCACGGAGTTCGGCAAGGGCGCTGCGCGCCGCATCCGCCGAGCCGACAAGGTCCCCGCCGTTCTCTACGGCCACGGCTCAGACCCCATCCACGTCACCCTGCCCGGCCACGAGACGATGCTGGCTCTCAAGCACGGTGGGTCGAACGCGGTTCTCAACATCGACGTCGACGGCAAGAAGCAGCTCGCGCTGACCAAGCAGATCCAGGCTCACGCGATCAAGGGCTTCCTGGAGCACATCGACTTCATCCTCGTCCGCAAGGGCGAGAAGGTCACCGTCGAGATCCCCGTCCACATCGTCGGCGATCCCAAGCCCGACTCGCTGGTCGTCACCGAGCTCTCCACGGTCACCGTGGAGGCCGAGGCGACGCACATCCCCGAGTTCATCGAGCTGTCCATCGAGGGTGCGGAGCCCGGCACGCAGTTCCACGCGTCCGACCTCGTGCTGCCCAAGGGCTCCCTGCTGCAGACCGACCCCGAGTACCTGGTGGTCAACGTGACCCACGCGCCCACGGCGGAGGAGGTCGAGGCGGAGCTCGAGGAGGCCGAGGCCGAGGCGGGCATCGAGCACGACGAGCCCGAGTCCGAGGCAGGCGACGAGTCCGAGGACAAGGCCGACGGCACCGAGGGTGCCGAGACCGGCGACGAGGCCGCATCGGAGGCGTGATCCTTCGCCGTCTCCAGGATTGGCTCACAGGAAGGCCGGGAGTTCCGCAGATGACCGATGCCCACGACGACGTGTGGCTCGTGGTCGGTCTGGGGAACCCCGGCCCTTCCTATGCCTCGACGCGTCACAACATCGGCTACCTCGTCGTCGACGAGCTCGCCAACCGGCTCGGCGGCAGACTGAAGGCGCACAAGTCGGGTCGGGCCGAGGTTCTCGAGGGTCGGCTCGGCTCGCCCGGGGAGCAGGGACCACGCGTCGTGCTGGCCCGGGCCCGTTGCTACATGAACGAGTCCGGCGGCCCGGTCTCCACCTTGGCGAAGTTCTACAAGGTCGACCCCGAGCGGGTGATCGCGATCCACGACGAGCTCGACATCGACTTCGGCACGCTCCGCGTCAAGCAGGGCGGCGGGGACAACGGGCACAACGGGCTCCGGTCGATGCGGGCGTCGCTCGGCACCGGTGACTTCTACCGGGTACGGGCCGGCATCGGCCGCCCGCCGGGTCGGCAGTCTCCTGCGGACTTCGTGCTGTCGGCGTACTCCGCGGCCGAGCGCAAGGAGCTGGCGTTCCAGATCGACGATGCGGCCGACGCCGTCGAGTCGCTGATGACCGAGGGTCTGGCGGCCACCCAGACCCGCTTCAACTCCTAGCGGCCCTAGGCTGTCCCGGTGACCTCCTCAGCTGACTTCGAGCCCGGGACGCCCCCTGCCGGCGTCGACACCGACGACCACGTCCTCGCCACGTGGAGCGCGACCCTGGCAGGCGAGCTGCTCACCCGGGTCCGCACGGAGGGCCTGGAGGGCAAGGAGCTCAAGGACGCCGGCGACCGCGCCGCCCACGAGTTCCTGATGGAGCTGCTCGCGGCCCACCGCCCCGATGACGCCGTGCTCTCCGAGGAGGGCGCCGACGACAAGGCCCGGCTTCAGTCATCCCGGGTCTGGATCGTGGATCCCTTGGACGGCACCCGCGAGTTCTCCGAGCCGCCCCGGGACGACTGGGCCGTCCACGTCGCCCTGTGGGAGCGCGGAGAGCTCGTCGCCGGTGCCGTGGCGCAGCCCGGACTCGGCATGACCTTCAACACCGGTGAGCCGCCGGAGGTGCCCGCACGCACCAGCGAGCGGCCGCGGATCGCCGTCTCACGCACCCGACCGCCGGCATTCGTCGCCGCTCTCGCGGAGGCGATCGGCGCCGACCTGGTCCCGATGGGGTCGGCCGGGGCCAAGGTGATCTCGGTGACGCGCGACGTCACCGACGCCTACGTCCACGCCGGCGGACAGTACGAGTGGGACTCCGCGGCCCCGGTGGCGGTGGCCCGTGCGGCCGGGTTGCACACCTCCCGGATCGACGGTTCGCCGCTGCTCTACAACCAGGACGAGGTCCTCCTGCCTGACTTGGTGGTGTGCCGTCCCGAGCTCGCCGAGCCGATCCTCGCGTTCATCCGCGAGCACGGCACCGACTGAGCCATGCCGGGCGTGCGCGCGGTCCTGTGGGATGCCGACGGAGTGCTGCAACAGCTTCCCGCGGGTTGGGAGGCGTCGATGCGCCCGGTCGTCGGCCATCTGGTCGACGACGTCGAAGGGTTCCTGGCCGAGGCGTTCGCGGCCGAGCGTCCGGCGCTCACCGGTGACGCCCACTGGCTTGAGGTGCTGCCAGAGCTCCTGGGGAGATGGGGTATCGCGGACTCGTACGACGACGCGCTGAGGGTCTGGCTGACCATCGAGCCGGTCGTGGAGGTCCGTGAGCTCGTGACGTCACTGAGGTCAGCCGGCATCCCCTGCTATCTCGCGACCAACCAGGCCGAGCACCGCGGGCGCTACATGCACGAGAACCTCGGGTACGCCGAGCTCTTCGACGACAGCTTCTACTCCTACCAACTCGGTGTCGCCAAGCCGGACCCGGCGTACTTCCGGGCAGTCCTGGAGCGGGTCGGGCTCGCGGGCACGGAGGTGCTCTTCGTCGATGACAGCGAGACGAACGTGACCAGCGCCCGGGCAGCGGGCCTCACGGCCGAACGGTGGCACGTGGACGACGGTGTCGACGAGCTGCTGGGCCTCCTGCGCCGCCACGGACTCCCAGCCTGAGCTCAGGTCGGATCGGGCTCCGGGGGAGGCTCGGCACCCTGCGCGTCGTCGCGCGCGGCCCACTCGAGCAGGGGCGTGATGTCGAAGGCCTGGCCATCGATGTCGGCATGCAGGTCACCGAGGTCGGCGAACCGGTCCGGGACGGTCGCGATCGTGAAGTCGCCGGGCTCGGCGTCGTCCACCTCGTCCCACCGGATCGGTGTGGAGACGGTGGCCTCGGGGTTGCCCCGCACGGAGTACGCCGCGGCGATGGTGTGGTCGCGGGCGTTCTGGTTGTAGTCGACGAAGAGCGCCGCCGGGTCTCGGTCCTTGCGCCACCACGTCGTCGTGACGTCCTCGGGAGCGCGCCGCTCGACCTCCCGGGCGAACGCCAGTGCGGCGCGGCGTACGTCGGTGAAACCGTGGTCGGGCCTGATCCGCACGTAGACGTGCATCCCGTTGCCGCCGGAGGTCTTGGGGAACCCGACCGCGCCGAGCTCGTCGAGCACCTCGTGGGCGACCTGAGCGACCCTGCGCACCGTGGCGTAGTCGCACGCGGGCCCGGGGTCGAGGTCGATGCGCCACTCGTCGGGCTTCTCGGTGTCGGCCCGCCGGCTGTTCCAGGGATGGAACTCCACCGTCGACATCTGCACCGCCCAGATCACCTGGGCGAGCTCGGTGACGCACAGCTCGTCGGCGGTGCGGTTCCAGCGCGGGAAGTGCACCCGGACCGTCTCCATCCACGGCGGCGCCCCTGCCGGCAGCCGCTTCTGGTGCACCTTCTCCCCGGTCACCCCCGTCGGGAAGCGGTGCAGCATGCAGGGCCGCTCGCGGAGCGCGTTGACGATGCCCGTCGACCGACCGAGAGGTAGTACTCGACCAGGTCGAGCTTGGTCTCGCCGCGTGCCGGGAAGTAGACCCGGTCGGGGTTGGAGACGCGGACCACCCGGTCGTCGATCTCCAGCTCCACCGCCGGCGTCTTCGAGGCCATGGAGAGAACCTAGCGACCCTGTCCGTGGGCGGGTACAGGATGGGCTCATGACGTCCTCCATCGCCCACACCACCATCGACTGCGCGAACGCCTACGAGCTCTCCACCTGGTGGAAGCAGCTCCTCGGGTACGTCGACCTGCCCGACGACCCCAACGAACCGGGCCACGAGGAGTGCCAGATCACCTCGCCCGACGGCGGCCACCAGCTTCTCTTCATCGAGGTCCCCGACACCAAGCGGGGCAAGAACCGGCTGCACTTCGACGTCCGTCCCGACAGCGGGACCCGCGACGAGGAGGTCGAGCGGATGGTCGGTCTCGGGCGCCACCGAGATCGCCGACCTCCGCGACCACTATGCGCCCGGCATCGGCTGGGTCGTGATGGCCGACCCGGAGGGCAACGAGTTCTGCATCCTGCGCAGCAGGCAGGAGATGGACGAGCACCCCATGAGGGTTCCGTAGACTGCACAGCGCAACCCGACACCCCCTGTCCATCTCGACCGGGGGCGCTCGTGTTGTCAGGTCACACCCAGCAGCGGGAGCATTCGTGAGTCTCAAGGCAGTCGCCGACCTGGTCCTTCGGGACCCCACCCTCGCCCGGTCCATGACCGACGCGAAGGCCGGCCTGGAGACCCTCGACCTGACCGCCCCCGGTGCGTTGCGGCCGTTCGTGGTCAAGGGGCTGGTGGACGTCGGGCGCACCGTGCTGGCGGTCGCCGCGACCTCCCGGGAGGCGGAGGACCTGGTGGCCAGCCTCGGCGACCTGCTCGACCCCGCCGAGGTCGCCTACTACCCGTCCTGGGAGACGTTGCCCCACGAGCGGCTGAGCCCGCGCAGTGACACCGTGGGCCAACGGCTGGCCGTGCTCCGCCGGCTCGCCCACCCGGGCACCGACGTCAGCAACGGGCCGTTGCGCGTCGTGGTCGCCCCGGTGCGGTCGATCCTGCAGCCTCAGGTGCGAGGGCTGGCAGACCTGGTGCCGGTCGAGCTCTCCGTCGGTGACGAGGCAGACCTCGAGGACGTCGTACGCCGCCTCGCCGACGCCGCCTACTCCCGCGTGGACCTGGTCGAGAAGCGCGGCGAGTTCGCCGTGCGTGGCGGCATCGTGGACGTCTTCCCCCGACCGAGGAGCACCCGCTGCGCCTGGAGTTCTGGGGCGACGAGGTCGAGGAGATCAGGTCGTTCTCGGTCGCGGACCAGCGCACGCTCGAGCCACTGGGCCGGCTCTGGGCGCCGCCGTGCCGCGAGCTCCTGCTCACCGCCGAGGTGCGCAAGCGCGCCGCCGCGCTCGGCGAGGAGCACCCGCAGCTGGCAGAGATCACCTCAGCGATGGCCCAGGGCATCGCGGTCGAGGGGATGGAGTCCCTCTCGCCCGTGCTGGTCGACGAGATGGAGCTGCTGCTGGACGTGATGCCGGCCGACACCACCGTCCTCGTGCTCGACCCGGAGCGGGCCCGCTCGCGCGCGCACGACCTGGTCGCGACCAGCGAGGAGTTCCTCCAGGCCTCCTGGGCGGCAGCCGCGGGCGGAGGGCAGGCGCCGATCGACCTCGGCGCAGCGTCGTACCGGAGCCTGGCCGAGGTCCGGGCGCTCAGCCTCGCCCAGGGCAAACCCTGGTGGTCGGTGAGCCCGTTCGGTCTCGACCCGGAGGCCGAGGCGCTGGCCGACGGAGTGGCCGACACCGACTCCGGCGCCGTCGAGTCGCGCGCCGTCGGCATCCGTGCGATCGAGCCCTACCGGGGCGACGTCGCCCGGGCCATCGAGGACATGCGGCAGTGGATCGCCGCCGGCTCGCGGGTGGTGCTCGTGCACGAGGGGCACGGCCCGGCCCAGCGGATGGTCGAGGTTCTCGCGGAGAACGACATCCCCAGCCGGTACGTCCAGTCGCTCGACAGCGAGCTCGAGCCCGGTCTGGTGCACGTCACCACGGCCACGCTCGACCACGGCCTCCACGACGAGGTGCAGTGCCTCGCCGTGCTCACCGGCGAGGACATCGCCGGGCAACGGTCCTCGACCCGGGACATGCGCCGGATGCCGGCTCGACGCAAGCGCCAGATCGACCCGCTCGAGCTGAAGGAGGGCGACTTCGTCGTTCACGAGCAGCACGGCGTGGGTCGCTACGTGGAGATGAAGCAGCGCGTGGTCCAGGGAGCCACCCGCGAGTACCTCGTCCTCGAGTACGGCGCCTCCAAGCGCGGCTACCCCCGGACCGGCTGTACGTTCCCGCCGACGCGCTCGACCAGGTCACCCGCTACGTCGGCGGCGAGTCGCCCAGCCTCGACCGGCTCGGCGGTGGCGACTGGGCCAAGCGCAAGGGCCGTGCCCGCAAGGCAGTGCGCCAGATCGCCGCCGAGCTGATCAAGCTGTACGCCGCCCGTCAGGCCACCAAGGGGCACCGGTTCGGTCCGGACAGTCCGTGGCAGCGCGAGCTCGAGGATGCGTTCCCGTTCCAGGAGACGCCGGACCAGCTCAGCACGGTCGACGAGGTCAAGCGCGACATGGAGCGGCACGTCCCGATGGACCGGCTCGTGTGCGGCGACGTCGGCTACGGGAAGACCGAGATCGCGGTGCGCGCGGCGTTCAAGGCGGTGCAGGACGGCAAGCAGGTCGCCGTACTCGTGCCGACCACGCTTCTGGTCCAGCAGCACTTCTCCACCTTCGCCGAGCGGATGAGCGGCTTCCCTGTGGTGCTCAAGGGGCTGTCCCGCTTCCAGACCGACAAGGAGGCCGCCGAGACCATCGAGGGTCTCCGCGACGGCACCGTTGACGTCGTGATCGGCACGCACCGACTGCTCAACCCCGACATCCGGATGAAGGACCTCGGCCTGATCGTGGTCGACGAGGAGCAGCGCTTCGGCGTCGAGCACAAGGAGCAGATGAAGAGGATGCGGACCAGCGTCGACGTGCTGTCGATGTCCGCCACGCCGATCCCGCGCACCCTGGAGATGGCGATCACCGGCATCCGCGAGATGTCGACGATCACCACCCCGCCCGAGGAGCGGCACCCGGTGCTGACCTATGTCGGCGCCTACGAAGACCGTCAGGTGATCGCCGCGGTCCGTCGTGAGCTGCTCCGCGAGGGTCAGGTCTTCTACATCCACAACCGGGTCCAGTCGATCGAGAAGGCCGCGGCGAAGATCCGCGAGCTGGTGCCCGAGGCCCGGGTCGCCACCGCCCACGGCCAGATGGGGGAGCACCAGCTGGAGCAGGTCATGCTCGACTTCTGGGAGAAGCGCTTCGACGTGCTCGTCTGCACCACGATCGTCGAGTCCGGCCTCGATGTGTCCAACGCGAACACCATGCTCATCGAGCGGGCCGACACCCTGGGTCTGTCCCAGCTGCACCAGTTGCGCGGACGCGTCGGCCGCGGACGGGAGCGGGCGTACGCCTACTTCCTCTACCCGGCGGACAAGCCGATGACCGAGACCGCCCACGAGCGACTCGCGACGCTGGCCCAGCACTCGGACCTCGGCGGCGGCATGGCGATCGCCATGAAGGACCTCGAGATCCGTGGTGCCGGCAACCTCCTGGGCGGCGAGCAGTCCGGACACATCGCCGACGTCGGCTTCGACCTGTACGTCCGTCTGGTCGGCGAGGCCGTCGCCGAGTACCGCGGAGACGCTGCCGAGGAGGCCGTGGAGGTCAAGATCGAGCTCCCGATCGACGCGCACGTGCCGCACACCTACGTCACCAGCGAGCGGCTGCGCCTGGAGATGTACAAGCGGCTCGCCGAGGTGCGCGTCGACGAGGACGTCGACCTGCTCCGCGAGGAGATGGTCGACCGGTACGGCGAGCCGCCCGCCCCGGTGGCCAGTCTGCTCGAGGTGGCCAGGTTCCGCGCCCGGCTGCGTCAGGCCGGGCTGAGCGACGTCACGTTGGCGGGCAAGTACGTCCGCTTCGCCCCGGTGGACCTGCCGGACTCCGGCAGGGTCCGCCTGCAGCGCCTCTACCCTCAGAGCATCGTCAAGGAGAACGTGCGTACGATGCTCGTGCCCCGCCCTTCGACCGCGGTCGTGGGGGGACAGCCGCTTCGCGACGAGGCGTTGCTGACCTGGGCACGCGAAGTGATCGAGACCGTGATCGACCGGGCGCCCGCCCCGGCCCAGAAGCAGGAGAGCCGATCGTGAAGTCCAGGCGCCCCGTCCTCGCCCTGATCGCCGTGACCGCGGCGCTCCTCCTCGGTGGCTGCGGCGACGTGCATCCGGGGGTGGCCGCGGTGGCGGGCACCGACCGGATCAGCCACGAGCGGGTGGACCAGCTCGCCGAGGCCCTGTGCTCGGCGAACACCGCCGCTCAGCTGGCCGCGGGCAACGCCAAGCCGGACCTGCCGACGGTCGGTGCGCGTCAGAGCGCGCTGCAGATCCTCCTCGACACCGACCTGGCGCTGCAGTTCGGCAGGAGCCAGGGCGCCAAGCCGGACCAGCAGCTTGCCGCGGCGGCGAAGGGCCAGAACGAGCAGGGCATCTCGATGGTCCCCGCTGCCCAGCGGGCCGGCTTCCGCACCGTCCTCGACCAGTACGCCGAGTCCCAGCTGATGCTGATCGACCTGGGCAGGAAGTCGCTCACCGCCTCCGGCGAGACCCAGATCGACGAGAACAAGGCCCTCGCGGAAGGCCACCGACTGCTCTCCCAGTGGGAGAAGACCATCGACGTGGTCGTCGACCCGCGCTACGGCACCTACCGCAACGGCGCCGTGACGGCGGGCGACTCGTCCCTCTCGGTCGCGCAGTCGCAGGCGGCTCGCCAGGCGAGCAAGGCCAACTCCTCCGCCGGCTTTGCCGCGACGCTCCCCGCGTCGCAGAAGTGCGCCTGACCCCTCGTCGTGGAGCCCGGCGACCGGCTTGTCGAGTTCATCGCGGTGATGGACCGACTCCGGCGCGAGTGCCCCTGGAAGAGTGAGCAGACCCACCGCAGCCTGGCGCGGTACCTCCTCGAGGAGACCCACGAGGTGCTCGAGGCGCTGGACACCGGCGACGACGAGCACCTGCGCGAGGAGCTCGGGGACCTGCTGATGCAGATCTACTTCCACGCCCGGATCGCGGAGGAGAACGCGCAGGACGCGTGGTCGATCGACGACGTGGCCGCGGGGATCATCGACAAGCTGGTCCGTCGCAACCCGCACGTCTTCGGTGACCAGAGCCCGGGTGACGGCCGGGCTCCCGTGGATGCCGACGCCGTGAACGAGGCGTGGAACGAGATCAAGGCGAGCGAGAAGCGACGCGACTCGGTGCTCGACGGGCTCGCCCCGACGCTGCCGGCCCTCCTGTACGCCGACAAGGTCATTGACCGGCTCGCCGAGGCAGGTGTGCCGGTCGAGGTGGAGCGCGCCTCGGCCGATCTGGGAGAGCGGCTGCTCGGGCTGGTCGCCGAGGCACGTGCGGCGAAGGTCGACCCCGAGCAGGCGCTGCGCGACGCCGTACGCCGGCACACGCAGGGCCGATGACCACCCCGCGAGCCCTGCCCCGCACGCGCTCGGGACGCCGTTAGGCTGGGTGGGCACGAAACCCGTAGTTCCCTCCCGAAACAGGAGCAGACCCTTGGCGTCCATCGAGGCTGTCGGCGCGCGCGAGATCCTGGACTCTCGCGGCAACCCCACGATCGAGGTCGAGGTACTCCTCGACGACGGCACGGTGAGCCGTGCCGCGGTCCCCTCCGGTGCCTCCACCGGCGCCTTCGAGGCGGTCGAGCTCCGCGACGGCGGTGACCGCTATGGCGGCAAGGGCGTCCAGTCCGCGGTGAAGACGGTCAACGACAAGATCGGGCCGGAACTGGTCGGCTTCGACGCCGACGAGCAGCGTCTCGTCGACCAGGCCATGATCGACCTCGACGCCACCCCCAACAAGGCGAAGCTCGGCGCGAACGCGATCCTCGGCGTCTCCCTCGCCGTCGCCCGAGCCGCCGCGGACTCCGCCGGCCTCCCGCTGTTCCGCTACGTCGGAGGCCCGAACGCGCACCTGCTCCCGGTGCCGATGATGAACATCCTCAACGGTGGCGCCCACGCCGACAGCGGTGTCGACGTGCAGGAGTTCATGATCGCCCCGATCGGGGCCCCGACCTTCGCGGAGGCACTGCGTCAGGGCGCGGAGGTCTACCACGCGCTCAAGTCCGTGCTCAAGCAGCGTGGTCTCAGCACCGGGCTCGGCGACGAGGGCGGCTTCGCCCCGGCATTGCCCAGCAACCGTGACGCGCTCGACCTGATCACCACCGCCGTCGAGGCGACCGGGCTCCAGGCCGGTCGCGACATCGTCTTCGCCCTTGACGTCGCAGCCACGGAGTTCTACGAGGACGGCGCCTACACCTTCGAGGGGTCGAGCAAGACCTCCGCGGAGATGCTGGCCTACTACAGCGACCTCGTGTCGTCGTACCCGATCGTGTCGATCGAGGACCCGATGAACGAGGAGGACTGGGAGGGCTGGGCGTCGATGACCGCCGCGCTCGGGGACCGGGTCCAGATCGTCGGCGACGACCTGTTCGTCACCAACGTCGAGCGGCTGGCCCGCGGGATCGAGGAGCGCTCCGCGAACGCACTCTTGGTCAAGGTCAACCAGATCGGCTCGCTCACCGAGACCCTCGACTCCGTCGACCTCGCGCACCGCAACGGGCTCCGCTGCATGATGAGCCACCGGTCGGGCGAGACCGAGGACACCACGATCGCCGACCTGGCCGTGGCCACGAACTGCGGCCAGATCAAGACCGGTGCTCCTGCTCGCTCCGAGCGCGTCGCCAAGTACAACCAGCTGCTGCGCATCGAGGAGCAGCTCGACGATGCCGCGCGGTACGCCGGCGCCCGCGCGTTCCCCCGCTTCCAGGGACAGGGCTGACCTTGCCCAGCACCCGACGTACGCCGGACCGGGGCTCGGGCCCACGACGCAGCACGCGTCCGGGCCAGCGCACCGTCGCGACGCGGCCGCGTCCGCCGGCCCCGCCGGCTCCGGCGCGGTCCCGCTTCACCGGTCGGGCCGCGGTGCTGGTGCTGGTGCTGGCCGTGCTGACCGTGTCGTACGCCTCGAGCATGCGCGCCTACCTCGAGCAACGCAGCCAGATCGACGCGCTCCGGGCCACGATCGCCGACGCCCAGGGCAACATCTCGCGCCTCCAGCGCGAGAAGCGCCGCTGGCACGACAAGGCGTACGTCGAGCAGCAGGCCCGCGAGCGGTTCGGGTTCGTGATGCCCGGCGAGGTCGGCTACCAGGTCATCGGGCTCGACGGCAAGCCACTCGACCGCAGCACGTCCCTCAGCGATCCCGGTCAGGCCTCCGACCCGGTCACCCGCCCCGCCTGGTGGCAGTCGGCGTGGGGGTCGGTCGAGGCGGCCGGCAACCCCGAGGCGAACACCCCCGCACCGGTCGACGAGATCCGGGCGCCCTCGCCGAAGAAGAAGCGGTGACCCGGGAGCACTCCGACGGTGGGCTCGGCCCCGGCGACGAGCAGGCCATCGCGGCCCAGCTCGGGCGAGCGCCTCGCGGAATCCACGGGATCGGCCACCGCTGTCCGTGCGGCAACCCGGACGTCGTCACGACCGAGCCGCGGCTGCCCGACGGCACCCCGTTCCCGACCACGTTCTACCTGACCTGCCCTCGGGCGGCTTCGCTGATCGGCACGCTCGAGGGCTCTGGCCTGATGGCGCAGATGACCGAGCGTCTCGCCGAGGACCAGGACCTCGCGGCGCGGTACGCCGCTGCCCACGAGGCCTACCTCGCGGCGCGGACGGCGATCGGCGAGGTCCCCGAGATCGAGGGTGTCTCCGCGGGCGGGATGCCGAACCGGGTCAAGTGCCTGCACGTGCTCGCCGGTCAGGCCCTCGCACAGGGACCCGGGGTCAACCCCCTCGGCGACGAGGTGCTCGACCTGCTCGGCGACTTCTGGGCGGCCGGCCCCTGCGTGGGACCGGCGTGACCCGCGTCGCGGCCATCGACTGCGGCACCAACACCATCAAGCTGCTCGTCGCCGACCTCGACCTCACCAGTGGTGGCGAGACCGAGATCCGTCGCGAGATGCGGATGGTACGGCTGGGGCAGGACGTGGACCGCACCGGACGGCTCGCCGACGAGGCGTTGACGCGGGTCTTCGCCGCCGTCGAGGAGTACGCCGAGACGATCCGTTCAGCCGGGGTCGACGCCGTCCGTTTCTGCGCCACCTCGGCCGCACGCGACGCGGACAACTCCGATGCCTTCGTGGATGGCGTCGAGGAACGGCTCGGGGTGCGACCCGAGGTGGTCAGCGGTGACGAGGAGGCCAGGCTCTCCTTCGAGGGGGCGACTCGCTCGCTCGGCGGCGACCTGCCCACGCCGTACCTCGTGCTCGACATCGGGGGTGGCTCGACCGAGCTGATCCTGGGGCTCGGACGGCACCGTCGAGGCCGCCCACTCCCTCGACGTGGGCTCGGTCCGTCTCACCGAACGGCACCTCAGGAGCGATCCGCCGACCGCCGACGAGATCGAGGCCGCCGCCCGAGACGTCGACGAGGCGCTCGACGGCTGTCGGGTCGACCCGGCACGTGCGGCAACGGTGATCGGGGTGGCCGGGACCATCACGACGGTCGCGGCGGGGGTGCTCGGGCTTCCGGCGTACGACCGGGTGGCGATCCACCAAGCGCGCCTCGACGCGGACGCCGTCCGCGCGATGGCGCGGTCGCTGTGGGCGATGACCGTCGAGCGGAGACGTGCCCTGCCGTACCTGCATCCCGGGCGGGCCGACGTGATCGGCGCGGGGGCCGTCATCCTGGACCGTGTGCTCCACCGCACCGGCGTCTCCAGCATGCTGATCTCCGAGGCCGACATCCTCGACGGCATCGCCTGGTCGGCCGCGCGCGGGATCTGACACGTTTGTCCTCCCGGTCTGCGGGCACCGGCCCTGCATGAGCGAATCGCAGCCGCCAGCCACGACCGTCGCCGCAGACGAGGAGCACCCCACCCTCGGCGCCCTGGTCCACCAGCTCTCCGAGCAGATCCCGGGGCTGATCCGCAGCGAGGTGAGGCTTGCCCAGGCCGAGCTGGCCGAGAAGGGCAAGCGGGCCGGAATCGGCATCGGGATGTTCAGCGCCGCGGGGTTGCTGTCGTTCTTCGGTGCCGCGCTTCTCGTGTGCACCGCCGTACTCGCCCTGGCCCTGGCCCTTCCTGGTTGGGCCGCGACCCTGGTCGTAGCCTTGGTCCTGTTCGGGGGCGCCGGGCTGTTCGCGCGGCGTGGGGTCAGTCGCCTCGACCAGGCGACGCCGCCCAAGCCCGAGCGGGCGATCGAGGGGATCAAGGACGACGTTGCGACCGTGAAGGGAGACCACCGATGAGCGCCGAGCAGTCAGGAAAGCACGCGGCGGCCGGTACGCCTGAGGCGATCGAGTCCGACATCGAGCGGCAGCGTGAGCAGCTCGCCGACACGATCGACGCGCTGAGCGAGAAGCTGGACGTCAAGCAGCACGCACAGGACAAGGTCGCTGACATCCGCGACAGTGTCACCACGGACTCGGGTCGACCACGACCAGAGGTTGTCGTCGCCGTCGGCTCGCTGGCCGCGATGGCGCTGGTGTTCCTGCTGTGGAGGCGGCTCAGATGAGCATTGACGCCACCCAGGGCCGGCACCGCGACGAGGAGTCGACACCTGCTCCGGACGCGGTGGAGAAGCCGGACAGCCCGCTCGACCTGACCGCGCGGTCGCGGCGCTACGTGCTGCGCAAGACGGTGCGGGAGTTCCAAAGGACCAGTGCACCGACATGGCGGCCGCGCTGACCTACTACGCGGTGCTGGCGATCTTCCCCGCGCTGCTGGCGCTGGTCTCGCTGCTCGGCGTCGTGGGGCAGGCGGGCAAGACGGTCGACACGGCGCTGGAGGTGATCCGACGTCGTCGCGCGGCATCGATGGACACGACTCGCGAGCCGGTGCTCGACATGGCCAAGCGGACAGCCGCTGGCCTCGACCTTGGTGGTCGGGCTGCTCGGCGCGCTGTGGTCGGCCTCCGGGTACGTCGGTGCGTTCGGCCGCGGCGATGAACCGGATGTACGAGATCGACGAGGGTCGGCCGATCTGGAAGCTGCGCCCGGTGATGCTGCTGGTGACGCTGATCGCGCGTGGTGCTGGGCGCGCTGTCGCTGCTGGTCCTGGTGGTCTCCGGTCCCGTGGCGCAGTCGCGTCGGCAACGCGATCGGGCTCGGTCGACGCCGCCGTGCACGGTCTGGAACATCGCCAAGTGGCCAGTGCTCGCTCGTCGTGGTGGTGCTGGTCGTCGCGATCCTCTACTACGCCACGCCCAACGTGCAGCAGCCGAAGTTCCGCTGGATCAGCGTCGGCGCGCTCGTGGCGATCCTGGTGTGGATCTCGCCTCGGCGCGGTTCGGCTTCTACGTCGCGAACTTCTCCAGCTACAACAAGACGTACGGCGTCTCTCGCCGGCGTGGTGGTGTTCCTGCTGTGGCTGTGGATCACCAACCTCGCGCTGCTCTTCGGTGCCGAGCTCGACTCCGAGCTCGAGCGCGGGCGCGAGCTCCAGGCCGGGCATCCCCGCCGAGGAGACATCCAGCTGCCGCCCGCGACACCCGCAACATCGAGAAGGCCCAGCTCAAGGCCGAGAAGGACATCGCCCTCGGGCGCCGGATCCGGCTGACCCATGGCAGGCCCGAGGACGAGACGACGTACGACGAGAGGGAGAGTGGACGATGAGCAAGTTGATGCTGCTGGCTGCCGCGGGAGTGGGTTACGTCCTGGGGGCGAAGGCTGGACACGGTCGCTACGAGCAGATCCGCGGTCACTTCGACCAGGTGCGCCAGCACCTGCAGAGCTGAGTCCGGACCTGTCACGATGCGGGGGTGAGTGAGCTCCCGCACCCCGTCACCGGGACGCCGTACCCGAGCCCGGTCCCACCGGGCACCGGCTGGCCCGACGACCCCGCGACGTCGGACACCCCGGTCGCCGAGTCGCCGTCCGACGTACACCGATTGGTCACAAACTGCAGGTCCGCAGCCCAAAAAGCTGCGGTTGGGGACCAAACCGCAACCCCCGGGGCCGCAGTTCTGGGGGCGTTGAGGGAGCTGGGGGCGGAGATCTCGGTGTGCCGGGCCTGCCCGAGGCTGGTCGGGTGGCGCGAGGACGTGGCGCGGGACAAGCGCGCGTCGTACGCCGGCGAGCCGTACTGGGGGCGACCGATCCCGGGGTGGGGTGACGAGTCGCCGAGGGTGCTCATCGTGGGTCTGGCGCCTGCGGCGAACGGCGGCAACCGCACGGGCCGGATCTTCACCGGGGACCGCAGCGGGGACTGGCTGTTCGCCTCGCTGCACCGCGTGGGCCTGGCCTCGCGACCGGACTCGGTGCACGCCGGCGACGGGCAGCGGCTGATCCGGACCCGGATGGTTGCGGCGGTGCGGTGCGCCCCTCCGGACAACAAGCCCACGACCGCAGGAGCGGGACACCTGCGCGCCGTGGGTGGAAACGGAGCTGTCGCTGGTCGCGGCCGACGTGCGGGCGGTGGTCTGTCTGGGGTCCTTCGGGTGGGACGCCGCGCTGCGGGCGCTGGCGCGGAGGGGTTCGTGGTGCCGCGACCCAAGCCGCGCTTCGGGCACGGCGTCCGCGTGCCGCGTGGAGAGCCCAGCGGGGACACGGTCGCCCTCCTGGGCTGCTACCACCCCTCGCAGCAGAACACCTTCACCGGCAGGCTGACGGAGCCGATGCTCGACGCCGTACTCGGAGAGGCGGCGCGGCTGGCGGAAGTGGGCCCGTACGGCGCCGGTGGGGCCGTGGAAGGATGACCGCGTGACGAGCCAAGCCATCACGGTCCTGGGCCATGACCGCCCCGGCATCATCGCCGAGACCACCCGCGTCCTTGCCGACCTCGGCCTCAACATCGAGGACTCCACGATGACCCTGCTCCGGGGCCACTTCGCGATGATGCTGATCTGCGCGGGGCCGGCGGGGAGTGCCGACGTCGAGGAGGCGCTCGGTGGGCTCACCGCCGACGGGTCGCTCATCGTCTCGGTGCGCGAGGTTCCCGAGGAGCCGCTGCACGCCACGGAGGGGGCGTCGTACGTCCTGACGGTGCACGGAGGCGACCGACCCGGCATCGTCTCCTCGGTCGTCGAGCAGGTCGCGGCCGTGGGCGGCAACATCACCGACCTCACCACCCGGCTGGCCGGGGACCTGTACCTGCTCGTCGCCGAGGTCGACCTGCCGGCGGGGACCGACGTCGCGCTCCTGGAGGGTGCGCTCCGCGACACCGCCGAGGCACTCGGCGTGGGGGTAACGCTCCGCGAGGTGGAGAGCGACGACCTGTGAGCGAGGGAACCACCGGTCGACGACTCCGTCGGGCGGTGGACCGAGGCCGACCTGGGTGTCGACGGGCGGGTCCTCGACGTGGTCCGAGCACCTGACCGAGTGCTGTCGACGGTCGGGGAGACCGTCGACCCGACCTCGCCGGACGTGCTCCGGCTGGCGGCCGACCTGGTCGCGACCATGCGCGTCTCACCCGGCTGTGTCGGCCTCGCCGCGCCGCAGGTCGGTGTCGGAGCCAAGGTCTTCTGTGTCGACGTCACCGCGCACCCCAAGACCCGCGCCCATCACGGCACCTTCGTGCTCTGCAACGCCGAGGTCGTGGAGTCCTCGCGCAACGAGAAGGCACGGGAGGGCTGCATGAGCGTCCCCGACCTCACCGGCGACGTGAAGCGTGCTTCGCGGGTCGTCGTCCGCGGTCAGCTTCCCGGCTCCACCGAAGAGGTCGTCCTCGAGGCTGTCGCCTTCGAGGCGCGAGCCCTCCAGCACGAGATCGACCACTGCGACGGGCTGCTCTTCCTCGACCGGGCCGCCGGTGCTCACGCGATCTACCCGCGCAAGACCTACCTGTGACACCGTTTCACCACCCAGCACGACCCAGCACGACCCAGCACCGCCCCCGTAGCCCAATGGCAGAGGCAGAGGTCTTAAACACCTTCCAGTGTGAGTTCGAGTCTCACCGGGGGCACCGCTCGACACCGTCGCGGGAACGCACGCAGGCACCGTGACGTTGGAACAGACGTGTCCTCGGTACGATCGAGGCAACAAAGAGGAGATCACCATGCAGAGCAGCAACCCCGTCTTCGCCCGCTCAGAGGGCTTCAGCGGGCGTAGCGCCAACGCCGGCGGCACCAAGACCTACCCCGGCAACGGGCAGTCGTACGCCGGCTACGGCCAGCCTTCGACGTGGTCCGTGGGCGCCCCGGGCTCTCCGGGCACCCCCGCCACCCACACGCCGCTCGACCAGGGCCCGATGACGATCGACTCGGTGGTGCAGAAGACCGGCATCACGCTGGGCACGGTCGTCGTGGTGGCAGCGCTCACCTGGCTGCTCACGGGCACGCTTGTCGACCAGAACACCGGCCTCATCAACGGCGACGTGCGTCGCGCTCTACGTGCTGGCGATGGTCGGTGCGTTCGGCGGCTTCGTCCTGGCGATGGTCAACTCGTTCAAGAGGTCGATCAGCCCCGGCGCTCGTGCTCGCGTACGCCGCCTCGAGGGCGTGTTCATCGGCGCGATCAGCAAGGTCTTCGAGGCCGCCTTCGGTCGCACGGCGTCGGTCATCGGCGCCGTCGTCGGCACGATCGCCGCGGTCGCCGGCACCCTGGCGGCGTACAAGTTCTTCAACATCCAGGTCGGCACCAAGTTCCGCAAGTGGGTCGTCGCGCGCGATGTTCGGCTTCGTCGCGCTGACCCTGCTCGACATCGTGCTCGGCTTCTTCGGCAGCCGACTTCGGGTTCAACGGCTTCGGCGCGATCGGCCTGATCTCCAGCGTCGTCGGCCTCGGCCTCGGCGTGCTGATGCTGATCCTCGACTTCGACTTCGTCGAGCGCGGCATCGCGGCCGGCCTCCCGGAGCGGGAGTCCTGGCGGGCGGCCTTCGGCCTGACCGTCACGATCATCTGGATCTACATCGAGATGCTCCGGATCCTCGCGATCCTGCGCGGCAGACTGACCCGGCACCCGACGTCAGGAGCGTCGGAGGACGGCTCGGACTTCTCGGGCGCTTCGACGTCTGCGTCGGGGCTGACGGCGACGGCGCCGCAGCAGCACCCAGCGACCCCGGGCGCCGCGGTCGGAGCCGCCGACCTCGGTGCCGTCGATCTCGGTGCCGGGGTACTGGCTGGCCTTCGACCGCCGCCTTGCCGATCGGGCAGCACGGCCCTCGCCGCGGAACGCCTCGGGCGGCTGCTCGTCCGTCGGGATCACGCCCAGGGCGGCCAGCACCGACGGCAGCAGACCGAGGCGAGGCTGGAGTAGCCGGCCGCCGAGGGGTGGAAGCGGTCGGGACCGAAGAGCACCGCCGGGACGCGGCGAACTCCGGTCCGAGGACCGAGCCGAGCGAGACCGTGCGGCCGCCGGCCTCCACGACCGCGATCGTCTGCGCGGCGGCCAGCCGGCGTGACCAGGCCGCGCGACCTGCCTGAGCGGCGGCGGGATCGGCTCGACCGTGCCCAGGTCGGGACAGGTGCCGACCACGACCTCGACGCCGGCCTCCCGCAGCCGCCGCACCGCGAGCTCGCGAGGAGCCGCACCGACTCCGAGGGCCGCACCGTGTGGGTGACGTCGTTGGCGCCGATCATGATCGACCGCGACGTGGGGCTCCATCGGCAGGACCGGTCGACCTGGGCGTCGAGGTCGCCGGCTCTGGGCGCCGACGAGGCGACCGAGCGCAGGTAGACGCGGCGGTCGCAGGCCTCGACCAGCCCGGAGGCGAGGTGCGCCCCCGGGGTCTCGCCCACCGTGTCCACGCCGTAGCCCGCGGCCGAGGAGTCGCCGAGCAGCGCGACCTTCAGCGCCGGGGCAGGCGACCACGGCCGTACCAACCGGTACGCGTCGGGGGCTCGCCGACCGCGTTGCCGATCTCCCGACGGGCCAGCATGGCCTCGGCGCGCAGCACGCCGTACAGGGATGCGCCCAGGACGGACAGCCCGCCGCCGCCGAATGCCGCCGCGGCGGCCAGCTTTCTCGCCGCCCCCACCTTGCCCATGGGCCAACTATACGGGGGACGCCCCTATCCGACTCGGTGGACTACGTGAACTCTCTTCTCGACCTGGTCGGCGACACCCCGCTGCTGCGGCTCACCAAGGTGCTCGAGGCCCAAGGGCCGATGGTGCTCGCCAAGGTGGAGTACATGAACCCGGGCGGCTCCGTGAAGGACCGCATCGCCCTGCGGATGGTCGAGGCGGCCGAGCGCTCGGGGACCTCCAGCCGGGCGGCACGATCGTCGAGCCCACTTCGGGCAACACCGGTGTCGGGCTGGCCATGGTCGCCCAGGCCAAGGGCTACCACAGGGTCTTCGTCTGCCCGGACAAGGTCAGCGAGGACAAGCGCAACGTCCTCAAGGCGTACGGCGCGGAGGTGGTCGTCTGCCCGACCGCCGTTCCTCCCGAGCACCCGGACTCGCTACTACACCGTCTCCGACCGACTGGTGAGCGAGATCGACGGCGCGTGGAAGCCCGACCAGTACTCCAACCCGAACAACGCGCTCTCGCACTACGAGTCCACCGGGCCCGAGATCTGGAAGCAGACCGAGGGGCGGATCACGCACTTCGTCTGCGGCGTCGGCACCGGGGGCACGATCAGCGGCGTCGGGCGCTTCCTCAAGGAGCAGAACCCCGAGGTCCAGGTGGTCGGGGCCGACCCGGCCGGCTCGGTCTACTCCGGCGGCACGGGACGCCCCTACCTCGTCGAGGGTGTCGGCGAGGACTTCTGGCCGACGACCTACGACCCGAACATCGCGGACCGCATCA
>CAVUEG010000007.1:0-71757 GCA_963740525.1 uncultured Actinomycetota bacterium
CGCGGCGTGCCCGATGCCGTTGATCGCCTCGATCATGTCGCGCACTCCCACCGAGTGCAGGCCCCGCCAGGCGCCGGCCGCCCAAACGCGGGCGTTGATCTGCAGGTGCAGATGCCGGTGCGGGTCCCCGGCACGCGACGTGTAGTGCCGGATCACGGCTGCCTCGATCTTCTCGACCGGCACCTGCACCTGCCGGCCACGCGGTCCCACCCGGGTGGTCGCGTGCTGGGCGACCCAGCCGACAATCTCGACGGCGGCCTTGTCCTGAGCCGCGTCGAGCGCCTCCGACACCTCTGGATGTAGCGCCGCGGCCAGCGACCAGGTCTTGGGTCCGTTGACGGTGACCTCGACGAACCGCAGCGCGTTCGCGTCCTCGCGAACCCGACCCTTCTTGCGCCCTGTGTCGATGTCGACCCCAGCGACCCACTGCTCGTAGGCGTCGCCGTCCATAGACCCCGCGTGCTCGACGCCGTCCTGGGCCGCGGTGAGCCGGGTAGCCAGTCCGGGGCCCTCGCCGAGGTAGTAGTCATCGGCTCGCGAACGATCGCGCTCGACGTAGGCACGCGCGGCCTTCGCCGCACCGCGGTAGAACTTCACGCCGCCATGCACCCGGACCACCGCCTCCACGACGCCCGTCGACAACCAACGGACCCCTAGAAATGTCGCGCGGGCCGCCCGATCACGGGCGACCCATCTACGTCCTTCGTAGCATGTGTGCCGCTGTGAAAGAAGGTGGTGTGGCAGGCAGGTGAGGGGTGACGGGGAGAGGATTTTGGGGACCGTGAAGAGCCATTGGTTTCCAATGATGAGGGGAAGAAGGAGCAGGAGATGATGGTTGGTGACGAGTGAAGGGAAAGTAGGGAGCCGAGGCGCTGAGGGGAGCGAGGAACTGGGGTAAGGAAGGGATGCAAGGCAGGACTTCCGCTTCGGCCGTCTGTTCGGGGATGTGCAGGATCCGGAGCCCGCTGCCGCGGCCTTCTTGAACAAGGGCACTTGGGACGCCTGGTCGCCCGGCCAGTGCGTAGATTTGCAGGGTTTCCGACAGACTCCGCCGATTGTTCTTGGCGTTGGCAAGGAGTTTGACGATCGCGGTGACCGTGACTATCAGGGTGTAGATGACCTCGGAGATGCAGATCTGGAGCCGATTGGTGAGGTCGAGTCCGGTGAGCGTACCGACCACGCCAGCGACGTTTGCGTGGAGGGGCTTGCGCCGCTCAGCCACGACGGGGCAGCCTACCGAGGGAAATCCGCCTTTGGGGGAGGCACCTTGGTAAGTGAGTTAGTGCTGGCCGTGCGGCACCTTGGTCTCGTCAGCGGTCGAACGGAACGTCTCAGGGACGTTTCGTTCGAAGCACGGCCGGGGCAGATTCTGGCGATTGCTGGTCCCTCTGGCGCGGGCAAGACGACGTTGTTGAGCGTTCTGGCTGGTCTGATCGAGCCCACCTCCGGAGCGGTTCGCCTGGGCGAGCGGTCTGCCGTGGAGGTGCGCAAGGGCGGCGCCACGATGGCGGCAATTGTGCTTCAGTCCTACGCATTGGCGCCGTCGATGACCGTCGGTGAGAACCTCGCCGTGGCAGTGGGAGCCCTTGGGTCTACGGGCCCGGAGGCCAATGACCGTGCCCGCCTGGCGCTGAAGCGCGTCGGCATAGACGATCTTCACGATCGGTTGATTCATGAGCTGTCCGGTGGGCAGTTGCAACGCGCGGCAGTGGCACGGGCACTGGCTGTGCAGGCACCACTCTTGTTGGCTGATGAGCCAACAAGCGAGCTGGATGAGCAGAACAGGGATCTCGTCCTCGCGCAGTTCCGTGAGGAGGCCGATCGTGGGGCCGTTGTGGTGATCACCACGCACGATGCCGAACTGGCCGCGGTCTGTGACGACGTGCTCCAACTAGATGAGGGGACGGTTGTTGAACGGCCAGGTTCCGTAAGAATCGAGAGTGGTGCCGCCGACGAGAATGCGGCGTTTCGGAGGCCCGGCCCATGACGACGGAGGTAGCGGCTCATTCTGGCGTCGGCGTCAGGTGCATCAACGTGGTGCAGCTCTACGCCACCGCTGGCGGGCATGATGTTGTTGCTCTTCGCGGGGTGAACCTCGACGTGCTGCCGGGAGAACGGGTAGCGCTTCTAGGTCCCTCGGGTTCCGGTAAGTCCACGTTGCTGAATCTGTTCGGAGGGGTGCTTCGGCCGTCGGCCGGGAAAGTGATCGTTGACGGCGAGGACGTGTCGCGGGTCCCAGAGGCCCGGATCAGCCGCCTCAGATCTCGCCGTATCGCCTACCTAGTGCAGGGCGCTAGCCGAAATCTCGTTTCGTTCGTCAGCGCCGCCACCAACATCGAGTTTGCGCGCCGAGCGTTGCCTGCGGCGAATCGCCGTCGGCTTCCAGGACCCCTGGAACTGTTGGAGCGCCTTGGGATGGCGGAGTTGGCCCACCGTCCGGTGCTGCAGATGTCTGCGGGAGAGCGTCAACGGGTCGCGCTGGCTGCGGCGGTGTCTTCCGGCGCGGGGCTGTTGCTCGCCGACGAACCCACTTCGCAGCTCAGTCATGAGGACCGGGACGTCGTCATGGGTCTGCTGAACCAGCTGAATGAGGAGTTCGGGACGACCATTGTCGTGGTCACCCATGACCCCGGTGTCGCAGCGCACATGCCCCGGAGCATCACGATCCGGAACGGTCGGATTGGGTCTGAGGGGCGACACGGCTCAGACTTCGGTGTCGTCGACGAGGACCGGACGATCCACATCCCCGAGGAGATGGCTGAAACGTTTCCGGCGGGCACGCTGGTCCGCTTCGAGCAGATGGGCTCAGGCATGCTCGTTGAACCTGTCGATCTTCCCTTGGAAGCCCGAGGTACTTCGGCGTGAGGATCTTGATCGCTGGCCTGGTCAACCGCGGCGCCATCAACCTGGTGAGTTTTCTGCTGGCCGTGATTGCCATCGCGTCGGCGATGGTTGGCCCCGCCTATTCACGGGCCTCAGCGGAGTATCTTCTTGACTCCCGGATTAGCCAGCGACTGCCCAGCGCGACCGGGTTAACCTTCGCGGTGCCGGCTGAACAGCCCGGCGTCCTGCCCAAGGGTTCTGCCGACAACTACACCCCGCCCCCGCCGCTTTCGCTGACCAAGCAAGCAGCCGAACGACTCGACCAACCGAACATCGACCGCTTCTGGCTGGCTGCGACGCCCTGGCTGGCTGACGGCGGCGGGAGCCTCACCGCGAACGGCCAAGACTTCACCGCTCCCTTGTACTGGCGTCAGGGCATGTGCGATCTGGCTCGCGTCAAGGGCCGATGCCCCGGAAAACCGGGGGAAGCGCTGATCAACCCTGCCACGGCCAACGCCTTGGGCCTGCAGCTCGGAGACACACTGACGCTGTCGTTCACGCGGCAGTGGATGGCGACCGGTGCCGAGACCAAGCAAGAGACCGTTCAGCGAGACTTCGGGATCGTGGGCACCTATCAGGCTGCCGGCATCTCTTCGCCTGCCTGGTACGACCAGTACAGGTTCAGCGGTGACGCCCGGTTGACGGGCCTTCAAAGCGGTGGCGGTACTCCACTGGCTCCCGCGCTCCTCGTCGCCCCCGGGTCCATGGTCAGCCAGACGTTCGTCGGCGGCGTCGACCGGCCAATCGACACCGCAGCGGTAAACCTGGCGACGCTGCAGCGAGCGCAGTCGATCGGCAACCATTACTTCAACCAGTTGTCACCCGTGTCGGAGGTCACCGCGAGCAGCCCACTGGATCTCGCGCCCCTGGTGCGGGAAGTGCGCTCCGAACAGTCCACGCTGAACCAGGTCACCTTGGCGGCAGTGGCACCCCTAGTGGTCCTCGGACTACTCTTGTTGCACGCGTTGGTGAGCATCGGATCGCAGGCTCGCCGCCCCCAGCTAACCGTGGCCAGGTTGCGGGGTCAGTCGACCGGGCAGGTCTTCCGGCTTGCCATGGGCGAGCCAGTGGTCGTGATCGTTCTTGCCTCACCGGTGGCCTGGGCCGTCGCCCGCCTGGCCAGCGAAGTGCTGGCCAACGTGTGGCTTGGGCAGCGGGTGCCCGCCTCGCTGCCCACGTCCTCGATCGTGGCTGGCCTCGTGGTGCTCGCGGCCGCGGCGTTGTCCGCGGCAGCAGCGGTGATCAGCGTTGTGCGAGAACCGCTGTCGTCCAGCCTGGGATCGGGGATCCCGTCCGTGAGATCGTCGCGTGCGGTTCTAGTCCTGCGCAGCGCACTGGTTGCGCTCGCGGTCGCGGCGTTCGTCCAGGTCACCGGGAGTGGGGGCAACGCCAAGGGCGGCTTGTCCAATCTGCTGGCTCCGCTGTTGTTCGCACTCGGCGCCGCCGTACTCGCGGTCGTGGCTGTCCCGGTCCTGGCACGACGCTGGCTGCGTGGAACCGGAAGACAGCCAGGCAGTGCCTCCTACATCGCCTCTCGACAGGTCGCGCGTGGCGGCCGGCTCGGCACTTTGGTCACGCCCCTGTTGCTGGCCGCGTCGGTGACCACGTTCGCTGCCAGCTCATGGGTCGTTGCCGGCGACCTCCGGTTGAGCCGCGCTGAAGCCGATGTCGGCGCATCACGCATCTACCAGACGTCGGTCGGCCCGGACCGCCTGCTCCATGTCACCCATCGGGTGGATCCCGAAGGCGACCACTTGGCCGCAGTAGTCATAGGTGCCGGCGGGGACGAGACAGGGCGTCAGCTCCTCATCGACGTGTCCCGGCTCGAGGCCGTCGCGGCGTGGAACCCGTCGTGGTCCGGGATCTCCGTGAGCCAACTCCAACACAGCCTGTCACCAGCCGGTGCGAAACCGCCGATCGAATTCACCGGCAGGCAGTTGACCTTCGACCTGAACGACGTCAAGTTGCACGCAAACTCCGATAAGCCCGTCGAACTGCACGTCAAGTACCTCGACGACCGAGGCACATCAACGGACGTGGTCGTCGGGACGATCCACGAGGGCACACTCTCAACCGCAATCGACGGATGCGCCAAGCCCTGCATACTCCAACAGCTCTACGTCTCCCGCACACAGAGCTCCGTCACCAACGCCCAGGGGTCGTTCACGATCGCCGCAGTGAGCGCGGACGGCGATGCACTCGACTGGAGGCTGTCAGCCCCTCGGGGATGGCGAGCCGCGCGGCCCTTCCCCGTTTCGCCCGTTGACCCGCCCGTACGCCTGCGGGCCACGGGGCAGGGCCTTCGGGTGCAGCTGTTCCTCGATCACCTTCCGCCGCGTCCCGGCGGTGCACCGCCCACGATGATCAGTGGTGTGGCGCGGTTCTCGCCCACGGACCTGGTCGAGGTCCTCCCCGTTCTGGTAGCGGGCCACACGAAGACTCCGCCGATGCCTGGGCCCACCAGCGCACTGGGACGCACCTACGGTGACGAGGTCGTCGCCGCGAAATCCCTCACCGGAGGCCAATTCCCGGTACATCCCGTAGCCCGGGTGAGGGCGCTCCCCGGCCTCGGGAACGTGGGCATCCTGCTCGACCTCTCCGCAGCCCTGAGAGAAGGCGACATCAGCCTGAATCAGGTCCTCACGGTGCAGCTGTGGATAGCCCCAGACACCCCCGCCAGCATGGTCACACAAGTACGCAAGGCCGGGGTGTATCTCTACGGCTCACGCACTGTTGCCGACGAAGTGCGAGCCTCGGCCGCCGACGCCTTCAGCCTGGGCTGGCGCATCTTCCTCGTCGTGGGGACGCTGACCATCCTGCTGGCACTGTTCGGAACGCTCTTCGCCGGCATAGCCCAACGTCGCTCACGCGCCTACGAACTAGCCTCACTCCAGCTCATCGGCGTCAAGACACGCGACCTCATGCGCGCTTCGATCTTCGAGCACGCAAGCATCATCGCCTTCTCCGTCGTGATCGGCATGGCCGCGGGCTGCCTCGCCCTGGTGACTGTGCTCCCACATATGGACCTGGGCGTCTCCGGCCCCTACGGTCCACCCGCCGACTACGCGATCCGCTGGACCATCGTGGGCGCCGTCGCCACCACCACTTTCGTGGTCACCACAGTTGCCGCACTCTGGACATCAGCCAAAACACTACGCACCAGCGCGCCCGAGGCACTGCCCTGGGCCGACGAACGATAGGAGACATCGCTGATGTCCGCCACAGGTCCTTCGCCAAACCCGGGCCGAGCCAGCCGGCCTATGAGCCAGCCCATCCGCTTCACCCCTCCGACCTGCGGAGACGCGGGGCGGAGAGGCGCTTGTGGCATAGGCATGGCTGTGCCGCCTGGGCAAATTTCAACCCCCAGGTCGCCATCTGAGCCCTACCCCCGCCGACACATCGGGTGGACACGGAGGGGTGACAGGGCATCGATTCCGACGCGACCTCGGGTTCGGGAAAACGTCTGCGACGACGTCGACTCGGCCGCTACCGTCGAGCCGGTGCGAGACCGTCGGGGTGGCGGTCCGACAGGGGGAAGGGTGGCGGCATTGACGCGATCGCCGGGCTGGTACCCGAACTCAGACGGGCCTGGGAAGCGTTGGCACGACGGGCGCCGCTGGACTGGCGTCACCCGACTCGACCCAGCCGCGGCGCAGGCCGCCGTACGAGTCGCGTCGCGGCGAATGGCGCGTCAACGGCGTGGACTGCGACTACGTCTCGTGTTGTTGGGGACCTTGGTCGCGAGTGCTGTGGCCGGAATCGCCATGCTCCTCCCCAACAGCCCAGCTGGCACGATGGCGGAGGGACTCGGGTTCACCCACAGGCACCGGCTCCTTCCGCCGGCGGCGACCAGGACTGGCTCGTTGAATTACACGATCTCGAAGACAGACCTTGCTGGGAGACCTGTCACCTACGACCCGTGCCACCCGATCGACTATGTGATCAACCCGGCTGGAGCGCCTGCCGACTACCTGTTGTTCATCAAGCCTGCGATCAAGGCGGCCCAGCAAGCTGCGGGGCTGAAATTCGTCTACCGGGGAACGACCACGGACACATTCGACTCACGTCGTCAACGATCCCCGACACGCCAGCCGGTTGTGATCGCGTTCCCCGCCGCGCTGCAAGGCACGGAGTCGACCGGTGACGCAGTCGGGCTGGGCGGGTCGACTGCGATCACCGTCAATGGTGCTGTGCAACCGCACTACGTCACCGGAGCAATTGCCCTACGCAGCAGTTGGTTCAAAAGGGAGAGTGCACTCGGCCACACGGTTGCGGAGCAAGGGATCGTGATGCACGAACTCGGACACCTCCTCGGTCTCGGGCACGTCCAGGACCCGAGCCAGCTCATGTACCCGGCCTACCACGACCAGGCCAGCTACGGCCTAGGAGACCTCGCCGGGCTCGCTGTCTTGGGCGAAGGAACCTGCTGAGCGTAGCGATGAGGGGGAGCGATCTTGTGTTCACGTACCGCCGATGACAGCAAGCTCGTGGATAGCCTGCGTCGTTCCGGCCCCTGGGAACGACATCGGCACTCCCCGGACGTGGCGACGCGTCAGGTCCGGGAACGCTGTTTCTGCCACCACGAGTAGGGAGCGACGACAATTGCAACGCTCACGCTCAAGATCACGGCCGAGGCGACGGAGTCGTCGTTGATGAACAGGTCGATCAGGAACATCGAGACGAGGAAGATGACTTACTGCGCCACCCCCTTCGCGTTCAGGTGTGAAAATGACGGGAGGTGGTCCGCCCAGATCGCGGCTGCGGATGTCTGCGCCGAATGGCAGGTTGGTCGTGGGATGACGGCAACCAGCGAGGACGTCAGGTGGTAGCGCTCGCCGCTTGAGCCATCACTAGTCGATCGGCACAGCGCTGTGGCATGGTCGCGCCGTAGTAGGGGAACGTGATCATGGCGATGAGCAGTGCCCACCCCCTTGACGCTGTCCACGTGGCGTCGTCAACATCGAGTGCCCTTCGGAACTCGCGACGGCCTTCGTCATCGAGGACCTCCCAAGCAACGATCAGGTCCACCGTCGGGTTGCCGATGGCAAGACCCCCGAAGTCGAGCACGGCCGTCAAACGGCCCGCATCGTCCAACAGCAGGTTCTCGGCCAACAGGTCACCGTGGTACCAGCCCACGGTCGCATCAGCCGCAAAAGAGGCTTCGACCGCGCGGTCCCACACCCGGAGTGCTTCATCTATGTCGATTGCCAGGTCAAGCACCCGACACTCCGCCACAGCATCGCGGAAGTCAGCGTCCAAGGATGCAAGCGGCAGTCCCCGGTACCACCCTAGGGTCTCATCGCCTGCGGCCCCGGGAGGAACCTCCATCTCTCGCAGTTCTGTCACGAACTGAACAAGGTCCGTGGCGAGTCCACCAGACGCACCCAGGCCCGACCCAGACACCGGAGGCGTGGGGCTCGCACCGTCGAGCCACTGCGTGATTGCCCAACGCTCGCTGTAGCCCAGGTCGGGTTCGCCGACGCCCAGGACCTTGGGAACCTGGAACGTGATCCGAGGACTGAGGAAGGGCAGCCACCTCGCCTCCTTCTCGATGGTTGCGCCGCCGCCCGGTTGCCGGGGTAGCCGCACCAGCATGTCGCCCCCGAGGCGAAATAGGGCGTTCGACGAACCGGAGTCGCGAGTGGGTACCAGGTCGTGACCGGCGTACTCAGGGAACGCCCTATCAACTAGACGACGTGCCAGCGTGACGTCGACCGATAACTCGTCGCTGTGGAGTTGACTCACTCCGGCATCCTTTCTGGTACGTACAACGGGGCGCCACCCGATTCCATCCGCTCATCGGATCCGGGCGTCTCGGGACGCACGCTGCAGTCGTTCCCCGCTCTGTTCTCACACCTGTAAGCGAAGGGGGGCCACCAGCAAGGTTCTCGGGTTCTTGACCTTGAACGCCACGAGTTCATGGTGGCACGGCACAGGGGATCGTCATCAGCCCGACGTTTCTCGAGAGTGCTTCATGTCGCCGCGTCCAAGCGCTCTGCAAGTCGCGCGATTGGGATGCGGCGCGCGCCATCTCGCGTGGCACCGTGTCGGTGTGGTGGCGCTGGACGGGGCCCGCTCTGCGACTGCTCCCTGCCAACGACTAGGACGAGTCTTGCCTGGTGATGCAGGAGGTCGTGGTCAATGAGGTTGGCCTCCCACTGAAGGCTGCCTGGCGTCGGCGCGTCGCCGTACGGTGGCGGCATGGACATCATCCTGATCCCCGGGCTCTGGCTGAACGCGGCGACGTGGGACGCCGTCGTCCCTCACCTCGAGGCCGCCGGCCACCGCCCCCGGGCGCTGACCTTGCCCGGCATGGAGAGCAAGGCCGCCGATCGCTCCGGCATCACCCTCGAGGACCACGTCGCGGCGGTCGTCGACGCCCTCGACGCCTCTGATGGCCCGGCACTTCTGGTCGGTCACTCCGCCGGGTCCGGGCTGGCCTGGGCCGCGGTGGACGCCCGACCCGACCGAGTCGCCCGGGTCGTGTACGTCGGGGGCTTCCCGGGCGGTGACGGCGACCCGCTGCTCACCGGTCTGCCCGCCGAGAACGGTGAGGTGCCGATGCCGGACTGGAAGGAGATGGGCGAGGAGGCCAACATCGTCGACTTCGAGCCCGCGCAGCTGGAGCGGTTCTACGCCGATGCCATCCCGGTGCCGGAGGCCGTGATCACCACACCGGTCCGGCTGACCGACGAGCGACGGTACGCCGTGCCTGCCACGGCGATCTGTCCGGAGTACACCGTCGCGGACCT
The DNA here is from genome assembly GCA_963740525.1 of uncultured Actinomycetota bacterium. Classification (GTDB taxonomy): domain Bacteria; phylum Actinomycetota; class Actinomycetes; order Propionibacteriales; family Nocardioidaceae; genus CAVUEG01. The sequence goes on from CAVUEG010000007.1 coordinate 9,636, forward strand.
GCGCGAGTGGATGGCCGAGGGAGAGCTGCCCGAGCTCGAGCGCACCCTCGACCTCGACCTGGTCGACCTGCCCGGCGGGCACTGGCCCCAGCTGACTCAGCCCGAGGCGCTCGCCGCCGCCCTCATCGACGCCGCCGCCCGATGACCCGGTTCGCGGCCCACCACCCGAACCTGTCGATCGCAACGACCAGATCGCGAGGATTGATCGCATGACCCACATCAGGCGCTTCGACCACATCGGCATCACCGTCGCCGACCTCGACTCGGCGACCTCGTTCTTCGTCGGGCTCGGTCTGGAGGTCGAGGGCACCGGCTCCGTCGAGGGCGAGTTCGTGGAGACCGTCTGCGCCATCCCGGGTGCGGTCTGTGAGATCGCGATGCTGAGGTCCCCAGACGGAGGGACCCGGCTGGAGCTCGCGAGCTTCGTCAAGCCCGACCATCTGCCCGGGTCGCCCCGGGCGATGGCCAACGAGCTCGGCCTGCGCAACGTGTCCTTCGAGGTCGATGACCTCCAGTCGGCCGTCGACGCGGTGGCTGCGGAGGGGTACGGCCTCGTCGGCGGCATCGGCGAGTACGAGAGCAGCGTGCGGATGGCCTACGTGCGCGGGCCTGACGGGATCATCGTGTCGCTGTTCGAGCAGCTCGGCTGACGGTCGTCACGGCTCGAAGCGGCGCTGCAGGTCGGCGTACTCGATCGCACCGTCGAGGAAGCCGAGGGTGCCGGTGTCGAGGAGCTCCCGACCAGCGCGCTCCAGCATGCCGAGGGCTGCTCGGGCCAGGCTCCCGCCCAGGCTCACCCGCTTGACGCCGAGCGAGAAGAGCGTGGGCGCGTCGACCAGGTTCGCCAGCCCCGCCACGATGTTGAGCGGGCCGGGGATGGCGGCGGCGAGCCGGCGGATCGTGTCCTCCTCGACGACGCCGGGCACGAAGATGCAGTCGGCACCGGCCTCCAGGTACCGCGCCGCCCGCTCGACCGTCTCGGCGAAGGCATCGCCGCTGGTGCCGGCGAAGTAGGTGTCAGTCCGGGCGTTCAGCACGAAGGAACCCCTGGGCGCCGCGGCCCGGGCGGCAGCGATGCGCTCGGCGGCCTCATCGATGCCGAACAGCCCGTCCTTCCCTGAGTCCTCGAGGTTGCCGCCCGCCGCCCCGAGCCCCACGGCCAGAGCCACCGTGTGGGCCACGTCGTCCGCGGTGTCGCCGTACCCCGCTTCGAGGTCCGCGGTCACCGGCACACCCACCGCCGCCACGATGCGACTCACGTGCTCGAGCATCGTGTCGCGGTCCAGGAGCTCTCCATCGGGGATTCCACACGACCAGGCGATGCCCGCGCTGGTCGTGCCGATCGCCGGGAAGCCGACCTGCTCGAGGATTCGAGCGGATCCGGCGTCCCAGGCGTTGGGGAGCACGAAGCCGGGACCAGCGTGCAGGGCAAGGAGCGCCGCTGCCGCGTCGTACGACGCCGGGTCACCGTCCAGCACATCCGCGGGCATGACCCCATGATCGGCGATCACGGCATCTCGCGACACCCCACGCACCATCCCTGCTGGTGAGCGTGCCTCACGCTCGTTCGTCGACCAGTGCCTCTCGGAGCATGCTCCGCGCCGCCGCGTAGCGGCTTCGAGCGGTGGACGGATTGAGCCCGAGGATCTCGGCTGCCTCCACGATGGTGAAACCATCCCAGTGGATGAGCATCACCAGCTCGCGTTGCGCCTGATGCAGTCGCAGCACCGCATCGCGCACCCCATAGCCCTCGTCGGAAGGTGGCGAAGCCGCCGCCAGGTGATGACGCAGCCGCTCGGTCAGGTCCAGCCGTCGAGAGGCGGTCCGCCGAAAGTTGCTGAGGGTGTTCGCCGCGATGACGAAGAGCCACATGCGCTGGCGCTCGGCGGGGGCAGGCATCTTGTCGATCCTCCGCCACGCCGTCAGCATCACCTCGCCGTACAGGTCGGCTGCGTCCTCAGGTGAGGTCACGCGGCGGACGAAGTAGGCAAGGAGATCAGCTGACGCGTCACGCAGCGCCGCGCGCGCCGCAGCCTTCGTGTCGGGACTCACTGATCATCGCCATCGCACGCGCTGGCCATGGAGAGTCCCACGCTGGATGAAGGCAGATCCTGACTGGCGAGCTCAGCGTCCAATCGCTGGGCAACCAGCTGGTACATCGCCTCCACCTCGTACTCGGGGACCGTCTGCGCTGGCCCCGCCTCAGAGTCTCGAGTGGCACGCGGTCCCGCCTCTCGAGTCGCCTCGGCGAGGCTGATGGCCGAGACGTCGAGCTCCTTCAAGTACCTCTCGGCGGCGTCAGTCACCTCCGCGCGCACGGCATCGTCCACCGGCGCGGCGGGGTCCTGAACCTGCTTGACCCCGAAGGTGAGCGCGCATTCGGCACCCGTCGAGGTCGTGACGACACCTCGCGCAGGCGCGGAGTCGAACCACGGAAGGATGCCCGCAGCGGCCGCGGCGCCCCCGGCGCCCAACGTGCCCATCACGACCAGGCCACCGATGACGAGGCGGCGGTTGCGGCGAGACCGTGGCCGGGCGGTCAAGCCCTCGGCCTCCATCACGATCCGGGCGAGCTCGGCGTCGAGCTCTGGCGTAAGGGCGGGCACCGGGGGCGAGGACAGGGCGAGCTGCTCGTCGAACGAGGTCATGGGTGTTCCTTTTCGGGAGTTGGCGATCCGTCACACGTACATGTACCGAGTTCGACCTTTCGTCCAACGTCCCAAGAAGTTCACTCGTCGACCGTTTCGCAGATCAGGGCGAGTGCCCGATCCTTCCGCCTCTGACCTGCGGAGACGCAACTCATTGGGGTGATATGGCCCTGGTGCGCCCGCCTTCACCGGTAGCCAGCATGGCACCGGTTCTCAGGCAGCCAAGAGCCTGGTCCCTGACCACTCACGCCCACCGGCGATGGTGGATCAGGGACCTCGGCCCAGGACAGGTTGGGCGGATCGCTACCTCTCGCCCGTGCCGCCTCGACACAGACCGAGCTTGCCCGGAGCACCCTTCGGCAGGTTGTAGTACTTCCACGAGTCCGCCGCGGTCTGGACCTGGGAGGCCGTCTGACCCGCGGTCGAGTCGTAGTCATTCAGACCACTCGCTGCGCAGGCAGAGTTGGCGTGGTCCAGCGCCCCCGTGTCGTTGGTGTTGTTTGCGATGCCAGGTGGCCCCTTCACCTCGCCCGCGATGGCTTGACCGGCCGAGCCAACTACGAGTGCGGCCACGCAGAACGCGGTGGCGCAAGACTTCTTGAGCAACATCTTCGCCCGCCTTTCGTCGAATCCGAGACCGAAAACCGAACATCGAAATTACGCTCCGCCGACAGCCCGGTCAACGAGTCCACCTGGCCCCTGCTAGACCGGAGCGGCAGTGATGAGGTGAGCGCGGGATCGTCACCGACGTCCTGGTCCTCACCGCGGTGCCAGGCTGCCAGGACGCACCAATGCCGTGCCTCGTCAGGGGAGGGTGAGGACCTCGGCGCCGTCGTCGGTGACGAGGAGGGTGTGCTCGAACTGGGCACTGCGCTTGCGGTCCTTGGTGACGACGGTCCAGTCGTCCTCCCACATGTCCCACTCGTGGGTGCCGAGGTTGAGCATCGGCTCGATGGTGAAGGTCATCCCGGTCTCGATGACGGTGTCGTAGTACGACGCGTCGTAGTGCGGGATGATCAGGCCGGAGTGGAAGGCGGTGCCGATGCCGTGCCCGGTGAAGTCCCGGACCACGCCGTAGCCGAAGCGCTTCGCGTAGGACTCGATGACCCTGCCGATCACGTTGATCTGCCGACCTGGCCGGACCGCCTTGATCGCCCGGCTCAGGGCCTCATCGGGTGCGCTCGACCAGCAGCCGGCTCTCCTCGTCGACGTCACCGGCCAGGAACGTCGCGTTCGTGTCGCCGTGGACGCCGCCGATGAACGCGGTGATGTCGATGTTGACGATGTCACCGTCCTCGACCACGCGCCTGTCGGGGATGCCGTGACAGATCACCTCGTTGACACTGGTGCACAGCGACTTGGGGAAGCGCCGGTAGCCCAGGGTCGAGGGGTAGGCGCCGTGGTCGCAGAGGAACTCGTGACCGATGCGGTCCAGCTCGTCGGTGGTCACTCCCGGCGCGACGTGCTCGCCGACCAGCTGGAGCGCCTGGGCGGCGATCCGGCCGGCGATCCGCATCCGCTCGATGGTCTCGGCGTCCTTGACCTCCGGGCCGTCGTACGGCGAGCGGTGCAGTCGCTGGTCGACGTACTCGGGACGGGGATGCTGTCGGGGACGGGGCGGCGAGGGGAGATGGTCGCGGGGGCGATCGGGTTCACCCGTCGAGTGTAGTTTCAGCCAGGGAGGGGAAGAGGCCGGGGACGCAGTGGCCGACACCCGGCCGGACCCGGTCCGGGCACCGGTCGACACTGGCCGAAACGAGGAGAGGCAAGCGGTGAGCGAGTACTGGTTCTGCTTGGAGCACCACACGGTGGAGGACCCGCGACGGCTGCAAGAACGCCGACCGGCTCGGCCCCTACCCCAGCGAGGCCGAGGCCGCTCGGAGCACTCGACAAGGTCGAGGAGCGCAACGAGCAGTGGGACAACGACCCCGCCTGGAACGATGACGATCTCGAGGACTGACCACCAACGCCCTCGAGATGCCGAAGCCCCCGCCGTGACCGGCGGGGGCTTCGTGCTTCAGAAGGTGGAAGCTACTTCTTGGCGGTGCGCTTCGCCGGTGCTTCTTGCCTTCTTGGCGGGTGCCTTCTTTGCCGCGGTCTTCTTGGCCGGGGACTTCTTCGCCGCAGTCTTCTTCGCGGGCGCCTTCTTGGTGGCCTTCTTCACGGCCTTCTTGGCCGTCTTCTTTGCCGCGGTCGCTCTTGGACGCGGTCTTCTTCACGGCCTTCTTGGCAGTCTTCTTGGCCGGGGACTTCTTCGCTGCCGCCTTCTTGGCGGGCGCCTTCTTCGCGACGGTCTTCTTGGCGGGTGCCTTCTTCGCCGCGGTCTTCTTGGCCGGGGACTTCTTCGCTGCCGCCTTCTTGGCGGGTGCCTTCTTCGCGACGGTCTTCTTGGCGGTGGTCTTCTTTGCCGCGGTCTTCTTGGCCGGGGACTTCTTCGCCGCCGACTTCTTCGCGGGAGCCTTCTTTGCTGCCGGCACCAGTGCCTCCTGATTCGTGGCCCGAGATTCTCGGACCTGACCTGTGTCACAGACGGCCGGTGCGGTCGTCTCGTTGCCTATGATCTTGACAACATGAATGGCGCAGGTAAACCAAATCGGCATAAACGCTTGATCGTGTCGCGAACAGTCAACAAAGGGATGTCGATGCTTGCGATAGGGCACGAGGGCTCGGAACCCCTTGTTTTCAAGGGATATCTCCACTCGCTGACCTTCGAAAGGACTCGCCCGTGGTGAAAACTCCCGAATGGAATCGTTCCGGTGGATTCATCGGTTTGGCCGGCATGGCGGTCGTTTTCTTCTTGTACGCGTCGTCGGGACTCGTCGCTCCGTGGTGGGCGGTCGTGCTGCTGATCTGCTTCTGGGTCGTCCTGTTCGGTCTCGGGTGCGTCTGGTTCATGTCACGCCCGACGCGGGTCATGCTGCTGCCTGTGGTGGCGGCAGCGGTGTGGTTCGGTGCCTTGGTCGCCGGCTCGCGGCTCCTCGGGTGGACCGCCTGATCGGCATCACGACGACGGACGAAGACCTCAACCGCCGAAGGTGTGCTCGGGCCCCGGGAAGGTCCCCGCGGCCACATCGGCCGCGTAACTCCTGCGCCGCCTCGAGGAGCACGCCGTGCACGTCGGCGTACTGCTTGACGAACTTCGCCATCCGCCCGGTGCGCAGACCGAACGCGTCCTGCCAGACCAGCACCTGGGCGTCGCAGTGGGGGCCGGCGCCGATGCCGATCGTGGGGATCGCCAGCTCCTTGGTGATCTGGGCGGCGACCTCACCGGGCACCATCTCCATCACGAGCGCGAAGGCACCGGCCTCCTCCATCGCGTGTGCCGCGTCGACGAGGCGAGCAGCCGCCTCGCCGCGTCCCTGCACGCGGTAGCCGCCGAGGTTGTGCTCGGACTGCAGGCGTGAAGCCGATGTGCGCCATCACCGGAATACCGGACTCGGTGAGCTTCTGGACCTGCGGCACCATCTCGATCCCGCCCTCGAGCTTCACCGCGTGCGCGTTCGCCTCCTTCATGAAGCGCACCGCCGTGTGGAAGGCCTGCTCGGCCGAACCCTGGTAGGAGCCGAACGGGAGGTCGGCCACGACCAGCGCGCGCCGCGCCGAACGGGTGACGGCGCGGACCAGCGGGATCAGCTCGTCGACGGTGACCGGGAGAGAGGTCTCGTTGCCGTAGACGTTGTTGGAGGCCGAGTCACCGACCAGCATCACCGGGATCCCGGCCTCGTCGAAGGTCTGGGCGGCGTACTGCTCGTAGGCGGTGAGCATGGCCCACTTCTCGCCGCGCTCCTTCATCTCCCGCAGATGGTGGGTGCGCACCCGCCTGACCGGTGCGCCACCGCTTGCCGGACCCGTGCCGTAGGGCGCCGTCGTCTCGCTCATGGTTGCCTGCCTTGCGTGCTCTCGAGGCTCCCTGATGGAGTCCCCGGACCACTACTCAGGCTAGACCCGCGCGGCCGGGGGCGTACCTGTGTCGCTGGTCACGCTGCGTCTCCGGGTCCAGGATCCATCCTGATGATCGGCGCGTGGGGCGTGTCTGCGGATCGACTCGACGAAACGTTCTACTCTCCGCGCATGAACACCAGTCCCGACGCACGGATCATCGCGGCCTTCACCTTCATCGCCGCCCTGATGCTCGGGGCCTGGGGGGCACTCGACAGCCTGCTCGCCGGGCCCTCCTCCGTGCTGCCCAACTCCGAGGTCGCCCGCTTCGTCATCGCGCTGACACCGTTCGCGGCGACCGCGGTGGCGTTCCAGGCGACGAACGCGACGAAGGTCGCGTGGGCACGGGCCCTGGGCGGTGCGGCCGTGATGCTCGGCGTCCTCGACTGCCTTGGCGGCGTGCTCTACCTCCTCGCCAACACGTGAACTGTGGCGACCAACGGTCGGCCTCGCGCGTGCTCTTCACCTGAGTACGGGGCGCCCGGTCAGCCAGGCTCCGGCTTGCCGTAGTCACGGGTGACAGTGGCGACCCGGACTCGGTAGTCGGCGTACCAGACCTCCCGACCGCGTTCCTGTGCCACGAGGTGAGCAGCCACCTGCTTCCAGGCGCGCGCCGCCGCCTCGTCGCGCCAGTAGGACACGGTGATGCCGATCTCCGCCGAGGCGGTCTCGATGCCCAGGTAGCCCGGCTGCTCGGCAGCCAGCGCCTCCATCCGGGCCGACATCCCGGCGTAGCCCCGGTCGTCGTCGCTGCGGACCGACGTGAAGATGACCGCGACGTACGGCGGCTCCGGCGTCTGCGCGATCGTCATCGGGATCCTCGTCCCGTCCACTCGTCTCGTGACAACCGGTAGAGCACGTGCCGTCGCACCGGGTGCCCCTCGGGCACGTAGGGATGGTCGAAGTCCTCGCCCGGGTCGTGGAGCATGCCGATCTTCTCCATCACCCGACGAGACGGCAGGTTCTGCACTGCCGTGAGCGAGACGATCTCGGTCTGGTCAAGGTCGTCGAAGCCCCAGGCCAGACAGGCCCGCGCACCCTCCGGGGCCAGTCCCTGGCCCCACACGTGGGCCGCCAGCCGCCAGCCGACCTCGACGCAGGGGGTGAACGACGCCTCGAAGGTCTGTCGGATGAGACCGATGAAGCCGATCAGCTCGCCGGTGGCCTTGAGCTCGGTGGCCAGCAGAGCCGGCCCTTCCGCCGCGAGGGCAACCTGCCAGCGAGCGATGGAGGCGGCGACCTCGTCGGGAGTCGCAGGCCGCGGGAAGTAGCGCATCACGAGCGGATCGGCGCAGATGGCGGCGAACGGCGCCAGGTCGTCCTCGCGCCAGGCGCGCAGCACCAACCGATCGGTCTCGATCACGGCGTCCTCCGTGCCTGTCGGCCCAGCTCCTTCAGCAGCCCTGCAAAGGCGACCGCGTCACTGGCGCTGCCGGTGTGCGGCTCGGAGAACCAGGTCGCGTACTGGTTGATCTCGTCGAGCCGCCACTCCAGGTCGAACATCTCGACCATCCGCCAGTCCACCGAGGACGGGTAGGCGTGCTGCCACGGCCGCCCTGACCCGACCAGCGCCAGCAGGTCCCGCTCCCGAGGTGACAGCTTCAGTGACTCCCAGTCCACCAGCCAGCGACGGGAGTGGGTGACGAGCTGGTTGCCGGTGTCTGGCTCTCCATGAGTCGGCACCCACTGGGCGCTCACGTCCAGCGCATCACGGCAGCGTTCGCCGTACTCCGTGGACCAGTGGTCGATGTCGACGACAGAGGCAGCGACAGCCGCCCGGGCCACGTCGCCGTACGGTCCCGTATCCCACGGCTGCTCGAGCAGCGCGCCGATATGGACCGCAAAGTGCGACGGGTCGACAAGGGGCCGCCAGCGTGGGATCTCCTCCGGTGCCTGTGTCGCGTGCAGCCGAGAGAGCATGTCGGCAACGGCAGTCGCCTCGGCCTCGTCAGCGGGGACACCGTCTCCAGTGCTGCCGTCGGTCCACGGCGCGACGCTGAGGGCTCCATTCCCCAGCGGCACGGTGTAGCTCCCCAGCCGGGACTGGCGCGAGGCAAGCACGAAGTCAAGGCCACTCGCCGCCAGACCGGCGGCCGCGGCGTACGCCCGCTCGAGCTCGTCAGCGTCGCGCTTGGGCAGGAGCCGGTCGAAGGTCACGAAGAGCCGAGGCTCGCCCGCAGCACTGGCCCGCCAGTGGTGCGCGCCGAATCCGATCGGAAGGTGCTCGACCTCGTCCACGAGCCCGTCCCACTCGGCGTGAACGGCGCGCAGGACATCGGAGTCGGTGAGGTCCACCGGGGGCTCGCGCACGGCTACTGCTCCGGAGCCTGCTCGCGCCAGCCGTTGGTCATCGGCAGGCGTCGATCACGGCCGAAGTTGCGGGGAGAGATCTTGGGGCCGGGTGGGTACTGCCGGCGCTTGTACTCGGCCAGGTCCGTCATCCGCAGCACCCGCTCGACGAGTTCGCGATCGAACCCGTCGGCGACCAGCCGCTCGGAGCCGTGGTCGGCCTCGATGTAGTCGTCGAGGACGTCGTCGAGCAGGTGGTAGTCGGGCAGCGAGTCGGAGTCCAGCTGGCCGGGGCTGAGCTCCGCCGACGGCTCCTTGGTGATCGTGTTCGGCGGGATCGGGGGAGTCTCTCCGAGCCGCTCCGCCTCGGCGTTGCGCCAGCGCGCGAGCTCCCAGACCTGCGTCTTGAGCAGGTCCTTGATCGGGGCGAACCCGCCGACGGCGTCGCCGTAGATCGTGGAGTAGCCCACGGCCAGCTCGGACTTGTTGCCGCAGGCGAGAACCAGGTGCCCCTCCTGGTTGGACAGCCCCATCCAGATCACCGCGCGCACACGCGCCTGGAGGTTCTCCTGGGCCAGCCCGTCGAGTGAGAGGGCGTCCTGGAAGGCCCCGACCATCGGGGCGATCGGCACCGTGCGCAGGTTGAGGCCGGTCCGGGCGGCCTGGTCGGCGGCATCGGTCTTGCTGTGCTCGGAGGAGTACTCGCTGGGGTTGGAGACGCCGTACACGTTCTCGGGACCGAGCGCGTCGCACGCGAGCGCGGCGACGACGGTCGAGTCGATCCCGCCGGACATGCCGAGCAGCACGCTGCGGAAGCCGTTTTTGCGCACGTAGTCGCGCACACCGGTCACGATCGCCGACCAGATCTCTGCCTGGTCGTGGATGCGCTCGGCGACGCCCGCTGGCCGCACGTCGTACGCCGCCACCGGATCGGCGGTCAGCACGGACCGGTGGATGCGCATGCCGGAGCCGTCCGGAGGCGCCACGTCCGCCGGCAGGTCGGGGGTCGCGGCCGCCAGGTCGAGATCGACGACGAGAAGCTCCTCGCTGAACTGGGCCGCGCGGGCGATGACCTCTCCGTCGGCGTCGACGACGATCGAGTCACCGTCGAAGACGAGCTCGTCCTGCCCTCCGACCAGGTTCACGTAGGCCAGGGCAGCACCGGCCTCACGCGCACGCCGCGAGCAGAGCTCGAACCGCACGTCGTCCTTCTGCGCCTCGAAGGGCGAGCCGTTGAGCACGAGCAGCAGCCCGGCGCCGGCGGCCTTCGCGGCCGCCGGAGGGTCCGTCCTGCCAGAGGTCCTCGCAGATGGACAGAGCGATGTCGATGCCGCCGACCTGCACGACCTCGATGGTGTCGCCGGGGATGAAGTAGCGGGCCTCGTCGAAGACGCCGTAGTTGGGGAGATGGTGCTTGGAGTAGCGGGTGACGACCTCGCCGCGGTGCAGTGCCGCCGCGCAGTTCTGGGGTGAGCCCTTGGGTACGCCGAGCCGGTCCGCGGACTCGAGCACCTTCCCCAGGTAGCCGACCACGACGACCAGCTCACCGAGCCCGTCCTGGGCCAGCCGTTCCGCCAGCTCCTCCAGCGCCGCGCGCGAGGCGTCGACGAACGAGGCACGGAAGGCAAGGTCCTCGATCGGGTAGCCGGTCAGCATCATCTCGGGGAAGGCGACGACGTGAGCCCCCTCGTCCGCCGCGCGCCGCGTCCACTCGTGCACCATCTCGGTGTTGCCGGCGAGATCACCGACGGTGGGGTCGACCTGGGCGAGGGCGAGTCTCAGCTGGGGCACGCTTCGAGCCTAGTCCGCGTGAGCACTCGGGGGCGCGCGACCTCGTGACTCGCGTAACACGCGTGAAACATGTGGCCGGGAGACTGGGCCGCACGCGTCCCGGCCACCATCTCGGATCCCGGGCCGACCATGACACACCTGGATAAATCTGGAGGGCTAGATGGGCAAGCAGGAAGACTTCGTGCTCCGGGCCCTGGAGGAGCGCGACGTGCGCTTCGTCCGGCTCTGGTTCACCGACGTCCTCGGCTACCTCAAGTCGGTGGCGATCGCCCCGGCCGAGCTCGAGGGGGCCTTCAACGAGGGCATCGGGTTCGACGGCTCGGCGATCGAGGGCTTCGCGCGCGTCTACGAGGCCGACATGCTGGCCAAGCCCGACCCGAGCACCTTCCAGATCCTCCCGTGGCGGGGCGAGGGCCCGTCGACGGCCCGGATGTTCTGCGACATCGTGATGCCCGACGGCTCACCGTCGTACGCCGACCCGCGGTATGTCCTCAAGCGCACCCTGTCGAAGGCCGCGGACAAGGGCTTCACCTTCTACACCCACCCCGAGATCGAGTTCTACCTCTTCAAGAACACCCCGGCGCCGGGCGTGGACCCGATCCCGGTCGACCGCAGCGGCTACTTCGACCACACCGCGCAGAGCATGGGCTCGGACTTCCGGCGCGAGGCGATCACGATGCTCGAGGCGATGGGCATCTCGGTCGAGTTCAGCCACCACGAGGGCGGGCCGGGGCAGCAGGAGATCGACCTGCGCTACGCCGACGCCCTCTCGACCGCCGACAACATCATGACGTTCCGGACCGTGGTTCGTGAGGTCGCGCTCTCCCAGGGCATCTGGGCGACGTTCATGCCGAAGCCGTTCACGACCCACCCCGGGTCCGGGATGCACACCCACGTGTCGCTCTTCGAGGGCGACCGCAACGCGTTCTTCGAGGCCGGGTCGGAGTACCAGCTCTCCAAGACCGGGCGTCAGTTCATCGCCGGCATCCTGCATCACGCGTCGGAGATCTCGGTGATCACGAACCAGTGGGTCAACTCCTACAAGCGGATGATGGGCGGCGGTGAGGCGCCGTCGTACATCTGCTGGGGGCACAACAACCGCTCCGCGATGATCCGGGTGCCGATGTACAAGCCCAACAAGGGCCAGTCGACCCGCATCGAGCTGCGCACCGTGGACTCCGCCTCCAACCCCTACCTCGCGTTCGCGGTGATGCTGGCGGCCGGCATGAAGGGCGTCGACGAGGGCTACGAGCTCCCGCCCGAGGCCGAGGACGACGTGTGGTCGCTCAACGAGCGGGAGCGCAAGGCACTGGGCATCGAGCCGCTGCCGAAGAGCCTCTACGACGCGATCAACATCGCGGAGAACTCCGAGCTCCTTGCCGAGACCCTGGGTGAGCACGTCTTCGAGTTCTTCCTCCGCAACAAGCGGTCCGAGTGGGAGGACTACCGCAGCCAGGTGTCTGCCTACGAGCGGGACCTGATGCTGCCGGTGATCTGATCAGTATCTTGGGGGCGTGAGCACCCCGCCGATCCTCGTGGTCCAGCATCAGGCCGACTGCCCGCCCTCCTGGGTCGGGGACTGGCTCGTCGAAGCCGGGTGTGTGCTCGACGTGCGACACCCCTACCTCGCGGACGACCTCCCGCAGGACCTGACCGGGCATGCCGGACTGGTCGTCCTCGGCGGCTCCATGGGCGCCCACGACGACGAGGCACACCCGTGGCTGACGCAGGTGAAGGCGCTGGTGCGCGACGCCACGGCCCCCGTGCTCGGGATCTGCCTGGGTCACCAGCTGGTTGCCGTTGCCCTGGGTGGGGACGCGGGTCGCAACCCGCGGGGTCAGCAGATCGGGGTGCTCGACATGGGCTGGACCGACGAGGCCCGAAGAGACAGCTTGTTCGGCGACCTGGTGGCGGCCTCGCCGAGTCAGCCGACCGTCCAGTGGAACCACGACATCGTGACCTCCCTGCCGCCAGGGGCCACGCTCCTCGCCGAGACGCCGTACGGCGAGGTGCAGGCGGCCCGGTTCGCCGAGAAGGTCTGGGGGGTCCAGTCCCACCCCGAGGTCACGGCGGACATCTGCGCTGCCTGGGCCGAGGACGACCGGGAGGAAGAGGCCGAGCGCGGGGTCGACGTGGACTCCTTCGTGGACCAGGTCCGGGCCGCCGAGCCGGAGCTCCAGCGGGTCTGGCGCCCGCTGGGGGAGTCCTTCGCCAGGCAGACCCGGACGGTGGCGGCACGCTCGTGAGCCCGAGGGTGGAGTCGGCGCGCGGTGAGCTCGCACGCCTCGGGTTCCAGGACGCCGAGGGCTCCGCGCCGCTCCTCGACACGCTGGGGGAGGCGGCCGGCCCGCTCCTGGCCCTGCTGGCTCGCACGGCCGACCCCGACCAGGCGGTCCACTACCTCGTCGACCTCGCGGGAGCGGTTGCCGACCGAGCGCAGCTCCTCGACGCGCTGGTCGACGACGAGGGGACGGCGATGCGGCTGCTGTCCGTGCTGGGCGCGAGTGCCGCCCTGGGCGACCACGTCGTGCGTCATCCCGAGCAGTGGCGCGAGCTGACCGACCCGACGATGGGTCGTACCCGCCCGCCCGCCTTCGCCCTGCGCGCGGCACTGATCGCAGCGGTCGGTGCGGACCCGCTGGAGGCGACGCCGGTGTCGGGCCTGCCGGACGTCGAGGCGATGGACGCCCTCCGCGTCGAGTACCGCAAGCTGCTGATGCGGCTGGCGGCCCGGGACCTTGCCCACGACGTGGGCGTCGACGACATCGCGGCGGAGATCTCCGACCTGGCGGCGGGGACGCTGGAGGCGGCCCTCGCCGTGGCCCGCGCCAGGGTCGGGGCCGAGGCGGCAGCGACCTGTCGGCTGGCCGTGATCGCCGTCGGCAAGTGTGGTGGCCACGAGCTCAACTACGTCAGCGACGTGGACGTGATCTTCGTGGCCGAGCCGGCCGAGGGATGCGACGAGCAACCCGCGCTACGCACGGCGGCCCAGATGGCCTCACACCTGATCCGGATCTGCTCCGACCACACCGCCGAGGGCACGATCTGGCCGGTCGACGCAGCGTTGCGACCCGAGGGCAAATCCGGACCGTTGGTGCGCACCGTTGCCAGCCATGTCGGGTACTACGAACGGTGGGCCAAGACCTGGGAGTTCCAGGCACTTCTCAAGGCACGTCCCGTCGCCGGCGACGCGGCACTGGGTCGCGTCTACTACGAGGCGATCAACCCGATGGTCTGGGAGGCGTCGCGCCGCGACGGCTTCGTGGCCGACGTGCAGGCGATGCGCCGCAGGGTTCTCGAGCACATCCCGAGCAACCAGGCCGAACGCCAGATCAAGCTGGGCTCCGGAGGCCTACGTGACGTGGAGTTCGCCGTCCAGCTGCTCCAGCTCGTGCACGGCCGCAACGACCCGGCGATCCGGGCGCCCACGACTCTCTCCGCGCTCGCTGCGCTCACCAAGGGCGGGTACGTCGGTCGCGAGGACGGCGCGTCGTTGCACGAGGCGTACAAGTTCCTTCGCACCCTCGAACACCGGATGCAGATGTTCCAGCTGCGCCGGATCCACGTGCTCCCTGACGACGAGGTGGCGCTGCGCCGACTCGGCCGCTCTGTCGGCTTCCGCAAGAACCCGGTCAAGGAGCTCGACGACGCCTGGAAGCACCACCAGCGCGAGGTTCGTCGGCTGCACGAGAAACTCTTCTACCGGCCGCTGCTGGCTGCGGTCGCCCGGATCCCCGGCGCCGGTGCCCGGCTCTCACCCGAGGCCGCGAAGGCCAGGTTGGCCGCACTGGGCTACCTCGACCCCGAGGCCGCGCTGCGGCACCTGGAGGCGCTGACCAGCGGCATCTCGCGCTCCTCGGCCATCCAGCGCACCTTGCTGCCGGTGATGCTCGAGTGGTTCGCCGACGCGCCCGACCCGGATGCCGGCCTCTTCGGCTTCCGCAAGATCTCCGAGGCGCTGGGGTCGTCGCACTGGTATCTCCGGTTGCTCCGCGACGAGGGGCAGGTCGCCTCCCTGATGGCGAAGGTGCTGGCGTCGAGTCGTTACGCGACCGCCCTTCTCCAAGGGGAGCCCGAGGGCGTGGCGATGCTCGGGAAGCCCGGTGGCCTGGAGCCGCTGGACGAGCCCTCGCTGCGCAGCGAGATGCTCGCCGGCGGCTCGCGCCAGGACGCCCCGGAGGCCGCGGTGCACGCCGTACGCGCGATCCGGCGCCGGGAGCTGTTCCGGATCTCGGCGGCGAACCTGGACGGCCGGCTCGAGGTCGAGGAGGTCGGCTACGCACTCAGCGACGTCACCACGGCAACGGTCGCCGCGACGCTGGCCGTCGTCACGTCCGCTCTCGAGGCCGAGCGCGGCACCTCGCCGACCCGGATGGCCGTGGTGTCGATGGGTCGCTTCGGTGGTCATGAGCTCGGCTACGGCAGCGACGCCGATGTGATGTTCGTGCACGAGCCGCTGCCGGGCGCGGACCCGACCGAGGCCGCCAACTTCGCGCAGAGCGTGGCCAACGAGATGCGCCGGCTACTGGCGCTCCCCGGCTCCGACCCGGCGTTGGAGCTGGACGCCGGTCTGCGCCCCGAGGGCAAGCAGGGACCGATGGTGCGCACCCTCGACGCCTACGCGAGCTACTACGCGAAGTGGTCCGCGGTGTGGGAGGCGCAGGCGCTGCTGCGCGCGGAGGCGGTGATCGGCGATGAGGACCTGTGCCGCGCGTTCACCGCACTGATCGACCCGCTGCGCTACCCCGAGGCGGGACTCGGCGAGGCCGACGTGCGGGAGATCCGGCGGATCAAAGCCCGGGTCGACGACGAGCGGCTGCCGCGCGGCGCCGACCCGGCCACCCACTTCAAGCTCGGTCGCGGGGGACTCGCGGACATCGAGTGGACGGTGCAGCTGCTCCAGCTGAAGCACGCCGGAACAATGGCGGCGCTGCGCACCACCCGCACTCTGGAGGCGCTGCGCGCCGCCGTCGAAGGTGGCGTGCTCGACGCCGAGGACGCCGACGTGCTGGCCCGGGGGTGGTCCACCGCGAGCCGGGCACGCAACGCGGTCACGCAGGTGCGTGGGAAGGCCGTCGACCAGATGCCGCGCGACACCACCGAGAAGGCCGCGGTCGCCTACATCCTCGGCTACGCCCCCGGGGAGTCCGACGAGATGGTCAACGACTACCTCCGGGCCACGCGTCGTGCGCGCCAGGTCGTGGACCGGGTGTTCTGGGGCTGACCGCCGTCTCACTGCGCGGTGGAGTGGTCCGGATATCCGGTTGTGCCAGGCGGCTACGCCCGGCAGGGTCACAGGCATGCAGCCCGAGGTCGGCACGGTCGACGAGCACCTCCTGACCATGCAGGCACTGGACCAGCGGTTGTGGTCGCCGTACCACCGTCGACATGTGGGTCAGCTGGCGTGGAGCGTGGGCTACGCCGAGCCGCAGGTGCTCGACGCAGGCCCGGTGGCGCTGTGGGAGGACGACGGGCTGCCCGTGGCCTGGGCGTGGGCGGAGTCCTCGTCCTGGCTGGAGATCTGCGTCGACCCGGCCCGACCCGAGCTGGCCGAGGAGGCGGTGCGGTGGTTCGCCCGGGGTAGCGTCGAAGTGTCGACCGTGCTGGTGATGGAGTGCGACTCACACCTGGCGGGGGGACTGTCGGCGCACGGGTTCGCGCCGCTCCCGGAGGCGCCGTTCTTCGAGCACCTGGTGCTTGACCCCTCCGGACTTCCCGAGGTGCCCGAGGTCGCCGGCTACCGGTTCCGGGCCATCTTGCCGGGAGAGGAGTCCGAGCGGGCGGCCTGCCACCGCGACGCGTGGTCGGACCTGGGGTCGTCGAACGTGACCGGGCGCGCCTACGAGCGGCTGGTCACCCTGTGGCCCTACCGTCACGAGCTCGACTGGGTCGCGGTGGACGAGTCCGGAGCCATGGTCGCCTCGTGCCTGCTCTGGTACGACGAGGGCAACGGCAGCGTGCTCCTCGAGCCGGTCGGTTGCGCCCCCGAGCACCGTCGCCGAGGTCTGGCCCGCGCGGTCAGCATCGCGGCACTCCATGCCGCGCGCGACCTGGGGGCCACGCAGGCGCTGGTCTGCCCGCGAGGCGACGACGCCTACCCGGCGCCGCGCGCCGTCTACGGGTCGATCGGGTTCCGGCCGGTGGCGCGCACCGTGACCTGGCAGCGCACGGCCGGTGCGCTCACGCCCCCTGGGTGACCGGGTAGATCTCGTCGGCCTCGAGGCCGTGTGCCTCGCGGTGCACCCGCGCGGCGGTGTCCGCGTCAGGTGCCTCGACCAGGCAGAAGATCTTGCCGTTCTTCTCGTCGACCCAGTAGTGCTTGTAGTCGACGCCGTACTGGCTCTGGGTCTCTACATCCTTCGCGTGCGCTCCTGCGACGTCCTCTGCGGAGACGCCGTCGGTCATGTGGTGGACGTCCATGAACAGTGCCATCGTGCTCTCCCTGTGCTCGTGCCCTCGCCGGGTGCCCTGGTGGTGACCGGTTGAACGAGGGGTCCACTTGCGAAGGTGCTCCCGGTGCGCGCAGCGGGTCAAGGGGCGAAAGCCGCGACTTCTGGGGGCGAGCGGGCCATGCGCAGACTCCTCAGCTGTCGGCCGAGATGTCCCGCGAGGGCAACCACTCCTCCACCAGCAACCACGCAGGCGGATGACGGGCTGCCAGGTAGACCACTCGGCCCTCCCAGCCCAGGTCACCACGTCGCCACTCGACCAGGAGGGCGGCCCGCCTCTCGCCCGAGCCGTCGGCGGGGCTCAGGACCCAGCAGTGCCTGGCCGGGCACCCGACATCGTTGCGTGGCTCCGCGGGAGTCCGGGCGGGCGCGGGAGTGGCTGGTGGTTCGGCTGGTAATGGCTGATAACTCGGCTGGGGGCCGCTCGTGTCCCAGGCGGACGCGTTGCGACATCGGGATGCCGCCACCCCGCTTGTTCATCCCGCCGGCCATGGCAGTCATGATGCCACTCGTTCGAACAAAGGTTCGAACGAACCTCCCTCTGTCGACGACGGCTAGCGTGTGGTCGATGGCGAACCCCTACCCGACCGGGAGCCCCTGACATGGCCAGTACGTTCTCCGAGCTGGCCGTCGACTGCGCCGATCCGGTGGGTCTGGCCGGGTTCTGGTGCGCCGCCCTGGACTACGAGGTGCAGGGCGAGGACGACGGGACGGTCACGATCGGCCCCCGGTCGGATGCGCGTGCCGAGCGCACCGAGCGAGCCGAGTCCCTTGGCCCGGGCCCACCGACGCTGACCTTCGCCCGGGTTCCCGAGGGCAAGACCGTCAAGAACAGGCTGCACCTCGACCTCACGCCGACTGACAGGGAGCAGGGGGACGAGGTCCGTCGGCTCCTCGACCTGGGAGCTCGGCACATCGACGTCGGCCAAGGCGAGGAGAGCTGGGTGGTGCTTGCCGACCCTGAGGGGAACGAGTTCTGCGTCCTGGCCGGGAGCCGTCCCTGATCACGAGGTGATGGCGGTCGAGGGGGAGGGCAGGGAACCACCCCCGTCGGGGGATGCCGGGGTGGTTCCCTGTCTTCGCTCCCACAAGGGTGCTTGAGGCAGGGATGCCCCCTGCGCTGACCTCACAAACTCCTGGCTCCTCTGAGGACTAGACAACCCACCGGTGGGTGCGAGGCCATGTCCCGTGAGCCCGGCTCAGGGACCGTCGATCAGCACGCAACGCCCTTGCTGGACGCCGCACCGTACTAGTCGGCCGGTACCGCTGCCAGCGCTCTCGACCACGGGGGAGACAAGGTAGTCGTCGTCCTCCCACGCCCAGCCCAGGACGCGGAATCCCCAGCCAACCGGAGGCGTCAGCGTGGCTTGGCGGCTGGCGTCGAGCGTCTGCGCCTCGAGCGACGAGGTCGAGGTGACCTCGCCCCCCATCGTGCCCGCCTCGGTCCGCACCAACCAGGTGCCGCGGGGGCTGACCACGACATCGTCATGGGTCGGGATCGAGGCGATCCGCGTGACGACGCCAGAGTCCGAGATCTCGGCGAGGTACGGGTCTCCTTGAGTGCCGTCCGTCTGACCCGGCTTGCCGTCGTTGACGATCACCCCGGTCGACGCTGCGCCCAAGATGGTCCGCTCCGGTGCGGTCTGGTTCAGGTCCACGGTGGCGTTGCCGGCCAGGGGAAGCCACAGCACGCTGGTGTTCGAGCCCTGCACGATCACCCTGCCGTCGTCGGTGACGGCCCGGATGCTGACTGTGCTGCCGTCCTGGGCGCTGCCGAGGTCGACGGGGACCGAGCCCAGGCTCGTTCCGTCGGCGGTGTCGAAGGCCGAAAGCGTTCCGGTGCCGTTCTCGGGGCGCAGGTCGGCGACGTACTTCCCGTTCGGTGAGATGACCGGGGGCACGTTGTGTGACCCGGGGATCACGGTCGCCTTCGGCCCGCGACCCCACCACCAGGTGTTGTCGGTACTGACCGCGAGCCACCCGTCCGGCCCCGAGGAGACGGACCACCAGCTGCCGGGCACCTTCTGTCCGTCGACGTAGAGGGCCTCGTCGAGCACGAAGGGGATCGTCGGTGCGCTCGTCGGGATCTTGACGGTCGACACGGTCTCGCTGGGGGACGGTGAAGGTGACTGTGACGGGGTCTGTGAGGTGGTCGGCGACGGGGACGGGGCCGGCTGCACCTCCTGTCCGTCACGGGTCAGCGCCACCACGCCGACGGCGCCGGCGAGGACCAGCACGACCGAGGCGGCGACCAGCAGCGGCTGCCAGTGACGGGGGGCGAGGGACGGCTGCTGCGACAGCGGCGGCAGGGCCGGGATGTCCAGGGCGTCGGCCACGTCGTGCAGCTCCCGACCCAAGGTCTCTTCGATGTCGACGAACATGTCAGCTCTCCCTTCCGTGCGTGCCGTCAGTAGCGTCGGTGCCGTCAGCACCTGCGGAGCCGAGTGCGGCTCGCAAGGTCTTGAGGGCGTGGTGGGCGGTGGACTTCACGGTGCCTCTCGAGCAGCCGAGGGCCTCCGCGATCTCCTGCTCGCTCAGGTCTTCGTAGTAGCGCAGCACGATGACCGCGCGTTGGCGTGGCGGCAGCGACTTCACGTGCGGCCACAGCACCATCCGTTCCTCGGGTCCGCGCGAGGGGACGAGGGCAGGTTCGGGGGGTGCGTCGGTGAGGAGCTCGAGCCGCCGTGCCTTCGGTCGCCGCTGCGACAGGTAGGTGTTGGTGAGCATCCGGCGGAGGTAGGCCGCCGGCGAGTCCGAGCCCCTGATGCGGGACCAGGACCGATGCGCCTTCTCCAAGGTGAGCTGGGCGATGTCCTCTGCGTCGGCGTGGTTGCCGGTCAGCAGGTAGGCGTAGCGGTAGAGAGACGGCCAGCCGACGCCGGCGTACTCCTCGAACGTGGGCACGTCCGCGCTATCCGTCATGGTGTGCATCATCGGGCAGCACCCCCTTCCAACCTGCTGACTCCCGCAGGCCGCCAAAAGGTTGTGTCCGAGTCATGGAGAGGTTGGCCGACCCTCGCACACCACCCGACGAGACACTCAGGGGAGTCCGCGTTGGGACTCCTCGGCACGTGCCAGTCGATCGCCGCGGAGTCCGACGCCGTCGGTGTGCCAGAAGGCGTCGTTGTAGACCAAGGGACCGCGCATCCAGTCCTCGTGCGCGTCCAGCAGCACCACCTGACACGCCGCGTCGGGGATCCGCGGCGAGGGACGCACGAACCCGTGCGTCGAGGCCCGGACGAAGCCGAGCCTGGCGTAGTAGCCGGGGTCTCCCTCGAGGAAGACCGCGGGTGCGTCCACGACGCGGGCCGCGTCGAGAGCTGCCGCCACCAACGCCCTGCCGACCGCCTGCCCCTGCCGGTCGGGCGCCACGGCGAGCGGGCTGAGGACCAGGACGTCGACCAGGCGCTCGGGCGCGTCGACCCAGGAGATCGAGAGCATCACGTGGCCGGAGACCTCACCGTCGTCGGCCACCAAGGAGATGCGCGAGCGTCCGGTGTCCCGGAGCAGGTCCACCAGGTCGGCGACCTCGGTGCCATGGTGGGTGAACGCGGCGGTCACCACGCGCCGTACGGCGGCATGGTCGGCGGGGGTCTCGGAGCGGATGGCGAAGTTCATCGTGGCCACCGTGTCCGCTTCGGGCGGCGGACGCCACCGGTTTTCGGGTCAATTCGGGTGCGGCTCGGCCGCGGCGGATGTTGAATGCCTGTCGTGAACACGCTGTCACTGCCCTCCGGGTTGGTCTCCCGCGCGCTCTCCGTCCAGGACGCCCGCGCCGTCTTCGAGGTGGCCGCCGTACAGGAGATGCACGACATCGGGAAGGTCGAGATCGAGGCGGCCGACATCGTGGCCGACTGGCAGCGGCCGAGCTTCGACGTGGGTGCACAGACGATAGGGGTGTTCGACGGCGAGATCCTGGTCGGGTACGGCGAGATCACGAGCCACGACCGCGGCGACGCGGCGGTGCATCCGTCGTACCGCCGCCGCGGGATCGGTACGGCGATCGCCGGCTGGATGCAGGACGTCGCCCGGGAGCGCGGCGCGAGTGTCCTCGGCACGCCGGTGCCGGAGGGTTCGCCCGGAGACCGGCTCCTGGAGAAGCTCGGCTACCGGGTCCGCTGGACCAGCTGGGTCCTCGCGTTGCCCGAGGGACGCGAGATCCAGGAGCGGCCGCTTCCGGACGGGTACACGATCCGGGAGGCGCGGCCCGAGGAGTACCAGGCCGTGCAGGACGTGCTCGAGGACGCGTTCCTGGAGTGGTCCGTCCGAGAGCGCGAGCCCTACGAGGACTTCCTGGCCACGACCGTCCGGCGTCCGGGCTTCAGCCCCTGGAACTTCCGCGTCGTCGTCGACGCGTCCGGTCAGGTCCTCGGCACCGCACTGGTGGTCATGGCCGGTGAGCCCGCCACGGAGGCCTACATCGACCGGCTCGCCGTACGCCGCGACCAGCGTGGCCGGGGTCTCGCGCAGGCGTTGCTCGTCGACTCCTTCGCTCGCGGACGGGAGCACGGCGCGACTCGCTCGGCGCTCTCGACGGACTCGCGCACCGGGGCGCTGGGCCTTTACCAGAAGGTCGGCATGGAGGTCTCGGACGTCTGGGTCAGCCGAGCCGTCGACCTCTGATCGATACCCTTGACCGGTCGTCCGGAGGGGGTGCTGCGCCGCTCGGCTGGAGAAATCGCTCCTGCCCATCCAACCGGGCGGGTCATTCCCACGTCTTTCCAGGTGAGGCACAGGAGGACTGGATGAGTAAGCAGCAACCGACCGACGCGGAGTACTCCGAGTTCGTCGCGGCCGCATGGGGGTCGCTCTACCGCACGGCCTACTTCATGGTCGGCAACCCCACGCTCGCGGAGGACCTCGTGCAGACCGCCCTGACGAACACCTACGCGTCATGGCACCAGGTGCGGGAACTGGGGGCAGCCCACGCCTATGCGCGCACCGCGGTCGTGCGCTCCTCGGCGTCGTGGTTCCGCTCGAAGGTCCGGCTGCGTGAGCATGCCACCGAACACCTCCCAGAGACGCCGTACGCACCAGACTTCTCGACCCGCCCAGCGGTCATCGACGCGCTCCGGCAGCTGCCGCCCCGCCAACGTGCCGTGGTGGTGCTCCGGTTCTACGAGGACCTGAACGTGGCCCAGGTGGCCGAGACCCTCGGTTGCAGCCAGGGCACCGTGAAGAGCCAGACCTCAGCAGCACTCGGCAAGCTCCGACTTCTACTCGGCGACGCCGTGATCTCCAGCACCGAAGGAATCCCGTCATGAGCGACAACCTGCAGCAGCTGCTCCGGGAAGCAGCCGACCGGATCGACGTCCCGCCCCCTCCGACCAGCGCGATCCTTGCGGGTGGGCGTCGGCGCCAAAGCGTGCGGCGGACCCAAGGCTTCCTCGCCGTGGCCGCCTCCGTCGTGGTCGTGGTCGGCGGCGTGGTCGGGGTGAGTCAGCTGCTCTCCGATGACACCAGTGGCACGGTGCCCGCCCCCGCGGACACCCCCACTCCCTCGGCAACCCTCGCGGGTGGTCCGCTGGACGTGTCCGGCTCGGGTGTCGGGGAGCAGCCGTTCGGCACCGCCGCCGACGAGGTGGTCGCTGCCGTCACCGCTCGCTTCGGCGAACCGGATCTCAGCGTGGGACCGCAGCGCTACGCCCACGTCGCCGGCAGTGACGCGTGGTTCGAAGACGGACAGGACCCGCTCTCGCCGAGCTGGAAGTACCAGGTCACCTCGGTCGCCTGCTGGGACACGCTGTGCCTGATCTTCGGCGGAGACTCGGCCGGCACGGTGCAGCTGCGCGGCTGGGAGCTCGCGCAGTACCGGCGCTGGGCGGAGCCTGCAACCCCGGAAGACCCGCAGGCCCCGGACGTCCGGCTGGCGGGGACCGGGATCCGTCTCGGCGACACCTGGAAGCGGCTTCACGCCGCCTACCCGGACACGACCGTCCAAGGTGGCGAAGGGGCCTCCGTGACGGTCCGGCCGACCCCGTGGGCCGGGGTCTCCGACGGTGTCGGCGCCTGGCGTCTCTCCGGCCAGTGGGACTACAACCACCCGAACAAGGCGCCGGCAGGTGCCGTGGTGACCCGGCTGTCCGGTGGCGAAGGGCCGGAGCCCGGCTGCTGCTGAGGCTCCTAGCCGCTGGCCTTTCGGATCTGTCGCCATCCACCTGCCCGGTTGTTGGCGACGATCGCCTGCACCAAGGAGGTGAGCGCCCGGCGGTCGACCGGGTCCCCCTCGTAGATCTGCACGGCTCGGGCCGTGGCGTTCTCGTGGCCCTGGTTGATGACGCCGTGCGGGTCCGGCACCGTCGGGTCGTACAGGAAGAGGTTCACGTGGTCCTTGGTGGCCAGGAGCGCGCAGACGTTGCCGCCGAGGATGAAGTAGGGCTGGACCGATCGCTTGATGGTCTCCTCGATCTCCGGGTCCGCCGCCCAGATGATCTCCCGTAGCTCGGTACAGACGTGCTGCTGCCAGGCGGGAAGCTCCGCGATGTACGCATCGACCGCCGGGTGGGCCCGATCTGCCATGCCCGACACCCTACGACCGACGGCCCGCCCTCAGTAGGGTGAGCAGGGCCAGTGGGTCCACCTCGTCGCAGCGCCCGGGAAGGAGGGTCGGTCATGGCCCGAGAGCTCATCCACACGGATGGCGCGCCGAGCTCGCCGCTGTATGCCCAGGGAGTCAAGGCGGGCGGGACGATCTACATCTCAGGGATGGTCGGCATCGACCCGGCCACGGGCGAGCTGGCCGGGCCGACGGTCCAGGAGCAGACCCGGCAGGCGGTCGCCAACTGTGAGCGCGTCCTCGTCGCGGGTGGCGGCTCCCTGGACGACGTCGTCGAGGTCGGGGTACTGCTCACCGACCCGGAGGACTTCGCCTCCCTCAACGAGGTGTACGCCGAGCTCTTCGCCGTTGACCCGCCGGCTCGCTACGTCGCGAAGCTGGGCGTCTCCCTGCCCCACGTGCTGGTGTCGGTGCGGATGACCGCGTCGGTGGAGCAGCCGAACGCCGATTGACGACTCAGCGGCTGACGATGCCGTGCTCGTAGGCGTAGATGACCGCATGGACCCGGTCGCGGACGTCCAGCTTCATCAGCACCCGGCTGACGTGGGTCTTCACCGTGGTCTCGGAGACGACGAAGGCGTCAGCGATCTCGCTGTTGGTCAGGCCACGAGCGATCAGCTCGAGGGTCTCCCGCTCGCGCTGGGTGAGCGTCGCCAGCCGAGGGTCCTCGGTCCCGTTGCCGGCCGAGTGGTTGATCAGGAACGACTCGATCATCCTGCGGGTGATGGTGGGGGCGAGGAGGGACTCGCCCGAGTGCACGGCGTGGATGCCGGCCACCAGCAGCTCGGGCTGGATGTCCTTGAGCAGGAAGCCGCTGGCTCCGGCCTGGAGGGCGTCGTAGACGTAGTCGTCCATGTCGAAGGTGGTCAGCATGATCACCTTCGCGTGGCAGCGGTCATCGGTGGTCAGCCGACGGGTGGCCTCGACGCCGTCGACATTCGGCATCCGGACGTCCATCAGGACGACGTCGGGTGCGAGCTCCCGGGTGAGCGCCACCGCCTCCAGCCCGTCGGCGGCCTCACCGACGATCTCGAGGTCGGGCTCGATCTCCAGGACCATCCGGAACCCGCGCCGCACCAGGGCCTGGTCGTCGGCGATCAGGACACGGGTGACAGCGCTGCTCGGGTCCCTCGGGTCCCTCGGGTCGCTCGGGTCGCTCGCGCCGCTCGTGGACGCGCTCATGCCGGTGCCAGGGGAAGCGTGGCGAGCAGCTCGAAACCGCCCTGGTCGCCGGGTCGGGCGACCAGCTCACCCCCGTAGACGGAGACGCGTTCGCGCAGCCCGAGGAGGCCGTGCCCGGCCTCGGCGCCGGGTTCGACCCGTCGTCCGTCGTCGCGGATCGCGAGCTCGAGGTGGTCGGCGGCGTACCCGATCGAGACCTCGGCGTGGGTGGGCGACACTGCGTGGCGCAGGGCGTTCGTCAGAGCCTCCTGGACCAGCCGGTAGGCGGTGAGGTCGAGCCCCGGCGCCAGCGGCTGTACCTCGCCGGTGACCGCCACGGCGACCGGGAGGCCGGCGCTCTCGAACTGCTCGACGAGCCCGGTGAGCTGGGCGAGCCCGGGGGCGGGCTCACGGCCGGCTGCCTCGTCGCTCTGGCGCAGCACCCCGACCATGCGCCGCATCTCGGCCAGCGCCTCGCGTCCGGTGGACTCCACCGTCTCGAGTGCCTCGCGCTCGGCGGACTGGTTCTCGCCCAGCCTGCGTCGCACGGCGGAGGCCTGCACGGTCATGATGCTGACGCTGTGACCGATCACGTCGTGCAGCTCCCGCGCGATACGGGTGCGTTCCTCGTTGACCGCCCGAGCGGCAAGATCCTGCCGCCGGAGCCGGCGCTGCTCGGCGTTCAGCACGGTGCTGCGCACGAGGGCCCCGGCGAGCCACGCGATCACCCAGGGCGACCACCACACCGCCTGGAGGGCTTTGGCCGAGGCCGTCGACGTGACCGGGTCGAAGGCGGTCCAAGCGAGCCCGAGGACCAGCAGCAGGACCAGGCCCCACCAAGCCGGCCTCCGCTCTTCCCAGCGGGCGACGCTGTACGCCGCCACCATCGGTGGCACGGCCACGCCGAACCCCTCGGGCGACCCGACGGCAGCGAACTCCGCGACGTAGATCGCGACCAGCCCTGCCAGGACTGCGATCGGGTTGACGCGGCGCCCCAGCAGCAGCAGGGCGCCGAGTCCGTAGGCAAGTGCCTCGACCCAGTGCAGGCCCTGACGATGGGTGGCCCCGGCACCCGACCACGCCTCGAGCTGTCCGGGAACGAGGACGGCGCAGACCACGAGAGCGTCGAACAGCACGTTGCGCCTGGTCACGACCCGACGCTACCGCCGCGACGGACCACGTGAAGTCATTCCTCCGGACGATTCGCTCCTCCGCCGACAGGACGAGCGAAGGGGTCGACCGACGGTCCCGCGATCTCCTCAGCGCGGCCGACGCGGGGGAGTGCTCGGCCGACCTAGCGTCGCAACCGTCCAACCGACGGCCGCGTCGAGGCGGTCCGCTCACCATCACAGGAGGACCTCATGATCTCTCAACGCACAACGGGAGCCGCACTTCTGCTCTACGGGGTGGCGACGTTCGCCGCGACCGTCCTGTCCAAGGCGCCCGGGGGCGACTACGAGCCCGCAAGCGTGGCCGGCTACATCGACTCCGGACACTTCCCGGTCGCCTTCGCCGCTGCGTACCTCGGCTGCCTCGGTGCCGTCGCGGCCCTGGTCTTCGCCCTGGGGATCCGCGAGCAGCTCGGTCGGTACGCCGACCTCGGCTGGGGGCTCGGGGTCGCTGCCGCCACGACCGGGGTGGTCGGCTGGTTCATCAGTGCCGGGGTGGACGTCGCGATGGCCGAGGGTGGGACGACCGTGCCGGCAGGAGTCCCGCACCCGGTGGTGTACACGCTCACCGAGATCGGCAACCTCGTCAGCTGGTGCGCGCCGGCCCTGTTCGTGGGCCTGATCGGCCTGGTCCTCTCGAGAGTCACGACGCTGCCCCGATGGCTGCGGGTCTTCTCGGCCGTCGCCGGGGTCTGCGGCATCCTGGCGCCGTTCTTCTTCACGTTCTTCCTGTACCTGCTCTGGGCGCTCACGCTGGGCGCCGTACTGATGACGCGACAGACGTCCGACGTTCAGCGGCCGGTGCCGTCGATCGTGTAGTCCGGTCGTCAGCCTCGCTCGACGACCGGTAGGCGCACGCGGAAGACGGTGCGGTGCGGGTCCTCGACGAGCTCGACGTCTCCACCCAGGTCGCGGGCGGTCTCGCGGGCCAGCCAGAGCCCGAGTCCGCCCGCGACGCTGGCGTCTCGGCTGCTGACCCAGGCGTCGAACACGTGCGGGAGCAGGTCGGGGGCCACCGGGTCTCCGGTGTTGGAGATCGACACCTCCAGCGTCCGCCGTCCTTCCCCCTCCAGCCGCGCCTCGACGTCGACCGAGCCGCCCTCCGGGGTGTGGCGCAAGGCGTTGTCGAGGATCGGCTCGACGATCTCGACGATCTCGACGCAGCTCGTTTCGCCGGTGATCTCCTCGTCGATGCCCAGGGCCAAGGTCACCTGCGCGAGTGTGGCCTGTCGGTGCCAGCGGCTGCTCGCGTCGCCGAGCACGTCACGGACGGACTCGGGAGCTGGCTCGCGGGCCCGGATCCGGGCGAGCATCCGGTCCACGATCGAGGTCAGCTGGTCGGCGTCGTGCACGACCCGCTCGAGAGCGGCGGTCAGCTCGGCGGGATCGGTCTCGCGCAGCGCCAGCTCGGCTTCCGCGCGCAGGGTCGCGACGGGAGTTCGCAGCCGGTGGCCGGCGTCGGCGGCGAACGCCAGCTCAGTGGCATGGCCCTGATGTAGTCGCACCAGCATCCGGTTGAGTGCCTCGACCAGACGAGCGAGCTCGACGTCGCGGCGTGGGACCGGAAGCCCCGAGGCGAGGTCCTGGGGCCTGACCGCCTCTGCGTCCTCGGCGATGCGAGTGACACTGGCCAACGCGCGGCCGGTGAGGGCCCAGGACAAGGCCGTCATCGCCAGCACGACCGCGCTCAGCCCTCCGATGAGGAGCCCGAGCAGGTTCGAGCTGGCGGCGTTGAAGCCTTCGGCATCGACCGCCACGACGAGCGCGCCGGTGCCCGCGGGCGAACCGGCGTTCCTGGCGAGCTCGACGGGTACGGCGAGGACCGCGAGGTCGATGTCGGGACGTTGGAGAGCGAGCCTCTCCTCGACCCCGTTGGGGGACGCGCGCACCGTCGTGACGTCGACCAGTGGCCGGGCTCCGGTCAGCGCCGGGCTGCTGGCGCGGATCGTGCCGTCGGGCCCGATGACCTGCACCAGGTCGGTCTTGGGGCTTCCGGCGTCCTGGCTGATCGAGCCGTCGGTGGTGACCTCATCCCGAGCGAGCTCGACGCGGCTCAGCAACGCAGCGTGGATGGCCTGGTCCTCGGCATGGTTGATCCGCCAGCTCGCGACCACACCGAAGACCAGGGCGAAGGCGAAGCCCACGAGCGCGGCACCCAGGACCAGCCGGTTGCGCAACGAGGACGGACTGAAGTTCACGAGAGGTCCACCAGCCGGTATCCGACGCCTCGGAACGTCTCGATGAGTTCGGGACATCCTGCTTCGGCGAGCCGCTTGCGCAGGTAGCGGACGTAGACGTCGACCACGTTGGAGGTGCCGTCGTACGCGTAGTCCCACACGTGGTCGAGGATCTCGGTACGTCGGAGCACATCACCGGGACGTCGCATGAAGTAGTCGAGCAGGGCGAACTCGCGCGGCGAGAGGGAGACGACCTGTCCCTTCCATCGCGCCTGGTGCTCGGCCGGGTCGAGCACCAGGTCGCCGTTGCGCAGCTCGGTCGGTCGTTCGGTCTCGCCACGCCGCAGAAGCGCACGGAGACGTGCGGCGAGCTCGCCGAACGCGAAGGGCTTGCCGAGGTAGTCGTCGGCCCCGCAGTCGAGCCCCGCGATCCGGTCGCTCACGCCCGTGCGTGCGGTGAGCATCAGCACCGGGGTCCAGTGGCCCTCGCTGCGGAACCAGCGGCACCAGTCCAGCCCCGACTCGGGGCCCGGAAGCCCGACGTCGCACACCACCGCGTCGAAGGGGGTGCTTTCGACGGCATGGCGGGCATCGGCGCCGTCCTTGGCCACGTCGACGGCCCACCCCTCCTGCGCCAGTCCCCGGCGCAGCAGGCCGGCCATCCGGATGTCGTCCTCGATCACGAGCAGCTTCATCGAACGGCCTCCTGACTCGAGGCTAGTCCGTGCGGGGCTGCCGCGGCGGCGCCGGCACTCACAGGTCCCGCAGCTCGTGAGGACCGGCCCGGGCCACCAGCCGGCCGGCGCCGGAGACGACCAGCACCGTCACGCCCGCGACGAGCGCGACCAGGAACGTCAGGTAGCCCCACGGCACGGTCGCTGCGGCGGGTGCCGGGTCGAAGATGCCGGTCAGCACCTTGACCAGCAGGTAGGAGATCGTGACCCCGATCAGCGCACCTCCGAGGACACCCGCCACGACCACGGCCCGCGCCTCGGCCGCGAGGAAGCGTCCACGTTGCCGGGCGGTGGCGCCGAGTGCCGCGAGGAGTACGAGTGCGCGTCGCCGTTCGACGATGCCGCCCAGGAGAGCCAGGCCCGAGCAGGCCAGCGCGAGCGCCACACCGAACCCGAGCTCCAGCCTGGAGAGGCCGGACAGGTCGGTCCCGGCGAGCCCGGAAGCGCTGGTCACGCCCGCCCCGGCGGTGGAGATGTCCTGGACGCGCGCACCGGGAGCGGAGCTGGACAGCTGGGATCGCAGGGAGGCTGCCGTCGCGGCCGGAGTCCTCGTCGAGACCAGGAACGTGCCCACGGCGTCGGATCCGGTCTGCTGGGTCACGTAGTCGGCATTGGCCACGATGAAGCTGTCCTTGGGTGCGGTCGGCCATTCCGTGACCTGCCCGACGACATGGAAGTCCACGGGCCGGTAGGCGTGGTTCGGTCCGGTCTGCAGGCGGATCCTGATCAGGTCACCCGAGTGGAGCTGGTAGTCGTGCAGGGTCTCGGCCGACAGCAGGACGCCGTCGGGCGTGGCCTGCAGCGTGGCGAGCGTCTGGGCGATGGTCGATCCGGGCACGAACGCGTCCTGGAGCGGTCCGACGCGGGCGAAGGAGCTCGCCTGCACGCCGTACAGGTCCTGGAGGTCCGGTCCGACGTAGCCGAAGCGGTGCTGCAGCGGCTCGACCGCGGCCACTCCCGGGGCCCGGGCGAGGGCGGCTGCCGCACCCGGGCCCACCGCGGATCCCGGGGGCTCGACCACCGCGACATCGCTGCCGACGGTGAGGGCGACGTCGAGTCGCGACTGGGTGTCGTAGGTGGCGGTGAAGATCGCCGTGGACACGGCCAGACCGAGCGCCACCGCCAGGCCGGCGGCACCGCGAGCGATGACGCGGCGCCGCTGACGCAGGGCCGCCGCCTCGAGCTCGGGAGCGCTCCCGGGTCGGCCGAGGGACCACCGCCCGGTACGCCGCCCGGTGGCCCACGAGGTGATCCGCCACACGAGCAGAGCGAGACCAGGCCAGGCCAGGGCCGGGCCCGCGAGGGCGGCGTAGTTGACCTGGGTCTGCGGGATGCCTTCGGGTGCCAGCACGACCTGGTAGCCGCTGCGCGCGGTCAGCGCGAAGGAGAGGGCGGCGCCGGCAAGCAGGAGGACGTCGAGGCCGGCCTTCAGCGGCCACGGAGTGCCGCTGCGCTGTCCGCGCGAGGCCTCGGCCGCGACACCGGTGCGCTCGCGCCCGACGGCCAGCCGCAGCACGGATCCGGCCTGGGTCGCCAGGGCGAGGAGCAGCCCACCGACCACGGCCGCGACCGTCCACCCGAACGACAGGGAGGTGCCCGCGGGGAGCGCCATCGCGACGGCGAGGAGCGCCAGCGGCACGCCCAGCACGGCGCCCACCACGGCGATGGCCACCGACTCGCCGGCCACCATCCGCACCACCTGGGGGAGCGACGCACCGCGCAGGCGCAGCAGGGCGATCTCGCGCCGACGCCGGTCCGAGCGCAGGGCCACCACGAGCCCGGCGACGACCGCAGCCAGGGCGAGGCCGGGCAGGCCGAGGAGCAGGAAGAGGAGGTTGGCGTACTGCGCGTCCTCGCCGGCCAGCGTCAGCGCCGTGCCGAGGTTGTCCCCGACCAGCGCGCCACCGGCCACGGCGGCCTGGAAGTGGTTGGCGCGGCCCTGGATGGCGATCGCAGCGGTCTGGGGGTCGGCCGGGAGGCCGTGGTGAGTGAAGCCGACATGGAGCTGGTGGACGACGGTGGTGCTGCCGACCACGGAGCGGAACACGTCCGGCGGGACGAGGACGACGTTGTCGGGCGGCGCGCTGGCCCCGGCACCCGGTGCGAGACCGACCACCTGGAAGAACGAGTCCTCGGCGGGCATGTCCACGACACCGTCGATCGTGAGCGGTTGGGTGCCGGAGGCGGTGCGGACGCTGATCTGCGCGCCCGGCTCGACCGCGAGGTTCGCGGCGGTCTGCTGGAACAGCATCGAGCCCGAGGTCGCACCCAGCAGGTGGCGCAGCTCCCCGGGGAAGGTCTGCGCGTAGGCAGGGGGGATGGACACGACGTACGCCGCGCCGGTGGTGCGTGCTCCTTGGGCGCCGGTGGACTCGAGCGCGCGCACCTGCGCGAAGTCGACCTGGGCGACCGCTCGTACCCCAGGCAGCGCGTGCACGTCGTGGGCGACCTTCGCGAGCTCGCCCTGGGGGGTCACCTGGACCTGCCAGTCGACCGGCACCGAAGCCGCCGCACGCACCGTCAATGCGGCGTGGCTCTGGGTCACGAACGCGCCCAGTGAGGCGACGAACGCCACGGTCAGGGCGATGCTGACGGCGGCTACCAGCATCTCCAGGGGGCGGCGTCGCAGGAGTCCGGCAAGCCATCTGGTGGTTCTCATCGTGTCCTCACGTCTTGCAGGATGGTGCCGTCGACGACGGCAAGCTCGTGGTCGAACAGGGCGGCGAGCTCGGGATCATGGGTCGCGATCAGGAGCGCCCCGCCCGTTGCGGACACGCCCTCACGCAGGGCGAGCGCAGCCTCGTGAGCATGGGCTCGGTCGAGGGCACCGGTGGGCTCGTCGGCCAGGACCAGCCGGTGGCCGCCCGCCAGCGCCCGGGCGATCGCGACGCGCTGCTGCTGGCCTCCGGAGAGCTGCGCGGGCAGCGCGTCGGCGAGGTCTCCGGCCGCCACGCTGTCCAGCGCACGACGCGAGTCCTCGACCGCGCTGAGCACGTCTGCGCCGCGCAGGCGCAGGGGCAGCGTGACGTTCTGGAGCGCGGTGAGCTCGGGCATCAGCGACGGTGCCTGGAACACCATGCCGATCTGCCCTCGTCGCTCGGCCGCGCTCGTCGAGAGCCCGGGCCAGGCGACGACTCCCTCGGACGGGGCCAGCAGGCCGGCCAAGGCGAGGAGCAGTGTCGTCTTGCCGCTGCCGGACCGCCCGGTCAGTGCGACCTGTGACCCCGGCGTGATGTCGAGGTCCACGTCGTGCAGGATCCGGGTGGCGCCGTACCGGATGCCGAGCGAGCTCGCCGACACCAGGGGCGCGCCTTCGGTCGTCGTCATGACGCCCGCCCGTCCACGAGGTGAACCACCCGGTCGGCGACCTCGGCGACTCGCGGGGAGTGGGTGACGAGCACGGTGGCGCCGTCGGCGGGCTGGAGAGAGCGCAGGAGCACGAGCAGTGACGCCTCCTCCGCCGTACTCACCTCGGCGGTCGGCTCGTCGGCCAGCAGCAGCCGGGGGCTGCCGACCAGGGCGACGGCCAGGTTGGCCCGGGCGGTCTCTCCGCCCGACAACGTGGAGGGACGGGCATGGATCCGTTCCGCGAGCTGGACGTCGCCCAGCAGCGAGCGCAGTTCCGTGGTCGAGGGTGCCCTCGGGCGGAACGAGGAAGCCAGGCGCAGGTTGTCCAGGAGGTCGAGGTGCTCCACCAGGCCGCTGGTCTGGGTGAGGACGCCGATGAGCTCGCCGCGGAGTCGCGACTGCACGGAGGCGGGTTCGTGGCTGAGCTGTCGCCCGGCGACTCGAACTGACCCGCCGTCGGGGTCGTCGAGGCCGGCCAGCAGGTTGAGCAAGGTCGACTTGCCTGAACCCGACGGTCCGACGATGGCCACGATCTCCCCCGGGGCGAGGACGAGCGACACGTCTCGCAACGCAGCGACCTCCTCGCCGCCGCGGCGGAAGAACCGGTGCAGTCCCCGGGCCTCCAGGACCGGCTGCGCAGAGGCCTCGGCCTGGGGTGCGGGGTCCAGCAGTACGACGCTCATCGGACCGTCAGGCTCTGCGACATGGTCCGGTAGGCATCGACGTTGTCAGCGCCTACGGGGCCGTAGAGGTCCATCCGGATCAGGCGGCGGGCGTGGTAGATGAGGTACTCCTCGACCTCGTCGCGATAGACCTTGTTCGTCACCGGATCGGGGTCGGAGTTGCGGCGAAAGACGATGCGGACACCGTTGCCGCCGGGCACGTGGACCGACGTGATGCCTCGGAGCTGGAAGGCCGGCACCGAGCCGCGCAGGCGGGGGACGTCGGAGGAGCGGGCGGAGGAGATGGTCGGTGCACTGCTGGCCCGGAGACTGTCCACCGCGACGCCGTTGAGCTTGTCGGTGAACCGGACCTGACTGCCGCTGCCGGTCTGGGCCCAGCCCTCAGGGTGGGTGAACGAGTACCCGCCCGGCTTGTTGGCGTACCTCACGAAGGCGAGGTTGTCCGGGATGTCACCCGGGGGGTTGCTCTCGACAGGGACCGGAGCGACGTGCTTGACCGCCGACGCGGAGGGCTTTGCCGGCTTCGGCGTGGCGCTCGTGGTCGTCGTACTCGGCGTGGGACTGCTGGCAACCGTGGTGCTGCCGGTGTTGCCGCAGGCGGCCACGGCCGTCACGGTCGCGGCCAGGGAGAGACCGACCAGGGATCGGCGCAGCAGGGGATGAGTTGGGATCGTCATGACCCCAGCGTGCAGAACCGATGATGAGACCACGATGAGAGCGCGGTCGGGTTGCCTGCGCACCCGCCAAAGGGGGTGGTCGAAGCTGGGTGGGTCCCTTCAGCGCGCCGAGGCGGGCGGTTCGGTGAGCACCCGCAGGGCGAGCTGGGTGGTCGCGTCGACCCCCAGGTGGCCCACTACCTTCGACACCCGGTCGACGTCGAGCGGCAGCAGTCCGGGGGAGCCTGGGACCTCGGGGGTCAGGCCGAGGTCGACGTCGGTGCGCCCCGACATGATCGCCAGGTTGAAGTCGTACCGCTCGCGAGCACCCTCCGCGGTCAGCCGCTTCA
The DNA here is from genome assembly GCA_963740525.1 of uncultured Actinomycetota bacterium. Lineage (GTDB taxonomy): Bacteria > Actinomycetota > Actinomycetes > Propionibacteriales > Nocardioidaceae > CAVUEG01. The sequence goes on from CAVUEG010000007.1 coordinate 43,586, forward strand.
GCAGCCCGGCCCCGATCCGGCGCAGTCCCTCCTCCTCGCAGTACGAGTCGAGGGTGGCCACGAGGTTCACGCCGTCGGCGTGCTCGATGTCGGCCCACACCGACTGCATCGAGCCCATCTGAGCCAGCAGGACCGGCGCGGTCTTCTCTCCGATCCCGGGCACCCCGGGCAGGTTGTCGCTGACGTCACCGCGGAGGGCGGCGTACTCGAGGTACCGCTCGGCGTCGACACCGTAGAGCGCCTGCAGACGCGCGGGGTTGAGCAGTGGCGACACGTCCAGCCCCCCGTTGATGAGGCGCAGCACCTGGGTGTGCGCGCTGATGTGGGCGAAGGAGTCCCGGTCGGAGGTGATCAGCACACAGCTCCAGTCGTGGCGCTCTGCCCAGGTCGCCGCGGAGGCACTGACGTCGTCGGCCTCCAGCCCGGCCGGGGTGACGGTGCGGAAGCCCAGGGCATCGAGCATGGCGCCGGCGCGGTCGAGCTGACCGACCAGCTCGGCGTCCTTCGCCGCTCGTCCGGCCTTGTACTCCGGGTACGTCTCGGCGCGCACCGAATGGGTCCGGTCGTCGAGCCCGAACACGACGGCGTCGGGAGCGAAGCTGTCGATCGCCTCGAGGATCTGACGCAGCATGCCGTGCAGCGCCCACGCGGGCTGACCTCCGCGGTCGCGCAGCGCGCTGCCGACCCGGGCGTGGTGGTTGCGGTGCAGCAACGACGGCGCGTCCACGGCCAGGAGCAGGCGGCGCTCGGCGAAAGGGGTTCCAGGGGTCTGCATGGGGTGCCGCTCACCCTACGTACTCCCGGTCGCACGACCACCCCGGGGCCATGGCCGCGCGACGCAATCCGGGCAAAGCGACGGGAGCCCGAAGCCGCCTCACGGTCGCACTCGCCCGATGCTCTACATTTCGTCCGTGAGTGCTCAAGCCCCCTCTGCGGTCATCCTGATCCGTGCCGAACGCTTCATCCCGAACCCCGCCACGGCCGCCGACAACGCGTTCCAGCGCGACCTCCCGCCGGGCCAGTCGGACGAGGCGACGTCGGCCAGCGCCCTGGCCGAGATGGACGCCGTTGCCCAGGCTCTGCGTGACGTCGGGGTGACCGTCCACGTCTTCCAGGACGAGGACCACACCCGCCCGGACAGCGTCTTCCCGAACAACTGGATCTCCACGCACGCGGGCGGCAAGATCGCGGTCTATCCGATGTATGCGTCCAACCGTCGCCATGAGCGTCGCGCCGACGTACTGGAGATGCTCAAGTCGCAGTACCGCGTCCAGACGATCGTCGACTACTCCGGCCTCGAGCCCGACGGCATCTTCCTCGAAGGCACCGGGGCCATGGTGCTCGACAACGTGTCGCGGGTGGCTTACACGGCGCGCAGCCACCGGGCCGACGCCCACGTCCTCGAGCGGTTCTGCACGGACTTCGGCTACGAGCCGATGGCCTTCGACGCGGTCGACGCCGACGGCGTGCCCGTTTACCACACGAACGTCATCGCCTGCATCGGCACGGATCTCGCGATGATCGCGCTCGAGATGATCCCCGACCCGTGGCGTCGCGCCGAGGTGCGCGAGCGGCTCTCGGTCAACGGCAGGAAGATCGTCGAGCTGACCGAGCGGCAGATCCGTGAGTTCGCCGGCAACGCGGTGGAGCTGCGTGGTCGTAGCCCGGAGAAGCGGCTGCACTACGTCATGGTGATGTCGGAGCGCGCGCGCAGGAGCCTGCGTCCGGACCAGATCGCGGTGATCGAGGAAAGCTGCGAGATCGTCTCCGTCGACATCCCCACCATCGAGCTGGCCGGCGGGTCGGTGCGGTGCATGATCGCCGGTGTCCACCTCGACCGGCGCCGGGCCATCCATCCCGAGCGCAGTGCGGCCGTCGAGGCGATCGACGAGGACCCCCACACCGCCGACGGCCAGGACGTCGCGATGGCGGACGTCTCGGACTGATCGTCTCGCCGGGCTCGATCCGAACCCTCAGGCCCGGACGTCGCGGCTGCGGTCCTGCTTCACCGCGCCGCTCGGGAGGGCGAGCAGGGCTCGGGCGTGGGCGATGGCGGTGGGAGTGTCCGGCAGGATCCGCCCCGCGGCGCGGAGGACTGCGGTGCTCCCAAGGAAGCCGAGGACCTTCTCGTGCTCGGCAGGGACGCCGGACAGCAGGACGATGATGCCGCGCCGCTCGAGCCTGGCGATCGCGTCGCTGAGCACGGTGGCTCCGGTGGCGTCCATCGTCGTCACCCGAGACATGCGCAGGATCACGACCTGGACCTGGAGGATGTCGGGCAGCTCCAGCAGCAGGCGGTGGGCGGCTCCGAAGAACAACGGGCCGTCGATGCGGTAGACGACGATGTGCTCGCTGAGGAGCGCGTGTTCCTCCTCGCCGTGGTCGCCGACCTCGATGGCGACCTCGTCGATCCGGGCACTGCGAGCGACCGACTTCAGGGCCAGGGCGACGGCGACCGCAACGCCGACACCGACCGCGGTGACGAGGTCGACCGCGACGGTGACGGTGAACGTGAGCAGGACGATCACGCCGTCGGAGGGGGTCGAGCGGATCAGTGCCTTGAGTGCGCCCGCCTCGATCATGCGCACGCAGGTCGCGAACAACACGCCGGCCAGCGCCGCGAGCGGTACGCCGGACACCAACGGGGCGGCGGCGAAGACCAGGGCCAGCAGGACCAGGGCATGAGTCACGGCGGCCAGCCGCGACGTGGCCCCGGCGCGCACGTTGACCGCCGTACGCGCGATGGCAGCCGTGGCGGGGATCCCGCCGAACATCGGGGTCACCATGTTGGCGATCCCCTGGCCGAACAGCTCGCGGTCGGGGTCGTGGTGCTCGTCGATCGTCATCGCGTCCGCGACCGTGGCGCAGAGCAGGCTCTCCAGCGCCGCCAACGCGGCGATGGCCAAGGCCGAGGTGGCCAGCGTCCCGACGGCGCCGGGGTCGATGAAGCCGAGGGACGGCGCGGGCAGGGTGGAAGGCAGATGGCCGAGCGTGACCAGGCCGAGATCCCACGCCCGGGCCGCGACCGTCGCCACCGCCACGCCGACGAGCGAGAACGGCAGGCCGGGCCGCCACCGTCCTCCTGCCAGCATCAGCGCCGCCACACCCAGTGCAATGGCCAGCGGCGCCAGATCCGGGTGGGCCAGGTAGGTCTGCGCGGCGTCCCAGGCCTTCGACCAGACCTTGTCGCCGGATGCGTCGGTCACCCCGAGGGCCGCCGGGACCTGTTGCAGGGTGATGACGACCGCGATACCTGCGGTGAAACCTTCGATCACCGAGACCGGGAGGAAGCGCACGTAGCGGCCGAGACGGGCGATCGCCATCGCGACCAGTACGACGCCCGCGAGGAAGCCGACCATCAGGACGCCCGCGGCTCCGTGCTGGTGGACCACGGGCACCAGCACCACGGTCATGGCGCCGGTGGGTCCGGAGACCTGGATGTTCGAGCCGCCGAAGACGGCGGCGACGATCCCGGCCACGACTGCCGTGGCGAGGCCTGCCTGCGCGCCCAGTCCCGACACCACGCCGAAGGCGAGGGCGAGGGGGAGGGCGACGATCGCTACGGTCACGCCGGCCATCAGGTCCCGACGCGGGTGGCGCCGAGCCGCCGACAGGTCGGCCCGTCGGGGGAGCAGCCGGGTCAGGCGACTCGCTGCGTCCCTGGCGCCGCTCCGTGCGGCGTCGTTCACGCTGTTCCTGAAGAGTCTTGGAGCGTCGCGAGGAGGTCCTTCTGGTCCGACCACAAGGTGGCGAGGATCCTTCGTCCGTGGAGCAGGAGCTCGGCCACGTCGGGGGTGGCCAGGGTGTACAGCACTGCCGAGCCATCGCGGGACGAGCGTACGAGTCCCGCACGACGCAGGACGCTGAGCTGGTGGGAGAGGTTGGAGGGCTCGACGTCGATCTCGGTGAGCAGCTCGTGAACCGGGCGAGCGCCGGTCTGCAGGAGCTCGAGCACGCGGATGCGGACCGGGTGGCCGAGCGTCTTGAAAAGCTCGGCCTTTGCCTCGTAGAGCGGCACGTTCCCCATGGCGTTCCCTTCGGTGGCGGTGGTTGCAGACTACAGCACATGAAGAAATGTGCATGTCGAGGGTGGGAAGGCTGGGCATCCCCCTGCCGATCGGGGAGGTTTCACCCTGATCGTTTCTCGCGCCTTCGGGTGAAGTGGGGCGAGCCCGGGCCCGATGGCCGCGGGCGAGCCCACGAAGGAGCCCGTCAATGTCTGACCTGGTGATCGCCCCGCACCACCCCGTGCGGTGGTCGGCCACGCTCGAGCGCCGCACCCGTGGGGGACTTGCTGTCAAGTACCTCGCCGGCGGACCCGGGACGTGGCTGCTGGTTACGGTGCGGGGAGCCGGGGTCAGCAGCGATGCCTGACCAGGCTCCGTCCGGAGGGACGCTCATGACACAGCCGCCGGCCACGGCCGGGACGACGGGTGCCGTCCGGTCTCCGTGGCTGATGCTGGCGCTCGCCACGCTCGGGTTTCGCGATCAACTTCTGGGCGTGGGCGCTGCTCAGCCCGCTCGGGCCGGTGTTCCGCGACAACGGCACCCTGGGTGCCCTCAGCGAGTGGCAGGTCTCGCTGATCGTCGCCGTGCCGGTGATCGTCGGTTCGCTGGGGCGGATCCCGGTGGGCGCGCTGACCGACAGGTTCGGCGGCCGGGAGATGTTCGTGATCGTCTCGCTCGCGACCATCGTGCCGATCCTGTTCATCGGCTTCTTCGGCCAGACCAACTACGCGGCGCTGCTGGTCGGCGGGTTCTTCCTCGGCATCTCCGGCACCTCGTTCGCGGTCGGCGTCCCGTTCGTCAACGCCTGGTTCCCGCCGGAACGCCGTGGCCTGGCCGTCGGCGTCTTCGGCGCCGGCATGGGCGGCACCGCGATCAGCGCCCTCACGACGGTGAAGCTCTACACGAACGTCGGCGACAAGGCGCCGTTCCTCTTCGCCGCTGCGGCGCTCGCCGTCTTCGCGGTCGTGGCGTGGCTGCTGCTCGAGGACGCGCCCGGCCGACAGGCACCCACGATCGTCCCTGGCGTCGCGGCTAAGGCGAATGCACGGCTGCCCATCACCTGGCAGGCGTGCCTCCTGTACGCCGTCGCGTTCGGCGGGTACGTCGCGTTCTCGGTCTACCTGCCGCCTACCTCAAGACCGCCTACGACCTCACGCCGGCCGACGCGGCCAACCGGATGGCCGGCTTCGTGGTCCTCGCCGTGATCATGCGACCGGTCGGCGGCTGGCTCGCCGACCGGCTGGGCCCGATCCCGGTGCTGGCCGGCGGGTACGCCGTGGTCGTGGTCGGGGCTGCGGTCGCGTCCACGCACACCGGTCCTCGAACCCTTGGGGGCCGTCGCGTTCCTGGCCATGGCGATGGCGCTGGGCTCCGGCACGCGGTGCCACCTTCGCCCTGATCGCCCGGGTGACCGACCCCTCCCGGGTGGGCGGGGTGACCGGCCTGGTCGGCGCGGCGGGGGGACTCGGTGGCTTCGTGCCCCGCTGATCATGGGCTACGTCTACGGCCGCACCGACTCCTACGCGATCGGCCTGTTGCTGCTGTCCCTGACCGCAGCGCTGGCCCTGGCTGCTGACCCTGACCGTCGTACGCCGGACCGGCGCGGCGACCACGATGAGGAGAAGCGTGGCGCCGTATGACGGCACGCAGCAGGAGCCGCTCGAGCAGGCCGGGCATGGATGGGCCGCTGAGCGAGGCGCTGGTGCGCACCCGGCGGTTCTTCACCCAGGGCACCGTCTCGGAGGACCTGAGGACCCTGACGCAAGACAGGGTGGGCGTCAGGCCGACGACTTCTACCGGGACCGGTGGAGCCACGACAAGGTCGTGCGGTCCACGCACGGGGTGAACTGCACCGGGTCGTGCTCGTGGAAGGTCTACGTCAAGGACGGGATCATCACCTGGGAGACCCAGCAGACCGACTACCCGTCGGTCGGTCCGGACTCCCCGGAGTACGAGCCCCGCGGCTGTCCCCGCGGCGCCGCGTTCTCCTGGTACACCTACTCGCCGACCCGGGTCCGCTACCCCTACGTGCGCGGCGTTCTGCTGCAGATGTTCCGCGAGGCCAAGGCCCAGCACGACGGCGACCCGGTGCGGGCCTGGGAGCACATCGTCGAGAACCCGCAGCGCGCCAAGGCCTACAAGTCCGCCCGCGGCAAGGGCGGGCTGGTCCGCGCCACGTGGGACGAGGCCACCGAGATCGTCGCGGCCGCGCACGTCCACACGATCAAGAAGTACGGGCCCGACCGGGTGGCCGGCTTCTCCCGATCCCGGCGATGTCGATGGTCTCGCACGCCTCCGGTGCGCGGTTCGTGAACCTGATCGGCGGCTCGATGCTGAGCTTCTACGACTGGTACGCCGACCTGCCGGTCGCCTCGCCGCAGGTCTTCGGCGACCAGACCGACGTGCCCGAGTCCGGCGACTGGTGGAACGCCGGCTACCTGATCATGTGGGGCTCCAACCTCCCGGTCACCCGCACCCCCGACGCGCACTGGATGACCGAGGCGCGCTACCGCGGCCAGAAGGTGATCGCGGTCGCCCCCGACTACGCCGACAACGTGAAGTTCGCCGACGAGTGGCTGCCGGCCAAGCCCGGCACCGACGCCGCGCTGGCGATGGCGATGGGCCACGTCGTGCTCAAGGAGTTCTTCGTCGACCGGGAGACGCCGTACTTCACCGAGTACGTCAAGACCTACACCGACCTGCCCCACCTGGTCCGGCTGGACGAGGCGGGCGAGGGTGCCTACACCGCCGGCAAGTTCCTCACCGCCGCCGACCTCCCCGAGCACGCGGACGACGAGAACGCGGCGTTCAAGACCGTGCTGATCGACGCCCGGACCGGCGAGCCCGTGGTCCCCAACGGCTCGCTGGGCCACCGCTACGGCGAGGCCGGGGTCGGGCAAGTGGAACCTCGAGCTCGGCGACGTCGACCCGCTGCTCTCGCTGCTCGACGACGCGCGAGCGAGTCGGTCATCGTCCGGATGCCGCGGTTCGACACCCCCGACGGCGCGGCCGCCGACCTGCCGCGCGGGGTCCCGGTGCGTCGGGTGGGCGGCCACCTCGTCACCACGGTCTTCGACCTGCTCATGGCGCAGTACGGCGTCGGCCGCGTCGACGGCGCTGCCGGGGGAGTGGGCCAGCGGCTACGACGACGCGGCGCGCCGTACACGCCGGCCTGGCAGGAGGCGATCACCGGCGTCCCCGCGTCGACCGCCGCCCGGATCGGCCGCGAGTTCGCCGCGAACGCCGAGGAGTCCAAGGGCCGCTCGATGATCGTGATGGGGGCCGGGACCAACCACTGGTTCCACTCCGACACGATCTACCGCGCGTTCCTCACCCTGACCAACCTGACCGGCTGCCAGGGCGTCAACGGCGGCGGCTGGGCGCACTACGTCGGGCAGGAGAAGGTGCGGCCGATCACGGGCTACACCCAGGTCGCCAACGCGCTCGACTGGAACCGTCCGCCGCGCAACATGATCCAGACGGCCTACTGGTACCTCCACACCGACCAGTTCCGCTACGACCAGTTCGGCGCCGACACGCTCTCGGCCACCACCGGCAAGGGCCAGCTGGCCGGCAAGTCCACCGCCGACGTCATCGCGCAGAGCGCCCGGATGGGGTGGATGCCGTCGTACCCGACCTTCGACCGCAACCCGCTCGACCTCAGCGACGACGCGGCCGCCGCCGGCAAGCCGGTGGGGGAGTACGTCGTCGAGCAGCTCAAGTCCGGGGAGCTCGACTTCGCCGGCGAGGACCCCGACGCGCCCGCAGAACTACCCGCGGATCCTGTCGATCTGGCGGGCCAACCTGCTCGGCTCCTCCGGCAAGGGCAACGAGTACTTCCTCAAGCACCTGCTCGGCACCGACTCGTCGGTGCGCGCCACCGAGACGCCCGAGGGCCAGCGCCCGGTCGACGTGACGTGGCGCGACGAGGCGCCCGAGGGCAAGCTCGACCTGCTGATGACGATCGACTTCCGGCAGACCAGCACCACGATCTTCTCCGACGTCGTCCTGCCGGCCGCGACCTGGTACGAGAAGCACGACCTCAACACCACCGACATGCACCCGTTCGTGCACTCGTTCAACCCCGCGATCGCACCGCCGTGGCAGACCCGCACCGACTGGGACGCCTGGCAGACGATCGCGGAGAAGTTCAGCGAGCTCGCGGCCACCCACCTCGGGGTCCGCAAGGACGTCGTCGCGGTGCCGCTCACGCACGACACCCCCGACGCGATGGCCAACCCGCACGGCGTCGTCCGCGACTGGAAGAAGGGCGAGTGCGAGCCGATCCCCGGCGTCACGATGCCCAAGCTGGTCGAGGTCGAGCGCGACTACGGCGCGGTGGCCGAGAAGATGAACGCGCTCGGCCCGCTGGTGGACACGCTCGGCGCGACCACCAAGGGCGTCACCTTCGAGCTCGAGCGAGCAGGTCGACTACCTGCGCGCAAAGAACGGCGCCGTGCGCGGTGGCGTCGCCGACGGCCGCCCCTCGCTGAAGCGCGACGTCCACGTCTGCGAGGCGATCCTGGCGATGTCCGGCACCACCAACGGGCACCTGGCCACCCAGGGCTTCAAGACCCTCGAGAAGCGCACCGGGGTCCGGCTGGCCGACCTGGCCGAGGAGCACGAGGGCAAGCAGATCACCTTCGCCGACACCCAGGGGCCGCCGGTCCCGGTGATCACCTCCCCGGAGTGGTCCGGCTCGGAGACCGGAGGTCGGCGCTACTCGCCGTTCACGATCAACGTGGAGCGCAAGAAGCCGTGGCACACGCTGACCGGGCGGATGCACTTCTACCTCGACCACGACTGGATGACCGAGCTCGGGGAGGGCCTGCCGGTCTACCGGCCACCGCTCAACATGGCGGCCCTGTTCTCCGAGCCTGCGCTCGGCAACGTGTCGGACGGCTCGGGCGGGCGGGGTCGAAGGGCTGACGGTCCGCTACCTGACGCCGCACAACAAGTGGTCGATCCACTCGGAGTACCAGGACAACCTGTTCATGCTGTCGCTGTCGCGCGGGGGGCCAGAACATCTGGATGAGCGACCGGGACGCCGCCAAGGTCGGCATCAAGGACAACGACTGGATCGAGGCGGTCAACCGCAACGGCGTCGTCGTCGCCCGCGCGATCGTGTCGCACCGGATGCCCGAGGGGACCGTGTACATGTACCACGCCCAGGACCGGCTGATCGACGTACCGCTCGCGGAGACGTCGGGCAAGCGCGGCGGCATCCACAACTCGCTCACCCGGCTGCTGGTGAAGCCGTCGCACCTGATCGGCGGCTACGCCCAGCTCACCTTCGCCTTCAACTACCTCGGCCCCACCGGCAACCAGCGCGACGAGGTCACCATCATCCGCAAGCGCTCGCAGGACGTGGAGTACTGACATGCGCGTCATGGCCCAGATGGCGATGGTGATGAACCTCGACAAGTGCATCGGATGCCACACCTGCTCGGTCACCTGCAAGCAGGCGTGGACCAACCGGTCGGGCACCGAGTACATCTGGTTCAACAACGTGGAGACCAGGCCCGGCCTCGGCTACCCGCGCACCTACGAGGACCAGGAGAAGTGGCAGGGCGGCTGGGAGCTCAACAAGCGCGGCCGGATGAGGCTCAAGGCGCGGCGGGCGCTTCAAGAACCTGATGACGATCTTCTCCAACCCGAAGCTGCCCTCGATCGGCGAGTACTACGAGCCATGGACCTACGACTACGCCACGCTCACGGACGCGCCCGCCCAGGAGCACACCCCGGTCGCGCGGCCGAAGTCGCTGATCAGCGGCAAGAACATGAAGATCGAGTGGTCGGCCAACTGGGACGACGACCTCGGCGGCTCCACCGAGACGGCGCACCGCGACCCGATGCTGGCGAAGATCGCCGACAAGGTGAAGTTCGAGTTCGAGCAGACCTTCATGTTCTACCTCCCGCGGATCTGCGAGCACTGCCTCAACCCGTCGTGTGCGGCGTCGTGCCCCAGCGGTGCGATCTACAAGCGCGAGGAGGACGGCATCGTCCTGGTCGACCAGGACAAGTGCCGTGGCTGGCGCAAGTGCGTCTCGGGCTGCCCCTACAAGAAGATCTACTTCAACCACCGCACCGGCAAGGCCGAGAAGTGCACCTTCTGCTTCCCGCGGATCGAGGTCGGGCTGCCCACCGTCTGCGCCGAGACCTGTGTCGGGCGGCTGCGTTACATCGGACTGATGCTGTACGACGCCGACAAGGTCCTGGCGGCGGCCTCCACGGAGGATGACCACGGGCTCTACGAGGCTCAGCGCGACGTGTTCCTGGACCCGTTCGACCCCGAGGTGATCCGTGAGGCGGAGAAGGCCGGCATCGCCCGGGACTGGGTCGACGCCGCGCAACGCTCCCCGATCTACGCCCTCATCAACACCTTCAAGGTGGCGCTGCCGCTGCACCCGGAGTACCGCACGATGCCTATGGTCTGGTACATCCCGCCGCTCTCACCGGTCGTGGACGTCGTCGCGGAGACCGGTGAGGACGCCGAGGACAAGGGGAACCTGTTCGCCGCGATCGACGCGCTCCGGATCCCGGTCGAGTACCTCGCCGAGCTCTTCACCGCAGGCGACGCCGCGCCCGTGGACGCCGTACTCAAGAAGCTCGCGGCCATGCGCTGCTACATGCGCGACATCAACATGGGGCGTGATGCCGACGCCTCGATCCCGGCCGCCGTGGGCATGACCGAGGAGGAGATGTACGACATGTACCGCCTCCTCGCGATCGCAAAGTACGACGAGCGCTACGTCATCCCGGCAGCCCACGCCGAGCAGGCCCACTCCCTGGAAGAGCTGTCCACGGAGTGCTCCGTCTCGGAGTACGGCGGGGGGCAGCAGGATCTCTTCGGCGAGGGCTCCGGCACACCGACGCCGATCGCGGTGGAGAACTTCCAGATGCTGCAGGACCGGCAGACCGCCGACTCGCTCGCCGGTCCAGAGGGCAAGGGCGCCCGGGTCAACCTGCTCAACTGGGACGGCAAGGGGTCGCCGCCGGGGATCTTCCCGCCGAAGGGGACCGACTCGTGAGCGGCCGGCGCGCGAGGTCGGGCCTGACGCACGACCAGCTCACGATCGTGTGGCAGTCCGTCTCCCTGCTCCTCGACTACCCCGACGAGCGCGTCCTGGCTCGCGCGGACCTGGTCAGGTCGGCCTCCCACCAGCTGCCAAGCGCCGTGGGGGACTCGATCCGGTCCTTCCTCTCGCACCTCGAGGACACCCGCTGCCGGTGCTCCAGGCCGACTACGTCGAGACCTTCGACGACCGGCGGCGCTGCAACCTCTTCCTGACCTACTTCGCGCACGGCGACACCCGCAAGAGGGGGATGGCGCTGCTCCGGTTCAAGCAGACCTACCTGGGCGCAGGGTTCGAGCTTGACGATGCGGAGCTGCCCGACCACCTGTGCGTCGTACTCGAGTTCGCGGCCACGGTCGACCGGGACCTCGGCCGGGACCTGATGCTCGACCACAGAGCCGGTCTCGAGCTGCTGCGGCTCTCGCTGCGCGACATGAGGTCACCGTGGGCGGACCTGCTGGATGCCGTCACCGCGACCCTGCCGCCGTTGCGGGGCGAGGAGCGCGACGCCGTACGCCGGCTGGCCGCCGAAGGCCCTCCGGAGGAGGAAGTGGGTCTGGCGCCCTTCGCCAGCCCGCAGTTCAGTCCGGGCGCTGGTGCCGTGGCTGCACAGACCCTGTTGCCCATGCCATCGTTCCCAGGAGCGCGCTCATGAACGAGTTCCTCTTCGTGGTCTTCCCGTACATCTGCCTGACCACCTTCGTGGTCGGCCACTTGTGGCGCTACCGCTACGACAAGTTCGGCTGGACCACCAGGTCGTCCCAGCTATACGAGAACCGACTGCTGCGCATCGGCAGCCCGCTGTTCCACTTCGGGATGCTCGGGGTCGTGGGTGGCCACATCGTCGGCCTGCTGGTGCCGCAGTCGTGGACGGACGCGGTGGGAGTCAGCGAGCGCGCCTACCACGTGGCGGCCGTCGGAGGAGGACTGCTGGCTGGAGTGATGGCGATGGTCGGAATGGCGATCCTGATCTACCGCCGACGCACCGTCGGTCCCGTCTTCTCTGCCACGACCGTGATGGACAAGGTGATGTACGCGTTCCTGGCGGCCGTGATCGCGCTCGGCATGTGGAACACCATCGCCGGCTCGATCCTGACGATCGGCGGGGAGTACAACTACCGCGAGGGCGTCTCGGTCTGGTACCGCTCGTTCCTCGCCTTCCAGCCCGACGCCGCTCTCATGGGGGCCGCGCCACTGGGCTTCCAGCTGCACGCGCTGGTCGCCTTCGGGCTCTTCGCGCTGTGGCCCTTCACCCGGTTGGTTCACGTCTTCAGCGCGCCGGTGGGCTACGTCACGCGCCCGTACATCGTCTACCGACGCCGTGACGACGCCGAGCTCGGCAGCCACCGGCCACGGCGTGGCTGGGACCGAGTCGGCTGACATGTGTGAGTACTGCGGGTGCCGGGGCATGGCACCGATCGGCGAGCTGATGGACGAGCACACCGCCCTCGTCGACCAGGGCCACTATGTCCGCCAGGACCTCGGCGCTGGACGGGCGGCGGCAGCGAGGGAACGACTCGCCGCTCTGGTCGCGGACCTCGACCGGCACGTTCGGCGCGAGGAACGCGGGATCTTCCGCGCCCTGCGGACAGCAGGCGAGTTCATCGACGAGATCGATCAGCTCGAAGTCGAACATCGGGACCTCGCGACCTTGATCGCCAACCTTGATGCGGGTTCCGCGGACTTCGAGGTCCAGGTGACGAGACTCCTCGACGACCTGGCCGTCCACGTCGAACGCGAGGATCTCGGGATCTTCCCGGTCTCGGTTGTCACGCTCGGCGCCAGTGGTTGGGCGATCGTCGACCGGGCACACACCGAGTCACCGAGCTTCCTGCTCGATGCCTCGGAGAAGCCACAGCCAACACAGGAAGAGGAGGGCGCATGCAGCAAGAGTCACTGACCGCGCTGGTTCAAGAGCACCTGGAGGCAGCCAGGGAGGCGTCGAGCGGTCGAAGCGCCCACACGGTGTACGGCGGGCGCGAACATGTGCTGCGCCAGACCCTGATCGCTCTCCAGGCGGGCAGCAAGCTCGACGAGCACGAGAATCCAGGCGAGGCCACCCTCCAGGTGCTGCATGGCCGAGTGACCTTGGCGGCGGGCGAGAATCGATGGGACGGGACGCCCGGGGACCTCATCGTCATTCCAGACTCCCGCCACGCCCTTGAGGCGGTCGAGGACTCGGCGGTCCTGCTGACCGTTGGCAAGGCGACCGGCTGAGCCGAGTCGAAAGTTCGTCCCGCACGAGAGCTTCGCCCGAGGTATTGATACCTAGCGACTCTATGCCTAGGATCCTAGGTATGGATCTGCGCGGACACCTCGACCTGCTTCTCCTGTCGACGCTGCGGAGCACCGGGCCGTCGTACGGCTATGCGGTGATCACGTCGCTGCGCGAGTCCTCGGAAGGGGAGTTCGACCTCCCCGAGGGAACCGTCTACCCAGCCCTGCATCGGCTCGAGCGCGCAGGGCTGGTCTCGTCCGCGTGGCTCGAGGGTTCGACCCGGAAGCGACGGGTCTACACGCTGACCAGCGAGGGTCGGGCCGCGCTGACGGCGAAACGTCGCGAATGGAGGCGCTTCGCCGAGGGAATGGAGCGCGTCGCCTCGTTGGCCGGGGCCACGGCATGACCAGGGACGAGCTGCTCGACGAGCTCTTCGACCGGTTGGCCGGCACCGGCGCGGCGGGGCGCCGGGCACTGGCGGAGATCGAGGGACACCTCGAGGACGCCATCGTGGATGCGCAGTCACGTGGCCTGACCGAGGAGGCCGCCGAGGCCGAGGCGGTAGCCCGCTTCGGCTCACCCGAGACGATCGCCCGCGGACTCACATTGGCCCATGAGGGGATCGGCGCCATCCTTCGTCCGACTTTCGTGGGCGTCTGGGTCGCCGGGATCATCGGCCTCCTGGCGATCGGGGTCTCCGGCCTGGTCTCGGAGCTACTCGGCCGGGTCGGCAGCCCGGGATTCGTCGCAGGTGACCGGTTCGGGGTGACCTACACGGCTCAGCGGTGCGCGGAGTACCTCCAGCTCTCACCTGGTTCCAAGGACTGCGCCAGTGCGGCGGCCATGGACCACTGGGGCGAGGTCGTGGTCGGCCGCGTCGGAGCCGGCGTACTCGGTCTGCTGGCCCTCGGTGTGTACCTGCTCGCACGACACAGCGTTCTCCGGGGTGCCCGCTGGCAGCCGCCCATGCTCGTGGTCGTGCCCGTGGTCGTCACCGTCTTCGCCGTGGCTGCGCTCATCCTCGGCGCCCCCGAGCTGGTCGTCGCCGCATCGGGCACCACGTCCGGCACCGGCGTAGGGCTGGCCGACGGTGCGGTCTCGCTGCTCGTCGCGGTCGGTGCGACCGGCTGGCTGCTCCGCCGTGCCCGGGAGCGCTCAGCAGGCGCGTGATCCTGCGGTCCCACGCAGCTTCACCGAGGCGGGCGAAGATGCAGGCGACCACCTAGGCTCGTCGGTCGGTTCGGATCTTGCGACTGTGAAGTGCGATCCGGGCCAGCATGGCAAGGGACACCGCGACCGCGACGACGAAGACCACGAGGGCGATGTGGTTCTCCACCGACGCCCCACCGCCTGACGGCTTGGCGAGCAGTGCCGAGGCCAGGATCATCGCGGCAAGGACCACGGCAGTGGCCAGGACGTTGGCCAGCTTGTGCAGGCCACGCAGGAACTCGTCCTCGTCGAACGCCTTGATCCGCAGCTCGAAGTTCCCCTGGCCCACGGCGTCGAAAGCCCGGTTCACGCGGCCGGGAAGCTCTTCGACGAACTCCTTCGCCTCGAGCAGCGAGGCCATCATCGCCGCGGGTGTCGTGCCCATCGAGGACTTCATCAGGCCCGCCATGTGGCGCTGCAGCGCCTCGCGGGGCTCGAACCCCGGGTCGAGTGTCGCCGCCACCTGGTCCAGGTTGAGCAGGGTCTTCCCGAGCATCACGAGCTCGGGGTCCATCCGCAGGCCGGCCTCGCCCGCCTTGCGGGTCAGCTGGAGCACGAGCGCACCGATGTCGAGATCCGACAGCGATGCGTCAGCCGAGCGGCCGACGAGGTCGGCCACCGTCCGAGCGAACACGGCCTCGTCGAAGTCCGGCAGCCGTTCACCGAGCGTGACCGCGATCCGGGTGACCTCCTCGGGACGCGCGTCGGCCAACGCCAGGAAGAGCTTGACCAGCTTGTCGCGTACGGCGGGGGCGAGCCGCGCGATCATCCCGATGTCGAGGAGCACCAGGTGTCCGTCCGGGGTGACCAGCACGTTGCCCGGGTGCGGGTCGGCATGGAAGGTGCCCTGGACGAGGACCTGGTCGAGGTAGGCGGCGAAGAGCTGGTCGGCCAGGGCTTCCCCGTCGAGCTCGAGCCGGGCCAGCGGGCCGAGGTCGGTCACCTTCTTCCCGGCGACGAACTCCATCGTCAGCACCCTGCTGGTGGTCAGGTCGGCGAACGGCTCCGGGACGACGAGGAGCTCATAGGCCTCGACGAGCTCGCGCATCCGGGAGAGGTTGTCGGCCTCGCGCCGGTAGTCCAGCTCGTCGACCAGCGCCTTGCGGAACTCCTCGAGCAGCTGGGCAAGGCCGTAGCGACGCCCGGTCTCGGTGTGGTTGTCGAGAAAAGTCGCGAGGTCGGCAAGCACCTCCATGTCCTCGCGGACCTGCTCTCGGATCCCGGGACGCTGCACCTTCACGACGACCTCGCGGCCGTCGCGGAGGGTCGCGCGGTGCACCTGTCCGAGCGACGCCGCCGCCAGCGGGGTCGACTCGAAGGTCGGGAAGACGTTCGAGAGGCGCACCTGCAGCTCGCTGCTGATGATGTCCTCCACCTCCTCGAAGGAGAAGGGTTCGACATCGTCCTGGAGCCGCGACAACGCCTCGATGTACGGCGGGCTCAGCAGGTCCACGCGCGAGGACATGAGCTGACCGAGCTTGATGAAGGTGGGTCCCATAGCCTCGAGGTCCTCGGCCAGGCGCTCCGCCGCCGCGGGATCGCCCTCGGCGGTCTCCTCGTCCAGCACGGCGTCCATGCCCGTCGAGCGCACCAGGTCCCCTCGCCCGTGACGGAGCAGGAGCATGGCGATCTGGCGGTAGCGCTTGACGTGCGCCTTGTCGATTTTCAGACTCATGATGCCCAGACACTAGCGGGGGCGGTCCAACCGATCGCTAGGTCCGCAAGATCCTGTCCATCGATTTGCCCTTGGCCAGTTCGTCGACCAGCTTGTCCAGGTAGCGAATCTTCCGCATCAGCGGGTCCTCGACCTCCTCCACCCGGACTCCGCACACCACGCCCGTGATCAGGGTCGCGTTCGGGTTGAGGCTCGCCTCCGCGAAGAAGTCCTCGCAGGTGGTGCCGTTGTCGAGGTGCACTGCCAGGGCAGTCTCGTCGAAGCCGGTCAGCCACTCGATCACCTGGTCGAGCTCGGACTTCGTCCGCCCCTTGCGCTCCACCTTGTTCACGTAGAGGGGATAGACGGAGCCGAAGGTCGCCGTGAAGATCCTGCTCATCCTCCAGATCGTATTCCGGTCACGTGGACGGGCGTCTCCACGGTGCCCGGACCAAGGCTCCCACCTAGACTCAGGGGGTGACCGCGGTTCCAGCCGGGGTTCGCCTCGCCGAACTCGTGGCAACCATCTCGCTCGGCACAGACCTCGGGCTGGGCCAGCCGATGGAGCACGTCATCCGGCAGACCATCATCGCTCTGCGACTCGCTGAGCTCCTGGACCTGGACGAGCAGGAACGCACCGTCGTCTACTACTCCGGACTGCTCGCCTGGGTGGGCTGCCACACGGACGCCTACGAACAGGCCAAGTGGTTCGGCGACGACATCGCGATGAAGCGAGAGGGCATGTTCGCCGGCGACGGCACAGCGGACCTGGCCCGTCTCCTGGTGCGGCGGCTGGGGAGCGGCGGCTCGCTCCCCGACCGAGTCCGGGCCTCGGTCACCTTCCCGGTCGCCGGGCTGCGCTGGTTCTCCACGATCCTGGAGAACCACTGGAAGGCCACCGACGCCCTTGCGCAACAGCTTGGCCTCAGCGACGACGTACGCCGAAGCCTGGTCGAGAGCTACGAGCGTTGGGACGGTCGCGGCGCCGCCGGGCTGAAGGGTGAGGAGATCCGCCTGACCTCCAGGTTGGTCCACCTCGCCGACGTGGTGGCCGCCTTCGAGCGGCTCGGTGGCGCGGATGCCGCCCTGCGCATGGTGCGCGAGCGCGCCGGTGGCCAGTTCGACCCGGACCTCGTCAACCTGCTGTGCACCCACGGCCTCGACGTGCTGGACGGCCTCGACGACGAGAGCCACTGGGCGCAGATCCTCGACAGCGAACCCGGCCTGACCCGGAGCGTCGACGACGCAGAGCTCGACCACGTCCTCGCTACGATCGGCGACTTCGCCGATCTCAAGTCCCCGTACTTCATCGGTCACGCCCGCTCCGTCGCGCAGCTGGCCGAAGAAGCCGCTGTTGGTCTCGGCCTTGCCCCCGACGACGTCACCCGGGTGCGCCGCGCGGCACTGGTGCACGACCTGGGCCGCCTGGGCGTCTCCAACGGCATCTGGGACAAGCGAACGCCGCTCACCCTCGCGGAGCAGGAACGGGTACGCACCCACCCCTACCTCACCGAGCGGATGCTCGCATTCTCCCCACGTCTCGCCGAGCTGGGCGCTATCGCCGTGCTCCACCACGAGCGTCTCGACGGCTCGGGCTACCCACGTGCCCTGTCCGGGAATTCGATCCCGCTCACCGGCCGGATCCTGGCCGCTGCTGACCGCTATGCGACCGCGACCGAGGAACGGCCGCATCGACCGGCGGCCGACGCGAAGACTGCCGCGGCGCTCCTGCGTGACGACATACGCCATGACGCCCTGGACGGCGACGCCGTGGAGGCCGTACTCAGCGCGGCGGGGCACAGGGTGCGCCGGCGGCGGGATTGGCCTGCCGGGCTGACCAGCCGCGAGGTCGATGTGCTCCGGCTTCTCGCGCGAGGACTCAGCAACCGCGAGATCGCCGGTCGCCTGGTGCTGTCGCCGAAGACCGTCGGCGCGCACGTCGAGCACATCTATGCCAAGACCGGCGCCAACAACCGGACCACCGCCGGTCTGTTCGCCATGCGCCACGGTCTGATGTCCGACTTCGAAGAGGCGCCCCGAAGTTAGGGCATTCACCCGATTCGTCGGCCGTGGCCCACTGCCTACCGTGGCAGAACACCGTCCAAAGGAGACCGCCATGACCGTCACCAGCGCCGTGTCGAGCACCGCCACGGTCCGCGCCAACGGGATCGACATCCACTACCGCGTGGCCGGCTCGCCCGACTCGCCCGACCTCGTCCTTCTGCACGGCGGCCTGCTCAGCACCAACCCGCTCTGGGACGAAACCCCACTCTCCTACGGGACGCACCTCGCCGCCCTGGGTGAGCGGTTCCACGTCATCGCGCCGGACCTGCGCGGCTTCGGACTCACCAGGCACACCGGCAATGAACGCGTGTCGATGAGCCTTCTCGCCGACGACGCGGCCGCGCTCATCGGCGCACTGGGGCTCCGCCGCCCGGCCATCGGAGGATTCAGCATGGGCGGCATGGTCGCCACCATCATGGCGATCCGGCACCCGGGTGTCGCTCGGGCGCTGGTCAACGACGCCGGGTGCGACATCTTCTACCCCGAGTCGAAGTCGTTCGCGCAGCTGCGGCAGGTCTTCGGCGGCAGCGACGACGCCGACTCAGCCAACCCCGAGGCGGTCGAAGCAGCGTTTGGTGCCGACCCGGCAATGAGTGGCTTCCTGTCGTTGATCAAGGCCGACCACGACTCTGCCGGTGGACCCGGCTACTGGAAGACCATGCTGAAGCACTTCTTCGAGACAGGGCAGCACTGGCCTGGTTACGGCTTCGACGACTTCGCCAAGATCCACGTGCCGACCCTCATCCTCGTGGGCGACCGAGACGAGCACTCGCCGGTGGAGGACTGCATCCGTGCCTACCGTCGCTTGCCGCACGGACAGCTCTGCGTCCTGCCCGACGCGGCGCATGTCATCACAGCGGCCAAGATCGCGGCGATCTTGAACTTCCTCGGCTGAGGTCCAGCCGCCAGGCATGCTCCACTGCCGCGAGGGCCGCCCTGGGAGCGCGGGCCATCGAGAACGAACGCCCGACGATTTCAGGTTCCCAGACCTGTCCCGCGGCGTGCCTCGGCCAAGATGACCCTCGTACCTACGGCCACCTCTGGATGGATGGATGGCTTCGTGTCTCCGACCAGGGAGTAGTCGCCCGAGGCGGCATCCAGCCCGTGTCGCAGGCAGCCGCCCATTTCGACCCAGAAGACACCCCCCGGCCCTTCCGAGCGCTGGTGCCACAACTGGTGCCACAGGTGGACAAGACCGCTGCGGAGGATCAACCGAAATGGCTATTGACACCTAGGTGAACGTCCGGCGAATACTCGAGTGGATCACCCATGCCCAGGGGGACTACATGACAGAGCAAGCAGCACCCACCGTCAACGGCCGCGTCTTCGAACCCCCGGGCAGGGGCCCGTGGGAGCTGGAGTCCACCCACGCCAGCAGACCGATGACCTATCTCGCTCAGGACGCCTTCAGGTTCGGATTCGTCCGCGGCTTCAAGGAGGGGACGGCGAGGTACGGCGTACTCCTGTCGCACTTGGAGCCCGGCTTCACGCACTCCTTCATGTACAACCAGCCGGTCCCCGTGGGAGCGCCTCCGGGCGCGATGAAGCCACCACCCAAGGTGGTGCTGCAAGCAGTCACTCGGCTGCACCCGGAAATTCGGCGCCGCATCCAGACTGGCCAGCGCGCATTGCGCGACAAGATCTGGCGCGAAGACCTGGCCAACTGGGACAACGTCGACAAGCCCGATGCCATCGCCCGGCACCAGGCGATCCAGAGCGTCGACGTGGCCGGCCTCTCAGACGCCGAGCTCGCCGACCATGTCGATCGCTGTGTTGAGCACGCGATTTTCAGCGCGTATCTGCACCACAAATACACGATCCCGGCGATCTTCCCGGTCGGGGACTTCCTCGCCGGGGCGCAGGAGTGGACCGGCGCCACGGTCGGCGAGCTGTTGGGCCCGCTGCGCGGGCAATCGGGCATCTCTCGTGGCTTCGCTGCCGACGAGCTCGACGCCGCTGCCAAGAAGCTGGTGCTCTCCCCTGATGCCCAGGCGGTGCTCGGCGGCCCGGGGCCCGCCGAGGAGATCCTCGCCGAGCTGGCGGCGCGGGAGGACGTCGGATCAGACGTCGCGGCCTACCTTGACGCTGTGCGTTGGCGCTGCGTCGGGTACGACGTCGGCGACAAGGCCGCCGGCGAGTTGCCCGAGTGCCTGGTCGAAGCGCTCCGGACGACGGTGGCTGGCGGCTCGGCCCGTCCCGACGACGACGCGGGGCTGGCAGCCATCCGTGCGCGAGTGCCCGCCGAGCACCTCGATGACTTCGACGACCGGCTCGCCGAGGTGCGTCTGATGAACCGGCTCCGCGACGAGCGCGGCGTCTACTCCGACGGTTGGGCCTCCGGTCTCGCCCGGCGCGCATTGCTCGAGGCGGGTCGCCGGCTCGTCGAAGCCGGCCGGTTGAACGATGCAGAGCATGCTGTCGATCTGCGCGCCGACGAGGTGCGGGCATGCTGCTTGCGGCCGCCGGCCCGCCCGCGGACCGAGGTGCGGATCGCCACGACTGGCGGACCACCCGGACCATCGAGCGACGCCCCGCCGTTCCTGCGCGCGCTGCCCGCCGCCGCCGCCTCCGCCGGAGTGCTGCCGGCGGCGGCCGGCGCGGCGGCCGCCGGCGGTCGACGGTTCGCTGGGCGAACCTGTTCGGCGTCCCGGACACGCCGAACACCGAGACCGTCCTGCACGGGCTCCCGGTCAACGCCGGCGTCTACGAGGGCACGGCCCGGCTGGTCGACGACGCCGCGGACTTCGGCCGGATCCAGCAGGGCGACGTGCTCGTCACCCGGATGACCTCGCCGTACTTCAACGTCGTGCTGCCGATGCTCGGCGCGATCGTCACCGACCGCGGCGGCCAGCTCTGCCACGCCGCGATCGTGGCGCCGCGAGTACGGCATCCCGGGGATCGTCGGCACCCGCGACGCCACCGCGAAGATCCCGGACGGCGCGCGGGTGCGGGTCGACGGCACGACCGGCGAGGTGCGGCTGCTCGGGTGAGCGGCGACTCTGACCCGCTCGTCGAGGCCGACGATCCGAGCGGTTCGGGGCGAAGGCGGTCCAGCTCGGCGCGCGATCCGTGCCGGGCTGCCGCGTTCCGGGCGGCGCGATCGCGCGCCCGGCCGTCGTCGACGTCGATCGTCGCGGGCGACCCGAGGCTCGCCGCCGTCGCCGCGGCCTGCGTCGCGCCGGCCGTCCGCGGCGGTGCGCTCCAGCGCCATCGGCGAGGACTCGGGCGGCGGCGAGCTTCGCCGGCGCACAACTGCCGTCCTCGGCGTGTCGGGACGCGAGGCCGTGCTCGTCGAGCGATCCGCGCGGTGCACGCCTCCGGCGCAGCGAGGCGGCGGCGATGGCGTACCGCGCGGATCGGCCTCGACACCGCGCCGCACATGGCCGTCGTCGTGCAGCAGCTGATCGACTGCCGACGTCGCCGGCGTGCTGTTCACGCGCAACCCCGTCACCGGCGCGAGGAGCGGGTGATCGAGGCCGGTGGGGGCTCGGCGAGGTCGTCGTCGCCGGGCTGGTCACGCCGGACCGGTACGTGCTCGACACGGCCGGCCGAGTGCTCGAACGACAGCTCGGCGAGAAGGACATCGCGATCCGTCGGGTGCCCGACGGCGGCACGGTCGAGGAGCGCCGTCGCGGCCACCCGTCGACGCGCCCTGCCTGGACGACGCCAGACCTCGCTGCGCTGCACCGTCTCGCGCTCGCGTGCGACGTGGCGTTCGGCAGCCAGCGACCACGACATCGAGTTCGCCTTCGCCCGGGGCGCGCTGTACCTGCTGCAGACGGCGACCGATCACCGCATGCCTAGCGGTTCGCCGAGGCGAGGGCTGGCGGCGGCCTTGCTCACCGCGAGCCTGATGCCGTTGAACTCCACGATGATCGCGGTGGCCGTGCCCGCGATCGGTCGCGAGTTCCGCGAGGACCCCGGGCGGGTCACGCAGGCACTGGTGGCGACCTACCTCATCGCGGCCATCGCGCTGCAGAGCCCGGGAGGCAAGCTGGGCGACCGGCTCGGTCACTGGCGGATCTTCGCTGCTCGGGCAGGTGGCCATCGGCGATCGGAGCGGTGCTCGGGTTCCTCGCGCCGGACATTCTCGTGCTGGCCGGCTGTCCGGGTGCTGATGGCCGCGGGCGGGGCGATCGTGGTGCCCGCGACGGTCGCGCTGCTGCGCATCGAACTGCCGCCGGAGCAGCGTGGCCGCGCTTTCGGCGCGTTCGGCGCGGCGATGTCGCTGGCCGCCGGCATCGGGCCGATCCTCGGCGGGGACTGGTCGATGCGTTCGGCTGGCGAGCGTGTTCCTGGCGAACGTGCCCGTGCTGCTGGCCTCGGCAGGCATCGCTCTGACGGCCGCGAAACCTGCCACCCCCGCGGCTGCCAGCACCCGGTTCGACTGGCCCGGCTCGGTGCTGCTCACCGTCGCGTTGGTGCTGCTGGTGCTCGGCGGGCAACGCAGGGTCGGGTCCGCTGTGGTGCTCGCGGCGGCAGGGGCCGTCGTCCTGATCGCCTTCACGATCTGGGAACGCCGTGCGCGAGATCCGGTGATCGCGTTCCGGCTGTTCACAACGACTGCCTTCACGGCCGGGACGTTGCTGATCGGCCTGCAGAACCTGGTGATGTACGCGCTGCTGTTCGAGCTGCCCCTGATCCTGGGCCGGTTGTTCGACCTCAGTGCGAGCCGGACCGGCCAGCTGCTCATCTTCCTGATGGTGGCGATGGTGCTCACCTCGCTGGTGGCTGGGCGGCTCACCGACCGCCTCGGCCCACGGCCACTCGCCGTCATCGGCTCGCTGGTTTGCCTTGCCGCCGTACTGCTCCTGAACCTCGGCAACCTCGACACTCCGAATGAGGTTCGCGTACCGCTCGTCGCACTCGGAATCGGCCTCGGCCTGTCCAGCCCGGCAGCCCAGACCGCCTCGCTCTCCGCCGTCAGCCGCGATGACAGCGGCATGGCAGCCGGGGTCAGCTCGACCATGCGCTACCTCGGCGGCGTCACCGGCATCGCGATCCTCGGCCACGCGCTCGACCTCGGTGGCACCCGGCCACAGGTTCTGCACGAGCACCACGCCGTCCTGGTTCTTTTCAGCGTCGTCCTAGTGCTCGCGCTGGTGTGCGCGATGCTGCTGCCCGGACGCAACGCCCCGCGGAGCCCGGTCGGCCCACCGGCGCGGCTGCGGAGCTGACCTCGTGTGGCTCGACCACCTGTCGCGAGCGGCTGTGACGGGTTCCGCCGTATGCGCTGTCGGCTCGGACAGCGGGTGGAGCGTGTCCCGAGGCGTCCTTGCACAGTTCCGGCGATCTCGCGCCAACGAAACGGACCCCGAGGCCGCGCTTCCGCAGGGGGGGCCGTCCCACTCCTTGGTGAACCGCATCCTGAAGTTGCCAGACCAGTTGCTGACGTCTACTGGCAAGACCACAATGGACGCTGTCATGGCTTCTGCGCAGGGGACGGTCGGGCGCGATTCGGAACTCGCGTCGATCGGCGCATTTCTCGACTCGGCCGACCCACGCATGACCGCTCTGCTCATCGAGGGAGAGGCCGGCATCGGCAAGTCATGGCTGTGGCGCGAGACCTCGCGGGTAGCCGATGAGGGTGGGTATCGCGTGCTCGCCTGTCAGCCCACCGAGAGCGAGGCCGGGATCGGTTTCGCGGGACTGATCGACCTACTGGGCCCGTGGGTGGACGAGACGACCGATCTGCCGGAGCCTCAGCGACTGGCGCTCGATGCTGCCCTGACGCGCACTTCGTCCGACGCGGCGTTCGGCCCAGGCGCCGTTGCCGTCGCGGTGCTGGGTGTCCTTCGCATGCTCGCCCGCTCGGCGCCAACCATGGTGGCCATCGATGATCCCCAGTGGCTGGACACGCCGACCCGGCAGGCACTGGGGTTCGCGTTGAGACGCCTCGAGGCAGAGCCGATCCGCGTCGTTCTGGCTCGCCGTACGGACTGGCGTCCGGACGCGCTCGTCGAGCACCTCGAGGTGACTCGGCTGGCGGTTCCGCCGCTGTCGCTGGGCGCGACGTACCAGCTCGTACGTGCGCGGCTCGGGGTCACCCTCGCGCGGCCGGCGCTGGTGCGGGTTCATGAGACCTCGGCTGGCAATCCGTTCTTCAGCCTGGAGCTCGCACGAACCTGGATCGACCGCGGCGGGGTTGTGGACGTAGGGCATCTTCCGGTGCCGGAACGGCTCGGTGATCTGCTCCGCAGTCGCCTGGACGACCTGCCCGAGGGCACCCGCCGCGTCCTGCTCCTCGCCGCGGCGATGGCGACACCGAGCGTGGAGGAGCTCGCGCAGGCGACGGGCCGCCCGATCGAGCACGACATCGCGCTGGCCGAGAGGGCCGGCATCATCGACTCCAGCGGCGGGACGGTGAGGTTCACCCATCCCTTGATGGCTGCCACGGTGTACGAGGGGTCGACGGCATCCGAGCGACGCATGGTGCACCGGGAGCTGGCCGACATCGTCAAGGACTCCGAGGAGCGGGCGCGGCATCTCGCGCTCACGCCGCCTGTGCCCGACGAGACGCTGGCTGCGGTCCTGGACGAAGCGGCCGTCCGCGTGGCTGGGAGGGGCGCCACAGACGTGGCGGCGATCTTCGCCCAGCGGGCCCTGGAGTTCACCGTGCCGGGTGATCTCGAGGCGGCCTTCCGGCGCGCGACCGCGGCGGGCGAGCTCGCCCTGGCGGCCGGTGACCGGCCCCGTGCCCGGGCGCTGTTCGAACGCGCCGTCGCGGATGCGACCCAGGGTCCTGGACGAGCCGAGGCGTTCAGGTGGCTGGCCGAGCTCTCGACTCCGCTCGGTCACGGTCTCGCCCTGTGTGACCGGGCTCTGTTGGATGCGGGGCCCGATCCAGCCGTCGCGAGTCGGATCCATCGGACGAGAGGGGCGATCGCCTACTTTGTCGGCGACGTTCCTGCTGCCGAGCACCATGCCAGGCTCGGCGTCGAGCTCGCGGAGCACAGCGGTGACGACCAGGCGCTCGGCATGGCGATCGCCGAACTTGCCCACTGGACCTACTGCGGCGGAGGAGGGGTACGTCGCGATCTGTTTCAGCGCGCGATTGCTCTCGACGGCTCGGCGGCGGCGGCTTCACCGCGCAGTCACATGGCCAAGGTCGTGATGGACAACGATGGACATGTCGAGGCGCGGGGGCTCCTCACGCTCTTGCTCGACGAGACCATGGAAACCGGCGACCTGTACTCGGCATCGACGCACCTGTTCCATCTCGCCGAGCTGGACGTGTGGGCCGGTGACTGGCCCGGCGCGATCGAGCATGCAGAGGAGAGCCTGCAACTGAGGCAGCACCTCGACCAGGCCAGCGCGCCCCTGTACGTCGAGGCGATGGCGCGCGCGTGCCTCGGTGACGTGGACCGGGCCCGACGGGTAGCCGAGGCCGGTCTGGCCGAGGCTCGGCGTGCGGAGGACGTGGTCTTCTGCATGCAGAACCTCCACGTGCTCGGGTTCGTCGAGATCTCCCTGGGCAACCACGAAGCGGCGCAGGCCCGCCTGGGCGAGGCGACCGATCTGCTGCGGCCGCGCTGGAAACGGGAGTTCGGCGACTGCCACATGGTCCCCGACGAGATCGAGGCCCTCGTCGCACTCGGGGAACTGGCGCGAGCCGACGACCTCGTGGCGTGGATGGACGAGGTCGCCCGTGCAACCCAGCGTGCCTGGACACTGGCCACCGCTGCCCGCTCCCGGGCCCTGATCCAGGCTGCCCGGAACGACCTCGACTCGGCAGATGCAACCCTGGAACGGGCGCTGGCTGCGCACGAGCGACTACCCATGCCCTTCGAGCTCGGCCGGACGCTCCTGGCGCGCGGCATCGTTCAGCGAAGGATGAAGCGTCGAGCGGCCGCCCGCAGACGCTCGAGAGGACGCTCACGCTCTTCGAAGACCTCGGCGCAAACCTGTGGGCCGAAAGGGCACGCTCGGAGATCGCGCGAATCGGCGTACGGTCAGGCGCCCAGGCCGGCCTGACGCCAGTGGAGCAGCGAATCGCCGCCCTGGTCGCGGAGGGGTGCACCAACGGGGAGATCGCCGCGAAGCTGTCCTTGAGCAGGAAGACGGTCGAGGCGAACCTCACGAGGACCTACCGGAAGCTGGGCATCCGCTCCCGGACGGAGCTCGCGGTCACGTCGTCGACACTGCACGGGTCGACCACCTAACCGGGGCCGCCGAACGGCTGACAATCGAGGGAGTTCCCCGATTACGGTGCAGCATCGGCGGGCCTACCGTCCTCGCATGCTGCATGGCCTGCAGGAGAGCTTCCTGATGGAGCGCTACTGGCCCGGCGTCACGCGATCCGACGTCGTGACCACCGAGGAGAACCTCTGGCGTGCCGCGGACGATCTCACCCGCGAGGGCGTTCCGATTCGGATCCTGAGCTCCACCTGGGTCCCGGCCGATGAGGTAGTGCTGACTCTGTTCGAGGCCGGCGAGGAGGACGACATCCTGGAGGTCTGCCGTCTCAGCGACTACGCGTTCGACCGCATGCAGCCCGTCGAAGTTGTCACAGCAGCAAGCCGGAGGTGGCGTGATGAAGGGCATGGCTGAGATCCACAGCGGTCGAGGCGGAGGAGATCTCCGCACTACGGGAGGTCCTGCGTGGGCAGGTGCTTGTGGCGGGCGATCCGGAGTATGCCGAGGCGCGGCGGGTGTGGAACGGTGCCATCGACCGCAGGCCGGCTCTGATCGTCCGCTGCGCTGACGTCGCTGACGTGCAGCAAGCGGTGGCCTTCGCCTCGGGCCACGGCCTGCCGGTCGCGGTGCGGGGGGGCGGTCACAGTGTCGCCGGGTTCTCCACCTGCGACGAAGGCGTAGTCATCGATCTCGGCCTGATGAGCAAGGTGAGCGTCAATGCGGACGCACGTGTCGCACGGGCCGAGCCCGGGGCCACCGTGGCCGACTTCGACCGAGCGACCCAGAAGCATGGTCTCGCGACGACGCTCGGGGTCGTGAGCACGACCGGGATCGCCGGGCTGACGCTCGGCGGTGGGATCGGTTGGCTGATGCGCAAGCACGGGCTCGCCTGCGACAACCTGCTGTCGGTCGATCTGGTCACCGCCGACGGCCGCCTCGTCACCGCCAGCGCGGACCAGAACCCGGATCTCTTCTGGGCCCTGAAGGGCGGGGGAGGCAACTTCGGCATCGTCACCTCGTTCGAGTACCAACTGCACCCGGTCGGTCCGGAGGTGTACGGCGGGGGCGTGGCGTTCACTCCCGAGCACCGGCGTGCCGTTCTCGACGCCTACCGGGAGCTGACTCTGAAGGCTCCGGACGAGCTGACGTCCTACGCGGCGATGACCGCGGCTCCCGACGGTTCGCCGGTGGCCGCGATAGCCGCCTGTTTCGCGGGCGATCCGGCCGAGGGCGCACGCCTGCTCGACCCCACCAAGGCCGCTATCGGTGAGCCGCTGCTCGATGGGCTAGGGCCGCTGACCTACACCGAGCAGCAGAGCCGGATGGACGAGGGATACCCGCGGGGTGAGTACCACTACTGGCGCTCGTGCTTCCTCGACGACCTCACCGACCAGGTCATCGACGTCCTGGTCGACCGGGCCAGCGACATCCAGGCGCCACCCGCTCTCGAACTCATCGTGGAGCACCTGGGTGGCGCAATCGCGGCGGGTGACGGAGCCTTCGCGCATCGCGACGCGAACTACGACGTCCTCATCGCAGCCAACTGGACCGACCCCACCGATCAGGACCGCTGCGTTGCCTGGGCGCGCGACACCGCCGCGGCACTCCAGCCGCACTCGCGCGGAGGCTACGCCAACTACGAACCGGATGCGGAGGGTGCCTACGCGCGGGGCGCCTACGGCGACCGCTGGGCCCGACTGTCCGCCGTGAAGGCCCAGTACGACCCAACCAATGTGTTCCGCCTGAACCAGAACATCACCCCTTCACCGTGAGCAGGCAGGAGATGTGAGGAGGGTGTACGCCGCCT
>CAVUEG010000008.1:0-130853 GCA_963740525.1 uncultured Actinomycetota bacterium
GGCGGTGATGGTCTGGCCTTCGAGGAAACGGCCGGCGAGGATCTCCATGCTCAGCGGGTCGAGGAGGTCGCGCTGGATGGCGCGCTTCAGCGGGCGGGCGCCATAGACGGGGTCGTAGCCTTCGCGGGCGAGGTAGGTCTTGGCGGCGTCGGTGAGGATGAGCGTGAGCTTTTGCGCGGCGAGGCGTTTGACGAGGCGCTGGAGCTGGATCTCGACGATCTGCTTGAGGTCCTCGTCGTTGAGCCGGTCGAAGATGATCGTCTCGTCGATGCGGTTGAGGAACTCGGGGCGGAAGTGGCCGCGCAGGGCTTCCATGACGCGGGCTTCGCGCTGCTCGGCGTTGTCGGCGACGTCGAGGATGTGCTGCGAGCCGAGGTTGCTGGTCATGATGATGACCGTGTTCTTGAAATCGACGGTGCGGCCCTGGCCGTCGGTGATGCGGCCGTCGTCGAGCACTTGCAGGAGCACGTTGAAGACATCGTGGTGCGCCTTTTCGATCTCGTCGAAGAGGACGACGCGAATACGGCTTGCGGCGCACGGCTTCGGTGAGCTGGCCGCCTTCCTCGAAGCCGACGTAGCCGGGCGGCGCGCCGATGAGCCGGGCGACGCTGTGCTTCTCCATGTATTCGCTCATGTCGATGCGGATCATGGCGTGCTCGTCGTCGAAGAGGAATTCGGCGAGCGCGCGGGCGAGCTCGGTTTTGCCGACGCCGGTCGGGCCGAGGAAGATGAACGAGCCGATCGGGCGGTTCTCATCCTGCAAGCCGGCGCGGGCGCGGCGCACGGCATTGGACACGGCGGTGATCGCGGTGCTTCTGGCCGATGACGCGCTTGCCGAGGCGGTCTTCCATGCGGACGAGTTTTTCGCGTTCGCCTTCGCGCAGATTGGAGACGGGGATGCCGGTCCACGCGCTGACGACTTTGGCGATGTCTTCCTCGGTGACTTCCTCCTTCGAAGCATCGGCGCGCCGCTGCGCTGCATCTCGGCGAGCTTGGCGTTGTGCGCTTCGAGCTCGCGCTGCGCAGTCGGGGATGTGGCCGTACTGGATCTCGCTGGCCTCGGTCGAGATCGCCGCGGCGCTGCGCGCGCTCGAGCTCGGTCTCAGCTGCTCGAGCTGCTCCTGCAGCTTGCGCTGTTCGTCGATGACCTTCTTTTCGTTCTGCCACTGGGCCTTGAGCCCGGCGCTCTTTTCGCGTTCAGTCGGCGAGCTCGCTTTTCGAGCGTTCGAGGCGCTCCTTGCTCGCGGCGTCCTTCTCCTTTTTCAAGGCCTGCCGCTCCATCTCGAGCTGCATGATCTCGCGCTCGATCACGTCGATCTCCGTCGGCATCGACTCGAGCTCGATCTTCATCCGCGACGCCGCTTCATCCACGAGATCGACGGCCTTGTCGGGCAGAAAGCGGTCGCTGATGTAGCGGTGCGAAAGCGTGGCCGCGGCGACGAGCGCGGCGTCCTGGATGCGCACGCCGTGGTGGACTTCGTAGCGTTCCTTCAGCCCGCGCAGGATGGCGATGGTGTCCTCGACGCTCGGCTCATCGACCTTCACCGGCTGGAAGCGCCGCTCCAGCGCGGCGTCCTTCTCGATGTATTTGCGATACTCGTCGAGCGTGGTCGCGCCGATGGTGCGCAGCTCGCCGCGCGCGAGCTGCGGCTTGAGCATGTTGCTGGCATCGACCGCGCCTTCGCTCGCGCCCGCGCCGACGATGGTGTGCAGCTCGTCGATGAAGAGGATGATCTCGCCCTGCGAGTCGGTGACTTCCTTCAGGAACGCCTTGAGCCGGTCCTCGAATTCGCCGCGAAACTTCGCGCCCGCGATCATCGAGCCGATGTCCATCGCGATGAGCTTCTTGTTCTTCAGCGACTCCGGCACGTCGCCGCTGACGATGCGCCGCGCGAGTCCTTCGACGATCGCGGTCTTGCCCACGCCGGGCTCGCCGATGAGCACGGGATTGTTTTTCGTGCGGCGCGAGAGCACCTGCATCACGCGGCGGATTTCGTCGTCGCGCCCGATCACCGGATCGATCTTGCCCTTCTGCGCGCAGCGCGGTGAGGTCGCGCCCGTATTTCTCCAGCGTCTGATATTTGCCCTCGGGATTCTGATCCGTGACGCGCTGCGAACCGCGCACCTGCTGGAGCGCCTGCATGAGTCTTGTCGCGCGTCGACGCCGCTCTTGCGCAGCATCTGGCCGAGCGGCGACGCGACTCCGAGAGCGCGAGGAGGTAATGCTCGGCGCTCAGGTATTCGTCCTTCATCTTCGCCATCTCCTTCTCCGCCGCGTCGAGCGTCAGCGAAAGTTCGCGGCCGAGCGAGACCTGCCCGCCTTGCGCCGAGGCGCGGCGCGAAAGATCGAGATGCGAGATAATCTTCGAGCGTCTTCGACGGCGACGCCCATCTTTTCGAGCAGCGGCCGGGCGACGCCGTCGGTCTGTTCGAGCAGCGCGAGGAGGAAATGCTCGTTGGTGATCTCGGAGTGGCCGGCCTTGCTCGCGCGGTCCTGCGCGGCCTGCAGGGCCTCCTGCATTTTTTGGGTGAAGCGGTCGATGCGCATAGGGGAAAGGGTGCGCCTTCAATTAGCAGGACGCTTTCCATCGCTTGTCCAGAAGGGAACACCGGCAAACCGTGCCGCCTTGGCGCGATCGAGCTCGCGAGACTGCGGGATTGCGACAGGATGTACCCGCGGGCGTGGTTAATTCCGGGACGGGTAAACGCCTTGAATAATGATCGAGTAGGTCAGTCCGTTGGGCGCCGCCGCGCAGGTCGGGCAGCGCGAAATTGGTGATACCGTTGCCGCCGTCGCGGTCCGAGGAGGGAAAACCGCGTCAGCAGGTTGTGGGCGGCGACCGTCTGGACGACCCCACGCACCCGCTCCGCGAGGGACGCGGCGGTGACTTCGTCACGGGCGATCGCGGTGAAGCCCAGGCGACCGTCGATGGCCAGCCCGGCGAGCATGTGCAGCACCACCCCGGTGCCGGTGCGGTGGTCGAAGCCGAGGCCGGCGGCGGCGACCCCTGCGGTGACGGCGGCCGCGGGCAGCCCGGTCCACGACGGGTCGATCACGTTGTCCGAGCACAGGTAGGCCCGCGGCGAGCCGTCCCGGCTCGCGACCCAGGCGGCCTGCCTTGAGTCGTACCGACCGGGGACCAGACTGCGCAGCACCGTCGCGGGGTGCGTGGTCCCTCCCTTGCGCAGGTTGACCTCGAGTGCGTAGATCGACCAGACGCCGCCCGCGTCCCGGGTTGCTGCGAAGTCGACGCTGATCCGGCCGCGCACCCCGGCGGACGACAGGTGCCGCCCGACGGCGGCGGCATGGCGTGCCAGTGCCGGGCCGTACGCCGGATCGGCCGGGAACCGGCACCCGAGGAACACCTGACCGTGCTCCCCGCCCAGCACCTGCTCGTGGGTCGAGACGACCTGGACCGCACCCCACGGGGTGAGCTCGAGCTGGACGCTGGGACTGGCGAACTCCTCGCCGACCACGAGCTCCTCCACGACGCCACCCGAGCGCAGCTCGGCCACGAACCACTCAGGAAGCTCGACAGGCTGTCGTGGACCACCTCGACGGGCAGCGGCACCCCGGACGGGTCCGTCAGGGCGATCACCACGTTCCCGTCCCCGGCGCAGCTGTCGTCGAGCTTCACCACAACCGACTGGGTGAGTGGACGTGCCTGCTGGATCACGGTGATGGCAGCCCTGACCTCGGCCACGGTCCGGACGTCCTCGACCCCCACGGGGACCGGGATACCCGCCGGACGAACAGGCGTCGACCCGCGCTCTTGGCCGCCAGCGGCAGCAGAGCGGGATCGGTCCCGTTGACCGGGATGCCGAGAGCCTCCGCCACGGCGACCTCGTGCTCCGTCACGTTCCACGGCTCGATGACAGCGGGACGGCCGTCGACGTACCTGCGGACCGCCTCCAGGACGTCGGGGCGGTCCAACAGCTTCGCGGCCGCCGAGCGCTGTGAGCGGTCATCGAGGGCCAGCAGGCGGGTGCGAGCCTCGAAGCTCGTCGGATGGGGACCGAGGTCCCGGTAGTAGGTCATCACTGCGGGGTCAGAGGGGAGGGAGCTGACCTGCACCCAATGAGCCGTGCGGATCCGGTGCGTGAGGAGGCTCGAGACGAGGTAGCGGTGCTCGAGCGAGAGCAGCCGGTCACCGTAGTGGGACGCGACGGTCGGCGGGAGACTGTGCGACGGCAGCGCGACCACGACGTGCGGGACGCTGGAACCCGGGACGTTGGCGCGCATGACGGCCGCGAGACCCGACTGCAACTCCGCGAAGGGACGCATGGCACACCTTTCGTCCCCCCCTCGGACGATTGTCACCCGCGCTCCGGGATTCGGCCAGCCCTCGAGAGCACCGCAAGGTGAACGGTCGGCGAACACGCTCACGCTCGTCTGCTGGTGGGCTGCCCCGAGCCGTCGGGAGGGCCGATTTTGGATCAGTGGGGAGACTGGGTCCGTGGTGAGTCTCCTGCTGTCCGTCACGTTCGCCTGCGGGCTCCTGATCGCGACCGCTCACGTCCTCAACCGGCGGTCGTCGCCCCCGTCTACGACGTCGCTGCGAACCTGACGGCCTTCGGGTGCGCGACAGCCGCCTCACTGCTGCTGGGTCACTGGATCCCGGCGCTGCTGTCGACAGTTGCCATCGTGTGCTGGCTGGCGCTGGCGCGCCGGACGATGCGTGCCCGCTGGCGCTCGGTCGCGACGACGAACGCTCCCGCTGACCGGTCTCGTCGCCGCGGCAAGGGCATACCCGTCGACAGGTGATCCGCGCCGGAGGCAGGGTGCTCAGAGAGCGCGCTGGCCGGACCGCTGCCGGTGCGCGTCGCGGAAGAACTCGTAGCCGGAGAACATCGTCATCGCGACCGCCGCTGCCATCGTGGCCACGGCGGCCCACCACAGCACCATCCCCGGCGTCTCCAGCGCGCCGTCGAGCAGTCGCAGCGGCAGGATCAGGCCGGCCAGAGCCATCGCCTGGAGCATCGTCTTGATCTTGCCGTTGCGGCTCGCGGCGATCACCACGTTGCGCATCACCGACAGCCGGAGCAGGGTGACGCTCCACTCACGGAGCAGGACGACCACGGTCACCCACCACCACAGCTCACCGATGAGCGAGAGGCCGACGAGCGCCATCCCGGTGATGGCCTTGTCGGCGATCGGGTCCGCGATCTTGCCGAAGTTCGTCACCAGGTTGTGCTTGCGGGCCAGGTCGCCGTCGACCTTGTCGGTGATCATGGCGGCACCGAAGATCACGCGCGGCGACGATCCGCCAGCCGACCGACTGGCCGTCGTCGGCCAGCATCGCCCAGGCGAAGAAGGGCACCATCACGATCCGCAGCGTGGTCAGGGCATTGGCGATGTTCCAGTTGCTGGCTGTCGTCGCCTCGCTCATCGAGACGCCTCGGCCCGGGCCACCAGGTCGACCCCGTCGGATCCCGTGACGACGGCGTCCACGAAGTCGCCGACACGCGTCCCCGCGGGCAGTCCGGTCACCGTGGTCGAGCCGTCGACCTCGGGGCCCTGGTGGGCGGCGCGTCCCTCGCCGGTGGATCCGCTCAGGGACTCGACGAGCACCGACGGCACCTCGCCCAGCCGCTCCTCGGCGCGCTGCGAGGTGAGCTCGTCGACCAGGCGCGTCACGTGGTCGACCCGGCCACGAATCTCGTCGTCGTCCAGCTTGCCGTCGTACGACGCGGCCTCCGTGCCGTCCTCGTCGGAGTACCCGAAGACACCGACGGCGTCCATCTGGGCGACCTCGAGGAAGTCACACAGGGTCTGGAGGTCCTCCTCGGTCTCCCCGGGGAAGCCGACGATGACGTTGGACCGCACGCCGGCCTCGGGCGCGTGGCTGCGGACCTGATCCAGCAGCGCCGCGAAGCTCTCAGGGTCGCCGAAGCGGCGCATCCGGCGCAGCAGGGCGCGCTGACGCGTGCTGGAACGAGAGGTCGAAGTACGCCGCGACTCCCGGCGTCGAGGCGATGGCCTCCACGAGGCCTGGCCGGGTCTCGGCGGGCTGGAGGTAGCGACACCCGCACCCGCTCGACACCGTCGACGGCCGCCAGCTCGGGCAGAAGTGTCTCGAGCAACCGAAGGTCGCCGAGGTCCTTGCCGTACGACGTGGAGTTCTCGCTGACCAGGAACAGCTCCTTGACGCCCTGCTCGGCGAGCCAGCGCGCCTCCGTCAGCACGTCGGAGGGCCGACGGGACACGAAGGAGCCACGGAAGCTGGGGATCGCGCAGAAGGAGCAGCGCCGGTCGCAGCCGGAGGCGAGCTTGAGCGGCGCCATGGGGCCGCTGTCGAGGCGTCGGCGTACGCGGCCCGGGGCCGACTGGCCGGGGTGATCCGGGCCGGTAGGTCCGGCGGCATGGTGGCCGGGAACCACGATCACTGGTGTCCCGCGGTCGCTCGGGGAGATCGGCAGCAGCCTGCGGCGGTCCTGCGGCGTGTGCGGGTGGTGCTGCTCACCGGCCAGGATCGAGCGGAGCCGGTCTGCGATGTCCGGGTAGTCGTCGAAGCCGAGGACGGCGTCCGCCTCGGGCAGCGAAGCGGCCAGGTCCTTGCCGTAGCGCTCGGCCAGGCAGCCCACGGCCACCACCGCCGGGTGCCGCCGGAACTCTTCAGGTCGGAGGCCTGGAGGAGGGTGTCGACGGAGTCCTTCTTGGCAGCCTCCACGAAGCCGCAGGTGTTGACCACCACGGTGTCGGCGTCGGCGGGGTCCGACACGAGCCGGAAGCCACCGGCCTCGAGGCGGCCCGCGAGCTCCTCGGAGTCCACCTCGTTGCGGGCGCAGCCCAGCGTCACCAGGGCGACGGTGGTCGGCGGTTCGGTCACGGGGGCGGCGTCGAAGGCGCCTCGGAGGTCTGCTGGGTGACCGTCATAGTCGTCCCCGAGTATGACGGCCCGTCGCCTCGTGACGCGAACTCGGCGGCGGTCATCTGCCCCGCCAGGGGACGGTGAACCTCACAACACCAGGCGCCGGACGGTCCGCCTCCCGGAGTTTCGCCAGCACCCCCGGCAGGGGCGATCCCGTCAGCCGAACGTACGCCGTCCAGGCTCGCCTCGAGAATGCCGACACGCCACGGTCGTGGCCCTTGGCGGTGACCACCACCGCACCCGAGCCGCCCTCATCGTGCGCGTCGGGAGGAACCCGAACCTTGCGCTTCTCCCCGAGCACCAGGTGGCCGGAGAAGATGATCTTGCGGGCGCGAGTTGCGCACGACGACCTGGGCGGTCACCAGCGTGGGCCGGGATCGGCGGTGGCGACCGAAGCCGTGCTTCACACCCTTGGGCACCGCTGGGCGCACGTCCGGGCCGACCCCGGCCGAGCCGTTGAGAACCGGTGCGGGGCTCTGCAGCTGACCGGGGGGTCGGCGGCGAAGAGCCGCGCCACGCCCCAGACCATGACCAGGGCGAGCACCACGCCGACCAGCAAGTCCCCAGTTGGGTCCGCCGAGGGTGCTCCGCATGCTGCCGGTCATCCCGGTCGGCGAGCTCGGCCTCGAAGACCCGCCGCGGGCTCATCGGGAGCCGTGGCGTACCGCCGTCGAAGGTGGCCAGCAGCGGCGCCGGGTCCTTGCCCAGCACCCGCGCGAGCGTGCGCAGGTGACCGCGGGCGTAGAAGTCCCCACCGCACGGGCACGAAGTCGTCGACCTCGATGGACTCGATCACGTGCGGGCGGATCCGGGTGCGCTCGGCGAGCTCGTCGACGCTGAGGCCGACGCGGGTGCGGGCCGCGGTGAGCTCGGGGCCGATCGCCGGGCGGTACGCCGGCTCGGGCTCGAAGTCGTCGAGCACCAGCGCCGGGACCGCATCGCCGAGCCGGGAGATCGGACGGACCCGATCCTCCGACCACGGGGCGGGCTCTACCAGATCGACGCTGCCCTGGCGGTGCAGCTCACGCCCCTCGGGAAGCGAGCCACGCGTCTGGTCTTCGTCGAGGGCCTTCGCCGCGTTGCCCACGAACGACGACGGGAGCTCCCGGGTGACCTGGGTGCGGGAGCCGGCGCGGGTCTCGCGCAGCGGGCTGGGAGTGGTCAAGGAGGCCGCTGGGGCGAGGGGCACGTCGGCATCCGAGCGGTCCAGGTCGTGCGCGTTGCCCTTGCCGACTCGGGAGACGATCGTGCCGAGACCCCCGAGGACGCGATGGTTCAGCGCATCGACCTTGCGGGCCACCGTGTCGACGTCGGCGTGCTCGTCCTCGTGCACATCGGGCTGGAGAGCGTCGGGCTGGAGGGCACCGGACTGGAGGTCCGCTGGCGGTGCACATCTACGGGCGGCCAGTCGCTCGGCGCGGCGTACCTCGTGACGCTGACGGGCCGCGTGCACCGCCCGCGGGACCGAGTGGGCCCAGCCGGCGAGGGATGCCGCGAGGCCCGGCGGGGTGGTGGGCTCGTGGGGGTCCACCTCCTCCCCCAGGCTCGGACCATCGGGTCGTAGGGGTCGGCTGGGGTCTCGGGCGCGGTCTCGGGCGTGGTCTCAGGAGTGGTCTCGTCTGCGCGCCGCGACGCGACCTGAAGAGTCAGCACCTCGGTGCGTCCGGCGGCAAGCCGCGAGAGCGCCGCGTCCAGCGGTCCGTCCGCGACGACCCGGGTGCTCAGACCCAGCGGCAGTGCCAGCGGGGCGCCGTAGAGCTTCTGACCGACGAGGATCTGTCGCCGGGCCCGGGGCTGCATGCCCTCGAGGGCCCGAGCCAGGTGACGCGGCGCCAGCACGAGGCGACCGTCGGAGAGCAGGTGCCGCCGGGGGCGCACGACCACCCGGTCGAGGGCCTCCCAGGGGAGCCCGCGCCACTCGCGTCCCAGCCGGAACCGCACCCCGAGCTCGTCGGCGACCAGCAGCGGGGTCCGTGAGTCGACCAGCGCACCGAGGAACATCACGCCGAGCGCGCCCATGGCCACGCAGAGGCTCCAGTCCAGCACCGAGGCGGTCTGGCTCGCCCGCCACAGGTAGGCGATCGCCACGGCGGAGGCCGTGGCGCCGACCAGCGCCGCCAGTCCCGCGTTGCGTCGCACCTCGAGTGGGCCGTTCGCCTCGACAGCGGTGGGATCGGGGCCGGACACCTGGTCGTGGTGCTCCACCTGAGGTACGGCGGGCACGGACGGTTCAGTCGAGACGTCGGGCCCGTTGGCCCCTTCGGATGACATGGCGCTCACTGCTCCCCCTGCAAGGTGGCGATGACCTCGTCGAGGTCATCGGGCTTGATCAGCACGTCGCGCGCCTTCGAGCCCTCGCTGGGCCCGACGATGCCGCGACTCTCGAGAATGTCCATCAGGCGCCCGGCCTTGGCGAAGCCGACCCGCAGCTTGCGCTGGAGCATCGACGTCGAGCCGAACTGGGTGGAGACGACGAGCTCGACCGCCTGGACGACCAGCTCCAGGTCGTCACCGATGTCGTCGTCGAGCTCGCGCTTGGACTGCTGGGGCACCGTGACGTCCTCGCGGTACGTCGGCGCCAGCTGCGTCTTGCAGTGCCGGACGACCTCGTGCACCTCCGCCTCCGTGACCCAGGACCCCTGGACCCGAACGGCCTTGGAAGCACCCATCGGAAGGAAGAGCCCGTCTCCCTGACCCACCAGCTTCTCCGCGCCGGGCTGGTCGAGGATGACCCGACTGTCGGCGAGCGAGCTGGTGGCGAAGGCCAGCCGGGACGGCACGTTGGCCTTGATCAGCCCGGTCACGACGTCCACGCTGGGACGCTGCGTGGCCAGGACCAGGTGGATGCCCGCGGCCCTGGCGAGCTGGGTGATTCGGACGATCGCGTCCTCGACGTCGCGAGGCGCGACCATCATCAGGTCGGCGAGCTCGTCCACGACCACGCAGAGGTACGGGTAGGGCGCCAGCACCCGCTCGCTGCCCGGCGGCACCTGGACCTTGCCCGCCCGGACCGCCTTGTTGAAGTCGTCGAGGTGGCGGAAGCCGAAGGCAGCGAGGTCGTCGTAGCGCTGGTCCATCTCGCGCACCACCCACTGCAGCGCCTCGGCCGCCTTCTTCGGGCTGGTGATGATCGGCGTGATCAGGTGCGGCACGCCCTCGTAGTGGTTCAGCTCGACCCGCTTGGGGTCGATCATGATCATCCGCACCTCGTCCGGCGTGGAGCGCATCAGCAGCGACGTGATCATCGAGTTGATGAAGCTCGACTTGCCGGAGCCGGTCGCGCCTGCGACAAGCAGGTGCGGCATCTTCGCCAGGTTGGCGACCACGAAGCCGCCCTCGACGTCCTTGCCGAGCCCGACCACCATCGGGTGGTGGTCATTGCGCGCCACGTTGCTGCGGAGCACGTCACCGAGGGAGACGATCTCCTTGTCGGAGTTCGGGATCTCGATGCCGATCGCGGACTTGCCGGGGATCGGGGACAGGATGCGCACGTCGGCACTGGCCACGGCGTACGAGATGTTGCGGGAGATGCCGGTGACCTTCTCGACCTTGACCGCCGGGCCGAGCTCGACCTCGTAGCGGGTGACGGTCGGGCCACGGGTGTAGCCGGTGACCTGGGCGTCGATGTCGAACTGCTCGAGCACCTCGGTCAGCCGCCCGACGACCTCGTCACTCGCCTTGGACCTGGCCTTGTGAACCGAGCCGGGCTTGAGGACCTCGTTCGCGGGAAGCGAGTACGTGATGTCGCCGGACAGGGCAAGCTGCTCCACCCTCGGGGGCAGAGGGGTGTGCGGGGGCGGCTCGAGCTCCCCCTTCTCCCCCGTCGAGTCGGTGGACTCGGCGTCGGTCGCGCCCTGGCCGCGCTTGCGCTTGGAGAACTCGCGTCCCTCCAGCAGCGGGGTGTCGTAGGGCTCCTCGCCCTCGGGCGCGTCATCGACCATCGAGCCGACCCTGCGTCGTGGACGTCCGCGCTTGAGCGGGGCTGTCGGCTCGGTGTCGAGCCCGTCGGTCTCCGGAGCGCCGGAGGTGCGGCCGAGGACATGGTCGCGGAGTGCGACGAAGCGGGCGGGAAGCTGGTGCACGGGCGTCGCGGTGATCACGAGCAGACCGAAGAGCGAGAGCAGCACCAGCAGGGGGACCACGACGTACGCCGTCTGCAGCAGGTCCATGAGCAGGCTGGAGATGACGAAGCCGATCGCCCCGCCGGCCTGCTGGAGCTCGTCGGTCGACCCGATGCCGGGGCGCGGGATGCCGTGCGCGATGTGCACGATGCCGAGCACCCCGAAGAGGAGGGCGGCCCAGCCGATGACCTGGCGGCCGGCGGGCCCGTTGGACTCCGGGTTGCGCAGCGTGCGCAGCGCGACGAAGCACAGGAGCAGCGGCACGAACCACGCCAGGATGCCCACCGAGCCGGCCACCACCGTGCGGGTGACCTGGCCGAAGCCACCGGGAAGCCGCCACCAGACCGAGGCCGCGATGACCACCGCGAGCCCGATCAGGAAGAGCCCGGCGCCGTCGCGACGGTGCTCGGGATCCAGCTCGCGGGCGGTGTGGCCGATCTTGCGCACCACCGCACCCACGCCGTGGGCCAGACCCAGCCACAGGCTGAGGAGACCGCGCCCGACGGACGCGAACATGGTTGCCACCGGGCCAGTCCCGCTACGGACCGCCCTCGGCGCCTGCCGCTTCGTCGACTTCGACGAACGCGACGACGAGGAGGACCGTCGGGACTGGCTGCCGGACGACCGGGTCTTGGAGCTCGAGCCACCGCGAGATGCCGTGGTCTTGCTCCGCGACGCCGGTGGGGAAGACGTACGGGTCGCCATGGTGACGAATCTACACAGCCGTCACTCCAGTCCCATGCTTCCCACGCCGCGCGTCGTCAGCCAACCGTGTCCGGCTTCGGCGCACCGATCGCCAGGTCGATGTCCTTGACCTCGGGGTCGCCCAGCTCGGCGAAGTAGTCGGAGTGCTGGGTGCGGTCCACTCCGCCGGAGACCTTCATGGCGTTCAGGAGCATCGTGACGACCACGGCGATCACGAGGTTCGCCGCGATGGCGATGAAGCCCGCCCAGATCGACATCTGGGTGTCGAAGCCGAAGTTGGCCAACGGGTAGCCCGAGCCGCCGAAGTGCTCCTTCAGCACGGCGCCGGAGGCGTCCTTCTTCGGGATCTGGTAGAGCAGGACCAGCGCCACCGACATGCCCACGGCCCAACCGGCGATCAGCCCGCCGCGGTGGAACCACCGGGTGAAGAGACCGATGCCGACCGCAGGCAGCGTCTGCAGGATGATCACGCCACCGATGAGCTGAAGGTCGATCGCGAAGGAGGGGTTCAGGAAGATGATGAAGCCCAGCGCGCCGAACTTCACGACCAGGGAGACGATCTTGGCGACGGCCGTCTCCTCCTTGGGCGTGGCGTTCGGCCGGAAGAACTCCTTGTAGATGTTGCGGGTGAAGGTGTTCGCCGCGGCGATCGACATGATCGCCGCAGGCACCAGGGCGCCGATCCCGATCGCCGCGAAGGCGATGCCGGCGAACCACGGCGAGAACTGCTGGTCGAAAAGCGCCGGGACGATCGTGTTGGCGTCGCCCCCGACCGGCTCGACCTTGGCCGCGATGGCGAAGAAGCCGAGCAGGGACAGGAAGCCCAGCATCAGCGAGTAGAGCGGCAGCAGGGCCATGTTGCGCTTGACCACGTCGCGGCTCTTGGCCGCCAGGATCGCCGTGGTCGAGTGCGGGTAGAGCATCAGCGCCAGTGCCGAGCCCAGCGCCAGCGTGATGTAGAGCATCTGGCTGGGCTCGCCGAGGATCGGTCCCGGACCCTGGCCGGCAGCCTCGAAGTGCTTCGAAGTCGCGGCGAAGATGTCGTCGAACCCGCCGAGCTGGGTCGGGATGTAGATCACCGCGACGATGATCACGATGTAGATCAGGGTGTCCTTGACGAACGCGATCAGCGCCGGGGCCCGCAGGCCCGAGGAGTAGGTGAACAGCGCCAGCACCAGGAACGCCAGCACCAGGGGCCACTTGCCCGAGACCCCCATCGTCGCCAGCACGGCCTGTACGCCGACCAGCTGAAGGGCGACGTACGGCATCGTGGCGACCAGGCCGGTCAAGGAGATGACCAGTGCCAGCCCGCGGGAGTCGAAGCGCGCGCGTACGAAGTCGGCCGAGGTCACGAACCCGTGCCTGTGGGAGACCGACCAGAGGCGGATCAGGACCAGGAACACGAGCGGGTAGAGCACGATGGTGTAGGGGACCGCGAAGAAGCCGATCGCTCCGGCGCCGAACATCAGGGCCGGGACGGCGACGAAGGTGTAGGCGGTGTAGAGGTCGCCACCGATCAGGAACCAGGACACCCAGGTCCCGAACTTGCGACCGCCCAGACCCCATTCGTCGAGGTGGTGCATGGTCTCGCCCGGCTTCCAGCGAGCCGCGGCGAAGCCCATGACCGCGATCAGCAGGAACAGGGCGGTGAAGATCGTCAGCTCGATCGTGTGGTCAGCCATCCTGGATCACCGCTTCCGGGTCTTGAGGTAGACGATGCCGGTGACGAGCGCGCTCATCGGCACGAACAAGAGCTGGATCCAGTAGAACGCCGGGATCCCGAGCCACTCGGGCGTGACGTGGTTGTAGAGCGGGGTGAACAAGGGAAGGACGATGGGGATGGCGAGGAGCCAGACCCACGGGCTCCAGTCGGGGTTGGCGAGCTTCCCCTCCCGACGCGATCGGTCGGTCTCGCTTGGTTCGACGGGCATGGCCAAACTCCCTTGCACTCGGTAGGGGTCAACGGCGTACGGGATCTGTGATCCACCGCATACCGGTTGATCTCGGACACCGTAGCGAGTCGGCTGCGGGTTGGCCACACCTGAGCGCGGTCACTTCAGCGTGTTGACCCGAGCGGCTGCCCGGACTACGCGGAGAGCGGGAGACGCAGCATGAAGGTGCTCCCTTGGCCGAGCTCGCTCTCGACGCTCAGCTTCCCCTCGTGGATGTCCACGATCCGCTGGGTGATCGCCAGGCCCAGCCCGGTGCCCGGGATCGCCTGGGCCTCAGGGTTGCTGGAACGGTTGAACGCGTCGAACAGCGTCGGAAGGTCCTTCGCCGCGATGCCCATCCCGGAGTCGCGCACCTCGAGCTCGGCACCCTGACCGCCGGCACGCAGAGCGAGCACCACGCGCCCGGAGGGCCGGGAGTACTTCACGGCGTTGCTCAGGAGGTTGTCCACCACCCTGGACAGCTCGTCGGCGTCACCCATGACGACGACCGGCGAGCCAGGCAGCTCGAGATCCAAGGTCACCAGGGAGCGCTCGGCCTGGATGCGCACCGAGCTCGCGCTCTCCTCGCACACCTGCCGCAGGTCTACCGGCTCACGCGCGACGTCGTGGTTCACGTCCTCCAGGCGAGCCATCTCGAGCAGGTCGCCGACCAGGACCTGGAGACGTTCGGTGTTGCGCCCGATGGCGGCCAGGCCCGTGGCGGAGTCGCCACCGTCCTCCATGTACTCCAGGTAGCCGTGGATCGAGGTCAGCGGGCTCTTCAGCTCGTGGGCGATCGTCGCGATCAGCTCACCCTTGTAGCTGTCGAGCTCCTTGAGCTCGCCGACCAGCTTGCGCTCGGTCGCGAAGAGACGTGCGTGCAGGACCGTCCGGCCGAGCTCGCGACCGATCTCGAGCGCCGCTTCGGCCTCTTCGGCACTCCACAGCGGGTCGTCCGACGTACGCATCAGGGCCATCAGCCCGAAGGCCTCGGGTCCGGCACCGATCGGCACCAGCAGCGTCCGGTGCATGTCGCCCAGCTGGCTCATCAGCTGGGTCGGCAGGTCGTGCGTCGACTGGTGCCCGGAGGGCAGCTCCGGCTGCTCGTGGAAGGCGGCCTCGGCGCTGCGCCAGGACCGCACCGCCATGAGGTAGGCCTGGTCCAGCATCTCCCGCGTCGTCCGGTCCGCCAGGTCCGGCGGGTAGGAGGTGACCTGGGCCAGCTCGTCCGGCTGGCTGGTGAAGGTCGCGATCCACAGCGCACGTGCCCGCAGACCGCTGAGCAGAGGTGAGACCGAGTCGACGAGGATCCGGTCGAGGTCGAGCACCCGACCAGCGGAGGCGACGATCGCGCGAGTGGCCTCACCGAGGCGCACCTGCTCGGCCAGACGCTCACGCTGCTGCGCGTTGAACATCGCGATGCCGGCCTGGACGACGTACATCTCGAGCACCTCCCGCTGGGCCTGGTCGGGGACCCGGTTGTTGGGCGGCAGGTCGACGGCCATGTTCCCCAGGAGCTCGCCGGTGGGCGAGTACAGCGGGGCGTAGAGGGTGTTCATGGGGTGCCAGGTGTCGGGGTCCTCGCTGATCTCGACGTCCGGGACCCAGATCTCGTACTCGTCGAGGAGGGCGCGCTCGTGCGGGACGAAGCGCAGGATCCCCCATCGGTCGGCGTTGCGGTACTCGTCGTTGACCCGGCTCATCGGCGTCCGACGACCGAGGATCTGCGCACGGTCCTCGTCGGTGCCACCACACACCGTGGTCATCACGAGGACATCGCCCTCGAGGCGGCTGATGGCGGCGATCCCGTAGCCCAGGACCTCGACGACCCCTTGCGCCACGACGTCCAGGACCTCGGACAGGTCAGCGGACCCGTTGACTCGCGCCATCACCTCGTAGAGCCGACGGTAGGCGACCAGTTCGGCTTCAGGACCCGGTTGGTCTACCGCGAGAAGCTGCTGCACATACCGACTCTAATCGGGATCGTTGGGCCGCGCCGGGCTTTCGCGGCTTCCGGGCCCCCGTCTCGCCAGTGGGGCCCGATCAGGCCTCGATCACGACCGGGATGATCATCGGACGGCGGCGATGGGCGCTGTTCACCCAGCGTCCCACGATCCGCCGGATGGTCTGCTGGAGCTGGTAGGTGTCGTCCACACCGTCGGCGACCGCCTTGTCGAGGGCGTCGACCAGGGCCGGCTTGATGTCGTCGAAGGTCGAGTCGTCCTCGGCGAACCCCCGCGCATGGATCTCCGGGCCGGAGAGCACCTTGCCGGTGACGGAGTCGACCACCACGATCACCGAGATGAAGCCCTCCTCACCCAGGATCCGTCGGTCCTTCAGGGAGGACTCGGTGATGTCGCCGACCGAGGAGCCGTCGACGAAGACGTACCCCACATCGACCTTTCCGGCGATCCTGGCCACCCCGTCGATCAGGTCGACCACCACACCGTCCTCGGCGATCACGACGTTGTCGTGTGGGATGCCGGTCGCCCGGGCGAGCTCGGCGTTCGCGCGCATGTGCCGGATCTCCCCGTGCACCGGCAGGACGTTGCGCGGCTGCACGATGTTGTAGCAGTACAGCAGCTCACCTGCGCTCGCATGGCCGGAGACGTGCACGTTGGCGTTGCCCTTGTGGACGACGTTCGCGCCCCAGCGGGCCAGTCCGTTGATCACGCGGTAGACGGCGTTCTCGTTGCCCGGGATCAGGGAGGAGGCGAGGACGACGGTGTCGCCCTCCTCGATGTGCACGAAGTGGTGGTTGCGCTGCGCGATCCGCGACAGCGCCGACAGCGGCTCCCCCTGGGAACCGGTCGAGACCAGCACCAGACGTTCCGGGGCGAGCTCCTTGGCGTCCTTGGCGTCGATCAGGGTGTTCGGCGGGACGACGAGGTAGCCGAGCTCCTTCGCGATCGCCATGTTGCGCACCATGGAGCGGCCGACGTACGCGACCTTGCGATGGTGCTTCACCGCCGCGTCCATGACCTGCTGCACGCGG
The DNA here is from genome assembly GCA_963740525.1 of uncultured Actinomycetota bacterium. Lineage (GTDB taxonomy): Bacteria > Actinomycetota > Actinomycetes > Propionibacteriales > Nocardioidaceae > CAVUEG01. Next base: position 16,625 of record CAVUEG010000008.1, read on the forward strand.
TGCACGTGCGAGGCGAAGCAAGCGACGATGATCCGCTGCTTGCTGTTGTGGAAGACCGAGTCGAGCACCGGGCCGATCGTCCGCTCGGACGTCGTGAAGCCGGGGACCTCGGCGTTGGTTGAGTCGACGAGGAACAGGTCGACGCCCTCCTCCCCGAGCCTGGCGAAGGCACGGAGGTCAGTGATCCTGCCGTCGAGGGGGACCTGGTCCATCTTGAAGTCGCCGGTGTGCAGCACCAGCCCGGCGCCGGTGCGGATCGCGACCGCGAGGGCGTCGGGAATCGAGTGGTTGACCGCCACGAACTCCAGGTCGAACGGGCCGAAGCTGATCCGGTCGCCCTCGCGCACCTGGTGGTGGACGGTCTCCTTGAGCCGGTGCTCGCGGAGCTTCGGGGTCAACAGAGCCAGGGTGAGCTCGGAGCCGACCAGGGGGATGTCGCCACGCTCGCGCAGGAGGTACGGCGTCGCCCCGATGTGGTCCTCGTGACCATGTGTGAGCACGAGCGCCTCGACTGCGTCCAGGCGGTCCCGGATCGGCTCGAAGTCGGGAAGGATCAGGTCGACCCCGGGGTGATGGTCCTCGGGGAACAGGACCCCGCAGTCGACGATCAGCAGGCGGCCGTCGTACTCGAAGACGGTCATGTTGCGACCGACCTCGCCGAGCCCGCCGAGCGGGATCACCCGGAGTCCGTTCTTCGGGAGGTCCCCGGGCGCGGACAGCTCGGGATGGGGGTGGGACAAGGTGTGTTCCTTACGTCAGGAGACCGGAGGCGACGAGGCCGGCGCGCAGTGCGGCCACCTCGTCGTCGTCGAGCGCCACGAGCGGCGCACGGACGTTCCGGTTGTCGAGGATGCCGAGGAGCTGGAGTGCTGCCTTGGCGGTGGTGGCTCCGTAGTTGGCGACGCCCATGATGGCGTCGATCGCGGGGAGCAGCCGCGTGAAGATCGTGAGGGCCTCGGCCGAGTCGCCGGCGAGGAACGCGTCGACCATCGCCCGGGTCTCGTCGCCGGCCGCGTGGCCGACCACGGAGACGACGCCCGAGGCGCCGTGAGCGAGCCAGCCCAGGTTGCTGGCGTCGTCGCCGGAGTACAGGGAGTAGCCGAACTGCATGATCTTGATGCCACGGGCGTAGTCGCCGACCGCGTCCTTGACGGCGACGACGGGCTCCCAGGCGATCGCCTGCTCGTAGACCTCGAGAGAGATCTCGGTGGCGGTGCGGCCGGGAACGTCGTACAGCATCACGGGGACGTCTGTGGCCTCGACGACCTGGCGGAAGTGGTGGAGTACGCCGGCCTGCCCCGGCCTGGAGTAGTACGGCGTGACCAGCAGCAGCCCGTCGGCGCCGGCCTTCTCCGCCTGCCGGGCGAGCTCGATCGAGTGGGCGGTCGCGTTGGTCCCGACCCCGGCGACCACCTTGGCCCGGCCGCCAACCGCGTCGATCACCGCGCGGAGGATCTCGCCGTCCTCGGCCACGCTGGTCGTCGGCGACTCCCCCGTCGTCCCCGACACGACCACGCCGTCATGGCCGTGATCGACGAGGTGCTGCGCGACCGCAGCGCACCCGTCGAGGTCGACGGACCCGTCATCGTGGAAGGCCGTCACCATCGCGGTCAGGACGCGACCGAACGGAGCAGGCGCGGGGCTCGTGGTCATGGGCTCAGGTTATCGGGTCTCGGGCGCCGGCCGTGGTCCGGTTCGGGCGCGAGCCGGTCCCCCCGCGCCGTACCCGCGCCCCAACCGTGCAATTGACCGGATACGACGGTGTTTTCTCGCGGGAACTCGTCACAACCGGTCAATTGTCCGGTTAGCACAGGGTCTTGTGCCGGGAACTCGTCACAACCGGTCAATTGTCCGGATACGACGCCAACTTCCCCCAGCGACAGGTCACAACCGGTCAATTGCGCGGATACGACGTCAGCGGGCTCGCTCCCACCACACGAAGTCGAACCCGTCGTGGGGCTCGCGGCGGGTCTCGCGCCAGCCGTCGCGGTCCCACTCGGGGTAGTGGGTGTCGCCGGCAGGTGACTGGTGCACCTCGGTGAGGATCTGGGCGTCGGCGTACGGCATCGCGGCCTGGTAGATCTGGGCGCCGCCGATCACCATCACGTCACCGTCGAAGTCCCGCGCCCGCGCCAGCGCGGCCTGGACGTCGTGGACGACGAACACCCCATCGGCGGACCAGTCCTGCGAGCGGGTCACCACGATGTTGGAGCGGTACGGCAGGGGGTGCCCGATCGAGTCGAAGGTACGGCGACCCATGACCACGCTGTTGCCACGGGTCACGGCGCGGAAGTGCTTGAGATCCTCCGGGATGCTCCACGGGATGTCACCGTCGAGCCCGATCACACCGTTCTGGGCGACCGCGGCCACCATCACCACCCGGGGTGGGCGCTCCTGGCTCATACGGCGATGGGTGCCTTGATCCCGGGATGCGGGTCATATCCCTCGACCGCGATGTGGTCGAGGTCGAAGGCGTCGATCTCGGTCACCGACGGGTCGAGCACGAGGCTCGGCAGCGGTCGCGGCTCCCGGGTGAGCTGGAGCCTGGCCTGGTCGAGGTGGTTGGAGTAGAGGTGCGCGTCACCCAGCGTGTGCACGAAGTCGCCCACCTCGAGCCCGACCACCTGCGCGACCATGTGGGTCAGCAGGGCGTACGACGCGATGTTGAACGGGACGCCGAGGAAGATGTCGGCCGACCGCTGGTAGAGCTGGCACGACAGCCTGCCGGGACCCTCCTCCGACGGGGCGACGTAGAACTGGAAGAACGCATGGCACGGAGCCAGCGCCATGTCCGGGATGTCGGCGACGTTCCAGGCGCTGACGATGTGACGGCGACTGTCCGGGTCACGTCGCAGCGCCTCGAGCACCTGGGCGATCTGGTCCACGTGACGACCGTCGGGCGCCGGCCACGAGCGCCACTGGTAGCCGTAGACCGGCCCCAGGTCGCCCTGCTCGTCGGCCCACTCGTCCCAGATCGTGACGCCGCGGTCCTGGAGCCACTTCACGTTCGTGTCACCGCGGAGGAACCAGAGCAGCTCGGCGAAGATCGAGCGCGTGTGCACCTTCTTGGTGGTGACCAGGGGGAAGCCGGCCGACAGGTCGAACCGCATCTGGTGCCCGAAGACGCTGCGCGTCCCGGTGCCCGTGCGGTCGCTCTTCTCGACACCGTCGTCGAGCACGCGCTGAAGGAGGTCGAGGTACTGCTGCACCCGGTCAACCTACCTCCCGGCTCCCCCGATTCAGCGCAGGTGTCGTACGACGAACCGGTGGATGGCGCGGTTGTTCACCTCGGCGTACACCCCGGGGAATCCGGGAGTGCCACAGCCGAGGCCGTAGCTGACGATGCCGACCTGGACCCGCCGCCCGCTGGGCAGTCGGCCGAAGAGCGGACCGCCGGAGTCGCCTTGGCAGGCGTCCCCACCCAGCGTCTGCGCGCACATCTCGCTGCGGGGTCGGAAACCCATCGGCCCGTTGGACTGGCAGCCGGAGTCGGAGACCGCCTGGACGTCGAGCCGCTTCAGGTGCGGGGGCGTGCTCGGTGACTCGAAGAACTCCCCTCCCCACCCGGTCACGGTGAGCGCAGCACCATCGCTCTCCAGCACGTCGTTGCCGACCGGCGCGAGCGCGATCGAGGGACTCTTCACGGCTCCGATGGTGTGCAGCAGTGCGGCGTCGAACGTGCCCGTCGAGGCGTACCGGGGATGCACGAGCACCCGGTCGACACGAAGCACCTGGCCGCCCTTCGCCGTGAGGTCGGTGCGGCCGACGACGACCTGGAGGTCTCCCGGCTTCTCGTCGACGGCACAGTGAGCCGCGGTGAGGATCCAGTGCTGCGCGACGATCGAGCCCCCGCAGAAGTGACCCTCGGTCCCGTGCGACCCGTTGGTCTGGATCGAGGCCATGAAGCGGTACGACCCGTCAGGTGCCTGCTCCCCGCCCATGATGGCGTGCGCGGGCGCGACGACGACCAGGGCGAGCAGTACGGCGACGAGGGCCGGAAGCGCCCGGCGTCCTCGCAGCGCACCTGTGATGACGTTCATGCAGCAGCAACGACTGCCGGACCGGGCGGGTTACGCGCTCAGGCGTCGTAGTCCAGCACCAGCCGGTTGCTCGTCGGGTGGGACTGGCAGGTGAGGACGTAGCCGCGCTCGACCTCATCGGGCTCGAGCGCCCAGTTGGTGTCCATCTCGACGGTGCCCTCGAGGACCTTCGCGCGGCAGGTCCCGCAGACCCCGCCCTTGCAGGCGAACGGCGCGTCCGCCCGGACCGCGAGCGCTGCCTCGAGCACCGGGGGGCCGTCGGTCGACAGCCGGAACTCCGAAGTCCGGCCGTCGAGCCGGATCGAGACCTCCGCCCCTTCAGCGGGTGCGTCGACCGGTGCCGTACGGCGCACCGGAGGGGCCGCCTCGACGTGGAACACCTCGGCATGCACGTGTCGTTTCGGCACGCCCTCGTCGACCAGCAGCGCGCGGAGCTCATGCACCATCTCGAACGGTCCGCACAGGAACCACTCGTCCACGGTGTCGACCGGCAGCAGGCCGGAGAGGATCCGCTTCATCCGGTCCCGGTCGAGCCGGCCCGAGAACAGCTCGGCCTCCTGTGCCTCGCGGGACAGCACGTGCACGAGGTGGAAGCGGTCCTGGTAGCGGTCCTTGAGGTCCTCGACCTCCTCGAGGAACATCACCGACTTGTGGGTGCGGTTGGCATACAGCAGCGTCACCGTCGAGCCCGGCTCGGTCTCCAGCGTGGTCGCCACGATGGACAGCACCGGGGTGATGCCGGACCCGGCGGCGACACAGACGTAGTGACGCGACTGCTCGGGGTCCAGCTCGGTGAAGAAGCCACCGGTCGGGGTCATCACGTCGAGACGGTCACCGGGCGCGAGTACGTCGAGGGCATGCTCGCTGAACGCCCCTCCGGGGAGCCTCTTGACCGCGATCCGGAGCACCCCGGAGGAGACCGGCGTACAGATCGAGTAGTTGCGGCGGACGTCGTCGCCGGCAAGCTCGGTGCGCAGCGTCAGGTGCTGACCCTGGGTGAAGGAGTACGCCTCGCGCAGCTCGTCGGGCACCTCGAACGTGATCGCCACCGAGTCCTCGGTGAGCGGCTCGATCGCGGAGACCGCGAGCGAGTGGAAGACGGAGTGGCTGCGCCGGCCCTCGGGGGCGGCGGTGGTGGCGGGGATCGCCTCGGCAGTCATCAGATCGCCTTGAAGTGGTCGAAGGGTTCCTGGCAGTACCGGCAGACCCACAGGGACTTGCAGGCGGTGGATCCGAAGCGCGACAGCTCGCGGGTGTCCGGCGAGCCGCACTGCGGGCACCGCAGCGACAGGGTGAGGCCTACCGGCCCGTCACTCCTGGCGCCGGGGGGCACGATGCCGTACTCCCGCAGCTTCGCCTTGCCCGCCTCACTCATCCAGTCGGTGGTCCAGGCGGGGGCGAGCACGAACTCCACCTCGACCCGGTCGTGGCCGGCCGCACGCAGTGCCGCCACCACGTCGTCGCGGATCGACTCGGTGGCCGGGCAGCCGGAGTACGTCGGCGTGATCCGCACCCGGACCGTGCCATCGGCGTCCTCGTCGACCCCGCGCAGGATGCCCAGATCCTCGATGGTCAGCACCGGGACCTCGGGGTCGAGCACGGCGGCGGCGACGTCGTAGGCATTCAGGCCGGTGGCGAGGCTGGTCCCGCTCGTGCCGCTCACCAGGTCGCCCCGGGGTGGGAGCGGGCGAGGTGCTGCATCTCCGCGAGCAGGTAGCCCATCTGCTCCGTGTGGATCCCCCGGCGGCCACCGGTGACCGCCGGGGTCACCTCGGGCTGGGTCAGGGTCGCCTCGGCGAGCACCTCGGCCAGGTAGGCGTCGAACGCAGGGCGCAGCGAGCTCGGCAGCACCGCGACCCCGCCGTCCACCAACCTCGGGTCCACCTCGGTGTCGTCGAAGAGCTCCGCGACGTAGGGCCATTCCGCATCGATCGCCGCCTGCATCCGGCGGTGGCTCTCGTCGGTGCCGTCGCCGAGGCGGCGCACCCACAAGGTGGCGTGGTCGCGGTGGTAGTCGACCTCCTTGACCGCCTTGGCCGCCACGGCCGCGAGGGTGTCGTCGGTGCTGGTCTGGAGGGCGTCGTAGAGCGCGCGCTGGTACGTGGCGAGGACCAGGAGCCTGGCCATCGTCACGCCGAAGTCCTGCTGGTCGCGCTCGACGAGCTGGACGTTGCGGAACTCGCGCTCGTCGCGCAGGTAGGCGAGGTCGTCCTCCGAGCAGGCAGGGTCCATCAGCGAACCGGCGTACGTGAGGAGCATGCGCGCCTGACCGAGCTGGTCGAGGGCGATGTTGGCCAGCGCCACGTCCTCCTCGAGCTGTGGAGCGGCCGCGATCCACTCCCCCATCCGCTGCGCCGAGACCAGCGCGTCGTCGCCGAGGCCGAGGAGGTACGCCGCGGTCGCCGGAGCCAGCTCGTCGGACGCGCTCACAGGTGCTCCACGCCGTCGGGCACGTCGTAGAAGGTCGGGTGCCGGTAGATCTTGTCCCCGGCAGGCTCGAAGAAGCTGTCCTTCTCGTCCGGGCTCGACGCCGTGATCGACGCCGCGGGGACCACCCACAGCGAGACGCCCTCCTGGCGGCGGGTGTAGAGGTCGCGGGCGTTGCGCAGCGCCATCTCCGCGTCGGGCGCGTGCAGCGAGCCGACGTGGACGTGGGAGAGGCCCCGCTTGCTGCGGACGAAGACCTCCCACAGCGGCCATTCGCGTGCCGTGGTCATCAAGCCACCGCCGACCGGGTCGCGTGCTTGGCCGCGTAGGCCAGCGAGGCCTCGCGCACCCAGGCGCCGTCCTCGTGCGCCTTCACCCTGTGCGCCAGCCGCTCGGCGTTGCACGGGCCGTTGCCCTTGATCACCTCGAACAGCTCGGTGAAGTCGATCTCGCCGAAGTCGTGGCTCCCGCGCTCCTCGTTCCAGCGCAGGTCCGGGTCGGGCAGGGTCAGGCCGAGCACCTCGGCCTGCGGCACGGTCATGTCGACGAACCGCTGACGCAGGTCGTCGTTGGAGAAGCGCTTGATCCCCCAGGCCATGGACTGCGCGGTGTGTCCGCCTCCGGGTGCACCGGCGGCCGAGTCGGGGAGGTCGGTGTCGGGTGGGCCGAACATCATCAGGCTCGGCCACCACCACCTGTTCACGGCGTCCTGCGCCATGGCGTGCTGCGCCTCGGTGCCGTGGGAGAGCGTGTGCAGGATCTCGAACCCCTGACGCTGGTGGAACGACTCCTCCTTGCACACCCGGACCATGGCCCGGGCGTAGGGACCGTAGGAGCAGCGGCACAGCGGGACCTGGTTGACGATCGCCGCGCCGTCGACGAGCCAGCCGATGGCGCCCATGTCGGCCCAGGTGAGGGTCGGGTAGTTGAAGATCGAGGAGTACTTCTGCCGGCCGGTGTGAAGCAGGTCGAGCAGGTCGGCCCGGTCGGCGCCGAGGGTCTCCGCGGCGGCGTACAGGTAGAGGCCGTGGCCGGCCTCGTCCTGCACCTTCGCCATCAGGATCGCCTTGCGGCGCAGGCTCGGCGCCCGGCTGATCCAGTTCCCCTCCGGCTGCATCCCGATGATCTCCGAGTGCGCGTGCTGCGCGATCTGCCGGATCAGCGTCTTGCGGTAGGCCTCGGGCATGGCGTCCCGGGGCTCGACCCGCCCGTCCTCGGCGATCAGCCGGTCGAACACGTCGTACGCCGGGTCCGTGCCTGCGTCTCCACCGCCACCCTTGTCCTGGGGCGTGGTCGGTTCATCGGGCGTGGCGAAGTCGTTGCCGTACATGCCCTGAGCCTAACACCCGGTATGACACTTCTCTGCACCTCGAACGTGCACGTGTCATATGCGGTTTGGTCCCCAACCGCAGGCTTTCGGGCCTGCGGCATGCAGTTCGTGACCAATGGATGAGGGTTGACGGGCGCCGGTGGGCGAGGAACCGACGGGTGTTTGGATGGGGACATGACCTCCGCCGACGTCTCCTGCCGGACCGCCTGGGCCGATGACGCTCCCGGGATCGCCTCTCTGCAGGTGCGCGCCTGGAGAGAGATGTACGCCGACCTCCTGCCCCCGGAGGTCCTCGACGGACTCGACGCGGAGGAGCTGGCCGCGGCCTGGCGGGAGTCGGTCGTCGCGCCCAAGGACGCCCGCAACCGCGCGCTCGTTGCCCTTGAGCGCAACCGGATCGTCGGGTTCGCGATCACCGGCCCGGCCGCGGACCCGGACGCCGACCCCATCGCCGACGGAGAGATCAGCGAGTTCACGGTGGACCCCGCCGACCAGCGCAGCGGGCACGGGTCCCGGCTGATGCAGGCCTGCGTGGACACGCTCACGGCCGACAAGTTCACCCGCGCGGTCACCTGGCTGAATGCCACGAACGACCCGCTGCGCACCTTCCTCACCGCCACCGGATGGGCTCCGGACGGAGCCCATCGCGAGCTCGACTTCCACGGAGACGGCACCTTGACGGTCAAGCAGGTGAGGCTGCATACGGCCCTCGGAGTTTGAAATGACCGAAATAGGGCAACTAAACCTTCGCCTCGTGCGTCGTACTTGATGAGGCCGCACGATCCCAGGGGGTTTCCAGTGTTCGCTCCGTTGCCGTTTCTCTACCGCATCGTCGTCTCCGTGCTCGCCGTCCTGACCTGTCTCGGCCTCGGCGCCTGGCTCACCTTCGTCGCCGAGCTGCCCGTCCTCACCTCCGTCGGAGCCGGCGTGGGTGCGGCCCTCGGCCTGGTGGCCTCCTACGTGCTCGTGCACGACTTCCACCATCGCCAGACGCAGCGGGTCGTCGTACGCCGCCACGACTGACCGACGCTCTCACCGACCCGCCCCCGAGGGTCGCAGCGTTGCTAGGTTCACGGGGTGATCGCAGATGACCCAGCCGTCGAGCGCGCGCGGCGCAGGGCGATCGTCCGGGACGCGGTGGCCGTCGGCGTCGCCACGGGGGCGTACGGGATCTCCTTCGGCGCGGTAGCCGTGACGTCGGGGCTGGACGTGTGGCAGACCTGTGCCCTCTCCCTTCTGGTCTTCACCGGGGCCTCCCAGTTCGCACTCGTCGGGGTGCTCGGCGCCGGCGGCGCGCCACTCGCGGCTGCGGTCGCTGGTCTCCTGCTCGGCACCCGGAACACGCTCTACGGCCTCCGGCTCGCCCCTCTCCTGGGCTGGACGGGCGTACGCCGAGCCGCCGCGGCACACCTCGTCATCGACGAGTCCACGGCGATGAGCGTGACCCGCGACTCGCATGCGGACGCCCGGCTGGGGTTCGTCTGGACCGGCGCGTCGGTCTTCCTACTGTGGAACCTCGCCACCCTGGCCGGCGCCCTGGCAGGCAACCGGCTGGGCGACCCCCGCAGCTACGGCCTCGACGCCGCGGTGGGTGCGGCGTTCCTGGCCCTGCTGTGGCCACGCCTGAGCGCGACCCGGAACAAGGTCGCGGCCGTGCTCGGGGCCGGGGTCGCGCTCGGACTGGTGCCGCTCACGCCGGCCGGCGTACCCGTCCTCGCGGCGGCCGTGGTGGCACTGGGCCTCGGCCTGGCCACGACAGGCGACGACCCGACCGAGGTCCCTGGCGCCGACGACCTTCCCCGCGGAGGTGGGCACCGATGACCTGGTTCGCGGTGCTGCTCTGCGCCGCAGGGTGTTACCTGCTCAAGCTCGCCGGCCTGTCGGTGCCGTCCAGGGTGCTGAACCGGCCCGTCGTCCGCCACGTCTCGGACCTGCTCCCGGTCGCGCTGCTCGCGGCGCTGATCGCGGTCCAGGTCCTGGCCCGGACCGACTCATCGGGCCAGCACCTCAGCGTCGACGCCCGGCTGGCGGGCCTCGCCGCGGCCACCCTGGCGCTCGTCCTCCGGGCGCCCTTCATCGTCGTGGTGGTCGTCGCCGCCGCGACCGCCGCCGGGACCCGGTTGCTCTGACTCGCGGCGCGACCTCGATGCGCACCGGATCAGCCGCGGTTGCGGCGCAATTGACCTTTTGGAGCAGCTAAGACGGGATCTCGATCCGCCCAGCCCCATCGATCGGGAAACCGGGGTTGTGGCAGATCTCCCAGAGATGACCGTCCGGGTCCGCGAAGTAGCCGGAGTAGCCACCCCACTCCGTCCGCTTCGCGGGCTTGACCACCCGTCCGCCGGCCTCGTGGACGCGGGCGAAGGCGAGGTCGACGGCGTCCACGGTCGGCAGGTTGATCGCCAGGGTGATCCCGCGGTAGGCGGGGAGCTCGTCCTGGTCGACCGGGTCCAGCGCGGCATCGTCGGCGAGCTCGTCGTAGCCATACAGGCCGAGCCAGGTGCCGGAGGTGCGGAACCACGTGATCCCGGCCGACAGGTCGCGGACCTGCGTCCACCCGAGTCCGCGGTAGAACGCAGCGGACCGTTCGAGGTCGGCGACCCCGAGGGTGACGATCGAGAGGTTCGGGGCGATCTCCGGGGCGCTCATGGGCTGATGCTGCCAGATCCGTGTCCGTCGTACAGAGCGATCGCCTGTCGTACGGCGGCGCGCGCCCTGGTGCGGTCGCCGGCGTCGTCGTACGCGACTCCGAGGAGGTACCAGCCACGCCAGTCCTCCGGGTCCCTCTCCACCCGCATGCGGTGGGACTCGAAGGCACGGTCGGCCGCCGTGCGCTCGACGCGACCCGAAGGAGCCCGGGGCAAGTCGTCGACCGTGAGCGCATTCTCGTCGGCGAGGATCGCGGCGAGCCGCGCTGAGCGTCGCCCGAACTCCAGCTCGCGTACCACCAGATAGACCCCGATCAGAGGGATCACCAGGACCGCGACCCCGAGGAGCGCCCCGATCACCGAGCCCGAGGTGAGCAGCGCGATCCCCTTGACGCCGACCAGCACGACATAGAACGCCAGGACCAGCACCATCAGCCCCACGGTGAGGCGGGTGCGCATCAGTCGAGGTCCAGGAACGCCTCGAGGCCGACGGTGAGACCCGGCACGTCGACGATCCGACGCAGCCCCAGGAGGACACCGGGAGTGAAGGAGACCCGGTCCATCGAGTCGTGCCGGATGGTGAGCGTCTCGCCGGTCCCGCCGAGGATGACCTCCTGATGGGCGACCATCCCGCGGATGCGCAGGCCGTGCACCGGCACGCCTTCCACGTTCGCGCCGCGTGCGCCGTCGAGCCCGGTGGAGGTGGCGTCGGGCATCGGGGCGGACCCTGCCTTGCGCCGCGCGGCCGCGATCAGCTCGGCGGTACGCCGCGCCGTGCCGGACGGCGCATCTGCCTTGTCGGGGTGATGCATCTCGACCACCTCGACCGACTCGTAGAACGCGGCCGCCTCGGCGGCGAAGCGCATCATCAGCACCGCGCCGATGGAGAAGTTGGGGGCCACCAGCACGCCGGTGGCGGGCGAGTCCGCCAGCCAGGCGCGGAGCTGGTCGAGCCTGGCGTCGTCGAAGCCGGTGGTCCCGACCACGGCGTGAATGCCCTGGCCGATGCAGAACTCGAGGTTGCCCATCACCACGTCGGGGTGGGTGAAGTCGACCACCGCCTCGGCCCCGGCCGAACGCAGGGCCGACAGGTCGTCGTCGACGTCGATCTCGGCCACGAGCTCCATGGCCGGATCCCCGTCGACCGCAGCGCAGACCTCGCGCCCCACCTTGCCCCGGGCGCCCAGGACGCCCACCTTGAGTGCACTCACGGCGACCAACCTACCGGCGTGGACCGGGACCCGGACGGTTGGACCACGCCTGGATTATTGAAGGTTTAACCCTAATGGTTGTAATCATAAGTTTGCTGACTTATGATTCCCTCTATCAGGGAGGAGCCAGCATGTCCCTCGTCGTGCTCACGATCGACCAGCGTGACAGCCGGGCCGGTGCGGACCGGGTGCCCGCCCTCATGTCGACCCTCAACGACGCGGCGCTCGGACGGCTGCTGCGTCGCTTCGAACGCACCGCGGGGGACGAGGTCCAGGGCGTGCTGGACGGCTCGGAACCCGTGCTCGCCAGGCTCGAGACCCTGATCCGCGACGGTGGGTGGAACATCGGCCTCGGCGTCGGTCCCGTCGAGGAGCCGCTCCCCCGGAGCACCCGTGCGGGCCGCGGGGAGGCCTTCCTGGCGGCACGGCAAGCGGTGAACCGCTCCAAGCAGACCCCTGCCCGGTTGAGTGTGGTCGGCACCGACGAGTACCACTCCGAGCACCTGGAGACGGTGCTCTGGCTCTGGGCCGGCGTGCTGTCGCGACGGAGCGCACGCGGCTGGGAGGTGGTCGACCTGATCGAGAGCGGCTCGTCGTACACCGAGGCCGCCACGGCCTTGGGCATCAGCCAGTCAGCGGTCTCGCAACGCGCCGCGGCCGCCGGCGTGGTCGAGGGGGCGCGTGCTCGTATGCTCGCCGGGCACATGCTGGACGACTTGCTCTCGGAGAAGAAATGACCCTGCTCGCCCTGGCCCTGACACTGCTCTTGCTCGTGTCGGCGGCAGCCTCGCTCCTCGGCTGGTGGCTGGCCCCGGGCGACCGGCGACTCCTGCTCAGCCTGGTGGTGCAGCTCGGGGGCGCGGCCGCCGCATGGCTCGTGCTGCTCGCCGGCAACCGCTGGCTGCAGGACGCGCCTCCGCACGTCCTCGTCCTGCTGCTGACCGGGACGCTGGCCGTCGCCGGCGGTGGCCCGCTGACAGCAGGAGTGCTGTGGTTGGTCGACCGGCACCGGCCAACCGACGGACACGACTCACTCGAGGACGCTGGAGAGGTCCTCCGGGGCGGCGCTTGGATCGGCGCCCTCGAACGCGGGGCGATCTACGTCGCTCTGTTGGCCGGCTGGCCCCAAGGCCTCGCCGTCGTGCTCGCGGTCAAGGGCCTGGGGCGCTACCCCGAGCTGCGCGCCACGGGCACCGGCGCGGCCGAGCGATTCATCATCGGCACGATGGTCAGCGTGCTCTGGGTCGTCGTCATCGCCGGCGCGGTGCACGAGCTGGCCGTGACGCTGCCTCTGACCTGAGTCCCGCTCGCTCCGCGGGAGACCGTCAGGGCTGTGCCGGTTCGGGCTCGGCTTCGTCTCCCGGCACGAGATCGGTGGACGGCCCCACCATCACCATCGTGAGCGGCTGAACGAACAGCTCGGCCGCGAGCTCACGAACGTCCTCCAGCGTCACCTCGTCGATGCGGTCCAGGACCTCGTCGATGCTGGGCAGCTCGTCGTACAGGAGCTCGGCCTTCGCGATCCGCGACATCCGCGACCCCGAGTCCTCCAGGGACAGGACCAGTCCTCCGCGTAGCTGGCCCTTGCCTCGCACGAGCTCTTCCGCGGTCAGTCCGTCCTCGGCGATCTTGCGCAGCTCGTCGCGGACAACAGCCACCACGTCGTCGACCTTCGACGGCAGGCAGCCCACCGAGACGCCGACCATTCCCGCGTCGGCGTAGTGCGAGGCGAACGAGAAGACCGAGTAGGCGAGACCGCGGTGCTCGCGGACCTCCTGGAACAGGCGCGAGGAGGTCCCGCCTCCCAGGGCTGCGTTGAGGACTCCCAGGGCATACCGCCGGTCGTCGGTGCGCACGAGGCCGTTGACTCCGAGGACCACGTTCACCTGCTCGAGCGCGCGGACCGCGGTCACCGTTCCCGGGCGCGTCTTGCGGGCTTGTTCGGTGCGGCGCACCGGCAACGGCCGGGCGCTCGGGTCGGAGAGGAAGTTGTTGCGGGCGAACGCCTTGCGCACCTGGCGTACGACGTCGGCGTGGTCGAGGTTGCCGGCTGCGGCGACCACGGTGTTCTCGGCCCGGTAGCGGCTGCGGTAGTACCGGACGATCTGGGCGCGGGTCAGCGTCCGGATCGACTCGGCGGTGCCGGCGATGGGACGGCCCAGTGGCGTGTCGCCCCAGGCATGTGCGGCGTACAGGTTGTGCGCGACGTCGTCGGGGTCGTCGTCGTGCATGGCGATCTCGTCGAGGATCACCTCGCGTTCGGCCTCGACGTCCTCCGCGGTCACCAGGGAGGAGGTGACCATGTCACCGAGCACGTCCACCGCCATCGGCAGGTCCTCGTCGAGAACCCGCGCGTGGTAGCAGGTGTACTCCTTGGCGGTGAATGCGTTGAACTCGCCGCCGACCGTGTCCAGGGCGACTGAGATGTCGAGCGCAGAGCGGCCCGGCGTGCCCTTGAAGAGCAGGTGCTCCAGGAAGTGCGACGCTCCCGAGAGCGTCGGCGCCTCGTCGCGTGACCCGACCCCGACCCAGATCCCGATGCTGGCTGAGCGGACACCGGGCATCTGCTCGGTGACGACCCGCAGCCCCCCTGGCAGGACGGTGCGGCGGACTCGGGAGATGACCGAGCCGCCGTCGTCCTTTTGCTCCAGGAGGGTGCGGGTCGTGCCGGGCTTCTGGTGAGCCGCGGGAGGAGTGCGAGGCAAGGAGTTACTCGGCCGCGTCTTCCTCGGAGGGCTCACCCTCGGCGGAGTCGTCACCATCGGCGACGGGGATCAGCGAGAGCTTGCCGCGGTCGTCGATCTCGGCGATCTCGACCTGGACCTTCTGTCCCACCGACACCACGTCGTCGACGTTCTCGACCCGCTTCCCACCGGCCAGCGAACGGAGCTTGCTGATGTGCAGCAGCCCGTCCTTGCCCGGGAGCAGCGACACGAACGCACCGAAGTTCGTCGTCTTGACGACCGTGCCGAGGTAACGCTCGCCGACCTCGGGCATCGTGGGGTTCGCGATGCCGTTGATGATCGTGCGGGCAGCCTCGGCGGACTCGCCGTTGGTGGCACCGATGTAGATGGTGCCGTCGTCCTCGATGCTGATCTGCGCACCGGTGTCGTCCTGGATCTGGTTGATCATCTTGCCCTTGGGGCCGATGACCTCACCGATCTTGTCGACGGGGATCCGCACCGTGATGATGCGCGGCGCGTGCAGCGACATCTCCTCGGGGGCGTCGATGGCCTCGGCCATGACGTCGAGGATCGCGATCCGGGCGTCCTTGGCCTGGCCCAGCGCCGCACCCAGGACCTCGGCGGGGATGCCGTCGAGCTTGGTGTCGAGCTGGAGGGCGGTGACGAACTCGCGCGTACCGGCGACCTTGAAGTCCATGTCGCCGAACGCGTCCTCGGCGCCGAGGATGTCGGTCAGCGCGACGAACTCGGTCTTGCCGTCGACCTCGCCGGAGACGAGACCCATGGCGATACCGGCGACCGAGGCCCGCAGCGGGACACCGGCCTGCAGCAGCGACATCGTCGAGGCGCAGACGGAGCCCATCGAGGTGGAGCCGTTGGAGCTCATCGCCTCGGAGATCTGTCGGATCGCGTACGGGAACTCCTCGCGCGTCGGCAGCACCGGCAGCAGCGCCCGGCGAGCCAGCGCACCGTGTCCGACCTCGCGGCGCTTGGGCGAACCCACGCGACCGGTCTCACCGGTGGAGTACGGCGGGAAGACGTACTTGTGCATGTAGCGACGCGACTTCTCCGGGGAGAGCGTGTCGAGCTTCTGCTCGAGGGTCAGCATGTTCAGCGTCGTGACACCCAGGATCTGGGTCTCGCCACGCTCGAACAGCGCCGAGCCGTGCACGCGCGGGATCACGGCGACCTCGGCGGACAGGGTGCGGATGTCGGACAGCCCGCGGCCGTCCATGCGGACCTTGTCGCGCAGGACGCGCTCACGGACCAGTGACTTGGTCAGCGACCGGAAGGCAGCGCCGAGCTCCTTCTCGCGGCCCTCGAAGTCACCGGCGACCTTGTCCATGACAGACGCCTTGACCTCGTCGAGCTTGGCTTCGCGCTCGAGCTTGCCCGTGATCAGCAGCGCCGAGCTCAGGTCGGCCTTGCCGGCCGTCTCGATGGCGGCGTACGCGTCGTCCTCGTAGTCAAGGAAGATCGGGAAGTCCTGGACGGGCTTGGCGGCCTGCTTGGCCAACTCGGCCTGCGCCTCGCACAGCTGCTTGATGAACGGCTTCGCCGCGTCAAGACCGCCGGCGACGACGGCCTCGGTGGGCGCCTGGGTGCCGGACTGCACGAGGTTCCAGGTGGACTCGGTGGCCTCCGCCTCGACCATCATGATCGCGACATCGCCGGTCTCGGTGACCCGGCCTGCGACGACCATGTCGAAGACGGCGTCCTCGAGCTGGCTGTGGGTCGGGAACGCCACCCACTGCCCCTCGATCAGGGCCACCCGCACGCCACCGACGGGGCCGGAGAACGGCAGGCCGGAGATCTGGGTGGACAGCGACGCGGCGTTGATCGCGAGCACGTCGTAGGGGTGGTCGGGGTCCAGCGCCAGGACGGTGATGACGACCTGGACCTCGTTGCGCAGACCCTTCTTGAAGGTCGGGCGCAGCGGCCGGTCGATCAGACGGCAGGTGAGGATCGCGTCCTCGCCCGGGCGACCCTCGCTGCGGAAGAACGAGCCCGGGATCTGGCCCGCGGCGTACATCCGCTCCTCGACGTCGATGGTCAAGGGGAAGAAGTCGAAGTGGTCCTTGGGCTGCTTGCCGGCGGTGGTCGCCGAGAGCAGCATGGTCTCGTCATCGAGGTAGGCGGTCACCGATCCGGCGGCCTGACGGGCAAGGAGCCCGGTCTCGAACTTGACTGTGCGGGTGCCGAACTTGCCGTTGTCGAGCACGGTTTCGACGGCTGAAATGACGGGTCCCTCAGACAAGGGGTATCCCTTTCTCTTCGCGGAGCGAGCCGCGATGGCGCCATGGGGAACCAGGCGCCCAGCCACCCGACGGTGCCGGGGACTGGAGACCTGCGAAATTTGTGGCCGGTCTTCGATCGAGGCCCGCGGCCGCGTGGACGCTGTCGCGTCGGACGCTCCGAGGGCCACTACCGAGGACCGGGCCAGACGTCCGCGGGTCGCTCCTTGGGTGTGGTGATTGTTCAGTTATGGGGTTACCCGGACGAGGTTAGTCGCCGGATGTCCCCGATGCGAGAAGGAGCGGCGTCCGCCTGTGGTGCCGGCGGAAACCGCTCCTCTCATGACTATCGGCGGAGGCCGAGGCGCTCCACGATCGAGCGGTAGCGCGCGATCTCGGTCTTGTTCAGGTAGTTGAGGAGCCGGCGACGCTGACCCACCAGCAGGAGCAGACCACGACGGCTGTGGTGGTCGTGCTTGTGCGTCTTCAGGTGGTCGGTCAGGTGCTTGATCCGGAAGCTGAGGAGCGCGATCTGAACCTCAGGTGACCCGGTGTCACCTTCGCCGGTGGAATACTCGGCGATGATCTTCTTCTTGGTCTCCGCGTCGGTACCGATGCTCACGCGGGTCTCCTTTCGTGGGTCTCGTTGCGCGGCGCGCCGGGGCCTGTTCTCCCGGGCACTCTGGATCCGCGGCCGTTACACGGCGGTCAACGTATGTGGGTGTCGCACCGGCCACACAGGCTCGGGCAACCGTCCAAGGCTAGCAGCGGGCACCTGTGGACGACGAATCGTCGCCAGGCGGGGACGGGGGCCTCGCCGTCGTGCTCGAGCCGTGGCCGCTTCTCGGGGGACGCGGTAGGTCGTGCGAGGATCCGAGGCGTGACCGCGACCACCGCCCACGGATCCCCACCGTCCACCACGAAGCTCGGCGTCTGCAACCTCTGCGAGGCGATCTGCGGGCTGGAGTTGACGGTCGAGGCCAACCGGGTGACCGGAGTGCGCGGGAGCTCCGCCGATCCGCTGTCGCGCGGCCACCTCTGCCCCAAGGGGGTCGCCCTG
Organism: uncultured Actinomycetota bacterium; assembly: GCA_963740525.1. Lineage (GTDB taxonomy): Bacteria > Actinomycetota > Actinomycetes > Propionibacteriales > Nocardioidaceae > CAVUEG01. Next base: position 34,259 of record CAVUEG010000008.1, read on the forward strand.
CCCGACGTGCACGACGACCCCGACCGGCTGCGCCGCCCCGTACGCCGCACCGGCGACGCGTGGGAGGAGATCGGCTGGGACGAGGCCCTCGACCTGGTGGCCGACAACCTGGCACGCACGGTCAACACCCACGGTCGAGACGCCCTCGGCATCTACCTCGGCAACCCGAACGTCCACAGCCTCGGCTCGATGACCCACGGCACGGCGATGGTCAAGTCCCTGCGGACCCGCAACACCTACTCCGCGACGTCGGTCGACCAACTTCCGCATCAGCTCGTTGCCTGGCTGATGTACGGCCACCAGCTGCTGATCCCCGTTCCCGACATCGACCGCACGAGCTACTTCCTGGTCCTCGGCGGGAACCCGATGGCCTCCAACGGGTCGATCATGACGGTTCCCGACTTCCCCCAGAGGCTGCGCGCGCTGAAGGAACGCGGCGGAAGGATGGTGGTGATCGACCCCCGGCGCACCGAGACCGCCAAGGTTGCCAGCGAGCACCACTTCATCCGGCCGGGCACCGACGCTCTACTGCTCCTCGCCATGCTGCACGTGCTCATCGAGGAGGACCTGACTACTCCTCTCGCCTACGTCGACGACCTCGAGACGGTGCGACTGGCCGTGCGGGAGTTCACCCCGGAGCTGGCTGCCGGGTCAACCGGGATCGATGCCGAGGAGATCAGACGGATCACCCGGGAGTACGCCGCCGCTGACGGAGCCGCCGCGTACGGCCGGGTGGGGGTCTCGACCCACGCCTTCGGCAGTGTCTGCCAGTGGGCGCTGCAGTGCCTGAACCTGCTGACCGGCAACGTCGACCGGGTTGGCGGGATGATGTTCACGGAGCCCGCGATCGACATGGTCGGCAGACGCCTGATCGGGCGCGGCCACCACGACCTGTGGCGTAGCCGGGTCCGTGACCTCCCGGAGTTCGCGGGCGAGCTGCCGGTCTCCACGCTGAGTGACGAGATCGAGACCCCCGGCGACGGGCAGGTCCGGGCGATGCTCACCCTGGCCGGCAACCCCGTGCTCTCGACTCCTGACGGGAAGCGGCTGGCGGAGGCGATGAGGTCACTCGACTTCATGGCTGCGGTCGACATCTACCGCAACGAGACGACCCGGCTGGCGGACGTGATCCTGCCGCCGACGTCCTCACTCGAGCGCGACCACTACGACCTGGTCTTCCATGTGCTCGCCGTGCGCAACACGGCTCGGTTCACGCCGGCGGTGCTCGAGAAGCAGGCCGACGCACTGCACGACTGGGAGATCTATCGGGAGATCGCGCTGCGCACCGCGGCGCGGCTCACTCGCAAGAAGCCGCTGAAGAAGCGGCTCGTCGAGCGGGTCCGGCTGTCGGTCAGCCCGACCCGGACCATCGCCGCGCTGCTGCTCACGGGTCGGTCTCGGGTCACCCTGCGCACCCTGCGTCGGCACCCGGAGGGCGTCGACCTCGGACCGCTCCGACCCGACCTGCTGCCCGCGCGGCTGCAGACGCAGAACCACCGGGTTTCACTGGCGCCGGAGCTGGTGATGTCGGACCTGGTCCGGCTCCGCGCGGACGCTGGCCCTGGCTCCCAGCCGACCGACGGAGAGCTGCTGCTGGTCGGTCGCCGGCACAAGCAGGACTGCAACTCGTGGATGCACAACACGACCCGCCTCACCCGCGGCAAGGCTCGTCACCAGTTGTTGATGCACCCTGACGACCTGGCCGCGCGAGGTCTGGACGACGCGACCCGGGTCAGCGTCAGCTCTCGCGTCGGGACGGTCGAGGTCGAGGTCCGGTCCAGCGACGACATGATGCCCGGCGTAGTCAGCCTGCCCCACGGCTACGGCCACTCGCACGATGGCATGCAGCTCGAGAACGCGGTCCAGGTGCCCGGGCCGTCGATCAACGACCTCACCGACCCCGAGCGGCTCGATGCCGTGTCCGGCAACGCCGTGTTCAGCGGTGTCCCGGTACGAGTGCTCCCGGCCTGAGCAGGCGGCCCGGGCCGTTGGGGTTCCTCCGGACCGTCAGGCGAGCGCGGCCCGCACCGCAGCCCGGGCGGCCATCGGGTCGCGGGCACCGACCGCAGCCTCCACCGCCGCCTCGCAGCGGCTCATGCCGACGGTCTCGAGCTGGGCACCGACGGCACGGACGGCCGCGGAGGCCATCGACAGCGAGGTGATCCCCATACCGACGAGCACCGCCGCCAGCAGCGGGTCTGCTGCCGCCTCGCCGCACACCCCGACGGGCTTTCCGGCCAGTTTGCCTGCCTGCGCGGTGATCGCGATCAGGTGGAGGACGGCGGGCTGCCAGGCGTCGGTGAGGTGCGCGAGATCGCTCGACATGCGGTCGGCGGCCATCGTGTACTGCGTGAGGTCGTTGGTCCCGATCGAGAGGAAGTCGACCTCCTCGAGCATGAGGTTGGCCAGCAGCGCGGCACTGGGGACCTCAACCATCACGCCGGGCTTCAGGCCGCGCTGACGAGCCTGGGCCGCGAAGTCGGCGGCCTCCGCCACGGTCGCGACCATGGGTGCCATGACCCAGGTCTCGGTACCCGTCCGTTCGGCCGCCTGTGCGATCGCGTCGAGCTGCCGCTCCAGGAGTCCGGGGTTGTCGAAGGACAGCCGGAGCCCGCGTACGCCGAGTGCCGGGTTCTCCTCACCCGCATGAGTGGCGAACCCGATCGGTTTGTCCGAGCCGGCGTCCAGGGTGCGGACGACGACACTGCGGCCGGCGAAGGCCTCCAGGACACCCGAGTAGATGTCCGCCTGCTCCGCCACGGAGGGCTCCTCCTGGCGATCGAGGAAGCACAGCTCCGTGCGGAAGAGCCCGACACCCTCGACCGGCCCCGCCGCTGCCGCCACTGCGGACTTCCCGTCGGCCACGTTGGCGAGCAGCTTCACCGGGGTGCCGTCCGCGGTGCGACCGGGGCCGGCCCAGCGGTCGGCCGCAACGCGGGCGGCCAGGTCTGCGGCGACACTCGCCTCTGCCTCGGCGGGGTCCGCTCCGAGCGTCACCTCGCCGGTGACCCCGTTGACCAGGAGCAGGTCCCCGGTGCTCACCGAGGTGGCCCCGACCGCGGCCACGACACACGGAATCCCCAGCTGGCGGGCGATGATGGCGGTGTGGCTGGTCGGGCCGCCGCGCTCGGTGACGAGGGCGACGACCAGAGCGGGGTCCAGCCCCGCGGTGTCCGCCGGAGCGAGGTCGCCGGCGACGAGCACGCTCGGCCGTTCGGGGGTCGGGACGCCCGGCTCGGGCTCCCCGACCAGACGGGCCGTGACCCGCGACCCGATGTCGCGCAGGTCAGTCACCCGTTCGGCCATCAGACCGCCCATCTGGCCGAAGATCTCCGCGAACTGCTCGACGGCCTCGGCTACGGCCTGCAGCAATGGGTCGCCGGCCGAGAGCCTCTTGACGACGGCACCTCGCAGTCCCTTGTCCTTCGCCAGTCCGGCGGTGGCGGTCAGCACCTCCGCTGCGGCACCCGAGGTCTGGGCAGCCCGGGAGGTGAGTCCGTCGGCCACCCGCGTGACCGCCTCGTCGTACGCCGCGATGGCCTGCTCGGGCACCCGTTCCGTCGCCTCGAAGCGGGCGACCGCCTCGGACGAGATCTCGGCCGAGGCGACCAGCGCGGGGGCGAACGCCAGGCCGGGCACGACCGGGGTCCCCCGGAAGACGGCGTGGTCTCGGGCAGCACGGCCTGGAACGGGCTCAGAGGAGGACATGGTGGCCAATTTACCCCCCGAAACCCTTGACAGTCCACAGTTTCGGGCATAAAACAATAGATAGCAACATTGAAAGTCACACAATCAGGCAGGAGAAACCGGGTGTACGCCGAGGAACGTCAAGATGCGATCGCAGCCGAGGTCCGCGCCCATGGCCGCCGGTCCGTGGTCGACCTGGCCGTCGACCACGACGTCAGCACCGAGACCGTGCGTCGCGACCTCGTCGTCCTCGAGCGGGCGGGTCTCCTGCGCCGAGTCCACGGCGGAGCCGTCAGCAGTGACGCCCTCCCCCTGCTCGAACGTCAGGTCGATGACCGACTGGCCATCCAGTCCGAGCAGAAGGAGCGGATCGCCCGGGCCGCGGTCGACCTGCTGCCGACGTCGGGATGCCTGCTGATCGACGCCGGCACGACGACCGTCCGGCTGGCTGCTCATCTTCCCCAGGACTCGCGTCTCACGGTGCTGACGCACGCCGTTCCGGTGGCCGCACGACTCGCTGGGCACCCCCGCCTCGAGCTTCACCTGCTTCCGGGCCGGGTACGAGCCACGACCCAGGCCGCGGTGGGCGCGGACACCGTCGAGGCGCTGAGCCGGGTCCGTGCCGACGTCGCCGTGATGGGAACCAACGGCATCTCCACCGGACATGGGTTGAGCACCCCCGACCACGCCGAGGCCGCCACCAAGCGAGCGATGATCGGGGCGGCTCTCCACACCATCCTGCTCGCGGACTCGGCGAAGATCGGCGCCGAGAGCACGGTCCGGTTCGCCGACCTCGCCGACATCGACATCCTGGTCACCGACGACGGGATCACGCCGGACGACCGGCGCAGCTTCGAGGACGCCGGTATCGAGGTGCGGGTCGCATGATCCTGACCCTGACCGCCAACCCGAGCGTCGACCGCACCGCGACGCTCACCACGGCCCTGGTCCGAGGCTCGGTCCTGCGGGCCGACTCGGTGAGCTCGCAGGCCGGCGGCAAGGGCGTGAACATCTCCCGTGCCGCCACCCAGGCCGGGGTCCAGACGCTCGCGGTACTCCCCGCGGCCGACACCGACCCGTTCGTCGGTGACCTGCGCCGCGACGGCATCGCCTGCGTGCCCACGCGGTCCGCAGGTCCGGTGCGGACCAACCTCACGATGACCGAACCCGATGGCACCACCACGAAGGTCAACACCCCCGGCCCGACCGTCGACGACCAGGTGCTGGCGGCTCTGGGGGCAGAGCTGGTGGGGCAGGCGCCTCACGCGACCTGGACCGTGCTCGCCGGGTCGCTGCCGCCCGGCGCTCCCGCCAGCTGGTACGCCGACCTGGTGCTGGCGCTGCGCGGCACCGGGACCAAGGTGGCGGTGGACACCTCCGATGCGCCCCTGGACGCTCTGACGCAGGCACTGCCCGCCTGTGCTCCGGATCTGATGAAGCCCAACGGGCACGAGCTCGCGGACCTGGTGCGCGGACTCGGTGGCAGCGTCGAGGGTGACCTCGAGTCCGACCCGGACGCGGTCGCCGCGGCCGCACAGACCCTCATCGACCTCGGAGTCGGCGCCGTGCTGGCCACCCTTGGGGGAGCAGGCGCAGTCCTGGTCACCGGTGAAGGGGCCTGGCACGCCAGTCCCCCACCGGTGACCGTCGTGAGCACCGTCGGTGCGGGTGACTCGAGTCTCTTCGGCTACCTGCTGGCCGACCTTCAGGGCGCCGACCCGAGCGAACGCCTCCGCCACGCCGTGGCCTGGGGCAGCGCAGCCGCCGGGCTTCCCGGCACCACGATTCCCGGCCCGGAACAACCCCGTCCCGAGCTGGTCACCGTTCGCGAGCTGCGGCTCACGGCGAAAGATTGAAGGAAGCGATGAACACTCTCATCACCAGTGACCTGGTCCGGCTGGACGCCGACCTGGGGCGCGACAAGCACGAGGTGATCCGACGCCTGGCCGCCCTCGTGGGCGACGCCGGACGGACCACCAATCCCGAGGGACTGGCCGCGGACGCTCTCGCCCGTGAGGCGACGTCTGCCACGGGCATGCCGGGCGGCATCGCCATCCCCCACTGCCGGACCGAGCACGTCGACGTGCCGACCCTGGCCTTCGTCCGGCTCTCCCCCGGGACCGACTTCGGCGCGAAGGACGGTGTCGCCGATCTCGCCTTCCTGATCGCGGCGCCGGCCGGCGGTGACGCCACCCACCTCCAGATCCTCACCCAGCTCGCCCGGGCACTCGTCCGCAGCGACTTCACCGACGGGCTGCGCAGCGCGGCCAGCGCGGACGACGTGGTGGCGCTCGTCGAGAGTGTGCTCGCTCCTCCCGCCGAGGTGCCGGCGTCGGCCGCGGCTGCACCCGCCGGATCCTCGGTCGGCGAGGCACGGCAGAGCCTGGTCGCGGTGACCGCGTGTCCGACCGGTATCGCACACACGTACATGGCGGCCGAGGCTCTCGAGGCAGCTGCCTCCCGCGCCGGGGTCGACATCGTCGTGGAAACCCAGGGATCGGCGGGCGTCACACCCATCCCCGCGGCGACGATCGCGGCAGCCGACGCGGTGATCTTCGCCTGTGATGTCGGCGTGCGCGACAAGAGCCGGTTCGCCGGCAAGCCCGTGGTCTCCTCGGGCGTCAAGCGGGCGATCGACGACCCCGACGGGATGATCGCCGACGCGCTCCTGGTCGCAACCGATCCCGACGGCGCCCGGGTGGACGGATCCGTCGACGTCGCGTCGAGCGCATCGGGAACAGGAGGCGGTTCCATCGGGTCGCAGATCCGACGGATCCTGATGACCGGCGTCTCGTACATGATCCCGTTCGTCGCCGCGGGTGGTCTGCTGATCGCCCTGTCGTTCCTGCTCGGCGGGTACCAGATCGCGCTCGGCTCGACCGTCGGCAAGGACTCGGTCAGCACCGCCAGCCACATCGTGACGAATGCGTCACTGTTCAACCTGCCCAACCCGGCCGACTACGTGATGGCGGGCACGGCGCTGCCCCACGGCTCCCTGCTCACCTACCTGGGAGCGATCCTGCTCGTGCTCGGTGGCGCCGCCTTCGGCTTCCTGGTCCCGGCTCTGGCCGGCTACATCGCCTACGCGATCGCCGACCGACCCGGCATCGCCCCCGGCTTCGTGATGGGGGCTCTGGCCGGGGTGCTGTCCACCGGCTTCCTCGGCGGCATCGTCGGGGGTGTCCTCGCTGGCTTCCTCGCGAAGTGGATCTCCGGCTGGAAGGTGCCCACCTGGGCCCGCGGACTGATGCCGGTCCTGGTGATCCCGCTCGGGGCCACCCTGTTCGCCGGCTTCATCATGATCGTGGTGCTGGGCAAGCCGCTCGGTTCGCTGACGAGCGCACTCTCCGACGGTCTGAACAGCATGAACGGCGGCTCCGCGATCGTCCTCGGCATGGTGCTCGGCCTGATGATGGCCTTCGACATGGGCGGTCCGCTCAACAAGACGGCGTACGCCTTCGCGACCACCGGTCTCGGCGTCGCGGCCACCGCCTCCGGCAACGCTCCCGAGCTTCGCGTGATGGCGGCGGTCATGTTGGCCGGAATGGTGCCGCCGCTCGCTCTCGCGCTCGCCACCGTCGTACGCCCCAAGCTGTTCAGCCTGCCGGAGCGTGAGAACGGCAAGGCTGCCTGGGCTCTGGGCGCCTCGTTCATCACCGAGGGCGCGATCCCGTTCGCTGCCGCTGACCCGATCCGGGTGATCCCCTCCATCATGCTCGGCAGCGCAGTCACCGGCGCCCTCTCCGAGGCGTTCGGCGTCGGGCTGAGGGCTCCCCACGGCGGGATCTTCGTGCTGTTCGCGGTGCAGAACATCGGCGGTTTCCTGATCGCGCTGGTGGCAGGCGTGCTGGTCGCGTGCGCCGCGGTCGTCACGCTGAAGTCCATGGCCGTGCGGCACGGAGCGAACGTCGACGCCGTACCGGCTGGGGTCTGAGCAAGGATCCAGGCCCGGAGGGGCGGGTGCGATCCGTTCGCCCGTCCCTCCCCCGACCACTCCAAGGCCGGCTTGCCGGTTGCACCCAACGAAAGGAACCTGACATGCCCACGAGAACCGTCACGGTCGGATCGACTGTCGGCCTGCACGCCCGCCCGGCCGGCCTGATCGCCGAAGCGGCCGGCGAGCTCGGATCGGAGGTCACCCTCAGCTCTCCGGGGGGTGACCCGGTGGACGCCAGCTCCGCCTTGATGATCATGACGCTCGGAGCCGGCCACGGAGACACCGTGGAGGTCTCCGGCGACAACCAGGCCGACGTCGACGCGATCGCAGACCTGGTGACCCGGGACCTCGACGCCTGAACGCCTCAGGGCCCGGGCGGAAGCTCCATCGGCACCGTGGGTGGGGAAACGTCCGGGTCCGGTGCCGGGCTCGGGCTCTGGCTCTGCGACTCGGCGAGGGTGAGGTACGCCGCGCGCACGCACACGGCTCGGTCGAGCTCGCCCATCACGCCGGTGAAGAACTGGTCCCGGTAGGTCTCGTCGGTGACCACGACGACGGTGAAGTAGAGCCCGGAGAAGGCGGCGAGGAAGACCGCGACCTGGACCAGCTCGACGGACAGGTTCGCCAGCCCGGGCAGATGGTGGGTCGGCTCTCCCACCCACGACTGGATCACGGTGTCGTTCATCGCGATCGCCCCGAAGACCAGGAAGAACACGAAGACGGCCGCGGCGAGGAGCACCACCTGAACCCCTTGGGCCACCAGTAGGACCAGCACCAGGTTGGAACGCTCGTACCCACTGACGTGGCTGTCGACCAGCCGCAGCTCCCCCTCCTCACCGACGAGGCGGTCGACCTCGTCCGCGAGCGGCGTGCGCCGGCAGGCAGCACGCAACCGTGCCTCGTCCACCTCGTAGTCAGCCCGGTCGAGTTCCTCGGGCAGGCGCACCAGGAGGAAGACCACCGCCAGCGCCGCGAACATGAGCACGGTCAGCCAGAGCACTCCCCCGTCGAGGTGCGACGCCACCTGCCACACCTCCGTACTGATGAACAGGAAGGTCACGAAGATCAGCAGCAGCGGAAGCGCCCGGGTCACCATCGGCAGAAGCTGCCGAAGGCTGTTGAACGTGTGTGCCGCGGCCCAGGTCAGGATCGGCCGGGCCCTGAGGGCGGTGATCGCGTAGAAAGCTGCCGCCACCACGCCGATGAGCGTCAACATGGCCGGGGCGAAGGAGAAGTCCGAGGACACCCAGGCCAGCGCCACCGCCACCGCCGCGGCCGCGAGCCCGACGACGAGCACGAGCGGCAGGATCTTCCGGGGCTGGAGGGCTTCCCTGGCCGCCGCCCGCTCCGACGGAACGAAGTACGGCAGCCCGTGGCGGACGAACCACACCTCGGTAGCAGGGATCGGTGCCATCACGGCAGAGTCGCGGCTCATCGGCTCTCCTCGAGCAGGTCACGGGTCCGGGAGACGTCCTCGTTCATCCGGTCGATCAGCGCCTCGAGCGTGTCGAACCGGAGCATCCCGCGGAGATGGGCCACGAAGGACACCTCGATCGGGACGTCGTACAGCTCGAGGTCGTCCCGGTCGAGCACATAGGACTCGACGCGACGCTCGCGCTCACCGTCGAAGGTGGGGTTGGTGCCGACCGAGATCGCGGCGGGCATCGGCTCCGCGGTGGGGTCGTCGAGACGGCGAACCCATCCGGCGTAGACGCCGTCGGCGGGGGCCGCGCTCATCTCGCGCGTCGGCACGTTGGCGGTCGGGAAGCCGAGCTCACGCCCGCGCTGGTCACCACGGACCACGGCGCCGCGCACGGTGAAGGGCCGCCCCATGGCCTCGGCCGCGCCCTCGACGTCCCCGGTGGCCAGACAGTTGCGGATGTACGTCGACGACCAGACCTGGGGCCCACCGTCGAGGGCGACCCCCTCGACCACGAAGTCGTGCGCCCCGCCAGCCTCTCGAAGCGTGGCGACGTCCCCTGCCGCACGGCTGCCGAACCGGAAGTTGGCGCCGACCACGACCGCACTCGCGTGGAGCGCGCCGACCAGGATGTCCTCGACGAACCGCTCCGGAGACCACGCTGCGATCTCCCGGCTGAACGGGATCGCGAGCACGTCGTCGACCCCGATCGCCGCAAGAAGCTCCACCCTGGTCTCGAGGCTGGTCAGAGTCGGGGGTGCGTGCTCCGGCCGGAGCACGGCCATCGGGTGCGGGTCGAACGTGACCGCCACGAGGCGCTCGGCGCCGAGCTCGTCGGCCACCTCGCGCGCCCGTCGGACGACGTGCTGGTGGCCGAGGTGGACCCCGTCGAAGTTGCCGATCGTCACCACCGTGCGGCCGAGATCCGAGGGAACCTCGTCGAGCGAGCGCCAGATGCTCACCATCGTGATCCTGATGTCCTTCCCGTTCGGCCCGGAGGCCGGAGACTAGCTGCCGACGAAGACCGCCACCGCGGCGGCGATCTCGTCGCGCTGCTGGTAGAGGGCGAGGAACTCCCCGTCAGGCGCGAACACCGCCACCGGGCCGGTCTCCTCGAGGTCGAGCGCGAGTCTACGGCCGACCCGCACGTCCGCCGCGAGCTCCTCGGTCGAGGTCCCGCGCCGGGAAGCTCCGGCGGGCGGCCTCGGCGATGTCGAGCACGACGAAGTCGTCGTCCAGGGACTCCAGCGTGTGCGCCTGGTCGAGGGTGAACCCACCGACCGCGGTGCGCCGGAGAGACGTCAGATGACCCCCGACGGCCAGGGCATCGCCGAGGTCCCGGGCGATCGCCCGGATGTAGGTGCCACTCGAACAGCGCACCGAGACGTCGACGTCGAGGACAGCGGGGCTCTCACCCGCGGCAGCGCGCACCTCGTGGACGACGAGCTCGTGGACGGTCACCGGCCGAGCCGGCAGCTGCACGTCCTCCCCCGCGCGCACCCGCTTGTAGGCGCGCTGGCCATCGACCTTGATCGCCGACACCGCGCTGGGCACCTGCTCGATCTCGCCCACGAACGCCGCAGCGGCCGCCCGCACCCCTTCCTCGTCGAGCCCGCTGGCGTCGGTCCGAGACGTGGTCTCACCCTCGGCGTCGTCGGTGGTCGTCGCCTCGCCCAGCCGGACGGTGGCGTCGTAGACCTTCTCGGTGAGCATCAGGTGGCCCAGAAGCCGCGTCGCCCGGTTGACACCGAGCACGAGCACTCCCGTGGCCATCGGGTCAAGCGTGCCCGCGTGACCGACCCGTCGCGTGCCGGCGAGCCGGCGTACGCGGGACACGACGTCGTGCGAGGTCATCCCTGCGGACTTGTCGACGATCACGAGTCCGGAGGCGGGTGAGGTCACTCCGTGGTGTCGGTGAGCCCGTCGGGCTCGTCGACGGGGTGACCGGTCCCGGAAGTGTCCGTGTCTTCGGGGTCTTCGGGGTCTTCGGAGGTCTCCTCGACCCGCGGCTTGCGGTACGGGTCCGCCTCGCCGGCGTACGTCGCCCCGCTGGAGGCGGCGACCACTTGGGCGTCCTGCTGGCGAGCCTGGGCGAGCAGCTCGTCGAGGTGACGGGCGTTGTCGGGCAGCGCGTCGGGGATGAACGTCAAAGTCGGCGTGGTCCGCATGCCGAGCTGCTTGCCGACCTCGCTGCGCAGGATGCCCTTGGCTGACTCGAGCGCGACCGCACTGCCCTCGCGGGCCTCCTCCTCACCGAGCACGGTGTAGAAGATCGTGGCCTGCTGGCAGTCACCGGTGACCCGGACGTCGGTGATGGTCACGAACCCCAGCCGGGGGTCCTTGATCCGACGCTCGAGCATCTCCGCGACGATCACCTGGATACGGTCCGCGATCTTGCGGGCCCTGGGGTTGGTCATCTCTCTCGTTTCCTCACGCCTCGATGGTGGAAGCGATCCTGAGGCGACCGTCGTTGGCCGGACTCACGTCCGGCCAACGACGGGCTCACGCTCGGGGTGTCACTGCACGACGACCGCGCCTAGGCGCGGGGGATCTCCCGCATCTCGAACGACTCGATGATGTCGCCCTGCTTGATGTCGTTGTAGCCCTTGAGCACGATGCCGCACTCGAAGCCCTCGCGGACCTCGGAGGCGTCATCCCGCTCGCGCCGCAGCGACGACAGGTCCAGGTTGTCGGAGACCACGGAACCGTCACGAAGCAGGCGCGCCTTGGCGTTGCGCCGGATGACACCGCTCGTGACCATGCAGCCACCGATGTTGCCGATCTTGGAGGAGCGGAAGATCTCGCGGATCTCGGCCTGGCCGAGCACCGACTCTTCGTACTCCGGCTTGAGGAGGCCCTTGAGGGCTGCCTCGATCTCCTCGATCGCCTGGTAGATGACCGAGTAGTAGCGGATCTCGACACCTTCCTTGTCCGCCAGCTCGGTCGCCTTGCCCTGCGGGCGCACGTTGAAGCCGATGATGATCGCATCGGAGGCCGCAGCAAGCATCACGTTGGTCTCGGTGATCGCACCGACACCGCGGTCGATGACCCGCAGGTTGACGTCCTCGCCCACGTCGATCTTGGCCAGCGAGTCCTCGAGGGCCTCGACCGAACCGGACACGTCGCCCTTGAGGATCAGGTTGAGCTCCTGGCTCTCGCCGCCCTCCATGGAGGCCATGAAGTCCTCGAGCGTGCGACGGACGCGGCGCTTCGCCTGCATCGCCGCCCGCTCCCGGGCCTCACGCTTCTCCGCGATCTGGCGGGCCATCCGGTCGTCGTCGACGACGATGAAGTTCTGGCCGGCACCCGGCACCGCGGTCAGACCCAGCACCATCGCGGGACGCGACGGGTCGGCTTCCTCGATGTTGTCGCCGTGCTCGTCGAGCATGGCGCGCACCCGGCCGTACGCCGGACCCGCCACGATCGAGTCGCCCACGCGCAGCGTGCCGCGCTGGACCAGCACCGTCGCCACCGGACCGCGACCGCGGTCCAGGTGTGCCTCGACGACCAGACCCTGGGCGTCCTGCTCCGGGTTGGCGCGCAGGTCGAGCGACGCGTCCGCGGTCAGGACGACTGCCTCGAGCAGCTTGTCGAGGTTCAGCTCGGACTTCGCCGAGACGTCGACGAACATCGTGTCGCCGCCGTACTCCTCGGGTACCAGGCCGTACTCCGTGAGCTGTCCGCGGACCTTGGTCGGGTCGGCGTCGGGCTTGTCGATCTTGTTCACCGCGACCACGACAGGTACGCCGGCCGCCTTCACGTGGTTGAGAGCCTCGACCGTCTGCGGCATGACGCCGTCGTCGGCCGCGACCACCAGGATCGCGATGTCGGTCGCCTGGGCACCACGCGCTCGCATGGCCGTGAACGCCTCGTGACCCGGGGTGTCGATGAACGTGATCCGACGATCCGTCCCGTCCACCACGGTGTGCACCTGGTAGGCACCGATGTGCTGGGTGATGCCACCGGCTTCCTTGTCCACGACGTTCGCACTGCGCAGCGCGTCGAGGAGCTTGGTCTTTCCGTGGTCGACGTGACCCATGACGGTCACGACGGGCGGACGAGCCGCCAGATCGGCCTCCTCGCCCTCGTCCTCACCGAACTCGAGGTCGAAGGACTCGAGAAGCTCGCGGTCCTCGTCCTCGGGCGAGACGACCTGAACGATGTAGTTCAGCTCCTCGCCGATGACCTGCAGCGTCTCGTCGTTGACCGACTCGGTCGCGGTGACCATCTCGCCCAACGAGAACAGCATCTGGACCAGGGCTGCGGCGTCGACGCCGATCTTCTCGGCGAAGTCGGTCAGCGAGGCGCCACGCGGCAGGCGAACGGTCTCGCCGTCACCCTTGCGCACGCGTACGCCGCCGATGGTCGGCGCCTGCATCGCCTCGAACTCCTGACGACGCGCCCGCTTCGACTTGCGACCACGACGCGAGGGACCACCCGGGCGACCGAAGGCACCCTGGGTCTGTCCGCGCTGGCCGGGACGACCGCCACCGGGGCGACCGCCTCCGGGAGGACCGGCGAAACCACCGCGTCCGGGAGCGCCACCGCCAGCGGGAGCACCACGACCGGGCGCACCTGCGCCCGCGCCGCCACGCGCCGGAGCACCGGGACGACCGGGACGACCGCCGGGGCCACCTGCACCGCCGGGGCCACCGGGACCGCGACCGCCGGGACCGCCACCGAAGGCGGCCGGAGACTTCGGCATCATCGCCGGGTTGGGACGCGGCATGCCCGGTCGGCCACCCTCGCGGGGGGCTTCACGGGGCGCACCCTCGCGGGGAGCGCCGTCGCGACCTGCAGCAGGGCGCGCAGGGCGCTCCGTGCCGGGGTCGGCAGCCGGACGCGGGGCGGCGGGGCGCCGACCCATGCCCTGGGTGCTGGAGAACGGGTTGTTGCCCGGCCGCGGTGCGCCGGGGCGCGCAGTCGGTCGGGGCGTCGGCGCCGCGGGCTTCGCGTCGCCGGACGGAGGCTCCTCCTCGGGCGGGGCCGTCGGCGCCTCGGGCGCGTCCTGAACGGGAGCCTCCGCAGCCGCGGGAGCGGCCTCGGCCACCTTGCGCGGCCCCGGAGTGGGGGCTGCCTTGGCGGCGGGTGCGACGGTCTCCTCGACTGGGGCGGCGGGTGCCGACTCGGGCGCAGGCGTCTCCTGCGGCGCCTCGGCGGCGACCTCGGGGGCCTGCTCCGACGCGGGCTGCTTGTCTGCCGCCTTCTTCGCCGGGGCCTTCTTGGCGGCCTTCTTCTCGGCGGCGACCTTCAGCTCGTCGCCGTACTCCTTCTTGAACCGCATTTCGACAGGGGGCTCGACAGTCGACGATGCCGACTTGACGAACTCACCCATCTCCTTGAGCTTGGCCAGAACGACCTTGCTCTCGACTCCGAGCTCTTTTGCGAGCTCGTGGACTCGGACCTTAGCCACGCTTCTCCTCTTGGTCCGAGCCCTGTCGGGGCTGCCCGGACCGTTAGTTGGTGTGCACGCTCATCGTGAAGAACTCATCGAGTGCTCATGAGCTGCTGCTCCATCTTCTGTCGGGTCTTGCACTGGTCAGTTCGTTGCAGCGAGCTGCTGGAGGTACTCGGCCAACGGTGTGCTGACCAGCTGCTCACGGACCCGGAAGGCCCGTGAGAAAGCTCGTCGCCGCACCGCGGCTTCGTAGCAGTCCGGGGTGGCGTGAAGGTGCGCGCCACGTCCGGGTGCCGAGCCACCGGGATCGGGGTGTACGGCGAGGCCGCTCACCCCGGGTCCGACGACGACCCGCAGCAGTTCGTGCTTCGTGGCCCGCTTGCGACACCCGATGCAGGTCCGGACCGGTGCGGGGCGTTGCCCCGTCGTCTCCGCGCATGCATCAGCGGTGTCTCTGTCGACCACTTCCCCCAGCCTACCGGTTCGCGCGGTGCTTCACCGAACCGGAGGCGGCGAGCCACGCCCGGCAGGCGTGGCTCGGGTCACTCCGGGTCGGGTGCCTCGTCGGAGCGGATGTCGATCCGCCAGCCCGTGAGTCGCGCGGCGAGGCGGGCGTTCTGGCCCTCCTTGCCGATCGCGAGCGACAGCTGGAAGTCCGGCACGACCACCCGAGCCGAGCGCGCCTCGAGGCTGACGATCTCGACCTTGCTCACCCGCGCGGGACTCAGAGCATGCGCCACCATCTCGGCGGGGTCCTCGGCCCAGTCGACGATGTCGATCTTCTCGCCGTGCAGCTCCGACATGACGTTGCGGACCCGCTGCCCCATCGGGCCGATGCACGAGCCCTTGGCGTTGACTCCTGGAACGGTCGAGTGCACCGCGATCTTGGTGCGGTGCCCGGCCTCGCGGGCCACCGCGATGATGTCGACGGTGCCGTCGGCGATCTCGGGCACCTCCAGCGCGAAGAGCTTGCGGACCAGGTTCGGATGTGACCGGCTCAGGGTGATCTGGGGGCCGCGCATCCCCTTGCGGACGCTGACGACCAGGCACTTGATGCGTACGCCGTGCTCGTAACGCTCTCCCGGCACGCGTTCCGCGGCCGGCAGCAGAGCCTCGAGCTTGCCGAGGTCGACCATCACGTCCTGGGGGTCCCGACCCTGCTGGATCACGCCCGAGACGATGTCGCCCTCCTTGCCGGAGAACTCCCCGAACCGCAGCTCGTCCTCGGCGTCGCGCAGCCGTTGCAGCATGATCTGCTTCGCGGTGGTAGCGGCGATCCGGCCGAAGCCGTCGGGGGTGTCGTCGAACTCGGCGAGGACGTTGCCCTCCTCATCGGTCTCCGAGGCGAGGACCGTCACGTGCCCGTTCTTGCGGTCCAGCTCGACCCGCGCGACCTCCTGGGCTCCGGGGGTCTTGTGGTAGGCCGTCAGCAGCGCCTGCTCGATCGCCTCCACGAGTACCTCGAAGGAGATCTCTTTCTCACGCTCGAGCATCCGCAGGATGCTCATGTCGATGTCCACTCAGGACTCCTTGCGGTTGAACTCGATCTGGACCTTCGCCTTGGCGACGTCCGCCAGGGCCAGGATGCGGGGGGTTCCGTCGACGTCGAGCGTCACGGAGTCGTCGTCGTTGTCGGTGATCCGACCGAGAGCCTCGCCACCCTCGACGAGAACAGCCTTGACCAGACGGCCGCGGTTGCGGCGCCAGTGGCGAGGCAAGGTCAACGGTCTGTCGGTGCCGGGTGACGTCACCTCGAGCGTGTACGGCAGCTGCCCCATGACGTCGCAGGCGTCCAACGTCTGAGAGACCTCGCGGCTCACCTCGGCGATGTCGTCCATCGTCACGCCGCCGTCCTTGTCGACGGCCACGCGCAGCACCCGGCGCTTGCCAGCCGGGGTGATCTCCACGGCTTCGAGGTCGTAGCCGAGAGTCGAGACGGGCTCGGTCAGCACCTGCTGGATTCGGTCCCGGATGTCTGTCTTGCCAGGGTCTGCCACCGGTCACGTCCTCCTTGCTGTGCTGTTGTCGGCTACAGGCTAGCGGACAACAGGGCACGTCGAACCGGCGTCGGATCCGCTCGACCCGTTGGTAGCCTCAGGCATGCCTTCCAGCCCGCCCGCAGCCCTCCTCATGGTGGGCGGGCTCACGTTGACGCTGGTCGCCGTGGCCGGGTGCTCGTCGTCGGAGACTCCCTCCGCCGTAGCCACCCCGACCACGAGCTCCCCCTCGTCCTCGCCCACGCTGCCCGATCCTCCCGCCACCCCGACCCCGACTCCCATGCCCCTGCCGGTCGAGCCACGGGCGCCGAAGCGACTCGACGACGACGTGGCGGGACGCCGGGCCTTTGCGACGTACGTCGTCGAGTTGTGGGCCTATGCGATCGCCACCAACGACTCCCGACCGCTGGTCTCCCTCTCCCCCAAGGGATCGCTCTGCGAGGGCTGCAAGCCGCTCAAGGGGGAGCTCGACCGCAGGGCCAAGGCCGGGTGGCGGGTCGCGCTCAGCGGCGTGAAGGTCGGCCGCGTGACGGTGCCGCGCAAGAGCCGTAAGGGACGGACGACGGTCAAGGCCGCCATCGCGATCCCGGAGAGCAACACGGTCACCGAGGACGGCACGCTGACCGGCGTGAGCCCCGCCCATCCGGATGCCGTGTTCGAGGTGACGATCGAGTACTCGAAGCGGTCCTTCCACCTGCTGTCGTTCACCATCCGGGCCTGACCTGCGCGACGGCGTCGTCCGTCGCGGCGGATAGGCTCGCCCGGTGCCCTCCTCACCCGCACCCGACGGTCAGCTGACCCGGCGTACCGCGCTGGCGCTGGCGCTCGCCGCGGCGGCCTCGGCGTGCACCCCCTCGGGCTCCCCGGGGACCGCGAGCACCCCGACGCCATCGCCCACGACCACCGCCGCTCCCCCCGTCGATCCCCCCGTCGATCCCGACGTCGCGCTGGCGCTGGAGGCGATCACGAGCAGCGCCGCCGCGGCCTGGGGGCTGACGGCGGTCTCCAGGCACCACGACGACCTCGCGGGGGTGCTGCGGCCGGCCATCGCGACCCATCTGGAGCACCAACGGATCCTGGAACGGGCTGCTCCCGGAGACTCCGACTACGCACCGACACTCGGTCGCGTCCGGGTGCCACGAGACCGCGCTCGCGCGCTGGACTTCGCGCGCTCCGTCGAGGACGACGCTGCCGAGGCGCTGCGACGTCAAGCCTTCTCGGCACGCAGCGGTCCGTTCGCCCGGCTGCTCGCGAGCATGTCGGCGGCGTCGGCCCAGCAGTCCGAGCGGCTCCGGACCGAGCGGCGTGCCCCGTGACGCCGATGGAGGGGCTCCAGGCGACGCTCGCCGCAGAGCACGGTGCGGTCTACCTCTATGGACTGCTGGGAGGGCGGACCTCGGTGTCGGCCCATCCCCGACTCGCCGGCCACCTGCGAGAGGGCTACAGCCTGCACCGTGACCGACGGGACCAGCTGGAGACCATGGTCAGGCGCGCCGGTGGCGAGCCCGTGGTCTCGGAGGTTGCCTACGCGGTCGACGGTCCGGTGCGCACCGCCGCCCAGGTGACCGCCCACACGCTGGCCATCGAGCACCGGTGCGCCGACGTGTACGCCGACCTGGTGGGCAGCACCTGGGGCGCGAACCGCCAGTGGGCGCTGGACGCGCTCACCGACGCCGCGTTGCGCGTTCTCCTCTTCGGCGGGGAGCCCGAGCCCTTCCCGGGTCTCCCTGAACGCTGAGCCTCAGGCGCGGTAGGCCGTCCACATCTGGCTCATCCGTGACGACTGGCCCGGGGTGTACTGGTTGTAGCAGGAGTCGTAGCTGTAGTCCATGTAGTTGTGGATGGGGTCGAGACCCGGTAGCGCACAGCTGTCACGGCCCTCCGGGCAGCCCGTGGTCGAGCTCGACTGCGCCGGAGTGTCGGAGACCTCGTCGTTCGGGTCGGCGCAGCCGCCCTGGAAGGTGTGGTAGAGCCCGAACCAGTGTCCCGCCTCGTGGGTGGCGGTCTCACCGAGGTTGTAGTTCGCGATCGACCCGCCTGGGAGGGAGTCGAAGTGCACCCGGATGCCGTCGATGCCCGGGTTGCGCGCGTAGTCCCAGGGGAAGGTCGCGATGCCGAGGTAGCTGAAGTCGACGAGCCAGATGTTCAGGGCGTTCTTGCCACCGAGTCGGGTCTGCTTCCGGTAGGTCGTCGACTGACGGTCCTTGTGCCACTGGTCGTTGAAGTAGCGGTCGGTGCCCGCAAGGGTGAACGAGAAGCCGGTGTTGGCCGCCGCGGTCGACTCGCCTCCGGCGAAGGTGTTGTTGAGGACCGTGATCTGGTTGGCGATCTGCGTGTCGGTGACGTTTCCGGCGCCGTTCTTCGCGGCCATCACGTGCACGTAGACGGGGACCGAGGCGCTCGCCGCGGCAGCCGTCTGTCGCTGCCCGGCCAGGATCCGGTCCGTACGCCGCTCGATGCGGCGCTGGGCGCGAAGGGAGATGTCGCGGTGGTCGAGTGCTCGACCCGGGTCACCCTTGGCTGCGGCACCGACGGAGATCGGAGAGAAGCAGCCTCTGGCCGACTCCTCACCCTTGGGCGACACGGCGGCGGCGGGCGAGAGGGTTCCGGCCAGGATCATCCCGGCTCCCAGAAGCACTGCCAGAGCAGGGCGGATTCGTAGCATTCCATCGTCCTTCGAGCCGGGACCGCCTTGCGCGGTGCGTCGATCGCTCAGTGTTCATCCCGCCGCGCTCACGCGCCAGAGTCCAACGCCCCACATCTTCTTGCACTGCAGAGATGCGCACGCCATGGCAGACGGCTCAGCGCCAGGAGGCGACGATCCCCGCGATCTCGGAGAGGGAGTGGGCCACCGCGTCCGGCTCGCCCTCGGAGTGCCCGGTCTGCTCGGGAGGGATCGTGCTGTGCGGGATCCAGATGGTGCGGAGACCGGCGTTGGCGGCTCCCCAGATGTCGTCGAAGAGCCGGTCACCGACGTACACGCAGGCGGCCGGATCGCTCACGCCCACCGCGGCCATCGCTGCCTCGAACGCCTCCGGCGCCGGCTTGGTGTGCGCGATCTCCGAGGTGTAGACGTCGCCGTCGACCAGCGACAGCACACCGTCGCGCCGGAAGAACCCCTCGTGCCACTCCCGTGGCCAGATCGTGTTGGAGAGCACGCCGACCTTGAGACCGTCCGCGTGAAGTGCCTCCCACAGCGGGCGAACCTCGGGGTCGGTGGTGGTGTGGGGCTGCCAGAAGTCGAAGTACGCGTCCAGCAACCGAGGGTCGTGGTCGAGACCCGCCTCGACGAAGAGATCGGCCACTGTGGCGCTCTGCTGGTGGTCGCGGGACCGCCCCCAGACGACCCCACCCGCCTCGAGCAGGCGAGCACTGATCTCGTCGGGGCCGTGATCAGCGGCGACGACAGCCTGTGCCAGGGCCAGCGACTCGGCGTGGAAGTCCACGTCGTGCCACCGGGTCAGCGTGCCGCCCCAGTCGAAGATGACAGCTTCCAGCGCGGGCATCCCTGGCTCGGTGCGATCAGCCACGGACCACGGTCACCAGGTGCGCGGCGGACTCGCCCACGGGCACCTGGCTGCGTTCGCCGCTGCGGCGGTCCTTGACCTCGATCACGCCGTCGGCCAGGCCTTTGCCGACCACCACGATCGTGGGTACGCCGATCAGCTCGGCGTCCTTGAACTTCACGCCGGGGCTGACCTTCGGCCGGTCGTCGTAGAGCACCTCGATGCCCTGGGCATGGAGCTCGGTCACCAGCGCCTCCGCGGCGGCGAAGACCGCCTCGTCCTTGCCGGTGGCCACGACGTGGACGTCGGCCGGGGCGACCTCCCGCGGCCATGCCAGCCCGAGCTCGTCGAGCGTGCCCTCGGCGATCGCGGCCACCGCACGGGAGGGGCCGATGCCGTAGGACCCCATCGTGACCGTGACCAGCTTGCCGTTCTCGTCGAGAACCTTCAGGTCGAGAGCATCGGCGTACTTGCGG
Source organism: uncultured Actinomycetota bacterium (assembly GCA_963740525.1). Classification (GTDB taxonomy): domain Bacteria; phylum Actinomycetota; class Actinomycetes; order Propionibacteriales; family Nocardioidaceae; genus CAVUEG01. The sequence goes on from CAVUEG010000008.1 coordinate 54,680, forward strand.
CCGAGCTGGAAGATGTGACCCATCTCGATGCCGCGTGCGGCCTCGAGAGTGCCCGAGTCGCAGTTCGGACAGGCGTCCCCGTCGCGGACGTCGGCGGCCTCGATGGTGCCGTCGGGCGTGAAGTCTCGCCCCACCACCAGATCGAGGACGTGACTGCCCTCGATGTCGGCGCCGGTGACCCACCGGGTCCCCTCGACGACGCGAGGGTCGACGAGGTAGCGCAGGCCCGCGGGGCGCTTCTCCCCCAGCACGCCGGGGCCGATGTAGCCCTTGACGAGCTCGGGATGCTTCGCGAACTCGGCCTCGCCGAAGGGCTCCACCTCGGTCGGCTCCAGCTGGCCCTCGAGACGCTTCTGGTCGACCTCACGGTCGCCGGGCACACCGATCGCGACCGGCTCCCGGGTCCCGTCCGGATGCTTGAGGACGACGAGCACGTTCTTGAGCGTGTCCCCGGCGGTCCAGGCCCGGTCCTCACGGGGGAAGGCGTGGTTCAGATGGTCGACCAGCGAGTCGATCGTGGGGGTCCCCGGTGTCACCTCGGCATGCGCGGCCGGCAGGTCGTCGTACGCGACCGGGGCAGGGGCACGGACCTGGACGGCCTCGACGTTGGCCGCGTAGTCGCACTGGCGGCAGCGGACGTAGGTGTCCTCCCCCACCTCCGCACGGGCCAGGAACTCCTCGGACCTGGACCCGCCCATGGCCCCCGACGTCGCCTTGACGATGACGTACTCGAACCCCAGCCGGTCGAAGATCCGGATGTAGGCGTCGCGGTGCGCCTGGTAGCTGCGCTCCAGTCCCGCGTCGTCGATGTCGAAGGAGTACGAGTCCTTCATCGTGAACTCGCGACCGCGCAGCAGCCCGGCGCGGGGACGAGCCTCGTCGCGGTACTTGGTCTGGATCTGGTAGATCGAGAGCGGGAGGTCCTTGTAGGAGGAGTAGAGGTCCTTCACGACCAGCGTGAACATCTCCTCGTGCGTGGGTCCGAGCAGGTAGTCGTTGCCCTTGCGGTCCTTGAGACGGAAGATGCTGTCGCCGTACTCCGACCAGCGTCCGCTCGCCTCGTAGGGCTCACGGGGAAGCAGCGCCGGGAACGAGAGCTCCTGGGCGCCGATGTCGTTCATCTCATCGCGGATGATCTGCTCGATCCGGCGCAGGACGCGCAGCCCGAGCGGCAGCCAGGTGTAGATGCCGGGTGCCGCCCGCCGGATGTAACCGGCGCGCAGCAGGAGCCGGTGGCTCGGGACCTCGGCGTCGACGGGGTCCTCCCGAAGCGTGCGCACGAACAGGGACGACATCCGCAGGATCATGCGGAAAGGCTAGCCGCCCTCAGGTGCGGGCTGCGACCGAGTTCCTTATGATGGCCGCGACCGGGCGTGACGGTCGGACGCGTGGCCGGTGCGCGGCGGCCTTGGGATCAGCCCCGGGCTGCCCTCAAGGCGGTGCGGACGAGGGGGATCTGCAACGGCAGCCGACCGAACGCCAGAGCCTTGAACTTCGTGCTGCGGCTGCGCGCGGAGTCGACGGCCATCTTGAGGTTCCCCGGAAAGACGCCGACCAGCAGTGCGGCGCTCGCCCAACCAGCGGCACGGCGGGTGCGCGGGTGCAGGAGTCCGACCCCGCACAGGATCTCGGCCACGCCGGACCCGAGGATCACCTCACGGTGGGCGGGGACCGCCTCCGGCATCAGGGGCTCGTAGGCCTCGGGCCTGACGAGATGCACCACGCCGCTGACACCGAGCAGCACCGCCAGTGCCGCCACGTCCTTGCTCACAGTGGGCTCCATGCCGTCGACCCTACGGGGGGAAGCGGTCGGGGCGGGCTCAGAACATCACCGTGGACAGGGTTGCGGTCTGGGCGAACCCCACCCGCTCGTAGACCCGTTGCGCCGCGAGGTTGTGGTCGTTGACGTAGAGCGACACCACTGGGGCGATCTCGCGCAGGGCCACATCGACGACGGTCGCCATACCTGCCGTGCCGATGCCCTGACCGCGCAGTGCGGGATCGACGTACACGCCCTGGATCTGGCAGGCGTACGGCGACACCGCCGCAACCTCGGCCTTGAACAGCACCCGGCCACTCTCGATCCGGGCGAACGACCAGCCCTTGCTGATCAGCTGGCTCACCCTGGCGCGGTAGAGGTCGCCTCCGCCGGCATCCTCGGGCGAGACGCCGACCTCCTCGGTGTACATGGCGACGCACGCCGGGTAGAGCGCGTCGAAGTCGCTCTGCTCGGTGCGTCGGACCAGCGGGTCGGCGGTGATCGAGGGCGCCGTCGAGATCTCCAGGTGCGGCTGCGACGGGCGACGCTCGCGTGGCCGCTCCCAGTGCGGTTCGAGCCGCTCCCACAGCGGCTCCACGGCATCGGCCGGGCCGACGATCGTGGAGCAGCGGCGCGGCCGACGAAGCGCCCTGCGGGCGAAGCCCTCCACCGCGTCCGGGGTGGCCATCGCGGGCACCAGGTTGGCCGCGGCATGGCACACCGACACCAGCTCACCGCCCTCGGAGTAGCCCCACATCTCCCCGCCGAGCCAGCGCGGGTCGAGCCGCGTGAGCCGGGCGCGATAGTCCACGAACACGTTGACCACGGGATCCAGGCTCAGCAACTCGAGGACCGAGGGCAGGTCGTTCGGGCCGAGAAGTCGGGTCCCGTGCTGGGTTCGGAGCACGAGGGGAGCCTAGCCGCTGGCCGGCTCGCTCGATCAGGGCCGACCGGCCCGCGCACAGGGCGATGCCGGGGCCGGATCCGGTCGGCACCGGCTCAGACGACGGTGCTCTCGCGGTCCCGGCTGACGTCGGTCTCCGTCTCGTCGATCATCGTGGACTCGTCGAACGGCCGCTCCCCGGCCAGCACGGCGTCGAACTGCTCGCGGTCGAGCCCGCCGGTCCAGGAGGCGATCAGGACGGTCGCGACCGAGTTCCCGGCGAAGTTCGTCAGCGCCCGCGCCTCCGACATGAACCGGTCGATGCCCACGATCAGGCCGACTCCGTCCAGGAGTGCCGGGCGGTGCGAGGCGAGCCCGCCCGCGAGAGTGGCGAGCCCGGCTCCGGTGACGCCGGCGGCTCCCTTGGAGGCGATCACCATGAACACCAGCAGGGAGATCTGCTCGCCCAGCGCCAGGGGTGTGCCCATCGCCTCGGCGATGAACAGCGACGCCATGGTCAGGTAGATCGCCGTACCGTCGAGGTTGAACGAGTAGCCGGTCGGTACGACGACGCCGACTGTGGTCTGCTCGACCCCGGCGTGCTCCATCTTGGCGATCAGGCGAGGGAGTGCGGACTCCGAGGACGACGTCGAGAGGATCAGCAGGAACTCGCGACCCAGGTAGCGCAGCAGGCTGACGATGTTGATCCCGGTGGCCACACGCAGCACCGTGCCGAGGACGACGAAGACGAAGATGAGGCAGGTCGCATAGAAGCCGAGCATGACGACGGCGAGGCTCTTCAGGGCATCGACCCCGGTCTCGCCGACCACGGCAGCCATCGCTCCGAAGGCACCGATCGGAGCGACCCACATGATCATCGCCAGCACCCGGAACACCACCCGCTGCAGGTGCTCGATCCCTCGGATGACCGGCTCCCCCGTACGGCCCATCGCCTGCACCGCGAACCCGACCAGCAACGCGACCAGCAGCGTCTGCAGCACCTCACCATCGGTGACCGACGAGAACAGGGTCGTCGGGATGACGCCGAGCAGGAAGTCGGTCGTCGAACCGGCACCGCTGGCCTGCTCGGCTCCGGCCTTCGCGACCTCATCGGTCAGGTGGAGCCCCGACCCCGGGTGCAGCAGGTTGCCCACGACCAGCCCGATGGTGAGCGCGAACGTCGACATCACCAGGAAGTAGCCGAGCGCCAGGCCACCCACCTTGCCCACGTGCGCCGCACTCGCCACCGAGCCGACGCCGAGAACGATGGTGCAGAAGATGACCGGCGAGATCATCATCTTGATCAGCGCGACGAACGCGTCACCGATGGGCTTGAGCTGCGTCGCGAAGTCAGGAGCGATCAGACCGACCGCGACGCCGGCCAGAACCCCGACGATCACCGCCAGGTACAGCAGATGGGTCCGGTCGCGGCGCGGCGTACCGGTGGCGAGGGGTGGGGATGACATGGGTATTCCTCCGAGAGTGGACTGCCTACGCCCAGACCGTTCCCAACCCTCGGCAGGTCACACCTCCGCGCCGGGTCCCTGTCGCAACTGGGCAATTGACCGGTTAGGACGATCATCCGGGCCCGGGACCTGTCGTAACCGCGCAATTGTCCGGACAGGACAGCTCCGCTATCCGTCCCGACGTCGTAACCGGTCAATTGTCCGGACAGGACAGCTCCGCTATCCGTCCCGACGTCGTAACCGGTCAATTGTCCGGACAGGACAGCTCCGCCGCCCGTAGCGACGTCGTAACCGGTCAATTGTCCGGCTGGAGCGGGTCACCCAGCGCGCGGGCCTGTCGTATCCGCGCAATTGCCCGGATACGCCGCCCCTACGCCGCGGCACCCGTACGCCGCGCGGTCAGCTGACCGTGACGGTCGCCCCACCGGGGGTGTCGGCGCCATCGACGGGGTCCATGTCCTCGGCGAGCCGCATGGCCTCCTCGATGAGGGTCTCCACGATCTTCGACTCGGGCACGGTCTTGATCACCTCGCCCTTGACGAAGATCTGGCCCTTGCCGTTGCCAGAGGCGACGCCGAGGTCGGCCTCGCGGGCCTCGCCCGGACCGTTGACGACGCACCCCATGACGGCGACCCGCAGGGGCACCTCGAGGCCTTCGAGTCCGGCGGTCACCTCGTCGGCGAGCTTGTAGACGTCGACCTGGGCCCGTCCGCACGAGGGGCACGAGACGATCTCCAGCTTGCGCGGGCGCAGGTTCAGCGACTGCAGGATCTGGATGCCGACCTTGACCTCCTCGACGGGAGGAGCCGACAGGGACACCCGGATCGTGTCGCCGATTCCGCGCGAGAGGAGCGACCCGAATGCCACCGCGGACTTGATCGTGCCCTGGAAAGCGGGCCCGGCCTCGGTCACGCCGAGGTGCAGCGGCCAGTCGCCGCGCTCCGAAAGCATCTCGTAGGCCTGCACCATAACGACCGGGTCGTTGTGCTTCACCGAGATCTTGAAGTCGTGGAAGTCGTGCTCCTCGAAGAGGCTCGCCTCCCACACCGCCGACTCGACAAGGGCCTCGGGGGTGGCCTTGCCGTACTTCTCGAGAAGCCGCTTGTCCAGCGACCCGGCGTTGACCCCGATCCGGATCGACGTGCCGTGGTCCTTGGCGACCCGGGCGATCTCCTTGATCTGGTCGTCGAACTTGCGGATGTTGCCCGGGTTCACGCGGACGGCCGCGCAGCCGGCCTCGATCGCGGCGAAGACGTACTTCGGCTGGAAGTGGATGTCGGCGATCACCGGGATCTGCGAGTGCTGCGCGATCTCGGCCAGGGCGTCGGCGTCGTCCTGCGACGGGCAGGCCACCCGGACGATGTCGCAACCGGTCGCGGTGAGCTCGGCGATCTGCTGGAGCGTGGCGTTCACGTCCGAGGTCAGGGTCGTGGTCATCGACTGCACGGAGACGGGGGCGTCACCACCGACGAGGACCTTGCCCACCTTGATCTGACGCGTCTTGCGCCGGGGGGCCAGCACCGGGGGCGGTGCCGCCGGGATGCCGAGGTCGACCGAGGCCATCACAGTTCCTTACTTCTCGTACTTCTCGGGATGCTTCCTGTGGTTCGCGAAGCGCGTGACCACCGGCCTGACTAGTTGAGCTGGACGGGTACGACGATGTCGGCGTACACGAGCAGCACGCTCATCACCAGCAGCGCGCCGGCCATCACGTACGCCACCGGGAGCAGCTTGGCCACGTCGAAGTAGCCGGGATCCGGCCGCCCACGCAGTCTCGCCAGGCCACGTCTCATCGCCTCGTAGAGGGCCCCCGCGATGTGACCGCCGTCGAGAGGCAGCAGGGGGATGAAGTTGAACATGCCGACGAACAGGTTGATCCCGCCGAGCAGCATCAGCAGCATCACGAAGCGGTCCATGATCGGCACGGTCTGCTCCGAGGCCACCTCGCCTGCCACCCGGCTCGCTCCGACCACGCTCATCGGGCTCCGCGGGTCCCGCTCCTCGAGCCCCACCACTGCCCGGGCGACGCCCCAGACCCGCACGGGCAGGTGCCCCAAGGCGGTGACCGTGGTCCAGGTGTAGTCGGCCATCGTGGTCACCACGAAGGCCGGCCCCTGACGGACCAGCTCGAGCTTCGGCGTGACACCGAGGAAGCCGACCTTGACCGTCCGCGTCTGGTCGGCCAGGTCGATCCGCGGGGAGACGGTGGTGTCGGTGTGCAGGGTCTGGGTCTTGCCCTGACGGTCCACCACGATCGTGGCGGCGCCGTTCTCGTTGCCGCGGATCAGGCCGGTGAGCTCATCCCACGTGTGCACAGGGGTGCCGTTGAAGGAGACGATCTGGTCGCCCTTGCGCAGCCCTGCCCGCGCTGCCGGAGAGACCGGGTCCTTCGCGGTGCAGCGGCGTTCGACGGTCTGGCCCGGGACGGCTGCGATCACGCAGTCCGAGACCTGGTTGATGGTCAGCGTGGTCTCGGGTACGCCGTGCACCATGAAGACGCCACCGAAGAGCATGAAGGCCAGGACCAGGTTCACCGTGGGCCCGCCAGCCATCACGATGACCTTCTTCCACCAGGGGAGCCGGTAGAACAGCCGGGGCTCGTCCTCCTCGGCGATGTGCTCGTACTCCGCGGCTCGCGCGTCGGAGATCAGCTGGGTGAACAGGCCGGTGTTGCTCTTGCGCAGCGTGCCTGGCGCGTCGTCCGGGGACGGCGGCAGCATGCCGACCAGCTTGACGTAGCCGCCGAGCGGGATCGCCTTGACGCCGTACTCAGTCTCCCCCTTGCGGCGGGACCACAGGGTCCGGCCGAAGCCGATGAAGTACTGGGTGACCTTCACGCCGAACTTCTTCGCCGGCACCATGTGCCCCAGCTCGTGCAGGGCGATCGAGGCGGCGATGCCGACCACGAGCAGCACCACACCGAGTGTGTAGAGCAGCACGGTCATCGGTTCTCTCCAAGGTCGAGTAGGCGCCGAGCCTCGGCACGCGCCCATGCGTCGGCGGCGAGCACGTCGTCGACGGTGAGCTTCACCTCCGAGGGTACGTCGTGCCTGGCGAGAACGTCCGCCACCGTGGGCACGATGTCGGTGAACCTCATCTCACCGGCGAGGAACCGTTCGACGCAGGTCTCGTTCGCCGCGTTGTAGACCGCCGGAGCGGTACCCCCTTGCTCGCCTGCCGATCGGGCGAGCGCCACGGCCGGGAAGGCCTCGTGGTCGAGCGGCGAGAACGCCCAGACCTGGTCTCGGGTCCAGTCGACCGCCTGGGCCGCGTCCGGCACCCGGTCGGGCCAGGCCAGGCCCAGTGCGATCGGGATCAGCATCGTCGGCGGCGACGCCTGGGCCAACGTCGAGCCATCGGTGAACTCGACCATCGAGTGCACCACCGAGGTCGGGTGCACCACGACCTCGATCGCGTCGAACGGGATGCCGAAGAGCAGGTGCGCCTCGATGACCTCGAGGCCCTTGTTGACCAGCGTCGCCGAGTTGACCGTGACCACCGGCCCCATGTCCCAGGTCGGATGCGCGAGCGCTTCGGCCGGGGTCACCTCGTGGAGCGCGTCGCGGGACCTGCCACGGAACGGTCCCCCGCTCGCGGTCAGGACGAGTCGGCGTACCTCCTCGGCTCGCCCGCCGCGCAGGCACTGGGCCAGCGCGCTGTGCTCGCTGTCGACGGGCACGATCTGCCCTGGGTGCGCGCGCTGGGTCACGACCGGTCCGCCGATGATCAGGGACTCCTTGTTGGCCAGGGCGAGCGTGTTCCCCGCATCGAGGGCGGCGAGCGTCGGACGCAGACCGACCGCACCGGTGATGCCGTTGAGCACCACATCGCAGTCCAGTCCGGCCGCGGTGACGCTGGCGTCCTCGCCGAGGCCGGAGTACGCCGGCGCGAACTCCGCAACCTGTCTCTCGAAGAGCTCGGGCTGGCTCCCCCCGGCCGTGAGCGCCACCACCCGGAAGCGGTCGGGGTTGCGACGGACCAGGTCGAGCGCCTGGGTGCCGATGGAGCCGGTGGACCCGAGGACGACCACGTCCCGTCGAGGGGGAACGCTGGCGGTGGGGACTGTCACGACACCATCGTCCCAGCCCAGGACACTCCCGGTGCGCCGGGCCCCGACGGCCCACCTGACGCCACCTCGACGGGGGACGAAATCATCAGACTGACCTCCGATCCGTCACCCATTCCGGAGTGGATCGGTCGGTTCGCCACGAAATCGGTCGTCCGGCATGGCTTCGACGGGCCGGATTCCCTAGGGTGTCGGCATGGACACCGACACCGCCCCCGACACCCAGACGAGCCCTCACGGCGGCCCTGGGCTCCCCCAGGAACGACGCCTCGTCACCGAGGTCCCCGGTCCCGTCTCGCGCGAGAAGTTCGCCCGCCGCAACCAGGTCGTCGCCTCCGGTGTGGGGACCACGCTCCCGGTCTTCATCGAGGCTGCGGGCGGCGGAGTGCTCGTCGACGCCGACGGCAACTCTCTGATCGACCTCGCCAGCGGTATCGCCGTCACCGGGGTCGGCAATGCGGCTCCCGCGGTGGTCGAGCGGGTCTCCCGTCAGGTCGCGGCGTTCACCCACACCTGCTTCATGGTCACGCCGTACGACGTCTACGTCGACGTCTGCGAACGCCTCGCTGAGCTCACGCCCGGTGACCACGCGAAGAAGTCGGCACTGTTCAACTCCGGGGCCGAGGCCGTGGAGAACGCAGTCAAGATCGCCCGGCACGCGACTGGGCGCACCGGCGTCGCGGTCTTCGACCACGCCTACCACGGTCGGACGAACCTGACGATGGCGATGACCGCGAAGAACATGCCCTACAAGCACCGGTTCGGGCCCTTCGCCGGCGACATCTTCCGGGCCCCGATGTCGTACCCGTTCCGCGAGCCGAGCCCGATCTCGGGCGAGGAGGCGGCCGCCCGTGCCATCGACGTTCTGGACAAGCAGGCAGGTGCCGACAACCTGGCCTGCCTCGTGATCGAGCCGATCCTCGGCGAGGGGGGCTTCGTGGTTCCGGCTCCGGGTTTCCTGCCTGCGCTGGCCGCGTGGGCACACGAGAAGGGCATCGTCTTCGTCGCCGACGAGATCCAGTCCGGCTTCTGCCGCACCGGCGACTGGTTCGCCAGCGACCACGAGGGCGTCGTCCCCGACCTGATCACGACCGCCAAGGGCATCGCCGGCGGATTGCCGCTCGCGGCGGTCACCGGCCGGTCCGAGGTGATGGACGCCGTCCACGTCGGTGGTCTCGGCGGCACGTACGGCGGGAACCCGGTCGCCTGCGCCGCCGCGCTGGGCGCCATGGACGAGATGCAGACCCACGACCTGGTGGGCCGGGCACGTGAGATCGAGGCAGTGCTCAGCAGCCGGCTGCGCGAGCTCCAGCTCAAGCACCCCGTGATCGGCGACGTCCGCGGCCGAGGCGCGATGATGGCGATCGAGCTCGTCGGCGAGGACGGGACGAGTCCTGACCCGGCGCGCGCCGCTGCCGTCAACGCCGCGTGCCACCGGGCCGGGGTCGTCACCTTGACCTGCGGCACCTGGGGAAACGTCTTCCGCTTCCTGCCCCCGCTGGCGATCGGCGACTCGTTACTTCACGAGGCACTCGACGTGCTCGCGGAGGCGTTCGAGCAGACCGGCTGAGCGGGGAGCTGCGAAGGGCGGTCAGTCGTCCCGCTGACCCCACGGCGCGCCGTACTCGACCAGCAGGTCCAGGAACGGCTGGGCATCGAAGGCCTCCGGTCCCAGCACCCCGGCGCCCGCCCACGCGCCTCGCGCGAGCAGTTCCAGGGCGACGACGGGGTTGACCGCGGTCTGCCACACCACGCACTGGTGGCCGTACTCCTGCATCGACCACTCGTTGTCCACCACGTGGTAGAGGTACGTCGACCTCGGCTGCCCGTCCTTGCCCGTGCCCGTGACGTAGAGCCCGGCGCAGGTCTTGCCGGTCATCCTGTCGCCGAGCCCCGCCGGGTCCGGCAGGCAGGCGGCGACGAGATCCCGGGGCGAGACCCGTGCTCCGCCGACGGACACCGGCTCGGTCCGGTCGAGCCCGAGCTTGTGCAGCGTCTTGAGGACGTCGATGAACTCCTCGCCGAGGCCGTACTTGAAGGTGACCCGCTTCGCGTCCACCCACCGCGGCATCAGCAGCACTTCCTCGTGCTCGACGTTGACGCACTCGACGGGACCGATCCCCTCGGGGAAGTCGAAGACCTCCGGCTCGCTGAACGGCGGTGTGGTGTACCACCCGCCGTCGGCGTCTCCGGCGTCCCGGCGCGCGCGCTCGTAGATCACCGGCGGGTTCAGGCACTCCTCGATCGTGGTCCAGATGGAGAAGGACGGTGCGAACATCTCCTCGCCGTCCTCTGACTTCACCGACAGGTTGGCGCCGTCGCGGGTGCCGAGCTCGTCGATCTCGGAGAACAGGTGGTCGGCGGCGTAGCGTGCGAACACGTCCGAGAGTCCCGGCTCGACGCCGATGCCGACCAGCGCCAGGCGACCGGCGTCCTCCCACTGCGGCGCCTGCGCGAACTGCTCGTCACCGAGCTTGACGCCCACGCGTGCATGAGGCTGGTCGGGGTGCGGCCGGGACAGGCTCATGGCCATGTCGAGGTAGTCCGCCCCTGCCGCGAGGGCACCCTCGAAGATCGGCATGACGAAGCGCGGGTCCACCGCGTTCATCACGTGCGTCGCCCGATGCTCTCTGGCGAGGGTGGCGACGGACTCCGCATCCGAGGCATCCACCTGGGCAGCCACGAACCGGTCGTCCGAGGCGGCCGCCCGCTCTGCGCGGGTCAGGTCGTAGTCGGCGACGACGATCGCCTCGAAGAAGTCCCGCCGGGCTGCGATCGACGCGAACGCCGCCCCCACTCCCCCCGCACCGACGAGCAGGATCCTCATGCAGGTCCCTCACCGATGTAGGACATCACGTGCTTGATCCGGGTGTAGTCCTCGAGGCCGTACATCGACAGGTCCTTGCCGTAGCCCGAGTGCTTGAAGCCGCCATGGGGCATCTCGGCCACGATGGGGATGTGGGTGTTGATCCACACCGCGCCGAAGTCGAGCCGCTTGGCCATCCGCATCGCACGGCCGTGGTCCTTGGTCCACACCGAGGAGGCCAGGCCGTACTTGACGCCGTTCGCCCAGCGCAGGGCCTCGGCCTCGTCAGTGAACCGCTGCACGGTGATCACGGGCCCGAAGATCTCGTCCTGGATGACCTCGTCGTCCTGCTTCAGCCCGGAGATGACTGTCGGGTCGAAGAAGTACCCGGGACCGTCGATCCGCTTGCCTCCGGTCTCGACCTTGGCGTGCCCGGGCAGCCGACCGACCATGCCGGAGACCCGCTCGATCTGGTTGGCGTTGTTCAGGGCGCCGTACAGGATGTCCTCGTCGTCGGGGAGGCCCGTATGGGTCTTCCTGGCCTGCTCGGTCAGGGCGGCCACGAAGTCGTCGTGCACCCCCGGACCAGCGAGGACCCTGGTCGCCGCCGTGCAGTCCTGGCCCGCGTTGAAGTAGCCCGCCATCGCGATGCCTTCGGCTGCCGCCTCCAGGTCGGCGTCATCGAAGACGATCACCGGGGCCTTGCCGCCGAGCTCGAGGTGGGCACGCTTGAGCTGCGCCGCGGCCGACCCGGCCACCTCCATGCCGGCGCGCACCGAGCCGGTGATGGAGACCAGCTGCGGGATCGGGTGCTCCACGAGCGCCCGTCCGGTGTCCCGGTCTCCCGTGACCACGTTGAACACACCCGGCGGCAGGAACTCCTGCGCCATCTCGGCGAAGAGCGTCGTCGAGGCCGGAGTGGTGTCACTGGGCTTGAGCACCACGGTGTTACCGGCCGCGAGTGCGGGGCCGACCTTCCAGATCATCATCATCAGCGGGTAGTTCCACGGCGTCACCTGACCGACGACTCCGATCGGCTCACGCCTGACCATCGAGGTGTGGTCCTTCATGTACTCGCCGGCGGACCGGCCCTCGAGCACTCGCGCCGCACCGGCGAAGAAGCGAAGCTGGTCGACGGAGGGAGGGATCTCCTCCTCGATCGTCATCTGGGTCGGCTTGCCCGTGTTGGTGACCTCCGCACGGACGAACTCCTCGGCCCGCGACTCCAGCGCGTCGGCCATCTTCAACAGGGCCTTCTGGCGCTCGGCCGGCGTGGTCTCACCCCACGACTCGAACGCCACGGCCGCGGCCTGGAACGCCCGGTCGACATCCTCGGGCCCCGACGCGGGTGCGGTCGCATACACCTCCCCGGTCGCCGGGTTGGTGATGTCGTACGTCGCCCCCGAGGCGGCGTCGACGAGCTTGCCGTTGACGATGTTGCGGAACTGCTGATCAGCCATGCTCCCGTTTCCTTGTCCAGTCCTGTGGATCGCGGATGCCGTGTCGGGCCGAGCCTAGCGATCGGGGACTGGCCTGAACAGTCCCGAGATTCGAATTTCGTATCAATTCCGCCATAGGAGCGACGGAATCGCTTGCAGAGAGCGGGGGCAAGCGGCAAGATGGCCCGTGTCAGATCACGGGCGGCGGTGTGCATGGAGTGCCTGAGCAGCCGGCGGTGACCGACGACGTACCGACCGACGCCACACCCGTGACCCCGAGTACAAGGATGACGTGCGATGACCGCAGACCAGAGCGGCGCCCTCGACAAGGCGACCCAGGAGCATCTCCAGCAGGCGGCGCGCGACCACCTGTGGATGCACTTCACCCGCCATTCCAGCTACGACCACAACCCGGTCCCGCTGATCGTGCGCGGCGAGGGGCCCTACCTCTTCGACGCCGACGGCAAGCGCTACCTCGACGGCCTCGCCGGTCTCTTCGTCTCCCAGCTCGGCCACGGCCGTCGCGAGCTTGCCGAGGCCGCCCAGAAGCAGATGACTCAGCTGGCGTACATGCCGATCTGGTCGTACGCCCACCCGGGCGCCATCGAGCTGGCCGAGCGCATCGCCGGACACGCGCCCGGCGACCTGAACCGCGTCTTCTTCACCACGGGCGGCGGGGAGGCCGTGGAGTCGGCCTGGAAGCTGGCCAAGAACTACTACAAGCTCACCGGGCGACCGATGAAGCACAAGGTGATCAGCCGCTCGATCGCCTACCACGGCACCACCCAGGGCGCTCTCTCCATCACCGGCCTCCCAGGGCTCAAGGGAGTCTTCGAACCGCTGGTGCCGTCGACCTTCCGGGTGCCGAACACCAACTTCTACCGCGCACCCCAGCACGGTGACGACCTCGAGGCCTTCGGACGCTGGGCCGCGGACCAGATCGCGGTCGCGATCGAGGACGAGGGACCAGAGACCGTGGCTGCGGTCTTCCTGGAGCCGGTGCAGAACGCCGGCGGGTGCTTCCCTCCCCGCCCGGCTACTTCGCGCGAGTCCGCGAGATCTGCGACGAGTACGACGTGCTGCTGGTCAGCGACGAGGTTATCTGCGCGTTCGGCAGGCTGGGCTACATGTTCGGGTCGGAGCGCTACGGCTACCAGCCGGACATCATCACCTGCGCCAAGGGCCTGACCTCCGGCTACAGCCCGATGGGGGCGATGATCGCCAGCGACCGGCTGATGGAGCCGTTCCTGTCGGGAACCGCCTCCTTCAACCACGGCTTCACCTTCGGCGGTCACCCGGTCTCGGCGGCGGTCGCCATGGCCAACCTGGACATCTTCGAGCGTGACGGGATCCTGGAGCACGTGCGGGACAACGAGGCGGCCTTCCGCTCGACCCTGGAGCGGCTGCTCGACCTCCCCATCGTGGGCGACGTACGCGGCGACGGGTTCTTCTACGGGATCGAGCTGGTCAAGAACAAGGAGACCAAGGAGACCTTCAACGACGAGGAGTCCGAGAAGCTCCTTCGTGGCTTCCTCTCTCGTGCCCTGTACGACGCCGGCCTGTACTGCCGTGCCGATGACCGAGGCGACCCGGTCATCCAGCTCTCACCGCCGCTGATCTGCACCCAGGAGCACTTCGACGAGATGGAGCAGATTCTTCGTGTCGTGCTCGACAAGGCCTGGTCGATGCTCTGACCGACTGTCCCGACTGTCGGGCGCCGGCCTCGTCGTTCACTCGGACGAGCGTCGCCACCGCAGGGCCAAGGCTGCGACGTCGTCGTCGCGATCACGGTCTCGCACCTGCCCGACCAGCTGGTTCAGTGCCGACGCCAGGTCGTCCTCCGCGAGGATCGGGAGCGCGCTGGTGACCCGCCCCTGGCCCACGTCGATGTCCTCCTCGCGCCTCTCGATCAGCCCGTCGGTGAAGGCGAGGAAGGTGTCGCCCTCGTGGAAGGGCAGCGTGACCACAAGCCCCGCCTCGCGGGAGCCGGTTCCCAACGGGGCACCCTCGGCCAGCGCGAACTGCTCGACGGAGCCGCTCGCTCGCAGGATCACCGGCGGCGGGTGCCCTGCGTTCGCGATCACGATCTCGTTCCTGGTGGGATCGGCCACGGCGTAGACAAGGGTGACCAGCTGGTCCATCGCATACCGGTCGAACATCATGCCGAGCTTCGACATCACCTGGTCCGGGCGCGGGTCGACGGCGAGGTACGCCCTCACCGCCGACCGCATCTGTGCCATGGCGGCGGCCGCAGTGACCCCGCGACCCATGACGTCACCGACGAAGAGCGCCAGCCGGCCGTCACCGAGAGGTACCGCATCGTAGAAGTCGCCACCGACCTCCGTGCGGCCCGAGGGTGAGTAGTAGCTGGCCAGCTGCCACGGCTCCACCTCCGGCAGCCGCTCCGGCAGGACTGCGTGCTGGAGACGAACGGCGGTCTCGAGGATCTGGCTGTGCAGCTGGGCGTTGTCGATCGCGACACCCGCGCGTCCTGCGAGATCCTCGGCGAAGGCCACATCGCTCGCCTCGTAGCGCCGGTCCGACTCCGCCGAGACCCAGGTCATCACTCCCAGCACCCGGCCCCGGGCGGACAGCGGCACCACGACCGCACTGCGCAGCTTCAGCTCCCGCATCAACGCCAGGTGCTCCTCGTCGACAGCCCCCGCCTCGAGAATGTCCTCGGAGATCTCGGGCAGGTGCTCACTCACGCCGGTGCGGAGCACGTGCCACGCCCCATGTTGGGCGTCCGGATCGGACGGGTAGCGCTCCTGGAGCCGCCTGGCGAGCTCGACCTTCGCCGGGTCAACGTGCTCGATGGCCAAGGTGTGGAGCCGGCCATCCTCCACCACGTCGATGGTGCACCAGTCGGCGAAGTCGGGCACCGACAGCTTGGCGACCGCGGCGAGCGTGGCCTCGTAGTCGAGGCTGGTGGAGAGCTCCGACGATGCGTCGGCAAGGAACCGGAGACGAGCGGACTGCGCGGCCGACTCGGCACGGACTCGAATTCGCTCGAGCGCCTGCGCACAGGTGTCGGCCATGATCTCGAAGAACTCCAGCTCTGCCGCATCGAGTCGACGCCTCCCGGGGAACGAGAGGCCGACGGCGCCGATGGTGCGCCCGGGGACCCGCATCGGCAGGCAGACGACGGACCGCTCACCCAACCCGGTGTCATCGATGTCGGGGTACGCCGCGCCCATGGCGTCCGAGCCGATGACCACCACAGGTCGCTCCGTCCGGATCGCATCACTCGCCGGGGTGCGTTGGTGGATGGAGTACTTGGCGTAGCGCTGCGCATCGCCCTCGCGGCCACCGCGGAGCCCGAGCAGCTCGAGCTCGTCGTCGCCCACGCGCAGGGTCAGCGACGCCATCGTGGCTCCGACCGCGTCAGCGGTGTGGGTGACGACGATCTCGGTGACCCGTCCCACGTCCTCGGCCATGGTCAGCTCGGCCGTGGCCCGGGCTACGCGTGCGATCCGGTCGCCGAGCCGACGCGACTGACGCAGCAGCGCCTGCTCGCTGCCCGGGTCCGTCAGCAGGTACAGCAGGCCTGCCTGGTCGCCGGAGGCGTGGTACGGCCAGCAGCCGACCTCGGAGGTGCCCGGAGTCCCATCCGGCCGCACGAGGTCGAGGCGCCCCGTCCAGGGCGCCCCACCCGCGACCTGGCCCGCGACCCGCGCCATCGCGGCCCGGTCGTGCTCGGCGAACAGGGTCTCGTTGACGTCGGCACCCTCGAGGTCGAGCCCGGCGTTGCCGAAGAGCCGGAGTGCGCTGCGGTTGGCATGCTTGATCCGCCCTTGGAGATCGGTGGCGACCGCGGCCTCGTCGAGCGTGGCCAGATGGCGTAACTCGTCGGGCCACGAGTGGAGGGTGCCACCGGTCGCGGACATCACACGATTATTACCGACCCCCGCGGGCCCCGCGCCAGACACCGCTCAATTTCCGCTGTCCGGCCACCAGAGAGCCAACAATGCGACGGCGGCGTTCCGCGACACCGCAAGTACGACGGCCATCGGCGGACAACCAGCGGTCGGGCACACTGGAGGACAACCCTCCGGAGGACGGATGCATCTGAAGACGCTCGCCGCGCTGCTGCTCGGCGCCCTGCTCGTGCTCACCGGGTGTGGGGCGACCGCGGAGGGCGAGGGCCTCCCCGCCAGCGCCGCCTCGGCCGGCCCTTCGGGCTCCACCGGGTCGACCGGCGGGTCGTCATCGAGGTCAATGGTGAGCCCGGAGCTCGAGTTCACGGCCGAGGCGCTCGATGGCTCGACCTTCGACGGCACCGAGCTGGCGGGCAAGCCCGCGGTGCTGTGGTTCTGGGCGCCGTGGTGTCCCACCTGCCTGGCCCAGGCGTCGGGAGTCAGTGGTCTGGCGGGCAAGTACGACGGTGTGGTCAACGTGGTCGGTGTCGGCGGGTTGTCGGACGTGGCGGCCATCAGGGACTTCGCCGAGATGGTTCCCGGGCCGACCCACCTGATCGACGAAGAGGGTGCTGTCTGGCGGCACTTCGGCGTGACCGCCCAGAGCACCTACGTGGTGCTCGACGCCGACGGCGCAGTCGTTGCCGACGGCTACCTGGATGACGCCGCACTCGCCCGCAAGGTCGCCGAGCTCGCGAGCTGACGTGCTGAACGGAAGTGTGGCGCTGGCTCTCGGCGCCGGCATGCTCGCGGCGCTGAACCCATGTGGCTTCGCGTTGCTGCCGGCGTACCTCACGCTGCTGGTCACCGGGGACCAGCCGACCCGCCTGGTGGCGGTCGCGCGAGCACTGAGGATGACCCTGGCGATGACCGCCGGCTTCACCGTGGTCTTCGCGGTGTTCGGTCTTGTGGTGGCTCCCGTCGCGAGCTCCGCCCAGCGCTACCTTCCCTGGTTCAGTGTCATGGTGGGGGTCGTCCTGCTCGGTGCCGGCCTGTGGCTGCTGAGCGGACGCACCCTGGCCGGGCCGCGGTCGAGGGCCGGCGGCAGTGCACCTCTCACGCGATCCTCCCGCTCGATGTTCGGGTTCGGCGTCTCGTATGCGGTAGCGAGCCTGACCTGCACGATCGCGCCGTTCCTGGCGGTCGTGGTCTCGGCCTTCCGTGCCGAGTCGATCCTGTCCGGCTCCGCGCTGTTCCTCCTCTACGCGGCCGGCATGGGCCTGGTGGTCGGGACCGCGGCGGTCGCCGTGGCCCTGGCCCAGCAGTCGCTGGTGCGCGGAGCACGCCGCTTCGGGCGGGCGATCCCGACTGTCAGCGGCATCCTCCTGGTCCTGGTCGGGGCGTACGTCGCCTACTACGGGTGGTGGGAGATCCGGGTGCTCGGCGGCGAAGACACCCATGACCCCGTGATCTCGGTGGCTGCGGCGGTCCAGCAGTGGCTCGCGACTGGTGTCGCGAGGATCGGCCCGTCGGGCTTCGCGCTGCTGGCATCCGGCCTCGGGCTCATGGTGCTGACCGCTGCGCTGCGCGCGCCTCGAGCCTGGATCGTCGGCCTGGCTCTCGCGTGGCTGGTGCTCGCCCTCAGGCAGCCGACCACGACGTGGCACCTGGCGCCCGTCCTGCTCGCCGGAGTCTGGCCCTGGCTCGAGCACCAGGAGACCCGGTCGCGTGAGCGCGGACGACGCGCTCGCGTGCTCATGGCCACGCCCGTGGGACTCGCGATCGCGGTGGTCGTCACCCTCGCGCTCTCGTACGCCGACCTCCTTCGCGGCCCGACCGTGTGGGACAGCGGTTCCGCAACCGTCGAGGCGCTGGTTCTCAGCGTGGGCACGGCGGTGGTCTTCGCGCTGCTCGGTCTCCTCACCGGCCAGCGCTCGCCTCGCTCACGGTCGGCGTGGCTCTCCGGGAACCTCGTCGTCGACTCCGACGACGTGGTGACTGTGGAGGGGAACGCCTACTTTCCGATGACCGACGTTCCCGACGGCGTGCTCACCCCGACCCGCAGCCGCTCGGTGTGCTACTGGAAAGGCGTGGCTCGCTACTACGACGTCACGGTCGGCGACCTGACCTTGCCGAAGGCCGCCTGGTCGTATGCGCATCCGCTGCCGCTCGCGCGAAGAGTGAAGGGGAGGGTCGCCTTCTGGCACGGGGTCGAGGTCCGCACGTCACCGGAACCTTCCGAGGTAGCTCCGTCGGTGACGGACCCCCGCTAGCGGCGACGCCGTCAGGTCACCGAGTCGAGGAAGTCGGCGAGGATCGGGAGAGTCCGACCCGGCGCCCGACAGTGCGGCTCGTGGCCGGTTCCCTTGAGCACGACCAGCCTGCTTCCGGCCAGCCTGGCCAGCTCCTCGCCACGCGCCAAGGGGCTGATCGCGTCACCGTCGCCGTGGATCACCAGGGACGGACAGGTCATGGAGGCGGCGTACTCCCGGGCGAGCTGGGGCGTCACGTCGTTCTCGCCGTTCCCGCCGGTGGCAAGCAGGACCTCTGGCGAGGTGTGCATGCCCATCCGCCAGAAGTGATCGATCTCGGCTTCCGAGTCCGCTTCCGTGAAGCACTGGGAGAAGAAGAAGCGTAGGAAGTCCGGGAAGTGCTCCAGCCAGTACGCCTGGTTCCAGCGGTCCCAACCCTCATGGGCGTCCAGGACCTCGAGGAACCTCCGCTGAGCCGCCACCCGCTCGGGGTGACCGGGGGCGAGGGGAAGGTTCGGACCGATGAACACCACCGACGCCACCCGCTCCGGATGCCTGGCCGCGAGGGCGAGGGCCCACGCGGCACCCTGGGAGGAGCCCATGACGTGCGCCCGGTCGATCCCACATGCTTCCAGTACCGCGATGCCGTCGTCGGCGAACAGGAGGTCGCCGTACAGGGCAGCATCCGTGGGCTGGTCCGACGCACCGTTCCCAAGCCCGTCGAAGGCGATCACGCGACGGGTCTCGGCAAGGACGGGCACGACGTGTCGCCAGTGGTCGGAGTGCACGATCGACCAGGTCGGCAGCAGCAGGACCGTCTCGTCTCCCTCGCCGAACTCCTCCCAGTGAACCCGCTGGGAGGAGCGCATCACGTCTCCGCTCCGGCGGGGAGCAACGTCGGCGAGCGTCATCGACCGGGTCGGCGCTGCCAGAGGACGTTGAGCAGTAGCCAGGAGTCGTCGAACCTGGCGACGTGCAGGTAGTCCATGTAGATCGATGAGAAGACCCTGACCGTGGCGATGTCACCGAAGCCGTCCAGGATGGACACGTCGTACGGCCGCTCGTACCGGGTGCCCAGCCCCTGTTGGGTCGCTGCGACCATGTCGTCGCGGGAAATCGTGTCAACGACCGGGCGCCCCGAAGCTGGATCCTTCTCGACCTCTCGCTTGACGAGGTCCGGGTGGAGACAGCGGCCCATGCGCTCGGCGTCGCCGTCGAGCCACGACTCGATGTAGTCCCGGGACGAGGCGAGGATCGCCTCCCGGTCCCGCTCCGACAGTCCCTCGGGCTCCATGAGCTCCCCCGCCTCTCGTTCAGACCTGGATCAGGCTGGCACGCGAACCCCAGCACGGACAAGACCTGCGGGTGGCCATGACGAGCGGTCCCGCCCGATGTGCAGACTCAGAGCTTGATCCACTGTCGGCCGTCGATCAGCTCGCGGACCACGTCGAGATGTCCGGCATGGCACGCCGTCTCGGTGATCACGTGCAGCAGCACGGCGCGCAGGTCGGGGAGCCGGAAGTCCCCGAAGAAGTCGGGCCAGGCGGCCGGCGCACTCTCCAGGTCGGTGGCCCCGATGACGCGGTCGGCCTCGGCCACCTGCTCTCGGTAGAGGTCGAAGACGTCACGGGAGCTCACGCCCTCCGGCACGACCCACCCGGGCTCGTCTGGTTCGTCGGGGTCGTCCGGCCCCTCAAGCGGAAGCTCGGCGGCCACCACCACCCTGAACCAGAACTGCTCCACATCCAGGGCGAGGTGACGGACCAGGCCGAGACAGGTCCAGCCGCTCGGCAGCACCGGCCTTCGCAGGGTCTCGTCGTCGAGTCCCTCGAGGATCCCGGTGACGTGGTTGCGCTGCGCGGTCAGAGAGCGGAGCAGGGCCTCGGTCGTCGCGTCCACGGGGAGAGCCTCTCAGACGACGGACCCGGGCTGGAGACCCGACATACTTGCAGAATGCGTTAGTCCTCACTAACGTATTCTCATGACCGACGCCTTTACAGCTGCCGCTGAGCCCACCCGGCGACGCATCCTGCAGCTCCTGGCGGCTCGGCCACGGACCGTGAGCGAGATCGCCGCGGAGTTCCCGGTCACCCGGTCGGCGATCTCCCAGCACCTGCTGGTGCTGGCCGACGCCGGGCTGGTCGAGGCCGAGAAGGGCGGTCGCCAGCGGACCTACCGGGTCCTGGCCACCGGCCTGCGCAACCTGCAGGCGGAGATCGACAAGTTCTGGACCGACGAGCTCGACCGACTCGTCGCCGATGCCCACGCACTGAGGAGAACCCGATGAGCTTCACCAAGACGTCCCACCTGCCCGTCTCACCCGACGAGGCGTTCGCCCTGCATCACCGAGCCCGAGCGGCTTCGTCGCTGGAAGACAGTCTCGGCGTACGTCGACCTGCGCGCCGGCGGCGACTACCGCTTCACGATCACGCCCGGCCACGTGGCAGCCGGCACCTACAAGGAGGTCGAGCCCGGGCAAACGGATCGTCTTCGGCTGGGGCTGGGAGGGCAACCCGGACCTCGGGCCGGACGCCTCGACGGTCACGGTGACGGTGGAGCCCGCCGAGGGCGGTTCGCTCGTGACCCTGGTCCACGAGGGACTGACCGAGGAGCAGGAGACCATGCATGCCGAGGGGTGGAACCACTACTTCGAGCGCCTGGAGAAGCTGGCCGCGACAGGGACGGCGGGCCAGGACGAGTGGGCGTGGGCGCCTGAGAACCTCGACCCGCTGGTCGCCGCGGAGGCTGCCCTGGCGGTCATCCAGCCGATGCTGCGCAACCTCACCCCGGCGGACCAGCCCAAGCCGACGCCGTGCACCGACTTCAGCTGCCACGACGCTGGCGGAGCACCTGATCGACTCGCTGGTCACACTCGGGGCGATGGCGGGCGGCAGCGTGATCAACCCCGAGGAAGGGTCACTCGAGAACCGGGTCTCGGTGATGACCGCCCAGGCGGTTCAGGGATGGCGCGCTCGGTCGACAGGGGGAACATCGCGGGACCCGGCGGCAACGAGATGCCGGCAGCGTTCGCGGCCAGCATCCTTCCCGTCGAGCTGCTCTTGCACGGCTGGGACCTGGCTCAGGGCAGCGGTCAGGACCTGCACGTCTCCGACGAGGTCGTCACCTACATCCGCGAGCTGTCCGAGGGTCTGATTCCGGGCGGCCGCTCGGGAGGTTCCTTCGGTGACGAGGTCTCCCCCGCCCCTGGCGCGAACGCCCTCGACCGGCTGGCGGCGTACGCCGGACGCAACCCGGTCGCCGCCTGACGATCGGGCGGACCGGCAAAACCAGCCCCACCAGTCCCCCCACCAGTCCCCCCGCCACGGCAACCGGCCGGGCGGACGAGTCGAACCACACCGAGGAGAACCATCATGACGAAGTACGTGTTCATCTACCACGCGCCGACGACGCCCGCCGACGCCACGCCTCCGAGCCCGGAGCAGATGGAGTCCGTGATGGGCGCCTGGAACGACTGGGCGGGCAGGGTCGGCGACGGCCTGCTCGACTTCGGCACCCCGCTCGCCGGCGGAGTCCGAGTCAGCAACGACGGCAACTCGCCCAGCACCCGCGAGGTTGCCGGCTACTCGATCCTCGAGGCCCCCGACCTCGACGCCGCGCTGGAGCTCGCCAAGAACCACCCGCACCTGATGATGCCCGGTGGCTGCGAGATCGAGGTCCACGAGGCGCAGGCCGTCCCCGGCATGTGACCTCTGGCTCCACCGGCTCGATGCTCGCGAGGCTCAGGTCTTCGCGAGCATCGAGCCGCTTCCGCGAGTGAGGGTTGCGGTCGTCTGGCATGATCGCGCGGACCGGAACCGACCAAGGGGCACCGCGATGCAGATGAGACTGGAGTTGGTCCCGATCCCGGTGTCCGACGTGGACCGTGCCATCGCCTTCTACGCCGACAGGCTCGGCTTCGAGAAGGACTTCGATGTACGACCCAGCGAGGGTGTGCGCGTCGTCCAGCTGACGCCGGAGGGTTCGGGTTGCTCGGTCGGCTTCGGGACCGGGCTGGAGGTGTACGCCGGAGAACCCGGCAGCGTCAGGGGCCTGCACCTGGTGGTCGAGGACATCACCGAGGCACGTGCCGAACTGGTTCGTCGCGGCGTCGAGGTCGGCGAGATCCAGGACTTCGGCGGTGGCGTCAGAGGGGCAGACTTCTCCGACCCGGACGGCAACACGTTCGAGCTGCAGGAGATGGCGTGGCGCAAGGGCGAGACGTTCTAGGCGTCTGCTGTCACCCCTCCACCTCGCCCCCCGGAGGGACACCCGCTCAGAGCACGGAAAGCGAGAGCGACCGACCGACGAGGCTGCGCCGGACCACTGGCAGGTCTGCCGCGACCCGGCGCAGCTCGACCACGGACGGTGCGTCGGGGCACGCCAGCATCGCGGGTGTCCCCTCGTCTCCGGCCAGTCTCAGCGGCAGGTCGAGCGGCACCTGACCGAGCAGCGGCGCATCGATCGCCTCGGCCAATGCGGCACCTCCGCCCTCACCGAAGAGCGGCGTCTGGGCGTGGCACGAGGAACAGACCATCGCCGACATGTTCTCGACGACGCCGGCCACCGGCATCCGGGCATCGCGCGCCATCCGTCCGACACGGACCGCCACCGTCTGCGCCGCCACCTGTGGCGTCGTCACGGCGAGCAGCTGGGCGTCGGGGAGCAGCTCGAGCAGCGTCAGGGTGACGTCGCCCGTGCCCGGCGGCAGGTCGATCAGCAAGGTGTCGAGGTCGCCCCAGTACACGTCGCCGAGGAACTGCTCGATCGCCTTGTGCAGCATCGGCCCACGCCAGACGACCGGGTCGTCGCCCTGGACCAGGAAGCCGACTGACATCAGGGAGACCCCGTGCGCCTGCAGCGGGAGCATCAGCCCCTTGAGCGCCACGGGTGGGTGACGGACACCGAAGAGCTGCGGGATCGACCACCCCCAGACATCGGCGTCGAGGACGCCGACGCGCTTGCCCTGCTGGGCCAGGGCGACCGCGAGGTTCGCCGTGACGGTCGACTTCCCGACGCCGCCCTTGCCACTGGCCACCGCGTACACGGCCGTGGACGAGTCCTGACCGAAGGGGTGCCCGGACTCCCGGCCGCCACGGAGCCGCGTCGCGAGCCGGATCCGCTCGCTGTCGCTCATCTCGGCGAACGACACGTCGGCTCCGGTCACGCCGGTCACGGTCTCGGCCGACGCCCCCACCTCGGCCAGAAGCTGGTCGCGCATCGGGCACGAGCGGGTGGTGAGGCGGACGGTCACCAGGGCACACCCGTGCCGGTCGACGCGTACGTCGCCGAGCATGCCGGCGTCCTCGAGAGTCAGGTGCAGCTCCGGGTCGAGCACCGCGCCGACGGCCCTCCGGACAGCGTCGACGTCGACCTCGGTGGCACGTCCGTGTCGCGACAGGAGGCTCACGAGTTCTCCGTCCGGGGTGCGCGGAATGCCTTGCGGCGCGGTTTGACCGGACGCATCATGAACTCCGGCCGTCGAAGACCGGAGCTGCTGGGCCCGGGCCTCGTCGTGGCCATCCACTGACGGTAGACCTCACGGGACAGCTTCGTGTCGACCGTGACGTCGCCGTACTGGTCGTCGGGCCGGGCCTTCTCGATGCGCACCTTCTGGTGCCAGCAGTGCATCCCCGAGAGCGGGTCCGGGTGCACGGCGAACGTCAGGTTCTGGTGCACGCCGGGGTCGTCCCAGTGGATCCGCTCGCTGTCGGGGTCCTCGCTCTTGAAGGGCTTGATCCCCTCCTTGTACCGCAGCTTCCAGATGCCGTTGGTGTCGTGGGACAGATCGACCAGACCCATCGCCCACCGCGAACCGGCGTGTTCGGAGGTGCGCCACCGGCCCATGTGGTGGGACAACCCGATCACACCGTCGCGGATCGCCTCCGTGGCCCAGACTCGCGCCACGAAGTAGCCGATCTCGGTGTTGACCCGCACCAGGTCGCCGGTGACCAGCCCCAGTCGCTCCGCATCGACGGAGTTCATCCAGAGCGGGTGGGTGTTGCTGAGCTCGTTGAGGTACTTCGCGTTGCCGGTCCGGGTGTGGATCAGGGTGGGCAGCCGGAAGGTCGGCATCAGCACCATCTCGTTGGCGGCCAGGTTGATGGACCGATGGCTGACGTGCGACTCGATGTAGCCGGGGGTGGCGTACTCCTCCCACCCGAAGTCGACCATCGTGTCGCTGAAGAGCTCGAGCTTGCGCGAGGGGGTCAACCACCCCGCCGTACGACTTCCGTCGGCGTGCTCCAGACCCACAGAGCCCGCTTCTCCCACCAACGGCGGCGTCGACTCATCGGTGGTCGGCTTGCGCAGCACCCCGTTGGCATCGGCCGTGGCACCCTCGACCTCGGCATCGGTCAGCGCTCGCTCGTCGAGCCGGTAGGCATCCTTGGTCACCTCGAACACGCCGTACTTGCGCATGTACTCCAGCGGGGACAGGTCCTGCGCGGCAGCCGCGTCGGGCAGGCCTGGAACGCTGTTCTCGAAGACCCACTGGTAGTACTCGTCGACCGTCACCTTCACGCCCGGGCGGTAGGGAGACTCGAAGTACTTCCGGATGCCCAGGGAGCCGTCCGGGTCGATCCGCCACGACAGCTCGAACCAGAACTCGTTCTCCTCCCAGACCTCCCCCGGGTTGGACTCGCGGGAGTCGGAGACGGTGTGGCCCATCTTCTCCATGGCGACCCGCGTCACGGGCTGGCGGAAGCCGAGCCACTTGCCGGCGTACTGCTCATAGGACTGGGTGTCGTGTCGCTCGGTGCTGTGCCCCATCGGCAGCACGTAGTCGGCGAAGGTGGCCGTCTCCGACCAGGTCGGCGTCAGCGCGACGTGGCACTCGACGAGGGCCTCGTCGGTCAACGCCTCCAGCCAGCTGAAGCCGTCCGGGTTCGTCCACACCGGGTTGTAGACCCGCGAGAAGTACATCGCGAGCTTGCCGCGGCCGTCCTGGAGCAGGTGCGGCAGCAGGATCGACATCTCGTTGGTCGACATCGGGAACTCCGCCGGCCAGAGCAGCTCGTTCCACTGGTCGTGCCCCTCGGGCACGTTGGGACCGTGCGCGATGATCTTGTCCCAGCCGTTCGGGCTGGTGCCGCCCTTCGTGCCGACGCTGCCGGTGAGGACGTTGAGGAAGAAGAGCGCGCGGGCGACCTGCCAGCCGCCGAGGTTCCCTGCGGTCGCGGCCCGCCACACGTGTGCGGAGAGTGCCGACCCGGCGGTCGCGACGATCTCGGCCAGCTCGGCGATCTGCTCCTCCGGGATCCGGGCCTCCTCGGCGGCGTAGGCGAAGGTGTACTCCGCGTAGTCCTCGGTCAGGGCCTTCATGAACCCGTCGAAGTCGTCGCGCGCGAGCTCGGGGTGGCGGTGCTCGAGGTACGTCGACCAGTTGACCCAGCGCTCGATGAACGCACGGTCAACCTGGTCGGTGCGCAACAGGTGGGAGGCGACCGCGAGCAGGATCGCCGCCTCGCTTCCCGGCCACGGCGCCAGCCAGAGGTTGGCGTGCGAGGCGGTGTTGGACAGCCGCGGGTCCAGGACTACGAGCTTCGCTCCCCCGGACACCTTGCCCTCCATGATCCGCTGCGCGTGGGGGTTGAAGTAGTGGCCGGCCTCGAGGTGGCTCGAGATCAGCAGGATCACCTTGGCGTTGGCGTAGTCGGGCGACGGCCTGTCGTAACCACCCCAGAGCGAGTAGCCCAGCCGGGCGCCCGCGGAGCAGATGTTGGTGTGCGAGTTGTGCCCGTCCACGCCCCAGGCGAGGAGGAACCTCTCGGCGAAGCCGTCCTCGCCCGGACGGCCGACGTGGTAGAGCACCTCGTCGCGACGGTCCTCCACGATCGCGGCCCGGATCCGCCCGGCGATGTCGTCGAGCGCCTCGTCCCAGCCGACCCGCTGCCACTCACCGCTGCCGCGCTTCCCGGCCCGCTTCAGCGGGTAGAGGATGCGCTCCGGGTCCTGGATCTGGTTGATCGTGGCCGGGCCCTTGGCGCAGTTGCGACCGCGGGAACCGGGGTGGGCGGGGTTGCCCTCCAGCTTCTTGATCGACATGTCGGACTTGTCGACGTACGCGAGGAGGCCGCAGGCGGACTCGCAGTTGAAGCAGGTGGTCGGCACCAGCATGTACTCGTGGGGAACCTTGCGCGGGTGTGCCTTGGCGTCGTACTCGACGTGGTGGTCCCAGTCCGCCACCGGTGGGAAGTTGCGCAGCCGCTCGTGGCTTCGCTCACCGGGCAGGATCATGTCTTCTCCGTTCGCGGGTGGTCGATCGGTGACGTCGGTCATGAGAGGGGAACGTCCTGGCCCGCGCGGACGAAGACGCTTTCGTACGCGAGCAGTGCCGGCTGGACGAGCAGTCCGGCCAGGGCGAGCCAGACGCTCGGCGTCGGCAGGAGGGAGGCCCAGACGAGCGCACCCACCACCGCGGCCACCACGCAGGGCGCCACTCCACCGAACCAGAAGGTCTGGGAGTAGCGACCGCTGAGGATGATGTGAGCGGCCAGGGCAGCCCCGCGAGTCGAGTGCTTGCCGGAGTACTCGACTGCGAGCAGCAGAAGGTGTCCGAGGGTGGACAGGACGAACGACGCCGCGAGCAGTCTCCAGGCGCTGTCGGACAGCCCGACGAGGAGGCCGGCCACGGCCAGCGCGCCGCTGCCCACCATCACCGCCTGGACTCCGAGATGCAGGAAGAGCCACTTCGACTGCCACAGGTCCCGGCCCTCGGCCTGGCCGAAGAGGAAGGCGGTGTAGCCGGCCATCATCGCGCCGGCGGGGATCGCCAGCCAGGCGAGCGTCGTCATCAACCAACCGAGGTCGAGCCACGCCGCCAGCAGCCACAGCACGGCCCCGCCGGAGAAGGCCGTGAGCACGTAGGCGCCGAGCACCAGCCACGAGGTCCAGTTGGACTTGAGGAAGATGTAGAGGAAGCGCTCAGGGCGCTTGAGGTCCCACACCAGGAGGGCGCCTGTCGTCGCGGCCCCGAAGAGTCCCAGCGCGGGAGCGACGAAGTCACCCACCCCGCCGAGCCCGATGCCGAGGATGTGCGCCAGTCCCGCGAGCGCGAGCGCCCCGGCACCCAGTCCCTTCGTCCAGAGGTAGGTGGTCACCTTCCAGCCCCAGGGCCGAGGGTGGGCCGTGTCGAGAGTCGTGCGCGCGTTGGTGGCCGGGTCGACCGCGATGTCGCCGGCGGTCTCCAGGGTGTGTGCGTCCGGCTTGGCCCAGAGGTAGGTGTCCTGGACGGGAGCGGCCAGAGGGTCGAGCACTGCTCGGTCCGCCCCCAGGTAGAAGACGTTGGGACCGGTGTTCTGCTCGGGACTGCGCACAGCAGTCTCGTTCGAGGCGACCAGCTTCGCGATGCCGCTGTCCGGGTCGTCGAGGTCGCCGACCCAGATGGAGTGGGTGGGGCAGACCACGACGCAGGCCGGCTCGAGATCCTCGTCGACCCGGTGCGCACACATGTTGCACTTGGCGGCGGTGTGCGTGTCCTCGTCGATGTAGATGGCGTCGTACGGACAGGCCTGCATGCAGCTCTTGCAGCCGATGCAACGCTCGTTGTCGAAGTCGACGATCCCGTCGTCACGCTTGTACAGCGCCGTGGTGGGACAGATCTTGATGCAGGGCGCGTCCGTGCAGTGGTTGCAGCGCATCACCCCGAAGGAGCGGGTGGTGTCCGGGAACGACCCCGAGTCGACGTACTTCACCCAGGTGCGGAACTGTCCGATCGGGATGTCGTGCTCCGTCTTGCAGGCCACCGTGCAGGCGTGGCATCCGATACAGGTGCGCTGGTCGATCGCGAAGCCGTACTGCACGTGGCCCTCACTTCTTTCGGATGACGTAGCGGAAGAAGCCGTCCTCACTGCTGGTCTCCAGCAGCTCGTTGCCGGTGTCCTTGGCCCACGCGGGGATGTCGCTGCGTGAGCCACCGTCGGTGGCTTCCACCACCATCACCTGCCCGGACTCGATCTGCTTGATGCCACGCGAGGTCAACAGCACCGGCATCGGGCACTTCTGGCCCTTGGCGTCGATCATCAGGTCAACGGTGTAGTCCATGGTTCTCCTTCAGATGAAGAGGTTGATCTGCGACTTGCTCATCTCCGAGAGCGCGCTGGCGGCACCCACTGGGTCACCGACGCCCTCGATCAGCTGGTCGCGCCGCAGCCCGAGCAGCTCCATCGTCATCTCGCAAGGCCAGAGCCTCACGTCGAGCTCGAGGCACATGTCGATGAGCTCCTTGGGGCTGGCCACCTTCTGGTCCTTGGCGAGCTTCTTCATCATCCAGGCGCCCGCTCCGCCCATGTTGAGCTTGGACAGCTTCATGTGGCTGGCGCCGGGGCGGTTCATTCCCGCCAGGGCCTTGGTCATCGCGTTGGTGCCGGTGATCCGGACGTCGTCACGGACCAGGGGGAAGAGCCCCCAGAACGTGAAGAAGATCGTGGTCTGCATGCCGTAGGCGGCACCGGTCGACCCCAGGATCAGCGTCGGCCACATCTTGTCCAGGTCGCCGCTCCAGGCCACGATCGTCATGCGCTCGGGTGTCTCGGTGTCCGACATCAGCCGAACCCCTTCCTGGTCGGGAACGTTGCCAACTGTGACTCCGGACACTACATTCGTAAATACGCATATAACAAGCCCCCATGAGGTCTCAGGGAGAACACGTGGCCGACACCATCACTCCGCTCGAGCTGTTCCGGGAGATCGCCCAAGGTCGCGTCACCGAGATCCTCGACGTCCGCAACCACGACGAGTTCGCGGCGAGCCAGGTTGAGGGTCCACACCCGGTGTCCACGCGCAACGTGCCCGTCTACACGGTGATGGAGGAGCTCGAGGAGCAGGCAGGCCAGACCCTCGACGACGCCGTGGTGATCTGCGGCCAGGGCAACGGCTCCGCGCTGGTGGCAGAGGAGTTCGCCGAGCTGGGCAAGCGAACCCGTTCCCTCGAGGGCGGCACCGACGCCTGGAACCGGCTCCTCGTGCCCTTCGAGATCACCGGGCTCCCGGGGGCTGTGCGCGTCTGGCAGTTCCAGCGCCCGGCCAAGGCCTGTCTCTCCTACGTGGTCGGCGTACCCGGGGAGCGCTGCCTGATCGTCGACCCGACCCGGCAGCCGCAGCCGTACCTCGACCTCGCGCGGGAGCACGGGATGACCGTGACGCACGTGGTGGACACCCACGTCCACGCCGACCACATCAGCGGCGGACCGGCTCTGGCCGCAGAGCTCGGCGTCGACTACCACCTCCCGCCCGAGGACTGCGCCGGAGTGGTGCCGTTCCAGAACAGCCCACTCAGCGATGGTGACGTCCTCGACCTCGGCGCCGCCGAGGTGCGTGTGATGAGCATGCACCTTCCCGGCCACACGCCCGGGACGATCGCGCTGCTGGTGAGCGACGTCGTGCTGCTGGTCGGGGACACGATCTTCGTCAGGGGCCTGGGGCGTCCGGACCTCACCGGTCAGGCCGAGGACCTCGCCCGCGACCTCTTCCGCAGCGTTCACGAGCGGCTGCGGCCACTGGACCCGCAGACCGTCATCGCGCCCGCGCACTGGTCGACGTCGGAGGAGATCCACGACGACGGGCTGGTGATCACCACGCTCGAGGACGTCTTCACCGCGACCCTGCTCAACGAGAAGGCGATCGAGAAGTTCGTGGAGGAGATCGTCGGCTCCCTTCCCGCGGCACCCGACTTCTATGACACGATCCGACTCGTCAACGCCGGAATGGTGTCACCCCCGGAGGACGAGGTCGATGTGCTCGACGTAGGTCGAAACCAGTGCGCTGCATCCACGTCGATGGTTTGAGCGGATGAGCGAAGCGAACGAGTCCGACCGCCGTGGCAACGACGCGGTCGGTTCAGAAGACGTCCACGAGCACACTCACGAACAGGGGACCAGGCCGGACTACCGCTTCACGCTGGCCAACGAGCGCACCTTTCTGGCCTGGGTCCGCACCGCCCTGGCGATGATGGCGGCTGGGGTCGCGGTCGTCCAGTTCGTCCCCGGGCTGGCCGTCGCGAGGCACATCCTCGGACTGCTGCTGATCACGCTCGGCGGCCTGCTCGCTGCGGTGTCCTACACGCACTGGAAGCGCAACGAACAGGCGATGAGGCACGGCGAGGAGCTCCCCCGCTCTCCCGTGCCGCAGCTGGTGGCGGCCACACTCGCTGTCGCCGCCCTGATGGCTCTGATCCTCACCGTGGTCGACCTGGCCAAGGGCTGACCACCATGAACAGGACCGGGCTGCAGTTCGAGCGCACCGCGATGGCCTGGCAGCGCACGGCACTCGGAATCGGCGGCCTCTCACTGCTGCTCCTGCACCGCGGTAGCGGCGACCCTGTGGCGTCGATCCCCGGGGCTGCCGGACTTCTCGCCGCCCTGACTCTGCTGCTGATGACGGAGGCCCGCTACCTCCGCCACCGTCGCAGCAGGGACCTGAGCGCCGCCCCCATGGGTGCCGCCTGGGTCCGGCTCGTCGCGGCCGGAATCGTCGTGCTGGCGGGAGCGTCGGCGGTCATGGCCCTCGGGATAGTCGGTTGAACGTAGAATCAGTGCTCACGAGTGACGAGGAAGCTGGCTGGGAGGACCCGTGGACAAGCAAGTCGCTGCGGAGCTGCAGGAGCTACATGCACGCGTCTGCAAGGCCATCGCCGACCCCAAGCGCCTGCTCATCATCAATGAGCTCCGCGGCCGCGAGCTCAGCGTCGGCGATCTCTCCGCCGCGCTCGACATCAGCCAGTCCAACGCCAGCCAGCATCTCGCGATCCTTCGCGAGCGCGGAGTCGTGGCCGCTCGCCGCGAGGGCACCAGCGTCTTCTACACCCTGCGCGGGACGAAGGTCATCGAGGCGGTCGACCTGCTCCGTCAGTTCCTCGCCGAGGAGCTCGCCGACCACGGGCGTCTCGGCGACGTCATCACCGGCTGACGATCACGCCCTGGCCCGGCGTACCGCAGCAGGCGGGCGTCGATGAGCCGCACCTCTCCCCGGTCCGCCCGTAGCGGCTGGCCCCGCCGGGTGTTCCCGGCTCTTCGCTGGTGGCACCGGGTGGACCGCGCGACGACCAGGTTCGACCTCATCGCGGGGCTGACCGGCGCTCTCATCGTGCTGCCCCAGGGGGTGGCCTTTGCGACGATCGCTGGGCTACCGCCGGCGTACGGGCTGTATGCCGCGATGGTGCCGGCGATCATCGCAGCCCTCTACGGCTCGAGCTGGCACCTGGTGACGGGTCCGACCACGGCGATCTCGATCGCGGTCTTCGCCTCTGTCTCGCCCCTCGCCGAGCCGGGCTCGGCTCGCTACATCAGCCTGGTGCTCACGCTGACCTTCCTGACGGGTCTGTTCCAGCTCCTGATGGGGCTGGCGCGCATGGGCGCGTTGGTCAACTTCATCTCGCACACGGTCGTCATCGGGTTCACCGCGGGTGCGGCGATCCTCATCGCGACCAGCCAGGTCAAGAGCTTCCTCGGCATCGACCTCGAGCGAGGCCTTACGTTCCACGAGGTTGTGTACCAGGTGGCCGTGCGACTCGGTGACATCAACCCGTACGTCGCAGCGGTCGGCGCCATCACCTTGGTCTCGGGCATCGCCCTGCAGCGGATCATCCCGAAGCTGTACATGATCCTCGCCATGGTCGTCGGCAGCCTGGCCGCTCTGCTGATCAACCACTATGCCGGGGGCGAGTCGGTCACCCACATCACGACGGTCGGGGCCTTGACCGCCAACCTGCCACCACTGAGCCTGCCCGACTTCTCACCCGTGGCCGTCGGCCAGGTGGTCTTCCCGGCGCTGATCGTGACCATGCTGGGGCTCACCGAAGCCGTCTCCATCTCCCGCGCCATCGCGGTCAAGTCCGAGCAGCACATTGACGGGAACCAGGAGTTCGTCGGGCAGGGCCTGGCGAACCTGGTCGGCAGCTTCTTCTCCAGCTATGCCAGCAGCGGCTCGTTCAACCGCAGTGGCGTGAACTACGCCGCCGGCGCCAGGACACCGCTCGCGTCGGTCTACGCCTCGGGCTTCCTGCTGCTCATCCTCACCGCGGTGGCGTCGCTGGCGAGGTTCCTGCCGACCGCGGCCATGGCCGGCATCCTGTTCCTCGTCGCCTACGGCCTCATCGACTTCGCCCACATCAGGTCGATCCTGCGCACGAGCAGGCCGGAGTCGGCTGTCCTCCTGGTGACGTTCGTGGGCACCCTTCTCGACCTGGAGAAGGGGATCTTCCTCGGGATCACCCTGTCGCTGATGCTCTACCTGGCGCGGACGGCCCGCCCGGACATGGTGCCGGTGGTGCCGGACCCCGACCCGGCGACGTACTACTTCGTGCCGGCCGAGGGGCAGCCACAATGTCCGCAGTACACGATGTTGCGGATCCACGGCTCGATCTTCTTCGGTGCCGTCAGCCACGTGCAGCGCGAGCTGCACAAGCTGGACGAGCGCGACCCCCGCCAGAGGCACGTGCTGCTGGCGGCCCGGGGCATGAACTTCGTCGACGTGGCGGGCGCGGAGATGCTGGTGCAGGAGGCGCGACGGCGACGGAGACTGGGCGGAGGGCTGTACCTCTACCGGCTCCAAGGCACCGTCCGCGACCTCCTCGTCCACGGCGGCTACCTCGACGAGATCGACGAGCAGAACGTCTTCCCCACGAAGTCCCACCCGATCGACTCGATCTACCCGAGGCTGGACTCGGAGATCTGTCGTGACTGCACGGCACGGATCTTCGCGCAGTGCCACGTGGCGTTGCCCAACGGTGAGCCTCGTCCCGACACCGGCGCCGGCGCCGGCACCGCCGCCGACGCAGATGCCGACCCGGGTGCCGACCCGGGTGCCGACCCGGGTGCCGACAGCCGGCGTGAGCGAGGTCCGACCCGGTCCTCCTAGGAGATCCGGCCGGGCAGCGTGAACGTCGAGCCCGCTCCGGTGACCACCGTCAGCACGTCGGCGACCTTCGCGTTGTACGACGTCTGGTCCGTGGAGCAGAGCACCAGCCGCACGCGGTGTCCCTTGCGGAACCGATGCGCAAAGCCCGCGAGCCTGATCCGCACGGGCTTGCCGACCGCTCCGGCGGGCACCCGCACCGGTGCGATCAAACGATGGATGAGCGTGAGCCCGCCACCACGTCGGACGTCGTAGACCTTCGCGAAGAAGACCATGTCCTGACCGTTGGTGTTGGTGATCTTGAGCCGTGCCGACGGAATCCCGACAGCCGTCACCCTCCGGCTGAACTTCGGCGAGGTGAAGGCGGCGAATTGGCCCTGGACCTCGGTGGGCGGCACGTCCCCGGTCCTCGGCGAGGAGTCGGGACCAGTGAAGTTGGAGGTCTCGGAGTACGCCGCAGGGTCACCGCCGCTGGGGTTGGTGAACACCGCCGACCCGTCCTGGACCGGTGCCCCCGGCGCCGCGAGCCGGTCGCTTCCGGACAGGGTGAACCGGGTCGTGTTGCGGCGCAGCGGGAAGTGTTTCGCTGCGCCGTACTGCTCGTCGTCGGGTCCGTGGCCGGCGTACTTGACCCAGTCGCGGTAGTAGGTGAAGGCGGGTCCCCGACCGCTGCGGGTCCCCCGTAGCCAGTGGTCCATCCAGCGCAGCGACCGCAGGCTGAGGTAGCAGCGGTCCATCCGCTTCACCGAGCGGTTCGCCCCGTCGTAGGCCTCACACTCCCCCGGCTGGGACGAGTAGCCGCCGTGACCACCGGAGTTCCAGATCATCCCGACCGGAACGTTGCGCCGAGCCAGCGCGCGGTACGTCGCACTGGCGTCGTTCAGGTTGAACAGGGTGTCGCTCTGCCCCTGCACCAGGAGCACCGGGATGTCGATGTCGTTCATGAAGTGCGATGCCGACGCCCGCGCGACCAGCCGTCGTGACTCCGCGTCCGCGTCTCCGGTCGAGGTGAGGAGCTCATAGGTGCGGCACAGCGCCAGGTAGTAGCCGGGACAGCTGGCGGCCCCGCCGATCTCGGTGGGATCGCCCGACGCGGTCTTCGCCTCCGGGCAGCCACCGTCGCCCGAAGCCGGCTGGGCGTTGCCCAGGCTGTAGAAGAGGCTCGTCCACTGCTGCTTGAAGACGCCCTGCTTGTTGCGGCCATGGGTCAGGCCTGTCGGATCGCCCGGCACCACCCGGTTGTTCGGGTCGAGGGAGTAGATCAGGTTGTTCCACGTGCGCCCGACGACGCTGGTGCGGATCCGGCGGTCGGCCGCCGCCAACGGGAGCTGGATGCCGCCTCCGTAGGAACCGCCGATGGTGCCGACCACGACACCGCGACGGTCGTGCTTCACGTCCCGGCGGGGTCCGAGCACCTTGGTGATCAGCTGCCGGGCGCTCTTCACGTCGTAGTCGGCCGACTGCAGGGTGACGCAGCCGCCGCTGTCACCGAAGCCGGAGGAGGTGAAGGTCAGGACGACGTACCCGTGCGCGGCGAAGAACCGTGCGGTGCTGACCACCTCGTTCGACGCCTTGGTGAGACCGAAGCCGTGGGTCATCAGGATGGCCGGCTGCGGGTGGCGGCGGCTGGCGTTGTCGGGCACGTAGAGCGTCGTGTCCAGACCGATCGAGATGTCGTCGTTGGGACCCGTCGTCACCGGGACGACCCTCTCGGTCGTCTTCCACGTGTGGGTGCCGTGCGCCCGGCGGACGTGGTCCGACGGCACCCGGGACTCGCCGGTGACCGCGACGTTGGCCGAGGGTGCGACCGCAGCGGCGACCGGGCCCATCGCCGGCTGACCGGTCGAAGCCGCCGCTGTGGTGAGAGGCACGAGCACCGTGGCGCCGACGAAGAGCGCCACCGCCCGGGTGAGGGTCTGACGGGAAATTCGGCTCCGGCGCATGAGCACACGGTACTGGCGTGACGCCCCCGCGTCGCCGCATGGCCGCCTGATGGAGCGGACGCGAGGACTTGAACCTCGATCTGCCTCCTGGAAGGAGGCCGCGCTGACTTGCACCACGTCCGCGTGCACCGCCACCGGTCGGACCTGGGGCGGACCCGAGCATTGTTTCATCCCGGTCGGCCCCAAGGACAGGTGGGGATCGGTTGGGTGTGTCGTCGCGTGAGCCGGGAGTTCTTCCCGGCCCACCCGGGAGCCGGCCCGATCCGTGGAGCAGCCGATCGAGCGAGTCTGGATCCTCCACCATCACATCAAGGAGGACACCATGACGCAGCTCATCACGCGCAACACCACGACCCCCGACACCCACCGGGCGCGGTGGCGCTGGGCGGGCGGCCTTGCCCTGGCCCACGTGGTCCTGATGCTCGCGGCCGTGAGCCAGGAGGGGGCACTGGTCCAGCACGGCGACTCGTTCGCGAAGATCCAGGACGTCTACGGGGGCGTCTCGCTACCCCGGGCCTTCGGCGCCGGCTACGTCGAGGCGATGGCCTTTCTGGTCCTGGTGCCGGCGATCGTCCTGATCAGCCGCCTCATGGGCCGGCGTACCGAACTCGGACGGGTCGCCGCCCTGAGCTTCCTCGGCCTGGGGATCGCCCTCGTGGGGGCGACCCTCGCCGTGGGCTTTCCCCCCGCCGCCGCCGCCATCTACGCCGCCCACCAGGGCGTCGACCCGGGAGCGATCTCGATGGTCAACGACATCCGCAACTTCGGGTTCATCCTTCAGGTCGCTCTGCTGTCCGGGATGACCCTGTGCCTCGGCCTCTCAGCTCTCGCCGACCGGGTGCACACCCGCTGGATCGGCTGGGGCGGGGTGGTCGTGGGCAGCGTCGGCCTGGTCCTCACCCCGTTCGCCAACAACGCCGTCTCGATGGCCTGGATGCTCTGGTGGGTCGGCATGGCGGTGCTGCTGATCCGCGGCGCCTCTGCTGCACCGGTGACCGCCGAAGCCACCTCGTAAAAATCGTTCACCCGCGCCTCACGATGAGTCACGCTGGTCTCGTGAACAGGACGCTGCCGATCATCGCGGCCATGTTGGCGGTCGCCGGTGAGGGAGTCGCGATCGCCGCCTCGTCCCCGGGCTCAGCCCGCTGGAACGAGGCGGCGGTCGCCGTCGTCGTCGTCGCATACGCGGGCGTGGGGTTGCTCATCCTGTGGCACCGGCCCGGCCAGCCAGTCGGTCGGATCGCCGTCACCCTCGCACCCTTCTGGGGGGTCGGCCAGGCACTCGTCGCCACGTCGTACCAGAGCCTGACCCAACATCCGGACTCCCGGCTGGCCGCCCTGGCGTCGGTCGTGGGTGGCCTCCTTCGCGGACTCCCGTGGCTGGTGGCGGTGCTCTGGCTGCCGCTGCGTTTCCCCGACGGAGAGCGTGGGCGGACCCGGTTGCACCGGGTCGCCGAACGGGTCTCGCTCGTCACGCTCGCCTCCTTCGCCATCGCCAGTCTCTTTCCCCGACCCTCACGGACCTTCGTGTCGACAGAGTCTCCAACCCCCTGGCAGCGCCCGGTCTCCTCGCCCCTGCCGCCGAGGCGCTCGCTGGGCTCAACCTGGTCCTGGGTGCCTGGGCCATCGGGCTCGCGGTCGGGGTGCTCGTGCAGGGCTACCGCCGGGGAGGCCCGTTGACCCGCCAGCAGACGATGGTCTTCGCGCTGGCCTTCGTCCCGCCCATTGCCGCACTCGTGCTGAGCGCCTGGGACGCTGCGGGCCCCT
Organism: uncultured Actinomycetota bacterium; assembly: GCA_963740525.1. Taxonomy (GTDB): domain Bacteria; phylum Actinomycetota; class Actinomycetes; order Propionibacteriales; family Nocardioidaceae; genus CAVUEG01. The sequence goes on from CAVUEG010000008.1 coordinate 91,768, forward strand.
GGCTGTTCGGGGTCGCGGCACTTCCCCTCCCACTCGCGATCGGCATCGCGGTGCTGCAGCGGCGGCTCTACGACATCCAGCTCGTGGTGAGCCGGTCCCTGTCCTACGGAACTCTGTGGCTGGCCATCGCCGCGCTCTACGGCATCACCGTCGGTGGCGTCGGGGCACTGGTGCGTCAGGAGGGTGCCGGGTGGTTGCCCTGGCTTGCCGCCGGCGTGGTGGCCATCAGCTTCGCACCACTGCGCGATGCCCTCCAGTCCGCTGCGAACAGGTTGACGTACGGCCAGTGGTCCCAGCCTGCCGTCGTGCTCGCGGACACCAGCAGGAGGCTCGGGGATGCCTCGGATGTGCCGGGGCTGCTGGCCGAGCTCGTCGAGGACGTCGGAGCGGCGCTTGACCTCGAGTACGTCGCGATCACCGCGCCGGACGGGCGCACGCTGGCGCAACGGGGTGAATGGCCCACGGCGGTCGACGAACTGGCCATGACGTCGTACGGCGAACCGGTCGGCACGCTCGTCTGGTCCCGGAGAGCGCTGCGTGAGCGAGACCGTGCCCTGCTCGCCGATCTCGCCCGCCAGCTGGGCACCGTCGTTCACGCCGCCGGTCTCCTCGACTCCGTCCGCGCCGCGCGGGAGCGACTGGTCCTCGCCCGCGAGGAAGAGCGTCGCCGGCTGCGCCGAGAGCTGCACGACGGGCTGGGCCCCGCGTTGGCCGGGCTCAGCCTCCAGGTCGACACCATCCGCAACCAGGTGAACGACGAGCACGCGGACGGTGCGCTGCTCGCACTCCGTGGTGGCATCCAGGCGACCGTGCTCGATGTCCGCCGGATCGTCGAGGGTCTCCGGCCGGCCGCTCTCGACGGTCTGGGCCTGGCCGACGCGGTGCGCGAGCTCGGCGCCCACACGGATCTCCCGGTGACGGTCGAGGCCACGGACCTCCCGCGGCTCCCGGCGGCCACGGAGGTCGCGGCCTTCCGGATCGTCCAGGAGGCGCTCACCAACGTCCGCCGGCATGCTCAGGCCGGCCGAGCCTGCGTGCGCCTGTCCGTGTCGAGCCGTGAGCTGGTCGTAGAGGTCGTCGACGACGGGATCGGCGTAGTGGTGCCCCGACCGGACGGTGTCGGCCTGGGTTCGATGCGGAGCCGCGCCGAGGAGATCGGTGGTTCCTTCGAGCTCGAGGCGGCACCAGGAACAGGCACCCGGCTGACCGCCCGACTCCCCCTCGACCCCCGGGCGTCGCCGTGATCAGGGTCCTGGTCGTCGACGACCATCCGCTGTTCCGCGATGGCCTGGTCGGGTTGCTGGACACCGTCGACGACGTCGACGTCGTCGGGTCGGTAGGTGACGGGGAGACCGCCGTACGTCGTTGCGCCGAGCTCGCCCCCGACGTCGTCCTGATGGACCTCAACCTGCCCGGGCTCCCCGGGCTCGAGGCGATCCGCCGGATCGTGGCCAGCACGCCCGCGCCGGCCGTGCTGGTGCTCACCATGGTCGACGACGACGACACCGTCACCGCTGCGCTGCGTGTCGGAGCCCGTGGGTACCTGCTCAAAGGTGCCGTGCAGGAGGAGGTCCTGGCCGGACTGCGCACGGTCGCAGGCGGCGGTGTCGTGTTCGGAGCCGGGGCCGCCCAGCGCGTCCTGTCCGGAGACCGCCGGATCGGCGACCTCACTGCCCGTGAGTCCGAGGTCCTGGCGCTCGTGGCAGACGGACGCAGCAACGCCGAGATCGCTCGGGCCCTCGGGCTCAGCCTGAAGACGGTGCAGAACCACGTCTCGAACGTTCTCGCCAAGCTCCAGGTACGGGACCGCACGCAGGCGGCACTTCGGATGCGCGGCCTGTGAGGATGGTGCCGTGACCGGCTGCAGCATCGCGGACGTCTTCGAGCTGGCCGACCAGCTCCCGGACGTGACCCGCACGGACAACGGACGCTACTGGCGCCTGGCGGTCGGCAACCACACTTTCGGCTACGTCTGGGAGCCCACTGGCACGGTGGGCCTCAAGCAGACCATCGCCGAGCAGCTGGCGCTGGTCGCCGAACGCCCGGAGACGTTCGAGGTCCAGTTCACCACCGGTGGGTTCGGCTGGGTCGTGGTCCGGCTGGAGTCGATCGCGCGTGACGAGCTGGCCGAGCTCACCTTCGAGGCCTGGCGGCTCACCGCCCCCGCGAGGCTGGTCGACGGCCGCCGCGACCAGCTGCCCCGCTAGATGAAGAGCAACTGCGCGCCGACCGTCTTCTCGATGAACTCGGAGGCGCTGATGATGCCCTCGACCTCCTCGTAGAGGTCACCCTCGCCGAGGTGCTGCATGTCGGCCGACATCCTGCACGCCCACAGGTGACCACCGGAGTCGGCGATCTGCTGGAGGAACTCGGGGACCTCGGGGACCCCGACCTCGGCGATGGACTTCTTCATCTGGTGCGTGGCCATCGCCGTCATGCCGGGCATCCCGCCCAGTCCCTGCGGCACGTGGGTCGCGGTGTTGCCGAGCATCGTGAACTTCAGGTCACCCATCGTCTTCGGGTTGATCATGTCGAAGCCCCAGAAGGTGAAGAACAGGTGTGTCTCCACGCCCTCGCCGAGGGCTGCGTTCGCCAGGATCAGGCCGGGGTAGGCCATGTCCAGGCTGCCCTTCGAGCAGATGATCGCGAGCTTGCGGCCCGTCTCCTCCTCGTCGAAGGACGGGGTGATCGGAGCGAGCTCCGTGGCGAAATCGGTGCTGGTCATGTCACTGTCTCCTGTTCGACTCACACACAACCGCTCGGCTTCGGCAGCCCAGCGACATAGGCCATCTTCTTGGCCGGCTTCTTGGGGAAGAGCAGGAAGAGCTCCTTGATGGCGAACCCTCCCTCGGTGGCGACCCTGCGCAGAGTGGCGGTCTCGCCGTGCGTCGAGAAGTCGCTGCGCAGGAAATGGATCGCCTTCCAGTGCTGGTCGCCCAGCTCGATCCCGATCTGGGCGGCGAGAGCCTGGCCGAGCTCCTCGGTCCACTCGTCGTACTGGGTCATGAACCCCTCGTCGTCGACATGGATCTCATGGGTCTCGATCGTGGTGGTGGGCATCTCAGGCCTCCTGCTTCTGTAGGTCGGTTGCGGGGACGTTCTTGCCGGCCATCGACATCAGTGCCGGGAGGGGCAACGGGCGCCCGGGCAGCAGCACGTGCCAGTAGATCCAGCGGAAGGCCAACTTCCCGAGGTGGTTCGCGCGGGTCTCCTTCAACAGGTCCATCGGGCCCACGCGGGGAATCGGGAACTTGCCCGTCAGCGGCTCGGTGTCGTAGTTGAAGTCGATCAGCAGGGCCTTGTCGTCCCCGGACTCCACGAAGCAGTTGGCGTGACCGTCGAAGGCCCCGGTCATGGGAAGGCCGGCGATGTGCTGAAGGAAGTTGGCTACGAAGATCTCGACCGCGAAGTGGGCGACCGACCCGGCCTTGGAGGCGGGGATGTCGCTGGCGTCACCGAGGGCGAAGATGTTGTCGAACTGCTTCGACAGCTGGGTCTGCTTGTCGACCGGCACGTAGTTGTACTCGTCACCGAGCCCCGAGCGCGCGACGAAGTCGGCTCCCATGTTCAGCGGGACCGTCACGAGGAGGTCGAACGGGATCTCCCGCTCGTCGTAGGAGACGAGCAGCTTCCGTTCGGGGTCGATCCGCTCGACCATGAAGTCGGTCTCGACGTGCACCTTGCGCTCGTCGAGCATGCCGCCCAGGTGTGCCGAGGCGACCGGCTTGGTGAACGCACCGTCCAGCGGGGTCACGTACACCAGCTCCACACGGTCGCGGAGCCCCCGCTCACGCAGCCAAGCCTCCATGAGGAAGGTGAACTCCAGGGGCGCCACCGGGCACTTGATCGGCATCTCGGTGATGTGTACGACGAGCCGGCCGCTGTCGAAGCTCTCGAGCGCCTGCGCCAGCGCCTCGGCACCATCGAGGGTGTAGAAGTCGAAGATGCTCCGGCGCCACTGAGCGCCGAGCATGCCGGGCGTCTGGTCCGGGCGGGGCGTCGTACCGGTGGCGATGACCAGCTGGTCGTAGCGCAGCTCCCGGCCGCCTTCGAGAACGACCACGTTCCGCTGCGGTTCCACGAGGTCGATCGAGGCCTCCACGAATTCGACGCCGTCGCGGAGCAACGCGCGCCGCGACTTGACGATCTGCTCGTGCGAGTACCCGCCGAAGGGCACGAACAGGTAGCCGGGCTGGTAGTGGTGCTCGTCGTCGCCGTCCACGACGGTGATGTTCCACTCCCCGCGGCCCAGCCGGTTCCTGAGCTTGTTGGCGGCCATGGTCCCGGCGGTTCCTCCGCCGAGAACGACGAGTTCCTGCCTTGGCATCTCCTGTGTCACGTCCATACCGCGACGCTAACCCCGGGGGGTATCCCACAGGCAGTGGAGAACCTCCCTGTCCAAGCGGGTGAATCCCCACGCGCTGACAGGTCCGGCGGGCCGTGACCTCAGACGCGGCGGCCCGGGTGTCTGGCTGACGCCGCCCCGGGTAAGGCAGACTCGAGGGGTGAACCCTGCGACGTCTCGCTCAGCCACGTACCTGCCCGGTGTCGTCGGCACGGCCGGCCGGTTCCCCCTCGACATCCCGGCGGCACTGCCCCTGGTCCTCGCCGGAAACCGAGTGCTCACCCCGGGCCCGTTGCGCATCTACACCTGCGGGATCACGCCGTACGACGTCACGCACGTGGGCCACGCCTCCACCTTCGTCTGGGCCGACCTGATCGCCTCGGTGGCCCATGCAACGGGCGTCGACGCGACCCTGTGCCGCAACGTGACGGATGTCGACGACGTGCTGACGGAAGCCGCCCGCGGACGGGGTGCGCTCTACGACGACTTCGCCCTCACCCAGGAGTTCCTCTTCGACCGCGACATGCGCGCGCTCGGCGTAGCACGACCCGCCCTGGAGCCACACGCGCGGCGCCACATCAGGGACGTCCAGCGCCTTGCCTCGGCGCTGCTCCAGTCCGGCGCCGCCTACGAGCGCGACGGGTTCGTGTACTTCCGCGGCCAGGACGTTCCCGCCCGAGCCGGGCTCGACGAGGCTGCGGCGCTGGAGGCCTCGCGCCACTTCGGCGACCAGAACGACGTCCCCGGCCGGGACTCGCCGTTCGACGTCGCGGTCTGGCGCCCCTCCCCCGACGAGCACCCGGCGTGGCCGAGCCCCTGGGGCTGGGGCCGTCCCGGCTGGCACGCGGAGTGCGCGGCGATGGCCATGTCGTGCCTGGGCAGCTCGGTCGACCTGCTGCTCGGCGGCGAGGACCTTGCCTTCCCCCACCACGCCTACCAGTCGGCGATCGCCGAGGCAGCCTCCGGCGTGGCTCCCTTCGCGCGCACCGTGGTCCACGTCGGGGAGGTCCGGCTCGACGGCGCGAAGATGGCGAAGTCGACCCAGAACCTCGTGCTGGTCGGTGACCTGCTGGAGCGGCACAGCGGCGCCGCCGTACGCCTGGCTCTGCTGAACCGCCGCTGGGACCAGCCCTGGGAGTGCACCGAAGCCGAGTTCGTCGAGGCGGCGTCGACGCTGGAGCGGCTGTACGCCGCCGCGGGATCGGCCGCCGACACGACCTCCGCCGTCGACGACGTACTCGGTCTGCTCGCGCACGAGCTCAATGTCCCTGAGGCCCTCGAGCTTGCGCTCGCCGTGGGCGGCCAGGCCGCCAGGTTCCTGATCCAGACGCTGAAGCTCCGGGACGCTCCGCTTCAGTGAGAGTGGGCGGCTGACCGATCGCGGGCCGGGCCCTTCTCCGGCCCTCGGTTCCGTCGCCAGACCGCACTCAGGCCGGGGATGCCCACACGTGAGCGGTCCATGCGCCGGCCGCACCGTTTCGCCACCCGGCCCGGCGGGTACGGAGCCGGCACCAACAGCGCGAGGGAGCCGGTTATGGCACCCGCACTCCGGTCGGCGACCAACCTGAGAGGCTGACATGGACCTTCCTCCACCGCGTGGCCCCGTGAGCGAGCACGTCATCGACGCACTCCGGCGCGGCAACGACCACCACCTGGGCTCGCTCGGCGCGGACCTGTCGGGCTCGGTGACACGGGACCCAGACGTCCAGCTCGCGTTGTGGGTCCTCTACGAGCTCCACTACCGAGGCTTCGACGACGCCCCGCACGACCTCGAGTGGGAGCCAGGGCTGCTGGGTCTCCGGCGGACAGTAGAGCGGCGCTTCGAGCGTGAGCTTCGTGACACCACCGCTGAGCGGCTGGCCCGACGGTCCCGACACGGCGACGTGGCCACCGAGCTGCTCACGCTGGTCGACCACGACGAGGGCCCGTCAGCGGCGGCCTACCTGCAACGGCACGCCACCCGCGAGCAGATGCTCGACTTCCTGCGCGAGCGGAGCGTCCAGCAGCTCAAGGAGTCCGACCCACAGGCCTTCGTGCTGCCTCGCCTGGAAGGGGCAGCGAAGGTCGCTCTCGCCGAGGTCCAGTACGACGAGTTCGGCGCCGGCAGGCCTGAGCGTCTGCACCAGGCGTTGTACGCGAGAACGCTCGCGGAGGCCCAGCTCGACCCCTCCTACGGCGCCTACGTCGCGGACGTGTCGGCCGTGTCCCTGGCCGCGGCGAACGTGATGTCCATGTTCGCCCTGCACCGACGGCTGCGCGGGGCCGCGCTCGGCCACTTCGCCGCCTTCGAGGCGTCGAGCTCTGTGCCGTCGCGCAAGATCGCCAGCGGCCTGGAGCGGCTTGGCTTCGCGCCCGAGGCGGCGGCGTACTTCCATGAGCATGTCGAGGCCGACGCCGTCCACGAGCAGGTGGCCGCTCGCGAGGTCTGCGGTGCGTTCGTCGAGCAGCACCCGGCCCTGCGCGACGACGTGCTCTTCGGCGCGGCGACCTCGCTCCATCTCGACGCACTGTCCGCCGTCGAGCTGCTCGAGCGGTGGCAACCCACCGGCGACGCCGCCTCTCCCGACCTGGAGGTGGCGTCATGACCGGGCCCGTGAGAGTCCAGGTGTGCCCGGAGGGTCCGGTGCTGGTCCGGGGCGCCGAGCGCGTGCTGGACGACCGGGGACGCGAGCACGAGGTGACCCGCCCCGTCGTCGCTGTGTGCGTGTGCGGGAAGTCCGCGCGCAAGCCGTGGTGCGACAGCACCCACAAGTCCATCCAGGACCGGTCGACGTCCCACGACGCCGGGTCATGACGCTGCCGCCCGTCCGGGCCGGAACGGGGCAACCTTCTCCCACGGCCACGGAGTGCATCGACTTCGGTGGGCTCACGATCGCCTTCGACGAGCGGGTTCTCCGCCCCCGGCCGTGGACCGCTGCCCAGTCGGACTGGGCGGCCGCGCTGCTGCCCCAGCTGCCTCCGGGCGAGGTGCTCGAACTGTGCAGCGGGGCGGGACACATCGGGCTGCTGGCCGTGCACGGGTCGGGCCGCCGGCTCGTGTGCGTGGACCTGAACCCGGTCGCGGCGTCGTACACCCGGCGCAACGCCGAGGCCGCTGGGCTCGCCGACCGCGTGGAGATGCGCGAGGGCAGGATCAGCGAGGTCCTGCGGTCGGGCGAGGTGTTTCCGTTGATCGTCGCCGACCCACCGTGGGTGCCGCACGAGGACGTAGGCCGCTTCCCGGAGGACCCGGTCACCGCGATCGACGGTGGCGCCGACGGCCTGGCGGTCGTGGGTGAGTGTCTCCGAGCGATCGTCAGTCATCTTGCTCCTGGTGGCGTCGCGCTGCTGCAGCTCGGGACTCTGAGTCAAGCCGACGCGGTCGCCGCGCTGCTGCGGGAGTCCTCGGACCTGGACGTCAGGGAGCGACGGGAGTACGGCGAGCGAGGCGTGCTGGTCTGGATCTCCTGAACGACCCGGCCCACTCCGCATGGTCGGCTCCGATCCGGGAACGGTGAGGCATGACGTCACTGTGGCTGGACCGGAGCACTCCCATCGGGGACGACCCCCTCCCTTCCGAATCGGTCGACGACCTCGTGGTGGGAGCGGGGCTGACCGGGCTGAGCACGGCTCTCCTCCTGGCGCGGGCGGGCCGGCGCGTCGCGGTCGTCGAGGCGCGCACCGTCGGGGCGGTCACCACAGGGAACTCGACGGCGAAGCTCTCCCTGCTGCAAGGCACCCACCTCACCCGAGTCCTACGGCACCAGTCACGCACCGTCGCCTCGGCGTACGTCGACGCCAACCGCGAGGCCATGGAGTGGGTGCTCAGGTTCTGCGGCGACCACGGGGTGGGCACGCAACGACGTGCCGCGGTGACGTACGCCGCCGACCAGTCGGAGCGGCACGCCGTCCTCGCCGAGCACGGGGCGGCCTCGTCCCTCGGACTGGCGGTGCAGTGGCGGGACCACCTGGACGCGCCCTTCCCGTCGTACGGCGCGACCGTGCTCGATGACCAGGCTCAGTTCGACCCGATGGAGCTGCTCCACGCCCTCACCGAGCAGCTCCGAGCGCAGGGAGGCACCCTGCACCAGGATTGCCGCGTCACCTCTCTGTCGCGCTCGACCCACCACGGCGTGCGGCTGGCCGATGGCAGCGTGCTGGTGGCCGACCAGGTGGTCCTCGCGACCGGGACCCCGATCCTCGACCGAGGGCTCGACTTCGCGAGGCTCGAACCCCAGCGCTCCTACGGACTCGCCTTCGAGGGAGCGACACCGCCGGACGGCATGTTCCTCTCGGCGGGCTCGGACTCGCGGTCGGTGCGCGACGCACCCTCCGGTGATGGCGCGGCCCTCTTGGTCGGCGGGAGTGGGCACACGGTCGGTCGGACCCGATCGGAGCGCGAGCATGTCGAGCACCTGCGCGACTGGACCCACAGGTACTTCCCCGAAGCACGGGAGACCCATGCGTGGTCGGCCCAGGACTACCGGCCGCACGACGCCGTACCCCACCTGGGCACGCTGACCGGTGCGGGTGGCCGGGTCCACGTGGCCACCGGCTTCGAGAAGTGGGGCATGACCAACGCCGTCGTGGCCGCGCGCGTCATCTCCGGCCGGATCCTTGGCGCCTCGCCGCCGTGGGCCGTAGCGCTCGAGCGCCGGACGACCCGGCCGTCCGCCGCCATCGAGGTCGCCCGACTGAATGCCGGCGTAGCCCTGGCTCTGGCCGGCGGCGGAATGCGCGCCACGGCTCAGCGCCTACGAGGCCGCGACACCGAGCCCACCGCCTCCGAGTGCGGAGTGGTCGGCGTGTGTACCCACCTCGGCGGCATCCTCCGGTGGAACGACGTCGAGAACAGCTGGGACTGTCCCCTCCACGGCTCGCGCTTCACGCCCGAGGGCGAGGTGCTCGAGGGTCCGGCTACCCGACGGCTGCTGCGCCGTGGCGGGCACGCCGTCGAACGGTGACGGCGACGGCCAACCTGTGGCTGAGTGCGAGGGTTACCGAAAGAGGCTCAGGCGCAGCTCTCTGCCCACGATCTCGGCCAGCCGTCTTGCTTCCCCCTCGATCGCCGCTTCGGGGTGATCACGCGAATCCAGCCACGTCACCTGGAGGTCGTCGCCGGTGCGCGTCCAGGTTCCGCAGACGACCCCACCGACGATCACCGGGTTTGCCTTTCGCGTCATGAGGTCTCGTCGCGACGACGGGGTGACGTGAACGTCCCTGGTGCCAGGACCGATGACCCACTGGTCGTGTCCGGGAAGGAATCGAACGACCTGCGACGGAACCGCGGCCTCGAGCGCCTCGACGTCCTCGCGCAAGACGTACGCCGCGGTGCCCTCGACATCGACCGCGACGAGTCGGTCGCCCAGTTCGGCGATCCAGGACCTGAGCCGTCTGCGGCCGGCACTCAGTCCCTGACCGAGCCAGTAGTCGAGGTGATCGAGGGTTGCCGGACCGTACGCCTGGAAGTAGGCGATCACGGCGCGCGGACCTGCCTCATCGAGGTCGGGGATCCCTTGCCACCTCGGGTTGTCGTCGGGGCGCTGGAAGGTGTGCACTCCATCCCGCAGCGGACCGAAAACCATGTCACCCTGCCACGTCAACGGCTTGATCAAGGTGCCCGCGCCCTCGTCGAAGACCGGCTTCAGGTGCCGGTAGGCGCGGTGACTCGTCACCGCCTGACCGAGCTCGCCGAGCGTCAAGGGTCCGTCGCCCAGAGCCTCGCGCACCACGGAACGGAACTCCGGCCAGTGCGACGGGGTCAGCCGGTAGTACTCGACCCAGCTCGGCAACTCCCACTGCCGACCAGCCGAACGCAGGGCGAGGTAGATGCCGCCATCCTCCGGCGAGAGGTAGTGCATCGAACCCCGGAAGGCGAAGGCCTTGATGACCTCCCCATTCGCCAGGGCCGCCGCGAGCTCGCCTGGACGCGACGTGGGCCGGCGCGTCCGGACAGCAAGCTCGGCCAGCGACTCATCCATGGAGAGCACGGCCCCGAGCCGTCGTACGACATCCGCTACCGACTTCGACCCGATCGGATCAAGGAGTTGCCGCCCCAGGCGCCAGGCCAAGGCCCGCGCCCACGTCACCGACGACTCGGCCGACATGCCCGCCCAGCCCTTTCCCGCACCGCATCCGGACGCATGACCTGCTCCTGTCCGGTTGGAACTCGTTGATCAGTCATTCCACCCGGGCAACCCTCGAACTGACAACCCCCAGGCATCCTTCGCCACGCCCACTCTGCCGGCACGGCGAGGCCTCCAACGCCTTCGCGTTGGAGGCCTCGCCGTCTACGGGCAACCTGGGGCGGGCGCCCGAAGGCGTGGCCACCCCTTCGTCGGCCGAGGGTCCGATCAGCAGCCGGTCGCGGGCTCCCGGAAGCCGGGGTACGGGTTCAGGTCCCCCATGAACGTGTAGCGACCGATGTTGTCGCTCGCGGTCTGCGTCGGCTGCGAGGTGGTGTTCGGCGCCTCCCGGGCGAACCAGGGCAAGAACACCTCGTCCTCCGGGTGCCAGGCGCCGTCGGCGTACGGCCCGGTGTCGTAGCTGTTGCCAGGCAGCGTGAAGCCGATGCCCACCACCGGGTCACCCGTCTCCAGGATCCCGGTGCAGCCGTACTGCGGGGCGGTCGGTGTGACCCACGGGTTGACGGTGTTGTTCACGAACGGGTCGTCGCCCCACTCCGCGATCTCGTGGCTGAGCGCGTGGATGTCCCGCACGAAGGGGTCCGCACCGCCGTGCCCGTCACCGAACGTGCCCGGCGTCGTGTAGGCCGAGAAGGCGAAGGTCTGAACGCCCTGCCGGCCCTGGCCGTTGGTCGCACCGGACCCGTAGCCCACCGCCACCGAGGCACCGTGGTAGCCGATGATGCAGCAGCCGGCACCCTGGTTGAGCATCACGTTGTCGGTCAGGAAGATCGGCAGGTGCGTGGGATCGGTGTGACCCTGGCCCATCCACTGCTGGACCCGGTTGGAGAACCAGGAGACGTCGACCAGTCCGTAGGTCACCCCGCGGCTGTTCACGTAGGCGCCGCCCTTGCCCTTCGGCACCGTCAAGGTGATCGCGTCGTGCACCGTCGGCTGGCCGAGCTCGACGTGGTAGCCGGTGGCGGTCTTGTCGAACTGCGAACGCATGATCGCGTCCTCGTACTGCACGCCCGTGTTGCCCGCCGACAGCGGGCCCCCGTCACTGAGGTTGTCGGCGTCGCCCGACCGAGCAGTGCTCGTGTAGTCGGCGGCCTCGAAGATCGGCGAGGCTGCCGTGCGCCCCACCACGTCGGTGCCGTTGAGCGCGGTTCCGCCATTGGCGGTGAACACGATGTTGACTGGGATGAGGTCGGTCGGCGTGGTCGTCGAGCCGTTGGTCGCCGGGTCGGCGCCCACCATGTTGTAGCCGTAGGTGACGCCGTTCGTGGGATCGGTGAACTGTCCGTGCCAGTGCGCGACGGTCTTGTCCGTAGCCAGCGGTGCGGCCCCGCCCATCTCGGTGAACTCTGGACCGGACGGATCCTTCACGGGGAGCTTGGCCTGAGCGCCCAACGCTCCGGAGAGCCCGAGGGTGGTGGCCGCGACGGTTGCCAGGGCAGCCGTGGCGGTGGCGAGCTTGAAGAGACGATGCATGGTCTTTCCTCCTTCTGACAAGCATCGAGAACCACGCCGAGGAGTGACGTGCCCGCGAACGATCCTGCACCACACATGCGCTACTTGGGAAGACCAAGTTTCGGCCGTCAGGGGACCACGCGAGGGGCTGTCGGTCGTGGCCGGCTCGGCACCCAGGACCGGCCGCGGGTCGCTCATGCGCGCCCGCCGCGCTGGCAGTTTCGTCGCAAGAACGGGGTCCCACGCAAAGAGAGAACCGCCTCTGATCTGCGTTTCCGCAGGTCAGAGGCGGTTCTTCGGTCGGGCTGACAGGATTTGAACCTGCGACCCCTTGACCCCCAGTCAAGTGCGCTACCAAGCTGCGCCACAGCCCGAAAGCCTTCCGTGGAAGGCCGGGTGAACACTATCGCAGCACCCTCGAAGATCAGGAATCGGCCCTGATCCACCCCACGGCGGCCCGCGAGCTTCAGCGGACCTCGGCGCTGTCCGCGGAGACCTTCAGGCTCGAGGCATCCACCGCCACGAAGGCCGATGCGGGGATCCGCTTGAGGTCCGCGACCAGCCGGTCCGGCCAGTGGGCGTTGCGTTCGCCCTGGAAGAACCACGGCGACCCGTTGTCGGCCAGGACCAGCCCATAGGTCTTCATCGCCCGGACGACGGCTCGCGCACCGGCGCCGTACCCCTTGGCGGAGAAGCCGGGCCGGAGCCGGAACCGTGACCCCATCGGAGGGTAGGCGAGCCTGTCGCGCGACCCGGCGTCGTGGCGGGCCGGCCACAGGTGGTGCCGGCTGCTGACATCGGTGGTGAAGCGGATCGCGTGGTCGACGTGCCGGTCGCGGACCTCGTTCCAGCGCAGCAGGCCGGGAAGGATCGGCAGTCCCGCGGCGTCGGCCGATGTCCAGCCATCCGGCCGCAGTCGGTTGCTCCCCAGGGACCAGGTCGCCCCGGAGCCGGCTCGCCACCGGCCGTGACGCACCCGGGTGTTCCACGTCTCGTAGAGGCGGCAGGTGCCGCGGTCCACCACGACCGCGTGCTTGTCCCCGGAGGAGTTGCGGCCGCCCTCGATCCGCGTGTCCGAGCCGAACGGGTAGCGCAGGTGGTCGCTCTCGTCGGCGTAGTCGAAGCGGACCCGCACCCGCGGATGGGCGTGCCGGACGACGGTGACGGGGATCCCGTAGTCGGGTCCGTCGCCGTACGACGGCCCGAAGTCCGGGTGCAGGTGAACGTCCGTCGACATGTGCGAGAGCCACTGCCGGTTGCGTGCGTGCCGCGGCAGGTCTCGTACGTCGGCGTGCCAGTAGTTGTCGACCGGGAAGACCCGGCAGTGGGAACCCGCCACAGGGGCGGGCGCCCGCGTCTCGACCGCTCCCGCCTGAGGCGTGGCCAACGGCGCCACCCCCACGGCGAGCGAGGCCAGCACAAGACCGACGCCCCGGAGCATGGCGCTAGCGCTTCCGCTTCTCGCGGGGACGCTGGGTGATGTGGATCGGCGTACCGATGAAGCCGAACTCCTCGCGGAGCCGACGCTCGATGAACCGGAGGTACGACGCCTCGAGCTTGCCGGAGGTGAACAGCACGAACGTCGGCGGCCCGATGGAAACCTGGGTGCCGAACAGGACCTTGGCCTGCTTGCCGCCACGCACCGGGTGCGGGTGCTCGCCCACGAGGCGTCCGAGGAACGCGTTCAGCGCACCGGTGCCGATCCGGGTCTCCCAGCCGCCGAGGGCAGCATCGAGGACCGGGACCAGCTTGTCGACGTGCCAGCCGGTGCGGGCGGTGATGTTCACCCGCGGCGCCCAGGGGACCCGGACCAGGTCGCGCTCGATCTCCTTGTCCAGGTAGTAGCGGCGCTCCTCGTCGACCAGGTCCCACTTGTTGAAGGCGATCACCAGCGCGCGGCCGGTCTCGGCAACGGTGCTGAGGATCCGCAGGTCCTGCTCGGTGACCGGCATCGAGGCGTCGACGACCAGGACGCAGACCTCGGCGCGCTCGACGGCGGTCGCCGTGCGCAGGGAGGCGTAGTACTCGTGACCGGAGGCTTCCTTGACCCGCTTGCGGATGCCCGCGGTGTCGATGAACCGCCAGGTGCGGCCGCCGAGCTGGACCAGCTCGTCGACCGGGTCGACCGTGGTACCGGCGACGTCGTCGACGACGACCCGGTCCTCCTTGGCCAGCTTGTTCAGCAGCGAGGACTTGCCGACGTTGGGCTTGCCGACGATCGCGACGCGACGCGGGCCGCCCATCGGCTCGAACGACTCCGGAGGAGTTTCCGGGAGTGCGGCCAGGATCGCGTCCAGCATGTCGCCGGAGCCACGGCCGTGCAGCGCGGAGACCGGGTAGGGCTCGCCGAGACCGAGGTTCCACAGCGAGGCCGCCTCCATCTCGCCGCGCTGGTCGTCGACCTTGTTCGCGGCGAGGATGACCGGCTTGTCGGCACGGCGCAGGATCTTCACGACCGCCTCGTCGACATCCGTGATCCCGATCGTGGCGTCGACGACGAAGAGCACCGCGTCGGCGATGTTCACCGCGACCTCAGCCTGGCCGGCGATCCGCTCGGCCAGACCGCGGGCATCGGGGTCCCAGCCACCGGTGTCGACGACGGTGAACGCGCGGCCGTTCCAGTTGGCGTCGTAGGAGACCCGGTCCCGGGTGACCCCGGGGACGTCCTCGACGACCGCCTCGCGGCGGCCCAGGATCCGGTTGACCAGCGTCGACTTGCCGACGTTGGGTCGTCCGACCACGGCGAGTACGGGCACAGGCCCGGTCGCGGGTTGCTCAGTCATCGTTGTTTCCTCGCGAGGTCACCTGACGCAGGTCCTCGATGTCGTCCTCGGTCAGACCGGGCATGGGCCCCGGCAGCGCCTGCCCGGTCCGGGCCAGGGCCTGGTCCAGGTGTGCGCGCATGGTCTGTCGCAGCTTTTCGGCTGCCGCACGTCGCTCCGGCTGGGTGCGGGGCCACGGCGTACGGGTCAAGTAGACAGGCTCGCCATACACCACGTCGAATCGCGCACCGCGCGCAGGCACCGAGTCCACGCCCCCACCGGGCTCCCGAGTGCCGAGGAACACACACGGAACGACCGGAGCGCCCGTCACCAGCGCGAAGTACGCCGCGCCGCCCTGGCTGCCCCTCAGCTCCCCGTCCCCGCGGGTTCCCTCCGGGAAGAGCCCGATCACACCGTCGTCGCGCAGCACCCGCAGCGCGGTCTTGACCGCTCGCGGGTCGGGCTCGTAGCGCGTCACCGGTATCTGGCCCACCAGCCTGAGACCCCGCCCCATGTGCCCCACGAACATCTCGCGCTTGGTCAGAACATGGATCGGGCGCGGGTTGTACGCCGCCAGCAGGGGTCCGTCCATCAGCCCGATGTGGTTGCACGCGACCACCACCGGCCCGGTGCGCGGGACGTGCTCCGCCCCCGTGACGTGCACGTCCCAGCGGTGGTCGAAGACCCGCCGGGCGACCGGTCGCAGGGTGCGGTACAGCCGGCTCGGGGGTCGCCGTACGCCGTCGGAGCGCGGCAGGTCGAGGTGGGAGCCCGAGGTCACGCGAGCCCCACGCGGGACTGCACGAGCCGGACCACCTCGTCGACGACCTCGGCCAGGGAGTACGGCGTGGTGTCGAGGTGGACGGCGTCGTCGGCCATCATCAGCGGCGAGGCGGTCCGGCCGGAGTCGAGGCGGTCGCGCCGGATCAGGTCGGCCTGGGTGTCGGCGACGCTGCCTTCGGTCGCGGCCCCGTCCAGCCCACTGAGCTCAGCGGTACGCCGAGCGGCACGGGCCCCGGCGTCGGCGGTGAGGTAGACCTTCACGGCCGCGTTCGGGACCACCACGGTGCCGATGTCGCGGCCCTCCACGACGATCCCGCCCTCCCCGATGATGCTGCGCTGCAGCTCCAGCAGCCGGGCTCGCACCTGCGGCACGGCACTGACGGCGCTGACGGCAGTGGTGACGGCCTGACCGCGGATCGGTCCCGAGACGTCGGCGCCGTCGATCGTGATCGTGGGTGACTGTGGGTCGGTGCCGGACTCGAGCACCGGCCGGCCGGCCGCCTCGGCGATGGCCGCCTCGTCATGCACGTCCACCCCGTGCTCGAGCATCCAGTGCGTCATCGCGCGGTACATCGCGCCGGTGTCGAGGTACCGCAGACCGAGCCGGATCGCGACGCCCCTCGAGGTGCTGGACTTCCCGGACCCGGACGGTCCGTCCATCGCCACGACGACGTTGCTGCTCACA
Organism: uncultured Actinomycetota bacterium; assembly: GCA_963740525.1. Classification (GTDB taxonomy): domain Bacteria; phylum Actinomycetota; class Actinomycetes; order Propionibacteriales; family Nocardioidaceae; genus CAVUEG01. Next base: position 107,920 of record CAVUEG010000008.1, read on the forward strand.
CACACTCCTGCGCTCGGGACGGCCCTGGTGATCGCGTGGAGTTTACCGGTGTGTGGTCCAGTCCCTCGACTCGAGCGCGACGAGCAGGTGCTCGGCCTCCTCCTCAGCCACGGTGAGCTCCACCAGCCCCACGGGACGACCCGGATCGTGGTCGATCCTCAGGTCCTCGACGTTGACCCCGATCTCCCCGATGTCGGCGAACAGGCGGGCCAGCTCGCCGGGCCGGTCGGGCACCGCGACGTACACGTCCTGGGTGGCCACCAGCGGCCCGCCGTGCTTGCCCGGGATCGCCAACGTCCCCGCCACGCCGCTGGCAAGGAGCGTGCCGAGTGCCTCGCGCTCCCCCGAGTCCACGGCCGCGATCAGCCGGTCAAGGTCCCCGCGCACCTCGACGAGAAGGTCCCGTACGGCCTCGGAGTTGGCGCTGATGATCTGCTGCCACAGCCGGGGGTCCCCGGCCGCCACCCGGGTCACGTCGCGCACCCCCTGGCCCGAGAGCACCAGCTGGGCGGGCGCAGCGCCGGCCAGCCGGCCCGCCACCAGGGCCGCCATCAGGTGCGGGAGGTGGGAGGTCCGGGCGACGGCGCTGTCGTGCTCGTCCGGCGACATCGCGACCGGCACCGCTCCGACCGCACGAGCCAGTGCGGTGACGGCGTCGAGCGCGCCACCGGAGGTGGTCGCGTGCGGCGTGACCGCCCACGGGCGACCGTCGAAGAGGGCCGCGGAGGCCGCCAGCGGACCGGAGCGTTCGCTGCCCGCCATCGGGTGGCTGCCGACGTAGCGGGTCAGCGCGTCCTCGTCGACCCGATCACGTACGGCGGCCAGGGGCGCGCTCTTCGACGCTTCCGACGTCGGTCACCACCGCGTCGCTGCTCACCAGCGCGTCCGCCACGGCCTCCGCCACGAAGTCAGGGGGTACCGCGACCACGACCAGGGCGGGCCGGTCCGTCTCCCGCCGGGGGCGGCCGGCGCCGAGCCCGGAGGCGGTGCGCAGGTGCTCGGCCGAGACGTCGCTGAGCAGCACCTCGACCCCGCACCTGGTCAGCGCCAGGCCCAGCGAGGTGCCGAGCAGACCGGCTCCGACGATGTGGACCGGTCCGGTCAGCGCCGGCGCTCGGTCGAGGTCGGGGCCGGTCATCGGGGCTCGTCGGGGACCGAGCGGACCCGGGTCAGGTCGCTGCGCAGCGCGGCGGCGCCGTGCAGGTACACGTGGGTTACGTCGGCGCGCGCCAGGTCGGTCTCGACGTGGGCCATCATCCGCACCACGCGCGGCATGGAGCCCTCGATCTCGAGCTCGCGGGCGCACAGCAGCGGGACGTCCCCGAAGCCGAGCCTGCGCGCCGCGTAGGCGGGGAACTCCGCGACCAGGTCTGAGGTGGCGGTGAAGATCACGCTGATGAAGTCGTCGACCCCGAGGCCGTTGGCGCTCATCACGTCGAGCACCATCTCGGCCACCCGGTCGAGCATGTGCTCGCGGGTGTCCTCCTCGAGCTGGGTCGCCCCTCGCACGGCACGCACCGCCACGTCATCGCCTCCTCCGCCGCTCGCGACCGACCCTAGTGGGTGGACCTGACGAGGTACCGACGCCGTTCGGCCACCGGTCAGAGCGAGGCGGCGTCGAGCAGGGTGCCCAGCTCCTCGAGCGTGAGCTCGCGCAGCTCGCCCGAGCGGAGGCCGCGGAGCACCACGGGACCGATCGCGGTGCGCGTCAGCCGGACCACGGGGTGCCCGACCTGGTCCAGCATCCGGCGCACGATCCGGTTGCGGCCCTCGTGGATCACCAGCTCGACGATCGAGCGCTCCCTGCTCGTCGAGACCACCTTGAAGCCGGTCACCTGCACCGGCCCGTCGTCGAGGGTGATCCCGGACAGCAGCCGTGGGCCCAGGGCCTTGTCGACCACGCCTTCGACCTCCGCGACGTAGGTCTTGTCCACCTCGTACGACGGGTGCGCCATCCGGTGGGCGAAGTCGCCGTCGTTGGTGAGCAGGATCAGCCCCTCGGTGTCGGTGTCGAGACGACCGACGTGGAAGAGCCGCTCCGGGCGATCGGCGACGAGGTCGGCGAGGTTCCTGCGCCCTTCGGGGTCCGACATCGTCGAGACCACGCCACGCGGCTTGTTCACGACGAGATAGACGTGGGCACTGATCGGGGCAGCCGGCGCCCCTGGACCCGGATCACGGCGACCCTGGGGTCGACCTTGGTGCCGAGGCGGGTGACCACCTCGCCGTCGACCTCCACCTCGCCGCCGAGCATCAGCTCCTCGCACTTGCGACGGCTCGCCACCCCTGACTGGGCGAGCAGCTTCTGCAGCCGGATCAGGCCGTCGTCGTCACTCACCTGAGGTCCCGGCCCCCTGCGGCGCGACGGACTCGTCGGCCGCGAGCTCGGACTCCCCGAACCCGTCCGGGTCGATGTCGAGGTCGCCCATCTCGGGCAGGAAGGGCGCCAGCTCGGGGAGGTCGTCGAGCGAGCTGATGCCGATGCGCTCCAGGAAGTAGCTCGTCGTGCGATAGAGCAGGGCGCCGGTCTCGTGCTCGGTGCCGCACTCCTCGACCAGGCCGCGTGACACTAGCGTGCGCATCACCCCGTCGACGTTCACCCCGCGCACCGCCGACACCCGTGCCCGGTTGACCGGCTGCTTGTAGGCCACGACGGCCAGCGTCTCGAGGGCGGCCTGGGTCAGTCGCGCCTGCTGCCCGTCGAGCACGAACTTCTCCACGACCGCGGCATACTCCTCGCGGGTGTAGAAGCGCCACCCGCCGGCGACGTTGCGCAGCTCGAAGCCGCGACCCTGCTCGTCGTACTCCTGCGCGAGGGTGGCGAGCGCCGCAGACACCTCGGTGACCGGGTAGCCCACGACGCTGGCCAGGGACACCTGGTCGAGCGGCTGGTCGGCGACCATCAGGATCGCCTCGAGTGCGGGCCGGAGTGCCGCGATCGGCACGGCCAGGGTCTCCGCGTCGGTGACCGAGTCGCCGTCGACGACCTCCCGTTCCGGCTCCGGCGCCGGCTCCGGCACCGCTGCCGCCTGCTCGGTCTGGTCCTGCTCGCTCACGTCACGTCCTCGTCGGTCGTCTGATCGGTCTCGCCGGCGGCCCCGTCGCCGGAACCGTCGGCCTCCTCGGCTCCCTGGCCGGGGGTCTCCTGACCAGTGCTGTCCTGGTCGGGGGTGCCCTCGCCGGGCGGCGCGCCGTCGAACTCGTCGGTGATCTCGATCTCTCCCTCCTCGGCCCCGGTCCAGCGGACCGTCAGCTCACCCAGCGGTGTCATCTGGTCGAACGACACCGCCCCCTCGCGGAAAAGCTCGAGCAGGGCAAGGAAGCGGGCCACCTTGGTCAGGGTGTCCGGGGCATCCCCCGACAGTGCGCGGAACGTCATCGTCCCCTGTCGGCGCAGCCGGTCGACCATCACCATGGCCTGCTCCTTGACGCTCACCGTGGGCGCGTGGATGTGCGCCAACGAGAGCTCGAAGACCGGCTTGGGCTCCATCGCCTTCGCGGCGAGCGCCGCGAACTCGTCGAGCCCGAGCCCGATCAAGACGTCCGGGAGCAGGGTGGCGAACCTCTCCTCGAGGCCCACCGCACGGGGGTGCCGCCGCGACTCCCCTGCGATGCGCTTCTCGAGAACCGCCGCGACCAGCTTGAAGGCGCGGTACTGCAGGAGCCGCGCGAAGAGCAGGTCGCGGGCTTCCAGCAGCGCCAGGTCGTCCTCGTCCTCGACGTCACCCTGAGGCAGCAGTCGCGCGGCCTTGAGGTCGAGCAGCGTCGAGGCCACCAGCAGGAACGAGGTGGTCTGCTCGAGGTCCCAGATGGGACCTCCCGCTTTGATATGGGCGATGAACTCGTCCGTGACCCGCGAGAGCGCCACCTCGGTGATGTCCAGCTTGTGCTTGGCGATCAGGCTGAGCAGAAGGTCGAACGGCCCCTCGAAGTTGTCCAGGTGCAGAGCGAAGGCCGGTGTCTCCGCGGGAGCCGCGAGCTCACCGCCGGCACCGGCCACGTCTGCCTCGGGCACGACCCGCGTGGTCATGCCCACGTCATCGCTGCGTCAGCCGCTGGACCAGGACGCTGTCCTCGCCGTTGAGCTCGAAGTCCGCCAGTGCGATCGCGACCGCCTCACGCACGAGTCGTCCGCGGTCCACGGCCAGCCCGTGGCTGCGCCGCAGTCCCAGCCGGGCGTGCTCGATGTCGACCAGCTCGTCGGCCGTCACGTAGACGGTCATCTTCTCGTCGTGACGCACCCGACCGCTCGGCTTCCGCGAAGCTGCGCCGAGTCCTTGGTCGACCGGGTCCTCCCGGTCTGCCGCCTGGGTCCCGCCGGAGACCTGTGTCGGAACCTGGCTCAGGCCCTGGGTCGGCTCGGAGTCAGGCTCGGCAGTGGGCCGGAACAGGTCGTCGGCGGAAGGCAGGCTCACCCGTCGAGACAACGAGCCAGCACCTCCTTGGCCAGCTGGCGGTAGGCGTCGGCACCGGTCGAGGACGAAGCGTAGGTCGTGATCGGCTCCCCGGCCACGGTCGAGTCGGAGAACTTCACCGTCCGCCGGATGACGGTGTGGAAGACGGTGTCGCCCCAGGCCTGGACGAGTCGCTCCATGACCTCGCGACCGTGCAGGGTGCGCCCGTCGTACATGGTGCCGAGCACGCCGTCGATCGTGAGCTTGGGGTTGAGCCGCTCCTTGACCTTGTCGATCGTGGTCTTGAGCAGGGCCACGCCGCGAAGCGCGAAGTACTCGCACTCCAGGGGCACGATGACGCCGTCGGAGGCGGTGAGCGCGTTGACGGTGAGCAGCCCGAGGGACGGTTGGCAGTCGATGAGGATGACGTCGTACTCGTTGATGGCCGGCTGGAGCACGCGCTGCAGGGTCTGCTCACGGGCCACCTCGTGCACGAGCTGCACCTCGGCCGCCGAGAGGTCGATGTTGGAGGGGAGCAGGTCCATGCCCGGTACGCCGGTCGGGACGATGACGTCGTCGATGGTGACGTCACGCTGCATCAGCAGGTTGTAGACGGTCAGCTCGATCTCGTGCGGGCTCAGGCCCAGGCCGACCGACAGCGAGCCCTGGGGGTCGAAGTCGACCAGGAGCACCTTGCGGCCGAGCTCGGCGAGCGAGGCACCGAGGTTGATCGTCGTCGTGGTCTTGCCGACGCCCCCCTTCTGGTTGCACATCGCGATCACGCGAGCGTTGCCGTGGATCGAGATCGGACGCGGCTCGGGCAGGACCGGCATCGGCCGACCGGTCGGTCCGAGCGGCAGCTGCTCGCGGAGCTCGGAGTCGGTCTCCGGCTCGGGCTGGGCGGCGGACCTGCTCGGGGCACCGAGGTCGAGCTCACGCTCGGCGATGGTGGTCCTGGGCCGCTCGAAGGGGATCGGGTCGCTCACGGACTTCTCGGCTCCAGGGGACGTTGACGGACCGGCTGCGGGACTGGCGGACGGACTGGTTGTGGGACTCGGTGCGGGAGGTCGGTACAGCGGTGGCATCTCCGGAGCGGCTCCCCCGGGAACACCGTGCGTTCCAGATCCGCTCTGTCGCCCGGGGCCAAACGAGTCAACACCGCTCATTGGTCTGTCCTCCCACCGCTTTGAATGTCGACTATGCGACACATCGATGTGTCGGGACGACGCGGGCGACTCTAGGCGTGCGCTCTCGCGCCTTACAAGGCGGATCGGGAAAGCCGTGGACAGACAGGCAAATCTGGGGACGGCGTGTGCACTCCCCCACGGCGCAGCCTCACAAGCACCGGCCGCCTGGGGACAACTCTGTGGACGGCCAACGGGATCTCGGAGCGCACGCAGGGATCGCCGGGGCTAGCCCTCCAAGGCCCGCGGATGGGCTGCGGCGTACACCTCGCGCAGGCTGTCCACGGTGACCAGCGTGTAGATCTGGGTCGTGGTCACCGAGGCGTGGCCGAGCAGCTCCTGGACCACCCGCACGTCGGCACCGCCGTCGAGGAGATGGGTGGCGAAGGAGTGTCGCAGCGTGTGCGGTGAGACCGCCGCGGTGACCCCTGCCCGGTCCGCGGCCCGCGCCAGCACGGTCCACGCGCTCTGTCGCGACAGCCGGCCACCCCGGGCGTTGAGGAAGACCGCCGGCGTCCCCCGGCCCGCCGCGACGAGCTCCGGTCGCCCCCGGACCAGGTACGCCGTGATCGCGGCGCGGGCGTAGGACCCCACCGGCACGATGCGCTCCTTGCTGCCCTTGCCGCGCAGCAGCACCGTGCAGCCCTCGGAGTCGAGGTCCGAGAGGTCGTCGAGGTCGAGGCCGGTCGCCTCGGAGATCCGAGCCCCCGTGCCGTAGAGGAACTCGAGCAGTGCCCGGTCACGCAGCGACAAGGTGGTGCCGGCTGCACCTGCCGCCTCGAGGATCGCCTCGATCTGCGAGAGCGGGAGCGCCTTGGGCAGCCGCTTCGCGGGAGTGGGTGGTCGCACCGACGAGGCCGGGTCGCTGCTGGCGAGGCCGTCGCGCACCGCGAACTTGTGGAACCCGCGCACCGCCACGACGGTCCGGGCCGCCGACGTGGCACTGAGAGCCGGATGGTCGGCATCACCCTCACGGAGCGCCATCAGGAAGCCCGACACGGTCTGCTCGGTAACCTCCCCGGGGTCGTCGATGCCCAGGCTGCCGAGGTAGCCCAGGTAGCGGCGCAGGTCGCGACGGTAGGACTTCATCGTGTTGTCCGCCAGACCGCGCTCGACCGAGAGGTGGTCGAGGTAGGTCCGCACCGCCCTTTGCAGGGCGCCACCGCTCAGGCGAGGACCTCGTCCAACGCCGTGTGCGCCAGGCCGTGCGCCTCGGCGACGGGCGTGTAGGTCACGGCCCCGGCGTACGTGTTGAGACCCAAGGCGAGTGAGTGGTCGTCGCGCAGTGCCTGCTTCCAGCCCTTCGATGCCAGTGCGACGGTGTAGGGCAGCGTCGCGTTGGTCAGGGCGTACGTCGAGGTGTTCGGCACCGCGCCGGGCATGTTCGCGACGCAGTAGAACGTCGAGTTGTGCACCGTGTACGTCGGGTCCGCGTGGGTCGTGGCGCGGGTGTCCTCGAAGCAGCCACCCTGGTCGACCGCGATGTCCACGAGCACCGAGCCCGGCTTCATCTCCGCCACCAGGTCGTTGGTCACCAGCTTGGGCGCCTTCGCCCCGGGGATGAGCACCGCGCCGATCACGAGGTCGGCCTCGAGCACCTGCTGGCGGATCGCGAGCTTGGAGGACGCCAGTCCGTGCACCCGGTTGTTGTAGCGCCAGAACGACAGCCGCAGCTTCTCGAGGTCCGTGTCGAGCAGCGTGACGTCGGCTCCCATGCCGAGGGCGATGTTCGCTGCGTTCTGCCCCGCGACACCGGCACCGATGACGACCACCTTGGCGTTGGCGACGCCCCGACTCCGCCGAGAAGCACCCCCGGCCGCCCTGGGCCTTCAGCAGGGCGTACGCGCCCACCTGCGGCGCCAGACAGCCGGCGACCTCGGACATCGGGTAGAGCAGCGGCAACGCGCCGGACGGCAGCTGGACCGTCTCGTAGGCGATCGCGGTGACCTTCCGCCTCATCAGCTCCTCGGTGAGGGGCTGGTCGGCGGCGAGGTGGAGGTAGGTGAAGAGGGTCTGGCCCTCCCGCATCCGGTGGTACTCCTCGGCGACCGGCTCCTTGACCTTGAGCACCATCTCAGAGGTGCCCCAGACCTCATCGGCGTCCGGGAGGATCTGGGCGCCGACGGCGCGGTAGTCGTCATCGCTGATCGACGATCCCACGCCGGCGTCGCGCTCGACGAACACCTCATGTCCGTGGGCGGTGAGCTCGTGCACGCCCAGGGGCGTGATCGCCACGCGGTACTCGTGGTTCTTGACTTCCTTCGGTACGCCGACCTTCACGGCCGCTCCTCCCACTACGTGATCGTCGCCACATCGTCGGGACGACGCCGCGAGTGTATTCCCCTAGCCGTCTGCCACGGAAAGCGCCCGGTGTGCGTACGCGAGCACGGCGATCTGGGTGGCCGCATCGGTGACGTGACTCGCCAGCACCGCCGCCTGGAGCTCGGCGAGCGGAACCCACGCCACGGACATCTCCGCCTCCTCGTGAGCAGGCTCGAAGTCACCGCGGTCCGCCTCCCGCACGCTCGTGGCGAGGTAGATGTCGACCCGCTCGTCGCTGATCCCGGGGCTCGGCACCGAGGTCAGCAGGTGCTCCCAGTGGTCGGCCTCGAGCTGGGCCTCCTCCAGGAGCTCGCGGCGGGCAGTGACCTCCGGGTCCTCCCCCGCCTCGTCCCGCAGGCCGGCGGGCAGCTCGACGACCCGCGACTGCACGGGATGGCGGTACTGCCGCAGCACCAGGATCCGGTCCCGGTCGTCGACGGCGAGCACCACCACCGAGCCGGGGTGCTCGAGCACCAGCCGCTGGAACTGCGGGTCGGGCTTGCCGGGGGCGTGCACCGTGTCGGTCGAAGGGCCACCACCCAGTCGTCCCGGTGCAGGTCGATGCTCGACGTCACCGGCCACGACTCGGCCTGGTCCCGGACTGTGTCGCTCATGGTCTCGACGCTACCGTGGGCGCCGTCACACTCACGTTCAAGGGGGAACGCTCCTGATGACCACTCGCAGCCTGACCGTCCTCGAGGCCGAGGAGCGTGCTGCGCTCCTCACCGTCGACCGCTACGACATCGCCGTCGACCTGACCGGACTGGCCGATGGGGACGAGTTCCGGTCCGTCTCCAGGATCGCCTTCCGGTGCGCCAGCCCCGGCGCCTCGACGTACGTCGACTGCGCGGCCGAGGTCATCGCCGCCACCCTCAACGGCACCCCGATCGCCTCGGGTGACATCCAGGTCGACGGCCGGATCCAGCTCGAGAACCTGGCCGCGGAGAACCTCCTCGTGGTCGACACCGTCCAGACCGACGTGCACCACGCCAACGGCATCCAGCGCACCGTCGACGAGCGTGACGGCAAGGTCTACGTGTGGACGTCGTTCGAGCCTGATGACGCGCGCCGTGCCTGGGCCTGCTTCGACCAGCCCGACCTGAAGGCGCCGCACCGGTTCACCGTCACGGCCCCCTCCGACTGGCTGGTCACCAGCAACAGCGCCGTCGCGTCGGTCAGCGAGACCGACTCGAGCCGGGTCTGGGAGTTCCCCGACACACCGCGGCTCTCGACGTACGTCGCGGTCGTCAACGCCGGTCCCTTCCACGAGCTGCGCCGACAGCTCGGCGGTCATGACCTCGGTCTCTTCTGCCGCGCCTCCTTGGCACCGGCCCTGGACCGCGACGCGGACCAGCTCTTCGACCTCACCGCCCGTGGCCTGGAGTTCTTCGGCGACAAGTTCGGCAGCCCCTTCCCCCAGGAGAAGTACGACCAGGTGTTCGTTCCCGGGATGGGCGGTGCCATGGAGAACTGGGGTTGCGTGACCTGGAGCGACGCGTTCGTCTTCCCGACCCGGCCCACCGCCCAGCAGGAGGCGATCCGCACCGACGTGCTGTACCACGAGATGGCGCACATGTGGTTCGGCGACCTGGTGACCATGCAGTGGTGGGAGGACCTCTGGCTCAACGAGGCGTTCGCGAGCTGGGCCTCCCTCTGGGCGACTGTCGGCGTCACCGGCTCGCAGGAGCCCTGGGCGGACTTCGTGACCGACGAGGTCGCCGGGTATGCCGCCGACATGGCGGTCACCACTCACCCGATCCGCCAGCCTGTCCATGACGTGGCCGCCGCGATGGCGTCGTTCGACTCGATCACCTACATCAAGGGTGCCGCCATGCTGCGCCAGCTGGTCGCCTACGTCGGCGAGGACGCGTTCCTCGCCGGCCTCAGGCTGTACTTCTCGCGTCATGCCTGGGGGAACACCCGCCTGAGCGACCTGATGGACGCGATCGCCGAGTCGTCCGGACGCGACCTCAACGGCTGGACGACGGACTGGCTGGACCGGGCCGGGACCGACACGCTGACCCTGAGCCGCGAGGGCGCCGGCTGGACTCTCCTGGCCGAGTCCCCCGACGGTGGGCGTCCACGACCGCACCGGGTCGACATCGGCGTCTACACCGCTGGGAGCGGCGGCCTGGTCCGGACCTCGACCACGTCGGTGGAGGTCGCCGGCGTGCGTACGCCGCTCCCGGACCTCGCTGAGGGCGACCTGCGGATCGTCAACGACGACGACCTGACCTTCGCCGCGGTCCGTTCGGACCCGGAGTCCACCTCGCTGATGCTGAAGGACGCGGGGACGCTTCCGAGCTCCCTGAGCCGCGCCCTGGCCGTCAGCACGGCCTGGGACATGCTCGTCAAGGCGGAGCTGTCCGCCGCCGACATGGTCGGCTGTGCCCTCTCCGGGATCGGTGGCGAGGACTCGGCGGCCCGGATCCAGGACATGCTCCTGCTCGCGATGAACGCTGCGGAGCTCTGGGCACCCGCCGACGACCGGGACCGGCTCTACGCCGACATCGCGGACGCCTGCGCGCCGTTGGCCGAGCGCGAGTCCCTCAGGCGTGAGGTCCTGCGGACGCTGGCCCGGACTGCGACCACGGACGCCCACCTCGACCTCGTCGACGCCCACACCGCCGGCGACCCGGACCTCGAGTGGCTCTACCTGATCCGGCTCTCCGAGCTCGGGCGCGCCGACCAGGCCAGGGTGGAGGACCTCGAGTCCCGCGATCCCGACCCGGAGTCGGGGATCTCCGCGCTGGCGGTGCGTGCCACGAACGCCAACCTCGAGGACAAGGAGACCGTCTGGCAGGCGGTCTTCACCGAGCGCCGAGTGCCCAGCGGCAAGCTGATGCGGGTGTCGAAGGCGTTCTGGCAGCCCGGCCAGAGGGACCTGCTGGGGCCGTACGTCACGCGCTACTGCGACGAGATGGCCGCCATGGACGGTGGAATGCTGGCCGTGGGCGCGATCGCGCACACCTTCTTCCCCTCGCTTCTCGGCGATCTCGCCCTGGTGGATGCCGCGGAGAAGGCCGCCACCGCCGAGGAGACCAGCCCGCTGGCTGCCTCGGTGCTGCGACAGCGCGCCGATCTGCAGCGCCGGATGCTGCGCGCCAGAGGCGCCGCAGGCGTCTGACGGGCTCACGTCGTCCCGACGACCGGGCTGGGTCGGACCGGGCTGGGTCAGACCGGGGTGGCAAGACCGAAGTGGGTCAGCCGGCGTCGACGCCCCGCTCCTCGTCCCTGCGGCGGAGCCCGGACTCGTCGATCGGGAAGCGCAGCTCCCGCTGACGGGCGATCGCTGCACCCACCAGGCCGACGAAGAGCGGGTGTGGCCGGGTCGGACGCGAGCGGAGCTCGGGGTGCGCCTGCGTGCTGACGTAGTACGGGTGCACCTCGGCGGGAAGCTCGACGTACTCGACCAGGTTGTTGTCCGGCGAGGTGCCGGAGAAGACCAGGCCGGCGCTCTCCAACCGGTCCCGGTAGGCGTTGTTGACCTCGTACCGGTGGCGGTGGCGCTCCTCGACCTTCGCCTCGCCGTACGTCGCCCGGACGACGGAGCCGTCCTTGAGCTCGGCGGGGTAGAGCCCCAGTCGCATGGTGCCGCCGAGGTCTCCGGCGCCCTCCACGAACGCCTTCTGCTCCTCCATGGTGGCGATCACCGGCTCGGAACAGTTCTCGTCGAACTCGGTCGATGCGGCCTCGGGAAGGCCGGCGACGTTGCGGGCGTACTCGATCACCATGCACTGCAGGCCCAGGCAGAGGCCAAGCGTCGGGATGCCGTGGGTCCGCGTGTAGGTGAGAGCGCCGAGCTTGCCCTCGATGCCGCGGATCCCGAAGCCGCCCGGCACGCAGACGGCGTCCACGTCGTGCAGGTTCCGCGCGGCACCCTCGGGGGTGTCACAGGCATCCGAAGGCACCCACCGAAGGTTGATCTTGGCCTCATGGGCGAAGCCACCGGCGCGCAGAGCCTCGGCCACCGAGAGGTAGGCGTCCGGAAGGTCGACGTACTTGCCGACGAGGGCGACCGTGACCTCCTCCGTCGGTCGGTGCACCCGGTGGAGCAGGTCGTCCCACAGGGTCCAGTCGACGTCCCGGAAGGGCAGGTTCAGCCGGCGTACGACGTAGGCGTCGAGCCCCTCGGAGTGCAGGACCCGAGGGATGTCGTAGATCGACGGGGCGTCGGCCGCGGTGACCACGGCCTCCTCGTCGACGTCGCACATCAGCGAGATCTTGCGCTTCACGCTCTGGGGGATCTCCCGGTCCGCACGGCACACGATCGCGTCCGGCTGGACACCGATGGAGCGGAGCGCGGCAACCGAGTGCTGCGTGGGCTTGGTCTTGAGCTCGCCTGATGGGCCGATGAACGGCACCAGCGAGACGTGGAGGAAGAAGACGTTGTCGCGGCCGACGTCGTGTCGCACCTGGCGGATCGACTCCAGGAACGGCAGCGACTCGATGTCGCCGACGGTGCCACCGACCTCGGTGATCACCACGTCGACCTCGGGGCCACCCATGGAGCGGATGCGGTCCTTGATCTCGTTGGTGATGTGGGGAATCACCTGCACCGTGTCGCCCAGGTAGTCACCGCGACGCTCCTTGGCGATGACCTCGCTGTACACCTGGCCGGTCGTGACGTTCGCGTTGGCCGACAGGTCGGTGTCGAGGAACCGCTCGTAGTGCCCGACGTCGAGGTCGGTCTCCGCACCGTCGTTGGTCACGAAGACCTCGCCGTGCTGGAACGGGTTCATCGTTCCGGGGTCGACGTTGAGGTACGGGTCGAGCTTCTGCATCGTGACCCGGAGGCCACGGGCCTTCAGCAGGGAGCCGAGGCTGGACGCCGTCAGGCCCTTGCCGAGCGAGGAGGCGACGCCGCCAGTGACGAAGACGTGCTTGGTCGGCTGCGATGCTGCCAAGGAAACTCCCGTGGTCTCGTGTGCTGGAGAGCGATCGATGGAACGATCCTCCACGGGGTTTCACCCTACCAACACCTGGCGGCGGCGGTGACCAACCCGCCGGAAAGTGTGGTCCCGCTCACTGAGACTTGGTGGAGTCCTCGCCTGCCAGCGCGCCGGGCATCGCCCCATCGGGGGCGTCGACAGCCCCGTAGTGCCCGGTGTTGCCGGCGGCCTGCTCGGCCAGCGCCAGGACCGCTACGAGCTGTCCGGTCGTGCCGGTGACCGAGTCGACGGTCGAGACGTCCCGAGCGGCCGCCACGTCGTTCTGGATCGCGTCGACCAGCCCGTTGCGACTGGCGGAGCTGACCGGGCCGGCGACCACCACTCCGTCGGTGTGGGCATCCACGGCCGTCAGCAGGGCGGTGAGGATGGAGTTTTGGGCCTGCTGCTCGGGAGTGTCGGCCTGCCCTTCGCCGGCGACGACCAGCACCAGGCTGCCGCGGGTGACCGGGTCTCCGGCACTGGACATCAGGCCCGCGGTGTCGAGCCCGGAGAGGATCCCGCCGGAGGACTCGTCGAGCGGAGCCCCGGCGTCGATCTCGGTGCCGATGGCCCGGGCGATCAGGGCGCCCATCCGGTCGTAGCCGGTCGCCCCGTCCGGCACCGTGACGTCCTTGGTCCCGTCGAGCAGCTGGCTGCCCAGCTCGTCGACGAGCTGCTTCTGGGCGGGATTCACCAAGTCGTCGCCGACCCGATAGGTGCCCGCGATGGAGCCGCCCGCCTGCTTGACGAACTCAGTCGTGGCGGTGACGGCCACGTCCGAGGCACCCGGGAGTACGACGACCGAGATCGGCCGGGAGGCGAGCTTGCCCCGCAGCAGCCCGGGGGCGACGGTCTGGGCGAACGACCCGTTGAACCGTGCCACCAGGTGGAGCTCGGAGATCTCCGACTGGAGCTTCGCCTTGCGCTCCCGGTCGGCCGCGACCTGCTTGACCAGGCTGTTGTCCACCTCGCCCTTCAGCGGGCCGCCTCCGAGGGCGATGCCGATCGCGAGGGCCAGGAAGACCGAGACGATCGAGACGATGTGGTAGCGGAAGGAGATCACGAGGAGCCTCCGAGCAGATCGGGCATACGGGACCAGACGTCCTGCCACCATTCGTGGCCGATAGGGGTGACGTTGACGGCGATCAGAAGAGCGATGAGAGCGGCGAGGATCACGACCGCCAGGTGCCAGGTGCGCACCCGGCCGGCGTACAGCTGCGGGACGGCCTTGGCCTCGACGATCTTGGGACCGACCCGGAGCCGGGTCAGGAAGGTGCTTGCCTGTCCGGCCCGGTGCCGGTCCAGGAACTCGTCGAGCGTGGCATGGGAGCCGACGCAGATGATCAGACTGCTGCCGGACAGGTCGGCCAGGAGCATGGCCACGTCCTCGCTGGTGCCGGTGGCCGCGAAGTCGCGGTGCCGCACTCCCAGCCGCTCCAGCCGGTCCGAGCCGACCACCCGACCCGACCGGTCGGTGTGCAGGACCACGTCCCGAGCCTGTCGCAGTGCCTTGTCGCTGACCGCCGAGGGGCGTCCGGACGCGCCGGAGCCGGACTGGCCCAGGCCCTGCTCGCCGACCACGACGATGTCGGGTCGGTGGTGGGCAGCGATCAGCGCGTCCGCTCCCCCGTCGACCCCGATCAGCACCGGCTTCTGCTCGCCGATGTAGCGCCGGAGTCGACGCAGGTCCTCGCGGTAGTCGTAGCCACGGACCACCACCACCGCCGGACGACCGGACATGCGCGTCTTCACCGACGGCGCGCCGAGGCCGTGCAGCAGCAGGTCCTGCTCGCGTCGGAGGAACTCCGTGGTGTTGTGGGTGAAGCTCTCGAGCTGGGTGGTCAGGCCGGCCCGCGCCTGCTCCATCCGAACCCCGATGTCGTCCGCGGTGACGGGGTGCGCCTCGAGGACCAGCCGGTCACCGGCGTACACACAACCGTCCTGGATCCGGACCCGCTGACCTTCCCTGACCAGGCCGAAGATCCCGCTGCCGACCTCGTCGACCAGGACCACGCCGGCGCGCAGGAGCAGGTCGGGACCGAGAGTGGGGTAGCGACCCGAGATGCTCGCCGAGGCGTTGATCACCGCGACCACGCCGGCGTCGACGAGCGCTTCGGCCGTCGCACGGTCGAGATCGAGGTGGTCGATCACGGCGATGTCGCCGGACGAGACGCGCCCGACCACCGAGCGCGTACGACGGTCCACGCGGGCGGTGCCGCTGACTCCGGGCAGGCTGTCACCGGACTTGGTACGCGAGGGGAACTTCATGGCGGGGCAATCCTGCCACGCAGGCCCAGCGGATCTTCGCAGCGCACCGGGAGTCAGCGGGTCGCGTGATCTACCCCACGCGCGGTCTCCAGCAGCTCCTGGGCGTGGGCCAGCGCCGTGTCGGAGTCCTCGAGCCCGGCGAGCATGCGGGAGAGCTCACGGACCCGCTCATCCTCACCGAGGGTCACCAGCCCCGACGTGGTCACCCGGCCGTCGCTCGACTTGCTCACCACGACGTGCCGGTCGGCGAAGGCCGCCACCTGGGGCAGGTGGGTCACCACGAGGACCTGAGCGTGCCTGGCCAGGGCCGCGAGACGACGGCCGACCTCCACGGCGGCCTTGCCGCCCACCCCGGCGTCGACCTCGTCGAAGACGAAGGTGGGGACCGGGTTGCTGTCGGCGAGGGAGACCTCGACCGCCAGCATCACCCGTGAGAGCTCGCCGCCGGAGGCACCCTTGTGCAACGGTCGCGGCTCCGCGCCGACGTTGGCGGCGAGCAGGATCTCGATCTCGTCGATGCCCGAGGACGTGAAGCGCAGCAGCCGGCCGTCCACCTCCAGGCCGGCGGTCGGCTCGGTCGCCTCGACCTGGCGTACATCGACGATGACCCGGGCGTGCGGCATCGCCAGCTGCCCGAGCTCCTCGTCGACCGCTGCCGCAAGCCGCAGGGCAGCCTCGGAGCGGGCCGCGGAGAGCTCGGAGGCCAGGCCCGCCAGTCGTGCCCGCTGGTCGGCACACGCGCCCCTGAGCTCCTCGATCCGTTCGTCGGTCCCGTCGAGCTCGAGCAGGCGAGAGGATGCCTCCTGGGCCCAGGCCAGCACGTCGTCGATGGTCTCGCCGTACTTGCGGGTCAGGCCGGTCAGTGCCGCCCGGCGCTCGGAGACCGCAGCGAGCCTGGCCGGGTCGGTCTCGAGCCGGCTCGCATAGGAGGCCACGTCGGCGGCCACGTCCGCCAGCAGGTAGCTCACCTCGGCCAGCCGGTCGGCGAGCTCGGCGGCCTCGACGTCGTGGTCGCGGACGCCGTCGAGCAGGGTGCGCGCGGCAGCCGCGGCGCCCAGGGCGTCGGGACCGCCGTTCTCGGCGGAGAGGCTCTCACGCGCTCCCTCGGCCGCTGTGCGCAGCGTGTCGGCGAACCCGAGGCGCGCCTCGTCGGCGGCGAGCTGCACGTCCTCGCCCGGAGCCGGGTCCACGGCCTCGACTTCCGCCAGCCCGAACCGCAGCAGGTCGGCCTCGCGGGCTCGCTCCCGAGCGGAATAGACGACCTCGCGCAGCTCCGCCTCGGTCGTCCGGAGCTCGGCGTGCAGGGCGGCGTACCGCGCCAGCTTGGGCTCGGTGCCCGCGAACCGGTCGAGCTGGTCACGCTGGGCGGCCGGGTGGAGCAGCCGGTGCTGGTCGGACTGTCCGTGGACGGCGACCAGCGGGTCTGCCAGCCCGGACAGCGCGGAGACCGGGACCGAGGCGCCGCCGACATACGCGCGCGAGCGGCCCTCGCTGGAGATCTGGCGGGCGAGCAGCAGCCGGTCGTCCTCGACCAGGCCCCCTGCGTCCTCCACGGACTGACGAACGACGCGGGCGCGACCGAGGAGGGAGACCACGCCCTCGACCCGAGCGGCCTTCGCCCCGGTGCGTACGGCGCCCGAGTCGGCGCGACCGCCGAGAAGCAGCCCGAGGGCGGTGACGATCATGGTCTTTCCGGCACCCGTCTCACCGGTGATCACGGTCAGGCCGGGGCCGAGCTCGAGAACGGACTCCTCGATCACCCCCAGCCCGGTGATCCGGATCTCCTCAAGCATCGTCGGAGGCCTTGCCACGGCGGCGCTCGCTGGCACCCCGCCAGCCTTCGACGGGCAGGTCGAACTTGGCCACCAGCCGGTCGGTGAACGGCGCCTGGTGCAGCCTCACCAGCCGCACCGGGTTGCGGCCTCGTCGTACCTCGATCCGGGCTCCGGGCGGCAGTTCCACGGTGCGACGTCCGTCGCACCACAGGACGCCAGCGCCCTGCGTGCGGGCCAGCACCTCGACCGCCAGCACCGAGGAGGGGGCCACGACCATCGGGCGGGCGAACAGCGCGTGGGCGCTGATCGGCACCATCAGCAGCGCCTCGACGCTGGGCCACACGATCGGGCCGCCGGCGCTGAAGTTGTAGGCCGTGCTGCCGGTGGGTGTCGCGCAGACGACACCGTCGCACCCCCACCGCGAGAGCGGACGACCGTCGACCTCGACGACCACCTCGAGCATCCGTTGGCGGGCAGCCTTCTCCACCGAGGCCTCGTTCAGTGCCCAGGTCGTCGTGACCAGCTCCTTGCCGCGGAACACCGACACGTCGAGCGTCAGCCGCTCCTCCGCCGTGTAGCGGCGGGCCACGATGGACTCGATCGTGAACTCCACGTCGTCGGACTCGGCCTCGGCCAGGAAGCCGACGTGGCCGAGGTTCACACCCAGCAACGGGGTGCCGACCTCACGGGTCAGCTCGGCGGCTCGCAAGATGGTCCCGTCCCCGCCGATCACGACCGCGAGCTCGCAGCCCTCACTGGCCTGGGGGCCGGCCTCCACGGTCTCGACACCCTCGGGAGCCGGGTCCAGGTCGTCGTACTCGTCCTTGAGCAGGCGTACGGCGATCCCGTGCGCGGCCAGCGACGTACAGAACTGGCGGGTCACCTCGCGGGCCTCGTCCCGACCCGTGTGGGTCAGCACCAGCACGCGTCGGGGCGTCGCGTCGTCGGTCACGGGCCCACCTTCTCACCCGGCGCCCCCCAGGAGGCGGTGCGGAGTGCCTCCTGGGCGATGTCGTCATCGGTGACGGTGCGGCCCCCGGCGCGGAGCCAGAGGAAGAACTCGACGTTCCCGGAGGGACCGGGCAGGGGGCTCGTGGTGACCGCGAGGGCACCCCAGCCCTCGGCCTCTGCCGCCGCAGCGATCTTCGAGACGGCAGCGGCGCGTTGTCCGGGCTCGCGCACCACCCCACCCTTGGGAATGTGCTCCTTGCCGACCTCGAACTGGGGCTTGACCATCAGGGCCAGGTCTCCGTCGGGGGCGGTCACCCCGATCAAGGGCGACAGCACCAGCCCCAGGGAGATGAAGGACAGGTCACCTACGACGAGGTCGACGGGACCGCCGATGGTCTCCAGGGTGAGCTCGCGGATGTTGGTGCGGTCGTGCACCCGCACCCGCTGGTCCTGCCGGATCGACCAGGCCAGCTGCCCGTAGCCGACGTCGACCGCGACCACCTCGGACGCACCCTGGCGGAGCAGGACGTCGGTGAAGCCGCCGGTCGAGGCGCCGGCATCCAGGCACCGACGGCCGGCCACCACGAGCCCCTGCTCCGCGAAGACGGCGAGGGCACCAGCGAGCTTGTGCCCGCCGCGGGAGACGTAGTCGGGCTTGTCCGGATCGGCGCGGACCACGAGGTCGACGTCGGTGCTGACTCCGGTGGCGGGCTTGGCGGCCACTACCCCGCCGACGGTCACGCGGCGAGCCGTGATCAGCTCGCTGGCGTGCTCACGCGAGCGAGCCAGCCCTCGGCGTACCAGCTCGGCGTCGAGCCGCAGGCGGCGCGGCATGAGCGCTCAGACCCGGTTGTCCCGCTCGCCGGCGGGCTCGTTGCCGGCGTCGGCCAGGGCCGAGCGAAGTGCCTCGTGGGCGGCTTCGAAGACCGCCACCTGTTCGGCGACGGGCTTGTCGTCCAGGTCGCGCAGGGATGCCAGCACCGCGTCCACCGCCGGGTGACCGGTCTCGGGCGCCACCGACTCGCCCACGGCGGTCTCGTCCGGTGCGCCGGGAACGTCGGCTCCGGCACCGCCCGATCCGGTGAAGTCCTCGCTCATGGCACCTCTCGCTCCTCAGTCCGTCGTGCTCGCCCTCACGCTACCGGGCGTATCGCCGAGTTGTGGTCAGGCGGGTGGCTCGACGCCTCCGACGTCGGCCGGGACGCCGGTGGTGTCGAGGTGAGCCCAGCACGCCACGGCAGCAGCCCGCCACCAGTCGTCGACCGAGCCCTCGCCGGTGATCTCCAGCCGGTCCTCGACCACGGTGGCTGCCCAGCCGGCGTACCGACCCTCGGTGTCGCCCTCCGGCTGGGCGTCGGCCAGCGACTGGAGCCCGGTCGCGATGAAGTCGGGACGACGGGCCGGAGGGGCCTCGGCCAGCTCAGCGAGGCCGGTCACGCCCGTGGTCACGAGCAGGGTGTCCATGCCGGCCGCCCGGCCACCCTCGATGTCGGTGTCCAGCCTGTCGCCGATCACGAGGGGTCGGTCTCCGCCGACCCGGAGCAGCGTCTCGTCGAAGAGCGGGCGCTGGGGCTTTCCGGCAACCACCGGGTCACGCTCGGCGAAGCTGGCCACCACCCCGACCAGCACCCCGTTGCCGGGTCCGGTGCCGTGGGCGGTGGGAATGGTCAGGTCGGTGTTCGACGCGACCCACGGCAGACCCGAGCGCACCAGGATCGACCCCTGAACCACCCGCCCCCAGGGGAGGTCGGGCGCGTAGCCGGAGATCACGGCCTCGGGGTCGTCCTCAGGGCGGGAGACCGGCTCCAGCCCCTGCTCCCGCAGGGCGACCTCCAACCCCTCTCCCCCGATGACGAAGACCCTGGCGGCGGGGTTCAGCTCCACCGCCAGCAGCCGTGCCGCCGCCTGGGCGGAGGTCACCACGTCGGAGGCGTCAGCGGTGACCCCGAGCTCGCGCAGGTGCTTGGCCACAGCCTCCGGAGGGCGAGCGGCGTTGTTGGTCACGAAGGCCAGGTGCATGCCGGCCTCGCGAGCCTGCGCCAGGGCTTCCGCGGCCCCGGCCACCGCGTGCGGCCCGATGTAGACGACACCGTCCAGGTCGAGCACGGCGAGGTCATAGGCCTCCTGGAGCGGTCGTTGCGTCGACTTCAGCACGTCCGGTGTCCTCCTGTGTTCGCGTTCTCTCCTACGATGCCCGCATGTCGTCAAGGCCGTTCGTGCTCGCACCCTTCCGGGGTCTCCGCTACGTGAAGGCTGCGGTGGGCGACCTCGGAACGGTCGTGTCACCGCCGTACGACGTGCTCGATGCGCATCTGGTCCGCGACCTGGAAGCCGGCAACCGGCGCAACATCGTGCGGCTGATCCTGTCACGGAGATTCGACGCGCCCTATCTGGCTGTGCGCCGCCGGCTCCGGCAGTGGAGGGAGCGCGGCTTCCTGCGCGCCGACCCGGAGCCGTCGCTCTACGTCTACGCCTACACCGTCGACGGGCACACCGTGCGGGGGCTGATCGGTCTCGCGGCGCTGCGCGACGAGTCCGAGCGGGTGATCCTGCCGCACGAGGACGTGATGCCTGCCCCGGTGGCGGACCGCGCGGCGCTGATGCGCGCCACGGCCGCCAACCTCGAGCCGATCCTGCTGGTGCACGAGGGCACGGCCCGGTTGCGGGACCTCGTCAGCGAGGTGACGGCCTCCGAGCCTGCGGAGTCGTTCAGCGCCGTCGACGGAAGCCAGCACCAGCTCTGGCGGATCACCGACGACGAGCAGCTTGCGGCCGTGGCCGAGGAGCTGGCGCCGAGCACGGTGCTCATCGCCGACGGGCACCACCGCTATGCGGCCTACCTGCGGCTGCGCGACGAGCTGGGTGGCTCGGGCTGGGACTTCGGCCTGGCCATGCTGGTCGACCAGACCGACTATGCGATGCAGATCGGCCCCATCCACCGCTTCGTCGACGCGCTGACGCTGGCCGACGTCGAGGACCTCGCCGTCGAGCGGGGCGACCTGGTCACCCGGCACCCAGGCAAGGAGGCCGCGATGGCCGCCATCAGCGACCCGGCCCACCCCGACGACCCCGACGGGTCCTCCGGAGACACCGGCATGGTCTCGTTCGTGCTCTCCGACGGGATCACTTGGGCGGTCTACCGCACCCGGCGCGCCCACGTGCTGGATGCCCGGGTTCTGCACGAGGTCCTCCTCCCTGCGTGGCACGTCAGCGAGGCGCAGCTCGGCTACCACCACAGCCTGGACCAGGCCGTGGAGGCGACCCAACAGCGAGCCGGTCTCCTGGTCGCGATGAGCCCGCCATCGCTGGAACAGGTGATGCAGGCGGCCCGGGCCGGCGAGCGGATGCCGCGCAAGTCGACCTCGTTCGGGCCGAAGCCGAGGATGGGCGTGGTGATGCGCGAGCTCCGCGACGCTCACCCCGACCCGATCACGCCGGTTTCGCCGCACGACTGACCACCCTGCCGGAGTGCACCTCCACCTCCAGCCGGGTCGCCGTACCGGAAGCCGTGCGGAAGTACCTGCGGCGTAGGGCGCCGGTCACGCTCACCACGTCGCCGGCCCGCCACGTGCGCACGCTGCGTTTGACCCGGCCACCCCAGACCGCGCACCCGACCCAGTCCGAGGTCGCCCGGGACGGGTCCCCGGGGGCCGGCGCCCGCGGCACCACCAGCCGGAACGTGACCAGCAGGTCACCGCTGGGGAGCTCGCGCTCGTCGGGAGCCTCGCTGACCCGGCCTCGCAGGACGACCGTGTTCTCGGCCTCGAGCTCGCCCGGCGACGATGCCGGGCTCCTGTCTGTCTGGTTGCTCATGTGTCACACCTCCGCGACCAACGGTCACGGCGGGTCCGGACAGCACAACGCGCTTCGCGGCCACCCTGTGGGCGGCCGCGAAGGCAGGTACAGCTGTGGATGCCGGGGGCGTGGGATCGTCAGGCGCCGTCGAGCGACTTCTCGACCTCGGCGGCCCGGGCTGCGGCATCCGTGATCTCGGTGCCGTCGATCGCCTCGGTGCGGTGGAACCACTCCAGCGCGTCAGCCGGGCGCCCGGCCGCAAGCAGCGTGTCGGCGTAGGCGTAGCGGAGTCGGACCACCCACTCCTCGCGAGACTTGGAGTTCAGCGGGGCCGCCTCGAGCGTGCGCAGGGCGGCGTCCAGCTCCTTCATGTCCCGGCGGGCACCAGCCTCGACGATCGTCATCTCGGCCATCAGATGGGCCTCGAAACGCGCCACGGACGGGTTCCGGGCCAGGGCGAGCGCCTTCTCAGGGCGGCCCAGCGCTCGTTCGCAGTCGGCCATGATCGGCAGGTACTCCGTCGCACCGTTCATCCGCTTCGCGGCCCGCAGCTCCGAGAGTGCCTCGGCGTACTCCCCGGCCGCGTACGCCGCCTCGCCACAGGCCTCGCGGACAACAGCGATCCTCGAGGCCCGGGCGCGAGCAGCGAGGGTGTGCTCGTAGGCCGTGCGAGGGTCCTCGTCGATGATCAGCCCGGCGGCGGCCAGGTGCCGCGCAACTCGAGCCGCCAGCTTCTCGGGCAGGCCCTTGAGCTGGTTGGCGATGGACCGGTCGAGCTCCTTGCCCGTGACGTCCTCGGGAATCTCGGGTCCGTCGTACCTCGCCTGCTCGGCCGAGCGCTCCGCAGGAGTGCGGTCACTGCGACCGCGGCGATCGCCCGAACGGTCGTCGCGGCGGTCCTCGCGCTTGAAGCCGGGACGGTCGCCGCGATCGGTACGCCGGTCGCCTCGACCGTCGGCGCGCTTGTCATCGCGCGGACCGGTGGGTCTGCCACTCTCGCGGAAGGGACGGCGTTCACCGCGACCCGGCTCAGCGCGGGAGTCACTGCCTCGACGGTCGGCGGAGCCACCTCGGGGCGCGCCGCCGGAACGGCCACCCGATCCGGAGCCACTGTCGGAGCTCCGGCCGGCACCGCCAGCGCGGCCACCACCGCCGCTCCGGCCGGCTCCTGCGCCGCGGTCGGGTCGTTGCGGCCCAGAGCCGCCTCGCTTGTCTGCCACGTCTGGCTCCTTCCGACTCGACACCACACCGGTCGGTCTACCTAGGGCCCGCGCACCTGCACGAGCGGATCGATCAAGTCAGGGCAAAATGCCA
>CAVUEG010000009.1:0-20738 GCA_963740525.1 uncultured Actinomycetota bacterium
CCGCAGTCGCGGCAGTACTCAGGCATCCCACCTTCTGACCCAGGTCAGACCTCTGCGGCCTCGATCTTGCCCAGAGCCTCGCCGGCCACGATCGCGGGTTCGCTCGAGGGCGCGGTCATCGCGTAGAGCGTGCGGCCGTCCTCCCCGCCCAGAGCACAGGCGTAGGCCACCTGGCTCGTCTCGACCTGACCGGTCACCTCTCCGCCCTCGGCGTAGCGCACGACCGCATTGCCGAGCGCGGCCGCGACCCAGACACCGCCCTGGGGATCGACGCAGATGCCGTCGGGCGCGACCATCTGCGGCGCCGTACACGCCCAGACCCGCCGGTTCGAGAGCGAGCCGTCGTCGGCGACGTCGAAGGCAGTCAGCTGGAGTCGCAGCGTCTCGGCCAGCACCAGGGTTCGGCCCCCGTCCAACCACGCCATGCCGTTGGGGAACCGGACTCCCTCCGCGGCCACGTGCACCGACCCGTCCGGGTCCACCCGCGCCAGCCGGGTGGCCCCAGCACTCTCGTCGGCGAGGATCGCCGGCACCTCCCGCTGGGCCATGTCGGCGTGCAGGTCGTAGCCGAAGTTGCCGACGTAGGCGCGGCCCTGCGCGTCGGTGATCAGGTCGTTGAGGTGGAAGTCGGCGAGCTCGGAGAGGTCCGCGTGGACCGAGAGTGTCCCGTCGGGCTCCAGCCGGAGGACCTTGTGGTCGTGCATGCTCGAGATGAGCAGTCGGCCGTCCGGCAGCCAGCCGAGTCCCGAGGGCTGCGTCGGCACGTCGACGACCTTGGTCTCGACGCCGTTCGGGTCGAGGGTGAAGACGGCTCGACGGTAGAAGTCGCTGAACCACAGGCGTCCGTCGTGCCAGCGCGGCCCTTCCCCGAACGCCAGGCCGTCCTTGAGTGTCGTCGCGGTCGTCATCGCACACCTCGTCACGTCGTCGTGGTGGAGCTTCCTGCTCGTCACCCTTGCAGTCCCGTCCAACTGACCGCCAGCGCCGTGGTCGGCGGAGGTCGGGAACATCGAGCGGCCACCTCGACTTGGGAGAAGGACAGACCTTTCGTCGACTCCTCCGAGGAGGACCTGCGTGACCGAGAACCTTGCCGCACCGTCCCGGACCTTCCAGCTGAGCGACGAGGGGCTCGCGACCCCGGGTGAGATCGCCTGATGCGCTACGAACGACTCGGCCACACCGGCCTCGAGGTCTCGGCGGTCACGCTCGGCTGCATGAGCTGGGGTGACGCCTCACGCGGTGGCCACCCGTGGGTCAAGGACGAGGACTTCGCCAGGGAGACGATCAAGGCCGCCCTGGAGGCCGGGATCAACTTCTTCGACACCGCCAACGTCTACTCCGCCGGCTCCAGCGAGGAGTTCACCGGCCGGGCCTTGAAGGAGTACGCCGCCCGCGAGGACGTCGTACTCGCGACCAAGGTGAACGGCCGGATGCGCCCCGGGCCCAACGGCGCCGGCCTGTCCCGCAAGACGATCCTGCACGAGATCGACGCCAGCCTGTCCCGGTTGGGCACCGACTACGTCGACCTCTACCAGATCCACCGCTGGGACCCGGAGACGCCGATCGAGGAGACGATGGAGGCGCTGCACGACGTCGTCCAGTCGGGAAAGGCGCGATACCTCGGCGCCTCCTCGATGTATGCCTGGCAGTTCGCCAAGGCCCAGCACGTCGCCACCATGAGCGGCTGGACGCCGTTCGTCTCGATGCAGAACCACTACAACCTGATCTATCGCGAGGAGGAGCGCGAGATGCTTCCGCTCTGCGAGGACCAGGGCGTCGGTGTGATCCCGTGGAGTCCGCTGGCTCGCGGCCGGCTCACCCGACCGTGGGACACGGCGACGGCCCGCACCGAGACCGACGAGTTCGGCGGCACGCTCTATCGTGACGAGGACGCCGCCATCGTCGAGCGCGTCCTGGAGATCGCTGAACGGCGCGGGGTGTCTGCGGCTCAGGTGGCGCTGGCGTGGGTGATGGCCCAGCCCGCGGTCACCTCCCCGATCGTCGGAGTGACCAAGCCGGGGCATCTCGCCGACGCAGTCGCGGCGGTGGATCTCGAGCTCTGCGACGACGAGCTCGCGCAGCTTGCTTCGGGCTACACGTCGCGGGCGGTTGCAGGACACCGCTGAGGGCAGACCTACTGCTCGACGAACTGCGCTGACCGGGCCATGCGGGTCATCTCCCGGATCGGTGCCCTCGGGACGCCGGGCACGGCGACCCAGGCCAGGACGAGGCGCTCGCCGTCGACGTCCAGGATCCAGATGGCCGCGCGTTCGCGCGACGCCTCGAGGTACCAAGCCCCGGGACCGGTCGTGAAGATGTCGAAGGCGCGCTCCCCGCACTTCGAGACGTCGATGCCCTTCCCGACCTGATAGGTCAAGAACAGGCCCGGGTGCCCATCGACCGTGACCGGGACGGGCTTCGAGGTCGCGGTCCCCTTCTGGGCCACGAGGGCCTCGGCCAGGTCCTGCACCGAAGGTCCAGGGTTCACCGCGGCGTCGAGCTTGTTCTGTTCCCACTGGGGGCCGCAAGGGTCGCGGGGCACCCGGTCTGCCGTCACGAAGCCCATGGCACGGAACGGCTCGTCGGTGACGAACGTCCACCCGCCGATCTTCTTGTAGCCCTCCGGTACCCGGACCACCGCCACATGGGTGGACACACCGTTGGCAGTGAGCCCGTAGGCCCCCGCGGCGAGCGGGACGCCCTCGGGCTCGTGGGAGAGGAGCTTCCACGGCTGCCGAACATCGGTGGCGCCCCCCGTCGCGCCGGACGACGCAGAGGGCGATGGGTCTCCCATGGCCCCTGACGTTTCATCGCTGCAGGCGTTGAGCGCCAGCGACGCTGCCGCAACGAGCGCCAGGGTGCCTCGGGTCGAGTGTCTGGTCATGGTGGGCTCCTGTGGCCGTCGTCTGAGGTGGACGTTCCCGTTGTCCCCCAGACCGGTTCCGACGTGACTCCGAAGTGGTATCGGCCGGGTATCGGGTGCGTTGACGGGTGCCCCCGGGCGGGTCGACAGTCGAAGCATGGGTATCGCCGTACTCGGCCCGTTGCAGGTTGACGGCCAGGCGAACGGACTCACTCCCCGGGACCGGGTCGTGCTGTCTGCGCTCGTCGTCTGCGCGGGTGAGCCCGTCTCGACCGAGGCACTGGCCGACGCACTGTGGGGCGAAACCCTCCCGGCCTCGTGGGCCAAGGTCCTACAGGGTTGTGTCGTGCGACTGCGCAAGCGGCTCGGGGGTGCCGCCATCGAGTCTGCTGGGAAGGGCTACCGCCTGGCCCTCACCGACGACGAGCTGGACCACAAGGTCTTCGAGCGGCTCCTCGCAGGTGCACGAGAGGCGTTGGCGGCGGACGACGCAGCGAGGTCGTCGTACCTGGCCCAGGAGGCGCTCCAGCTCTGGCGGGGACGAGTGCTTCAGGACCTGGAGGAGTGGGAGCCGGGACGGGTGGAGGCCACCCGGCTCGAAGGTCTGCGCATGGACGCCGAGGAGGTGCTGGTCCAGGCGGAGATCGACGCCGGCCGGGCCCGGGAGGTGTCGGAGCGGGCAAGGACCTTGGCGGCACAGGCGCCCTTCCGGGAGCGCCGGTGGGCCTTGCTGGCCCGGGCCCTGCACCAGTCCGGTCGTCAGCCGGAAGCGCTCGGCACGATCTCGAGAGCCCGGTCGATGCTGGTCGAGGAGTTCGGCCTCGATCCGGGCCCTGAGTTGGTCGATCTCGAGGCGATGTTGCTGCGTCAGGACCCGTCGCTGTCGCCCGTGACGTCCCGAGAGGCAAGTCTCACCTGTCCCTACCGCGGCCTGCTGCCCTACGGCGATGCCGATGCAGACACGTTCTTCGGTCGCGAGGACGACATCGCCGCGTGCGCCCGTCGACTGCGCGACACGGGGGTGCTCGCGGTGGTCGGACCATCTGGCGTCGGGAAGTCCTCCCTGGTCCGTGCGGGTTTGGTGGTCTCGCTGTCCCGCAGCGGGACCCGGTGCTCGTCACCACGCCCGGCGTGCACCCCATGGACTCGCTGGTCGCACTGAAGCCACGTGGGCGGCAGACCTTGGTGGTGGACCAGGCCGAGGAGGCGGTCACCCTCTGCGCCGACCTGGCCGAGCAGGCCCGATATTTCGCGGCGCTCGCGGTGCACGTGGGCGCGGGCGGGCCCTGGTGCTGGCGCTGCGGGCCGACCACCTGGGCGACCTGTCGCCGTACCCGGAGATCGCCCGGGTCCTCGAGGACGGCATGTATCTGCTCGGCCCGATGGGTGAGCAGGGACTGCGTAGCGCCATCGAGGGTCCGGCCGGCCGCGCCGGTCTGCGACTCGAGCCGGGTCTGGTCGACCTCCTCGTCCGCGAGGTGGAGGGCGAGCCGGCCGCGTTGCCGCTGCTCTCGCACGCGCTGCGCGAGACCTGGGAACGCCGCGAGGGCCGGACGCTGACCGTCGCGGGTTACCGGGCCACCGGTGGGATCCGGCAAGCCGTCTCGCGGTCCGCCGAGTCGCTCTACGACGCGATGGACCCCACCGAGCGTGCGCAGCTCCGCAGCCTGCTGCTCCGGCTGGTGGTGCCCACCGAGGACGGCGACCCGGTCCGTGCCCGAGTCCCCCGGGGCAAGATCGTCGTCGACGCCGCCCATGCCCAGCTCGTCGAGCAGCTCGTCGACGCTCGGCTGGTCAGCGTGGACGGGAGACGCTGCAGATCGCCCACGAGGCGCTCGTCCGGGTCTGGCCGCGACTGCGCGGCTGGCTCGACGACGACGTCGACGGACAGCGGCTGTTCCGCCATCTTGCTGGCGCCTCTGACGCCTGGGACTCTCTGGGCCGTCCGGGCAGCGAGCTCTACCGGGGCGCCCGGCTCGCCCGCACCCTGGAGTGGCGGGAGCGCACCGCCCCGGACCTGAACGAGCACCGAGACCGACTTCCTCGGCGCCTCGGTCGCACTGTCCACGGCCGAGCTCCATGCGACTCAGAGCAGGGCCGCTCGCGAACGCAAGGTGAACCGTCGTCTACGGAGTGCGCTGGCCGGGGTCGGCCTGGTCCTGGTGCTCGCCGTGGTGGCCGGTGGGCTGGGGCTCCGATCCGCGGAGCAGGCGCGGCACAGCCAGACCCGCGCCGAGGCAGCGGCCCGCCTGGCCGAGGCCCGGGGCGCGGGAGGCAAGGCGCTGAACCAGGAGACTGCCAGCGCGCTGGTGCTCGGAGTCGCCGCGCTGCAGGTGGACTCCTCACCCGAGCAGTGGGAGAACCTGGCCACCACGCTGACGCGGCTGGGGTCACTGCGCAAGCTGCGGCAGACGGTTGGCGAGACCTACGCCCTCGCGACAAGCGGCGACGGAGCACTTGTGGCGGTGAGCGTGATCGGTACCGGGGTCCAGCTCTTCTCGGCGACAACCCTGGAGCCGATCGCCTTCGAGAACGACCGGCCGACCAGCGTGATCGCGATCTCCCCGGACGGCGGACTGATGGCGACCGCTGTCAACCACGAGCTCGTGCCGCAGCCGGTGCGGCTCTACGACCTGCCCTCCGGCAAGCTCTCCGCACGGCAACCGGGTGGCTGGCCGACGGGTGCCTACGTGGAGAGTGTCCTTTCCTTCAGCCGCGACGGCCGCCGCATGGTCGCGGACGTGAATCGGCTCGTCGACGGCAGGAACCTGACGGGGTACGTCATGGTCTGGGACGTGGCAGACCCCTCCAAGCCGGTGTTCCGGGTGAATCTGCCCGATGGTCCGCACGCCGCCCTGAGCCCCGACGGCCAGCTCGTCTACACGGCGTCGACCGACCGCGACCTGAGGGTGTACGACGTCGACTCCGGGCGCCGGCTGCAGCGGCTCGGGTCCCGACGCATCACCGAATCGATCAACAAGGGTGGGCTGCAGGTGAGCCCCGACGGGTCGACGTTGGCGGTCGCCTCCGGCAACCGGATCTTCCGTCTCAACACCGCCAACCTGCGAGTGCGGGGCCCCGTGCTCCGCGGCCACACGGGTGCCGTGATCGGACCTCCAGTTCTCGCACGATGGTTCGATGCTGCTGTCGGCGTCGGCGGACCGGACCGCCATCGTCTGGGACGCGGTCACGGGTGCCCGGCTGAACATCCTGGCGGCACACCGGGACCAGGTCTGGGGCGCCGACTTCTCCCCGGACGACCGCACCGTCTACACGGCCTCGGACTACGAGCTGATGGCCTGGGAGGCGACCGGTCAGGGCAGCTTCCTGTCACCCGGTGGAGTCGACAGCCGTGGACGGGAGCAGCTCGGCGTGTCGGTGGCGGGGCCGGACGGGCGCACTGTCGCGCGGCTTGCGAACCAGCTCATCTGGTTCGTCGACACCCGGACCGGACGGGGCACCGCGAAGTCCCCGACGCACGGTCATGTGTGGGACGTCGCCTGGTCGCCCGACGCGCGCTGGATCGTCGCGACCAGACCCGGCGTCCTCACGCTGTGGAACGTCAGGACCGGCCGCAAGGTTGCCGTGCGTCGCTATCCGGCCGGGGTCGCGGTGGGGGCGGCCTTCAGTGGCGACAACGGCCAGATCCACGTCGACGACCGGTCGGGACACCTCGAGACCCTGGACCGAGCCTCGCTACAACCGGCCGGAGAACCCGTCGCCTTCAGCGGGTTCGCCGTCTCGCTTCTACCCGACCCCGTCGACCAGACCGTCCTGATCCTCGAGGACGACGGCACGATCGCCCGCATCGACCCCGCCGAGCACCGGGTCGACTACTCCCGGCCCGGACTGCTTCCCAGAGTCGAGAGGCAGGTCGCGGCATTCTCACCCGACGGGTCGCTGCTGGCGACCGCCCACTCCGACGGGTCGTTGCAGCTCCTCGACACCGACACCTTCGAGTGGCTGGGCAGGCCGTCGCGACGCCACTGGGGGTTCAAGGGCATCGAGTGGGGTTTCGAGGTCGCCTACGCACCGGACGGCAGCCAGTTCGCCTCGATGGAGCCCGATCGGATCGGACTCTGGGACGGCCAGACCGGCGCATTCCAGGCGAGCATCCCACTCGGAACTCTCGCGGCGAGCGCGGAGCAGTCGATCGGCACGCTCGTGCCGGGGTCGTCCATGGCCTACCTGCCGGACGGAAGCGGTTTGCTCGTCGCCTCGGCCGACGGGCGGACCTGGGTGGTGGACACCAGCATGAGCACATGGGTGGAACGAGCCTGCGACATTGCCGGACGCAACCTCAGCGTCGACGAGTGGACCCAGTTCTTCCCCAGCCGGGGCTACGACGCCACCTGCCCCCAGTGGGGACCGGGCTAGCACTGGATGTGACCTGTGACACACTGGGGGTCTGCCCCGGACCCCGGTAGCTCGCCGCCAGCCGCTGAAACTCCGGACCGGAGCACCCCATCTCCTCCCAAGCCACACACGACCGCCTCGAGGCTTTGCACCCGCTCCGGGGCGCTCTCGCCGAGGTCAAGCCGCGACTCAGGGGATGGCTGCATCTCGCGACGATCCCGCTGACGTTGGCCGCCGGTGTCGTCCTCGTCGTCCTGTCCCCCACCGCCACCACGCGCCTCGGGTCCAGCGTCTTCATCGGCTCGGCCCTGGCGCTGTTCACCGTCTCAGCGGCGTACCACCGCGGCGCCTGGTCACCTCGGACCGGCGTCCTCCTGCGTCGCCTCGACCACGCCAACATCTTCGTGCTGATCGCGGGGTCCTACACCGCCTACAGCCTGCTCCTGCTGCGGGGTGAGCAACAGGCTGTCCTGCTCTGGATCGTGTGGGCAGGAGCTTTCCTGGGTGTCGCTGTTCCGCGTCTGCTGGATCAACGCTCCCCGGTGGTTGCACACACCGGTCTACGTCGCTCTCGGTGCGTCGGCGCTTCCGTTCATCCCCGACCTCATCCGCGGCGCGGACAGCCTCAATCCTGGCATCGGGGTGGCCACCTTGGTGATGCTCGCTGTAGGGGCCGCGCTCTACACGATCGGCGGGCTCGTCTACGGAGTCCAGCGACCCAACCCGTGGCCCCGGTGGTTCGGGTTCCACGAGGTGTTCCACTCCCTGACCGTCCTCGCCTTCGCGGCCCACCTCACCGGCGTGTGCCTGGCCACCTTCTCGATGCGCTGACCTGTTCGGTGTCGAGGACGCAGGTCAGGGTCGGCTCAGGGTTGCACCCGATGTACGCGAGCGGCACTTTGGCGCACAGTTGAGGTGTGACAGGGAAGTTCCCTGACACCGACGCGAAGGAAGTGCGACACGATGAACGACATTCGCCAGAGCTTTTCCCGGCAGGGTCTGGTCCGACCGCAGGACGGGCGAGTCCTGGGAGGCGTGTGCGCCGGTCTCGGTCGACGCTTCGGCATGACGCCGTGGGTCGCGCGGATCCTGTTCGTGCTGGTGCTCATGGTCGTCCCGGGCAGCCAGATCCTGATCTACCCGATCCTGTGGATCCTGATGCCGGCCGAAGAAGGACGCACGATCGCATGACGGCTCACACCGGACGGCACGGATGAACCTCGCGGCGCTGGCACACGCTGCGGAGTCAGCTTCGCTGCCGAGCGGCAACGCAGAGCGATTCGCCGGGTACGGCGTCATGGGACTGCCGTTCGCGTCTGGCCACGTGCTCGCGATGCGGCGGTTCCCGGCGTCGTCGGTCGGTCCCGGCTACACCTCGGTGTGGCACCGAACCCCCTCGGGCGACTGGACGTTCTGGCAAGACCAAGCGCCCGAACAAGGGTGCGCACGGTACTTCTCCGCAGCGGTGTCGACGGTCACCAGGACCGAGATCGTGATCGAGTGGCCAAGAGCCGACCGGCTACGCATCACGATCCCCGCGGTCGACTTCGACTGGCGTTCGACCATGGTCGCGACTCCGAGGTCGAAGGCGTTCAACGCACTCGGGTCGGTGCTGCCTGAGTCGGCGTGGCGGTCGTCCCGGCTCCTCTCCGCGATGGGCCCCCTCGTGGGCGGGATGCTCGGCGTCGGTCGCCTACGCGTAGCGGGCCACGTCCCCAACGGTCAGTCGTTCCTGGCCAACCCCCAGAAGATCTGGTTTCTCGCCGAGTCGACGGCGACCCTCGCCGGTGCGAGCTTCGGCCCTCCGGGACGACTGTCGCAGCAGGCCAGGCTCGGCGACTTCGCCATACCGCAGAAAGGCGTGTTCGCCTTGGGCCGCGCCTTTTTTCGCTGATCCCTCGTCCTCACCCGCGTCGAGGTCGTGAGTGTCCTGGTCAGTCCTGTTCTGCGAATCGGGTGAAGGTCTCGGCCTCGGTCTCGACCATGCCGCGGGCCTTGCGTCCGATGAGCAGCTCGAGGACGCGGGCCAGGGGTCCGGTCCATTCCAGCGACAGGTCCAGCCTCGACCCGTCGCCGTCCTCACGCACGGTGTGCACCGCCGTGCTGCGGATCCCGGGACTGGTGGACACCCACGTGAAGGACCGTCCCTGCTGCCAGTCGGAGATCTCCCAGACCGCCTTCGGCAGGCCCGGCTGGCGAACCTCGAACTTTGAACCGACCCCAGCCGGCTCGCTGCCCAGCGGCCGCACCAGGTCGACGGTCGGCAGCCGGTCACCCCAGCGCTCGACCTCACTGACGATGGCCCACAACCGGTCGGGCGTTGCGGCTGATCGGGCCGACGCACGGATCATTGAGCCATGATGCCCCGCCTGGCGGGGATGTGGCCAGAGGCGTGACTCAGGGACCGCCCGAACCAGGCGTCGTCACAGCGGACGACGCACCGCGGCCTCGAACTGCTGGAGGGACCGCTTCGTGCTCGTCTCCAAGTCACGCACGACTCGCTTCAGGGAGGACAGCTCGTCGTCGTGTGCGTCGTGCCAACGATCGTGCCGATAGGAGTCGGCGACCGCTGCTCCGCACTTGCTGCACGTCTCCAGGTCTGCCATCTCGACCTCTCTGCTCGGCGGCCTACGTCGTCGGGCCGTGTGCGTCTCAACGTAGCGCCGATTCATACTGAGCCCATGCGTGGAGACTCCGATGCGGGCTGGTGGCGATGATGCGCGAGGCGCCGACGTTCTTCGAGACTCCGCGGCTGCGCGTGCGTGGCTTCACCGACGACGACGTCGAGCCGTTCGTGACCTACCGGGCCGACCCCGAGGTGGCCCGCTACCAGAGCTGGACCGACTACTCCCTCGAGCGGGGCCAGGCGTTCGTGGCGTCGCTCCAGGGCAGTGCGCCCGGGGTGCCCGGGGAGTGGTTCCAGCTCGCGCTCGAAGATCGCTCGAGCGGCACGCTGGTCGGTGACCTGGCGCTGCACGTCGACGCGGAGGAGCCACGCCGGGCCGAGGTGGGCTTCACCCTGGCCCGCGCACACCAGGGCGATGGCTTGGCGGCCGAGGCTCTCTGCGCGTTCCTCGACTGGCTGTTCCCGACGTTCCGGCTGCACCGCATCACCGCCGTGACCGACGAGCTGAACGCACCGGCGGCTCGACTGCTCGAGCGCGTGGGCATGCGCCGTGAGGCCCACTTCATCGACAACATCTTCTTCAAGGGCGCCTGGGGCAGCGAGTTCCTCTACGCCGTGCTCGAGCAGGAGTGGGCGAGCCTGTGACCCCCGAACGATCAGTTCGCCCGCGTGTGCGTCCCGGTGACGCTTGGACGGCCTGGTTCGAATCCGAACTGATCGTCCGTCGGGCGTCTCGCCTCCCTGGTTTCCCCCACCCTGTCCTGACACCATGGCGACATGGAGCGTGTGCTTGGGATCGGCGGCTACTTCATGCGCTCAAGTGACCCGGCGGCCCTGGGCGTTTGGTATCGCGACTGTCTTGGCCTGGACGCCGATGCGAACGGCTTGTGGCGTCAGGAAGCCGGCCCGACGGTCTTCGCGGCGTTCGAGTTCGAGACCGACTACTTCGGCTCCCCCGCCCAGCAGGCGATGATCAACTTCCGGGTCCGCGACCTGGATGCGATGCTCGCGCAGCTGCGCGCCAAGGGAGCCGACGTGGCTGACGAGACGCAGGACATGGAGGGGATCGGCCGGTTCGGCTGGGTGACCGATCCCGAGGGCAATCGGATCGAGCTGTGGCAGCCAGCCTGACCCTGTGCTTGCCGCGAGACCGTCCCCTGCGGACGGTGGCGCCGACTTCGTAGGATCTCCAGATGAGCCTTGAGTGGGAACAGGTTGTCATCGATGCGCGTGACCCGGTGGCGCTCGGCCGATGGTGGGCCGACGTCCTGGGCTGGGTGGTGCTGAACGACTCGGCGGACGAGTTCGAGATCCGACCGTCGGAGGACCGCCTTCCCGGACTGCTCTTCGAACCGGTCACCGAGGCGAAGCAGACCAAGAACCGGCTGCACCTCGACTTCCGGCCCGACGACCAGCAGGCCGAGGTCGACCGTTTTCTCGCAGCAGGCGCGCGCCGCGTCGACATCGGGCAGGGATCGGTGCCCTGGGTGGTGCTGACGGATCCGGAAGGCAACGAGTTCTGCGTGCTCTCGGTGACGAGCAGCTAGGTGGCGGAAGCCGCCGTGGCGCCAGAACGTAGGCTCGGACCTCCCAGTTCCTCCTGATTCTCAGGCCGAGGAGGCCACGTGTCCCGCACCGCAACCCGACTCCGGACGATCCTGCCCAGCTCGGGTCGCAACGCCCTCGGTGCCACCGTCGCCGGCGGCGTGCTCACCGGGCTGGCGGCGGCTCCCGAGCGGTTGGGCCGGCTCTTCCGGCGGCGCTTCCCGACGGTGGCCGTGACCGGGATGACCGGAGTGGGCAAGACCCAGCTCGCAGACCGGCTGGCGCGGCGTACGTCTGGTGACGGCGTGGCCGAGGTCGGCTCGGCCGTGATGGAACGCCGCACCCGCCGCTCCCCCCGGCTGCACGGGTTCCGCTTCCTGGTGGTGCCGGGCGACAACGCGGCAACGCGGCTCGGCGCCCTCGACGAGGTCTTCCACGACGAGCCGGTGGACGGCGTGATCCACGTGGTGGCCAACGGCCACGCGACGCCGCGGCGTACGGCGGGCACCACCGGCACGGCGAGCGCCACCCGCGAGGACCAGCTCGCCGCCGAGCTGGAGGACTGGGCGATCACGTCGCACCGGATCGCGTCGATGGCCGTACGCCGGGACAAGCCGGTCTGGCTGGTCATCGCCGTGACGAAGACCGACCTCTACCCCGACGAGCTGGAAGCCGTCGTGCGCTACTACTCACCCGGCAGTGGCTCGCCGTTCGGTGACAAGATCGACGAGCTGCGGGCGTTGGCCGGCGGCGCGAAACTCTCGGTCGACGTCCTCCCGGTGTCCAGCCAGGGTGGCGACCGCAAGTCCCCGGTCTCGGCCAAGCAGGCCAGCGCGATGGTCGATGCGCTCGCGACCCGGCTGGCCCAGCTCAGCGGTCACGTCTGAACGAGCTGGCGTAGGACGTCTCCCCCACCGCGATCGAATACTCGCTGTAGTACTCAGCGATCCCGTTGCGCTGCGCCGCCCGGTGGCGCGGGTGGTCGCGCCACACCTGGTGGCTCGCGGCGTCGGCAAAGGTCACGATCGTGGCCCGCTCTCCGTCCTCGGCCACGAACGTCTTCGTCTCCACGAACCCCGGGATCGCGCGCGCGACCTCGACGACCTCGGCCAGCTCCTCGGCGTACGTCTGCAGCGCCTCGGGGCGCACCCGGTTGCGGAAGACGGTGACCATCTGGCCGAGCTGGGGACGGGTGGGCTCCATGCGGGCATGTTGCCACGCGGGCCGACGCCCGGGCAGTCAGTCGCTGGCAGTGCGGGAGACGAAGCCGGTCTCGTAGGCCACCACCACCGCTTGGACCCGGTCCCGCACCCCGAGCTTGGCAAGGATGCGCGCCACGTGGGTTTTCACGGTCGTCTCGGCGACCACCATCTCCGCAGCGATCTCGGCGTTGGACAGCCCGCGGCTGACCACGCGGAGCACCTCGAGCTCGCGCTCGGTGAGCCGCTCCAACCGCGGTGGGATGCCCGGGCTGGTCACCGGTTCAGCGAACCGCTCCACCAATCGCTGGGTGATCGACGGCTCGATCAGCGAGTCACCGGTGGCGGCGGCCCGGACCGCGGCGACCAGCCGGGAGGAGGGTGCGTCCTTGAGCAGGAAGCCGGCGGCCCCGGCGCGTAGGGCGCGGTAGATGTATTCGTTCTGGTCGAAGGTCGTGAGCACCACGATCGTCGGTGGGTCCGACTGACGCAGGATCTGCTCGGTCGCCGCCAGCCCGTCGAGCTCCGGCATCCGGATGTCCATCAGCACCACCTCGGGCCTGACCAGCGCGGCCTGCCGGATCGCCTCACGACCGTTCTCGGCCTCGGCCACCACCTCGATGTCACCCTCGGCCTCCAGGATCACCCGGAACCCGGTGCGCACGAGCTCCTGGTCGTCGGCGATGAGCACCCTGATCACCCCCTCATTGTGCCGACCGCGGGCCACCGGCGGGTCCTCCCTGAGGATGACGCGCGGCGGAAGGATCCTCCTCGCTGCCGACGCCGACGACGGCCTCGGGTTGGGAACGTGTGGCCAACGGGGTCACCCAGACGCCGGATCGGAAGGAAAGCAGTCATGGACACCACCACAGACATCCGGCCCCTCGACTACGTCCTGACAGCCGTCATGGTCGCGCTGGCCGCCGTGCTCGGGGTCGCCAACGTCAGGACGGGTGGCGCGAATGCCGACCTCGCGCACCCCGTCGACTCGCACTCGGCACTGATGGTCCCGGTCTTCATCGCGGCAGCGGTGCCCATCCTCTGGCGGCGTCGCAACATCCTGGCCGCGATCGGGG
Source organism: uncultured Actinomycetota bacterium (assembly GCA_963740525.1). Classification (GTDB taxonomy): domain Bacteria; phylum Actinomycetota; class Actinomycetes; order Propionibacteriales; family Nocardioidaceae; genus CAVUEG01. Next base: position 13,666 of record CAVUEG010000009.1, read on the forward strand.
CCTCGTTCGTCGTCTTCGCCGCCAGCGTGTCGATGTTCGGGTGGGTCACCCGCTGCGGGCTCGCGCTGCCGCTCTCGTTCGCGTTGGCGTACGCCGTGGCCCGCTTCGCCGGGAGCAGGCAGAACCACCTGATCGGCCTCGTCGGGGTGCTTGCGCTCCAGGTCGTCACGCTGATGCAGGACGCCGCCACCGGGGGCCTCGAGCCCCTCACGATCGCAGCGCCGGCCGCTCTCGTCTTCTACGGCATCGGATTCCTGGTGCAGTCCCGGGTCGAGCAGACGGCGAACGCGCCTACGCTGGGCGTCGAGCACGTTCGCGCCTGAGGAGGTCGAGCGATGAGTGAGGGCGACAGCACGCGCCTGCCGGAGATCCGTCCCGTCGACTGGGCCCTGGCTGGCGCCCTCACGGCGCTCGGGACCTGGATGATGCTCGAGAACATCCTGTTCCACGACACGGGTGCGGCATCCGTCATCGACGGCACCATGGTCCACGAGCTGACGACCCACTCGTGGGCCATGCTCCCGTTCTTTCTGCTCGCGACGGTGCCGGTGCTGTGGTGGCGACGCAACCTCGTCGCCGTGACCGGCTCGGCGTTGGCGGTGATGGTGCTCCACGACCTGCTCTTCGGCTGGGTGACCCGGTGTGGCGCAGGCCTCCCCCTGGCCTTCGTCCTGACCTATCTGGGCGCGGTCGCCCTGGAGCGCAGACGGGCCCTGCTCACGATGGGCCTGGCCACCCTGCTCACGGGCGCGGTGCTCGCCCTCGACGCGACCACCGGCCTCGAGCCGCTCCTGCTCGCCTTCCTGATCGTGCTGATCGTCTTCGCGGTAGGCCGGGCGGTCCGCCACCGCACGACGATGAGCGAGGTGCTGGAGGCACGGACGGTCGAGCTCCAGCAGCTGCGCGACGAGCGGGTCACCCTGGAGGTCGCCGACGACCGCGCCCGGCTCTCCCGCCAGCTCGACGGGCTCCTGCAGGAGCGCCTCGGCCAGCTCGCCACCGCTGCCGAGTCGGGGGACGACCTCGATCCGGGCGCAGCCAGGGCACTCTTCGAGTCCATCGAGGACGAGAGCCGCGCGACCCTCGACGACATGCGCGAGATCGTGGGCCTCCTGAGGAGTGGGGACGTGGCGCTGGCCCCCGCACCCACCGTGGCGCACCTCGGCGCGTTGCTGGCCCGGCACACCAGGGCAGACGCGCGGCTGACCGTGACCGGTGACCCGCGCTCGCTGCCCGCGACGGTCGAGCTCTCGGCGTACCGCATCGTCGAGCACCTCGTCACCAGCCTGGCGGACAGACCGGACTCTCACATCGAGGTCGGCGTCAGGTTCGACGACAACGCCCTGGAGATCCGGGTCAACGGACCCGTCGACAGGTCTGCCCACCTCAAGGCCGCCGTCGCCCGGTCCAGGGAGCGTGCCAAGTTCCTCGGCGGCTCCTTGGACGTGAAGGTGAGCCGGGGCCGGGCCAGTGCCGTGGCGCAGCTCCCCGTCCCGGGATAGCAGTGACCGTCGTGCGTCACCTCGAGCGCTTCGGCATCGCCGCGGGGGTCCTCCTCCTGATGGCGTTGCCGACAGCCCTCCACGGCTGGCCGACGACCTGGCGAGGCAACCTGTTCACCGCACTCGTCCTGGGAGGCGGACTCGCGCTTCTCTGGTGGCGCAGCCATCCACGTGCGTCCTCAGCCGTGGCGCTCGGGTTGTTCCTGGCGAGCCTTGCCGTCGGCGGCGGCTGGTTCCCCGACACCGGGGTCGCTCTGCTCTCTTTCGGCTTCGCCGTGCTCGCCCTCGGGTGGCAGGGACGGGCGGCCTGGATGGGAGCTCTGTGCGGTGCGGCCTACCTGGTCCCGCTCTACTACCTCAGCGAGATGGGCAGCTGGGTCGCGGCGCTGATGTTCACGGTGCCGCCGTACGCCGTCGGCACGGTGCTGCGACTTCGCAACGAGACCGCGGACCAGCTCGCCCTTCGCGCCCAGGAGCTCGAGGAGGAGCGCGAGCTCTTCTCCCAGATCGCCCTGCGCCACGAGCGAGCTCGGATCGCCAGTGAGCTGCACGACATCGTCGGCCACGCGATCAGCGTGATGGTGATCCAGGCGGCCGCGGGACAGCGGCTCGTCGACGCGGACCCCGAGCGCGCCAAGGGGGCGTTCGCGGCCATCTCGGAGTCGGCCCGGCAGGGCACCAAGGACCTGGAGCGCCTGATCGACCTCCTTGCCGGAAGCGAGGTGGACACGACCTCGAGACCCGACCTCTCCCTTGTCGAGGAGGTGGTCGAACGCGCGGGGCGCAGTGGACTCCACGTCACCTGCCGCTTCGAGGGCGACCGTGGCCGGGTCCCGGAGCAGGTTGCGCACCTGGCGTTCCGGGTGGTGCAGGAGAGCCTGACCAACGCGCTGCGCTATGCGCCGGGCGCCGAGGTCCGGATCGCGATCAGCATCGACCCGGCCGGGTCCGGCCTGGCGGTGCGGGTGGAGAACGACCGCGTCCAGCAGCCCGGGGCGGCGCTCGCCGGCACCGGGCGCGGCCTGGTCGGTCTGCGCGAACGAGTCCAGACTCTCGGCGGTCAGTTCACCGCGGGCAGCACGAGGATAGGTGGCTGGGCAGTCGAGGCGCGGCTTCCGGGACGTTGAGCTGCTAGCGGCGTACGACGTCCAGGGCGACCGTCACGACCTCGTCCATGTCGAGCCCCGCGGCCTGGCGCACCGCGACCTTCAACGGGACCAGGTAGTGACCGTCCTTGGGGAAGAGGGCGGTGGTGAACTCGGTGTCGTTGATCCGCACGACGACCGGCACCTGGCCCCAGTACTCGATCCCCTTGGCAGCGAACTTGATGTCCGCGCTCTCCTCCTTGGGGACGCGCAGGAAGTAGAACGGTGCCGGGCCGCGCCACTCGACGACCCGGCCCTCGAACTCGAACTCGTGGTCCACGGTCAGCTCAGACCGAGAACGATGTTGGCCCCGATTGCCTCGAGCATCTCGGGGGTGACGTCGGTGACGCCGTGGTCCCTGCGGGCATGTGCGGCGACCTGCTCCAGGATCCGCTCACGGCTCTCGTCCTCGAAACGCGCCGAGCAGCCAGGCATCGCGTCGCCACAGAAAAGCTTGAACTTCATGGGTTTCCTCCCTTGTCGGTGCCCGGTCCGGACGGCTCCGGATCGAGCGATGGTTCTCGAGGCAACCGTGCGAGGAGCACAGTGCCCTGGTCATCGCCCTCGGCCCCGAGGATGCCCCCGTGGGCCACGACGAGAGCTCGGGCCAGGTACAGCCCGATTGTCACCCCGGTCGCGTCGTCGTTGGTGTCGAATGGGTCGAAGAGTGCCTTGAGCACCGTCTGGCTGATCGGGGTGCCCTCGCGCACCACGCGGATCTCGTGCCAGGACCCGCTCTGGACGACGTCGACGAAGACCAACTGAGGCGCCGGTTCCCGGTGCGCGGTGGCCCACAGGTCGCGGAGCACCCGCAAGAGCAGCCGTGGGTCGGCCTGGACCACCAGCTCGGCGCCGAGGCGTACGCCGGGACAGCCGTCGAGCTCTCGGCACAGCCCAGCCACGTCGACGGGTTCGATGCCGACCCGGATCCTGCCCAGGGACGCCGACGTGGCCAGCTCGACGTCGAGGATGTGCTCGGAGAGACGGGTCAGGGCGTCCGAGAGCCGCGCGAACGAGTCCGGCACCTGGTCCTCGGGCACGTCGCCCTCCGCCAGCAGCATGGCCCACCCCCTGGCCACGGCCACCGGCGTGCGCAGCTCGTGGGCGAAGGCAGCCAGGAAGCGGTCTCGCTGGCGCGCCTCGTCGGGATCAGGTCGGTTGGTGACTGCCGCGTCCCCGGCCACCAGGAAGTCCCGCACCCAGCGATGCAGCAGCGAGGGCACGATCTCCCACTCCTGGGCCACGTCCTCCACGGATCTGCCACCGAGCACGCCGAGCACCATGGCGACGCGTGGGTCGACGGCCGCCTCGGCCATGACCCGAGGGTCGACGTGGCGAGGCGTGACCCGGCGCGGGGCGGGGTCGCCCGCCTGGTGCTGCGGCGGCACCGGGTTCGAGGTGTCGCTCAACGCGTCCCCCCGTCCGGGCGTGCCGCCCCTCGCCGTGACTTCCCCCGCAGATCCCCGAGAAGCATTCGAGCGCAGCGATACCGTACGACGATTCGGCGCGGTTGGACGGGATAAACCACGAATGGTCTAGTTTCCCGGCCTCAGGACCATCTCGTTGGCGAACGAGGTCCTGGCCAGGGTCGCGACGCTGGCGTCCTACCCCGGGAGCACGTCTGTGAATACTGCTGTGCCCGGCCCCAGCGGTTGCTGGGACCGGGCACGAGGCGGTGTGGGTGAAGCGTCAGGCGTACATCTTGTCGATCAGGGCCCCGTGGTTGGTCTCCACCACGTTGCGCTTGACCTTCATCGACGGCGTGAGCTCGCCCGACTCGACCGAGAGGTCGTGGTCGAGCAGCTCGAACTTCTTGATCGTCTCCCAGCGGTTCAGCTGGTCGTTCAGCTGGGCGACGTAGCCGCTGACCATCTCGCGGGTCTGCGGTGCGGCCACGATCTCGGCGTACTCCTTGCCACCGAGGCCGTTGCTCTCGGCCCAGCCGGCAATCGCGTCGGGGTCCAGGGTGACCAGCGCGACGCAGTAGTTGCGCTGGTCACCGAAGACCATGAACTGGCTGGCGAAGGGGCAGACGGCCTTGAACTTGGCCTCGATGGCCGGCGGGGCGATGTACTTGCCGCCGGAGGTCTTGAACAGCTCCTTGATCCGGCCGGTGATCGTCAGGTAGCCCTCGGAGTCGAGGGCGCCCTTGTCGCCGGTGCGCAGCCAGCCGTCCTCGGTGAGCGTCTCGGCGGTGGCTTCGGGCATGTTGTGGTAGCCGTCCATGACGCCGGGGCCGGCGATCTGGATCTCGTCACCCTCCCCGAGACGCACCCGGCTGCCGGGTACGACGGGACCGACGGTGCCGAACTTGTAGTTGTCGGGGTGGTTGACGAACGAGCCGGCCGAGGACTCGGTCAGGCCGTAGCCCTCGAGGATCAGGATGCCCGCGGCGTGGAACCACTCGGCGATGTCGCGGTTGAGCGCAGCGGCACCGGAGATGAAGAAGCGCACCCGTCCACCGAAACGGTCGCGCACCTTGGAGAAGACCAGCTTGTCGAACAGCGCGTGCTGGGCCTTCAGCGCCAGCGGCACCGACTTGCCCTCACGCTTGAGGGAGTCGACCTGCTTGCCGACCTCGAACGCCTTGAGGAAGAGCTTCTCCTTGGCGCCGCCCTCGGCGGCCTGCATCGTGACGATGCGCGCGTGCGCCTTCTCGAAGATCCGTGGCGCGGCACCCATGAAGGTCGGCTTCACGATGGCGAGGTTGTCGATGATCTTGTCGACCCGGCCGTCGACCGCGGTGGCGAAGCCGCACGCGAGCTGGGTGGACAGGAGCACCTTGCCGAAGGAGTGCGCCATCGGCAGCCACAGGAACTGCAGGTCGTTCTCGTCGAGGATCTTCTGGGCCTGCATCGCGGCGCCCTCGTAAGTCCACGAGGAGTGCCGCAGCCGCACGCCCTTGGGACGGCCGGTGGTGCCGGAGGTGTAGATCAGGGTGGCCAGGTGCTCCGGCTCGATCGCGGCCATCGCCTCGTTGACCGCCTCGGGGTTCTCGCCCACGTGCTTCTCGCCCAGGGCGGAGAGGTCGTCGAGGGTCATCACCCAGTCGCCGTCGCCCGCGCCGTCGATGACGACGACCTTCTCCAGGTGCGGCAGCTGGGGCTTGTGCGCCTTGAGCTTGGCGACCTGCTCGTCGTCCTCGGCGAAGACCACGTGGCACTCGGAGTCGGAGACGATGTAGGCGACGTCGTCGGCCATCGTCGAGGGGTAGACGGTGGTGGTCGCGGCGCCGGCGCACATCACGGCGAGGTCGGCGAGGATCCACTCCACCCGGGTGCCGCTGGCGATGCCGACGCGCTGCTCGGAGGTGATCCCGAGCGCAAGCAGGCCGGCGGCGAGCTTCTCGACCCGGTCTCCGGTCTCCTGCCAGGTCAGCGAGATCCAGGGCTCACCGTCGCCAGCGGGGTACCGATACGCCTCCAGGGTGGGGCTTTTGGCCACACGATCACGGAACTGCTTCGCCACGTTGGGCGAGCGGTTCTCGATGAAGGAGGTGTCGGTGTTCACTGGCGACATATTGGCTCCTGGCTTGTTGCGGGCTGCTCGGTCCGGGGCAGGACCGGGTCGGTGACTAAGCAGTAACCTAGATCACACCGACCTTCGTTACATCCCCGGCCTAGCCACGTGGACGCCCGATCGCGCCAGCTCACGGCCGGCGACCGTCGCGAGATCGTCTATCTTGCGCAGCTCCGGGAGCAGGGAACGGTCGGTGGTCATCGCCCTGAACATCGTGCTGACCGTCACTCCGTGGCCAGGCTGCCGGACGATCTCGATCGCGTCGCCGGGGGCGATGACGCCCTCCTGCAGGACGCGCAGGTAGCCCCCCGGCCGCGCCCGGAGCGCAAAGCGTCTGACCCAGGCCCGGTCGTCGAAGCCGTTGCGGCGCTGCCAGCTCTTGAAGTCGTTGCACGGGATCCGCACCATCGCGACCTCGAACAGAGCGGTGCCGATCTGCCACCGCTCGCCCACCTCGGCCTCGTCGACGTCGATGCCGCTGGTGGTCAGGTTCTCGGCGAACTGACCGTTGCGGATCTTCCGGCCCAGCTCGTCCTCCCACCAGTCGAGCTCCTCCCGGGCGAACGCGTAGACCGCCTGGTCCCGCCCCCCGTGGTGCTTCACATCGCCGACCTGGTCCCCCTCGAGCCCGAGCCGGCCGACCTCCACCGGCCCCGGGACCGACTGCTTGTCCATGGCCGTGCGGCCGATCCCCGCCCACGCGGCCTCACGCACCCTGCCGACGTTGACCGAGATCACCTGCCCCATGACCTGATCCTCTCAGTTCGCCGACCGGGCAGTCCCGTCCGCCTGGAGCACGCCGACCGGGCAGTCCCGTCCGCCTGGAGGACGCCGACCGGGCAGTCCCGTCCGCCTGGAGGACGCCGACCGGGCAGTCCCGTCCGCCTGGAGCACGCCGACCGGGCAG
>CAVUEG010000010.1:0-354799 GCA_963740525.1 uncultured Actinomycetota bacterium
CCACCTCGAGCGGCACAACGCCAACGTCGCCCGCGCCATGCACCAGCTCGGCGCGGAGTCGTCCCTGGCCTTCGAGGCCGCGCGCGAAAAGGTCGCGGCGTTCCTGAAGCTCCGTCGCGCGACGAGGTGATCTTCACCAAGAACGCCTCCGAGGCCCTCAACCTCGTTGCGAACACCCTCGCCGGGCAAGGGCGACCTGGCGGTCGGGGAGGGCGACGAGGTCGTCATCACCGAGATGGAGCACCACTCCAACATCGTGCCGTGGCAGCTGCTCACGGAGCGCAAGGGCGCGACCCTGCGGTGGTTCGGGCTCACCGACGACGGCCACCTGGACCTCGGCAACATCGACGAGCTGATCACCGAGCGCACCAAGGTCGTCTCCCTGACCTGGGTGTCCAACATGCTCGGGCACCGTGAACCCGGTCGCCGAGATCGCCCGGCGCGCCCACCAGGTCGGCGCGATCGTCGTGGTCGACGCGTCGCAGGCCGTGCCGCAGATCCCGGTAGACGTCGTCGCCTCGGGCGCCGACATCCTGCCTTCACCGGTCACAAGGTCACCGGCCCGACCGGCATCGGCGTGCTGTGGGGCCGTGCGGAGCTGTTGGGCCAGCTGCCGCCGTTCCTCGGCGGCGGCGAGATGATCGCGACGGTCACCATGCAGCGGTCGACGTACGCCGGGATCCCGCACAAGTTCGAGGCCGGCACACCGCCGATCGTCGAAGCGGTCGGTCTCGGCGCAGCGGTGGACTACCTCTCCGCGCTCGGCATGGACAACGTCGCGGCGCACGAGCGAGGCGATCACCCGCTATGCGCTCGAGGGTCTGGCGACCGTGCCGGGGCTGCGGGTGCTGGGGCCGGGCGCGGGCGAGCTGCGCGGCGGGGCGATCGCGTTCGAGCTGGACGGTGTCCACCCGCACGACGTCGCGCAGGTGCTCGACTCCCGCGGCGTCGCCGTGCGGGCGGGTCACCACTGCGCGAAGCCGGCGCACGCACGCTACGGGGTGCAGAGCTCCACGCGGGCGTCGTCGTACCTGTACACCACACCGGCCGAGATCGACGCGCTGGTCGAGGGGCTCGGGTACACCCGGTCCTACTTCAAGGTGGGATGAGCCGATGAGCAACGAGCTGGACGCGCTGTACCAGGAGATCATCTTGGACCACTACAAGAACCCCCATCACCGGGGACTGCGCGACCCCTACGAGTCCGAGGTGCACCACGTGAACCCCACGTGCGGTGACGAGATCACCCTGCGCGTGCACCTGTCGGGCGACGGCGACGACGCGGTCGTGGCCGACGTCTCGTACGACGCCATGGGCTGTTCGATCAGCCAGGCCGCGACCTCGGTGATGGCCGACCTCGTGATCGGCAAGCCGGTCCGCGAGGCGATGGACGTGCACAGGAGTTCTTGGAGCTGATGCAGGGACGCGGCACGGTGGAGCCCGACGAAGACGTGCTCGAGGACGGCATCGCGTTTGCGGGGGTCGCGAAGTTCCCGGCCCGTGTGAAGTGCGCGCTGCTGTCCTGGATGGCGTGGAAGGACGCGACGTCCCAGGCGCTCGGCGCCGGGGCCCAAGGCAAGGAGGAAGCATGACCGAACAGACCAGTGACCTGCCCCAGGTGGACCTCGACGGGCCCGCCCCCGTGGTCGAGGACGATGTCTTCGAGGCGATGAAGGACGTCGTCGACCCCGAGCTCGGGATCAACGTCGTCGACCTGGGCCTGGTGTACGGCGTACACCTGGACGAGTCGTCCAACTGCGTCCTGGACATGACCCTGACGTCGGCGGCCTGCCCCTGACCGACGTGATCCAGGACCAGACCAACGCCGCCCTCGAGGGCCTCGTCGGCGACGTCACGATCAACTGGGTCTGGATGCCGCCGTGGGGTCCGGACAAGATCACCCCCGACGGCCGCGAGCAGCTGCGCGCCCTCGGCTTCAACGTCTGAGCGGCAGGCGCCCTGGGCGACAAGAGCGCCGCGATCAGCGCGCCCTGGGTGACAAGATGCGCCGCGTGGGCGGGGTTTGGGGGGCAAGATGAGCCGCGTCAGCGGGAGGGGGTGGTGGTGAAGGTGGCGCAGGTGGTGCTGGTCCCGGTGTCGCGGGTGGCGCGCTGGTGGGCCAACTTCGAGGACCGTCACGGTACGACGACGTACGACGTGTACGACGGCGCCTTGCGCGGGCTGGCCGCAGACGGGTCGAGCGCGACCGCGCGGCTCCCCTTCGACCAGGTGTACGCCGGCTCGCCGACCCCCGACGAGCTCGTCGCGTCCGCGCGTCCGCCCGGAGTGTGGGGCGTGCTGCTCGTCCGCAAGGGCGGCTTCGCCGTCGCGCGACTCGAGGGCACCGAGACGGTCGAGTCGAAGGTGGGCCAGCGTCATGTGCAGGGCCGGACCAAGGCGGGCGGCCAGAGCCAGCAGCGCTTCGCCCGACGACGGGACAACCAGGCGCGCCAGGCCTACGAGGCGGCCGCCGAGCATGCCGCGCGGATCCTCACCCCGCCCACGACCCCACCGACGGGCCCGCGGACGACCGGATCGGGCACGCGCCCACCCGCCGTCCCGTTCGCCGGTCCCCTGGAGAGCCTGGTGACCGGGGGAGACCACGCCGCGGTCGAGGCCGTGCTCGAGGATCCGCGCCTGGCCGCGCTGACCGCCGTCCGCTGCAGCCTGTGGCTCCCGGTCCAGGACCCCCGCCGGGGCGTCCTCGAATCCGCCGTCACGGATGCCTGCTCTGTCAGGATGAGCGTCACCAACGCCTGACCGGAGGTACGCCATGTGGCAGCCCCACCCGTCGTGGCAGCGCATGCGCGGAGGCATGGGCGCCTCGACAGGCGGCGTGTGGCGGGCCGAGGTCGACGGCCGGTCGTGGGTCGTCAAGCGGCTGCTCGCCCCTGCTCTGGCTGACCCCGACGAGCTCACGGATCCCGGGCACTTCGCCTTCTGGCGCCGCGAGGCGGAGGTGGCGGGCTCCGGCGTGGTCGCGAGCACTCGCGGGCTCCGCAGCCCGGTCGCTGGCCCGGTCGAGGAGGACCCGGACGGGATCACCGTCTGGACGGCATTCGTCCCCGGCGACGACGTGCCGGGACCCCTCGCGGCCCGAGCCATCGGCCGGTTCGCCCGGGAGCCGTTCCCGGACCTTCCCTGGCTGAGCCGCGACCTGCTGGCGAGCCGGATCCGCCGAGTCGAGGGGCGCGGCGGCTGGCCGACCCTCGCCGGGACGGTCGCGGCCGACCTCGTCGCCGAGCTCTGGGAGCGCCGCAGCGAACTGCTGGCCGCGGTCGGCGGGCTGCCCCAGGTGCCCTCGCACGGCGACGTGGTGCCGGGCAACCTGCTCGGTCGCGAGGGCGACGAGGTGGTCGCGGTCGACTGGTCGGCGCTCGGCCGCGGCCCGGTCGGTGCCGATCTCGGCTATCTGTCGCTGTCCACGCGCGAGGACTTCGGCGTGCTCCTCCAGGCCTACCTCGACGGGTACGCCGACACCGGCATGCAGGTGGATCCCGCCGAGGTGGTTCTCGGTGCCCGGGTGATGGCGGCGTACATGGTCGTGTCGCGCGCGGAGTGGGCTCTCGCGCGGGTTGCGGACGCGCCCGGCGCCCTGGAGTCGAAGTACCGACACCCGAGTGTGGCGCCGTACCTGCGCGCCCTGCAGCGCGCCTTCCCCGAGATCGAGCCCCTGCTGGCAGGTTGACCCGGCTCAGTCGTCGGCGCCGCGGGCGACCAGTGCCTCGGTGAGGGTGTCAGCGTGCCTGAGCGACCGCACGATCAGGGGTACGGCGAACGCGCGCGGGCTGGCGCCGAGCCCGCGTGACCACTGCGCGTCGCGGACCTCCTCGGCCAACCCGACGACCACCGGGACGGAGCGGATGCCGAGAGCCATCAGGAGGCCCACCCGGTCCGGGTCGACGCCGAGGCGACGCAGCGGAGCGCACCCGCGCACCACCGCGTCGACCATCGCCGTGGTCCGCGTAGTCAACGTCACCAGCGACGCGAGCAGCACCAGCATGCTGATCACTCCGACCACGACGAACGCGCGCGACCAGCCGTTGACCACGACATGGAAGGCCGCGATCACCACGACCAGCCAGACCAGCGGGCGCACCTGGACCAGGGCCAGCCGCCAGGGGATCCGGGCCACCGCGAAGAGTGTGACCACGACGCCGAGGGCGGCGCCCACCTGCACCGGTCGGTCCAGGAACACCGACCCGGCCCCGGCCAGTCCCATCATGGAGAGCTTCACGCCGGCGGGCAGCCGGTGCAGCACCGACCGCCCAGGGTGGTAGAGCCCGAGCATGCTCACCGCATCAACGCTTCGTACGCCGCCACCGCGTCGGCCGGCGGTCCGTCGTGGACGAGCCGGCCCTCGTCGAAGACCAGAACGCGCTCGAACCCCTCGAGGAGGTCGAGGTGGTGGGTGACCAGCACCACCTGCTGAGGAAGGCCCGCCACGACCGCCGACACCATCCGCGCGTTCCGGAGGTCCAGCAGGGTGGTCGGCTCGTCCATGACGAGCAGGGCGGGCTCGGTCACCAGGACGCTGGCGAGGGCCAGCAGCTGCTTCTGGCCGCCGGAGAGCAGGTGTGCCGGGTGGTCGGCGTGGCCGTCGAGCCGGTAGCGCGCCAAGGCATCGGTGACCCGTGCCGCCGCCTCCTCCTTGCTCAGGCCACGACGCCGCAGTCCGAACGCGACGTCCTCGCGCACGGTGGGCATGACGATCTGGGCGTCGGGGTCGGTGAAGCAGAAGCCGACCAGCCGGCGGACCTGCTTCGCCTCGCTCGCCGTGTCGAGCCCGTCGACCGTCACCCGGCCCGACGTGGGGCGGACCAGCCCGTTGAGGAGCCGGACGAAGGTGGACTTGCCGGAGCCGTTGGCGCCGATGACGCCGATCCGTTGCTCGGCCAGGGTGACGTCGACATCGCACAGCACCGTGCGGTCGCCGTAGGCATGGGAGACGTGCTCGATCCGGATCAGCGGCATGCTTCGACCACCATCGCCACGCCCTGGCCGCCCCCGACTGCGATCGCGGCGAGACCGTAGCGGCCGCCCTCCTCGCGGACGAGCTGGCTGAACAGCCGTACGACGAGCACCGCGCCGCTGGCCCCCCACGGATGACCGAGTGCCAGCGCCCCGCCCTGACGGCAGATGCGCGACTCCTCCAGCCCCAGCTCGTCGCAGCAGGCGAGCACCTGGCCCGCGAACGCCTCGTTCAGCTCGATCACGTCGAGGTCGTCGATCTCGAGCCCAGACCGTTCGAGAGCCGCGCGCACGGCCGGGACCATGCCGAGTCCGGGCCGACGGGGTCGACCCCCGACGATGCGCTGCCGAGCACCCGGAGACCGGGCAGGTCGAGCATCGCGTGGGTCGCCGCGTCCACCATCGCGACGACGGCCGCGCCGTCGTTGACGCCGCAGGAGTTGCCGGCCGTCACCGTGCCCGAGCCGCGGAAGGCCGGGCGCAGCCTCGCCAAGCGCTCCGCGGTCATCCCGGATCGGGGTCGCTCGTCCTCCGCGACGTCGCCGACCGGCACGATCTCGTCTGCGAACCCGTGCGCACGCTGGTGCTCCCACGCGAGGGCATGGGAGCGGGCGGCGTACGCGTCCTGCCGTTCCCGGGTGACCCCTCGCTCCTCGGCGAGCAGGTCGGCGGCCAGCCCCATGTCGGGGTCGCCGAAGGACGCCGGCGCGAAGGGGGCCCGCTCGTACCGCAGCGGTGGCTGGTCGCCGACCGGCGGCCAGGACCGCCACGGTGCGGTGGAGGCCGACTCGACCCCTCCGGCCAGGACCACCCCGGGGGACGTGCGGGTGAGCGCGGCGGCCACCTCGAGCGCAGCCAGGCCGCTTCCGCACTGGCGGTCGACGGTGAGTGCGGGGACGTCCACCCCCAGGCCGGCAGCGAGCGAGGCCACCCGTGCCACGTCACCGCCCGGTCCCGTGCAGTTCCCGAGGACCACCTCGCGGGGCAGGGGGAGTCCCGCCGCCACCGCGGCCAGCACCGGGGCCGCGAGCTCCGCGGCGACGACGCCCGCGAGGGCGTGACCCGCCGTGCCGATCGGGCTACGCAGCGCAGCCACGATCACCGGGGCGGCGGTGGTGGACGCGGCGGGCGAGGTCGTCATGGCAGCACCAACGTAGTGCCCGCTCAGGCGAGCACCGTCAGCTGCCCGGACGCGACCAGGGCACGCAGGGCGTCCCGGTCGACCTTGCCGGCTGGGGTGAGCGGGAACGGCGCGGCATACCAGCGACGCGGGCGGTGGCTCGGCCGCAGGTCGGCGCGAGACGTGGCCCGGAGCAAGGCGAGATGCTCTCTGTCGTCGAGTACGGCGACCAGGACCTGGCCCAGGTCCGGATGGGGTACGCCGAGCACCACGACCCGGGCGACCTCGCCGAGCACCCGCTCGACCTCACCGACCTGCACTGTCGCCCCTGCGGTCGTCACCACGTCGTCACCCCGGCCGCTGACCACGAGGACGTCTTCGTGCAGCTCGCCCAGGTCGCCCACGGTCGCCCAAGCGCCGTCGCGGCGCAGCGGTCCGGGAGACCCGAGGTAGCCGTCGCAGAGGTAGGGCGAGCACGCCCAGATCTCACCGTCGCGGATGTCCATCCGCACACCGGGGAACGCCCGGAGCCCGTCACCGGAGTCCCAGGCCACGAACGACAGCTCGGCGGTGCCGTAGTAGTGGTGCAGCCGTAGCCCAGCCCTGCGGGCGCGGGAGGCCAGGGACGGCGGCAGGGCGTCGCCGGCCACGACGACGGTCGCACCTGCGGGGAGGTCGTCCAGAGAGCGCGCCAGCAGTGCGGGGGTCAGGTGGGCGTGCGTGGCGGCATCCGGGTTTCCCACCGCCCTGGCGCCGGTCGCGGACGCGTGCACCAGCGCGAACAGGTTCATCGTCGCGGTGACCGGGCCGGGCACCCAGATCCGGCTCCGGGACGTCGTACCGGTCAGGGCCGAGAGCGCCTCGAACGAGTCCCACCACGAGGCCGTGGTTCGCAGCACCGCGCGGGCCGGGCGCGTGGTCCCCGAGGTGGACAGCGACAGCCGACGACCCGTCGCGTGGGCGGCGAGGACCGCAGCCACGGGGTCCTCGGTCGCGCCGACGTCGACGGGCAGTGGGGGCTCCCGCTCAGACAGCTGACGGCCTCGTGACGGTCCGGCGGGGGGCGATCAGGCCGGGATATGCCTGGTGCACCCCACGGGCGACGACCGCGGCGACGACGACCTTGGCGAGGTCCCCGGGGATGAAGGGACAGCGCACCGACGGCCGCCGCCTTGAGGCTGATGTCACCGACCAGGGCGACGCCGGGGATACCGAGGGCATACAGCACCACGACCCCTCCGATGAGGTTCGCCACGATGCCCCAGGTGAGCCGGTACGGCGTACCTCCCTTCTCGGTGAGCCAGCCGATCACGAAGGCCGCGACCGGCCACCCGATCAGGTAGCCCACGCTGGGACCGGCGAAGACTCCGAGACCGCCACGGCCACCGGAGAGCAGCGGAAGCCCGACCGCCACCAGCGCGAGCAGCAGGACCAGCGCGCCCGCGCCACGCCATCTGCCCAGCACCGCTCCGGCGAGCATGACGCCCAGCGACTGCGCGGTGATCGGGACGGTGATCCCGAACGGGTAGAAGGCCGGGATGATGCCGAGCGCCGCGACGATCGCGGCGAAGTTGGCCATCAGGGCCAGGCTGCGGATGCCCTCGTGGGCGGAGGGAGCGGGAGCGGAGGTGGTGCTCGCGGCGGGGGAGGACGCGGACATGTCGGGACACCTTTCAGTCGACGCCTGAGTGTAGGAGTGGCGCGGCGGCGCTCCCGTCCGGGTCCGGGGTGCGGGCTGTGATCCTTCCCACGCTCAGATCGGGGTCACAGCGACGTGGCGTCGAAGGTGTTGCAGCTCGCGACCGTGGCCCGGTTGAGGCCGGTGGTGAACCAGCGCATCCGCTCGGCGGCGGAGCCGTGGGTCCAGGCATCCGGGTTGACCCGACCGCCGCTCCGCTTCTGGATCCGGTCGTCACCGACCGCCTGCGCGGAGTCGAGGGCCTCGCTGATGTCCTGGTCGTTGAGGCCGGTGATCAGCACCTGGCCGCTGGCGTTCTTGGTGGTGGTGGCGTAGTGCGTCCACATGCCGGCCAGGCAGTCGGCCATCAGCTCGAGCCGGACGCTGTCGCTGTCCTTGCCCTGCTGGGTCTTCATCCGGCCGAAGACGCCGAGCAGCTTCTCGACATGGTGGCCGTACTCGTGGGCGATCACGTAAGCCTCTGCGAAGTCGCCGCCCTTCGCCCCGAGCTGGCCCTCGAGCATCTGCTTGAAGAAGGTCGGGTCGAGGTAGACGGTCTCGTCGGTGGGGCAGTAGAACGGGCCGACGTCGGAGGTGGCGTCTCCACAACCGGTCGATGTCGAGCCCGAGAACACCACGGTGCCGGCCTTGCGGTAGTCCTTCCCCGTCTCCTTCGGCAGCTCGCCGGCCCAGAAAGCCTGGATCGAGTTGACCACCGCCACCTGCCGGCAGTCGGCCGACTTCTGGGCGTCGGCGCCGGTCTCGCAGCTCGCAAGCTGGTCGTTGCCGTTGCCGCTGCCCGGATCACCGCTTCCGCCGCCGAGCTGGCTGTTGATGACGAAGATCACGATGAAGAGCACGACCGTGCCGAGTCCGATCTTCCCGCCTCCCCCCGACGGCATCGGAAGGCGCATTCCACCTCCGCCGCCCCCGCCCCGCCCCCGCCGGTCCGAGACCTGGGACGTGTCCAGCCTGGCTTTCGGGTTGAACCGCATGGGGCGCTCCGTTCTCCGCGTCCGGAGGTCCCGGTCGTGGTGCGTAGACTAGTGGCATGTTCCCGACGTGCGACTGAGCCGCCTGCGCTCCTCTCTTACCCGTTCGCCGTCGTTTTTCCCCTTCAGGACTTGTAGATGATCACCACCCACCAGCTCGAGGTTCGCGCGGGCGCACGCCTGCTCATGGAGAACGTGTCCTTCCGGGTCGCCGCCGGCGACAAGGTCGGCCTTGTCGGCCGCAACGGTGCCGGGAAGACCACGCTCACCAAGATCCTCTCGGGCGAGGCCCTTCCCGCCTCGGGCACGGTCACCAACACCGGTGAGGTCGGCTACCTGCCGCAGGACCCCCGCACCGGAGACCCCGAGGTGCTCGCGCGGGACCGGATCCTGTCGGCGCGCAACCTCGACGACGTCGTACGCCGGATGCGCCAGGCCGAGCACGACATGGCCTCCGACGACCACGCGGTCAGCGAGCGCGCGATGCGCCGCTACGAGCGCGTCGACGCCGAGCTGCACGCCGGAGGCGGGTACGCCGCCGAGTCCGAGGCGGCCACGATCGCGTCGAGCCTCGGGATCGAGGAGCGGATCCTGAACCAGCCGCTGGCCACCCTTTCGGGCGGTCAGCGCCGGCGGGTGGAGCTCGCCCGGATCCTGTTCTCCGGTGCGGACACACTGCTGCTCGACGAGCCGACGAACCACCTCGACGCCGACTCGATCGTCTGGCTGCGCGACTTCCTGAAGTCCCACAAGGGCGGGCTGATCGTGATCAGCCACGACGTGGAGCTTCTCGAGTCGTGCGTGAACAAGGTGCTGCACCTCGACGCGAACCGCGCGGAGGTCGACGTCTACAACATGGGCTGGAAGGCCTACCTCGAGCAGCGCGAGACCGACGAGCGCCGCCGCAAGCGTGAACGACAGAATGCCGAGCGCAAGGCGAACACCCTCACGGACCAGGCCAACCGGATGCGCGCGAAGGCCTCGAAGGCGCAGGCCGCGCAGTCGATGCTCAAGCGGGCCGAACGGCTGATGGAGGGCATCGAGGGGGAGCGTCGCGCCGACCGCGTGGCCCGGATCAAGTTCCCCGCACCGGCCCCGTGCGGCAAGACTCCGCTGACCGCGTCGGAGCTGTCGAAGTCCTACGGCTCGCTCGAGGTGTTCACCGACGTGGACCTCGCCATCGACAAGGGCAGCCGGGTGGTGATCCTGGGGCTCAACGGCGCGGGAAAGACCACTCTGCTGCGGATCCTCGCCGGTGTCGACAAGCCCGACACGGGTCAGGTTCACCCCGGTCACGGGCTGAAGCTGGGCTACTACGCCCAGGAGCACGAGACTCTCGACACGAGTGCCTCGGTGCTCGACAACATGCGGCACGCGGCACCGCACCTGACCGACACCGAGGCTCGCAGCGTGCTCGGGTCGTTCCTCTTCAGCGGTGACGACGCGGCCAAGCCGGCCGCGGTGCTCTCCGGCGGTGAGAAGACCCGGCTGGCCCTGGCGATCCTGGTCGTGTCGAGTGCGAACGTCCTGCTGCTGGACGAGCCGACGAACAACCTGGATCCCGCCTCCCGCGAGGAGGTGCTCTCCGCGATCCGCTCGTACGCCGGCGCGATCATCCTGGTCACCCACGACGAGGGCGCTGTGCACGCGCTCGAGCCGGACCGCGTGCTGATCCTGCCCGACGGGGTCGAGGACCACTGGAACGCCGACTACGGCGACCTGGTCAGCCTGGCCTAGCTCAGCCCACGTGACGCAGGAGTGCTCCGGCGTGTGCCGGTAGCAGCACCGAGGTGCCCGTCACGCTCGCTCCGGCCGGGGTCTGGAAGAGCACCTCGACCGGCCCGTCGAGCGCGAGGTCCCGGGGCCGGTCGCCGAGGTTGACGACCACCTCCACATCGCCCCGGCGCATCCGGAACGTCCGGTGCCCCTCGTCGGCCAGGCAGGCGACCTGGCGGAAGTCCGGGTCGGTGAGTGCGGGGAGCCTCCGACGCAGCACCGCGAGCTCCCGGTAGACCCCGAGGAGGGTGGCGTGCCGACCGCCGTCCGGCTCCGACCAGTCCAGCCGCGAGCGGGTAAACGTCTCGGGGTCCTGCGGGTCGGGCACCACGGCCGGGTCCCAGCCCATCCGCTCGAACTCGGCCAGGCGGCCCTCGGCGGTGGCCCGGCCGAGCTCCGGCTCGGGGTGCGAGGTGAAGAACTGGAACGGCGTGGAGGCCGCCCACTCCTCACCTTGGAAGAGCATCGGCGTGAACGGCCCGGCCAGCGTGAGCAGGGCGGCACAGGCAAGCTGGTCGTCGTCGAGCACCTCGGTCAGCCGGTCCCCTCGAGCCCGGTTGCCGATCTGGTCGTGGTTCTGGCTGCAGACGACCAGCCGCCACGTCGGCATCGCCACGGTGTCGATCGGGGCGCCGTGGTCCCGGCCCCGGAACGACGACCAGGTGCCGTCGTGGAAGAACCCTCGCTCGCACACCTTGGCCAGCGCGGAGAGCGGCTCGAAGTCGGCGTAGTAGCCCTCCGTCTCGCCGGTCAGCGCGACGTGGACGGCGTGGTGGAAGTCGTCGCTCCACTGCGCGTCCAGCCCGTAACCGCGGGCCTCCCGCGGAGTCACCAGCCGGGACTCGTTCAGGTCCGACTCGGCGACCAGCGTCAGCGGACGGCGCTGGTGCGCCGACAGCGCCGCCACCTCGACCGCCATCTCCTCCAGCAGATGGAGCTCGGAGGAGTCGGAGAGGGCGTGCACGGCGTCGAGCCGGAGTCCGTCGACGTGGTAGTCCGACAGCCACATCCGCACGTTGTCGAGGATGTAGCGGCGCACCTCGTCCGAGCCGTCGCCGTCGAGGTTGACCAGGGAGCCCCAGGTGTTGGCACCTTCGGCCTTCAGGTAGGGCCCGAACAGCGGCAGATAGTTGCCCGACGGCCCGAGGTGGTTGTAGACGACGTCCTGGATCACACCGAGGCCGGCGCGATGGCAGCCGTCGACGAAGCGCTGGTACGCCGCGGGACCGCCGTACTGCTCGTGCACCGCGGACCAGAGCACGCCGTCGTAGCCCCAGTTGTGGGTGCCGTTGAAGGCGTTGACCGGCATCACCTCGACGAAGTCGACGCCGATCGAGCGCAGGTGGTCGAGCCTGCCGAGCGCCGCGTCGAGCGTGCCCTCGGGCGTGAAGGTGCCGATGTGCAGCTCGTAGATGACCGAGCCCGCCAGCTGCCTGCCGGTCCAGTCGGTGTCGAGCCACTCGTGGGCGGAGACGTCGAACGTGCGCGAGCGGTCGTGCACGCCGTGGGGCTGGCGACGGGAGCGCGGGTCGGGCACGGACGGTCGCGTCATCGTCGAGGAGGTAGCCATACGGTCGACCCCGTCGACCCCGTCGATCGCATGGTCGCCGGTGGGCACCGCGCCTTCGGGCACCCACCAGCCGCCGGCCTCACGGGACATCGGGACGGTGCGGTCGCCGACGCTGAGCCGGACCGAACGGGGGACCGGAGCCCAGACGTCGAACGGGCCACGCGTCATCTCAGGACTCCTCCAGCCGGACCAGCAGCGCGACCGGAAGCCCGGCCAGCACGTCGGCTGCCGGTACCCCGTCGTCCGAGGAAGGGAACCTCCGGCCGGAGATCAGGTCCTCCCACCCGCCGTCGCGAAGGTGCAGCCGCGTGTCGTGCCAGCCACCGCGGCGCTCGAGACCGACCGGCAGCCGGGTCGCCACCGTGACGGCGCCACCCCGGTCGAAGGCGAGGGCGTGCTCCGCGGCGGGGCCGTCGAGCCGCAGCGGGACGTACTCCGTGAACAGGTCGGACCGGTTGCGGCGAAGGGTCAGGGCGGCCGAGGTGACCAGCAGCTTCGCTGCACCGACGTCGTCGAGTCCGGGTGTGAGCGACACCGCGTCAGTGCCCGCGTCGGCACGGACCGACGCCAGCAGCCGGGCCCGGAGGTCGAAGTCGACCGGCCGCCGGTTGTCAGGGTCGACCAGGCTCTGCTCCCAGAGCTCGCTGCCCTGGTAGACGTCGGGAACGCCGGGGATGGTCAGGGCCACCAGCTTCGCCGACAGCGCGTTGCTCCAGCCGGGTCCGACGAGCTGGCCGAGCAGCTCCTCGATCAGCTCGCGCACGCGCGGGTCGTCGAACGCCGCATCCACGGCGGCGTGCACTGCTGCCTCGTAGGAAGGGGGAAGGGGCGGTCCACGTGGTGCGGTCCCCGGCCTCGCGCATCGCCTTCTCGGCGTAGCCGTGCAGGCGCTCGCGGCTCGCGGGCCAGGCGCCGAGGATGGCCTGCCAGAGCAGGGCGCCGAAGCCGGGGTCGGGCAGGGGGCTCAGGACCAGCAGCTGGTCGAGGGTCGCTTCCCACACGGCGGGCAGCTCCGCGATCGCGGTGATCCGCGCGCGGACGTCCTCGCCGCGCTTGGTGTCATGGGTGGAGAGCGTGGTCATCGCGTGCGGCCAGCTGCGCTGCCGTTCGGACATCGCGTTGTGGAAGTCCTGGGTCGGGATCGAGAACTCCGAGGGGTCAGCGCCGACCTCGTTGAGCGAGGTGAGCCGGGACCAACGGTAGAAGGCGCAGTCCTCGACGCCCTTGGCCATCACCATCCCGCTGGTCTGCTGGAAGCGCCGCGCCGCCCGGTTCTCCGGGTCGCCGAGCACCGGCACGAGGAGGTCGAGTGCCGCAGCCAGATCGGGCCGGTGCCTGCGGGCGAGTGCGAACGCCCGGTCCAGGTGGTCCCGGCCCTCGGGCAGGTAGGAGCGGTAGACGGGGAAGCAGGCGAGCAGCTCGGCGACCGCATCGGAGAGGGACTCCGGGTCGGCGCTCTCGAGGTGCCCGACCTCCCGCGTGATCCGGTTGACCTCCGACCGCAGGATCCCGTCGGCCACGGCGCGCTTCGTGCCATGGGTCAGCGCGGCCCAGTCGACCGAGGAGCCGCGCAGCCGTGTTTCCAAGGCGTCGAGCGGGCCCTGTCCGTCGGGGTCGGTCAGGACCCGGTCGATGTACCCGAGAGCGTCGTACCCCGTCGTCCCGGCCGTCGCCCACGACGACGGCAGCTCCTCGCCGGGCTCGAGGATCTTCTCGACGAGCACGTAGGCACCGCCGGTGAGGCCGGCCAGCTCGTCGAGGTAGCCGGCCGGGTCGCGGAGTCCGTCGGGGTGGTCGACCCGGAGACCGTCCACGAGGCCTCGGTCGAACCAGCGTCGGATCTCGACGTGCGACTCCTCGAACACCTGGGGGAACTCGACCCGGATCCCCGCAAGTGAGTTGACGGCGAAGAAGCGTCGGTAGTTGAGACCGGCGTCGGCGACGCGCCAGTGGACGAGCTCGTAGTGCTGCCGGGAATGGACCGTCTGTACGTCGACGCCCTCCTGGCCGAGGTCGTCGGCGGTGCCGTGAGCGAGTGGGAAGCGGTGGTCGTGGTAGCGGAGCTCTCCCTCGACCACGGCCAGGTGACCGATCGCGCCGCTACCGTCCCGGTGGTCGTCGTCGCCCACCACCGGGATCCGGATCCGGTCGCCCCCGGCGGCCCAGTCGACGTCGAACGCGGCCGCGTGCCTGGAGTCCCGGCCGAACGTGAGGACGTCCCACCACCACGCGTTCTCGACTGGGGTGGCGACACCGACGTGGTTGGGGACGATGTCGACGAGGACACCCATGCCCAGCCGTCGGGCTGCGGCGGCGAGCACCTCAAGGCCCTCCGCGCCGCCCCGCGACTCGTCCACGTGGTCGTGGGCCACCACGTCGTACCCGTGGTCGCTGCCGGGTTCGGCCGCCAGCAGGGGAGAGAGGTAGACCCAGTCGACGCCGAGGTCGTGCAGGTAGTCCAGTCGAGCGGCGGCCGCGCGCAGGTCGAAGCCCGCGTTGATCTGGAGCCGGTAGGTGTTCGCGGGGACGCGCATCAGCTATCCGCTGGTCTTGGTCGGGTCGGGCTGGGCATCGGTGTACGCCGCGAGGGATGCCGCGACGGACGAGTCCGGCTCCGCGTCCGGCTCTGCGTGCTGACGGAGCACGAGCACGCTGCGTGCGGGGAGGGTCGTCGCGGATCCCGGAGCCATCGCGGTGTCGTCCGGGCCGTCGCCGGTGGTGTCCAGCACGATCTGCCACCCCTCGGCGTACTCCCGTGGCGGCAACGTCAGCGGAAGGTCCTCGTCGGCGGGGTTGAAGTAGAGCAGGAAGTGGTCGTCGACGATCGCCTCACCGCGATGGTTCGTGCCTGCGATCCCGTTGCCGTTGAGGTACATCCCGATCGCGTTGGCACCGGGGGCGTCCCAGTCGCCCTCGTCCATCGGCCGTCCGTCGGGGTGGAGCCACACGATGTCGTTGAGCCGCTCACCGTCTCCGGTGCGCACCGTGGTCCCGGTGAAGAACCTGCGTCGCCGGAACGTGGGGTGGTCTCGTCGCAGCCGGGCCAGGGCGGCGGTGAACTCCACCAGCGGACCGTCCATCCGGTCCCAGTGCACCCAGCTGATCTCGGAGTCCTGGGCATAGGTGTTGTTGTTGCCCAGCTGGGTCCGGCCCAGCTCGTCACCGTGCAGGAGCATCGGCACACCCTGGCTGAGCAGCAGCGTCGTGAGGATGTTGCGCTGGGCGCGAGCCCGGAGCTCGAGCACGGCGGAGTCGTCGGTGGGTCCCTCGACACCGTGGTTCCAGGAGCGGTTGTGGCTCTCCCCGTCGTTGCTGTCCTCGCCGTTGGCCTCGTTGTGCTTCTCGTTGTAGGAGACCAGGTCCCGCAGGGTGAAGCCGTCGTGGGCGGTGACGAAGTTGATGCTGGCGACCGGGCGCCGACCGGAGTGCTCGTAGTAGTCCGAGGAGCCTGCCAGTCGGCTGGCGAAGTCGCCCAGGGAAGGCTCGCCGCGCCAGAAGTCGCGGACGGTGTCGCGGTAGGCGCCGTTCCACTCCGTCCACTGTGGCGGGAAGTTGCCGACCTGGTAGCCACCGGGGCCGACGTCCCACGGCTCGGCGATCAGCTTGACCTGGCTCACCACCGGATCCTGCTGCACGAGCTCGAAGAAGGTCGCGAGCCGGTCCACGTCGTAGAACTCGCGGGCGAGGGCAGAGGCGAGGTCGAACCTGAAGCCGTCCACGTGCATCTCGGTCACCCAGTAGCGCAGGGAGTCCATGATCAGCTGCAACGAGTGCGGGTGGCGCACGTTGAGGGAGTTCCCGGTGCCCGTGTAGTCCATGTAGTACTGCGGCTCGTCCTCCATCAGCCGGTAGTACGCCGGGTTGTCGATGCCCTTGAAGCTGAGCGTCGGCCCGAGGTGGTTCCCCTCGGCGGTGTGGTTGTAGACGACGTCGAGGATGACCTCGATGCCGGCGAGGTGCATGGCCTTCACCATCGACTTGAACTCCTGCACCTGCAGGGCGTTCTCGTTGTTCGCGGCGTAGTCGGCGTGCGGGGCGAAGAACCCCAGGGTGTTGTAGCCCCAGTAGTTGCGCAGCCCCTTCTCGAGCAGGGTGTTGTCCTGGACGAACTGGTGCACGGGCATCAGCTCGATCGCGGTCACCCCCAGCCGGGTGAGGTGGTCGGTCACGGCCGGGTGAGCGAGGCCGGCGTACGTGCCGCGGAGATCCTCGGGGATCTCGGGGTGGAGCTTGGTGAGGCCCTTGACGTGAGCCTCGTAGATCAGCGACTCGCTGTAGGGGATGTTCGGCCTGCGGTCGCCCTCCCAGTCGAAGAACGGGTTGATGACCACGCCGTGAACCATGTGCGGGCCGGAGTCGTCGTTGTTCGGCACGTCCGGCTCGTCGAAGCGGTAGCCGAACAGGGAGGGGTCCCAGTCGATCTCGCCTGCGGTCGCCTTCGCGTACGGGTCGAGGAGCAGCTTGGCCGGGTTGCAGCGCAGGCCCTTCTCCGGGCTGAACGGACCGTGCACGCGGTAGCCGTAGCGCTGCCCGGGCTGGACCGAGGGGAGGTAGCAGTGCCAGACGTAGGCGTCGACCTCGCGTAGCTCGATCCTGGTCTCGGCCCCGGCGGGGTCGATGAGGCACAGCTCCACCTTCTCGGCGACCTCACTGAACAGGGCGAAGTTCGTGCCGCTGCCGTCGAAGGTCGCGCCCAGTGGATAGGGCGTGCCCGGCCAGATCTCGGGGGACTGCGGTGTCGTGGTCATCGGGATGATCGAAGCACATGGGCCAAGGGGCCAACCCCTAGGCTCTGTGCCATGACCGACCTCCCCGACACCGAGACCCTCGCCCGCGCCGGACTCCGCTGTGAGATATCCGGGGCGGTGGCCACCGTGACGCTGGACCGCCCAGCCTCGAAGAACTCGCAGAAGCCGTCGACCTGGCGGGCGCTCGCTGCCATCTCCGCCGCCCTGCCGCTGAGTGTCCGGGTGGTGGTGCTCATCGGAGCGGGGGACGACTTCTCCTCCGGGATGGACCGGGCGATGCTCACGCCCGAGGGCCCGGAGGGGGAGACCAGCCTGCTCGGGCTGCTCGAGATGGACGACGACGACCTCGCCGACGAGATCGGGCTCTACCAGGAGGGCTTCACCTGGCTGCGCCGCCCGGACCTTGTCACGATCGCCGCCGTACGAGGCTGGGCCATCGGTGCGGGATTCCAGCTGGCTCTCGCCTGTGACCTGCGGGTCGTGGCGGAGGACGCCCGCTTCTGCATGAAGGAGCCGGCGCTCGGGCTGGTGCCGGACCTGACGGGAACAAAGTCGCTCGTGGAGATTGTTGGGTACTCGCGGGCGCTGGAGATCTGCGTCACCGCACGCAACGTCGGGGCGACCGAGGCAGGAGACCTGGGGATCGCCACGGTGGTGGTGCCGGGTGACCAGCTCGAGGCGACCGTGGCCGACCTCGCAGGCGCGATCTCGGCACACCTGCCCGGCGCGGTGACCGAGACCAAGGCACTCCTCCAGGCCGCGAGTGAGCGTGACCTGGACAGCCAGCGGCTGGCGGAGCGGCAGGCGCAGGTGCGCCGGATGAGGGAGCTCGCCGCGCTGATGCAGTGACCAGGACCGACCAGGACCGACCAGCCACAGGAGACGAGACAGCGTGTCGATGATGGGGATGGGGCCGGCCTTCCGGCACCTGAGGTCCGACCGCTCTGTCGTGGACGAGAAGCTGTCGCGGGAGACCGTGCGCCGGGTGTTCGGCTTCGCCCGTCCCCATCGGATGCCGATTGCGGCGTTCATGGCTCTCGTGGTCGTCGACGCCGGGCTGGTCGTGGTGACCCCGCTGCTGGTGCAGCGGATCATCGACGACGGGATCGTGGGGAAGAACGCCGCCCTGGTCACCTGGCTGGCCCTGGGCATCGCGTTGGTGGCGATCCTCGACGCCGGACTCTCGCTGGTGATGGGGTACCTCTCGTCCCGGATCGGGGAGAGCCTGATCTTCGACCTGCGCACGCAGGTGTTCGCCCACGTGCAGCGGATGTCCCTGGCGTTCTTCACCCGCACCCAGACCGGTGCCCTCGTCTCCCGGCTCAACAACGACGTGATCGGCGCCCAGCGTGCCTTCACGTCGACCTTGTCCAGCACGGTCTCGAACTCGATCAGCGTCGTGGTAGTGGGGATCGCGATGTTCGCGCTCAGCTGGCGGGTCACGCTGCTGTGCCTGATGCTCTTCCCGGTGCTCTACCTGTCGTCGCGGTGGGTGGGCTACAAGCTGACCGGGCTGACCCGGGCCCAGATGGACGGCAACGCCGTCCTGGGCAACTCCATGACCGAGCGCTTCAACGTCGGCGGCGCGATGCTGCTCAAGCTGTTCGGCCGACGCGAGGAGGAGGACCAGGTCTTCGCCGAGAAGGCGGCCGTGGTCCGCGACCTGGGGATCCGGATCTCCGTCGTGACCCGAGTCTTCACCGCGGCCATGATGCTGGTGCCGGCGCTCGCCACCGCGCTCGTGTACGGCGTGGGCGGCCGTCTCGCGATCGAGGGAACGCTCTCCATCGGCACCCTGACCGCCCTCGCCACGCTCCTGCTCCGGCTGTTGGGCCCGCTGCAGGGCCTGTCCAACGTCCGGGTCGACGTGATGACGGCACTCGTCAGCTTCGACCGGGTCTTCGAGGTGCTCGACCTGCCGTCGCTGGTCCAGGAGAAGCCCGACGCCGCGGTCCTACCGGCGACCGCTGCCCGGGTCGAGTTCGACCACGTGGCGTTCACCTACCCCAGGGCCGACGAGGTGTCCCTGGCCAGCCTGGAGTCGGTTGCCAGGACCGAGAGCCGGGACAGCGGCCAGGTGCTCGGCGACATCTCGTTCGTGGCCGAGCCGGGGCAGATGATCGCCCTGGTCGGACCCTCCGGTGCCGGCAAGACCACGATCACCCACCTCGTCGCACGCCTCTACGACGTTTCCGCGGGCACTATCCGCGTCGACGGGATCGACGTCCGGGACGTAACCCTCCAGTCGCTGGAGGATGCCGTCGGCTACGTCACCCAGGACGCGCACATGTTCCACGAGACGATCCGGGAGAACCTGCTCTACGCCCGTCCCGGAGCCTCCGACCAGCAGATCTGGGCGGCACTCGAGGCCGCCCAGATCTCGAGCCTGGTCGGCTCGCTTCCCGACGGGCTCGACACCGTGGTCGGCGACCGCGGCTACCGCCTGTCCGGAGGGGAGCGTCAGCGGCTCGCGATCGCCCGGCTGCTGCTCAAGGCGCCGTCGATCGTGGTGCTCGACGAGGCGACCGCCCACCTCGACTCCGAGTCGGAGTACGCCGTCCAGCGGGCGCTCGACGAGGCACTGGAAGGGCGCACCTCGCTGGTGATCGCGCACCGACTCTCCACCGTGCGCAACGCGGACCGGATCCTGGTGATCGACCAGGGCCGGGTCGTCCAGTCGGGGACGCACGCGGAGCTGCTCGCCGAGGGCGGTCTCTACAACGACCTCTACCGGACCCAGTTCATCGACGACTCGCCGGTGGTCGGCGGCTGACGCGCGTGCCACGATGAGGCCATGGATCTCGGACTGACCGATCGCGTCTTCATCCTCTCCGGTGCCGCCCGTGGCCTGGGCCGCGCCACCGCCGAGTGCCTGGTGGCCGAGGGCGCCCGGGTGGTGCTCTCCGGCCGCAACGGCCAGGCGCTCGACGAGGCGCAGCAGGCGCTGGGCGACGCCTGCCGCGTCGTGAGCGTCGACAACGCCGACCCGGACGCCCCCCGCGCGCTGCTGGACCAGGCGAAGCAGGCCTGGGATCGTGTCGACGGGCTGCTGGTCTCGGTCGGCGGGCCCCCGACCGGATCGGTGATGGACACCTCCGACGAGGACTGGACGGCCTCCTTCGACTCGGTGTTCCTCGGCGGGGTAAGGCTCGCGCGGACCGTCGCCGCGGAGCTTTCCGACGGCGGGTCCATCGCCTTCGTGCTCTCCTCCTCGGTGCGCTCCCCGATCGCGGGCCTGGCGATCTCGAACGGACTGCGACCGGGGCTCGCGATGGTCGCCAAGACCCTTGCCGACGAGCTCGGGCCGCGCGGGATCCGGGTCAACGGCCTGCTTCCGGGCCGGGTGGACACGGAGCGGGTACAGGAGCTGGACGCCAGCACCGGCGATGCTGCAGCCACGCGCGAGGCCATGGCGGCGACGATCCCGCTCCGTCGCTACGGACGTCCCGAGGAGTTCGGCCGGGCCGCGGCGTTCCTGCTCTCGCCGTCGGCGTCGTTCGTGTCAGGGGTGATGCTGCCCGTCGACGGCGGGATGGTCCGCGCACTCTGAGCGTGCGCGGCGGCTCGCTCCGCGCGGCGCTGCACGATCGAGGTGTCACCACGGCGGTTGGCGCGGCGCTCGTCGAAGGCCAGGTAGCCGAAGCCGAAGATCGCCAGCAGCCCGAAGAACCACCACTGGAGGCCGTAGAAGAAGTGTGGCCCGTTGCTCAGGTCGGGCACCTCGGTCGGCACCAGCGGCCGAGCGGCCCGCGGGGTCTCGCGCTGCAGGTCCACGAAGCCCCCGTACACGGGGTAGGGGAGGGTGCGGGCGATCTCCTCACTGGAGATCGATCGCGCGGAGGCGTCCGTGACCACGGCGGAGTCCCCGGTGGCGTCCTGGCGGAGCCATCCGGTGACCGTGACGAGGCCCGCGGGAGCCGCTGGGATCCTCGGACGCTCACGGCCCACGTTCTGCGTGGCCAGCCAGCCCCGGTCCACGAGTACGGCGGCACCGGAGCCGGTGACCAGGGGAGTGACCACGTCGACGCCGGCGGCGCCGTCCCGGGTCTGGTAGCGGATCACGACCGAGTGCTGCTCGTCGTACCGACCACGCGTCGTGACGTGGAGCCAGTCGTGGGTGTCGGAGACCGGCCGGTCCGGTGCCAGCACGTCGGCCACGTCCGTGGGTGGGCGCACCAGGTTGTGCGAGATCACCGCGTTCGACGCCTTGCGGTCGGCCAGCCGGTGGAACTGCCACTGCCCGAGGAGGTAGGCACCCCACGCCAGCAGGACCACGGTGAGGAAGAACAGCACCCACCGTCGGCTGAACAAGAACGTCACTCCGTGAATCTAGCCGCGGGAGCCCCGCAGCCGGCGACCGCCCCGTTCTGGCCCCAGCACCTAGACTGGCCGCATGGGTGTCCAGGAACTCGCAGACAACTTCGGCCGCGTGGCCACTGACCTTCGGGTCTCGCTCACCGACCGGTGCAACCTGCGGTGCTCGTACTGCATGCCCGCCGAGGGGTTGGAATGGCTGCCGACCGACGAGGTGCTCGCCGACGACGAGGTCGTCCGGCTGATCCGCATCGGCGTGGAGCAGCTCGGGATCCGCGAGGTCCGGTTCACCGGCGGCGAGCCGCTGGTGCGGCGAGGCATCGTCGACCTGGTTGCCCGCACCAAGCAGCTGCTGCCCACCCCCGACGTCTCGCTGACCACCAACGCACTGGGCCTCTCGCGGATGGCCGGTGCGCTGGCCGAGGCGGGGCTGGACCGGGTCAACGTCAGCCTGGACACCGTGCGTCGCGCCGACTTCCACGAGATCACCCGCCGCGATCGCCTCGACGACGTCGTCGAGGGCCTCGCCGCCGCCCGGGACGCCGGTCTCGGGCCGGTCAAGGTGAACGCCGTGCTGCTGCGGGGCATCAACGACGACCAGGGTCCGGAGCTGCTCGCCTGGTGCCTCGAGCACGGCTACGAGCTGCGCTTCATCGAGCAGATGCCGCTCGACGCCCAGCACGGCTGGCGCCGCGACACGATGATCACGGCGGAGGAGATCTTCGCGTCCCTCGAGGCGGTCTTCGACCTCGAGCCGGCCGAGGAACCACGCGGAAGCGCCCCGGCGGAGCTCTTCCGGGTCAACGGGGGACCGGGGACGGTCGGCGTGATCGCCTCGGTGACCCGTCCGTTCTGCGGGGACTGTGACCGGGTGCGGCTGACGGCCGACGGGCAGGTCCGCAACTGTCTCTTCGCCCGCGAGGAGTCCGACCTCCGTGGTGCCCTGCGCGCCGGGGCCTCGGACGAGGAGCTCGCCGAGCGGTGGGTCGTGGCGATGCGCGGCAAGCGGCCGGGCCACGGCATCGACGACGTCTCCTTCCTCCAGCCCACCCGGCCGATGTCGGCCATCGGAGGCTGAGCGGCGCTGGCATGTCGGTCGTCACAGGCGAGCGGGACGTCAGGGGGACGTGATGGCAGCATTCACCGGGTCGGACGCGACTCGCACCTGGAGCCCCCAGGCAGGAGACCACCTTGTCCTGCCTGCACGCGAACCTCGAGGAGGAGTGGGAGCACCACCGCTACGCCGTCCGCGACCTCGACGCGATCGAGAGGTCGACTAACCCCTAGCCTCCGTCCCGGGGAGCGGGGAAGGGCTCGACGTCGCGCAGGAACCGGCGGGCGGCGAGGAAGGCCGAGAGGGACTCCTTGTGCTCGTCGCACGCGAGCCAGGTCTTGCGGCGCTCCTCCGGGTGGATCTTGGGGTTGTTCCACAGCAGTGCCCAGGTGGCCGGCTTCCGGCAGCCCTTCGACGAGCAGTCGGCCTCGACGGGCTCCGGTGCGGCATCCATGACCCGACCTTAGGACGGCTCTGTCACTGCCTCGTCGCCGGCCGCCGGGAGTACCCAGAACGGGACCTGGACGCAGCAGCGCCGGACGACCACGGGGGAAGTCGTCCGGCGCTGCTTTTCACTGCGTGGACTCAGACGGGGGAGGCTGAGCCCACCATTTGATTCTTGCACGACAACTTCCGCAATTCCAAGGTCATCGGTCCTGACGCGAGCCGACAACCAGATCAGGGACGTAGGTCCTCAAACGGACAGCTAGAGAAGCTCCTTGCGAGTGCCGTCCGGGTGGTAGGTCTCGGGGTTTCCCCCATCCAGCGAGGACCCGGCATTGGCGAGCACCACGGCGATGTAGGGCAGGAACACCGCGCCCGCGACCAGGATCCATCGCAGCACCCCGCTTCCCACCGCGACGGCGCCGACGAAGCACAGGGTGCGAAAACCCATGGAGAGGAGATAGCGGCGTTGCCTGCCGGCGATCTCGTCGCCCCGGCTGCGGGGGGCGGTCGTGATCTCGACCGCCTCCGGCTCGCGATGCGACTTCCGGACCATGCAGCCACCCTACGTCGCGGACGAAGCGGGGACCGGTACGACGAGTCACCTGCAGGCTAGGCTGCGAGAGACCGAGCCCCTTCCCCCGACGACTCCCAGGAGGGTCCATGTCCAACCGCACCTACCGCGTCTCCGAGATCGTCGGAACGTCCCCGGACGGCATCGACCAGGCGATCCGCAACGGCATCGAGCGCGCCGCGCGTACGTTGCGCCACCTGGACTGGTTCGAGGTGACGCAGGTCCGCGGTCAGGTCAAGGACGGCACGGTCGAGCACTTCCAGGTCGGGATCAAGGTCGGCTTCCGGCTCGAGGACGACTGAGGCGCCTCGTTCGCGGCCGGCTGCTGTCGGTTGGGAGTACCCACGGGTAGCCGTTAGCGTCCCCCACGTCGGCCCGTTCCCGCGGGCCCGGAGGACAGGGAGGAGCAGAGCGTTGAGCAGATCGGTACTCGTCACCGGAGGCAACCGCGGCATCGGCCGCGCGATCGCCGAGGCCTTCCTCGCCGAGGGCGACCAGGTGGCTGTGACGTGCCGGTCCGCCGAGCCTCCCGCAGGCATGCTCGGCGTCCGCTGCGACATGACCGACCCCGAGTCCATCGAGTCGGCCTTCGCCGAGATCGAGGAGAAGCACGGGCCGGTCGAGGTCCTGGTGGCCAACGCCGGGATCACCCGCGACACCCTGCTCCTGCGGATGAGCGAGGACGACTGGGGCTCGGTCATCGACACCAACCTCACCGGCTCCTTCAGGGTCGCGAAGCGGGCGTCCAAGGGCATGCTCCGGCTGCGCCGGGGCCGGATCATCTTCATCTCCTCCGTGGTCGGGCTGCTCGGCTCGGCCGGCCAGGTGAACTACGCGGCGAGCAAGGCCGGCCTGGTCGGGATGTCCCGGTCGATCGCACGGGAGCTCGGCAGCCGGTCCATCACCGCGAACGTCGTGGCGCCCGGCTTCATCGAGACCGACATGACCGCGGAGCTTCCGGAGAC
The DNA here is from genome assembly GCA_963740525.1 of uncultured Actinomycetota bacterium. Classification (GTDB taxonomy): domain Bacteria; phylum Actinomycetota; class Actinomycetes; order Propionibacteriales; family Nocardioidaceae; genus CAVUEG01. The sequence continues at coordinate 24,207 of CAVUEG010000010.1, forward strand.
CCAGCGCGAGGACTACCAGGCGCAGATCCCGCTCAAGCGGTACGGCGACGTCACCGAGGTGGCCTCCGTGGTCACCTGGCTCGCCTCCGAGGGAGCGGCGTACGTCACCGGGGCCGTGATCCCGGTCGACGGCGGCCTGGGCATGGGTCACTGACCCCACACCGACCAACGGACCGACCGATCATCTGGCACGACACGACGAGCGGAGCAGCAATGGGCATTCTCGAGGGCAAGCGGATCCTGGTCGCCGGGGTCACCATGGACTCCTCGATCGGCTTCGCCGTGGCGCGTGTCGCCCAGGAGCAGGGCGCGGAGGTGCTGATCTCGAACTTCGGTCGCGCGCTCGGGATCACCAAGCGGATCGCCAAGCGGCTCCCCGTCGAGCCGGTCGTGCTCGAGCTCGACGTGACCGACGACGAGCACCTGGCGCGGCTGCCCGACCTGGTCCGTGAACACGTCGACGGCCTCGACGGGGTGGTGCACTCGATCGCGTACGGCAACCCGGAGACGCTTCTGGGCGGCAAGTTCCTCACCGGCCCGTGGCCGGACGTCGCCCAGGCGGTGCAGGTCTCGGCGTACTCGCTGGCCTCGCTGTCCCAGGCATGCCTCCCGCTCATGGGCCGCGGCGGCTCGGTCGTCGGCATGACCTTCGACGCCACCGTGGCGTGGCCGGCGTACGACTGGATGGGCGTGGCCAAGGCCGGGCTGGAGTCCTGCTCGCGCTACCTCGCCCGGGACCTCGGTCCGCAGGGGATCCGGGTCAACCTGGTCTCCGCCGGACCGCTCAAGACGCTGGCGGCCAAGGCGATCCCCGGCTTCAGCGACCTCGAGGCGATGTGGAGCGACCGAGCGCCGCTCGGCTGGGACGAGACCGACCAGGAGCCCACCGCGAAGGCGGTCGTGGCGCTGCTCAGCGACTTCTTCCCGGCCACGTCCGGTGAGATCGTCCACGTCGACGGCGGCTTCCACGCGATGGGTGCCTGAGCGTCGAGGCCCGTGTGCCGACGCTGCCGGATGATCGGTAGCGTTCGGGGGTGACCTCCCTCGTCGAACTCCGTGTGCTCGAAGGCCCGAACCTCTACTTTCCGCGGGCTGCCATCAAGCTCACGCTCGACCTGAGCCTGCTCACCGAGGCGGACGACGAGACGGTGGCCCGCTTCGCCCGTCGGATCGGTCTGCGTGACGCGCGTCCCGGGGCCGCCGGCTCGGGGTTCCGGCAGCGCTTCGCCGCCCGTGCGGTGAGCCGCCTCGTGCGTCAGATCGCGGCCGAGGCCGGAACCCTGCGGCTCGGCGTACGAGTGCGTCCGACCTCCGACCCGAGCCACCTCGTCGTCGCCTACCCGTGGCGCAACCGCGACCGCGCCCGCGCACTGGGCGAGGCCGTCGCCTACTGCCTCGACGAGCTTCCCGGTGATATCGAGGGGATCATCAGCGACGCCGCCGCCCGGGTTCGCGAGTCCCGGCTCGGTGACCGCCCGCGAACCATCCGGCCGCGGATCCCCGTGGTGTCGGTCACCGGCACGAACGGCAAGACGACGACCTCGAGGATGATCGCGCACATCGGCCGGACCGCAGGACTCCACGTCGGCTGGTCGAGCACGGACGGGATCTACGTCGACGGGGTCCTGGTCGAGGAGGGTGACTACTCGGGCCCGTCGGGTGCCGGTCGGGTGCTCGCGCAGGACGGCGTCCAGCTCGCCGTCACGGAGACCGCCCGCGGCGGGATCCTGCTGAAGGGCGTCGGGGTCACCCACAACGACGTGTCCGTGGTGACCAACGTGACCGCGGACCACCTGGGGCTGCACGGCATCGACACCGTGGACCAGCTCGCCGAGGTCAAGGGCGTGGTCCCGAAGATGACCCGCAAGGGCGGCTGGTGCGTGTTGAACGCCGACGACCCCCGCGTATTCGCGATGATCTCGACCCTCCAGGGTCAGCCCTGGGCCTTCTCCCGAGACCCGGACTCGCCGCACCTGCGTGAGGTGCTGGACGCCGGGGGTCGGGTCACCACCCTCATCGACGGCTGGATCTGCGTCCAGCGACCGGATGCCGACTTCGAGCCGCTCGTCGAGCTGGTCGAGGTGCCGATGACCCTGGCCGGTCTGTCGCGGTTCAACGTCGAGAACGCGCTGGCCGCAGCCTCAGCCGCGCTGGCGCTCGGGATCGACAGCACCGCGGTGGTGGACGGGCTGACGTCGTTCCTCCCTGACGCCGTACACAACCCGGGACGGATGAACTTCTTCACGATCGGCGACGTCAGCGTGGTCATGGACCTGGCCCACAACGAGGCCGGTCTCGAGGCGCTCATCGAGATCATGCACGGCGTCCGCAGGCCGGGGGCGCGGCTGCTGCTGGCGCTCGGGGTCGTGGGCGACCGCACCGACGACCTGGTCGACAAGCTCGGCGAGATCGCCGCCCGGGACAGCGACATCCTCGTCATCGGTCACAAGCAGAAGTACCTGCGCGGCCGGTCGATGGAGGAGCTCGACGAGCTGATGCGAGCGGGCGCCGCCCGGGTGGGCGTGGAGGACGTCCCGTCGTACCCGACCGAGGTGGAGGCGCTCTCCGCCCTGGTCGCCCAGGCGGAACCAGGGGACGTCGTCGCGGTCATGTGCCACGAGGACCGGCAGGGCTGCTACGACTGGATCGCCGCCCAAGGCGGCGTGGCCGACACCGCGGAGACGCTGCGGGACAAGGTCCGGTCCGCGACGCTCGCCTAGTCGGTCGGGCCCACCAGGTCGAGCTCCCCCTCGACCACCAGGGTCGACAGGCCACTCTCCGAGCGAGTCTCGTGAGGCTCGCGCGGCTCCCAGACGGCAGCCTGTGGCCACTGGCGACGGTGCGCTCCCGCGCACCGGCGCTCAGGCCTCGGCGGCGGCGGCGTAGTCCGGGTCGGCGACGGGTACGTCGTCACTTGCACCGCTGCCGGCCTGGGCCTGGTGCGACCAGGTCTCGAGCTCGGCCATCACGGCGGCGTGCTTGTCCACGCAGAGCACGACGAGGTCACCGGGGTTCGCGCGAGACATCGCGTGCCGCAGCGCCTCGATCTCGTCCACCACGATCTCGACCTGCTTGCAGCGGGCGCCTTCCTCACGGGCGGCCGCCACGCCCTCAGCGACGAACTTGGCGACCTCGCCGCGCTCGCGTCCCCGTAGCTGGACGTCCTCTCGGACCACCAGTACGTCGAAGTGCCGGGCGGCGATGGCGCCGAGCTCGCGCATGTCGTCGTCGCGGCGGTCGCCCGCCGTCGCGATCACCCCGATGCTCGACGGCTTCCCCAGCTCGCTGGAGTTCTTGAGCCCTTCGCCGACCCGGTCGACGAAGTCGCCGAGCATCTTCATGCCGGGCGCGTTGTGGCAGTAGTCGACGATGACGTTGACACCGTTCACCTCGACCTCGTTCAAGCGGCCGGGGGAGAGGTAGTAGCTGGTGGAGAAGGTCCGCAGACCCTGCCTGATGTCGTGCAGGGGAGCGCCGGCGGCGAAGGCGGCCGCGGCGGCACCGAGCGCGTTCTGCACGTTCATCCGTGCCCGTCCGCCGAAGGTGGCCGGGAGCAGGTGGGTCCAGGCCAGCTGCATCTCGCGGCGACCGTGCTTGACGATGATCATCTCGCCCCGCTCGCTGGGCTCGACGACGACGGCCTTGCCGCCGCGACGGCAGTGCGCGTCGATCATGTCGCGGACCTCGGAGCCGGGCTCCTCCATGGAGAACCAGACCACCTGGCCGGAGCACCGCCGGCGCATCGCCCGCACCAGCGGGTCGTCGGCATTGAGTACGGCGTGCCCATCCCGCGGCACCGCCTCGACCAGCACGGCCTTGACGTCCGCGAGCTGCTCGACGGTGTCGATGCCTCGCAGCCCGAGGTGGTCGGGTGCCACGTTCAGCACAACCGCCACGTCGTTGCGCTCGTAACCGAGGCCCTCGCGGAGGATTCCCCCGCGGGCCACCTCGAAGACCGCGAAGTCGACGCGCGGGTTCTGCAGCACCATCCGTGCCGAGCGGGGACCCGAGGCGTCGGCCCGGATCACCAGCCGCTCGTCGATGACGACGCCGTCCGTGGAGGTCATCCCGACCTTGCGTCCCATGCCCTTGAAGATGTGGGAGATCATCCGCGACGTGGTGGTCTTGCCGTTGGTGCCGGTGACGGCCACGATCGGGATCCGCGAGGGAGCGCCAGGCGGGAACAGCATGTCCACGACCGGCTTGGAGATGAACTGCTGCTCACCGATCGTGGGGTGGGTGTGCATCCGGAAGCCCGGGGCCGCGTTCACCTCGCAGATGGCGCCGCCCGTCTCACGGACCGGCTGGGTGATGTCGGGGCAGATGAAGTCGATGCCGGCGATGTCCAGCCCGATCATCCGGGCGGCCTCCTCTGCGATCTCGACATTCTCCGGGTGCGCCTCGAAGGTCCGGTCGATCGAGATGCCACCGGTCGACATGTTGCCCGTCAGCGTCATCTTGACGGTCTCGCCCGACGGGGGGACCGAGTCGAGCGCGTACCCCTGGGCGGCGAGCAGCTCGAGCGCGGCAGCGTCGACCTTGATCCGGGTGAGCACCTTCTCGTGACCGACTCCGCGTCGCGGGTCGGCATTGGTCAGGTCGACCAGCTCCTCGACCGTGCTCGTGCCGTCACCGACGACGTGTGCCGGGACCCGCTCCGCGACGGCGGCGAGCCGGCCGTCGATGATGAGGCAGCGGTAGTCCTTGCCGACCACCATGGACTCGACTATCACCCAACCGCGACGCGACTGGTCCTTGGCGATCTGGAACGCCTCGCGCACGGCGTCGCCGTCCTCGAGATTCAGGCAGACGCCGCGTCCGTGGTTGCCGTCGAGGGGTTTGACGACCACCGGGAACCCGATCCGTTCGGCGACGGCGGCGGCCTGGTCGGCGGTGCGCACCGACTCCTGCTTGGGTACCGGAAGCCCGGCGGCCCCGAGGAGCTTGGTGGTCAGGTCCTTGTCCGAGGCGATGTCGACCGCGATCGCGCTGGTCACCGAGGTCATGGTCGCTCGGATCCGCTTGGCGTGGACGCCCTGTCCGAGCTGCACGAGCGAGTGCTGGTTCAGCCGGATCCACGGGATGTCCCGGCTGACGGCCTCGTCGAGGATCGCCTGGGTCGACGGACCGAAGGCGGTGCGCTCCGCGCGGAGGATGAACGACTCGAGCTCGGCCTCCCAGTCGAAGTCCGGGTCACCTTCCACGAGATGGTTCACCAGGCGCACGGCGAGGCGTCCGGCAGCGAGCCCGACCTGCTCGTCGACATACCCGAAGATCACGTTGTAGCGGCCACGGACGCCCTTGACCTGGCGCGTCTTGCCCCGCCGGATGTCATGGCCCACGACCTGCTGCAGCGCCAGCGCCGTGTGCTCGGCCACGTGACCCAGCCAGGTGCCCTCGTTCAGCCGCTCGAGGAAGCCACCGCGGCGCCCGCGCGAGCAGGAGTGCTCCCGCAGCCCGGGGAGCATGGCGACGAGGTCGTCGGTGAAGTCGGGGAGGGTGTTGGTCGGGAAGTCCTCGAGGGATCCGAGGTCCACCACGAGGTGGATCGCCTTCTCGTAGGACCAGACGTTGGCCCCGCGGTAGACGCGGGTCTCGAGGATGGCCAGGTCGGGGGACGGGCGAGTGGCGCGCACCTGTTCGGTCATGCGTGCTCTCCTTCGTGATCGGACGGGCGGAGGCGACGGCTGCGTCGTCGCTTGAGGACCGAGGGCGAGACGTCGCCGGCGGCGATGTCTCGGGCGAGCTTGCTGAGGTCGCGGTTCGCGTCGGCCAGCTCGACGGCGTCGTCGAGGTCCATCAGAGCATGGGTGGAGACGAGCGACCGACTGGTGAGGTCGAACGTCGCGCCGTCAGGGAGCACGTGCAACCTCGCTCCGGACACGAGGAGGGCCGCCGTACGTCGAGCCTCGTGGGCGTTGGTGACGATGTCGGCGGGGTCGACGACCGTGACCGCGCCCCGTCCGATGACGCGCATGACGTCGTGGCCCTCGTGCCGGGTCACGACAGCCGCAGTGTCCTCGTCGACACCCATGCCGAGCAGCTGTGGACTCTGGGCCACGATCATCAGCAGCCGTCCGTACCGGTTGCGCTGCTCGAAGTGCTGGTCCACCACGCACGACTCCAGCAGGCCCAGCCCGGCCGCGACCTGGGTCATCCGCTGCTTGGGGGTGGCACCGGCGGGTCCGAAGGCCACCATGTGCGAGGACTGGATGCTGGCACCGGCAGACGTTCCGGCGATGGTGGCGCCGCGGGCGCGTGCCGCGTGGATGGCGTCGCCGAAGGCGGTTCCGCTGACGACGCCGGACAGCTTGAGCTGGTTGCCGCCGGTCATGAAGATGCCGGTGACGTCGTCCAGCCGGTCCACCATCGAGGGGTCGTTGGCCTCCTCCCGGCTCTCCGGACGCGCCGCGATCACAGCTTCGGCCCCGAGCCGGCGGAACACGGCGTCGTACACCTCCACGATCTCGGGTCCGAGACTGGAGGCGGTGGGCACTACCGCGATCCGCGCCTCCTCACCGCCGCAGCGGCGTACGAACTCGGCCAGGACGGTGCGGCGTCGCAGCTTGTCCTCGGCTCCTCCGATGATCATGAGGGCCCCGGTCCCGTCGTCGGAGACCGGCTGGGCGTCGGTGGTTCCCTGTGCAGTTTGGCCGTTCGGCATGACAGGCAGCCTAAGGGGTGGAAAGGTGCGGCTTGTGAACGCCCACCAGCGCCGCATCGTGATCGTGCGCCATGCGAAGGCGGAGCAGTACGCCGCCGAGGACCGCAAGCGCGTCCTCACGGAGCGGGGCGCCCGGGACGCGACGGAGGTCGGCACCTGGCTCGCGTCCGTCGGGGCGGTGCCGGACTACGCACTGGTGTCGTCGGCGGCTCGGACCGTCCAGACCTGGGAGCTGATCGCGGTGGCCGCCGGTTCGTCGGCCGAGGTCGTGTACGACGACTCGCTCTACTCGGGGAGCGCGGAGGTGGTCATCGAGGTGCTGCGAGGTGCGCCCCTCGACGCCGCCGTGGTCGCCTTCGTGGGGCACAACCCGACAGCCGCCTCGTTGGCGCACATGCTCGACGACGGGCAAGGGGACGAGCAGGCCTTCCGCTCCATGAGCGCCGGGTACCCCACGAGTGCCGTGACCGTGCTGGACGTGTCGGTGCCCTGGGACGAGCTCGAGGTGGCGACCGCGAGCATCCGGGCCTACCACGTCGGACGTGGCGAGACGCTGCCCTGATCGGGGCGCGTGCGTCGGTCAGAGCGGGGAGAGGGCGTCACGATGCCGGACTCCGCGTCGGCGGCCTCGACCTCCTCGCGGCTGATCCCGAGCAGGTAGATGATCGCGTCCAGGTAGGGCACGTTCACCGTCGTGTCGGCAGCCTGCTGGACCACGGGCTTGGCGTTGAAGGCGATCCCGAGCCCGGCCGCGGCGAGCATGTCCAGGTCGTTGGCGCCGTCACCGATGGCGATCGTGGCACCGACGGGGATGCCGGCCCTGTCTGCGAAGGCGCGAAGTGCGCTCGCCTTGCCGGCCCGGTCCACCACGTCCCCCACGATCCGCCCGGTGAGCCTGCCGTCCACGATCTCGAGGTCGTTCGCCGCGGCGTAGTCGATGCCCAGGTCCTCGGCGATCCGGTCGGTGATCTGGCTGAACCCGCCGGAGACGATCGCGAACCGGTACCCGAGCCGCTTCAGGGTGCGGACCATGGTCCGGGCGCCCGGCGCCAGCTGGATCTCGTCGTACACGCTGTCGAGCACAGTGGCGTCCAGGCCGGCCAGCGACGAGACCCGGGCTCGCAGGGACTGCTCGAAGTCCAGGTCTCCGCGCATCGCGGCCTCCGTCACAGCCGCCACGTCGTCGAGACAGCCGGCGCGCTCTGCCAGCATCTCGATCACCTCACCCTGGATCAGGGTGGAGTCCACGTCCATCACGATCAGTCGCATCCCTCGGCGGAGCAGCGTGGCCGGCTGGACGGCGATGTCGACCCGCTGTCGAGCCGCCTCCTCGGCCAGCATGGCCCGCATCCGGTCGGGGTCCGCGCCCGAGACGTGCAGGTCGATCGCGGTCAGCGGGTAGCGGGCCATCCGCTCGATCCGGTCGATGTTCGCGCCCAGGTCGGCGATCCGGCCGGCGATGGCGGCCACGGCACGTGCGGTCAGGGGAGCGCCGAGGACGGTCACGTGGCTGCGCCCCTCGGGCCGGGTGCGGTTGTCTCCGAGGCCGCGGTCGACCTCGACCTGCATCTCGAGCTCGTCGGCGACGCGTTGCACCGCGTCGCGCAGCGCCTTCCAGTCCCGCGGCGCCGTGACGAGCACCCCGAGAACGAGTCGACGCCGCAGCAGGATCTGCTCGATGTCGAGCACCTCCACGCCGTACGACGCCAGGGTGCCGAACACCGACGAGGTCACGCCTGGCCGGTCCTTGCCGGTCAGCGTGATCAGCAGTGTCTTCGGAGCATCGGGGTCGGTCGCCATGACCCGGTGAGGGTATCGCTTGCCGAGCGCAGGTCCTGCGGGCGTCCGGGGTCGCCCGTGGGTCACATGGAGCAGGCGGCGACCAGACCCCGGCGCGCCGCCCGGTCGAGCGGGGCGAGGGCCTCCCGGCGGGCGGTCATCTCGGTCGCGGTCACGGCGGCCCCGTCGTCGACCAGTGCCAGGTCGACCACACGGAGGCAGAGAAGGGCCTGGGAGATCAGGGGAAGTGCGGGCGCTGCCAGGCCCGGCGGGAGTCCGGTCACCTTCCCCTTCCGCAAGGTGATCAGCTCGTCGGCCACCTCCGGGCGCCAGCGCGCCACGTCCAGCTCGGCCAGTCTCGTGGCCGCTTCGACGAGAGCACGGCGAAGACCCGTGCTCGCTTCGTGATGGTCGGGTACCTGGCGTCGGGTCTCGGCTGGATGGCACTGCCACACCACCCCTGCTCCGGCGCGGTGTGGGACCAGGCCGAATCCTGCTCCGTCGAGCAGGACCGCCTCGCCGATCTCGAGGGCCTCCTCGTTGAAGGCGGGTGGACCCGCCAGGCCCACCGGGTCGCCCGCAGCGGGCAGCGCCAGTCCCGCTGCCACCGCGCCGGCCCCCCGCAGCTTGCCGACGGCGAGGATCAGCGGCAGCGGCTCGGGCTCTCCCGGGAGCCCCGCCACGTGATGGGCGGCGTCGTCCGCGACCACCGCGTCCCGTAGGTCGTCCGGGCTCACGCGAGCGTCGAGCCATGCCGAGATCCACAGCGCCAGCTTTGCTGCATCGGGGAGGGACTGCTCATCGACCACCAGTCGAGCGTACGCGGGCAAACCGGGTGCCGTAGGTTGGGGCGCGAGTGTCCGAAGCCTGTCGAGGGGAGACCATGTCCGCCGTTCTCGAGCTCGCCGACGTGTCCGTCGTGCGAGGCGGGTCCACCCTCCTCTCGGGTATCGACTGGCAGGTCGAGGAGGACGAGAGGTGGGTCGTGCTCGGCCCGAACGGTGCCGGCAAGACCACCCTGTTGCAGGTCTGCGCGGCCCAGGTCCACCCGACCAGCGGCGTGGCCGGGATCCTCGGTGAGGTCCTCGGCACCGTCGACGTGTTCGACCTGCGCCCCCGCATCGGGCTGACCAGTGCCGCGCTCGGCGAGAGGATCCCGCGCGAGGAACTGGTGCGCGACGTGGTCGTCTCCGCGTCGTACGCCGTGCTGGGGAGGTGGCGCGAGCAGTACGACGACCTCGACCACGACCGGGCCGCCGCCCTGCTGAAGGAGATGGGGGCCCACGCGCTGATGGACCGCACCTTCGGCACCCTCAGTGAGGGGGAGCGCAAGCGGGTCCAGATCGCACGTGCCCTGATGACTGACCCGGAGCTGCTGCTGCTCGACGAACCGGCCGCCGGGCTCGACCTGGGCGGGCGAGAGGACCTGGTGTCGACCCTGTCGGTGCTGGCCGCTGACGAGACGTCACCGGCGACGGTGCTGGTGTCCCACCACGTGGAGGAGGTCCCTCCGGGCTTCACCCACGCCCTTCTCATGCGCCAGGGCGGCGTCGTGGCCGCCGGGCCGATCGACGAGGTGCTCACCGAGTCCGTGCTCTCGGAGACCTTCGGCATGCCGCTGGTGATCACGCACGAGGGCGGGCGTTGGTCGGCTCGGCGCCGGGCCCGGCGCCATCGCCTGAGCTGAAAGCACATCGGCCACGGGAGCGGGCGTCGGGCCCCGTTGGCCAGTGTGACGCCTCGCACTAGGCTCAAGGATATGGACTGGATCGGCGAGCACCTCTGGGCAGCGTGGCTGGCGATCGCGGTCGTGCTCGGCACCGCCGAGATGTTCAGCCTCGATCTCGTGCTGGGCATGCTCGCCGCCGGCGCGCTGGCCGGCATGGGCACGGCACTGCTCGGTGGCGCGTTCGCGTTCCAGCTGATCGTCTCGGTCATCGTCGCGATCGCGATGCTGGGGTTCATCCGACCGAGCGTCGTCAAGCGACTGCACTCCGGTCCGGACCTCGTGCTCGGTCACCACAACATGATCGGCAAGCAGGCGATCGTGCTGCGCGACATCACGCCCACCGAGGCGGGACAGATCAAGCTGGGTGGCGAGATCTGGAGCGCCCGGCCGTACGACGACATCGGGTCCATCAAGTCGGGGGAGACCGTCGACATCCTCGAGGTCCGGGGAGCGACCGCCTACGTGCACCCGCGCCCGGCACTCGAGGCCTGACGGCTGCCTGTCCACCAAGGAATCAACCAAGGGAGCCAGTCATGTGGGTTCTAGTGCTCTTCGGTCTGCTCGTGCTGTTCGCCGTCGTCGTGTTGGCGCGGACGATCAGGATCGTGCCCCAGGCCAGAGCCGGAGTCGTCGAACGCTTCGGCAAGTACAAGGCGACCCTGCCGGCGGGACTCAACGTCGTGGTGCCGTTCATCGACAAGGTGCGGTACATGATCGACCTGCGCGAGCAGGTCGTCTCGTTCCCGCCGCAGAGTGTCATCACCGAGGACAACCTCGTGGTCTCGATCGACACGGTGATCTACTTCCAGGTCACCGACCCGATCGCGGCGACGTACGAGATCGCGAACTACATCACCGGCGTCGAGCAGCTCACGATGACCACCGTCCGCAACATCGTCGGTGGCATGGACCTCGAGCAGACCCTGACCAGCCGCAACGAGATCAACCAGGGCCTCGCGATCGTGCTGGACGAGGCGACCGGCAAGTGGGGGATCAAGGTCAATCGGGTCGAGATCAAGAGCATCGACCCGCCGCCGTCGATCAAGGACTCGATGGAGAAGCAGATGCGCGCGGACCGCGACAAGCGGGCCGCGATCCTCACCGCCGAGGGGCTTCGCCAGTCGTCGATCCTCACCGCTGAGGGCAACAAGCAGGCGGCCATCCTCACCGCGGAGGGTGACCGCGAGGCCCAGATCCTGCGTGCCCAGGCAGAGCGCGAGGCGCAGATCCTGCGCGCCCAGGGGGAGGGGCAGGCGATCCAGACGGTGTTCCAGGCGATCCACGACGGCCGCCCCGACCAGTCCCTGCTCGCCTACCAGTACCTTCAGATGATGCCGAAGATCGCCGAGGGAGACGCGAACAAGGTGTGGATCGTCCCCAGCGAGATCGGCAAGGCACTGGAAGGGCTCGGCTCGACGATGACCGAGCTGCACGGCATCCCCAAGGAGGTCGACGGTCCCCGGGTCCGCGTTGACATGGGAACGTCGGAGACGCCCGAGCTGAAGCGGGACGAGGCCTCGTTGTCCAAGGCGCACGCTGACGTCCAGGCGGCCATCGCCGCGGCCGAGAGTGCCGCCCGAGGCGCCTCCGGTGCCGGCAAGGGCACGGAGCCGCCGGCCGAGGAGCCTCCCACGCAGTGAGCCTGTGGGAGATGGTCGCCGTGCTTCTGTCGGGCATGGCGGCGGGGACCATCAACACGGTGGTCGGCTCCGGGACCCTGATCACCTTCCCGACCCTGCTGGCCGTCGGGCTGCCGCCGGTGGTCGCGAACGTCTCGAACACCGTCGGCCTGGTGCCGGGAACGCTGGCCGGTGCGATCGGCTACCGCCGCGAGCTGCGGGGGCAGCGCGCCCGCGTCACCCGGCTCTCGGTTGCCTCTCTCGCCGGGGGCGTGATCGGTGCGGTGCTGCTGCTCGTCCTGCCACCCGGAGCCTTCGAGGCCGTCGTCCCTGCCCTCATCGTCCTCGGCGTCGTGCTCGTCCTCGCTGGTCCCCGGATCTCGGCGTGGGTCGCCCGGCGGCACGAGGTGAGCGGAGGTCTGCCAGAGAACGGCGCCTGGTGGGTGTGGCCGCTGGTGCTGCTCACCGGCGTATACGGCGGATACTTCGGCGCCGCCCAGGGTGTCCTCCTGATGGCCGTGATGGGAATCGGCATCGACGAGACCCTGCAGCGGCTCAACGCGACCAAGAACGTCCTGGCCCTCCTCGTCAACGGGGTCGCCGCCGTCGTCTTCATCCTCGTCACCCACATCGACTGGCTGGCCGCCGGGCTCGTCGCCGCCGGTGCCGTCGTGGGCGGGTTCCTCGGTGCCACCGTCGGGCGGCGCCTGCCTGCCGGCGTGCTCCGCGGCTTCATCGTGGTGGTCGGCCTCGTGGCGGTGACCGTCTTCGTGTGGCGTTCTGCCTGAGACGGACCGCGATGGGGACGGTAGGTGGGACATGCGGATGTCGCCCTGGTCCGAAGTTGGTCTTCTTCACGATGGGGAACCGGGAACATGGGTGTCCGCGTCAGATCATGGAGACTGGTGTCGGAGGGATGATGAGGCGAAGGTGGCCGGCGTTGCGGGTCGCAGGCGTAGTGGGCGTGGTCGCGATGCCTCTGCTCCTGCCGGCGGCGGCGCGGGGAGTGGAGGAACGCCACACCAGAGAGTCATCGACGCCCGTCTCACGTGTCCGGTTGTCGACGGACGCCCCGCGAGGTGCCGGCTGGGGACTCCGTGAGGCGGGGACCCTCCCTGGTCCGGTGCCGATGCCGGAAGTGCAGCCGGCCGAGCCCGGCCCGGTGCCGATGCCTCAGGTGCGACCGACCGAGCCCGGACCGGTGCCGATGCCTCAGGTGCGGCCCGGCACCAGCCGATGGGCTCCGCTGCGTCCGCCGTCGGCAGTGGCCGGTCCGGCGCGCACCGGTCCGCAGTAGCGGACGGCCCCGTGAGCAGTCGGCTGCACGACGCTCTCGGACGCGCCGTCGGGAGCGCGGTGTCAGTCGGTGAAGCCGAGGGCCCGGAACCTGCTCACCAGGGCGGGATCGGTCGCATCGAGCTCGATGCGCTGGTAGAGCCAGAGCAGCAGGTCGCCGGCGGTGGCGGCCACGGTCGGCGGGCCCTGGTCCGCACCGGACCCGCGGTCGTCGGCACCGCCCGGCTCCCGTGACCAGAGCAGCGTGCCGGGCCGCTCCGGGTTGTCGGTGACGGTCCAGCGGTCGCCGGTGTCGGTTGCGGCCAGGACCAGGGGCGCGTCGAGGGTCCCGCCCGGAGGGTCGTCGTCGTCGAGCGGGGAGGGGACGGAGAAGTCGAGGAACTCGTCGATGGAGTCGACCGCGACGTCAGGGTCGATGCTCCACGAGACGCCAGCCGCATGGGTGGCGTCCCAGTGGTGGACCGCGGCCTCCTGGACCTGGTGCCGGGTGACGAAGGCGATGTCCTGCTGCCACGGTGCCCAGGTCCAGCAGAAGGCGTGCTGGTCACCGGCGCGGAGCGTCCTGACCAGGTGGTCCGCGCCGCCCAGGAACGTGTCGACGAGATCGTCGTCGGTCGCGCGAGGCGGCCGTCTGGACTCGTCGGGTGGTGCGTCGAGGCGCTCCCCGGCGATGGTCGCCCAGAACCAGTGCACGTCGGTCAGGTGATGGACCAGGTCCGCGACGCTCCACTCGGGGCAGTGCTCAACCCGGGCGGCCAGGTTGCCCCGGCTCGCCTCGGCGAAACCCGCGCTGTGCCGCTCGATGGCGGCCACGCATGACTCGGTGCTCAGGCTCATGACGTCACCCTAGGAGCGGTCACCGACAGGTCAACTGGTTTCGACGTACGCCGTCAGCCACCGGGAGACCTCGTCGAAGACCACCGACCGCACCGGCTCGCGCGAGAGCGTCACGTCGTGCCGGGCCCCCTCGACACCGACCAGCGTCAGATGGCGTCCCAAGCGGGGCGCCCACTTCCGGATCAGGCCGACGTCGAGCACGATGTCGTGGCTGTGCACCGAGTCGTCCCACTCCTTGGGGAAGGCGCTGGCCGCCGAGGTCATCACGAGGATCGGTGCCGTGAGGTCGAGGCCCTTGTGCAGCCGGGCATGGCCGCGACGCACCGCCCGCAGCCACCCGGCGTACACCGGCTGGCTGGTGAGCGGCTTCCAGTCCAGGCTGAAGTCGAACTCGCCGTCGTGCTCGCGGTGCAGGCTCCGGGCGTAGAAGCCGGTCACGTTGCGCGGGATCGCGAGGTAGGGGCGTCGGGCACCCACCTGGTCGATCGCCTTGGTCCCGGCGGTGCGGAGCAGGAAGCTGCCGTTGAGGTCGAGCCATGGCGAGTTGAGGAACAGCCCGGCCAGCGGCACGTCACGGTCCTCTGCCCAGAGCGCCGCGACCAGGGCGCCGGTCGAGTGCGCGCTGATGACCAGGGCGTCATGGCCGTCCCGCTCGGTGATCCGTCGTCGCGCCTCGTCGAGCTCGGGGAAGTACTCCGTGAGGTCGAGGGCGAAGTTGGGGGTCTGGTGCTCGAGGATCGAGCGGCCGTACTTGCGCAGGTCCAGCGCGTAGAAGTCGTAGCCACGGCTCACCCAGAAGTCCGCCGCGACGGTCTGGAAGAAGTAGTCGGCGAACCCGTGCACGTGCAGGACCGCTCGACCCTGCGGCTTCGTGGCCCGGCGCACCACCAGGTGGGCGACGACCGGGCCCTCCGCGTCGTCGGGGAGCTTCAGTCGCTCGACCTCGTACGGCGCACCCAGGACGTCGATCTCGCTCTTCACGCCGCCATCCTCGCACCCGACCTCGATCGGCCCCTGTCGACCCGACGTGCGGTCATCCGGCGTAGATCTGGCGGATCACGTCCTCGATCGCCGGCTCCTGGATCGACAGGTCCGCCACGGCGTACGCCGCAGCCACGGCGGCCACGACCGGCGCCGCACTGGCGTCGGAGGGGAACGACAGCCACTGCCTCGGGCCGTCGACCCGGCGTACCTCGGCGCCGGGGACCTGGATCGGGGGCGCCTCGTCGACGAGGTCGACCACCAGGGTCCGGTGGGAGCCGCCCCGACGGTGCAGGGCGTCCAGGGTGCCGTCGTAGACCAGGTGGCCGTGGTCGATCACCATCACCCGCGAGCAGAGCTGCTCGATGTCCTGCAGGTCGTGCGTCGTGAGCAGCAGGGTGACGCCGCGCTCCTGGTTGACGCGCCGCAGGAACTCGCGCAGCCGGCCCTTGCTCACCACGTCGAGACCGATGGTGGGCTCGTCCAGGTAGAGGATCTCCGGGTCGTGCAGCAGTGCCGCCGTGATGTCGCCGCGCATCCTCTGGCCGAGCGAGAGCTGCCGGACCGGAGTGTCCAGCAGGTCGCCGAGCTCGAGCAGCTCGGTGAACTCCTCGAGGTTGGCACGGAAGCGCACCGGGTCGATCCGGTAGATCCTGCGCAGCAGCTCGAAGGAGTCACGCAACGGCAGGTCCCACCACAGCGTCGTGCGCTGCCCGAAGACGACGCCGATGCGCCGCGTCAGCGAGGTGCGCTCGCGGCTCGGGTCGAGCCCGGCCACGCGCAGCGTGCCTCCGGTCGGGACGAGGATCCCGGTCAGCATCTTGATCGTCGTGGACTTGCCGGCGCCGTTCGGGCCGATGTAGCCGACCATCTCGCCCTCGGCGATGTCGAAGCTGATCCCGTCGACCGCGCTCACGGTCGTGGTCTGGCGGCGCAGCGGCCCCACGCGACGTCGTACGACGAAGTCGCGGCGCAGGTCCTGCACGTGGATCAACGGGCTCTCGGTGCCGGGCATGGGGCTCAGCTTCCTGTCGACTGGTAGCGGCGTACGCCGGTCCGCCAGACCCGCATCGCGAGGAGGGTCAGGACGGCGGCGGCGATCGGGGAGCTGAACTGGAGCATCGTGGGCAGGCCGAAGGGGTCTTCGCGGCCGAGGATGAACAGGCTGGGGTACCAGTTCACGAACGCTACCGGGATCAGGAACGTCAGCGCCTTGACTGCCTCGGCCGGGTAGATGGTCAGCGGGTACTGCGTGACGGTGTTGCCGCCGTAGGTGAACGCGTTCGCCGCCTCGGACCCTTCGGAGGTCCAGAACTGCAGCGACGCCCCGAGGGTGAAGATCGCCAGGAAGATCGCCGTGCCGGCGACCAGCATCAGCAGGAACATCCCGGCCCGGGCCGGGTTCCAGTCGATGCCCGCGGCCAGGCAGGCCCAGGCCAGGACGACGGCCGCCTGGGAGACGCGGCCGAGGCGCCGGAGGGCGAACTCGTCGGCGCACACCTGGGCGAAGAGCGGGACCGGTCGGACCAGCATGGCGTCGATCGTGCCCAGGCGGATCTTGGTGCCGAGCCGCTCGATGTTGCCGAGCAGCAAGTCGGCGAGGCCCAGGCAGAGTCCGGAACCGCCGTACAGGAAGGCGATCTCGGCCAGCCCGAAGCCGCCGAGCCGGTCGATGTGGCTGAACATGATGAGGATCGCCGCGAAGTCCAGGGCGGTGATGAAGAACTGGCCGAGGGTGAGGATCACGAACGAGGTCCGGTAGGCCATCGAGACCCGGATCCACATCACCGCGATCAGCAGGTAGGCGCGGACGGTGTGTCCGAGCCGTGACGGTCGGCCCACAACCGGCGAGAGGTCAGCCACCCTGCACCACCACGCGTCGCTCGGCGATCCGGAGCACCACGGCGCAGAGCGCGAGCAGCACCAGCGCCCACCCGGCCTGGAAGGCCAGGGCCTCGAGAGCCCTCACGCCGCTGCGCTTGCCCAGCCACAGGTCGGCCGGCATCTGGATGTACGCCGCCCAGGGCAGCGTCAGCACCACGTCGCGGAGCCACCCCGGGAAGATCACCAGGGGGACCGCCAGGCCACCCAGAGAACATCGAGCAGACCGCGAGCAGGTTCTTCAGGCCCGAGTCGTCGAACAGCCAGAACGCACTCGCCGAGACCAGCATCCGGATCGCGAAGCTGACCGTGACCGCGAGCGGCAGGGACACCGCGAACGCGAGCGCGCCGAGCACGGTCGGGAAGTTCAGGTCGAACAGCAGGGCGCCGATGACGGTGGGCGCGACCCCGCGCGTGAGCAGGTGGTACGCCGCGCGGCCGAGGTCGGCGGCGAGGTACCAGCCGAGCAGGTTCACCGGCCGGTAGAGGTCGATGGCCACATCGCCGGAGCGGATCCGGTCGGAGAGGTCGTCGGTGGCACCGCCGGACCACATCACCACGGTCATGATCATGGCCTGACCGAGCCACGCGTAGGTGACGGCGTCGGTGACGTCGTACCCGCCGACGTGCGGCCGCTGGGTCCACAGCGCGATGTAGGTGAACGAGATGATGATGCCGAACACGCTGTTGGTGAAGATGCCCGCCAGCGTGGCGGCGGTGTAGGTGGAGTACCTGCGGAACGAGCGGACGGCGACGGCGGCGTACAGCACCTCAGTGCTGGTAGGTGCCGTGAAGGATCGCGCGACCGAGGGTCTTGAAGGCCAGGTTGAACGAGACGACGGCGGGGGAGGCGTCCGCATCGACGCCGAGCGTCTCCTCGCTCCACCGCGTGCACCACGAAGTAGTAGCGGTGCACCTGGTCCCCGGGAGGCGGTGCCGCGCCCATGAAGCCGTGCTCGCCCCCGTCGTTGCGGCAGTGGAAGGCCTGGCCGGGGAGGTGCTCGGCCGCGGCGCCGGTGTCGAGGGAGGTCACGTCGGCGGGCAGGTCCACGAGCACCCAGTGCCAGAAGCCGGACGGCGTGGGGGCGTCGGGGTCGAAGCAGGTCACCACGAAGCTCTTCGTGCCCTCGGGAGCCCCGGACCAGCTGAGCTGGGGCGAGGTGTTGCCGTGCTCGGCGACCTGGTCGTCCTTCAGCGGCTGACCGTCGGAGACGTCCGTGCTGGTGACCGTGAAGGACGGCACACTCGGCAGCAGGTCGTAGGGGTCGGGGTGGACCGGACGATCGAGACTCATGGCACCTCCAGAGCGCGCGGATGGGACGACCTCGGAACCCTAGTCCGCCGCTGGGCCCGCAGCCAGCACCGAAGCGTGCTCACGGGTTGTCCGCGTGGTGGAGACGCGGCGGAGGGTGGCCGCTCGGCGGGGAGAATGGCCCGATGACCGCCGACCCGAACGACTTCCCGCCGTACCCGTCCGGGCTGCGGCTGGCCGGGAAGCTGGTCGTGGTGGTGGGGGGCGGTCACGTGGCCCAGCGACGGGTCCCGGGGCTGCTCGCCTGCGGCGCCGTCGTGGAGCTGGTCTCGCCCGAGGTGACGCCCGCGGTCGAGGGCTTCGCCACAGGCGGAGCGATCGTGTGGCATCGGCGGCCCTTCGCGCCCGGCGACCTCGACGACGCGTGGTACGTGATCGCGGCCACCGACTCCCCGGAGGCCAACGACCTGGTCTCCGCCGCAGCCGAGGAGCGCCGGATCTTCTGCGTGCGCAGCGACGACGGCAGCCTGGCCACCGCCTGGACCCCTGCGGTCGGCAGGCATGCGGGGGTGACCGTGGCGGTGCTGGCGAACCGCGAGCCGAAGAAGTCGGCCGGCATCCGCGACGGGATCATCGCGGGGCTTCGCGACGGTGCGATCTCGGTGTCGCACGAGCGCCGCGCGCCGGGCGTCGTGCTGGTCGGCGGTGGGCCGGGAGACCCGGAGCTGGTGACCGTGGCGGCCCGGCGGGCGTTGAGCGAGGCCGACGTCGTGGTGGCGGACCGGCTGGCTCCGCGGGCCCTGCTCGACGAGCTGTCCCCGGACGTCGAGCTGATCGACGTCGCCAAGCTGCCGCGCGGACGGTCGGCCTCCCAGGAGCAGATCAACGCCCTGCTGATCGACCGCGCCCGGTGCTGGGAAGCGGGTGGTGAGGTTCAAGGGCGGTGACAACTTCGTGTTCGGTCGCGGATTCGAGGAGCTGCAGGCGTGTGCCGAGGCGGGGGTGGAGTGCGCCGTGATCCCCGGCCTCTCGAGCGCGATCGCGGTCCCTGGGGTCGCGGGGATCCCCGTCACGCACCGGGGCGTCGCGCACGACTTCACCGTGGTCTCGGGTCACCTCCCTCCGGGGGACCCGGGCTCCCTCGTCGACTGGTCGGCGCTCGGACGGCTGCGCGGCACCGTCGTACTCCTGATGGCGGTGCAGAACGCGGGCGCCATCGCCGAGGCGCTGGTGGCCGGGGGACGGGACGCGACCACGCCGGTGGCCGTCGTCGCCGAGGGGACGATGCCGGGCGAGCGGGTGGTGCTCTCGACGCTGGGAGAGCTGGCCGACGACATCCAGCAGGTGCAGCCGCCTGCGATCATCGTGGTCGGCGAGGTGGTCGCCGTCGCCCATCCGGAGAGGTATCCGTGGCTGAGCTGATCCCGGTGACCGACCCGTCCGACCCTCGGCTGGCCGACTACCGCGACCTGCGGGACGTGTCGTTGCGCAAGAGCCTCGAGGCCGAGCACGGCCTCTTCCTGGCAGAGGGGGAGAAGGTCGTCCGTCGCGCTGTCCTGGCGGGCTACCCGGTGCGGTCGCTCCTGATGGCCGAGCGCTGGCTCGACGGGCTCGCCGACGTCATCGAGGCCACCACGGCGCCCTGCTTCGTGGTCAGTGAGAAGGTCGCCGAGGAGGTCACGGGCTTCCACGTCCACCGAGGGGCGCTGGCGTCACTGGAGAGGTTGCCGACCCCGAGTGCCGAGTCCCTGCTGGAGTCGGCGCGGACCGTGGTCGTGCTCGAGGACATCGTCGACCACACGAACATCGGCGCCGTGCTCCGGAGCGCGGCCGCGCTGGGCGTGGACGCCGTACTGCTCTCGCCGCGGTGTGCCGACCCGTTGTACCGGCGCGCGGTGAAGGTCGCGATGGGTGCCGTCTTCACCGTCCCGTGGGCGAGGCTCGCCGACTGGTACGACGCGCCCTGGATGCTGGCGCGCCACGGCTTCACGACGGTGGCGATGGCTCTCACCGACGACGCGCAGCCGCTCGACGAGGCCGTGTCCGGGCTGGACAGGGTGGCGCTGCTGCTCGGCTCGGAAGGCCCCGGCCTGTCGTCGCATTGGCTGGCGACGTCCGAGCGGAGGGCCGTGATCCCGATGCGCGAGGGGGTCGACTCCCTCAACGTCGCGGCCGCCACGGCCGTCGCCTGCTACGTCCTCCACCACCGCTGACGCGGCGCATCTTGCCCCCAAAACCGCGCTGACGCGGCGCATCTTGTCCCCAAAACCCCGCTGACGCGGCGCATCTTGCCCCCAAAACCCCGCTGACGCGGCGCATCTTGTCAGGCCGGCCAGCCTGGGGGGTAGTCGTCGGCGCACTTCTCGGCCTGCTTGTCGAGCTTCTTGCGACTCCGCTTGTTGAGGCGGTCCCCGAAGACGCGCCCCCGCACGTGGTCGCTCTCGTGCTGGAGACACCGCGCGAGCATCCCGGTGCCTTCGAAGGTGACCGGGTTGCCGTCGAGATCCTGGCCCTCGACGCGGGCGCGGTCCGGCCGAGCGCAGGTGACGAATGCGCCCGGCAGCGAAAGGCACCCCTCGTCGTCCTCATCGAGTCGCCGCGACGCGTCCTCGGGCACGAAAATCTCCGGGTTGCAGACCACGCCCTGGTGTTGCCGGCCGTCTTCGTCGGGACAGTCGAAGACGAAGATCGCTCGGTCGACACCGATCTGGCAGGCCGCGAGTCCGACTCCGTCCGCGGCGTACATGGTGGCGACCATGTCGGCAGCCAGCGCCCGCAGCTCGGCGTCGAAGACGAGCACCGGCTCCAGCACCCGGTGCATCACGTCCTCGCCCCAGCGCGTGATCGGTCGAACAGTGCCGCCCTCGGGCAGGACAGAGGTCTGGTCAGGCATGGGCACATCGTAGGGAAGGACAAGATGCGCCGCGTCAGCGCCGTACGGCGGGCAAGATGCGCCGCGTCGGCGGGGTTTTGGGGGCAAGATGCGCCGCGTCAGGGAGGGGTGAGACGGGGGACACATGGATTGGGGGCGAGGTTCTGTGGCGCATGTTGTAACTCAGAGTTACATTGAAGCCATGTCCCTGATTCGAACCACGATGAACAAGGTCGCTCCCGGCGGCAAGCACGGGTTGGCCTCCTCGGAGACCCGGGACCCGATCGGGGTCGCGGTCTCCCTGCTCAACCGGCTGGCCCAGTCCGAGCTGCTCGACCGGGTGGGGATGCGACGGACGGCCGAGCAGACCGTCTTCACCGTCACCCGCAGCGGCTTCCGTACGGCGGGCGCCGTCGGGCGCACGTTCGCCCGTGCCGGCAAGAAGGGTGGCTCCGGCGCCCGAGTGCCGAGCGCGCCGGCGACCGGGGTCTTCGACCTGACGCCGACCGAGGACGAGCAGATGCTCCTCGACGTGGTGACGGAGTTCGCAGGCGAGGTCGTCCGACCCGCGGCCTCCGAGGCGAACGAGACCTGCACCGCCCCCGATGACCTGCTCAAGGCCAGCCTCGAGATCGGGCTCCCGATCCTCGGGGTCCCCGAAAAGCTCGGCGGCATCTCCGAGGAGCGCTCGACCGTCGCCGGGACGCTCGTCGCGGAGGCGCTGTCGCACGGTGACATGGGCCTGGCGGTCGCCGCACTGGCACCCGGTGCGGTGGCGACCGCACTCGGCCTCTGGGGCAACGACGAGCAGCAGGCGACCTACCTGCCTCACTTCACCGGCGACGGCGTGCCCGCGGCCGCGCTCGCACTGACCGAGCCCCGGCCGCTGTTCGACCCCTTCGCCCCGCGGACCACGGCCCGCCGCGACGGGACCGGCTTCGTCCTCGACGGGGTGAAGTCCATGGTGCCGCGTGGAGCCGAGGCCGAGCTCTTCGTGGTCGGTGCCCTGCTCGACGGGCAGCCGGCGCTCTTCCTCGTCGAGTCGAAGATCCCCGGCGTGGTCATCGAGGCCGAGCCCTCGATGGGCGTCCGTGCCGCCGGCCTGGCCCGGGTGATCCTCGAGGACGTCCGCGTCACGGACCTCGCCCTGCTCGGCGAGCCCGACGGGTCCTCGTACGCCGAGTGCGTGCGGCTGTCGCGCCTGGCGTGGTGCGCCCTCGCGGTCGGCACCGGACAGGCCGTGCTCGACTATGTGACGCCCTACGTCAAGGAACGCAAGGCCTTCGGGGAGCCGGTGGCCCATCGGCAGTCGGTGGCGTTCATGGTGGCCAACATGGCGATCGAGCTCCAGGGCATGCGGCTGGTCACCTACAAGGCGGCCAGCAGGGCGGCCCAGGGCAAGTCCTTCGCCCGCGAGGTCGCGCTGGCCCGCAGGCTCTGCGCCGAGCACGGCATGCGCATCGGTCTCGACGGGGTCCAGCTGCTCGGCGGCCACGGCTTCGTGAAGGAGCACCCCGTCGAACGCTGGTACCGCGACCTCCGCGCGATCGGGATCATGGAAGGAGGCCTCCTGGTCTGAGCGAGAGCGCCCCGTTCCCGCCCCGATCCCAGGAGAGACCACGATGATCAACCTCGAAGCCCCCAAGAAGTTCAAGCCCCTCATCGGCCAGGCCCATCAGGTCGCGATGAACATGCTGCGTCCGGTGTCGCGCAAGTACGACCAGGCCGAGCACGAGTATCCCAAGGAGCTCGACATGCTCGCCGCGATGATCGACGGGCTCTCGGAGTCCGGCGCGTCATCGGGCGCCGGTGCGTCCGGCGTACGTCGCTCCGAGGGCGAGGACGAGAAGCCCGGCATCAAGAACGGCACCAACCTCGCCAGCGTCCTGTCGATCATGGAGATGTGCTGGGGAGACGTCGGCCTGCTGCTCTCGATGCCGCGCCAGGGTCTCGGCAACTCCGCGATCGCGTCCGTGGCCAACGACGAGCAGGCGCAGCGCTTCGCGGGTGTCTGGGCAGGGATGGCCATCACGGAGCCCGGCGTCGGGTCCGACTCGGCGAACATCACCACGACCGCGGTTCGCGACGGCGACGAGTACGTCATCAACGGCGAGAAGATCTTCGTGACCGCCGGGGACCGTTGTGACGCCGTCGTGGTGTGGGCGACCCTCGACAAGAGCCTCGGGCGCGCGGCGATCAAGTCCTTCGTGGTGCCCAAGGAGACGCCGGGGATGCGCGTCGAGCGGCTCGAGCACAAGCTCGGCATCCGCGCCTCCGACACCGCCACGATCATCTTCGAGGACTGCCGGGTCCCGGCCGAGAACCTGCTCGGCAACCCGGACGTCGACACCAAGCAGGGCTTCGCGGGGGCGATGGCCACCTTCGACAACACGCGTCCCCTGGTGGCGTCGATGGCGATCGGCTGCGCCCGCGCCTCGCTGGACCTGACCCGTGACCTGCTCGAGCAGGCCGGGGTCGAGGTCGACTACGACCGCCCCGCGCTGTCGCAGTCGGCGGCGGCGGCCACGTTCCTCCAGATGGAGGCCGACCTCGAGGCGGCGTACCTGCTCACGCTGCAGGCCGCCTGGGAGGCCGACAACCGCAAGCCCAACTCGCTGGAGGCCTCGATGGCGAAGGCGAAGGCCGGCCGGGTCGGCTCGGACATCACGCTGCGCTGCGTGGAGCTGGCCGGCAGTGTCGGCTACTCCGAGCACGAGCTGCTGGAGAAGTGGGCGCGCGACTCCAAGATCCTCGACATCTTCGAGGGCACCCAGCAGATCCAGCAGCTGATCGTGGCCCGCCGGGTTCTGGGGCTGTCGTCGACCGAGCTCAGGTAGCCGCCGGCCGGATCCGTGTCGACCTGCCCCGGGGTGGGTAGGACGACTCCCATGCAGCCACATGGGGACGGGCGATGAAGCTGTACGCCGACACCCCGGTCCATCGCACCCGACAGATCCTCGGCGACGTGCTCCTCGTCGCCTGGATCGCGCTCTGGGTGAAGCTCGCCCTCGTGGTGCACGACGCCACGCTGCGCCTGGCCACACCGGGGGAGCAGCTGGCCGACAGTGCGAGCGGGATGGCCAGGTCCCTGCGCGACGCGGGGGACAAGGTCGGCGGGGTGCCCCTGGTCGGGGACGACATCCGGGCGCCGTTCCAGGGAGCGGGCGACGCCGCCGACCGGATCGCCGCAGCCGGGACCGCCCAGGCAGAGGCGGTGGCCCAGCTCGCGTTCTGGCTGGCACTGGCGCTGGCGCTGATCCCGATCGCACTCGCACTCGCAGCCTTCGTGCCGGTCCGGGTGGCCTTCGTGCGCGACGCGACCGCCGGTCAGCGCTTCGTCGACAGCTCCGCCGACCTTGATCTCTTCGCCCTGCGGGCGATGGCCCACCAGCCGCTGCACCGACTGGCGACGGTCAGCGACGACCCGGTTCGTGCCTGGCGGGACGCGAACTCGTCCGTGCTCCGTGACCTCGCGGCGCTCGAGCTGCGTGATCACGGCCTTCGTCTCCCAGCCCCCAGGGCTAGCCGATGACGCGTGCCGAGACCAAGCGCCAGCAGCAGATCGTCGACGTGCTGGCCGAGGCGTTCGAGCCCCTGATGGCCGCGGACCCAGCCGCCTTCCGCACGAAGTACCGCAAGATGGCGGCCGACCCGTTCGCCTTCTACCGCGGCAGCGCCTGCCTGTTCTACTCCGACGTCACCGCCCGTGAGGACCCGTACGTCGACGACCGGACGTCGCGAATCTGGATCCACGGCGACCTGCACGCGGAGAACTTCGGGACCTACCTCAACTCTGATGGCGTCCTGGTCTTCGATGTCAACGACTTCGACGAGGCCTACCTCGGTCACTTCACCTGGGACCTGCAGCGCTTCGCCGCGAGCATCGGGCTGCTGGGCTGGCAGAAGGCGCTGCCCGACGAGTCCGTACGCCGGCTCGTGGCGCGCTACGTCCGCGACTACCTGGCCCAGGTCAGCAGCTACGTCGAGTCCGACGTCGACGACTTCAAGCTGCACCTCGACAACACCGACGGACCGGTCCGCGAGATCTTGGCCATGGCGAGGGGGATGAGCCGGGCCGCGATGCTGGAGGAGATGACCACTGTCGAGGGTGACGTGCGCCGGTTCCGCGACGACGGGACGACCAGGCGGCTCTCGCAGCGGGAGCGGAGCCGGGTGCTCGGCGCGTTCGAGGAGTACCTCGACACGATCCCGACGTCGAAGCGCTTCGACCGGGCCCTCTTCTACGACGTGCGCGACGTGGCGGGCAAGGCCGGGTTCGGGATCGGCAGCGCCGGGCTGCCGGCGTACAACATCCTGGTGGAGGGGTACAGCCAGGCGCTCGACAACGACGTCGTCCTCTCGATGAAGCAGGCCAACGTGCCTGCGGTGAGTCGGTTCGTCGACGCCTCCGCCGTGGAGGGCTACTTCGACCACGAGGGTCATCGCACGGTGGTCAGCCAGCGGGCACTCCAGGTCCACACCGACCCGCTGCTGGGCTACACGACGCTGGATGGCGTCGGGTACGTCGTCTCGGAGGTCTCGCCCTACGAGGCCGACCTCGACTGGAGCGCGCTCGACGAGCCGGAGGAGATTGCGGCGGTCGTGGGGCGCCTGGGCCGGGCGACCGCGAAGGTGCACTGCGCCTCCGACGAGGACAGCGAGCAGGACCTGGTCGACTTCCAGACCGAGGAGGCCGTGGCCACGGTGCTCGAGGGGCGACGCAAGCAGTTCACCGCGGACCTCGTGGACTTCGGGATCGAGTACGCCGCCCGGGTGAGGCGGGACCACGAGTTGTTCGTGGATGCGTTCCGCGAGGGGATGATCGCGGGGGTCAGCTCGACCTGAGCAGACCGGGCCGGCCCGTCAGAGGGAGAGCGGTCGCGCGCCGTCGGAGGCGACCCCGTCGAGGTAAGCCGGTGCCGGCCACCCCCGCGCGGCGAACGACTCGTCGACCGCGGCCCTCGTGTCCTCGACCGCCGACTCCTCGACCAGGGCGATCGCGGACCCGCCGAACCCGCCCCCAGTCATCCGGGCGCCCCACGCGCCTGCGGCGAGGGCGGTGTCCACGGCGACGTCGAGCTCGACGCAGGACACCTCGTAGTCGTCGCGCAGCGACTCGTGAGAACCGACGAGGGCGGCCCCCAGCGACCGCCAGTCACCGGACTCGAGGCACTGGACAGCAGTCGCGACGCGGGCGATCTCGGTGAAGACGTGGCGGGCGCGGCGCCGGACCAGCGGGTCGGACAGGCGACCGAGGGCCTCGTCCTGGTCGACGACGTCGCGCAGGGAGGCGACCCCGAGTGCCCGGGCGGCCTCCTCGCAGGAGTCGCGGCGGGAGCCGTACCCGCCGTCGGTCAGCTCGTGCGAGGCGCGCGTGTCGATCACCAGCAGCCGCAGCCCCGCGGAGGCAGGGTCCCATGGCACCTGGCGACGCGAACCGTCCCCGAAGTCCAGCAGGAGGGCGTTCCCGGCCCGGGCCGACATGGAGATCGCCTGGTCCATCCCGCCTGTGGGCGCACCCGCCATCTCGGTCTCGGCGCGGACACAGACCTCCGCAAGGGTCGCTCGCCGATCGTCGTCGAGGTCCAGCCCGATGCACCCCACCAGCGCGACCGCCACCGAGCACTCGAGCGCTGCCGAGCTCGACAGGCCGGCACCCAGCGGGACGGTGCTGTCGACGAGGATGTCGAGGCCCGGCAGGTCATGACCGTCCTCGCGAAGGGCCCACACCACACCGGCGACGTACGCCGCCCAGCCGCGGACGCTGCGAGGCGCCAGGTCGCCGAGGCGGGTCTCGACGATCCCGTCCTGCTGCACGCTCGCGATCCGGACCCGGTCGTCCGACCGGGCGCCCAGGACGGCCCAGGTGGCGTGCGGCAGCGCGATGGGCAGGCACGGTCCGCCGTTGTAGTCGGTGTGTTCGCCGATCACGTTGACCCGGCCGGGAGCCATGGCGACCTGAGCCGGAGCTCCGTCGTACGTGCGGGCGAACGTGTCGATGAGCGAGTCGACGACGACCCTCGGGTCACCGGGTTCAAGGAACGGCACCCCGTGAGCCTATGCCTCCGCCGACCCATCCCTCGTGACGTAGATTGCCGGGCGTGCGATTCCTCAACGACATCGTCCCTCCCTACGACCTGACATATGACGACGTGTTCATGGTGCCGGCCCGGTCGGAGGTGGTCTCCCGCGACGACGTGGATCTCTCCAGTGGTGACGGCACGGGTACGACGGTCCCGCTGGTCGTCGCGAACATGACGGCGGTGGCCGGACGACGGATGGCCGAGACCGTTGCCCGCCGTGGGGGGCTCACGGTGCTCCCGCAGGACATCCCGCTTGACGTGGTGGGAGACGCCGTCGACTGGGTCAAGGGACGGCATCTCGTCCACGACACCCCGATCGTGCTCGACCCGCACCAGACCGTCGGCGAGGCGCTGGCCCTGATC
Source organism: uncultured Actinomycetota bacterium (assembly GCA_963740525.1). Classification (GTDB taxonomy): domain Bacteria; phylum Actinomycetota; class Actinomycetes; order Propionibacteriales; family Nocardioidaceae; genus CAVUEG01. Next base: position 51,563 of record CAVUEG010000010.1, read on the forward strand.
CCCAAGCGGTCACACCGGGCCGCGGTGGTCGTCGAGGGCGGGCGCCCGGTTGGCCTGGTGACCGAGGACGACTGCGCCGGGGTGGACCGGTTCACGCAGGTGGGACAGGTGATGACGACCGCGATGGTCACGCTGGCGGACGGCGTGGACCCCCGTGAGGCGTTCGACAGGCTGGACCGGGCACGGGTGCGGGTCGCTCCCGTCGTCGGCGCCGAAGGTGCCCTGGTGGGACTGCTGACGCGCGAGGGCGCGCTGCGCTCCACGGTCTACCGGCCCGTGGTCGATGGTGCGGGTCGCCTGGTGGTGGCGGCGGCGATCGGCGTCAACGGGGACGTCGCGGCCAAGGCGAGGGCCCTGCTGGAGATCGGGGTGGACTGCCTCGTGGTGGACACCGCCCATGGGCACCAGCAGCGGATGGTCGACGCGCTGGTCGCCGTGCGAGCCCTCGACCCAGGCGTTCCCGTGGTGGCCGGCAACGTGGTCTCGGCCGAGGGTGTGCGGGACTTGGTGGCCGCCGGTGCCGACATCGTCAAGGTCGGGGTCGGACCGGGCGCCATGTGCACGACACGGATGATGACAGGAGTCGGCCGCCCTCAGTTCAGCGCCGTTCTCGAGTGCGCCGCGGCAGCGGCTGAGCTCGGCCGGCACGTCTGGGCGGACGGGGGAGTGCGCCACCCGCGCGACGTGGCCCTGGCGCTTGCCGCAGGCGCCAGCCAGGTCATGGTCGGCTCGTGGTTCGCCGGCACCCACGAGTCGCCCGGCGACCTGATCCGTGGGTCGGACGGACGCGCGTACAAGGAGTCCTACGGCATGGCGTCGGCCCGGGCGGTGGCGAACCGCACCAGCGCTGAGACGCCGTTCGACCGCGCCCGCAAGGGTCTCTACCAGGAGGGCATCTCCACCAGTCGGATGTACCTCGACCCGGCCAGGCCCGGGGTGGAGGACCTGATCGACGAGATCACGGCAGGGGTCAGGTCGTCATGCACGTACGCCGGGGCACGCACGTTGGCGGAGTTCACCGAGCGCGCGGTCGTCGGCATCCAGTCCGCGGCCGGCTACCAGGAGGGTCGCCCCTGCCCGGGGGTTGGTGACCTCGGCGCTCCAGCACGAAAGGCCCGGACCCCTCAGAGGGTCCGGGCCTTCGCGGTGAGCGCGTCAGGCGCCCGGTGACTCCTCGACGGTGAGGGCGAAGTCGTCACCGTGCTTGGTGACTCCCTCGACGACCGCCTGCTCGACGGCTGCCGCGGCGTACCTGCGACGCACCATCAGCGGGTCGGATGCGCAGGTCCTTCACCAGGGCGAAGCACAGGCCGATCATCACGACGACGAACGGCAGGGCCGCGACGATGGTGATGTTCTGGAGCCCGGTCAGGGCGTCGTCACCGCCGATCAGCAGCATCACCGCGGCGACGGCGCCGGTGGCGACGCCCCAGAAGACGACCGTGCCCTTCGAGGGGTCGATGGTGCCGCGCTCCGAGAGGGTGCCCATGACGATCGAGGCCGCGTCGGCGCCGGAGACGAAGAAGATCGCCACCAGCACCATGACCAGGACGCTGGTCACCGTGGCCAGCGGCATGTGGTCGAGCAGCCCGAAGAGCTGCCCCTCGTCGAGCCCTTCCCGGCGAGGTCGACGCCGCTGCGCTGCATGTGGATGGCGGCACCGCCGAAGATCGCGAACCAGACCAGGCTCACCAGGCTGGGAACCAGCAGGACGCCGGTCACGAACTGGCGGATGGTGCGGCCGCGGCTGATGCGGGCGATGAACATGCCCACGAAGGGTGTCCAGGAGAGCCACCAGGCCCAGTAGAAGACGGTCCAGCCGGACAGCCAGGTCGCGAGCCCGTCGCCGCCCGCGGCGTCTGTGCGGCCGGCCAGCTGGGCAGGTCCTGAGGTAGGAGAAGACCGAGGTGGGGACCAGGTCGAGCATGAAGACGGGGGCCCGCGACGAAGACGAACAGCGCGAGTACGACGGCGAGCACCATGTTGATGTTGGACAGCCACTGGATGCCCTTCTCGATGCCGGAGATCGCCGAGGCGATGAACGCCGCGGTGAGGACGGCGATGATCACGACGAGCACGCCGTTGCCGACCTTGCCGATCCCGCCGACGATCTCGAGTCCCGAGCCGATCTGGAGCGCGCCGAGGCCCAGCGAGGCGGCCGACCCGAAGAGGGTGGCGAAGATGGCGAGAATGTCGATCACGCGACCGGCGGGACCGTTCACCCGACGCTCGCCGAAGAGCGGCGCGAAGGCGGAGCTGATCAGCAGTGGTCGGCCCTTGCGGAACACGCCGTAGGCGATCGCGATGCCCACCACGGCATAGATCGCCCAGGGGTGCAGGGTCCAGTGGAAGAGCGTGGTCGCCATCGCCGTCTGGACGGCCTCGGGGTTGCCGGCAGGGCCGGTGCCCGGGGGCGGGGTGACGAAGTGGGCCAGGGGCTCGGAGACGCCGTAGAACATCAGGCCGATTCCCATGCCCGCGCTGAACATCATCGCGATCCACGAGACGGTACGGAACTCCGGCTCCTCGTCGTCGGCGCCTAGGGGGATGTCGCCGAAGCGCCCCATCGCAAGCCAGATCACGAAGACAACGAACGCGGAGGCCGTGACCACGAAGAGCCACCCCATGGTGCTGACCGTCCAGGCCAGGGCACTGCCGGACGCGTCGCCCAAGGAGGCGGTGTCCAGGAAGCCCCAAGCCACGAAGCCGAGCGCGAGCGTCGCGGTGATGCCGAAGACGACCTTGTCCAGGCCACCTCGGCCGTCGCTGACGTCCTCGACGGGGCTCTCGAGCGCGGGGTGCGGGTCGGAGACGGAGCCGGCTGAGGGCTCCGTCTGGAGATCAGGCTGCGGGGGAGTTGTGGTTGCCACGGGTGTCTGGCGCCGAGGGCGCCCCTCCGTTCGGTCGGGAAGTGCGGACACTCGAACGTGTCACCGATTCCCGTGCCGTTTCAACCTGCGGTGGACGTGCTCAGGCGTGGCGCATGAGCAGCCTCACACCGTCCCGGCGGGCCGAGGGCCGTCCGGTCGCTTGCTCAGCCTCCGGAGACGCCCGGAAGCCAGACGGTCATATCGGTGCCACGCGGCTCACGGTTCGTGACGCGCAAGGTGCCACCGGCGACGGTCGCCCGGTCCTCCATGGTGCGCAGGCCACGGTGGCCCGGCCGGGGCTCGTCGAAGTCGGTCGGAAGGCCCACGCCGTCGTCGAGGACGGATACCTCGAGGCCGCCGTCCCTGGTCGCGACCCGTATGGACACGTCGGTGGCTTGCGCGTGCTTGCGCACGTTCAGCAGCGCCTCCTTGGCGACCCGGTAGCCGATCGCCCGTACGGCGTCCGACAGGGCGGGATCGTCATCGCCCTCCACGCGACACGCTGTGACGGTGCCGTCGAAGATCTCGGCAGCAGCCCCTCTGAGCGCCTCGACGAGGCCACGCTCGAGGTCAGGCGGCTCGAGGTTGAACAGCAGCGCGCGCAGCCGCTCCGTCGCGGCTGAGACCGTCTCCTGCACCGTGGCCAGATCCTCCCGGAGCTCGGGCGCGCTTCGGACCAGCTTGGACTCCAGCAGCCCCAGTCGCAGGTCGACCGCCGCCAGTGCCTGTACCGGGTCGTCATGGACGTCTGCCGCGATCTGGTCCCGCTCCGCGTCCTGTGCACCAACCAGGCGGGTGACCAGCGCCTGTCGTTGCTCGGCCAGGTCGCGCAGCTCGGTGGCGGCGCGGCGGGCCTCGGTGATGTCCCGCTGGACCGTGGCCAGGGCAAAGGGCTCTGCGGTGTCTGCGTCTCGCATGAGGAAGCTGGCGATCGCCACGGGGTAGTCCCCGCCCCGGAGGTTTCGCAGGGTGGACTCGCCCTCCCAGTGCCCGTGCTCGAAGATCGCGGGCTGCTCCACGGTGAGCGACGCCTCGAGCCCCTCGGGGGTCAGGTAGTCGGCGATCACGGTGTCCGTGACGTCGACGTCGGGGTCGAGTCCGACCATCTCCCGCCCCTGGGGGTTCACGTAGAGCACCGTGCCGTCGAGCCCGGCGATGGCGATGAAGTCCGGCGACGTCTCGACGAGTGATCGGAACTTGCGCAGGTCCTGATTGGCCGCGAGCAGCTGCGCCTCCGCCTCCCGCAGCTCGGTGACGTCCAGGGCGAGCCAGGCCGTACCCATGGCTGCCCCGGTCACGGGATGGTAGATGGAGAAGACGTCGGCTGTGAGGGTGCGCTGGCCGACGGGGAAGTCCAAGACGATGTCGCCATGCCACAGACCCTCGGCATCGAGCCCCGCGACGATCGAGGTCGCCAGGTCAGGGCCGAGATACTCCACCACGCGCCCCCATGAACCTTGGCCGTCGACATCGAGCCCGACCTCGCGGACGCGAGGGTTCACGTAGACGAACGTGCCGTCGAGGTCCGAGATCGCGATCAGGTTGCGGGAGGCATCGGCAAGGGCCTGGAACTTCACCAGCTGGGCATGGGAGTCCCGTTCCGCAGCGAGGAGAAGTGCGTTGTCGAGCGCCAGCGCACAGCGCTCGGCCAGGTCCTCCGCCCGGCTCACCTCGGCGACCCCGAACGGGCGGGACAGCCGGCCTCGCGCGAGATCCACCTGCCCGAGGAGCTGTCCTCGGGACAGCAACGGCAGCCGGAGGACCTGCGCCAGGTCGAACCGAGCGGCAAGCTCGCAGAGCAGAGCCCCAGCGGACTCGCGGTCGCGGTCGACACCGAGGTCCATGAGCTGGGTCGACGTGGCAGACTCCCCCCGGCGCAGGGGACCCGTAGTGAGGGGGCTGGCAGCACGCCAATCCTCGACCGCTCGCGGCTCTCCGGCACGCCATACCTGTCGAGCCTCGAGGACCGCCTCCCCGTCCTGCACGAGGCTGATCACCCCGACGTCAGCCAGGGTCCCGGTCATCACCCGAACCGCGTCGTCGATGAGCGCGTCGGGATCCTGCACCTCCCGGGTGAGGATGGTCGAAAGGTCGGCGAGCGCGGTGGCGTGCTCGCGGGCGATTCGCGCCGCGTCCTCGTTCTCCCGCTCGGTGGTCAGGTCGGTGGAGACGCCGACGGCCCCGGTGACGGTGCCGTCGGAGGCATAGAGGGGCTCGTAGGTGACCGCGAGGATCCGGCCGTGACGCTCACGCTCCATGGTGAGGCTCTCGCCGCTCAGCACCCGTCGCATGGAGTCGACGGTGGAGGAACTGGCGCCGTACAGCGTGAACAGGTTCTCGCCCACCAACTGACCCGGCCGCAGGCCAAGTGCCTCGAGACCGGGACCGGCGGAGAGCGTGCAGATCCCGGTTGCGTCGAACGCGAAGATGACCTGGGGTCCGACGCGCGTGGGCTCGACTACTGGCCGTGACATCGCCGGCCCCCTCACCTGGCCGGGCCTCGAGGTACGGGCGCGACCGCTCCCATGGTAGGTCGCGAAGACCCGAAGCGGTTCCTTGTCCGACCAGCCGGTGTCGGAGTCTCGGCCTCAGGCCAGGCGCCAGAAGTCCCCGACCAGGCCCAGGCTGTTCAGCAGGGCCATGTTGTGCTCCCGGGAGTGCGGGGCCCACTGCGGCGACAGACGGTCGGACCACCACGCGTGGGCGAGGTCGTTCAGCGTGGTGACCGGGATCGTCCTCCCGGCCGGACGCGAGCCGAGCCAGCGGGCGACGTGCTCTTCCGACCGGAAGAGGTTCATCGTGCTTCAAGTGAAGACGATGTCGTCCCACCACAGACGGGCCGGAACGAGGCAGTGGAACACGAGCGACGAGTCGGTCGGCTGCTGGGCCTCCACCTCCACCACGATCGGATCTGAGCAGTCAGGACAGGACGACTCGATCCGCCCGTCGCTGTGCAGCGCCGCGCAGATCCCGAAGGCGTCCCAGGCGCAGTTGGCATACCACCACCGCTGACCTGCGTGGACTCGGTACGCCGTCGGCACTGCGGAGAACGGGTTGGCCATGCGGATCTCGTCACCTTGGGCGTTCAGCACCAGGGCATGTTCCTCGTGAAGCCGGCGCCATCCCTCGACGACGGCGGTCGCCGTCCGGCCGCCGGCCGTCGCGACCTCGAGCACCGAGGGTGCCCGGCCCAGGCGCACGAGCAGGCCGTACGTCTCGTTGCGGAGGCCAAGGTCCTCGGGGGTCATGGTCCAGTGTCGCTCCAGGAGGGCTGACGTGTCAGCCAGGAGACGACGAAGGCCCCCGACTCACGTGACATGTGTCGGAGGCCCTGCGGCGTGGTGTCCGAGGGGGGACTTGAACCCCCACCCTCTATACGAGGACTAGCACCTCAAGCTAGCGCGTCTGCCTATTCCGCCACCCGGACGAGGTGGTCTCACGGCCGTGCCGGCAGCACCGTGAGCGCGTCGGCAACTGTAGCAAAGAAACGGCGGTGCCTTCGCATCGGGGCTGGCGTCCCAGCGTCGTCTGGTCAGGCGTCGTCCAGGGTCGGAACGCTGCCGTTGAGCACGCGGTCCCGACGGTTCCGTCGCGGGCGTTGGGCGCCACCGAACCCGGGTGACAGGATGGCAGCATGGACGCAGCCAAGCCCTCCTATGACCCGGCAACCGAGGTCGTCGACATCTGCCGTGACCTGATCCGGATCGACTCGACGAACTACGGGGACTCCTCGGGACCGGGGGAGCGCAAGACGGCCGAGCACGTCGCCACGTTGCTGGACGAGGTGGGGATCGAGTCGACGCTCGTCGAGGCCCAGCCCGGACGCACCAGCCTGTACGCCCGCTGGGGTGGCTCCGTGGGGGACCCCTTGCTGCTTCACGGCCACCTCGACGTGGTCCCCGCGGATGCGGACGACTGGCAGGTGCATCCCTTCTCCGGTGAGATCCGGGACGGGTACGTCTGGGGTCGCGGAGCGGTCGACATGAAGGACTTCGACGCGATGCTGCTCTCCGTCGTACGCGCCAGGACCCGCGCCGGCCGGCAACCTTCGCGCCCGATGGTCCTCTGCTTCACGGCCGACGAGGAGGCCGGCGGACATCAGGGAGCCGAGCACCTGGTCAACCACCACCGGGACGTGCTCGCGGACTGCACCGAGGCGATCGGCGAGGTCGGCGGCTTCAGCACGACCGTCCGCGGCCGGCGCCTCTACCTCATCGAAGCGGCCGAGAAGGGGATGGCGTGGATGCGGCTCACCGCCCACGGCAACGCCGGCCACGGCTCGATGCGGCATCCCGACAACGCGGTGACCCGCCTGGCCGCCGCGGTGGCCAGGGTGGGCGCCCACAAGTGGCCGGTCACGCTCACTCCGACCATGGAGGTGCTGCTCGCAGCCGTGGGCGAGCTCGCCGGCACGGAGGCGACACCCGAGAACGCTGACGCACTCGTGGAGGAGTTCGGGTCGGCGAGCCGGATGCTCGGTGCCGTCATCCGCAACACCACGAACCCGACGATGCTGGAGGCCGGCTACAAGGTCAACGTCGTCCCGGGTGAGGCGACCGCGCACATCGACGGCAGGTTCCTGCCGGGCCACGAGGAGGAGTTCCTCGCCACCCTGGAGGACCTCGTGGGTGTCGACGTGGACATCGACTTCGTGTCGAAGCAGGCAGGGCTGGAGACCACGTTCGACGGTCACCTGGCCGACGTCATGACCGCGTCCCTGCTGGCGGAGGACCCGGACGCACTCGTGGCGCCGTACCTGATGAGTGGCGGCACGGACGCCAAGCACTGGGCCAAGCTGGGGATCCGATCGTTCGGCTTCGCGCCGCTCCGGCTGCCGGCCGACCTGGACTTCACGGCGCTCTTCCACGGAGTGGACGAGCGGGTGCCGGTCGACGCGCTCGAGTTCGGCGCCAGGGTCTTCGACCGGTTCCTCGAGGACGCCTGAGCACAACCGGCAAAGGCGGGTCAGACGAAGAGCCAGGGCCTGCTCTGTCGGATGATCTTGCGACGCAGAACCACCTTGCGCGTGCCGTCTGGGAACAGACGCAGCCGGTCGAGCTCCCAGCCGCCGTGCTCGGCACGCTCGACCAGCAGCCGGGTGACCACGTTGCGGGAGAGCTCCCGGTGCAGCGTGATCCTGTCGAACTCGTACTCGACACCGCGACCCAACGCACGTCGGACGTTGCTGGACGCGGAACTGTGGACAGTGCTCAATCCTCACCTCCGGAGACGTCGTCGAGGGCATCGATGATCTCCTGGGGCAGCTCGCACTCCTCGACGGTGAGCGACCCGCGCAGCTGGGAGGCGGTCCTCGCGCCGATGATCGGGGCGGTCACTCCGGGTCGGTCGCGCACCCAGGCCAGGGCGACCTCCAGCGGCGACCAGCTGAGACCCTCCGCCGCGCGGGCGACGGCCTCCACGATCCGCTGGCTGCGCTCGTTGAGGTAGGCGCCGACGAAGTTGCCGAAGTGCGGCGAGGCCGCCCGCGAGTCGGCAGGGGTGCCGGTGCGGTACTTGCCGGTGAGCACGCCACGTCCCAGCGGCGACCAGGGGAGAACCCCCAGCCCCATGGCCGCGGCGGCCGGGATCACCTCGGACTCGACGGAGCGGTTGAGCAGGGAGTACTCGACCTGGGTCGAGGCCAGCCGGGCTCGTCCGGGGACGGCCGCCTGCCAGGTGGCGGCCTGGGCGCTCTGCCAGCCGGAGTAGTTCGAGATCCCGACGTACGCCGCTCGTCCGCTCGAGACCGCGTAGTCGAGAGCCGAGAGCGTCTCGTCAAGCGGGGTGTCGTTGGCCCAGGTGTGCACCTGCCACAGGTCGACAGAGTCGACGCCGAGCCGCCGAAGGGAGGCGTCGAGCGTGCGGATCAGGTTCCCGCGGGACACGTCGGTCTCACGGTCGCCGCGACCCCGGGAGATGCCGGCCTTGGTGGCGAGCACGATGTCGTCGCGCGCCACCACGTCACCGATCAGGCCCCCGATCAGCTCCTCGGAGGCGCCGTCGCCGTAGCCGGCCGCGGTGTCGATCAGGGTGCCTCCGGCCTCCGCGAACGCCACCAGCTGGTCGCGTGCCTCGTGCTCGTCGGTGTCCCGTCCCCAGGTGAGCGTGCCGAGCCCGAGCCGGGACACCTTCAGGCCGGTGCGGCCCAGCGACCTCTGCTGCATGGGGCAACCGTATCCAGCCTCCGAGGAACGCCGCACGCGGCTCGCCGGGCCGCGTCGCCGGACTCGGTTCGTGGGTGCGTAGCATGACTCAGGTTTTGAATGCGCCTGCCTGAGGAGTGAACGTGCTCGAACTGTTCAAGGCCGTCGTCCTGGGCCTGCTCCAGGGACTGACGGAGTTCCTGCCGATCTCGAGCAGCGCGCACCTTCGGATCTTCCCGGAGCTGTTCGGCTGGGGGGATCCGGGCGCCGCCTTCACCGCGGTCATCCAGATCGGCACGGAGCTCGCCGTGCTCCTCTACTTCCGCAAGGACATCGGGCGGATCGCCTGGGCCTGGCTGAGATCTCTGGTGAGGCCGGAGTACCGCGGCACGCTCGACTCGCGCATGGGCTGGTACGTCATCGTCGGGTCGATCCCGATCGTGCTGCTGGGCATCGCCTTCAAGAGCACCATCGAGAGCGACTTCCGGAGCATCTGGATCATCGGCGGCGCGCTGATCGTCCTCGGCGTGATCCTCGGTTTCGCCGACCGTATCTCCTCCTCCGACAGGTCGATGGGTGACCTGAACCTCGGCCACGCGGTGCTGTTCGGTCTCGCGCAGGCCCTCGCCCTCGTCCCGGGCGTCTCACGCTCCGGAGCCACGATCAGCATGGGTCGCTTCCTGGACTACGACCGGGAGACCGCCACTCGGTTCGCGTTCCTGCTGGCCATCCCGGCGGTCGTCGGCGCCGGGCTCTTCGAGCTCAAGGACATCCCCGGCGGTGACAACGCCTACGGCGTCGTGCCCACCGCGGTGGCCACCGTGGTCTCGTTCGTGGTCGGTTACGCCGCCATCGCCTGGCTGCTGCGCTACATCACCACGCACTCGTACACGCCGTTCGTGATCTACCGGGTGCTGCTCGGTGGGACGGCGCTCGTCCTCGTGGCGACCGGGGTCATCGCGGCCTGAGCGACCGCTCGACCGAGGTGGTCAGAGCCAGCCGGACTTCTTGAAGAAGTAGAACAGCACGGCGCAGCTGATCAGCATCAGTGCGATCGACATCGGGTAGCCGTAGGGCCAGCCGAGCTCGGGCATGTCCTTGAAGTTCATGCCGTAGACGCCGGCGATGAGGGTCGGCGCCGCCACGAGACCCACGGCCGCGGAGATCTTGCGCATGTCGTCGTTCTGCTGCACGGAGATCTGGGCTAGGTGCGCGTCGAAAGCCGTCGACAGCAGGCTGTCGAGGGTGTCGATCGTCTCCGCGACCCTGGCCAGGTGGTCCGCGACGTCGCGGAAGAAGGGCGCGGCGTCGTCGTCGATGAGCCGGATGGTGTTGCCGGCGAAGCGGTTCATCGGCTCTCGCAACGGCAGCACGGCGCGACGCACCTCGGCGATCTCGCGCTTGAGCGTGTAGATGCGGGCAGAGTCGTTGGTGCGCTCGGTGGAGAAGACCGACACCTCGACCTCGTCCACGTCCTCTTCGAGCGCTCCGGCCACTGACTCGTAGTTGTCGACCACCTGGTCGCAGACCGCGTGCACCACGGCCGAGGGACCATGGGTGAGCATCTTCTCGCGGGACTCCAGCTTGAGACGGGCCGTGTGCAGCTCGTTGCCCTTGCCGTGGCGGACGCTGACGACGAACTGCTCGCCGACGAACAGCGCGATCTCGCCGGTCTCGACCTGGTCGGTCTCGTCGACGTACCAGAGGGTCTTGAGCACGAGGAACAGCGAGTCGCCGTACTTCTCGAGCTTGGGCCTCTGGTGGGCGTGGAGCGCATCCTCGATCAGCCAGGGGGTGGAGCGAGTACGTCCGCGAGACCTGGTCGAGCTCCTCGGCTGTGGGCTCGTGGAGCCCCACCCACACGAAGTCGCCCTCCTGGAGCTCGTCATGGACGAACGCGAGGTCGTCCCCCCGGCAGTCCAAGGAGACCCGCACACCCCGGCGGTAGAGCGCGTTGTCAACGATCACAGGCTCAGGCTACGGCCGGATCGCTAGAGTCGGGCGCATGCCAACGGTGATCCTCGCGCGTCATGGTCGAACCACGGCGAACGCGAGCGGGGTGCTGGCTGGGCGGTCCAAGGGTGTGCACCTCGACGACACCGGGCTGGCGCAGGCGCATGCGGCCGGCGAGCGGCTGCACGGGCTCGCCTTGGCGATGATCGTCACCAGTCCGCTGGAGCGCTGCCGAGAGACCGCTCGCGCGATCGCGTCGCACCAGTCGGGCAAGGTCCCCGTGAAGGTGGACCGCGGTCTGCTCGAGTGCGACTACGGCGAGTGGACGGGTCAGGAGCTCAAGGTCCTGGCCAAGAACGACCTCTGGCGCACGGTCCAGGCGCACCCGGCCGGCGTCGTCTTCCCTGGTGGCGAGTCGATGGCCGCGATGTCCGCCCGCAGTGTCGAGGCGATCCGGTCGATGGACGCCCGGATCGCCGACGAGCACGGCCCGGAGGCCGTCTGGGTGGCGGTGAGCCACGGCGACATCATCAAGTCCGTACTGGCCGATGCCCTGGGAATGCACCTCGACCAGTTCCAGCGACTCATGGTCGACCCGGCTTCGCTGTCCGTGGTCAGGTACACCCCGTTGCGGCCGTTCGTCGTGTCGTCGAACACCACCGCGGGCGACCTCGGCCACCTGCGGCAGCCTGGTCGCCGCCGTGGTCGGCGTGCCAAGGTCAGCAGTGACGCCGTGGTCGGCGGAGCCACGGGCAGCGGGCCTTCCGCGACGGCATAGGGTCGATCACATGGCACCCGTCGTCCACCGTTTCGACCCGCCCGAGCGCTTCGTCGCCGGCACGGTCGGCCCGCCCGGGCAGCGCACCTTCTTCCTCCAGGCCCGTGAGGGTGTTCGGTTGACGACCGTGTCCCTGGAGAAGCAGCAGGTCGCCGTGCTGGCCGAGCGGATCGAGGAACTCCTCGACGAGGTGTCCCGTGAGTCGGGGGGCGGCATCCCGCTGATCGCCCCGCTGGACCTCGAGGACAACGCTCCGCTCGAGCAGCCCATCGTCGAGGACTTCCGGGCCGGCACCATGACCCTCGCGTGGGACGCCGAGGACGGGCGGGTCGTCGTCGAGGTCTTCCCGTTCACCGAGGAGGCCGTGATCCGGCCCGAGCAGCCGGAGGAGGACATCGAGGAGCCCGAGCCCGACGAGGTCCTGCTCGTCTCGCTCCCCGCCGGTCAGGCCCGCGCCTTCTCCAAGCGTGCACAGACCGTGGTCTCGGCGGGCCGTGCGCCCTGCCCGTTCTGCGGCGGACCGATCGATCCGGACGGCCACCTGTGCCCGCGCGCCAACGGCTTCCTCCGCACGAGCCAGTGAGCCAGGCACGGCCGGCGGCGGAGGCCGTCGAGGTCCTCGCCCACGGTGACCTGACCGTGTCCGGTCGGATCATGCCCGCCTCCAACGCCACGTTCTACGGCGAGGTGAGTGCCGACGGCGTCGTCCTGCCCTGCGTCTACAAGCCGATCCGAGGCGAGCGCCCGCTCTGGGACTTTCCTGACGGGACGCTGGCGGGTCGCGAGTACGCCGCGTGGCTGGTGTCGGAGAGTCTGGGCTGGGAGGTCGTCCCTCCCACGCTGCTGCGGGACGGGCCTGTCGGCCGGGGGATGGTCCAGCTGTGGCAGGACGTCGACGAGGAGCAGAGCCCCGTCGACATCGTGCCCACCGACCGGGTTCCCGAGGGGTTCCTGCACGTCTTCGACGGTCTCGACTCCGAGGACCGGCCCGTCTCGCTCGTCCACGAAGACACCGTGGTGCTGCGACGCATGGCGTTCTTCGACGTCCTGGTCAACAACGCGGACCGCAAGGGCGGCCACGTCCTCGCGATGACGGGCGGGCACCGGTACGGCGTCGACCACGGCGTCAGCTTCCACGTCGAACCCAAGCTCCGGACGGTGCTGTGGGGATGGCTCGGCGCACCGCTCACGGCGGAGGAGATCGAGGCGCTGGCCCGGCTCGAGGAGGCGCTGGCAGGGTCCCTGCGCGGCGCCCTCGAGAAGGTCATTTCGGCGGTAGAGGTCGACGCGCTCGGGGCACGATGCCGAGCGCTCGCGGACACGGCGGTGATGCCGCAGCCCTCGGGTGAGTGGCCGGCCATTCCCTGGCCTCCCTTCTGATCCGACGGGGAGGGGCGCCGGGCCGCCGGGCCGCCCTTGGCTAGGCTCAACGGCATGCGTGCCTGGACTGCCCCTGATGTGCCCGTGCTCGACGAGCAGGGTCCGCCGGTGTCCGTGCACGACTCAGCGCGTGGGGCCGTCGTACCGACCGAGCCCGAGGGTTCGGCCCGCCTCTACGTCTGCGGGATCACGCCGTACGACGCCACGCATCTGGGCCACGCCGCCACCTACGTCGCCTTCGACCTGCTGAACCGTGCCTGGCGCAACGCCGGCCACGCGGTGACCTATGTGCAGAACGTGACCGACGTGGACGACCCGCTGCTCGAGCGGGCCACGGCCACGGGCGAGGACTGGCAGGCGCTCGCCGAACGCGAGACCCAGCTCTTCCGCGACGACATGACGGCGCTCCGCGTCCTGCCGCCCGACCACTACGTCGGAGCCGTCGAGTCCATCCCATTGGTGGTCGCGATGATCGAGCGTCTCCGAGACACCGGTTCGGTCTACGAGGTCGACGGCGACCTGTACTTCTCGGTCACCGCCGACGCCGACTTCGGGGGAGTTTCGCGCTGGGACCGTGAGCAGATGCTGTCCGTCTTCGGCGAACGAGGCGGGGACCCCGACCGGGCCGGCAAGAAGGACCCGCTCGACTGCCTGCTCTGGCTGGCCGCACGGCCGGGCGAGCCGAGCTGGCCGAGTCCCTTCGGCGCAGGCCGTCCCGGGTGGCACATCGAGTGCTCTGCCATCGCGCGCGAGCACCTGGGCGGCGGGTTCGACGTCCAGGGCGGCGGCAGCGACCTGGTGTTCCCGCACCACGAGATGAGTGCCTCGGAGGCGCAGGTGGCCCACCCGGGCACGCCGTTCGCCCGCGCCTACGTCCACCAGGGGATGGTCGGTCTCGACGGCGAGAAGATGTCGAAGTCCAAGGGGAACCTGGTGCTGGTCTCCAAGCTGAGAGCGGCCGGGGTCGACCCCATGGCCGTCCGGCTGGCGCTGCTGGGCCATCACTACCGCGAGGACTGGCACTGGACCGACCGGGACCTCAGCGCGGCGCAGGGGCGGCTCGAGGGCTGGCGCGGAGCGGTTGTTCGTCCCTCCGGTGCGCCGGCCGCACCGGTGGTGACCGCGGTCCTGGCGGCACTGGCCGACGACCTCGACGTGCGCACGGCCACGGACGTGATCCAGCGCTGGGCCGACGAGACGAACGCCGGGACGGGGACCGACCCCGGCGCAGGGGTGGCGGTGCGGGTCCTCGCGGACGCCGCGTTGGGCATCCTGCTCTGACCCAGCAGCGACCGGTCAGCCGTCCTCGGTGTTGCGACGCTTCAGGTACCGCTCGAACTCGCGGGCGATGGCCTCACCGCTGGCCTCGGGAAGGTCGGCGGTGTCCCGGGTCTCCTCGAGGGCCTTGACGTACTCGCCGATCTCCTCGTCCTCCTCGGCCAGCTCGTCGACACCGCGCTCCCACGCCCGGGACTCCTCGGGGAGGTCACCCAGCGGGATGCTCACCTCGAGCAGGTCCTCGAGCTGGCCCAGAAGCGCCAAGGTCGCCTTGGGGCAGGGAGGCTGCGCGACGTAGTGGGGGACCGCGGCCCAGAACGACACCGCGGGCAGGTCCAGCCGGGTGCAGGTGTCCTGGAAGACGCCGACGATGCCAGTGGGCCCCTCGTAGTTGGTCTGCTCGAGCTTCAGCCGGTCGCTCAGCTCGGGCTCGGTCGCGGTGCCGCTGACGGGGATCGGGCGGGTGTGCGGGGAGTCGGCGAGCAGGGCGCCAAGGGTGACGACGAGCTCGACCCCGAGCTCCTGGCACGCCGCCAGCAGCTCGGCACAGAACTGACGCCAGCGCATGTTCGGCTCGATGCCGCGAATCAGGACGATGTCACGCAGCGAGCCGGGCGGCCGGGCGACGGAGATCTGGGTCGAGGGCCAGGTGAGGTTGCGCATCCCCTGGTCGTTGGTGCCGACGATGGGACGGTTCATCTGAAAGTCGTAGAAGTCCTCCGGGTCGATCGAGGCGACCACGTGCGTGTCCCAGACGTCCAGCAGGTGGTCCACCACCGACGAGGCGGCATCCGCGGCGTCGTTCCAGCCCTCGAACGCGGCGATGCACACCGGGTTCACCAGCTCTGGCAGCTCCTCGATCTCGATCACTCAGCCACCTTAGTCCGGGGACGGAGGTGTCATCATGCGGAACCGGGCATCTGTCGCCCCGGCCGGTTGCCTACGCTGGAGGAACCATCCCGCCCGCCCTCCAGGAGCCACCCTTGTCGGAGCCTTCCCAGATCCGCCCGGACGCGACCGAGTCGCTGTCCGCGCACCTGCGCGAGCGGATCCTGGTGCTGGACGGTGCGATGGGCACCTTGATCCAGCAGCACGGTCTCGAGGAGGAGCACTACCGCGGCGACGTCTTCCCTGACTGGAGCCACGACCTCAAGGGTGACGCGGACCTGCTGAGCCTGACCCAGCCCGACATCATCCGCTCGATCCACCGCGAGTACCTCGCCGCCGGGGCGGACATCATCGGCACCAACACGTTCACGGCCACGTCCATCTCGCAGTCCGACTACGGGACCGAGAAGTACGCCTACGAGATGAACCGTGCATCGGCATCCCTGGCCCGGGAGGCGGCCGACGAGGTCACCGCGGAGACCCCGGACCGTCCCAGGTACGTCGCCGGTGCCATGGGTCCCACGAACCGGACTGCCTCGATCTCCCCGGACGTCAACGACCCGGGCAAGCGCAACGTGACCTTCGACGAGCTGGTGGCGGCCTACCACGAGCAGGCCAGTGGACTGGTCGACGGCGGCGCGGACCTGCTGCTGGTGGAGACGATCTTCGACACCCTCAACGCCAAGGCCGCGATCTTCGCGGTCGAGACGCTCTTCGAGGAGCGTCAGCGCCGGTGGCCGGTGATCATCAGCGGCACGATCACCGACGCCTCGGGGCGCACCCTCTCGGGCCAGACCACCGAGGCGTTCTGGCACTCGGTGCGGCACGCCCGGCCCCTGGCTGTCGGGCTGAACTGCGCGCTCGGCGCAGCCGACCTCCGGCCGTACGTCGCGGAGCTGTCGCGGATCGCGGACTGTTTCGTCTCGTGCTACCCCAACGCCGGGCTGCCGAACGCGTTCGGCGAGTACGACGAGTCACCGGAGCAGACCTCGGGACACCTCGGGGAGTTCGCCGACAGTGGCCTGGTGAACCTGATCGGGGGGTGCTGTGGCACCACGCCCGCGCACATCCAGGCGATCGCCACCGCGGCCAAGGCCGGCTCACCGCGGGTGGTTCCCGAGATCGCCCCTGCGATGCGGCTGTCCGGGCTGGAGCCGCTCACGATCACGTCGGACTCGTTGTTCGTCAATGTCGGGGAGCGCACGAACATCACCGGGTCCGCGCGCTTCCGCAAGCTGATCAAGGCCGGCGACTACGACGCCGCCCTGGCCGTCGCCGCCCAGCAGGTGGAGGCCGGCGCGCAGGTGATCGACATCAACATGGACGAGGGGATGATCGACGGCGTCGCCGCGATGGACCGCTTCACCAAGCTGGTGGCGGGCGAGCCCGACATCAGCCGGGTGCCGGTGATGGTCGACTCCTCCAAGTGGGAGGTGATCGAGGCCGGTCTCAAGTGTGTCCAGGGCCGGGCGATCGTGAACTCCATCTCGATGAAGGAGGGCGTCGAGGCGTTCGTCGCCCAGGCCCGCCTGTGCCGCAAGTACGGCGCCGCGGTGGTCGTGATGGCCTTCGACGAGGACGGCCAGGCCGACAACCTCGAGCGCCGCAAGGTGATCTGCGAGCGTGCCTACCGGATCCTGGTCGACGAGGTCGGCTTCGACCCTCACGACCTGATCTTCGACCCCAACGTCTTCGCCGTGGCCACGGGCATCGAGGAGCACGCCGGCTACGGACTCGACTACATCGAGGCCACGCGCTGGATCAAGGAGAACCTGCCCGGAGCCCTGGTGTCCGGCGGCATCTCGAACGTCTCGTTCTCCTTCCGCGGCAACAACCCGGTCCGTGAGGCGATCCACGCGGTCTTCCTCTTCCACGCGATCCGTGCGGGCCTCGACATGGGCATCGTGAACGCCGGTCAGCTCGCGGTGTACGACGAGGTGGACCCTGAACTTCGCGAGCGGATCGAGGACGTGATCCTGAACCGGCGCGAGGATGCGGCCGAGCGGTTGCTCGAGATCGCCGAGACCCACAACGCCTCGGGCGAGCAGGCCGAGGTGGCGACGGAGGCCTGGCGCGAGCTGCCGGTCTCGGAGCGGATCACCCATGCTCTGGTCAAGGGGATCGACGCCTACGCCGAGTCCGACACCGAGGAGCTTCGAGCCGAGATCGAGGCCCGGGGCGGTCGCACGATCGAGGTGATCGAGGGTCCGCTGATGGCGGGGATGAACGTCGTCGGCGACCTGTTCGGCGACGGGAAGATGTTCCTGCCCCAGGTGGTGAAGTCGGCGCGGGTGATGAAGAAGGCGGTCGCCTACCTGATCCCCTACATCGAGGCGGAGAAGGAGATCGACGGCACCTCCTCGGCACGCAAGACCAACGGCACGATCGTGATGGCCACCGTCAAGGGGGACGTCCACGACATCGGCAAGAACATCGTCGGCGTGGTGCTCCAGTGCAACAACTACGAGGTGATCGACCTCGGCGTGATGGTTCCGGCCCAGAAGATCCTGGACAAGGTCCGGGAGGTGGGTGCCGACCTGATCGGACTCTCCGGGCTGATCACTCCCTCGCTGGACGAGATGGTCAACTTCGCCGCCGAGATGGAGCGACAGGGGCTGGAGATCCCGCTGCTGATCGGAGGGGCCACCACGTCCCGGGCGCACACCGCGGTCCGGGTGACTCCGAAGTACCACGGCCCGATCGTGTGGGTGAAGGACGCGTCCCGCTCGGTCCCGATCGCGGCCGCTCTGCTCTCCGACGAGCAGCGCCCCAAGCTCCTCGCCGACGTCGCGGCGGACTACGAGTCGCTGCGCACGAGGCACGCCGCCAAGAGCGACCGCCCGCTGGCCACGCTCGAGGAGGCACGGGAGAATCGTCCCTCGATCGAGTGGGAGGGCTACGAGCCTCCGGTCCCGGCCATCCTCGAGGACGGTGGCGCCACGGTCCGCGAGTTCCTCGACTACCCGGTCAGCGAGCTGCGCGACTACATCGACTGGCAGCCGTTCTTCAACGCCTGGGAGATGAAGGGGAAGTTCCCCGACATCTTGAACAACCCCTCGACCGGTGAGACCGCACGCGCCCTGTACGACGACGCCCAGGCGATGCTCGACCGGGTCGTCGATGAGGGTTGGCTCACCGCGAACGGCGTGGTCGGCTTCTTCCCGGCGAACGCCGTCGGCGACGACATCGAGGTGTACGGCGACGCGGCGCGCACCGACGTACGGGCGACCCTGCACCACCTGCGCCAGCAGGGCCAGCATCGCGAGGGGGTCCCGAACAAGGCACTGTCCGACTACGTGGCGCCGAAGGAGACCGGGCTCGCCGACCACGTTGGCGCCTTCGCGGTGACCGCCGGACTGGGCAGCGCCGACCGGATCGCGGCGTTCAGGGCCGATCAGGACGACTACAGCGCGATCCTGCTCGAGTCGCTCGCGGACCGCCTGGCCGAGGCCTTCGCCGAACGCCTGCACCAGCGCGTCCGCACCGAGCTGTGGGGCTACGTCGCGGACGAGTCCCTGGCCAACGAGGAGCTCATCGCCGAGCGCTACCGCGGCATCCGGCCGGCACCCGGCTATCCCGCGTGTCCGGAGCACACCGAGAAACGCACGCTGTGGGACCTCCTGGACGTCGAGCGCCGCACCGGGATCGAGCTCACCGACAGCATGGCCATGTGGCCCGGGGCCGCGGTCAGCGGCTGGTACTTCTCCCATCCCGCCTCGCAGTACTTCGTGGTGGGCCGGCTGGCCCGCGACCAGGTCGCTGAGTACGCCGAGCGCAAGGGCTGGTCGCTCAAGGAGGCGGAGCGCTGGCTCTCGCCCAACCTCGGCTACGACCCCGACGGCGACTGACGTGTCCGACGCGACCTGGCCTGCGGCTGTCCTGTGGGACATGGACGGCACGCTCGTCGACACCGAGCCGTACTGGATCGCCTCGGAGTTCGACCTGATCTCGCAGCACGGAGGCACCTGGTCCGAGGAGCACGCCCTCAACCTGGTCGGCAACGACCTCCTCTCCTCGGGCCGCTACATCCGTGAGCACGCGGGCATCGACGTCGAGCCCTCGGACATCGTCGAGGGTCTGCTGGACCGCGTCGTCGCGCGGGTTGAGGAGTCGGTGCCGTTCCGCCCGGGCGCGCTCGAACTCCTGGGCTCGCTCCGCGAGAACGGGGTCCGCTGCGGACTGGTGACGATGTCCTACCGACGGTTCGTCCGGCCGGTTCTCGACCGGCTGCCTGCGGACACCTTCGAGGTCGTCGTGACCGGGGACGCGGTCACCCAGGGCAAGCCGCACCCGGAGCCGTACCTGACGGCGCTGCGCCTGATGCGTCTCGACGCCGACGACGTGCTGGTGATCGAGGACTCCAACACCGGGGCCCGCTCCGCCGAGGCGGCCGGGTGCTCCGTCCTCGTGGTTCCGTGCCACGTCCCGGTCCTTCCGGGGGAGCGCAGGGTGTTCCGCGACGACCTGTGCGGGCTGCGGCCAGCCGACCTCCCGGGACTGCGCACGTCCTGACCGGAGGGTCCGACGTCCGGTTATCGGACCGCCCGGGTGTGGGAATCGTTGCGAGATTGCGACCACTTCGTCGTCGCGCGGTTCTGGCCGTGACGCACCTTCGCCGGTAGTGTCCCGACAACCTGACCCCGGCATCTTGCGCGGGGCCCGCATATCGTGAGGTGGAAATCTTGAACCGCAGACGAGGACTTGTGGCCGCTAGCGCCGGTCTGATGCTCGTTGCGCTTGCCGGATGTGGCGGAAGCAGTTCCGACACCGGCAATGGCGACGGCACCGGGAACGGCGACACGGGGGCCACCGGCACGCCTTGGATCCTGGGCACGACGGACTCGGTCACGGCCGTGGACCCCGCCGGCTCGTACGACTTCGGCTCGTGGAACATGCAGTACAACATCTTCGAGCAGCTGGTCTCGATCCCCGCCAACGGCAGTGAGCCCCAGGGTGACGCCGCTGAGTCGTGCGCCTACGACGACCCGCAGACCGTCACCTGCAAGCTCCGACCCGGCTTGAAGTTCTCCAACGGCGACGACCTCACGTCCTCCGACGTGCTGTTCTCGTTCGACCGGAACATCAAGATCGCCGACCCGAACGGCTCCTCGGTGCTGCTCGGCGCGATCTCGAACGGTGACACCGAGGCTCCGGCTCTCGCCGACGGTGCGATCGAGACCCCGGACGACACCACGGTCGTCTTCCACCTGAACAAGCCGGACCTGACCTTCCTGAAGGTGCTGGCGACCGCGACGGCGTCGATCGTCGACGAGGACGTCTTCCCGGCCGACAAGCTGCTGGCCGACGACCAGGTGATCGGCTCCGGTCCGTACAAGCTCAGCCAGTACAAGCCCGGCGAGCAGGCAGTGTTCGAGGCGAACGCCAGCTACGACGGACCGCGCACCCCGAAGAGCTCCAAGGTCTTCGTGACCTACTTCAGCGACCCCGCGCCGCTCAAGCAGGCCGTGGAGAGCGGCCAGGTCGACATCGCCTGGCGCACGCTGAGCCCCACCGACCTGAACGACCTGTCCACCAAGGACAACGTCGAGGTCATCAAGGGCCAGGGCTCGGAGTTCCGCTACTGGGTCTTCCAGCTCAACAACAAGGTCGTCGCTGACAAGGCGGTCCGTCAGGCGGTCGCGCAGCTCATCGACCGCGATGAGATCAACACCGACGCCTACGACGGCACCGTCGCCAACGCCTACTCCATCGTGCCCCCGGGCTTCGGTGGCCAGAAGGACTCCTTCAAGGAGAAGTACGGCGACCCGAGCGTCGACAAGGCCAAGCAGATCCTCACCGACGCCGGGATCAAGACCCCGGTGAAGCTGACGCTGGGCTAGACCCCGTCGCACTACGGCCCCAACGCCGTCGACGAGGCGACCACGCTGAAGAACCAGCTCAACGACAGCGGGCTGTTCCAGGCCACGCCCAGGACGCGGAGTGGGAGGAGTACCAGACCCTCTACAAGCAGGGCGCCTACGACATGTTCATCCTGGGTTGGTACCCGGACTTCCTGGACGCCGACAACTACCTGTCGCCGTTCGTCCGTGACGGTGGGTTCTTCGCCAACGGCTACTCGAACAAGAGGTGAACAGCCTGCTCGACCAGGAGCTGGCCGCCACCGACGACGCGACTCGCAACGACGAGATCGGTCAGCTCCAGGACATCGTGGCCGAGGACGTGCCGCTCATTCCCTCGTGGAACGGGCAGAACGTCGCGGTTGCGGGGACGAGCATGAGCGGAGTCGCGGACACCCTCGACCCGACGTACATCTTCCGCTTCTGGATGATCAGCAAGAACGGCTGAACGAGCTAGCAACGAGAATGGGGGAGGGCGGCCTCCGGGGCACCCCGAGGATGTCCTCCCTCTTTCCGTGTCAGGAAGGAAGCAGATGAGCGCGGGAACAGGTTCCCTTCCTCGCTACATCGTCCAGCGGCTGCTGCTGATCGTGCCGATGATCTGGGTGCTGCTCACGGTGGTCTTCCTGCTGCTGCGGGTGGCACCGGGTGACCCGGTCTCCGCAGCGGTGGGCGGCAAGCTGGACGAGGACGCGCTCGACGCGCGTCGCCACACGCTCGGCCTCGACCGGCCGCTGTGGATGCAGTACCTCGACTACATCGGGTCGGCGGCTCGGCTGGACTTCGGCAAGACCATCTCGGACAACCGTCCGATCCTCGACATCATCCGCGACAACGGTGGCGCGACGCTCTCGCTCACCGTGGGCGCCTTCATCGTCGCCCTGATCATCGGGATCCCGCTGGGACTCATCGCGGGCCGCTACCGCGACTCGGTCGCCGATGTCGTGATCCGGATCTTCGGCGTCGTGTCGTACGCCGCGCCGATCTTCTGGGTCGGCCTGATGCTCGTGATCCTGGTGGTGCAGTACGTGCCCGGCTGGCCGACGTACGACATCGCCTCACCGGTGACGAAGTTCGAGGTGCCTCCACATACGCACATCCTGATCCTGGATACGGTGATCTCGGGCAACTCCACGGCCTTCTTCGACGTGCTCAAGCACCACGCTCTGCCGTGCCTGACGCTGGGCCTCCTGCTGTCCGGGGTGTTCATCCGGCTGGTGCGCGTCAACATGCTTCAGACCCTGCAGGGCGACTACATCGAGGCCGCGCGGGCCCGTGGCATCGCCGAGAAGCACGTCATCCGCCGCCACGCCTTCCGCAACGCCCTCGTCCCGGTGATCACGGTGCTCGGGCTGCAGGTGGCGCTGACGCTCTCCGGTGCCGTGCTCACCGAGCGGACCTTCAACTGGCCGGGGCTCGGTAACACCCTGATCGAGTACGTCATCAAGCGCGACTACGCGGCGGTCCAGGGGATCGTCACGTTCTTCGCTCTGATCGTGGTGATCGTCAGCCTGCTGGTGGACATCATCAACGCCATCGTCGACCCGCGCGTGCGGTACTGAGGAGGCCGAGATGTGGAAAAAGCTCACCGGTCCGTTCCGGAACACCTCCGGCCTCGGCCGCTGGATCCTGGTCACCGGCCTGTTGATCACGCTCTTCTTCGTGGTCCTGGCGATCTTCGCGCCCTGGATCGCGCCCTACGGCTTCGCCCAGCAGCGCATCGACGGCGTCAAGATCCCGAAGATGGCGCCGCCGTCGGGGCAGTTCTGGTTCGGCACGAACGACCAGCTCTACGACGTCTACTCCCGGATCGTGTGGGGTGCGCGGACCGCGTGCGAGGTGGTCGGCATGTCGGTGATCTTCTCGCTCGTCATCGGCGTGCCGCTCGGGCTGCTCTCCGGCTTCGTCGGCGGGTGGGCGGACCGACTGCTGGTCTTCCTGATGGACGCGCTCTACGCGCTGCCGACGCTGCTCCTGGCGATCGTCTTCTCGTTCCTGCTGCGGGGCCCCCTCGGCGGAGGCATCGTCGCGGCCTCGCTGTCGCTGACCGCGATCTACATCCCGCAGTACTTCCGGGTGGTCCGCAACACGACCGTCTCCGCGAAGGAGGCGACGTACGTCGAGGCGGCGCACGCGATCGGTGCCCCACCCGGAACGATCATGGGGCGCTACCTGTTCTCCAACGTGATCCAGTCGGTGCCCGTCGTCGGCACGCTGAACGCCGCCGACGCTCTCGGCACCCTGGCGGCCCTGGGCTTCCTGGGGCTGGGGATCCAGCCGAGCGAGGCCTCGGAGTGGGGCTATGACCTCAGCCGGGCCCTGGACGACGTGTCGTCCGGAATCTGGTGGACGGCCGTCTACCCGGGCCTCGCGATCGTGCTGCTGATCACCGGACTGACCCTGGTCGGCGAGGGGCTCAACGAGACGATCAACCCGAACCTGCGCAAGCGCCGCATCCGCAAGGTGCAGCTGCCGGCACGGCAGACGACGACGGAAGGGGTGCAGGCATGAGCGAGCACGCCAGCGGGACCGACAGCGAGCCCGTCATCGACGCCCGGGACATCCGGGTCTGGTACGGGACCGAGCGTGGCCCCGTCCGGGCCGTGGACGGGGTGAGCTTCACGCTCAACAAGGGCGAGATCCTGGGTCTGGTCGGCGAGTCCGGGTGCGGCAAGTCCACGCTGGGACGAGGCCTGCTCGGCCTGCTGCCGGAGGGCGCCAAGATGGACGGCGAGCTGCGGTTCCGTGGCCGTGACCTGCTCTCGATCCCGGCCAAGGAGATGCACGGGATGAGAGGTCCCGAGCTCGGCATGATCTTCCAGGAGCCGCTCACCCGGCTGAACCCCCTGATGCGCATCTCCGAACACTTCGCGGAGACCTTGAAGACCCACGAGAAGGGCATGTCGAAGGCCGAGGTCGAGCGCCGGTCGCTCGAGGTGCTCCGGCTGATGGGCATCCCGCCGACCAGGTTCCGGTCGTACCCGCACGAGTTCTCCGGAGGCATGCGCCAGCGGCTGATGATCGCCCTGGCGCTGGTCCTGAGCCCGTCGTTCGTGGTCGCGGACGAGCCGACGACTGCCCTCGATGTCCTGGTCGAGGCGCAGATCATCAAGATCCTGCACGACCTGCGCCGCGACTTCGACACCTCGCTGCTGCTGATCACGCACAACCTGGGCATCATCGCCGAGGCCTGTGACCGGGTCGCGGTGATGTACGCCGGCGAGATCGTGGAGATCGGCGACGCCCATCAGGTCTTCGCCGACCCGCAGCACCCCTACACCCGAGAGCTCCTCCGGTCGACGATCTCACTGTCGACCACGGGACTGAACTTCATCCCGGGTGCTCCGCCCGACCTGGTCGAGCCGCCCAGCGGCTGCCACTTCCACCCGCGCTGCCCCGACGCGATGAACATCTGCGCCACCCGGCACCCGATTCCGCGTGAGCTGGCCAAGGGGGTGCGCGTCCAGTGCTGGGCCGCGGACCTGGCCAACGGGGTCGACGTTGACCTGGACGAGCACGAGCGCGCTCCCCTCGAGCAGAAGGAGTTCTCCGTTGCCGACGAAGCCTGACACCGACGGTGCGCCGGCGCATGAGCGCAGCGGCGACGCCCTGATCGACATCGAGGACCTCGAGGTCCACTTCGCCCTGGGCTCTGGCCTGCTGGCCAGGATCTTCGGCCTCGGGACCGGCACCGTCAAGGCGGTCGACGGGGTGAACCTGACCCTGCATCGAGGCGAGGTGCTCGGTGTGGTGGGGGAGTCTGGCAGTGGCAAGTCCACCCTGGGACGGGCCCTCCTGGGCCTGGCCCCGACCACGTCCGGGACGATCACGTACCACGACTCCGAGGACCACCACCGCGTGGTCTCCGACATGTCCTCACGCCAGCTCCGCAGCCTGCGCACCGACCTGCAGATGGTCTTCCAGGACCCGCACGCCGCGCTGAACCCGGCGATGACCATCGAGACCGCTGTGGGTCACCCGCTGAAGATCCACGGGATCGCCAAGGGAGCGGAGCTCCGCACGAGAGTGGCTGCCGCCCTGGACCGGGTGGGGCTGAGCCCGGCCGAGCGCTTCATGTCGAAGTACCCGTCCGACCTGTCCGGAGGACAGAAGCAGCGTGCGGTGATCGCCCGCTCGATCATCCTGGACCCGGTGATGCTGGTCGCCGACGAGCCGGTGTCGATGCTCGACATGAGCGTCCGGGCGAAGATCATCCAGCTGATGATCGACCTCAAGGAGGACCTGGGGCTGACCTACATCTACATCACGCACGACCTGGCCAGTGCCAAGTTCTTCTGCGACCGGATCGCGATCATGTACCTCGGACGGATCGTGGAGACCGGACCGACCGAGGAGATCTTCGCCGACCCGAAGCACCCGTACACCAAGGCTCTGCTGAAGGCCATCCCGGAGCCGGATCCCGAGAAGATGGTTCCCCGGGACCTGCCGCGCGGTGAGATCCCGGATGCGGCCAACCCGCCGCTGGGCTGCTCCTTCCACCCGCGCTGCCCGGTGGCGGTCGAGGCGTGTGGCTGGGAGTCACGCGACCTGAGGAACCTGCTGGAGGAGCACTGGACGCGACAGCCTGCCGAGGTCTACGAGCAGGAGCGCAGCTACGTCGGCGATCTCGACGTGCTGGATGCCCCGGCGAAGCGGGTCACACTGGGCAGGCCCGGCGAGGCGAGCCGCGTCCGCGAGCTTCTGGAGCGCATCCGGGGCGAGAAGCCCGAGGAGCCGATGTGGACCGGGGTTGCCTCGCTCGACGAGACGCCCGAAGGTCTCGACGTGGTCTTCGAGCCGGGCGTCGACCCGCTGCTGCGCCAGTCCGGGGGTGTCGAGGTGGCCTGCGTCCTGCACCCGTCTCCGATCACGCGCGAGCCGGGGCGACCCGACAACACCTGAGGTCGGCCCGCGAGCGGGTCGTACGACCAGCGGACGATGGCGGCGCGCCCACGGCCCGGGCAAGCATGGTGACTCCCGATGAGAGGAGCTCACCATGGAGCTCAGGAGAACGATGGTCGCCGCGATCGTGACCGGCAGCGTCGTGCTGGGCGCCGTCCCCGCCGTCGCGAACAGCGGTGACGTGATCCGCCGAGGTCACTGCAGTGGGTCCTCGACGTGGAAGGTCAAGGCAAGCCCCGAGGACGGACGGATCGAGTTCGACGGTGAGGTCGACAGCAACGTCAACGGCCAGCTCTGGCGCTGGCGCATGGTCCACAACGGCTCCCGGGCTGCGAGGGGCACCGCCACGACCAAGGCTCCCAGCGGATCCTTCGAACGCCGTCGGCTGCTCGTGGACGTAGCAGGGACGGACAACCTCGTGTTCCGGGCCAAGCACCCCGCCTCCGGGGAGGTGTGTCGCGGCAAGGTCAGGTTCTGAGCGGTGGCGCGCACCGGCGCATACTCGTCGCGTGCACCCGCCGATCCGCTCAGCTCTGCGCAACCCGGTGGCCCAGTTCCTGGCCGCCGGGCTGCTGGCCGCGGTGGCCGTCACCGTCGCCACCTCGGTGCTGAGCGGGCGGGCGGCCAGGGACGAGGCGGTACGCGACGCTCGGGCCCGCACGGAGCTGCTCGCGCGGCAGGTGGTGCAGCCGCTCCTGCCCCGTGGCCTGGTGCATGCCCGGGCCGGCGCCGTGGATCGCTTCGACCGCGCGCTGCGCGCTCGCGGGTTGGAGCTGGACGTGGCCCGGCTCAAGGTCTGGCGGCGCGACGGCACCATCCTCTACAGCGACCAGACGCAGCTCATCGGCCAGCGCTACGCCTTGGGGGACGAGGAGGTGGCGGTGCTCGACGGGGGGGCCACGAATGCCGAGATCTCGGACCTGAGCCGCCCGGAGAACCGCTTCGAGCGTGACTCGGGAGGACTGCTCGAGGTGTACACGCGGGTGCAGACCCCCGAGGGCGTGCCGGTGCTGTTCGAGGCCTACTACGCGCTGGACGCCCTGCACGACCGTCAGCACGAGATCGCGACCGCCTTCCGGCCCATCGCGCTCGGTGGGCTGGTCGCCCTGCTGGTCCTGACGACCCCGCTGGTGTGGCTGCTGTGGCAGCGCCTCCAGCGCGCGTCACGGGAACGGGAACGGCTCCTGCTGGCGGCGGTCGAGGCCTCGGACGTCGAGCGACGGCGGATCGCCCGTGACCTGCACGACGGCGTCGTACAGGACCTGACCGCCACCGCCTTCGGCCTGTCGGCCGCCGCTGCCGGGGGTGACTCGAGCCAGGAGCTGGCCGAGGCGGGGGACGCGGTACGCCGTGCCCTGCGGTCCTTGCGGTCGTTGCTGGTAGAGATCTACCCGCCGGACCTGCACTCCGACGGGCTCTCGGGCGCATTGGACGATCTGCTTGCGCGCGCCCATGCCGCCGGCGTCGAGGTCACGCTGCTGATGGACGACCTGACCGGAGTGCCCGACGGGCACATCGCCCTCGTGTGGAGAGCCGCCCAGGAGGCGGTGCGGAACTCGCTGCGGCACGCGTCCCCGGCTCACCTCGGCGTCGAGGTGCAGCGCACCCCGGACGCGGTGGTCCTCACGGTCACCGACGACGGCACCGGGTTCGACCCGGCGTCGCTGGCGCCGGGGCGACTCGGCCTTCGTGGTCTGCGCGACCTCGCCACCGAGTCCGGCGCTACCCTGACCGTCCGCTCGAGCCCGGGTGCCGGGGCCGAGATCCAGCTGAGCGTGGGGCTGCCATGACCAGTGTGCTGCTCGTCGACGACCATGCGCTGGTCCGGGACGGTCTTGCCCGGCTGCTGCGTTCGGCCGGCTTCGAGGTGGTGGGCTCCGTCGGCGACGGGTCCGCCGCCCTCGAGGTGCTGGAGACCGGCGACCCGGACGTGGTCCTGATGGACCTTCAGATGCCGGGGGAGGACGGTGTCAGCGTCACCCGGCGGATCGTCGCCTCGGGAAGCAGGGCACAGGTGCTCGTGCTGACGTCGTACTCCGACAGTGACCGGATCATCGGCGCGCTGGACGCCGGGGCGGTCGGCTACCTGCTGAAGGACGCCGACCCCGAGGACCTGATCGAGGGGGTGAGGGCGGTGGCTCGAGGGGAGTCCCCGATCCATCCGCGAGCGGCACGTGCGCTCCTGCAGTCACGCGGGGAGGACCGACCTCGTTCGCCGGACTCCGGCCTGACCGCTCGCGAGCGGGAGGTCCTGAGGCTGGTGCGGGCCGGACTCGCCAACAAGCAGATCGCACGTCGGCTGGGCATCAGCGAGCGCACGGTCAAGGCTCACCTCACGTCGGTCTTCCAGCGGATCGGTGTGCAGGACCGCACCCAGGCCGCCGTGTGGGCCCAGCGGCACGACATCTGACGTGTGGACCGGTCAGCCGGTCGCCTCGGTGGTGTCGGTCTGGAAGCCGGCGGGCTCGGTCGGGAGGGGCGGCGGCGTGCCGCCGAACGCGGGACAGAGGCTCTGGTGGGCACAGAACCGGCACAGGGGGCCGGGACTGGGCTGGAAGTCACCTGACTCCTGGGCGCGACGGATGGCCGCCCAGACCGCCTCCACCTTGCGCTCGGTGGCGAGGAGGTCCCGCTCCTCGGGAACGTAGCGCAGCACCTCGCCGTTGCCGAGGTAGATCAGCTGGAGCATGGCCGGGATCACCCCCCGGGTGCGCCACACGACCAGGGCGTAGAACTTCATCTGGAACAGTGCCTTGCCCTCGAAGGCCTCACCCGGAGAGCGGCCGGTCTTGTAGTCGACCACCCGGATCGCGCCGTCGGGAGCCACGTCGACCCGGTCGATGAACCCACGGAGCAGCAGCTTGGAGTCGAGCAGGGTCTCGACGTACACCTCGCGCTCGGCCGGCTCCAGCCTGGTCGGGTCCTCGAGCTGGAAGTACTGCGCGAGCGAGGTGCGGCAGGAGGCGAGCCAGGCCCCGACCTCGGGACCCTCGGCGCCGAACATCTCGGCGAGCCCGGGCTCCTCGGCCATGAGCGTCTCCCAGGCCGGCGCCAGCATCGACTCGGCGGTCTCGGGCGTGCGGTCGGCGGCCGGCAGGTCGAAGAGGTCCTCGAGCACCTTGTGCACCACGGTGCCGCGCACGGCGGCCGGCGAGGACGGCTCGGGAAGCCGGTCGATGGTCCGGAACCGGAACAGCAGCGGGCACGACATGAAGTCACCGGCGCGGCTGGGGGAGAGGGAGCCGAGCACGTCGACACCGTCGACCGGCGTGCCGATCCGGGCCGCGGGCGACACGACGTCGGTGTCCTCACTCATGCCGGTCACCCTAGGCGACCCCACGGACGCTTCGGTTCCGGTCGGGGTCGGCCGGGGTCGGCCGGGGTTGGTCGGGCAGGACCCCGCTGTCGGATAGCGTGGCGTGGTGAGTGATCTTCAGGGCCAGCCCCAGCCCCAGCCGCAGCGCCCGGCCCAGGCTCCCGGCACGATCCGGGTCGGGTCGGTCGCGGGCGTCGATGTGCTGGTCCGCTCCTCCTGGCTCCTGGTCGCGGGACTGATCGCGGTGATGCTGGCTCCTCGGGTCGAGCAGGCCCAGCCCGGTCTCGGTGGCCTGAAGTACGTCGCCGGCCTGG
This sequence comes from uncultured Actinomycetota bacterium, assembly GCA_963740525.1. Taxonomy (GTDB): domain Bacteria; phylum Actinomycetota; class Actinomycetes; order Propionibacteriales; family Nocardioidaceae; genus CAVUEG01. The sequence goes on from CAVUEG010000010.1 coordinate 81,243, forward strand.
CGTTCGCGATCCTGCTCTACCTCTCGGTCCTGCTGCACGAGATGTCGCACGCGCTGATGGCGAAGCGGTTCGGCTTGCCGGTCCGCTCGATCACCCTGCACTTCCTCGGTGGCATGACCCAGATCGACGGGGAGGCGCAGACCCCGGGTCGAGAGTTCTGGGTCGCGTTCGTCGGTCCGGTCACCTCGGTGGCCGTGGGACTCGGCGCTCTGGCCCTCACCGCGGTGACCCCGGACGGTCTGCTCCTGATGGCCGTGGAGGGCCTCGCCGGAGCCAACCTGGTGGTGGGAGTGCTCAACCTCGTTCCGGGGCTGCCCCTCGACGGCGGACGGGTGCTCCGGGCCGCTGTGTGGAAGGCGAGCGGCAACCCGCACCGGGCCACGCTCGTCGCGGGCTGGGCCGGCCGGGTCGTCGCCGTCCTCGCGGTCACGTGGCCGCTGTACCTCCAGCTCGTGCTCGACCAGCAACCCGCAATCGTCGACTACGTGCTCGCCTTCGTGATCGCGGCGTTCCTGTGGGGAGGGGCGACCTCGGCGATCACCATGAGCAAGCTGCGCCGCAAGCTGCCCTTGCTCGTCGCCCGGAGTCTTGCCCGTCGCTCGTTGTCGGTGCCCGAGGACCTGCCGGTGGCCGAGGCGCTGCGGCAGGCCCACGAGGCAGGGGCGGGAAGCCTCGTCGCGGTCAGCAGCGACGGCCGCACCGTCGGTGTGGTCAACGAGGCCGCGCTGCGCGCCACACCCGAGGACCGTCGCCCGTGGCTCCCGGTCCGCTCCATCTCCCGCGAGCTGGTCGATGGCCTCTCGCTCCCCGCCGACCTTGCCGGCGAGGCGCTGGTGCGCGCCATGCAACGGACTCCGGCGTCGGAGTACCTCCTCGTCGAACCGGACGGCACGGTGTACGGCGTGCTCGCAGCCAGCGACGTCGATGCGGCCTTCGCGGCCGGCTGAACCTGTCCGAAGTGGGCTGAGCCGGGTCAGGCTGCGCCCCGACCCGCTTGTAGTCTCTGCGCCATGTCACCCCTGCCCGCCACCCCTGACGACGACGTCACGCCCGAATCCTGGTCCGGGGTGCACCGTGGACCCCTGCGCGAGGGTGAGTGGGTGCGGCTGCTGGACGCGAAGGGCCGCAAGCACAACATCTGCCTCGAGGCCGGCAAGCAGTTCTTCACCAACAAGGGCATGATCGAGCACGACGCGCTGATCGGCCGGGCCGAGGGCTTCAGCGTTGCCTCGACCGCGGGGGGCGAGTACCTCGTCTTCCGGCCGCTGCTGAGCGAGTTCGTGGTCTCCATGCCGCGCGGTGCGGCGGTCGTGTACCCCAAGGACGCCGCGCAGATCGTCGCCATGGCCGACATCTTCCCCGGCGCCCGCGTCGTGGAGGCGGGTGTCGGGTCCGGTGCGCTGACCTGCTCCCTGCTCCGTGCGGTCGGTCCGCACGGACTCGTGTCGTCGTACGAGCGCCGTGAGGAGTTCGCCGACGTCGCGCGGCGCAACGTCACCCAGTTCTTCGACGGCGACCACCCGGCGTGGCGACTCACGGTGGGCGACCTCGCGGAGACGATGCCCCACGTCGAGGAGCCGGGCACGATCGACCGGATCGTCCTGGACATGCTCGCGCCCTGGGAGTGCGTGGACGTGGCCGCCGACGCCCTCACCGCGGGCGGGATCCTGGTGGCCTACGTCGCGACCACCACCCAGCTCAGCAAGGTGGTCGAGGCTCTCCGAGCCCATGGCGAGTTCACCGAGCCACACCCGTGGGAGACGCTGGTCAGGGAGTGGCACGTCGAGGGACTGGCGGTGCGACCGACCCACAAGATGAACGGTCACACCGGCTTCCTCGTCACCAGCCGCCGGATGGCGCCGGGTGAGCGTGCGCCCCTGAAGAAGCGCCGACCCGCGCCCGGTGCCTACGGAGTGGACTACACGGGCCAGCGCCCAGACGGCCTTCCTGCTGTGGCGGAGGGCATCGAGAGCTGATGCCCTGGTCGTGATCAATTGGTAACCGACACCGAGTGCACAAAGCCTTTGCAACGGCCTCGGAGTGGGTAGTGTCGAACCAGAGTCCCCGCTGCGGAGGTGGTACCAAGTGCCCGCTTCAGAGAGTGGTTCGGGTCGGCCGGTCAACCGGACGCCCGAGGAGCTGATGAGCCAGGTCGGCTTCCTGAGCGACGAGGTCACCGAGCTGCGCCGCCGTCTGGCCGAGAGCCCGGTGCACTCGCGGGCGATCGAACAACGGCTCGCCGACACCCAGCGGTCCCTCGCGGCCGTCACAGCACAGAACGAGCGGCTGGCGCAGACGCTTCGTGAGGCTCGCGACCAGATCATGACCCTCAAGGACGAGGTCGACCGGCTGGCCCAGCCGCCGGCTGGCTTCGGCACCTTCCTGGGGCGCAACGAGGACGACTCGATCGACGTGTTCACCGGTGGCCGCAAGCTGCGGGTCAACGTCAGCCCGACCGTCGACCTCGACGAGCTGCACCTCGGCCAGGAGGTCATGCTCAACGAGGCGCTCAACGTGGTCGCGGCGCTCGACTTCGAGAAGATCGGCGAAGTCGTGATGTTCAAGGAGCTGCTCGCGGACGGCGACCGGGTCCTGGTGATCGCGAACGCTGATGAGGAACGCGTCGTACGCATCGCCGAGCCGCTGCGGGACACCACCCTGCGCGCCGGCGACTCGCTGCTGCTCGACAGCCGCTCCGGCTACGTCTACGAGCGGGTGCCCAAGTCCGAGGTCGAGGAGCTCGTCCTCGAAGAGGTTCCTGACATCGACTACAGCAACATCGGCGGGCTGATCAAGCAGATCGACCAGATCCGCGACGCGATCGAGCTGCCCTACCTCTACCCGGGGCTGTTCGAGGAGCACAAGCTCAAGCCACCCAAGGGCGTGCTGCTGTACGGCCCTCCCGGGTGCGGCAAGACGCTGATCGCCAAGGCGGTCGCCAACTCCCTCGCGAAGAAGGTCGCCTCGAAGACCGGAGGCGAGGGGGCTCCGGGCAAGTCCTACTTCCTGAACATCAAGGGCCCCGAGCTGCTCAACAAGTACGTCGGTGAGACCGAGCGTCACATCCGGCTCGTCTTCCAGCGCGCCCGGGAGAAGGCCAGCGGGGGCACCCCGGTGATCGTCTTCTTCGACGAGATGGACTCGCTGTTCCGCACCCGCGGATCCGGTGTCTCCTCCGACGTCGAGAACACCATCGTTCCCCAGCTGCTGAGCGAGATCGACGGCGTCGAGGGTCTCGAGAACGTCATCGTCATCGGGGCGTCGAACCGCGAGGACATGATCGACCCCGCGATCCTGCGCCCTGGCCGTCTCGACGTGAAGATCAAGATCGAGCGGCCGGATGCCGAGTCCGCGCGCGACATCTTCTCCAAGTACCTCACGCCCGACCTTCCGCTGCACGCCGAGGACCTGGCCGAGTTCGGCGGGAACCGCGACGCGACGGTGGCCGGGATGATCCAGGCGACGGTGGAGCGGATGTACACCGAGACCGAGGAGAACCGGTTCCTCGAGGTCACCTACGCCAACGGTGACAAGGAGGTCCTGTACTTCAAGGACTTCAACTCCGGCGCCATGATCCAGAACATCGTCGACCGGGCCAAGAAGATGGCGATCAAGGACCTCCTGGACAACGACCAGAAGGGCCTGAGAGTGACCCACATGCTTCAGGCCTGCGTGGACGAGTTCAAGGAGAACGAGGACCTGCCCAACACCACGAACCCGGACGACTGGGCGCGGATCTCCGGCAAGAAGGGCGAGCGGATCGTGTTCATCCGCACGCTGATCACGGGCAAGCAGGGAACCGAGCCGGGACGCTCCATCGACACCGTGTCGAACACCGGGCAGTACCTCTGACCCGCTCCGCGTAGGCTCGCGACATGACGGTGCGTCGCGTGATGGGAACGGAGACCGAGTTCGGGATCTCCGTCGTCGGCGACCCCGGCGCGAACCCGATGGTGGCCTGCTCGCAGGTCGTCAACGCGTACGCCGGCGCCACGCTGAAGGCCCGACGCGCCCGCTGGGACTTCGAGGAGGAGTCCCCGCTGCGCGACGCCCGCGGCTTCGACCTCACCCGTGAGCTGGCCGACCCGAGCCAGCTCACCGACGAGGACCTCGGTCTGGCCAACATCATCCTGACCAACGGCGCCCGGATGTACGTCGACCACGCCCACCCTGAGTACTCCACCCCGGAGTGCACCAACCCGCTCGACATCGTCCGGTGGGACAAGGCGGGTGAGCAGGTCATGCTGCACGCCGCGCTGCTGGCCGCGAAGGCGCCCGGTGGCCGGCCGATCCTGCTCTACAAGAACAACACCGACAACAAGGGCGCGTCGTACGGTGCCCATGAGAACTACCTGATGCGGCGCTCGACGCCGTTCAGCGACATCGTGCGGCACCTGACCCCGTTCTTCGTGAGCCGCCAGGTGTTCACCGGGGCCGGCCGGGTCGGGATCGGCCAGGACGGTAGGGAGCACGGCTTCCAGATCAGCCAGCGTGCCGACTACTTCGAGGTCGAGGTCGGCCTCGAGACCACGCTGAAGCGGCCGATCATCAACACCCGCGACGAACCGCACGCCGACCCGGAGAAGTACCGCCGACTGCACGTCATCATCGGCGACGCCAACCTGGCCGAGATCTCGACGTACCTCAAGGTCGGCACCACCTCGCTGGTGCTGGCGATGATCGAGGACCGGTTCATCCGCGCGACCTGGCGCGTCGAGCATCCCGGTCGCCGCGCTGCGGGCGATCTCCCACGACCCGTCGCTGACCCACCAGATCACGCTGGCGGGCGGCCGCAAGGTGACCGCCGTCCAGCTCCAGCTGCGAGTACCTCGACCTGGCTCGCAAGTACGTCGAGGACCGCCTCGGCAGCGATGCCGACGCGCAGACCGTCGACATCCTCGACCGGTGGGAGTCGGTGCTGGGGCGCCTCGAGCAGGACCCGATGCTCTGCGCCACGCGAGCTCGACTGGGTGGCGAAGCTGCAGCTGCTGAGCTCCTACCGCGAGCGGGACGGGATCGACTGGGACGACGCGAAGCTGCACGCGATCGATCTGCAGTACGCCGACATCCGACCCGAGAAGGGCCTCTACCACCGCCTCGTCTCGATGGGTCGCATCGAGCGGCTGCTCGGCGACGAGGAGGTCGCCCGCGCCATGGTCGAGCCGCCGCACGACACGCGGGCGTACTTCCGCGGCCGGTGCCTGGCGAAGTACGCCGAGCGGATCGCCGCGGCGTCCTGGGACTCCGTGATCTTCGACCTGCCGGGCCACGAGTCGCTGCAGCGGGTGCCCACGATCGACCCGCTGCGCGGCAGCCGGGCCCACGTCGGCGAACTCCTCGACCGTTGTGACACGGCCGAGGCCCTTTTCGAGGCCCTCACTCGATAGGGTCGGAGCAGCAGGGCCGGAAGCAGGCACAGTGGTCCGGCGTTGCACCAGATGTAGCGGTCCGACCCGGACACCCGCACCCGAGGAGTCGCCATGGCGCAGGAGCACAAGCAGTCGAAGAAGTCCTCCGAGACCGAGGACGCCTCGACCACGGACGTCGCACCCCAGGACGCGGTCGCCGAGCGCAAGGAACAGCTCGACGAGGACATCGACGCGATCCTCGACGAGATCGACGACGTGCTGGAGACCAACGCCGAGGACTTCGTGAAGTCGTTCATCCAGAAGGGCGGCGAGTGAGCCTCGATGACTGACTCGCGCCTGCCGGCCGCCTACCTCGCGCCCGGCACGTCCTCCTTCGCCGACTTCCTTGCCAGCCAGGCCCCCGAGATGCTGCCCGGGCACCGCTCGATCCCTGCGGGGAGTGCGGGAGACCTCGCGCCGCACGGCACCACGATCGTGGCTGCCACGTTCCCCGGGGGCGTGGTGATGGCGGGTGACCGCCGGGCCACGATGGGCAACATCATCGCCCAGCGCGACATCGAGAAGGTCTTCCCCGCCGACGAGTACTCCGCTGTGGGCATCGCCGGCAGCGCCGGTCTGGCCGTCGAGATGGTCCGGCTGTTCCAGACCGAGCTCGAGCACTACGAGAAGATCGAGGGCACCACGCTGTCGATGGACGGCAAGGCGAACCGTCTCGCAGCGCTGATCCGCGGGAACCTCGCGATGGCGATGCAGGGGCTGGCCGTCGTACCCCTCTTCGCCGGCTACGACCTCACGGTCGGCCAGGGCCGGATCTTCTCCTACGACGTCACCGGTGGACGGTACGAAGAGACCGCCTTCCACTCGGTCGGCTCCGGGTCGCTGTTCGCCCGCGGGTCCCTGAAGAAGCTCTACCGGGACGACCTCGACGCCGAGGGCTGCGTCATCGCCACCCTCCAGGCGCTCTACGACGCGGCGGACGACGACTCCGCCACCGGCGGTCCCGACCTGACGCGGCGGATCTTCCCGGTGGTCAGCCTGATCACGGCCAACGGGCACCGACGGCTGCCCGACGCCGAGGTGGCCGCGCTGGCGGACCGGGTGATCGCGGCTCGGATGCAGCGCCCCGACGGGCCGGCGGCAGGACTCACCTGATGACCTCTCACCTCACGACACCGACCGTGGAGCCCACACCATGAGCATGCCGTTCTACGTCTCGCCCGAGCAGCTGATGAAGGACCGGGCCGACTTCGCACGCAAGGGCATCGCGCGCGGACGCTCGGTGGCGGTGCTCCAGTACGACGAGGGCGTGCTGTTCGTCTCGGAGAACCCCTCCCAGGCGCTGCACAAGGTCAGCGAGATCTATGACCGGATCGCGTTCGCCGCCGTGGGGCGCTACAACGAGTTCGAGAACCTGCGGATCGCCGGGGTCCGGCTCGCCGACATGCGCGGCTACGCCTACGACCGGCGCGACGTCACCGGGCGGGGACTCGCCAACGCCTACGCGCAGACTCTCGGGACGATCTTCTCCAGCGGCGGCGAGAAGCCCTACGAGGTCGAGATCATCGTGGCCGAGCTCGGGGAGACCACCGAGCAGGACCAGATCTACCGGCTGACCTACGACGGCCAGGTGGCCGACGAGCACGGCTTCGTGGCGATGGGCGGCGCGGCCGAGCAGGTCACGGCGTACCTCACCGAGCACTACCGCGGCGGCGCGACCCTGGACGACGCGCTGGCCATGGCGGTGCACGCGCTGGGCCAGGGCGAGTCGGCGGGAGAGCGCAAGATCCCGACCCGGGGCCTCGAGGTCGCGGTGCTCGACCGCTCACGGCCCCAGGCGCGGAAGTTCCGGCGGCTGCACACCGAGCAGCTGCTCGGCATCCTCGGCGACGACCCTGAGGATTCGGGGGATTCGGGGGATTCGGGGGATTCCGGGGATTCCGTGGATTCTGCAGGACCTGCGGAGCCGAGCGCTGCGGACGGCGCCCTGAGTCCCGACGACGCCGGCGCTCCGGTGGCCCCGCCCCAGCAGACGGACCCGTCCGACCCGTCGGGAGAGGCGCCTGGGGACGGCGGTGGCGTGTCCGACGAGGCGACTGGCGCCGGCAGCCCCGACGAGGGCGATTCCCAGGCGTGACCTCTCGGTCCGACCAGGAGCGGGCCTGGAGCCAGGAGGGCGCCGACGAGGTCGCCTACGACGGCTTCATCCGGGTCCTGCACCGCCACTACCGCCTCTCGGACGGCACCCGTGCCACCTGGGACATGCTCGACCTGCCGCGCACCGTGGCCGTGCTCGCGCTGACCCCCGACGGCGACTGCGTGCTGGTGCGCCAGTTCCGGCCGGGCCCCGGTCGGGTGACCCTGAGCCTGCCCGGCGGCATCGTCGACGAGGGCGAGAGCCCTGAAGTCGCCGCCGTCCGCGAGCTCCGTGAGGAGACCGGCTACTCCGCCGACTCGGTCGAGGTGGTGGCCGCCACCCAGGGCACCAGCAACACCCAGCTGCGCTACACCGCCATCGCCCGCGGCTGCGTGCCGGCGTACGAGCAGGACCTCGACGAGCTCGAAGACTGCGAACCGGTGGTGATGTCCGTCCCCGACGTCCGCGCCGCCCTCCGCTCCGGCCGGATGGCCACCAGCGAGCAGACCTACCTGGCCCTCGACCACGCCGACCTCCTCTGACCCTCGCAGGCTCGGGGGTGCGGTTTGGTCCCCAACCGCAGGGTTTTCGGGTCGGAAGCTGCAGTTTGTGACCAATCGATGAGCCGCGCGGGCTGTCCGACGTGCGGAGAACCGTGATCATCCACAGGCCGTTCGCAGACTCTCGTACGTCGCCCGGCAGGGATGGACGATCGGCCGCATGAACCATGACGCACCTCTGCGGGGAGAGATCCGCCAGGCCGGCTTCCGGCGAATCAGCCACGGGCTCTACCAGCCGATGCGCCGGGGTCTGGACCAACACACGGAGACGCTCAGGGACCTGGCCGCCTGGCGGCTGGTGCTGCCTCCCGACGCTGTCTTCACCCATGTGACCGCCGCCGAGCTGTACGGCTGGTGGCTCCCACGGATGCCCGAGTTCGTTCCCGTCTTCGCCGCGGCCGATCTGAAAAGCAACCGGCCGCGTCGCCCCGGACTGATCGTGTCGAGACTCGATCGCGAGGGCGCTCCGCTGACACGCAGCGACCTGCCGGTCGACTCAGCGGAGGAGGTGCTGCTCAGGGCGGCACGGGACCTCGGTCTGCTCGACCTCGTCGTCATGCTCGACTCCGCGCTGCGGCTGGAGGATGTCCATCCGCCGGCCCTCGCAGAGGTCTGCGCCAGTCGGCGCCCCGGGGTGCGCCGTCTGCGTGTTGCGTGCAGCGTGGCGGACGGGCGCTCGGAATCGCCCTGGGAGACGCTGCTCCGGCTCTTCCACGTGCTCGCGGGTGTCGACGTACTTCCCCAGCAGAATCTCCTCGACGACGCTGGCCGATTCGTCGCACGAGCCGATCTCCTGGTGTGCGGGACCAACTTCGTGCACGAGTACGACGGTGGGCACCATCTCGACAAGGCACAGCAGGGGCGTGACCTGCGCCGAGCGCGTCGACTCCTGGAGACGCCGTACGTGCGAAGGGGCTACACCGGCGATGACCTCCTTCGGCAGCCGCTCGTGACACTGCAGGAGCTGGACCGGGCACTCGGGCGACCACATCGGCCCGGTCGGCTCGGTCCTTGGCGCCGCTGGGTCGCCGACTCCACTCATTCCTCGGCCGGACGTCGGCGTCTGCAGAACCGATGGTTGAAGGTCAACGGCATCGCCGATTGGTCACAAACTGCATGATCTGACCGGCAAAAGTTGCGGTTGGGGACCAAACCGCAGGCCCGGAGGGCGTGAGGTGCCGGTGGAAGGAGGGTGGTGCCCGTACTGTGGGCGAGGTGGACCGCCGGATCTTCGGAATCGAGAACGAGTACGGCGTCACCTGCACGTTCCGCGGGCAGAGACGCCTCTCGCCGGACGAGGTTGCGCGCTACCTGTTCCGCAAGGTCGTGTCGTGGGGGCGCAGCAGCAACGTGTTCCTTCGCAACGGGGCGCGGCTGTACCTCGATGTCGGCAGCCACCCGGAGTACGCCACGCCGGAGTGCGACGACATCATCGACCTGGTCACCCACGACAAGGCGGGGGAGCGGGTGCTCGAGGGCCTGCTCGTGGATGCGGAGCAGAGGCTCCACGACGAGGGCATCGCCGGCGACGTGTACCTGTTCAAGAACAACACCGACTCGGCCGGCAACTCGTACGGCTGCCACGAGAACTACCTCGTCGGGCGACAGGGAGAGTTCTCCAAGCTCGCCGACGTGCTGATCCCGTTCCTGGTCACCAGGCAGATCATCTGCGGCGCCGGCAAGGTGACGCAGACCCCCCGAGGGGCGTCGTTCTCCGTCAGCCAGCGCGCCGAGCACATCTGGGAGGGCGTCAGCTCCGCCACGACGCGCAGCAGGCCGATCATCAACACCCGCGACGAGCCGCACGCCGACGCCGAGCGCTACCGCCGCCTGCACGTGATCGTCGGCGACTCGAACATGAGCGAGACGACGACGATGCTCAAGGTCGCCAGCTGTGACCTGGTGCTGCGGATGATCGAGGAGGGCGTGGTGATGCGCGACCTCACCATGGAGAACCCGATCCGGGCGATCCGTGAGATCTCGCACGACATGACCGGACGCCGCAAGATCCGGCTCGCGAACGGCCGTGAGGCCAGCGCGCTCGACATCCAGCAGGAGTACCTCACCCGGGCACGCGACTTCGTGGACCGTCGGGAGCTCCACACACCTGTCATCGAGCGCAGCCTCGACCTGTGGGAGCGCGGGCTCAAGGCGATCGAGTCCGGGGACCTGAGCATGGTCGAGCGGGAGATCGACTGGGTCATCAAGTGGACCCTGATCGAGCGCTACCGCAACGTCCACGGCCTGCCGCTCTCCCACCCCAGGGTCGCCCAGCTCGACCTCGCCTACCACGACATCCACCGTGGCCGCGGGCTCTACTACCTGCTCGAGAAGAGGGGCGCGGTGGCCCGGGTCACGACCGATCTGAAGGTCTTCGAGGCCAAGTCGGTCCCGCCGCAGACCACCCGTGCCCGGCTCCGCGGGGAGTTCATCAAGCGCGCGCAGGAGCGCCGTCGCGACTTCACCGTCGACTGGGTCCACCTCAAGCTGAACGACCAGGCGCAGCGCACGGTCCTGTGCAAGGACCCCTTCCGCTCGCAGGACGAGCGCGTGCACAAGCTGATCGAGGGGATGTAGTCGGCCCTGCGACAGCGCCTTTCGTGTTGCTGGATAGGGTGAAGCCCTCCAACACAGAGGTGAATTCGTGCGTCGTCGTATTGCTGCCCTGGGCCTGGTCCCGCTGCTCCTCCTTCCCCTCGCCGCCTGTGGCGGAGGTGGAAGCGCTGCCGCCCCCACGGCCGGCATCTCCGGGGTGACGGTCTCGGGTGAGCTGGGCAAGCTTCCCAAGGTCACGATCGACGCCCCGCTGACGCTGGACAAGACCCAGTCCGAGACCGCGATCACCGGTGACGGCTCGCCGGTCGTCGAGGGCAAGCAGGCCCTGCTGCACCTGTACGTCGCCAACGGTCGGACCGGCAAGAAGGCCGCGGCCACCTTCGACCAGGGTCAGCCGATCAACCTCACGCTCACGAAGGAGTCGATCTTCCCCGCCGTACTGGACGCGATCGTCGGCAAGCCGTCGGGCAGCCGGGTCGTCGTCGCAGCCATCCCGAAGGACGCGTACGGCGACACCGGAGCCAAGCAGATCGGGATCAAGGCGAAGGACGACGTGGTCTTCGTGGTCGACATCATGTCCGTCTCGCCGACCGACGTGCTGGATGGCCCCGAGGGCGATGCGGTGGCCCCTCCGGCCGGCGCGCCGACCGTCGTGGAGAAGAACGGCACCGTCACGTCACTGGACTTCTCCAAGGCGGACGCGAAGCCTTCGAAGGACCTCCAGATCATCCCGCTGACCGAGGGCACCGGGCCGGCGGCTCGCGACGACAGCCTCGTCACCTTCAACTACCTCGGCCAGATCTACGGCACCGACAAGGTGTTCGACGAGTCGTTCAGCAAGGAGCCGGTGACCTTCCCGCTCGGCGTGGGCGGGCTGATCAAGGGCTGGGACGAGGGACTGGTGGGGCTCAAGCGGGGCAGCCGCGTCCTGGTCATCGCGCCACCCGAGTACGGCTACGGCACGCAGGGCAACCCCAGCGCGGGGATCAAGGGCACGGACACCCTGGCCTTCGTGGTGGACATCCTCGGGGTCTCCTGACGGCACTGGTAGGTTCCGGCGCGGAAGGGGGGTCGAGTGATGACGACCGAGAAGAGTGAGCGGCTGCTCAACCTGCTGATCACGCTCCTGGTGTCGCGCCACTACGTTCCCAAGGAGCGGATCCGCCGGGTCGTGCCGCAATACCACGAGGACACCGACGCGGGTTTCGAGAAGAAGTTCGAACGCGACAAGGAGGAGCTTCGCTCCCTCGGCGTACCGATCGAGGTCGGCAACGTCGACGCCGCGTTCGACGACGAGCCCGGCTACCGCATCCGGCGCGCGGACTTCGAGCTCCCCGAGCTCACCTTCGAGCCGGACGAGGCGGCGGTCCTGGGACTGGCCGCCCGCGTGTGGCAGCACGCCGGTCTCGCCTCGGCCACCTCCGACGCCCTGATGAAGCTCAGCGCGGCCGGGGTAGAGGTCGATCGCGCGGCGCTCGACGTGGTGCAGCCGCACCTCGCCGTCGACGAGCCTGCCTTCGAGGTCGTGTGGGAGGCCACCCAGAGCCGGCAGGTGATCACCTTCGACTACCGCCGCAGCGGCGAGGAGGCGGCCAGTACCCGGACGGTTCAGCCGTGGGGTGTGGTCCTCGCCCGTGGACGCTCGTACGTCGTCGGCCTGGACGTCGACCGCGACGCCCCTCGACTGTTCCGGCTGAGCCGGATCCAGGGCAAGGTGACCGGCCAGGGACGCGGGGGAGCCTTCGAGGTGCCCGCGGGCACGGACATCAAGGCCCTGAGCCGGAGCCTGGCCCCGGCACCCCTCCAGCATCACGCGAAGGTTCTGGTCCGGCCCGGTGCGGGCCACGGGCTGCGCCGGCACGCAGCCGTTCTGGAGTCGGGGGTCAGCGGCCCCGGTGGGGAAGCGTGGGACGTTCTCGACGTCGCGTATGCGGACGTGGCCAGCCTCGGCGACGAGCTCCTGCACTACGGCGCCGACGTGGTGGCTGTCTCGCCGGATGAGCTGCGCGACTCCGTGGTCCAACGGCTCCGCAGTGCGCTGAGCGGGGTGAACCAGTGAGCGGCTCCCGCGACCAGGTCGGCCGCCTGCTTGCGCTGGTGCCGTACATCCAGAACCGCACCGAGGTTCCGTTGCAGGAGGTCGCCGCCCGTTTCGGGATCACCCCGGCCCAGCTGGTCAAGGACCTCAAGGTGCTCTGGTACTGCGGGCTCCCGGGACTCGGCATGGGCGACCTCATCGACGTCGACATGGACGCCGTGGAGGGCGACGGGATGGTCAGGGTGTCGAACGCCGACTACCTGACCCGGCCCCTACGACTCGGTGGCGCCGAGGCATCGGCCCTCATCGTGGCCCTGCGGACCATGCGCGACAGCGCGGACCCGGCCGTGCGCGAGGTGGTCGACCGCACGCTGGCCAAGCTCCAGGGGGCAGCCGAGGACGGCGCCAGCCTCGCCGACCGGGTCGACGTCCAGGTGTCGCCGGACGCCGCGGAGTCGGCTCGCACCCGCGCCCGGATCGAGGGCGCCCTCACCCGTCGCACCCAGCTGTCGATCGACTACTACGTGCCGACTCGCGACGAGACCACCCAGCGGGTAGTCGACCCGCTCGCCCTGGTCACGACCGAGGGACGGGACTACCTCGACGCCTGGTGCCACCTCGCCGAGGGCCAGCGCCTCTTCAGGCTGGACCGGATCAACGCTCTGGAGGAGCTCGAGACCGCGGTGGCCGTGCCGGAGGACGTCGCGCCACGTGACCTCTCCGAGGGGCTCTTCCAGCCGTCTCCCGACGATGTCGCGGTGACCCTGCGGCTCAGCCCCGGCGCCCGGTGGGTCGCCGACTACTACCCCGTCGACTCGGTGCGCGAGGCAGGAGGTGGAGTGCTCGAGGTGACCCTCAAGGTCGGCGACCCGGCCTGGCTCACCAAGCTGCTCCTCCGGCTGGTTCCACATGCCCAGGTGGTCGAGCCCCAGGAGTTCTCCCGGCGCGTGCACGACGCCGCGTCGGAGGCTCTGAGGAATTACCAGTAGGACGACGTACCATTACGTGGCCACGTCATTAGCGAAGAGGACCCCATGCTCACACCATTGGTCGCCGGGCTCGGCCCGACAGAACTCCTGATCATCCTGGTTGTGCTCGTCCTGTTGTTCGGCGCGAAGAAGCTGCCCGAGCTGGCCCGCGGAAGCGGCCGGGCCCTGCGGATCTTCAAGGCCGAGACCAAGGGCCTCCTCGACGAGGATGACGACTCCACGAAGACCGAGGAACAGCGTCAGATCGAGGCGCAGCGGGTGGCCGAGGCCGAGCGTCGGGCTGAGGGTGAGCCGCGCGCAGAGGGCCACGGCCCCGACAGCGATCGCTGAGCGAACCCCCACGTGTCACTGGCTGGCATCCTCCGGCTCTTCCGGACGCGCCCGCAGACGGAGCCCGGCCCCGATGGCCAGATGGCGCTCGCGGACCACCTGCGCGAGCTCCGGGCCCGGATGCTGATCGTCGCGGTCACCTTGGTGGTCGGCATGATCATCGCTCTGTTCTTCTACGACGCCCTGCTCTCCCTCGTCAGCGGCCCATACCTGGATGCCCGCAAGCAGCTCGGCGCCAAGGTCAACACGAAGATCACCATCGCCGGCGCTGGCGGCCCGCTGCTCCTGCAGCTCAAGCTCTGCGGGATGGCCGCGCTGATCGGGTGCAGCCCGCTGTGGCTCTACCAGACCTGGGCGTTCATCGTGCCGGGCCTCCACTCGAACGAGCGGCGCTGGACGCGGATCTTCGCCGCGGTCGCCGGCCCGTTGTTCCTCACCGGTGTGGCCGTCGGCTACTACGTGCTCCCCAAGGGGCTCGAGGTGCTGATCGGCTTCACGCCCCAGGGCGTGCAGAACCTCGTCGAGTTCGGCGACTACTTCTCGTTCCTGCTGCGCATGCTGCTGGTCTTCGGAGTGGCGTTCGAGATCCCGCTCTTCGTGATCCTGCTGAACCTCGCAGGCGTGCTCTCGTCCCGTTCCCTGGTGAAGTACCGGCCCTGGATCATCATCGGCACCTTCGTGTTCGCGGCGGTGGCCACACCCTCCACCGACCCCTTCTCGATGCTGATGCTCGCCTTCCCGATGCTGGCACTCTTCGCCATCTCGGAGGTCATCGCGCGGTTCGTGGACCGCAGGCGACGCCGGGGCAAGGCAGAGACGGCCGAGATCGACGACGACGTCGCCTCCGACCTCGACGAGGTGCCGGAGAATCCCGACGACGACCTGCCGTCGAGCCTGGACGACGAGGACGACTGATGTCCGGCGCACGGGCCCACGAGGCCGACCCGTTCGACCTGCCGGAGTGGCTGGGTGCCGGCGACGTCACCTGGACGTCCCAGACCCCGGTGCGCTCGGGCTGGCTGGTGCGCGGGTCGCTGGGGCGCGGCACTGAAGAGGTTCCGTGCGACCTCCTCGCCGCCGACCACGCCTACCCGGAGCCGGTGTTGGCCGACGACCTGCGTGCCTCCGTGCACCAGGCCTGGCAGCACGGGCAGGTCCTCCTGCTCGAGTACGGCGGTCGCAGCACCCTCGGCGTACCAGCAACGGCCTTCACCGCGGACCTCGCGCTCGAGGCACTGACTCGGCTCGCCAAGGCCGTCGGCGCCAAGGCCACGACCTTCAGCGCGACCCTTCGCCTCTAGCGGGCCTCGAGCGGGCCTCTAGCGCCCGAGCACCGCCAGGTCGGCCAGGATCTCGTGGACGTGCTGGAGCAGCGAGAGATGACCTTCGCCCTCCGCGAGGTGGGCCCGGGCGGACGGAAGGTTCTTCACGAGCCAGAGCCCGTGGCCGAAGGGCACCATCTTGTCCTCCGAGCCGTGCCAGATGGCGACTGGCGTGGTGATGTCGGCCAGCTCGAAGCCCCAGGCACGGAACAGCGCGAGGTCGTCGTCCCGCCAGCCGACCACGCCCTGTCGCGCCGAGGCCCTCATGCCGGTCGCCAGCCACTCGGCCAGATCCCCGGTCAGCGCCGCGTGGTCCACCGGAGGCACCAGGGTGCCGAGGACGTCGGCCACCTGGTCGGCGGTGATCGAGGCGATCCCGCCGACCTCGCGGGTGAGGTACTCCGTCAGCTCTGCGGCACCTTCCTGGGCGGCGGCCAGCTCGTCGATGTTCTCCTGTCCCATCCCTTCGGAGATGTCGCCGTCGTACTCGCTCGGTGGCGCCAGCGAAACGCCCGCCGCGGCGGCGCGACACCTGTCGGGCAGGAGCGCGGCGCAGGCCAGGGCACGCGGTCCGCCTCCAGACCACCCGAGGGTCAGGAAGTCGTCCAGCCCGAGATGGTCGAGCACGGCGACGGTGTCACCGGTGTCATCGGCGATCGAGGCCGTCGTCGCGCCGTCCGGGCGCGGGGTGGACGCGCCGTAGCCCGGACGCGAGTAGGTGATCAGGCGCAGGTCGAGGTCCTCGGCCGCCGTGGCCATCCGGGTCCAGGCGAAGGCCGAGCCGGGCGTGCCGTGATGAAACACCAGCGGCGTGGCCCCGACCTCCGAGTCCATCGCCTCCAGGACCCGGCCATCGGGGGTGGTCACGGTGAGCGGCTTCATGGGGGTCCTTCCGATCGGCTCACCGGAACGCTACCCCGGACCGCAGATGAGGATCGCGAGCGACCCGACCCCCCGGGGGAGGGTGGGGCGCCGAGGTGTCGGTAGCGGTGCCCCCCGACCTCGCCTCTAGGCTGTGGCCATGCGCGTTCTCGTCTCCGGCGGTGCCGGCTTCATCGGATCCCATACCGTCCTCGCCCTGGTGGAGGCGGGCCACGACGTCCTGGTGGTCGACGACTTCTCCAACAGCAAGCCTGCCGTGATCGGCCGGCTCGAGGCGCTCGCGGGCGTCCCGATCCCGGTCCAGTCGATCAACCTGACCGACATGGACAAGACCGAGCACCTCTTCGCGACCCACGAGATCGACGCGGTGATCCACTTCGCCGGGCTCAAGGCGGTGGCCGAGAGCGTCGAGAAGCCCTTGGAGTACTACACCAACAACCTCGACTCGACGTTCTCGCTGGTGCGCGCGATGCGCAAGCACCAGGTACGCAAGCTCGTCTTCTCCTCCTCCGCCACCGTGTACGGCGACAGCGCCCCGGTGCCCTACCACGAGGACTACGAGCCGCTGTCCGCCGCGAGTCCCTACGGCCGTTCCAAGGTCATGAACGAGATCGTGCTGCGTGACGTCGCCGTCGCGGAGGGCATGAAGGTCGCGCTGCTGCGCTACTTCAACCCGGTCGGCGCGCACGCCTCCGGCACGATCGGCGAGGATCCGCAGGGGATCCCCAACAACCTGATGCCGTTCATCGCGCAGGTCGCCGTGGGACGCCGCGAGAAGCTCTCGATCTTCGGCAACGACTACCCGACGGCCGACGGCACCTGCGAGCGCGACTACATCCACGTCGACGACCTCGCGGCCGGACACGTGGCGGCGCTGGAGCATCTCGACCGCATGGAGCAGCCGGTGCGCTCCTTCAACCTCGGGGGCGGACAGGGCACCAGTGTGCTCGAGCTCTTCCACGCGTTCGAGCGCGCCGTCGGTCGCGAGCTGCCGCACGAGTTCGTGGGCAGGCGCGCTGGTGACCTTCCGGCGTACTGGGCGGACCCGTCCCGGGCGGCCGAGGAGCTGAACTGGCGCACCAAGCGCACGATCGACGACATGTGCGCTGACGTCTGGCGCTGGCAGTCGCAGAACCCGGACGGGTTCCCGGACGCCTGACCGGTCGGTGACCAGCGCGGGTGCGTGGCGGGACGCAGGACCGCCGCCGCGGGGGATAGGGTCGCGGCGTGGCCAGAGAGATCGCGCTGCTGACGAATCCCGCGTCAGGCAAGGGCAGAGGGCGGCTCTCCGCCGCATTGGCGCTGCCACGTTTCCGTGAGGCAGGCTTCGCCGTGCGCGAGCTGCTCGGACGAGACGCGGACGAGTCCCTCGACCTCGCCCATCAGGTGGTGGCGGACGGCATGGAGACCCTGGTCGTGGTCGGCGGAGACGGCATGGTCCATCTCGCGATCCAGGCGCTGGCCGGCAGCGCCACCGCACTCGGCCTGATCCCAGCCGGCACGGGCAACGACGTGGCGCGCTACCTGGATCTGCCCCGGCGAGACGCCCAGCTCGCCGCGGACGTCGTGATCGCGGGCCACCGCCGCACCTGGGACCTCGCCCGCTGCGCGTCGAAGTACTTCGTGACCGTGCTGGCGGCCGGCTTTGACGCCAAGGTCAACGAGCGGGCCAACGCGATGCGGTGGCCGCGAGGACAGATGCGCTACAACCTGGCCACCCTGGCCGAGCTGCGGGTCTTCGAGCCGCTGTCGTACACGCTCGAGCTCGACGGTGAGGTGCGGCAGGTGGACGCCATGATGTGCGCGGTGGGCAACGGTCCGTCCTTCGGCGGAGGGCTGCGGATCACCGAGGGTGCCGAGCTGGACGATGGGCTGCTGGACGTGGTGCTCTTCCGGCCGATGACCAAGCCGGACCTGATCCGCACCTACCCACGCCTCTTCAACGGCACGCACACGTCGCACCCCGCCTACGAGCACCACCGGGTCCGCGCGATCACCGTGGCGGCTCCCGGCATCACGGCGTACGCCGACGGGGAGCGGTTCGGGGCCCTTCCGCTGACCGTCGAGGTGGCGCCGGCCGCCCTGACCGTGCTGGGGCGCGGATGACCGGCCCGGCGGAGCAGTACGCACGGTTCAAGCGCGACCGCCGGCACCCGGTGTTCGCGGGGTTCGCCTCGCTCTACGACTTCACCCTCGACGACTTCCAGATCAACGCCTGCCACGCGGTCGAGGACGGCAAGGGCGTGCTCGTCGCCGCGCCGACCGGTTCCGGGAAGACGATCGTCGGGGAGTTCGCGGTCCATCTCGCCCTGGAGCAGGGCCGCAAGTGCTTCTACACGACGCCGATCAAGGCCCTGTCCAACCAGAAGTTCAACGACCTCGTCCGCCGCTACGGCGCGGACAGGGTCGGCCTGCTGACCGGGGACAACACCATCAACGGCGAAGCGCCGGTGGTGGTGATGACCACCGAGGTGCTCCGCAACATGCTGTACGCCGGCTCACGGACGCTGAGCGGCCTCGGCTTCGTGGTGATGGACGAGGTGCACTACCTCGCCGACCGGTTCCGTGGTGCCGTGTGGGAGGAGGTGATCATCCACCTGCCGGAGTCGGTGGCGCTGATCTCGCTGTCCGCCACCGTCTCGAACGCCGAGGAGTTCGGCGAGTGGATGGAGACCGTCCGCGGTGACACCACCACGATCGTCGAGGAGAAGCGACCGGTCCCGCTCTACCAGCACGTGATGGTCGGCAAGCGGATGTACGACCTCTTCGACGAGGAGCACGAGTTCGCGCAGGAGGGCGCCCAGGTCAACCCAGAGCTCACCAGGGTCGCCCGGGACGACTGGCGTGACCGGCGCACCAACGACCGCAGGCCACCGAGAGCGGGCGCCCGCGGGCAGGGTGGTGCGCGCCGAGCCTCGCTGCCGAGCAGGTTCGACGTGGTGGACCGCCTCGACAGCGCGGGGCTGCTCCCTGCGATCTTCTTCATCTTCAGCCGGGTCGGTTGCGACGCCGCGGTGACCCAGTGCCTCAACGCCAACCTGCGGCTCACCTCGACCGAGGAGCGGGACGCGGTGGTCGCCTTCGTCGAGGCCCGCTGCAAGAGCATCCCCGAGGAGGACCTCCACGTCCTGGGTTACCACGACTTCCTCGACGGGCTCTCTCGTGGGATCGCGGCGCACCACGCTGGGATGCTGCCGACCTTCAAGGAGTGCGTCGAGGAGCTCTTCCTCCGTGGCCTGTGCCGGGTGGTCTTCGCCACCGAGACCCTCGCGCTGGGCATCAACATGCCGGCCCGGTCCGTGGTGATCGAGAAGCTGTCGAAGTGGAACGGCGAGACTCACGCGGACATCACGCCGGGGGAGTACACCCAGCTCACCGGCCGGGCCGGGCGTCGTGGCATCGACGTGGAGGGGCACGGCGTCGTGCTCTGGCAGCAGGGCATGGACCCGAAGGCCGTCGCGGGCCTGGCGTCGACGCGCACCTACCCCCTCCGCTCGTCGTTCCAGCCGTCGTACAACATGGCCGTGAACCTCGTCCGCCAGTTCGGTCGTGACACCGCCCGCCAGCTGCTGGAGTCCTCCTTCGCCCAGTTCCAGGCAGACAAGGCCGTGGTGGGACTGGCGCGCCAGCTTCGCAAGAGCGACAACGCCCTGCTCGGGTACGCCGAGTCAGCGACGTGCGACAAGGGCGACTTCATGGAGTACGCCGGCCTGCGCCGACGACTCAGTGATGTCGAGTCGGGGATGGCGAAGTCCCGCCGTGCCGACAAGCGCGAGGAGATCGTGGCCTCGCTCGAGGCGCTGCGTCCTGGTGACGTCATCGAGATCCCGGCGGGCAAGTTCTCCGGGATGGCGGTGGTCATCGACCCGGGCATGCACTCCGAGCGCGACGGACCGCGTCCCTTCGTGGTGACCGCCGACCGTCAGGCCAGGCGGCTGGGCATGATCGACTTCCCGGTGCCGGTGCGGGCGTTCACCCGGATGAAGGTGCCGAAGAACTTCAACGGCCGCAACCCGCAGGCCCGGCGCGACCTCGCCTCCGCGCTGCGTGCCCGCACGCACGACCTGACCCCGCCGCCACCGGTGCGCGGGGGTCGCTCGGGAGCGGCACCGCGGGCGCTGTCAGCCGAAGGGGAGGCGGAGGTCGCCCGGATCCGAGCCGAGCTCCGGGCACACCCGTGCCACCGCTGCCCGGACCGGGAGGACCACGCCCGCTGGTCCGAGCGGTACTTCAAGCTGGACCGTGACGCGCAGACCCTCAAACGCCGGATCGACCAGCGCACGAACACGATCGCGCGGCAGTTCGACCGGGTCTGCGAGGTTCTAACGGCGCTGGACTACCTGGAGGACGACCAGGTGACGCCGCAGGGCGAGCGGCTGATGCGGATCTACACCGACATGGACCTGGTTGCGGCCGAGTCGCTGCGTCACGGGATCTGGGACGAGCTCACACCGTCCGAGCTCGCGGCCGCGCTGAGCGCCCTCGTCTTCGAGTCCCGGCGGGCCGACGACGCCACCTCTCCGCGGATCCCGGGCGGCCGCACCCAGGAGGCACTGAAGTCCATGGTGTCCCTGTGGTCGGACCTGGACGCCCTGGAGCGCGAGCACAAGGTGGACTTCCTCCGCGAGCCGGACCTGGGGTTCGCCTGGGCGGCGTACCGCTGGGCGGAGGGGGACTCGCTGGACGACGTGCTCGGCGTGACGGACCTCGCGGCGGGGGACTTCGTCCGCTGGATGAAGCAGCTTCTCGACCTCGCCGACCAGGTGGCGAACGCGGCCGGGGACATCCCGCTGCGCGACACCGCACGCGCGGCGTCGGCAGCCCTGCGGCGCGGCGTGGTCGCCTACTCCAGCGTCTCGGACTGAGGCCGGGGCTCTCCGGCGAGCACCGCGACCAGGCGGGTCACCGAGCCCCCGAGCCCCCACTGCTCGCTGATGGCGGCGAGCATCTCCGGGTCCGCGGGGGCGGTCGGCAGGGTCAGGTCGGGCTGCCCGAGGTCGATGTCACGGGCCACGAGGCAGACGGTCGGAGCCACCGACAGGTAGTCGAGGGAGTCCTTGAGCTTGCGACGGGGACCGGGCGCCATGTCGGAGTCGGGGTCCTGGGCCGCGGCGATGATGCCGTCGAGGTCGTGGAAGCGGTTCAGCAGCGTGGCCGCGGTCTTCTCGCCCACCCCGGGGACACCGGGGAGACCGTCGGAGGTGTCACCGCGCATCGCCGCG
Source organism: uncultured Actinomycetota bacterium (assembly GCA_963740525.1). Classification (GTDB taxonomy): domain Bacteria; phylum Actinomycetota; class Actinomycetes; order Propionibacteriales; family Nocardioidaceae; genus CAVUEG01. The sequence continues at coordinate 102,645 of CAVUEG010000010.1, forward strand.
AAGTCGGCGTACTGGTGGCCGTCGACGTCGTACTTGTCGCGCAGCACCTGGTTGGTCACCCGCTCGTGCCGACCGACACCCCGAGCGGTGTAGAGCACCCGGATCTGGGCCTCGTCGTCGACGAGCTGGAAGAGGTCGCGGTCGCCGGTGACGATGTCCACCGGCATCCCGGCGTCGGTGGCGAGCGTGCCGATCACGTCGTCGGCCTCGTAGCGGTCGGCACCCACGATCGCGATCCCGAGCGCCTCGAGGCTGGCGACGATCAGCGGGATCTGCTGCTCGAGCGGATGCGGGACCTCCTCGACGTCCGGCGCCGCACCCGGCACCGTTCGCTCGACCCGGTGCTCCTTGTACGACGGGATCAGGTCCACTCGCCACTGGGGACGCCAGTCGTTGTCCCAGCAACAGGCCAGGTGCGTCGGCCGGTAGTCGTCCACGAGCCGGGTGATGAAGTCCAGCAGGCCGCGCACGGCGTTGACGGGGGTGCCGTCGGGCGCGGTGATCGTGTCCGGCACGCCGTAGAAGGCACGGAAGTACAACGAGGCGGTGTCCAGCAGCATCAGCCGGGGTTCGCGGAGTTCACGGTGTACCACTCCGGCAGGCTACCGCTCACGACTTTGGGCCGTCGGGCGAGGCAAGGGGTTCTCGTCAGTGGAGAGCCGCGCAACATCCGCGGATGAAGTTGGACCGAGATCTTGCGACGCCATGCCTAGCGTCGGCGCCCCACGGCCTGAGCCAAGGCCGGGATTGCGACCCTCGAGGCATGCGCCAGCGGGCGAGGCGATGGGTGGGAGCGGAACGAAGCGACGAAGCAACACAAGCTCTCCACCGGCCTTCCAGCGGCGTCGGCCAAGCCACCAGCGCGCAGCCACTGGTAGGCGGCAGCGGAGCGGTGCTCCTCAAAGTACTCGCGATGCTGTTGTAGCAGCTTGAGCCGGGCTTCGAACCGGTCCGCTGTCCGGGCCGTGAGCCGCTCGCCGCTGTGGTCTCTGAACAGGTAGCCCACCTCGGTGATCGTGTGCACAGGCACACTTCGGCTCATCCGCAACCACCACTCGACGTCCTCGCTCACTTGGAATGTCTCGTCCATGAGCAGCACCGCATCGCGACGGATGGCGGCCGAACCCACCTGCGGCACGGGGCCTTCCAGCATCGTCCCGGCAACCACACCGCTCAGGTTCCGACCCCAGTTGAGGGCTCCATTCCCCAGGTTTGCCTTCCAGCAGAGCGCCACCGGGGCGGACCGTAGGCCCGCGAGTGCAATCGCCAGCCGGTCGGGGGTGAACTCATCGTCGTCGTCGAGAAAGGTGACGAATCGGCCTTGAGCGGCGCGGATGCCGTCATTGCGCGCGGCCGCAGCCCCACCCTGAACCAGCCTGGGAACGATTCGGCACCGAGGGTCCGAGAATCTGGCAGTAAGTCCACTGTTCCCGTCGTCGACCACGATCACCTCGAAGTCCTCAATGCTCTGCCTCAGCACACTTGCGACCGCCAGCTCCAGCAGTTCGGCGCGGCCGTAGGTGGGAATGACGATGCTGAAGAGGGGATCAGCCACTGGCGTAGTTCCACGAGGCCATTTGACCAGGATCTCTTGGATCCCAATCGTCAAGGTCGAGCATCGGCCACCTCGGTCCGCTGGATCCGACGGCGCTGGATGCGGCGTGCCCTGAGGGTGCGCCCCAGAGCCACGAACTCGCCAAGGCCGATGTTGCCGACGAGTCTGGTTGGCTTGGCATCGTTCAACGGCTCGTAGCCGGCGTCCCTCATCGTCCCTCCCACCACCGCGTCGACCTGCCGTTGCTCACGAGCTGTCAACGAGTCCCGCCAGGCGGTTGCGCGGCTAGTGTCGACCGGGCCAAGTGCCATCGCCTTCCAGTTCGTCTCCCATGAGGGGAACAACTCGACCGACTTCTGGTCCTCGATGGGCACGTGTTGGCCATTGACCCCGAGGAAGGCGCCGATCTGCTCCCGGGCCGTGTTCGGCTCGGCCACGACGGACTCGTAGCGGAGTATGAGCAGACGATCGGACCCGAGAACTGCACGCGCCCGCTCCAACTCGTAGTAGTCCTGACGCCAGCTAGCCGCGAGTAGCGGCGCCGAATCCAGGCCGAACGGGGCCTTCTTGGCTGAGGCCACGACGGCGCGCGGATCACGCACGACGGCGACGAACTTGAGCGCCGGCGATGCCCGGTGAATGGGCATCCACCAACGCAGGTGGTTGGGAGTCTTCTCGCCGATCAGCGCAGCATCTCCTGCAAGCTGCCTGACAATGCAGCTGAAGAGATCCCAGGCGCACGACGCCTCGCCGCCGAGGTCCTCTATCAGTCTGCTGAGGCTGAGCTCCAGGCCTCTACTCACCGGGAGCCGTAGGTACTCCTCAGTGACGCAGCGAATTTCGCGCTCCCTCAACGGAAACTCGCAATGCCGAAGGTACCGATAGTAGAAGAGTGGGAAGAAGTGCGTCTCGGGTGGCACTCGGACGCCGGGCAACTCGCTCGCGAGCCTTTGGACCAGCGTCGTACCGGAGCGTGGACTTCCGACGATAAGGAAGTGGGGAGCGTCAGTTTCAGTGTTCACGGCCCGGTCTCTCCCGCCCACGTAGACTCGCTCAGTCGCGCAACGTGCACCGCCATTCGACACCCCCGAACGTTGATGACATCACGATGGCAGGGCGTCGCTCCGCTCGCAATCAGGTCGTCTCAAACCACCATGGTCAGTGGCCGGAATAGATGGCCCGAGCCGCTGCCGGGCCATCGGGCTCGTCACAGACGTCGCTGTGGTCGGTGTCTGAAGCCCCGGCCTCATGGCGCGGGGCCTGTCAGCGGGGTGTGAGCAGCAGGCGGACGCTCAGCAGAGCGGTCGGTTCTCGTAGGGGGTGGACAGCACGATGGTCGTGCGAGTCGAGACGTTCGCGGCGGCGCGGACCCGTGCCAGGAGGTCCTCGAGGTCGAGGGGCGTGCCCACCCGCACCTTGAGGATGTAGGACTCGTCCCCGGCGACGGACCAGCACGACTCGATCTCGGCGATGTCGCGCAGGCGGTCGGGGGAGTCGTCGGGCTGCGAGGCGTCGATCGCCCGGATCGAGATGAACGCGGTGAGCGGTTTGTCGATCAGGGCGTAGTCGATGGTCGCGCCGTACCCGCTGATCACGCCGCGCTCCTCGAGCCGCTTGACCCGCTGGTGGACCGCGGAGGTCGACAGGCCGGTGGCGCGGCCCAGGTCGGTGAACGACATGCGTCCGTCCGCCGCGAGCAAGGCGAGGATCTGCTGGTCGGTTGTCTCCACGAGTCGAAGACTAGTCAGCGCGACGCCATCGTGGGGGGATCGTGGACCGGTGGCCGGGAATTGGACCTTCTTGACAGGTGGCCGGAGCGGTATCGTCACCTCCGACGTCGAGGGAGGGGGCTCCGATGCGCGTGGTCGTCACCGGGGGAGCAGGGTTCATCGGCGCGAACCTGGCGCGGGTGCTGAGCGCCGAGGGCGACGAGGTGGTCGTCGTCGACGACCTGTCGACCGGTTCGGCCGGCAACCTCGCCGGTGTCGAGGTCGACCTGCGGACCGGCTCCATCCTCGACCCCGAGGTTCTCGATGCCGCCCTCGAGGGGGCGGACGCCGTCGTGCACCTGGCGGCGATCCCGTCGGTGCCCCGATCGGTAGCGGACCCGGTGCGCAGCCATGAAGCCAACGCGACGGGCACCCTGCTGGTGCTCGAGGCGGCGCGACGCCACGGGTCGCCCCATGTCACGGTGGCGTCATCCTCGTCGGTGTACGGCGCGAACCCGGAGATGCCCAAGCGCGAGGACATGCGGTGCGAGCCGATGTCGCCGTACGCCGTCAGCAAGCTGGCGACCGAGTCGTACGCCCTCGCCTTCGGCCGGTGCTACGACCTGGAGACGCTGGCGTTCCGGTTCTTCAACGTGTTCGGCCCGCTCCAGGCCGCCGGGCACGCGTACGCCGCGGTGATCCCGGCGTTCGTGTCGGCGGCGATGGCCGGTCGATCCTCTGCCCCTGGACGGCGACGGCACCCAGACGCGTGACTTCACCTACGTCGGGAAGCGTGGTGCGGGTGCTGGCGGACGCGGCTCGCCGCCGGGTGACGTCGCCGCAGCCGGTGAACCTCGCCTTCGGCACCTCGACCAGCCTGCTCGAGCTGATCGCGGCCATCGAGAAGGAGGTCGGCCACGGTGTCGAGGTCGCGAGGCGGCCGAGGCGTGCGGGCGACGTACCGCACTCGCAGGCGGACCCCACGCGGCTGCGCGGGCTCTTCCCGGAGGTCGAGGCGGTCCCCTTCGAGGAGGCACTGGCGGCGACGGTCGAGTGGTTCGCTCAGGAGTCGCGAGGATGAGGTCGAGCCGGAGCCCCGACCACGACGATCCCCGGCGGGACGTCGCGGGTCACCACCGCGCCGGCACCGATGAACGACCCGCGACCCACCCTGAGCCCCTGGAGGACGATCGCCCCGCTGCCCACGGTCACGTCGTCCTCGAGGTGCACCGAGCCGGACACGTTCGCACCGGGGTACACCGTCACGAACTCTCCCAGCACCGTGTCGTGGCCGACCGTGGCGTTGTACTGCACCTGGCTGTGCGCGCCGACCGTCACAGAGCTGGAGACGTGCGCGCCGCCGAGGACCAGGCAGCCGAGGCCCACAGCCGTGTCCGGGGCGATGATCGCGCGCGGGTGCACCACCGTGGCCGGCCGCAGGCCGCGTTCCTCGAGCAGCTTCACCAGGTGACGTCTGGCCTCCGGGGAGGCGATCCCGACCAGGTAGTCGTCCCCGGCGGAGACGTCGGACGGCAGCCGGACCGGAAGACCTCGGGCCGTGCCCGGCGCCAGCGCCTCGTCGACGAAGCAGGTGACGTCGATCCCGGCGGCCAGGCAGGCGTCCAGCGCCTCCCGACCCACGCCCCCGGCACCCGCGATGATCACCGGGGCAGTGTGCCGCATCCCCCGGGGCAAGCGGTACCCCCATGGTGAGAGGGCGGGTCGGCGGCCGCTCGGTGGTCGCCGGACTGACCCACCCCGCCATCGGGGTGCTCCTCCTCGGCCTGCTGGCCGGCTGGGCCCTGCAGTCGCGGCCGGACGCACGCAGTGCCCTCACGGAGGCGGGCGCGATCATCCTGGTCGCCGTCGGGCTGGTCGTCGGGATGCTCATGGCCCGAGCCCACCCGGCCGTGCCGGGCATCCTGGTGGCCCTGGCCGTCGCCGTCGTGGTCTCGCTGACGGCGCCAGACTCACTGTCCGGGTCGCCCCTCGCTCCGCCGCTGGGGTACGGCAACGCAGACGGGGCCCTGCTGCTCGCTGCGGCTGCCGGCGTGGTGACGGCGGCGTCGTCGTACTCGCTCGCTCCGCGACTCGCCTCGGCACTGGTTGCGTCGGCGGCCGCGGCTGTCACCTGGTCGATCCATGCCCAGGCCGCGGCGGTCGGCTGTGCCCTCCTGGTCGTCTGGGTGCTGGCCCGACCCTTGCTCAGCGCCCGCGTCTGGGCGGCAGGGGCTGCGGCCCTGGTGCTGTCCACCACGGGCGCGACGGTGGTCTGGGCCGCGGGTTGGGTGGCGCCGCCCGCATGGGCGTTGAGCGCGCTCAGCCCCGACCGGTTCGCGCTCTGGGGCGACGCCTGGCAGATCCTCTCCGACCATCCGGTGAGCGGGGTCGGCGCCGGCGAGTTCGCCCGGGTCAGCCCGACAGCCGCCGGTGACCTCGATCTTCAGTGGGCTCACTCGTTCGTGCTCCAGATCGGCGCCGACCTCGGCTGGGTGGGTCTGGCGCTGCTGCTCCTGCTCGTGGCCTGGGGCATCGTGACGCTGGGCCGGGACGCGCCGGTCCTCGCGGTCCTGCTGCTGCCCGCCTCGGTGGACTACGTGCTTCAGTTCGGGTGGGTCCTGTTGGCGTTCTCGCTGGTGCTGGGTGGGGTCAGCGGCCGCTCGGGCACCGGGAACCCCTGGTTGACGCCGCCCTCGCCGTAGATGCCCGTCGGTCGCACCAGCCGCATCAGCGTGCGACCGACGATCCGCAGGTCCAGCGCGAGCGAGCGGTGCTCGATGTACCAGAGGTCGAGCTCGATGCGCCGTGGCCACGGGATCGAGTTGCGACCGTTGACCTGCGCCCACCCAGTCAGGCCGGGGCGTACGGCGTGTCGTCCGTGCTGTCGCCGGCTGTAGTGACGCACCTGCTCGGGCAACGTCGGGCGTGGGCCGATCAGGCTCATGTCCCCACGCAGCACGTTCAGGAGCTGGGGGAGCTCGTCGAGGCTCAGGGCACGCAGCAGCCGCCCGACGCGGGTGTCGCGGTCCGAGTCCGGCTCTCCCGGCCAGCTCTCCGGACGCATCGTGCGGAACTTCACGATGTCGAACTCCGCGCCGTGGAGACCCACCCTGCGCTGCCGGAAGAGGACGGGTGAGCCGAGACGCACCCTCACCAGCAACGCCACGAGGCCGACGACGGGAAGCAGCACCAGCCCGGCGACCCCCGCGACCGTGACGTCGATGATCCGACGCATGCTCAACCCCCGATCCGCCAGCCGAGCCCCCGCCGACCGGCCACCCCAGCGTAGGTCTCCAGCGACCGTTGCGCGACGGCTCTCTGGTCGAACTCCCGCACCGCACGCTCGCGTGCGGCTTCGGCCAGGCGTGCACGCAGTCCTTCGTCCTCGACGAGCCGGCCGATCTTGTCCGCCAGATCGGTGGCGCTGCGGGGCTGTGCCAGAAGCAGGTGTTCGTCGTGGGTCCCGATCTCCCGACAGCCACGGATGTCGGAGAGCACCATGGCCGTCCCACAGGCCGCCGCCTCCATCGCCGAGCGGCTGAACCCCTCGCGGTACGACGGCAGCACGAACACGTCGAGCGCGTTGTAGACCGCGGGCATGTCCGAGCGCTCTCCGAGAAAGCGGACGCCGGGCAGGTCATCGGCCAGGGCGTCGGCCTTGGCGGTGTCCTCCGGACCCACCCAGACGAGCTCGACCCTGGAGCCGAACCGGTCGCGCAGCCGGGTCGCCGCCTCGGCGAGCTCGACGATGCCCTTCTCGGCCACCAGTCGGCCGACTCCGCCGACGAGCACCGTGTCGTCGGCGACCCCCAGCTCCTCACGGATCCGAGTGCGGGCCGTCGCCGAGGGGGTGAAGGAGGAGAGGTCCGTGCCGTTGCCGACGACGGTCGCCTTGGCGCGGCTGACCCACGGGCGGAGGGTCGCCAGGTCGGTGGCGTTCTGGAAGAGCTCGGCGTGGCTGAACAGGGCGGCGCCCACCTCCGCGCCGTACACGAGGAGGCGGCGCGGCCACGGGTCGGTGGGACCGGCCCAGAGCCCGTGGCAGGTGTTGACGACGACGGGGATGCCCAGCATCCTGCCGACGACCCGCCCGATGACGCCGGTCTTGGGGTTGTGCGTGTGCAGCACGTCGGGGCGGAGCCGACGCAGCGCAGCGACCAGCTCACGGGTGGCCGCGAGGTCTCCCCGCAGGTCCCAGGACCGGGTCAGGGACGGCAGCGGCACGTGGACGACGCCGAGGGACTCGACCGCGGGCACGAACCGGCCCGGAGCGGAGAGCCCGTAGGTCTCGCACCCGGCTTCGACGTCGACGGCCAGCTCGGTCGGCAGGAGCAGCGCCAGGCTCATGTCGACCGTCGTCAGGTGTGCCACACGCACCGGACGCCCGTCCTCGGTCCGGAACCTGCGGAGCCCGGTGAGCGGGTCCCCGTCGACGTCAGCCACGCACCCCCACCGCCTTGGCCGTGTGCACCAGGACCCCGTAGGCCCGCTCGGGTAGCAGACCGCCGCTGATCTTGGCCCGGAAGAACGTCAGGGGGTCTGTGCGACGCACCGGGATCCGAGGCAGCCGGGTGGGGTCGAAGCCCGGCCGGACTCGTCCAAGACGTCCCGTCGCCGAGGTGCGGAAGCGGGCGCGCAGGGCCGGCTCCATCCGGGGCACCGGCACGCCCCAGGTGTAGGCGAAGTGACGGGGGACGACACCGAGGTGGTGCTCGACGAGATCGTTGCACCGGTCGAGCTCGCGGTCGACGAGGAGCTCGGGACGGACGTGGGTGTGCGTGTGGTTGCCGATCGTGCACAGCCCGGACTCCGTCATCTCGGCCAGCTGGTCCCAGGTGAGCGCCGGAGCGCCCTGGTTGCGGGCGGTCGAGCCCTCCCAGCGCAGCAACCCACCGACGTACGCCGTGGTCAGGTAGACCGTGAACGGGAGCGACCGCTCCCGCAACAGCGGCCAGGCGTGGTCGTAGACGTCGCGGAAGCCGTCGTCGAAGGTGAGCACCGTCCTCGGGCGCAGGTCCTCCGCCTCGACGGCGTCCACGGCGTCGTCCAGGGAGACGCACTCGGTCCCGGCGAGCAGGTCGAGCTGCTGGCGGAAGCCGTCCACCGGAACGTCCAGCTCGTCGGCGGTGCCGCCACCGATCCGGTGGTAGATCAGCACAGTGGCACCAGCGGCCCCTCCCATGGGAAGGGCCGCCAGTGCCGTCTTGATCCCCCTGCGCACGGGATCACCGTACGCCGTGAGGACGTGTCGCGCGCGGGTCAGCCGACCCGGATCGCGGCCGGACGGGCCACCGCACCGAGCGTGCCGAGGTTGAGGGCCGGGTCGCACTTGGGGTTGGCGCCCTGGCTCTGGGCCACCGCGTTCTCCAGCACGTTGCCTGACACCACCGCGCCACAGGCCCCATCGAGGAGGACGCCGACCATGTTCCGTCCCACGTTCACCGGGTGAACGTTGTCGCGGAACTGGAGCCCCTCGACACCGCGGGCCACGACGATGCCGATCAGGCCACTGCCGAAGCCGGTGTCGGAGCGGTTCCCGACGAAGCTCCAGTTGTGTCGCGAGTGCGGGAAGGGGTTCTTGATCATGGTGTTCATCGGGTCGCCGCGGAGGTCGTTGTTCGCGACGAGGATGTCGTGAACGGCGCCGCCGCCGCCCGCAGCGAGGAAGTTCAGCCGGTGAGTGCCGACCACGTTGTTGGTGATCACGACGTCCTCGACCGAAACCGCAGAGGTGGCCGGCTCGAGGTCGAACATGCTGCGGCGCACGTCGGTGATGTTGTTGTCCGTTATCAGGACGCGTTCCGCGTGCGTCAGGGCGATGCCCTGGCGGCCGGTGCCGGACATGGTGTTGTTGCGGATCACCACGTCGGTCGAGGGCTGGCGCCAGGAGGGCAGCTTCTTGCGGAGGTCGTGGCCGAGGTAGACCAGGTCTCCCCAGACATCGGTGATCGTGTTGCCCTCGAGAAGCACGCGCTGCACCCCGAGCAGGCGGATGCCGTGCTGGCCTTCGAGGTCCGTGACGTAGAGGCCATCGGTGCCACCGTCCGGGTTCGCGCCCTGGAGGCGGAGACCACGGACGGTCAGGTCCGACCCGCCCACGACGGACAGCAGCACGCGGCCTCGGTCACCGCCGGGGCTGGCGAAGAGCCGGGCACCGTTCCCCTCCAGGGTGAGGCCGTGGGTGTCGACGAGCGCGATGCTCCCGTCCACCCGGTAGCTGGCACCTGCGGGGAGGGCGACCTTGGTGTTGTCCGGCAGCGAGGCGAGGAAGGCGTTCAGCGCGTCAGTGACGTCGGTGGCCCCGGTTCGGTCGATGGAGGTGGGGACCGGAGTGCCGTCCACGACCGGCTTGGTCTGGGGGGGAAGGGAGCTTCCGAGTCGGGCCTGCGGGTTCAGGGTGAGCGCGGTCGGGAGGATCACCGCCGCTGCGGCGAGAATCTTGGCAAGGCGTCTTTGGGCGCGGGTCAGCTTCATTCCTGAAGTATCGGCAGGGTTCTGGCGCTGTGGAGGGCGACTTGGGCAAGACCACCCGAACGGTCCAAGGGACGTTGACGATGGCACTAGACGCGCACACGCCATAGGATCAGGCGTTCGGAGTGGCAGATCCAGGCGTTGAGGGTGGGGGCGTCGCTGCTGCAGCATTCGACCAGACGTGGGGGCGTTGTGGGGGTCCTGGAGGGTGACCAGCGGTCTCGGGTGCTGCACGTCGTGACCGACACCGACCGCCGGGGTGCCCAGATCTTCGCCACGGACCTCTGCCGAGCCCTCGGCGCCGAAGGCGCCCCAGGCACGGTGGTGGCTCTGCGACGCGGCAAGCGAGCGGCGGTGCTGGACCTGCCGGTGCTGGGCAGGGGTGCCAGCGACCCGAGGGCGTTGCTGGCTCTTCGCCGGGCGATGGCGAGGTCGGACGTGGTGGTCGCCCACGGGTCATCCACCCTGCGGGCCTGTGTGGCCGCGGGGTGGGGGCTGGGAGTGCCCACGGTCTACCGCAACATCAGCGATCCGGCGTTCTGGACGGCGACCCCGCTGCGGCGGCTCCGGGTGCGCGGCATGCTGCGCCGGATCGACCACGTCGTGGCGCTCTACTCCGGCGGCGCGGACTACCTCAGCGAGCGGCTCGGCGTCAGTCCCGAGCGCGTGACGGTCATCCCGAACGCCGTACGACCCGACTCCTTCCGTCAGCCGACCAAGGCCGAACGGACCTCAGCACGAGAGACCTTCGGGCTTCCGGCGGACGCCACCGTTCTGCTGTTCGCCGCCGCCCTCCAGCGCGAGAAGCACCCTGGTACGGCTGTCCAGGCCCTCGGCCACCTCCCGGCCGACACCTGGCTGTTGATGGTCGGCGAGGGCGCCTGTCGCAGGGAGGTCGCGACCGCTGCGGCCCGGGTGGCTCCCGGTCGAGTGGTGATGACCGGCCAGATCGAGGACATGGCCGCGGCGTACTGGGCCAGCGACGTGATGGTGCTGCCCAGCGAGGGGGAGGGGCTGCCCGCGGTTCTGATCGAGGCCGGCCTGTGCGGAGTCCCGGCCGTGGCGTCCGCGAGCGGCGGCAACCGCGACATCGTGCTTGACCGCTCCACCGGCAGGGTGGTCGCCCATGGTGACGCCAAGCAGCTGGCGGACGGCGTACTGGAGGTCCTGGACCGACGGGGTGAGTACGGCGACCAGGCTGCTCGGCACTGCGCCGAGACCTTCGACCTCGCCGCCGTCGCTGCGCGCTGGAACGGCGTCCTCTCCGTCGCGGGGTGTGGTGCCGGCGGAGCGGCGGGATGACCGAGACCGCCAGGACCGTCACCGGCCCGGACTTCCTGATCGTGGGCAGCCCGCGCTCGGGGACCACGCTGGTCCAGCGGCTCGCCTCGGAGCTGCCGGGCGTGAGGGTGACCCCGGAGACCCACTTCTTCTCGGTCTTCTTCGGGCGGTCACTGCGCGGGGGTTCGTTTCCCCTCGACGCCGAGGCGCTTCGCAGGGTGCTGGGCGACTACCTGGACCTGCCACCGACCCGGGGCCTCGACATCGACATCGAGGGCGTCGTCCGGGCGCTGGACGGCAGGTGCGCGGATGCGTGGTCGCTCTTCGGCGCGCTTGTCGACCAGCTCGGCGGCGAGGCGGCGGTCGTCGGGGAGAAGACCCCGGACCACCTGCGCTGGTGGCGCCCGCTGATGCGGGCCCGTCCCGGGCTGCGCCTGGTGGCGGTGCTCCGCGACCCTCGTGCGGTGGTGGCGTCCGCACTCGACGTGCCCTTCGGCATGGACTCCGCACCTCTGTTGGCCGCCAGCTGGCGGCAGGACTTCCGCGAGCTCACCGAGGCGACACGGACTCTCGGTGACGCGCGCATCCTCACGCTTCGCTACGAGGACGTGGTGACGCGACCCGAGGCCGCCCGCGATGACCTTGCCGAGTTCCTGCGCATCCCAGGTGGGTCGGGGCCGACCCCGCCGCAGACGGGAGAGCTCTTCCAGCCCTGGGAGGCCCGGTGGAAGGCACGAGCACAGGGTCCGGTCGACCCGGGTCGGGCCGACGCCTGGCGGACGAGGCTCACCGGCCGCCAGCGACGCCAGGTCGAGGCGATCGTCGGACCGGCGCTCACCGAGGCCGGCTACCTGGCCTCCGTGGGAGAAGATCCGCGGTTGCTCCGAGAGCTCGGCCCCGCCGATTGGGTCGCGCTGGCTCGCTTCCACCGCTCGCGGCAGGTGCAGCGACGACGCATCGAGCGGACGGTGATCTGAGTGCGCGCCACCGTCGCAGTCGTCGTACCCCGCCGCCCGTCGCGCGTGGGCGCCGTCGACAGCCAGCTGATGGCAGCGGCGCACCTCAGCCGGGGCTTCGCGCAGATGCTGGGCGAGGAGAACGTGCTCCTGCTGGGCGAGGGCGGGCCCCTCGAGGCAAGCGACATGCTGCGCGGTGCCGTCCACGGAGGGACCGTGACCGCCTCCTCCGGGGGCCGGCTACGCCACCTGCCTAGAGCCGGCCGGGTCCTGGTCGGTGACCTCCAGGCGATCGGCCGGCGACAGCGGCTCCGTGACCTCAGGGTCGAGACCCGGCTCGGTCTCGTCGTGCAGTACCACCACCGGTTCCAGGACGTCGGGCTCCGCCTCGGCAGTGAGCACGGGTGTCCCGTGGTGCTTCGGGTGGAGGCCCTCGAGGTCGAGGAGCAGCGCGCCTGGGGGTTGCGGTCCCGCAGGGGTGGCCGAGTGGTCGCCTCGCTCGGCGAGGACCGGCTGTTCCGCCGCGCCACCATGGTCGCTCCGGTCTCCGCGCCGCTGGGTCGCGCGCTCGAGAGGCACGGGGTGCCACCGGAGCGGATCCTGGTCACGCCCAACGGCATCGACCTGGACCTGTTCCGTCCCGACCCTCCGGGTGAGCCGCCGGACGTCGCAGCGCACGGGCTGGACGGCCGCTTCCTGGTGGGCTGGGTGGGCGGCTTCCGTGCCTATCACGGGCTCGACCAGGTCGAGTCGATCGTGACGCGGCTCGAGCAACGGCTGCCCGAGGCGACGCTGTGTCTCCTCGGCACCGGTCCGCTCCGGGCGGACCTGACCACGGTGGCGGAGCGACACCCTCTCGCCCTGCGGCTGCTGCCTGAGGTGGCCCAGGACCAGATCCCCGGCTGGCTCAGCCGCTTCGACGTTTGCCTGCAGATGGGCGCGCCCGGGACCGGCGAGCACTACTCGCCGCTCAAGGTGCTGGAGTACCTCGCCTGCGGTCGCCCGGTCGTGGCTCCGGACCTGGTGACGTCGAGCCTGCTCACGCACGGGGTGGACTCGCACCTGTACGCCGGTGGCGATGTCGACGCGCTGGTGAGCGCCGTGGCCACCGTGCACGACAACGCCGAGTACCGCGCGTCGATCGCGGCCGCGGGCCGACGTACGGCACAGCGGCGAGGGTCCTGGTCCGACGTCGCACAGCGGATGCTCGAAGCGACCTCGGTGGTGACCGCGTGAAGGCGCCGATCCCGAATGACGTCGGCGTCCTGGCACGAGCTGAGCTGAGACGCCAGCTTCTGGTCGGGCAGGGGCGGTGGTCCGCCTGGCGAAGGCCGCAGGAGCTGACCGCGAGCCCGATCTTCCTCGTCGGCTGTCCGCGCTCGGGCACGACGTTGCTCTTCGACCTGCTGAGGAGGCACCCGGACCTGTCGGCCCTCGCTGACGAGGGGCACGTGTTCTGGTCGGCCTACAACCATCCGCGCAGGCACGGCTGGCGTTCCGACGAGCTCGGGGCCGAGGACGCCACGCGGGTCGAGCGTCGCTACCTCGACACCTACCTGTCCGGGCTGGGGCCGGGGCGTCCCTTGGACAAGACCCCGAAGAACGTCTTGCGGATCCCGTACCTGCGCTCGCACTACCCGAGTTCCCAGGTGGTGCTGGTGGTCCGGGACGGGCGGGCGACGGTCGCCAGCCTGTTGGAGGGTTGGCGCCAGCGGCGAGGGGCGTCGTACTTCCTCCCGGAGCGCCTTCGGCTGCGCGACTACGACAGCCGGATCTGGCGCTACATCCTTCCGCCTGGGTGGCGGAGTCTCCAGGGCACGGAGCTGGCGCAGGTGGCGACCCGGCAGTACACCGCGGCGACAGACGCGGCGCTGGCGAACCGGGACCGCGTCGACGTGGTCGTGCGCTACGAGGATCTGGTGGCCAACCCGGTGGGCACGGTCGACGGCTTGCTCCGCGAGCTCGGGCTGTCTCCCGCGCGGTCGGTCTCGGCCGCGGCAGGAGAGTCTCCGCGGCAGTTCCGCGGCGCGATCACCCCACCGCGCGAGGGGAAGTGGCGCGAGGTTGCGGAGGACCTGGCGCCGTACCTGGCCACGATCGAGTCACGCATGGGGGAGTGGGGCTACCGCGACTGACCGCCCAGGCGTGCGGGGCGACGGCGCAGGCGGCCGAGGACCTGGCGGGCGAGGTCCCGGCGGATCAGGCCCATGAACACGAGGTAGCACGCCCCTGCGATGGGTCCGAGGATGAGCAGCTCGGCCACCGGCGCGACTGTCAGCTCCCTGCGCGCAAGCAGGACCAGGAGGGCCATCGCCACACAGCCCAGGGCAGGGAAGGCCAGCACCCGGAACTGTCCCCACAGGGGGACCGAGGACACGCGTCGGACCAGGAAGAGGCCCACCGGAAGCAGGACCCAGCCGCGGGCGACGAAGCCGATCGCGACTGCGTGCAGGCTGATGTGCACCGTGACCAGCAGCACGGCAACGTTGGTGACCGCGTTGATCCCGGTCCAGGTGAGCGCCAGACGAGAATGCCCGGTGGCAAGCATCATGCTGTTGTTGAACGTGGCGATGCTCTGCACCGGGCCGAGGAAGGCCAGGGTCACCACGAGCGGACCCGCAGCGGTCCACTGGGAGCCGAAGACCAGGGGTGCCAGGTCCGTCCCGAACAGGGCCAGCATCGTGAAACCGGGAAAGGCGACCAGGGTCGTGACAGACGTGGCTCGGAGATACCCGGCGACGAGACGGTCCTTGTCCTCCGACATCCGGGAGAACACCGGCAGGGCGATCTTCTGGATGTTGGTGACCAGCAGGTCGAGACCGAGGTTGAGCACCTTGGTGGCGACGGCGTACAGACCGAGCGCCACGGGGCCGAGCGCGAGGCCGATCAGGAGGTCGCCGGCGCGCCTGTTGACGAAGTTGAGCAGGGAGATGCCGAGCACGTGGGAGCCGAAGCCAAGGAGCTCCCGCACCGCCTCGCGGTCACCGACCCCGTCGGCCTCCAGCGCACCTGCTGCCAGAGCACGACCACCGCGATCAGCACCTGGCTGACGATCTGCGCGACCAGCGCCCACACCCCGGCCCCCATGACTGCCAGGCCGACGCCGATCACACCCGACGCTCCCACCGACGACGTCCCCCGCAAGGCCAGCGAGCGGAACTTCAGCTGGCGACGCAGGATGCTCTCCGGAACGCTGGAGACGCCGGTGATGAACGGGACCACGGCCAGGGCTAGCACCAGCGACGTGAGCTGAGGCTGCTGGTAGGCCTCGGCGATGAACGGGGCGGCCACGGCCATCGCGGCACTGAGCAGCAGCCCGATCCCGCCGGAGATCATCAGTGCCGCGTCCAGGTGCTGCGGGCGCAGCCGCGGTCGCTGGACCAGGGTCCTGGTGAGACCGGCTTCGGCCAGGGTCGCTCCCAGGACCGAGAACACCTGGACCGTGGCGACCAGCCCGAACTCGTGCGGTTGGAGCAGGCGCGCGAGGGCGAAGAAGACCAGCGCCCCACTGGCCCGGTTCACCAGGCTCTGGAGGGTCGTCCAGAAGACCCCGCGTGAGGCCTCCCGCCCGATCGACCTGGGGGCCGGGGTGGACAGGCGGGTGGCGAGCTCCTGGGAGGTGAGCACGGCTAGGAGCCGCCTCTGCGAACGGCGTCCGACTGCGTCCACTCAGGGATGTCCGTGCCCAGGAGAGCCTCCAGCCGCCGGTTGGGCTCACGGAAGACCTCGACCAGCCGGCGGCGCGTCTCCACCGGCATGGACTCCGGGACCGCCGTCACCGTGTTGACCTTGCCCACCAGGTTGCGCATCCGCTTCGGCAGCCACCTGGTGGCGTCACGCAACCAGGGCGACCGAAGGGCGATTGCGGCGTTCACGGAGCTCCCGACCGCCGGGACCGTGACGGACTCGTCGAGGCCCAGGAACGTGCACAGCTCTCGGAATGCATCGGCTGGTCGCGCCACGATGTCGCGCTCGAAGAGCAGGACGAGGACGCGGTCCCGACCGACCCGGTCGAACAGGTCGCTCAGCTGGTCGGCGTACAGACCTTTCGCGGCGTAGCCGTACCGCGACCAGCTCGCCGGATGGCGCAGTCGCTCCTCCTCAGCGTCGAGTGCCTCGGCGAAGGAAAGGGTCTCGCGGCCGCGGGCCGCGAGCATGGAGTAGTGGGACCAGGCGCGCTCGACGGGGTCGCGCAGGGTGACGACGATGCGTGCCCGGGGAAGATCGCTGCACATCCGGGCCCGGGCGGCGGGCAGGAAGAGGTACTCCGGTGTGGACTCTCCGAGAAGCTCCTCGTGCCCAGCGGCCGGGAAGTGGGAGTGGTACCAGTCGCGCCCTCGTTCGTAGTTGACGTCGAAGTAGTGCACCTCCTTGGGCACCGACATCACGACCCCGGGGTGCCCGCGCAGCCAGTGGTGCAGGCTGGTCGTGCCCGAGCGCATTGCCCCCGCGATGAGGAAGTCCGGATCCCTCGTCAACTGCCACCCCCCGGTGTGCGAGGCCGCTGAGACGGCCGATCTGCCCGGGACCCGTCTCGTGCTCGACACCGCCGCCGTCGGTGGTCACGTCGCACTCCCGTCAGGGGCTAGCGTCTCATATCGTGCAGTCACCGAAGGGTGCACGCGAGTGCCGGATTTCGACGGGGGATGGTCTCGATGGCCGTGGTGCAGAGGCTGGCCGACGCGGTGAAGCCACGGGTCGGAGCAACGACCAGGAAGCGCATCACGCGCACCCGCTTCGCCCTTCGTCGGCCGACGGCACCGCTGCGGGCCCTGCCCGACTTCCTGGTGATCGGTGCGATGAGAGGCGGCACCAGCTCGTTGTACAAGTACCTCGCCCAGCACCCGGAGGTCTCGGCCTCGCTGCGCAAGGAGGTGGAGTACTTCACGCGGCACTTCGACCGCAGCGAGCTGTGGTACCGCAGCCATTTCGGTCTGGCGTTCCGCCGTCGGCTCGCCCGGAGCCGGGGCCGGGGACTGCAGTTCTTCGAGGCCTCGCCGTACTACCTGTTCGAGCCGCGTTGCCCGGCGCGCGTGCACGACCGACTGCCGGGGGTCCGGCTCATCGCACTGCTGCGCGACCCGGTGGATCGAGCCTTCTCCGACTACCAGCACATGGTCCGACTCGGGTTCGAGAAGCTCTCCTTCGAGGAGGCGCTCGCGGCGGAGCCGGAGCGGACCGCTTCTGAGGTGGCGAGGATGTGGGAGGACCCCGACTACTTCTCGAAGGACCACCACCACTTCTCGTACTTCGAGCGCGGCCGCTACGCCCCGCAGCTCGAGCGATGGCTCGAGCACTTCCCGCGCGAGCAGCTGCTGGTCCTCGAGAGCGCCGATCTGTACCAGGACCCGGTCGGACTGCTGCACGGGATCGAGGACTTCCTCGGCCTCACTCGGTGGGTGCCGGACCGCTTTCGCAACTACAGCTACGTCGGCGAGCCTCCGGAGAGGTCGAGCATCGACCCGGCGCTGCGCAAGCTCCTGCGCGAGGGCTATGCGGCGGACGACGCAGCGCTGGCCGAGCTGTTGGGTCGGACGCCCAGCTGGTGCTCCGTATAACACAACCGAGACCGATTTCGGAATAGTCCGTTTCGGGCATACTTCGGGACGGATGTCCCTGTTGAACAGCCTGTTCGCGTCATAGATTCCTGACCGTGGCCTTGGGGATGGGGCCCGATGGGGGATTTACCTGATGAGTGTTTCGTTCTTTGCTGGGAGAAGTTCACAGCGAGTCTCCATGCGGCAGCGGGTTCGCGCCGGCGCCGCGTTGTTCCTGGGAGACGTGGTCCTGGTGTCGACTGCCTGGGCCGGAGCCCTGATGCTGCGGTACGACGGCGCTCCGTCAGCGAGTGCCTGGAACCACCTGCTCGGCTTCCTGCCGATCGTCCTGGTCGTGACGCTGTCCCTTCACACTGCAGCCGGCCTCTACTCGGGAGTACTCCGGTTCGCCAGCGTTCTGGAGGCACAGCAGGTCCTCGTCGCGCAGTTCATCACGCTGTGCGCCCTGCTGCCGCTGGTGTACCTCCTGCACCGCCCGGTCCCGATGTCGGTGCCGGTGATCGCGGCCGTGCTGGCCTGCGGGGGAGCCGGCGCGACGAGGTTCTGGTCTCGGCTCCTGCATGCCCAGCACGGACACGCAGCGAACATCGAGAGCATGCTGGTGGTGGGTGGCGGCGAGGCCGGAGGCGCCCTGGTCCGGTCGGTCAACTCCCAGCACGGGGCGCGGGTGTCAGCGGTGCTGGACGACGACCGACGTCTGTGGGGACGCCGCATCTACGGTGTGCGCGTCGAAGGGGGCACCGACGAGCTGGCCGCCGTCGCGGAGCGTACGGGCGCCACCAGGGTCGTCCTGGCGGTATCGAACGCGGGGCCCGACCTGGTGAGGCGACTCGCGCAGGTGTGCGGAGACCTTGGAGTGGGCCTGAGCGTGGTCCCGACCCCGTCCGAACTGCTCGGACGCCAGGTCTCGCTGCAGGACGTGCGGGACCTCGACATCACCGACCTGCTCGGTCGAGCCCAGGTCGAGACGGACCTCGAGGAGATCACCGAGCTGATCCGCGGCCGACGCGTTCTCGTGACCGGAGGTGGCGGCTCGATCGGTGCCGAGCTCGGCCGACAGGTGGCGATCTTCGGGCCGGCGAGGCTGGTCCTGCTCGACCACGACGAGACCCACCTCTTCGACGCCGCCGCGAGCATCGACGGACGGGCGGTACAGCGCCTCGCCGACATCCGCGACGAGGGCGCGTTGCTGCAGGTGTTCGAGGATGAGCGTCCCGACGTCGTCTTCCATGCAGCCGCCCACAAGCACGTCCCGTTGCTGGAGGCGCACCCCGCCCAGGCCGCCGAGACGAACATTCTCGGCACCGGAAGTGTGCTCGCGTGTGCCACACGGGTGGGCGTGAGCCGGTTCGTCTTCATCTCGACCGACAAGGCGGTCCGTCCCTCCAGCGTCATGGGGGCCACCAAGCTCGTCGGCGAGCAGCTGGTGCTCGGCTCAGAGGGCACGATGACGACGTGCGCGGTCCGCTTCGGGAACGTCCTCGGCAGCCGGGGGAGCGTGGTGCCGACCTTCGTCGAGCAGATCCGTGCGGGGGGTCCGGTCACCATCACGGACGGCCGGATGACCCGCTACTTCATGAGCATCCCCGAAGCAGTGCGCCTTGTGCTCCACGCCGCTGCGCTGTCTCGGGGTGGCGAGATCTTCATGTTGGACATGGGCGAACCCGTGCCCATCATCGACCTGGCCAAACGCATGATCCAGCTTTCCGGTCAGCGCCCCGGCGCCGACATCGAGGTCCGCGTCACGCACATGCGACCCGGCGAGAAGCTGGTCGAGGAGCTGCACACGCCCGACGAGCGTCAGCATCAGACGTCGCATCCGTCGATCATCCGGCTCGATCCCGTCAGGGTGCCGGCGCCCACGTTGATGGGTGCTGTGGCCGAGATCGGCGCCGACGCGCGTAGACATGACGACGAGGCTGTTCGTCGTGACCTCGACCGACTCCTGAGCGCTCGCGGTCGGCTGGGGTCGGCGACGATTCCCGCGCAACGGACGCTCCTGCGGACGGTGGCCGAGTAATGGATCTCCTTGCCTACCTCCGGGTGTTCCGGCGCCGCTGGCTGCTGATCGTGATCCCGGCCGTTGCCGCGCTCGCCTTCTCCTGGGCCACGTTGCCGAAGGTCGCGGCGCAGACCGGTCCGACCTTCTCCAGCTACACGGCCACGGCGACGCTCATCCAGTCTCCGGACGTGTCGTTCTCCGACAGCCCGTTCGGATCCGGGCTCAGCATGTCCACGGTGTCGCTCTTCACCACGGTCGGGCGGGTGCCGGAGATGGCGGCCAAGAAGCTCGGCTACAAGGGCGAGCCTCAGGTGCTCGCCACCCAGGTGCTGACCACGCCCCAGACCGACACGGACACGCTGCAGATCTCCTCCACGTCGACCGACCCGCGCGGCGTGGTCAAGCTCGTCAACGCGTTCTCGGAGTCGGTCATCGCCTACTTCAAGGACAGCCAGGACGCGTCCACTCAGGCCCGTATCGATGCGCTCACCAAGCAGTCGTCGGCGACGACACGCCAGATCCGACGGGTGCAGCGGCAGCAGGGCCGAGGCACCGACCCGGTGCTCGCGGCTCGGCTCTCGGCACTGCAGGCCGAGTACTCGAGCCAGTTCGGCGAGATCCAGAACCTCAAGCAGCGGCTGGGCGGCCCGGGGCCGCTGACCGTGCTCCAGGCACCGGTGGCCATCCCACAGGTGAGCGGCGGGTTCACCGCGCCTTCGAACCCGATGGCCCGGATCCTGATCGCGGTGCTTCTCGGCACCATCCTCGGTGCCGCGCTGTCGCTCGTGGTGGAGCGGATCGACTCGAGGATCAGGACCCGCGAGCAGGCCGAGGAGTCCTTCGGTCTCCCGGTGCTCGCCGAGATCCCGGCCCTCGCGTGGTCGCAGCGCAAGGAGCGCGAGATCGCGAGCTTCACCAAGCCCGCCAGCCCCACAGCCGAGGCCTTCCGAGCGCTCAGGTCGAGTCTCCTGCTGCTTGGAAACATGGGCGGCACCCATCCCGATGACAGACAGGACCGGCACGCCGCCTCCGTCATCATGGTGACGAGCTCGCTCGCCGGCGAGGGCAAGACGACGGCGGTCGCCAACCTCGCCGCCGTCATGGCCGAGGCCGGCCGTAGCGTGGTCGCCTTGTCCCTGGACCTGCGGAGTCCGCGTCTGCACGAGTACTTCGGGGTCGAGAACGGCACGGGGATCTCCGACCTGCTGGCTGCAGACCGAGGAGACCATCTCGACCAGATCCTGCGTGAGACCAGCATCTCCGGCGTGCGCATCGCGACCAGCGGGCAGCAGCTCACCCACCCGGGCGCCCTGCTCGCGGCAGCCGGGCCGATGTTCGAGCGGGCACGGCAGCTGGCCGACGTGGTGATCGTCGACAGCGCGCCGATGCTGACGGTCTCCGACGCGGTGGACCTCGCCCCGCTGGTGGACATGGCGGTCGTGGTGGCTCGCCTCAACGGCACCACGACCGGCCAGGCCGCCTCCACCCAACGTCTGCTCTCACGTCTCAAGGTCCCGGCCCTGGGCAGCGTGCTGGTGGGTTCGCGGCCCAACGTGGGTCACGAGTACCGCGTCGGACCCGTGGCGGTCAAGGCACCCTCGCTGGGTGCCGACCGGCCGGAGCCGACGGAGAACACCCAGGAGCGGGTGACAGAACCGAACGAGGGGGCGTGAGGTCTCATGGGGGAGTCAAGGGGTGGCAAGCTGCTCGGTCGCATCCGTGACCGCAGGGGGCACGTCGCCGTCGTCGGCCAGGGGTACGTCGGCCTGACCATCGCGGCGGCCGCCGCGGCCGAGGGCTTCGAGGTGACCGGCGTCGACATCGACGACGACCGCGTGCGTGACCTCTCGAACGGACGGCTCGTCGTGCCCGGGGTCGACGAGGCCCTGTTCGCCGACGCGGTCGACAGCGGGCGCCTCACCTTCGCCTCCGACTACGAGTGCGTGACCCACAGCGACGTCGTCGTCATCTGCGTGCCGACGCCGGTGCTCGAGCATCGGCCGGACCTGTCCATGGTCGAGACCGCCGCGAGCGAGGTCGGACAGCGGCTGACCGGTCACACGCTGGTCGTCCTGGAGTCGACGACGTACCCGGGGACCACCGAACAGGTGGTGCGACCACTGCTCGAGTCCGGTGGTCGCAGGCTCGGGCGGGACCTGTTCCTCGCGTTCTCCCCGGAGCGGATCGACCCCGGGAACGTGAAGTACGGCCTGCGTACGACGCCCCGCGTCGTAGGAGGGCTCGACCAGGCGTCGACCGAGATGGCCACCGCGTTCTACGAGCGGCTCGTCGACGAGGTCTACCCGGTATCGGGCGCGCGGACGGCCGAGATGGCCAAGCTGCTGGAGAACACCTTCCGCATGGTGAACATCGCTCTGGTGAACGAGCTCGCCGTGATCTGCGAGGCGCAGCAGATCGACGTCTGGGAGGTGATCCGCGCCGCGGCCACCAAGCCGTTCGGGTTCATGCCCTTCTATCCGGGCCCCGGGGTCGGTGGGCACTGCATCCCGCTCGACCCGACCTACCTGGCCTGGCAGTCCCGCCGCGACACCGGTCGGCCCTTCCGCCTGGTCGAGCTGGCACAGGACATCAACGCGGAGATGCCCGGCTACGTCGCGCGGCGCGTCGTCGACGCTCTCGGAAGGCGTGGAGTGGCCGTCCGTGATGCCAGGGTGTTCGCCCTCGGGGTCACCTACAAGCCTGACGTGGGGGATCTGCGCGAGTCCGCCGCAGTCGAGACCCTGACCCGGCTAACCCGCCTGGGAGTGCGCGTCAGCTATCACGACCCCTTCGTCTCACGTCTGCGCATCGACGGGTCGACCTTGAAGCGGAGCCGAATGACGGCCGAGAGCCTCGCCGCCGCGGACGCCGTCGTGCTGCTGACGCCGCACAGCGCCTACGACCTCGATGACGTCGTCCCGCATGCCCGCTTCGTGTTCGATGCGCGGAACGCTCTCGGGGTGCGGCACCTCGACAAGGTGGTGACGCTGTGAGCGCCGAACAGCAGGACCCGACCTACGAGCGCTCCGGTCTTGCCCTGTGGCGAGACACGGGTCGTCACGTGGTCGTGGTCCCGACAGGAGCCGACGGTGAGGTCCAGGTGCTGGGCGGCGGAGGCGCCGCGATCTGGAGGCACCTGGCCGAACCCTGCCGGGCGGAGGACCTGCAGCGCAGGTTCGCCGAGCAGGGCCAAGCCCCGGACGTGGACCTGCTCACCGAGCATCTCGAGGAGCTGTGCGAGCTGCGGGTGCTCATCGCCCGAAGGACCACGTCATGAGACGTGAGCTCGCCCCGTCCGTGGGCAACCATGACCGCCACCTGCGCGGCATCGCCGCCTACGGGCTGGCCGGCACCATGCACGACCTCCCGGCCGCACCGCTCGACGATGCCTCCTTCGACCTGCTCCTGTCCCGGACCCGGATGGCGCGACTCAGCGGGCTCCTCTGGAAGGCCGTCGCGGATGGCGCAATGCCGGTCACCCGAGCCCAGGCGGACCGGGCGGAGGACCAGCACATCCGCAGCCTCGCCGCGGCCCTGGTGCTCGAGCGGCTGCTTCTCCAGACCCTGGACCTGCTCGAGGGTGCCGAGCTGCCGGTCAGGATCCTCAAGGGCACGGCGATCGCCCACCTCGACTTTCCCGAGGTCGGGATGCGCACCTTCGGCGACATCGACCTGATGGTCCCGGGCACGGCCTTCGACGAGGCAGTCGCCCTGCTCTGTGCTCAGGGGCACCAGCGGCTGCACCCTCAACCCAGACCAGGCTTCGACCGACGGTTCAGCAAGGGGACCAGCTTCCGCACGGTGGACGGCCTGGAGATCGACCTGCACCGGACCTTCACGATGGGTCCGCTGGGCATCCGGCTGGATCTCGAAAGCCTCTGGTCGCGGTCGGAGTCGTTCGAGCTCGGTGGCCGCAAGGTGTGTGCGCTCGCGACAGAAGAGCGCTTCCTGCACGCGTGCTACCACGCGGTCCTCGGCGAGACGAGCCCACGGCTGGTGCCGCTGCGTGACGTGGCCCAGATCGCCCTCGGCCATCACCTGGACATGGTGCGGCTGCACGATCTGATCAGGTCGAGCCGCGCCGAGGCGGTCGTCGCCCGAGCCGTCCGGATGGCCTGGTCGGAGCTCGACCTCGCCGACATCCTGGCGATCTCGGCGTGGGCGCACACGTACCGCAGCAACCCGCGTGAGGCCGCTGAGATCGCGGCGTACGGCGACGGGTCCAGCTACGCCTCCAAGTCCGTGGCCGCGCTGCGCTCCATCCGCGGGCTGCGCAACCGGGCCGCGTACCTGTTCGCACTGGTCATGCCGGCCGACTCCTATGTCGACAAGCGCCACCGCAGCCGGTACACCCGGCTGCGCACCGGCCTGCAGCAGGGGCTCTCCCCCGGCGGCCGACCATGAGTCACGGAACGCGCGTCCTCTGGCTGATCAAAGGACTGGGCCTCGGTGGAGCCGAGCAGCTCCTGGTCAGCCTGGCGCGCACCATCGACCGATCGAACATCCACCTCGAGGTTGCCTACGTCCTGCCCCACAAGGACGCGCTGGTGCCGAAGCTCGGCGCCGAGGTCGAGCAGGTGCACTGCCTCGGCGACGGCAGCCGCGGCTCGTGGGTGGGGCCGCTCCGCGACCTGCTGCACACCGGCCGCTTCGACGTGGTCCACACGCATGCACCAGTCCCTGCCGTGGCAGCCAGGCTTCTGGCGCCGCGGTCCACGTCGCTGCTGCACACCGAGCACAACGTCTGGGGCCGCTACCGACGGAGCACCCGGTGGGCCAACTCGCTGACTCTGCCTCGCAACCGCCTGGTGATCGCCGTCTCCGCAAGCGTCGCGAAGTCGATCAGGCCGCTGTGGTGCCCTCGGTCGCTGCGTCCTCGGGTCGAGGTGCTCCTGCACGGGGTGGATCTCGACCGTTGCCTGACGGGGGAGGAAGCGCGCCGGGACGGCCTGCTGCGGCTCGGTCTGGGGGAGGGCCCGCTGACGATCGGGGCGGTCGGCAACCTGACACCGAAGAAGGACCACGCCTGTCTGCTCGACGCGTTCGCACGGGTGCACGCCGCCCTGCCCGACACCCGTCTGGTGATCGTCGGCACCGGCCCGCTGGAGCACCGGCTCCGAGCGCGGGCCCGCCATCTGAGAATCGCCGAGAGCGTGTTCTTCGCCGGACGCCGCAGCGACGTGCGGTACCTGTTGCCGGCGTTCGACCTCTTCGTGATGTCCAGCCGGCATGAGGGTCTCTCGATCGCCCTCGTGGAAGCGCTCGCTGCCGGGCTCCCGGTCGTCTGCACGGGAGTCGGTGGCATTCCGGAAGTCGTCACGCCGAGCTGCGGCGTGCTGGTGCCCCCGTCCAGGCCGGAGCTGCTGGCACGGGCCATCCGGGGGTTGCTGGAGGACCCGGACCGCCGCGCGTCGATGGGGGTCGCGGCCATCCACCGGGCCGGGGCCTTCGACATCCACAACGCGGCCGCGGTGCTCACGAGGCGGTACGTCGAGCTGGCCCCCTCCGACCTCCGCACGTCGAGGAGGTCGGCGTGACGAGGACTGCCGCCGAGGTCGACGTCCGCCCGATGACGGACGCCGATCGTGGAGCCGTGCTGGAGCTGTTGACCCTGTCCATGGCCGGAGGCCCGACGGGCGAGCGCACCGCCGACTTCTTCGAGTGGAAGCACCGCCGGGGTGTGTTCGGGGCCTCGCCGGGTCTGGTCGCCACGCATGAGGGCCACGTGGTCGGAGTGCGGCTCTTCATGCGCTGGTCCCTGGCCGGCTCGGCTGGTCCTCTTCGGGCGGTACGCGCGGTCGACACCGCGACCCATCCGGACTTCCTGCGGCGGGGGATCTTCACGCGACTCACGCTTGAGCTGCTGGACCGGCTCGAACGCGCCGACGAGGTCGACCTGGTCTTCAACACGCCCAACGCCGACAGCCGGCCCGGCTACCTCCGCATGGGCTGGCAGGAGGTGGGGCTGGTCCCGATCCACGTGAGCCCGGTGAGGCCGCTGCGATTCCTGCGCGGGCTCGGCGCGGCCCGCAAGGCCAACGCGTCGGGCTCGGCGCAGTCCGTGGCCGCCTCGACCTCGGTAGCGCCTGCCACCTCGTCGCTGCCGCGGGCGGGGGAGGCCTTCATCGACGAGCAGGCACTCCGCGACCTGGTGTCGGGCACGCGAGCCGAGCCCCGGCTGCACACCCCGTTGTCCGTGGAGTACCTGCGCTGGCGCTACCTGGAGGCCCCGGGACTCGACTACCGCTGCGTGCCGGTGCACCAAGGGGGACGTCTGACTGCGCTGGGTTTCGGACGGGTCCGCAGCCGTGCGGGCCTGACCGAGCTCACGCTGGGCGACACCCTGGTCGCGGACGGAGACCGGGCCGCTGCCCGGCGGCTGCTCCGCTCCGCCCGGCGCTCCGGCGTCGACCACGTGACCGTCCACAGTCCGGTGGGCACCGAGGTCAACGACGTGCTGCTGCGCTCGGGCTACCCGAAGGTGCCGCGGGGTGGGATCCGGCTGCTGGCGAACCCGCGGCGCAACACCAGCGCCGCCGTGCTGAGTCCCGAGGCCTGGCGGCTTTCGCTCGGCGACCTGGAGGTCTTCTGATGCCGCGGGCGACGATGCGTCCTGGCACGGCCACCGGTGCGGCCGGCGTACTGGCTGCCGCGGCCTACGCCGCACTGGTGGGCTGGGGCGCCTCGGTGTTCGCCTACGACCTGTGGATCGCCCTCGTCGTGCTTCCACCGATCCTGCTGCTGAACCTTCCGCTGGTCGTCAAGGCAGGCAAGAAGGATCCCGATCCCCGGTTCCTGCGGCTGCTGGTCACGGTGTTCGTGCTCAAGCAGCTCTCCGCGGTGGCGCGCTACCTGATGGCCTTCGTGCTGTACGACGGGGTGTCGGACGCGGCCGGCTACCACGGCAACGGGGTCCGGCTGGCGGAGTCCTACCGGGCCGGGTACTTCGACGCCGACATCGGCCGTGACCTCGTGGGCACCGGGTTCGTCCGGGTGCTCACCGGCATCCTGTACACCATCACGGGACCGAGCATCTACGTCGCCTACTCGGTGTTCTCACTGCTGGGATTCTGGGGTCTGTACTTCCTCTACCGCGCCTTCCGCGTCTCGATCCCGGACGGCGACGCCCGTCGCTACAGCCTGCTCGTGCTGCTGCTGCCCTCGATGCTCTTCTGGCCCAGCGGCCTGGGCAAGGAGGCGTGGATGACGTTCGCCATCGGGCTGATGGCCTACGGTGGCGCCCTGCTGCTGAGCGGTCACCGTCAGTGGTTGCCCCCGCTGGTGCTGGGCGGGGCAGCCGGCGCGATGGTCCGGCCGCACATCATCGCGGCGCTCGCGATCGGCCTGGCCACCGCCTACCTGCTGGGCCGCAGCCCGCGCAGGCCGACCGAGCTGACCCCGGTGATTCGCGGTCTCGGCGCCCTCGCCGTCCTCGCCGGGACCCTGGTCGTGGTCAATGCAGCGGGGTCCTACCTCGGCGTCCAAGGCACTGACGCGTCCAGCGTCGACGGTGCGATCGAGGACACGGCCGACCGGACCGCAGGAGGCGGCTCTCAGTTCCAGCCCGCCAAGGTGCACTCGGTGTTCGACGTGCCCATGGCCACCGTCACCGTGCTGGCCCGGCCGTTCGTGACCGAGGCCGACAACTCGCAGATGCTCGTCGCCGCGCTGGAGGGCTCCCTGATCATGGTCCTGGGAGCGCTGGCACTCCCACGGCTGCGGTCGCTGCCCGGCCGGCTACGACAACAGCCCTACCTGATCGCCTGCCTGGCGTACTCCGCTGTGTTCATCTATGCCTTCTCCAACTTCTCGAACTTCGGACTGCTGACCCGAGAGCGGGTCCAGGTCCTGCCCTTCGTGCTGGTGCTGTTCGCGCTGCCGAAGCCGACAAAGGCACGCCCGAGGCCCTTCGTGGAGAGCCGGGCACGACAGGAGGTCCTCACATGACCGTCGCCACGCACACCGCTCTGCCCGTGACATTGGGCGGGGACCCGCTCTTCCCCGAGGGGCTTCCCCTGGTCCGGCCGGCACTGGGGGAGACGAAGGCGGTCGCGGACCGAGTCGCGGGAATCCTGGCCTCCGGGACGCTCACCAACGGCCCCACTGTCCGCGAACTCGAGGAGGCGGTGGCAGACCGCCTCGGGGTCGACCACGTGGTCGCCGTGTCGAGCTGCACGGCCGGGCTGGCGCTGGTGCTCCAGGCGATCGGGGCGACCGGGCCCGTGGTCCTGCCCAGCTTCACGTTCTCCGCCAGCGCCCACGCGGTGGTCTGGGCTGGCGGTACCCCGGTCTTCGCGGACGTCGAGGAGGCGTCGCTGACCCTGGACCCGGTGGATGCCCGGCGGGCGCTGGAAGATCTCGACGAGCCTGCCTCGGCGATGACGGCGACGCACGTGTACGGCACTCCCTGCGACACCGGGGCCCTCCAGCGCACTGCCGACTCGGCGGGCGTCCCACTGGTGTACGACGCCGCTCACGCGCTGGGCTCGGTCCATGACGGCCGGCCCGTCGGCGGTTTCGGCACCGCCGAGGTGTTCAGTCTCAGCCCGACCAAGGTGGTGGTCGGCGGGGAAGGTGGACTGGTCGCGACTGCGGACGCCAGCCTGGCCGCGCTGATCCGGCTCGGCCGCGACTACGGGAATCCGGGCGACTACAACTGCCTCTTCCCGGGGCTGAACGCGCGCATGTCGGAGGTTCATGCCGCGATCGCCCTGCACTCGCTGGGACTTCTCGACAAGGCCCTGGGCCGGCGTCGGGCCCTGGTGGAGACGTTCTGGCGAGAGATGTCGGGAGTTGAGGGGCTGCGCGGACCGGTGCTCGCCCCAGGTGACGTCTCGACGTACAAGGACCTCACGTTGGTAGTCGACGAGTCCGTCACGGAGTTGAGCGCCGCCGAGCTCGGGCAGGCGCTCCATGCGGAGGGGATCGACTCCCGCCACTACTACCGGCCGGCGATCCACCGCCAGCGCGCCTACCACCAACTGCCCAAGCGGTCCCTCCCGGTCACCGAGCGTCTCGCTCGCCGGGTCATCTCGCCGCCACTGTGGTCACAGATGACCGACGAGCAGATGGTCCTGCTGGCGGCCTCCCTCAGGCGAGTCCTGCAGCACCCTCACGCCGTGCGCGACGCCTTGTCGACCAGGGCCGTGACATGACCGGCCGGATCCTGGTCCGGCCACGCGGCCGGTTCGAGACGGACTGCGTCGTCCAGGCGCTGCGGTCCGAGGGCCTCGACGCCGACACCGGGTACGCCGACGACGTCCACGACCTCGTGATCGAGCTGGTCTGGCCGAGTGAGCGACAGACTGTCGAGACGGCCGTCGAAGGGATTCCCGGGTCCGGACCACCGGTGCTCATGTGCGCCATGGACGCCTGCGACACCGTGCTGCTGGCCGAACTGGCCACGAGGCTCGGAGCGGCCGGCGTCGTGCGTGCCGACGTCGACACGCACGCGCTCGCCACGAAGGTCAGCGCGTTTCTCAGCGGCGGGAAGCGGTGGCAGGACCAGGACGTCGCGCCACCACTGGGCCGGGCGGCCCTGACCGACAGGGAACGGCAGGTGGCCGATCTCGTGGCCGACGGGCTCAGCAACGAGGTGATCGCACAGCGCCTGGGGATCAGCTACAACACGGTGCGCACGCACATCCAGAACCTGCTGGCCAAGCTCGAGGCTCCGCACCGGTTCGCGGTGGCCACCATGGTCCGCCACCACCGCCTGCTCGACTCGGCACCGGCCTTCGCCCCGGTGGCACCTGGCCCGAGGAACTCGGCGAGGGCGGGCTGATGAAGGCGATCGTCGCGCACCACTCGGCACCGGTCCTGGACGGACTGGCCGAGCTGGTGCGCGACGTGGCCGGACTCGAAGACGTGGTCAAGGCGCACAGTGCTGCTGAGTGCCTCTCGCTCGCCCACGACCTGCCCGTCGGTCTCGCCGTCGTCGACCGTGCCCTGGCCCCCGGCGGCATCGCCCTGTTGTGCCGCGACCTGTGCCGACGCGGCGTGCCCGTGATCGCCCTCGCGCGGACCGATTCCCCGGACCACCTGGACCTCCTCAGCGCCGGCGTCTCGGGACTCGTCCTGCCCGACGAGGACGGGCTGCCGGCCTTGAAGGAGGCGGTCGAGACCGTCCTGGCGGGAGACGCCTACGTCCCGCCCAGGTTGCTGGGGACGTTGCTCCGCGGTCTCATCGTCCGGACCCGTCGTGCGAGCACGTCGACCGACGGCATCGACCGGCTGAGTCCTCGCGAGCGAGAGGTGCTCGCGCTGCTGGCCGTGGGTGAGGACGACAGGGGGATCGCCCGCGAGCTGGTGATCTCGCCACACACGGCCAAGACCCACATCACCAGAGTCCTCGGCAAGCTCGATGTCCACTCCCGGATCGACGCCGCGGCGCTCGCCCTGGAGCACGGACTGGTGACTCCGTCGACACGGGAGGCGCGGCCATGAGCGCGCAACCGGCACCCAGGGCCCCTCGCCGACAGACGGGAGCCGCGCTGGAGTCAGGGCGCCACGGGGCGGTCCTGTTGAGGACGAGGTCAGGAGCGGCGCTCGTGAACCCGACCGCCCTCGCCCTGTGGGAGCTGTGTGACGGGACGACCACGGTCGAGGAGATGGTGACGGCCGTGTGCACCCTCTTCGGCATCGATGTCGGCCGGGCGAGGTCCGACGTTTCGACCGCGCTGGACCAGATGACCGAGGCGGGGTTGATCGAGTGACCATCGCGACCGCCCGAGAGACCCGATCCGACGACGTCCGGTGGGGGTGGCGCAGCGCGGTCTGCTCCGCCCTCGAGCACGACTTCGTCCTCGACATCGAACCGGTCAGCGGGTTCCACGAGCACCTGGCGCCACTGGTGGCGCCGTTCCGGGTCCGCCATGGTGTCGCACCCACGAGGCCGAACCGGTACGAGATCCTTCGAGACGACGAGCCCGGCCGCTGCGTGCTGTTCTACAACGGCGAGCGGGTGGCCTCCGGACGGGCGGGGCGTGATCTTGCCGGGATCTTCAGCTGGCATCTCAACCAGAGTGTGATCGAGTCGTCTGTCGACCGGCACGTGCTGCTGCACGCCTCGGCGGCGGTCCGCTGCGGGATGACGGTGATCCTGCCGGCGGACCAGGAGAGCGGAAAGACAACGACGGTAGCCGGCCTGCTCCGCGAGGGGTTCGAGTACGTGACCGACGAAGCCGTGGCGATCCGGCCGGAGGACTGTGCGATCGAGCCCTTCCCCAAGAGCCTGAGCCTCGATGCCGGATCGTGGAGCCTCTTCCCGGACTGCCGACCGACGACTCACACGGGCTGGATGACCCAGTGGCAGGTGCCGGCGAAAGCGCTCGGGGCGGGTGTGCTCGCAGGCCTTGCCGCACCACCACGGATCATCGTCTTCCCGCGCTACGTCGCCGGGGCCCGCACCGCTCTCGAGCCCGTCACCCGCGGCGAGGCCGTGCAGGAGCTGGCCAGGATGACCTTCCACTTCCGTCGGCACCCACAGCGCAACCTCGCCGTTCTGCGGCGAGTGGCCGCGCGCGCTCGCGCAGCAAGGCTCGTCATCGGCTCGCTCGACGAGGCCGTGGAGGCCGTCGAGTCGATGGTCAGCGACACCCTGATGGAGGAACTATGAGCACCGACAGCGAAGTATCGATCACCGACGACGCCATCCTCGCTGCCCGGCCGAGTCCGGCGATCGAGTGGGTGGACGTCGAGGGCGAGATCGTGGCCTGGAACGAGGAGCGGGAGTCACTTCACCTGCTCGATCCGGTCGCCGGCATCATCTTCCAGCTCTGTGACGGGGTGACACCGCTCCGGGTCACCCTCGAGGAGGTCGCCGCGGCCTTCGGCAGGGAGCCGACCGAGATCGCGGCCGACGTACGCGAGTGCGCGGTGTCGTTGACCGACCTCGGACTCGTGGAGCGCGTGGGATGAGCCAGGCCGAGGCCACGCAGGCCGGCCCGATGGTGCTCCCGCAGGCAGTGACCCCCTGCCTCACGCGGCTGGCGGAGCGCCGGCCCTGGCTCGACACCCTCGCCGTGCAGGCGGGGGAGTACGTCGTCGGAGTCCGCGTGGACACCGAACGGGGCCGCGAAGAGGTGGAGACCCTGTTGGGCGCGGCGAGACGGCCGCACCTCGACGCCGACGTCGCACCGCACTTCTCGGTGGAGCTGGGGGAGCACGCACGAGGGGGACGACCGCTGCACCTGGTCTACCGCCAGCATGAGGTCGCAGCGCGCCGCCGAAGCGTGGCACCGTTGATGCTCGACCTGGTCCAGCTTCTCGACGAGATGGCGCACGTCTTCCACACCGAGTCCCCGGTCGTCCAGGGCGCGGTGCTGATCACTGCGGAGCGCCGCGCGTTGCTGCTCCCGGCTCGGCTGCACACTCGGCTCGTGACCCGGCGCCAACAGTTCGAGGACCACGGGATCGAGCTGCTCGGCGCCGGCGTCCACCGGGTCAGCGCGACGGGCGGCGAGATCACCGTTGACCTGCTCGACCCCCACCTGGCCGAGGCAGTCAGGCTTCACGATCTCGGCGACCGCACGCTCACCGGTGCCTTCCCGATCGCGGTGTGGGGCATTCCCGCCGTGGGCAACCAGGTCTACGACCTGCGCCCGGCCGAGGCCGTCTACGGGGCCGCGTCGATGATCGTCAACCGGCGTGTGATCGGGATGCGGGAGACACTCTCGCTGCTCCACCAGGCCACCACCGGGCCCCGGTTCCTCACCGTCCCGGACCTGACGACGGGCTCCGCGAGTGAGCTGGTGCGTGAACTAGCCCGGGATCCCCGGGCTGACCTGACCGAGCTGACCTGGGCTGACCTGGGCTGAGCCGCAGGCACGGAGGCGTGCAGGCTCTCGAACCGCGCCGGTCATGCCACTCCGGGCACACGAAACCGGCGGTGGTTCCGGACTGGGCTCCGGAACCACCGCCGTCCTGGGGGTCATTCAGCAGCGGCGGGAACGACCACCTTGGCTCCCTCGCCCCGGACCAGGAACTGCTCGTCCGGGTCGAAGCCCAGGGCGACGCCCTTGGCGGTCTCGATTGCAGCGACTGACTTCGCGGCCGCTTGACGCAGGATCTCCGCAACCTGTTCGGGTGTGTACTCAGTCATGATGCATCCTTTCCTAGCAGGCCACGGGGCCACTGTTGGCGGGGTCGAGCTCGCAGGCCCCCAAGATGACCTGGCAGTAGCCCGCCGCACCGACAGGGTTCCCGAAGACGGGCGTGAAGGTCGCGACGCAGTCGCAGCACGTCTTGGTCTGGTGGTACGTCACCCTGAAGCAGTGGCCCTTCCCGTCGTTGTAGATGAACGAGCCCAGGCACGGGGTGCCGGCGGCGAAGGCCGGCCCCGCGATCGTCTGGACGGCCGGGACCGTCCAAGCCAGCGCACCGCCGAGGATGGCTCCCCGACGCAGCACGGACCGGCGGTCGATCCCTGACGACTGCTCAGTCGTGTCGGGTGGTGATTCCATGATGCCCCCTCAGTTTCTCGGTGTGTGGTGCTGTTCTTCGGTCAGATGGTGCTGTTCCGCAATGCCCTGGTCGATCATTTGCAGCCCGAGCAGTCACGTTTGGTCGGCCCGAGTGATGGGTGGGCCTGAAGGTTGCCGTTGCTCACCGTCCCCTGTGCGGTGAGCAAGAGCACGTTCGTCGCGTCGTACACCTTGATCGAGGCGTAGTCAGCGTTGCCGGGCTCGCCGTTGTCCACGAAGACGAACTCCAGCTTGTTGCCGAGCTTGTCCCGAGCCGTCCCCTCGAAGCGGTTCGGACATTCCTCGGTCTGGGGTGGTGGGGCGGGGTTGCCCGTCTTGATGCAGACCACCACCAGGTTCAGCGTGAAGTGCCAGGAGACGTCGTCCTTGGGGTTGGCCTTGGGGTGGGCGTTGACCTCGATCTCGACCGGCCCGTCGCCTTGGCAACAGATCTGTCCGAGGCCGTAGCTGGCCTTGGGAATGGTCTGGCCCTTGTAGAGCACCGGAGCGCCCTTGATGGTGACCAGCTGGCCGCCACCGGTCAGGCAGGCGGTGCAGGGAAGCCTGCTGCCGAGCGCGAACGCCGGAGTCACCAGCGACTGCACCGTGGGCAGCGCCCATGCGGTGCCGGCGGCCACGATCGACGCACGCTGCAGGAAGCCACGGCGGTCGAAGCCGGCGGCATCCGGTTCGTGCTCATCGGACACGTGCGCCACGGCTCCCCCTCTCGTCCGGCCGAGACTCCCTGCGATGACACTAGGTCGACCGCCCCGTTCGGCTCGATACGCAGATCGGAGTAATCCAAGGGGGTCGGGGAGCGTTTCGCCTCACGCACCGTGTGCTGCTCAGCATGAACGAATCACGTCGGTGCGGGGATTCTTCGAGCGGCGGATCAGGGTTTCGTCTACACCCTCTGTGTCCTCGCTGGCCCCAGGTCGGGACTGTCTGCTCCAGCCAAAGTCGGGACTCTCGCCTCTGTCCGCGGAGCCCTGACGACGGAATAGATTGCGGGTGGCTCATGTCCAGGGGGGTGTTGAGGATGCAGCCTCAGCAGCAGTCAGGCCTGAATGCGGCGGCAGTCACCACCGGCGCGCCACGGCCTACGCGAAGACTGCGTTACCTAGACGGCGTGCGCGCGGCGGCTGCGCTGCTGGTCGTCCTCGTCCACGTCCGGAGCACTGTCCCGTCCCTAGCGTTGCCCCGGCCCGTGGACCAGCTCTTCAACTTGGGCCACTTCGCCGTGACCGTGTTCATCGTTGTGTCCGGCTTCTCGCTCGGACTGGGATGGGCCAGGCTGGCTGGCTCGCCCGGCTGGACCCGTGAGTTCATCGCCCGACGGTTCTGGCGCATCGTGCCCACCTACTGGGCTGCCATCGTGCTGTCGGTCGTGCTGATCAAACTCGCCATCGGACGACCCACAGGCACGCACTGGGACAGCGTCCTGCCGCTGGACTGGTCCGGAGTGCTGGTGCACGCGGCACTCATGCAGGACTTCCTGCCTGGGCGTCCTCCCAACCACGTCTTCTGGTCGATCGCCATCGAGTGGCACATCTACTTCGGGTTCCCGCTCATCCTCTGGCTGTCTCGGTCTCGTCTCGCGGTGCTGGGGACGGCCGTGCTGACGATCGCGGTCTACGCCTGGTGGCTGACTGGGACCAGCGCGTTCCAAGGTTTCGCGGTCCAGTGCGTGCCTGTTTCGCAGTCGGCGTCCTGGCCGCAGTGCGGAGCGTGCCCGGCGCGGACGCTGGGCAGCTTCGGCGGCTGACCGTGGCTGCAACTGCGGGTGCCGTGGCCTTCTCTGCGTTCCTCTACCTCATGCCGATACACCTCCCGGCCATGAATGCACTGGCCGACCTCCCGTTGGGTGTGGCAGCTGCAGGCGGGCTCGGGCTCATGCGTCTGGGCTCGCTCGGTTGGCTCTCCGCCGCGCTCGGCTGTCGCCCGCTGGCGTTCCTGGGCACCTTCGCCTACAGCATCTACCTGGTGCATGCCCCGGTCCTGCAGGTGGCGTGGCAGTACCTCGTCCCTGCCGATGCCGGCGATGCGTTCCAGTTCGTCGTGCTGCTTGGTCCCGGGGTCGTGGTGGCGCTGGGCTGTTCGTATGCCTTCTTCTGGATCGCCGAGCGACCCTTCCTTTCGGGGCGACCGCGCTTCTCCATGCCGTTACGCCGGGTCTCAGCGCCGATGACGCCAGAACCCGGCGAGGCGATGCCCGGCTGACACTCGCCGGGTGCTTCAGACGATCGTCAGGTGCGTCTGGGACTCGGCGGCATTGCGTGACGCCGCGGCGCGGGCCTCCGACTCGGCCAGCGAGTCGGAGGCGTGCTCGCGCCACCAGGCCTGACCGGACTGAGGCAGGGTGTGGATCGGGTCGAAGTACTCGTACGTCCGGCTCAAGGCCTCGGGGTCGCTCGCCTCGATCGAGGTCCGGTAGTTCTTCGTCCAGTGGGAGATCCCGAGCTCCTGGTCGTAGTCGGCGAGCTGGTGCACCCAGCGCTTGCCGACGAACGGTACGTCGCACACGATGCGCGGCGTCGCGAAGCCGGGAAGGTAGCCCATGATGTGGTGCTGCAGCCGCTGGGCGTCGGCGACCGAGACCCGCCAGTGCTCGCTGAACGGGATCATGTCGCACATGTAGAAGTAGTAGGGCATGATCTGCGCGCCGTCGAGGAGCCGGAAGCAGAGGTCCAGCAGCGCGTTCGGGTCGGCGTTGACGCCGTTGAGCAGGACGCCCTGGTTGCGGACGTCGCGGATGCCGGTGTCGAGCATCGCCCGGGTCGCCTTCGCCACCAGCGGCGTGACCGAGTTCGCGTGGTTGACGTGGGTGTGGATCGCGATCGAGACGCCACGGTTCCTGGCGATCCCGGCGACCCGCTCCATGCCGGCCCGGACCTCGTCCTGGAGCCAGTGCTGGGGGAGCCCCATCAGGGCCTTCGTCGCCAGCCTGATGTCGCGGATGTTCTCGACCTCGAGCACCCGGGTCAGGAAGTCCTCGAGACGTGCCCATGGCATGTTCGCCACGTCCCCGCCGGACACGACGAGGTCACGGACCTGCGGCGTGCGGCGCAGGTAGTCGAGCATCGAGGCGTAGCGGTCGACCGGCTTGAGCTCGAACTTGAGCTTGTCGATCACCGGGGTCGAGTTGCCGACCAGGTCCATCCGGGTGCAGTGCCCGCAGTACTGCGGGCAGGTCGGAAGGAGCTCCGCGAGGACCTTCGTGGGGTAGCGGTGGGTGAGCCCCTCGGCCACCCACATGTCGTGCTCGTGCAGGGAGTCGCGGGTGGCGTGCGGGTGCGAGGGCCAGTCCGTGCGGCGGTCGCTGAAGACGGGCAGCATGTAGTGACGCACCGGGTCGGCGTAGAACGCCTCGGTCAGCGAGCCCGGCCCGGCGGGGGCGTCGTACGGCGCCATCGTGTTCATCATCTGCGGCGGCACCAGCATCGACATCGTGGCGCGCTCCTGCTGGTCACGCTCGAGGTCGAGGTAGAAGCGCTCGTCGACGAGGTCACCGAGCAGCTCACGCAGCTGCTTGAGGTTCTTCACGCAGTGCGCCCGCTGCCACTGGACGGACTCCCACTCCTGCGAGGTCACGTCCTTCCATCCGGGGAAGCGGGTCCAGTCGGGCTCGACGAGCTCGACCCGCTGGTACGGGTACGGCTGGCCGGTCTCCAGACCGATCGCGGTCTCGATGCTCATCTTCTGCTCCCACGCTGGTGCGGATCGGGTCGGTGCGTCGTTTGTGTGACGCGCTGCACACATGCCAGAGTAAGCATAGAACGTCCCGTTGAACCAATCACACGCCGGACGATCTCCCGTCAAATGGTCTACACCGCGAAGGACAGCCCGTGAGTGACAGTGATCCGACCGGCCTGCATCGGGTCCTCGAGCCGGCTGGCGCGCTGCCCCAGGCGGCGCTCCGGCTCGACACCCGGCGCGAGCTGTGGCCCGACGAGGTCCGGATCCGGGTGGAGCGGCTGAACCTCGACGCCGCCTCGTTCCGTCAGCTCGAGCGCAAGCACGAGGAGCGGGGGAGCGGCGCCGGTGACGCCGTACGCGCCGAGGTCCTCGACATCATCGCCAGCCGCGGGAAGATGCAGAACCCCGAGACCGGCTCCGGCGGGATGCTGATCGGCACCGTCGAGGAGGTGGGACCCGAGTCCCCTCTCGGACTCTCGGTGGGGGACCGCGTCACCACGCTGGTCTCGCTGACACTGACCCCGCTGGTCATCGAGGACGGCCTGTCCCGCTGGGACGGCCGTGGTGAGCAGGTGCCGACCGACGGCTACGCGATCCTCTTCGGGCGCTCGATCGCCGCGAAGATCCCCGACGACCTGCCGCACGAGCTGTCACTGAGCGTGATGGACGTCTGCGGGGCGCCGGCACTGACCGCCCGGGTCGTGGAGAACTATGTGGCCGGCGCGTCCTCGGCGGACCACCCGGTGGTCGCCGTGATCGGTGGCGCCGGCAAGTCGGGCTCGCTGTCCCTGGCCGCGGCCAAGGCCGCCGGTGCCGGGCGCACGATCGGCGTGGTCCCGCACCAGGGCGAGGCAGACCTGCTCGGTGAAGCCGCGCTGGCGGACGTGGTGGTCATCGCGGACGCTCGCGACCCGCTGGCGCTGCGCGACGCGGTCGAGGGTGCCGGTGGTCCCGCCGACGTCACGGTGGTCTGTGTCGACGTGCCCGGCTGCGAAGGTGGCGCGATCCTCGCCACCGCCTCGGGTGGCACGGTGGTCTTCTTCTCCATGGCGACCTCGTTCAGCGCCGCGGCGCTGGGCGCCGAGGGCCTGGCCGCCGACGTGACGATGCTGGTCGGCAACGGCTATGTGCCCGGGCACGCGGAGTACGCGATGTCGCTGCTGCGCGGCCACGACGGCGTACGACGCCTCTTCGAGCAGCGGCTGTGACGGCGAGACGTCCGACGGGTGTCAGGATGACTCAGTGACCCGCATCCTGCTTCGTGGAGGCTACGTCCACACGCCCGCCGACCCGCACGCCACCGCGATCTGCATCGAGGACGGCCAGATCGTGTGGACCGGGGACGACGACGCCTCCGGGAACTTCGTCGACAACGCCGACCGCATCATCGAGCTCGAGGGTCGTCTGGTCACCCCCGCCTTCGTCGACTCCCACGTCCACCTCGCCCAGACCGGCTTCGCGGTCACGAGCGTGGACCTGTCCGGCACCCGGAGCATGGTCGAGGCGCTCGACCGGATCGCGACCTATGCGGCCGAGACCACCGACGACGTGGTGCTGGGCTACGGCTGGGACGACACCCAGTGGCCCGAGCAGCAGCCGTTCACGCGCGAGCACGTCGACCGGGCCGTGGGGGAGCGCGCGGCGTACCTCGCCCGCGTGGACGTGCACTCGGCGGTCGTCTCCAGCGCCTTCCTGGACCGGCTGCCCGGTCTCGCCGAGCAGGACGGGTACGACCCCGACGGCTGGATGACCCGCGACGCCCACCACACGGCACGCGCCGCCGTGCTCACGATGCTGCCGGCCGGAGCCCGGGAGACCGCGATCGGCGTCGCGCTCGACACCGCCGCCCGGCAAGGGATCGGCATGGTCCATGAGCTCGGCGCACCCCACCTCTCTCTTGAGACCGACTTCGCCGTCATCGCGGGGCTAGGTGAGCAGCGGGTGGTGCCCGAGTCCGTCTGGTACTGGGGCGAGCTCGGAGGCGTCGATCGGGCTCGGGAGCTCGGGTGCACCGGTTCCGCCGGGGACCTGTGCGCCGACGGAGCGATCGGGTCGCGCACCTCCGCCCTGCACGCGCCGTACGCCGACGACCCCGGGACGGGCCACCTGTACGTCGACCGCGACCAGGTGCGCGAGCACGTCATCGCCTGCACCGAGGGTGACCTCCAGGCCGGCTTCCACTGCATCGGCGACCGCGCCGTCTCGGAGGTCGTCGAGGGCTTCCGGCAGGCTGCCAAGACACTCGGAGCATCGGCGCTGGTCCGAGCCCGGCACCGGCTCGAGCACGTCGAGATGGCGACCGCCGACGACATGGCCACGATGGCCGAGCTGGGCATCACGGCCAGCATGCAGCCGGTGTTCGACGACTTCTGGGGCGGCGAGAACGCGCTCTACGCCCAGCGGCTCGGGCCCGAGCGTGCTGTCGGGATGAACGCCTTCGCCTCGATGCAGCGCGCCGGCGTATCGCTCGCCTTCGGGTCCGACACCCCGGTGACTCCCTTCGACCCCTGGGGCGCCGTCCGCGCGGCCGCCTGGCACCGCACGGAGAGCGAACGCGTCACCGTGCGCGCCGCCTTCAACGCCTCCACCCGCGGCGGCTGGCGCGCTGCCGGTCGTGACGAGGGGGGTGTGCTCGCACTGGGGGCGCCCGCCTCCCTGGCCGTGTGGGACGTGCCCGGCGACCTGGTCGTGCAGACGCCCGACTCCCGCGTCGCGAACTGGTCGACCGACCCGCGTGCGGGCGTGCCCCACCTGCCGGACCTCTCCCCGGGACAGCCGCTGCCCACCTGCGTGCTGACCCTCGTGCAGGGCCGGATCGCCTACGAACAGGAAGGACTCACCGGATGAGCCGGCCCGCAGTGCCCCGACGAAGTGGTTCCAAGCTCGACCTCGACCCGGCGACCGTCCGCCAGGCACGGACGCTCGCCCGCCAGGTCGGCCGCCCGATCGTGAACCTGGCGAAGAAGCACACGACCGTCTCCGTCGAGCGAGCCACGCTGCGCCTCGCGGGGCTCCAGGGCGCCGACACCGACGGCATCCCGTGGGTGAACCGCCTCCTCGACTCGGTCCGCGCCGATGTCGGGATCGAGCACGGCGTCGCCGTGCCCGTCTGGGACGCCCTGGTCCGTGGCGAGGCGGAGGACCTGGCCACGCTCGCCCAGAAGGCGTCGGCCGGGTCGGTGCGGTTCCGGCTCCCCGAGGGTCGAGACCTGACCCGCGCCCGGACGGCGGCGAGGAAGCAGGTCGGGGCCGGCGTACGCCGGGTCGACGCCCGGCGCACCGAGCGCGAGCGGATGATCAAGCGGATCGGCGACGCGCCTCGCAAGCCGTGGATCTACCTGATCGTGGCCACCGGCGACATCTACGAGGACATCCCGCAGGCCCAGCAGGCCGCCCGCGAGGGTGCCGACGTGATCGCGGTGATCCGGTCCACCGGGCAGTCCCTGCTGGACTACGTGCCGGAGGGCGCCACCCGCGAGGGGTTCGCCGGCACGTACGCCACCCAGGAGAACTTCCGGCTGATGCGCGCCGCCCTCGACGAGTCCGGCAAGGAGCTCGGGCGCTACATCCGGCTGACCAACTACGCCTCGGGGCTCTGCATGCCCGAGATCGCCGCGCTGGCCGGGCTCGAACGGCTCGACATGATGCTCAACGACTCGATGTACGGGATCCTCTTCCGCGACATCAACCCGATCCGCACCTTCGTCGACCAGCGGTTCAGCCGTCAGGTGCACGCCCGTGCCGGGATCATCATCAACACCGGCGAGGACAACTACCTCACCACCGCCGACGCCGTCGAGGCGGCGCACACCGTGACCGTCTCCCAGCTCCTCAACGAGTACTTCGCCAAGGAGGCCGGCCTCGAGGACTGGCAGCTTGGTCTGGGCCACGCGTTCGAGATCAACCCGGACCTGCCCGACAGCTTCCGGATGGAGCTGGCCCACGCCCTGCTGGCCAGGGAGCTGTTCCCGAAGGCGCCGTTGAAGTGGATGCCGCCGACTCGGCAC
Source organism: uncultured Actinomycetota bacterium (assembly GCA_963740525.1). Classification (GTDB taxonomy): domain Bacteria; phylum Actinomycetota; class Actinomycetes; order Propionibacteriales; family Nocardioidaceae; genus CAVUEG01. The sequence goes on from CAVUEG010000010.1 coordinate 143,343, forward strand.
ATGACCGGCGACGTGTTCCGCGGCTACCTGCTCGACGGCTTCTTCAACCTCGTCGGCGCGCTGACCGGCCAGGGCATCCTGCTGGTCGGGATGATGACCGAGGCCGTGGTCACGCCGTGGATCTCCGACCGCGACCTGGCGCTGCAGAACGTCCGCTACGTGATGGAGGCGGCCGGCAACCTGCACGAGGACTTCGTGCCGGCCCCGGACGGGTTCATCGTCCAGCGTGCTCGCCAGGTGCTGGCCGAGGGGATCGACCTGCTCGACCGGATCTCCAGGACACGAGCGCCGGGGACCGCCGCTGCTGTCCGCGATCGCCGACGGCACCTTCGGCCTGATGAAGCGGCCACCGGACGCCGGGCGCGGCCTCGAGGGCGTGGCCCGGAAGGCACCGGGCTACTACAACCCCGCCAGCGAGATCCTCGAGGAGAAGTCATGACCGGCACGACCGAGCCCAGCACGATCGTGCGGCCGTACGGCGACACCACCGGCGACGGGATGGTGCAGGTGTCCTTCACCCTGCCGATCCCGCACTCGAAGGTCGCCGACGGCGCCGCGCTCCAGCTCGCCAACAAGATGGGCATGGACCCGGCCCTCGTGGTGCACAGCAAGCCGATGGGGCCGGGCTTCACGTTCTTCGTGGTCTACGGGCGCGTGCAACCACCTCGTGGACACCTCCAAGGTCGAGGTGATCGAGCGCGACTACCCCCTCCTGCTGCCCAAGGAGGTCAACGCCGAGGTCAAGCGCGGGCTGCGTCGTCGGCTCGTCGTCGTCGGCGCCTGCATCGGCACCGACGCGCACACGGTCGGGATCGACGCGATCCTCAACATCAAGGGGTTCGCGGGGGAGAAGGGCCTGGAGTACTACCGCGAGCTCAAGGTGGTGAACCTCGGCGCCCAGGTCTCCGTGCCCCAGCTCGTGGAACGGGCCCGCGAGGAGCGCGCGGACGCCGTACTGGTCTCGCAGGTCGTCACCCAGCGCGACGCCCACATCCTGAACACCAAGGAGATGTCGGCGGCCTTCCGCGAGTCCTACCCGTCAAGACGGCGGCCGCTGCTGATCGTCGGCGGGCCCCGCTTCGACGAGACCATGTCCGGCGACCTGGGGGTGGACCGCGTCTTCGTCCGAGGTACGACGCCCGCGGAGGTCGCCAGCTTCCTCGTCCACCGGCTGGTCGGCCCGCCAGAAGAGCACGACCCAGACCACCTTGGAGAGCGCATGACCGACCAGCCGGGACCCGCGCCTCGGCGTCACTGTCGTCCACCGTCGCTACGTGCCGTACTCGCACGCCCACTACGCCGGGAACCTCGTCGACGGCGCCTACTCGCTCGGCCTCTTCGGCGACGTCGCCACCGAGGTGTGCATCCGCACAGACGGTGACGAGGGCCTGTTCGCGTCGTACTCCGACGTCCAGTTCCTGGCGCCTGTGCGCGCGGGCGACCTGCTGGAGATCGCCGCCGAGGTGGTTCGAGTCGGCTCGTCGCTCGCGCACGCTCGAGTTCGAGGTCCGGGTCGTCGGCCGTGGAACCGTCGGCCACCGGGTCGGGGTCGGCCGCCACGATCCTGGACGAGCCGCTGCTGGCCACCACCGCCACCGGCACCGTGGTCGTCCCCGGCACCTCGTGAGTCGGTCTCGGCGTGTCGCTGCAGGACACGCCGAGTCGTCGAGGAATTTCTCGCGATCTCGTCGGTCGGCACTGCCGCTCTGACCTGCGCTTACCCGCGTCGTCGCAGGTCATCGGGTGGTTGACACCGACGGCCGCGCGTACCAAAGTGCGCCGCGTCCTTCCGTGCAGAACGCTACGGTCCGCCAGGCAAGAGGGGAACGCCAGCACCGGGTCGGGTACCACGATCCGGAAGTTGATGGTCCGGGGCCTCGGCAGGCCGTGACGGGGAGGTGCGCGGAAGGAGTTCGGTTCCAGTAGACAACGGAGCTGGTCCTGGCAGCCGGTCAGGGCGGTTTCGGTCCGAAGGGTCCGAACTCTTTCCGCGTCTGCAGGAGGTGCGCGCTAGGTTGGTCCCGTGCTGTTGCGCCTGGCTGCCGCGGCTCTCGCCGGCGTAGCTGTCGTCGGACCGCCTTCCCTCCCTCTGCGTGGGCCTACCTCCTTCCGGTCGGGCTTGTCGGGCTCGCCGTGTCAGTGGCCGGGGTGAGTCCCCGCCGCGGCTTCCTGGTCGGCTTCGTCTTCGGGCTCGGCTTCATGCTGGTCCTGCTGCCCTGGCTCCAGGTGGTCTCACCGCTGGCCTGGCCGGCGCTCGCGGCGCTCGAGGCGGTGCTCCTGGGTCTCCTCGGTACGGCGTGGGCGCTGCTCGGGCGCCTGCCGTGGTCCCCGGTGTGGCAGGCCGCGGCGTGGGTCCTCCTCGAGTCGCTGCGCGGTGCCGTGCCTTTCGGTGGCTTCCCCTGGGGCCGGGTCGCCTACGCGGCCGCCGACACCCCCGCCGCGGGGCTGGCCCGTCTCCTCGGCCACGCGGGCCTCGCCTTCGTCGTGGTGCTGTTGGCCTGCCTCGTTGCCCAGGCGATGACGACCTCCCGGGCTCGCAGACGCGCGACGTCCCTCGGACTGGCCGCGCTGGTCGCCGTCGGCGTGGTGGCCGTCCCCGGCCCCGGAGCCACCCCGCCCGGCGGGGGAGAGACGGTGCGGGTGGCGGTGGTGCAGGGAAACACGCCCGGCACCGGGCTCGAGGCGATGGCCGAGCGCCGGGCGGTCCTCGACAACCACGTCGACGCCACCCGTCGGCTCGCCAGACAGGTCGATGCCGGTACGGTGCGTCGGCCTGACCTCGTCGTCTGGCCCGAGAACTCCAGCGACCTCGACCCGTACGCCGACCCGTCGGTCCGTGCGGAGATCGCCTCGGCGGTGCACGCCGTCGGCGTACCGACGCTCATGGGGGCAGTCGTCGACGGACCCCACGACTCGGGCTGGTACAACCGCGCGATCGTGTGGGGGGCGGACGGGACCATCGGCGCCCACTACGACAAGCGGCACGCGGTGCCGTTCGGGGAGTACATCCCGCTGCGCTCGGTCCTCGCGCCACTCGTGCCCGCACTCGACCAGATACCCCAGGACCTGATCACCGGCACCCGGCCGGGCCTGCTCCAGGTGGGGCCGGCCCGGACCGGCGTGCTGATGTGCTTCGAGGTCGGCTACGAGGGCCAGGTCCGAGGCCTGGCGAGCGACGGCGCCCAGGTGATCGTCGTCCCGACCAACAACGCGACGTACATGGGCACCGGGCAGGTGGAGCAGCAGTTCGCCATCTCCCGCATGGTCGCGGTCGAGACCGGCCGGTTCGTGGTGGTCGCGGCCACGAACGGGATCTCGGGCGTCATCGCACCGGACGGGTCCGTGGTCGCCCGGGCTCCCGTGCGCACCTCTCGGGTCCTGGTCGTCCCGGTCACGCTGGGTTCCGGGCTCACTCCTGGGGTCCGGTTCGGGGGAGCGGTCGAGGGCGGCCTGTGGGTCCTGGCGATGGTGGCTCTCGGAGCCGCTTGGTGGCTCACGTATCGTCGTCCCGCCGGCGCCGCCCACGACGGGCCCGGCACCCTTCCATCGGCCGAGACGCAGCACGTCCGGTCACCTGACGCCTGAGGAAGACGAGTGAGCTTCGCTGATCTCGGTCGCATCGTGATGGTCGTCCCGACCTACAACGAGGCCACCAACATCGAGTGGATCGTCGACCGGCTCCGGACCGCGGTCCCGGAGGTCGACATCCTCGTGGTCGACGACGGCTCCCCGGACGGCACCGGGACCATCGCCGACCGGCTGGCCGAGGCCGACCCCCAGGTGACGGTCCTGCACCGCACCGAGAAGGCCGGCCTCGGGGCGGCGTACCTGCACGGCTTCAGCGTCGCCCTCGAGCGTGGGTACGACGTCATCGGCGAGATGGACGCAGACGGCTCCCACCAGCCCGAACAGCTGCCGATGCTGCTGACCGCCCTGCGCGACGCGGACCTGGTGATCGGCTCGAGGTGGGTGCCGGGAGGGTCCGTGGTGAACTGGCCGCTCTCGCGGGAGCTGCTCTCGCGGGGTGGGAACCTCTACACGCGTCGGCTCCTCGGGATCGCCGTCCGCGACGCCACCGCGGGGTTCCGGGTGTTCCGGCGCTCCACTCTCGAGCGGATCGACCTGCAGTCCGTCCAGTCGCTCGGCTACGTCTTCCAGGCCGACCTGGCGTTCCGCACGCTGCGTGCCGGGCTGCGGGTGACGGAGGTGCCCATCGAGTTCGTCGAGCGGGTCCGCGGGGACTCGAAGATGACCCGTGACGTGGCCACGGAGTCGTTGAAGCGGATCACCCGCTGGGGGCTGACGCAGCGGCGGCGGCAGGCCCGCGACGTACTCTCGAAGGTGACGAGCCGGAACGGGAGGTGAGGGTGGTGGCACAGCAGCGCAGGTTCCCCTGGTGGCTGCCGGTGGCGGCTTTCGTGGTCGTGCCGCTGGCCGAGATCTACGTCCTGATCCAGGTCGGGCACGTGATCGGCGCCTGGTGGACGGTCCTGCTGCTCCTGGCCGACAGCCTGGTGGGCGGGTGGCTCGTGGTGCACGAGGGTGGCCGCGCCTGGCAGGCGCTGCAGGAGGCCCTCGCCCAGCGCAGGATGCCGCACCGCGAGCTCGCCGACGGCGCCCTGATCCTGGTCGGCGGAGCCTTGATGCTCACGCCCGGCTTCCTCACCGACGCGCTCGGCATCCTGTGCATCCTGCCGTTCACCCGCCCTCTGGCCCGCGGCGTCCTGGCCCGGGTGGTCAGCCGACGGCTGCTCGGTGGTGGCGCGCCCGCGGCGTACTCGAAGGACCCCGGGACGCAACATCGCCCCGGACCGGATGTGGTCCAGGGCGACGTGGTGGAGTGAGCAGCGAGCTCAGGCGTTGGCCCGGCTCTTGCGACGCGCGCGGTGCAGGTGCGCCGGTCCGATCTTGCCGCCGCGAAGCAGCTCCAGACGCTCGGTGAGGATGTCCTCGAGCTCCTTGATCGAGCGGCGCTCGAGCAGCATGTCCCAGTGGGTGCGGGCGGGCTTCTCGACCTTGGCCTCGGGGAGGATGCCGTCGACGCTCAGGCCGACCGCGCCGCAGCGCGGGCACTCCCAGTTGGCGGGTACGTCGGCCTCGGCCGCCATCGGGATCTCGAACCGGTGCCCCTGGGGGCACTCGTACCCGACCTGCTGCCGTGCCGCGAACTCGATGCCGCGCTCGTCCTCGAAGCTCTGGCCCCCGAGGCGGGCTCCACGCAGTGTGCGCTCAGCCATGAGCTACCTCCCTGTTTGGTTCCGCCGGATGTGATCTGACGGCCCAGGCATCTGGCGCAATACCCCGTCCCTGAAAGCCCGTCAAGAGGTCAACGATCCCGGACAAAGGATGATTCCCGCAAATCGGGGTCTTACACGACCAGCGGTACGGCGTTCCCGGCCTCGCGGATTCCCTGCTCCGGACGGACCTTCGCGAGCAGCGCGCCACCGACCACGAAGAAGATCACCAGCGCGACGATCGCGGGGCGGTACGAGTCGGTCCACTGGTGCACCAGGCCGAAGACCAGCGTGCCCAGCCAGGACGTCCCTCGCTCACAGGCCTGGTAGAGCGAGAAGTACTCCGCCTCCCTGCCTCGGGGGATGAGCTGGCTGAAGAAGGACCGGGAGAGCGCCTGGGTGCCGCCCATCACGAGGCCGATCCCGACCGCGAGCGCCAGGAACAGCGGCAGGTTCTTCTCCGGGATGAAGTAGCCGACCACGACCACCACCATCCACATGACGAGACCGCCGAGGATCACCCTGTGGCTACCGCGCTTCTCCGCCAGCTTCCCGAAGAGCAGGGCTCCGCCGAAGGCGACGAACTGGACCAGCAGGATCGTGGCGATCAGCACAGAGGTGCCGAACTTCAGCTCCTTCTGGCCGTAGACCGAGGCGGAGGTGATCACGGTCTGGATGCCGTCGTTGTAGAAGAGGTAGGCGACGAGGAACGTGAGCGTCATCGGGTAGTTGCGCATGTCCCGCAGGGTGGCGAAGAGCTGGCCGAAGCTTTGCCGGACCAGCCCGCCGGACTCGGGGACCACCCCGACCGGGGCCCGGTTGCGGATGCCCAGGTAGGGCACGAAGGTGAACCCGGCCCACCAGACCGCGGCCGAGAGCATGCTGATGCGGACCGCCATCCCGGTGCCCATGCCCAGCGAGTCGTGCAGCGTCACGATCGCGAGGTTCACCGCGAGCAGGAGTCCTCCGCCGAGGTAGCCGAGCGCCCAGCCCCGTGAGGAGACCCGGTCTCGCTCGTCCGGCGTCGCGATCTCGCACAGGATCGCGTCGTACACCACCAGAGAGGAGCCGAGGCAGATGTTGGCGACGAACAGCAGGGCAGCACCGAGCTGCCAGTTCGACCCGGTCACGAAGAACATCGACCCGGCAGCGAGGCTGCCGACCCAGGCGAAGCGCGCCATGATCGACTTCTTGTGCGCCGACCGGTCCGCGGCCGCCCCGACGATCGGGAGCAGCAGCGCGGAGACGATCGTCGCGATGGTGACGACGTAGAACACCAGCGAGCCGGGGGAGACAGTCACCCCCAGGACGCTGAGGTCCGTGTGGCAGGTGCGGTTGTCGTCGGTGACGAAGCCGCAGGCGGCCTGCTCGGCCACCGAGGTCAGGTACGGCGCGAACAGGACCGTGGCGATGGTGGTGACGTAGGCGGAGTTTGCCCAGTCGTACCAGTACCAGGCCCGCTGCTCCTTCTGGCGGGCCAGCGGGGACAGGTCGGCGATGCCCCGCGGATCTGGGACGCCCGGGCCACTGGTGGTCTCGCTCATCTGGGTTCCCTCCACTGGTCCCGGGCGACGAGCACGTCGCGCAGGACATCGGTCCGGTCGGTGATCAGTCCGTCCACCCCCAGGTCGAGGAGCTGCTCCATGTCCTGGGGGTCGTCGATGGTCCACACGTGGACGTGGAGGCCGGCGGTGTGGGCTCGCCGGACGAGGCCGGAAGTGACCACGCTCAGTCCCCGCCTGCGCCACGGCACCTGCAGGGCGGACGGGGCGGGGGCCAGCCGACGGGCGATGGCCGCGGACGGCGCCAGCCGGAACGCCGCGACCTCGAGCGGGTGTGCGGAGGTCGCCACGGACCCGGCGGTCAGCCGACGGAACTCGGTGAGACGCTCGGGAGAGAAGGACCCGACGCAGACCCGGTCGTGCGCGGCCGTCGCGTCGAGCAGGTCCACCAGCGGGCGTACGGCGGCGCCGGCCTTGAGGTCGATGTTGAAGCGCGCATCCGGGAGCTCCTCGAGGAGCGAGACCATGGTCGGGATCTCCTCGCTGCCCCCGATCAGCGCGCTCCGCAGCGAAGTCGCTGTGTGCTCCGAGACCGGTCCGCGGGCGCTGGTCACGCGGTCCAGGACCTCGTCGTGGAAGGCGAGAAGCACTCCGTCGGAGGAGACGTGCACGTCGGTCTCGAGGTACCGGTAGCCGAGCGAGTAGGCGTGGCGGAAGGCGCGCAGCGTGTTCTCGAAGCCCTGCACCTGCGGGTGGAAGGCGCCACCGCGGTGCGCGAACGCGAGCACCGAGCCGGGCGCGTCGAGCACGGCGTCGAGGTAGGCGAACCCCGTGCGAGGGGAGGTCACCGCAGCAGTATTCACGCCCATGACCCGATCCTCGCGCCGAATCGCGGCGCAGTCATCCGCGTTCCTACTCAGTGCGGCCGGGCCATCGGAGTATCGTCCGAACATGGACCCGATGACCTGCCCGAAGTGCGCCGGCGACATGTCCGTGCGCACCCATGGTGACGTGGTGGTGGCCCAGTGCGGCTCCTGTCACGGCGTGTTCCTCGAGCGAGCCGATCTCGGCAGCCTGGTGGAGGGCGAGCTCGACTGGCACTCCAACAGCGGACCGAAGACGCAGCCGCTGCCCCGGATCACGGCGGACATGACCGCGCCGCCACCCCCGTCGAAGCCCGCCGTCCGCGCCTTCATCGAGACCCTGTTCGGCTAGGGACGACGTGCCTGCCCCTGCGGGGCAGTGGGCTCAGATGTCGCGGAAGGTCTCGATCCGCGCGCCCAGGTCGTTGAGCCTCGTCGCGAGGTCCTCGTAGCCGCGGTTGATCACGTAGACCGAGCGCAGCACCGAGGTGCCCTTGCAGGCGAGCATCGCGAGCAGGATCACCACCGCGGGCCGGAGCGCCGGCGGGCAGACGATCTCGGCCCCACTCCAGCGAGTCGGGCCCTCGATCATCACCCGGTGCGGGTCGAGGAGCTTGACCTGGGCGCCGAGCTTGGTGAGCTCGGTCAGGTAGATCGCGCGGTTCTCGTAGACCCAGTCGTGCAGCAGGGTCTGGCCCTCGGCGACCGCCGCGATCACGGCGAAGAAGGGCAGGTTGTCGATGTTGAGGCCCGGGAACGGCATCGGGTGGATCTTGTCGATGGGGGAGTGCAGCCGGGACACCCGGGTCGTCAGGTCGACGAGGCGGGTGTGGCCGTTCGCGGCGTCGTACTCCTCCGTGCGGTCGTAGCGGAAGCCCATCTCCTCCAGCAGCGCGAGCTCGATCTCGAGGAACTCGATCGGCACGCGGCGGATGGTGATCTCGGACTCGGTCACGATGGCCGCGGCCAGCAGCGACATCGCCTCGATCGGGTCCTCGCTCGGGGCGTAGTCGACGTCGACGTCGATCTCCTTGCGGCCGGTGACGGTGAGCGTCGTCGTCCCGACGCCCTCGACCGCGACACCGAGCCGCTGCAGGTAGAAGCAGAGGTCCTGGACCATGTAGTTCGGGCTGGCGTTGCGGATGATCGTGATGCCGTCGTGCAGCGCGGCCGCGAGCAAGGCGTTCTCCGTGACGGTGTCGCCACGCTCGGTGAGCACGATCGGCCGCACCGGACGGACGGTGCGGTCCACGGTCGCGTGGTAGCTGCCCTCGGTCGCCTTCACCTGCAGCCCGAAGGGCCGCAGCGCCGCCATGTGCGGCTCGATGGTCCGGGTGCCGAGGTCGCAGCCGCCGGCGTACGGCAGGTCGAAGCTGTCCTCGCGGTGCATCAACGGGCCCAGGAACATGATGATGGAGCGGGTACGCCGCGCCGCCTCCTCGTCGATCGAGGCGAGGTCGAGGTGCGCCGGCGGGACGATCTCGAGGTCGTTCTCCTCGTTCAGCCAGCGGGTCTTCACCCCCATGCTCTCGAGCACCTCGAGCAACCGGTTGACCTCCTCGATCCGCGCCACTCGTCGCAGCGTGGTCCGGCCGCGGTTGAGCAGGGAGGCGCACAGCAGTGCGACCCCGGCGTTCTTGCTCGACTTCACGTCGATCGACCCCGAGAGGGTGGTCGGGCCCTCCACCCGCAGGTGCGTGGGACCCGAGCCGAGGGAGACGATCTCCGAGTCGAGGGCCTCGCCGATCCGCGCCAGCATCTCCAGGCTGAGGTTCTGGTGTCCCCGCTCGATCCGGTTCACCGCCGACTGGCTGGTGCTGAGCACGTCGGCGAGCTGCTGCTGGGTCATCCCGCGGTGCTTGCGGGCGTCGCGGATCATGCCGCCGATGCGGTTCAGGTAGTCCTCGGTCATGGGCGCAACGGTATCTCAGATATGAGATACCGCAAGGGCCGCTCTCGTCGGCGCGACGGTCCGCACGACCTGCCCTCGGCGCCGGGGGAGCGGCGCTCAGGGGTGGGGTGCAAAGATGCGATCCATGCGAGTCACCACCATCCACGGGACCAAGGACATCCGCCTCGAAGAGCGCCCGGCGCCGACGATCAAGGCCGACACCGACGCGATCATCAAGGTCACCGCCGCGTGCATCTGCGGCTCCGACCTGTGGCCCTACCGCGGGGAGAACGACATCACCGTCGGCGCCCCGATCGGCCACGAGATGGTCGGCGTCGTGGAGGAGGTCGGCAAGGCCGTCCGGGACTTCGCGCCGGGCGACTTCGTCGTGGTGCCGTTCTGCCACAGCGACAACACCTGCCCGGCCTGCTCCATCGGGATGACCTCGGCCTGCGAGAACGGCTCGATGACCAACGGCGGCCAGGCGGAGTACGCCCGCGTCTGTCAGGCGGACGGCAGCCTGATCAAGACCGACGGGATCCCGGACGACTCGCTGATCCCGTCGTTGCTCGCTCTGTCCGACGTGATGGCGACCGGATGGCACGCCGCCGTTGCCAGCCGGGTCGAGCCCGGCTCGACGGTCGTCGTCGTCGGCGACGGAGCCGTCGGGCTGTGCGGGGTGCTCTCCGCAGCCCAGATGGGTGCTGAACGCGTCATCGCGATGTCACGCCACGCTCCCCGTCAGGAGATCGCTCGTGCGTTCGGCGCGACCGACATCGTGGAGGAGCGCGGCGAAGAGGGGGAGAAGCGGATCCGCGACCTCACCGACGGCGTCGGTGCCGATGCCGTGCTCGAGTGCGTCGGCACGGGTGAGTCGATGAACACCGCGTTCACCATCGCCCGCAGCGGGTCGATGGTCGGGTTCGTCGGCGTACCTCACGGCGTGAAGCTGCCCGTCGGCCAGATGTTCGGGCGCAACGTCGGCCTGGCCGGTGGGATCGCCCCGGTGCGCGCCTACCTGCCGACCCTGCTCGACCTCGTCGTGAAGGGGACGATCAATCCGGGCCTGGTCTTCGACTCGACCATGAGCCTCGACGATGTCGCCGAGGGCTACCGTGCGATGGACGAGCGGCGGGCCATCAAGGTCCTGCTCCAGCCCTGATCGGATCCCGGAGATGCCTGAGCTGCTGATCGGCCCGCTGATGCGGTACGTCGACGAGACGTCGGCCAGCATCTGGGTCGAGACGGACTCGGCCTGCACGGTGACCGTACGAGCCCGCGCCAGCTGGTCGGCGTCGACCTTCGGAGCGGGTGACGACTGGTCGGCGGCGACGTTCGCCGTACACGGGCACCACTACGCCCTTGTGGAGGTGGGCGGGCTCGCTCGCGGGTCTCGCACCGAGTACGCCGTGGAGCTCGACGGGCGGCAGGTCTGGCCGGAGCCCGGATCGCCGTACCCGGCCCCGGTGATCGCCACCCTCGAGCCGGGCAAGCGGCTGCGGTTGCTCTTCGGCTCGTGCCGCACCAGCGTCTCCCACGACAAGGCCGGCAACCGTTCCCACGGCGTCGACGCGATGCGGGCGTACGCGTTGCGCATGGCCGGCGTGACGCCGCCCGGCCCGGAGCCCGTGCGCTGGCCGGATCTGGTGCTGTTCCTCGGCGACCAGGTGTACGCCGACGAGACCACCGAGGCGATGCAGGAGTTCATCGAGTCCCGGCGCGACATCGACGAGCCTCCGGGGACCGAGCTGAAGGACTTCGAGGAGTACGCCCACCTCTACCGTCTGGCCTGGACGGACCCGGCGAACCGGTGGCTGCTGTCCACGCTGCCGTCGGCGATGATCTTCGACGACCACGATGTCCGTGACGACTGGAACACCTCCCAGGCCTGGCGTGACGAGATGGAGGCGACCTCGTGGTGGCACGGGCGGATCGTGGCCGCGCTGGCGTCGTACTGGGTCTACCAGCACTTGGGCAACCTGTCGCCGGAGGGACGCACCGAGGACGAGATCTGGCAGCGGGTGGTCTGCCACTCAGGCCCCGAGGAACTCGACCTCAGCGACACGCTCGACGCCTTCGCGGACCGCGCCGACCAGCATCCGGAGACCTACCGCTGGAGCTACTCCCGCGAGATCGCCGGCAACCGACTGGTGGTCGTCGACTCCCGCTCCGCTCGGGTGCTGGGGGAGGACCGTGCGCTGCTGGACCGGGGTGAGATGGAGTGGCTCGCCCAGCAGATGCGCGGCGACGTCGAGCACCTGCTGATCGGCACCTCGATCCCGTTCCTGCTCGCGCCGGGGCTGCACCACCTCGAGGCGTTCTCCGAGGCACTGGCCGGGGGCAGCTTCGGCTCCCGGATCGCCGGCCCGGGCGAGACGCTGCGCCAGGCAGTGGACCTCGAGCACTGGGCGGCGTTCCACGAGAGCTTCCTGGAGGTCGCCGACCTCGCCCTCGCCGTGGCGTCAGGGGAGCGAGGCACGCCCCCGTGCACGGTCACGTTCCTCTCCGGGGACGTGCACCACTCCTATGTCGCCAGGTCGACCGGATCCACGCCGACCGGCCTCCGTTGTCCAGCCGCATCGTGCAGGCGGTCTGCTCTCCGATCCGCAACCCGCTGTCGCCGCGGATGCGGTTCGTCACCGCCGCGTTGGCGTACGGCGTCGCCGGGCCGGTCGGCCGGATCGCGTCTCGGTCGGCGAAGGTGCCTGATCCGCCGTTCCGCTGGTCGTTTCTCGAAGGCCCGTGGTTCGACAACAACATCGCGACCCTGGAGGACACCGGGTCGGGGCTGCTGATGTGGTGGGACAGCGGCGTCGTCAAGAACGGTGCCCATGAGCACCCGCACCTCGACCGCGTCGCCACCGTCGAAGTCCCCTGACGCGGCTCATCTTGCCCTCCAAAACCCCCTGACGCGGCTCATCTTGCCGTCGAAATCGCGCCCACGCGGCTCAAATCTCCACAGCCGCGGCACGGTGAGGGCAATTGCCAAGATCCGAACTACAACTTTGGGCCGCATCGTCGAAGGAGCGCGGAAAGATGCGCCGCGTCAGCGTGAAATCACGGGCAAGATGAGCCGCGTCAGCGGGATATGACGGGCAAGATGAGCCGCGTCAGCGGGATATGAGGCTCTGAGGAGCCCCTTCCAGGCTCGGTCACCCTCCCACCAAGTACGCCGATAAGCGACATTATGTCAACCACAGTGGATCCCAGGCTCCCCTCAGGTGCGTGAGTCCGTCCACCCCGCCCCTCTCGGCCCTGCCGCAGCGCCGAGGCTCAGACGGCTTCGAGGACGAAGAAGAGGAAGCAGAGGAACGACGTGCGGTCACCGATGTCGGGCGGCAGCAGCTCCCGAGGCGTGTCGGGCAGGAACGGCGGCTCGCTGATGACCGAGATCCTGAACCCAGCCCGGGTGAACGCGTCTGTCATGGCGTGCAACGGCCGGTGCCAGAACGTCAGGTACACGGTCTGCCCGTCGAACGTGTAGTCCTCCGTGTACGGCGAGATCGCGAAGTAGTCCTCGTCCGGGTAGACCACAGGACGGATCACCGGATGGTTCACCGAGAGGATCAGCCGCCCACCGGGCCGCAACACCCGGCGCAGCTCCGCCAGGGGACCTGACCAGTCCTCGAGGTAGTGCAGCACCAGGGCTGCCACCACGTCGTCGAACTCCCCCGTCCCGAACGGCAGCGGCTCGGCGAGATCGGCCACAAGCACCTTGGCGTCCGGTCCCAACCGCCGCTGTGCCAGCGCCACCATCGCCGGGCTCGAGTCGAACCCGGTGACCAGCGCGCCTCGATCCCGCAGCGCCTCGGCGAGCGGTCCCGCGCCGCAGCCTGCGTCCAGGATCGTCCGGCCGGCGACGTTCCCGGCGAGCTCGATCATCGCGGGCTGCGCGTAGTGGGCGTTGAACAAGCCGGTCTCGTTCTCCCGCGCGTAGCTCTCGGCGAATGCGTCGTAGTGGTCGGCCTTCATCGCGATCCCCTCGTCAGACAACCCACGGGATGCTAGATCACCGCGAGCGGCTTCGGCCGTACCCACCCACGGCGAGTCCTGGCGCGGCTGCTCAGCGAGTAAGCAGGCAGAACGGGTGGCCGGCGGGATCCGCGAGGACGTAGAGCGCCTCGGTCTCCTCGGTGCGGTCGAGCAGAACGGTGGCGCCGAGTGCCAGCGCGCGCTCCTTCTGGTGCTCGAGCTCGTCACGCGAGCTGACCGAGAAGTCCAGGTGCAGCTGCATCGGCACCTCGTGGCTCGGCCACGTCGACCGGGCCAGCGACTCCACCCGTTGTACGGCGATCTTGCGCTGACCGTCCGCATCGACGAGGACGAGCCAGCTGTCGTCGTCCTCGGACCCGTCGGTCGGCGGTTCGTCCCCGGGTCGGTACCTCAGGCCGAGGAGCTCACGGTAGAACTCGGCCAGCCCGCGGGCGTCGGTCGTGTCGATGGCGGTGTGCATCAGGTGCGGAAACTCGGTCATGGGACCGTTCTACCGGTCGAGGAGAACGCGTTCCACCCTGGTCGCTAGCATCGGCGCCATGCAGACCCGACTCGCCACCGTTGCCCTCCTGCTCGCCTTCGCCGTCTCGGCCTGTGGAAGCGATGCACCGGCGGCCGCGCCGCAGGCCAAGGACAAGGCCACGGCCACCGGGTCCGCCCAAAGCCGCGGCGGGTGCACCTTCTCCCCCGACGGCACGCCTGCCAAGCCGGTGAGCCCGCCCTCAGGGCCCCCGGCCACCGGGACCGTCTCATTGACCATGAAGACGAACCAGGGCGACCTGCACCTCAGCCTGGACGCCGACGCGACCCCTTGCACCGTGACCTCGTTCGTCTCGCTGGCGAAGCAGGGGTACTTCGACGGGACCCAGTGCCACCGGCTGACCACCGAGGGCATCAAGGTGCTCCAGTGCGGCGACCCGACGGCCACGGGTTCCGGCGGCCCCGGCTATCGGTTCGACGACGAGCTCACCGGGGGTGAGACCTACTCGGCCGGGACCCTGGCGATGGCGAACGCCGGCCCGGACACCAACGGCTCGCAGTTCTTCTTCGTGTACGGCGACTCCCGACTCTCCCCGGCGTACACCGTCTTCGGCTCGGTCGACGCCGCGTCGCTGAAGATCCTCAGGAGCATCGCCCAGGCCGGATCGGACAGCTCCAACGGCCCGGGCGACGGCGCCCCCAACACGCCGGTCACGATCGGCTCCGTGTCCTAGCGGGCTCGTCAGGAGCAGTCGGGACCTCAGGCGGTCAGGGCCACGAAGCGGTCGAGGATCAGCGCCCAGTCGGTGAACTTGGCCCGGTAGGCGCCGTTCTCCGGCGTCCAGCCGCCGTGGGTCAGCTCCACCTCGCACCCTGCGCGGGTCGCGTGGAAGCGGACGTCGACGCGGCTCGGCACCTCGTCGGGCTGGGCGAGCGTGAACGTGTGCGCGATCTCGATGTCCCGCTGGAAGACCAGCACCTCTCCCCAGTCGTGCGTCTCCCCGGTCGTGTGCCGCTCGACGATGCGACCACCCACTGCCGGCTCGATCGTCACCGTCTCGAAGGTGTCGGGGTTCGCGGTGTACATCGGGTGCCACCACTCCCCGATCCGTTCGACGTACGTCGCGAAGGCCGTCGACACGTCGCAGGAGAGGTCGGCGTTCCACAGCAGCGGGCTGAGGTCGAAGCGGGTGTCCATGCGGTCCAACCTATGACAGCGACCCGGTCGCGCAAGAGCCCCCGCCCCCGCGTTCGGTTCGGTTCGGTTCAGCTGCGCTCGAGGATCTCCTTGAGTCGGGCCAGGTCCTTGCTGGTCGCGCGGCGCATCGCCTTCTCCATCACGGGTGCCGCCAGCCTCGAGAACCCGGCCGGCTCCCCCGTGTTGTGCAGCGTCATCCGGGTCCGGCGCGGCCCGGCTTCGGCCCAGGTGTACGTCGTCTGCATCGGGAACGGACCGTCAGCGGTGCGCATCACGAGTCGCTCACCGGGCACTAGCTCGGCCACCTCGTAGGTGTAGGCGAGCCGACGCCCGAGGAACTGGGCGACGAAGTCCATCCGCGACCCCACGCCCACCGGCGGCGCGGTCTGCCAGTCGACCGACTTGATGTTGGCGTACCAGGTGGGCGCGTTCGACGGGTCTCCGGCGTACGCCGCGACCACGTCGACCGGCTGCTCGATCACCGTCTCGACCTCGACGTCAACGGCCATGATGCCTCCTCCATTCGTCCTCCAGCAGGGCGTAGACCGCCTCGTCGGTCCACTCCCCCTTCGTACACGCGTTGCGGACGAAGTGCGCCTCGCGACGCATGCCCAGCTTGGCCAGCACCCGTGCCGAGGCATCGTTGCGCGCGTCGATCCGGCCGACGACCCGGTGCAGGCCGACCTGTGCGAACGCGATCTCCAGCATCGCCTCCGCACCCTCGGTGGCGTAGCCCCGCCCGGCCATCGCGGCGTCGATGATGTAGCCCACCTCTCCCCCACGGTGGGCGGTGCTGCGCAGGAACAGCACGAACTCTCCGACGAACCGCCCTGTGACCCGCTCGAACCCGGCCAGGGTCAGAGCGTCGTCGTCCTTGTCCAGGTGCGGCTCCAGGTGACGGGTCAAGGCCTCCAGCGAGGCAGCGCGGTCCCGTGGCTCCCACGGCAGGTAGCGGACCAGCTCGGGCGGCGCATGCATGGCGGCGTACGCGTCCAGGTCGTCGGTGGTGAAAGGGCGCATCCGCAGACGCTCGGTCTCCACCGTGTGCTGGCGGAAGTCCATCAGGGCACCAGCCGTACGGCGACCGCGGTGGGCACCTGCACGGTCCGGCTGACCGTGCAGAGCCGCTCCTCGGACGCTCGTACGGCGCGCGGCAGCGCGCCGCGGGCACGGTCGCCCGCCTCGCCCTCGGGAAACGTGACCGAGTAGGTCACCTCGATGTCGCGCAGCACGTTGCCCTCGACGTCGTCGCGGACCTTGGTGGCCTCGACGTGCACGTCGAACGCTTCTGGCTCGGAACGCTTCACGGTGATGAAGTCGACGTCGATCGCGCCGCATCCTGCGATCGCCGCCAGCAGCAGCTCCACGGGGGTGAACCGGTCGTCCTCGCCGGTGCCGAGATCCAGGGTGCCGCCCCGGAGGTTGGTGGCGCGGTAGGAACCGAGCCCGAGGCGGGTGAGATCAACCTGACGCAACGAATCCTCGTTCATGGGTCCACCCTACGATCGACCCATGCGCACCGAGCTGACCGTCGGCGACGAGGGCGTGAACGCCTACCGGCTGCTCACCTCGATCGTGGTTCCCCGTCCGATCGCCTGGGTGTCGACGCTCGACGCCGACGGGGTGGGCAACCTCGCGCCGCACTCCTTCTTCAACGTGGCGTGCGCGAACCCGCCGATCGTGTCGTTCTCGTCGGTCGGCGAGAAGGACACCCTGCGCAACGTGCAGGCCACCGGCGAGTTCGTGGTCAACCTGGCGAGCCTCCCGATGCTCGAGCAGATCAACAACTCCAGCGCCCGGTTCGACGCCGGGACCAGCGAGGCCGAGGCCCTCGGTGTCGAGCTGGAGCCAAGCCGGCTGGTCCGTCCCCCTCGGGTGCGTCACTCCCCCGCTGCCCTGGAGTGCCGGCTGCACTCGACGCATCTGCTCGGCGACTCGACCCTGATCCTCGGAGAGGTGCTGCTGATCGCGGTGGACGAGGAGACCCTCGTCGATGGGCTGCCGGCCATCGAGCGGCTCCAGCCACTCTCCCGGCTCGGACGCAACCAGTGGGGGCTGCCGCCCGAGCCCATCGCGGTCGACCGGCCCGGTCGGCCCGAGGACATCCACTGACCGGTCAGAGGCCGAGGTCCCGCCCGATCAGCTCCTTCATGATCTCGTTCGAGCCCGCCCAGATCTTCGTGACCCGGGCATCGCGCCAGGCCCGGGCGACGCGGTACTCGTTCATGTAGCCGTACCCCCCGTGCAGCTGAACACAGGCGTCGAGGACGTCGTTCTGGACGTCGGCGGTCCACCACTTTGCCTTGGCCGCGTCGATCGGGGTGAGCTCTCCGGCCATGTGCGCGAGCACGCACTGGTCGACGTACGCCTGGGAGACCTCGATCTTGGTGTAGAGCTCGGCAAGGGTGAACTTGTTGTACTGGAACGCGCCGACGGCCTGGCCGAAAGCCTTGCGGTCCTTGGTGTACTGCAGCGTCTCGTCGAGGATCTGCGCGGCGTGCGCGACGTTCGTGATCGAGGAGCCGAGGCGCTCCTGCGGGAGCCAGTTCATCATGTGGATGAAGCCCTCATCGAGCGTCCCGATGAGGTTCTCGGCAGGGATCCGTACGTCCTCGAAGAACAGCTCAGCGGTGTCCGACTCGGTCTGCCCGACCTTGTCGAGCTTGCGGCCCCGGCTGAAGCCGTCCATCCCGGCCTCGACGCCGAAGAGCGAGATCCCTCGGGCCTTCTTCTCGGGATCGGTGCGCGCGGCGACGATCACCAGGTCCGCGGAGTAGCCGTTGGTGATGAAGGTCTTGGAGCCGTTCAACACCCAGCCGTCGCCGTCCTTGACCGCGGTCGTCTTCAGGGCGGCGAGGTCCGAACCGCCCGAGGGCTCCGTCATGCCGATCGCGGTGAGGATCTCCCCCGAGCAGAAGCCGGGCAGCCAGCGCTCGCGCTGCTCCTCGGTGGTCAGGTGGACGAGGTACGGCGCGACGATGTCGGCGTGGATCCCGAAGGTCGAGGCCATCGTCATCGAGACCTTGGCCAGCTCCTCGGTGAGGACCGCGTTGTAGCGGTAGTCGCCGGCCTCGGAGCCGCCGTACTGCTCGGGGACCTCGAGGCCGAGAAGCCCCTGCTTGCCCGCCTCGATCCAGATCTCGCGCGGCAGCGCCTTGGCCTCGATGTGCTCCTCGACGTGCTCCCGCACGTGGCGGTCCAGGAACTCGCGGACGGAGGAGCGGAACGCCTCATGGTCGGCGTCGTAGATCGTGCGCTTCACGGCTCACCTCGGCAGTCGGGGAAGGCCATCCTCCCAGCCGTCGGCCGCGTGGTCATCCCCCGAGCGGTGTGACTCAGCCCGCAGTGCAGGAGCCGAACATCCGGTGGCTGAACAGCGCGGGTAGGTCGTGGCGCAGCTCTCGGTCCGGGTACGTGACGCGGGTGTGGGAGTCGGTCCGGGTGGCCTCGCCGGCGTCCAGGGCGTACTCCGTGGTCCGCACGTCCCAGGTCAGCACCACACCCGGAGGCTCCGTCAGCTTCGCGGTCACCAGGACGACGCCCCCGTCCCTGCAGTCGAGAAGAGCCAGGCTCTGCTCCACGTCGGTGGCCACGAAGGGCACGAGTGGAGCACCGTCACCGGCGCTCACTTCGACCAGGCGTCCGTCGGCGGACCCCAGCAGGTGCTGCTGGAAGCCACCGCGCGGGTGTTGCTCCTGGATCGCGAGGTACGACGGACCGTCGGCGGCCGGACGCACGGCCCGAGCGGTGCTCGGGTCCGTCAAGGCGCCGAGAGAGACCCCGGAGACGACGTCACCCACCCGGGCGACCACCACTCCCCCGCACGGCCCGGGGCCGGCTCCGGTCCAGGAGAGGTTCGACTTCCCGCCGTCCCCGGTCAGGTCCAGCGCGAGCAACGGCTGCGCCTGCTGGACCACGGGGTCGTCGGCGCCGCAGCCGGGCACGACCACCGCGGTTCTCTCGACCACGGGCGCCTCGTCCCCCGAGACCGAGCGGGTGGCTCCGCAGCCGGCGAGTGTGGCGGCCAGACTGACCAGACTGACCAGGCTCGCGCCGAGACGGATCGAACGGGTCCGACCGAGAAGTGGGCTCATGCGAATGGGACGCCGTCGCGCCAGCCCGGGTTCCCTGGTGCGTGCCACAGGCACGACCGTAGCGGTCAGCGACCGAGCAGCGAGCTCTGCGCCTCGGAGATCCGCGCCAACCTGGCCTGAAGGCGTCGCTCCCGGTTGGCCAGCACGATGACGCGTCCTCGCGCCAGCTCGCGGGCTTCCGCGCGCCGGGAGTTCCCGATACCGCGTGCGACGTCCATGACCGTGCTCATTGCTGTCTTCCTGCTCTCTGTGTTCCCGGGGCGGTGGCCCCGATGCGTAATAGACTGCCACCCGAAGGCGACTCTTACATGTTAGCGCTCCATCGGGGTCGGTTCCTGCCATTTCGCACGTGATGTCGCCCACCACCTGAGTCGGGCGCCGTCGCGCCGGTCCGTACGTCGGGCTGACGCGCCGCAGGACGCAACACGTTGGCGCCGCGCCGGGAGGGCGGCTAGCGTGCGCGGGTGCCAAGTCTGCAGCTCCATGAAGCCAAAGCCCGGTTCGACCTCCTGGAGGTGACCGGGTACGACCTCACCCTCGACCTCGCGTCTGACGAGGAGACGTTCCGGTCGACGACCCGGATCACGTTCACGAGCAGGGGCGGTGAGACCTTCCTCGACGTCAAGCCCACGGAGCTGCTGTCGGTCCGTCTGAACGGAACCCCGCTGGACGTGACCCTGCTCGAGGACGGCCGCTTCCCGCTGCCTCGCACCGAGGGCGAGAACGAGCTCGTCGTCGACGCGGTGATGGGTTTCCGCAACGACGGCGAGGGCCTGCACCGTGCGGTCGACCTGGCCGACGGCAAGACCTATGTCTACGGGATGTCGTTCCTCGACTGCGGGCCCAGCATCTTCGCCTGCTTCGACCAGGCCGACCTCAAGGCGCCGTACACGCTCCACGTGAGCGCACCCCAGGACTGGATCGTCGTCGGCAACGGTCGCGGCCGAGCAGGTCGAGCCCGGGCGCTGGGAGCTCGCCACGACACCCCCGCTGTCGACGTACTTCGTCACGCTGGTCGCCGGGCCCTACCACCAGGTGATGGACGAGCACGACGGCATCACCCTCGGCCTGGAGTGCCGCGCCTCGCTCGCGCCGCACCTGGACCGCGACCTCGACGAGCTGTTCGGCGTGACCAAGGCCTGCTTCGACGAGTTCCACCGGATGTTCGGGATCCGCTACGCCTTCGGCGACTACCACCAGGCCTTCGTGCCGGAGTTCAACGCCGGAGCCATGGAGAACCCCGGCTGCGTCACCTTCCGCGACCCGATGATCTTCACCTCCAAGGTGACCCGGGACGAGCGCCTCTTCCGCGCCGAGGTGATCGCGCACGAGATGGCACACCAGTGGTTCGGGAACCTCGTGAGCCCGAAGTGGTGGGACGACCTCTGGCTCAACGAGTCGTTCGCGGAGTACATGGGCGCCCGCGTCACCGCGACCGTCACCGAGTACGACGACATGTGGGTGCAGGACGCCTTCACCCGCAAACCCTGGGGGCTGCTCTCCGACCTGCGGCCCTCCACCCACCCGGTCGCGGGCAACGGGGCCCTGGACGCCACGGCGGCGCTGCAGGACTTCGACGGGATCTCCTACGCCAAGGGATCGGCCGCACTCAAGCAGCTCAACGCACGGCTGGGTGACGACGTCTTCCTCGGCGGCGCCATCGACCACTTCACCCGTCACCGGTTCGGCAACGCCACCATGGCCGACCTCTTCGGGTCGTGGGAGCGGGCGGGTGCCGAGGACCTCGAGCACTGGACGTCCGGCTGGCTGAGGACGGCAGGACCGGACCACATCCGGCTCGACCGGGAGCGCTCCGTCCTGGTCAAGACCCCACCGGTGGCACACCCGGCCGACCGGACCCATGCGTTCTCCGTCGCGATCGCCACCGAGGACGGCTGGCACCGGGTCCCGGTCACGGTCAGCGGGGAGACCACACCGGTGCCGGCGCTCGCGGCGAGTCCCGACGCGGCCGTGATCCTCGACCCGGCCGAGGAGACCTGGGCGGTCTTCACCCTCGACGACGCCACCGTGACCGCGCTACCCGACCGGTTCGCGCACATGCACGACCCCCTGATGCGGGCAGCCGTGTGGGGTGCGGTGCGCAACGGGGTGAACAGCGCGACGCTCCGGCTCGAGAACGCACTCTCGATCGTCGAGGCCGGCCTGCCGGTGGAGGACACCGACGTCGGGGTCGTCCGGGTCAACTACTTCGCACAGAGCCGGGTGGTCGCATGGTCCCTGGACCCCGCGGCGGCCGCCGACCGCTACCTCGAGGTGCTCAGGCCGTGCCTGGACCGGGCCACTCCCGACTCCGGCGTCCAGCTCGCCCTCTTCCAGGGACTGGTGTCGTGCACCCTCGACGCGGCCGAGCTGCGCCGCTGGCTCGAGGGCGCCGGCCTCCCGACGGGCTGGCCCTCGACCGGGAGCTCCGCTGGCGGATCCTGACCAGGTTGGCGGTCCTCGGCGAGACCGACCGCGACGAGCTCGATGCCGCCCTCGCAGCCGACCACGACGCTGAGTCCAAGGTCGACCACGCCCGCAGCATGGCCTCACTGCCCGATGCCGCGGTCAAGGCATGGGCCTGGGAGGCGTTCCTCGGCAACCAGAAGCTCTCCAACTACGAGCTGGAGGCGGTGGGCCTCGGCATGTGGCAGCGCGGTCAGGAGGACCTGACGGCACCGTACGTCGAGCGCTTCTTCGAGGAGCTGCCCGGTCTCGTCCGGGCGCACCACGGCTGGGTCCTCGGAGACGTCACGGAGTCGTACTTCCCGCGGCTGTCGTTCGATCCGACGACCCTGGCCCGAGCCGATGAGCTGATCGCCCGGGACGGCCTCGACCTCACCATCCACCGCAAGCTCGTCGACTGCACCGACGACCTGCGCCGGGCCGTCGCGGTCCGGTCGCTCGGCTGACCTCAGGGCGGACCGGTGCCGTCGAGCCAGACGGCACCGTAGGCGGCCGAGGACGCCGCCAGGGAGACGAGCAGCGCCACCACCGTCGCCCTGGACCGCCCAGCGAGCCATCGGGCGGGCGGCAGCAGGAGCGGGAACGCCGGTAGCAGGTAGCGCGGCTTGGACCCGAAGTAGCCCGACGTGGTCAGCGCGAGGACCACGAGGACGCTCACGAGCAGGAGCAGGGGCAGAGGCAGACCCATCCGGAAGCAGGCCGCCAGCGCCACCAGCAGGAGCAGCACGCCGAGCACGATCAGGACGCCCTGCCACGGTTGTCCACCCGTGAGGTGGTCGACGGTCCACCGGGCGAACGCGGCTCCCCCGTCGACCCCGTTGCCCCAGCCGTCGGCCACGTCGAAGTAGCCGCGCCAGGAGCCGGTCCGCGTGGCCACCCAGCCGACGTACCCCCACCAGCCCAGCGGTGCGAGGACCAGTGCCAGCAGCGGCCGGGGTCGCCAGCCGTGCCGCACCAGGACCACGATGGCCGGGACGACGACCGCCACCACGACCGCGGCGCCGATCGGCCGGGTCAGCCCTGCCCCCACCGCGAGCAGGGCCGCGGTGAGCCACCGCCCGCGCATCACGCAGTACGCCGACCACGCGGCGAGCGCGGTGAAGAGCGACTCGCTGTAGGCCATCGACTCGACGGCGGCGACCGGAAGCGACCCCCACAGCAACGCGAGGAGGACCCCCACTCTCGGTGAGGCGACGTCCCTGCCGATCAGGAACAGTGCCCACGCCGCCGCGATCCCGGCGCTCGCGGACACCAGCAGCCCGGCGTCGGAGTACCGCAGCCCGGTCAGCACGTGAAGCACGTGCTCGAGACCCGGGTACAGCGGGAAGAACGCGTAGTCGGACAGGAGCCGGCCGTCGGGGTGGACCCGGGTGGCGCCGTACCCGTCACGGGCGATGCCGGCGTACCAGCCGGCGTCCCACCGGATCAGCAACCGGTGCGCGCGGGCGGGCCCGTGCAGCGCCACCAGCGTCACCACGCCCAGGACCCGGAGCGCGGCGTAGCCCACGATCGCGGTCACCAGGCCGCGGCGTGCGGTCACTCCCGAGGCTTGGGCATCGGGATCCGCCGGACCAGCCTGGTCAGCCACGGCCAGTTCGGTGCGTAGTCCTTGAGGACCAGGTCGAGCGTGGCGGTCAGCTGGAGCATCATCCCGCCCACCAGCAGCCCGGCGATCAGGTCGGCGAACCAGTGCCAGTCGAGCGTGAGCGAGGTGACGACCATGACCACGCACAGCAGGCCCACCAGGCCGCTGCCGAGCACCACGCGGGCCCGGTCGAGGGCGCCGTACCGGTGCAGCAGGTAGACGATCACGCCGTAGACCAGGATCACGTTGGAGCTGTGACCGGACGGGTAGGCCATGCCGCCGACGAAGAACGACGGGTTCGCGGTGCCGGGCTGGCCGCGGCCCAGGCCGACCTTGAGCACCAGGACCAGGAGGTTGAGGAAGAAGACCGCGGCACCGGCGACGACGACGGGACGCCAGGACTGCTGACGGCGTACGACGAAGTACAGGACCACGAACAGGATCGGCAGGGCCACCGCGCGCTGACCGATCCGGTCGATGACGTGCAGCACGGGCACCCAGGCGCGTGGCGGCGGCGCCAGGTTGAAGTAGGCGTCGATCCGGACCAGCGGACCCATGGCCAGCAGCGTGAAGCCGACGAAGACCACGGCCAGGAAGCCGGCCAGCGCGAACCCCGAGGACACCTCGGAGGACCAGTCCCCCTTGGCCGTCCGCCTGATCGTCCTCCGCACGCCGTCGATCGTCCCACGACTAGAGTCGCCCGGGTGAGTCGACCCCGACGCCCCGGACCCTCCGTGCGAGTCACCGTCCACGAGGTGACAGCCTCTGGGGTGACCCGCCACGAGGACCGCCTGGCCACCGAGGAGCCGCTGGAGATCCGGGTGGAGTGGCCCGGGCATCCGGCCGATCGGGTCACGGTCACCATGCGCACCCCCGGGCACGACTTCGAGCTCGCCGCCGGATGGCTCTTCCACGAGCGGCTGGTGGCTCCCGAGGACATCCGGACGGTGGCCTACTGCACCGACGTCTCCCTGGCACCCGAAGAGGAGTTCAACGTGGTCACGGTGGGGTTGTCGGGTCCCACCCGGCGCCCGGTGCCGGACCGGTACGCCGGGCTGACCGCCGGAAGCTCAGCCTGCGGGGTCTGCGGCAAGCAGAGCATCGAGGAGGCGCTGGCGACCTCCCCCGCGCCTGGTGTCGCGGCGTCACCTGAGGCCGCACGCGTCCCGGAACGGCCCGGGTCAGTGGTGTCCGCAGCCGTGGTGCGCGCGCTGCCGGAACGGCTTCGCGAGGCCCAGCGGGTCTTCGACTCGACCGGCGGGCTGCATGCCGCCGGCCTCTTCGACCTCGACGGCACCCCGCTCGTGGTCCGCGAGGACGTCGGGCGTCACAACGCCGTGGACAAGGTGGTCGGAGCCCGGCTGCTGGCAGGCGCGCCTCTCGGCTCGCCGCTGCTGTGCCTCAGTGGCCGGGTCGGCTTCGAGCTGGTCCAGAAGGCGGTCGCGTCCGGGGTGAGCGCCGTCGTTGCGGTCGGCGCACCGTCCAGCCTGGCGGTCCGGCTGGCGGAGCAGGCGGGCGTGGGCCTGGCCGGCTTCACCCGCGAGGGTCGCTACGTGGTCTACGCCGCCCCCGCGCGGTTCGGCGTGTGAACCGGGAAGTGTCGGCCCAGAGCCCTAGCGTTGACGTGTGCGCATCCTCCACACCTCCGACTGGCATCTGGGCCGGTCCTTCCACAGGGAAGGCCTGCTCGCGCACCAGGCGGCGTACGTCGACCACCTGCTGGACGTGGTCGACTCGGAGCGGGTGGACCTGGTCGTGGTCTCGGGCGACGTCTACGACCGCGCGCTGCCTCCCGTGGACGCCGTCGATCTCGCCGACGAGACGTTCGCCCGACTCGCCGCGTCACGGGCCACCACCGTCGTCACCAGCGGGAACCACGACTCAAGCATCAGGTTGGGATTCAACAGCCGGCTGAGCGACCGGGCCGGGGTCCACTTCCGCACCAGGGCCGACTCGGTCGGCACTCCGGTCCTCGTGGAGGACGAGCACGGACCGGTGGCCGTCTACGGCCTCCCCTACCTCGAGCCCGAGCAGGTCCGCGGGCCCTGGGAGCTGGGAGTGCGCTCACACGAGGCCGCCCTCGCCGAGGCGATGCGCCGTGTGCACCTCGACCTGGCTCAGCGGCCCGGGACGCGATCGGTGGTGATGGCCCACGCCTTCGTCGCGGGCGACCCCGACGCCGCACCGGCCATGTCCAGCGACAGCGAGCGCGACATCTCCGTCGGCGGCCTCGCGATCGTGCCCACCCAGATTTTCACCGGGGTCGACTACGCCGCGCTGGGCCACCTTCACGGTCGACACACGCTGGCCGAGGGCGTGCGCTACTCCGGGTCCCCTCTCGCCTACTCCTTCTCCGAGGCCGGGCACCACAAGGGCTCCTGGCTGGTCGAGCTCGGCCGCGACGGTCTGAGCTCGGCGGAGTTCGTCGACGCCCCGGTCCCCCGCCGTCTCGCCACCCTTCGTGGTGACCTCGAGCAGCTGCTCACCTCCGCGACGCATGCGTCAGTCGAGGACCACTGGCTCCAGGTCACCCTCACCGACTCGCGGCGACCCCTGCGCGCGATGGAGCGGCTGCGTGAGCGTTTCCCGCACACCCTGCTGCTCGCCTACGAGCCCACCGGGGTGAGCGAGACCCAGCGCCGGATCTCGCCCACCGTCGACGGCCGCAGCGACTTCGACGTGGCCCTGGGCTTCGTGGCCGAGGTCCGGGAGATGGAGGCGAGCTCGGAGGAGGCGCTCCTGCTCCAGCTCGCCTGCGACTCGTGCCGGATCGCCGACGACGCGGACCCGATCCCCGGTCGCGTCGCCCGGGCCGACAGCCCCGAGCACGGGGTCGGCTGATGCGCCTCCACCAGCTGACCGTCACCGCCTTCGGCCCCTTCGCGGGGACCGAGGAGGTGGACTTCGACGAACTCAACGCGGCCGGGCTGTTCCTCCTCACCGGGCCCACCGGAGCCGGCAAGACCAGCCTGCTCGACGCGATCTGCTTCGCCCTCTACGGCTCGGTCCCGGGCGCCCGGGGGGTCAAGTCCCTGAAGTCACAGCATGCCGGTGAACGGGTCCGACCCGAGGTCGTCCTCGACTTCACGGTGGCCGAGCGCCGGTTCACGATCCACCGCTCACCCGAGTGGTCCCGCCCCAAGCAGCGCGGCTCGGGGTTCGTGCTCGAGCCGGCACGGGCCCAGCTCAGCGAGCGACACGGTGACGAGCTCGTCGCCGTGAGCACCCGCGCCCAGGAGATCGGCCATCTGGTCTCGGGACTGATGGGGATGACCGCCGGGCAGTTCCAGCAGGTCGCGATGCTCCCTCAGGGCGAGTTCGCCACGTTCCTGCAGGCAGACTCGCAGCAGCGGCACGACGTACTCCAGCACCTCTTCCGCACTGACCGTTTCACGCGCATCGAGGAGTGGGTGGCCGGGCACAGCAAGGACCTTCGCGGTCGCTCCGAGGCCGGGCAGCGACAGGTGCGCCGTCTGCTGGACGCCCTCGTCGACCTCGCCGAGCAGCCGCTGCCCGAGGCTCTGGCCGATGAGGACCTGAGCACCGTCCCCTCCCTCGCGCTCCTCGCCTGGTCCGAGGAGGTGGTGGCGGTCGCCCAGACCACCGTCGACGCCTCCATGACCGCGGAGGTGGACAGTGCGGCAGCGCTGGGAGCCGCCCGGACCGCGCTCGACGAGGCCAGAGCGACGGCGCTGGCGATCGAGCGCCGGGAGGGTGCCCGTTCCGCCTGGGCGGCCGCCGACGCCGCCGAGGACCGGGCCCAGGTGGTGCGTGCCGCCCTCGCGGCCGACCGCGCCGCGGCAGCCTGCGCCGCCCTGATCGACCTGCACGACGCCTCGGAGGCCGAGCTCGCGCGATCCAGCGTCGACGGCAGCATCGACGGCGATGACCCCGGCCTCGACCAGGCGGACATCCGTTCGCAGGTCCAGCAGGCTCGCGACCGGGTGCTCGCGCTGCGCTCCCTGGCGCCGCGGGTGGCGGAACGAGACGCTGCCCGACGTGCCGAAGCCGACGCCCGGTCCGAGCGCGAGGAGGTCCGGGTGGCGCTGGACCGGAGCCGCATCGAGCTCGACCTGCTGCCCGCCGAGCAGCAGGACCTCGACCACTCCCGCAAGGCCGCAGCCGAGCTCGCGGCGACGGCGGCGGCGCGTGAGGATGCCCGTGCCCGGCTCCGGCGCCGCCTAGAGGGGGCGATCGACCTTGCCGGCGAGCGGGTGGCTCTCGGTGAGGCCGAGGATGCCGCGCGCGCGGCCGTGGACCGTGCCCAGCGCGAGCGCGGCAGGCACCTGGACCTCCTGCACGAACGCATCGCCGGCATGGCCGCCGAACTGGCGGGACGGTTGGTGGAGGGCGAGGACTGCCCGGTGTGTGGTGCCGTCGAGCACCCCCGTCCCGCCACCGCCCAGCTGGCACTCGTCGACGAAGAGACCGTGAGCCATGCGGAGACGGCGGCGCAGGTGGCCGAGAGCGACCGGCACCGCGCCGAGCAGGCCCTCGGTTTCGCCCGCGAGCGCGTGCTCCGGCTGGAGTCCCTGGTCGCGGGAGCCGATGTCCCCTCGCTCACGCTGGCGGTCGCCGAGGCCGACGGCGCCGTGGCCGAGGCCTTCGCTGCAGCGCATGCCGTGACCGCCGCTGAGGCCCGGCTGCTCGTGCTCGCCGAGGAACAGGCCACTCTCCGCGGCCGGGTCTCCGACCTCGAGACCCGGCTCGCCACGCTCGACGCCCAGATCACCGCAGCCGAGGAGGCCGGCGCCAGGGCAACGGCGGTGCTGGCCGTCGAGGCACCCGATCTGGCGGTCGACGGCGACCTGGACACGCTGGTCGCGGACGAGTCCTCGCGGATGGCACGTCTCCAGGCCACCGAGGGGTCGTTGCTGGCTCACGAGGCCCTTCGCCTCAGGGTGGCGGAGCAGCGCCGCAACGCCGACGAAGCCGCGGCTGCCGCGGGCTTCGGTGACCTGGCCCAGGCCCGCGCCTCGATCCTCGACGACGAGACCCGCGACCAGCACGAGGTCTGGCTGCGCGACCTGGACCTCGAGCGGGACGCGGCTCGGCGCACCCTCGAGGATCCGGCGGTCGCCCGGCTGGCCGACGAGACGCCGACCCCGGACCTGGTCTCCCTGCTGGCCCAGGTCGAGGCCGCCCAGCGGCGGCATGAGGAGTCGAGCCGGGCTCGCACCCGGCTCGAGCTCACCAGAGACCGCGTCGAGGATCTCCGGGCCCGGCTCGGCCAGGCGCTCACCACCTGGGAACCGGTCCGCGACGAGTCCGTGCGAGCCGACTCCATGGCCCGGCTCGTCCGCGGCGTCGGCGGTGACAATCACCGCCAGATCCGGTTGTCGTCGTACGTCCTCGCGAGCAGGCTCGACCAGGTGGTCGCGGCGGCCAACGAGCGCCTCGGCGAGATGCGCGACCACCGCTACCTCCTCGAGCGCAGCGACCGCGTGCACCGTCGCGGCAGCCAGTCGGGCCTCGCCCTCCAGGTGGTCGACGAGTGGACGGGCGAGGTGCGCGACCCGGCCACGCTCTCGGGCGGTGAGACCTTCTTCGTCTCGCTGTCCCTGGCGCTCGGCCTCGCCGATGTCGTCACGTACGAAGCCGGTGGCACGCTCATCGAGACGCTGTTCGTCGACGAGGGCTTCGGCTCGCTGGATCCCGAGACGCTCGACGATGTTCTCGACCGTCTCGACACCCTGCGCGAGGGTGGCCGCTCGGTCGGTTTGGTCAGCCACGTCTCGGAGATGCGCAACCGCGTGCCCACCCAGCTCCACGTGGACAAGCGACGGACCGGCTCGTCGGTGTCGGTGCACACGTCGGTCGCCTGACGCCACGCCGTCATGGCGCGCGCGTCAGCCCTGGGCATTGGCTAGGGTCACCGTATGAGCCCCGTGTCCACCCACACCAGGCCGATCGACCCGACGTTCACCGCACTCCCCTACCGCCGCATGGCGGACGCCGCCCTCAGTCGGGCGCGCGACTTCGGAGTCACGCATGCGGAGTTCCGGTTCGAACGGGTCCGCTACCAGCACGTCTCCGTGCGCGACGGCGCCTTGCAGGGCGCGAGTGACTCCGAGGACCTCGGCTTCGCCGTTCGTGTGATCCACAACGGCGCGTGGGGTTTCGCCTCGGGGGTCACGTTGACCGCGGAAGCGGCTGTCGGGGTCTGCGAGACGGCTCTGAACGTGGCCCGGGTCGCGGCCGCCATGACGAGTCGCCCCGTCGAGCTCGCCCCCGAGCCGGTGCACCGCGCCGAGTGGTGCTCGAGCTACGACGTCAACCCGTTCGACGTACCGCTGCACGAGAAGGTCGAGATCTTCCGAGACTGGACCCGCGGGCTCATGGCCCACGACGCGGTGGAGCACGCCACCGGGCGGCTCCTGCAGGTGCAGGAGAACAAGTTCTACGCCGACCTGTCCGGCACCGAGACCACCCAGCAGCGGGTGCGGCTGCAACCCGAGGTCGAGGCGTTCGGCACGGATGCGGCCTCGGGACGGTTCGACTCGATGCGCACGATCGCTC
Source organism: uncultured Actinomycetota bacterium (assembly GCA_963740525.1). GTDB lineage: Bacteria > Actinomycetota > Actinomycetes > Propionibacteriales > Nocardioidaceae > CAVUEG01. Next base: position 173,168 of record CAVUEG010000010.1, read on the forward strand.
CTCCCGTCGGCCGCGGCTGGGAGTTCGTGACCGGCGACCACTGGGACTGGGCAGGTGAGCTGGCCGAGCTGCCAGAGCTCCTCGCCGACAAGCTGGTCGCGCCCGGCGTGCAAGCCGGCACCTACGACCTGGTGATCCACCCCTCGAACCTGTGGCTGACGATCCACGAGTCGATCGGACACGCCACGGAGCTGGACCGCGCCCTGGGCTACGAGGCCAACTACGCCGGCACGTCGTTCGCGACCTTCGACAAGCTGAACACCCTGCAGTACGGCTCCCCGGTCATGAACGTGACCGGTGACCGCACGGTCGAGTACGGCCTGTCCACGGTCGGGTACGACGACGAGGGGGTCGAGGCCCAGTCCTGGGACCTGATCAAGGACGGGCTCCTCGTGGGCTACCAGCTGGACCGACCGATGGCCCACAGCATCGAGGTGCTCAACGACGGTCGCTCGAACGGCTGCGCCTTCGCCGACTCCCCGGGGCACATCCCGATCCAGCGGATGGCGAACGTGTCGCTCCGGCCGGACCCCGAGGGTCCCGACACCGAGGCGCTGATCGGGCGCGTCGAGCGGGGCATCTACATCGTCGGTGACAAGTCGTGGAGCATCGACATGCAGCGCTACAACTTCCAGTTCACCGGCCAGCGCTTCTTCAAGATCGAGGACGGCAAGCTCGCCGGCCAGGTGCGCGACGTGGCCTACCAGGCCACCACGACCGACTTCTGGAACTCCCTCGAGGCGGTCGGAGGACCCTCGACGTACTTCCTCGGCGGGGCGTTCAACTGCGGCAAGGCACAACCAGGACAGACCGCTCCGGTCAGCCATGGCGCACCGACCACCCTGTTCCGCGACATCCGCATCCTCAACACCACTGACGAGTCCGGCGCTCCCAGCGTCTGAGGAGATCACGATGACCACCCCCGTCCCCCAGAAGCTCGCCGAGCACGCGCTCGCCGTGTCCACCTCCGACCACTGTGTCGTGGTCGTCGAGGACTCCACGACGGCCAACCTGCGGTGGGCCAACAACACCTTGACCACGAACGGTGTCATGCACGCGGTGGCCGTCACCGTGGTCGCATTCAAGGGACGGGCCTCCGCGTCGGTCTCGGGGACGGCTGCCACCAAGGACCAGGTCCGGGCCCTCGTGGAGGCGGCCGACGCTGCTGCGGCGTCGAGCACCGACGCCGAGGACCATGCCCCACTCGCCCCCGCTGTCACCAGCGCCGACTGGGACGACGAGCCGGCCGAGACGTCGATCGAGGTCTTCGGCTCCTTCGCGAAGGAGCTCGGGGACTCCTTCCACCGGGCCGATGCCGAGGGACGAGTGCTGTACGGGTTCGTGAGCCACGACGTCACGACGACGTACCTCGCCTCCAGCACCGGCCTGCGCCTGCGCCACGCGCAGCCGACCGGGCACTACGGCATCACCGCCAAGGACAGCAACCTCACCAACAGCGCCTGGGTCGGGGGTGCCACCCGCGACTTCCAGGACGTGGACGCCGCCACCCTGGACGCCGAGCTCGTGGCCCGACTGGGCTGGGGCGCCCGACGGGTGAGTCTCGACGCCGGTCGCTACGACACGATCCTTCCTCCGGCCGCTGTCGCCGACCTGATGATCGACACGTACTGGTACGGCGGTGCACTGACCGCTCACGACGGCCAGTCCGTCTTCTCCCACCCTGGTGGCGGCACCCGGATCGGTGAACGGATCGCCCAGCGAGGCGTGAACCTCTGGTCCGACCCGAGCCATGCGGAGCTCGAGGCGATGCCGTTCGTGCTGGCCGGTGAGTCCGGCGACACGGAGAGCGTCTTCGACAACGGGCTTCCACTCACCCGCACCGACTGGCTCCGCGACGGAGAGCTCACGGCCTTGATGCAGACCCGGCACTCCGCCGAGCTCACCGGGCAACCGCTCACCCCGAGCATCGACAACCTCGTTCTCGACGTCGACGGCGCGACCGGCGACACCATGGACCTGGTGCGCGACGTCGAGCGTGGCCTGCTGCTGACCTGCCTGTGGTACATCCGGGTCGTCGACTCACAGACGCTGCTGCTCACCGGCCTCACGCGGGACGGTGTCTACCTCGTCGAGAACGGCGAGATCACCGCCGCGGTCAACAACTTCCGCTTCAACGAGAGCCCGGTCGACCTGCTGCGGCGGTTCACCGCAGCGTCTGCCACCGCGCCGGCGTTGTCCCGGGAATGGGGCGAGGACTACTTCTCGCGGACCGCGATGCCGGCGTTGCGGATCCCCGACTTCAACATGAGCTCGGTCTCACAGGCGCTCTGAACCAGGCTGGCCCCAGAACGCTGAGCCCAGAACGCTGAGCACGACGCCGCCTCACTGGGGCGGGTGGCCGCCCGGGATCGTCACCTCGGGGTCGTACGGCGTCCGGGTGTAGACGAACGTCGCACAGGTGAGGTGGTCGACCGAGCCGTCTGCCCGACGGCCGGAGACCAGCTCCTCGCCGTGGTGGTAGCCGGACGTGCCGACCAATCGGCCGGCGATGACGCCGAAGCGGTAGCTGATGGTGTTCGACTGCAGGTGGGTCGCCACCACCTCGTGGCCGTCCCAGGCGAAGCCGTAGGCGGTGTTGCCCCAGTGCCACACGCCGAGCACCTCGGCGACCTCGGCCGGCACGTCGGCAGCCGGCTGCCAGGCCGTGGGCACCGTGGGCTCACACGCCTCGAGCGTGTCCAACATGGCCCTGGCGAGTGGCTCGGTGGCCATCCCGCTCGTGCCGTTGGCCAAGGCGAAGACACCGGTGTGCCGCGCCCGGTCGACGAACAGCGTGGCCAGGAAGCCCGGCATCGATCCCGTGTGCCCGACCAGCGCACCCTGGGGGCCGGCCAGGATCCGCAACGCCAACCCGTAACCGCCCGTGGCACTCCCGGCGAGGGAGCCGGACTGGGGCGTGGAGGCCTCCAGCAGCGCACTCAGCGGGAGTACGTCCGGGTGGCCGTCGAGCAGGAAGGCGGTGTACGTCGCCAGGTCCTCGACCGTGCTCCACAGCTGTCCGGCCGGTGCCATCGCTCCGGTGTCTGCCGCCGGCTCCTCGGTGAGGGTGCTCGCGAAGTGGTGCACGCTGTAGCCCGTGGCCGAGGGCGACTGCGCCGAGTAGGACGTGCGCGCCATCCCGAGCGGCGTCAGGATCCGGTGGCGGACGCAGTCCCACCAGGTCTGCTCATTCAGCCGAGCGGCGATCTCGCCCAGCATCCCGAAGCCCAAGTTGCTGTAGTGGTACGACGCCCCGCGCTCCAATGCGGCGAGCGACCCGTCGTTCGCGCTGAGCAGCTCCTCGACCGAGACCCCCGGCGAGCGCTCCCACCAGGAGCCGTCGGGCTCCGACTGCATGCCGCCGCTGTGCGAGAGCAGGTCGCGCACGGTGAGGTCGGCGTACCCCGCCCCGGGCAGGTGCTGGCCGACGGTGTCGCCGAGGGACAGACGGCCCTCCTCGCGCAGCTGCAGGACGAGGACCATCGTCATCGTCTTGGTGATCGACCCGATGCGGTACTGCAGGTCCGGGCCGGGAGGGGTCGTCCCGGTCCGGGTGCCGTGCGCCCCCGTCCAGACGAGCTCCCCGTCGCGCAGGACTCCGGCCACGATCGACGGGAGCCGACCCTCCACCTGGGCACGCCCCAGCACACTTGCGAGCCGCCGGTCGGTCAGGTCTGCGACGTGGCTCATTCGGCGAACGCCTCCGGCGACGGGCAGGAGCACACCAGGTTGCGGTCGCCGTACGCCTGGTCGATGCGCGCCACGGGCGGCCAGTACTTGTCGGGGTCGACGCCGGCCGGGAACGCACCCACCTCGCGGGAGTACTCCCGGTCCCACTCCCCCACGGCCGTGCGAGCCGTGTGCGGTGCATGGCGCAGGGGCGAGCTCTCGGCACTCCACTCCCCCGCCGCGACCTTCTCGATCTCACCGCGGATGGCAACCATGGCGTCACAGAACCGGTCGAGCTCGCCGAGATCCTCGCTCTCGGTCGGCTCCACCATCAGGGTGCCGGCCACCGGGAAGCTCATCGTCGGCGCGTGAAAGCCGTAGTCGACCAGTCGCTTGGCCACGTCGTCGACGCTGACGCCCGTGTCCTTGGTCAGGCCGCGCAGGTCGAGGATGCACTCGTGCGCGACGAGGCCACCGTGGCCCTTGTAGAGCACCGGGAAGTGCTCCCCGAGCCGGTGCGCGACGTAGTTCGCGGACAGCACCGCCACCGCCGTGGCGCGGGTCAGGCCTGCGCCACCCATGAGCCGCACATAGGCCCACGAGATCGGCAGGATCCCCGCCGAGCCGTACGGCGCCGAGCTGATCGGGCCGATCCCCTCGCGCATCGACGGCACCGGGTGCATCGGGTGGCTGGGCAGGTACGGCGCCAGATGGGCGCGGACCCCCACCGGACCGACCCCGGGACCGCCACCACCGTGCGGGATGCAGAAGGTCTTGTGAAGGTTCAGGTGCGAGACGTCGCCACCGAACTCGCCCGGCTTGGCGTGTCCCAGGAGCGCATTGAGGTTGGCGCCGTCGACGTACACCTGGCCGCCGTACTCGTGCACCAGGTCGCAGAGCCCGGTGATCCCGTCCTCGTAGGCGCCGTGCGTCGACGGGTACGTGACCATGATCGCCGCGAGGTCGTCGCGGTGCGTCTCGCACTGGGCCCGAAGGTCGTCGAGGTCGACCCGGCCGTCCGCGGCGGCCTTGACCACCACGACGCGCATGCCGGCCATCACCGCCGACGCGGCGTTGGTCCCGTGGGCCGACGACGGGATCAGGCAGACGTCACGTCTGCCCTCTCCGTTGGCCTGGTGGAACGCGCGGATCGCGAGCAGCCCGGCGAACTCGCCCTGGGAGCCCGCGTTGGGCTGGATCGAGACCTTGTCGTAACCGGTGACCTCCGCGAGCCAGCCCTCCAGCTCCTCGACGAGCTCGCGGTAGCCCTCGGCGTCCTCCGCCGGCGCGAACGGGTGCAGGTCGGCGAAGCCGGGCAGGCTGATCGGCTCCATCTCGGTCGTGGCGTTGAGCTTCATCGTGCACGAGCCGAGCGGGATCATCCCTCGGTCCAGCGCGTAGTCCCGCGCCGACAGCCGGCGCAGGTAGCGCAGCATCGACGTCTCGGAGCGGTGGGTGTTGAACACGTCGTGGGTCAGGAAGTCGGTACGCCGACGCAGGCCCACCGGGAGCGCATCGTCGGTGCGCACATCCAGCGCCTCGATCTCCGGCTCGCCGGTCGCTCCTCCGAACGCGGCCGACACCCGGGCCACCGACGAGACCGTCGAAACCTCCGAGGTCGACACCCCGACGTGGTCCGCGTCGACCAGCCGAAGGTGGAGCCCCTGCTGCCGCGCCGCTGCGACGACCGTCTCCGCCCGGCCGGGCACCCGGGCCAGCACGGTGTCGAAGAAGTTCTCGTGGACGACCTCGACGTCGAGCTCACGGAGCCGGGCGGCGATCACGGCGGCCAGCCGGTGCGTGCGCTGCGCGATGCCGCGCAGTCCCTCGGGCCCGTGGAAGACGGCGTACATCGACGCGGCCACCGCGAGCAGGACCTGGGCGGTGCAGATGTTGCTGGTCGCCTTGTCCCGGCGGATGTGCTGCTCGCGCGTCTGCAGGGCCAGCCGGTACGCCGGTCGTCCCTCGGCGTCGACCGAGACCCCGACCAGACGCCCGGGGAGGTGTCGCTCGAGGCCCTGTCGCACCGCCATGAAGCCGGCATGCGGGCCGCCGTAGAACAGCGGGACCCCGAAGCGCTGGGAGGACCCGACCACCACGTCGGCACCGAGCTCCCCGGGCGACTCCAGCAGCGTGAGGGCGAGAAGATCGGCCGCCACGACCGCGAGGGCGCCACGCGCATGGGCCGCCTCGACCACGGGCCGTGGGTCGAGCACCCGTCCGGAGGCGCCGGGGTACTGCAGGAGGACCCCGCTGATCTCCCCGTCGGGCAGACCTTCGGTCAGGTCGGCGACCACGACCTCGATGCCCATCGCCCGCGCCCTGGTGCGGACGACCTCGATCGTGGCGGGCAGGGAATCGGAGTCGACCACGAACGCCCCCGAGTTGCCGCGCTGGGCACGGCGCACCAGCGTCATCGCCTCGGCGGCGGCCGTGCCCTCGTCCAGCAGTGAAGCGTTGGCCGTGGGCAGCCCGGCCAGGTCACCCACCATCGTCTGGAAGTTCAGCAGCGCCTCGAGCCGGCCCTGGGAGATCTCGGGCTGGTACGGCGTGTAGGCGGTGTACCAGCTCGGGTCCTCGAGCACGTTGCGACGAACCACCGGCGGGGTGAGCGTGCCGTGGTAGCCCAGCCCGATCATGGGCTCCGCGGGACGGTTCCGATCCGCCAGGCGACGCAGGGCCGCCGCGGTCTCCGCCTCCGAGAGTGCCTCGGGAAGCGCGAGCTCGGCCACCGAGTGGATGGCTCCGGGCACGGCCGCCTGCATCAGCGCGTCGAGCGAGTCGTAGCCCAGCGCCTCCAGCATGGTGGCCACCTGGGCCTCGTCGGGCCCGATGTGGCGCTGCGAGAACGGCGACGCGCCGGCGAGCTGGGTGAGCGTGGGGTGGTCTGACACGGGGGCTCCTGCGGTCGGATGGACGGACCGGGACATGCCCGGCACGGCCTCCCCCTCTGTCGGTCAGCCCTTCAGAGTTGCCTGGCCCGCGCAGTCCTTGCGCCTGAGAGGTTCCGGGAAGGTGTTGCCCCTTCGGCGCTCCGCGCCTCGCTCCCGAGGCCGGAGACTCTCCCGCGCGGGTTTGTCAGCGGTACCCAAACTACCAGCCCCGGTCGTGGCCGAAGCGACGCCGGGGCTGAGATGGTCGAACGTGGGACGAAGGGTGATCAGCCGCTCAGCCGGGCCGCGCGACGGGCGGAGAGCTCGTCGGCGCTGTGCGCCTCGGCGTCCGGCTCCTCGAGCGTGCGCTCACTCGGCAGCTCGGCCAGCGTGCCCTCGATCTCGCGCCACACTCCACCGATCGCGATGCCGAAGACGCCCTGGCCACCCTGGAGCAGGTCGATGACCTCGTCGTTGCTGGTGCACTCGTACACGCTGGCTCCGTCGCTCATCAGCGTCACGCGGGTCAGGTCGTCGGTGCCGCGCTCACGCAGATGGGCCACGGCGGTGCGGATCTGCTGCAGCGAGATGCCGGCATCGAGCAGCCGCTTGATCACCTTGAGGATCAAGATGTCGCGGAAGGAGTACAGCCGCTGCGTGCCCGAGCCGGTGGCACCCCGGACGGTGGGCTCGACCAGGCCGGTGCGCGCCCAGTAGTCGAGCTGGCGGTAGGTGATCCCGGCGGCGTTGCAGGCCGTCGGTCCGCGGTACCCGGTGTCGCTCGGCATCGTCGAGACGTCGTCGTCGAAGAGCAGTCCCTGCTCGTCCGCGGCGGCGACCGCCTCGCGGGCCACTGCCTCCTGCGTCGCGTCCTTCGACTCGCCGTTCCCGTTTACGCTGCTCACCGCAGACCTCCGTTGTCAGGCCTCGTCGTGCTCAACTCCGGGGAAGGGTGCCGGCTCCTCGGATCGAAGAGCACAACGGTGGAGTTACAACGAAGACATCCCCAAGGTAAACCTCTACTTGAGGGTGGTCAACGCAATCGGGCCTTCCCGGGTCGGCGTGTCGCAACCCTCAACCTCAGGTAGAGGGTCACCCCTCTCGACACGCCCGAAGAGTCGCTCAGTGCGACTCGAAGTCCTCGGGGGTGACCTGGTCGAGGAACTCGCGGAACTTCTCGACCTCTTCCTCCTGCTCCTCCGGAACCGCCAGCCCTGCCTCCTCGAGAACCTCCTCGGCGCACATGATCCGGGTGCCCGTGCGCAGGGCAAGGGCGATCGAGTCCGAGGGCCGGGCGCTCACCTCGACCCCGGAGTCGAAGGCCACGACGGCATAGAAGACGCCGTCCTTCATCTCGGTGATCCGGACCTCGGCGAGGTGCTGGTCGGTGGCATCGAGCAGGAGCTTCATCAGGTCGTGCGTCAGGGGTCTCGGTGGGACCACGCCCTGCTGGGCGAAGGCAATCGCCGTTGCCTCGACCGCGCCGATCCAGATCGGGAGGTACCGCTCTCCGGTGACCTCTCGAAGCAGGACGATCGGCTGGTTGGAGGGCATCTCTACCCGGACTCCGACCACATCGACTTCGCGCACGAAGCCACAGTACCGCGCGGCACCCACGGCGCCGACGGGGTCAGCGACCCCGGCGCAGTGCGGTCTTCACCAACGTCGCGTGCAGCTTCACCGAGAGGGCCGCCATCTGCCGGATCGCGTCGTCGGCGCGACCCTGGGCGCCGGCATCACGACCGCGCTGCATCGGCGAGACCACCTGCTCCACGAGGCCGACCTCGCGGTCCGCGGCGTTCTTGAACGCCCGCAGGTGCCGAGGCTCGACCCCGAACGCAGCCAGCTCCCCCGCCGTCTTGGCGATCACCAGTGCGTCTCCGTCGTAGTGCTTGGAGCCGGGACGCATCCGGACCAGGCCGAACGTCTCGAGCTGGTCGAGGATCCCCTCGTCGATCCCGGAGGCGGACACGAGCTCCTTGCGGGAGAGGCGGAGCTCGGACTCCTCGAGCGTGAACGCCTCGGGGCTGGGGTAGCCGTCACCGGAGAGCACCACCCGCGGGACCTGCGGTCCGCTGACGGTGATCTCGGGAGGCTCCAGCCCTCGGTCGATCGCGTCGAGATGCTCCTTGATCACCTTCAGCGGGAGGTAGTGCTCACGCTGGGCGGTGAGGATGTAGCGCAGCCGCTCGACATCGCGCTGGGAGAACTTGCGGTAGCCCGACGGGGTCCGCTCGGGCTCGACCAGCCCCTGGTCCTCGAGGAAGCGGATCTTGGAGATGCTGATCCCAGGGAAGTCCGGGCGAAGCTGACCGAGGACCTCCCCGATGCTGATCCGCGCTCGCGACGCGGCAGCCTGCCTCATCGTGTCGACCTCACGCACCCGCGCTGCTCGCGAAGTAGACGAGGCGGTACTTCCCGATCTGGACCTCGTCACCACCCTGGAGCTGCTTCTCGTCGATCCGGTCGCGGTTGACGTAGGTGCCGTTGAGGCTGCCCACGTCGGCCACGGTGAAGCCCTGGGGTCCTCGGCGGAACTCCGCGTGTCGACGGGAGACCGTCACGTCGTCGAGGAAGATCTCGCTGTCGGGATGCCGGCCGGCCGACACGAGGTCGGTGTCGAGCAGGAACCGTGACCCCGCACTCGGCCCTCGCTGGACGACCAGAAGGGCACTCCCCGCGGGCAGCGCGTCGACGGCCGCCGCGTCACCGGGAGCGAGCTCGCGGTCCTCGCGTGCCTCGCCCGAGGCTGGGCCACCGAAGGTGATCGTCGCCGTGGTCTCGCCGGGCGTATCTCCCTGGCCGGGCGCAGGGGCTGCCAGTGCGCTGCCGCACTGGGAGCAGAACTTGGCGTCGGCCGAGTTCTCGCTCCCGCATTGGTTGCAGAAAGGCATGCCGCTCCTCCCATGGTCCGCTGCTCAACTCTCGACGACGAGTCGAGGTTGATGGTTGTCCGAACCTATCAGCCCCGGCCACGGCCGCACACGAGCATCGCCGAAGGCGTCGCGCCCTTCGCCGACCACCAGCGCCATCGCCGCGCCATCGCCGCGCAATCGCCGCCACTGCCTAGGAGGTGATCAGATCCCGGTAGGCCGCGGCGTCCATCAGGGCGTCGAGCGCGGAGGGGTCCGAGAGCTCGACCTCGATCAGCCAGCCTCCGCCGTACGGGTCGCTGTTGACCAGCTCCGGCGTGGCGTCGAGAGAGTCGTTGCGCGCGGTCACCCGCCCCGTGACCGGGGCGTACACGTCGCTGACCGACTTCGTCGACTCGAGCTCGCCGACGGTCGTGCCGGCCTGAAGCTCCTCCCCCACGGCGGGCAGGGAGACGTAGACGATGTCACCGAGCGCGTCCTGCGCGTAGTGCGTGATCCCGATCCGCACGGAGCCCGCGGACTCGCCGGGGCTGCGCACCCACTCGTGCTCGCTGGTGTACTTGAGGTCCTCGGGATACACGTGAGCTCCTTCGCCTGGGCTGGGCAGTGACCGGTCGGGACGAGGCTACTGCCCCGCGACGGGCTGTGCGTACTGGGCGGGGGTGATCTGTCGGATGCTGGTGATGTCGACGGCGTCCAGCTCCCGCGACCTGACTGAGCCGTTGGCGTACTTGATCTCGTCGGTGAAGCCACCGGCGAAGTCCAAGATGGTGTTGAGCGTGGCCGGGTCGCCGATCACGTCGAGGGTGTACGGCGGCGAGAGCTGGATCCCGTCGACGATCACTCCCCCCGTCCCGTCCTCGAACGAGGTCTGCGCGACCACGCGGACCCGGTCGTTGATCTCGATCGCCTCGGCCCCGGCATCGCGCAGCTCCTCGACGCCGTTGAGGAGCTGGTTGATCCCGACCTCCCCGGTGGGGTCCCGCACCGTGATCTCGATTCCCGGGCCGGTCGCGGGGAGCGTACCGGCGAGGATGCCGAGCGTGTCGGCCTCCTCGCGGGCTCGGGTGAGGGCAGCGGCGCGCGCGTCGGTACTGCTGCGCAGGGAGTTTCGGGTCTGCTGCAGGCGGGCGATCTCGTTGTCCGCGCGTTGCGAGGCGGCCGAAAGTCCGTTGAGCACCTGGATCAGGTCCTCGGTCCGCAGGCCTGAGTACTGGTCGTCGGACTCGTTCGAGTGCACCTGGGTCACGCCCGCGAACCCGACGACCGCGAGCAGGACGCCGGCCACGGTCTGGCCTCGGCCCGGGCGGCGCAGCGCCTGCAGGAGGCGCTGTCGTCCGTCGGTGGTCGGCGGCTCCGTGTCGCTCATGCGTGGAAGACGTGGCGCCGGATCGCCGCGACGTTGGAGAAGATCCGGATACCCAGGACGACGATGACCCCGGTGCTCAGCTGTCCACCGACGCCGAGCTTGTCGCCGAGATAGACGATCGATGCCGCGATCACCACGTTGCTCAGGAACGAGACCACGAAGACCTTCTCGTCGAAGATCCCGTCGAGGAAGGCGCGGAGTGCACCGAAGACCGCGTCCATCGCCGCGACGACGGCGATGGGTAGGTACGGCTCCAGCCAGATCGGTACGTCCGGCTTCAGGATCAGCCCGAGCACCACGCCCACGAGCAGTCCGAGAGCGGCGATCATTCCTTGTCCTCCTGGGGCTGCATGGGGGTCACGAACCGCAACGTCCGGGTCCGCGCCGCGGGCAACGTCATCGAGGTCTGCGGCGTCATCGAGAACTCGAGGTTGATGCTGGCGTGTAGATCAAACCACGCCTGGCCCGAGGACGACTCGACGAACCGCGCCTGCATGCCGGCCGGGTCGCCGATCGCGAGCACCGTATAGGGACGCGTCAGCGAACGGTAGTTCACGGTGATCGCCGATCCGGCCCGTCTGATGCTCGACAACGTGGTCAGCCGCTCGCCGTTGATGGAGATCGCCTCGGCCCCGGCCTCCCACAGTCCGTTGGCCAGCTTCTGGAGGTCCTTGTCCAGCACCTGCTGTCGCTCGCTGGTCGCGTCGGGCGCGTCGTCGACGACCACCTTCACACCCGGGCCGGTCACGGCGATCAGCCCCGAGCTGACCCCGAGCCTCGTCAGCCGGCCGCTCAGCTCGCCGTTGCGGGTCGTCGTGTCGAGCAGCCTGCTCTCCAGTGACGCGTTGGCCCGTTGCAGCGCGCCCGTGTGCTCACGCTTGGCATCGACGGCGGCGCGGCGGTCGTTGATCTGGCTGACCAGCTCCGCGCGCCCCTTGGCGTCGGTCCCGGCCGTCCGACTGGTCTGTGCGGCGGCCGTGATCACGAGCAGGCCGAGCACCGCGAGGACGACCAGCCCCGGTGTCCCGAGCGCGGTGCCTCGCCGGGACCGTCCGCGTCCGAGCCTGACCTCGGCCACGTGGGCGTAGTCCTCGTCCATGGAGTGGGCGGTGATGTGGTCCAGCAGCCCCATGGTGACGTGCGGCGCGGTCCTATCCATCGAGGGCAGGAGCCCTTCGGTCGACATCGGCCATCAGCTTGCGCACCTGCCAGGCGTAGAGGACACCCGCCCACCAGTAGAGCGCCACTCCCCAGATCGCGAAGGCCCAGCCGAAGACGTCCGCCAGTCTCGAGGCCGTGCCGCTGCCGTCACCGAGGAGGAGAAGGGGGAATGCATAGAGCAGAGCCGCCGTGGCGGCCTTCCCGAGGAAGTGCACCGGCAGCGCGCTGTACCCGCGGGTGCGCAGGAACGGGACCAGCCCCCAGAGCAGCAGATCGCGAAGCGGCAATGCGACGGCGAGCCACCACGGGATGATGTCGCGGAACGCGAGGCCGACGACCACCGCGAGGATGTAGAGCCGGTCGGCCACCGGGTCGAGGATCGCCCCGAAGGTGGACATCTGGCCCAGCCTGCGGGCCAGGTAGCCGTCGAGCCAGTCGGTGAAGCCGGACAGCATGAGGACGCCCAGCGCCCAGCCGTCCGCCTCGGGCCCGAGGACCAGCCACAGGAACAGCGGCACTCCCAGGAGCCGGAAGAAGCTCAACCCGTTGGGGATCGTCAGGACGCGGCTGGTACTCGCCGCCGGTCCCGTCGCGTCCACCACGTCCCCTTGAGATGCCACCCCGCTGCTCATGTCCGCCCTAGCCTATCCGCGGCTTGGCCGGGCGGTACGCCGACACCGTCGGATCGCCGGTCAACCAGAAGCGCCACGGACGATCCGGGGCCAGACGTAGGCCGACCCGAGGCCCTCGGCTGACCCGCCCGTCGTCCGGACCAGCGGGCGACGGCTCAGGCAGCGTGAGCACCAGGTCCGGACCCGACAGGTCGGCGCCGTCCTCCCCGAGGCCGATGGCCAGCGCCCGGCAGAGTCGTGCCGGCCCACGAGCCAGGTCACGGTCCGAGGCGCCGGGCCGACGCGCGCGCACCACGTCGAGGCCGGCCTCCACCTGTCCGGCGCGGAGGAGGACCGCGGCGGCCGTTCCGTCGGGTCCGCAGACGACGTTGGCGCAGACGTGCATTCCGTAGGTGAAGTAGGTGTAGAGCCGCCCCGGTGGCCCGAACATCGTCGCGTTGCGCCGGGTCTCCCCTCGATACGCGTGCGAACCCGGGTCGGCAGCGCCGTCGTACGCCTCGACCTCGGTGATCCGCAGTCGCACCACCCCCTCGGGCGTGGCACGGGTCAGCCGGGCACCGAGGAGACGTGGGGCGACCTCCAGCACCGGGCCGGCCAGGGTGTCGGTCAGCGAGTCCACCCGCGCATCCTGCCAACGGACCGGGCCATTGTGGAGGGGAGGTCCGACGTGCAGGATGCCGGAATGACCGAGCACCCGCCTGGACCTCCCGCGGTCGCAGACATCTTCGACGCGCTGGCCGACACCTACGACCAGACCGGCGTGGACTTCTTCCAGCCGGTCGGCGCCCGACTCGTGGAGCTGCTGGAGCCCCAGCCAGGCGAACGGGCGCTCGACATCGGCTGCGGGCGCGGGGCGGCGACCGTGCCGCTGGCCCGTGCGGTGGGCGACGGCCCGGTGACTGCGGTGGACGTGTCTCCACGCATGGTCGACGCAACCCGCCGGATCGTGTCCGCCGAGGGACTACGTCAGGTCGAGTGCCGGGTGGTGGACGCCGCCGCGCTGGAACCGGGCACCGAGTACGACGTGATCGCGTCGTCATTGGTCCTGTTCTTCCTGCCCGACCCGGAGGCCGCCCTGACCGACTGGGTCTCCCGGCTCTCCGACCGGGGCCGGATCGGCGTGGTGACCTTCGGACAGCGCGACGCGGCGTCGCTCGCGCTCGACGACCTACTGGTCCCGTGGGCTCCGCCGGGGCTCCTCGACGCCCGCACCAGTGGGACCACGGGACCCTTCGACAGCGACGACGGCATGGTCGGACTCATGCACGCCGCCGGGGCGGCCCGGGTGGAGAACACCACCGAACCGGTCACGCTGTCCTTCGACGACGTCGAGGCCTGGCGCAGGTTCACGATGTCCACCGGACAGCGGGCGATGTGGTTGCGGGTCCCGGCCGATGAACTGCCCGGCCTGCTCGACAGTGCCGCGCAGATCCTCGACTCGGTGCGCATCGACGGCCGGTCGTCGCTGGTCTGGGAGATGCGCTACACCCTGGGGTACCGCACCAGCTGACGGTCTCGCTCAGCCGAGCCGACCGCGGTGCCCGGAGACGACGTCCCGCAGCTCGTCGAGCTGCTCCCGCACCCGGGGCTCGGCGGTGCCCCCGCGGCTGTGCCGCGACGCGATCGAGCCGGGCACTGTCAGCACCTCTCGTACGCCGGGCGTCAGGTGGGGTGAGATCTCTGCGAACTGCTCGTCGGTGAGCTCGTCGAGCTCGATGCCGAGCTCCTCGCAGCGGCGTACGCACGCGCCCGCCACCTCGTGCGCGACCCGGAACGGCACCCGCTCGCGGACCAGCCACTCGGCGACGTCGGTGGCGAGCGAGAACCCCTGAGGTGCGAGCTCGGCCATCCGGTCGGTGTCGAACTCGAGCGTGGCGACCATCCCGGTGAACGCGGGCAGCAGGACCTCCAGGGTGTCGACGGAGTCGAAGACCGGCTCCTTGTCCTCCTGCAGGTCGCGGTTGTAGGCCAACGGCAGCGCCTTGAGCGTGGCCAGCAGCCCGGTGAGATTGCCGACCAGCCGCCCGGCCTTCCCCCTGGCGAGCTCGGCGATGTCGGGGTTCTTCTTCTGCGGCATGATGCTGGACCCGGTCGACCACGCGTCGTGGAGCCGCGCGAAGCCGAACTCCTTCGTGGTCCACAAGATGACCTCCTCGGCCATCCGGCTCACGTCCACGCCGACCATCGCGGTCACGAACGCGAACTCGGCGACGAAGTCGCGCGACGCGGTGCCGTCGATGGAGTTCGCCGAGCTGTCGGTGAACCCGAGGTCCCGCGCCACCTCCTGCGGGTCCAGGCCCAGGCTGGTCCCGGCCAGCGCGCCCGACCCGTACGGCGAGTCCGCGGCCACCCGCTCGTCCCAGTCCCGCAGCCGGGCCACGTCACGAAGGAGCGGCCAGGCGTGGGCCAGCAGGTGGTGGCTCAGCAGCACCGGCTGGGCGTGCTGGAGGTGGGTGCGACCCGGCATCGGCGCGCCCAGGTGGGTCTCGGCCTGCCGGGCGATCGCCTCGACGAGGTCGAGCACCAGGGCACTCACGACCCGACCGTGGTCGCGCAGGTAGGCCTTGAACAGCGTGGCGACCTGGTCGTTGCGGGAGCGGCCGGCCCGCAGCCGCCCGCCGAGGTCGGTCCCGACCTCCTCCAGGAGCAGCCTCTCGAGGGCGCCGTGCACGTCCTCGTCCTCGGTGTCGGGATGCAGCGTGCCGGCGGCGTACCGCTCCCCCAGCGCGTCCAGCCCGGCCAGGAGCCCCGCCAGCTCGTCGTCGGTCAGCAGGCCCGCGCGGTGGAGCACCCGGGCGTGGGCCTTCGACCCGGCCAGGTCGTAGGGCGTCAACCGCCAGTCGAAGTGCGTGCTCTTCGAGAGGGCTGCCAGCTCGGGGCTCGGCCCGTCCGCGAACCGCCCGCCCCACAGCGCGCCGGAGTTGGTCGCCATCAGTCGGTCCCTGCCTCCATCGCGGCATGGTCGAGCGCCTCGGCGTCCTTGGCGTCCGGGTTGCGGGTGATCCGGTCGGCCCCACCCTGCTCGAGCGCACCGAGCAGGTTCCCGTGCTCGACCAGGACGTGACCCTGGTCCTGCGGCTGCATCGCGTACAGCTCGAGCTTGGAACGGGAGTCGGCGATGTCGAGGTTGCGCATCGTGAGCTGGCCGATCCGATCGTTCGGGCCGAAGGCGGCGTTGTCGGTGCGCTCCATCGACAGCTTGTCGGGGTGGTAGGAGAACGCCGGGCCCTCGGTGCTCAGGATCGTGTAGTCCTCGCCACGACGCAGCCGGATCGTCACCTCGCCGGTCACGAGCGAGGCGACCCAGCGCTGGATGGCCTCACGCAGCATCAGGGCCTGCGGGTCGAGCCAGCGACCCTGGTAGAGCAGCACCCCGAGCCGGCGGCCCTCCGCGTGGTAGCTGGCGAGGGTGTCCTCGTTGTGTACGGCGTTGAGGAGCCGCTCGTAGGCGATCCACAGCAGCGCCATCCCGGGCGCCTCGTAGATGCCGCGCGACTTGGCCTCGATGATCCGGTTCTCGATCTGGTCCGACATCCCCAGACCGTGGCGGCCACCGATGGTGTTGGCTTCGTGGACGAGGTCCACCGGGTCGTCGTACTCCTTGCCGTTGACCGCGACCGGGCGACCCGCGTCGAAGCGGATCGTCACGTCCTCGGTGAGGATCTCGACGGCCGGGTCCCAGAACTTCACACCCATGATCGGCTCGACGGTCTCCAGAGAGACGTCGAGGTGCTCGAGCACCTTCGCCTCATGGGTCGCGCCCCAGATGTTGGCGTCGGTGGAGTAGGCCTTCTCCTGGCTGTCGCGGTAGGGCAGCCCGCGCTCGGTGAGCCAGGCGCTCATCTCATGGCGTCCGCCGAGCTCATGGACGAAGTCGGCGTCGAGCCACGGCTTGTAGATGCGCAGGTCCGGATTGGCGAGGAGCCCGTAGCGGTAGAACCGCTCGATGTCGTTGCCCTTGAACGTCGAGCCGTCGCCCCAGATGTCGACGCCGTCCTCGTGCATCGCGCGCACCAGCATCGTGCCGGTGACCGCGCGGCCCAGCGGGGTCGTGTTGAAGTAGGCCCGGCCGCCGGAGCGGATGTGGAAGGCACCGCAGGCCAGGGCGGCCAGGCCCTCCTCGACGAGCATCCCCCGGACGTCGATGGAGCGGGCGAGCTCGGCGCCGTACTGACGGGCCCGGTCGGGGACGCCGGAGATGTCGGGCTCGTCGTACTGCCCGATGTCGGCGGTGTACGTGCACGGGACCGCGCCCTTCTCACGCATCCAGGCAACCGCGACCGAGGTGTCGAGGCCGCCGGAGAAGGCGATGCCGACGCGTTCGCCGATCGGGAGTGAGGTCAGGACCTTGCTCATGGGGGAGGTTTCCTTCGGGGAGGTCGGGGTGGGTCAGGAGTCAGGGGTCGTGCGGTTCGGGTCCCCGGCGGGAGGGGGCGCGCCGTTGGCCATGGCCAGGAAGCGCTGGGCGAGTGCCTGCCCGCCATCGGGTCGTCGGCTGATCACCAGCACCGTGTCGTCGCCGGCCACCGTGCCGAGCACGTCCTCGGACTCGGTGCGGTCGAACGCCGACGCCAGGAACTGGGCGGCCCCGGGTGGAGTGCGCAGGAGCGCGAGATTGGCCGACGCGTCCGCCGAGACCAGCAGCTCGCCGAGAAGGCGACCCAGCTTGGCGTCAGCCGCGGAGCTGTCCTGGGCGACCACCGGGGTCCGGTCGGCGCCCTCGGCCGGCACGGCGTACACCAGGCCGCCGCTGGGCAGCCGGACCTTCACCGCGTCGAGCTCGACGAGGTCGCGGGACAGTGTCGCCTGGGTGACGTGCACACCGGCCTTGGCCAGCAGCTCGGCCAGCTCCGTCTGCGAGCGGACCGGGTGCCGGCTGAGCAGGTCGATGATCTTCTGCTGGCGGGCGCCCTTGGTCATCGGGATCACGCCGCTCATGCGCGTGCCTCCGAGCCTTCCGTGGACTGCGCGAGCAGCCACGTCAACAGCGCCTTCTGCGCGTGCCGGCGGTTCTCGGCCTCGTCCCAGACCGCGCTGTGCGGTCCGTCGATCACCCCGGCGCTGATCTCCTTGCCGCGGTACGCCGGCAGGCAGTGCAGGACGAGCGCGTCATCGGCCGCGTGCCCGAACAGGCTCTCGTCGAGCGACCAGGGCGCGAACACGGTGGCCCGCTCGTCGGACTCACCCTCCTTGCCCATCGAGACCCAGGTGTCGGTGGCGACCACGTCGGCACCCGTGACGGCGGCGACCGGGTCCGGGACCACCGCGACCGACCCGCCGGTGCTCGCCGCGATCCGCTCCGCGTCGGCGACGACGTCGCGGTCGGGCTGGTAGTCGGCCGGCCCGCTGACCCGCACGTGCATGCCGGCGGTGGCTCCGCCGAGGAGGTAGGAGTGAGCCATGTTGGAGACCGCGTCACCGACGAACGTCAGCGTGAGACCGGCGAGAGCGCCGTCCCGGCGCTCGGCCACGGTCTGCAGGTCGGCCAGCACCTGGCACGGGTGGAACTGGTCGGTCAGGGCGTTCACGACGGGGACGCCCGCGTGGGCGGCCATCTCCTCCAGCCGCGACTGGTCGAAGGTCCGCCAGACGATCGCCGAGGCCTGACGGCCCAGCACCCGGGCGGTGTCGGCGACCGACTCCCGCTCCCCCACGCCGGCGAGGCGGGCGTCGACCGTCATCGGGTAGCCCCCGAGCTCGGCGATGCCGGCGGCGAAGGACGACTGGGTTCGCAGCGTGGGCTTGTCGAACAGCAGCGCCACGGTCTGCGGACCCGCGAGCGGCCGGGCGTCGTACGGCGCGGACTTCAGCCGGGCCGCGAGTGCCAGGACCTCGGCCTGCTCGCCCGGGGTGAGGTCGTCGTCGCGCAGGAAGTGGCGCATCACGCCACCACTCCGGCATCGGCGAGGATCGTCGGCCACGCAGCCAGGAAGGTGTCGGCCTCCTCGAGGGAGAGCACGAGCGGCGGCGCAAGACGGATCCGCTCCGGGGTGCACATGTTGACGATGAACCCGTGGTCCTGGGCGCTGGCCACCACCCCGGCGGCCTTCTCGGAGACCAGGTCGATGCCGATCAGCAGGCCGTGGGCGCGCACCTCGGTCACACCGTCGACCTGGAGGCCCTCGCGCAGCCGGCCACCGACCTCGAGGACGTGCGCGAGCAGGCCCTCCTTCTCGATCGTGTCGAGGACGGCCAGGGCTGCGGCGGCCGCGACGGGGTTGCCGCCGAAGGTCGTTCCGTGGTTGCCCGGTTGTAGCAGCTCGCCGGTGGCGCCCAGGGCGACGCAGGCACCTACCGGGAAGCCTCCCGCCAGTCCCTTGGCGAGGGTGACCAGGTCGGGCACGACGCCGCTGTCCAGGTGGGCGAACCAGTCACCGGTGCGACCGCAGCCGGTCTGCACCTCGTCGAGCCACAGGAGCGCGCCGTGCTCGGTGGTCAGCTCCCGGGCACGGGACAGGAAGCCCGCGGGCGGCGCGACGACTCCGGCCTCACCCTGGATCGGCTCGATGACCACTGCGGCAACGGTGTCGTCGAGTGACGTCCGCGAGCGCCTCCGCGTCGCCGTACGGCACGAAGGTCACCTCGCCGGGCAACGGCTCGAACGGCTCGCGGTACGCCGCCTTGGAGGTCAGCGCGAGAGCCCCCGTCGTCCGACCGTGGAAGCTGCCCTCCATCGCGATCAGGCGCGTGCGCCCGGTGCGACGAGTGAGCTTGAAGGCGGCCTCGTTGGCCTCGGTCCCGGAGTTGGCGAAGAAGACCTTGCCCGGATGCCCGCCCAGCAGCGAGAGCAGCCGCTCCGCGAGGCGGATCTGAGGCTCGGTCGCGAAGAAGTTCGACACGTGGCCGAGCGTCCCGAGCTGGGCGGTGACCGCGCCGACCAGGGCGGGGTGCGCGTGACCAAGCGCGTTGACCGCGATCCCGCCGAGGAGGTCCAGGTAGCGCTTGCCGTCGGTGTCCCAGACGTAGCAGCCCTCACCGCGCTCGAGGACGAGCTTGGGCGGGCCGAACGTGTTCATCAGCGACTCGCGGTAGCGGGTCTGGAGGTCTTGGCTCCTCTGGTCGTCGGCCATCAGGCACCGTCCTTGCGGGTCGGGGACGAGTGGGCGGGGCGGATCCGGGTCGCCACGCCGGGCAGCACCTGCGTGCCCACTCCTTCGTCGGTGAAGATCTCCAGGAGTACGGCGTGCGGCTCGCGGCCGTCCACGACGGTGGCCCGGGGCACTCCACCGCTGACCGCGTTGTAGCAGGCGGTCATCTTCGGGACCATGCCCGCGGCCAGCGTCGGAAGCAGGTCGCCCAGGGCCTCGGGGCTGATCTCCTGGATCACGTCGTCGCTGTCGGGCCAGTCGCGGTAGAGCCCCTCGACGTCGGTGAGCACCAGCAGCTTCTCGGCACCCAGGGCGATCGCGAGGGCGGACGCGGCAGTGTCGGCGTTGACGTTGTGCACGGCGCCGTCGGGGTCCGGCGCGACCGACGAGATCACCGGGATCCGGCCGGCCTCGACGAGGTCGAGCACCGCCTCGGGACGGACGTGGGCCACCTCGCCGACGAGGCCGAGGTCCACCTCCTCGCCGTCGACGATGGTCCGGGTGCGCTTCGCGGTGAACAGTCCGGCGTCCTCTCCGGAGAGCCCGACCGCGAGCGGCCCGTGCTGGTTCAGCAGCCCGACGAGCTCACGCTGGACCTGGCCCACCAGCACCATCCGGACCACGTCCATGGCCTCGTCCGTGGTGACCCGCAGCCCGCCCTTGAACTCGCTGTCGATGCCGAGCCGGGCGAGCATCGCGCTGATCTGCGGACCCCCACCGTGGACCACGACCGGCTTGAAGCCGGCGTAGCGCAGGAACACGATGTCCTCGGCGAAGGCCTTCTTCAAGGTGTCGTCGGTCATGGCGTTGCCGCCGTACTTCACCACGATGATCTTCCCGTGGTAGCGCTCGAGCCACGGCAGCGCCTCGGCGAGCACGGAGGCCTTGTGGGCGGCGAGCGCCATCGGAGGCATCTCGGGGTTCATGGGTCCGTCCTGGGGTGTGGTCATGGCGGTCAGCTCGAGTAGGCGGAGTTCTCGTGGACGTACGCGTGGGTCAGGTCGCTGGTCCACACGGTGGCCCGCTCGGACCCGGACTTGAGGTCGATCGTGACGCTCACGTCCCGATCGCTGAGATCGACCTTGGCCGGGTCCTCGGCCGGGGTCGAGGTACGGCACACCCAGACGCCGTTCATGGCGACGTCGAGATCGGCGGGGTCGAACTGCGCGCTCGTCGTGCCCACGCTGGCGAGCACACGTCCCCAGTTGGGGTCCTTGCCGAAGACCGCGGCCTTGAAGAGGTTGCTGCGTGCGACCGAGCGACCAACCTCGACCGCCTCGTCCTCCGTGGCGGCGTTGACGACGGTGATCGCGATCTCGTGGTCGGCGCCCTCGGCGTCCTTGAGCAGCTGCATCGCCAGGTCGGTGCAGGCCCGTGTCAACGACTCGGTGAAGTCCTCGAGGCTCGGGGTGATGCCAGAGGCTCCGCTGGCCAGCAGCGTGACCGTGTCGTTGGTCGACATGCACCCGTCGCTGTCCAGCCGGTCGAAGCTGACTCGGGTCGCGGCCCGCAGGGCTGCGTCGCAGTCGGCGGCATCCACCACGGCATCGGTGGTGAGGACGACCAGCATCGTGGCGAGCTGCGGTGCGAGCATGCCCGCGCCCTTCGCCATCCCGCCGACCTTCCAGCCGGCCGACTCGACGACGACCTGCTTGCTGACGCTGTCGGTGGTCATGATCGCGTGCGCCGCGTCGTCCCCGCCGTCGTCCGAGAGTGCCTCTGCGCAGGCATCCACCCCGGACAGCACCGACTCGCGCGGGTTCGCCAGGCCGATCAGGCCGGTCGAGCAGACCACCACGTCCCCGGAGCCGATGCCGAGCCGCTCGGCCGTGCGCTCGGCCACCGCGTGCGTGGTCTGGAAGCCTTCGGGCCCGGTGTAGCAGTTGGCACCGCCGGAGTTGAGGATCACGGCCCGCACCACGCCGTCCTTGACGACCTCCTGGCTCCACAGGATCGGGTTCGCCTTGCAACGGTTCGACGTGAACACGCTCGCTGAGTCGTGGCGCGGACCGTCGTTGACGACCAGTGCCATGTCCAGCGCGCCGGTGCTCTTCAGGCCGGCGGGGACACCGGCGGCACGGAAGCCGCGGGGTGTGGTGACGCTCATCAGAACTCCTTGGTCGTGACGGGGCGGGCGGGTGGAGCCGGGCGGCCGGGATCGGAAGCCGGGAACGTCACGGAGCCAGTCCGACCGTGCTCAGCCCGGCGGACTCGTCGAGACCCAGCGCGATGTTCATGCACTGCACGGCGGCACCGCCGGTGCCCTTGGCGAGGTTGTCCACGGCCCCGACCGCGACCAGGCGACCGGCGGCCTCGTCCAGCGTGACCTGCACCTGCACGGTGTTGGAGCCGATCACGGACTTGGTCGTCGGCCACTGCCCGGCAGGCAGGACATGCACGAAGGGTTCGTCGGCGTATGCCTCGACGTAGGTGCGGTACGCCGAGTCGGCCGTCACGCCCGGCCGGACCGGCGCGGACACGGTGGCCAGGATGCCGCGCGGCATCGGCACCAGCATCGGGGTGAAGCTGACCCGCACCGGAGCATCGGTGAGCAGGGAGAGGTTCTGGATGATCTCGGGCGTGTGCCGGTGAGTGCCACCGACGCCGTAGGCGCTGGCGTTGCCCATCACCTCCGAGCCGAGCAGGTGCGGCTTCGCCGCCTTGCCGGCGCCGCTGGTGCCGGACGCCGCGACGACGACGATGCCATCAGGGTCGACGAGGCCGTCGGTCACGGCCGGGGCGATCGTGAGCGTCGAGACGGTCGGATAGCACCCGGGCACCGCGATCCGCGTCGCCTCGGACAGCACCTTGCGCTGGTCGGCCAGCTCGGGCAGGCCGTAGGGCCAGGAGCCGGCGTACTCGCCGCCGTAGAAGGTCTCCCAGTCGGCGGCGTCGGTGAGGCGGAAGTCGGCTCCGCAGTCGATCACGACCACGCCGTCGGGCAGCTGCGTGGCGATCGCCGCTGACTGCCCGTGCGGCAGCGCCAGGAAGACCACGTCGTGCCCGGACAGGGTCTCCAGGGTCGTCTTCTGCAGGACGCGGTCGGCCAGCGGGACCAGGTGCGGCTGGAGGGTGCCGAGAGCCTGGCCGGCGTTCGACCCGCCGGTCAGGGCACCGATCTCGACGCCGGGATGGCCGAGGAGCAGTCGCAGCACCTCACCACCGGCGTACCCGCTGGCTCCGGCGACGGCAACTCGAGGCGCTTGGCTCATGTTGCATGACTATACACAGTCATGCATGCCCGCGGGAAGCCGGGTCAGCGCTGGACGGCTCCGTGCCGCTCGGCAGCGAGGGCGACCGCTGCGTCCCGGGCCGCGGCGGTCTCCGCCTCGGTCAACGTGCGGTCCGGCGCGCGGAACCGCAGTGCGAAGGCCAGCGACCGCTTCCCTGCGCCCACCTGGTCACCGGTATAGACATCGAAGAGCCGTACCGACTCGCACAGCTCACCGGCCCCCTCGCGCAGGGTCCGCGCGAGGGTCTCGGCGGGGAGCTCGGAGTCGACGACGAGTGCGACGTCCTCCTTCGCCACGGGATAGGTCGAGAAGGACGGGGCCGGTGGGATCAGGATCGCCCTCTCCAGCAGCAGGTCCAGGTCGATCTCGGCGGCCGCGGTCCGCGGCGGCAGTCCGTACGCCGTGCACACCTTGGGGTGCACCTCGCCGGCGAACCCGAGTGACACCTCGCCCGCGAGGATCTCCGCGCACCGGCCGGGGTGCCAGGGCGACCTGGCCCCCGAGCGCACGGTCACCTCGACCCCGAGCGTTTCGGCGACAGCCCGCACAGCGTCGACCGCGTCGCCCCACGACGCGGGTCGACCGGAGCCCCACCAGCCGCCCGGGTCCCGGTGCCCCGAGACGGTCAGCGCGAGGTGCAGCGGCTGGTCGGGCAGGGCCTTCTGGAGGTCGTCCCACTCCCCCGAGGTGGGGCGGCGGTCGACCGGCAGGATCGGTGCGGCCACGCCCCCGCGGGGCAGGGTCACGGTCGCGGTCTCGAAGAGCGACACGTCGGGCTGGCCACGTCCCGCGTTGCGAGCCGTCGCCCGGAGCAGGCCGGGCAGCAGCGTGGTCGCCATCAGCGGCTCCTCGCTGCTGATCGGGTTGGCGAGCCGGAGCGCACTACGTCGCTCGTCTCCCGCGTCGAGACCGAGTCGGTCGAAGTCCGTCGTGCCGACGAACGGGAAGTTCACCACCTCGACGAAGCCGGCCCCGGCGAGCGTGCGGCCCACGCGTCGGCGCAGGGACTGCGCCGGGCTGAGCCCACGTCCGGCCGGCGCCGACGGGAGGACGGACGGGATGTTGTCGTAGCCGACCTGCCTCGCGACCTCCTCGACCAGGTCATAGGGGTCCACGAGGTCGGGCCGCCAGCTCGGCACCTGCGCTGTCAGCTCGTCGCCCTCGACGGTGACCGCGCAGCCGACCGCGGTGAGATGCGCAGCCGTGGTCTCGACGGGGATCGGCATGCCCGTGATCCGGGCAGGCAGGTCGCCGGACATCCGGATCGAGTGCGGCGCAGGCGCCTGACCGACGTAGGTCATCGACGCGCTGGCAGTACCACCGCCGTAGGCGACCAGGAGCTCCGCGACCCGGTCGGCAGCCGCCGCTGGCAGCAAGGGGTCCACTCCTCGCTCGAACCGCTTGGACGCCTCGGAGGGCAGCTTGTGCCGGCGCTGGCCGCGGAAGATCGTCACCGGGTCGAAATGGGCCGCCTCGATCACGACGGTCGACGTGCTCGCCGACAGCTCGGTGGTCTGTCCGCCCATCACGCCGGCCAGACCGATCGGGCCCGAGTCGTCGGCGATCAGCAGGTCCTCGGTGCTCAGGACGCGATCCACTCCATCGAGCGTCGTGAGCCGCTCGCCATGGGTCGCCCTGCGGACCCGGATCGGTCCCGCGAGCCGGTCGCCGTCGTACCCGTGGACCGGCTGGCCGAGCTCGAGCATCACGTAGTTGGTGACGTCGACCGCGAGCGAGATCGGCCGCATCCCCGCGAGCTGCACCCGGCGGGCGAGCCAGCGTGGTGTCGGTGCGGCCGGGTCGAAGCCGGTGACAGTGCGAGTCACGAACACATCGCAGCCGGTCGGATCGTCGACGACCACGGGGTAGCCCGCATCGTCGGGGTCCGGGGTCGCCCGGTCGGCAGGGTCGCTGAAGGCCACGTCGAACCCGAGGGCCGCCTCCCGTGCGATCCCCCGCAGCGAGAGCGCGTACGCACGGTCGGGGTTGATCTCGAACTCGATGACGTCGTCGCGCAGGTGCAGGAGGTCGAAGACGTCGTCACCCGGCGCACCCGCGTCGGCGGGAAGCACGATGATCCCCTCTCGGGTCGCTGGGTCCTCCAGGCCGAGCTCCGGGGCCGAGCAGATCATCCCGGCCGAGACGTGGCCGTAGGTCTTGCGGGCGCTGATCTCGAAACCGCCGGGGAGTACGCCGCCCGGAAGGACCACCACGACCAGGTCGCCCACGGCGAAGTTGTGCGCCCCGCACACGATGCCCTGGGGCTCGCCGGTGCCGTTGGCGTCCGCGACGTCGACGGTGCACCAGTTGATGGTCTTGCCGTTCTTCTGCGGCTCAGCCTCCATCGTGAGCACCCGCCCGACCACCAGCGGACCCCTGATGTCGGCACCGGGGTGCTCGAGCGCCTCGAGCTTGAGTCCGAGCGCGGTCAGTCGCGCCGCCAGGTCCTCGACCGGCAGGTCGGCGGGCAGGTCGGCGTACTCGCGAATCCACGAAACCGGGGCTTTCACTGCTCAGATCTCCGTTCCGAAGGCCGTGGTGAAGCGGACGTCGCCCTCGAACATGTCCCGCATGTCCTCGACGCCGTGGCGGAACATCAGCGTGCGGTCGATGCCCATCCCGAAGGCGAAGCCCGTGTAGCGCTCGCTGTCGACGCCACATGCGGTGAGCACGCGCGGGTTGACCACGCCGCACCCGCCCCACTCGATCCAGCCCTCGCCACGGCAGGTGCGACAGGGCTTTCCGTCGGCCGTCGTGTGGAACTCGTCGACGGCGCGGATGCCGGTGCCCCGGCAGACGAAGCAGACCAGGTCGACCTCGGCACTCGGCTCCGTGAACGGGAAGTACGACGGGCGGAAGCGGGTGCTGATCCCGTCCCCGAACATCGAGGCGGCGAAGTGGTCGAGGGTGCCCTTCAGGTGCGCCATCGTGATCCCCTCGTCGACCACGAGGCCCTCGACCTGGTGGAAGACGGGGCTGTGGGTGGCGTCGAACTCGTCGGTGCGGAAGACCCGGCCGGGACAGACCACGTAGATCGGGGGGGTCCGGCTGAGCATCGTCCGGGCCTGCACCGGCGACGTGTGCGTCCGCAGCACGAGCGCATGCTCGGCGGGCTCTACCCAGAACGTGTCCTGCATAGTCCTGGCCGGGTGGTCCGGACCGAGGTTCAGCGCGTCGAAGTTCAGCCACTCCGCCTCGACCAGCGGACCCTCGGCCACCTCCCAGCCCATGGCCACGAAGACGTCCGCGATCCGCTCCGACAGCGTGGTCAGAGGATGGCGGGCACCGGCGGGGCGCCGGCCCCACGGCAGTGTGACGTCGACGGTCTCCTCTGCCAGCATTCGCGCCTCGTGCTCGGCCTCGAGCACCGACTGTCGCTCGGCGAGCGCCTGGCTCACCGCTCCGCGCGCCTGACCGATCCGCAGGCCGGCCTCCTTGCGCGCCTGGGGTGGCAGCGCCCCGATCTCGCGGTTGGCCAGCGCGAGCGGCGACCGGTCGCCCGTGTGCTCGATCCGGACCCGCTTGAGGTCGTCGAGGTCGGTGGCTCCCGCGATCGCCTCGAGAGCCTCGCTGCGCATCGCCTCGACCTGCTCCGCCTGGAGCGGGGTCACCTCGACCGGGTCGTACTCGGAGTTCGGGCCCGACATGACTGCCTTCCGTTGCGGACGTGACGCGGAGAGCGTCGTACGCGTCACCGCGCAGTCTAGGAACAGGCCCGCGTGGACCGCGAACCGGTTAGTGCTCGGCGCCGCGTCGGTCCTCGGTGGGCAGGACGATCGTGATCCGGGCACCCCCTGCGGGAGAGTCGCCGATCGCGATCGCCCCGCCGTGGGCCCGCACCAGGCCGTGGACGATGTACATGCCCAGGCCGGAGCCTCCGCGGGCGCCGTGCTTCCAGAACTTCGTGAACACGCGGACGCGGATCCGGGGGTCGATGCCCTCGCCGTCGTCGTCCACGTTCATCACCACGGCTGGGTACGGCGCGTTCGCGGTGGTCGCACTCAGCGAGACCCGGACTACTCCCTCTCCGTGCCGGATCCCGTTCTCCACGAGGTTCGTGACGACCTGCGTGAGCTTGTCCGGGTCGAAGAAGACCCGGGGAAGATCCTCGGGCGAGGTCATCACCAGGGTGCGAGCCGTGGCATGTCGCGACGAGGCGAGGACCCGTTCCACGATCGCAGTGACGTCGGTCTCCCGCGGGTAGAGCGACAGCCTCCCGGTGTCGATCCGGGCGACGTCGAGCAGCTCGGTGATCAGCCGGCTGAGCCGGTCGGCATCGGCGTTGACGGTGGTCAGCATCAGCAGCTTCTGGGCGTCGTTGAGCTTCTCCCACTTGCTCAGCAGCGTGGAGACGAAGCCCTTCACGCCGGTCAACGGCGAGCGCAGCTCGTGCGCGACCGTGGCGACCAGGTCCGAGCGCTCGCGGTCCAGTCGGGCCCGCTGCCTGGCGCTGCGCAGGTTCACCACCACCCGCTCGACGGGTCCGGTCGGCTGGACCCGGTGCAGACGCGCGGTGAGGAGGAGCTCGGTGCCGTTGGCGAGGAGCCAGGCCTGCTCGGTGATGCCGGTGCGCGTGGTGAGCCCGTCGTAGGGCTGGTTGGCGGAGAACCAGTCCTTGCCGTCCTGGTCGGCCAGCGCGATCACCTCGGCCAGGTGCCGCCCGACCAGCCCTTCGGGCGAGCCGTTCAGCATCCGACCGGCCACCGCGTTGACCAGCGTCACCGTCCCGTCACGGTCGGCCACGACGACACCGTCGGGCATCGCGTCGAGGACTTCGCGCTCGGTCTGTGCGATGAGGTCCACAGGGACAATCTAGGGCACCGGTGTGCAGGTCAGCGGTGTGCGCGCGCCGAGGCGTAGAGGCAGATCGCCGCTGCCGTGGAGAGGTTGAGGGACTCGGCCCGGCCATGGATCGGGATCCGCACCCGATGGTCGGCCAGCTCCGCGGTCTCGGCGGGCAGACCCCAGGCCTCGTTGCCGAACAGCCAGGCGGTCGGGGCGGCGAGCAGGCCGGTGTCGGCGGCCTGGTCGAGGTCGATCTCCCCAGCCCCGTCGGCGGCCAGCACCTGAAGCCCCTGCTCCTGCAGGGCCAGCACCGCCAGGCCGGGCTCGTGCTCGACCGCGAGCGGAAGGTGGAACAGCGAGCCAACGGTCGCCCGCACGGTCTTGGGGTTGTACGCGTCGACCGAGTTGCCCGCGAAGACCACGGCATCGGCCCCGGCCGCGTCCGCGCAGCGGATGACGGTTCCGGCGTTGCCGGGGTCGCGTACGTCGGCACAGAGGGCGACGAGCGACGGCGTACCCCCGATGACCACGTCAAGTGGACGGTCGACGAACCGGCAGACGGTGACGACTCCCTGAGGAGTCACGGTGTCGGCCAGGGAGGCCAGCGCGTCATCGTCGACCTCGTGCCACGGGAGCCCTGCCGCCAGCACCCGCTGCCGCAGCGCGGAGTGCTCGGCCGTGGCGTCGCCTCGGGCGAAGACCTCGACCACGCAGCCGGCGAGGTCGAGCGCCTCGGTGAGGGCCTTGACCCCCTCGGCGAGGAAGAGCCGGTGCTCGGCCCGCGACGCACGAGTGGCGAGCCGCCGCGCCGCCTTCACGCGGCCGCTCCTGGTGCTCAGGAGTGCAGCGTGCGGCTGGGACACGGGGCTCGCCATCGACGTGAGGAGTCAGACCCGCCCGCCCTCACGGGCGGGAGCGGCCTGCGCTCAGGCGGAGGCCGGAGCGTTGACGTCCTCGGGAAGCGCTGCCTTGGCAGCCTCCACGAGCACGGTGAACGCCGGGGCGTCGTTGACCGCGAGGTCGGCCAGGATCTTGCGGTCGACCTCGATCTCGGCCAGACGAAGGCCCTGGATCAGGCGGTTGTAGGTGATGCCGTTGGCGCGGGCCGCAGCGTTGATCCGCTGGATCCACAGCCGACGGAAGTCGCCCTTGCGCTTCTTCCGGTCGTTGTAGCTGTAGACCAGGGAGTGGGTGACCTGCTCCTTGGCCTTGCGGTACAGGCGCGAACGCTGTCCGCGGTAGCCGGAGGCCCGCTCGAGGGTTACCCGGCGCTTCTTGTGGGCGTTTACCGCCCGCTTGACGCGTGCCACTTGATACTCCTAGTTGTGCGAAATCGTGAGGGGAGGAAGGGCTCAGAGACCGAGCATTTTGCGGGCCCGCTTGACGTCGGCCTTGGCGACCGCAGTCGTGCCCGACAGTCGGCGGGTGACGTTCGACGGCTTCTTCTCCAGGTTGTGGCGCATCCCGGCCTTCTGGCGAAGGATCTTGCCGGTTCCCGTCACGCGGAAGCGCTTGCTCGCACCGGAGTGCGTCTTGTTCTTCGGCATCTCGTGTCTCTCTATCTCGTCGTACCGCGCGCGGCATCTGCGCGCGGCGTCAACTCGTCTTGGTCAGGCTTCGATCTCGGGGTCCAGGTTCTCTGAACGCCCGCGCTCCTTCTTCGGCCCCGGAGCCGTAGCGGTCCGCTCGGCCCGCTCCTCGGCCCGCTCCACCGCGAGGGCGGCGGCGCGGGTCTCCTTCTCGGCCTTCACCTCGGCCTTGGCCTCGGACTTCTTCTTGTGCGGTCCGAGGACCATCACCATGTTGCGGCCGTCCTGCTTCGGCGAGGACTCCACGAAGCCCAGCTCGCCGACGTCCTCGGCCAGTCGCTGCAGCAAACGGAACCCGAGCTCGGGACGGTGCTGCTCGCGGCCGCGGAACATGATCGTGATCTTGACCTTGTCACCCGAGCGGAGGAACCGCACGACGTGACCCTTCTTGGTCTCGTAGTCGTGCGCGTCGATCTTGGGCCGGAGCTTCATTTCCTTGATGACCGTGTTGGTCTGGTTCCGGCGAGCTTCACGGGCCTTCTGCGCAGTTTCGTACTTGAACTTGCCGTAGTCCATGAGCTTGCAGACGGGCGGTCGAGCCGTGGGCGCAACCTCGACGAGGTCGAGATCGGCCTCCTGCGCGAGGCGCAGCGCATCGGCGGTCGGGACGATGCCGACCGTTTCGCCATTGGGTCCAACGAGCCGGACTTCGGAAACCCGAATCCGGTCGTTGATTCGCAGCTCTGTGGTGATGGGTCCTCCTGGGGTGAATGTGGGCCTAGCCGGACTCGGCGTGGAGGACCCATGAAAAATGGCCTCCGCGACACAAGCGAAGGCCAGTCACGGGTGCGGCGAACCACACCCTGCGAGAGCACGACAGGTACGGCGTGCTCCGCGACCGGACCCGACGACCTGAGGCGGTCGATGCGGGTGGGAGACTAGGTCCCCGCTTGTGACTCCGGTCCTCCTGTGTGCACGAGCACACCGGCTGCCGGAATCGGTCTTGGTCCAGCATAGCGGTGACCACCCGGCCAGGTGAAATCCTGGGTGCTGGCGCATGGCACGATGCGCGGATGGACGCCTCCCCTCCCGCACCCCAGTCCGGCTCCCAGAGCTCCTTCCAGCCCGGGGCCGCCGGAGGCTCGCGTGACATCGCCGAGGTGCCGGCCCTGGAGATCGTCTCGACCGCCGCCCTGCACCTGATGAGCGCGGCGGCGGTCAACCTCGGCCTCGCCGAGGACCTCCCCGAGCACCGGGACCTCGACGAGGCCCGCACCCTGATCGAGGCGCTCGCCGCCCTCGTGGTCACCTCGGCGCCGCGGATGGGGCACCACCACGCGGCTCCTCTGCGCGACGGGCTCCGCTCCCTCCAGCTCGCGTTCCGCGAGGCCTCGGAGATCCCCGACGCTCCCGGCGAGGGCCCCGGCGAGAAGCTCACCGGCCCCGTGTCCGCGGTCGGCGGGAACCGCTAGTCCGCGATGACCCAGGCGTAGTGCGACCCCAGCCTGGCCAGGGTCCGACCGTCGGCGAGGGCCCGGAGGTCCTCGGTCTCCACGACCAGGCGCACCGGGCCGGCCACGTCGACGAGAAGCGCCTCGGCGCCGTCCTGGACCGCTGCCGCGGCTGCGGTCCTCGCGCTCACCGGCACCGGGCGGGCGTCGGGGTTCCACCGCCGCAACGAGTCGATGCAGGTGAACGCCAGCAGGGCGCTGCGGCCGTCACGCCCGCGCATCAGCACCGTCGCCATGTCGGAGGTCTTGTCGCGCGCCAGCCCCTGCTCGTCGTTCTCGACCTCGCCGAGGACGGCAACGACCGGCACCATCAGCCGCGCGACCTGTAGTCGGGCAAGGGTCTCGTTGTGCCGGGCGTCCGGCTCCAGGTCGTAGGCCGCGAGAGCCGCGGCGAGCTCGGGGTCGGCCCGACCGTCGTCATCAGCGAAGCCTGGGTCCGGAACCGTGCGCATGGCTCCATGCTCCCAGCCCGCCCGCGACAACCTCACGGCACCGCCCGCCCGTGGCTGTCCAGAGGGTGTCGGTGAGACGGAGGTCACGTGGCGCCGCCCTAGTCTGGGGCCATGGCAGCGACCGATCCGACCAGCGACCACGCGCGCGTGGCACTGCGAGACCGGCTCACCCGGGCGCTCGAACGCCTCGACGAGGCACCTCCGGCACCGATCGGGATCGTCGACCTCGACGCCTTCGACGCCAATGCCGACGATCTGGCCCGTCGGGCCGCCGGTACGCCGATCCGGGTCGCCTCGAAGTCCCTGCGGATCCCGGCGCTGATCGGACGCGCCCTCGAGCACCGCGGCTTCTCCGGCATCCTCGCCTACACGCTGCGTGAGGCACTCTGGCTCGTCCACGAGGGTCTCAGCGACGACGTCGTCCTGGCCTACCCCACCGTGGACCCCGGGGCCCTGGCACGCCTGTCCGGTGACGATCGTGCTCTGGCCGCGATCACGGTGATGGTCGACGACCGGGCCCACCTGGACCTGATCGACTCCGTCCGGCCCGGCGGGGCGCCGGTCCGGGTCGCGATCGACGTCGACGCCGGCCTGCGGCTTGGCCGCGCCCACCTGGGCCCGAAGCGCTCGCCGCTCTACGAGCCGTCCGACGTGCTCGCCCTCGCCCGCGACGTCGTCTCCCGTCCCGGGCTCGCGCTGGTCGGCGTGATGACCTACGAGGGCCAGGTCGCCGGGGTCGCGGACGACGTACCCCGACGCCGGGCGAAGTCGCTCGCCGTCCGCCAGATGAAGGCCACCTCCCTGCAACAGCTCGAGGCCCGTCGGGGGGCCATCGCCCACGCGCTGCGCGAGCTCACCGAGCTCGAGTTCTGGAACGCCGGCGGCTCGGGCAGCGTCGAGACCAGTGCCGCCGACCCGGTGGTGACTGAGGTCGCCGCCGGGTCGGCCCTGCTCGCCCCCCACCTCTTCGACCACTACCGGGCCTTCTCCCCCACCCCGGCCGCCTTCTTCGGGGTCCCGGTGGTCCGGCGCCCCTCCCTGGACATCGTGACCGTCGCCGGAGGCGGGCTGGTCGCGTCGGGTCCTGCGGGCAGGGACCGGCTCCCGCTCCCCTGGTCCCCGCCCGGCCTCCACCTCACCGGACTCGAGGGCGCCGGGGAGGTCCAGACCCCGCTCACCGGCCCCGGGGCCGCGGGACTCGCCATCGGGGACCTGGTGTGGTTCCGCCACGCCAAGGCGGGAGAGCTCGCGGAGCACCTCCGACGCGTGCACCTGGTCCGCAGGGACGCGGTCACCGACATCGTCCGCACCTATCGCGGGTACGGCCTCGCATGGTGAGCGTCCAGGCCGAGGCCGAGACCGTGCTGGCCGACACGATGGCGCAGCCGCCGACCCTCGGTGAGTCGAGACTGGTCTGCATCGACGGACCTGCCGGCAGTGGCAAGACGACGCTGGCCCGGGCGGTCCTTGCGGCGGCTCGGGACCTGCAGCCGTCCGGCCTGGCCCACCTGGTCCACATGGACGACCTGTACGCCGGCTGGAACGGCCTCGCCGATGTGGCGGCACGGGTCCAGGCACTGCTCGAGCCGCTCTCGCGGGGCGAGCCCGGGAGGTACCAGCGCTACGACTGGGTCGAGCAGCAGTTTGCCGAGTGGCACGAGGTCAGCCCGGTCCCGTTGCTCATCCTGGAGGGCGTGGGCTCGGGCTCGCGGGGATACCGTCAGTGGGTGACCACGCTGGTCTGGGTCACGGCGCCGCCACGGCTGCGTCTCCAGCGCGGCCTGGACCGAGACGGCCACGAGCTGCACGACCGCTGGGTCGCCTGGATGGCCGACGAGGCAGCGCTCTTCCGGCGCGAGGCCACGCGGCGGCGCGCCCAGCTTCTGGTCGACGGCACCGGCGCTGACGAGCCGGTCTCCCGGCGCTGACGGCTCGGCTCGGGTCATCGCCACCACCGGTCCCGGCCCGGCCATGACAGGCTGGCCCGAGGAGAACCCAGCACGAACCCGGCACGAACCTGCACGAACCCGGCACGAACCCTGAAGGACCTGGACGAGCCCCGACGAAGAGGTGACGAGTGGTGGTGGCACCGACCGGTGACCAGTACGAGTTCCGTGGTGGCGGCTACCGCGCCGTCGTGACCGAGAGCGGCGCCACGCTCCGCCTCTTGGAGTTCGACGGGCGACCGCTTCTGGACGGCTTCGCCGACGACGAGCTCCCGCGCGTCGGGCGAGGCCAGGTCCTCGCCCCGTGGCCGAACCGGATCCGCGACGGCAGGTACACCTTCGAGGCGCAGGAGCTCCAGCTGGCGCTCTCCGAGCCGCGACGCGGCAACGCCAGCCACGGCCTCGTTCGTTGGGCGTCCTGGTCGGTAGAGGAGCACACGGCGCACTCGGTCTCGCTCGTGTACCGGCTGATGGCGCAGACGGGCTACCCGTGGACCCTCGACCTGCACGTCGTCTACGACCTCTCCGCGGACGGGCTCACGGTCACCACCACGGCGACGAACCTCACCGACCGGTCGGCCCCCTGGGCGTACGGCGCCCACCCGTACCTGTGCCCGGGCACCCCGGTCGAGGACGGCGTCGACACGTGGGAACTGACGCTCCCCGCCGCCACCCGGGTCCTGGTCGACGACCGGATGATCCCGACCGGGAGCGAGCCCGTGTCGGACACGGACTACGACTTCCGGGTGACGAGACCGGTCCGGCGCACGGCCTTCGACAGCGCCTTCACCGACCTCGACCGCAACGACGAGGGCCACGCCGTCGTGGAGGTGCGCGACCCGGCCACCCGTCAGGGTGTCTCGCTGTGGATGGACGCCAAGCATCCGGTCGTGCAGATCTACAGCGGGGACGATGCCGGCGACCTCGCCCGACGCTCGCTGGCCGTGGAGCCGATGAGCGCGCCCGCCAACGCGTTCGTCAGCGGCGAGCACCTCGTGACGCTCGGGCCGGCCGGGACCGCGACCCAGGAGTGGTCCGCCTCGTGGGGCATCCGGGCGCTGTCAGGCTGACCCCGCTCAGTCGTCGGGGCTGGTGTCGGTCTGTTGTGCCAGGAGGGTGCGGACCTGGCGCACCGCACGCCGTGCTCGATCGCCGTCGCTGCCCTGGATGCCCATCACGGCCACACTGGTGCCGTCCGCCAGGTCGAACCCTGCCCATGGCGCACCGCGAGGCAGCGAGATCGCGATGATCTCGTTCCAGTCGAAGACGCGCTTGCGGTAGCCGTTGACCAGGACGACCCGATCGGGCTCCACGTCGAGTCGGGAGCGCACCAGCGCGTAGCCCGAGGTGAAGGCCAGCAGGGCCAGGAAGACCAAGGTGCTGCGCTGGAAGAAGGTGAACCTGGCGCGAACGTCCGGTGGGAAGGCGAACCAGACCACCACGGCGATCACCAGCAGCATGCCCCCGAAGAGGGCGCCGGCCAGACGGACGCCGTACGGCCGGTAGCGGTGCGGAAGCAACGGGGCTCCCTCAGAGTCGACAGGCATGGATGTCGGTCACCAGGATGCCCCGGGCGCCGATCTCGTAGAGCAGGTCCATCAGCCGCTGGGCACCGTCGCGCGGCACCATGGAGCGCACCGCCACCCAGCCTTCGCGATGCAGCGGTGAGACCGTGGGACTCTCGATGCCGGGCGTCAGCGCCACCGCCTCCTCGACGCGTTCGTCGGGGATGTCGTAGTCCATCATCACGTAGCTGCGCGCCACCATGACGCCCTGTACCCGGCGCTGGAAGATCTCGAAGCCGGCCGGCAGCCCGGCCCCGGCCCGGGTGATCATCACCGCCTCCGACTCCAAGATGGTCTCGCCGAAGACCTCGAGGCCGGCCTGGCGCAGGGTGCTGCCGGTCTCCACCACGTCGGCGATCACGTCTGCCACCCCGAGCTGCACGCTGGTCTCGACCGCACCGTCGAGCCGGGTCACCGTGGCGTCGATCCCCCGCTGCTGCAGGAAGCTGCCAACGACCCCGACGTACGACGTGGCGATCCGGGTGCCCTGGAGCCCCTCGACCGTGCTGACAGTGCCCGGGCGGGCCGCGAAGCGGAACCGGGAGCGCCCGAAGCCGAGCGCCATCACCTCCTCGGCCTTGGCGCCGGAGTCCAGCAGCAGGTCGCGGCCGGTGATGCCGATGTCGAGCGTGCCCTCGCCGACGTACAACGCGATGTCGCGCGGGCGGAGGTAGAAGAACTCGACCCCGTTCTCGGCGTCGGTCAGCACCAGCTCCTTGGAGTCCGTGCGCTGCCGGTAGCCGGCCTCACGCAGGATCTCCGCCGCGGAGGCCGACAAGGCGCCCTTGTTGGGGATCGCGATCCGGAGCAGGCGCTCGGTCACGGCCGGGCTGTCGGCCGGGTTGTCGGGTGCGGGGGTGGGCATGAGGGCCTCTCGGGTGGTTCAGAGGGAGTTCAGAGGTGGGCGTAGACGTCGTCGAGCGTGAGTCCCGAGGCGAGCATCAGGACCTGTGCGTGGTAGAGCAGCTGGCTGATCTCCTCGGCCGCACGGTCCTTGCCCTCATGCTCGGCGGCCATCCACGACTCGGCGGCCTCCTCGACCAGCTTCTTGCCGATCGAGTGCACCCCGGAGTCCAGCGCCGCCACGGTCCCGGAGCCGGCCGGCCGCGTGCGCGCCTTGTCGTTGAGCTCGTCCCACAGCTCCTCGAACGTCTTCACGCCCCCAGCCTAAGGCGTCGGACCGGCCCGGCTCCCCCCGAGTCCGCCGCCTGGAGGTCAGGCATCGCCGTCCGGCTCGTGCGCCCGTCGGATCCGACGCAGCACCGTCGCGGTCGCCAGGGCCGCGGCGGTGGCGTCGTACCCCTTGTCCTCGTGCGAGCCGTCGAGCCCGGCACGGTCGAGGGCCTGCTCCTCGGTGTCGCAGGTGAGCAGGCCGAAGCCGACCGCGGTGCCGGAGTCGAGCGCGACCCGGTTCAGTCCGTCGGTGGCGGCGCGACAGACGTAGTCGAAGTGCGGGGTCCCGCCTCGGATCACGACTCCGAGCGCCACGACGGCGTCGTACCCCTTCTCGGCCAGCGCTGCGGCCACCACCGGGAGCTCGAAGGAACCGGGCACGTGCAGCAGCGTCGGCGCCTCCACCCGATGGTCCGCCAGCGCGCGCCGCGCACCCGCGACCAGTCCGTCCATCACCTGCTGGTGCCAGCTCGAGGCGATGACCGCCACCCGGAAGTCATGGCAGTCGATCGGCTCGGACCTCGGCGCTCCGGCTCCACTCACGGGGTTCCTCCTGGGCTGTGCTGGGACGGTACGGCGGGGGTCGCCAGCGGGACCGTGAGGTGAGGAAGGTCGTGCCCCATGCGGTCCCGCTTGGTGATCAGGTAGGCCAGGTTGTGGTCGTTCGGGTGCGGTGTCAACGGCACCTGCTCGGTGACCTCGACCCCGTAGGCCTCGAGGTTCGTCGTCTTCGCCGGGTTGTTGGTCAGCAGCCGGACCGACCTCACCCCCAGGTCGCGCAGGATCTGCGTCGCGGTGCCGTAGTGCCGCGCATCGGCGGGCAGCCCGAGGTCGAGGTTGGCGTCGACGGTGTCCCGCCCGCCGTCCTGGAGCTGGTAGGCCTGGAGCTTGGCCACCAGGCCGATCCCGCGGCCCTCGTGACCGCGCAGGTACACCACGACGCCGCGTCCGGCCTCGACGATCGCCTGCATCGCCTCGTCGAGCTGCGGACCGCAGTCGCAACGCTGCGAGCCGAACGTGTCACCGGTCAGGCACTCCGAGTGGACCCTGGTCAGTACGGGCTCGTCGTCGGCCAGTGCGGCGGGGTCGCCGTACACGAGCGCGAGGTGCTCGGAGGCGTCGACGGTGATCCGGTAGCCGTACGCCGTGAACGGGCCGTACGACGTCGGCAGCCGGGTCTCGGCGACGCGAACCACCAGGGTCTCGTTGCGACGGCGGTAGTGGATCATCTGCTCGATCGAGATCATCGTGAGCCCGTGCTCGTCGGCGAACTCCCGCAGCTCGGGCGCCCGCTTCATCGTCCCGTCGTCGTTGACCACCTCCACCAGAACCCCGACCGGTGTCAGCCCGGCCATGGTGGCGAGGTCGACCGCGGCCTCGGTGTGGCCCTGGCGGCTCAGAACGCCCCCCTCGTGGTAGCGGAGCGGGAACACATGGCCGGGTCGCGTGATCTCCCACGGCTCGGTCGCCGAGTCGGCAAGCACCTTCACGGTGTGTGCGCGGTCGGCGGCGGAGATGCCGGTCGAGACTCCGTCGCGGGCGTCCACGGAGATCGTGTACGCCGTCCGCATCCGGTCCTTGTTGTGTGGGGTCATCAGCGGGATCTCGAGCCGGTCCAGCATGTCGGCCGGCATCGGCGCACAGATCACCCCGCTGCTGTAGCGGATCGTGAACGCCATCAACTCGGGCGTGGCCTTCGACGCGGCGAAGATCAGGTCGCCCTCGTTCTCGCGGTCCTCGTCGTCGACCACGATGACCGCCTTGCCGGCGGCGATGTCGGCGATGGCCTGCTCGACGCTGTCGAGCCTCACGGTGCTGTCGGTGCTCATGCAGGGTTCTCCTGGGTGTGCGTGAGGAGGCGTTCGACGTACTTGGCGATCACGTCGACCTCCAGGTTCACCACGTCCCCGGGCTCTCGGAACCCGAGGGTGGTACGGGCGAGCGTCTCGGGAATCAGCGAGACGGTGAAGCGGTCGTCCCCGGCCTCGACCACGGTCAGCGAGATGCCGTCCACCGTGATCGAGCCCTTGTCCACGACGTAGCGCGAGAGATGGGCCGGAAGCGAGATCTCCACCAGCTCCCAGTGCTCGGACGGAGTGCGGGTCAGCACGGTGCCGGTGCCGTCCACGTGCCCTTGGACGATGTGCCCGCCGAGCCGTCTCTGCACGGTGACGGCGCGCTCCAGGTTGACCTTGCTGCCCGGTGCGAGCTTCCCGAGACCGGTCTTGTCGAGGGTCTCGCGCATCACGTCGGCGGTGAAGGTCTCGAGGTCACGCTGGGCAACCGTCAGGCAGCAGCCGTTGACCGAGATCGAGTCCCCGAGGGTCGCGTCGGTCACCACATGGGGTCCCCGCACCGTCAGCCGGATCGCGTCGCCCTGTTCCTCGAGCCCCTCGATGGTGCCGAGCTCCTCGACGATGCCGGTGAACATGGCCTCACTCCTCGCTGTCTGGGTCGCGGTGCGGCTGCGGGGTCAGGGTCAGCCGCAGGTTGGTCTCCCGGCCGGTGCCGAGTACGGCGACATCGACGACGGCGAGCGAGTGGGCGCCGCTCATGGTGGAGATTCCCAGGTCGCCCACGGCCGGGCTCCCCGCGCCGAGCAGCATGGGTGCGACGTACGCGACGACCTCGTCGACGAGCCCCGCGCCCAGGAACGCCGCCGCGAGGGTCCCGCCGCCCTCGAGGAAGACGTGGTGGCGGTCGCGGACGAACAGCGCCTCGAGCACCTCGGCGGGGTCGTGGCTGCGCAGGTGCAGGGTCGGGGCCGCGTCATCGAGCACGCGACGGTCCTCGGGGATGTCGCGGCGCCCGACCACGACCCGGAGCGGTTGGCGTTCCCGTGGCACCGGCCGGTCGTCCTCGTCGCGGACCGTGAGCTGGGGGTTGTCGGTCAGGACAGTCCCGGTGCCGGCCATCACCACGTCGCACAGCCCGCGCAGCCGGTGGGTGTCGCGGCGGCTCGGCACGGAGCTGATCCAGCGGCTCGTGCCGTCGGCGGCGGCGCTGCGACCGTCCAGAGTGGTGGCGAACTTCCAGGTGACGAAGGGGCGACCGTGCTCCATGGCGAAGGTCCAGGCCCGGTTCACCGAGCGTGCCGCTCCACGAAGGAGGCCGGACTCGGTGTCCACACCGGCGGCGGCCAGCGCCTGGGCACCGCCGCGGGCCACGGGGTTGGGGTCGGCCTGCGCGTAGACCACGCGGGTCACTCCTGCCGTGATCAGGGCCTCGCTGCAGGGTCCGGTCCGGCCCGTGTGGTGGCAGGGTTCGAGTGTGACGACGGCGGTCGTCCCTCGCGCTGCGTCACCCGCTCGGGTGAGCGCGTCGACCTCGGCGTGCGGCGTACCGGCTCCGCGGTGGAAGCCCTCGGCCACCACCGACCCGTCACCGGCCAGCAGGACACAGCCGACCCGGGGGTTCGGACCGGGCGGGACACCGGGGGTCTGGGCGAGGGCGAGGGCGCGCGTCATCGCGTCGCGCTCTGCCGGTGAGAACATGTCTCGCCCCTCTCGTCCGTCGCGGACTCCGGGGCGGGAAGGACGGCTCGCAGCGGCACTGGACGTGCCTCGCGAGCCGGCGTGCCTCTTCCCATCCGGACTTTGACCGTCGGTCCAGGAGTTTCACCTGGTCAACCGGTCACTGGCTGTGACCGGGTCGCGGACTTTCACCGCCGGCTCGGAATTGCACCGACCCCAGAGCACGCGAGCTCAACACTCGTCGGTGCCAAGCGTGCCACATCGAGGCGTTCGCGCGCGTGTGAGGCCACTCACGACGCTGGTCGGCGGTGGGTCCGAGGACTGGTCGGCTCGGTTCAGCCGGCAGCGCTGGCCGAGCTGGCAGCCTCGCGGAGCTGTTGCACCATCGCGTCCGGGTCGTCGGCGGAGTAGACGGCCGAGCCCGCGACGAACACGTCCGCTCCGGCCTCGGCGCAGCGGCCGATGGTGTCGAGCGAGACTCCCCCGTCGACCTGGAGCCAGACCTCGCCGCCGTGCTTCTCGATCAGCTCGCGGGCGCGGCGGATCTTCGGCAGGCAGAGGTCGAGGAACTTCTGTCCGCCGAAGCCCGGCTCCACGGTCATGACCAGGAGCATGTCCAGCTCGGGGAGCAGGTCGGCGTACGGCTCGATCGGCGTGGCCGGGCGCAGCGCCATGCCCGCGCGGGCGCCCTGTCCCCGCAGCTCGCGCGCCAGGCGCACTGGTGCAGCGGCGGCCTCGATGTGGAAGGTGACCGAGGAGGCGCCGGCTTCGGCGTACCCCGGCGCCCAGCGGTCGGGGTTCTCGATCATCAGGTGGCAGTCGAGCGGGATCTCGGTCGCCTTCGACAGCGCCTCGACCATCGCGGGGCCGAAGGTCAGGTTGGGCACGAAGTGGTTGTCCATCACGTCGACGTGCACGAAGTCGGCGCTGCCGATCCTGGCCACCTCCGCCCGGAGGTCGGCGAAGTCGGCGTTGAGGATGCTCGGCGTGATCTGGATTCCCATGGCATGGATGAGCCTAGTGGGGCCCGGCCGTCGATCCGCAGGCAAGATGCGCCGCGTCGGCGTGATTTCGCGGACAAGATGCGCCGCGTCGGCGTGATTTCGCGGACAAGATGCGCCGCGTCAGCGGGTTTTGCGGAGGAGGGCGAGGAACATCGCGTCGGTCCCGTGCACGTGGGGCCAGAGCTGGAGGGCACCGGGCAGGGCAGTCGTCTCGGCGTTCGGTGGAGCTGTCGCGGGGGTGCTCGAGGGGGCGTTCGCGGTGGTGTTCGCGGGGGTGTTGGGGCCTGGGGTTCGGGTGAGCTCGGGGAGGAGGGGCGCGGCGTCCTCGATCGCGACGTCGTCGCGGCGCGACTGCACCGCGGTGACGACGCCGCTGGTCTCGCGCAGCAGCGGGGAGCACGTGGCGTACAGCACCACTCCCCCGGGCCGCACGGCGTCGATGGCGGCCTCGAGCAGGGCCTCCTGGAGGGGCACCAGGCCGGTCAGGTCGTCGGCGCTCTTGCGCCAACGCGCCTCTGGTCGACGACGCAGGGCGCCCAGCCCGGAGCAGGGTGCGTCGACGAGCACGCGGTCGAAGGACCCGTGGCCCCAGGCCGCGCTAGTCCCGTCCGCGACGATCGTCCCCAGCACGCCGGGGGCGCCGGCCAGCGTGCGCGCCACCAGGGCGGCCCGGTGCGGCTGGAGCTCGGCAGCGACGATCCCGGCTCCACGTTCGGCAGCCAGCCCGGCCAGCAGCGCCGCCTTGCCGCCAGGCCCGGCGCAGAGGTCCAGCCATCGATCGTCGCGTCCCTCGACCACGGCCCTGCTCAGCGCCAGTGCCACCAGCTGGGAGCCCTCGTCCTGGACCCCGGCCCGGCCGTCGCGAACGGCAGGGATCGCCCCAGGCTCACCACCCGCCAGCTCCACGGCGTACGGCGACAGCGACCCAGGCGTGCCCCCCGCGGCGACGAGCTCCTCGACCGAGGAGGAGCCCGGTCGCGCGACGAGCATCACCCTCGGCGGTGCGTTGTCGGCCACGAGCAGCTCGTCCAGTGCCTCAGCGCTCGAGCCCAGTGCCTCGGCGAGCGCCTCGACCACCCAGCGCGGGTGCGAGTGGACGGTCGCGGCGAACCCGAGCGGGTCGACGCCGGGTCCGGAGCCACCCGACGCACCCACCCGTCGAGATCGTGGGCGGAGACCTTGCGCAGCACGGCGTTCACGAAGCCTGCCGGTCGGTGGCCCGACCACCGCTCTGACCAGGTCGACAGTGGTGCCGACCGCCGCGTGGGCGGGCACTCGCATGCTCAGCAGCTGATGCGACC
Source organism: uncultured Actinomycetota bacterium (assembly GCA_963740525.1). Classification (GTDB taxonomy): domain Bacteria; phylum Actinomycetota; class Actinomycetes; order Propionibacteriales; family Nocardioidaceae; genus CAVUEG01. The sequence goes on from CAVUEG010000010.1 coordinate 214,805, forward strand.
CCAGCCGCAGCGAGTCCAACACGGCCGGGTCGACGTCGCCGAGCCCCGGCTCACCAGCGACGCCAGCACGGCGTCGTAGGTGCCCTGCCGGCGGATCGTGCCCGACGACCAGCTCGGTGGTGAAGGCGGCGTCGCGCCCGGTCAGCCCCGTGTCGCGCAGGACCGTCGCCAGGGCCAGGTTGGCGTAGGCACCGTCCTCGCGGACCGCGGCCAGCACGTCGTACGCCGCCCGCCGGGGTGCATCGACCTTGGGCGAGCGCTGCGCGGAGACAGCATCCGACGCGCTGGGACGCCTGCCTCGTGGCTCAGCCATCCCGGGTCTCGTCCTCCACCAGTGCGCACTTGGCATCCTCGGACGGCACGGTGATCACGAGCAGGTCGCCGTACATCTCGTCGGGGTCGCGGCCCGAGCGCCCTGCTCAACCACCGAGCTTGGCTCCGGACGGAACGCGAACCCCACGAGCCCAGTCCGCTGCTGACATCTGCTTCTTGCCGAACGCCTGCACGTCGCCGAGCCGCACCGGTGTCGTCGCGGTGCCGACGTGTACGGAGCTCTTCCCGACCGCCAGCTCCCCCGGCGGCAACGGCTCGACCGTGTCGTCGGGGGTGACGGGGCCGATCTTGACCCGCTCACCGGCATACGACGACCAGGCGCCCGGGGCAGGCGTGCATGCGCGCACCTGCCGGTCGATCGCCAGTGCCGGATCGGTCCAGTCGACCTCGGCGTCCTCGACCTTGATCTTGGGGGCGAAGCTGAGCCCGTCGTCGGGCTGCTCACGCGCTTCCAACGACCCGTCGGCGATCCCGTCGAGCGTCGCCACCATGAGTCCCGCTCCGCCTTCGGCGAGCCGGGCCAGCAGGTCGCCGGCGGTGTCGCGCGGTCGGATCCGCTCGGTCATCAGCCCGAACGTCGGACCGGCGTCGAGCTCCTTGACGATGCGGAACGTGGTGGCGCCGGTGACCTCGTCCCCGGCCCACAGCGCGTGCTGGACAGGCGCGGCGCCCCGCCAGGACGGCAGCACCGAGAAGTGCAGGTTCACCCAGCCGTGCCGGGGAATGTCGAGCGCCGACTGCGGAAGCAGGGCCCCGTAGGCCACCACCGGGCAGCAGTCGGGGTCGAGGGCGCGCAGCGCGGCCTGGAAGTCGGGATCCTTCGGGTGCCCCGGCTTCAGGACCGGTACGCCGAGCTCCTCGGCGCGCCTCGCGACGGGTGAGGAGACCAGGCGGCGTCCACGCCCGGACGGCGCATCGGGCCGCGTGACCACGCCGACCAGGTCGTGGTCGCTCGCGGCGACGGCGTCCAGAGCCGGGACTGCCACCTCGGGCGTGCCGGCGAAGACGACCCGCATCAGAGGCCGAGCCCGTTGGTGCGGTGCGGCGAGAACCTGATCACCGGCTGCGGCTGCCCGAACCAGTCGGACTCGCGGATCGTCTTCATCGCAAGCTTGCGTGCCTCGGGGTCGAGGCGGTCGATGAACAGCACCCCGTCCAGGTGGTCCGTCTCGTGCTGGATCGCCCGTGCCAGCAGGTCGCTCCCGGAGATCGTCACCGGCTCCCCGTGCATGGTGAATCCCTTGGCCACCACGGAGAGCGCCCGGCGGCAGTCGAAGGTGAGGTCCGGCAGGGACAGGCACCCCTCGGGTCCGTCCTGGATCTCCTCGGAGAGGTCGAGGACGGGGTTCACCAGGTGTCCCAGCTCTCCGTCGACGTACCAGGTGAAGACGCGAAGGCCAACGCCCAGCTGGGGAGCGGCGAGCCCGGCTCCCGGGGCCTCGAGCATCGTGTCGGTCAGGTCCTCGACCAGCCGCCGCAGCTCCTTGTCGAAGTCGACGACGTCGACGGCCCTGCTCCGCAGCACCGGGTCGCCGAACAGGCGGATCGGCTGGATGGCCACGGGGGTGCTCCTCGGGTCGGCGTCAGGGATCGTGTCAGGGAGGGCGTCAGTCTACGAGGGGTGCCGGTCAGTCGAGCTCGACCGGGTCGACCTGCACCCGGACCGGGGGCAGCTTCTTCGCCGAGCGCGCCCCCTGGACCTCGACCAGGGCCCGGCTGAGTGCGGCCCCTTGGGCCCGCGGAACCCGCAGCACCACCCGGTGCTGGGGCTCGTCAGTGCCCGGGCCCGGCGTCACTGTCACCGGCACTGTCACCGGCACCGGGCCGAGGATCTCGCACGCCTCCGGCAGCGAGAGCTGGGCGACCACCTCCTCGAGCACGTCCGCAGGCCCGGTCACGGTCGCCATCCGGGAGGCCGGCGGCAGGTGCGCAGAGCGACGCGTCTCCATCTCGCGCACGGCGAACCCGGCGGGGTCCCAGCGCACCAGTGCCTGGAGCACGGGCATCCGGCTCTCGCCGACCACCACGACCCGCCCGCCCTCGGCGGGCGGACGCACCAGCGAGGCCGCGTTGAGCCAACGCCGCAGCGCCTCCTCCTCGCTGCGCAGGTCCGCTCGCGACAGCATCAGCCAGGTGTCCAGCAGCAGCACACAGGCGTAGCCGCCGGGGGCGTGCGGCTCGGCTCCGGGGGTCGCCACGACGATGGAGGGCTCGCCCGGCACGGCGTCGAGCACGTGGTCGCCGGCCGAGGTGCGGACCGGGACCGAGGGGAACGCCCGACCGACCTCCTCGGCCGTGCGCCGGTCCCCCAGCACCGGCGCCCGCAGGCCTCGGTTGCCGCACTCGGCGCAGGCCCAAGCAGGCTCCGCGGTGCCGCACCAGCGGCAGGTCGGTGGCTGCCCCGGGCCGGGGAAGGCGAGGGGTCCTTGGCATCGGGTGCAGCGGGCGGGTGTCCGGCACCGGTCGCAGGCCAGCCCGGAGGAGTAGCCGCTGCGCGGCGTCTGCAGCAGCACCGGGCCGGTCGCGAGCGCGTCACGGACCGCCGCGTAGGCCTCGCTCGGGATCCGTGTGGTCGCCGCCATCGGGTCTCGGGCGAGCGCCTGGTCGCTGGCCCCGGTCACGGTGACCGCGACCCGGTCCCGCACCGTCGCCCGGCTCCCGGCGACCTCGACAGCCCAGGCGGTGTGCAGCAGGTACGCCGCCTCGACGGTGCGGGCGTGGCCACCGACGATGGCCGCGCACTCTTCGTCGTGGGCGCGCTGCAGCAGCACCTCCCGGGTGTGCGGGTACGGCGCGCGCGGCTCGGCGTACAGGTCGTCGCCGTCGTCCCAGAGAGCGACGAGCCCGAGGTCGTGCACCGGCGCGAAAGCGGCCGACCGGGTGCCGGCCACGACGCGGACGGCTCCCCTGGAGACCGCCAGGAAGGAGCGGTACCGCGCCGACGGACCCGCCTCGGCGGTCAGCAGCACGTGGTGCCCGGCTCCGAGCCGGTCGGTCAGGGCCTCGTCCAGCCGCGCCAGGTCCCGCTGGTCAGGGACGCAGAGGACGCTGCCGCGTCCGCTGGAGTAGGTGGCCGCGGCCGCCTCGGCGAGCCTCGCCGCCCAGTCCTCCCCCGGCAGCGCCGACCAGACGGCCCGCGGCGCCGCCCCGTGGCGGAGCCGGTCGAGCAGGTCGGCGCCACGGTCGTAGACGTCCCAGCCGGACCCGTCCCAGCGCGACGGGACCAGCGGCGGGGCCGCGGTGCTGGCCCGCTTCTCCACGGTGGCGTGGCGAGCCGGGACCGCGAGCCGGAGCACGTCGCCTCGGGTGCCGGCGTACCGGGCGGCGACCGAGGCCGTCAGCCGGGCGATGGCCGCGCTCAGCACCGGCTCGGCGCTCACCACCCGGCGCAGCGGCGAGAGACGACCCTGGTGGTCCGACGCCTCCGCCCGCTCGAGGACGAAGCCGTCCACGTCGCGGCCCGCGAAGCGGACCTTCACCCGGGCTCCGGGGACGGCCGTCTCGGCCATCGTCACCGGAACCAGGTAGTCGAAGGGCCGGTCGAGGTGGGCCAGCGGTACGTCGACCAGCACCTTTGCCACCGGATCGATCGGTGAGGGCTCCGCCGGCGGCTTGGCCGGCTTCGCGGAGACCCGGGCCTTGCGTGCCTGCGCCCGCACCAGCCCCGGCAACGCCAGCTGGTCGTCACTCGGAGGCTCGGTCACCGGGCATTCCTACCAGCAGGCTCCGACTCCGGGGCCCCTGGTGACAGTGGTGACCGGGGTACCGGGGCAGCGGGGTCGCTCGTCAGACCCCGGCCGCGGACTTCAGCTGGTCGACGCGGTCGGTGCGCTCCCAGGTGAACTCGGGGAGCTCGCGGCCGAAGTGGCCGTAGGCGGCGGTGAGGGCGTAGATCGGCCGGATCAGGTCCAGGTCACGGATGATCGCGGCGGGACGAAGGTCGAAGACCTCGAGCACTGCCTTCTGGATCGCCGGGACCGGGATGCTCTCCGTGCCGAAGCAGTCGACGTAGAAGCCGACCGGCTGCGCCTTGCCGATCGCGTAGGCCACCTGCACCTCGCACCGGCGGGCCAGGCCTGCGGCCACGACGTTCTTCGCGACCCAGCGCATGGCGTACGCCGCGGAACGGTCGACCTTGGACGGGTCCTTCCCGGAGAAGGCGCCGCCCCCGTGTCGGGCCATGCCGCCGTAGGTGTCGATGATGATCTTGCGACCGGTCAGGCCGGCGTCGCCCATCGGCCCGCCCACCTCGAACCGGCCGGTCGGGTTCACCAGCAGGCGGTAGTCCTCCGACGCGATGTCGAACTTCGCCAGCACGTGATCCACGACATGACGGCGTACGTCGGGGGTCAGCATCTGGTCGAGGCTGATGTCGCGGGCGTGCTGGGTCGAGACGACCACGGTGTCGATGCGGACCGGCCGGTCCTCGTCGTCGTACTCGATGGTGACCTGGGTCTTCCCGTCCGGGCGCAGGTAGGACATGGTGCCGTCCTTGCGGACCTCGGTCAGCCGCTCGGCCAGACGGTGCGCGATCATGATCGGCAGCGGCATCAGCTCCGGCGTGTCGTCACAGGCGTAGCCGAACATCAGGCCCTGGTCCCCGGCGCCCTGGAGGTCCAACGGGTCCCCGGATTCCTCGAGGCGGCCTTCGTACGCCGTGTCGACGCCCTGCGCGATGTCGCTCGACTGACCGCCGATGGCCACCTGGACCCCGCACGAGTGGCCGTCGAAGCCCTTGTCGGAGGAGTCGTAGCCGATGTCCAGGATCTTGCGGCGGACGATCTCGGCGACCGGCGCATAGGCGGTGGTGCTCACCTCTCCGGCGACCACGACCAGCCCGGTGGTCAGCAGGGTCTCCACGGCCACACGGCTCTTCGGGTCGTCCCCGATCAGGGCATCGAGCACCGAGTCGCTGATCTGGTCCGCGATCTTGTCCGGGTGCCCCTCGGTCACCGACTCCGAGGTGAAGAGACGTCCAGCCACTGGTGCCCTACCTTCCGGCGTCCCTGACGCCCTTGCTCGTCCAGCCAACGGCCACCTGAGGCCCGTCCGCCAAGCCTATCCCGCCCGTCCGCGCACCGGACAGCAGTCTCAGCGGTGGCGGGAGGATCCGGCGCCGACCTCGGCCGGACCCCGTCAGCGCGACAGCCGCGCCGCGACCTGGTCCCAGACCACGTGGGACAGTGCGGCCTTCGACCCGCGCGGCACCGGGGTCGAGGCGCCGTCCCGGTCGAGTACGACGGCCTCGTTCTCGTCGCTGCCGAACACCTTGCCGCCACTGACGTCGTTGACGACGAGGAGGTCACAGCCCTTGCGGGACAACTTGGCGCGGGCGTGCTCGAGGACGCTCCCGGAACCGTCCCCGGTCTCGGCGGCGAAGCCGACGACCACCAGGGCCGGGTTGCTCCGCTCCGGTGGTCGCAGGGACAGCTCGGCGAGGATGTCGGGGTTCTGCTCGAGGTCGATCTTCGGCGCGGTCCCGTCGTCGACCTTCTTGATCTTCGCGTCGCTGTACGCCGCGGGGCGGAAGTCCGCTGGTGCCGCGGCCATCACCACGGCATCCGCCTGAGCACTCGCGCTGAGCACGGCTTCGCGCAGCTCGGCGGTCGTCTCCACCCGGAGCACCTTCACCCCGGCGGGGTCGGGCAGGCTCACGTTCGCGGCGACCAAGGTGACCTCGGCACCGCGAGCGACGGCCGTCCGGGCGAGCGCATAGCCCTGGAGCCCCGAGGAGCGGTTCCCGAGGAAGCGGACCGGGTCGAGGTACTCCCTGGTGCCTCCGGCCGAGACGACCACGTGCCGCCCGGCCAGGTCCAGCAACGTGCCTGGGGCACCGATCTCGGCGCGCGCCAGCAGGTCGGTGCAGACCTCGAAGATCTCGGCCGGGTCGGGAAGGCGGCCCTTGCCGGTGTCGGCGCCGGTCAGCCGGCCCTCGGCGGGCTCGATGACCAGGACCCCCCTGCCGCGGAGCGTGACGACATTGGCCTGCGTGGCGGCGTGCTCCCACATCTCGGTGTGCATCGCGGGGGCGAACACCACCGGGCACCGGGCGGTCAGCAGCGTGTTCGTGAGGAGGTCGTCGGCCAACCCGTGGGCGGCCTTCGCCATCAGGTCCGCGGTGGCCGGGGCGACTACGACCAGGTCCGCGGACTGGCCGATCCGCACGTGCGGGACCTCGTGCACGTCGGCCCAGACGTCGGTGGAGACCGGCTTGCCGCTCAGCGCCGCCCAGGTGGGCGCCCCGACGAACTCCAGCGCGGCCGCGGTGGGTACGACGGTGACGTCGTGCCCGGACTCGGTGAACCGACGCAGCAGCTCACAGGCCTTGTATGCAGCAATGCCGCCGCTCACGCCGAGAACGACGTGAGGGCGGCGAGTGCTCTGCCTGCCCGCGGGGGCCGACATGGATGACCTCAGATGGTCTCGGTCTTGGCCGCGGCCGCTGCTGCAGCAGCCTCGGCCTCGGGGTCGATGTCCTCACAGGTCAGGAGGTCCGCGTTGATCTCGCGCAGCGCGATCGACAGCGGCTTCTCCTGGACGTGCGTGTCCACGAGCGGGCCGACGTACTCCAGCAGGCCCTCGCCGAGCTGGGAGTAGTAGGCGTTGATCTGCCGCGCGCGCTTGGCGCTGTAGAGGACCAGCTTGTACTTCGAGTCGGTCTTCGTCAGCAGTTCGTCGATCGGGGGGTTGGTGATGCCCTCAGCCACAGGCAGGGTGCCAGACACGCTTTTACGCCTCACAGAAGGTCGGGGAATGTGCGGCTCGACTACGCGAGCCTCATCAAGGCTACCAACTCTTCACTCGCAGCGTGAACTTCGTGGTTCACGACCGTCCGGTCGAACTCGGGTTCGGCCGCCATTTCCTCCCGTGCGGTCTCCAGTCGACGCTCCCGCTCGGCAGGCGACTCGGTCCCCCGGCCGACCAACCGGCGTACCAGCTCGTCCCAGGACGGGGGCTTGAGGAACACGAAGAGGGCGCCGGGCATGGTCCGGCGCACCTGGCGGGCTCCCTGGAGGTCGATCTCCAGCAGGGCCAGACGCCCCGCCTCCAGTGCCTGCTCGACAGGAGCCCGGGGTGTGCCGTACCTGGCCTGCTTGTGCACCACCGCCCACTCGAGCAGCTGGTCCTCCTCGACGAGACGGTCGAACTCCTCGTCGGAGACGAACACGTAGTGCACGCCGTGCACCTCCCCGGGGCGGGCGTGGCGGGTGGTCACCGAGACCGAGATCCACACCTCGGGGTGGCGCGCCCGGATGTCGGCGGCCACCGAGCCCTTGCCCACAGCGGTCGGGCCGGCCAGCACGGTCAGCCGGGACCGCCGCTCAGTCACGTTCGGCGAACTCGCGCTCGAGCGCGGCGATCTGGTTGGCGCCGAGGCCGCGCACCCGGCGACTCTCGGAGATGCTGAGGCGCTCCATCAGCTGGCGGGCGCGCACCTTGCCCAGGCCCGGCATCGCCTGGAGCAGGTCGACCACCCGCATCTTGCCGATGACCTCGTTCTCCTGCCCGTCGTGCAGGACGTCGAGGATCGAGGCTCCCGAGTGCTTGAGGCGGTTCTTGATCTCGGCGCGCTCCCGGCGCGAGGAGGCGGCCTTGGCCAGTGCCGCCTGTCGCTGTTCGGGGGTGAGCGGCGGCAGTGCCACGGGTCGACCTCGTTCCTCAGGCGGGAGTTGCGTCACGGACCGGAATCCCTCTCATCCCGAGCCGGCGAGAGAGGATCCCTGGGCGCAATCTAGCCATCAGGGTCGCGCGGCTGCAACGCGACGGGGTGTGCTGAGGCTCATCCCGACAGGTCGACCTTGCACACATCACGCGCGTGAGCCTCGATCCCCTCGGCCGCATCGGTCACCGGAGCACTGGCCAGGTCGCCCGCCGCGGCCTCCACCGAGGCACGCTTGTCGGCAGGGAGGTTCTTCAGCTGCGACCGGGTGTCGGGGCCGAGGGTCACGCCTGCCTTCCGAGCCGCATCGACGAAGCCGCGCAGCGCGTTGAGCACCGTCTGCCACTCGTCGACCAGGTCGTCGGGAGCCTTGCCGGCGAGCTCCTCGAAGACCGGCATCGCCTCGGTGATCCCGGCCGCGCCCCCTGCCAGCGACGTGAGCTCGGAGCGATGCGAGGCGAGCGTCTCGCAGTAGTCGCCGGCGCCACCGGAGCAGCCGGCGGGCAGGATCAGCAACGCGCACGCCAAGGCGACACCCGCCGCGCGGACCACCGGACGCGTCGATGTCGGATCCGTCATGTGGGTCACCGGGCCCCTGATGCGAGGCCGGCGAAGGCCTCCTGCTGGCGCTTGACCGCCTCGACCAGGGCGGTCGAGTCGGGCCCGGCGGCGAGGATCTCCCGAGACACTGACGGCAGCACGTGACGCGCGGCCTCGCCGAGGATCCGGCGTACGTCGTCGACGGTGCCGCCCTGGGCACCGATCCCGGGCATCAGGATCGGTCCGTTGACCTCGAAGTCCTCGTCCTGCGGCTCGATGGTCGCGCCAACCACCACCCCCACGGAGCCGAGCGGGTCGGCACCGGCGTTCAGACGGGCCACCTCGCCGAGGATCGACGCCCCCACGGTGGCACCGGACCCGGTGCGGGCGTGCTGCACCTGCGGCCCTTCGGGGTTCGACGTCAGCGCGAGCACGAAGACCCCGCCGCCGTGGGCCAGCGCCGTCTCCACCATGGGGGTGAGACTGCCGAACCCGAGGTACGGGCTGGCCGTGATCGCATCGACGCAGATCGGGCTGTTCGGGTCGAGGTACGCGTCGGCGTACGCCTGGGCGGTGGAGCCGATGTCGCCGCGCTTCACGTCCAGCAGGACCAGGCAGCCGGCTTCCCGGGCGGTGCGGATCACGCGCTCGAGCACGGCGATTCCCTGGGAGCCGAAGCGCTCGTAGAAAGCGGACTGGGGCTTGATCACCGAGACCCGCGGGGCGATCGCCTCCGTGGCCGAGAGGGCGAACTTCTCCAGTCCGTTGACGCTGTCGGTCATTCCCCAGGCGTCCAGGAGGGCTGCGTGCGGGTCGATGCCGACGCAGACCGGGCCGCGGTCGTCCATCGCGTTGCGGAGGCGGGTGCCGAACGGAGTGTTCACGGTGCTCCTTCGTCGGAGGTGACGGGAACCGGGACCTGGTGCGGGTCCCGGAGCGGTACGCCGGGGGCACGGTGGGCCAGGCCCACCGCCGCGGAGACCGACGGGATGCCCAGGCGGTCCAGCTCCACCGCGAGCTCGGCCAGCACCCGCGAGGGCGTGGTGGGGTCGTGGAGCACGGCGGTGCCGACCGCCACGGCTGTCGCACCGGCCGCGAGGAAGGAGAGGGCCTCGGCTCCGGAGCCGATGCCCCCGACCCCGACGATCGGGACCTCCGGGAAGGCCTGGTGGACCTGCCAGACGCAGCGGAGAGCGATCGGGCGCAGAGCCGGACCGCTGAGCCCGCCGTAACCCGCTCCGAGGCGGGGACGCAGGGTCTCGGCGTCGACCGCCAGGCCGAGGGCCGCGTTGACCAGCACGACCGCGTCGGCGCCGGCATCGACCACGGACTCGGCCAGGTCGACGATCCGCGTCACGTCCGGGGACAGCTTGGCGAGGACGGGGATTCCGCGGGGGACGCTGCCGCGGACGGCGCGCACCACCTTGGCCGCGTGGTAGGGGTCGGAGGCGGGGTAGATCAGCGGGTCGTCCGCCTCCTCGGGCTGCGGGACCGACATGTTCACCTCGATGGCCGTCACCGAGCCGGCGTTGCCGATCAGTCGGGCCAGCTCGGCGTACTCGCCCAGGGTGGAGCCCGCGATCGAGACGATGGTGCGAACCCGGCGCTGACCGAGCCAGGGCAGGTCGGTGGCGAGGAAGCCGTTCAGCCCGTCGCCTGGCAGGCCCACGGCATTCAGGAGACCGCTGGGGGTCTCGACCAGCCGGGGGGTCGGCGCTCCCGGCCGGCGGTCGAGGGTCACCGACCGGGTGACGAAGCCACCGAGGGCGCCCAGGTCGACGTACCCCTCCAGCTCGCGGCCTGTGCCGCCGCAGCCCGAGGCGACCAGGACCGGGTTGGGCAGGGTCATCCCGGCCAGCTGCGTGGTGAGGTCGGCCGTCACCGGGCACCCTCCGGGATCGTGCCGAGGTCGTCCCAGCGGACCCGGTCGCCGCGGAAGACCGGGCCGTCGGCACAGGCGCGCACCATCCGGGTCACACCGTCCTCGCCGACGACGGGCACGGCGCAGCCCTGACAGAGCCCGGTACCGCAGGTGACCGGCCACTCGAGCGCCGTCTGGGACCAGGCACCGTGCTGCTCGGCGATCGCCGCGACGGCGTGCAGGACGTCGTGCGGGCCACAGGCGTAGACCACGTCCGTGTCCGTCCGGGTGAGCAGGTCGGGGAGAACGTCCTCCACTCCCCCACGGGTGCCGACGGAGCCGTCCGCGGTGGCTGCGAGCACGGTCTTCGCGGACCGTCGCCACTCCAGCGCACCGAAGAGGTGCGGCTCGTCGCGTCCGGTGAGCAGCATGTGCACCGCGCAGCCCCGGGTGCGCAGCTGCTCGGCGAGCGTGAACAGGGCGGCGCCACCGTGGTCATGTCCGACCAGCGTGCAGGTGACCGGCTCGCGAGGCATTGCGAAGGGACGCCCGAGGGGTCCGGTCAGCGCCAGCTTGCGGCCCTGTCCGAGACCCGCCAGCCAACGGGTCCCCTCGCCCGTGGTCTCGAACACGACCTCCACGGTGCCGCCGTACGCACCGGTGGGCTTCGCCCGGTGCACCCAGAAACTGCGCCGGCCCAGGACCGACGTCATGTCGCCGCCCACGCTCAGCGCCAGGAACATCCCCGGTCGACAGCGTTCGGCCACCCCGGGGGCCACCAGCGTCAGGTGCCGGTAGGCGCCCACCTGCTTGTTGGAGAGGACCTCCGCCTGGACGTGTACGCCGCCGCGCTGCGCACCGGTCACGCCGTACCCTCGCTGACTCGCTGCAGGGCCTGGTTCATCCGGCTCGGCCACAGAGGCCCTTCGTAGGCGAAGGCCGTGTAGCCCTGGAGCAGGTCGGCCCCGGCCTCGAGCCGGGCGACCGCGTCCTCGGGCGTGCTGATCCCTCCGACGCCGATCAGGGTGAGGTCCGCTCCCACCCGGTCGCGCAGCAGCCGGAGCACGGCCAGGGCACGGTCTCGGACCGGCGCCCCGGAGATGCCGCCGGCACCGACGCGCGCGATGTCCCTCGTGGGCGAGCGCAGTCCGTCGCGCAGGATCGTGGTGTTGGTGGCGATGATCCCGTCGAGCCCGATCCCGGTGGCGAGGTCGGCCACGGCGAGCACGTCGTCGTCGGTGAGGTCGGGAGCGATCTTGACCAGCAACGGGACCCGGCTCGCGCTCGCGGCATCCGCCTCCTCGCGTACGGCGAGCAGCAGCGGCTCGAGGCGGTCGACGGACTGCAGGGCGCGCAGGCCCGGGGTGTTCGGCGAGCTGACGTTGACGACCAGGTAGTCGGCGTACGGGGCGAGCAGGCGGGTCGACTTCCGGTAGTCGGCGACGACCGCGTCCTGGTCGTCGTCGGGGACGACCTTGGTCTTGCCGATGTTGACTCCGACCACCGGCTCCGGTGCATCACCGCTCCTCCGGGCGCGCTCTGCCGACCGTCGGGCCAGCCGCTCGGCGACCACAGCCGCGCCGTCGTTGTTGAAGCCCATCCGGTTCACCACGGCCCGGTCCAGCGGCAGGCGGAACAGCCGGGGCCGCTCGTTGCCCGGCTGCGGCTCCGCGGTGACCGTGCCGACCTCGACGAAGCCGAACCCGAGCGCGGCGAGGGCGTCGATGCCGACGGCGTCCTTGTCGAAGCCGGCGGCCAGGCCGAGGATGCCGGGGAACTCCAGACCCATCGCGCGCACGGGGGGCGGGCAAGATGCGCCGCGTCGGTGCGATTTCGCTGACAAGATGCGCCGCGTCACGGGGGTGGCGGCGCGGATGACGGCGAACGCGGCACGGTGGGCGGTCTCCGCGTCGCTGTGCACGAGAACGGTGTCGAAGAACCGGCGGTAGACGGTCACGTGCCGGCCGCCCCACTCCCCGCGTCGGTGGCCTGCTCAGCCTCGCGGTTGGCATGCGCCAGCCGGGCCCAGTCCTGCAGCGAGCGGACGCCGATGTCACCACCACGGACCGCCTCGATCCCCTGGACCGCGGCGCCGAGGCCCTGCACCGTCGTGATGCAGGGGATGTTCGCCATGATCGCGGCGGTGCGGATCTCGTAGCCGTCGACCCGCGCGGAGAGCCCGCTGCCGGACCCGTTGGGCGTGTTGATCACGAGCTGGATCTCGCCGTCCAGGATCAGCTGCACGGTGGTCTTCTCGCCGTTCGGCCCGGTCCCCTCGTAGTGCTTGCGAACGACCGTGGCATGCACCCCGTTGCGGCGCAGCACCTCGGCCGTGCCCTGGGTCGCGAGGATGTCGAACCCGTGCTCGGCGAGCACCTTGATCGGGAAGATCATGTGCCGCTTGTCGCGGTTGGCCATGCTGACGAAGATCTTGCCGTGGCGCGGCAGGGAGCCGTACGCCGCAGCCTGCGCCTTCGCGAACGCCGTACCGAAGTCGGCGTCCAGGCCCATCACCTCGCCGGTCGACTTCATCTCCGGTCCGAGGACGGTGTCGACGCTGCGGCCGTCCGGCGTCTTGAACCGGTTGAACGGCATCACCGCCTCCTTGACCGCGATCGGCTGGTCGGCCGGGAGCGCGCCCCCGTCGCCGGTGGCCGGCAGCAGCCCGGCGGTCCGGAGCTCGGCGACGGTCTCCCCCAGCATCACCCGCGCGGCCGCCTTGGCCAGCGGGGTCGCGGTCGCCTTCGACACGAACGGCACCGTGCGGCTGGCGCGCGGGTTCGCCTCGAGGACGTAGAGCACATCGGAGCCGAGTGCGTACTGGATGTTGAGCAGGCCGCGGACCCCGACGCCCCGGGCGATGGCCTCGGTGGCCTCGCGGATCCGGTTGATCTCCGAGGCGCCCAGGGTGATCGGCGGCAGCGCACAGGAGGAGTCGCCGGAGTGGATGCCGGCCTCCTCGATGTGCTCCATCACGCCGCCGAGGAAGAGCTCCTCGCCGTCGAAGATCGCGTCCACGTCGATCTCGACCGCGTCGTCGATGAACCGGTCGACCAGCACCGGGTGCTCCGGGCTGATCTCGGTCGCCCGCTGGATGTAGCCGGCCAGCGAGTCGTCGTCGTACACGATCTCCATGCCGCGCCCACCCAGGACGTACGACGGGCGCACCAGCACCGGGTAGCCGATCTCCTCGGCGATCGCCCGCGCCTCGTTGAACGACGTCGCCATGCCGTGCTTCGGCGCCGGCAGCCCGGCCTCGGCGAGCACCCGGCCGAACGCACCGCGCTCCTCGGCGAGATGGATCGCGTCCGGGGAGGTCCCGACGATCGTGACGCCGTTGGCCTCGAGCCCCTTGGCCAGCCCCAGCGGCGTCTGCCCGCCGAGCTGGCAGATCACTCCCGCGATCGGTCCCGCCAGCGTCTCGGCGTGGACGATCTCGAGCACGTCCTCCAGCGTCAGTGGCTCGAAGTAGAGCCGGTCGGAGGTGTCGTAGTCGGTGGAGACGGTCTCGGGGTTGCAGTTGACCATGATCGTCTCGTAGCCGCCGCCGGGGATCGTGGGATCGCTCAGGGCGAGGCAGGCGTGCACGCAGGAGTAGTCGAACTCGATGCCCTGACCGATGCGGTTCGGTCCGCTGCCGAGGATGATCACCGCCGGCTTCTCGCGGGCGACGACCTCGGTCTCCTCGTCGTAGGAGCTGTAGTGGTACGGCGTGGCAGCAGCGAACTCGGCCGCGCAGGTGTCGACGGTCTTGAACACCGGACGGATCCCCAGCGAGTGGCGTACGCCGCGGACCACGTCGGCGCTCATCCCCCGGAGCCGGCCGATCTGGTCGTCGGAGAAGCCGTGCCGCTTGGCCCGGCGCAGCAGCCCCGGGGACAGCTCGTCGGCCGCCGCGACCTCGCCGGCGATCTCGTTGATCAGCATCAGCTGGTCCACGAACCACGGGTCGATCTTGGTGGAGTCGAAGATCTCCTGGGGCGTCGCTCCGGCCCGGATCGCGTCCATGACCTTCTTCAGGCGGCCGTCGTGCGGGGTCCGGATCTCTTCCAGAAGGGCGTCCTTGTCGAGGTCCACCCACTCCTTGCGCCAGTCGAAGACGGCCGTCTTCGCCTCCAGCGACCGCAGCGCCTTCTGCAGCGCCTCGGTGAAGTTGCGCCCGATCGCCATCGCCTCGCCCACGGACTTCATGTGCGTGGTCAGGGTCGGGTCCGCGGCCGGGAACTTCTCGAACGCGAACCGCGGGACCTTGACCACCACATAGTCCAGGCTCGGCTCGAAGGACGCGGGGGTCTCCCGCGTGATGTCGTTGGGGATCTCGTCGAGGGTGTAGCCGATCGCCACCTTGGCGGCGATCTTGGCGATCGGGAAGCCGGTCGCCTTCGACGCCAGCGCGCTGGAGCGTGAGACACGGGGGTTCATCTCGATCACGATCAGCCGACCGTCGACCGGATTGACGGCGTACTGGATGTTGCAGCCGCCGGTGTCGACACCGACGGAGCGGATGATCCCGATCGAGAGGTCGCGCATCGTCTGGTACTCACGGTCGGTGAGGGTCATCGCCGGGGCGACGGTGATCGAGTCGCCGGTGTGCACCCCCATCGGGTCGAGGTTCTCGATGGAGCAGATGATCACCACGTTGTCGGCGGTGTCCCGCATCACCTCGAGCTCGTACTCCTTCCAGCCGATGATCGACTCCTCCAGGAGCACCTCGGTGGTCGGGCTGGCGGCCAGCCCTGCGCCGCCGATCCGGATCAGGTCGGCCTCGTTGTAGGCCATGCCCGATCCGGTGCCGCCCATCGTGAAGGACGGCCGGACCACCATCGGGTACCCCAGCTGGTCCGCGGCTCCGAGAAGGTCCTCGACCGAGTGGCAGATCACCGACTTCGCGGTCTCCCCGCCGAGCTCCTCGACGATCTTCTTGAAGCTCTGGCGGTTCTCACCGCGGTCGATCGCCTCGATGCTCGCGCCGATCAGCTCCACGCCGTACTTCTCGAGCACGCCGTTCGCGTCGAGGGCCACCGCGCAGTTGAGCGCGGTCTGCCCGCCCAGGGTGGCGAGCAGGGCGTCGGGACGCTCCTTCTCGATCACCTTCTCGACGTACTCCGCGGTGATCGGCTCGACGTACGTCGCGTCGGCGAACTCCGGGTCGGTCATGATCGTGGCAGGGTTCGAGTTCACCAGGATCACCCGGATGCCCTCGTCCATCAGGACCCGGCAGGCCTGGGTCCCGGAGTAGTCGAACTCGCAGGCCTGGCCGATGATGATCGGGCCGCTGCCGATCACCAGGACGCTCTTGATGTCCGTGCGCTTCGGCATCAGGCGATGCCTCCCCTCAGGTCTGTGTGGTCGGCCATCAGGCGGCAGAAGCGGTCGAAGAGGTACGCCGCGTCGTGCGGTCCGGCCGCCGCCTCCGGGTGGTACTGGACCGAGAACGACCGGAGCTCCCCGGACTCCCGCAGCTCGAGCCCCTCGACCACCTGGTCGTTGAGGCACACGTGGCTGGCCGTCACCTCGCCGTACGGCGTCGGCACGGGCTCGTCCAGCGAGCCCGGCCAGGCCACCGCGAAGCCGTGGTTGTGCGCGGTGACCTCGACCTTGCCGGTGGTGCGGTCCATGACGGGCTGGTTGATGCCACGGTGGCCGTACTTCAGCTTGTAGGTGTCCAGCCCCAGCGCGCGCCCGAAGAGCTGGTTGCCGAAGCAGATCCCGAAGTAGGGGATGCCGGCCGCCAGCGCCGCCTCGAGCAGCTCCACCTGCCCGGTGGTGGCCGCCGGGTCCCCCGGCCCGTTGGAGAAGAACAGCCCGTCAGGCGCGACCGCCTGCACGTCCTCGAGGGTGGCTGCGGCGGGGAGCACATGGACCTCGATGCCGCGCTCGGCCATCATCCGCGGCGTGTTCGCCTTGATCCCGAGGTCGACCGCCGCGACGGTGAACCGCTTCTCGCCCTGTGCAGGCACGACGTAGCTCTCGGAGGTGGACACGGCACCCGCGAGATCGGCGCCCGCCATCTCGTCCGCCGCGAGCACGCGCTCGAGCAGCCGCTGGGGGTCGGTCTCGGTGGTGGAGATGCCGACCCGCATCGCGCCCCGCTCACGCAGGTGCCTTGTCAGCGCTCGGGTGTCGACCCCGGAGATGCCCACGACCCCCTGCTCGCGGAGCTCGTCGTCGAGGGTGCGGACGCTGCGCCAGTTGGAGGTGATCCGGGCCGGGTCGCGCACGACGTACCCACTGACCCAGATCCGACCAGACTCCGGGTCCTCGTCGTTGATGCCCGTGTTGCCGACGTGCGGCGCGGTCATCACCACGACCTGCCGGTGGTACGACGGGTCGGTGAGCGTCTCCTGGTAGCCGGTCATCCCGGTCGAGAAGACGGCCTCGCCGAAGGTCTCGCCCTCGGCGCCGAACCCCTCGCCGTGGAACGTGCGGCCGTCCTCCAGCACCAGCAGTGCCTCGGTCGGCGTCCTGAGCGGGCTCACGCTGCGTTCTCCTTCGCCATCTTCGACAGGGACCGGACCCACCGGTTGTGCGCCTCGGTGGTGGAGTGTTCGTCGGCTGCGGGCTCGAGCCGGAAGCCGGTGTCGAGGGTCAGGTCACCGTGCTGCCAGGTGACCACGAGCACCCCGTGCGGGGGGACGACCTTGCCCGCGATGCCCTGGTCGTGGCGGGCACCGCGCAGGGACGACGCCGGGATCCTGAAGGACCCGGCGAGCCGGATCACGTCCAGTCCCTCGCCGGAGAGCAGGATCCGGCAGCTGCTGCGGGCTCCGAGGCCCCGGGCGACGACCCGGTCCAGCCAGTCCCCGCTGACCGTCGTGCCGAAGTAGCGGCCACCCGCCTGGAGGCGGGCCGTGGGCAGCTCGGCGACCGGAGGGGCCGGGACCAGCTCCGGCAGGTCGTGCTTGGTGCCGCGACGCAGCCAGCCGCGCCACATGGCGGCGTACGCCACCAGCAGCACGACCAGGAGCAGCGACACCGGCAGCCAGACCTGGCCCGGGCTCACGTGAGCTTCCCGTCGAGGACCGTGGGCCTGCCTCGCAGGAACGTGGCGACGACCCGGCCGGGCAGCTCACGACCGACGTACGGCGAGTTGCGCGACAGCGAGGCGGACTCGGTGCCGTCGATGACGCGAGTGGCGAGGGGGTCGTACAGCACGATGTTCGCCGGGGCGCCGACCTCGATCGGACGGCCGTGGTCGGGGACCCGACCGATGCGTGCCGGGAGGTAGGACATCCGCTCGGCGACCCCGGCCCAGTCGACCAGGCCGGTGTCCACCATCGTCTGCTGCACGATCGACAGCGCCGTCTCCAGGCCGATCATCCCGAACGCGGCGGCCTGCCACTCGCAGTCCTTGTCCTCGTGCGGGTGCGGCGCATGGTCTGTGGCGACGATGTCGATGGTCCCGTCGGCCAGCCCCTCGCGCAGCGCGGCGACGTCGGCGTCGGTCCGCAGCGGCGGGTTGACCTTGTAGATGGGGTCGTACGTCGCTGCCAGGGCGTCGGTGAGCAGCAGGTGGTGCGGGCACGCCTCTGCCGTGACATCCCAGCCCTTGCTCTTGGCCCAGCGGACGATCTCCACCGACCCCGCGGTGGAGACGTGGCAGATGTGCAGCCGGGAACCCACGTGAGCGGCCAGCAGGCAGTCGCGGGCGATGATCGCCTCCTCGGCGACCGCGGGCCAGCCGCGCAGGCCGAGCCTCCCGGAGAGCTCACCCTCGTTCATCTGGGCGTCCTCGGTCAGCCGCGGCTCCTGGGCGTGCTGCGCGACGACGCCGTCGAACGCCTTGACGTACTCCAGCGCACGGCGCATCAGGACCGGGTCGTGGACGCACTTGCCGTCGTCGGAGAAGACCCGCACCCGAGCGGCCGAGTCGGCCATGGCACCGAGCTCGGCCAGCCGCTCCCCCTCGAGCCCGACGGTCACCGCACCGACGGG
Source organism: uncultured Actinomycetota bacterium (assembly GCA_963740525.1). GTDB lineage: Bacteria > Actinomycetota > Actinomycetes > Propionibacteriales > Nocardioidaceae > CAVUEG01. The sequence continues at coordinate 233,134 of CAVUEG010000010.1, forward strand.
GTACACGTCGCAGTAGCCGGCCTCCCGGCCCAGCCGCCAGACCTGCTCGACCACGCCGGCGGTGTCGGCCACCGGCTCGGTGTTCGCCATCGCGAACACGGCGGTGAACCCGCCCATCGCCGCGGCGCGGGTCCCGGTCTCGACGGTCTCCGCGTCCTCGCGGCCCGGCTCACGCAGGTGCGTGTGCAGGTCCACCAGCCCCGGGAGGGCCACCAGGCCCTCGGCGTCGACGACCTCCAGTTCGTCGAGGTCGCCGGCGCCGCCTTCGGAGGGGTCGGTGTCACCGATCGCGACGACCACTCCGTCGCGGACGAGGATGTCGCTCGGCTCGCCGCCGAGGATCCGGGCGTTCTTGATCAGGTAGCCGCTCACGCGTCCGCTCCGTCCGTCGTACCGGGCTGGGCCGGCTCCGCCACTGCCTCGTCGCCGCCGATGGCCGGCTCACTGCCTCCGAGCAGCAGGTAGAGCACGGCCATCCGCACCGCCACGCCGTTGGTGACCTGCTCGACGATCACGGACCGCTCGGAGTCCGCCACGTCGGCGGTGATCTCCATGCCGCGGATCATCGGGCCCGGGTGCATCACGATCGTGTGGTCCTGCAGCGTGCCCATCCGGCGCGCGTCGAGGCCGTAGCGCCGGCTGTACTCGCGGACGGTCGGGAAGAACGAGGCGTTCATCCGCTCCTTCTGGACCCGCAGCATCATCACCACGTCCGCCTTCGGGAGCACCGAGTCGACGTCGTAGGAGGTCTCGCACGGCCAGGACTCCACGCCGTACGGGAGCAGCGTGGGGGGTGCCACGAGGGTGACCTCGGCGCCGAGCGTGCGCAGCAGCAGCGCGTTGGAGCGCGCCACCCGGCTGTGCAGCACGTCGCCGACGATCGCGACCCGGCGTCCGTCGAGGTCACCGAGGTGGCGCCACATGGTGAAGGCGTCGAGCAGGGCCTGGGTGGGGTGCTCGTGGGTGCCGTCGCCAGCGTTGACCACGCTGCTGCGCGACCAGCCGGCGTTGGCGAGCAGGTGCGGGGCGCCGCTGGCCCAGTGCCGGACGACGACCGCGTCGGCGCCCATCGCCTCGAGCGTGAGGGCGGTGTCCTTGAGGCTCTCGCCCTTGCTCAGGCTCGAGCCCTTGGCGGAGAAGTTGATGACGTCGGCGGAGAGGCGCTTGGCCGCAGCCTCGAAGGAGATCCGGGTGCGCGTGGAGTCCTCGAAGAAGAGGTTCACGATGGTCCGCCCGCGCAGGGCGGGCAGCTTCTTGATGGGGCGGTCGGCCAGGGACCGCATCTCCTCTGCGGTGCGCAGGACCAGCTCGGCGTCGTCGCGGGTGAGGTCCGCCGCGCTCAGCAGGTGGCGCTTCATGCGACCACCTCGTCGCCGAGGATGCGCACGGCGTCCTCGCCGTCGGTCTCCTCCAAGGTCAGCTGGACCTCTTCGACCAGGGACGTGGGGAGGTTCTTGCCGACGAAGTCGGCCCGGATCGGCAGCTCGCGGTGGCCGCGGTCCACCAGGACCGCGAGGCGCACCGCCCGAGGCCGACCGACGTCGTTGAGTGCGTCCAGGGCCGAGCGGATCGTCCGGCCGGAGAAGAGGACGTCGTCGACCAGGACCACCACCTTGTCGTCGATGCCGCCGGTCGGGATCTCGGTCGGGAGCAGGGTCCGCGCGGGACGCATCCGGAGGTCGTCGCGGTACATCGTCACGTCGAGAGACCCGACCGGCACGTCGAAGCCCTCGACCTGGCTGATCCGGGCGGCGATCCGCTGGGCGAGAGGTACGCCGCGCTTGGGGATCCCGAGCAGGACGAGGTCGACGCCGCCCTTGTTGCGCTCGAGGATCTCGTGGGCGATCCGGGTCAGGGCCCGGTTGATGTCACGGGAGTCAAGGACGACTCGACCGTCTCCGGAGGGGACCTCCGGGGTGGGGGCTGGCTGCGCACACATGAGCGTGCCGGACCTCCTTCTCCGCCTCACAGGACGGCTCGTTAAAGGATGTCGAACGGGCGTCAGCGTAACAGCCGAGGACGCCTCGTCACGACCCCGTCTCAGGCGAGCTTGCCCAGCGCGTCCTCGACCGCCCGGTGGAACGTGGGGTAGGCGTAGATCATCGAGCGCAGGGTGGCGGTCGGGACCTCTGCATGCACGGCGGTGGTCAGCATGGACAGGATCTCGCCTCCGCACGGGCCCACTGCAGTCGCCCCGACGAGGACTCCGCGGTCGGCGTCCTCGACCAGCTTCATCAGCCCCTCGTTCCCGACCTTGTGGATCCAGCCGCGGGCGGACTGGGGCAGCTTCGTCAGCCCGACCCGCACGTTCAGCCCGGCGTCCCGCGCCTGCCGCTCGGTCATGCCCACCGAGCCGACCTCCGGGTCGGTGAACGTCACCCGCGGGACCGCCCGGTAGTCGGCCACCGGCCCGTCCTGGTCGAGGATGTCCCCCACCGCGACCGCGGACTGGTACATCGACACGTGGGTGAACGCGCCCTTGCCGGTGATGTCGCCGATCGCCCAGAGCCCCTCGGCGGCCCGCATCCGGCTGTCCACCTCGAGCGTTCGCGACTCGGGGTCGAGACCGACGCTCTCCAGCCCGAGGTCTCCCAGGTTGCCGCGCCGACCAGCGGCCACGAGCAGCCGGTCGGCCGAGATCTCCCGGCCGTCGACGTCGAGGGTGAACCCGCGGTCGTCGTGGGTCACCGAGGCGATCGTGGCCCCGGTGAGCACCTGGATCCCCTCATGGGCGAACACCGCGGCCACCGCGGCCGAGGCCTCGGGCTCCTCGGGCGCCAGGAGCCGGTCGGCCACCTCGACCAGGACCACCCGGACCTCGAAGCGCGCGAATGCCTGGGCGAGCTCGGCGCCGATCGCGCCGCCGCCGATGACGACGAGCGAGTCCGGCAGCTCGGTGACTTGGACGGCATCCCTGTTGGTCCAGTACGGCGTCTGCGCCAGGCCGTCGATCGGGGGCACGGCCGGCTCGGTGCCTGTGTTGAGCACGACGCCCTTCGTCGCGACGTACCTCGTCCCGTCGACCTCGACGGTGCGTGGTCCGACGAGGCGGGCGTGCCCGCGCACGAACGTGACCCCGGCGGCCTCGAGTCGCTCCACGGCGACCTGGTCGTCCCAGTCGTCGGTGGCCTCGTCGCGGATCCGGGTGGCGACCGGCGTCCAGTCCGGGGTGGCCTCCGCGGCGCCCGCCAGTGCGGCGACCCGGCGCGACTCGGCCAGGGAGGCCGCGGCGCGGATCATCATCTTCGACGGCACGCAGCCGAAGTAGGGACACTCACCTCCGACCAGTCGGGCATCCACGCCGACCACGCTCAGCCCGGCCTGTGCTGCCTTGGTCGCGGTCGCCTCGCCGCCGGGTCCGAGCCCGACGACGACCAGGTCCACCTGCTGCTCATCAACCATGGCCCCACGATGCCACGCGGGGTCAACGCCACGGCCGGGTCAGGCGGGGTCAGGTGGGGTCAGCCGGGGTCACGCAGAGTGCGCGGGCTTGTTGCGCACGATGTTGCCGAGGATCCCGTTGACGTAGGACGGTGACTCGTCGGTGGAGAGGTCGCGGACCAGGTTCATCGCCTCGGAGACGGCGACCCCGTCAGGGACGTCGTCGACGTACATCACCTCGAAGACGCCGAGTCGCAGCACGTTGCGGTCCACGGTGGGCATCCGGTCGAGGGTCCAGCCCTGGGCGTACGTGGTCAGCAGCTCGTCGATCCGGGACTGGTTCTCCACGACGCCGCGCACCAGGGCCGCGGTGTACTCGTTCGTGGGACCGTCGCCGTCGGCGATCGCCTCGTCGAGGGCCTCCACCGCCGAGCGCTGCCGCAGCTCGGAGGCGTAGAGGATGTCGAGAGCGCGCTTGCGCGCCTTCGACCGAGCCGTCATCAGCTCTTGTCCGCTGCCACGCGGCCGAGGTAGCTGGAGTCGCGGGTGTCGACCTTGATCCGCTCGCCGGTCGTGATGAAGAGCGGCACGTTGATCGTGTGGCCGGTCTCGAGCGTGGCGGGCTTGGTGCCGCCCGTGGAACGGTCGCCCTGCAGGCCGGGCTCGGTGTACTGCACCTCGAGCTCGACCGAGGCCGGCAACTCGATGTAGAGGACGCGTCCGTCGTTCGTCGCGACGATCGCCTCCTGGTTCTCGAGCATGAAGTTGCTGGCGTCGCCGACGATCTCGGGGGTCACCTCGAGCTGGTCGAACGTCCCGGTGTCCATGAAGATGTAGGACGTGCCGTCGTTGTAGAGGTACTGCATGGTGCGCTTGTCGACGTTCGCGACGTCGACCTTCACATCGGCGTTGAACGTCTTGTCGACGGTCTTGCCGGACTCGATGTTCCGCAGCTTCGAGCGCACGACTGCGCCGCCCTTGCCGGGCTTGTGGTGCTGGAACCAGATGACCTGCCAGAGCTGGCCGTCGAGGTTGAGCACCATGCCGTTCTTCAGGTCGTTGGTCGTTGCCATGCGCGCGTGAGCCCTCTTCGTCGTCGTACGGGGGTGGGCTGCCAACTCCCGGGCAGCGACCGCCCAGTCTAGCCGGGCGGCCCGGGTGTCGGAAAACCGGAACGTGCCGGCTCAACCGTGCAATTGACCGGTTGGGACAGGGTTTTGCGCGAAAAACCCGTCACAACCGGTCAATTGTCCGGTTGTGCGGGTCCATCCGGCGGGGCCAGCGTCGCCAGCGCCACCCGGTAGCCGTCGATCCCCTGGCCGGCCACGACCAGTGCGGCGTACGGCGTGACCACGGAGGTGTGCCGGAACTCCTCGGGGCGCTGGGTGGGGTCGGAGATGTGCACCTCGACCAGCGGCGCGACGAGCTGGGCACACGCGTCGTAGATCGCCCACGAGTAGTGCGACCAGGCGGCCGCGTTCAGCACCACGGGCGTCTGGGTGTCGGCGGCCTCGTTGAGCCAGTCGAGCATCGTGCCCTCGTGGTTGGTCTGACGCACCTCCACCTCCAGCCCCAGGTCACGGCCCCACGCGAGGCACAGGTCGACGAGCTGGCCGTGAGTGGTGGTCCCGTAGATCTCTGTCTGCCGCCGCCCAAGGCGACCGAGGTTGGGACCGTTCAGCACGAGCACCTTCACGAATCAGCCCTCCCGGGAGATCTCGGCGTACGCCGCGGTCAGCAGCGCCGGGTCCGGCGCGGTCAGGATCGAGGGTCGAGCAAGGTCGTCCAGTACGACGAACCGCAGCGCGTCGCCTCGGGTCTTCTTGTCCAACCGCATCGCCTCGTGCAGCTGCGCCCAGCTGCCTCCGCCGTACGACGTGGGCAGCCCGACTGTCTCGAGCACCGAGCGGTGCCGGTCGACCACCTCGTCAGGGAGCTTGCCGGCGAGCCGGGCGAGCTCGGCGACGTAGACCATGCCGATCGACACCGCGGCGCCGTGGCGGAACTTGTACCGTTCGACGCGCTCGACCGCGTGCCCGAGCGTGTGCCCGTAGTTGAGGACCTCACGCCCGGGGTGCCCGCCGGAGCCGCCAGTCTCGCGCAGGTCGTCGGTGACCACGTCGATCTTGACCTGGATCGCCCGTCGGATCAGCTCGCGGAGGACCGCCGATCCGGGGGTGCGTGCCTCCTCGGTGTGCTCCTCGACGAGACGCAGGATCTCGGTGTCCACGATGAAGCCGCACTTGATCACCTCGGCGAGCCCGCTCACGAGCTCGTTGCGCGGCAGCGTCTCGAGCGTGGCCAGGTCGCAGAGCACACCGGCAGGCTCGTGGAAGGCACCGACGAGGTTCTTGCCCTCGGTCGTGTTGATCCCGGTCTTGCCACCCACGGCGGCGTCGACCATCGCCAGCAGCGTGGTCGGCATGTGGACCACCTTCACGCCGCGCAGCCAGGTCGCGGCCACGAAGCCGCCGAGGTCGGTGGTTGCCCCTCCCCCGACGGTCACGATCGCATCGGAGCGGGTGAACCCGGTCTGCCCGAGCACCTGCCAGCAGAACGACGCGACGGGTGCCAGCTTGGCTTCCTCGCCGTCGGGGATCTCGATCCCGTGGGCGTCGTACCCCTGGCCGATGAGGTCCTCGCGGATCGCCTCACCGGTCGCGGCCAGCCCTCGCGGGTGGATGACGGCAACCCGGTGGACACCCTCGCCGAGCATCGTCGGCAGCTCACCGAGCAGGCCCTCGCCCACAACCACGTCGTACGGCGACGCGCCCGCGACGTGAAGCCGATCCAGCGGGGTCTGCTCAGCCATGGTTCTCCTCCTCCTTCGACTCCCTCGACGCGTCCGGGGGGCCGGAGCGGCCCGACGCCGTCTCGAGTGCCGCCCGGACCTCGTCGGCCACCTCGGCCGGGTCCTTGCCGTCGGTGTCCACGACGACCGTAGCCAGCCGGGTGTAGACCGGCGTGCGCTCGTCGAGCAGAGCCTTCACCCGGGCCCGCACGTTTCCGAGCAGAAGTGGGCGGGCGACGCCGAGGCCGACCCGCTTCACCGCATCCGAGAGACCAACCTGCAAGAAGACGACGGTGTGGCCGTCCAGCCACTGCTGGGTCTGTGCGTCGAGCACGGCGCCGCCGCCGAGTGAGAGCACGCCCCGATGCTCGGTCAGGGCCACGGCGACCGCGTTCCGCTCGAGCACCCGGAAGTGCTCCTCGCCATGGTCGACGAAGAGGTCGGAGATGGAGCAGCCCGCAGCGGTCTCGATGTCCTCGTCGGTGTCGCGGACCGGCAGCCCCCACTGCTCGCCGAGCAGGTGTGCCACCGTGGTCTTGCCTGCGCCCATCGCACCGATCAGGACCGCCCGGGGCCGCCTGGAGGCGTCCAGGTCCGGCGGGCCGTCGCTCAACGGAACCTCAGCGAGTCCAGGTAGCCCTCGACATTGCGCTTGGTCTCCCCGACCGAGTCGCCGCCGAACTTCTCCAGGACGGCCTCGGCCAGGACCAGCGCCACCATCGCCTCGGCGACGATGCCCGCCGCCGGGACCGCGCAGACATCCGAGCGCTGATGATGGGCTACGGCCTCCTCGCCGGTCGCGACGTCGACCGTGCGCAGGGCACGCGGGATCGTGGCGATCGGCTTCATCGCGGCCCGGACGCGCAGTACCTCGCCGGTGGTCATCCCGCCCTCCGTGCCGCCCGAGCGACCCGACGTACGTCGGATGCCGGCGTCGGTCGGAACGATCTCGTCGTGAGCCTGTGATCCCGGCACCACGGCCAGGCCGAAGCCGTCGCCGACCTCGACCCCCTTGATCGCCTGGATGCCCATCAGGGCTCCCGCGAGCCGGGCGTCCAGCCGACGGTCCCAGTGGACGTGCGACCCCAGACCCGGGGGGAGCCCGTGAACGACCACCTCGACGACCCCTCCGAGCGTGTCGCCGTCCTGGTGCGCCTGGTCGATCTCGGCGACCATGAGCTTGCTGGTGTCCGCGTCCAGGCAACGAACCGGGTCCTCGTCGAGCCGTTCCACGTCCTCCGGCTCCGGCACCACGCCGTACGGCGCCTGCACCGTGCCGAGCGACACCACGTGGGAGACCACCCTCGCCCCGACGGTCTGCTCCAGGAAGGCGGAGGCGACGGCCCCCAGTGCGACGCGAGCGGCGGTCTCGCGAGCCGACGCCCGCTCCAGGATCGGCCGGGCCTCATCGAAGTCGTACTTCTGCATGCCCACCAGGTCGGCGTGTCCCGGTCGCGGGCGCGTCAGCGCCGCGTTGCGGGCCAGCGCATCGAGTTCGGCGGCGTCCACGGGGTCGGAGGACATCACCTTCTCCCACTTGGGCCACTCGGTGTTGCCGATCTGGATGGCCACCGGGCCGCCCATCGTCTCGCCGTGGCGGACGCCACCGATGACGGTGACCTCGTCCTGCTCGAACTTCATCCGGGCTCCGCGGCCATGACCGAGGCGTCGGCGAGCGAGGGCATCGGCGATGTCACCCGACGTCACCCGGACGTGGGAGGGAAGACCTTCGAGGATCGCGACGAGAGACGGTCCGTGGGACTCGCCTGCGGTGAGCCAGCGCAGCATGCGGGCAGTCTTTCACGCCACGGTCGGCGGGGAATCACGCGTAGGCGGTCGCGAGATAGTCGGCGATCGCCGGGCCGGCGAGTACGCCGACCACGGCCCCGACCAGCATCCACGGTCCGAACGGGCTCGCCTTCCGGTCCACGATCTTCAGCGCGGACAGCAACAGACCACCGACGCCGCCGAGGACGAAGGCTGCGTACACGCCGACCAGCAGCTCGCCCCAGCCCAGGTAGCCCAGGGCGATCCCGAGCACGCCGGAGAGCCGGACGTCGCCGTACCCGAGTCCGCGCGGGTAGATGAACCAGAGCAGGAAGAACATCCCTCCGGCCACCGCCCAGCCCAGGGCAGCGCGGATCGCGCTGTCCCACTCGCCCGACAGGGCGGCGGAGAGGATCACCAGCAGGCTGACCACGGCGTACGACGGCGCGATCAGCCAGGTGGGCAGCATCCGAGTACGCCAGTCCACCACCGCGAGGGCCACACCGACCGGGACCAGGTAGATCAGGAACAGCAGCGCCCAGTCCCAGCCCACCGCCGACCCGAGCAATGCCGCCACCACCGCGGACACCAGCACGGTGGATCTCACCAGGCGGGGGGACGCACCGATCTCGGCGTAGGGCACCTTCGGCGCTGGGGCTTCCGCGCCATCGGCCCCGAGCGGCCCAGCGGGCTCCGCTTGCCCAGCGGACTCAGCGGGCTCGGGGGGCTCGGGGATCCTGCCGATCAGGGCGGGCACCACGGCGCCCAGGATGCCGCCGGTCACCAGGCACACCACCGCCGTGTCCAAAGCCATGCCCGGACCCTAGGCGACCGGCCGGGCAAGACGCGCCGCGTCGGTGCGTTTCCTGGGGAAAGATGCGCCGCGTCAGCGGGTTTTGGGGGTCAAGATGCGCCGCGTCAGCGGGTTTTGGGGGTCAAGATGCGCCGCGTCAGGGGGTCAGCGGGCGGAGAGGGCCTGCTCACCGGCGGCGCGGAGCGCGTCGAGCAGCGCGTGGTCGACGGGGAGACCGGTCATCAGCTCGATCTGGAGGGCTGCCTGGTGCACCAGCAGGTCCAGTCCGGTGACCACCACCTGCTGGCCCGCGCCGCGCCCGGAGGCGAGGGGGGTGGGCCAAGGGTCGTAGACCACGTCGAAGATGACCGGCACGGCGGCGAGGCGGGCCACCAGCGGCGGCGGCTGAGCCGAGGCGGGGACGGTGGAGACCAGGATGTCGGCCTCGAGGGCCGGCCCGCGGAGCGGGCTGACCCGCACCTGCGGAGCGGTGGCGTGCCGGGCCACCGCGGCGAGCGCTCGGGCCGCTCGGGCCGGGTCGCGCACCAGCAGCTCGACCTGTTGCACGCCGAGCTCGGCCAGGGCCAGGATCATCGAGGTCGCGGTCGCTCCCCCACCGAGCACGACGGCGCTCCGCAACGGGCCGTCGTACCGTTCGCGGATCGCGGCGACGGCGCCCGGGACGTCGGTGTTGTCACCGGTGCGACGACCGTCCTCGAAGAGCACCGTGTTGGCCACCCTGGACAGCTCCGCCCACGGGGACAGGTCGTCGAGCAGCGGCAGCACGCCACGCTTGAGCGGCATCGTCAGCGACAGACCGCGCCAGCTGCCGTCCAGGTCGTCGAGGAAGCCGGGCAGGGCGTCCTCGGTGACCTCGACCGCCTCGTAGGCCCAGTCCAGACCCAGCGCCGCGTACGCGGTGCGGTGCAGCACCGGCGACAGCGAGTGAGCGATCGGCGAGCCGAGCACCGCGCAGCGACGGCCGCTGCCCGTGGAGGTCACTCAGCACCGGTCCGAGGAGTCGCACCACGTCTGAAGCTGCCGCTTGAAGCGCAGGAACTCGTCGTAGCTCTGCGTGAACTTCGTCTCTCCGGTGTCGAGGTTGACGGTCACGTAGTACACCCAGGGTCCGGGCGTCGGGTGCGCGGCGGCCTCGATCGCCTTGTCACCGGGCGACTCGATCGGCCCCGGGGGCAGGCCCGGGTACCTCCTGGTGTTGTACGGCGAGTCGACATTGAGGTCCTCGGTCGTCAGGCCCAGACCGAGATCCCGGCCGAGCGCATAGTTCACGGTAGCGTCGATCTGCAGCAGATGGTTGGTCGCGTCGGTCTCGAGCCGGTTGTAGACGACCCGCGCCACTTTGCCGCGGTCGGCGTCACGGTTGGCCTCGGACTCGACCAGGCTGGCCACGATCATCAGCTCCGCGGGGGTGTAGCCCAGGTCCGCGGCCGACTTCTCCAGGTCTGCCTCGTCGGCGGCCTGGCGCCACCGGGTGACCATCGCCGAGAGCATCGACGTGGCCGTGGCGTTCGGGGGGAACGCGTACGTCGCAGGGAAGAGGTAGCCCTCAGGGTTGCCCTTCGCGTACGACGGCAGCCCCAGCTTGTCCGGCTGGTCGAGCGCCCGGGTGAACGCCTTGCGCGGGATGTCGGTGCCCTTGGCCAGGAGCTTGACGACGTCGTCGACCCGCAGTCCCTCGGGGATGGTGATCGAGGCCTGGAGCAGGTTGTCGTGGTCGATGAGAACCGCGAGTGCGTCCTTCGCGGCCATCTGCTTCTTCAGCTGGTAGAAGCCGACCTGGATCCCCCGCGCCAGCGGCTCCTTGGCGGCGGCGTCGTTGAAGGCCTCCTGGCTCTTCACGACGTCCTTGGCCTTGAGCGTCTTGGCGATGTCGTAGGAGGTGTCTCCGTCGTGGACCTCCACCAGGACCTGGCCGGTGCCGGGGCCGGGATAGTCCGGAGGCGGGCTGAGCCGGTCCTTGAGCGCGGACAGGCCGAAGCTGACCGCGAGATAGCCACCGCCCACGAGTACAGCCAGGGCGATCAGCACCGCGACGCAGCCGACGCCACGGCGGGGACGGCTCCGGTGCTTCTCAGGGCTCAGGTCCAGGCCTACGTGACTCAACGCTCTCCACCCATCAGCTGTCGTCGGATTCTGACCACTTCACCAGTTCACCCGGCACAGTCCCCGAGCTGCGTTCGGCTTCCAGCGCATTCTGCAAGATCACCACTGCGGCAGCCTGGTCGACCACCGCCCTGCGCTTCTTACCCTTCTTACCCCGATCTCGAAGCATCGCCTCGGCCGAGACCGTACTCAGTCTCTCGTCGACCAGTCGCACCGGGACCGGAGCCACGCTACGCGCCAGCTCGAGTGCGAACACCCGTACTTTCGCCGCGGACGGCCCCTCGCCGCCCGAGAGCGAGCGGGGCAGCCCGACCACGAGCTCGAACGCCCCCTCCTCCTCGATCAGCTGGCGGAGCCGCCCCACGTCACCCGGACCGCGGGGCACGGTCTCGACCGGCGTCGCGATGATCCCCGACGGGTCGCTGCGCGCGACCCCGATCCGAGCCTCACCCGGATCGAGCCCCAGCCGTACGCCGGTCCGCACCGGGGCGCTCAGCCCTGCCCCGAGGTCGCGAACCGGCCGACCTGGTGCTCGACGTCGCGGAGCGCCTCGTCGGTCTTCCCCACGTCGGCGCCACCGCCCTGGGCCACGTCGTCCTTGCCGCCGCCGCTGCCGCCGAGCGCGGTCGCCGCTGCCTTGACCAGTGCGTTCGCCGACACGCCCTTCGCACGCGCCTCGTCGTTGACCGCGACCACCACCGCGGGTTTGCCGTCGGTCGACCCGATGATCGCCACGACGCCAGGCTTCCCAGCCGGCATCCGGCCGCGGATGTCGAGGGCGAGCTTGCGCACGTCACCGGCCCCGGCTCCGTCGGCGCGGTGGCCGACGTACTGGATGCCGTACACGTCCTTGGCTCCCGCGGCGAGCTCTCCGGCCGCCGCCAGGACCTGCTGGACGCGGACCCGCTCGATCTCCTTCTCCGCGGCGCGCAGGCGCTCGACGATGTCATGGACGCGCTCTGGGAGCTCCTCCGCGCGCACCTTGAGCACCTCGGAGAGCTGAGCCACCAGTGAGTGCTCGCGGGCCAGGAACCGGTACGCGTCGCCACCGACCAGCGCCTCCACCCGACGGACCCCGGAGCCGATCGAGGACTCCCCCATCAGCTTGATCACGCCGAGCTGGCCGGAGCGACCGGCATGGGTGCCACCGCAGAGCTCACGCGCCCAGTCGCCGACCGAGATCACCCGGACCTGGTCGCCGTACTTCTCACCGAAGAGCGCCATCGCCCCGGACTTGACCGCATCCTCCTGGGTCATCACCTCGGCATGCACCGCGAGGTCCGCCAGCACCAGGTCGTTGACCCGGGCCTCGACGTCGCGCATCGCGGAGGCGGGGACCGCGCCGGTCGCGGAGAAGTCGAAGCGGAACCGCCCCGGGGAGTTCTCAGACCCGGCCTGGGTCGCGGTGTCGCCGAGTGCCTCGCGGAACGCCTTGTGCACCATGTGTGTGGCCGTGTGGGAGCGGCTGATCGAGCGGCGACGCTCGATGTCGACCAGGAGCTGCGCCTGGTCGCCGATCGTCACCTCTCCGGAGAGGACCCGGCCGTGGTGGACGATCAGACCCGTGATCGGCGACTGGACGTCGGACACCTCGATCCGAGCGCCGTTGCCGAGCTCGATCACGCCCTGGTCCGCGAGCTGTCCGCCGCCCTCGGCGTAGAACGGGGTGCGGTCGAGGACCAGCTCGATCTCGTCTCCCTCGGCAGCCGACGTCATCACCCCGCCGTCGGAGACGATGCCGCACACCGCGGCCTCGCTGACGATCTCGTCGTAGCCGGTGAACGTGACCGGTCGGCCCAGCGTGTCCGCGACCTGGCGGTACGCCGCCGCGTCCGCGTGGTGGCCCTTCTTCGAGCGGGCGTCGGCCTTCGCCCGGTCTCGCTGCTCGGCCATCAGCCGCCGGAAGCCGTCCTCGTCGACCGCGAGACCCTGCTCCGAGGCCATCTCGAGCGTCAGGTCGATCGGGAAGCCGTACGTGTCGTGCAGGGCGAACGCCTTGTCCCCGGCGAGCCGGGTCTGGCCTGCCTGCTTCGCGTCGCGCGCGGCGAGGTCGAAGATCTGGGTGCCGGTCTTCAGGGTCGCGCGGAACGCGTCCTCCTCGGCGTACGCGATCGTCGAGATCCGCTCCCAGTCCGTCTCCACCTGCGGGTAGCCGAGCCTCATCTTGTCGCGGCTGACCGGGAGCAGCTCGGGCAGCGTGCGGTCCTCCACCCCCAGCAGCCGCATGGACCGCACCGCGCGACGCAGCAGCCGGCGCAGAACGTAGCCGCGCTGCTCGTTGCCCGGGGTGACTCCGTCACTGATCAGCATCATGGCGCTGCGGACGTGGTCGGCGACGACCCGGAACCGGACGTCGTCCTCGTGGTCGGCGCCGTAGCGACGCCCCGAGAGCTCCTGTGCCTTCTCGATGACCGGGAACATCTCGTCGATCTCGTACATGTTGTCCTTGCCCTGGAGCAGGTACGCGACCCGCTCCAGGCCGAGGCCGGTGTCGATGTTCTTCGCGGGCAGGGACCCGGCGATGTCGAAGTCGTCCTTGGCCCGGACCGCGGAGAGCTCGTCCTGCATGAAGACGAGGTTCCAGAACTCCATGTAGCGGTCGCCGGCGTCCCAGTCCCGCTCCGCGCCGAACTCGGGGCCGCGGTCGATGAGGATCTCCGAGCTCGGGCCTCCCGGTCCGGGCACGCCCATGCTCCAGTAGTTGTCCTTCTTGCCCAGACGCACGATCCGGTCGTCCGGCAGCCCGGCGATCTTCTTCCACAGCGCGACGGCCTCGTCGTCGTCCTCGTACACGCTGGCGTACAGGACGCTCTCGTCGAAGCCGTAGCCACCGTCGGCCTGGGACTTGGTGACGAGCTCCCAGGCGAGCTCGATGGCTCCGGCCTTGAAGTAGTCGCCGAACGAGAAGTTGCCGCACATCTGGAAGAACGTCCCGTGCCGGGTCGTCTTGCCGACCTCCTCGATGTCGAGGGTCCGCACGCACTTCTGCACGCTCACGGCGCGTTCGTACGGCGGCGTCTCGTGCCCGAGGAAGAACGGCTTGAACGGCACCATGCCGGCGTTGACGAAGAGCAGGTTCGGGTCGTCGAGAAGCAGAGAGGCCGAGGGCACCACCTTGTGCGCCCCGATCGAGGTGGAACCCTCGAAATGCGCCACGAACCTGCGCCTGATCTCCGCGGTGTCCATCAGTCAATGCCTCTCACGTCGTTGTCATCATTGGGACGCTGCTCCACCTCATGGAGCCCCACGCCGAAGCTGCGGCGCAACTGCGTTTCCCGCTCGACCATCCCGGTGCGCACCTCCTGACGGAACAGGTGGGCGCCTACGGCCAGCCCAGCCAGGCGGTCCGCGAGCCCCTCGGGGGTGAATACCTCCGCCGCCCGACGGGCTCGCGACATCGCGTAGACGCCGGCGCCGGCGCCGGCCACGAACCACACCGTCCGCTTCATGCCGCCTCGTCCTGCCGGAGCACGCGGCGGGCCTCTTTCAGGTCGCGGCGCCGCTGCTTGCGCGAGCGTCGCACCTCGCGCCGCATCTCGAAGCCGATCTGGTTGCGGGTCTCCGCCGACAGCGCCCGGCGCAGACCGTGGCCCAGCGACGCCACCCGGATCAACGACTCGGCGACCAGGATGTTCGTGAAGGCCCTCGAGTCGAGCGACCGTTCGGCCGGAGTGCGCGAACGCTCATCCGCAGGAGAGCGGGTGGCCAGGGACGCGCTCGCGGAGAAGCCGCCGCCCACCGGCCTCGCATCGGTGATCACGAACTCCTGGACCACCGGGGCAGGCGAAGCCGCCGGAGGCGCCTGGCTCATCCGGTCGACCCGGGCCCGCAGCTCGGCCAGGTCCGCGAGGGCGGCGGCGAGCTCGCGGCGGAGACGTCGTCTCCCCGCCACGGCGATGGCAAGAGCGACCAGGGCCACCAGCAGCACCAGGGCTGCCGCGACGGTGATCGCGACCTCGGTGGTGTTCATGGGGCACGACCCTACCTGTCCCGGATCGTGCCTCCAGACCCCCACGATTTCACAGCAACCTCACAGCAACGACACACGAGAACGCCAGCCGACGGGCGGAACATCGGAGACGACGGACAACCAGGAAGGCACCATGGCGGAGCACAGAGCAGCCCGACCCGCGGACCGGTCCTCATGACCACCCTCGAGGCCTCCCGGACCCGGCGCCGGCTGCCTGACCTCGGGCGGCGTGCCCGTCGCGACGCGTCAGTCCGGCTGGCCGCCGGCTCGGGTCTGTGGCTCAGTCTCCTGCTGGTCACCTACTGGTGGGTGGCCGACCGTGGCCTCCAGGATCTCTTCCACCTCGCCGACGGGCTGACCTCCCTCGGTCGCATCAGCGGCCTGGTGGCCTCGGTACTGCTGCTCGCCCAGGTGATCTTGATGTCCCGGCTCCCGATCCTCGAACGGGCCTACGGCCAGGACCGGCTCGTCGCGATCCACCGGATCGTCGGGTTCACCTCGTTCAACCTGATGCTCGCCCACATCGTGGCCATCACGCTCGGGTACGGCGCAGGGAAGCTCGACTCCGCACCGGCGACCTTCTGGAACCTCACCGTGGACTACCCGGGCATGCTGCTCGCGCTCGCCGGTACGGCGGCACTGGTCATGGTCGTGGCCACGAGCATCAGGGCAGCCCGGCGCAGGCTGCGCTACGAGTCATGGCACCTGATGCATCTCTACGCCTACCTCGGGGTCGGCCTCGCGCTCCCACACCAGCTCTGGACCGGCCAGCAGTTCACCAGCTCCCCCGCGAAGACGGTCTTCTGGTGGACGGCCTGGGCCCTGGCCGCCGCCACGGTCGTCTGCTGGCGTCTCGGCGTGCCCCTGGTCGTCAACCTGCGCCACCGGCTCCGGGTCGCCGCGATCATCGACGAGGGTGACGGAGTCCGCTCGGTCGTCGTCACCGGACGACGTCTCGGCGCGATGAAGGTCGAAGCCGGCCAGTTCTTCACCTTCCGGTTCCTGAGCGGCCGCGGCTGGTCCAGGGGCAACCCCTACTCGCTCTCCGCCGCCCCGGACGGGCGCAGCCTGCGCATCACGGTGCAGGAGGTGGGAGACGGGAGCCGGCTGACCTCCTCGCTGCGGCCGGGAACCAGGGTTCTCGTCGAGGGACCGTACGGCCGGTTGACGGCCCGACCCCGGACCCGCCACCGGGTCGCGTTCATCGGGGCCGGTGTCGGCATCACCCCTCTACGCTCACTGGCCGAGGGGCTGGCGTACGCCCCGGGCGATGCCGTCTACCTCGAGCGGTTCACCGACGTCCCCCTGTTCGCCGCCGAGCTCGACACCCTGGCCGCACACCGCGGGCTCCGGGTGCTGCGGCTCCCGGGCCGGCGCCGTACCCCCGACTCTTGGCTCGGCTCTGGCGTCGGGAAGGCCGACGACCTGACCGCCCTGCGGTACTGGGTTCCCGACGTCGCCGAGCGCGACGTCTACGTCTGCGGGCCCGAGCCATGGACCTCTCTCGTCTGCTCCACCTTGAGGGCGGCCGGACTGCCCGACGACCAACTCCATCTCGAGACGTTTGCGTGGTGACCTCATGAGACGCATCACCTTCTGGGCGCTGAGCACCCTGTCCGCCCTCGCTCTGCTGTTCGGCTACCACACGTCGACCTCGGGGCCGCTGGCCACGAGTGCGGCAGGCTCCGGGCGCTCGTCGAGCTTCAGTGCCAGCGCGCCGCTGACCACCGGGGCCTCGGGCGGTTCCGGGAGCGGTGGCAACGCGACAGGCTCGGGCTCCGCCACGCCCGACTCGTCCAGTCAGGGCACGAGGCGCGCGGCCCGCACCGTCACCGGGCAGGTCGCCGAGACCCGCTGGGGCCCGGTCCAGGTGCAGGTCAAGGTGCGCGGCTCCAGGATCTCCGATGTCGCCGTCCTGCAGTACCCGAACGGCAACGGCACCGACCAGCAGATCAACTCCTACGCCCTGCCGATCCTGACCCAGGAAACCATCCAGGCCCAGAGCGCGAGCATCGACATGGTCTCGGGGGCGACGTACACCAGTGGCGGCTACCTGCAGTCCCTTCAGAGCGCGCTCGACCAGGTGGGGCTCTGAGCCGTGACCGTCACCGCACCCGTACGCCGCGTCGAGCACGTCATGGGGATGCCCGTGAGCCTGGCGCTTCGCGGTGCCGCCGCGGACTCCGCGGAGGCTCACGACGCCTGGGCGCAGGCCCTCGTCGTGCTGCGTCGGGCCGACGAGGTCTTCTCCACCTACCGTGTGGACAGCTGGATCTCGCGGCTCGGCCGTGGCGAGGTGACCCGGTCCGACTGCCCGGCCGAGGTGGGCGAGGTGCTCGCCCTCGCCGAGCGGGCTCGCATCGAGTCCGGTGGCGCCTTCGACGTGTGGAAGGCCGGGACCGGGCAGGCGGGCTCGCTCGATCCCAGTGGGGTGGTCAAAGGGTGGGCCGTCCAACGGGCCTTCGCTGCCTTCCGCGGACTCCCCGAGACAGACGTCTGCCTGTCCGCGGGCGGGGACCTGGTCTGCCGCACCCGGATGCCCGGTTCGCCCGGCTGGCGCATCGGCATCGAGGACCCGTTCGCACCCAGCGACGTCGTGGCCGTGATCCCGGTCCGGGACGGCGCCGTGGCCACCTCGGGAACCGCCCACCGGGGAGCCCACATCGTCGATGCCCGCACCGGTGTCGCCGCCGCCGCCTGGGCCTCGGTGACCGTGGTCTCCGACGACCTCACGTGGGCGGACATCGACGCGACTGCGGCCTTCGCCCTCGGAGTCCCGGGCGAGGCCTGGTTGACCGGGCGCCGTCGTACCGGCGTTCTGGTCGACGCGAGCGGCCGCGCCCGGAGCATCCACCCCTGAACGGCTACTTCTGGCCCCGGATGATCCTCCGGATGCGCTCCCACCGGTCCTTCAGCGCGGCCTCGGCGCCGTACGACGTGGGCTCGTAGTAGACGGCGTCCGCGACCACGTCGGGGGCGTACTGCTGCTCGGCGATGCCGAACGGCTCGTCGTGGGCGTACGTGTACCCCTGGCCGTGGCCGAGCTTCTTGGAACCGCCGTAGTGGGCGTCGCGCAGGTGCGCCGGGACGGGCCCGATCTTCCCGGCGCGGACGTCCGCGCTGGCGGTGTCTATGCCTTTGATGACGGCGTTCGACTTGGGTGCGACGGCAAGCGCGATCGTGGCCTGGGCGAGGTTCAGCCTCGCCTCCGGCATCCCGATCAGCTGGACCGCCTGGGCCGCGGCCACGGCCGTGGTCAGCGCCGACGGGTCGGCGAGCCCGATGTCCTCACTGGCGAGGATCACCAGCCGGCGCGCGATGAAGCGGGGGTCCTCCCCCGCCTCCACCATCCGTGCCAGGTAGTGCAGCGCAGCGTCCGCGTCGGAGCCGCGGATCGACTTGATGAACGCGCTCGTCACGTCGTAGTGCTGGTCACCCTGGCGGTCGTAGCGGACCGCGGCGCGGTCGACGGCGGTCTCGGTCGTCGCCAGGTCCACGGTGGTGGCGCCGTTGGCGAGCGCCGCCCCGGCCGCGGCCTCGAGGTAGGTGAGCGAGCGACGGGCGTCCCCACCGGCCAGTCGCACGAGATGGTCGAGCGCCTCCTGCTCGACGTCCACGGCGCCGCCGAGACCACGCTCGTCCTTGACCGCGTCCGCGATCACGCCTCGGATGTCGTCGTCGGTCAGCGGCTCCAGTGTGAGCAGGAGCGAGCGCGAGAGCAGCGGAGAGATGACCGAGAAGAAGGGGTTCTCGGTGGTCGCGGCGATCAGCGTGACCCAGCGGTTCTCGACGCCGGGCAGGAGCGCATCCTGCTGCGCCTTGGTGAACCGGTGCACCTCGTCGACGAAGAGGACGGTCTCGGCTCCGGACCGGGCCAGCTCACCACGGGCGAGGTCGATCGAGGCGCGGACCTCCTTCACGCCGGCCGACACCGCGGAGACCTCCACGAATCGCCGGTTCGTCTGCTGGCTGACGATCGAGGCGATCGTGGTCTTGCCGGTCCCGGGTGGGCCCCACAGCAGCAGCGACATCGGCTGGTCACCCTCGATCAGCCGGCGCAGCGGGGAGCCTGTGGCCAGCAGGTGCTGCTGGCCGACGAGCTCGTCGAGCGTGCGCGGTCGCATGCGCACCGCCAGTGGCGCCGAGCGGTGGGTGTTGCCGGACAGCGTGCCACCGGACCCACCCGTGGGGGTGGGCCCGGGGCCGATGTCGAAGAGGCCGTCCATTCGGGCCACCCTAGTGCGCTCCCCGAGGTCGACCCGTCAGGGCGACGGACGGGTCGGCCGACGTGGGGTCAGGAACCCGAGCCGGCGATCTTGGCGGAGTCGGACTCCAGCGTCTTGATGTCGTGCCACTCGTTGTCGAACCCGGGCTTGTTCAGGTCCTCGGCCGACGGGGTCGCGTCCTTGACCGGGGCTCCCTGACGGTCGACCCCGAGCGTGCTCAGCGTGATCGGCGTCGACGGGGCCATGTTGTACTCGCCCGCGAAGTGGCAGGCCACCTTGTGCGTGGGCCCGATCTGGAGCAGCGGGGGCTCCTGCTTGGCACAGATGTCCTGGGCCATCCAGCAGCGGGTCCGGAACCGGCAGCCGCTGGGCGGGTTGATCGGGCTGGGCACGTCACCCTCGAGCCGGATCCGGTCACGCCGACCACCGATGGCCGCCTGCTTCACGTCCGGCGCAGCGGAGAGCAGCGCCTGCGTGTAGGGGTGGTGCGGGTGGTCGTAGAGCCGGTCGCGGTCGCCGATCTCGACGATCTTGCCGAGGTACATCACCGCCACCTCGGGACAGAAGTGCCGCACGATCGCGAGGTCGTGCGCGATGAACAGGAAGGCGATGTTGAACTCCTTCTGCAGGTCCTGCAGAAGGTTGACCACCTGGGCCTGGATGGAGACGTCGAGCGCGGACACCGGCTCGTCGGCCACGAGGAGCTTCGGCTGGAGCGCGAGGGCGCGGGCGATTCCGATCCGCTGGCGCTGGCCACCGGAGAACTCGTTGGGGTAGCGGTTGTAGTGCTCGGGGTTGAGCCCGACGACCTCGAGCAGCTCGCGCACCCGGTTCAGAATCTGCTTCTCGGGAACCACGTTGTGGACACGCAGCGGCGAACCGACGATCGAGCCCACCGTGTGCCGAGGGTTCAGCGAGCTGTACGGGTCCTGGAAGATCATCTGGATCTCCTTGCGCAGCGGCATCATCTGCCGCTGGGACAAGGTCGAGATGTCGGTCCCGTCGAAGTTCATCGTGCCCGACGTCGGGTCCAGCAGCCGGGTGATCAAGCGCCCGGTGGTCGACTTCCCACAGCCGGACTCACCGACGAGGCCGAGGGAGCTTCCCTCGAGAACCTCGAAGGAGACGCCGTCCACGGCCTGGACCTGTCCGATCGTGCGGCGCACGACGCCGGACGACTTGACCGGGAAGTACTTGCGCAGGTTCGTCACCTGCAGCACGGGCTTACGGTCGGTGGGGACTTGCGACGCGGCGTGGGCCGCAGCCTGAGGCTGGGTCATGGAAGACATCGTCTCTCTCAGTCGGACTCTGGAGAAGTGCGGTGGCCGGTTCCGGCTCCCTGATCGAACTTTCCGTCCTCGAGCACGTCGGAGAAGTCGTCCTTGGCGGTCATCTCGACCAGGTCCGGCGCAATCTCGGGCAGAACCTCCTCGAGATAGATCGTGGCGGGGTCGGCCAGGTGGCAGCGCTTGAAGTGCCCCGTGCCGTGCGAGCCGGCCGTGAGCTCCGGGAGCTCGGTCGAGCACAATTTTCCAGGCACCTTGTCCACGTGCGGACAGCGCGGGTGGAAGGCACAGCCTGGGGGCGGGTCGAGCAGGCTCGGCGGGTTGCCCTTGATCGGGATCAGCTGGGCGTTGGGGTCGGCGCTCACATCCGGCACCGTGGACAGCAGTCCCCAGGTGTAGGGCATCTCCGGGTGGGTCAGGATGTCGCGCGTCTTGCCGTACTCCACGCCTCGGCCGCCGTACATCACCATCACATCGTCAGCCATCTCCGCCACCACACCCAGGTCGTGGGTGATGATGATGATCGCCGAGTTGAAGTCGCGCTGGAGGTCCTGGAGCAGATCCAGGATCTGCGCCTGCACCGTGACGTCCAGTGCGGTCGTCGGCTCGTCGGCGATCAGGAGCTTCGGGTCGTTGGACAGCGCCATGGCGATCATCGCGCGCTGACGCATGCCGCCGGAGAAC
This sequence comes from uncultured Actinomycetota bacterium, assembly GCA_963740525.1. Classification (GTDB taxonomy): domain Bacteria; phylum Actinomycetota; class Actinomycetes; order Propionibacteriales; family Nocardioidaceae; genus CAVUEG01. Next base: position 254,156 of record CAVUEG010000010.1, read on the forward strand.
TGGTGCGGGTAGTCGTCCACGCGGGTCCGGGGCTGCGGGATGCCGACCCGGTCGAGCATCTCGATGGCCTTGGCCCGGGCCTTGGAACTGGAGACGCTGTGGTGCGCCAGGTAGGACTCCGAGATCTGCTTCCCGATCGTGTAGAAGGGGTGCAGGGAGCTCAGCGGGTCCTGGAAGATCATCGCGACCTCCTGGCCGCGGACCGATCGCATCTCGTCGTTGCTCAGCCCGATGACCTCACGGCCACCGACACGGATGGAGCCCGACATCTGGGTGCGCTTCTCGTCGTGCAGGCCCATGACCGCCATCGACGAGACGCTCTTGCCCGACCCGGACTCTCCCACGATGCCCAGGGTCTTGCCCTGCTCGAGGGAGTAGCTCAGGCCCGAGACCGCCTGGACCAGGCCGTCGGCTGTCGGGAAGCGCACGGTCAGGTCCTCGACGACGAGGAAGGGCTCCTTGGCCGACGCGGCCTTGGGCTCCTCGCCGGGCTGGGCGTGAGGAACTCGCTGGTCTCGGTCATGTCAGACGCACTCTCGGGTCGATCACGCTGTAGAGGATGTCGACGATGATGTTGGCCACGACGATGAGCGCGGCGCCGATCAGGACCGTCGCCATGATGATGGGCAGGTCGGAGCGGCCGATCGCGTCGAGGCCCGCCAGGCCGATGCCCTGGATGTAGAAGATCTTCTCGGTGAAGACGGTGCCGGCCAGCAGGATCGCGAAGTCGAGACCGAAGATCGTGACCACGGGCACGATCGCAGCGCGAAGCGCGTGCTTGAGCGTCACGGCACGCTCGGAGAGCCCCTTGGCCCTCGCGGTGCGGACATAGTCCTCGTTCAGAGCCTCGATCATCGAGCCACGGCTGAACCTGGCGTACTGCGTGGAGTAGGCCACGCCGAGCACGATCCAGGGCAGCAGCAAGCCCTTCGCCCAGGCATCGGGCTCTCACTGATCGGTGAGTGGTAGCCGGGCTCGCCGAAGATCTTCCAGGCGCTGACCAGGTAGAGGTAGGCGAGCAGGGCAAGCAGGTAGTAGGGCACGGCATTGACCACGAGAGCGGCGCCGACGATGCCCTTGTCGGCCGATCGTCCCGCGTCTTCGGGCGGCGAAGATCCCACTCGCCAAGCCGATCGTCAAGAAGACGACCGCGCCCCCCATGGCCAGCGAGACGGTGGCCGGGAAGCGGACCCACAGGAAGTCGAACACGTCGACGCGGTACTTGAAGGAGCGGCCCAGGCAGGGCGCGTTGCAGTCGAAGACGAGGGTGCCGAGTGGAACTCCCGACCGACGAAGATGCCCTTCATGTACGTCGCGTACTGCTCGGCGACGGGCTTGTCGAGGCCCAGGCTCGTGGTGATGATCTCCAGCCGCTGCGGGGTGCACCGGGTCTCCGGGCACATGGCCATCGCCGGGTCGGAGGGCCCGTAGAAGAACAGGGCGAAGACGGACACTGACGGCCAGAAGCACGAGCGCGGCCGAGATGACGCGCCTGACGATGTAGCCGAACATAGCGAGACTCTGGCTCCGGATGGGAGTGGTCGGAACTGATGGGGGTGGGCCAGGCCCACCCCCATCAGCGTGAATCTACTCAGCGCTCATGTACAAGCACCGTGGAACTCGGAGCTCGTCACTTGGTGATGTACATCTGGGCGAAGGTCGGCATGCCGCGAACGGTGTCCGCGTCCATTCCGCCGATCTTCGAACCATGGATCATCGCGGTGCCGGAGTACCCGAGAATGACTGCCGGGTAGTACTTCTCGCTCGATGAACTCGTCGAACTCGCCCCAGGCCGGGCCGGCCTCTTCGGGGGTCATGTTGTCGAGGATGTCCTTCTGCTTGGCATCCGCGTCGGCCTCCTTGAAGTTGGCCGGGTTGGGCATGCCCTCGACACCCACGAGCGATCCGTCCCACTGAGCCGGGAACCAGGAACCGCCGGTCGGCCAGTCGGAGCACCATCCGCTGGAGCGGACGTTGATCGGCGAGTTGTAGTCAGTACGAGCCTCGCGGACCTTGTCGATCGTGGAAGCGATCGGCGTCGCCTTGAAGCCACCGGCCTCGAGACCCTTGACGATCTGGTTCTTCGCCTCGACCGACAGCGGGTCGTCGGTCGCGTAGAGGAACTTGATCTCGTAGCCCATGGCGCCGGCCTTCTGGAGAAGCTCCTTGGCCTTGGCCGGGTCGGTGTTCTTGCCCTCGATGCCGAGAGTGTCGTACTCCACACGGCCGGCAGTGCCCGGGGGCAGGATCGTGGTGCCGGGAACGCGGGTCAGGCCCACGATCTCGCCACCGGACTTCCAGACGTCGACGTACGGGTACGCGTAGCCGATGGCCTTACGCACGTTGACATCGGTGATCTTGGTCATGTCGATGTACCACATGTAGGTACACGGCGAGGTGCCCGTGATCAGTCGGTCCGGGTCGGACGGGATCGACTTGTACGTCGCAGGAGTGACGTTGTCGTACGTCAGCGACGTCGGGTCGCTGTCGTTGATGATCACGTTCTCGAGCTTCGAGGTCTCCTCGCCGAACTTGAACACCCACTTGTCCGCAGCCTGGATTCGGCCCGGGTCGGTGGCGGGGTCCCAGTTCTCGTTCTTCACGAGGGTCAGGGACGTGCCCGGCTTGTAGTCCGAGAACATGTACGGACCGGTCGCCATCGGGTGGCTCTCGTAGTTCTGCGGGTCGTCCTTGGCCTGCGGAATCGCAGTGAAGGCCGGGAACGACGCGTAGTAGTCCATGTCCGTGAACGGACGACGCATCTTGATCGTGACGTCGTTGCCGCTCGTGGTCACACCGGCGTAGTTGTCGCCGTCCTTGAACGGGCCCTTGTACTTGTCGCCGTCCAGGAAGAACGTCGTCTGGTACGTCGGGCCGTCGGGCAGCTCAGCGATCGCGAACGAACGCTTGACGGCGTACGCGACATCCTCGGCCTTGACCGGGGTGCCGTCCTCGTACTTGAGGCCGTCCTTGAGCGTGAACGTCCACTCGGTGTTGTCGTCGTTGGGACGACCGAGGTCCGTTGCCATGTCCGGGACGAGGATCATGTCCTTCGTGGCCGGGTCGTACTTGTACTGGGTGAGCCCGCGGGTCACGAGGTCCGACATGATCGCCGTCGAGTCCGTGTAGTAGGCGCGCGTCGGGTCGAGCGTGGCGGGCACCTGGTTGGTCAGCACCGTGATGGTGCCGCCCATCTGCGCGTCAGCCGGGACCTCCATCGGCCCTTCGGCCGTGGCGTCCTTGCCGGCGCCTGCACCGCCGCCCTCTCCCTGTGTCGGGTTTCCTGACGTGCTCCCGTTTCCAGTGCCCGTGCTGCCACCACCACAGGCAGCGAGCGTGAGGAGCGCCGCGGTCGCCAAAGCGACTGCTGGTTTCTTCATGCGCATCTAGGTGATCCCACCTTTCTTTGCTGGTCGATTCTCTCGAGCGGTGAGATGTTCACCGGCGAGTCTTGGGGTCGAAGGCGTCGCGGATCGCGTCGCCCAGGAGGTTGAGCGCGACGACCAGGATCGTGATCCCGATGACCGGCTCATAGAGGTACAGCGCATAGGTGTCGAAGAAGGGCACGGCCTTGTTGACCGTCTGGCCCCACGACGCGGCACCCACGACGCCGATACCGAGGTAGGAGAGTCCGGCTTCCGCGGTGACGAACGCGGGAAGGCCCAGGGAGATCGACACCACGATCGGCGCGATCATGTTGGGCAGGAGCTCTTTGAACAGGATCGTGCGGGTCGGTACGCCGATCACTCGGGCCGCCTGCACGAACTCACGCTCTCGCAGAGAGAGCACCTCGCCGCGGATCAGACGGGCCAGCAACATCCAGCTGAAGAACGACAGCACAGAGAGCAGCGCGATGAACTGCGCCTTCTCCAGGAGTGCCGGCTGGTTGGCGAACCGGAGCGTGATGATCGGCGCGACGGCCAGCGCGACCAGGATGAAGGGCAGCGACAGGAAGATGTCGACGACGAAGGAGATGATCCGGTCGGCCCAGCCGCGGCTGAAGCCGGCCAGGAGACCGACCACGATGCCGATCGCGGTCGAGACCAGGGTGCTGACCGTGGCCACGATCAGCGAGGTCCGAGCACCGAAGAGCCACTCGGCCAGGTTGTCGTTGCCGGTGTTCGGCGCGAGACCGAACGGAGCCTTCCACGTGAAGCCGTGGTCCGGCGGACCGATCACCGGGAAGTTGAAGGCATCGGTGTCGGTCGACGGGTCTCCGGCGTGAAGCTCCACACCGAAGGCCTTGGCGATCAGCGGTGCGAACACCGCGATCAGCACGAAGAAGATCACGATCACGACGCAGACGACGGCGATCTTGTCCTCGCGCAGCCGGTCCATCGCGATCTTGGTCGGCGAGCGACCAGCGATCTCACCGGGCTTGAACGACGGCTCCGCCGCAGCATCCTCTTCGGAGGGCAGCTCCGTGACGCTCAGTCCCATGTCGTCCCTTCTGGGTCGTCAAGCCGTTCCGGCCATCGTGGCGGCGCCCTGTGTCCTCCCGGTGAGGCGCGACAGCAGTCTCGGCATCCGAACGGTGACGATAGACGAGCCGGGTACAAAGATCGGCACCCGACAGGTAACGAATTGGTACCAAGCCTTACGCGGTGCCCGGTTCCGCCGTCTCGGGAGCCTTGTCCACGCCGGCTTCCTTGCGCTGCTGGGCCGTGATCGGGGCCGGAGCGGCAGTCAGCGGGTCATAGCCGGCGCCGGTCTTCGGGAAGGCGATCACGTCGCGGATCGAGTCCGTGCCGGACAGCAGTGCACAGATCCGGTCCCAGCCGAAGGCGATGCCGCCGTGAGGCGGGGCGCCGTACTTGAACGCTTCGAGGAGGAAGCCGAACTTCTCGTTCGCCTCGGCCTCGCTCAGTCCCATCATCGCGAACACGCGCTTCTGCACGTCCGCGCGGTGGATACGGATCGAGCCCCCGCCGATCTCGTTGCCGTTGCAGACGATGTCGTAGGCGTAGGCGAGGGCGTCGCCCGGCTCGGTGTCGAACGTGTCGAGACACTCCGGCTTGGGAGAGGTGAACGCGTGGTGCACCGCGGTCCATGCTCCCGAGCCCACCGCGACGTCGCCGGCGGCGGTGGCCTCGCCGGCGGGCTCGAACAGCGGGGCGTCCACGACCCACACGAAGCTCCAGGCGGACTCGTCGATCAGCCCGCCCCGACGCCCGATCTCGAGCCTCGCGGCTCCGAGCAGCGCCCTGGAGCTCTTGGCGGGCCCGGCGGCGAAGAACACGCAGTCACCCGGCTCCGCGCCCACGTGGGCCGCCAGGCCGGCCTTCTCGTCCTCTGAGAGGTTCTTCGCGACCGGGCCCCCGAGCTCGCCGTCGTCCTGTATGAGGACGTAGGCAAGGCCCTTGGCGCCACGCTGCTTGGCCCAGTCCTGCCAGGCGTCGAGCTTCTTGCGCGGCTGGGTCGCTCCGCCGGGCATGACCACGGCACCGACGTACGGCGCCTGGAAGACGCGGAAGGGCGTGCTGGCGAAGTACTCGGTGCACTCCACGAGCTCGAGGCCCATCCGCAGGTCCGGCTTGTCCGTGCCGAAGCGGCGCATCGCGTCGTGGTAGGTGATCCGCTCGATGGGTGTCTTGATCTCGTGCCCGATCAGGCCCCACACGGAGGACAGCACGTCCTCGGCGAGCGCGATCACGTCGTCCTGCTCCACGAACGACATCTCGATGTCGAGCTGGGTGAACTCCGGCTGCCGGTCGGCCCGGAAGTCCTCGTCGCGGTAGCAGCGGGCGATCTGGTAGTAGCGCTCCATCCCTGCCACCATCAGCAGCTGCTTGAACAGCTGGGGGCTCTGCGGGAGGGCGTACCAGCTGCCCGGCTGCAGCCGGGCGGGGACCAGGAAGTCACGGGCGCCCTCGGGCGTGGACCGGGTCAGCGTGGGGGTCTCGATCTCGACGAAGCCGCGGGACCCGAGTACGTCGCGGGCGGCCCGGTTGACCTCACTGCGCAGGCGCAGCGCCGCGTTGGGGGCGGGACGACGCAGGTCGAGGTAGCGGTGCGCGAGGCGCACCTCCTCCCCCACCTCCACGTGCTCGTCGATCGGGAACGGCAGCGCGGCGGACTCGCTGAGCACCTCCACGGTGTCCGCGATCACCTCGATCTCACCGCTGGGCAGGTTGGGGTTCTGGTTGCCCTCGGGGCGGGTCGAGACCTCACCGGTGACCTTGATGCAGAACTCGGAACGCAGGTGGTGGGCCACGGCCTCGTCGCGGATCACGACCTGGACCACGCCGGAGGCCTCGCGGAGGTCGATGAAGGCGACCCCGCCGTGGTCACGCCGGCGACCCACCCACCCGGCGAGGGTGACGGTCTGTCCGACGTGCTCGGCGCGAAGCTGGCCGGCATCATGCGTGCGAATCACTGCGGGTCTCCTGAAGTTGCTGACGGGGTTGCTGGATCTGGGTTCGGGGGCGGCAGCGCGATGCCGGGGTGCAGGTCGGACGCGGGGGGCTGCCAGACGTCGAGATCGGCGTCGGCCTGCTCCCCTGAGCGGATGTCCTTGACCTGGTCCGGCTGGCCGTCGGAGCCCGGGAACCAGACGAACGGGATCCCGCGTCGCTCGGCGTACCTGATCTGCTTGCCGAACTTCTGCGGGCTGGCCACCACCTCGGTGGGGATGCCCCGAGCACGCAGCCGCTGGGCCGCCGCGTCGCTCTCGGGGCGCGAGTCCTCGTCCGTGAGCGCGACGAGGACCGCCGAGGGCACGCCCCGGGTCCCGTCCAGGACCCCTCGGGCCAGGAGCGGCACCACGGTGCGGCTGATGCCGAAGGAGATGCCCACGCCCGGGTACGTCGTCTTCCCGTCCGAGGCGAGCGCGTCGTAGCGGCCACCGCCACCGACGGACTTGAGGAACTCGAACCCGACCATGTGGATCTCGAACACCGTGCCCGTGTAGTAGTCCAGCCCGCGCGCCAGGCTCAGGGCGGCCTCGACCGAGAACCGCTCGGTGGCCACGCTCGCGGTGCCGTCGATGACGGCGGCCAGCTCGGCGAGCCCGGTCTCGAGCAGCTCGTGCTCGACACCGAGGGACCGGACGGCCTCGACGAAGGAGGAGTCGGGGGTGCTGATCCGGGCCAGCGCCAGGCACTGGTCGCTCTGGGCCTGGGTGAGCCGGCCGTCGGTGCCGAGCAGCTCGGCGACCTTGTCCTCCGGCAGCTTGTCCAGCTTGTCGATGATCGTGATCACCGCGGCGGGGTCCGGTGCGCCGATGCCGCGGTAGAAGCCCTCGATCAGCTTGCGGTTGTTCACCCGCAGCTTCATCGGCGGGAGTGGCAGCCGTGACAGGGCCTCGGCCATCACCCGGGCGACCTCGACGTCGAAGTGGAAGGGCAGCTCGTCCTTCATCACCACGTCGATGTCAGCCTGCGTGAACTCGCGGTAGCGGCCCTCCTGCGGGCGCTCACCGCGCCACGCCTTCTGGATCTGGTAGCGCCGGAAGGGGAAGTCCAGCTTGCCGGCGTTCTCCAGCACGTAGCGGGCGAACGGGACGGTCAGGTCGAAGTGCAGACCCAGCGTTCCGGCCTCGGGCATGCCGGAGTCGCTCCCCGCGGCGGGCCGCTCCTCCGCCTGGAGCCGGTGCAGCAGGTAGACCTCCTTGGAGGTCTCCCCCTTGCGCAGCAGCTGCTCGACCGGCTCGGCGGCCCGGGTCTCGATGCCTGCGAAGCCGTGCAGCTCGAAGCTGCGACGCAGGCTGTCGATGACGTCCTGCTCGACGACGCGTTGGCGCGGCAGCAGCTCGGGGAACCCGCTCAGCGGGGTGGGCTTGCTCATCGGCGTCAGATACCTCGGGTGTTGCGCGGCACGGACAGTCCCTCGCCCGGGTGGACGAGGTCCTGCAGGAACGGGTTGGTCGCGCGCTCGCGTCCGATGCTGGTCTGCTCGCCGTGCCCGGGGAGCACCACGATGTCGTCAGCGAGCGGAAGCACCTTGCTGGCGAGGCTGCGCAGCATCGTCGGATGGTCGCCGCCCGGGAGGTCGGTGCGCCCGATCGACCCCGCGAAGAGCAGGTCGCCGGAGAACATCACCTCGCTGACGTCGTCGGCGTCGTACGGCGCGCGGAAGGTCACCGAGCCTGGCGTGTGGCCCGGAGCGTGGTCGACCACGAAGCGCAGTCCGGCCAGCTCGAGGGTGTCGGCGTCGGCGATCTCCGTCACCTCGTCGGGCTCGGCGAACTCGTAGCTGCCGCCGAGCAGCATCCCTGCCGTCTCCGGCGAGATGCCCGCCATCGGGTCGGACAGCAGGTGCCGGTCGGCGGGATGGATGTAGGCGGTGGCGTCGTACGCACCCGCCACGGGGGCGACGCACCACATGTGGTCGATGTGCCCGTGGGTGACCAGGACGGAGACCGGCTTCAGCCGGTGCTCGCGGATCACCGAGGCCACACCGTCACTGGCGTCCTTGCCCGGGTCGACGACGACGCACTCGCTCCCGGGGCCGGTGGCCACCACGTAGCAGTTGGTCCCCCACGGTCCTGCGGGGAAGCCTGCGATCAGCACGGGGCGACTCTCCTGACGACGGTGACGGGGCAACCGGGCCAGCCTATCGCCCGCGTGCGCGGCGACCCTCCAGGGTTTGACTACGATGGGGGCGCTGCGTGATGTCCGCAACACGATCTACGAGGTGAGCAGTGACGGGGCAGGGAAACGAGGCCGAGGTGACCGGCGTGCCGGAGGCGAGCAGGTGGGGACGGGTGGCCGACGACGGCACCGTCTTCGTGCGCACCGCCGACGGCGAGCGGTCGGTCGGGCAGTACCCCGAGGGGTCACCCGACGAGGCTCTGGCCTTCTTCACCGAGCGCTACGACCGCCTCGTCTTCGAGGTCGACCTGCTCGAGCAGCGGGTCACCAAGGGCAAGATCGCGCCCGACGAGGCCGGGAAGTCCGTGGCCGTGGTCCGCGCGGACGTCACCGACGCCCACGCAGTGGGTGATCTCGACGCGCTGCTGACCCGTCTGGACGCCCTGGAGAAGGTGATCGCCGACCTGCGCGAGAAGCGTCGCGCTGAGCGTGCGAAGAAGGTCGCCGAGGGCAAGGCGCTCAAGGAGAAGATCGCCGGCGAGGCCGAGAAGCTCTCCGAGAGCAGCGACTGGCGCAACGGGGCGAACCGGATGCGCGAGCTGCTCGACGAGTGGAAGGGCCTCCCCCGGCTCGACAAGGCGACCGACGACACCCTGTGGCGCCGGTTCAGCAGCGCCAGGACGACGTACACCCGGCGCCGCAAGGCCCACTTCGCCGAGCTGAACGAGAAGCGCGAGGGTGCGAAGGCGGTCAAGGAGCGCCTGGTCATCGAGGCCGAGTCCCTCTCCACCTCGACCGAGTGGGGTCCCACCGCGGGCCGCTACCGGGACCTGATGGCGCAGTGGAAGGCCGCCGGCCCGGCGCCCAAGGGCATCGACGACCGGCTCTGGAAGAAGTTCCGGGCTGCCCAGGACGCCTTCTTCGGTGCCCGCGACGCTGCCAACGAGGAGCTCGACAAGGAGTTCGCCGCCAACGCGGAGAAGAAGGAGGCCATCCTCCTCGAGGCCGAGAAGCTGGTGCCGGTCACCGACCTGTCGACGGCGAAGCAGGCCTTCCGCGACCTCGCCGACCGCTGGGACGCCGCCGGCAAGGTTCCCCGCGACCGGATGAAGGACCTCGAGGGCCGGATGCGCAAGGTCGAGCAGGCGATCCGTGGGGTCGAGGACGACCAGTGGAAGCGCACCAACCCCGAGGCCGCCGCCCGGGCCGCCGACACCGTGGCCCAGCTCGAGGGGTCGCTCGCGGAGCTCAAGGCCAAGCACGAGAAGGCGGTGGCGGCCGGCAACGAGAAGAAGGCCGGCGAGCACAGCGCCGCGATCGAGGCGCGCGAGTCGTGGCTGGCCGAGGCGAGGAAGGCACTCGAGGAGTTCTCCGGCTGAGCAGGTGCCGGTTGCTCTACTGGGCGGCTACTGGGTCACCCGGTAGGCGTCGAAGACGCCGTCGACGGACCGGACCGCCTTGAGCACGTTGTCGAGGTGCTTCGGGTCGGCCATCTCGAAGCTGAAGCGGCTCTTGGCGATCCGGTCGCGGCCGGTGTTCAGGTTCGCCGACAGGATGTTCACGTGAGCGTCGGAGAGCACCATCGTGATGTCCGACAGCAGGCGGGACCGGTCGAGGGCCTCCACCTGGATGTTGACCAGGAAGGTCGACTGCGGCGTCGGAGCCCAGTCGACCTCCAGCAGCCGCTCGGGCTGCGACGTGAGGCTCTTGGCGTTGGTGCAGTCCGACCGGTGCACGGAGACCCCCTCGCCGCGGGTGACGAAGCCGAGGATCGGGTCACCGGGGACCGGGGTACAGCACTTGGCGAGCTTGACCCACACGTCGCTGGCTCCGCGGACGATCACGCCGGCGTCGCCACCCGACGGTGAGCGGCCGCGTGAGCGCGTGATCGTGACGCCCTCGGCCATGTCCTCCTGGGCGCCGTCGGCGCCACCGTGGAGCTCCAACACGCGCCGGACCACCGTCTGCGCGCCGAGGTTGCCCTCGCCGACAGCGGCGTACAGGGCAGACACGTCGGCCAGGCGTACGTCGGCGGCCACCGTGGTCAGGGTCTCGTGGGAGAGCACCCGCTTGAGCGGGAGGCCCTCCTTGCGCATGAGCTTGGCGATCTCCTCCTTGCCCCGCTCGATCGCCTCCTCGCGCCGCTCCTTGGTGAACCACTGCCGGATCTTGTTCCGGGCACGTGGGGACTGGACGAAGCCGAGCCAGTCACGGCTCGGGGCGGCGTTGGGCGACTTGGACGTGAACACCTCGACCACGTCACCGTTGTCGAGCTTGGACTCCAGCGGGACGAGTCGACCGTTCACGCGGGCACCGATGGTGTGGTGACCGACCTCGGTGTGGATCGCGTAGGCGAAGTCGACCGACGTCGAGCCCTGGGGCAGGGCGAGCACGTCCCCGCGAGGCGTGAAGACGTAGACCTCGGAGTTGTTGATCTCGAAACGCAGCGACTCCAGGAACTCGCCCGGGTCCTCCACCTCGTGCTGCCAGTCGAGCAGCTGGCGGACCCACGCCATGTCGCCGCCGCCGGCGTCGGCCGCGCTGCGGTCCGTGTCGACCCCGCCGCGGACGTTCTCCTTGTACTTCCAGTGCGCCGCGACGCCGTACTCCGCCCGGCGGTGCATGGCGAACGTGCGGATCTGGAACTCGACCGGCTTGCCCTGCAGCCCGATCACCGTCGTGTGCAGGGACTGGTACATGTTGAACTTCGGCATCGCGACGTAGTCCTTGAACCGCCCCGCGATCGGGTTCCACCGGTTGTGCAGCACGCCCAGGACGGCGTAGCAGTCGCGGTCGTCCTCGACCAGGATCCGGATGCCGACCAGGTCGTAGATGTCGGAGAAGTCGCGCTCGCCGACGATCATCTTCTGGTAGATCGAGTAGTAGTGCTTGGGCCGTCCGGTCACCGATGCCTTGATCTTGGCCTCTCGCAGGTCCTGCTCGACCTGGCTCGTCACCTCGGCGAGGAACGAGTCACGCGACGGCGACCGCTCGGCGACCAGCCGGACGATCTCGTCGTAGACCTTGGGATGCAGCGTGGCGAAGGAGAGGTCCTCCAGCTCCCACTTGAGCGTGTTCATGCCCAGGCGGTGCGCCAGCGGAGCGAAGATCTCCAGCGTCTCCCGGGCGGTGCGCTCCTGACTCGCCTGGGGCACGTAGCGCAGGGTGCGCATGTTGTGCAGCCGGTCGGCGAGCTTGATCACGAGGACCCGGATGTCGCGCGACATCGCCACGATCATCTTGCGGATGGTCTCGGCCTGGGCGGTGTCGCCGTACTTCACCTTGTCGAGCTTGGTGACGCCGTCGACGAGCTGGGCGACCTCGTCACCGAAGTCGGCACGGAGCTCCTCGAGCGTGTACGGCGTGTCCTCGACCGTGTCGTGCAGGAGCGCAGCCACGAGGGTCGGCTCGGTCATTCCGATGTCGGCCAGGATGGTCGTGACCGCCAGCGGGTGGGTGATGTAGGGATCGCCGCTGCGCCTGGTCTGGTTCGCGTGGAGACGCTCCGCGATCACGTAGGCGCGCTCGAGGAGCGCCAGATCGGCCTTGGGGTGGTTGGCGCGGACCGCGCGGAACAGCGGCTCGAGGACCGGGTTGCCGGGCTGGCTGCGGGTGGCGGCCATCCTTGCCAGGCGCGCGCGCATCCGGCGACCGCTCGGCGGACCCCCGGAACGGCCCTCGGGCGCCTCGGCGACTGCCTCGTCTGGCCCGGCCTTCTCGGGGAACGCCGCCTCGGGAACGGCAGGGATCTCGGGCGCAGGCGAGTCGCCGGGAGCGACCGTGCGGGCGCGATCGGCCGTGGTCGGAACCCCGGGTTCCTCAGCCACACGCACTCCCCTCACCGCATCCGTGTCTCCAGTCTAGGGACCGCACGTGAGGTGTGGGCGCCAGGCGTCAGACCACGTGCAGTGCGGTGACCTCCAGGTCGCCGCAGGCCTTGCGTCCGTGCAGGAACGCGAGCTCCATGAGCACGGCCACGCCGTGCACCGTTCCGCCGCACTTCTCGACCAGCTCGGCGGTCGCCACGACCGTGCCCCCGGTGGCGAGCACGTCATCGATGACCAGGACCCGCTCGCCCTCGGCGATCGCGTCCCGATGCACCTCCAGGGTGGCGTCGCCGTACTCCAGGCTGTAGCTGACGGCGTACGTCGGCGCGGGAAGCTTGCCGTCCTTGCGCACCGGGACGAAGCCGGCGCCGAGCGCCAGCGCCACCGGGGCGGCGAGGATGAACCCGCGCGCCTCCATGCCGACGACCTTGTCGACCACCACGTTGCCGTCGTCGTCCCGCCCCAGGGCCGCCAGGGCCTGCACCACGGCGGTGAACCCGTCGTGGTCGGCGAGCAGTGGAGTGATGTCCTTGAACATCACCCCGTCCTGGGGGAAGTCCGGGATGTCGCGGACCAGGCGCTGGATCAGCTCACCGAGATCGGCGGGCTGGGTCACCGCTTGCCTCGCTTGGAACGCGGACGACGTGACGGCTGCGCGCGCTTGGCCGACGCGGACTGGCTCACCGGCCCGCGCGCCGACGGCGCCACCCGGCCGGAGCCCGTGGCCTCCCCGGTCCGACGCGCGGCGACCGCGGCCACGTTCGGGTCGTGTTCCACCTCGCCCTCGGCCAGGAAGGCGCTCGTCCACGAGCGGCATGTCCTCGGCGAAGGTCGGCACCGACGCGTAGCGGTCGACCTCCTTGCGGCGGCGGGCCTTGAGCCTGGCGTTGGCCTCGCTCACGCCCTTCTCTCGCTCCTTGAGCTGCACGAGCAGCGGCGTGGCGATGAAGATCGAGGAGTACGTACCAGCGGCCATGCCGACGAAGAGCGCGAGCGCGAGGTCCTTCAGCGCGCCCGAGCCCAGCGAGACGACACCGACGTAGAGGATCGCGCCGACCGGGAGCAGGGCGACCAGCGAGGTGTTGATCGACCGCACCAGCGTCTGGTTGACGGCGAGGTTCGCCGCCTCGCCGTACGTCTGCCGGGTGCGCGCGAGGTTCTTGGTGTTCTCGCGCACCTTGTCGAAGACGACCACGGTGTCGTAGAGCGAGAAGCCGAGGATCGTCAGGATGCCGGTGACTGTCGCCGGGGTGACCTCGAAGCCCGACAGGGCGTAGACGCCGATCGTGATCAGCAGGTCGTGCACCAGCGCGACGATGGCGGCGACCGACATCTTCCACTCTCGGAAGTACGCCCAGATCAGCAGCACCACGAGGAACAGGAAGACGATCAGACCGATCAGCGCGCGCTTGGCGACGTCCGCACCCCAGGTCGCGCCGACGGCGGACTGGCAGACGTGGTTCGGCGGCGACTCCGACGGCGTCCTGGATGGCGGTGGCGACCTGGTCGGCCTTGTTGTTGTCGATCGGCTCGGTCTGGACCCGGATCGTGTCCTTGCCGGAGGTGTTGACGATCGGGGCCGAGGCCGCCGCGATGCCGCGTGGAGGCCACGGCGTTGCGGATCTTCTCGACGTTGCTCTGGTTCACCTGGGCGGGGGCAGCGAGACCTTGTACTCGACGCCGCCCTCGAACTCGATGCCGTAGTTGAGGCCCTTGAAGGTCAGACCGCCGATCGCGACCAGCACGATGACGGCCGACATGGCGTACCAGCGCAGACTCGTCGGCCGACGAAGTCGATCGCGACCCGCCCCGTAGAGCGAGTTGCCCGAGGCGCGAGATCTTGCCCATCAGGCGGTACCCCCCGCGGTGCTGGGACGGCGTGCGCCGGGGAGGCGAGTCGACACCGAGGTGCTCGGCGGACAGCCCGGACATCCGGTGCCCGGGTTGAAGAACCGGAAGCGGGCCAGCCAGGAGACCATCGGCTTGGTGAACAGGAAGAACACCGCGAGGTCGATGACCGTGCTGATACCCAGCGCGAACGCGAAGCCCTTCACGACGCCGATGGTGAAGATGTAGAGCACCACGGCGGCGAGCAGGGAGACCGAGTCGGCGGCTAGGCAGGTGTTCCGGGCGCGGACCCAGCCGGCCTCGACGGCGACCCGCATCGACTTGCCGTCACGCATCTCGTCGCGGATCCGCTCGAAGTAGACGATGAACGAGTCGGCGGTGATGCCGACCGCCACGATCAGTCCGGCGATGCCGGGCAGGGTCAGGGTGAAGCCCGCGGCCGCGCCATGGCGAGGACCACCGCGTAGGTGACCGCACCGGCCGCCAGGAGTGAGGCGACCACGACCAGCCCGAGGCCGCGGTAGTAGAAGAGGCAGTAGAGCATCACCAGGCGCAGCCCGACGCACCGGCGGGCAGGCCGGCGGGAGCTGGTCGGCGGCGAGCGGCGGGCCCTCCTCGGTGACCACGGGCACCGTGAACTTCAGCGGCAGGGCGCCGTACTTGAGGCTGTTGGCCAGCGACTGCGCCGCGGCTCCTGGCTGAAGCTGCCGGTGATCTGGGCCTGCCCGTTGGGAATCGGCGAGATCACCGTCGGTGCGGAGATCACCTTGCCGTCGAGCACGATCGCGAACTGCTTCTGCGTCCGGACCAGCTTCTTCGTCACGTCGGCGAAGATCCCGCGCGCCGTGCCGTTGAAGGTGAGGTCGACGGTCCAGGTGACGCTCTGCTGGTTCGGCGGGGTCGCGTTGGCGCCCTTGAGCTGGGTGCCCTCGATCATGGTGGCCGAGAGGAGGTACTTGGCACCGTCCTGGCCGCAGGTGATCAGCGGCTGGTTCGGGACGTCGGCGACGGCGGGAGCCTTGGCCGCGTTGGCGGGGCAGGAGAACGCCTGGAACTTCTGCAGCCACTCCGTGCCCGGGTTGTCCATCCACTTCAGCGGCTGGTTGATCGGAGCGCCCTTGGTGGCCTGGGCCGGAGGCGCCGTCGCGGTCTCGGTGGCAGTCGGCGACGCACTGGGCTTCGGGCTGGGCTTGGGCGACTTGGTCTTGTCGAGCGCGGCGATGCCGGCCGGCGCTGCACGGCCGCGCGGTGACGCGGTCGGGCTCGCCTTCGGCTTCGGGCTGGTCGACGGGCTCGAGGACCCCGACGCGCTCGGGCTGCCGGAGGGCGAGGGGTTCACGCTCGGCTTGGGCACCGGCTGGCCGTAGTCCTGCGCGGCGACGAGGCGGAACCTCAGCTGCGCGGTCTGCTTGACCTGGTCGACGAGCTTCTTGGCGTTGGCCCCGGGGATCTCGACGATGATGTTCTTGTTGCCCTGGGTGGAGACCTCGGCCTCGCTGACGCCGCTGCCGTTGACGCGGGCATCGATGATGCCGCGGGCCTCGGCCAGCTTGTCCGGCGTCACGTCCTGACCGGAGACCGTGGTCGCCTCGAGGGTGATCCGGGTGCCGCCCTGAAGGTCCAGGCCCAGCTTCGGCTGATAGTTCCCACCCAGCGCGACGCCGCCGTACATGGCGACGATCGCCAGCAGGAAGATGCTCAGCCTGCGGCCGGGACGGGGCGATTTCTTCGCCACTGCTCTACTCGCTCCTTGGTTGCCGGCGCGCACGCACCGGACGGAATTACTGCCGGTCGGTGCCCGGCTCGTCGCCGGAGTTGTTCTGGGTGCTCAGGTCGTTCTCGGTCTCCAGGTCGGGGGCCAGCGTCGACGCGTCGGCGGGCACCTCCGGCTCGACCACGCGCACGACGGCCTGGCGCGCCACCTTCAGCACGGTGCCGGGCGCCACCTCGAGCTCGACCGTCTCGTCGCCGAGCGCGAGGACCCGGCCGAAGATGCCGGAGCCCATCATCACCTCGGAACCGACCGAGAGCGACGACTGGAGCTGCGACACCTCCTTCTGCTTCTTGCGAGTCGGTCGGATCACGAGGAACCAGAACGCGACGAAGATGAGTAGAAGCGGGGCAAGCTGCTGCAAAACGGTTCCAATCGGGAGACACGGGGCATGGCGAAGACAACCCAGGCGGGCCGACGGAAAGTGTAACTGGCGTCACTCAGGCCACGGACCAGGCCCCGCGACGAGGTCGAACCGGTCGGTCAGTCCGTCTGGTCGCCGGCGTCGAAGAGCGTGCCGTCGTACGCCGGGGTGGGCGGCTCGAGACCCAGGTGGCGCCAGGCGGCCGCGGTGGCGATCCGCCCACGTGGGGTGCGAGCCAGGAAGCCCGAACGGACGAGGAACGGCTCGGCGACCTCCTCGACGGTCTCGCGCTCCTCCCCCACGGCGACGGCCAGCGTGCTGAGACCGACCGGACCCCCGCCGAAGCGGCGGCAGAGGACGTCGAGGACGCCTCGGTCCAGACGGTCGAGCCCGAGCTGGTCGACTTCGTAGAGGTCGAGCGCCCGGTGCGCGATCGGCAGCGTGACGATGCCGTCGGAGCGGACCTGCGCGTAGTCGCGCACCCGGCGGAGCAGCCGGTTCGCGATCCGGGGTGTGCCTCGGGAGCGCGAGGCGATCTCCGCGGCCCCGTCGCCGGTGACTTCGACCTCGAGCAGTGCGGCGGAACGGCGCACGATCTGGTCGAGCTCGTGGGACTCGTAGTACTCCAGGTGGGCCGTGAAGCCGAACCGGTCGCGCAGCGGCCCGGGCAGCAGCCCGGCCCGGGTGGTGGCGCCGACCAGCGTGAACGGCGGGATCTCCAGCGGGATCGCGGTCGCGCCGGGACCCTTGCCGATGACGACGTCGACCCGGAAGTCCTCCATCGCCATGTAGAGCATCTCCTCGGCGGGGCGGCTCATCCGGTGGATCTCGTCGACGAAGAGCACGTCACCGTCGTTCATCCCGGACAGGATCGCGGCGAGGTCACCGGCGTGCGTGATCGCCGGACCCGACGTGAGTCGGAGCGGGGTGTTCATCTCGGCCGCGATGATCATCGCCAGCGTCGTCTTGCCGAGCCCGGGTGGGCCGGAGAGCAGCACGTGGTCGGGCGCGCTTTCGCGGCGTCGGGCCGCTTCGAGGACCAGGGAGAGCTGCTCGCGGACCCGTTCCTGGCCGATCACCTCGTCCAGCGTGCGCGGACGCAGGGCCGCCTCCACGGCGCGCTCGTCACCGTCGGCGTCGACGGCAACGACCGAGCGGGCAAGGGCGTACTGCTCCTCGGCCAGCGAGAGGTCGTCGGCGGTCAGCCTGCCGTCGTCGCCGGACATCTCAGGCCCTGCTCAGCGTGCGGAGGGCCGCGCGGAGCAGCGAGGCGACATCGGGGCTGGGTTGACCAGCCGCCGTGGGAGCCACCGCGTCGACGGCGTGGTCGGCCTCCTTCGTGGACCAGCCGAGTCCGACCAGCCCGGCATGCACCTGGTCACGCCACGGCGCGTGGGCGGCACTGGCCAGCGCCTGCTGTCTTGAGGATCCCGCAGGTGCGCCGATGCGGTCCTTGAGCTCGAGGATGATCCGCTGCGCCCCTTCTGGCCGATGCCAGGGACCGTGGTCAGGGTCTTCACGTCCTCGGTGCCCACGGCCCGGCGCAGGTCGTCAGGGCGGTGCACGGCCAGCATCGCCTGGGCGAGCTTGGGTCCGACCCCGCTGGCGGTCTGCAGCATCTCGAAGACGGACTTCTCGTCGTCGTCGAGGAAGCCGAAGAGCGTCAGCGACTCCTCGCGCACGACCATGCTCGTCGGAAGCGTGGCCTCCTGGCCGATGCGCAGGGTCGCCAAGGTGTCCGGGGTGCAGTTGAGCTCGAGGCCCACTCCCCCGACCTCGAGCACCGCGGAGTTCAGGGTCAGGCCGGCGACCCGGCCTCGGACGAAGGCGATCATGGGTTCCTCCCGGCGGCGTTGGCGAGCGCCGCGTCGATCCTGCTCTGGGCGCTGCCGCGCCAGATGTGGCAGATGGCCAGGGCGAGTGAGTCCGAGGCGTCGGCCGGCTTGGGCACCGCGTCGAGCCGAAGCAGCCGGGCGACCATGGCACCGACCTGGGCCTTGTCGGCACGACCACTGCCGGAGACGGCAGCCTTGACCTCGCTCGGGGTGTGCAGGGCGACGGGCAGCCCGCGGCGCGCGGCGACGACCATGGCGATGCCGCTGGCCTGGGCGGTGCCCATCACCGTCTTGACGTTGTGCTGGCTGAACACCCGCTCCACCGCCACGGCGTCCGGACGGTGCAGGTCAAGGAACTCCTCGATGCCCCGCTCGATGGCCAGCAGTCGCTGGGCGATCGGCAGGTCCGGAGCCGTGCGCACCACGTCGACCGCCACCAGCGTCAGCGGGCGGCCGACCGAGCCGTCCACGACTCCGAGGCCGCACCGGGTCAGGCCGGGGTCGATGCCGAGCACGCGCACTCCGGGGCTCCTCTTCTCGCCGTGGACTGACAGATCTGTCCGAACACCTGTTCGGACCCACGCTAACCGGGTCGGCTCCCGGGACCCGGTAGGCCACGCCGGGCGTGTCCGCTCCCCAACCCGGTGCCGGCAGTGCGGATGGGGGTCGGCTCAGGGGCGGCCGGGTCGTCGTCGGCGGTAGCTGACGCTGCGATCGGGATGGTACGTCGGCTCGAAGCGGTCGTCGTGGGCACGGCGGTGGTGCCAGCCGCACAGGGGTAGACCGTTGTCGAGGCTGGTGACGCCGCCGGCGGACCAGGCGTGCGGATGGTGGATCTCGCACCAGGCGAACGGTCGCTCGCACCCCTGGGCGGCGCAGGTCTCGTGCCGGGTGGAGAGCGCGAACCGCTGGGCTCCGGTGTGGAGCCGGGCCATCCGGCCCTGGTCGAGGACGACCGACGGCCCACCGAGCACCTGCGGGATGATCCCAGCGCCGCAGGCGATCCGCCGGGCCTCGCCCGGGGAGATGACCTCGCCGGTGTCGAGCCGGGCCGACCCGACCTGCTGCAGCAGGTGGCCGTGGTCGAGGTGGACCACCAGCGTGGCTCCGACCGGTTCGTGACCTTTGGTGGGGAGGTGCTCGAGGACCTCGCAGAAGGCAACGCCGAGAGCCTCGTGGTAGCTCAGCTGCTCGGCGGACTCGTCGACGACGGTCCCGCGCGGACCGCGACCGAGCCGCCGCGGAGCCGAGAGCTTCTCGAGCATCCCGCGCAGGAAGGCTGCCTGGAGGGTGGGAATCGTGAACTTGCCCGAGGAGGTGCCGTTGTCGTTGTCCCAGAGGTAGAACCAGGTCTCGAGCTGAGCCTTGCGCTCCTCCTCGGTGAGCTCGGCGGCCTCGTGCCTGTCGGCCAGCGCCGGGGAGATCACCTCCAGCATCCGCCGAGCGGCCCGTCGCAGCGCCTTCGCGTCCATCCCCTGCCGGACCGGGCTGCCGGCCGCCTTGGCGATCAGGCCCTCCTCGGCCCGGGCGAGCTGATCGGCGGTCACCTCGTCGGGAACCCGCTCGCCCGCTCGAACGATCACCCAGGCGTGGTCCTCGTGGATCCGGCCGGCGGACAGAGCGTGACCGGTGGCGGCGTACTTCTCCTCCAGCAGCCGGGCGAGCCAGACGTTGCCGGTCGCGGCACGGACCGTCTGACCGGTGTGCCGCCGAGCCCAGGCTCCGGTGCCGGTCTGCCCGGTCAGGCTGGCCGCATCGGCCGCCTCCGCGGCGGCGAGGACCTGGAGCCGGAGCGCGGCGGCCCGGGCCTCGAGCCGGGTCAGCTCCGCGAGCGCGTCGCCCATCTCGTCGACGTCCATCGACCACAGCGGCGTGCTCGACGCGTCATCGAGGGCGCGGTGAGCGGCACCCAGCCCGGCCAGCACCGCATGCGGCGCGAGGTCGAGGGTCGGCGCTGCTGACATGACCTGATTCTACTCGAACACATGTTCGAACCTCAAGCCCGTTACACCCCTTTTGTGGGATTTTTCGACGAGATCCTGCGCCGCCTCGTTGACCCGCCCCCACGCCCACAGTGGGATGGGACCTCAGGTGCCGTCTGCAGGGGCGCCGTGCGAGCTGAGGAGTGGTGATGGCGGTCTTCCCCGGAGCACTGGTGCTCAAGGTGTCGGACATCGACCGGGCTGCGGAGTTCTGGAGCCAGGCGCTCGGCTACGTCCGCACGGACGGCACGTCGAGCTTCCTCGTGCCTCCGAACGGCGAGGGCATCCGACTCCATCTGGACGAGGAGGACCGGACCCACCTCGACCTCTGGGTCGATCGTGACAGCGCCGATGCCCGCGAGGAGGTCGAGCGGCTCCTCGCGCTCGGCGCGTCCCGGGTGGACTGGGTCTATCCCGAGGACGCGGACTTCACCGTCCTCGCCGACACGGAAGGCAACCTCTTCTGCGTCATCACCTGAGCCGGGCCGCGAGGCTCAGGCGTCGAGCGACTCCAGGATCTCGTCGCTGACGTCGAAGTTCGCGAAGACGTTCTGTACGTCGTCGAGGTCCTCGAGCGCGTCGAAGAGCCGCATCACGGCGGTGGCTGACTTGCCGTCCTCGAGGTCGACGTTCATGTCAGGGACGAAGGACGCGTCGGCTGAGTCGTAGTCGATGCCCGCGGCCTGGAGCGCCGTACGCACGGCGACGAGGTCGGTGGCCTCGCTGATGATCTCGAACGAGTCACCGAGGTCGTTCACGTCGTCCGCGCCGGCCTCCAGGGTGGCCTCGAGGATGTCGTCCTCGGTGATCGTCCTGCCCTCCTGGTCACGCGGGACGACCACGACGCCCTTGCGGTGGAAGAGGTACGAGACCGAGCCCGGGTCGGCGAGCGAGCCGCCGTTGCGGGTCATCGCGGTGCGGACCTCCATCGCGGCGCGGTTCCGGTTGTCGGTGAGGCACTCGATGAGGAAGGCGACACCGTGCGGGCCGTAGCCCTCGTACATGATCGTGGCGTACTCCGCGCCACCCGCCTCGGCGCCGGAGCCCCGCTTGACGGCGCGGTCGATGTTGTCGTTGGGGACCGAGGACTTCTTGGCCTTCTGGATCGCGTCGTAGAGCGTCGGGTTGCCGGCGAGGTCTCCCCCGCCCATGCGCGCGGCGACCTCGATGTTCTTCGTCAGCTTGGCGAACAGCTTGCCGCGCTTGGCGTCGATCGCGGCCTTCTTGTGCTTGGTGGTCGCCCATTTGGAGTGGCCCGACATGCGTCCTCTTCCGCCCTCTTCGACTCGTGCTCGGTCCTGCTCGGTCCTGTTCAGCGCCTGATTCAGCCGGTGGAGGCCAGCCCGCGGACCTGGTCCACGAACAACGCGTGGATCCGGTGGTCGCCGGTGATCTCCGGGTGGAACGACGTGGCGAGCAGGTGCCCCCGCCGAACCGCGACGATCCTACCCGCGGCGTCGCCGCGGACGATGCGGGCGACGACCTCGACGTCGTCACCGACCTTCTCCACGACCGGCGCCCGGATGAACATGGCGTGGAAGGGACGGTCGAGGAGGTCGACGTCGAGCTCGGCCTCGAAGGAGTCGACCTGACGACCGAAGGCGTTGCGCCGGACCACGACGTCGAGGCCGCCGATCGTCTCCTGACCCGCGATCCCGCCCTCGATGTGGTCGGCCAGCATGATCATCCCGGCACAGGTGCCGAAGGCGGGGAGGCCGCCGCGGATCGCGTCGCGGAGCGGCTCGAAGAGATCGAAGGTGCGGGCCAACTTGTACATCGTGGTCGACTCGCCGCCGGGCAGCACGATCGCGTCGACGCTCGCCAGCTCGGCGGGTCGGCGTACGGCGACCGACTCGGCGCCGACGGTCTCCAGCATCCGCAGGTGCTCGCGGACGTCGCCCTGGAGCGCGAGCACGCCGATCCGCGGGCGGTCGTGTCCTGGGGACACCGGGGAGGTCATGGCTCCATCCTAGGAAGCGAAACCGCGCCGGGAGGGTGCAGGGTCTTTGACGCTGCTCCCGCGTGGGACGACGATGACGCGCATGACGCGCTACGGCCCCCAGTTCGGCCCCGACATCACGTTCCTCGGCGTTCCCCGCTGCGACCTCGACGACGAGGCGTCGTACGCCGACGCGGACGTTGTGGTGCTCGGGGCGCCGTTCGACGGGGGCACGTCGTACCGGTCGGGGGCGAGGTTCGGCCCGCAGGCGATCCGGATGACCGACTACCTGCCACACGACGGGTCCCGACCTTCCCTGGCGCTGCGCACCGACGGGCTCCGCGACCTCGGCGTGGTCGACGCGGGTGACGTGGAGATGTACTCCGGCGACATCGAGCGCTCGCTCGGCGCGCTGGAGGCCGCGGTGGAGCGGGTGGCTGCGGCCGGGAAGATCCCGGTGATCCTCGGCGGCGACCACTCGATCGCCTTCCCCGACGCGAAGGGCTGCGCGAACGTGATCGGGCACGGCCGGGTGTCGATGATCCACTTCGACGCGCATGCCGACACCGGGAACCTGGAGTTCGGCTCGCTGTGGGGGCACGGCCAGCCGATGCGCCGGCTGATCGAGTCAGGCGCGCTGCGCGGCGACCGGTTCCTCCAGATCGGGCTGCGCGGCTACTGGCCCGAGCCGGAGACGCTGGACTGGATGGCCGGGCAGGAGATGCGTTCCTACGAGATGACCGAGGTGGTGCATCGCGGGCTCGGCGCGGTGCTCACCGAGGCGATGGCGATCTCGATGGACGACTGCGACGGCGTCTTCCTCTCCGTCGACATCGATGTCTGCGACCCCGGCGCTGCTCCCGGGACGGGCACCCCCGAACCCGGCGGGCTGTCCGCGCGCGAGCTTCTCGACGCCGTACGCCGGATCTGCCTGGAGGTCCCGGTCGTCGGGATCGACGTGGTCGAGGTGAGCCCGCCGTACGACCACGCCGACATCACCGCCGCCCTCGCCAACCGAGTCGTCCTCGAGGCGCTCTCCGCGATCGCGCGCCGGCGTCGCGACGAGCGGGACGGCACCACCTGGGACCCGGCACTCCCCCTGCTCAGCGAGCGAGTGGCCCCGGTCCCTCACGGAGAGGTCCGGGGCCACCAGCACTGAGTCTGACGGCTCGGGTGCCGATCACCGGTTGTTCAGTCACGATTTCAGGAAAGGCGAGCAGTGACTGACCGGCTCGACGGCTACTGCGTCATGTCGAGGCCGGCACTCCTGCTGATCGGACCGTCCGTCATCGGACGGTGATCTTGACGAAGTCACTTCCACTCTTGCTACCGGTGATGGGCGTCGATGTCGCGCGCGCGTTACCGAGAATCGACCTCGACGGGGTTGTCGATGAGTTCTTCGTTGTCACCGTCACTGTCAGCGCGCGATCGTCGAGGCTGTAGATCGTTGCCACCCCGGCGGAGTCCACGAACTTGATTGGCCGACAACCCGGCGCCGTTGGGTGTTCCGGACAATGTGCACGTGTAGGCGCTCGTTCCGACGGCTCCGCGCAGGAGGCCGTGACGTTGCTGCCGTTGACCGCACGTTGGCGAAGCCCAAGCCCACCACATCGGCGTTCACCACGCGCTGGTTGAGAGCAGGTGACGAGGTCGAGGTGGCGCTGGCGGTCCCGGCGTACACCGCGGTGATCGGGTGGGTCGCCATTCCGGTGTAGGTGCCGGCCGGGATCGTGCACGTCGCTTGGGCCGAGCCGTTCAAGGCCTGGGTGGCACAGGTCCCGATCGTGATCCCGTTGTCCTTGAAGGCCACGTTCCCGGTGGGAGTGCCAGAGAGCGTGGTCACGGTCGCGGTGTAGGTGACTGCCGCGTTGGTCTTCGACGGGTTGGCCAAGGACGTCACGGTGGTCGTGGTGGTCGCCGCCGGTGCGTTCGACGACCTGGCTCAACGTCGACGAGGTGGAGCCGAGGTAGTTCGCGTCGGCCCGTAGACGGCGGTATCGGGTGGTCGTCGCCGTGGTGTAGGTGCTGGTGGGGATCTGCCGGTCGCCACGCCGGACCCGTTCAAGGCCTGGGTGCCACAGCCGCTGATGTTGGTCCCGTTGTCCTTGAAGGCGACGCTCCCGTCGGCGTGCCCGCACCCGGGCTGTTGGCGGTCACCGTTGCGGTGTAGGTCACTGACGCGTTCGTCACCGAAGGGTTGGCCGAGGACACGACGCCGGTCGTGGTGTCGGCCTTGTTCATCGTCTGGTTCACCGCGGACGACCTGGAGGTGACTTGTTCGCGTCGCCAGTTGCCGGCCGTTATCGGTGGACGCGGAGGAGTAGCCACGGAGTGGTGGCCTGGCCCCCGCTGAGCGCGCGTGCCGCCGGTCAGGTGATCCACGGGGCGCCGCCTAAGGTCACGGTTCCGGTCGGCGTCCCGGAACCAAAGCCGGACGCGGCCACGTTGGCCGTGTAGGTCACCGTCTGTCCGGTCACCGACGGGTTGACCGACGAGACGACACCCGTGCTGGTGGAGGCCTTGTTCATCGTCTGGGAGAGCGGCGACGACGTGGAGGTGGAGAAGTTCGTGTCACCGGAGTAGACGGCCGTGATCGAGTGCGACGCCACCGAGGAGTACGCCACAGAGCAGGTCGCCTGACCCAAGCTGAGCGTCCGAGCGGAGCAGCCGCTGATCGTGACCCCGGCGTCCTTGAACTCAACGGTCCCGGGGCGTGTGCCCGCACCCGGGCTGGTCACGACGGTTGCCGTGTAGGTGACCGTCTGTCGGTCACCGACGGGTTGGCCGACGAGCCGAGGCTGGTGGTCGACGAGCCTGGTCCACCGTCTGGGTCCAGGTCGAAGACGTCGAGGTCTCGAGTGGTGTCACCGCCGTAGACGGCTGAGATCGAGTGCGGTCCCACGCCGGTGTAGGTCACCGCGCAGGTGGCGTCTCCGGAACCGTTCGGGCTCGCGGGGCCGGCGTTGCAGGAAATCGCCGTCGTCCCGTCCTTGAACGTCACGGGCCCGGTGGGCGAGCCGCTCCCGGGGGCGACCACGGCGACGTGGGCGTTGTAGTCACCGCTGGCCGGTCACCGAGGTGTTCGAGGCCGACGAGACGGTCGTGCTCGTCTTGGCCTGGTTCCGCCCTGGGTGAGTGCGTCGGATGTGGAGATGCGTGGTCGCGGTGCCGGCGTAGACGGCGGTGATCGAGTGGCTGCCGATCGACGCGTAGGCGATGGCGCAGGTGGCGCTCCGGAGCCGTTCAACGTGGCCGGGTTGCAGCGGTGCAGGTGATCGGCGTACCGCTGTCCTTGAAGGTCACGATGCCCGTCGGCGTCCCCGTTCCGGGGCTGACCGGCGCCACGGTGGCCGTGTAGGTCACTGTCTAGCCGGCCCTGGAGTTGGGAGCCACGTCCGAGACGAGCGCGGTCGTGGTCGCGATCTTGTTCACGGCCTGAGTGGTCACCGTGGACCCGGACGAGTTGAAGCCGGTCGAGCCCGGGAAGTCCGCCGTGATCGAGTGGTTGCCGGTAGCTGAGTACGCGAGCGCACAGGTTGCCACACCCGACCCGTTCAGCGTCGCAGGGTTGGCGCCGGTGCACGAGACATTGGAGGCGCCGTCCTTGAAGGTGACGGCGCCCGTCGGAGTCGCCGTACCGGATGTGGCGGCGACCGTCGCGGTGTAGGTCACCGTCTGGCCGACGACCGAGGGCGTCCCGGACGTGCCCAGGGTCGTGGTGGTGTCGACCGCATAGGTGAACGAGGTGAGGCTGCTCTCGGCGCCCACCCAGTTCGCACCGATGCGGGGAACCACTCCGTAGCTCACAGCGCCCGAGAAGGGGCTGGAGTCGGAGCAGGACGTGACCGTGACGCCGGAGCAGACCGTGGTGGTCGAAGCGCCGACGTGGCGGAGAACGTCGTAGCGACCAACGGCGGCGCCGTTGGTCAGGGTCGAGGCCGTCCAGCTGAGGCTCACTGCACCGGCGTTGCGGGTGGTGCTCGGTGCGTTGCCCTGGTTGACCGAGGTGGCCGAGGCGGAGGTGTTGCCGCTACCGCTCGAGTGCCAAGCGGCGACTGCTGCCGTTGGTGCGAGCACGAGCAGGACCGCGGTGACCACTGCGAGGAGGCTTGCGCGGCGCATCAGTTCTTCACCGCCGAGGCTGTCACCGTGATGGTGAAGACCGCACCCTTGCAGGCGTTGGCTGCGGTCCTGATCAGACCGACGGGGATCGTGACGGTCGCCTGACCGTTGCGACTCACGACCTTGTTCAGCAGCGAGACGGCGCCGAACGTGACGTTGCTGCCGGCACACCCGGCCTTGCTCGTCGTGGCGGCTGCTGCTGGGGTCACCGAGGTGACCTTGATGTCGAACGACTCGGGATTGGTGTAGGTCACCGTCATCGGCTTGGTGCCGCCGGGGTAGAGCCCGGTGAGTGCACCGAGCGTGACGCCGAAGCTCTTGACCGGCCCGTCCCCTGGGCAGTTCGGGTTGCCGACCCCGTTGCAGTTCGGGTTGGCGTTGTTGTTCGCGTTGGCATTGCCGCCGTTCGTGGCCGGCGTGGTGCTGCCACTCGTTCCGTTCGTCGCGGTGCTGGGGCCGGTGACCTTGGTCGTCTCCGGGGCGTTGGTGGCGCCAACCCCCACGAACGTGGTGCCGTCCTGCTGGTCCTGCTGGTCCGGACGCGGACCAACCGCGCCCGTCGCGAAGAGCAGGCCGGTCACCGCAGCCGCCACAGGGGCGACCACGACCAGTCTTGCTCGGTAGCGACGGAACACGGTTGGTCCTCTCACGTCTCGGTCAGCAGGAGTTGATCAGTTGCTGGCGCCGGCGGCGGTGAACGGGACCGTGAATGTCGCGCCCTTGCACGCGTCGCTTGACGTGACGGCCATCGAGATGTCGAACGTGTTGTCAGCGAATGCGCCGGCCGCGATGGTGTCCGGGAGGGAACCGGTCAGCACCGCGGTCACACCGTGGGTGGCGGCAGTGCAGCCAGCGGTTGCGTGTGCCGAGTCGGCCACGATGGACCCGGGGGTGAGGTTGGTGAGGCTCACCTGGTACGGGTTGTCGTTGGTCACCCGGACGGTCATCTGCTGCGTGCCACTCGTGCCCGGGTACAAGCCGATAACAGCGGCGGTCTGCGAGATCGCCAGGTTTCCGGCGCCCTCGGTGTTGGCAGTGGCGGTGGTGTTTCCCGCGCCGTCGGTCGACCAGGCGGCGAACGCGATGCCGCCGGCCATGAGGACTGCGATGGTGCCGCCGACGATGGCGGAACGCTTGGAGTTGCGCATGATCTTTCCCCTGTCAGAGATGTGAGTGAGATGGAGCCCTCGAAGTGTTGAGGCACAACCACCCGCAAACCAAGCGGTTCGGGCACCCTCGGGACCTTTGGCGGGACACCTCTGAACGACCGGTCAACCCGGGGCGCTCTCGGGTCACTTCAACGGTTGAACTAGTGACTACTCGGCCCGGGACCAAGGTCCCGGCTCCGTCCGATTCGCCCGGACAGGCCAGCCCAAATCGACCTCATTGGGACGATGTAGGAGTTACCGACGGGGCAGCAGGTCCCGGTGTGGTGGGTGTTATCTCTCAGGGACGGCGGTGCCAGTGCGCCGAGACCTCGATGCGGCCCTCGTCGAAGTGCGCGGACAGCCCGTGGCGGGCGAAGGCGGCGAGGACGTCGTCGAGCAGCGGGTCTCCGGGCGCGGCGTTCGCAGTGGACCCGTGCCAGAGGTTCACCTCGAGCATGCCGTGGTCGATCGCGTGCCAGACGTCCGCAGGCATGAACCACGCGATGCCGCGCGGGGTCGCCCCGGCAGCGGTACGGCGGTCCAGGTCGGCCTTCGCGGACCAGTGGTCCTCGCAGCCCTGGAGCACCACCACGTCGGCGGCGGCCAGCTCGGCGAAGGCGGCCTGGAGCCGGTCGTAGTCGGTGGTAGCGGGCCAGCCGGCCGCGTCAGCGGCGAGCTCGGCGCGGAACTCCGCGACCACACTCCGCCCGCGGTCTCCTCAGCCGGGAGGTCGGGAAGCTCGGCTCGGACCGCGGCCACCGCCTCGGCGTACAGCGTGGCGTCGGTCCAGCAGGCCGGCGCGGACGCACGACCGGACGAAGTCCCGGACGTGCTCCGCGGGCCCGTGACGGCACCCGGGTCTACCAGCCGCGCTCGGCGAGCCGGTGCGGCTGCGGGATGTCCTCGACGTTGATGCCGACCATCGCCTCGCCCAGCCCGCGCGAGACCTTGGCGACCACGTCGGGGTCGTCGAAGAACGTGGTGGCCTTGACGATCGCCTCGGCGCGCTGGGCCGGGTTGCCGGACTTGAAGATGCCGGAGCCGACGAAGACGCCCTCGGCGCCGAGCTGCATCATCATCGCGGCGTCGGCGGGGGTGGCGATGCCGCCGGCGGTGAAGAGCACCACCGGGAGCTTGCCGGCCTCGGCGACCTCCTTGACCAGCTGGTACGGCGCCTGGAGCTCCTTCGCCGCGACGTACAGCTCGTCGGGCGCGAGCCCCTGGAGCCGGCGGAGCTCGGCACGGATCGTGCGCATGTGGGTGACGGCGTTGGAGACGTCACCGGTGCCGGCCTCGCCCTTGGAGCGGATCATCGCCGCGCCCTCGGTGATCCGGCGCAGCGCCTCGCCGAGGTTGGTGGCGCCGCAGACGAACGGGACCGTGAACTCCCACTTGTCGATGTGGTTGGCGTAGTCGGCCGGGGTGAGCACCTCGGACTCGTCGATGTAGTCGACCCCGAGGCTCTGCAGGATCTGCGCCTCGGCGAAGTGGCCGATCCGGGCCTTGGCCATCACCGGGATCGAGACCGTCTCGATGATCGCCGTCGATCATGTCGGGGTCGCTCATCCGCGAGACGCCGCCCTGGGCGCGGATGTCGGCGGGCACCCGCTCGAGCGCCATCACGGCGACCGCTCCGGCGTCCTCGGCGATCTTGGCCTGCTCGGCGGTGACCACGTCCATGATCACGCCGCCCTTGAGCATCTCGGCCATGCCGCGCTTCACGCCCGAGGTGCCCGTCGACTGGGCCGACGACTGGTCGCCCGCGGACTGCTGCTGCTCGCTCACTTCTTGCCTCTCACACATGGCCGGACACGACGGACCGACCGCACACTCTGGATGGCTCCAGCCTACGCCGGACGGGTCCGACCGGCCGCACCCGGGCGAGCGGGCCGGCCGGGGTCAGGGGGCGTCCCCGGAGTCAGCCGCGCGGCAGCGAGGCGGGAGGTACGTCGTCCAGGTCGACGGTGGCGAGCTCCGGGGCGTGACCGGTGAGCCCGAACCAGCGGACTCGTCGGCGGCTGCGCAGCGACCGTGCGCTGACGATCTGGTTGTTGTGGAAGCGCCGCGCCATCTCCACCTTCCGGCAGGTCTGCGCCAGCTCCTGGGCCGCGTCCGGGCCGAGCGCCGCCACGGACTCGGGGTCCTCGAAGACTGCTCGGAGCGCCTGCGACAGCCGTGACTCGGCCGCTTCGCGGTGCTCCTCCTCGACCGCTCGCGCGGCGTGCGCGGCATCGAGCCAGGAGCACCGACGAGGCCGGGTCGAGCAGACCGGCGGCGGCGATCTCGAGGGCGATCCCCGAGCGACGGGCCAGCTGGGTGCCCAGCGACTGCACGCGTGACGTCGATCCGGTGGTGCATCTGGTCCAGCCGGTTCGCCGTCCACGACAGCCAGACAGCCGAGCGCCGCGACCAGCACGAGCGCCGCGAGGACGTAGACCCAGGTCATCGGTTCACCGGACCGTCTCGTAGACCGACTGGATCTCGCCGGCGATCGTGCCCCAGTCGTAGCGCGGCACCGCTCGGGATGCGGCCTCGACCAGGGCCGTCCGCCGTCGGGGTCGTCGAGCAGGTCGACGGCCTTTGCCGCCAGGGCGGCCGGGTCCTCGTTGGCGAACAGGCACCCGAGGTCACCGCCGCCGAGCACCGTCCGGAAGCGCCGGCAGGTCGCTGGCGAGCACCGGCGTCCCGGCGGCCATCGCCTCGACGCAGGATGATCCCGAAGCTCTCGCCGCCGGTGTTCGGGGCGACGTACAGGTCGGCCGTGCGGAGGGCGCGGCCTTGTCCTCGTCGGACACCGCGGCCGAGGAAGGTCACCGCGTCGCGCAGCGGACGGGTCCATCTCGTCGCGTACGCCGTCGACGTCGCCGCTGCCCACGACCAGCAGCCGCACGCCCGGGCGGCCCGCCGCGACGTCGGCGAGCGCATCGAGCAGCAGCGGGAGCCCCTTGCGTGGCTCCTCGATCCGGCCGACGAACGCGATCGTCGGTACCCGGCGCGCATCGCCGCTGCCACTCCTCACGCGGCTCGGCGTGCGCGTAGCGGTCGACGTAGATGCCGTTGGGGATCACCACCGGCTCGCCGCCGATGTGCTGGACGAGCGTCTCGCGGGCGAACTCCGAGACCGCGATCCGCGCGGCGATCTTCTCCATCCAGGGCCGCAGGATGCCGCGACGAGGCCGACATGGCACGCGACCGTGGTTGCGAGGTGTGGAAGGTCGCGACGACCGGCACGTCGGCCGGCCACGAGCGCGAGCAGCGAGATGCTGGGGGTGGCCGGCTCGTGCAGGTGCAGGACGTCGAAGTCGCCCTCGCGCAGCCAGCGCCGGGTCGCGCGACGTGGCCACCGGGCCGAAGGCGACCCGGGCGACGGAGCCGTTGTAGGGCACCGGTACGGCGCGCCCCGGCCGCGACGACGTACGCCGGCAGGCCGGCCTCGTCCTCGCTCGGCGCGAGCACCGAGACGTCGTGACCGCGGGCGAGCAGCGCCTCGGCCAGGTCCTTGACGTGGTTCTGCACCCCGCCGGGGGTGTCGAGCGAGTAGGGGCAGACCAGGCCGATCCGCATCGTCGGCGCCGCGTCGAGGTCGGCGACGAAGACCCTCTGCATCATGTGCCAGTCCTGCGGGTGGCGCGCAGATCGCGTCGGCCGAACGCGTCGGCGACGCCTTGCATCATCTCGCGATCCGTCGTCGCCGTCGCGTGCGGCACCGGCGGGTGGAAGGTGATGCACAGCCGGTCGCCGTCGTAGTGCAGCGTCGCCGGGACCAGGGCGCGCCGGTCCGCCGGGCGAGCATCGGCGGGACCGCGCGGCATCCGCGCCGGCTCGCCGCACAGCTGCACCTCGATGCCGGTGCGGCGACAGGTCGCGGTCGGCGAGCAGGCAGACCAAGCCGCCCTCGTGCAGCCGGCCTCGAAGCCGGTCGCAGCGTGGCGGCGCCACCGGTCAGCGGCAGGATCTCCATGCCGAGTCCGCGCGCGGAAGGCGACGAACTCGTCGTAGAGCCGCGCCGGCTCAGCCGCTCGGCGACCGTGATCAGCGGCATCCCGGTGGCGCAGGCCCAGGCCCCGGCCCAGTCCCAGTTGCCCATGTGCGGCAGGGCGGCCACGGCACCGCGAGCCGGCCGCGTGGGGCGTCGCGCAGGTGCTCCTCGCCGACGGTGCCGGTGCGGAGACCAGGTCCGCTGTGGGCCAGGCGGGAAGCCGGAACGACTCGCACCAGTAGCGCAGGTAGGAGCGGACGCCGGCGTGGGTCAAGGCCTCCAGGTCGGCCGGGTCGACCTGCCTCGGCCGGGTCGATCAGGCGGGACAGGTTGGACCGCAGGCGGCGTACGGACGCGGCCGTTGCGAGCGTGGATCCGGTCGGCGATCCGGCGGAAGAGCGCGAGCGCCCACCGCTCGGGCAGCAGCCGGACCGGCCGCCAGCCGGCGAGGTAGGCCGACGCCACGGCGTATGCCGTGACCTGGTCGACGAGACTGCGCGTCCGGGAGCCGGCACCGCCCATCGGGTCAGTCCTGGCTCAGCGCGGCAGCCTGACGACGCACGCCCTGCATCCGCTGGACGACCGTGACCGTGCTCGCGACCGCCAGCACGCCCAGCGTGAGCTGCATCAGGATCGGCAGGTCGAACAGGCCGCTGAGAGCCGGTCATCACCAGGATCGCCACCAGCCGGTCCGCGCGCTCGGCGATGCCGCCCTTGGCCTCCATGCCCAGCGACTCGGCGCGGGCCCGGGCGTAGGAGGTCACCGACCCCATGACCAGGCAGTAGAGCGCGACGCCATGTAAAGGCGCGAGTCGCCGGGCCCGGCGAAGTAGAGCACCAGCCCGCCGAAGATCGCGGCGTCGCCGATCCGGTCCAGCGTGGAGTCGAGGAAGGCGCCCCACGGACGAGGAGGCCCGGTCTCGCGGGCCATGAAGCCGTCGACAGGTCGCAGAAGACGAACGCCGTGATCACCAGCACGCCGACGAGCAGCTGGCCGCGCGGGAAGAACAAGAGCGCCCCGACGGCGACGCCGAGCGTGCCGACGAAGGTCACGGCGTCGGGGCTGATGCCCAGGCGCATGAACAACTGGGCAACGGGCGCGAAGACCTTCGTCCAGAAGGCGCGGAATCTGTCCAACATGGCGGCAGCAGGCTATCGGCTCGGTGGTCCGGAGCGTTGCAGCAGGGGCGTATCGTGTGGCCACGGAGCCATTCAGGCTTCCGACTAGGGAGCCACACGATGAGCGACAAGTCGCCTCGGCAGGGCATGACCAAGAAGTCCGGCAAGTCGCTGAAGGAAAAGCGCGCGGCGAAGCACGCGAAGTCCGAGGAGTCCACGCTCGCAGACAAGCTGGCCGCGAAGAAGAAGTGACTCTCCTCAGCCTCGGCGTCGTCGCGACGTCGGCCAAGGAGAACGAGCGTCGCCTTCCGATCCACCCCGCGCACCTGGCCCGCCTCGAGCCGGACCTTCGCGAGCGGATCACGCTTGAGCACGGCTACGGCCGCCACTTCGGGTACGCCGACAGTGAGCTGGCCGAGCTCGTCCGCGGTTTCGCCTCCCGCGAGGACGTGATCCGCAACGACGGACGTGGTCCTGCTGCCCAAGCCGCAGCACGAGGACGTCAAGCGCTCTCTCCCCGGGCAGGTCCTCTGGGGCTGGCCGCACTGTGTCCAGGACCCGGTCCTGACCCAGCTCGCGATCGACCAGCGGCTGAGCATGATCGCCTTCGAGGCGATGAACCACTGGACCCGTGACGGCGCCGTCGGCGTACACGTCTTCCACAAGAACAACGAGCTGGCCGGCTACTGCTCGGTCATCCACGCCCTCCAGATCGCCGGGTCGACCGGCGACTACGGCCGCGTCCTCAAGGCCGTCGTGATCGGCTTCGGCGCCACGGCGCGTGGCGCGGTCACCGCGCTGAACGCCCACGGCATCCACGAGGTCCGGGTGCTCACGAACCGTGGCGTGGCCGCGGTGGGCTCCCCGATCCACTCCGTGCGGATCACGCAGTTCGACCACGACACCGAGGAGCCGTACCTCAGCCACGTGATCACCGAGCGTGGCCGGGTGCCTCTCGCGCCGTTCCTGGCCGAGGCCGACGTGATCGTCAACTGCACCCTCCAGGACACCGAGGCGCCGCTGACCTACCTCCAGGAGGAGGACCTCGCCGCCTTCCGTCGGGGCAGCCTGATCGTGGACGTCTCGTGCGACCTCGGCATGGGCTTCAGCTGGGCCCGGCCGACGACGTTCGACGACCCGATGTTCGAGGTCGGCGACCACATC
Source organism: uncultured Actinomycetota bacterium (assembly GCA_963740525.1). Lineage (GTDB taxonomy): Bacteria > Actinomycetota > Actinomycetes > Propionibacteriales > Nocardioidaceae > CAVUEG01. The sequence goes on from CAVUEG010000010.1 coordinate 287,785, forward strand.
CAGTACTACGCGGTCGACCACAGCCCGTCGTACCTGTGGAACTCCGCGACCTGGGAGAACAGCGAGGCGCTGCTCCCCTTCGTGCGCACGGTGCTCAGCGGGCCGAGCGCATGGGACGAGTCGGAGACGATCCCCGGGCCATCGAGATCCGCGACGGTGAGGTCGTGAACCCCGCCATCCTGTCGTTCCAGGGACGCTCCGACGTGTCGCCGTACCCGCTCGTGACCGCCTGAGCTCAGCCGGTCAGGCGGTCGGCCCCTCCGGCCAGGCGTCGGCGAGCAGGGCGCGGGTGTCGCCAGCAGCTGCGGGGAGGGTCTTGGTCTGGCCGATGATCGGCATGAAGTTCTGGTCCCCCGCCCAGCGCGGCACCACGTGCTGGTGCAGGTGGGCGGCGATCCCGGCCCCGGCAACCGCACCCTGGTTCATCCCGATGTTGAAGCCGTGCGCGCCGCTGACCGAGCGGACCACGCGCATCGCGGTCCGGGTCAGGTCGGCGATCTCGGCCGCCTCGTCGTCGGTCGGCTCCGTGTAGTCGGCGATGTGGCGGTACGGGCAGACCATCAGGTGCCCCGGCGAGTAGGGGTACAGGTTCAGCACGGCGTACGCCGTCTCGCCGCGGCGTACCAGCAGGCCGTCCTCGTCGGAGCGGGACGGGATCCGGCAGAAGGGGCACTCCCCCGACGACTCGTCGACGGGCTTGTTCTCGCCCCGGATGTAGGCCATCCGGTGCGGGGTCCACAGCCGGTCGAGAGCGTCGGGGTCTCCCGCGCCGTCCTGGTGGTGCTCGGGAACCTCGGGCACCAGAGCCTCAGACCTGGACGCGACCGGCGACGGCCTCGACGACCCGCGCGATCGCCTCGTCCACCGGCACGCCGTTGTCCTGGGTCCCGTCGCGGTAGCGGAACGACACCGCTCCGGCCTCCAGGTCGTCGTCGCCGGCGATCACCATGAACGGCACCTTCTGCAGCTGTGCGTTGCGGATCTTCTTCTGCATCCGGTCGTCGGACTCGTCGACCTCGACCCGCACTCCGGCGGCGCGCAGCTTCGCGGCCACCTCGGCGAGGTAGTCGTTGTGCCGCTCGGCGATCGGGATGCCCTGGACCTGCACCGGCGCGAGCCAGGGCGGGAAGGCACCGGCGTAGTGCTCGACGAGCACGCCGTAGAAGCGCTCCAGCGAGCCGAACTTCGCGGAGTGGATCATCACCGGCTGCTGGCGGGTGCCGTCGGCGGCCTGGTACTCCAGCTCGAAGCCGGCAGGCTGGTTGAAGTCGTACTGGATGGTCGACATCTGCCAGGTGCGGCCGATCGCGTCGCGAGCCTGCACCGAGATCTTCGGGCCGTAGAACGCGGCGCCGCCGGGGTCGGCGACCAGCTCGAGCCCGGTCTCGGTGGCGGCGTCCTCGAGCACCTTCGTGGCGGTCTCCCACTGCTCGTCGGAGCCCATGAACTTGTCCTTGGTGGCGTCCCGGGTCGACAGCTCGAGGTAGAAGTCGTCGAGGCCGAAGTCGCGCAAGCAGACCCAGCACGAAGCTGAGCAGGTGCTTGATCTCGGCCGGGGCCTGCTCGGGGGTGCAGTAGGAGTGCGAGTCGTCCTGGGTCAGGCCGCGGACCCGGGTCAGGCCGTGCACGACACCGGACTTCTCGAAGCGGTAGACGGTGCCGAACTCGAAGAGCCGCAGCGGCAGCTCGCGGTAGGAGCGCCCCCGGGACCTGAAGATCAGGTTGTGCATGGGGCAGTTCATCGCCTTGAGGTAGTACCTGCTCCCCTCCATCTCCATGGGCGGGAACATCGTGTCCGCGAAGTACGGCAGGTGCCCGGAGGTGTGGAACAGCCCCTCCTTGGTGATGTGCGGGGTGCCGACGTACTCGAAGCCCTCGTCGATGTGGCGCTGGCGGACGTAGTCCTCCATCACCCGCTTGATCACCCCGCCCTTGGGGTGGAAGACCGCGAGCCCGGAGCCGAGCTCGTCGGGGAAGCTGAACAGGTCGAGCTCGCGGCCGAGCTTGCGGTGGTCGCGCTTCTCCGCCTCCTCGATCCGGTGCAGGTGCTCCTCGAGCGCCTCCTTGGACTCCCAGGCGGTGCCGTAGATCGCGCTGGAGCTGCTTGTTCTTCTCGTCTCCGCGCCAGTACGCCGCCGCGGACCGCATCAGCTTGAACGCCGGGATCCGCTTGGTGGTGGGCAGGTGCGGGCCTCGGCAGAGGTCCTTCCAGGCCAGCTCGCCGTCCCGGCGCAGGTTGTCGTAGATGGTCAGCTCGCCGGCGCCGACCTCGGCGCTCGCGCCCTCGGCCGCGTCAGCCCGTCGGAGGTGCCGCCCTTGAGACCGATCAGCTCGAGCTTGTACGGCTCGTCCTTCAGCTCGTCGAGCGCCTCGCCGTCGCTGATCACCCGGCGGGAGAACTTCTGCCCCTCCTTGATGATCTTGCGCATCCGGGTCTCGATCTTCTCGAGGTCCTCGGGCACGAAGGGGGTCGGGCACGTCGAAGTCGTAGTAGAAGCCGTTCTCGATCGGCGGCCCGATCCCGAGCTTCGCCTCGGGGAAGAGCTCCTGGACGGCCTGTGCCAGCACGTGCGCGGTCGAGTGACGCAGGATGTCGCGACCATCGGCCGAGTCGATCTCCACACCCTCGACGACGGCGCCGTCGGCGAGCTCATGGGAGAGGTCACGCAGCTCGTCGTCCACCTTGGCGGCGATCACGGTCGGGGACTCGGTGAAGAGCTCCCAGGCCTTGGTGCCCGTCGTCACCGCACGCTCGGCACGCTCGCCTGCGTTCAGAACGGTGACTTTGAGGTCGGACACGGTTGACTCCTGGTCTTGAGATGGCGCCGGGCACGGAAAGCACCCTGGTCGTCCGTCGATCGTAACCAGCCGGCGCCGCCCCGCGCGCCCGGGTTTCCGGGAGCCCGGCGCATCTGCCTCAGGAGAAGCAGTCCTTGTCGGCGTCGGGCGTCGCACACCGCTCGGCTCATGAGGTAGAAACGAGGTCATGTCTCGGAACCGCTCGGCCCTTCTGCTCCTGCTGGTCGGCGCGCTCGCGGTCGTTCCGCTGGCGTTCGCCGGGTCCGTCTCCGCCGACACGGCGACGTACCGGGACCCGACCGGGCCGCGAGGCGCCCAGGACATCGTCAGCGTCACCGCGGACAACACCGGCCATGTGCTGTCGGTGACCGTCCGCACCCGGGGAACGGAGTGGCGAGGGCGCACGGACCTGTACCTCGACGTGCGTGGGGGTCGCCGTTACGAGCACGTGGTCACGATCAGCCGCACGAAGCGGGGCCGGGACACCTTCACCAACGCCGACGGCAGCAGGTGGCGCTGCGACGACATCCGGACCAGGACCTCGCCGCTCGACCAGCCCTTCACCAAGCTCACGGTCTCCCGGGACTGTCTGGCCGGGCTGGCCCCCAAGCTGCGGGTCATGGTCAAGGTCCGAGCCAAGGGCGCCCGCGACGACACAGCCCGGACCCGAGCCGTGCCACAGCAGTCGCGACCCAACATCTTGATGTTCATGGTCGACGACATGCGCGCCGACGACCTGCAGTACATGCCCCAGGTGAAGTCCCTGATCGGCGACCAGGGAGTGACCTGGGCGAACTCGTTCGCGCCGTACCCGCTGTGCTGTCCGGCGCGCGCCTCGGTGATGACCGGGATGTACGCCCACAACCACCACGTCTGGTCGCACCTGAAGCCGTGGGGCTTCCACGCCTTCGACGACCACTCGACGGTGGCCACCTGGCTGAAGGCCTCCGGTTACCACACGTCGTACCTCGGGAAGTACCTCAACGGGTACGGCGACCAGCCAAAGCCGAACCGCACGCGGGGACACTCGACGCAGTACGTGCCACCGGGTTGGCAGGACTGGAAGGCCTCCATCGACGGCGGGCTGGCCGCGGACGACCCGAACGCCGGAGGCACCTACCGGTACTTCGACACCACGCTGAACGACAACGGCCACGGCTACCAGAACTTCTTCGGCTCCTACCAGACCAAGGTCTACGGCAGGATCGGCGCGCGGACGGTCAGGCGCGAGGCACTCTCGGACACGCCGTTCTTCAGCTACATCTCCTTCACTGCTCCGCACCACGGGATGCCGCGCGAGTCGGACGACCCGGCGCCTGTCGAGCGCACCGACGGAGAGATCACCCGGATGAAGACGCCCGCCCGGCCGGCCGAGGTGAAGGGGATGTTCGACGACCAGATCTTCGCGGCACCGGGCGCGTTCTGGCTGGACCCGGACAACGGCGCCGACAAGCCCGACGACCTGCGGTTCATCCCCCCGCCGACGGCCGAGGAGCAGGAGGCGATGCTCGAGACGACGCGGCAGCGGGCCGAGTCGCTGGCCGTCGTCGACGACGCGATCGCCAAGATCATGGAGTCGCTCAGGTCCACCGGCGAGCTGGAGAAGACGCTGGTCGTCTTCACCTCCGACAACGGCTACTTCCTGGGAGAGCAGGGCATCCGTCAGGGCAAGATCCTCCCGTACGAGCCGTCGCTGCGGACGCCGACCCTGATGCGCGGGCCGGGAATCCCGGCCGGCGAGGTGCGCAACGACCCGTTCCTCTCCATCGACTTCGCCCCGACCTTCGCCGAGCTCGGGGACGCCACCCCTGCCAGCGTCGTGGACGGGCGGTCGATGCTCGACGTCGCCCGCACGGGAGACCTGGGCTGGAAGCGGATCGTGCTGACTGAGACAGGGCCAGCCGCCGTCGTGCGCGACACCGACGAGTCCGGACAGCCGATCCCGACCGACGACCCGGGCCAGCGCGACCTGCGCTACCTGATCGGGATCCGGACCGCGCGCTACCTCTACACCGACCGGGCCACGGGCGAGGAGGAGCTCTACGACCTCAGCGTCGATCCGGAGGAGTACACCAACGTGATCGACCGGCCCGGCTACCGCGAAACCTCGGACCTGATGCGCAAGCAGCTGGCCCGGATCCGCGCCTGTGACGGCAGGTCGTGTCGGGTCCGGCTGCCCGCCTCCCTAGCGACCAGTCCCTGACCGGTCGGGGTCAGGTGGTGGTCTCCTGTGATGCCGTTCGGAGATCGCAGGAAGGGCGTCGGCCGTCAGACTGCGAGCAGCAGCTTGTCAGGCCCGAAGACCTCGTAGTGGATCTGGTCGGCGGGGATCTCGCGTGCGATCAGGGAGGCCCGGACGACCTGCATGAAGGGCATGGGCCCGCAGAGGTAGACCTGGGCGTCGTGAGCGAGGTCGACCGTGCCGAGCTCGATCAGCCCGAGGGTGGTGTTCTCGGAGATGGGCCGGCCTCCCAGGTCCTCGTACCAGTGGTGCAGCGTCGCCGACGGGAGCTGGTCGACGAGCTGCTGCAGCTCGCGGCGGTGGGCCTGGCGCGCCGGAGACCGGTCGGCGTGGAGGACCGAGATCGAGCGGCTGGCGCTGGTGTCGTTGAGGTGGTGCAGCATCCCCACCATCGGGGTGCAGCCGATGCCGGCGGAGATCAGGACGAGGGGTGCGGTGCTGTCGTCCAGGACGAGGTCGCCGAACGGACGGGAGACGCGCAGCAGGTCACCGTCGAAGAGATTGGCGTGCAGGTAGCCCGACACCTCGCCTGCCGGAGCGACGATGCCGTTGGTCCCGTCGATCGCGCTGGTCGCCGCGATCGCCCCGATCGCCTTGACCGTGATCCGCCACGCGTCGTCGGAGGGTGCCCGGGACAGGCTGTACTGGCGGATCTGGTGGGCGCCGTCGGGTAGCGGGACCTGGACGGAGATGTACTGCCCCGGGGAGAAGTCGCACAGCGGCGACCCGTCGCGAGATTCCAGGATGAACGCCACGGTGTCGGGAGACTCCTGGACGCGCTGGCGCACGACGACGTCCTGCCATACCTCGCCGGGCTCGACGCCCGAGTCGGCGTACAGGTCGTTCTCGATGGCGACCAGAGCGTTGGCCATCAGCCAGTACACCTCGGTCCAGGCGCCGGCGACGTCCGCGGTGACGGCGTCGCCGAGCACCTCCACGATGGCCTCGAACAGGTGCGTGTAGACGATCTGGTACTGGTCGGCGGTGATGCCCAGCGACGCGTGCTTGTGGGCGATCCGCGACAGGATGGCGTGCGGGCTGGGGGCGTCCGGGGTCACGAGCATCGTGGCGAAGCCGGCAATCGCACCGGCCAGCGCGCGCTGCTGGTCGCCCTGCGCCTGGTTGCCGCGGTTGAAGAGGTCCCACTCGAGCGCGGGGTGAGCGGCGAACATCCGGCGGTAGAACACCGGGGTGATCTCGCCGATCGCTCCCCCGATGACGGGCAGCGTGGCGGTGACGATCTCGGTCGACTTCGTTGACAACATTCATCCTCCAAGGGATGTGGCGCTGCGGTGTACTAGCTGGCCGGATCGAGCGCCAGCGAGATGAGGATCGGCCCTGTCGGAGCCGCGGTGAGATCGACCAGCGTGAGGCGGTCGAGCTCGGCGTAGAAGGCCTCCTGTGCCGCGCGAAGGGCACCGCGGAGGCGGCATCCGCCTCGCAGGGGACACGGCGACGTGCCCTCGCACTCGACGACCTCGCCTTCGCCTTCGAGCTGGCGGGTGAGCCAGCCGACGGAGACGTCGCGACCGAACGCCGTGATGGCCAGGCCGCCGCCCTGGCCTCGGCGCGTGTCGACCACACCGAGCGTCCGCAGCGCGGACACGGCCTTGGCCGCGTGGGTGTACGGAACCCCGATCTGCTCGGCCGCCGCACGCGTGGTCAGAGGCGCCCCGTCCGGTTCGACGGTCGCGAGACGCATCACCAGTCTCAGCGAGAGATCGGTGAACCGAGTCAGGTGCATGTCTCCCACCCTAGGGGCTAATTGGCATTGCAAATACCAGTTAGGGAGCGGGTACGGATGCGGGCGTCAGATCCGCCGACCTGGTGACGAGGACCCAGACCCCGCTCGCGAGGAACCAGGCGGGCAACCCGAGGACCAGCGAGGCGATGCCGAGGATCCACAACCCGTCCTGGATGCCACCAGCGACCAGCGCGAGGAGGGTGCCGAGCGGATAGACGAGCGCCACCATCCCCAGCGCGCACAGAGCACGGGGAAGCGCACGGGACCGCCAGGCCAGCAGACAGCCGGCGACGATCCAGAACTCCGCCAACGCCACACCCGAGAGCAGGCCGCCCTGTGTACCGGCCATCTGCACGACGAGGTATGCCGCCTCTCCCCAGTCCTGGCCGTAGCCGCGGATGTGTTGAATGGGCCCGGGGCTGGAGATCCTCAAGGCACCCGCGAAGGCCCACAGCCCCGCCGCCACCGAGCCGACGGCAGTCAAGAAGGGGGTGCGCCACGCGACGGCGGTAGCGGCGCGAATGAGACCGACCGCGGCAAGGAGGAGGCAGAGACCGGACAGGGCGTACGCCGTCCCATGCTCCTGCAGGTATCGCAGACTGTCCGCAGGGTTGTCCCCGTCCGTGCCCGCCGGACGAGTCGCGACCTCGAGGATGAACGCCAGCGGAATGAGTACCGCGACCGCGACGAGACCGACACCGGCGAACACTCGAGTGCGCACCGCTTCACTATCGTCCAGCAAACTCGGAAACGGGTATCACCCCGGCGCATGGCTAGACCGATGCCGGATGCCCGCACTACCGAAGACGACGGCGGCCACGGGGCACAGCGCACAACGAAAGGCCCCGATCAGCGTCTCCGCTGACCAGGGCCTGATGAACCATCGGTGGGCGATACTGGGTTCGAACCAGTGACCTCTTCGGTGTGAACGAAGCGCGCTACCACTGCGCCAATCGCCCCAAGGTAATGCGCGCAAACCCTAGCGCACCTCCTGCGGGATCTCACATCCCGGGGAGCTCGGGCAGCCAGGTGGCGATGCTCTGCACCCAGTCCCACCCGGACACGGCGAAGCCGGGCCAGTCGTACGCGACGACGTACCCGATGACCGCTCCCACCACGACGAGCAGCGCCCCCAGGGTGAGCAGGATGCGACGCCGGCGCACGGTCGGGTCCATCGCCTCGGCTCGTTCCTTCGCCCGACGGGCGCGGTCGCGCATCGTCGTCAGCCAGCGCTCGGCCCAGCTGAACTCGGTGGCGAGGACCGCGAGGCCGAACAGGATCGCGACGATGCCGGGGCCGGGGGCCACGAGCATCACGATGCCGGCCGCGACCAGCGCGAGGCCGATGACCGCGACGACGAACTTCGTGGCGACCAAGGAGACCGGATGAGAGTGCATCCGGCGCTGGAGTCGACGGAGCCGGTTGGCCTCCTCGGTCGCGGCCCTCGTCACCTCGGCACGCTCGCGCAGGCCCGGGTCGCGCTCGGCGTCGCCGTCGTTCATGGTGGGCCGTCTCCCTCGTCGTGCCCGCATCGTGCTGCCGAGAATAGTGTGACCCCCGCCCAGACCGACCGAACCTGCCGGGCAAATCCGGACATTTCATGACGGGACGGTCGTCTGACGAAAAAAGTTGTTGAAAATCCGGCGATTCTCGCGTCACGCCCCCCCGATCATCTCGTCTCATTGGCACGGGGATTGACGAAAGTGGGAGGGGACATGGACTACTCGATGAAGTCAGCGCCAATGGCGGTGACTCGATCGGTGCAGATCGAGCTGATCGACGCTCGCGGCCAAGGATGCTGGTTGGCGGCCGAGCTCGTGTACGACGCACATGACCCCTTCGCGGTCACGGCGACCTTCCACAGCGGCGCGAGCCCGGTCACCTGGACCTTCGCTCGCGAGCTGCTCATCGAGGGGCTCCGCGAGCCCTCCGGCGACGGGGACGTCCACGTCTGGCCCTGCCTGGACCCGGACGGCGGTCCGGTCACGATCATCGAGCTCAACTCACCTGCCGGCGAGGCGCTCATCCAGGTCAGCAGCTACGACGTGTCCGCCTTCGTGCGGGACATGACCCAGCTCGTACCGCTGGGCACCGAGAGCAACCTCGTCGACGTCGACGCCATGATCGAGGCGATCTTCGCCTCCCTCTGAGCGCACCTGCTCAGGGGTCGAGGTCGGCTCGCTCGTTGCGAGCCCAGATCCGCATCGCCTCGGTCGTCACCGGCCCAGGCGCGGCCAGCTCGCGAGTGTCACAGCGCTCGACGCCCTGCACGTCTCGGAAGCTCGAGGTCAGGAAGATCTCGTCCGCGCTCTCGAGCACACCCACCGGCTCGTCCAGCTCGCGCACGTCGAGCCACTCCAGCAGCAACCCGCGGGTGATCCCCGCCAGGCAGCCGCTCGCCAACGTCGGCGTGCGAAGCTCGCCCTCCACGACGTAGAAGACGTTGGAGCCGGTCCCCTCACAGAGCCGCCCGGCCGTGTTGGCGAAGATCGCCTCGGTCGCGCCCTGTCGATGCGCCTCGGCCAGCGCGACCACGTTCTCGGCGTACGACGTGGTCTTGATGCCGGCCATGACGCCGTGCTCGTTGCGGGTCCAGCGGACCGTCATCGCCGCGGTGGTCGGCTCGTACGGCGTGAACGGCTGTCCGATCACCACCAGCGTCGGCGGAGCATCGGACCGGTTCGACCCCAGCGGACCCACTCCCCCGGTGAACGTGATGCGCAGCCGGCCGAGGGGCAGGTCCTGCCCCTCGAGCACCGCGCCGATCGCGCGGCGGACCTCGTCGTGGTCGGGCTCGGGCAGTCCCATGCCCTGGGCCGAGCGGGTCATCCGGTCGAGGTGGCGGGTCAGCGCGAACGGCTGCCCGTCGAGCACTTTGACCGCTTCGAAGACCCCGTCGCCGACGGTGAGCCCGTGGTCGAGCACCGTCAACGCAGGGTTGGTCGGGTCGTCGAGGATCGAACCGTTCACCCAGGCGCGCATGGCGCCCCACTCTAGGCAGCCGAGGGTGGGTTTCGGGAAGGCTCACGGCGTGCAGAATGGGCCCGTCATCACGCTGCAACACGCGGCTGACCCCCAAATTGGTCAAACCGTAGGGATCGGTTAAAGTTCTCACGCAGCGCCGGTGAGGGAGACTTCGCCGGTGGTCGCAAGCGGACGTAGCTCAGTTGGTAGAGCACAACCTTGCCAAGGTTGAGGTCGCGAGTTCGAGCCTCGTCGTCCGCTCGGAGAAGGGTTTCAGAGCCTTCCTTTGGTGGAGTGGCCGAGAGGCGAGGCAACGGACTGCAAATCCGTCTACACGGGTTCAAATCCCGTCTCCACCTCGATGTTCCCCCCCTTGTGGGACTCTGGAACTTCACGGGCGATTGGCGCAGTGGTAGCGCGCTTCCCTGACACGGAAGAGGTCACTGGTTCAAACCCAGTATCGCCCACAGAGAACCCCCTGGTCACAGGGGGTTTTTTGCTGTCCCGCGCCGCGTCGTCCATGCCAAGGCGCCGGCGAGCGCCGTGCTCATGAGCAGGAGCATCAGGCTGGTGACCGCGACGGAGCCGTAGCCGTCGTGACCCGGGTCGAGGAAGGGATAGGGGTACCAGTCGACGATCGGGCCGCGGATGAGGCTGTAGGCGAGGTACGCGACGGGGATGGCGAGCCAGACCATGGCCTTGCTGAAGGCGAGCTGACCCGGGGGACGTCGAGGAGCCAGTCCACGGCCACCGCGACCGGGGCGATGTAGTGCAGGACCAGTGTTGTCCCAGGGGACAGCGGTGAACTCGGTGTTCTCCAGGCCCGCCAGCAGGAGCGAGAACGCGACGCCGACGAGGACCATGTTCACGGTGTTCGCGCCGCGGAGCATCGCGATCCACCTGTCGCGCCGGCCGGCGGCCAGCGCGAGCGCACTCACGATGAGGATGGCTGCCGAGAGGCAGTTGGACTCGATGGTGAAGAAGCTGAAGAAGTTGCCGGGTGTGAACCGTCCGCGCTCGACGAGCGTCGCGATCTCGGTGATGACGGCGCTGAAGCCGAGCAGGCCGATCAACATCCGGTAGGCGATGATGCCCTGGCTCCGCGTCATGAGCGCACTCTAGGGCGAGCGCGCAGGGCGCACCGGTACGTCGGCTCCGGCGCGTTCCGCCCTCGGGGCTCCGGCCGCTACTCCGGGCTGGCCAACAACTCCTTGCTCTTCGCGATGGCGAAGCCCCAGCCCTGCTCGAGCTTCGGCTTGGGCGGGATGGCGATCTCGTCGGGGTTGGTGACGACGTCGAGCAGCGCGGGTCCCGGTGCGGCCAAGGTCTGCTGAACGGCTGCGTCGACCTCGTCGGGTTCGGTGACGCGCAGGCTGCTCAGGCCGATCGCGCGTGCCACAGCGGCGAAGTCAGGGTTGTGCAGGACGGTGCCGAACTCGGGCAGGCCCACCTGCTCCATCTCGAGCTTGACCATCCCGAGGCGTCCGTTGTTGAACACGATCACCTTGATCGGCAGGTCGTGGGAGACCGCCGTGATGAGGTCGCCGAGCAGCATCGACAGACCGCCATCGCCGCTGAGCGAGACGACCTGTCGGTCACGATCCAGTGCCGAGGCGCCGAGGGCTTGGGGCATCGCATTGGCCATCGAGCCGAGGTTGTACGAGCCGATCAGCCTGCGGCCGCCGGTCATCCGGATGAACCGCGAGAGCCACACCGTGGACATCCCGGTGTCCGTGGTGAAGACGGCGTCGGCCGAGGCATGCCGCTCGATCGCGGCGGCCAGCAGCTCCGGCCGGATCCGGTGGTCGGGGTTGTCCACCTTGCGCCGCAGCAGGCCGACCGGCTTGCTCTCGTAGTCCGGACTCGTCAGCCGGGCCTGGAGCTTCGTCCAGGCCTCGTACGCCTTGCGGGCGTCCGTCAGGTGCCCTCGCTTCTCCTTGCGCTCGAGGAGCGGCGCCAGGGTCTGCAAGGTCAGCCGGGCGTCGCCCACGAGGCCGTGCGTCACCGGCGTACGCCGACCGAGGTGGGTCCCGTCGCGGTCGATCTGGATGACCACCTTGCCCGACGGGTAGAAGTTCTTGTAGGGGAAGTCGGTCCCGACCATGAGCAGGACGTCGCAGGTCGCGAACGCCTCCGCGGTCGCCGGGTTGCCGATCAGCCCGGACTGGCCGATCTCGAAGGGGTTGTCCTGGTCGAAGCCTTCCTTGGCCTTGAGCGTGAGGACCATCGGCGCCGCCAGGAGGTCGGCGATGCCGAGCACCTCCGCGCGGGCGGGACGCGCGCCCTGCCCGACAAGCATCGTGACCTTGCCGGCGCCGTTGAGAACGTCGGCGATCACACGGATCTCGTCGGCCGCTGCGGCTGCCGGCTCCTGTGGTCGCGCGAAGGTGGGGACCGGAGTCTTCTTCGGCAGGTCCCTGCCCCCGATGTCACCGGGGATCGACAGCACGGCGACCCCGCGCTCGGCGATCGCGGAGTTCACCGCCTGCTCCAGCACGAACGGCAGCTGGTCGGGACTGGTGATCGTGGTGCTGAAGACCGCGACGTCAGCGAAGAGGGCGTCGTTGTCGACCTCCTGGAAGAAGTCGCTGCCGATGTCCTCCAACGGCACCTGACCGAGAATCGCGAGCACCGGGGCCTTCGACTTCTTCGCGTCGTACAGGCCGTTGAGCAGATGGATCGCCCCTGGTCCGACCGTGCCCATGCAGACGGCCAGGCCGTCGGTCAGCTGCGCCTGGGCACTGGCGGCGAAGGCTCCGGCCTCCTCGTGCCGGACCCCGATCCACTCGATCCGGTCCTCGCGCCGGATCGCATCCGTCAGCGGGTTGAGGGCATCGCCGACCACCCCCCAGACCTGGCGGATGCCGTGCTCGGCAAGCGCGTCGATGATCAGCTCGGCAACGGTCGTCATCGTGCTACTCCTCGGAAGGTCGGGTCTGGTCCGGCGGCCAGAGCAGTGGTCACGGCGTGAACCGGTCGGGGTCGGCAGCTGCCCAGTCACGGGCCCAGGTCTCCTCCTCGGGCCCGGCGAGCAGCTCACCCGGGCGCAGGTGAGCGAAGAGCTCCTCGTAGGAGCAGGTCCGCTCGTGGTCGATCCGTCGGCGAAGCATGCGCGGATGGAGGTCCTCGGGCCCGGAGAGGCCGAGCGAGGCGATCGCCTGCTTCGCCTGCTCGACCACCTGCTGCTGGTAGTGGTAGACCCGGTCGGTCTTGTCCGCCACGACCAGCGCACGCTGGCGCTTGGGGTCCTGGGTGGCCACCCCGACCGGGCAGGTGTTCGTGTGACAGGTCTGCGCCTGGATGCACCCGACCGCCATCATCATCGCCCTGGCCGAGTTCGTGTAGTCGGCGCCCTGGATCAGCCGCTTGACGACGTCGATACCGCTGGTCACCTTGCCGCTCGCGCCCACCTTGACCTGGTCGCGGAGACCGGCGCCGACCAGCGCGTTGTGCACGGTCATCAGCCCCTCAGTCAGAGGCGTCCCGATGTGGTCCTCGTACTCCAACGGTGCCGCACCCGTGCCGCCCTCACCGCCGTCCACGATGATGAAGTCGGGCGTCACACCCTCCTCGACCATCGCCTTGCAGATCGCCAGCAGGTCGACGCGGCTCCCCAGGCACAGCTTGAAGCCGGCCGGCTTGCCGCCGGCGAGCTCGCGCATCCGTGCGATGAAGCCGATCAGCTCCCGAGGCGTGCTGAACACCCGGTGATAGGAGGGCGAGACGCACTTCTCGCCGACCGGTACGCCGCGCGCCTCGGCGATCTCCGCGGTGACCTTGGCGCCCGGGAGGACGCCACCGATCCCCGGCTTGGCGCCCTGGCTCAGCTTCAGCGAGACCATCCGCACCTGGTCCATCGCGGCGGTGTCGGCGAACTTCGCCTGCGTCGAAACCTCCGTCGTCGGTGCGGGCACCGAAGTAGCCGCTGCCGATCTCCCACACGAGGTCGCCGCCCTGGCGGTGGTAGCGGCTCAGCCCGCCCTCACCGGTGTCGTGGGCGAACCCACCCTTCGCGGCCCCGGCGTTGAGCGCGGAGATCGCGTTGGCCGAGAGCGCGCCGAAGCTCATCGCGGAGACGTTCACCAGCGCCATGTCGTACGGCTTCGAGCAGTCAGGGCCACCGATCCGGACCCGCGGCTCGGTCTCGGCGACCTCGACCGGCCGTGTCGAGTGCACGAGGTACTCGTAGCCGGGCTCGTTGACGTCTCGCTCGGTCCCGAACGGCTGCTCCTCCTTCAGGTTCTTGGCGCGCTGGTAGATCGCCGAGCGCGTGTCGCGGTCGAAGGGGCGGCCGTCGTAGTTGCGCTCGATGAAGTACTGCTGGATCTCCGGCCGGATCTTCTCGAGCAGGAACCGCATGTGGCCCAGCACCGGGTAGTTCCGCAGGATCGAGTGACGCGGTTGCAGCAGGTCATGGATGCCGAGCGCGATCAGTCCCACGAGGACGACGAAGAGACCCCACCACGCCACCCCGCCGAGCGCCGCAGCAACGACCGTCAGCCCGGCGAGTATCCCAAGCGCTCCGAGCAAGAAGAATGGCATCGACGTCCTCCGTCTTTCGCGACTGGCAGTGGCGTACCCGCAAGGCTGAACCTCACTCGCACGCCGACGGCATCACCCCCATTCCTACAGTCCTGCTCCTAGGCGGGCACCTTGACGGCGGCGCGCGAACATCCGATATGTCCGAATTGGAGGACATCGTCTAGAGTCCCGAATGGGGAACGGGCAGTTGCCTTCTGGAACGAGGTTCGGCCCTCCGTCAAGTCCAGGCATTGCTCCCGCCAGCACGACGGGAGGTCCTCTCGGCTCGAAAGGCAGCCATGTTCCAGTACCGCCCACTGATGAGTCGTGTCGGCGTGGTCCTCGTCGCCTCCGTGATCGCCACGTTCTGCCTTGCCGCCGTACCGCCCGCCTACGCCGTGACCAGCCACCGGCCGCTGAACGACACGAGGCCGGTCGGCGCCGGGGTCGTCACCGTCGACTTCCCGATCGAGTACTTCGGTCTGGTCGCAGACCTGCCCACTCCCGGCAGCCGCCTCCACGAGCACGGTCTGGCGCCCTTCGGCCAAGCCCGGTTCCGCCTCGACGGGGTCTGGACCACCTGGCGGAGACTGGAGCAGGACGGCGCCCAGGCAGCGGGTCACTTCACCGGTGCGCTGGTCAGCGTCGACCACGCCGAGGCCTACCAGGTCCGCGGCCTGCCGGCGGGCGCCCGCCACTGGCGAGCAGCGGCGATCAACACCACGGACGGGCCTGCGGTGACCGTGGGTGAGGCGCGTGCGGACGCGGCAACCGCCTCCCCCACCTGCATGTCGCGTGCCGACTGGGGTGCTGACGAGTCGATCAGCGGCTGGGCGAAGGGTGACACTCAGACGTACTTCCCCCTTCAGACCCTGACGGTGCACCACACTGCCGGCTCGAACGACGTCAACCAGAGCTACGCCGCAACGGTGCGCGCGATCTACAGCTACCACGTGCAGACCAATGGATGGTCTGACATCGGCTACCAGTACCTCGTGGACGGACACGGCGTGGTCTACGAGGGGCGCAACTCCGGGCACACCAGCAGGTCCTGCCTGTACGACGGCGGGGACGGCTCGGACTTCGCGCACCAGACGAGCACCGGCGACGTCGTGACCGGGGCGCATGCTGCGAACTACAACTCGGGCAACGCGGGGATCGCGCTGATGGGTTGCTACGAGCCGACGACCGCCTGCTCGGGCAGCACCACTCCCCCTGCTGCCGCGGTGGACGGACTCGAGGGCCTGCTCACGTCGCTGTCGACGCGCCACGGTCTCGACCCGACCGGCACCGTGCACTACGTGAACCCGGTGAGCGGCGCCACCAAGGACGTCGCCACCATCTCCGGCCACCGGGACTGGGAGGCGACCGCCTGTCCGGGGAGCAACCTGTACGCCCAGCTGCCTGCGATCCGCAGCAACGTGGCCGCTCGGATGGGAGTGACCACCCCGCCTGCGGCGGCGCCGGACGCACCGTCGAGCTTCACCGCCTCCGCCAGCGGTGACGCAGTGTCGCTGTCCTGGGCGGCCCCCGCGAGCGACGGCGGAGCGGCGGTCACGCGCTACGAGGTGTTCCGTGGGACCACGGCGACCGTGCCCACCACCTCCACCCCGGTGTACAGCGGCAGCGCGACGACCGCGGCGGACACGCCCGCTTCCGGCACCTACTACTACGCCGTACGAGCGTGCAACAGCGTCGGTTGCGGAGCGACCTCGACGGCCGGGCCGGTCACCGTCGTGAAGCCCGCGGCGATCTCGTCGGCATCGTGCTCGGGAGCGACCTGCACTTTCGCGGGCACGGGGACGCCCACGCTGACGTGGGTGTTCGGGAACGGCGCGGGCTCATCCGGGTCCCCGGTCAGCGTGACGTACGCGTCGAAGGGCTCCTACACGGTGAGGCTCACCGACGGACGACAGACCCAGGCATCTCGCACGGTCCAGTGCACCGTCGTGAAGCGACGCCTTCGCTGCACGACCTGAGGCACCGACCAGCTGTTCCGGTCCTGCCGTGCCTCGTGGGCGCTGGGCAACGTCGGTGCCGCGTGGCACCATCGCGAACGTGACCAGCACCAATGCGACTACCCAGCACCTCAGCGACCTCGCTCGGCTCCGCCGCGTCCGGGACCGGATCGACCGGGAGTACGCACAGCCGCTGGACGTCGAGGCACTCGCCCGAGGCGTCCACATGTCGGCCGGTCACTTCAGCCGCGAGTTCCGGCTCGCGTACGGCGAGGCGCCGTACGCCTACCTCATGACGCGGCGCATCGAGCGCGCCATGGCGTTGTTGCGACGGGGCGACCTCGGCGTCACAGAGGTCTGCTTCGCGGTCGGCTGCTCGTCGCTGGGGACCTTCAGCACCCGCTTCAGCGAGCTCGTCGGAGTGCCGCCGAGTGTGTACCGCCGTGAGGCGCTGCGAGCGACGGAGGGCATGCCGTCCTGCGTCGCCAAGCAGGTGACCCGACCCATCAGGAGGCGGGAATCGCCCACCCTCGAGCCGCGTCCAGCCTGAGGCCATGAGCAAGACCACTCGGAGGGAGGACGCCGCGATGCACGTCGCCGACCACCATGACCTGATCCGCGTAACCGGCGCGCGCGTGAACAACCTCAAGGACATCCATCTCGAGATCCCCAAGCGCCGGCTGACGGTGTTCACCGGTGTCTCCGGCTCGGGGAAGAGCTCACTCGTGTTCGGCACGATCGCCGCGGAGTCGCAGCGCCTCATCAACGAGACCTACAGCTCCTTCGTCCAAGGCTTCATGCCGACGCTGCCGCGCCCCGACGTCGACGTACTCGAAGGCCTCACGACCGCGATCATCGTCAGCCAGGAGCGCATGGGCGGCGATGCCCGCTCCACCGTCGGCACGGCCACGGACGCCAACGCGCTGCTGCGCATCCTCTTCAGCCGGCGCGGGACGCCACACGTCGGTCCCCCTCAGGCGTTCTCCTTCAACGTCGCCTCCATCTCCGGGGCCGGCGCCGTCACCCTCGAGCGCGGTGGCCGTACGACGAAGGAGCGGCGCAGCTTCAGCATCCTCGGCGGCATGTGCCAGCGCTGCGAGGGACGCGGCTCGGTGAACGACATCGACCTCACCCAGCTGTACGACGACGGCTTGTCGCTCAACGAGGGTGCGCTCACGATCCCCGGCTACAGCATGGACGGCTGGTACGGCCGGATCTTCACCGGCTGCGGGTTCTTCGACCCGGACAAGCCGATCCGGAAGTACACCAAGCGAGAGCTCGACGACCTGCTCCACAAGGAGCCGACCAAGATCAAGGTCGACGGCATCAACCTGACCTACGAGGGGCTGATCCCGAGACTCCAGAAGTCGATGCTGTCGAAGGACATCGACTCGCTGCAGCCGCACATCCGCGCCTTCGTCGAGCGAGCGGTCACGTTCACCACCTGCCCCGACTGCGCGGGCACCCGGCTCAGCACCGAGGCGCGCTCGTCCAAGATCAAGGGGACCAACATCGCGGACGCGTGCGCGATGCAGATCAGCGACCTCGCCGGATGGGTGAGCGAGCTCGACGAGCCCTCGGTCGCACCGCTGCTCGCGACCCTTCAGCACACGCTCGACTCGTTCGTGGAGATCGGCCTCGGGTACCTCTCGCTGGACCGCCCGTCCGGCACCCTCTCGGGTGGCGAGGCCCAGCGGACCAAGATGATCCGTCACCTCGGGTCGTCTCTGACCGACGTGACCTACGTCTTCGACGAGCCGACGATCGGTCTGCATCCGCACGACATCGAGCGCATGAACAACCTCCTTCTCCAGCTGAGGGACAAGGGCAACACGGTCCTGGTCGTGGAGCACAAGCCAGAGGCGATCGCGATCGCGGACCACGTCGTCGACCTCGGTCCGAAGGCCGGGACCGAGGGTGGCCAGGTGATGTTCGAGGGCACGGTCGAGGGGCTCCGGACCAGTGGCACCATCACCGGCCGCCACCTTGATGACCGGGCCGCGCTGAAGACGTCCGTCCGGACTCCGTCGGGAGCGCTGGAGGTCCGGGGCGCTGACACCCACAACCTTCGGCAGGTCGACGTCGACCTGCCGCTCGGGGTCCTCACCGTCATCACCGGTGTGGCCGGGTCGGGCAAGAGCTCGCTGGTCCACGGCTCGGTGTCCGGACGTGACGGAGTGGTGACCGTGGACCAGGGCGCCATCCGAGGCTCCCGACGGAGCAACCCGGCGACGTACACCGGGCTGCTCGACCCGATCCGCAAGGCGTTCGCCAAGGTCAACGGCGTGAAGCCCGCCCTGTTCAGTGCGAACTCCGACGGTGCCTGCCCGCACTGCAACGGCGCCGGCGTGATCTACACGGACCTGGGCATGATGGCCGGTGTCGCGGTGACGTGCGAGGTGTGCGACGGCCGGCGGTTCCTGGCCGAGGTCCTGGACTACACCTTCGCCGGGAAGGACATCAGCGAGGTGCTCGCGATGCCCGTGGCCGAGGCGACGGAGTTCTTCGGCGACGGGGAGTCGAAGCTCCCTGCCGCGCACAAGATCCTGCAACGGCTGGAGGACGTCGGTCTCGGCTACCTCCACCTCGGCCAGCCGCTGAGCACGCTGTCCGGTGGTGAGCGGCAGCGGATCAAGCTCGCCACCCACCTGGGCGAGAAGGGTGGCCTCTACGTCCTCGACGAGCCAACCACGGGGCTGCACCTTGCCGACGTCGAACGGCTGCTCGCTCTTCTCGACCGCCTCGTCGACTCCGGCAAGTCGGTCGTGGTGATCGAGCACCACCAGGCCGTCATGGCCCACGCCGACTGGATCATCGACCTCGGGCCCGGCGCCGGACATGACGGCGGCCGGGTCGTCTTCGAGGGGACGCCCGCCGACCTGGTCGCCGGTCGCTCCACGCTCACCGGCGAGCACCTGGCGGACTACGTCAGTGCCTGAGCGGGGCCAGGTCGGTCAGGAATCGAGAAGCCCGGCCAGCGGACCGCCACTAGCCTGACCGGCATGGACATCAGCATTCACGCGAGCTTCCTCCCGCACAGTGACCCGGACCTCTCGTTGGCGTTCTACCGCGACACGCTGGGCTTCGAGGTGCGCAACGACGTCGGGTACGCCGGCATGCGCTGGGTCACGGTGGGTCCGGCCAACCAGCCCGACACATCCATCGTCCTGTTCCCGCCGGGCGCCACGCCAGGGGTCACCGATGATGAGAAGCGCACCATCTCGGAGATGATGGCCAAGGGGAGCTTCGGCACGCTCCTCCTGGCCACCCACGACCTCGACGGCACCTTCGAGCAGGTGCAGGCCACCGGCGCCGAGATCGTGCAGGAGCCGATCGAGCAGCCGTACGGCGTCCGCGACTACGCGCTCCGCGATCCCGCCGGCAACCTGATCCGGATCCAGGAGCTGCGCTAGCGAAGCAGCGCCCGTGCCTCGTCGCTCAGGGCGAGGCGGGCCAGTCCGTCGATGACCAGCTCCCCCGCCTCGGGCGGGAGGAACCCGTCGAGGACAAGCGACGAGAACCCGTGCACCATCGTCCAGGCCACGAGGTCGAGCACCTCGCGAGCGCCCGGGCGAAGCATGCCCCGCGCCTCGAGGTCGTCCAGGGCTCGGCAGAGCACCTGGTAGGAGACCTGGTCGGGCTGCACCCCCGACGTCCCCGCCTCGCCGACTGCATGGTCCAGCGCGCAGGCCGGGCCGAACACATGGCGGAACAGGTGCGGCTCGTCGACCGCGAACCTCACGTAGGACTCGCCGGCCGCGCGGAAACGCGCCAGCGCAGCGGTGTCGTCGTCGCCCTGCACCGCCTCCGTCGCGGCCAGCATCCGTTGGTCCAGCTCGGCCAGACCGAGGCCCGCGACCGCCCCCATCAGGGCCGTCTTGTCGGGGAAGTGCGAGTACGCCGCGCTCGGCGAGACGCCGACCGCCTGGGCGACCTGACGCAGCGAGACCGCCTCGGTCCCCCGCCGACGGACCTGGTCGAGTGCCTCGACGGTGAGGGCCTGCTCGAGGTCCCCGTGGTGGTATCTGCTGACCGGCTCGCTGCTCACCCGACCACCCTAGCCCACATCTTGACAATGTTCAGATAGTGTCGGAGGATTCCGCATATGAACACTGTTCAGATCGATCCTGACGTTCCGCCCCACGCCGACGAGGGTGCCGACGGCCCCGGCAGCGGCGGACTCTGGGGTCGGGTGGGCCAACTCCTCGTGCGCCGCAGCCGCCTGGTCCTCGTGCTCTTCGGCACCGGCGTGGTCCTGGCGGCGGTGCTCGGGAGCCAGGTCTTCGGCGCGCTCCAGGCGGCTGGGTACGACGACCCGACCAGCGAGTCGGCCCATGCCATGTCCGCCGTACGACAGGAGTTCGGGGTCGAGGACCCGGCCGTCATCCTCGCGGTCGAGACACCGGCCGGCGTCGACGAGACCGCCTCTGTCGCCCAGGCCTCCCAGCTCGTCGAGAAGCTCTCCCGGCTGCCCGGCGTCACCGACGTGGTGTCCTATTGGACCTCGGGGAAGCCGGACTACCTGCGCGGCTCCGACGGTCGGACCGGCCAGGTGCTGCTCTTCGCCCAGGGCGCCGGCGACACCCAGCAGACGGACCTGGTCCGCGCGGTGAACGCGAAGTACGGCGGCGACCGGTCCGGGCTGGTCGTCCACACCGGCGGCTTCGCCGGCTTCAGTGACGCGATCACCGACAACATCACCACCGACCTCGCGTCGGCCGAGTCGATCTCGATCCCGATCACCTTGGTGCTGCTCATCCTCGTCTTCGGCGGGGTCGTGGCCGCAGGCCTGCCCTTCGTGGTCGCGGCCGGCGCCATCCTGGGCAGCTTCCTTGCCGTCTGGCTGGTCACCCTCACCACCGACGTCTCCATCTTCTCGCTCAACCTGATCACCGGCCTCGGCCTCGGCCTCGGCATCGACTACGCCCTGCTGATCGTGAACCGCTTCCGCGAGGAGCTGCAGGTCGGTCGGACCACCGAGCAGGCGGTCGTCCGCACCGTCGAGACGGCCGGTCGCACCGTCGCCGTCTCCGGGGCGACCGTGGCCGTGGTCCTGGGTGCTCTGCTGTTCTTCCCGCAGTACTTCCTCCGGTCCTTCGGGTACGCCGGCATCGCGGTGACCCTGCTTGCTGTCCTCAGCGCCACGACCGCGCTGCCCGCGCTCCTCGCCGTGCTCGGCCCCAGAGTGGACAAGCTCAAGGTCCACCGCGGAAGCCTCGCACCGAGCGACGTCGGCTTGTGGTCGCGTGTCGCGCGCTTCGTCATGCGCAGGCCCTGGCCCGTGCTGCTGGTGGTGGGCGGCCTGTTGGCCCTGCTCGCCTCCCCCGCCCTCTCGGCGACCTTCAGTCAGGTCGACTCCCGGGTGCTGCCTGCCGACGACCCGGCCGCTGTAGCGGCCCGGGTGCTCGGTGAGCGGTTCCCCGGACAGGAGGGGACCCCGATCCAGATCGTCGTGCCCGGCGCCGCCTCGGACACGGGCGCGGTCAGGTCGTATGCCGAGCGGCTCTCGGAGCTGCCCAACGTCACGCGCGTGAGCACTCCCCAGGACATCGTCGCCAACGGTGCCGTCGTGGCACCGAACCCGCAGCCGGACACCTACACCTCGGGGCAGGACGTCCGGATCGCCGTGGTCAACGACATCGAGCAACGCAGCACCGACGGTCAGTCGCTGGTGGGGCTGGTGCGCGCCGTACCGGCGCCCAGCCCGGGCAGGCTCGTCGGCGGCGTCGCCGCGGAGTACGCCGACTCACAGTCCGCAATCGGCCACCGTGGAGTCTGGGCGCTGCTCTGGGTAGCGCTGGCCACGCTGGTCGTGCTCTTCCTCTACACCGGAAGCCTGCTGCTTCCCGTGAAGGCCGTCGCCCTCAACGTGCTCAGCCTGAGCGCCACCCTCGGCGTCCTGGTCTGGGTGTTCCAGGATGGTCACCTGATGTGGCTGGTCGGCGACTTCACCGTCACCCACACAGTGGACACGTCGATGGCGGTGCTCGTCGCGGTGACCGCGTTCGCCCTGTCGATGGACTACGAGGTCTTCCTGCTGTCCCGGATCAAGGAGGAGCACGACGCCGGGCGCGGGACCACCGACGCGGTCGCGTTCGGACTGCAGCGGTCCGGGCGGATCATCACCGCGGCGGCCGTGATCCTGGCCGTCGTGTTCGCGGCCTTCGTGACCAGCGGGGTGACCAACATCAAGCAGCTCGGGCTCGGAGTGTCGTTCGCGATCCTGCTCGACGCGACCGTCGTCCGTGGCCTTGCCGTCCCGGCCTTCATGCGCCTCGCCGGCCGCTGGAACTGGTGGGCCCCCCGGCCGCTCGCGGCCCTCCACCGCAAGATCGGACTCAGCGACGGCTAGACGCCCCTCGCCTCCCCGTCCCGAATGCGGCCTTTGCCCGAGGCATCTCTGGTCCCGCGGCCAACCTTTGCCGAAACAATCGCTGCGCCGGACTGAGTCGTGCATACAGTTTGCGCGGGCACCGGGAGTCGGGGGACGACTCCGGTGAGGGGGAGGATTCACGATCATGCGCTATCCGAGAAGGCTGCGGCGCCTCGCCGCGCGGTCCAAGACTGCCAACATGCCGCGGCTCGTCGTACGCTCCGTCTTCGTCGTCTTGATGGTGAGCATCTTCGCGTGGACGATGACCCAGGCCGACGCCGGGCCCAGGGCCGACGGATCGGGCCACCACCGGCTCCGCTGAACCGCTACGCCCGACTGCACAGCCGACGCAGGGATTGAACTGCGTCCCTTCTGGGCACTGCAGTCCCATGCCGGTCGGCCGACCGCGCACGGGAGGAGTGTCATGACGGTTCTTGATGTGGCATACCGCCGGCTGGCTGCGTCGGAGACCGACGCCCACGTGCACGACTGGCGGATCGCGCAGGTCGAGTTCGACGACTTCGGTCAGGTCCGCGAGCTGCACTGCACCGAGTGCTCCGCGGTCTGGTTCGCCTGACGTAGCCCCGCTGGCAGCGGCCGTTGCGACCCGGGGATCGGCCTGACCTTCGGCAATGTGATCACCCCGCGCGCACCCACCCCATAGGCTGGAGGGCAAATGGTCCTCATTCCCCCACCTCCAGCCCGTCCGTTGCCGGAGAGCCACGAGCCATCGACGTGGTTCCGGGCCCAGTACGTCGAGGTGTGGCGCCGGTTCTCGGGCGGTTCGCTCCCCCGGTGCAAGCACGCCGAGGCGCTCCGCTACAACGTGGCCGCCTGGCAGCCAGACCTCGCGGCCTGCGCCGACGAGTGCTTCGCCAGCCGCCGCAACGACGGCAACCGCGCCCACAAGACCTGTGACCGCTGCGGCACGGGTCGCGACGCCTCCGTGTGGACCCTGTACGACAACACCCCCGGCGTGCAGCTTCTCTTCCGGGCAGCGCTCTGCGCCAAGTGCGGTGACCGCGAGCTGAGCAACGGTGTCCCACGTCCGCCCGGTGAGGAGTCCCCGGACCCCTAGCGGGTCACTCCCCCAGCGTCGGCCGTCGCCGACGGCCGCGGGCGAGCGCGAGGGCCAGCACGGCCAGGGCGACACCGCCGCCGTACACAGCGATCTTCCGCTCCGGCGACCACGGCCAGGCGGGTGTCGGGAAGTCGGCACTCGGCTGGGTCAGTGTCATCAGATCCACCGCCACGGACAGCGCGTCGGGATACGCCCGGTCGACCTCGGAGGCGGTCACGACCGAGCCGCGGGGTCCGAGGACCAGCAGCCTGCCCCCGAGCTCCCCGGTGCTGGCAGACAGCGCCTTGCGGGCCACCACGACCGGGTGGTCTTCGTCGACCCAGCCCACGACCCGCAGGTAGGCGCCGTACGGGTAGGCCTCCATGCCGATCCGGTAGACGGTGCGGGTGTCCGCGGTCACCGCGTCCACCTGCCAGCCGGGCGGCTGGAACGAGGTCAGCGCAACCCTGCCCCGCGGCGACATCGGCCCGACCACGGATCCGCCCGCGTCGCCCTGGATGCTCCTGGTCCGTGCGCCGTCCCACAGCCGCACGGTCCCCGTCGCCGACGCGACCTGACCGGAGTTGCCCACCGCAGCCTGGTTGCTCTGGCCGTTCATCCCCGGCACCACGACCCGCTCCAGCGTGCGAGTGTCGAGCCGCTCGTGCCGCACGACCTGGCCGCCAAGGTCGTGCGACGACCAGGACCGGACCTCCTGCGCGCTGTAGGTCAGCCAGTGGCCGTCCGGGGACCAGTCCAGGCCGGCGACCAGCACCCCGTGCCCGCCGACGATCCGGACCGTCCGCACGGCGCCGGTGGTCAGGTCGGCCAGGCGCACGCCCGACGGCACGGGTGCCACACCGTCGTCGGGCGGTACGGCGTTCCACGCCCAGGCAAGCGTCCGCCCGTCCGGAGACAGTGCCAGCCACAATTCCTCGTCGCTCATCATCCGAGCCAGGCGCCCCGCGGGGCCCGCTCCCGGGAGGTCCATCAGGTGGTAGCGCCCGTCGCCGGCGCCGATGAGCACCGCCCGACCCGCCGGAGTCGCGAAGGCGACCGACGCCCGGCCAACTGCGAGGTCCGTCTCGCCGGGCCGGCTCCAGGACCCGTCGGGCCGGATCCCGTCCAGGTGTGACGGAACGGCCACGATCCGGTCCGGCACGGCCGCCACTCCCCCGGCAGCCGGCGACCCTGGAGTCGGGAGGGCCAGCTTCGGGACGAGCAAGGCTCCGGACAGAACCACGAGCACCGCGGCGACGGGCATCGCCAGCAGCCGCCGGCGCCGCAGCACCCGGGCACGACCGAAGGTGTGCTCGTCGACCCGTGCGACCCGGGCTTCGTCACCGAGAGTGTGGAGGGCCTCGCGCAGCGTCTCGGTCATCGGGGCACCTCGACGAGCTCGGCGAGGTGTGGGGCGGTGACGCGCAGCCGGGCCAGCGCCTGCCTGGTGACCGACTTCACCGTGCCGAGCCCGATCCCGAGCTCGGGCGGCGGTCTGCGCCTCGGTGAGGTCCTCGAAGTAGCGCAGCACCAGCACGGTCCGCTGCTTGACACTCAGCGCGGCGAGCGCCTGCTGCAGCAAGATCCGGGGGTCATCGTCGTCGGCCGTCGCCGGGGCGTCGAACACCCCGATAGCGGTCTCCGGAAGGTGACGTCGTCGCCGCCACCAGGAGATGTTCTCGTGGTAGATGATCCGTCGCACATAGGGCTCGGGGTCGCCCTGGATCCGGTGCCAGGCGTGTGCGGCCTTGAACAGGGACGTCTGCACGAGATCCTCCGACAGCTGGTGGTCACCGGTGAGGAGGTACGCGGTCCGTGACAGCGCCGGCGTACGAGCGACCACGAAGTCGTGGAACGCAGCCTCGTCGATCAGCGGCCACGGCGCACCTCCTCTCACCACCCATGACGTCAGGACCTGCTTCCGGAGGTCTCCGGTCGCGAGAATTCGGGTGCTCAGTCCTCGTCTTCGGCGAGTGCCTCGCCGTGGGTGCCGGGTCGTGGCGCCCAGGGCAGCTCCTTGGCCGGGCGTACGACGACCAGCCGGTCGCCACGGGCGAGCAGCGTCACCGCCGGGTCGAAGTACCGGTGCACGGTGCCGTCCCGGACCACCGCGATCACCTGGTCGGGCAGCGCCTGCGGAGGCTGGCCGACCTCGTTGACCAGCAGGTCGCGCTCGGCGACCTCAAGCCCCTCGCCGTAGGTGAGCAGGTCCTCCATCACCGAGCCGAGGGCCGGGCTCAGCGACGAGAGGCCGAGTAGCCGTCCGACGGCATCGGAGGAGGTGATCACCGAGTCGGCGCCGGACTGTCGCACCAGTGGCACGTTGTCCTGCTCTCGGACCGCTGCGACGATGTAGCTGTCCGGGTTGATCTGACGGACGGTGAGCGTCGCCAGCACCGTGGAGTCGTCCCGGTCGGTGGTGATGATCACCTGGCTGGCGCGTTCCACCCCGGCACGCCCGAGCACCTCGCGACGCGTCGCGTCCCCGGTCACGATCGCGAGACCGTCGGCATGGGCGTCACCCAGTGCGGTCGAGCTAGGGTCGACGACCACGATCGCCTCGCGGGGGACGCCGTTGTTGATCAGGGTGTCGACCGCACTCCGGCCCTTGGTGCCGTAGCCGATGACGACGACGTGATCATCCATCTTCTTCCTCCACCGGGAGACCCGGAACATTTCCCGACCCTGGGAGGCGAGCACCTCCAGCGTCGTACCGATCAGCAGCACCAGGAAGGCGATGCGGGCCGGCGTCACCACGAAGGCGTTCACCAGCCGGGCAGGCGTCGTGTACGGCGCGATGTCGCCGTAGCCCGTCGTGCTCAGCGTGACGGTCGTGTAGTAGAGCGCGTCAACGAAGTCCACCTCGAACTTGGGTGGGTCGGCGTTGTCGCGGTACCCGGCACGGTCGACGTAGACCAGCAGCACCGTGAAGGCCAGGATCCCGAAGGCCATCAGCAGGCGACGGACCAGCTCCCACCACGGCGAGCGCTCGTGAGCCGGGAGCCGGACCCGCCCGGTGCTCGGAACGGTCGTCACGGGCTCAGGCACGGCACGAACCTACGCCACCGCGCTGAGCTGTCACGGGACGACGTCGCCGTAGATCACCGTGGCGGGACCCTGCGCACCGTCTGCCGGCTGGTCGAGGACCATCGAGACGAACCGGAACAGGTCCCCCCGGTGTGGCGTCGGGGACTCGGAGCTGCGACGCCAGACGCCGCACAGCAGGCCGTTCGGGCCGACCCCCTCCGCGTCCTGAACGGTGTCGCCACCGAGGCAGAGGCGCTCCGAGCCGGCCGTGAAGCTGCGTACGACGGCGGTCGTCCGGCCCGGGGTGTCCGGTCCCGCGACCACCCCGACCAGATAGCCGCCGAGCAGGGCCAGGGCGCCTCCGGCGACGAAGATCGGGGTCGGCAGAGTCACGTTTCCCACGGGTTCAGCATGGCACGGGAGAAGCGCGGTGAAGGGCACGGCTCCCCGTGTACGGCGTCAGTTCCTGCGAGGGCCCGGCGAGGTCACTCGGCGTGGCGGTGGTTCTTGCGCGTCTCCCGGGGTCGCCCCGCCTGCCGGCCGGCCTGCCGCTGCTCACGACGTCGGTCCATCCACGCGATCTCCCGCTGGAGCTTGACCCACGAGTCGTAGCGCCGCTGGTGCAGCGCACCCGTCTCGAGGGCCTGGCGTACGGCGCAGCCGGGCTCCACGACGTGCGAGCAGTCCGCGAACCTGCAGGACGCGACCAGCCGCTCGATGTCGGCGAAGGCGCGGCCGAGACCCTCGTGGTTGTCCAGCAGGGCGATGCCACGCAGGCCGGGGGTGTCGATCACCGCGCCGCCGGTGGGCAGCACCACCAGCTCCCGGCGTACCGACGTGTGACGGCCTCGACCGTCCTCGCGGATGCTGCGCGTGGTCAGCACCTCCGTGCCCACCAGCGCGTTGGTGAGCGACGACTTGCCATGTCCCGACGAGCCGATCAGCGCGAGCGTCAGCCCGTCGGCCAGACGCTCGCGGAGGCCGTCGATGCCCTCGCCCGTCGTGGTGCTGCAGCAGATCACCTCGACCCCTGGGGCAGCCGCGGCGACGTCCTCCGCCACCTGGGCGGCGTCGCTGACCAGGTCGCTCTTCGTGAGCAGGACGAGCGGCTGGGCTCCACTGTCCCAGGCCAGCGCCAGCAACCGCTCGATCCGGGCGATCGACGGGAGGGGATGGAGGGCGGCCACCACAGCGACGTAGTCGGCGTTGGCGCAGAGCACCTGGCCCCAGGACTGCTCACCAGCCGTGCCGCGGACCACCCGGCTGCTGCGTGGGAGAACGCTCTCGACCGTGGTCCTGCGGTCGGGCCACTCACGGACGACGACCCAGTCGCCGGTGCCCGGGGTGGCCTCCGGGTCGCGGGCGATCGTGGCGAGCAGGGCGCCGCCGTACGAGCTCCGGATGACGCCTTGCTCCGTCAGGACATTGACCAGGCCCCGGTCCACGCGCAGCACTCGACCGATGACCGTGTCGGCTGCCGAGGCAGCCGCGGCCATCCTGACGGGGTCGTACCCGATCCGGTCCAGCACGGGTCGACGGTACGTGCGGACCGTCACGCCCGCACGTGAATTTGTGAGACCGCTATCCCATCGACCGGTCGTCGCGGCGCAGCACGACGGTCTCGTCATCACCGTGGTCGACCTCGTCGGCGGCCGGCGCGCCCCGGGGCCTGGTGAACCTCTTGGGCAGCATCGTCGACAGGTGGAGCCGGCGCACCAGCTCGAGCCGCGCCCGCGAGGTCTCCTTCTGCGGCCAGACCTGGTCGAAGGACGCGTTCAGCGCCGCCCCGATGAGCACCGCGATGGCGAGCAGGTAGAGCCACAGGAGTACGGCGATCGGGGCCGCGAGCGGGCCGTAGATCGAGGTCGACTGGCCCGCCGTGCTGACCAGCACCCAGCGCAGCAGGAACGACCCGAACACCCAGCACGCCAGGGTCAGCGCGGCACCGGGGAGGTTGAACGCCCAGCTCGTCCGCACCGGCACCGACACGTGGTACAGGGTGGCGAGGAAGCAGATGCACAGCACCACGACGAGGGGCCAGTACAGCTGGCTGACGAGCTGGAAGCGGTGGTTCAGGATCCGGTCGACCAGGGTCGGACCGGCCACGATGAGCGGAATCGTGACGATGCCGGTGACGAGTCCCATCACGTACAGCCCGAACGAGAGAGCACGCGTGCGGACGATGCCACGGTGACCGGCCAGGCCGTACATGATCGTGATCGTGTCGACGAAGACGTTCAGGGCCCGCGAGCCCGACCAGAGGGCGAGCACGAACCCGATCGAGATCACGTCGTACCGGCCACCCCGGAAGACCTCGTCGAGCGTCGGGGTGATGATCGAGTCGACGGTCTGCGGGGTCAGCGCCTGCGAGGCGATCGAGACCACGGTGCCGCGGACCTCCGCGATCTGCGAGTCGCTGAACTGCTCGAAGACGTAGCCGATGGAGCCCGCCAGGGCGAAGATCAGTGGCGGCAGCGACAGCACGGCGAAGAAGGCCGCCTCCGCGGCGAGCCCGGTCACACGGTTGCGCAGGCAGACCCCGACCGTGCCGACGACCACCCGCCAGACGGCCTCGCGCAGGTTCGCCAGCGAGAACGGACCGGCGACCGCCCGGCTCCCGGAATCGGCTGCCATGGCTCTACCGTAAAGCCATGAGCATCGACAACCGGGTTGCCGCGAACCAACCGCCGCCACTGGTTGGCCACAACGTGGTCACCACCGACGCCGCGCTCGTCGAGGCGGTCACCCGCCATGCCTCCGCCGAGGTCGTCGACGACCTGGCCGCGCTCGGGGCCGAGGCCGGCTCTGCCGAGGCCCGGGAGCACGGGATGCTGGCGAACCGGCACCACCCGGAACTGGTCCCCTTCGACCGCTACGGCAACCGCGTCGACGAGGTGGAGTTCCACCCCTCCTGGCACTGGCTGCTCGGTCGGGCGGTGGGACACGGTCTCCAGGCCGCTCCCTGGGAGTCGGAGTCGCCCCATGCCCACGTACGCCGGGCCGCGGGCTTCATGGCCTGGTCGCACACCGAACCCGGCCACGGCTGCCCGATCTCGATGACCTACGCCTCCATCCCGGCCCTGCGCGCAGACGACGCGATCGCCAAGGAGTGGACGCCCAAGCTGGCGGCGACGTCGTACGACCCCGGGCTGCGGCCTCTTGCCGAGAAGGCGAGCGTGCTCGCCGGCATGGGGATGACCGAGAAGCAGGGTGGGTCCGACGTCCGGGCAAACGTGACCGAGGCCCGGCCCACGTCCGTCGACGGCGAGTACACGCTGCACGGGCACAAGTGGTTCACGTCCGCGCCGATGAACGACATGTTCCTGGTGCTCGCCCAGGCGGCCGGGGGCGTGACGTGCTTCGTGGTGCCGCGGGTGCTGCCCTCGGGTGAGCGCAACCGGTTGGACGTCGTACGCCTCAAGGACAAGCTCGGGAACCGGTCGAACGCGTCGTCGGAACTGGAGTTCGAGGGCACCTGGGCGCAGCGGCTGGGCGACGAGGGCCGGGGGGTGCGAACGATCATCGAGATGGTCGCGGCGACGCGGCTCGACTGCGTGCTCGGCTCGTCTTCACTGATGCGGCACGCGCTCAACGAGGCGTCCTGGCACGTCGCGCACCGGTCCGCGTTCGGTGGGCTGCTCGGCGACAAGCCGCTGATGCAGAACGTGATCGCCGACCTGGCCGTGGAGTCCGAGGCCGCCACCGCGCTCGCTATCCGCCTGGCGTCCGCCGTCGACAACCTCACGGACCCGCACGAGGGGGCGCTGCGACGGATCGCGCTGCCGCTGGCGAAGTTCTGGGTCTGCAAGCGCACGCCGATGATGATCGCGGAGGCGCTGGAATGTCTCGGCGGGAACGGGTACGTCGAGGAGTCGGGGCTGCCGCTGCTGTTCCGGGAGTCTCCGCTGAACTCGATCTGGGAGGGCTCGGGCAACGTCAACGCCCTGGACGTGCTGCGCGCACTGTCCCGCGAGCCCGAGGCCCTCAACGCCTGGATCACCGAGGTCGGACACGCCAGCGGCGAGGACCCGCGCCTCGACCGTGCGATCGAGGACGTGCTGACGATGCTGGCCGACACCTCCACCCTCGAGCACTCCGCCCGACGGCTGGCCGGCCAGATGGCCGCCTGCCTCCAGGGTTCGCTGCTGGTCCGCCACGCCCCCGCCGAGGTGGCCGACGCGTTCTGCGCGACCCGGCTCGGCACGACGTACTCCGGCACCCTCGGCACCCTCCCCCCCGGCACCGACCTGCGCGCCATCGTCGACCGCACGACCCCGACCGTGGCCTGACGCTCGGCCAGCCGCTGCGAGGTCGCTGCGGGCTGGGTGCGGGGTGCGGCGTACTGGCGCAATTGCGCGGATACGACGTGGTTTTCGCCCCGGAGGATGTCGTAACCGGTCAATTGCGCGGATACGACACGGCCTTCGCCCCGGGACATGTCGTAACCGGTCAATTGCGCGGATACGACACGGCCTTCGCCCCGGAGGATGTCGTAACCGGTCAATTGTCCCGATAGGACGCCGCCATCACCGTCCAGGACGTCACAACCGGTCAATTGCCCGGATAGGGCAGCGACCTGACACCCCGCCCACCCTCCTCAGCGGAAGGTCAGCGTCCCGTCGTCGATGGCGCCCTCGCGGAGGAGCTTCACGTCCGCGACGTAGCTCATCGCCAGGGTCCACGGCGCACGGTCGCCCTGCTTGGGGAGTCGGTCGATGGCGCGGAGCACGTAGCCGGCACGGAAGTCGCTGAAGGGTACGGCGGTGACGGAGTCGTCGCGGGGTGCCACGAAGACCCGGGCGCCTCGCTCGTCCAGGTGCCGGAGCAGTCGGACCGTGTACTCCGAGACCAGGTCCGCCTTCAGCGTCCAGGACGCGTTGGTGTAGCCGAAGACGAAGACGAAGTTCGGCACCCCGTCGAGGAGGAGCCCCTTGTAGACGAGCCGGCCGGCGGGGTCCACCAACTCCCCGTCGACGACGATCTCGAGCCCGTGGAAGACCTCCACATTCAGCCCGGTCGCCGTCACCACGAGGTCCGCCTCGAGCCGCTCCCCCGACGTCAGCCGGATGCCGTCGGGCGTGAACGTCTCGATCGTGTCAGTCACTACCGACGCCGTGCCCTGGCTCAGTGCCCGGAAGAGATCACCGTCGGGCACGAAGCACATCCGCTGGTCCCACGGGTCGTACGCCGGTCTGAAGTGCACGTCGACCGGGTAGCCCTCCGGGAGCTGCTTGCGGGCGGCGAAGCGGACCAGCCTCCGGACCAGGTCCGGACGCCGACGGCTCAGCCGGTAGAGCAGCTGCGCCTGTCGGGCGTTGATCCACCGTTTCGCGGCGTACGCCCTGCGCTCGCCGAGCACCCGCCGCAGCTTCCCCGCCAGCGGGTCGTGCGACGGCAACGTCACGACGTACGTCGGCGACCGCTGCAGCATCGTCACGTGGGCGGCGTCCTCCGCCAGCGCCGGGACGAGCGTGACCGCGGTCGCGCCGCTGCCCACCACGACGATCCTCCTGCCGGAGTAGTCGAGGTCCTCCGGCCAGTGCTGCGGGTGGACCACCGTGCCGCGGAACTCGTCGAGGCCTGGCAGGTCGGGTTGGTAGCCCTCGTCGTAGCGGTAGTAGCCGGTTGCTGCCCACAGCACCGACGCGGTCAGCTCGACGGTCTCCCCAGCGTGCTCGGCGGTGACGGTCCAGCGGGCGTCGGTCGAGGACCACTCAGCGCGGACGACCCGGTGGCCGAACCGGATGTGCTGGTCGACGCCGTAGTCGACAGCGGCCTCGGCGACGTACTCACGAATCGAGGGACCGTCGGCGAGGACCTGGTCGCCACGCCACGGCTTGAAGCGGTAGCCCAGAGTGAACATGTCGGAGTCCGACCGCACGCCGGGGTAGCGGAAGAGGTCCCACGTGCCCCCGATCCGCTCCCTGCCCTCGAGCACGGCGTAGGTCCGCCCGGGAAGGTCCTGCGAGACGTGCACGGCCGCGCCGATCCCCGAGAGCCCCGCGCCGATGACCAGGATGTCGAGGTGCTCGGCCTGCTCGACGTGCTCGCTCACCCGAGGTCGAGCCCGGGGTAGAGCGGGTACTTGTCGAGCATCTCGGTCGACGCGTCCTTGACCTTGTCCGCGACGCCGTCGCCGAGCGTGTACGTCGCCTTCGACTGCGCGCCCGCCTTCGTCTGGTTCGGTGTGGTGTTCGAGAGCACCTGGACCACCAGGTCCGCGACATGGTCGAACTCGTCGTGCCCGAAGCCGCGGGTCGTCAGCGCGGGAGTGCCGAAACGGATGCCCGAGGTGTACCAGGCACCGTTCGGGTCAGCAGGCACCGAGTTCCGGTTGGTGACCACGCCCGCGTCGAGCAGTGCGGACTCGGCCTGTCGCCCGGTGATCCCGAACGACGTCACGTCGAGCAGCACGATGTGGTTGTCCGTGCCACCGGTGACCAGCTTGGCGCCGCGTGAGAGGAACCCTTCGGCGAGCGACTTGGCGTTGTCGGCGACCTTCTGGGCGTAGTCCTGGAAGGCGGGCTGCCGGGCCTCCGCCAGCGCGACCGCCTTCGCTGCCATCACGTGTGACAGCGGGCCGCCGAGCACCATCGGGCACCCGCGGTCCACGTCGGCGGCGAACTCCTCCTGCGCGAGCACGAGCCCGCCGCGCGGCCCGCGTAGCGACTTGTGCGTCGTGGTCGTCGTGATGTGGGCGTGCGGCACCGGGTCCTCGTCTCCGGTGAAGACCTTGCCCGCGACGAGACCGGCGAAGTGCGCCATGTCCACCATGAGCGTCGCGCCCACCTCGTCGGCGATCTCGCGCATCTTGGCGAAGTTCACGCGGCGCGGGTAGGCGGAGTAGCCGGCCACGAGCACCAGCGGCTTGAACTCCTTGGCGATCTCGCGGACCTTGGCGTAGTCAAGCAGCCCGGTCTCGGGGTCGGTGCCGTACTGCCGCTGGTGGAACATCTTGCCGCTGATGTTGGGGCGGAACCCGTGCGTGAGGTGGCCGCCGGCGTCGAGCGCCATCCCCAGCAGCCGCTGGTTGCCGAACTCGTGACGCAGCGACTCCCAGTCCTGCTCGGTCAGCTCGTTGACGTTCTTGGCTCCGAGCCGTTCCAGCGCCGGGGTCTCGATCCGGTTCGCCAGGATCGACCAGAAGGCGACCAGGTTCGCGTCGATGCCGGAGTGCGGCTGCACATAGGCGTACGGCGCCCCGAACAGCTCGCGGGCGTGCTCGGCAGCCAGAGACTCGACCGTGTCGACGTTCTGGCAGCCCGCGTAGAAGCGGTGTCCGACCGTGCCCTCGGCGTACTTGTCGGACAGCCAGGTGCCCATCGTGAGCAGCACCGCCGGCGAGGCGTAGTTCTCACTCGCGATCAGCTTCAACGACGCGCGCTGGTCGGCGAGCTCGGCGCGGGTGGCCTCGGCGATCCGGGGCTCGACGGAGGCGATCACCTCCAGGGCGGAGCGGTAGGCCTGCGACGCCTGGGCGGCCACCGCCGGGTCGAAGGACGCTGAGGACTGCGTGGGCACGCCTGAAACCTGGGTCATGGTCGTCAGCCTAGTGAGGCCGCGGACGGGTGGCCCAGCCCCCGTACGGCGTACCACATAGTGGATGTACGTCTCACATTCCAAGATGACGGTTTGTGGAATGCGCGTGCGCTCGCTGAGACTTGCTCCCATGATCGCTGCTGAATCGACCTGGCTCGTGGTTCGTCGCCACGTTGACCTCGGTCGTACCCGCAGCATGATGTGTCACGCCGGCTGAACATCCCGCGCCCCTCACCCCTTCTCCACAGGTGGGCGCACGCCGGCGTCAGGCACCCGACAAGGTCGTCGGGCCGATCTCGCCCGTGCGTCCGTCGTGACCTCAGGACACATCATGACCATCACCCCCGCACTGACCAGGACCCCCCGCACCCGCACCCAACGAGGTGAGGGCCAGTGGGCCCTCGGGTACCGCGAGCCGCTCAACGCCAACGAGCAGGCGAAGCGCGACGACGACGCCCTCAACGTCCGCGCCCGGATCGAGAACATCTACGCCCACCGTGGCTTCGACTCCATCGACGGATCCGACCTGCGCAACAGGTTCCGCTGGATGGGTCTCTACACCCAGCGGGCACCCGGCTTCGACGGCGGGAGGACCGGTGCCCTCGAGCCGCACGAGCTCGACGACAAGTTCTTCATGATGCGCGTCCGGATCGACGGTGGCGCGCTCACGCTCGACCAGCTGCGGGCGATCGCCGAGGTCAGCACGGCGTACGCCCGTGACACCGCCGACCTCACCGACCGCCAGAACGTGCAGTACCACTGGGTCGACATCCGCGACGTGCCGGCGATCTGGGAGCGGCTCGAGCGTGTCGGGCTGACCACCCTGGAGGCCTGCGGCGACTGCCCGCGAGTCGTGCTCGGCTCCCCCGTCGCCGGGATCGCGGACGAGGAGATCATCGACCCCTCCCCCGCCATCGCGGAGATCAAGCGGCGCTTCGTCGGCAACCCCGAGTACTCCAACCTGCCGCGCAAGTTCAAGACCGCGGTCACCGGCCACCCCTCACTCGACGTGGCGCCGGAGATCAACGACCTCTCCTTCGTGCCCGTCGTGCACCCCGAGCTCGGCCCCGGCTTCGACGTCTGGGTCGGTGGCGGACTGTCGACCAACCCGATGCTCGCGCAGAAGATGGGCGTCTGGGTCTCGCTCGACGAGGTGCCCGACGTCTGGGCGGCCGTCGTGGGCACGTTCCGCGACTACGGCTACCGGCGCCTTCGGGCGAGGGCCCGGATCAAGTTCCTGGTCGCCGACTGGGGCATCGAACGGTTCCGTCAGGTCGTCGAGGACGAGTACCTCGGCCGCACCCTGCCCGACTGCGAGAGCCCGGCGTACGCCGCGCAGGGTGGCGACCACATCGGCGTGCACCGGCAGAGCGACGGCCGCTACTTCATCGGCGTGGCACCTGTGGTGGGCCGGGTCTCGGGCTCGCTTCTGTCGAAGTTCGCCGACATCGTCGAGGAGCACGGCTCCCACCGGGTCCGCACCACGCCGTACCAGAAGCTGCTGGTGCTCGACGTGGAGCCGGCGCGGGTCGAGGCCCTGGTCGAGGCGCTCGACAGCATCGGGCTGTCGGCGCGGCCGAGCAACTGGCGCAAGAACACGATGGCCTGCACCGGCATCGAGTACTGCAAGCTGGCGATCGTCGACACCAAGGACCGCGCTGCTGCGCTGGTCACGGAGCTCGAGCGACGCTTCCCCGACCTGGACACCCCGATCACCGTGAACGTCAACGGCTGCCCGAACGCGTGCGCCCGCACCCAGGTCGCCGACATCGGGCTCAAGGGCCAGCTCGTCCTCGACTCCGACGGACGGCAGGTGGAGGGATTCCAGGTCCACCTCGGTGGAGGGGTCGGGCTGGACCCGTCTTTCGGCAAGAAGCTGCGCGCGCACAAGGTGACCAGCGCTGCGCTCGACGACTACATCAGCGCACTGGTGGTGGCCTTCCTGGCACAGCGCAACGAGGGTGAGCGGTTCGCCCAGTGGGTCGTCCGGGCAGAGGACCAGGACCTGAGGGGAGGCGTCGCATGAGCGAGCGCGCCGTACCTTTCCACTGCCCCTACTGCGCCGACGAGGACCTGCGTCCGCACGAGACCGAGACCGGCAGCGTGCACGGCCAGTGGGAGTGCCGCAGCTGCCTGCGCGCCTTCAGCCTGAAGATGCTCGGGCTGGTCGCGCCTCCGGCCGCTCATGGCGCAACCGGTCGCGGAGTGACGGCATGACCGCCCCATCGACACTGGCTGCCCGGGCCTTCCGGGGCTCGTCGGCCGCCGGACGCACCCCTGAAGAGCTCAAGGAGATCGCCGAGCAGGCGGGGGCCGAGCTCGAGCTGGCGCCGGCCGAGAACATCATCGAGTGGGCGGTCGCGACCTTCGGCGACCGGTTCGCGATCACCTCCTCGATGGGCGACGCCGTCCTGGCCCACCTCGCCTCACGGGTGGCACCGGGCATCGACGTGATCTTCCTCGACACCGGCTACCACTTCATCGAGACCATCGGCACCCGCGACGCGGTCGAGGCGACGCTGCCGGTCACCGTGAAGACGATCCGGCCGCGGCAGACGGTCGCGGAGCAGGACGCGGCGTACGGGCCGGACCTGTTCGCCCGGGACCCGGACCTGTGCTGCGCCCTGCGCAAGGTGGCGCCGCTCGCCGACGGGCTCAAGGAGTACGACGCCTGGGCGACCGGCCTGCGCCGGGCCGAGACCCACAACCGCGTGATCGCTCCGGTCATCGGCTGGGATGCGAAGAAGAGCAAGGTCAAGGTGTCCCCACTCGCGCGGTGGACCGACGAACAGGTCGAGCGGTATGTCGCCGAGAACGGCGTCCTGGTGAACCCCCTGGTCCAGGACGGCTTCCCGTCGATCGGCTGCTGGCCGTGCACCCGGCGCGTCGTACCCGGTGAGGACCCGCGCAGCGGGCGCTGGGCCGGCACCGGCAAGACCGAGTGCGGGATCCACGCATGACCCCGGCACCCACGTACCCCGCCGACGACGACGTCGGCGCACCGCGCACCATCCCTGCCCCACCCGCTCAAACCGCCCTCCGAGGGAGGCCGAACTCATGACAGCACCCGCACTCGTGGCCCTGGCTCACGGCAGCCGCGACCCACGCTCCAAGGCAACCATCGAGGCGCTCGTCGCCGAAGCCCGTGCACTGCGCCCCGACCTGCGGATCGAGGCGGCGTTCCTCGAGCTCAGCAAGCCGGCCTTCCCGAAGGTCGTCGACAAGCTTGTGAGGGCTGGCTACGACGAGATCGTGGTGGTCCCGCTGCTGCTCAACGACGCCTACCACGCGAAGGTCGACGTACCGGCGGCCGTCAGGGCGGCCACGGAGGCACACCCCGGGCTGCGCGTCCGCGCCAGCCGGATCCTGGGTCTCGAACCGGTCTTCCTCGAGGTCCTCGACCGGCGCCTGCGCGCTGCACTGACCGACGCGCGGGTGCGCGAGCTGGATGCGCTGGTGCTGGCGTCCGCCGGGTCGTCCGACCCGCTGGCCAACCAGGCGGTCGCCCGTCTGGCGCGCGTGTGGGGCACCCGACACAAGCTGCCGGTCTCCGCGGCGTTCGCCTCGGCCGCTCCCCCTGCCACCGGCGAGGCGGTCCGGGCCTTCCGCGCCGAGGGCCGGCGCCACGTGGCCGTGGGGTCGCTGTTCCTGGCTCCGGGCTTCCTCCCGGACCGGGCCGCCGAGCTCGCTCTCGAGGCCGGCGCGGTCGCGGTGTCCGCCCCGTTGGGCGCCGACCCGGAGGTGGCTCGAACCCTGCTGGCCCGCTACGCCGTGGGCGCCGTCGAGCTGGTCCCCGTCTGACCCCCACGCTGACGCGGCGCATCTTGCCCGCCGTAGGACGCTGACGCGGCGCATCTTGCCCGCCGTACGACGCCGACGCGGCGCATCTTGTCCAACCTCCACGGACAAGATGCGCCGCGTCGGCGGCATTTCAGGGACAAGATGCGCCGCGTCGGCGGGGTTACAGGGGTTGCTCGTCCTCGAGGCGGCGGCGCTGCTCGGCCACGTCGAAGTCCGGCGGCGGCCAGCTCAGGTCCATGCCGCGCAGGGTCTCCAGAAGCACCTGGGCCACGGCGAGCTTGCCGAACCACTTGCGGTCACCGGGCACCACCAGCCACGGCGCGTACGGCGTGTGGGTGCGTTCGAGGGCGAGCTCGTAGGCCCGCTGGTAGTCGGGCCAGACCTGACGTTCGTCGATGTCGCCGGGGTTGAACTTCCACAGCTTGGTCGGGTTCTCGAGGCGCGCCTGCAGCCGGGACTTCTGCTCCTCGGCGGAGATGTGGAGCATGCACTTGACGATCGTGGTGCCCTCGTCGACCAGCCGCTTCTCGAAGTCGTTGATCGCGCCGTAGCGCCGCTCGATCTCCTCGGGTCCGGCCAGCTCCCGCACCCGGGCGATGAGCACGTCCTCGTAGTGCGATCGGTCGAAGACGCCGATCACACCCGGCTTGGGTAGCTGCCGCTCGATCCGCCACAGGAAGTCGTGCGCGAGCTCCTCCTGGGTCGGCGCCTTGAACGACGTGATTCGCACGCCCTGTGGGTCGACCATGCCCACGGCATGTCGCAGGATTCCGCCCTTGCCCGAGGTGTCCATGCCCTGGAGGACCAGCAGGATCCGGCGCCGCCCACCGCTGACCCCTTCGGCGAACAGCCTCTCCTGCAGGTCGGAGAGCTCCGGCCCGATCGCGTAGAGCGCCGCCTTGCCGGCCTTCTTCTTGCCACTGAAGCCGGGCTTGCCGTGCGGGTCGATCGACGACAGGTCGACCGGACCGGCAGGGAGCGTGAGCTTGTCGATGATCCCCATGGCCCGAGTATGTCGTCTCAGCCCGCTTCGCGCGCGAGCGCCACCAGTCGGGAGACCGCCCGGTGGTACTTCTTCCGGTAGCCGCCGGCGAGCAGCTCGGGTGCGAAGAGCTCGTCGAACCCGACGCCGCTCGCGGCCACCGGCAGGTCCCGGTCATACAGCCGGTCCGCCAGCACGACCAGTCTCAGCCCGACGGCCTGGTCGCTGACGACGCGCACGTCCTCCAGGCAGACCATCGAGACCCCGTCGAGCAGGGCGCCGTACTTCGAGGGGTGGACCTGCGCCAGATGCCGGGTCAGGTCGACGAAGTGGTCGTAGGACGCACCGGGCTGCTCCGCGCGCCGACGTACGGTGTCCAGGTCCAGCGGCGCCGGAGCCTCGGGCAGCCCGCGGTGGCGGTAGTCCTCACCGTCGATGCGCACCGACGAGAACGCGTCGGCCAGGCCCTGGATCTCACGCAGGAAGTCCGCAGTTGCGAAGCGGCCCTCGCCGAGCTTGCCGGGCAGCGTGTTCGACGTGGCGGCCAGGCGTACGCCGGCCTCCCGCAGCCGGGTGAGCAGGGTCGAGACGAGCACCGTGTCCCCCGGGTCGTCCAGCTCGAACTCGTCCACGCACACCAGGCGGTACGACGACAGCGCGGCGACCGCGTCGTGGAAACCGAGCGCACCGACGAGGTGGGTCAGCTCGACGAACGTGGCGAACAGCTTCGGCCCCGGGGCGCTGTGCCAGAGCGACGCGAGCAGGTGGGTCTTGCCCACGCCGTAGCCACCGTCGAGGTAGACCCCGCCCGGCCCCGGAGCCGGCGCCGTCTTGCGCGACAGCCCCCACCGGCGGGACTTCGGCTGGTGCGCCAGCGCCTCCGCGAAGGCGCTCAGCTCCTTCACCGCCTCGGACTGCGAGGGCTGCTGCGGGTCGGGGTGGTAGGAGTCGAAGCTGACGTCGGCAAACCGCGGGGGTGGCACGAGCTCGCCGATCAGCCGGTCCCGCGGGACCTGCGGGTTGCGGTCGCTCAGCTGGATCGGCACCGGGACAGCGTACGAAAGGGATGGCTAGGGTCGGCACATGGACCTGCCCGTGATGCCGCCCGTGCTGCCGATGCTCGCGAAGTCGGTGAAGGGGATCCCCGACCCGGCCAAGCACGACGGGGGGCTCAGCTTCGAGCCCAAGTGGGATGGCTTTCGATGCCTGGTCTTCCGCGACGGCGACGACATCGAGCTCGCCAGCCGCAACACGAAGCCGCTGACCCGCTACTTCCCCGAGGTCGTCGAGGCGATGCGCGAGCAGCTCCCGCGCAGGTGCGTCCTCGATGGCGAGATCTTCGTCGCGGTCGGGCCTCGGCTGGAGTTCGAGA
The DNA here is from genome assembly GCA_963740525.1 of uncultured Actinomycetota bacterium. GTDB lineage: Bacteria > Actinomycetota > Actinomycetes > Propionibacteriales > Nocardioidaceae > CAVUEG01. The sequence continues at coordinate 328,167 of CAVUEG010000010.1, forward strand.
CGCTCCAGGAGCGGATCCACCCGGCGGCCTCCCGGGTGACGATGCTGTCGGAGAAGACGCCCGCGTCGTACGTCGCCTTCGACCTGCTCGCGCTCGGCGACACGTCCTACCTTCCGCGCCCGTTCGCCGAGCGACGTGCTGCCCTGGAGGAGGCACTGGGCGCGCTGCCCGGTCCGACGTACCTGACCCGCACCACGACCGACCCCGCCCTGGCCGAGGACTGGTTCCGGCAGTTCGAGGGCGCCGGGCTCGACGGGGTCATGGCCAAGCCGATGGGGGCGGCGTACCTGCCCAACGCGCGTTCGATGTTCAAGATCAAGCACGAGCGGACGGCGGACGTGGTGCTGGCCGGCTACCGGCTGCACAAGACCTCCACCGAACAGAACCCCCTGCTCGGCTCCATGCTCCTGGGCCTGTACGACGACGACGGGAAGCTCCAGCACGTGGGGGTCTCGGCGTCCTTCACCGCGAAACGGCGTGCCGAGCTGCTCGAGGAGCTGCGCCCGCTCGAGTGCCCGATCGAGGAGCACCCGTGGGGCGAGTGGCAGGACTGGGCGATCGCGAACCCGGACCGGGTGCCGGGGACGCAGAGCCGGTGGAGCGCCGGCAAGGACCTGTCGTTCACCCCGGTGCGGCCCGAGCGGGTGCTGGAGGTCGGCTACGACCACATGGAGGGGCGACGCTTCCGACACACCGCGCAGTTCAAGCGCTGGCGCCCCGACCGGGACCCGACGTCGTGCGGGTACGGTCAGCTCGACGAGGTCGTGAGCTACGACCTCGATAGAATTCTCAGTGTGCCGACGAGCTGAACGGGAGGCCGACCGTGGCCGAGAACTATGACGTGGTGCTGCTGGTCGAGCAGGAGCTCTCGCTCCAGGACGCACGCCAGATCCGTGGTCTGCACGAGAGCATCGAGGACCCCGTGCGCTACCACGTGCTGCTTCCCGTCGAGGACGCCGCGGCCCGGGTGGAGACGGCGATGGGGTCGCTCGCGGCCGGTGAGGTGCTGGCCGCGCCGGCATTGGCCTTCGGTGACATCGACACCGAGGAGATCCAGCGCGAGCTGCTGGAGCGCTCCCGTCACGAGCTCGACGAGACGCTGTCCCGGCTCACCGAGGCCGGCGCCGACGCGACCGGGCACGTGGTGAGCGTCGACCCGATCGACGCCCTCGCAGCCAAGGTCTCCGACCTCAAGGCCTCCGAGGCGATCATCTTGACCCGACCGCACGTCGTGGCCGAGTTCTTCCATGTCGACTGGACCTCGCGGGCCCGCCGCAAGATCGGCGTACCGGTGCTGCACCTGCTCGAGCACGAGAACTTCGACGAGCAGGCCGGCGACGGCGAGGGCGTCACCGGCGTGTGAGCTCGATCGCGATGTCGAGGTGTCCGGCATGCCGGGCGTACTCCTGAAGCACGTGGAAGCAGATCCACCGGAGGTCGGCCGGGTCGCCGCGACCACCGTGCGCGGCCACCTCGTCGAGGTCGTGGGAGGCGAGCACCTCGGCCGTGCGCTCGCCCAGAAGGCGCAGCCGGTCGGCCAGCTCCTCGGCGGTCACGGCCGCAGGCACCTGCCATCGCACCTCCGTGCCGTCATCGGGGCGCACCCACGGCTCGTCCACCGTCCAGTCGCCCCACACGTCGTCGACCTGATCACCCAGGAAGCTCCAGACGAACCAGCGCTGCTCCATGTGCAGCGCATGCGAGAGCAGCTCGATCGGGCTCCATCCGGAGGGCAGGCGGGTCCGTCGTCGTTCGGTGGCTGACAGCTCCAGCACGCCGTCGATGAGCTGTCGCCGGTAGAAGTCGAGGTACGCCGCGTGATGCGCTGCCTCGCCTCCGAGCCCGTGGCAGGGTTCGTCGTCCTTCATGAGTCCACCCGGTTGCCCTGCTCGTCCCAGTGCTCCTGAACCTTCTTCGACGGCTGCACGCGCGGCGGCTCGCCCGGCATCTTCGGGTGGTCGGGCGGGAACGGCATCTCGCCCAGCCCCGACTCCTCGTAGAGCGCCAGCAGGGGCTCGAGGGAGTAGGCCGTGTCGTCGATCGTGGCCCAGGGGTCGCCGTCGGCGAGCAGGTCCGGGACCGTGAAGAGGTTGTACTCCCCCGGGTCGGTCAACGAGGCCAGGTCGGCCCACGAGAGAGGTGTGGACACGGGGGCTCCGGGCAGGGGCCGCAGGGAGTACGCCGACGCAATTGTCCGGTCCCGACAGTTCTGGTTGAAGTCGACGAAGATCCGGCTCCCCCGCTCCTCCTTCCACCATGCCGTCGTCACGCCGCTGTCGCGCTTCTCGAGCTCGCGACCGAAGCCGATCGCGGCGTGCCTGACGTCGCCGAACTCCCAGCGCGGCTCGATCCGGACGAAGACATGGACGCCGCGGTTGCCCGACGTCTTCGCGAAGCCGACCAGGCCGAGCTCCTCGAGCAGCTCACGAGCCACCCCTGCGACGCGGACGGCGTCGGCGAAGGTGGTCCCGGGCTGCGGGTCGAGGTCGATCCTCAGCTCGTCGGGACGGTCCACGTCAGCGCGGCGTACGGGCCAGGGATGGAAGGTGAGCGTGCCCATGTGCGCGCACCACACGGGGACAGCGATCTCGGTCGGGCAGATCTCCTCGGCGGTGCGCCCCGACGGGAACGTCACCTCCGCGGTCTCGAGGTAGTCGGGCGCACCCTTGGGGACCCGCTTCTGGTAGAACGCCTCGGCCTTCTCGCCCGGACGGCCGGTGGCCAGCTTGAGCCCGGGCAGTACGCCGCTCGGCCACCGCTCCAGCGCCGTCGGCCGGTCCCGCAGCGCCCGCATCAGTCCGTCACCGACGGAGGCGAAGTACTCCGCCACCGCCAGCTTGGTCACCTCGGGAGTGCGCTCGGTGGCCTGGTAGATCACCCGGTCAGGGCTGGAGACGCGGACGGTGCGCCCTCCGGCATCCACCTCGGCGGCGGCAGGCTTCGGCATGGCACCAACCTAGGCCACGCAAGGTCGCTCTCGCCGAGCTCCTGTCCCGGATTGCGCCGCGGAGCCGGGCCGGACTAGGGACCGCGACGCCCCCAGCGCGGCCGGACCGCGCGGTCGGCCTCGGTCGGCAACGGGACCCGGATCTGCCACGCGTGGGCATCGGCATCGACGGCCCAGAGCCGTGCGGCGACGAGGCGGAGCACCTGGAACGAGCCGACGATCATCACCACCGCGAGCGGCAGCTCGATCGCGAAGGCGGTGACGAGCGACCAGGTCCGCTCGTCGCCGTGAGCCGTCATCACGTCGAACCAGGCGTCGCAGACCAGGAGCACCCCGGTGGCGAACGAGGTCAGCACCAGCATCTGCCGCCGCAGGTAGCCGAGCACGGCCGTCGCGACCAGCATCACGAGCAGGAGCAGGTCGAAGCCGACCCAGGTCACGTCCCAGTGGGTGGCGACGTACTGCCGAGGCAGGGAGGTGCCGAGGTAGACGGTCCAGGGCACCAGCACGACCGCACTGACGGTGAGCAGCGTGAGCCTCACCTCGCGGGTACGCCGCAGCCATCCCTGGGCCGGAACGATCTCGTCGACCGGTCGGGCCAGCCGCTTGATCAGGGCCCTCCGCTGGTCGGAGGGCATCTCCGCGATCTGCTCGTCAGTCAGCACGCGGTCATTCTCCCCCGGAACCGTGGGGCGTGCCCGGGCTCACCTCACAGCAGGCTGTTCGGCTGGAACGTGGGGCGCCGGTCGACGTCCTCACGTGAGGGACGGACGAACTCGAAGCCGGAGGTGGTCACGGTCTGCCAGGTCGGATCGGCGCCCGGAAGATCCCGCAGGGACTCCGCACACCCGTCGTGCAGAGGCGGGGCGTGGAAGGCGTTGCGACCGACCTCCTCGGGGGTGCCCACGAAGGCGACGGGGCGGCCGAGCGTACGGCCGCACACGCCGCAGACCCGCGAGAGCGCACACTGCGTCACCCGCCGTCCGTCGAGGTGCTCCAGCGACCCGGACCACGCGAACGGCAGCGGGACGACGCTCACGACGCGCTCCGCGACCAACCGCCGAGCTCCGCGCGCCGCGGTGGCCGCTCCTCGTCCGACTTGCGCTTGCGCGATCGGGCCGGCTCGTTGGCGGTGTCCGGGCGCTCCGGCGGGGCAGGGTCGTCGCTGGAGGTCATGCCGTTCGGCAGCGACAGCTTGATGATGGTGCGCAGAGCCTGGCCGTACTGCCGGTGAAGCGGTCCGGTGGTGTACGGGATGTCGTACTTCTCGCAGAGGGCACGAACCTTCACGGCGATCTCGGCGTACCTGTTGCTCGGCAGGTCCGGGAAGAGATGGTGCTCGATCTGGAACCCCAGATTGCCCGACGCGATGTGGAGCAGCGGTCCACCGGTGAAGTTCGCGGCGCCCAGGATCTGACGTAGGTACCACTCGGGCCTGGTCTCGTCCTCGAGCTCCTCCTCGGTGAAGTGCAGCGCACCGTCGGGGAAGTGGCCGCAGAAGATGATCATGTAGGACCAGAGGTTCCGCGTCAGGTTCGCGGTCGCGTTGGCGGTGATCGTGGCCTTCCACTGGCGCCCGGAGAGCGCCGGGTAGACGACGTAGTCCTTCAGGATCTGGTTGCGTCCCTTGCGCAGGATCTGCCTCAGCTGGCGCTTCATCTCCTTCGGGTCCTTCTCGCCCTTGCGGATCCGCTCGATGTCGAGGTCGTGCAGCGCGACGCCCCACTGGAAGAGCGAGGCGAGCAGGGCGTTGTAGACCGGCTGGCCGAGGTTGAACGGGTGCCACTTCTGCTCGCGCGCCATCCGGAGCACGCCGTACCCGATGTCGTTGTCGTAGCCCAGCACGTTGGTGAACTGGTGGTGGATGTAGTTGTGCGAGTGCTTCCACTGCTCGGCCGGCTGGGCCGTGTCCCACTCCCAGTTGCTGGAGTGGATCTCCGGGTCGTTCATCCAGTCCCACTGGCCGTGCATGACGTTGTGGCCGATCTCCATGTTCTCGAGGATCTTGGCCGCACCGAGCAGACCGGCACCCGTGGCCCAGGCGGCTGCCCGCGTCTTCTTCGACTGGGTGCCAAGCATCAGGGCGACGCGTCCTGCCGCGGCGAGTCCGCGCTGCACCTTGATCATCTTGTTGATGTACGCCGCGTCGTTGGCGCCTCGCGACTCCTCGATCTCGGCCCTGATCGCGTCGAGCTCACGGCCGATCTGCTCGACCTCGTCCTCGGTGAGGTGGGTGTACTCCTTGACGTCCGAGATGGCCATCGGGTTCTCCTTCGTTCGCGGTCAGGTCGTCGATCGTCGGGTCAGATGTCGAAGGTGCAGTCGCCGACGGCGGCGGTGATGCAGGTCTGCACCTGTTCGTTGGGCTGGGCGTACTCGTCACCATTGCGCAGGTCACGCACGGTGCCGGAGACCATCGTCAGCGTGCAGGTGTGGCAGATGCCCATGCGGCAGCCGTAGGGCATCCCGATCCCCGCCTGCTCGCCTGCCTCCAGGACGGTCGTCGCGCCGTCGGCCTCCACGGTCTTGCCGGAGTTGCGGAACGTCACGGTGCCGCCCTCGCCACCGTCACCGCCCAGCTCGAGGGTGAATCGCTCCAGGTGGAGCCGGTCGGTCTTGCCGGCCTCCTCCCAGTGCGCCTCGGCAGCGTCGAGCATCGGCCCCGGTCCGCACGCCCAGGTCTCGCGCTCCTGCCAGTCGGGGCAGACGCGGTCGAGCTCGGCGAGGTCGAGCATCCCGTCGGTGTCGGTGTGCTGCCGCTGGAGGGTGAACGCTTCGTGCTTCTGCTCCAGCGCCACCAGCTCGTCGCGAAAGATCATCCGCTCAGGGGTCGGCGACGAGTAGTGCATGACGACGTCCGGCATCGTGCCGCGGCGGTCGAGGGTGCGCAGCATCGCCATCACCGGGGTGACCCCGCTGCCCCCGACCAGGAACAGTGCCTTGGCCGGTGGCGGGTCGGGCAGCACGAACTCGCCCTGCGGAAGCGCGAGCCGCACGATCGTCCCGGGCTCGAGGCCGCCGACCAGGTGGGAGGAGAGCAGCCCCTCGGGCATGGCCCGAACGGTGATCGAGATGGTCCGGCCACGACGTCGCGGCGGCGAGCTCACGGAGTAGGAGCGCCACTGGAACTTCCCGTCGACCTGGACGCCGATGCCGACGTACTGACCGGGGCGGTGGTCGTAGCGCCAGCCCCACCCGGGACGGATCACGAGCGTCGCGGCGTCGTCGGTCTCGGGGATGACCCGCTCCACGCGACCGCGCAGCTCTCGGGCGCTCCAGAGCGGGTTGACCAGGGAGAGGTAGTCGTCCGGGTGCAGCGGGGTGGTCAGCTTGTTGCCCGCGGTGCGGATCCGCTCCCACGGGATCAGTCCGGTGGTGGCCACGGTGTCCCTTCGACGTCGGCGAGGTCTGTTTCGACCGCTCAGTGAACACGTGTTCACTGAGACCGTCAAGCCACCTGTACCCGGCTACGCTGGGAGTCATGCCCTATGACGTGGAGAAGACCGACAAGGAATGGCGGGAGCAGCTGAGCCGGGAGGAGTACGCCGTACTCCGCAAGGCCGGCACCGAGCGACCGTTCGTCGGTGAGTACACCGACACCACGACCGAGGGTGTGTACCGCTGCCGGGCCTGCTCCGCGGAGCTGTTCCGCTCCGACACCAAGTTCGAGTCGCACTGCGGGTGGCCGTCGTTCTACGCGCCGCTGGCCGAGGACCGCGTGGAGTACGTCGAGGACCGCTCGATGGGAAGCACGCGCGTGGAGGTGCGCTGCCGCACCTGCGGGTCCCACCTCGGGCACGTCTTCGAGGGCGAGGGCTATGGCACCCCGACCGACCAGCGCTACTGCATCAACTCGATCAGCCTGACGCTCGAGCCACAGGAGTAGCGGCCACGGTCGGTTCAGCCGTCGTACGGCGTGAGCAGAGACGTCACGTGCACCACGCCATCGCCGAAGCGCTGGTCCGCGTAGAGCTGCAGGGTGCCGTCGTCGTAGAGGACATCCACGTGGACTCCGTCGACGCCGGTGAAGCCGGAGACCCCGTGCAACTCACGCATCGCCTGCTCCTGGACGGACTGCAGCTCCTCGGGAGACGGGAAGGTCTTGTCCAGGCAGGCCTGCTGCGCCGTCTCGGGGTCGAGCTCACCGGCCAGGTTGCCGGACGGGGGCGGGCACTCGAGGCCGGGCAGCCTGCCCAGCGGGACGTCCGGAGCGGTGCTCCCCGGCTCCGGAGGACGCGTCACGGTGAAGGTCCTGCCGTCGTACCTGCCGATGAGCCGGTAGTCGCCCCACCGCATGCCGTTTCCGGACCCGTCGGGCTCGACCTTCGTCCAGTCCCAGCCGAGCAGGGGGATGCCGCGGCACTGGGGCGGCCACGACTCCATGACCGGGCCGAGGCAGAACTCGACGCGGGCGCCGGTGTCCATCACCAGGCCGCGTCCGACGAGCTCGACGTCATCGTGCACGAGCGGGTCGGCGCTGACCGACGGCTCTGCGGGGACCGGTGAGTCACCCGCTCCTCGGGTGACCTGAGCCCCGCACGCGCTCACGGCCGCGAGCAGCAGCACGAGCATGCTCGGTGCCGCCCCGCATCGTGATCGCCAGAACCTCATGCCGGTGGGACGCAGCCCCACCCCGACCCGTTCCCGACGCGGCGCATCTTGCCCCCGGATTTGCCGTGACGCGGCGCATCTTGCCCCCGGATTTGCGGTGACGCGGCGCATCTTCCCCGCAAGAACCAGCCGACGCGGCGCATTTTGTCAGGGCAGCGTCGCCACGAGCTCCGACGGCGTGGTCCGCCGACCGGTGTAGAAGGGGACCTCCTCGCGGACGTGTCGCCGCGTCTCCGAGCCACGCAGGTGGCGCATGAGGTCGACGATCCGGCTCAGGTCATCAGCCTCGAAGGCAAGAAGCCACTCGTAGTCGCCCAGCGCGAACGATGACACAGTGTTGGCGCGTACGTCGGGATAGTCGCGCGCCATCTTCCCGTGCTCGGCGAGGAGCCGACGTCGTTCGGTCTCCTCGAGGAGATACCACTCGTACGACCGCACGAACGGGTAGACGCATACGTACGTGCGGGCCACCTCGTCGGCCAGGAACGCGGGGATGTGGCTCTTGTTGAACTCAGCCGGTCGGTGCAGCGCCATCTGAGACCACACCGGGTCCAGCCGGCGGCCGAAGCTGGTCGAGCGGAACCGCTGGTAGGCACCCTGCAGGTCGTCAGGACTCTCGGAGTGCCACCAGACCATCAGATCGGCATCCGCGCGGAGCCCGGAGACGTCGTACAGGCCGCGCACGGTGATGTCTCTCGCGTCGAGCTCGGCGAAGAGCTTCTCGACCTCGTTGGCCTCGGCAGCCCGGTCGCCGTCGCCGATCAGGTCTCGGAGCCGGAACACCGACCACATCGTGTAGCGGATCGAGTCGTTGAGCTCGCGGGCCTGCTTTCCCTGCTGTGGACGCTTGCTGGAGTCCGTGCTGCTGTTGCTCATGGGTCCCATTCTTCCTCGCGAGCCCGGGAGGCTGAGACGGGGTGGGGTTCGAGGCGAGGCCATCGAGGACAAGATGCGCCGCGTCAGCGCCGATCCGAGGACAAGATGCGCCGCGTCAGGGGGTTTTGGGGGCAAGACGCGCCGCGTCAGCGAGGAGGCGGGCGACGGCCAGCTCGGCGGAGGCGATGCAGGCCGGGATCCCCAGCCCGTCGTACGCCGCCCCGCAGACCGCGACCCCGGGGAGCTCGGCCACCGCGGCGCGCACCTGCGCGACCCGGTCGAGATGCCCGACCGTGTACTGCGGCAGGGCACCACCCCAGCGCTGGACGTGGCTGTCGACGGGGCGCACCGACAGTCCGACCGCGGCACTGAGATCACGCATCGCGATCCGCACCAGCTCGGAGTCCTCGGCCTGGAGCACGTGCTCCTCGCGGTGGCGACCGATCGAGCAGCGCATCAGCAGCAGGTCCCCGTCCTCGCCGTCGCCGCGTCCAGCCTCACGCACCCAGCCCCACTTCGCGAAGGAGTACGTCGCCGCCTTGACCGTCCGCTTGTCGACCGGCGGGACCAGGAAGCCTGACCCCACCACGTTCGGGAAGTCGTGCGCACGGAAGGCGAGCGAGATCACCGCCATCGACGCGTACTCCACGCGGGCCAGCTCGAGAGCGGCCGCGGGCGCCAGGTCGCTGAGCAGCCTGGCCGTGGCGCGCGCGGGCGTCGCCAGGACCACGGCGTCGGCCTCGACCAGCTCCGGGTCGTGCGCCGAGCCGACCACCAGGTGCCAGCGACCGTCCGAACGCCGAGCCAGGTCGCGCACGGTCGCCCCGGTGCGCACCTTGAAGCCACCTGACGCCACGAGCTGCTCGGGCAGGCGCGCCACTCCCCCTCGGATGCCGGCGAACACCGGCACGTCACTGGTCGCCCTGGTCGCCTCGGAGGCTGCCTTCAACAACGAGCGGTCACGGTCGAGCAGGGCGACCACCTGGGGTACGGCGGCCCGTGCGGACAGCTCGCGGGCGTGGCCGGCGTACACACCACCGAGCAGCGGCTCTACCAGCCGGTCCACGACCTCGCGTCCGAAGCGCTCCTCCACCAGCGCCCCCACGCTGGTGTCACGACCCTCGAGCCGCGTCGCGGGCAGTACGGCGTCCAACGCGGCGCGCACCAGCCCATGACGCGAGATGACCCCGGAGTCGGCGAGTGCGCGCGCGTCCGTCGGGACCCCCATCATCGTCCGCGGCATGGGTCGCAGGTGCCCGCGCGTCCAGAGGTTCGCCGCGACCGTCTCGGGGTACACCAGGTCCTCCCCCAGACCAACGGCACGCGTCAGCTCGACGGCCTCCGGGCGACGGTTGAGCATCGCCTCGGCTCCGACGTCCACCGTGATCCCGGCGACCTGGCCCAGCGCGAGCTTCCCGCCGACCTCGCCGGCGCCCTCGAGCACCGTGACCCGGAGGTCGGGTCGCTCGCGGACCAGGGCGTGAGCGGCGGCCAGCCCGGCGATGCCGCCGCCGACGACCACGACGTGCGGCGATGGCGTCTCGGCGTCGGGCATGGGTAACAGATTGGCAAACGTCTGGCCACGGCACCACAGCGGGGGAACCGCGAACGCCCCCGCCTGCGTCACAACCCCATGAAGAAGCTCGCGTTGATCATCCCGGCCCTGTTGCTCATCGGCGCCTGCGGAGTGGGTGCCGGCTCGCAGGACGGCGGCGCCGCGCCGATGTCCGCCTACGACGGCGGCACCTCCGCGGGAGAGGTCGCGTCCCCACCTTCGGCCAAGGACGGCTCCGCAGGCACCCCGGACGGCTCCCTCACCTCCGACCGGGTGGGCCCCAACCGCGCCCCGGTCCAGGAGCGAGCGGTGATCTCGACCGGGCAGCTCGAGGTCGCGACGAAGAACGTCGACCGGACCCGGCTCTCCGTGCTGCAGCTCGTGGACGGCTGGCAGGGACTGGTCTCCGACGAGCAGTCGACGGCCGACCGCGCCGGTCGCACCGACTCGGTGCGGATGGTGCTCCGGGTCCCGAGTACGTCGTTCGGGACCGCGATGACCGAGCTCGGCAAGCTCGGCAAGGTGCTTTCCAGAGGAACCACCTCCAAGGACGTCACCACCGACGTCATCGACACCGACGTGCGGATCCGCGCCCAGCGCAAGAGCCTGCAGCGCGTCGAGCAGCTGCTCGCCCGGGCCACGACGATCGGCGAGATCATGTCGATCGAGGCCCAGCTCACCCAGCGCCAGCAGGAGCTCGACTCGCTCGAGGCCCAGCAGGCCTGGCTCACCGACCAGACCTCACTGTCGACGGTCACGCTGCTCCTGCACCGGACGGCGCACCACGCCGCCCCGCCGAAGGACGACGACCACGGGTTCCTCGCCGGCTTCCGCAAGGGCTGGCACGGCCTGCAGTCGGCCACCGTCGCCACCCTCACCGTGGTCGGCGCGGTCCTGCCGTTCGCACTGCTCGCGACGCTGCTCCTGGTGCCGCTGGCCTGGGGCGCCCGCCGGGTCCGTCGTACGCCGCCCTCGCCGAACCTGCAGCCTCCCGCCCCCGCGGCCTGAGCCGAAGCGCAGTCAGCGCGCCGAGTGCGTGTGCACGAACTCCGTGAGCCGGGCGAGCTGGTCGGGGTCGGTCGAGGGGATCACGCCGTGACCCAGGTTGAAGATGTGACCCGGGGCGTCGAGGCCGCGGGCCAGCACGTCCGCGGCCTTCTCGCACATCACGTCGGTCGGTGCGAAGACCAGCGACGGGTCGAGGTTTCCCTGGACGCAGCGCCCGCCGACACGACGCAGCCCTTCGTCCAGCGGCACTCGCCAGTCGACGCCGACGACGTCGGCGCCCGCCTCGCCCATCAGCGTGAGCAGCTCGCCGGTGTTCACCCCGAAGTGGATCCTCGGCACCCCGAGCTCGCCGGCTCGCGCCAGCACCACCTCGGAGTAGGGCATCACCTTGTCGCGGTAGTCGTCGGGGGCCAGTGCACCGGCCCACGAGTCGAAGAGCTGGACGGCCGAGGCACCCGCGTCGACCTGGACCTCCAGGTAGGCGGCGGAGATCCCGGCGATCTTGCGCATCAACGCGTCCCAGACGTCGGGCGCGCCGAACATCAGCGCCTTGGTCTTGGCATGCTCCTTCGACGGGCCGCCCTCGACGAGGTACGACGCCACCGTGAACGGAGCGCCCGCGAAACCGATCAGCGGGGTGTCCCCCAGCTCCCCGACGAGACCGCGGACCGACTCGGTGATGAACGGGACGTGCTCGGGCGTCAGGTCGGGAATCGCCTCGACGTCGGCCATCGTGCGCACCGGGTCCGCCACCACGGGTCCCACGCCGGGGACGATGTCGAGGTCGACACCGATGGCCTTGAGCGGCAGCACGATGTCGGAGAAGAAGATCGCGGCGTCGACCCCGTAGCGGCGTACCGGCTGCATCGTGATCTCGACGACGAGCTCGGGGCGCATGCACGACTCCAGCATCGCGACGCCCTCGCGCAGGCGGCGGTACTCCGGCAGGGACCTCCCTGCCTGGCGCATGAACCACACCGGGGTGAACGGCACGGGCTCGCCGCGGGCAGCGCGGAGGAAGGCGGAGTCGTGCAGGCGGGAGTTGGACGCGGAGGCGGCTGGCACCCCTCGATCTTCGCAGGTCAGGCGGCGTGGCGAGACGCGGGTCCGGCGAATCCGGCCTACATTGAGGGCATGGCCGCACGTCAGGAGTCTCGTGTGGATGGTCCCGTATGGCCGGAGGAGTTCCGGATCGCCGTGGAGCAGCTGCACGCCGCACGGCTCCGCCCCGAGATCTTCTGCGAGGACATGCCTGCCCCGCAGCGGATCGCCCCGTTCGCCGCTGCCCTGTCGGCCGATGTCACCGTCGACGACCTCGATGTCGGCACCGGACGCATCGTGCTGCTGCACGACCCCGCGGGCAACGACGCCTGGGCCGGCACCTTCCGCTGCGTGGCCTACGCCCGCGCCGACATCGACCCGGAGCTGGTCGCAGACCCGATGCTGGCCGAGGTCGGCTGGTCCTGGCTGACCGAGGCTCTCGAGGCGCACGGCGCCGAGTACGTCGCCCCGTCGGGCACGGTGACCTGCGTGGCCACCGACAGCTTCGGCGGGATGGCCGACGAGACCTCGACCGCCCAGCTCGAGATCCGCGCTTCGTGGACGCCCGTCGGGGACGTCACTGCCCATGTGGAGGCGTGGGGCGAGCTGCTCTGCACCGCCGTGGGCCTCCCGCCCGTGCCCGAAGGGGTGACCGCGATCCCCAGCCGACGGGGCCAGCGCGGACGAGGCTGATGGCGGACGATTCACCGCGGTCCCCTGCGGGGGCCGACGAGCCCGACGAGGCCGAGACTGCCGACCTTCCTGCCGACCCTGCCGACCCTGCGGAAGACACCGAGCCCGAGCCCGAGCCCGCGCCACTGCTGGAGCTGCGTGACGGGCTCTCGCCCGTGGTCGACACCCAGGAAGCCCTCGCCGAGGTTGTCGAGCGCTTCCGGCAGGGCACGGGCCCGGTGGCGATCGATGCCGAGCGCGCGTCCGGCTACCGCTACTCCGCCCGTGCCTACCTGATCCAGCTCCGGCGCGAGGGTTCAGGGACCGCGCTGATCGACCCGATCGCCTTCGAGGACCTGCGGGCGCTCAACGAGGCACTCGGCGACGCGGAGTGGATCCTGCACGCAGCCACCCAGGACCTTCCGTGCCTCACCGAGCTCGGCCTGTACCCACCGTCGCTGTTCGACACCGAGCTCGCCGGCCGGCTGCTCGGCTACCCCCGCGTCGGCCTGGCCACCCTGGTCGAGACCTTGCTGGGCAGGCGGATGCGCAAGGAGCACTCGGCGGTCGACTGGTCGACTCGTCCGCTGCCCGACCCGTGGCTGGAGTACGCCGCACTCGACGTGGAGGTGCTGCTCGAGCTCGCCGAGCTGCTCCGGGCCGAGCTGGAGGAGTCCGGGAAGACGGAGTGGGCCCAGCAGGAGTTCGCGCACGTGATGGCGCTGGTCCCCCAGCCACGCCGGGACCCGTGGCGTCGCACCTCCGGCATGCACAAGGCTCGGGGCCGCCGCGCGCTGGCCGCGGTCCGCGCGCTCTGGCAGGCGCGCGACGACATCGCCTCCCAGCGTGACGTGACGCCTGGCCGGATCATCCCCGACTCCGCGATCGTCGAAGCCGCCAACGCCCTTCCGCGTGACCGGACCAGCCTGCTGAGCACGCGGGGCTTCCGGGGCAGAGGGGCCGAGCGCTACTCCAACCGCTGGGTGGAGGCGCTGCGCGAGGCACGCACGATGCCGGACAACGAGCTTCCTCGCCTGTCCGCGAGGTACGACGGCCCGCCGCCGCCACGCGCCTGGGCCGACAAGGACCCGGTGGCCGCGGCCCGACTCTCGGCCGCACGAGCCGCGCTGGCGACCCTGGCCGGGAAGCTGCGGCTCCCGGTCGAGAACCTCCTCCAGCCCGACCACGTCCGCCGGGTGCTGTGGGAGCCGCCGGAGACACGCGAGCCCGACGCTCTCGAGGCTGCTCTCGCCGACGATCTCCGGGCTCTCGGCTCGCGACCGTGGCAGATCGAGCTGACGATCCCCGTACTCGCCAAGGCGATCCTCGACGCCCACGCGGCGGCACTCGAAGCAGCCGAGGCAGCCCGGACGGCAGCCGAGCCAGACCCCGAAGACCCCGAAGACCCGGCCGAACGGGACCAGCCCGAGCAGGACTGAGCGGCCTGTGCAGCCAGGGGATCAGGAGCTGGGGCTCGGCGAGCTCGGCAGTCCTTCGGCGAAGATCCGTGCGGACACCGCGTCGATCCTGGCCAGCATGGTCTCCAGGTCGATCACCCGATCGACCAGCAGCCCCTGGATCAGCGGCCCGGTGACCGCCACCACCTCGGGCCACTCCGCGCTAATCGGCGGCGCGGAGGAGTTGTTGGCCGCGGCGTCGAAGACCAGGCTGTGGACCGGGACCGAGCCCGGCGGCGTGAAGGCGCCCGAGTGGGTGACGTGGACGTTCGAGGGCACGACGTACCCCGTCTGGGCGAGCGTCGATGCGCCCTTGTTGCCGACGACGTAGGCGATGAAGGCGGCAGCCGCCTCCGTTCGCGTGGTCGAGGCGCTCAGGCACAGACCGGTCACCGAGGCGATCGACCGCGGGTCACCGAACCTCGGCAGCGGCAGCAGGTCGAACGTGGGACCACCCGACGCCCCGAGCACAGGCGTGAGTGAGCGGTTCCCCACGATCATCGCCAGCCGTCCGTTCCGGAACTGCTGCACAGCGGCCTCGCGTTGCACCCCGGAGGCCGCGAGACTCAGCCGCGGGTTGCGCAACACCGCGAGGAGCTGCTCCACGGTGCCGGTGGCCTTGGCCAACGTGAGCGAGGTCGGACGCTCCGTGTCGTCGACGAGCTGGTTGCCGGCAGACCACAGGAACGGCGCGATCCCGGCGAGGTCCGGGTTGACCCACACCCCGCGCACTGCGTCGGTCGACGAGCGGCGTACCACCTGGGCGAACGTCTCCCAGTCCCACATGCCCGCCACGGACCGTGGGTCCACGCCGCCGGGGAAGGCGCGGCCCAGGTCGACCAGCGCGGGGTTGTAGTACACGACGTCGGCGGACACGTCGGTCGGCATGCACTGGAGGCGCGACTGGTCGCTGAACCCCTGCAGTCCCTCGCGGTAGTAGCCGTCGCCGAAGTCGATCCGCCGCTGGCTGAGAAGCTCGTCGACGGGCTGGATCGTCTGCTCCGTCATGAGGGCTGGCAGGTCCTCGCGGTCGGCGACGAACACGTCCGGCGTCGCGCCACGCGCCTGCCACGCGTCAAGCCTCTCAAGAGCCCGTTCATGGCTGGAGGACACCCGGACATCGACGTGCACCCGGGGGTGCACGCTCTCGTAGTCGCGCGCGATGCTGCGGTACGCCGCCACGAGCACCGGCTCGCCGTACACCGCGAAGGTCAGGGAAACCGGACCCTTCGAGCCCGCCGAGGAGGTCGCACCCCCCACGGGCGTCGGCGGGGCGGCCGGCGAGCCCCCACCGCTCGTGCACCCGGCCAGGACGGTCGCCACGGCCAGCACGCAGGCCGTCGCCACTGCGCGACGCACGGCACGAACTGGCACTGGGGCTCCGATGAGCAGATGAACGGGAAGGGCGGAAGGCACAGGATATCGGGACACGCGCCACAGCCACGCGCTGCGCCGACGTCGGCGACCTAGGCTGACCAGCATGCCTCGCACCCGCCGCATCCTGTCCCGTCTCCTGCTCGTGGCCGGCCTGCTCGCCGCGTCCGGATGCCTGGGCGACGCCACCAAGGAGACCGAGGCCGCGGGTTCGTCCAAGCCACGCAAACACGCTCCCGCGAAGGCGAAGCCGAGCCCCTCCGGCTCAGGCCAGGCGACCGGGGACGAGTCCGCCGCACCGGCGGCTGAGGAGCTGCCCGCGGCCAGTGGAACCGGCCTCGTCACCCTGCTGCTGAGCGACACCGAGCTTCCCGGCTTCAACGAGAGGTTCACCTGGCGCGAGGCCGGCACCGGTTCCGAGGACGACCCGGTCGGGGTCTGCCAGAGGTTCCCCATGGAGACCATCGGGGCGATGAAGGCCACCATCCGCCGCTTCGACTCCCCCGACAGCGCCAGCGCCCACGCCACCCAGGTCGTCGCACGCTTCCCGGACGCGAAGACGGCGCAGCGCGCGACCGCCACCCTGCGCGGCTGGCACGACCAGTGCGCCGACCGGCTGATGGACTATGACACCGCCGACGTGGGCGACCTCGCCGGGGTGACGGTGCCGCACGGCGAGGCCAGGTGGTACCTCACGGCGTACGGACCGGCCAGGGGCGAGCGGGACGCCGGCTACCTCGAGTCTCTGGGGATCTTGAAGTACCACCGGATGCTCACCGTCATCGAGATGACGCTGGTGGGCGAGGACTTCAACTACGAGGGAGCAACGCCCGTCGAGACCGCGCTGAGCCGGGTCTCGGAGCGACTCGGCTGAGAACTTGAACCTTGCCGTACCTCGAGGTCACCCGGTGGCGTCGAGCGTCTTGAGCTCCGCGTCGGTCAGCTCGAGGTCGAGCGCCTTGACCGAGTCGCGGATGGACTCGGGACGGCTGGCACCCGGGATCGGGATCACCACGGGTGACTTGGCGAGCTCCCAGGCCAGGCACACCTGCTGGGGGCTCGCGTCGTGCGAGCGGGCGACCTCGGCGAAGGCCGAGAACTTCTCACCCAGGTCCCCCGCCCCGCGCATCCCTCCCAGCGGGCTCCACGGCAGGAACGCGATGCCGAGCTCGGCACACAGCTCGAGCTCGGGCTCGGAGCTGCGAAAACTCGGGGAGAACTGGTTCTGCACGGCCACCAGGGCGTCGCCGAGGATCTCGTACGCCGTCCGGATCTGGTCCGGGTTGGCGTTCGAGATGCCGACGGTGCGCACCTTGCCCTCGTCGTGGAGCTCCTTGAAGAAGCCCATCGTGTCGGCGTAGTCGACCTCCGGGTCCGGCCGGTGGTGCTGGTAGAGATCGATCGCGTCGGTGCCCAGCCGGCGAAGTGAGCCCTCCACCGCCTCGCGGATCCACGCTCGGCTGCCATCGGTCCCCCAGTCGGCACCGTCGCGGGTCATCCCGCCCTTGGTCGCGACGAGCACGTCGCCGCTCCCGTCGTACGACGCCAGCGCGCGGGCGATCAGCTCCTCGTTGTGACCCAGCGGCCGGTCGTCCGGGGTGTAGACGTCGGCTGTGTCGATGAAGTTGATGCCCGCGTCGAGGGCGGCGTGGATGGTGTCGATGCCGCGCTGCTCGTCGTTCGTCTTGCGCACGGACATCGGCATCCCGCCGAGGCCGAGGGCGCTCACCTGGAACTCGCCGATCTTTCGGGTCTTCGAAGTCTCAGTCATGCGCTCCACCCTAGGAGGTGGGTCCTAGAGTGGTTTGCGATGGAGGATGAACCCAGGCACCACCGCCCCGCCCTGCCGGGAGCCGGCCTGTTCGAGTCACAGGCCGGCGACATCGACCCGTCCGCACACCGTGAGGCCGCTGACCGCGTTGCGACGCTCCTGGTCCGCGGCGCGCACGGCACCGAGGACGAGCAGGTCGTGGCCAGGGTGATCACGCTGGCCGACACCGAGGGCCTCGAGGCGCTCGCCGACCTGTGGGCGTCGGCGCCGGCGAACTCGCTCGCCGGCAGCCTGTGGCGGCTCTACCTGCTCCGCGCCTGGGTGTACGCCGACCCTCAGGGCGCCGCCCGCGAGTTCGACCTCGGTCGTCGTCATGCGCCGGTGCAGGAGGCCATCGCCGGCGTCAGCGAGCCCCCCGGAGTCGACGAGGTGAGGCACCTGGTGGATGCCGTGCTCCGCGGCGTGGTGCAGGGCGACTTCGCCGACACGCTGTTCCGGGCCTCTGCCTTCGCCCGGGTGGCGGCGGTGGGACGCAGCGGGCTGGCCGCCGACCACTCCTCGGACCTGTCGGCCTCGCGGCTGCTCGGCATGGCCGACCAGCTGGAGCAGGCGGGCCGCCTCGAACTCGCCGGGGACCTCAGCTGACCCCAGGCCGAGGACCGGCCTTGTAGACTTCTGGCTGTGCCGGGCCGCGGCAGCCCCGGGTCCCACAATTAGCCGCTTCGAGCGGCCACGCGCCGTGAGGCGCTCCCGGCCCGGCACACCAACTTCCAGGCTCCAGTGAGCCTCCAGCCCTGGAGGCCTCGGCAGCCCCGCCGGGCCCTGTCAGGCCTGGCTGCGTTTGCCGGTGCCGGACCGACGGGTGTGGATCACCCAGCCGCTCCAGGTGTCGACCTCGGCGCTGTGGTTGTGCGGGTTGTCGGTGTAGAAGTTCGAGTCGTCGTCGGCCCACCAGCTCAGGACACGGGCCCGCACCCGGTGCGGGTCGCCGAGGCATCCGCGAGGGACCTGCACGGTGACCGTCTCATGCGCGTAGTCGATCGCGTGCTCGGCGCCGCAGCGCGCCTCGGTGCCGTTGGGGTGGAAGGCGCGCATGGTCCCCCTCCAGTGTCCGGGCGAGGTCTCCAGGACGAACTCGAGCTGCTTGCCGGCCCGGTTCGCCACGATCAGGTCGTAGGCGGCGTACTGGCCCTTGCGGCGCAGCGACGCATACACGCTGCGCACCGTGACCGTCTTGCCCCGATGGGTGACTCGCGTCCGCAGCACGTCGCCCGCACTCACGGTCGGGGCCGGCACCCACGGGTCGGTGACCTGGTGCTTGTAGACGTCCGACGCCCCGTCGCGCAGCAGGGTGCTCTCCGCCGTCGCGGGTCCGGTCAGCACGGCCGAGACCAGCAGGGTGGGTACGCCGACCAGGGTTACCAGCGCGGTCGTGATGCGTCGCAACGAAACCTCCTCGAAAGCGGCCCGGCCCGTGCGCCGGAACCCGCTGGGGACCACCCTAGGCCAGCGCGAACGCGCCGTCGGTCGCTTCCGCGGGTCAGCCGTCGAGGAGCCGGCGGATCCGGCTGTCCGAGACCGGCGTCGGAGTACCGAGCTGCTGGGCCCACAGGCTGACGCGGTACTCCTCGAGCATCCAGCGCACCCGGCGCAAGGTGGCATCCGGCGGACGACCTTCGGGCAGAGCCTCGACACGGTGCAGGTATGCCTGCTGCACCGCCGAGAGCTGGTCCATGAGCTGCCGGTCGCGGCCGATCCCGCTCGCCAGCTTCTCCAGGCGCACGTCGACGGCCCGTAGGTAGCGCGGCATCTGGCGCACGGCGTGAACCCCTGCCTCCGCCACGAAACCCCGGTGCACCAGCCGTCCTACCTGAGCCTTCATGTCGGCCAGGGCGGGCAGCATCGGCAGGTCGGCGCGGCCGCTGAGCCGCCGGTCGGTCTCCCGCCACGCCGCGAGCACCCGCATCACGTCGGCGACGACAGCCGAGGTGGTCTCGGTGAGCCCGGGCCTGACGGCGGCCACCAGGGAGTCGAAGCCGGCCTCGTCCCAGACCGGCCCTCCGGCGCGGTCCATCAGGTCGTCGGTGGCGGCGAGCACGCAGTCGTCGATCAGGTCGGCCACGGAGGCGTACGGCGACGCCGCGAGCGAGAGCTTGTCGGTGTTGTCGAGCCGGTCGAGCACCGCCTTGACCGGCGAGGGCCCACTCATCACGGCCAGCACCACCAGCCGTCGTACGCCCAGACGGTGGGCGGCCTCCTGCTCGGCCTCCGACCCGAGCACCTGCTGCCCGACCGACCGACCCTCGTCGACGAGGGCAGGGAAGCCGCGGACCTCATGCCCGGCGCGCGCCCGCGTGAACGACCGCTCGATCGTGCCGAACGTCCACGTGGTCTGGCCGCTCGCCGTCATCCCGGCATCGCTGGCCACCTCCGCGATCGCGGCGGCGAACGTCGGTCGCAGCGGCTCCTTGAGCGTGTCGAGGTCCTTGCCCCGGGCGACTTCGCCCCCGCGGTCGTCGACCACCCGGAAGGTCGGTGTGAGGTGAGGAGGGACCTTCGCGAGATCCCAAGCCTCGCGCGGGACGTGTACGCCGGTCGTGGCGCGCAGGTGCCGCTCGAGGGCGTCGAGCAGCGGTTCCTCTCCGGCGGGGACCGCCGCGAGGAACGCACGCGCATGGTTCGGTGCCGGGACGAAGTTGACCCGGAGGTGCTTGGGCAGGGAGCGGATCAGTGCGACCACGAGGTCCTCGCGAAGCCCTGGAACCAGCCACGAGAAGTTGTCGTCGACGCGGTTCAACGTCGCGACCGGCACCTCGATCGTCAGCCCGTCGTCCTCGGCTCCTGGCTCGAAGTGGTAGCGGATCGGGAGGCTCAGGTCACCCTCTCGCCAGTGCTCGGGGAAGTCGGCCTCGATGCCCTCGCCCACCGTGTCGTTGCGGAGCATGTCGCGGTCGAAGGTGAGCAGCTCGGGCTGCTCCTGCCGGGTCCGCTTCCACCAGGTGTCGAAGTGCGCCCCGGAGACCACCTCGGCGCCGACGCGGCCGTCGTAGAAGTCGAAGAGGGTGTGCTCGTCGACGAGGATGTCGCGTCGCCTGGCACGTTGCTCGAGCTCCTCGACCTCCTCGAGCAGAGCCCGGTTGGCCGCGAAGAACCGGTGGCGTGTCGACCACTCGCCGTAGACCAGGGCGTGCCGGATGAAGAGCTCGCGGGCCAGCGCCGGGTCGACGGTGCCGTAGTTGACCAGCCGGTCGGCGACCAGCGGGACGCCGTACAGCGTGACCCGCTCGTAGGCCATCACCCCCGCCCGCTTCTTCGACCAGTGCGGCTCGGACCAGGTCCGCTTCACCAGGTGGCTGCCGAGCCTCTCGGCCCACTCGGGGTTGATCGCGGCGTTCTGACGCCCCCACAGGCGCGTGGTCTCCACGAGCTCGGCGGCCATCAGGTACGCCGGCTGCTTGCGGAACAGCGCCGATCCGGGGAAGACCGCGAACCGGCTGTTGCGAGCCCCCAGGTAGTCGCGCTTCTCGGGGTCGCGGAGCCCGATGTGCGAGAGCAGTCCGGAGAGCAGGGCCTGGTGGATGCCGTCGGCGTCCCAGGCCTGCTCGGAGTCGGCCGGCGCCGGCGTCCTCTTCATGTCGAGCTTGAGCTGTTTGGCGACCTGTCGCAGCTGCGACTCGAAGTCCTGCCACTCGCGCACCCGCACGTAGTTGAGGAACTCCTTGCGGCACAGCCGCCGGAACGCGCTCGACCCGAGCTCGCGCTGCTGGGTCCGGAGATGACGCCACAGGTTCAGCCAGGTGAGGAAGTCCGATGTGGGGTCCTTGAACCTCGCGTGCAGCTGGTCGGCCTGCGCCTGGACCTCGACCGGTCGCTCGCGCGGGTCCTGGATCGACAGCGCGGCGGCGATCACGAGCACCTCACGCACGCAGCCGAGGCGTTCTGCCTCGATCACCATGCGCCCCAGCCTGGGGTCGATCGGGAGCCTGGCGAGCTGGCGACCGATCGGCGTCAGCTGCGGCCGCGTCTGGGTCGTCTGCAGCGCGCCGAGCTCCTCGAGCAGCTGGATCCCGGCCTTGACGTTGCGAGAGTCGGGCGGCTCGACGAACGGGAAGTCCGCGACCTCTCCGAGCCCGAGCGAGGTCATCTGGAGGATGACGCTGGCCAGGTTGGTGCGCAGGATCTCAGGCTCCGTGAACTCCGGCCGGCCCTCGAAGTCCTCCTGTGAGTAGAGCCGGATGCAGACCCCCGCCTCGACGCGGCCGCAGCGGCCCTGGCGCTGGTTCGCCGACGCCTGGCTGATCGGCTCGATCGGCAGCCTCTGCACCTTGGTCCGGGCGGAGTAGCGGCTGATCCTGGCGACACCGGTGTCCACGACGTACCGGATGCCGGGCACGGTCAACGACGTCTCGGCCACGTTCGTCGCGAGCACCACGCGCCGCCGGGAGTGCCTCTCGAAGACCCGGTGCTGCTCCGCGCTGGACAGCCGCGCATAGAGGGGCACGACGTCGAGCCCGAACGAGCCGCCCCGCTCGTTCGCCTTCGCGAAGACCCCGTTGAGGGCCTCGGCGGTGTCGCGGATCTCGCGCTCGCCGGGCAGGAAGACCAGGATGTCGCCGGGTCCCTCCGGGACCAGCTCCTCGACCGCGGCGATGATCGCCTCGGTCTGGTCGCGGACGACCTGCTCGCCCTCCTCGTCGTCGTACGACTCCTCGATCAGGGGCCGGTAGCGCGTCTCGACCGGGTAGGTGCGCCCGGACACCTCGATGATCGGGGCCGGGGTGCCATCGGGCTGGGCGAAGTGAGCGGCGAACTTCTCGGGGTCGATGGTGGCCGAGGTGATGACGACCTTGAGGTCGGGACGCCTCGGCAGCAGCTGCTTGAGGTAGCCGAGCAGGAAGTCGATGTTGAGGCCTCGCTCGTGAGCCTCGTCGATGATCAAGGTGTCGTACGCCGACAGCAACCTGTCGTGCTGGAGCTCGGCCAGCAGGATGCCGTCGGTCATCAGCTTCACGAGGGTGTCGCCGCTGGAGCGATCGGTGAACCGCACCTGGTAGCCGACGATGCCCCCGGGCTCGCCCAGGCCGGGGCCGCCGATCTCCTCCGCGATCCGCTCGGCGACCGTGCGCGCAGCGATCCGGCGGGGCTGGGTGTGCCCGATCATCCCCTCGACGCCACGGCCGAGCTCCAGGCAGATCTTGGGGATCTGCGTGGTCTTGCCCGACCCGGTCTCGCCCGCCACGATCACCACCTGGTGGTCGCGCACCGCGTCGGCGATCTCCTGTCGCCGCTGGCTGACGGGCAGCTCGGACGGGAAGCTCACCTGAGGCACCAGGGCTCGTCGCGCGGCGAGCCGCTCGGGACTCAGCCGACGCGGTCGCTCGCGCTGCTGCTGAGGGGGGCGCCTGCCGCGACGACGGCGGGGAGTACGACGCTTCCTGTTGTCGGTCCCATCGCTGGTCCCGTTGCTGGCGTCCGACATGACCACCTGAGTCTACGGAGAGGCGCCACCGGTTTCGCGGCGACTCTCAGGCACCCGTGAGGCCGCCCACAGGTCGCTCACAGGCACCGGGCGGATGCTGGGCGGCATGACCGCACCCGAGGACACCGCCGCCGACAACGACCACGGCCCCGAGCCGACGACCCCGACCCCGCCGCCGGCCGACGCGCCCGCTCCCCCGGTGGCCTCGAACGAGGTTCCCGGGGCGACTCCGGCCGGCGTCCCGGCGCGACAGCGCTTCAGAGACCGGGTGCTGTCCATGCGCGGCGTGGTCGCGGTGGCGCTGGCCTCGGTGATCCTGGGAGGTCTCGGCGGTGCCGGGCTGGCCTCGATCGCCGGCGGAGGCCGCGAGGGGTTCGGTCGCGGAGACCACCGGACCGGGCCCTTCGCCGGCGGAGAGGCCGACGGACAGGAAGGCCGCGGGGGCCCCATGCGCCACCACGACGGCGACCACGACGGCCAGCGGCCGGGACCAAGGGGCCCGGTGCCACAGCAGCCCGGCCCGGCCGCCCCCTCCGACACCGCCACTCCGCCGACGGCGGAGGACTCCACCACCTGAGCGAGACCTTCACAGGAAACTCACAGACGAGGCACAGGGGACACGCCAGCTCGACCGTCATGATGGGGCCATGAGCCCTGCGAGTCCCGACAGCACCCGGAGCCCGGAGAGTCCTGGCACACCTGCCCAGATGACCAGGGCCGACGGCACGCCGCTACGCGTGCTGATCGTGGACGACGAGCCGAACATCGCCGAGCTGCTCGGCATGGCGATGCGCTACGAGGGCTGGCAGACGGAGACCGCCGACTGCGGGGCCCGGGCGGTCGAGGCCGCTCGGGGGTTCGGTCCGGACGCGGTCGTGCTCGACATGATGCTGCCGGACTTCGACGGCATGGAGGTGCTGCGTCGGCTGCGCACGGGGCGCCCGGATGTGCCCGTGCTCTTCCTGACCGCACGGGACTCGGTCGAGGATCGGATCGCCGGTCTCACAGCCGGTGGAGACGACTACGTCACCAAGCCCTTCTCGCTCGAGGAGGTCGTGGCCCGGCTTCGCGGCCTGATGCGTCGCTCGGGCGCCAACCAGGAGGCGAACGACGCCGTACTCGCCGTGGGCGACCTGAGACTGGACGAGGACAGTCACGAGGTATTCCGTGGGGACGAGGAGCTCTCCCTCACCGCCACCGAGTTCGAGCTCCTCCGCTACCTGATGCGCAACCCGCGCCGCGTGCTGAGCAAGGCGCAGATCCTCGACCGCGTGTGGAACTACGACTTCGGTGGGCAAGCCAACGTCGTAGAGCTGTACATCTCGTACCTGCGCAAGAAGGTCGACGCCGGTCGTGCGCCGATGATCCACACCATGCGTGGTGCCGGCTACGTCCTGAAGCCGTCAGCGTGACCACGCGCCTTCGTGTCCTACGGCCCACCACGCTGACTGCCCGGCTGGTCACGACCGCCGTCGCCCTCGTGGCCGTGGTCTGTCTCCTGGTGGCTGCCGTCACCACGCTGGCCATGCGCAGCTACCTCAACCACCGGCTCGACGACGAGGTGCTGCGCGCGCTGGGGAGAACCGCCCGGCCCGACCCCGACCGAGGGCACAAGGGGCCGGATGGACACGAGCTGCCCAACCTGCCGGACGACATCACCTCGGGGGGCTTCTTCGGCCAGGGCGAGGACACCCTCATCGCCTGGATCGGCGACGGACGAGGACTCGTGCTGACCCGCTCCGGCGGCTACCAGGTTCTCTCCAGGTCTGCGCTCGCCCGGCTCGGCGCGGTCCCGCCCGACGGGCGGGGCCACGACGTCGAGGTTCCGGCCGTCGGCGACTACCGCGTGCGGGCCACGACCACCGATGCCGGCCAGCGCCTGGTCGTGGGACTACCGAGCCGCGAGGTCTCCGGTCTGCTGGCCAGCCTGCTGGCGTGGGAGCTCCTGCTCGCCCTCGCCGGGACCGCCGGTGCGGCAACGATCGGCACGGTCCTGGTACGGCGCCAGCTGCGGCCGCTGCGCGAGGTCGCGGCCACGGCCCACG
The DNA here is from genome assembly GCA_963740525.1 of uncultured Actinomycetota bacterium. GTDB lineage: Bacteria > Actinomycetota > Actinomycetes > Propionibacteriales > Nocardioidaceae > CAVUEG01. Next base: position 353,003 of record CAVUEG010000010.1, read on the forward strand.
AGGTCGCCACCACTCCCCTGTCGACGGGAGCCATCTCGCTCACCACCAGGGTTCCGGACGAGCTGACCGACGAGCGCACGGAGGTGGGCCGGGTCGGTGCCGCACTAAACACGCTCCTCACGCACGTCGGACGGGCGCTCGATGACCGGCACCGCAGTGAGCAGCAGGTCCGCCAGTTCGTCGCGGACGCCTCGCATGAGCTGCGCACGCCCCTCACCACGATCCACGGGTACGCCGAGCTGTCGCGGCGCAACCCCGACGACGCCGACCTGCTGCGGTCCTCGATGACCAAGGTCGAAGGTGAGGCGGACCGGATGGGGGGGCTGGTCGACGACCTACTGCTCCTGGCGCGGCTCGACGCCGGGCGCCCGCTCGCCCGCGACGAGGTCGACCTGACCCGGCTGCTGCTCGAGGTGGTCGCAGACGCGCGAGTGGTCGCGCCGGGGCATGTGTGGCACCTCGAGCTGCCGGACCAGCCGGTCACTGTCACCGGCGACGATCGGCGGCTGCACCAGGTGGTCACGAACCTGCTCAACAACGCGCGCCGGCACACGCCTTCGGGAACTACCGTGACGGTCTCGCTGCACAAGAGCTCAGGAGCGACCGTACGGGTGCACGACGACGGACCGGGGCTGCCCTCCGACCTCGTGACACGGGCCTTCGAGCGCTTCACCCGGGGCGACTCGTCGAGGACCCGTGCCTCGGGTGGCGCAGGGCTGGGGCTGTCGCTCGTGCAGGCGATCGTGAACGCCCACGGCGGGTCGGTCGCTGTCGCCTCGACTCCCGGGGACACCAGTTTCACGGTCCACCTGCCGGCCTGAGCCGGCCCCGTCAGCCAGTTTTACGGTTCAACCGGTTTGGAACCCCTCCCCGCGGGCACAAGGCCTCCGACAAGGAGGGAAGACCATGCATCTAGTTCTGTTGCTCATCGCCGCTGTGCTGGTGATCTTCGGCATTCTGCGGCTCGTCCGTGGCGACGTCCTGTGGGGCGTCGTGCTGATCATCGTCGGGCTGCTCGTCGGGCCCGGAGGCGTCAGCATTTTCAACTAGCGCGTCGCCCTCGGGCACGTCACACGCTCCCCGGAGCGTTCTGCACGGCTGTGGACCGGCCACCCGGCCGGTCCACAGCCGTGTTCGTGTCCTACCGCTCCTCAGAAGCCTCGGCACCGTCGGGGCGGTTCACCAGGATCTCGGGGTCGCCGGATGCGGCCAGAACGCGCCACCGACCCGGCGTCCGGACAGGGTTCGCCACTCGAGTCGCAGCATCATCGGGCGGACGCCGCCGGCCCAGGGCAGCGGTCCGCCCTCCGAGCTGAGCCGACGGAGCTCGGCGGGGTCGTCCACCTCGGTGCAGGTGCCGAGGGCGACCACGCTCCACCCCCGCTCGCGCTCGAGGTCCAAGTGGTCGATCTCGAAGGCGATACCGGCGCCGCGCGCGTACGTCGCGAGCTCGCTGTAGGCCGCCGTGCGGAAGTACACCGCGTGGTCTCGTCGGACGAAGTTCACCGGCACGATCCGCGGACCCTGCGGGGTCGTGACGCCGATCCGCCCGATCGGGACGGTGTCGAGCAGCTCCAGGCACTCGACGGGACTCAACTCAACCATCGTGTTCATGCTCACCTCCGGGGTCCGTTCCATCCTCACCCGCGCAGGCGATGCGGTGACCGGGAGAATTTTCCGAACCGACCCGGCAGACCTCACATGGCGGCGGGTGCGAGCACGGCCGGCAGCGCGGCGGCGAGCGTCTGCAACAGGTCGTCCCGGCTCATCACCGCCGGGTTCTGCACCCACTCGATG
>CAVUEG010000011.1:0-202242 GCA_963740525.1 uncultured Actinomycetota bacterium
TGAGGGCCAGCGAGGCGACGGGGTTCGTCAGGAAACAGGTGAGCACGTCGTCGTTGATGCTGTAGGACTGGTTCGCGATGCCGATGACGCGCGAGGCACTCGTCCCGGCCGGACTGCAGCCGGTCTTGGTCGGCACGTTGTGCAGGGAGCCGTCGTAGCCTCCCGAGGTGTCGCCCGTGATCATGCCGGCGGCGGCGGCGTTGGCCACGTTGCCGGTGGTCGTGCCCACGCAGTTGAGGGTCTCGTTCCCGACCCCGGCGTACGGCATCGTCGGGGTCACCGCGCCGTTCAGGCCGTTGGTGCACTGTCCTGTGGTATCGCGGTCTGGTGGACCACCGGCGCAAGGGGCGGCTGGAGGCCCTTGGCCACGTTCTTCGCCAGGTAGCGGGCAGGGGTCGTGTTGGAGCGGGGGATGTCGAGGGCGCCGAAGTTGCCGCTGGTCGAGCCCTCCCCACACTGGGGCACCGCGTCCCCGACCCTGATCGGCTGCGCCTCAGCCACGGTGGACCACTTGTTGACCGTCCCTGCGGTGAAGGAGCGGAGGTACCAGATCCCGGTGGTGTTGGCGACCGCGCTCGGGATCGTCAGGGTCACGTTCGACGAGGGGTTGTTGGTGTAGCCGGCAGGCGGGTGAACGGGAAGGAAGGTGGTCACCTGGACGACGTTGGCGGGGTTCGTGTCGCCGTTCTTGAAGAACCCGATCTTGGTGGTCTTGCTCCACTTCTTCCCGGTCAGCGTGACGGTCACGCCGACCGCTCCGACAGTGACATCGATGCTTCCGGTCGAGGTGGTGACGCCGGTCAACTGCGTGATGTTGGTGTCGGCGGGGTAGGCCAGGTTCGGGGTCACGGGGATCGCGTGACCGCTCGGGGGGTCGGTGAGCGTCTGCAGCCCGTAGTCGCACCCCTGCACCGCGAAGGCGGGCATCACGCGCATGCCCGGGCTGTAGACGTTCACCGTGGCCTTGGCCTCGACATCGACGTTGCTGTGGCCGAGGGCCGCGGCGAGGCCCCAGTTGACCCGCGCCCAGGGCGCCGTCACCTGCAGCCCGGTCGCGGTGTAGCGCGCGTCTCCGTTGGTGAGGTTCGCGTCGGTGAGCATGGCGGCGGTGACGCAGCTCTTCGGCACCGTGGCCAGGCACGCGGCCTTGCTCGCGTTGTCGTCCTGGGGCTGGTTCGCGTTGAGCGAGGCGACGATGGCGTTGAGAATCGCTGCCGACGGGGTCCCGCCTACGGGGGTGATCCCGGTCATGGAGCCGCCGGCCGAGAGTGCGGCGAAGTCGGCCTGCCGCTGGACATCCCGCTTGCGGGTGACGCCGTTGCCGAGGTCGACACTCAGGGCCGCGACGCCCATCAGCATCACAGCCATGAGCGACACCAGGATCGCGACCGAGCCTCTCTCGTCGCGGCGACGGCCGGTCATGGGCAGGTCCCGCTAGGGGTCTTGTCCTCCAGTCGGGCGACGACCTTCTTGGTCACCTGACCATCACCCGGCAGGGGCAGGAAGCCGATGATCTTCCCGTCGGCGTTCACGGTGACGGTGACCATGGCACCGGTCGACACCAGCGTGAGGTTGCTCGGGCTGTACGACGCCGAGCTGACGAACGGCGACTGGTTTCGTGCGAAGTCCCGCACGGCATTGGGGCCCCAGCAGTCACCGACGACGACCCGTCGTGCCGCGTTGCTGGCGGCGGAGGAGGCCGACTCCGCGACGTAGAAGTAGAAGCCGTACTGCACCATGCCGATGAGCAGCGTGAGCAGGGGGATCGACACGAGCGCGAACTCCACTGCCGAACTCCCACGCTCTCGTCCGCGGGTACCGAAGCGAATCAAAACCCAGCCAGCTCTCTCGTCTCGTCGTCGTGCTCAGCCCCCGTGATCGGCCGCGCGGGGCCGCATTCAAGGGTAGGCGTGGCATGAGTCTGGTGTAAGTGAATGAAAGCCCGAAGGCGAATGGCTAGATCGGGCCATGCGCGATGACCCGTCTGGGACCTAGTTGCAGTGATATCCGGCGGAGGGGTTGCAGACGGACTTGTCCATGACCGGACCGCTCACACTGAGCAAGGCGCCACGTGCAAGGAGCGCGATGCCGGCGCACATCACGACCAGCAAGGCGTACTCGACGACGCTCGCTCCCCGTTCCGAACGGCTCGACAGGTGGCGCGACAACCAGAGGATCACCCGTCCATGGTGCGCCACGCGCACGCAATCCGCCACCGAACGCGCAGATCGGCGCGGTAGGGGATGCTGTCCCGATGACGCTCTCAGACAGCTCCGGCACCGAGGTACTCCAGGTGGTCGGAGTGGACATCGGTGGCACCAAGGTGCTGGCCGGTCTGGTCGACGAGGCGGGTGTCGTCAAACGCCGGGTCCGGGTGGCAACGCCTCATCGCAGCACGAGTCCCGGTGTCGTCGAGGACACGATCGTGGAGGCGGTTTCGACCCTTCTCGCAGACGATGGAGAAGGGGCGCCGACGGTCATCGGGGTGGCGGCGGCCGGCTTCATCGACTCCTCCGGAGAGCGGGTCGTGTTCTCACCGCACCTCTCGTGGCGGGACGAACCGCTGCGACAGGCGTTGGCCGGACGACTCGACGCACCCGTGCTGGTGGACAACGACGCGAACGCCGCAGCCTGGGCCGAGACCCGCTTCGGTGCGGCACGAGGAGCACGCAACGCGCTGATGATCACTCTTGGGACCGGTATCGGTGGTGCCCTGGTCCTGAACGGAGAGGTGTTCCGAGGCTCCACGGGGATGGCGGGGGAGTTCGGCCACACGCAGGTGGTGCCCGGGGGCCGGATCTGCGAGTGCGGGCAGCGGGGGTGCTGGGAGCAGTACGTCAGTGGCAACGCGCTCTCGCGCGTCGCCCGGGAGCGCTCGGGGGAGGCCGGTCCCGACGCGATGCGTGGACCGGACGTGACCGCCGCCGCGAAGGCCGGCGACGCACATGCGCTGGCCGTCTTCCATGAGCTCGGTGACTGGCTGGGCGTCGGCCTCGCCAACCTGGTGGCGGCCTTCGACCCGGACCTGGTCGTGGTCGGCGGCGGGCTGTCGGAGGCCGGCGACCTGCTGCTGACGCCGGCGAGGGACGCCTTGGCGGCTCGCCTAGTCGGCGGTGCCCACAGGACCCCACCCCCGGTGGTCCGGGCCAGTCTCGGCCCCGAGGCGGGTTTCATCGGTGCCGCGGACCTGGCCCGCAAGAAGTACGAGCGCGAGGTCGGCGCGTGACACCATTTCAGGCATGACGACCGTCCGGGTGATGACCTACAACATCCTCATGGGCGGGCGTCGCGGTGCGCCGCTGCACGAGGTCGTCCGGTCGGTGGCCCCGGACGTGCTCTTGGTCAACGAGAGCCCCAAGCGACCCCTCGTGTGGAGACGCCAGTGCGCGGAGCTGGCGCGCGAGTGGCGGATGTCGTATGCCGGGGGAGGCCGGAGTGCCGGCTCCAACATGCTGCTCACCGACCACGGCGTACGAGTGAAGAAGGTCTGGACCGAGACTGTCCGCCATCCGCTCTTCGGGTCGCGGCGAGGCCTTCTCCTGGCCCAGCTGCGCGTCGGCGGACAGATGTTCGGCGTCGTCTCCACCCACCTCGACCTCGACGCCGGCCGTCGCGCCGACCAGGTCGCCCGGGTGATCGAGGCCGCCCACACGCTGCGTGGTCCGGTCGTCCTCGGCGGGGATCTGAACGAGGCTCCCGACGGCCCCAGCTGGGAGCGCCTGCGACGCGCTGGTTTCACCGACAACGGCAACCCTGACTGGCCGACGTTCCCGTCCGACGAGCCGACCGCGCGGATCGACGCCCTGCTGGTCCGCGGAGCAGCCCGCGTGGTCTTCCACGGTGACCCCGGGGTTCCGGACGGGCTCCTCGCGCGAGCGAGCGACCACCGCCCGGTGCTCGCGGTGGTGGACCTCTTCGATCAGTAGCGCTGGTAGTCCTCGACCAGCTCGACCGCGAGCTGCTCGAGGAACAGGCCGACGTCGGTGACGATGCCGCGCGCCTGGGACGAGCCCCGGTCCGCGAGCTTTGTGACGGTGGCGGGGTTGATGTCCACGCACACCAGCGGGATCGAGGCGGGCAGGATGTTTCCGGTGGCGACGGAGTGCAGCATGGTCGCGACCATGAGGCAGAAACCGACATCGTTGATGGCGCCACGCATCGCACGCTGACCCTCGATCACGTCGGTGTACACGTCGGGCAGCGGGCCGTCGTCGCGGACCGACCCGACGAGCACGAAGTCCTTGCCCTCGGTGACGAGCGCGTGCATGATGCCGCCGGTGAGCACGCCGGACTCGACGGCCGCGCGGATCGACCCCGCCTTGCGGATCGTGTTGAGGGCCCGGATGTGGTGCTCGTGCCCGTGCTCGACGCCGTGGCCGATCGCGAGGTCGATGCCGAGGGACGTGCCGTACAGGCTGGACTCGATGTCGTGGGTGGCCAGCGCGTTGCCGGCGAAGAGACAGTCGACGAAACCGGCCTTCACCAATGCCACCATGGCCGGGGCGGCGCCGGTGTGGACGACGCCCGGGCCGCCGACCCACAGCACCCTCTTGCCCTGCGCCTTCGCGTCGCGCATCCCATCGGCCACCTGGCGGACGAGCAGGGTCTGCGGCTTCTCGCTCGAGACCGCCGACTCCATGAACCCGAACGTGTCGTCACTGCGGTTGTGCACCGGGACCGTCACCTTGATCCCGGAGGCGCCCGTGATCACCGACATCCCGACCTTCACGTCGGACATCGGCAGGGTGTAGACGCGAGGGGTGTCGCCGGAGTCGTCGAGGACCAGCCCGCAGTCCATCTCCGGGTTGTCGACCAGGAGCCAGCGACCGTTGATCCGGACCCGGGTCTCCAGGTTCGTCGTGGAGTAGAACCCGTCCGGGAAGACACCGTCCATCTCGGCCGGGTCGAAGCTGGCCTCACCCGGGTTGACCTGGTTGACGCCACGGGTCTGCAGGCGCATCAGAAGCCGTTGGAGGTCGTCCTCGTTCTCCGAGGTGACGGTGATCTTGGCGTGCGACAGGTCGTTCGCATCGTGGCCGACCTCGAACTTGTCGATCGAGTAGTCACCCTCGTACTCACGGATGTCGTCGAGGACGCGTGACAGGATCCCGCTGTCCATGAGGTGACCGCTGATCTCGACGGTCTCACTGGTCGTCACGTCTGTTCCTCCGAAGGCTTGCCGGTAGTCGTGGTCAGGCTAGCGGGGGCCACGGCTGGTCAGAGCCTGGCCCCGTCGTCCGTCCAGTCGTCGGGACCCTTGCGCATCGTGAGCACGAGATAGCCGAACCCGCCGAGGAAGCCGAGCAGGAGGGCCGTGGACAGAAGCGAGGGGAAGTGGAGCCCGAAGATCACCCCGACCAGCATCACCGCTGGTGCGCCGAAGAGGCCGATCCAGGCGAGCAGCCGCGGCGTCGGCGGTGTCGGGAGAGGTGGCGGCTCGGGGGGCACGAAGTGGCCTTCGTCCTCCCACGAGGTCCCCGGGTCAGGCTGGTCATCCTCGGTGCGGGGCACCGGTTCGGCCCCGGGTCGCCACAGGTCGCCCGCCGGCTGCTCAGGAGGTTCCGGCAGGAGCGCTCGGTCGCCGAAGTGCGCGACGATCGCGCGCCACTCGGCGTCCTCGTCGACCTTCCGGCCGTGTCCCGTGTCCTCGTCCCCGGGCGCGGCCGGGTCCGGCCCCTGGTCGCCGGGCTCGGACGGGTCACGGGGATCGCTCATGGCCCGGTGACCCTGGCGACGAAGTCGGCTGACTCGGCGAGGATCGTCGGGGCGTCGTTGTCCAGCGTGGCCACGTGGTAGCTGTCGGTCAACAGGTGCTCGGTGACGTCGCGCGAGGACACCTGGCTGAGGATGATCCGTGCCGACGACGGGTCGACCACGTGGTCCTCGGTCGACCTGAGGAGCAGGATCGGGGCGGTGACCTTCGCCAGGTCGCCGCGGGTCTCCTTCCAGCCACCCACCATCGAGTGCAGGGCCTTGAGGGGAGTCTTGTCGTAGCCGTACTCCTCGACCCCGGGCTTCTTGATGTCGTTGCCGATCCCCGGTACGGCCTTCACCAGGTGCTTGAGCACCGGCACGGCGAGCAGCTGCTTGTTCGAGCTGGCCACCGCCGGGTTCACCAGGACCAGGCCGGCCACGTCGCGCGGACGCAGCTCCGCCAGTCGCAGCGCCAGGCCTCCACCCATGGAGAGACCACCGACGACGACCTGGTCGCAGTTGGCCCGGAGCTTGTCCAGCTCGCGGTCGAGCTCCCCGAGCCAGTCCTCCCAGGTGCAGGTGTTGAGCTCCTGCCAGGTGGTGCCGTGGCCCGGGAGCCGGGGCACGGAGACGGCGTACCCACGCTCGGCGAGCGACCTGCCCCACGGCACCATCGACGCGGGCGAGCCCGTGAAACCGTGGGAGAGCAGGACGCCGACCCGCTGACCGTCGGCTCCGGGACTGCCCTCGGCGTGGAACGGCTGGGCCTGGGAGTCTGCGGGCACGGGGACCTCCGGATCGGGGGACAGGCGACCGGCTGGGTCGGGCTGTGACGGGATGGGTCGAGCTGGGTCAGGCTGGGTGTCACGAGGACTGTGTCCAGCGTAGGGGAACCAGCGAAACCGCCCGCCTGCATCGTCGCACGCACCGTGTTTCCGGGCTAGGGTTCGGAATCGACGAGATGGAGGTCCACCGGGTGTTCTACTGGCTGCTCAAATGGGTGCTTCTCGGCCCCCTGCTCAGGCTGGTCTTCCGCCCGCACGTCGAAGGTGCGGAGAACATTCCCGACGAGGGAGCCGCCATCCTGGCCAGCAACCACCTCTCGTACGCCGACTGGCTGTTCATGCCGCTCACGCTGCCCCGTCGGGTCACCTTCGTAGCGAAGGCGGAGTACTTCAACACCCCGGGCATCAAGGGCTGGTTCCAGAAGAAGTTCTTCTCCGGCGCCGGTCAGGTGCCGATCGACCGCTCGGGCGCAAGCGCGGCCGAGGGGGCCCTCAGCTCCGCCCGACGGATCCTCGAGCAGGGTGAGCTGTTCGGCATCTACCCCGAGGGCACCCGCTCCCATGACGGGAAGCTCTACCGCGGCAAGACCGGAGTGGCCCGGCTTGCCCTCGAGTCCCGGGTGCCGGTCATCCCGGTGGCGGTCGTGGGCACCGATGTGGTGGCGCCGCCCGGCAAGAAGTTCGGCTCGTTCACCCGTCCGGTGGTGCGCTTCGGCAAGCCCCTCGACTTCTCCCGCTACGAGGGGCTCGAGGACGACCGCTACATCCTTCGTTCGGTGACCGACGAGATCATGTACGAGGTCATGCGCCTCTCCGGCCAGGAGTACGTCGACATGTACGCCGGCCGGGCCAAGGAGGAGCAGCGCAAGACTGCCGCGGCAGCGGGCGATCGAGGTCCCGAGGAGCCCGAAGGACCCAAGGGCCCCGGGCCCGCCGGGGACACCGACCTCATCGCGTCGTGACCCCCGGCGGGAGGAGCGCGGCGGTCCCCAGGACAGCCGCGGACGAGGTCGTCACGACCCTGTTCCGGGCCCTGGCCGTCCTGCGCTTCGTCGTGATGGCCTACGCGGTCGCCAAGAACGTCGGCCGGACCCGCGACTTCGACCACCCGACGGCGGCCTGGTTGGTGGTCGCGGTGATCATCGCCTGGACGCTCGCGATGACCTGGGCCTACGACAGTCCGTCGCGTCGACGGCTCCCGCTCTACCTCGCCGACGTCGCGGTCGCGGTGACGCTGATCCTGACCACGCCCTACATCCAGTCGGACGCGATGATCGAGCGTCATGCGGCACACATGCCGACCTTCTGGGTGATGGCAGCGGTACTCGCCGTCGCCGTCGGCCGGGGCTGGCTCGACGGGATGATCGCGGCCACCGTCGTCTCGGTGGCGGACGTATCGGTCAAGGTCTCGGTCAACGGGCCGACCTGGGCAACATCTTCCTGCTGTTCCTGGGCGCCGGCATGATCGGCTACACCGCCTCGATCCTCAAGGAGGCCGTGGAGCTGAGGGCGGAGGCGGACCGCAGGTCCGCGGTGGCCGAGGAGCGGGCACGGCTCGCCCGCGCTGTCCACGACGGGACGCTCCAGGTCCTGGCGCTGGTCCAGCGGCGGGGGCACGAGGCCGGGGGCGAGTTCGCCGAGCTGGGCCGCCTCGCGGCCGAGCAGGAGGTGGCACTGCGCTCGCTGATGCAAGGTCGTGAGGTTGCTCCCGAGAGTCACGCCAGCGGCGTGGTCGCGGCACTCTCGCGCTTCGAGTCCCCGACCGTGACGCTCTCGGCTCCGGCGGCCGAGATCCACCTGGCGGCCCCGGCCCTCTCCGAGCTCGTGGCGGGAGTGGCCGAGGCTCTGGGCAACGTCCGGCACCATGTCGGCGTACAGGCCCGGGCGTGGCTGCTCGTGGAGGACCTGGGTGATTCGGTGGTTGTCACCGTCCGCGATGAGGGCCCGGGGATCGCGCATGGACGGCTGGAGGAGGCGGCCGCCAGCGGACGGCTCGGCGTGGTCGAGTCGATCCGGGGCCGGATGGCCGCCCTCGGCGGCACGGCCGAGCTGAGGACTGGACCCGGGCAGGGCACCGAGTGGGAGCTCAGGCTCCCGGTGAGGAACCGATGACGATCCACGACACCCACCCCTTCCCCACCGAGGACGACCCGGTACGCCGCTTCCGCGCGCGTCTGGGCGGTGTGGTCACGATCTGGACCACGGGAGCGGGAGAGGACCGGGCCGGGCTGACCGTGTCCTCGGTGATGGTGGCCGGGGGTGCGCCAGGTCGCGTGCTCGGTCTCCTGGACCCGTCCTCCGACCTGGCCGAGGCGCTGGTCCCCGGCTCGACGCTCGTGGTCGCCCTGCTGAAGTGGCCGCAGCGCAACCTGTCGGAGATGTTCGCCGGCACGGCCCCGGCGCCGGGTGGGATCTTCGCCGCCTCGGACTTCACCGACACCGCGTGGGGGCCGCTGCTGACAGACGCGACCACCTGGGCGGGGGCCCGCGTGGAGAGGGTCGCCGAGGTGGGCTGGTCGGTGCTCGTCGAGGCGGCGATCGAGGAGATCGTCATCGGTGACGAGACCGAGCCGCTGGTGCACCGTCGCGGCAGGTACCAGCGGGGAGGAGCCTGATGGACGCGATCCGGGTGATGGTGGTCGACGACCACCCGATGTGGCGCGAGGGTGTCGCCCGGGACCTGACCGAGGCCGGCTTCGAAGTGGTCGGGACGGCGGCCAACGGGACCGACGCGCTGGCCCGGTTCCCCGCGGTCCGGCCCCAGGTGGTCGTCCTCGACCTGCAGATCCCGGCACCCTCCGGGGTCGAGGTCACTGCCGCCATGGTGGCGCAGGATCCCGCCGTACGCGTGCTGATCCTGTCCGCCTCCGGGGAGCAGGATGACGTGCTCGCGGCGGTGAAGGCCGGTGCCACCGGCTACCTCGTCAAGTCGGCCTCCCGCGCCGAGCTGGTCTCGGCGGTCGAACGGGTCGCCGTCGGGGACACCGTCTTCACCCCCGGTCTGGCCGGCCTGGTGCTGGGGGAGTACCGCCGGCTCTCCGACGCGCCGGCCGCCGACCCGGACGTGCCCCGGCTGACCGAGCGGGAGACCGAGGTGCTGCGGCTGGTGGCCAAGGGGCTGGAGTACAAGCAGATCGCCGAACGGCTCGTCCTCTCGCACCGCACCGTGCAGAACCACGTGCAGAACACCCTGCGCAAGCTCCAGCTGCACAACCGGGTGCAGCTGGTGCGCTACGCCATCGAGCAGGGCATCGACGACGAGGATGACCCCTTATCCTCGACCCGTGGCCACGGACCCGCTGCTCAGCATCGCCGAGGAGCTCTACGCCCTCGCCGGCGGACTTCGCCGGCGACCCGAACCAGTCGGCCAAGCAGACCAAGGCCGACGGTGACGCCGGGCTGGCCAAGCGGGTCACCGAGCTGCGCAAGCCGACCGCCGCCGCCTGGGTGGTGAACATGATGATGCGCCACCAGGGCGACCAGATGACCCAGGTCCTCGAGCTCGGCGCCTCGCTGCGGCAGGCCCAGGCCGACCTGGACGCCGGGTCGCTCGCGCGAGCTGACCCGCCAGCGCCGCCAGCTGACCACGGCGGTCACCCAGCAGGGCCGCGAGACTGGCGCGCGACCCGGGCGGCGGCTACGGGGTCGGTCGGCCAGCAGGTCGGGCACGCCTGCACGTGCGACGGTCGCGGGCGGCGGCCGCCGCGGTGCGGAGCGGGCTGCGGTCGCGGCGTACGGCGAGCGGCTTGAGGCCCGGACGTGGTCGACTGGCAAGGTCCCGGCGGCATCGGGGTACCAGGCGGATCCGCGCGTGCGTGTTCGCTCATCGCGCCATCGTCGCAGGCCCGTTGGACGAAGCCGGGCCGACGGACACGGGGGCCCGGCCCTACGATCGAGACGTGAGCCAGGACCGGGCGGAAGGGGACCTCGGGGAGATCGCGGGCGCGTCGTACGCGTTGCCTCTCGAGGAGTTCACCCCTGCCCGCAATGCCCGGGCGAAGGCGCGCCCTCCGAGGACAAGAAGCTCGCGGCGGCGGTCAAGTCGCTGCGCAAGCCCTCGGTGGCGGCCTGGGTCGTGAACATGCAGGTGCGCCACGACGGAGAGCAGATCGAGCAGGTGCTCTCACTGGGGGAGGCCCTGCGGCAGGCCCAGGCCGACCTCGACGGCGACGAATTGCGTCAGCTGACCCGCCAGCGTCGTCAGCTCACCGCGGCGATCACGACCCAGGCTCGGGCGCTCGCACGGAGGCTCGGGCTCAAGGTCACCGAACAGGTGGCGGACCAGATCGAGGCGACCTTGACCGCTGCCATGGTCGACGAGGGTGCCGCGGTGGCAGTGCGGTCCGGGCTTCTGGTCGGCACTCTCCGGGCCACCGGGGTCGAAGCCGTCGACGTCGCCTCCGCGGTCGCCTTCCCGGAGGCGCTGGGGCTGGTCGCCTCCCCTGTCGCGCCGAGACCGCCCTCGTTGCACGTGGTCCCCCCCGACGACGGGTCCGCGCTCAGAGCCGCCGAGGAGGCCCTCGAGGCGGCCGAGCAGGCATTGGCCGAGGCCGAGGAGGAGCACGCGGAGTCGGAGCAGCAGGTCGCTGACCTCGGTGCCCGGAGCCTGCAGCTCCAGGGCGAGATCGACGAGCTCAAGCGACGGATCGGTCAGCTCGACGAGGAGCTGGACACGGTCGCCGACGAGCTGGAGGAGGCCGAGGGGACGCGGTCGGACGCCGCCCAGGCACTGGCCCGGAGCCGGAAGGCCTTGGAGCGGGCACGTGCCGACGTGGCTCGCCTGACCTGATCCGAAAGGGTGGCGTCGGAGTCAGGCCCAGTCGCGCGAGCGGCTGACCGCCTCGATCCAGCGTGCATGGGCGGCGTCGACGTCCACACGGTCGGCCGCCGGCTCGAAGCGCCGGTCCAGGTGCCAGGTCTCGCGGAGCGCCTCGGTGGACTCCCACACTCCGGTGCCCAGCCCGGCCAGGAACGCGGCCCCGAGGGCGGTGGTCTCCACGATCTCCGGTCGTTCGACGGGTACGCCGAGCTGGTCGGCCTGGATCTGGCAGAGCAGGTCGTTGGCACTGGCGCCGCCGTCGACGGCGAGGCTCGACATGGCCGAGCGGGTCGGCAGGGTCTCGATCACGTCGCGCACCTCGAACGCGATCGCCTCGAGCGTGGCACGGACGATGTGTGCCCGCGTGGTGCCGCGGGTGAGCCCGATGATGAGCCCCCGGGCATGCGGGTCCCAGTGGGGCGCGCCCAGACCGGTCAGGGCCGGGACGAACACCACGCCCTCGCTGTCGGGGACGGTGGCCGCGATCGCCGCGGTCTCGGCCGCCGAGCCGACGATCTGCAAGCCGTCGCGGAGCCACTGAACGGCGGCTCCGGTCACGAAGATCGCGCCCTCGAGGGCGTAGGTCAGCTCGCCCGACGGCGCCCGCCAGGCGGCGGTGGACAGCAGCCCCGCCTCTGACCGCACGACCTCGTTGCCGGTGTTGGTGAGGATGAAGGAACCGGTTCCGTAGGTGCACTTCGAGTCGCCGACGTCGAAGCAGGTCTGACCGAACAGCGCCGACTGCTGGTCTCCCGCGATGCCGGCGATCGCGAGGTCGAGGCCGAGGAAGGACTTCGGGTCCGTCCGGGCGATCTCACCCCAGGACGCGACGATGTCGGGCAGCGCGTCGCGGGGCACCCCGAAGAGCCCACAGAGCTCGTCTGACCAGTCGCCCCGCTCGAGGTCGAACAGGAGCGTCCGCGAGGCGTTGGAGACGTCGGTGACGTGCCAGGTGCCGCGGGTCATCCGGGCGATCAGGTAGGAGTCGACGGTGCCGACGGCGTACCGACCCGACTCGACCAGGGCCCAGGTGTTCGGCTCGTTCTCCGCCAGCCACACCAGCTTGGTGCCCGAGAAGTAGGGGTCGAGCCGGAGCCCGGTCAGCTCGCTGACCCGGTCCTCGTGGCCCTCGTCCCGCATCCGGGAGCAGATGTCGGCGGTACGGCGGTCCTGCCAGACGATGGCGCGTCGTGGCGAGCCCAGCGTCTCGCGGTCCCAGAGCATGACGGTCTCGCGCTGGTTGGTGATGCCGAGTCCCTGCAGGTCACCGCGCGTCGCCGTCGTACGCCGCCAGCGCGGCGCGCGTCGACTCCAGCGTGGCCTGCCAGATCTCCTCCGGCGAGTGCTCGACCCAGCCGGGGCGAGGGAAGTGCTGGGGGAACTCCTGGTAGCCCTTGGCTGCGATCGTGCCGTCGGCGGTGACGATCACGGCGGTGACCCCGGTGGTGCCGGCATCGATGGCGAGGATGCTCATGACCGCGCAGCCTAGGACGAGGCAGCGGAGGAACGAAGGATGTCCAGCACCCGTTGGTCGATCCACGCGGGGTTCTCGCCGGTGTCGACGCGCATCTCGTAGTTCTCCGACCCGACCCACGCGTGGACGCCGGGGTGACCGAGCGAGGCGACTCGCTCCTCGATCTCGCGACGGAGGTCGTCGGTCACCGGCACCTTCTCGTCCTCCCGGGACGCCGTGAGGTACAGGTCGTTGAGCTCCAGGAGCCGCTGGCAGCTCCGGGCACGGGTCGGGGTGGTCGTCGACTCTCAGGTCCACGGCGACGTCGTCGCCGCCGGCGTACCCGCCGCCCTCGCGCACCACGAAGACCGCGGCGGACTGGCGACCACGCCGGTCGCCTCCGGCCCGGTCGCCGGCCAACAGTGCGGTCACCAGCCGCCTGGCCAGGGACGGTTCGTCGACGGCCGACTCCCAGGCGGCGAGCATCTCGTCGACGACCTCGCGGCCGGTGAGGATGTTGCCCTGGATCGCCACGCCGTCGGCGGTCACGCCACCGGCCCAGTCGAAGCATGCCGAGCCCGTGTGCGTGACGGCGTTGCCCTCGACATCGACCAGGCCGACCTGACGGTGGTCGCGTCCGTCATCGTCCTCGAGCAGCCTGGCCAGCGTCACCTCGGCGGTCGCGCCCTCGTCCAGCATGGACAGCGCCTCGGCCTTGTAGGCCACATTGGCGTCGGCCTGGGTGGCGATGGCGCCGATCCCGGCGACGGCCGCGGGTACCACGTTGCCGACCGCGAGGAACTTGGAGGCGACGGCGATGCCCCAGGACTCGCCGTCTGCGGACCGGGCCACGATCGAGAAGGTCATGGGGAGAACGTAGCGGGCCGGGCCCCGCTCGCCACCCGTCCGTGATTTGGAACGATCAAAGCAGACCCTCGCCCCGCGGTGCCGACCTCGCTAGGGTCGGTACGACGGACCCGAGAGTCATAAGACGAAGGAGGCGCGCGATGCGCGTGGGAGTGCTGACCGGCGGAGGCGACTGCCCGGGGTTGAACGCGGTGATCAGGGCGGTGGTCCGCAAGGGGGTCAAGGACTACGACTACGACTTCGTCGGCTTCCGTGACGGATGGCGCGGCCCGCTCGAGGGCGTCACCATGGAGCTCGGGGTGGCCCAGGTGCGCGGGATCCTGCCTCGTGGCGGCACGATCCTGGGGTCCTCGCGGACCAACCCGTTCAAGATCGACGGCGGCGTGGAGAAGATCAAGGCGAACCTCGCCGAGCACGGCGTCGACGCGCTGATCGCGATCGGCGGCGAGGACACCCTCGGGGTCGCGACCAAGCTGGCCGACCTCGGCGTCAATGTGGTCGGCGTACCCAAGACCATCGACAACGACCTCTCCGGCACCGACTTCACCTTCGGCTTCGACACGGCGGTGAACATCGCGACCGAGGCGATCGACCGGCTGCACACCACCGCCGAGTCCCACCACCGGGTCCTCGTCGTCGAGGTGATGGGCCGCCACGCCGGCTGGATCGCCCTGCACGCCGGGCATCGCCGGCGGCGCGAACGTCGTCCTCATCCCCGAGCAGCCGTTCGACATCGAGGAGGTGTGCGGCTACGTCGAGAAGCGGTTCGAGTCGCACTACTCGCCGATCATCGTGGTCTCCGAGGGCGCGTTCCCGGTCGAGGGCGGCGACATGACCCTGGTCAGTGGCGAGAAGGACGCGTTCGGCCACGTGCGGCTCGGCGGCATCGGGGACCGGCTCGCGGGGGAGATCGAGAACCGCACCGGCAAGGAGGCCCGTGCCGTGGTCCTCGGACACGTCCAGCGGGGCGGAACGCCGACCGCCTTCGACCGATGGCTGGCCACCCGGTTCGGGCTGCACGCGATCACCGCCGTCGCGGAGAAGGACTTCGGCACCATGATGGCGCTGCGCGGCGCCGACATCGTCCGCGTGCCGCTGATCGAGGGGACCGGAGAGCTGAAGCTGGTCAGTCCCGAGGAGTACGCCGAGGCGGAGGTTTTCTTCGGCTGACCCCCGAAGCCCGCCTCCGACCGCGCCAATCGGTCAATTGTCCGGACAGGAGGCGGCCGAGATGCCTAATCTCGAGACGTCACAAACGCCGGCTCGGGCCCGGTGCGACCTCAACGGGGGAGCGATGGCTCAGACAGCACGGGAGAGTTCGGTCGTCGTCGTGCTGCCGGCGTACGACACAAAGGGGCTCGCAGAGTTCCTCGAGGAGATCGACGGGCATCTCGCCTCGTCGGTCCGCAACCTTCACTTCATCGTGGTCGACGACCACGCTGAGGCGCCGGCTTCCCATTCGGTGAGCGCGCTGGCACCGGTGCTCCAGCCCCGGGTGTCGGTGGTCCGCCACGAACGACGTCTCGGACATGCGGCCAGCGTGATGCGCGCCTACCGGGAGGCCTTGGCGCTGAAGCCCGACATCGTGATCCACGTGGACGGCGACGGACAGTTCCTCGGCCGGGACGTGCGCCGGGTCCTGAACGCCCTGGAGGGCAGGGACGGCGCCATCGGCGTCCGTGTCGGCCGTCGCGACCCGTGGCTCAGCCGACGTCTCACTGGTGGGGAGCGGTCGTCCGCCGATGACGACTCGCCCTTGCGTGCCTACCGGCGTGAGCCGCTCGAGCGGCTGGTGGCCCGGGTCCCCGACGGCTCGATCGTGCCTCACCTGCAGTTCGCACGCTTGCATCGCACACTCCGCCTCCGGACGACCTCGGTGGACGTCACCCGCGCCCGACGCCCGGCGGGGCGGCGACGCCTACGTGGCGCGAGGCGCCCAGCCGGTGGGCCCCGGACCCGCGGCGGCTCAGGGTCGCCCGGCGCATCCGGCGCGAGCTGAAGCTGACCCCGTCGGCGCACCGAGCCGCCCCGGGACAGTCGCGAGCGTCGGCCCGAAGGTCGGCCGGAGCGCCGACCACAAGGTCGCAGGAAGACCGAGCAGAAGGTCGCCGCGCGGACCGAGCAGCAGGTGCCCGTCAAGGTCGGGCAGCAGGTGGCCGCGCGGACCGAGCAGCAGGTGCCCGTCAAGGTCGAGCAGCAGGTGGCCGCGCGGACCGAGCAGCAGGTGCCCGTCAAGGTCGAGCAGCAGGTGGCCGCGAGGACCGAGCAGCAGGTGCCCGTCAAGGTCGAGCAGCAGGTGCCCGCGAGGGGCGGCCAGAGGGTCGCCACCCGGGCCGACCAGAGGTCCGCACCGAAGGTCACCACCAAGGGCGGTCAGAGGGCCAACCGCAAGGGTGACAACAAGACCGAGCCCAAGTCCGGCCTGCGCGTCGAGACGGCCCTGGCACAGGTGGCCTGCGAGGCCTGAGGGGCAACGCCCACTCCGACACTGCCCCTCTGAGCCGGTGGGCCGGCCGCCTGGTGGAGTCGATGGCTCGGGGGGTCGGTGCCTGGTCCGTACGCGTGGGCGCATGACCGACCACCACCCTGCCGACCCGCGCGTGCCAGTCGCCGCGCGGGTGATCGCGGCGATCGCCGGACCGGAGGCCAGGCTGCGCGCCGACCAGGAGACGGCGGTCGCGGCGCTGTGCGAGGACGGCCGCGCGGGTGCTGGTCGTGCAGGCGACCGGCTGGGGCAAGTCGGCGGTCTACTGGGCGGCCACCGCCATCCGCCGCTCCGAGGGGCCGGACCGACGCTCGTCGTGTCGCCGCTGCTCTCCTGATGCGCGACCAGGTGGCGGCGGCGGCGCCGGGCCGGGTCTGCGCGCGGCCACGCTCAACTCGTCCAACATCGACGACTGGTCGGCGGTCGAGGCGGCACTGCGCGACGGCGAGCTCGACGTGCTTGCTGGTCTCGCCCGGAGCGGCTGGCCAACCCCGGGTTCGGGCGCCGGGTGCTCGACGGGCTCGCCGGACGTCTCGGCCTGCTGGTGATCGACGAGGCGCACGCGGTCTCCGACTGGGGCCACGACTTCCGGCCCGACTACCGCCGGGTGTCCGACGTGCTCCAGCGGCTCAACCCCGACGACCCCGGTGCTCGCCACCACCGCGACCGCCAACGCGCGGGTCACCGACGACGTCGCGCGGCACAGCTCGGGCGCGGCCACGCTCGTGCTCCGCGGGCCGCTCGGCCCGGGCCAGCCTCGAGCTGTCCGTGGTCGACCGGCTGACTCCGCTGGAGCGCTACGCCTGGGTGGTCGACCACCTGCCCAGGCTCGCCGGCTCGGGCATCGTCTACGCCCTCACGGTCGCGGACGCCGAGCGGCTGGCGGAGGCGATCGCGGCGGTGCACGGCGCGACGGTCCCGGTCGCGGCCTACACCGGCCAGCTCGAGGCCGGTCGGCGCGCCACGAGCTCGAGGACGCGCTGCGCGACAACCGGCTCAAGGCGCTGGTCGCCACCTCGGCGCTGGGGATGGGCTACGACAAGCCCGACCTCGGCTTCGTCGTCCACGTCGGGGCGCCGCCGTCGCCGGTCTCCTACTACCAGCAGGTCGGCCGTGCCGGCCGGGCGATCGACCACGCCCACGCCGTGCTGCTGCCCGTCCGAGCCGACGCCGGGGTGTGGGACTACTTCGCCACCGCGACGATCCCGGTGCCCGACCAGGTGCGAGCGGGTGCTCGACGTCGCTCGGGCGCGCGCGAGCCGGGAGTCAGGCGCGATGTCGGTCGCCGCCGTCGAGGCCCAGTCCGGCGTACGCCGCGGCCGCGTCGAGCTGATGCTCAAGCAGCTCGCGGTCGACGGGGTCGTCGAGCGGGTCGAGGGCGGCTGGGTCGCGACCGGCGAGGCCTGGACCTACGACGCCGAGCACTACGACGGCGTCGTCGCCGTCCGCCGCCGCGAGGCCGACATCATGCGCGCCTACACCCGCGGCGAGCGCTGCCTGATGCAGCTGCTCCAGGAGTCGCTCGACGACCCGACCGCCGAGCCCTGTGGTCGCTGCTCGGTCTGCCGGGGCGGGCTCCCCGACGCCCTCGACGGCGGCGCCTCGACCGCGAGACCGTGCGGCCGGTGACCGGCGCTGCTGCGCGGACAGGTGCACGTGCTCGAGCCCCGCAAGATGTGGCCCGGCGGCGCGTTCGGCGCGCGCGGCAAGATCGCCGCCGAGGAGAGCCCGACGCTCGGCCGCACGCTGGTCTTCGCCGACGCACCGGAGTGGCGCGAGACGATCGCCGCGCTGTTCGGCCGGGACGCTCCGGCCCCCGACGGACGTGGCCGACGCCTGCGTGCGGCTGCTCGGCCGGCTGGAGGACGCCTGGCCGGCCGCGCCCCGAGGTCGTCGTCGACCTGCCGCGCGGCGGGCTGTCCGCTGATGACGGCTCGCGTCGCCGACCACCTGGCCTCGGTCGGCCGCCTGGACCGGGCCTCGCTGCCGGCGCCGGCCGCCCCGGTCCCGACGCTGCGCGAGCTCAGCTCGGCCGACGAGGCAGCCTACTGGCGTGACGCGCTCGACGCCCGACGGCCTGGCGCCGGCGGTGGCCGGCCGGTGCCGTGCTGCTCGTCGTCGACGCCACGTCGTCGCTGTGGCCGGTCACCGTCGCGTGCGGCACTGCTGCGCCGGGCCGGAGCCGGCGCGGTGCTCCCGCTGCTGGTGCACCGCCGGCCCTGACCCGGCGCGCTCAGTGGCTGTCTCGACCAAGATCAGCGCTTCTTGCCGCCCTTGCCCTTCCCCTTGCCCTTGGTGCTCAGCGCGGCAGCGCCGGGCGAGGCGGTGGCGGCCTGGGCGTCGACGATGCCGTGACCGTACGACGTCGTGAACGCGCCGGTGCCGACCCCCGGGGTGCGGGCGGTGTCGATCAGCGCGGACCTGACGTTGTCGAGCGTGCGCCCCTGGGCGAACAGCAACGCTGCCACCCCGGAAACGTGCGGCGTGGCCATCGACGTACCCGCGTAGTAGTCGTAGTCGGACTGGCCGCACACCGCGGAACCGGTGCCCTGCGGCACGGTGGAGACGATGTCGTCCTCACAGAAGAGGAGTCCGGCGCCACCGGGAGCGGCGACCGCCATCATGTCCGGCTTCACCGCGCCGTTGCTGAACCAGGAAGGGGTCTCCTCGCGGGTCGTCGAGGTGACGCAGAGCGCGTGGGGCTCGAAGGCGGGGGTGTCGCAGACGGGGAACGACTCGTTGCCCGCGGCAGCCACCACGAGCACGCCCTTCGAGTCGGCGTACGCGATCGCGTCGGTGACCGAGGACTCGACGCCGGTGATCGTGAGCGCCTGGACTCCGGGGAGGGCGCCGATGCTCAGGTTGACCACCTTGGCTCCGTGGTCGGCCGCGTAGCGGATGCCCGCAGCGATGTCCTCGAAGGAGCCGCTGCCGTCCTCGAGCGCCTTGATCGGCATCACCTTGGCGCCGGGGGCCACCCCGGCCACGCCGATCCCGTTGTTGGCCACCGCGGCGATCGTGCCGCTCACGTGAGTGCCGTGCTCGTCGGCCTCCTGGCCGATGCCGTCGGGGCCCTTCCAGTTGCCGTTGCCGCACGGGTTCGGGCCACAGTCGATGAAGGTGGCACCCGGGACCAGGTTGGCCTTCAGGTCCGGATGGGTCAGGTCGACTCCGCTGTCGACCACCGCGACGACGACGCCGGTGCCGGTCGTGGCGGCCCAGGCCTGCTCGGCGTGGATCTGGTCGAGACCCCACTCCTGCGGGCGGAGCGGGTCGTTGGTCGTGGCGGCGGCGGGGGAGGCGAGCAGGCCGACGGCGAGCGTCAGGCCGCCCATCGCGCCGAGGACGGACTTCTTGGTCAGACTCATGGAGGACCTTCCGAGGAGGGGTGGTTCGATACCTCGTCAACGGCCGGCACAGGAAAAGGTGACGCGCGTAGGAGGTCAGTGCCCTCGTGCGCGTCACCGCCCGCGCGCGGCACCGGTACGGCGACGTAGGCTGGGCCGAGTGACAGCGCAGATTCCCGACCTCGCCAGCCTGCACGCCCTGGGGGCGGCTCAGCAGCCGACGTACCCGGACTCCGCCGCGGTGGATGCGGCCGTCGCGAGGCTTCGCACGGTCCCGCCCCTGGTGTTCGCCGGCGAGTGCGACGACCTCTTGGAGAAGCTGGCCGCGGTCGGCCGGGGCGAGGCCTTCCTGCTGCAGGGTGGCGACTGCGCCGAGACCTTCGAGGGCGTCACCGCCGACAACGTCCGCAACAAGCTGCGCGTGCTGCTGCAGATGGCCGTCGTGCTGACCTACGCCGCGTCGGTTCCAGTTGTCAAGCTCGGGCGACTCGCGGGGCAGTACGCGAAGCCGCGCTCCTCGGACCTCGAGACCCGGCACGGGGTCACGCTCCCGGCCTACCGCGGCGACGCCGTCAACGGCTTCGACTTCACCGAGTCGTCGCGGATCCCCGACCCCCAGCGGCTGGTCGACGTGTACAACTCGTCCGCGGCCACGCTCAACCTGGTCCGCGCGTTCGTGACCGGTGGCTACGCCGACCTGCGCCAGGTGCACACCTGGAACACCGACTTCGTCCGCGACTCCCCGGTCGGGAAGCGCTACGAGAAGCTCGGCAAGGAGATCGACAAGGCGCTGACCTTCATGCAGGCCATCGGTGCCGACCCCGACGAGTTCCACCGGGTCGACTTCCACTCGAGCCACGAGGCGCTCGTGCTCGAGTACGAGCACGCGATGACGAGGATCGACTCCCGCACCCAGCTGCCGTACGACGTCTCCGCGCACTTCCTGTGGATCGGGGAGCGGACCCGGCAGATCGACGGCGCACACGTCGAGCTGCTGCGCCACATCCAGAACCCGATCGGTGTGAAGCTCGGCCCGAGCACCTCCGCCGACGACGCGCTGGCCCTGGCCTGGAAGCTCAACCCCGACAACGTGCCGGGCCGGCTCACCTTCATCACCCGCTTCGGCGCCGGCAAGATCCGCGACGCGCTGCCGCCCCTGCTGGAGAAGGTGCACGCCTCCGGGATCAACGTCGCCTGGGTCTGCGACCCCATGCACGGCAACACGTTCGAGGCGTCGTCGGGCTACAAGACGCGCCGCTTCGACGACGTGATCGAGGAGGTGCAGGGCTTCTTCGACGTGCACCGCGCGGTCGGCACGTGGCCCGGCGGCGTGCACGTCGAGCTGACCGGTGACGACGTCACCGAGTGCGTCGGGGGAGGCGAGGAGCTCGACGAGGCCGGCCTGTCCGGTCGCTACGAGTCGGTCTGCGACCCGCGGCTGAACCGCGTCCAGTCCCTCGAGCTGGCGTTCCTCGTGGCCGCGATGCTGAGCAAGGCATGACGTCGCCGATCGACCTCCGCAGCGACACCGTCACACGTCCCTCCGAGGAGATGCGGACGGCGATGGCACGGGCCGACGTGGGCGACGATGTCTACTCCGAGGACCCGACGGTCGTCCGCCTCGAGGAACGCGTCGCCGAGATGTTCGGCCACGAGGCCGCCTTGTTCACCCCGACCGGTTCGATGGCCAACGTGCTCGCCGTGCGCTCGCTCGTCGGCCCCGGCGAAGAGGTGCTCTGCGAGTCGTCGGCGCACATCGCTCGCGCCGAGCTCGGTGCGCACGCGGCGTACACCGGTGTGACGATGCGCACCTGGACTGCGCCGCGCGGCGCCATCGACCTGGCCGCCATCGAGGCGATGTTCGCGCCCGACATGGGCCCGTTCTTCGTGCCGACCAAGGCGCTCTCGATCGAGAACACCCACAACTTCGCCGGCGGTGCCGTCCAGCCGATCGAGACGATCGAGCGCCTGCGCGCCTTCGCCGACGACCGCGGCGTCTCGGTGCATCTCGACGGTGCCCGGATCTGGAACGCCCACGTCGCCACCGGCGTCCCTCTCGCGAGGTACGGCGCGGCCGCGCACGTGCTGGCGGTCTGCCTCAGCAAGGGACTCGGTGCGCCGGTCGGGTCACTGCTGGTGGGCAGCCGGGAGACCGTGACAGAGGCCCGGGTCTGGCGCAAGCGGATGGGCGGCGGGATGCGGCAGATCGGCATCCTCGCAGCGGCCGGCCTGTACGCGCTCGACCACCACGTGGAGCGGCTCGCCGACGACCACGTCCACGCGCGGCTCCTCGCCGAGGCCTGCGGCGCCGATCCGGCCGCGGTCGACACCAACATCGTGGTCGTCGACGTACCGGATGCCGCCGCTGCAGTGGCCGCTGCTCGGGAGCACGACGTGCTCGTCAGCGCGGTCGGCCCGCGTGCCCTGCGGATGGTCACCCACCTCGACATCTCACTCGCCCAGGCGGAGACCGCGGCCGGAGTCCTGGCCAAGGTGCTCGCCGAACATGGAGGACAGACCCGATGAGCTCATGGCGCGACGAGACCAGCCCGGCGGTGCAGGGAGATCTCGATGACCTGCTCGACGCTGCGATCCGTGCCGCCCAGGAGCTGCTCGACTCGGCGGGGGAGTTCTACCCGTTCGCGGTCGCGCTCGAAGGAGCCGGAGAGACCCGGGTGCTGGCCGCCGAGGTGCCCACCGGTCCGCGCGAGGTGGCCGACCCGTCCGCGGTGCTCGACCTGTGCTGGGACGGCCTGCGCGCGGAGTCGGGCGAGCTGAGGGCCGCGGCCGTGGCCAGCAACGTCGGTGGTCCGGACGGCGACGCGATCGCGGTCGCCCTCGAGCACCGCGAAGGCCCGGCGATCGAGGTCTTCCTGCCGTACGCCGTGCAGCCGAAGGTCGGGGGCAAGAAGCCTCCCCAGAAGCTCTTGTACGGCGACCTCCAGGCGATCCCGGGTCAGCAGCGGGTCTGGGTCTGACCCTTCCGGGTTACCCGGCGGCGAAGCCGGGTACCGGGACGGCATGAACGACACCCGCCTGCTGGCCACCTACCTGAACAACCACCTGACCGGCGCCAACGCCGGCGTCGCGCTGTTCCACCGTGCCGCCTCGCAGCATGAGGGCACCGACCTCGGGCACGAGCTCGCGGCGCTCGCCGACGAGGTCGAGTCCGACAGGGCCTCGCTCAGGCGGATCATGGACGACCTCGGGATCACCGAGAACCTCCCGATGACGATGTCCGGCAAGCTCGCCGAGCTGCTGGGACGGTTCAAGCCGAACGGCTACGTCGTACGCCGCTCGCCGCTGTCGGACGTGATCGAGCTCGAGGCGCTGCGGGATGCCGTGGCCGCGAAGAGCTCTGGCTGGCAGGTCCTGCGGGCGGTGGCGGGCAACGACCCCCGGATCGACCGCGAGGAGATCGAGCGGCTGATCGACCGGGCCGCCGCCCAGGCCGAGGAGCTCCACCGGATGCACCTACAGGTGACCGCGGAGCAGCTGACCGGGTGACCCACCCCGGGGTCAGGCGCCGAGCGCGACGACCTTTCGGGCCAGGGCGCTGGCGTCGACCCGGCCGACCATCGACGGCAGCTGCCGCACGGCCTGCGCGAGTGCCCGTAGGTCGCTGCCGAGCAAGGCCTGCGGTCCGTCGCACAGTGCTGTCTCGGGATCGGGGTGCACGTCGACGATGACGCCATCGGCGCCGACGGCGATCGCCGCCCGCGACAGGGGGACCACGAGGTCCTTGCGCCCCGCCGCATGGGACGGGTCGACGATGATCGGCAGGTGGGAGGTCGCCTGGACGACCGGGACAGCGGAGATGTCGAGGGTGTTTCGGGTGGCCGGCTCGAAGGTGCGGATCCCGCGCTCGCAGAGAACCACGTCGAGGTTGCCGCGCTGGGCGATGTACTCCGCGGCCATCAGCCACTCCTCGATGGTCGCGGTCATCCCGCGCTTGAGCAGCACCGGCTTGCCGGACTCACCGACAGCCTGGAGCAGGCCGAAGTTGGCCATGTTGCGGGTGCCGACCTGCAGCATGTCGGCGTGCTCCGCGACGACGGTCACGTCGCGGGCGTCGACGACCTCGGTGACGATCGGGAGCCCCGTACTCTCCCGCACCGTGGCCAGGATCTCGAGGCCGGCGACGCCGAGCCCCTGGAAGGCGTACGGCGAGGTCCGCGGCTTGAAGGCGCCACCGCGCAGGAGAGTCGCCCCTGCCGCCTTCGCCATCTCCGCGGCCTCGAGCGTCTGCTGCGCCGACTCGACGGCGCAGGGCCCGGCGATGAACGTGAAGCTGTCCGGGCCGATCGGCACCTGGATGTCGCGGCCGACCCAGACGGTGCTCCGGCCGGCGTGGTGCTGACGGCTGACCAGCTTGTAGGGATCGGAGATCCGGTGCACGTCCCCGACCCCGGGGAGGCCGCGCAGGTTCAGGTGGTGGAAGGAGTCGATGTCGCCGACCAGCCCGATGATCGTGCGGACCACGCCCTTGCTGACGAAGGCCTCACCGCCGACGCTCTCGACGCGCTCGACGACGTGTGACACCTCGGCCTCGGTGGCCTCGGGCTTCATGACGATGACCATGGTTGTTCCTCTCTGGTCGGGCCCCTCGCGGGGAGGGGTCCCGATGGCGACCACCGCGGGACGGAAACGAAAAACGCCCCTGGGCTGTGGCCTGGGGCGTTGGACGGAGCGGGCGTGGCCTAGTCGACCAGCCGCTGGGGTGCCCCCGGCGGAAAGCCAAAGAAATACGTCCACGTGGTCTGCATGCGATGACAATAACCCCGGTCGACCAGCCGGTGGACAGGATTTCCACGATGCGGACGGTGGGCGGGTCGGCCCGCGGCGGCGGGCTCAGACGGCGATGTGTGGGACCTCGGTCTCGATCCGGCGCCGGGGGAGCAGCTCGACGATCAGCATCGCGGCGAGCACCATCAGGCCGCCCAGCAGCATGCGGCCGGTCAGCAGCTCGCCACCGAGGAGCACCGCGAAGAACGCCGCGAAGACGGGTTCCATGCTCATGATGATGGCGCTGCGCGTGGGTGGCAGGTGCGCCTGGGCCCAGGTCTGGCCGGCCAGCGCGAGGGCGCCGGCGAAGACCGCCATGTAGACCACCGAGAGCCAGTCGCGGCCGGTGCTCGGGAGCACGATGCCGTCGTGGATCGTCGCGAGGAAGCAGATCGCCGTGATCGTCATGATCTGCAGGATCGACATGCCCATCGCCTCCTTCGCCGAGGACCAGGCGCCCAGTCCGACGATGTGGAGCGCGTAGAGGATCGCCGCGACCAGCGTGATCGCCTCGCCGTACCCGACGCTGAAGCCCTCGAGGGTGAGCACACCGAGACCTGCGGCTGCCAGCGCGACGGCTGCCCAGGTCATCGGGCTGATCCTCAGGTGAAGGAGCAGGGCCGCCAGGAGTGGCGTGGCGACCACGTACATCCCGGTGATGAAGCCGGAGACGCTCGCGGGCGTGTGCGCGAGCCCGGCGGTCTGCAGGATCTGCGCGACGCCGTACAGCCCTCCCAGCACCACGGCCCGACGACGACTCTCGCGGGAGAGCCGACCCAACGCCTTCGGGGCGAGGAGCAGCAGGGTGACCGAGGCGATGGCGAAGCGGACGGCCAGGAAGTCCAGGACCGGAACCCGGTCGAGGAGGTCCTTGATCAGGTAGAAGGTCGAGCCCCAGCAGGCCGTCATCGACAGCAGGGCAAGGCTCGCGAGCAGGGTGCTCCGGTTCCCCCGGCTCATGCGTCCCGCAGCTGTTGGAGTCTGCGGACCTGGTCGTCGCCTGGCTTCCCGGGATCGCCCGAGCCCGGTGTCTCCAGGATGAGGGGTACCCCGGCGGTGGCGGGGTGGGCCAGGAGCTCCTCGAATGCGCCGAGGCCGATCTGCCCCTCACCGATGCGCTCATGGCGGTCCCGGAACGAGCCGCGGGGGTCCTGGGAGTCGTTCGCGTGGACCAGCCGGAGCCGTCCGGGGCCGCCGATCTCGACCAAACGGTCGACGGTGGCCGTGGTGCCGCCGGGCTCGTCGAGCGGTGCGCCGGCGGCGTACACGTGACAGGTGTCGAGGCAGACGCCGACCCGGGGGTGCCCGTCCAGCGCGGCCAGGTAGGGCTCGAGGTCGTCGACGCCGGCGCACAGGGACCGGCCCTGGCCGGCCGTCGGCTCCAGCAGCAGCGACGGTGAGTCGTCGTCGAGGGTGTCGAGCAGCGGGAGCAGCCCTTCGCGGACCTGACGCATGGCCGCGTCGAGAGCTCCGGCGTCGACGCAGGAGCCGGTGTGCACGACGACGCCGTCAGCGCCCAGCTCGACGGCGCGGCGCAGGTTGTGAGCGACGCTGGCCACCGACTTCTCGTACGTCGCCGGCGTCGGACTGCCAAGATTGACGAGGTAGGGCGCATGCACGAACACCGGCATCTCGCGAGCGGCGCAGGCGTCTCGGAAGGCCCGGTCCGTCGCCGGGTCGCCCGCCGAGTGAGCCCAGCCGCGAGGGTTGCCGGCGAAGATCTGGATCGCCTCGGCGCCGAGGGAGTCCGCCGTGGCGAGTGCTCCGTCGACCAGCCCCTTGCCGACCTTCACATGGGTGCCGACCGGTCGGTCGCGGCACACAGGTGCGGAGGTCGTCGTACGAGGGGAGGGCACGTTCGCAGCGTATCGACGGGCATGGCCAGGTGGCGGCGGCGGGTGTCGACGAGCTCGCGGGGGCAAGACGCGCCGCGTCGGTGGGGTTTGGGGGGCAAGATGCGCCGCGTCGGTGGGGTTTGGGGGGCAAGATGCGCCGCGTCGGCGGGGGTCAGACGAGGGAGATGGTGACGGTGCTGCCGCGGGGGGCCATGGTTCCCCTGCTGGGGTCGGTGGAGACGACGTACTCCAGGCCGACGTAGACCGTGCTGTGCTCGGTGGAGACCTGGAACCCGGCCGCCTCGAGCTTGGCGGTGGCCGCCTCGACACCCATGCCGAGCACGTTGGGCACCTCGACGAGCTCGGGTCCGCGCGAGACGGTGAGGTTCACCCGGTCGCCCTTGAAGAGCGTGCCGGAGCTGGGGTCCTGGGTGATCACGCGGCCTTCCCGGACCGAGTCGCTGAACTGCTCGGAACGGGTCACCTTCAGGCCCAGGTCGGTCAGCACGGACTCGGCCCGGTCGGCGGGACGTCCGGTGAAGTCGGGGACCTCGATCGGACGGGGGCCCTTGCTGACCACGAAGTCCACCACCCCGCCGGGACGGAGCTCCTTGCCGGCCTTGGGGTCGGAGCGCAGCACCTCGCCCTGGGCGAAGGCGTCGCTGTAGCGACGGGTGACGTCGCCGACCACGAGATTCGTGCCGGTGAGCGCCAGCCGGGCCGCGCCCTCGGAGAGCCCGCGCAGGACCGGGACCTCGTACCGCTCGGGGCCGAGGGAGAGGACCGCGGTGACCGTGCCGCCCTTGAGGATCCGCGAGCCCGGGGCGGGGTCGGTACTGATCACCGAACCGGCCTCCACCGTCTCGGACCACGCCTCTCGGCCGACCTTGAACTGGAGCCCGGCCTGCTCGACCTTGGTCGTCGCGGCCGCCTCGCTCAGCGTGACCACGCCGGGCGTGGACACGTAGCGCGCGTAGCCGAAGTACCACCCGCCGAGCCCGGCAAGGAGGGCCAGCACCAGGACCGCAGCCAGCAGGAGCGGTCCGCGTCGTCGGCGCCGTGTCTGTCCGGTCCGGCCGGAACCGCCGGACCCCGCCGAGCCCGCGGGCCCGGCGCGTTCCGGGCGAGGGGTGTCGGTGCTGGTGCGGGTCGAGGGCCGGTGGTCGACCAGCATCGGTGACATCGCCGCCGCCATCGGCACGAAGGCGGTCGTGTGCTCGGCGCCGTCGTCCCACTGCTCGTGCCAGTCGTCACCCAGCCGCGGGACCGGCTTCGTCAGCGCCAGGTCGGCGGTCAGCTCGGGGTCGTCGTGCGAGTCCGTGGTCGAGCGCGTCCTTCACCCGGCGTACCTGGTGCAGGAGCACCCCGGCGTCCGCGGGGCGGAGGGCCTGGTCGCGCGCGGTCGCCCGAGACACCAGGGCGTCGACGTACGGCGGGATCCCCGGCACCAGCAGCGAGGGGGCGGGGATGTCCTCGTTGACGTGCTTGTAGGCGACGTGGATGGGGGAGTCGCCCTCGTGCGGCTTGCGCCCGGTGAGCATCTCGTAGATGAGGACGCCGGTCGCGTACACGTCCGCCCGGGCGTCGGCCTTGCCCTCCGAGACGAGCTCGGGCGCGAGGTAGGAGACGGTGCCGATGAGCACCGCGCCGGTCGCGGTGTGCTGGGTCTCGGCACTGATGGCGCGGGCCAGCCCGAAGTCGGCGACCTTGATCCGGCCGTCGTCGGCGATCAGCACGTTCTCCGGTTTGACGTCGCGGTGGATCAGCCCGGCATCGTGCGCCGCGGAGAGGGCGGAGAGGATCGGCTCGACCAGGGCCAGCGCCTTGGCCGGGGACATCGGGGCTTCCTTGCGGATCAGGTCGCGCAGCGTGTGCCCCGGGACGAACTCCATGGCGAGGAAGAGCGTGCCGTCGTCGTCGCCCTGGTCGAAGACGCCGACCACGTTGGGGTGCGCCAGGCGGGCAGCGGACCGGGCCTCGCGCACGAAGCGTCGGGAGAAGTCCTCGTCGTCGAAACCCGCATGCATGATCTTGACCGCGACCAGGCGTTCGAGCCGCAGGTCCGTGGCCTCGTAGACGGTCGCCATCCCGCCGCGCGCGATGCGCGGGCCGACGAGGTATCTGCGGTCGAGAACGCGCCCGATCATCGGGTCCTGCGCGTTGCGCTCCACGAGTCCTCCACGGTCCGCCGGAGGGGAAGTCCCGGCGTGAAGGTGATTTTACGGACTCCGGGCGGGAGCGCGGACTCCGTACGGCCTGCGGCGTGGCGAGTCTGACAGCCTGCGGGCTCCCGAGCCCGGTCGGGGCACCGTCAGTACAGCGGGTGGCCGCGCTCCAGGCGGCGCTTCAGCGCGAACACCGACGAGACGTACTGGCGCGTCGAACCGTAGTAGCCGTGCTGGCGCACCGACCCCGGCCCCTGGTAGTAGCTGGCCACCGCATCGCGTCGGCTCGCCGACTCGCGCAGCAGCGCCAGGTAGTACATCCCACCGGTCGCGTTGTCGCGGATGTCGTGCAGGTAGAGGCGACGCTCCATCACCGAGGACAGCCAGCGCCCCGTCGCCGGCATCACCTGCATCACGCCGATCGCCCCGGCCGACGAGCGCCGGTTCTGCTGCCAGCCCGACTCCTGCCAGGCCACCGCCAGCCCGAGGTGCTTGTCGACACCGTGCCGGCGCGCCGTGCGGACCAGCAGCTTGCGGACCGTGTGTCGCGGCCACCGGTTGCCGAGGTGGTGCGGTCGCAGGCCGTGGTGCCGCTTCGGATGCTGCGCGTGGGCAGGCTTGTGGTGGGGCTTCGCGTGGTGCTTGTGCTTGTGCGGCCTAGCGTGGTGCTTGTGCTTGTGTGCCCGGTGCGGCCGGGGCTTGTGGCCGGAGTGGGTCGCGGCGTAGTGGCGGTGCTTGCGGGCCGCACGGCGCGCCGCGGAGACCACCACGGGGACCCGGAGCACCTGTCCGACGCGGACCGTGGCCCCGCGGCCGAGGTGGTTGAGCGCGACCAGCTCGTCGGTCCAGGCGTGGAAGCGGACCGCGATCCCGGTCGCGGTGTCCCCGCGGTGCACGCGGTAGCGCACGATCCGACGGTCGTCGCCGCCCGACGAGAAGGCCGCGACCGGCCCGGCAGTGGCAGAGGCAGGGGCGATGCTCAGCCCGCCGACGGCGACGGCCAGCCCCACCACGACGCACGCGAGGCGTCGCGGTGTCGCGCTGCGGTGGGTCCGCACCCGAGTCGCGGGCGCCGACCCGGTCGGGGTCGTCACCCGAAGCAGGTTACCCCTGGGACTGGTGGGGCAACAGGTAAAACTGGGACAAATGTGTCCCCGGGGGTGTCCGCAGCGAGGGCGGCAACGGCCGGGTGCACGCGATGCCGTGGCAGGACCGCATCCGGTGAAGCACCCGCGCCAGCTCGCGGCGTACGCCGGCGTACCGCGGGTCGTCGATCACGCTCGAGAGCTCGAACGGGTCCTTCTTCAAGTCGTAGAGCTCGCTCGGATCGCCCCGGAAGTGCTCGACGTAGAGGTAGCGAGCGGTGCGGATGCCCTCCGAGGAGCGCAGGGGAGACGGGGGACCCACCTCGTTGGCGGGCGTCAGGTCGCGGGCCGCGTCGAAGTACTCCCACCGGGGACCGGCCTCGGTCACGACGGCGCGGTTCCAGCCCTCGTCGCCGACCTTGGCCACGTGCAGCATGCTCTGCCCGTCGAGCTGGCGCTCGCGTCGTGCGCCGGCCGCGGCGAGGAACGTCGGAGCCATGTCCGTCATCAAGAAGGGGTCCTCGCGCACGACGCCCTCGGGGATGCCCGGGCCACGGATGATCATCGGCACCGACAGGGCCGGGCTCGTAGGTGATCGTCTTGCCCTGCGGCTTGCGGTGCTCGCCCATGAAGTAGCCGTTGTCGGAGAGGAACACGATGTAGGTGTTGTCCAGCACGCCGAGCTTCTCGAGCAGGTGCACCGTGTGGCCGACCTGCCGGTCGAGCACTGTCAGCGCCTCGGCCCGCTGCCGCGCCATGGTCGTGATGTCGGCGATGATCTGCTTGTCCGGTTGCAGCATCTGCCGGATGTAGTACGGCTTGTCGCTGACGTCCTTCTCGCCGACCGGTCCGGGAGGACCGGTGATCTCCTTGTCGAAGGAGCCGGCGAGCGACGCCGGCCGCGCCGGGGTGCCGATCCGGATCCGGCTGCCGTCGGCGAGCGTGCGCGGCTCCGGGTCGTCGGGCTCACGAGGGGAGCCGACGTGCGGCGCGATGTAGGAGGCCCAGTAGAAGAACGGCCGGCTGCTGCGGGCCAGGCCCGTGATCATGTCGTAGGTGTTCGACATGACCATCCGCGTGGCGTAGTGGCCGCCGTTGTCGACGAAGGTGCCGTTGCGGTTCAGCGTCGTGTCGTAGTACCGGTAGGTCCCGCCGTCAGCCGGCTGGCCGGCCAGGCCGCCGTCGATGGAGCCACGCCAGTCGGTCCACCCCGGAGGGATGTAGTGGACGGTGTTCTCGCCGGTCCGGCTCTTCTTGTCGAGCATCCAGCCGTAACCGTTGAGGTACTTGCCGATGAAGGCGGTGTTGTAGCCGGCCCGGCTCATCCAGACCGGGATCGTCTCCTTGTCGTGGAACGCGGCGAACCCGAACGGCGGCTTGTTCGACCAGACCTTGTGGTTCTGGGCGTACTCACCGGACAGGAACGAGGCCCGGGCCGGACAGCACAGCGGGTAGGGCGAGATCCCGTTGCGGAAGGTGGCGCCCTTGTCCGCCAGCAGCCGTTGGGTGATCGGCATGTACTTCAGCTCGTCGGTGCGCATGTCGTCGGCCATGATCACCACGACGTTCGGCCGCTGGTCGTGCAGGGACGGGGGCACCATCGAGAAGGGCAGGCCGGCCGGCTTGGTGTGGTGCGCGCGGAAGTAGGGGTGTGCGGTGCCGGCCTCGCTCCCGGAGGACGAGGAGCCGGAGCCCCGGGAGGCGAGGCCCGCTCCGGCGAGGCTCAGACACAGGATCGCCAAGGCCGCGCTCACCGTCGTACGCGTGGCCCTCATGCGTGTGCCGGCTCCCTCATCACTCGGTTGGACGATCCTGGCGATCCTACGGACGCCCTGGGAGGGGAGGCCCACCCGGCGCGGGAGACGTGACCGATGGCACAGTGGTCCGGTGGACTCATCAGATACCGACCTGCAGGCGCTCGTCACCGACTGGCTCGACTGGGCGGCCGCTGGCGACCTGCTGGGCCTGAGCGTGAGCAAGGTCCGTCAGCTCATCCGCGAGAACCAGCTCGCGGCGGCGGTGCCGCGCGAGGGTGCCGGCCAGAAGATCCCGGCGCTGTTCATCGACGCCGGCGAGATCGTCAAGGGGGTCCCCGGGATCCTCACCGTGCTCCAGGACGGCGGCTACGACCACCGGCAGTCGATCGTGTGGCTCTTCACCGCCGACGACTCGATCCCCGGTCGTCCCATCGACGCGCTCCGGGAGAACCGTGGCTCAGAGGTGAAGCGCCGCGCGCAGGCGATGGCCTTCTGATGACCAGCGCGACCCGGCGCGGGCTCACCGGGCTGGTCACCATCGTGCTCGTGGCGGTGGTGATCTGGTTCAGCACTCCGGACGACCCACCGGGCGGCCAGCTGCCTTGGGTCTCGGTCTCGGCGCTGCCGGCGCAGGCCCGGGAGACGCTGGACCTGATTGACCGCGGCGGACCGTTCCCGTACCCGCAGGACGGCGGTACCTTCGGCAACTACGAGGGAATCCTGCCCCACAAGGGACGGGGCTACTACGAGGAGTACACCGTGGAGACACCCGGGTCGGACGACCGCGGAGCCCGAAGGATCGTCGTCGGTGCGGCCGGCGACCTGTACTGGACCGACGACCACTACGCGTCGTTCTCGAGGATCCGTCGGTGAGCGGCCTCGCGGCGCTGCTGGCCGGACACCACGAGCCCGGCCTCTACCGGTGGCAGTCGGGCCTCCATGTCGAGGACATCCGGCACACGGTCGAGCACGCAGGCTGGCGGTTCTTCCACGTCGACGGCTGGCCGCTGGAGGAGAAGGACGAGGTGATCGACGCGATGGCGGAGGCCTTCGGCTTCCCCGAGTGGTTCGGTCAGAACTTCGACGCGCTCTCGGACTCACTGGGTGACGTGCAGGCCGGCGATTCAGCAGGGGTGGTCTTCCTCTGGGACGGCTGGGGTCCCTTCGCGCGACATGACGAGCAGGCCTTCTCAGTGACCTTGAGCGTGCTCGGCGGACGAGCCCACGCCGACCGGGGTGGCAAGTTCGCGGTGGTGCTCCGTGGTGAGGGACCTTCGGTGGACGTGCCCGAGCTGGGCCCGAGCGCAGGCTGACGCACGGTGAGTGCGGGGTCGGAGGGAACCTGTCATGCTCGAACGGGCGAGCGCGTTCCCGGCCGAAGTCGTCGACTTCGCCAAACAGCCGAAGCGGGTCCCGTGACATTCGAAAGTGCACAAGTCCCGATCCCCGATCCTCTCGATCACGCGGTGGGCATCGCCCCGCTCCGCCAAAGATCGACCACCCATCCGTAAGGACCGGCCATGCCCAAACCGCCGCTGCCTACTCACATCAAGCGCGACCTCGCTCGGCTCATTGAGTCCGAAGCCCTCGGCGTAGCCTTCTTCGCCACAGCAGCGCACCTCAGCCTCACCGAGCAGGAGCGCCGAGCTTGGGGGGCGCTGCGTGATCTCGAAATCCAGACCAACGCCGGCGTCAGCAGCTTTGTTCACCGGGCCGAGCTGCCCGGGGGTGCAGGGAATCGCATCGCTTCCACCGCAGGTTTCTCCGGTGCGACGGGACTACGACTCGTGCCCTTCACGACCCGCCTGAAGGTGATCCGGCAGGGGACCAACCGCTATCTGCCGGCCTTCCAGCGTCTCGCCGAGCACTACGCCGGCACTGAGGACGCCAGGTTCTTCGACTACGTCGTGCAGCATGAACTGGCAATCATCTCGTTCACGACCAGCGCGCTGGCCGCGGAACGTAGCGCGCTCGACCCGGTGCTCAGGCTGCTCGACGAACCTGTTCCGGGTCTGACCACGTCTGGCTGACACGCCGACTGGATACCCCGTCAGACGACGCGTTGGGTGGCGGCCAGTGCCAGGTCGTGGAGGACCGCCCGCGCCGCCTCGGTGAGGGGCGCCGCGGCCAGCGCATCGAGGGCGCGGCCGGCGTGCTCCTCGATCATCGCCTCGACCCGGGCGTGGGCACCGGAGTCGTTGATGATCCGTCGCAGCCGTTCGACCTGGCGTTCGTCGAGCGGCGTACCCAAGGCGGTGTCGAGCTCCGCAGCCTCGTCCGGGGGAGCGCTGTGCGCAGCAAGGGCGACCAGGACGGTGCGTTTGCCCTCGATCAGGTCGTCACCTGCGGGCTTGCCGGTCACCGACGGGTCACCGAAAACCCCGAGGAGGTCGTCGCGGAGCTGGAAGGCCTCGCCGAGCGGGAGCCCGAAGGAGGTCAGGGCCTGGAGCATCGACGCGTTCGCGCCGGCCAGGGCGGCGCCTATGTGCAGGGGCCGCTCGATGGAGTACTTCGCGGACTTGTAGCGCAGCACCCGCATCGCCAGGTCGAGGTCGTCGGCGCCGCGGGCCTGCGCGGCGACGTCGAGGAACTGTCCGGCGACGACCTCGCTGCGGGTGGTGTCGAAGAGGGCCAGGGCGTCTCGTACGACGTCGTGCGCCATGCCGCAGGTGCGCAGGAGCTCGTCGGACCAGGCCAGCAGCATGTCCCCGAGCAGGATCGCCGCGGCGGCGCCGTACTGCCTCGGGTCGCCGCGCCAGCCGTGGCCGGCGTGCTC
Organism: uncultured Actinomycetota bacterium; assembly: GCA_963740525.1. GTDB lineage: Bacteria > Actinomycetota > Actinomycetes > Propionibacteriales > Nocardioidaceae > CAVUEG01. The sequence continues at coordinate 33,854 of CAVUEG010000011.1, forward strand.
GTCGGAGAACGCGCGATGCGCCGCGGGACGGCCGCGGCGTACGTCGGAGTCGTCCATCAGGTCGTCGTGCACCAGCGCGCTCGCGTGCAGCACCTCGAGCGAGGCGCAGGCGCGGATCAGTGCGTCGTGGTCGGCCACGTCGTCGCTGACCGCGCGGAACCCCCAGTAGCAGAACGCGGCCCGGAAGCGCTTGCCTCCGTCCACCGCCCGACGGGCCTCCGTCACGAGTGGGGCCACGTCGGCCCCGAGCGGCTCGAGGTGGCCCGCCTGCTCGTCCACGAAGCCGGTCAGCACCTGCGAGATCTCGGCACGGAACGCGGCCGCGTCCCACGTCGACCGGGCTGGGGCGCCTGCCTGGGAAGTCACGTCGCTGAGCCTACGGCTTGCCACGTGGACGGCCTCCGGTGGTCGGGCGCCACGCCCGTATCCTCGAGCACATGGCACTCGGTCTCCCCTCGCGCATGCCCGGTGGCGCCGACACCGTCCGGGACCTGATCGCCGGCGGCGAGCGGTCCTTCTCGTTCGAGTTCTTCCCGCCGAAGGACGAGGCGGGTGAGCGCCTGCTCTGGACCGCGATCCGCGAGCTGGAGGCGCTCCAGCCGACCTTCGTCTCGGTCACGTACGGCGCCGGCGGCACGACCCGCGACCGGACCGTGGCGATCACCCAGCAGATCGCGGCCGACACCACGTTGACCCCGATGGCGCACCTGACCTGTGTCGGCCACCCCGTCGACGCGCTGCGCTCCGTGCTCGGCGCCTACGCCGGGGCCGGGGTCCGCAACGTGCTGGCGCTGCGCGGCGACCCGCCGGAGGGACCGAGCAGCCCGTTCACCGCGCACCCCCAGGGGCTGCGGCACGCGCTCGAGCTCGTGGAGCTGACCAAGTCGCTCGGCGACTTCTGCGTCGGCGTGGCGGCCTTCCCCGAGGGTCATCCGTCGGCGGAGTCTCTCGACGCCGACGCTCGGGTGCTGGTGGCCAAGGCGCGGGCCGGTGCGGACTTCGCGATCACCCAGCTGTTCTTCCGGGCGGACGACTACTTCCGGCTCGTCGACCGGGTGCGGGCGCTCGGCGCGGACATCCCGATCATCCCCGGCATCATGCCGATCACGAACCTCGCCCAGATCCGCCGGATGGCCGAGCTGTCCGGTGCGGAGCTGCCGGCCGAGGTGGTCGCCCGGGTGTCGCGGCACGAGGGTGACGCGGCCGCCGTACGCGCCGAGGGGATCGCGGTCGCCACCGAGCTGAGTGACGCGCTGCTCGCAGGGGGGGCCCCGGGCCTGCACTTCTACACGCTGAACCGCTCCCGGGCGACCCGCGAGATCTACGCCGGCCTGCGCTCCTACGCCTGACCTCAGCGCAGTGACTGGGCGACGAGCGCGGCGCTGAGCCCGACGAAGGGGAGGCCGGCCCCCGGCGTGGTGTGGGCACCGGCGGCGTACACGCCTTCGATCGGCGTCTGGGTGCCCATCCGGTCCCTCAATGTGCGTCGGCCCTGCCACTGCACGCCGAGGGGGGAGCCGCCCCACTGCCGGACGAGGTCGAGCGGGGACCGGTCCACGCGCACCGCCACCTGGGCCCGGATGTCGATCTTGTGACGGGCCAGGGCGGTGAGGACGTCCTCGGCCAGCTTCCCGCGGCCGAGCACGGTCCAGGCCGCGCTCGCGCCCTCCGGAGCGCTGTCGAGGACCGTGCCGTTGGTCCGCAGCACCAGCATGGGGTCGCCGTGCAGCACCACTTCATGGGGCAGGTCCGGGACCTCGCCGACCAGGCCGACGTGACAGACCACCGGCGGGATCGCCGGCATCGTGCGCTCGACGTGAGGGGCGAGGGCCGGCAGGCGACGCGGGTCGATCGCGACCACCACGCGCTCGGCCTCGATCTCCCCGTCCCCGGTGAGTACGCCGGTCACGGCACCGTCGACGACCCGGAGGTCGGTGACCGGGAGGTCCAGGCGCACGTCCACGCGCCGTTCGTCGAGGCGCTTGCGCATCGCTCCCGTGAGCGACCCCATCCCGCCGGGCACCGTCCAGACGCCGAAGTTCTGCTCGACGTAGGACAGCACGCCGAGCCAGGCGGGCACGTTGCGCGGGTCGTGGCCGTCGAGCACGCAGAGGTGCTCGGCCAGCTGGCGCAGCCGCTCGTCCTTGAACGCCTTGGTCACGCTCTTGCGCAAGGTGGCCCGGCTGAAGAGCAGGTCGCGCGTCGCCCGGTCGGCGAGGTCGGGGGACCAGGGGCGTTCCAGGTAGTCGCGGCGGACCACCTCCCACTGGTCGGCGTACCCCGCGGTCCAGTCGATCCACTGCTGGCCGAGCCCGCCGCCGAGGCCGGCCTCGACGGCATCGTGCTGAGCCGCGCGGCTGCCTCCGGGGAGCGACACGACGGTGCCGTCGTGGAACCGGTGCTCGCGGACCGGGTCGACCGGCACGAGCTCGAGCTCGCGGTCGAGCTGACGCCCGGACTTGCGAAACAGGTCGCGGATCACGGCCGGGAGCATCGTGGAGGTCGGCCCGTCGTCCCAGCGGAAGCCGCCCCTGGTGACGAAGCCCAGCGCCCCGCCGAGCTGGGGGAGCCGTTCACACAGAGTCACCTCGTGACCGAGCTTGGCCAGCCGGGCGGCGCTGGCCATGCCACCGAAGCCCCCGCCGACCACCACCACGCGTGCCATGGCGCGGAGACTATCCGCTGCGTACGTCGGGCGCCTCGACGACCGGGCCGAAGCCCACGGCGTACTCCTCGTCGAGGAGCCGCAGCAACCCCGCGTTGAGCGGTGCGAGTCGGTCGCCGGGCGTGAGCAGCTCGCACGGCTCGATCTTCGCGAAGAGCCCGGTGGGGGTGGGGCCGACGACCAGCGTGCTGCCGGTCGGGGACAGGCTGCGGGTGAGCCGGGTCCCGTCCCAGGCGACGTCGAAGCTCTCCTCGGTGTCGAAGGCGAGCCCTTCACCGACCGCCACTGCCTTGCCGGTCCGGTGGGCGTCCATCACGGCGACGGCGGTCTCGAGCGCGGCCACGTCGAGCCCGGGGTCGTCACCGGCGACCAGGGCGATCTGGAGCAGCGTGAACAGCGAGTGGTCGACGCAGCGGGCCAGGTTCGCCAGACCGGCGCTCATCCGGGTGTTCAGCTCCGTGGGGCGGAAGCCATCCGCGGTCAGGACGCCGTCGATGCCGAACGCGCCGCGGTAGCAGTACGCCGCCCGCAGGTGCTCGCCGGTCTGGCTCACCAGCGCGCGCATCTCCTCCCGGTCGGCCGGCGACGGGTCCCAGTAGGTGTTGAGCCCGCCGTAGACGAACTTCCGGCTGCCGGGGTCCCGCAGCATCGCGATCTCGACCGGGCGGAACGCCGCGGTGCCGTCCGGCAGGACCATGCCGTGGATGCTGCACGGCACCCCCTCCAGGAACGGCATCACCCGCACCTGGTCGCACCGCGAGACGAAGAACGCGGCGGCCTCGCGCCGCTCCTGCTCGGTGACGACCCAGCGGACGAAGTTGCCGCCCCCGTTGAACCCGTCGCGTGCGTCGCCGGTCCACACGACGCCCTGGCCCTGGTCGAGCGCCGCGCTGGCGGTCTCGAGGTTCTCGGTCTCCACGGTCACGATCGCCGTCGGCGCGTGGGGCACCCCCAGCGCGTCCCAGACCCGCTCGGCAACCAGCTTGTCCTCCAGGGCGAGCCAGGCAGCCGGGCGGCCGCCGTACACCGGACGCCCGTCTATCGGCTCGTCGTCGGTGACGAAGGGGCTGGTGAACCAGGCTCCCTCCCGCTCGGGGTCGTACGCCGTGATCGCGGCCTCCGCCTCGCGAGGAAGTCGGCGCACGAGCCGGTCATGGGCACGCAGTTCCTCGGTGACCGACTCGGTCGTCGGCGGGGTCACCCACACGAGATCGACCTCGTCGTCGGACGGGACCGGTCCGGCACCCCGGTGGGTGACCACCATCAGCGGTCGCCGGGCGCCGAGGTCGGCGAGCATCGCGACCGCGCCGACGTAGCCGGCCAGCACGCCGGGGCCACAGATCACCGGCCGCCCGGTGAAGCGCGCACCGAGGCGTGCGCGCAGTGCCGCGACGTCGTCGGGGTCGGCCAGGTCGAGGCTGCGGTCGGTCACGAGGGTCAGGCTATGCCCGCGCCGATGGGGCAGAGTCCGCTCGATTCCCTCTACCGGCACCAGCGCTCCTGAGTCGCGGATCCTGTAGAAATGTGCCGTCGCAGGTTGTCGTGGCTCGTCTGGGTGGAAGGGACCCCATGGGTAAGTTGATCTACGCGGCCAACATCTCTCTCGACGGCTTCCTCGAGGACGAGACCGGTTCGTTCGACTGGTCCGTGCCGGACGAGGACGTGCACGCGTTCTGGAACGAGCACGAGCGCCACATCGGCACCTCGCTCTACGGGCGACGGCTGTACGAGACCATGCGGGTGTGGGAGAGCGACGACTGGTTGACGGACGCCCCTCCAGTGGTCCGCGAGTACGCCGAGATCTGGCGTGACACCGACAAGGTCGTCTACTCCACCTCGCTCACCGACGTGTCGACCGCGCGCACGAGGGTCGAGCGACGGTTCGAGCCCGAGGCGGTACGACGGCTCAAGGAGACCTCCGCCTCGGACCTGAGCATCGGAGGCGCGGGGATCGCGGCCGAGGCCTTCCGGCACGGCCTGGTCGACGAGTGCGTGCTGCTGCTGTGCCCGGTTCTTGTCGGTGGCGGCAAGCCGGCGCTGCCTCGAGACCTGCGACTCGACCTCGAGCTGGTGGACCACCGACGATTCGACAACGGCGTGGTCTACGTACGCCACGCGGTCCGGCACCCCGCCTGATGCCCGGCTCGAACCGCGCCCAGGAAGTCTTGTCAGGAGGCCTTGACAGGGCATGGCTTGTCAGGAAACCTTGACGCATGAACGAAGCGCGAACCACAGCGCCATTGCTCACCGTCACACTGACCGTTGAGGACGACTGGGAGTCGGACCCACTGCGCGTCGTCGGTGGCATTCGTCAAGGCATGAACGCGCTCGATGCGTGGCAGCGCAAGGCGGTTGCGGCTGCGAGACACCAGGGGCGCTCCTGGGAAGAGATCGGCAAGGCATGCGGAGTAAGTCGCCAGGCGGCGTGGGAGCGATTCGCCGCGAACGACTGACCGCCTCCGATCATCGTTAGTTCCCCCGCGCACCATCAGCGGCATGAGCGTGCGCTTCGCCTAGCGAAGAGCGTTGAGTTCGTCGAGGGCGCGATGGCCGCGCTCGACCACCCCTGGAATCACATCGTTGCGCCCGAGGCGGATGGGCCACTCAAGTTGCAAGAGGATCTGTGTCGCCACGAGCACCGCCGCCCCCTCCCCGCCGACCAGGTCGAGGATTCTCGTCCACAGCAGACTTCGGGCACCGTCCAGCGGAGACTGGAACGTGTGCCACTGGAGGGTAATGAGATCAGTTGCCCGCGTGCCACTACCTGCGTTCCCGATATCGACGACCGCCACGACGGCTCCATCACGGACCAGGACATTGCTCGGGTTGAGATCGGCATGGACCATGTCAGGTGCTTCCCGGGGTGGTGGGACGCCGGTGCACCCGAGCCGCAGGCGCTCGACCAAGGCCGACACCACGCGGGAATGCCCCCAGAGCCCGGCCACGGACTGGCGAAGAAGCAACTGCTCCGGCGTCTCGTCGACATCCAGCCCAGCGACAGCCGATCCCTGGCCGGTAGCAACCCGCCAGGCGTACGACCAATGGTCGTAGGGCTCGGAGGCTTTGCCAGCCTGGAGTTCAACGATCTCTATCAACTGCTCAACGAGGGACGGGGTCAACTCTGGCGCGGGAGCCGCGTCAACGAAGTCCATCAGGTGCCACACATGCGTGACTGTTTCCCCGACTCCGAGCCAGGCCGGGTTGGGATACCCGCGCCTACGCATGTGCTCAACCACTCTCTGGGCTCGCAAGCTTCGTCCAGGTGGTTGGGGTGTGCCCGGGGCACCGCTTTGAGAACTGCAGTTGCCCTTCCGTCCAACTGGACGTGAAAGGCACCCCCATTGCGCCGCCGGATAGGCGACTGAGAAGAGTGACCTCCGCCCCGACCACGCTCGCCACCTCGTCCAGGAGTTCGACCGTCTGAGCATCAGTCGCGACCGCATCGTCCCACGACCGCTCATCGGCATGATCGGGCGCACGGGTCGCGGCATGTGGGTGCGCTTCGGTCGGCCTTGTGAGGGTTCGACCGAACCACCGCTGTGGATGGGCCGGGCCTCGATGCCGCCGCCCTGTCGGACGACCGGATTGGAGGCCGCTGTTGCCTTGGCCATGGCCCGTGGCGTGAACGCCCAGGCACCGGTCATCGTGGCTTGCGAAGCCGACTCGATCGCGTGGTCGTCGCAGACGGCGATCGGTGAGTACCCGTGCGATCTGAGTATCCGTACGGATACGGCCGTCCCCTCTGCCGACGTTGAATTGCTCGACGGGACGTCGGGACACAGGTGAGGGAGAGTCGGGTGCCGGAGAACACGGTCGGGTTCGAGGAGTTCTTCGGATCGCGGGCGCCGATGATGCGCCGTACGGCTTACGGCATCGTGCGCGACTGGCACACCTCGGAGGACATGGTGCAGGTCGCCTTCCTTCAGCTGCACCTGAACTGGTCGCGGGTCGACGTGGACCGGGTCGATGCCTACGCCCGGCGCACGTTGGTCAACACCTGCCTGTCCCACCTGCGTCGTGGCGGTCGGGAGTCGTCCTGGGAGAACGTGCCCGAGCCGGCCGCGGAGGACCACTACTGCGAGGTCGATCTGACCGGAGTGCTCGCGCTGCTGCCGCCGGGACAACGCCGGATCCTGGAGCTGAGGTTCCTCGACGACCTGTCTGTCGGCGCGGTGGCCCGGGAGCTCGACATCGCCGAAGGCACCGTCAAGAGCCAGACCTCGCGGGGGTTGGCGAGCCTGCGTGAGCAGCTCACCGAGCTCGCCTCCTGACCGGGAGCGGGCTGGCGGTCAGTCGACCTCGAGCTCGGTGGCGCCGGTCAGGGCGCGCAGCTCGTCGTACGACGTGCTGAAGACGGCGCTCGGGTGGCCGGCGGCGGCCCAGATCTCGTCGTACTTCGCGAGCCAGGGGTCGAGGTAGGTCGGCACCGGATAGGGGTGGGCCAGCGGGGAGACGCCACCGATCACCTGGCCGGTGTGCTCGCGGACGAACTCCGGCTTCGCGCGGCGCAGGGCGGTGACCCCGAGAGCGGCGGCCACCTTGGTGGTGTCGACTCGGTGCGCCCCGGAGGTGAGGATCAGCAGCGGCTGTCCGTCGGCGTCGAAGAGCAGGCTGTTCGCGATCGCCCCGACCTCGCACCCGAGGGCGTCCGCGGCGAGCACGGCGGTGTGCACGGACTCGGGAAGGACCACGATCCGTCCCGTTCCGCCGGTCTCGGCCAGGGTGATCCGGAACCGGTTGATCGAGGGGTGCTCGGTGGTCATGGCCGCGACCCTAGTCCGTCGGTCGTCGCTGCGGCATTTGTGGGGGTGGTCGGGTGTGGAGTCGGTCCGGACGCCCGGAGACACGGGGCGTCAGGGGTGGCGTCAAGGGTGGCGTCAAGGGATTGACGGACTGTCCGGGGGCGGGTGTAGCGTACGAAGTGTTCGAACACATGTTCGAACTGACCGGATCCTGATGGGGATGACCTCGACCCCCATCCCCATCAGGACTCCCGGCGGGGTCGAGACCGCGAGCGACGACGGCAGAGGAGAAGGCAGTGCGGCGATACGACGACCCCGTGGATGTGCGCAAGGGACTGGTCGAGGGGGCCGAGGGCCCCGAGCAGTTCCTCTGGCGCGGACGGCTGTGGAAGGTGCGCGCCGTGGTCTCGCACTGGGTGGAGACCGGCCCGTGGTGGCAGTCCGCCGGTGTCCGGGCGGTGCTGGGCTCCGAGGAGCCGGCCCTGCCCGAACGACCGACCACCCGCCCGGAGAGCGAGGGTGACCTGCTGGTCCGCCCGCGCCCGGCCGGCGCCGACCTGCTCGCCGAGCGTGAGGTCTGGCGGGTGGAGGCGGCCCGGGGGCAGGCCATGGCGGCGAGAAGTGCCCAGGGGCTCCCGGCAGCCGAGGATCCGGGCTTCGGGGTCTTCGACCTGGTCTTCGACTGGGCCGAGGGCAGCTGGCGGCTCACCCGGTGCGTGGACTGAGAGGACTGACATGACTGCCATGACCCAGACCAGCCACGACCGGCCAGGCCCCGCACGGGACCAGCGGGGCGGCGCACCCGCCGCTGTCGCCGTTCGGCCTCCCTGCGTCGACCCACTCCTACCTCGAGCGGGCGGCGACCTCGCTGCGGGAGGCGATCACCAGCACCGACGTTCCCTCCCGCTACGCCCACGCTCACGTGGCAGCGCTGCGGGCGACCGCCGCGCTGCTCGCGGCCCGGGCCCACCCGATCACCCCAGCGGCGGGGCCGGCAGAAGAACGCCTGGGTGGTGCTGGCCGAGGTGGCTCCCGAGTTCGCCGAGTGGGCGGCCTTCTTCTCCGCCGGGGCAGCCAAGCGGTCCGCGGCCGAGGCGGGGTCGCAACGGGCGGTCACCGAGCGTGAGGCCGACGACCTGGTCCGCGACGCGGACCGGTTCCTCGGGCTGGTCGAGCACTCGCTGGGCCTGACCCGGCACGCCCCGTTCGCCGAACACCTTCCGTGGTGCTCGGGTCGTCCGTCCGGCAACGGCCGTGTCGCCTGACCCGTTCGTCCATCTCAAGGTCGCCTCCGGCTACTCCCTCCAGTACGGCGCCTCGCACCCCCATGCCCTGGTCGAGCGGGCGGTCGAGCAGGAGATGGACACCCTGGCGCTCACCGACCGCAACGGCACCTACGGCGCGGTCCGGTTCGCCAAGGCCTGCCTCCAGGGAGGGGTCCGACCGATCCTGGGGGTGGACCTGGCGATGGCGCCGCGCTGTCGGGACTCCCGGCAGCTCCGGTCAGGCCCCGGGAGCCGGACGGCGCGACCCGGTCCGGGGCGGTGCCTTCCGGGACCTGCGGCTGCCCCGGGTCACCTTCCTGGCCGCCAGCAAGCGGGGCTGGGCGGCGCTGTGCCGGCTGGTCTCGGCGACCCACCTGAGCCGGGGAGCGCGGCGACCCGGTGTGCACCATGGAGCTGGTCGCCGAGCACCTCGCCAGTCCGGTTCGGGACCGGTGACGAGCGTGGTGGCAGTGACGTCCTGGTGATGCTCGGGCCGGCGTCCGAGGTGGGCCGGGCGGCGACGCTCGTCGTGACGACCTGGCCCGGGCCGCGCTCGAGCCCTGGCGCGAGGTGCTGCCCCGCGAGGACCTGCTGGTCGAGGTGGTCTCGCATCGGCTGCCCGGGTCCGGCCCGGGCTCCTCTCCGCACGCGGCCCGGATGGCCGCGGTGGCCCGGTCCGCCGGGCTGCGGCGTGGTGCTGAGCAACGCGGTCCGCTACGCCGACCGCGCCGACGCCCCGACCGTCGACGTGCTCGACGCGGCCCGCCGACTGGTGCCACTGGACCTGCGGCACGTCGACCGCGGCAACGCCGAGGGGTTCTTGAAGTCCGGCAAGCAGATGGCAGGAGGTGGCCGAGGAGATCTGTCGCTTCGCTGGGACTCGAGGGCCATGACGGGCGCGGCGCCCGGGCGCTGCTCGCCCGCACCCGGGCCGTGGCCGACCGGTGTGCCCTCGACCCCCGCGCCGACCTCGGGCTGGGTGAGGTGCACTTCCCGGAGTTCGAGCTGGCCAAGGGCGGTCGTGGCGCGACCGCCGACGGCCTGCTCCGAGCGCGCTGCGAGGCCGGCCTGGGCGACCGCTACGGGAGCGCCCCCCGGCAACGGATCTGGAAGCGGCTCGACGACGAGCTGGCGGTGGTCCGCCAGCTCGGCTACGCGTCGTACTTCCTCACCGTCGGCGACGTGACCGACCTGATCCGCGAGATGGGGGTGCGCTGCGCGGCGCGGGGATCGGGGGCGGGCAGCCTGGTCAACTACCTGCTGGGCATCTCCGGGGTCGACCCGCTGCGGCACGGCCTGCTGATGGAGCGGTTCCTCTCCCCGCTGCGCCAGGCGCTGCCCGACATCGACGTCGACGTCGAGTCCGCGCGCCGGCTCGAGGTCTACGAGGCGGTTCTCGACCGCTACGGCGGCGAGCGGTGCGCCTGCGTCTCGATGATGGACACCTACCGCGTGCGGCACGCCGTGCGCGACGTGGGGGCGGCGCTCGGCATGCCCGGGGGAGAGGTCGACGCGATCGCCAAGGCGTTCCCGCACATCCGGGCCCGTGACGCCCGGGTCGCCCTGCGCGAGCTGCCCGAGCTGCGGGCCTCCGGGCTGGGGGAGGAACGCCTCGACCTGATGTTCCGGCTGGTCGAACGCCTCGACGGGCTGCCCCGGCACATCGCGGTGCACCCGTGCGGGGTGCTGCTCTCCGATGCCACCCTGCTCGACCGGACCCCCGTCGAGGCGTCGTACGCCGGCTTCCCGATGAGCCAGTTCGACAAGGAGGACGTGGAGGATCTCGGCCTGCTCAAGCTCGACATCCTCGGCATCCGGATGCAGTCCTCGATGGCCCACGCGGTGGCCGAGATCCGGCGGGTGGACCGGCGTCGAGCTCGACCTCGACGACGAGGCGCAGGTGTCCTTCGAGGACGACCGCGACGTTCCAGCTGATCTCCCAGGCCAAGACGCTCGGCTGCTTCCAGATCGAGTCGCCGGGGCAGCGGGAGCTGGTCGGCAAGTCCGGGATCGAGACGTTCGAGGACGTCATCACCGACATCTCGCTGTTCCGGCCGGGTCCGGTCAAGAGCGACATGATCACCCCCTACCTCGAGGCCAAGCAGGGCTGGAAGGAGCCGTCGTACCTCCACGAGGACCTGCGCCCGATCCTGGCCCAGACCCAGGGCGTGGTGGTCTTCCACGAGCAGGTGATCGAGATCATCGCCTGCTTCGCCGGGGTCAGCAACGCCGAGGCCGACGAGGCCCGCCGGGCGCTCGGTGACACCGAGGGGATGGCGCAGACCAGGCTGTGGTTCTTCCCGCGCGCGCTGGAGCAGGGCTACCCGCTGCCGGTCGTGGAGCGCGTGTGGAAGGTGCTCGAGGCGTTCGCGTCGTTCGGCTTCTGCAAGGCCCACGCCGCGGCGTTCGCGCTGCCGACCTACCAGTCGGCCTGGCTCAAGGCGCACTGGCCGGCCCACTTCCTGGCCGGGGTGCTCACCCACGACCCGGGCATGTACCCGAAGCGGCTGATCCTCGACGACGCCCGCCAGTTCGGCATCGCGGTGCTCGGGCTCGACGTGAACGCCTCCGAGAGCCAGTACACCGTCGAGAAGGTCGGCCCCTACGACGAGCCGCCACCGGAGGTGCTGGGACAGGCGCCGCGCCAGGCGCCCGGCCCTGGCCTGCCCGACGGGCGGGCCTACGGCATCCGGCTGGCACTGTCGGAGGTGAAGGGGATCTCCGAGGCCGAGGTGCTCCGCATCGTGGCCGCGCGGCCCTACGGCTCGCTGACCGACTTCTGGCACCGGGCCCGGCCGTCCCGGCCGATCGTGGAACGACTGGTGCTGGCGGGCGGGTTCGACTCGATCTACGGCATCGGGTCGCCGGTGCCGGTGCGGCGGCGAGGCGCGGTGACCCGGCGCGACCTGCTGCTCCAGGTGGCCGAGCTCGACCGCCACTCCAGGGCGGTGGAGCGGGCCAGCAAGGGCCGGGGTCGGGGCCTGTCCTCGATCGCGGCCCGCTCCGCTCCGCTGCCGGCCACCACCAGGGCCGCGGAGGCAGCCGACGGCAACAGCTCCGACCCGCGGGTGCGGGAAGGGGTCTGGGGGCAGGCCGCGGCCCAGTCGAAGGCCACGAGGCCGGCCGCCCCGGTGACCTCGGTGCAGCTCGCGCTGGACCTCGGCGACGCCCCCGGGGAGGGGCCCGACCACGGGGTGAGCGGACTGCCCGAGATGGACGCCGACGAGCGGGTCCGTGCCGAGCTGGAGATCCTCGGCCTCGACGTGAGCCGGCATGTGGTCGCCTTCTACACCCCCTTCCTCGACGCGCTGGGCGTCACCCGCTCGAGCGGGTTGCTCTCGCGGCGCAGCAAGTCCGAGCTGCTGGTGGCCGGGGTGAAGGTGGCCACCCAGACCCCGCCGATCAAGTCCGGTCGGCGGGTCATCTTCCTGACCCTCGACGACTCGACCGGTCCGGTCGACGCGACCTTCTTCGAGGACGTGCAGGGTCCCTGTGCCGCGACCGTCTTCCACTCCTGGCTGCTGGTGGTGCGCGGTGAGCTGCGTCGTACCGGTCCCCGGGGGGTCAGCCTCCGGGCCACCGGCTGCTGGGAGCTCCCCGTCCTGCACGAGCTGTGGCGCACCCAGGGGATGGCGGCCGTGCGCGAGAGGATGGCGGCGCTGCTGCCCGAGGGGTTCGAGAAGCAGGGGGACCGCCGGGTGCTGGTGCACTCCAGCGGGTTCAAGATGTCGCCGTACTCCGACATCCGCCCGGCCGGTGAGCCGGCGACGGCAGTGCCGGGGAGCCCGGGCCAGCAGGTGGCCCGGACGCTGTGGCACCGCAGCCCCGGGAGCGCCGGATGAGACACGCCCTAGGCTGGTCACCATGGTCCCCAGCACCCCGTCGCGCCCTCGCGGACGCCGCACCGCTGCCCGCACCGCCGTGGTGTGGCAGGTACTCCAGCAGGTACTCCAAGGCGTCGGTCCCTCCCGGGTGGTCGACATCGGCGGCGGCACCGGCGGTTTCGCGGTCCGGGTTGCCGAGCTGGGCCATCAGGTCACCGTCATCGACCCCAGCCCGGACGCGCTCGCGGCCCTGGCCCGACGGGCCGACGAAGCCGGGATGGCCGAACGGATCAACGGGGAGCAGGGGGAGCTGGCCTCCCTGCTGGACCTGGTCGAGCCGGGCAGCGTCGATGTCGTGCTCTGCCATGGCGTGCTCGAGATCGTCGAGGACCCTGCAGCCGCGCTGCGCACCATCGCCGGGGCGCTGCGGCCCGGAGGCGCGCTCAGCCTGCTCGTCGCCCAGCAGCACGCGGCCGTGGTCGCCCGGGCCATGGCTGGCCACTTCCACCAGGCCCGGGCATTGCTCGACCCGGAGGAGGCCGCCGGCGTCGGTGGCATCCGCCGTTTCGCGGCCGGGGAGATCGCCGGGATGCTCGACGACGCCGGCTACGCCACCACCTCGGTGCACGGGATCCGGGTCTTCGCCGACCTGGTCCCGAGCGCACTGCTCGACCTCGAGACCGGTGCCGCCGAGGCGCTCGTCGAGCTCGAGCAGGCCGTCGCCGACCGCCCCGAGTACCTCACCATCGCCACCCAGCTGCACATCCTGGCCACGCACTGACCCGAGGCCCGCGACCCCTCCGAGGTCGCGATGACCTCGGCAGACCTGTCGTGGGAGTGCCCGATCCTGCACGTCGACATGGACGCGTTCTACGCATCGGTGGTGCTGCGGGACCGTCCCGAGCTGCACGACGTGCCGGTGATCGTCGGCGGGGGACACCGCGGGGTCGTGCTCTCGGCGAACTACCCGGCGCGGCTGCACGGGATCGGGTCCGCGATGCCGATGACCCGGGCCCGGAGGCTCTGTCCGCAGGCGATCGTCCTTCCCCCGGCGTACGACGACTTCGAGACGGTCTCGTCCTCGGTGATGGAGGTCTTCCGCCGGATCACGCCGCTGGTGGAGACGATGTCGCTCGACGAGGCGTTCCTCGACGTCTCGGGTGCCGGCCGCAGGCTGGGATCACCGAGACAGATCGCCGAGCACGTGCGGGCCCGGGTCTTCGACGAGCAGGGCATCACCTGCTCGGTCGGGGTCGCGGCGTCGGTCTCCGTGGCCAAGCTGGCCAGCCGGCGGGCCAAGCCCGACGGAGTGGTCGTGGTGCCCCCGCAGCAGGTCACCTCGTTCCTGCACCCGCTCGGTGTGGAGGAGCTCTGGGGGGTGGGGGAGAAGACCGCTCAGCTGCTGCACAGGCTCGGGTTGATGACGGTCGGCGACCTCGCCCACACCCCCGCCACCACCTTGCGACGGGCGCTCGGTGACCACCTCGGCAACCATCTGCACGAGCTCGCGTGGGGCGAGGACCGGCGCACCCTCACCCCCCGACGGGGACCGGACGAGCCCGAGAGGTCGATCGGCTCTGATGAGACCTTCGGCCGGGACACCGACGACCGGGCGCTGATCCTGCGCGAGGTGCTCCGGCTCTCCGCGAAGGTCGCCGGCCGGATGCGGACCGCCGGTGTCGCCGGACGGACGGTGACCCTGAAGGTCAGGTTCGCCGACTTCACCACGATCACCCGGTCCCGCACCCTGGGGGAGGCGACCGACGTGACCCACGAGATCTACGGCACCGCCGTCCGGCTCTTCGACAACCTGGGTCTGCAGCGGGCCCGGATCCGGCTGGTCGGGGTCCGGGTCGAGGGGCTGGTGCCGCGCGAGACCGTGCAGCGCCAGCTGGTGCTCGGCGAGCGTGAGCAGGGCTGGTCGGAGGCCGACCGGGCGGTCGACCGGGCCACCCTGCGGTTCGGGCAGCACGCGGTCAGACCGGCCTCGTTGCTCTAGGTGCGCTGGGTGACCCGTCAGTCCCAGGAGCCGTAGACGTGCACGCGCAGCTTCTTGTCCGACGTCAGCTTCCAGAGCTGGCGGGCGTCCTCGACATAGAAGTTGACGCAGCCGTGGCTGTGCCCCTCGTAGGGGTTCATCATGTAGCGCGAACCGTGCAGCGCCTGCCCTCCGGAGAAGAACTGCGAGTAGGGCATCGGTGCGTTGTCGAAGGTCGCGCTGTAGTGGTCCTCGTCGCGCCAGGTGACGGAGTAGTCACCCAGTCGGGTCTGCTTGTCGTAGTCGCCGCCGCGCACCAGCCAGGAGTTGAGCAGCTCGCCGGAGTGGTAGAGGTTCACCTGGTGCCACTTCCGGTCGTAGCAGGCGTGCCACCCCTTGTTCTTGCACTGGTCAGGGACGGCCTTGCGGCCACGCAGCGACTTGCGGATCAGCTTCACCCAGGTCTTGTAGTTGACGACACCGGTGACCGCGAGGTGGTTCTTGCGCTGGAAGCGCTTCACGCCGCGTTCGGTGACCGGGCCGAAGGTGCCGTTCGGGGTCGCGTCGAGCAGGCCGAGGCGCTGCAGCCGGAGCTGGACTTCGTAGACGTGCTCGATGTGCCACTGGTCGACGTCGACGTCACCACGCTGGACCCGCTCGCGGGCGAACGGGGAGGCCATCGTCGGCTTGGCTGCCATGACCCGCGTCTGCGGGATGCCCGCAGCCTGGGCAGGTACGCCGGCGTACGCCGCGAAACCGAGGGCCATCATCAACGCAGCGAGGAGGCTGCCGGTCTTCTTCATTCGCTTCTCCTGGTATCGCCAACCCGAGTGGCTGCTTCCCCCGCCGGGACGAATCCCGCCGTAGCCCTGGCGTGACGGGCGACGGAGCCGATGTCCAAGGGTGCCACGAACAACAGGCACCCTCGTGTAGACAGACGCCGGGCGGGACGGATCGGTTGCCTTGATCGAACCGGAACCTCACTTTTTCCGCAGCCGGGTACCGCGCCGCCGGAGGGCTGCCTAGACTCGGAAGCACACACACCTGGACGGAGGGATGTCGTGCCGCTCTCGGAAGAGGAGCTGCGACTGCTCGAGCAGATGGAGCGCGCGCTGGTGGCGGAGGACCCGAAGTTCGTCTCCACCATCCGAGGCACCTCCTTCCAGCGCAGTGCGCGGCGACGCACCGTGCTCGCGGGAGTGGTCTTCGTGGCCGGTGTCACGATGTTGATGGCCGGTGCCGTGCTCCAGCAGACCGTGCTCGGCATCGTCGGGTTCGTGGTCATGGTGGCCTCGGCGTACGTCGGCCTGGTCTCGTGGCGCGGGCGCAACGCTCCCGACGCCGATCCCCAACCGGCCCCCCAGCAGGCGGAGCCGTTCGGCCTCAGCGTGATCGAGGGAGGACGAAAGCCGCGCCGCACCCGCCAGCGCAGGCGTTCCGGCGGCTCCGGCTTCATGCAACGCATGGACGAGCGCTGGCGTCGTCGTCGCGACGACCTCGGCGGCTTCTGAGCGCCGCCCCACCCCCCGGGACTCCCGCGGTCGACCTCACACAGCGTGGTCGACCGCTGCCATGCCCGGCATCGGCCGCCGGGTCTCGGCTCGCGACGACAGGCGCCGGGTGACCGACCGCGGCCACCACTCGGCCCGGCGGCGCCGGCTCGTGCCGGCACCCGCGTACAGGGCGTCGACGCAGGCAAGGACATCCGCCTCCATGCTCGCCAGGTCTCCGGGCACGGCCTCCGCGAAGCGGGCGTAGCGGACCCGCTCGAGATACAGGGCGATCCGTTCGAGCGCCCGGTCGGCTTCCGGGTTGGTGCCGACGCCGGTGCTGCGTCCCGTCCGGCGGTCCGGGTCGGTGACTCCGAAGCCCGAGGCCAGGACGCGTGCCATCGCCCGGGGCGACAGGTCGTCGGACCAGCGCGAGCCGAGGTCGCGTGCCGTGTCGCGCAGCTCGGCCCAGGCCGCCGCAGCGATCGCAGCGGCTGAGCCGTCCACCCGCCAGCGCCGGCGCCGGACCAGCCTGCGCGTCGTACGGGGGACCAGGAGGAGTAGCACCACCACCGCGAGGACGGCGAGCGCCGGGACGAGGGAGGACAGAGTCGCGCCGCCACCGCTCGCGGACCCTACGTCGCCGGGTCGTGGTCCAGGGGTGCTGCCGAACCGGTTCGACGGCAGGAGCGGCGCCGAGGACGAGTCGGGGGCGGAGGGCTGCCCGCTGGGGACCTGGTCCAGGGTGTAGCCGGGCACCGTGGTCGCGCGGTCCTGAGGCGTGGGCTCGAACCGCACCCACCCGACTCCTTCGAAGTACATCTCCGGCCACGCGTGCAGGTCGTGCGCGCGGTACACCCAGTCCTCGCCCGAGAGGTGGTCCGGGCGCAGGAAGCCGACCACGACGCGGGACGGGATGTTCACTGCCCGACCCAGGACCGCCATCGCGGCGGCGAACTGCTCGCAATACCCGACCCGACCGCTCTTGCTCAGGAAGGCCACCAGGTCGTTGTTGCCGTTGCCACGGGCGCGGTGCAGGGAGTAGGTGAACCCCCCGGTCTCACGGAACCACGTCTGCAGCCTGACGGCGGCGTCGAACTTGCTGGTCGCGTCACGCGTGAGATCGGCGGCGAGGGTACGCACGGAGGCGGGGAGGGTCAACGGAAGCCTGGTGTAGCGCACTCGCAGCCCCGGAGGGGCCGGGCGCGCGTACACGAGGTCGTTGACGCTGATGTCCACGTCGAGCGCGGTCAGCGAGTACGTCAGGTGGCTGCTGTTCTGGTCCTCCTCCGCGCTCAGGAAGTCCTGGGTCGAGGGGTCGAAGCGCCAGTCGCCGGGAGCGTTGATGTTCGAGACCGGGTACGGCGCCGGCAGCCACTGGGACTGGAAGTCCCCGCCGATGCGGATCTGGTAGGGCACCTCGGTGCGTCCCACCTCGGGGTCGAGACCCGGCGGTCTCGGCATCCTGCCGGACGCCCGGTTGCCCACCGGGATCTCGCGGTCGGACGGCTTCCACGAGGTGCCGTCGAAGTTGTCGAGCACCGAGATCCGCATGTAGCCCGGGTGCTGCTCGGTCGTCGAGAACCACAGCAGGTCGGTGTTGGCTCCGCGGACGAGGTCGCGGCGTAGGTCGACCATCGGGTTGCTCAGGCTCAGCTTCCGCCCCCGCCGTGACCGGGGCCGTTCCCGTCGAAGAGGCTCAGCGACAACGTCGGGATGAGGATCGGGACGACCAGCGCGAGGCCCGTGGTCACTGCGCCGATCCGACGGGCCGAGGCGCGCACGCTGCCGCCGCTGACGGTCGAGTGGAGCGAGTCGAGGCTGCGGGTGTCCTGGACTCCGAGTGCCCGGCCCCAATGCCCGAGCCGGACCGCCTCCTGGGTGGCCAACAGGACACAGAAGCTCATCGCGGAGAGCACGAAGACCCACCAGGCCACTCCGCCGGCGAGGATCGTCACCGGAACTGTGTAGAGGAGCAGCAGCACCAGCCCGGCGAGAGGCACCCGCCGCAGCGTCACGGCCAGCAGGTCGACGGCGAGGAAGGCAGCGATGCCGAGGAGGACGAAGAGGGCGTAGATCGCGGGGGCGGTGTCTGGCACCGGTGCCGCGAACTGCTGCGAGGCGGTCACGCCCCGCGCGACCGTGTGCTGGACGGCGGCGACCGACTCGGGCGTGGGCACCCAGCCGCGCAGCGACTCCGGGGCTCCCCAGCGGTGGTTCAGCCAGAGTCCCAGCACCACGACCTGGGCCAGTGGGACCGCGAGCCGCGGCAGCCGGGTCGACCTGGCGATCATGCCCACCACGGCGGTCAGCAGGCCGACCGCGAACAAGGGTGCCAGGAAGCCCGAGGGGCTCTCGGTCAACCCGCTCCAGGTGAACAGCGTGACCCAGGTGGTCAGTGCGGCCAGCAGACTGAGGGCGGCGGTCTCCGGCCAGGCCACCCGGTTCATGACGCACGCTCCGGCGTGGGACTGTGTGCGCTGCGGGCCCCGTGTGAGCGCTGGCCCGACGCCGCTCCGAGCTCTTGCCAGACGCTGACGAGGCGGTCGCGGGGTCCGAGGTCGACGGCACGCCACCCACGGGCGTTCAGCCAAGCAGCGGTCGAGGGACGGCGACCCTCGGCCGGCCCCGATGCGTCCACGCCGCGGTGTCGAGGGTGATGCCCATCGCGCTTGTCGTGTAGTGCCGCATCCGACCGAACACGGCGCGGTCGTGCTCGCTGACCGCGCCCAGGATCCCGATCAGCAGACCCGTGTGGCTGGACTCGTGCAACCAGCCCGTGTCGAGACGTTTGGTGGTCAAGGGCTGGAGCACGGCCAGCGACTCGAGCAGGGGGCCGGTGTCGCTGCTCATGGACCGTTCGTGCCACGCGTGCTCGAGCTCCTCGCCGGCCGCGGTGACCAGCCGGATGGCGAAACCACGTTGGGCGAGGTGGACGCCGACGGACGCGGCGACGGAGACCGCCGTCTCGAGGGAGGATGCCGGTCCCGTCCCTCGGTGCGAGACGGCGCGGTTGTCGATGAACAGGGTGGCCCGGGACTGCCACGGCTGTTCCTCCCGTCGCACCATCAGCTCCCCCACACGGGCGGTGCTCCGCCAGTGGACCCGGCGGAGGTCGTCGCCCCGGCGGTACTCGCGGACGGTCACGTCCTCGGCCGAACCCGTGGCGAAGGCACGCGGTCGGTTGTCGCCGGACCCGGTCCACACACCTGCCAGCGGGATCGGAGGCAGGGGAACCACCCGGGGGGTCACGGTCAGCGACCCAGTGCTCTGGAACGTCCGGTTCGAGCTCGATCAGGCCGAACGGGTCGCTGACCCGCACGCGCATCGGCCCGATCGTGTACTTGCCGCGGACGTCGGCACGCACGGCGTACCCCACGCGGCGCTTCCACCGCGGGCCCATCCCGTCGATCACGAAGCGGGGGCGGGTGCCGAGGACGTAGGGGATCTGGTCCTCGAGCAGCAGGAGACCGGTGGGCGTCCGGCCGTCGTTGGTCAGGTCGAGGATGACCTCCGCCTGCTGACCGGCCACGACCTGGACGGGGGACACGGTCCGGACGAGCCCGAGCCGGTAGTTGCCGTGGCCGATGAACCAGGCGGTGACCACGGGCAGCGCCACGATGAGTACGCCGACCCGCATCAGGTCGCCCTGGCCGACCAGGAAGGCACAGACCACCGCGGTGATGCCGCCGGCCACGAATGCCCGGCCTCGGGTCGTCAGGGAGGAGAGAGCCTCACGCATGGCAGTGCTCAGCTTCGGCCCTCGGGCACGGGCACGCTGGCCACGATGTGCTCGAGGGTCGCGGTCGGTGTCCGGCCGCTCATCGACGCCTCGACCGTCGGGAGCAGCCGGTGCGCGAGCACCTGGACGGCGAGTCCGTGGACGTCATCGGGGATCACGTAGTCGCGACCGGCCATGGCGGCCGAGGCCTTGGCAGCGCGCACCAGGTGCAGGGTGGCCCTCGGTGAGGCGCCCAGCAGCAGCTCGGCCGACCGTCGGGTCGCAGTGGTGAGGGCGACGGCGTACCGCTGGACGGCCTCACTCACGTAGATCTCCGAGACGATCCCGATCAGCTTGCGGATCTCCGCGGCGTCGGCGACCGGCTCGAGGTCGTCGAGCGGGTTGCTCCGGGTCCGGGAGCTGAGCATCGCGATCTCGGCGGCCTCTGGCGGGTAGCCCATCGACACCCGCGCCATGAAGCGGTCCCGCTGTGCCTCGGGAAGGGCGTAGGTGCCCTCCATCTCGATCGGGTTCTGGGTCGCGATCACCATGAACGGCGCCTCGAGGTGGTACGTCGACCCGTCGACGGTGACCTGCCGCTCCTCCATGCACTCCAGCAGAGCGGACTGCGTCTTCGGGGAGGCCCGGTTGATCTCGTCGCCGACGACGATGTTCGCGAAGACCCCACCCGGGCGGAACTCGAACTCGCGGGTGTCCTGGTTGAACACCGAGACCCCGGTGACGTCCGAGGGCAGCAGGTCGGGGGTGAACTGGATCCGGCGCACCGTCGAGTCGATGGAGCGGGCCAGCGCCTTGCTGAGCATCGTCTTCCCGACGCCCGGCACGTCCTCGATCAGGAGGTGGCCCTCGGCGAGCAGCACGACCATGGCCAACCGGGTCACCTCCGGCTTGCCCTCGATCACGCGCTCGATGCTGCCTCGGATCCGGCCGGTCGTCCGGGCCAGCGTGTCGAGGTCTGCACCCCCGCTCCGGGTCTCGCCTGAGTTCACCGTTCCCCCTACTCCTTCGCTGAATGGTCTGCGGTCAAGTCAACCCCATCGGTCAACACATGCGACAGGGCGCCGGCCAAGGGGTTGCCGAAAGGTGACCTGCGCCGGATCGCTGCCCTTCCTCACCTGTCCTTCGCCGCTCCCGTGTGCCCCCCGTGTGCCCCCCGGTTGCGTCCGGGTGGCCCTCCACTTTCCACCACGCCTCCACCAGGCCTCCACCAGGCCTCCACCAGGCCGGTCCGGCGACCGAGGCCCCAGGCGGGTCCGCGGCGAGGTACCCCCGCGACGACGCGGGGGAGGGGCGGATGCCGCCTGAGTTGTGGCAGGGGGCGACACCGTGCAAAAAAGGCCGGATTTGGTTGACGGTGGAGCGAAGTGGCGTATGGTGGTGCGCAGTGGAGGAAGTGGGGCAGTTTTCCCGCTGAGGCAGGGGAAGGGGTCGGATGTTCTTCGGCACTTTCACCCCGCGGTTGGACGACAAGGGTCGGATCTTCCTCCCGGCGAAGTTCCGCGATGGGCTTGCGGAGGGCCTGGTGGTCACCAGGGGGCAGGAGCGCTGCCTCTACGTGTGGCCGACGGAGGAGTTCGGGAAGTTCACCGAGCGAGTCCAGCAGGCTCCGATGACCGTCAAGGGCACGCGTGACTTCGTCCGGATGCTGTTCGCCGGCGCTTCGGACGAGCAGCCCGACAAGCAGGGCCGGGTCACGATTCCGCCGGTGCTGAGGGAGTACGCCTCCCTTCGCAAGGAGTGCGTCGTGATCGGGGCGATGAACAGGGTCGAGATCTGGGACTCGGAGGCGTGGTCGAGCTACACGTCGGAGAAGGAGTCGGAGTTCGCGAACCTGTCGGAGGAGATCTTCCCCGGGGTCATCTGACCGGGGCCGGCAAGACCAGCAGTACCAGCAGGACAAGAGAACAGCGGATTCGTAGGACGAGGTCTCACGTCCGCTCTGCCCTCGGTCGTCTGGCACACCTTCCCCGGTGCCAGAAGGCTCTTCCCCAGGGCGAGCGGGCGGGGACCTGGTCAGGCGAATCCGTCGTGACCACCGCAGGAGTGGGTGGTCATCGGGAGCCAGGGCGAGGGGTCGAACAATGAGCGTGACAGTTTCCGGCTACGCCGGGCAGGTGACCGGGAGACCGGTGCGCCGGGTGCGACACGAGGTGCGGGACGGCCTGGCCGTGATCGCGTTCTCCGCCGTGGCCTCGTGCACGCTGGCCTTCACGTTGCTGCTGCTCGTCCGGCTGGGGAACTAGGCCTCACGATGTCTGGTCCTTCCCACGTCCCGGTCCTCCTCGACCGGGTCGTTGCCTTGGTGGCGCCTTCACTCGAGCGCCCCGGCTCGGTGATGGTCGACGCCACGCTCGGCCTCGGCGGGCACACCGAGGCCGTCCTCGCCCGGTGCCCCGAGTCCCACGTCATCGGCGTCGACCGCGATCCGCACGCCCTGGAGCGTGCAGGCGAGCGACTGGCGCCGTACGCCGACCGGACCACACTCGTGCACGCCGTGTACGACGAGATCCCCGACGTGCTGGCACGGCTCGGCCACCCCCACGTCGACGGCGTCCTGTTCGACCTCGGCGTCTCCTCGATGCAGCTCGACGTCCGGGAGCGGGGCTTCGCCTACGCCGAGGACGCTCCCCTCGACATGCGGATGAACGACGGTGAGGGGCCCACGGCCGCCGACGTGCTCAACACCTACTCGGCCAAGGAGCTTGCACGGCTCCTCAAGACCTACGGCGAGGAGCGGTACGCCCGGCGGATCGCCGATCGGATCGTGCGGGACCGCGAGCAGGAGCTCTTCACCCGGTCGGCGCGCCTCGTCGACCTCATCCGCGAGTGCATCCCTGCACCGGCACGGCGCACCGGTGGCCACCCGGCCAAGCGCACGTTCCAGGCGCTTCGGATCGAGGTCAACGACGAGCTGTCCGTCCTGGAACGAGCGATTCCGCGGGCGATCGCCTCCATCGGGGTCGGCGGCCGCGTCGTGGTCATGAGCTACCACTCGCTGGAGGACCGGATCGTGAAGACGGCCTTCGCCGAGCAGACCCGGATGGACGTGCCTCCGGAGCTCCGTTCATTCCGGAAGGCGCCGAGCCGGCGCTTCGCCTGGTGACCAGGGGCGCAGAGAAGGCGACCCCCGCCGAGATCGACGAGAACCCCCGAGCGGCATCGGTGCGACTGCGCGCCGTGGAACGCATCAAGGACACAGGAGACGCGGCATGAGCAGCTTGATGAGCCAGGCCCGTACCCGGGTTCCCAGGATCGCGGAGGCCGCGGTCGAGCGGGCCCGGCTCACCGTCGTTCCCCGCACCGCCCCGCGCGCCAGCCGGACGCCGTTCGTCACCCTGGTCTCGCTCCTGGCGCTCACCGGCGTCGTGGGCCTGCTGCTGTTCAACACCTCGATGCAGCAGTCGGCGTTCGTAGCCACGTCCCTGCAGACGAAGGCGGACTCGATGTCGGCCAAGCAGCAGTCGCTCGAGATGGAGCTTGAGGTGCTTCGTGACCCGCAGAAGGTGGCGACCCGTGCCAAGCGGCTCGGCATGGTCCCGGCGCCGAGCCCGGCGTTCATCCGCCTGTCCGACGGGAAGGTCCTCGGCAGCCCCGAGGTAGCCCGGAGGGGCAGCCCGCTGCGGATCAACCCGCTGCCCGCGGTGAAGCCGCGGCTTCTCGACCCTCGGCCGCTGATCATCCGGGTCCCGGCACCCGATGTCGCCGCCGCGTTGCCCGGAGCAGACGGCGCGTCACACGCGGCCCGAGCCTCCGGAGCCGGTACAAAGAAGAGGTCCGATCGCGGCCAGGGGAGCAACCGTTGACGCAGCCACGGGACCGTTCCGGCCGGACCGGTCGAGCACGGCGATCCCTTCGCGGCGCCACCCTGCTGCGCCTCCGGGTGGCACTGGTCCTGATCGCGATGATCGTCTCGGTCTTCGCGGTGCGACTGCTTCAGCTCCAGGGGCTCGACCCCAAGGCCTATGCGGCGCGGGCCGAGGCGGCCGGACTGGTCACCGCCACGCTTCCGGCCACCCGCGGTGAGATCACCGACCGGACGGGGGAGCCGCTGGCGGAGTCCCTCACCGGCGAGATGCTGGTCGCCGACCCCACCCAGACGCGCAAGAACGCCGAGCAGATCGCACGCATCGTCGCGAGCCGCCTGCCGGTCGACTACTTCGACGTCCTCGAGGCGCTGCGGGACACGCCCAAGCGGTTCCGGTACGTCGCCCGACGGGTGCCGTCGACGGTCGCCGACTCGGTGCTGGAGGACCTCTACTCCCACGGGCTCTCCGGTGTCTACAGCCGACGAGACCCGGTGCGCGACTATCCGGCCCGCGACGTCGCCGCCAACATCTTGGGCTTCCTCGGCAGCGACGGGAAGCCGCTGGCCGGCTTCGAGCGCACGTTCAACAAGACACTGTCGGGCACGGACGGGTCCGAGACGTACGAGATGGGCGGCAACAACCGGATCCCGCTCGGGGAGAACAGCGTCACCGAGCCGCAGAACGGCCGGAACCTCACCCTGACCATCGACCGCGACGTGCAGTGGTACGTCCAGCGCGTGCTGCGGCAGGCGGTCCAGGGCGCCCGTGCGGACTCCGGCGCGGCCATCGTGCTCGACACCCACACCGGTGAGGTGCTGGCGCTGGCCGACGACCCGACCTTCGACGCCAACGCGCCGCTGCAGTCGAGCAAGGCCGAGCTGGGCTCCCGCGCGCTCAGCGACGTATACGAACCGGGCTCGGTCGAGAAGGTGCTGACCGCGTCGAGCCTGATCGACGCCCGCAAGGTCACCCCCGCCACCAAGATCCTCGTGCCCCCGACCCTGCCGCGCCAGGACCGGGTGATCCACGACTACTTCGTCCACGGCCGGCTCCGGCTGACCCTCGCGGGGGTGATCGCGAAGTCCTCCAACATCGGCACAGTGCTGGCGGCCGACCAGTTCGAGCCGCACCAGATGTGGCGCTACCTCACCGGCTTCGGCCTGGGGCAGCGCACCGATGTCGGTGCGGCCGGCGAGTCACGTGGCCTGCTGCCGAACTGGCGCGACTGGTCGCAGATCAACCAGGACACGATCTCCTTCGGCCAGGGCGTCTCGGTCACCGCGCTGCAGATGGCGGCGGCGGTCAACACGATCGCCAACGGCGGCGTGCGGGTGGAACCGAGCCTGATCCGGGGCACCGCCGTCACGGACCGCGGTCAGACGGTCGGAAGCGACACCGCGACCACTCGCCGGGTGATCAGCGCACGGGCCGCACGGGCCACCGCGGAGATGATGGAGATGGTCGTCGACCCCGAGGAGGGCACGGCGCCCGGCGCCGCCATCGCGGGGTACCGCGTCGCGGGGAAGACCGGCACCGCCCAGCGGGTGGGCAAGGACTGCGGCTGCTACGACGGGACGTTCACCGTCTCGTTCGCCGGCTTCGCACCCGCCGACGACCCCCGCTTCACCGTCTACGTCGTCGTGCAGAACCCCCGAACGGCGGAGGCGGTGGATCCGTCGGTGGCCCGGCCTTCCAGCGGATCATGACCTACCTGCTGCGCAAGTACGCCGTCCCGCCGACCGGGGCCAGCCCCGCCAAGCTGCCGATCGAGTGGTGAACGGTAGCCTCGCGGCGTGCCGAGATGATGCGTCTGACCCGCCCCGCTTCCGCGTGGCGACGCCAGTGACCGAGATCGCCGGGTGGCTTTCCGACGAGCTGGTGGCCGGATCGCGCGAGGACTCCGGGGTCACGACGACGTCGTCGTCACCGGAGTCAGCCTGAGCACCCAGCGGGTGGAGCCCGGCGACCTGTACGTCGCGCTCCCGGGTGCCCGGGTGCACGGCGCGACGTTCCTGGCTGACGCAGTGGCCGCGGGGGCGGTCGCCGTGCTGACGGACCCGGAGGGGCGGCGCTGGTCGACGAGGTCGACGTGCCGGTGCTCGTGGTGGCCAAGCCGCGCGAGCTGCTCGGGCGACTCGCCGCGCATCTGTACGGCGACCCGGCCGAGGCACTGACGCTGATGGCGGTCACCGGCACCCAGGGGAAGACCACGACGACGCGGCTGCTGGAAGCGGCCCTCCAAGGTGCCGGTACGCCGGCCGCGGTGGTCGGTACCGTCGGCACCCGGATCGCCGGGGTCGACGTGAAGACCATGCTGACCACGCCCGAGGCGCCCGACCTGCACGCACTGTTCGCCGTGATGCGCGAGCGCGGTGCCGTCGCCTGCGCGATGGAGGTCTGAGCCATGCGCTCGTCATGGGAAGGGTCGACGGTGTGGTCTTCGACGTCGCCGCCTTCACCAACCTGGGTCGGGACCACCTCGACTTCCACGCGGATCTCGAGGACTACTTCTCGGCCAAGGCCTCGCTGTTCACGCCGGCGCGCGCGAAGAGCGGCCTGACCAACATCGACGACGAGCACGGCAGGCGCCTGCTCGCGGACGCGTCGATCCCGATGAGCACCTATTCCGCCCTCGGCGGCGACGCCGACTGGCGGGCCGAGGACGTAGTGCTGCATCCGACCCACTCGACATTCACCGTGGTCACCCCCGAAGGTGACCGGGTCCCCACAGGGGTGCCGCTGCCGGGTGACTTCAACGTGGCCAACGCGCTCTGCGCCCTCGCCACCGCCGGCGAGGCGGGGCTCGACGTCGCCGCGGCCGCCGCAGCCATGCGCGAGTCGGGCGGAGTGCCGGGCCGGCTCGAGCAGGTCGACGAGGGGCAGGACTTCCTCGCCGTCGTCGACTACGCCCACAAGCCCGACGCGGTGACCGCGGCCCTGCGGACGCTGCGCCCGCTGACCCGTGGCCGGCTGATCGTCGTCATCGGTGCCGGCGGTGACCGTGACCCTGGTAAGCGACCGCTGATGGGGGAGATCGCGGCCCGGCTCGCCGACGTCCTCGTCGTCACCGACGACAACCCGCGCACCGAGGACCCGGCCTCGATCCGCGCGGCCGTGCTCGAAGGGGCAGCCGGGGTCCCGGACGCCGAGCGTGCGGAGATCGTCGAGGTGGGTGACCGGGGACAGGCCATCCGTCGCGCGATCACCCTCGCCGGACCGGGCGACACGGTGCTTGTCGCAGGCAAGGGACACGAGACGGGGCAGGAGGTCGCCGGAACGGTGCACCCCTTCGACGACCGCGACGTGGTGCGTCAGGAGATCCGAGACCGATGATCGCGATGACGCTGGCCGAGATCGCCGCCCTGGTCGGAGGCGCGCTGCACGACACCGAGGGTCACGAGCAGGTCACCGCGCCCGCAGACGTGGACACCAGACGGCTCGAGCCAGGAAGCCTTTTCGTCGCCCTCGCCGGAGAACGGGTCGACGGGCACGAGTACGCCGATGCGGCCTTCGAGGCCGGCGCCGTCGGCATGCTCGGCTCCCGGCCGACCGGGCGTCCGACGATCGTGGTGGACGACCCGGTCGAGGCACTGGGTCGGCTTGCGCATGAGGTCGTCGGCCGGGTGGACGCCCTCACGGTGATCGCGCTCACCGGGTCCCAGGGCAAGACGTCGACGAAGGACCTGCTCGCTCAGGTGCTCGCCGGAAGCGGGCCCACCGTGGCCACGGCGGGCAACTTCAACAACGAGATCGGTGTACCGCTGACCGCGCTGCGGGTCACCGAGGGGACCCGGTTCCTCGTGCTGGAGATGGGGGCACGTGGCATCGGGCACCTCGCCTACCTCTGTCAGCTGGTCCGGCCCGACATCGCCCTGGAGCTGAACGTCGGCAAGGCCCACCTCGGCGAGTTCGGCACCCAGGCCGACATCGCCACCGCGAAGGGGGAGCTCGTAGAGGCCCTGACCTCGTCAGGGACCGCGGTCCTCAACGCCGACGACCCGCTGGTGGCGGCCATGGCGACCCGGACCGTCGGCAGGGTGACGACGTACGGCGAGTCCGTTCAGGCCGACGTCAGGATCGAGGGGCTGGACCTGGACGACCTGGGTCGGCCGACTTTCGACCTCGTCACGCCGAAGGGGCGCGCGCCCGTCCGGATGAAGGTGCTCGGCGAGCACAACGCGGGTAACGCCGCCGCCGCTGCTGCGGTCGCCCTGCGCCTCGGCCTCGGGCTGGAGGAGGTCGCCTCGGCCCTGAGCCTGGCCACCCCGAGCTCTCCCTGGCGCATGGAGCTGCACGAGCTCGACAACGGCGTGATCGTGATCAACGACGCCTACAACGCGAACCCCGACTCGATGCGGGCCGCCCTGAAGGTGCTGGCGGCGATCGGCCGGGCCAGAGCGGGGTCGCGGACGGTCGCCGTGCTCGGAGAGATGCTCGAGCTCGGCGCGGCGAGTATGACGGAGCACGACTCCGTTGGCAGACTGGCGGTGCGTCTGGACATCAACCAGCTCGTCGTCGTGGGGGAGACGGCCCGACCGATCCATCTCGGGGCCAGCCTCGAGGGGTCCTGGAACGAGGAGTCGGTCTTCGTGGAGGACAGTGTCGGGGCGTTGGACTGGCTGCGCGAGAATGTGGCGGCCGGTGACGTGGTCCTCGTCAAGGCCTCCCGCGGTGCCGCACTCGAGAAGGTCGCCGACGCGCTGGTCGCTGGTGCCAACCTGCAGAAGGAGAATGGTCGATGAGGGCAATCCTGCTCGCGGGCGGGCTGTCGTTGATCCTGACCCTCTCCGGGACCGTCTTCGCCATCCGGGTGCTGACCCGGCAGGGCTACGGCCAGCTGATCCGCGACGACGGCCCCACCTCGCACCACACGAAGCGGGGGACGCCCACGATGGGTGGCCTGGTGATCATCCTGGCCACCGTCATCAGCTACTTCACCGCCAAGCTGATCACCCAGTCGGCACCGAGCTCGTCGGCGCTCCTGTTGTTGTTCCTGTTCGTCGGCCTGGGAGCCGTTGGCTTCCTCGACGACTTCATCGCGATCGCCAAGCAGCGCAGTCTCGGTCTGCGCAGCAAGGCCAAGCTCGTCGGGCAGACCGTGATCGCGGTGATCTTCTGCTGGCTCGCGCTCTCGCCGAGGCTCGAGGACGACCGGGGCCAGGCCCCGGCGTCGCACGCAGTGTCGTTCCTGCGGGACCTGCCCACGTTCACTCTCCCCACGGTGGTGATCGTGGTGTTCATGCTGGTGATGATCTCCGGCACCAGCAACGGAGTGAACCTCACCGATGGGCTCGACGGCCTCGCCACCGGCGCGTCGACGATGGTGTTCGGGGCCTACACGCTCGTGAACATCTGGCAGAACAACCAGGCGTGCGGGATCTCCCCGGGTGCCAGCTGCTACGAGGTCCGGGACCCGCTCGACCTCGCGGTGGTGGCTGCCGCGCTGACGGGATCCTGCTTCGGCTTCCTGTGGTGGAACGCCTCGCCTGCCCGGATCTTCATGGGAGACACCGGGTCCCTCGCTCTCGGCGGAGCGCTGGCCGGCATGGCCATCCTGACCCGCACCGAGCTCCTGCTCGTCGTACTCGGCGGGCTCTTCGTCATGCAGACGACGTCGGTGATCCTGCAGGTGGGCTTCTTCAAGCTCACCGGGGGCAAGCGACTGTTCCGGATGACGCCGCTGCACCATCACTTCGAGCTCAAGAACTGGGCGGAGATCACCATCGTGATCCGCTTCTGGATCATCGCCGGCATCTGCGTCGCGACCGGCCTCGGGCTCTTCTACGCCGAATGGGTCGCGGAGTCTGAGGTCCACCGATGAGCTCTTCTCCCGATCCGCGTCTGCTGGGACGACGTGACTCCTGGGACGGCGTCCGCGCCGTCGTCGCGGGCTTCGGCGTCTCAGGATTCGCCGCCGCCGACAACCTGACCCACCTCGGTGCCTCGGTGGTCGCACTCGACGAGTCCGAGGCAGGAGACCGACCCGAGAAGGCCGAGCTGCTCTCGCTCTTCGGTGCCGACATCCGACTGGGCGCCGGCACGACTGCGGTGCTCCCCGACGACGTGGACGTGCTGGTCACCTCGCCCGGATGGTCGCCTTCGGCACCGCTGCTCGCCCAGGCCGTCGCGCGGGGGATCCCGGTGTGGGGCGAGGTCGAGCTCGCCTGGCGGCTCCGCGACCCGGAGCACCAGACGCCGTGGCTGGCCGTGACCGGCACCAACGGCAAGACCACGACCGTGCAGATGCTCGATGCGATCCTGCGCCGGTCGGGGCTGCGCAGCGTCGCCTGCGGCAACGTCGGGCTGCCGATCGTCGAGGCGGTGATGGACCCCGTGCCGTACGACGTCCTGGCCGTGGAGCTGTCGAGCTTCCAGCTCCACTACACCGAGTCGATGGCCGCCGAGTCCGCCGTCGTGCTCAACGTCGCCGAGGACCACCTCGACTGGTACTCCGGGCCGACGGGATGGCCGAGTACGCCGCCGACAAGGGCACGCATCTACGACCGGGTCGAGCGGGCCTGCGTCTACAACGTCGCCGACTCGGCCACCGAGCAGATGGTGCGCGACGCCGACGTCATGGAGGGGGCCCGGGCGATCGGCTTCACCTTGGGCACGCCCGCGGTGGGCATGCTCGGCCTCGTCGACGACATCCTGGCGGACCGCGCCTTCGTGGAGGAGCGCGCGACCAGCGCCGCGGAGCTGTGCACGATCGCCGACCTGGCGTCACCCGCACCGCACTTCATCGCCAACGCCCTGGCCGCGGCGCACTGGCTCGGGCGCACGGCGTGCCCCCGGTGGCAGTCCGCGACGGCCTGCGCGACTTCCGGCCCGACGGGCACCGGATCGCCGAGGTCGAGACCGTCGGGGGAGTGCGCTACGTGGACGACTCGAAGGCCACCAACCCGCACGCCGCCGCGTCGTCCCTGCAGGCCTACGAACCGGTGGTCTGGGTGGCCGGGGGGCTGGCCAAGGGCGCTGCGTTCGACTCCCTCGTGGAGGCCAGCCGGTCCCGGTTGCGGGGGGTCGTGCTGATCGGCCGGGACCGCGCCGTGATCGCCGAGGCCCTCGCGCGACACGCGCCCGATGTCCCGGTGATCGATGTCGGAAACGGCGACACTTCAGTGTCAGAGCTCATGGATCGCGTCGTCCGGCGGCGGCCGGACTCGCCCGACCGGGTGACACCGTGCTGCTGGCCCCGGGCTGTGCGTCCATGGACATGTTCACCAACTACGCGGCCCGGGGAGACGCGTTCGCCGACGCAGTGCGGCGGATGGCTCCGCCGAACGGGCCTACGAGCGGCTGAAGGGCAGGACCGTGACCTCCACGACGGGCGAACCCACACGCGGGGCCTTCGTCGGTTGGGCTGCGGCCACCAAGCGGGCCCTGGATCGCCCCCTGGCGTCGTACTACCTGCTGATGGGCGCCTCGACGCTGCTCCTGACCATCGGGCTGATGATGGTGCTCAGCGCCTCGAGCGTGCAGTCCTACGAGGAGTACGACAACAGCTACCACTACTTCATCAAGCAGATGATCTGGGTGGGACTCGGACTGCCGGCTGCCTTCGTGGCCTCCCGGATGCCGACCCGTGTCATCCGCCGGTTCGCCTGGGTAGGACTGATCGCGGCCCTGGCGCTGATCATCGCCACGCTGACTCCTCTGGGGTACGCCGTCCACGGAAACCGCAACTGGCTCGCCGTCGGTCCCCTCGCCGTACAGCCGTCGGAGATCGCCAAGCTGGCAGTGGTCCTGTGGGCAGCCGACCTGTATGCGCGCAAGGAGTCCCTGCTCGACGACTGGAAGCACGCCCTGATCCCGGTCGTGCCCGTGATCGGACTCATCACCGGGTTGGTCGTGGTGATGCAGCACGACCTCGGCACCGCGCTCGTGCTGTTCGCCATCATGCTCGGGATGATCTGGGTGGTGGGGGCCCCGGGGCGCCTGTTCGCCCTGTCCATCGCCATCGTCGGGGTGCTGACGCTCTTCCTCGTCAGCACCAACCCGGAGCGACGCGACCGGCTGATGAACTTCGCCGACCCGTTCAAGGACTTCCAGGGCGCCGGGTGGCAGCCCGCGCACGGGCTGTTCGCGATGTCGAGCGGCGGCTGGTTCGGAAAGGGCATCTCGGCCAGCCAGCAGAAGTGGGGCGGGCTGCCGGAGGCGCACACGGACTTCATCTTCGCGGTGCTCGGCGAGGAGCTGGGCCTGGTGGGCACGGTGCTGGTCCTGGTGCTGTTCCTGACCATCGCGTACGCCGCCATCCGGCTCGCCGTCACCACCGCTGACCCCTTCGTGCGCTACATGAGCGCCGGGGTCACGATCTGGCTGCTCGGGCAGATGATGATCAACATCGGCATGGTGCTCGCCCTTCTCCCCGTGATCGGCATCCCGCTCCCGCTGGTGTCGTACGGCGGGTCCGCGCTGCTGCCGTCGTTGGTGGCACTGGGACTGCTGATCGGCTTTGCGCGCCGCGAGCCGGAGGCCGCCGCCGCGATCCGCGAGAACCGTCGCCGTCGTGCCGCAGGCGTCAACGCCCGCGCGAGCCGGGGGGCGTGATGCGCGTCCTGCTCGCCGGCGGTGGCACCGCCGGCCACACCTCGCCCCTGCTCGCGACCGCGGACGCCCTGCGCCGCCTCGACCCCTCGACCGAGATCACCGCACTGGGCACGCCCCGCGGGGTGGAGGTGCGGGTGGTCCCCGCCGCCGGCTACCCGCTCGAGCTGGTCGAGCCGGTGCCGCTGCCGCGCAGACCCAACGCCGACCTGCTGCGCACCCCCGGCCGGATCCGGACCGCCGTGAGGGAGACGCTGGCGGTGCTGGACCGGGTGCGCCCCGACGTCGTGGTCGGGTTCGGCGGCTACGTCTCGGTGCCCGCCTACCTTGCCGCCCGCCGCCGGCACCTGCCGCTGGTCGTGCACGAGGGCAACGCGCTGCCCGGCATCGCGAACCGGCTCGGTGCCCGGTTGACGACCCACGTCGCCACCAGCTTCCCCGACACCCCGCTGCGGCATGCCGAGTACCTCGGGCTGCCGATCAGGCGGATGATCTCGACCATGGACCGAACCGCGCTCCGTGACGAGGCCCGTGACACCTTCGGTCTCGATCCCGACCTCCCGACGCTGCTGGTCACCGGGGGCTCGCAGGGTGCGCGTCGGCTGAACCAGGCCGTCGCCGGAGCCGCCGTCGAGCTGGGCGGGGCAGGGGTTCAGGTGCTGCACGTGGCTGGCCCCCTGGGCGAGGTCGACGTCGAGCCACGGCCCGGTGACCCGCCGTACGTCGTGCTCTCGTACGTCGACCGGATGGACCTCGCGTACGCCGCGGCCGACCTCGTGGTCTGCCGGGCGGGCAGCAACACGGTGACCGAGGTGTCCTCGGTCGGGCTCCCCGCCGTCTTCGTCCCACTGCCGATCGGCAACGGCGAGCAGGAGCTCAACGCCAGGCCGGTCGTCGACGCCGGCGGCGGGCTGCTGGTCCGTGACGAGGCGATGACCTCCTCGTGGGTGGCGGCCACCGTCCCCGGGCTGGTGCACGACCGGGGCCGGCTCGCCACGATGTCCTCGGCCGCCGAGGGACTGATCCCGCGCGATGCCGACGACCGGCTCGCCGCTCTCGTCATCCGCGCGGCTGACGGCGGTGGGCGCTCGTGATCATCCCGGTCCCCGAGGACCTGCTGCCCGCCGACCAGCTCGGCCGGGTCCACTTCGTCGGCATCGGCGGGGCCGGGCTTTCCGGGATCGCCCGGATCATGCTTGCCCGGGGGATGAGCGTGAGCGGCAGCGATGCGCGGGAGTCCCGCGGGGTCGAGGCACTGCGGATGCTCGGCGCCCGCGTCAGCGTCGGTCACGACGCTTCCCACGTGCGCGACGTGGACACCCTCGTCGTCTCCACGGCGGTGCGTGAGACGAACCCCGAGGTCGTCGAGGGGCTCCGGCAGGGCCTGCGCATGCTGCCCCGTTCGGCCGCCCTCGAGTCCGTGATGCGGGGCCGCCGGGTCGTCGCCGTCGCGGGCACCCATGGCAAGACCACCACCACGTCGCTGCTGACGGTGGCGCTCCAGGCCTGCCGGGCCGACCCCTCCTTCGCGATCGGCGGCGAGCTGAACGAGTCCGGCTCGAACGCCCACGACGGCAGCGGCGAGCTGTTCATCGCCGAGGCGGACGAGAGCGACGGCGCCTTCCTCGTCTACTCGCCGTACGGCGCGGTCGTCACGAACGTCGAGGCCGACCACCTCGACAACTACGGCACCGAGGAGGCCTACCACGCCGCCTTCACCGAGTTCCTCGACCGGATCGACCCGGAGGGGTTCCTGGTGGCCGTCATCGACGACGACGGCGCAGCAGACCTCGCCGAGCAGGCCAGGGAACGTGGGCTGGAGACCATCGGGGTCGGGGAGTCGCCGCGCGCCGACCTCAGGGCGGTCGACCTCACCTTCGTCGGGTCCGTGTCGACCTTCACCGTGCGACGAGGTGAGGAGGAGCTCGGTCGGATCGCGTTGCAGATCCCGGGCCGGCACTACGTGCTCGACGCCCTCGCGGCGCTGGCGGCCGGTCTACGGCTCGGCTACGCCTTCGACGACCTCCGGCGCGGGCTCGAGGCGTTCTCCGGGACCCGGCGCCGGATGGAGCTCAAGGGGCAGGCGGCCGGAGTCCGGGTCTACGACAGCTACGCCCACCACCCGAACGAGATCGCCGGCGACCTTCAGGCCGCGCGCTCCCTGGCGGGTGAGGGCCGGGTGGTGGTCGCGTTCCAGCCGCACATGGTCTCCCGCACCCGGATCTTCGGGGCGGCCATGGGTCAGGCCCTGGGTGCGGCCGACGAGGTCGTGGTGATGGACATCTACGTCGCGCGCGAGGACCCCGAGCCCGGGGTGTCCAGCGCGCTGGTGGCCGACGCGGTGCCGCTGCCGGCCGAGCGCGTGCTGCTGGAGCCCTCCTGGGCACGCGTGCCGCAGAGCCTGGTCGACCGCGCCAGGCCCGGCGACGTGGTGCTCACGCTCGGTGCCGGCGACGTCACGCTGGTCGGTCCCGAGGTGCTGACGCTGCTGGACGAGGGGCGCGGCTCCGCGGATGCGTGAGCAGTCACGCTTCGTCCGAAGGCGCTGGTCGCGACGGTGGCTCACGCTTCGCCCGGTCCTGGCGGCCCTGTCGCTGCTGGCCGTGGTCGGCGCGGGCGTGTGGCTCACGTTCTTCTCCTCGGTCCTGGCGGTCTCGGGGGTCTCCGTGCAGGGCGCGCGGTTGCTGTCGGTCCAGGACGTGAGGTCCGCCGCCGCCGTACCCACCGGTGAGCCGCTGGCCACCGTCGACCTCGACGCCGTACGGACCCGCGTGGAGAGCCTGCGCGAGGTCGACTCGGCGGACGTCTCGCGGTCCTGGCCGGACCACGTCCGGATCGCGGTCACCGAGCGCACCGCGGTGGCCCTGGTGGTCGGCACCGGCGGGTACCAGGCCATGGACCACGACGGCGTCCTGTTCCGCACCTACACGACCCGGCCGCCGGGCCTGCCGTTGGTGCGCACCGGCCCGAGCCCGGGACGCGGGGCGCTGGCCGAGGCCGCCCGGGTCATCGAGGCCCTGCCCGCGGGCCTGTCGGCCAGGGTCGAGCACGTCTCGGTGACCACGATCGACCGGATCTCGCTGCGGCTGCGCGGGGGGCGGACCGTGGTGTGGGGGAGTGCGGAGGACTCGGCGGCCAAGGCCGAGGTGCTCGCGGTGCTGCTGCACCGCAAGGCCAGGGTGTACGACGTGAGCGTTCCCGGGCAGCCGACCACCCGGAAGTAGCCCCGCGGACCGGCGGACGCCGAAACTTTTCTCATTGCCCGGCGCGTCGCCCGCGTGTTGCCGCGGTTGGCCGGGAGTGGTCGCCTACCTTGATTGTCATCGAGAGGTTGACATAACTATAACCCTCTACTTCAGGGTTAGGGTTCTCGATCGATCGACTTCCCCACGTACGACCAGCACCACCCCATCCGCGTCCGTCCCGCCCACCAGCGGACGGCAAGAGCAGGAGGCATTCCGCCGTGGCAGCACCGCAGAACTACCTGGCCGTCATCAAGGTCGTGGGGATCGGTGGAGGCGGCGTCAACGCCGTCAACCGGATGATCGAGGTCGGGCTCAAGGGCGTCGAGTTCATCGCGATCAACACCGACGCACAGGCACTCCTCATGAGTGACGCCGACGTCAAGCTCGACATCGGCCGAGAGCTCACGCGCGGTCTCGGCGCCGGCGCCGACCCCGGGGTCGGCACGCAGGCGGCCGACGACCACGCCGACGAGATCGAAGAGGTCATCAAGGGCGCCGACATGGTGTTCGTGACCGCCGGCGAGGGTGGCGGCACCGGCACCGGTGGTGCCCCCGTCGTCGCCCGGATCGCCCGCTCGCTGGGCGCCCTGACGATCGGTGTGGTCACCCGCCCGTTCGCCTTCGAGGGTCGACGCCGCGCCAACTCCGCGGAGGAGGGCATCGCACAGCTGCGTGAGGAGGTGGACACCCTCATCGTCATCCCGAACGACCGGCTGCTCTCGATCAGCGACCGCAACGTCTCGATCCTCGACGCCTTCAAGCAGGCCGACCAGGTGCTGCTCCAGGGCGTCTCCGGGATCACCGACCTGATCACGACCCCGGGTCTGATCAACCTCGACTTCGCCGACGTGAAGTCCGTGATGTCCAACGCCGGTTCGGCGCTGATGGGCATCGGCTCCGCCCGTGGCGAGGACCGCGCGGTCGCGGCCGCGGAGATGGCGGTGTCGAGCCCACTGCTCGAGGCCTCCATCGACGGCGCTCACGGCGTGCTGCTCTCGATCGCGGGCGGCTCCGACCTCGGGCTATTCGAGATCAACGAGGCCGCGGCGCTGGTCTCGCAGGCCGCCCACGCCGAAGCCAACATCATCTTCGGTGCCGTCATCGACGACGCCCTCGGCGACGAGGTGCGGGTGACCGTGATCGCGGCCGGCTTCGACGGCGGCATGCCGAAGCGACGCGACGAGGGCACGGTGCTGCGTCGTACGCCGCAGCCGGTGCAGTCGCAGGCCGAGACCCGGACCGCGGCAATGGCCGGAGCCCGGGCGCAGGACCAGGGCCACACGATCGGCAACACCGGAGCAGCCCTCGCGGGCGCCCAGCCGCAGCACGCCCCGCAGCCCTCGAGCCACCAGAACGGCCAGAACGGCCAGTCGGTGCCGGCTCAGGGCGGCCCCGCCGCTGCTGCCAAGGCGGCCGGTCAGACGAGGCCCGCCGATCAGCGCCAGCCGGTCAAGGCGCAGCGGCCCGTGCAGTTCGACGACGACGAGCTCGACGTCCCGGACTTCCTCAAGTAGGCCCGCCGGGCGGTCTGCGACGTGTTCGGATACACCGACACCCGTGGCGCCGTGGAGGTCGCGTTCACCGACCGCCACGGCGGCACGAGCACGCCGCCGTACGACAGCCTGAACCTCGCGGTTCCCAAGGAGCCGCCCGACGATCTCGACCTCGCCACCTTGTCGGAGCAGGCCGAGCGGAACATCGCCCGGGTGCATGACGCGTTCACCGGCGGAGGGGGAGGCGTGCTGGTGCGGATGCGACAGGTGCACGGCGCCGACGTCGCCACCGTCGACGAGCGGCTTGCTGCGCCGGACGCCGACGTGCCCGTCGCCGACGGGCTGGTCACCGCGATGGCCGGCGTCACCTTGCTGGTGCGGGTGGCCGACTGCGTGCCGGTGCTCCTGGGAGACCCGGTGGCCGGCGTCGTGGGCGCCGCCCATGCAGGGCGCCCAGGTCTGGTAGCGGGGGTGGTCCCCGCGACGGTGGCCAGGATGCGTGACCTGGGCGCGCAGGACATCACCGCCTGGATCGGGCCGCACGTGTGTGGTCGCTGCTACGAGGTCCCGGCTGCGATGCGCGACGAGGTCTCCTCGGTCGTGCCGGCCTCCTTCGCCGAGACGTCATGGGGCACTCCCGCTCTCGACGTGGGCGCGGGAGTGCGCTCGCAGCTCGAGGCGGACGGCGTGACCGTGCTCGAGGAGCCGGCGTGCACCATCGAGGTCGACGACCTCTACTCCTACCGTCGCCAGGGTGCGCTCTCCGGGCGTCTGGGCGGCCTCGTGCGGATCCGGCCGTGACCGCGCGCTCCGAGGAGCTGTCGGCGAACCTCGCGGCGGTGCGGGAGCGACTTGTCCGCGCCGCCGGGGTGGCCGAGCGCGACCCGGACGCGATCACGCTCACCGTGGTCACCAAGTTCTTCCCGGTCTCCGACGTGCGCATCCTCGCCGACCTGGGGGTGCGGCACGTCGGTGAGAACCGGCACCAGGAGGCCGAGGAGAAGGCAGCCGCCGTCACCGACCTGGACCTGGTGTGGCACTTCATCGGCCACCTTCAGAGCAACAAGGCCTCCGCCGTCGCGCGGTACGCCGACGTCGTCGAGTCGGTCGACCGCCGCAAGCTGCTGCGCGGTCTCGGCGGCGACGTCGCCCGGGAGAAGCCGGTGGACGTGCTGGTGCAGGTCTCCCTCGACGGACCGGACGCCTCGGGTCGCAGCGGTGCCGACCCCCACCTGGTCCCGGAGCTGGCCGATGCCGTCGCGCAGACAGAGGGCCTGCGGCTGAGGGGGCTGATGGCGGTTGCCCCGCTGGGTGGTGACCCCACCGAAGCGTTCGCGAGACTGGCCGAAGTGGCCGCGGAACTTCGGGCGAGTCACCCCGGAGCCGACTGGCTTTCCGCCGGCATGAGTGCCGACCTGGAAGAGGCCGTCGCAGCCGGCGCGACACACGTCAGGATTGGCAGCGCGGTGCTCGGTCCGAGGCCGGCGATCAAGTAGTGTCACATACGCAGCAGCGTCCTATCCGAGGGCGCGGAAGTACCGGAGGACAAGGGCATGAGCGGCGCAATGCGCAAGATGGGTGTGTACCTGGGCCTGCTCGAGGACACCGACCGTTTCGACGACGAGTTCGACTCCGACCTCGAGTACGACGACCGTGCCCCGTCGCGCGCTGCTGAGCGCCCGACCCCGGTCGCCCACCTGAACGAACGCCGCCGTCCGGCCGCCGGGCCGACCGGCGTCGTGGCCGAGCTCTCGCGGATCACCACGCTGCACCCGCGCACGTACAACGAGGCGCGCAGCATCGGGGAGAACTTCCGCGAGGGTGTCCCGGTGATCATGAACCTCTCCGAGATGGACGATGCAGACGCCAAGCGTCTCGTCGACTTCGCCGCCGGCCTCGTGTTCGCCGTGCGCGGCACGATCGAGCGTGTCACCGCCAAGGTGTTCCTGCTCTCGCCGCCCAACGTCTCGGTGGCTGCGGAGGACAAGCAGCGCATTGCCGAGGGCGGGTTCTTCAACCAGAGCTGACGGTCCCCCTTCGTGTCTGTGATCGGTCAGATCCTCTATCTGGTCCTGTGGCTGTTCCTGGCGTTGCTGTTCGTCCGGTTCATCGTCGACTGGATCCAGTTCTTCGCCAGATCCTGGACCCCGCGCGGCCCCGTCCTGGTCCTTCTTGAGGGCGTCTACACGGTCACCGATCCGCCGATCCGGTTCTTCCGGCGCTTCATCCCACCCATCAGGCTCGGCGGGATGGCACTGGACCTGAGCTTCATGCTCACGTTCGTTGTCGTGTATCTCCTTCTGATCTTGGTGCAGAACCTTCTAATCTGAGTTCTGTGCCCGTGAGCGCGGCTAAACTTCACCGCGCCGTGGCTGGGAGCCCGGATGCTGCGCACCGGCGGTTTCGGAGTACGGTGGGCGCAACATCAGCACCAGCACCATCGCAGCACCAGCAGAACAGAGCAGGAAAATGACGACTACGAGCAAAAGGGTGAGGTCATGCCGCTGACGCCTGAGGACGTGAGCAACAAGCGCTTTACTCCCGTGCGCCTCCGTGAGGGCTACGACATGGGGGAGGTCGACCAGTTCCTCGACGAGGTGGAAACCGAGCTGGAGCGGCTGACCAAGGAGAACAACGACCTGAGGTCGAAGCTCTCCGCTGCCCAGCAGGGTGGTGCGCCCGCTCCCGCAGCGCCGGTGGAGAAGAAGCCGGAGCCGGTGGCCGAGAAGGCCCCGGAGCCCGCCAAGCCGGCCCCGGTCACCGAGACGATCAAGGTCCAGACCGTCGGGGACGCCTCGAGCGCCGCCGCCCGTCTGCTCGAGATCGCGACCCGCAACGCCGACGAGCTCGTCGGTGAGGCCAAGGGCGAAGCCGACAAGATCATCGGTGAGGCCCGCACCAAGGCCGAGCGGCTCGAGTTCGAGAGCAAGGCCAAGGCCGACCGGCTCGACTCCGACGCCCGGACCCGCTCGCAGATGCTCGACGCCGAGACCGCACAGAAGCGTCAGCAGATCTTCGGCGACCTGGAGAAGGAGAAGGACAAGCTCCACCAGGAGGTCGAGAACCTGCGTGCGTTCGAGCGCGAGTACCGCAGTCGCCTGAAGAGCTACTTCACCCAGCAGCTCGCTGCGCTCGAGGGCAGCGGCGAGGGCGGTGGGGAGCTTTCGAGCGACCACTCCCCGAAGCGGCTGAAGTCCCTGCTCGGAGACGACCAGGACAGCTGAACCGGCACCGCCGACGAACAACCACCGAACGCCGTACGAACCGCGAGGTTCGTACGGCGTTCGTCATGTCCGAGTGCGGGAAGGGCGCCTCAGGCGCGGGTCACCGTGAACGAGAGCCCGAGGTCCTCGTGCCGGACCACGTCCCCGGTGAGCGTGTCGGTGGAGACCTCGGAGACCTCGGTGGCCAGCACCTCGTCGGCGACCGTGGCGGAGTGCTCTCGAAGGGCCACCGCCAGGTCGCCGTCTGCCGCCCAGGCCCACGAGATCCGGTCGGCGACGTCGAAGCCGCTCGCCTTGCGGGCGTCCTGGACGAGCCGGACCACCTCCCGGGCCAGCCCCGCTCGCAGGAGCTCGGGGGTCAGCTCGAGATCGAGCGCCACGGTCTCGCCCTGCTCGTTGACCACCGACCAGCCCTCGCGCGGTCGCTCGGAGAGGATCACCTCGTCCGCGAGCACCTCGAGCGGGTCCCCGTCGACGAGAACGGTGGCCCGCCCCTCGGCCTCCAGTGCCGTGGCGAGGGCCGCTGCGTCGGTGTTCGCGATGGCGGCGGCGACCACCGGTGTCTGCTTCGCGAACCGCTTGCCCAGAGCCCTGAAGTTGCCCTTGGCGGTGAAGTCGACGAGGTCGGAGCCTGCCGACGACATGGGCTCCAGCGTGCCGATGTTGAGCTCCTCGGCAACCTCGGCGCGCAGTTCCTCGTCGAGCCGCTGGTAGGCGGACGAGGCGATCAGGGCACGACGCAGCGGCTGCCGGGTGCGGACCTTGGCCTCTGCCCGGGCGGACCGACCGAGCTCGACGACCCGACGGGCGAGCGCCATCCGGTCCCGCAGCCCATCGTCGACCAGGCGTTCCTCCGGCTGCGGCCACTGGGCCAGGTGAACCGACTCCGGGAGGTCGTCGGAAGCCGAACGGAAGACGTCCTGCCAGACCCGCTCGCTGATGAACGGGGTCATCGGCGCCATCAGCAGCGTCACCTGGTGCAGGCACTCGTGCAGCGTCGCGAGCGCGGACGGGTCGCCGCTCCAGAAACGTCGGCGAGAACGGCGGACGTACCAGTTCGAGAGGTCGTCGACATAGCCGGCCAGGAGCGCACCGGCCCGCTGGGTGTCGTAGTTCTCCAGCGCCTCGGTGACTCCCTGGACAAGACGATGCGCCTCCGACAGTGCCCAGCGGTCCATCGCCGGGCGGTCGGCGGCCTCCGGTGCCGCCACCGCGGGGCTCCAGCCGGCCGTGCGGGCGTAGAGCACCTGGAAGGCCACGGTGTTCCAGTAGGTCAGCAGCACCTTGCGGACGATCTCCTGCATGGCCGCATCCCCGACGCGACGCGCACCCCAGGGTGAGCCGGCCGCCGTCATGAACCAGCGCACCGCGTCGGCGCCGTGTTCCTCCATCAGCGGCATCGGCTCGATCATGTTGCCGAGGTGCTTGGACATCTTGCGTCCGTCCTCGGCCATGATGTGGCCCACGCACAGCACGTTGCGGTACGACGACTGGTCGAAGACGAGAGTGCCGATCGCCATCAACGTGTAGAACCAGCCACGGGTCTGGTCGATCGCCTCGCAGATGAAGTCCGCGGGGTACGCCGTGCCGAAGCGCTCCACCGACCCCTCGGCGTGCGGGTAGCCCCACTGCGCGAACGGCATCGAGCCGCTGTCGAACCAGGCGTCGATCACCTCGGGCACCCGCCGCGCCTCGGCACCGCAGGTGGGGCAGTCGAACACCACGTCGTCCACGAACGGCCTGTGCGGGTCGAGGCCGGACTGGTCGGTTCCGGTGAGCGCGGAGAGCTCCGCGAGCGAGCCGACACAGACCTGGTGGTCGTCGGCGCAGCGCCACACGGGCAGCGGGGTGCCCCAGTAGCGGCTACGGGACAGCGCCCAGTCGATGTTGTTGTCCAGCCAGTCGCCGTACCGCCCGTGCTTGATCGTGGCCGGGTGCCAGTTCGTCGCCTCGTTCTCGCGAACCAGGGCGTCCTTCACCGCCGTCGTGCGGACGTACCAGGACGGCTGGGCGTAGTAGAGCAGTGCCGTGTGGCAGCGCCAGCAGTGCGGGT
This sequence comes from uncultured Actinomycetota bacterium, assembly GCA_963740525.1. Taxonomy (GTDB): domain Bacteria; phylum Actinomycetota; class Actinomycetes; order Propionibacteriales; family Nocardioidaceae; genus CAVUEG01. The sequence goes on from CAVUEG010000011.1 coordinate 75,931, forward strand.
AGCTGTGCTCGTAGGCCAGGTGCCGGAAGAGCAGGCCGCGCGCCTCGAGGTCGCGGACGAGGTCGGCGTCGGCGTGCTTGAAGAACTGGCCCCCGACGAGGGGTACGTCGTCCTCGAAGTGGCCGTCTGGACGGACCGGCTTCACGACCGGCAGCCCGTACGCGCGAGCGACCGCCATGTCCTCCTCGCCGAAGGCAGGGGACTGGTGGACGAGCCCGGTGCCGTCCTCGGTGGTGACGTAGTCCGCCAGCACGACGAAGTGCGTCCCGCTCTCGCTCGGCGGGAACTCGACCAGCTCGAAGGGGCGCCGGTAGGCCCATCGCTCCATCTCCTGGCCGCTCACCCTGGCCTCGACGGTCCAGCCGTCCCCGAGGACCGAGGCGACCAGCGGCTCCGCGACGACCAGCGTCTCGGTGCCGTCGGTCGCCACGACGTACTCGACCCCCGGGTGCACCGCGACCGCGGTGTTGGAGACGAGAGTCCACGGCGTCGTCGTCCACACCAGCAGCGCCGCCGCGTCGGCGTACGGGCCGGAGGTCAGGGGGAACCTCACGTAGACGCTGGGGTCGGTCACCGTCTCGTACCCCTGCGCGAGCTCGTGGTCCGACAGTCCGGTGCCGCAGCGCGGGCAGTACGGCGCCACCCGGTAGTCCTCGACCAGCAGACCGGCCTCGTGGATCTGCTTGAGCGCCCACCACACCGACTCAACGTAGGAGGAGTCCATGGTCCGGTAGGGATCGGTCATGTCGACCCAGAAGCCCATCCGATCGGTCAGCTGCTCCCACAGGTCGACGTGCCGCTGGACGGACTCCCGGCACTTCGCGTTGAACTCCGCGATGCCGTACGTCTCGATGTCGCCCTTGCCGGAGAAGCCGAGCTCCTTCTCGACGGCGAGCTCCACGGGCAGGCCGTGACAGTCCCAGCCGCCCTTGCGACTGACCTGGTAGCCCTGCATCGTCTTGAAGCGGGGGAAGACGTCCTTGAAAGCGCGCGCCTCCACGTGGTGCGTCCCCGGGCGGCCGTTCGCGGTCGGAGGCCCCTCGAAGAACGTCCAGTGCTCGCCCCCGGCGTTGCGCGAGAGCGACTTCTCGAAGGTCTGGTTCTCACGCCACAGCTCGAGAACCTCGCGCTCGAGGGCGGGCAGGTCCACCTGCGGCGGGACGGGACGGTACTGGCTCATCTGCGTTCCTTCGGCCGGTCGGGTCGCGTGCGGCTGAAGGGACGAGCGCGGCCGGGAATCCCGGGCCGCTCCCGCGGTACCACCCTCCTTGGGCGTCCGGCAACCTGCCGGGGCCCCTCTCGTGGCTCACCGCTGTCGGTTCTACTGACCCGCCGCTGCTGCGACGGGGGTTCTTCCGACGACTCGGGGCTGATTTTCGGTGTCCTGCCGTGCCCCCGGGCTCGCACCGTCCCCGGGTCGCTCATGGCCGTGCAGGGACCTACTCGTCCCTTCGACGTCCTGCGGTACGACAAGTCTGCCAGAGTCCCCCAGGCGTACGCACTCCGGATTCGTGGCGTGGCTGGCTTGATACGGGTGTCCGGGGGACATATCCTCCGCCTCACTCGATGTGGCGCGTCCCACATCCTCGTGATGAAGGAGTTGCCGCCATGGCACGTTCGACCCCCAGGTCGCTGGCAGGACGGACCGCCTCTGCCGCGAAGAAGGTCATCTCGCGCCGCGGAGCCAAGGCGACCACGTCGGCACCGGCCAAGAAGGCACCCGCGAAGAAGGCACCCGCGAAGAAGGCGCCGGCCAAGAAGGCACCGGCCAAGAAGGCACCGGCCAAGAAGGCACCGGCCAAGAAGGCGCCCGCGAAGAAGGCACCCGCGAAGAAGGCACCGGCGAAGAAGGCACCCGCGAAGAAGGCACCGGCGAAGAAGGCACCCGCGAAGAAGGCACCCGCGAAGAAGGCACCCGCGAAGAAGGCACCCGCGAAGAAGGCACCGGCCAAGAAGGCACCCGCGAAGAAGGCGCCGGCCAAGAAGGCGCCGGCCAAGAAGGCGCCCGCGAAGAAGGCGCCCGCGAAGAAGGTCGCTGCCAAGACCACCGCTCCGGCGCCGGCGGCGTCGGTGAAGGCGCCGGTGAAGCGTGCAAGCGCATCGAAGAAGTCGCTCGCGGTGAAGGCCGGTGAGTCACCGTGGACCGCAGCCGAGCTCAAGGTCGTCCGCAAGGAGCTCAACGACTTCGCGGCACGGCTGCGGCACGAGCTGCACGACGTCGAGGAGGAGCTGACCGGGCTGATGCGTGACTCGGGCGAGGGAGCCGGGCACGACCAGGCGGACGTGGGATCGGCGACGTTCGAGCGTGACCACGAGATGAGCCTGGCCAACAACGCCCGGGAGATGCTCGTGCAGACCGAGCGGGCCCTGGCCCGGATCGCGGACGGCACGTACGGCGTCTGCGAGTCGTGTGGCAACCCGATCGGCAAGATGCGGCTCATGGCCTTCCCGCGTGCCACACTCTGCCTGACATGCAAGCAGCGCGAGGAGCGTCGCTGAACCCCAGCGACCGAGACGAGTCCCGGCCCCGGCAGGTCACCCGACGCCGAGCGCTGACGGTCTTCGCGGTCATCGGGCTACTTGCGTGGCTGGCCGACCTCGGCACCAAGGTTCTCGCGGTGGCACGGCTCGCGCCCGGCGAACGCGTCGACGTCGTCGGGACGTGGTTCTCGTTCTACCTCTCCCGCAACCCCGGAGCGGCGTTCAGCACCGGGACGTCGTACACCATGCTGCTCACCGTCGTCGCGACCGTCGCCGCGGTGGTGGTGTCGTGGCTGATGCGCCGGGTGCGGAGCACCGGTTGGGCCGTGGCGTTCGGCTTCCTGATCGGCGGCGTGCTCGGAAACCTCACCGACCGGATCTTCCGGGAGCCCGGACCGCTGCGCGGGCACGTCGTGGACTTCCTGATGCTGCCGCACTGGCCGGTGTTCAACGTGGCGGACATGTGCATCAACGTCGCCGCCGGCCTGATCATCCTCCAGGCCACAAGAGGCATTCGACTGGACGGGACCCGCGAGCGCTGACCCGGGGTGGCTCTCCGGTGTGTGGGGACGTGGGAGAATCGACTCCTGATGCAGACAGCTTCCGAAGGTGAACACCGCACCGTCCAGGTCCCCGACGGACTGGCGGGCGAGCGGATCGACGCCGCCCTCGCCAGGATGTTCGGCTTCTCGCGGACCCGTGCCGCCGACCTCGTGACCAGTGGCCTCGTCCTGCTCGACGGCAGCGCCGTCGGCAAGTCCGAGCGGGTCAGCCCCGGGTCGACGCTCGACGTGACCATCCCTCCCACCACCGACCCGGTGGCCGTGCGCCCGGAGATCGTCGAGGGGATCAAGATCCTCCACGACGACCCCGCGATCGTCGTGATCGACAAGCCGGTCGGGGTCGCGGTGCACCCGAGCCCCGGCTGGAGCGGACCCACTGTGGTCGGCCACCTGGCCGGCGCGGGGTTCCGGATCGCCACCAGCGGAGCCTCGGAGCGCCAGGGCATCGTCCAGCGCCTCGATGTGGGGACGTCCGGGGTGATGGTGATCACCAAGTCCGAGCACGCCTACTCGGTGCTGAAGAACGCCTTCCGGCACCGCAGCGTGACGAAGATGTACCACGCACTCGTCCAGGGCCACCCGGACCCGCTCCGGGGAACCATCGACGCACCGATCGGGCGCCACCCTCGCCACGACTACAAGTTCGGGGTGATGGCCGACGGGAAGCACTCGGTCACCCACTACGAGACGCTCGAGGCGCACCGGTTCGCCAGCCTGCTCGAGGTACAGCTCGAGACCGGGCGCACCCACCAGATCCGGGTGCACATGGCCGCGTTGAAGCATCCTTGCGTGGGGGACCTGACCTACGGTGCCGACCCCACGCTGGCCGACCGCGTCGGGCTGGAACGCCAGTGGCTGCACGCGGTCCGGCTCGGGTTCGAGCACCCGGAGTCGGGGGACTACGTGGAGTACGAGTCGCAGTATCCCGACGACCTGGCGGCGGCTCTCGACGCCATCCGGCATGCGCACTGAGCAGACCCCCGACGCCGACCTCCTGCTGAGGCCCGGGACGGTCGACGACCTGGCCGCGGTCGCCGAGATCCATCTGGCGGCACGCCGGGCTGCGGTGCCCCTGATGCCCCCCACCGTCCAGCCCGACGCGGAGGTCCGCGAGTGGGTCGCCGGCTGGGACCTGGCCCATCACCTGCTGTGGGTGGCCGAGGATCCCGCCGACCCGGGGGAGTACGGCCTCGACGGGTACGCCGTCATCGAGGAGGACTGGCTGCACTCGCTCTACGTCGACCCGGCACGGCAGGGGCGCGGCGTCGGGTCGGCGCTCCTCGACGTGGTCAAGGCGGTGCGCCCGGACGGCTTCGCGCTGTGGGTCTTCGAGTCGAACACCCCGGCCCGTCGGTTCTACGCCGAACGCGGGCTCGTCGAGCTCGAGCACACCGACGGCTCCACCAACATGGAGCGGTCTGCGGACCTGCGGATGGCCTGGCTGGGTGCTGACCCCCTCTCCTTCCTGCGCCACCAGATCGACGGCGTGGACGACGAGCTGGCACTCGTGCTCGCCCGTCGGGCGGCGCTGACGGCGGCCGTCCAGCGGTTCAAGGGGGTCCCCGGCCACGCTGGGCGGGACCGCTCCCGGGAGACCGAGATCGCCGCCCGGATGGGGGCGCGGGCGCCCGGGCTGGGTGCTGCGGGGATGTCTCGGATCATGGACGCGGTGATCACCGCGACCCTCGACCTGCTCGAAACCGACGGTCCCGACGGGCCGAGCGGGGAGAGTCGCTGAGCCCCTTCCGACACCCCGCCCGGATGTCGGAAGCGGGCTCTAGGGTGACGTAGGCTGGCGCTCCTTCCCCCAGGGTGTCGGTCGCTGTCTCACCCGCAGCGTGGCGCTGGGTCATGTCGTGTGAGGACCCGACCTTCCTTGGGGCACGTTCGTTCGCAGGACCGGAAAGGGGCCCCTCCACCACCATGTCGTCCGGCTCGCAGGACTCCTTCGTCCACCTGCACGTGCACACCGAGTACTCCATGCTCGACGGTGCGGCCCGCCTCGGGGACATGTTCTCGCGCACCGCGGAGCTCGGCATGGACGCGATCGCGATGACCGACCACGGCAACGTGTTCGGGGCCTACGACTTCTACGCCAAGGCCCGGGCCGCCGGCATCAAGCCGATCATCGGCATGGAGGCGTACCTCACCCCCAACACCCCGCGCCAGGACCGCAAGCGGGTGCGCTGGAACAACGGTGGCGACGACGACGTCTCCGGCTCGGGTGCCTACACGCACATGACGCTGCTCGCCGAAAGCACCGCGGGCATGCACAACCTCTTCCGGCTCTCGACTCGGTCGTCCCTCGAAGGCTTCTTCTACAAGCCGCGTGCCGACCGGGAGCTGCTCTCGGAGTACGCCGAGGGCCTCATCGGCACGACCGGCTGCCCCTCCGGCGAGATCCAGACCTGGCTGCGGATCGGTGACTACGAGAAGGCCCGCCAGTCCGCGGCGGACTTCCAGGACATCTTCGGTCGCGACAACTTCTTCCTCGAGCTGATGGACCACGGTCTCGACATCGAGACCCGTGTACGTGAGGGGCTGCTCCAGCTCTCCAAGGACCTCGGCATCCCCCCGATCGCCACCAACGACTCCCACTACGTGCACCAGGCGGACGCCGGCTCCCACGAGCACCTGCTCTGCGTCTCGTCAGGCAGCACGATGGCCGATCCCAAGCGCTTCAAGTTCAACGGCGACACCTACTACATCAAGTCGCCCGCCGAGATGCGCGACCTGTGGGAGCACCGCAACGGACTCAAGGCGGCGTGTGACAACACCCTGCTGATCGCCGAGCGCTGCAACGTGGAGTTCAACGAGAACGCCAACTACATGCCGCGCTTCCCGTGCCCGGAGGGCCACACCGAGGAGACCTGGCTGCTCGAGGAGGTCGAGCGGGGACTCGTCGCCCGCTTCCCCCAGGGCGTCTCCGCGGCCGTCCGGGAGCGGATGGAGTTCGAGATGGGCGTCATCCTCAAGATGGGGTTCCCGGGCTACTTCCTCGTCGTGGCGGACTTCATCAACTGGGCCAAGGAGCACGGCATCCGCGTCGGCCCGGGCCGCGGGTCAGGCGCCGGCTCGATGGTGGCCTACGCGCTGCGGATCACCGACCTGGACCCCTTGCGGCACGGGCTGCTGTTCGAGCGCTTCCTCAACCCCGAGCGCGTCTCGATGCCCGACTTCGACATCGACTTCGACGAGCGCCGCCGCGGCGAGGTGATCCGCTACGTCAGCGACAAGTACGGCAGCGACAGGGTGTCGATGATCGTCACCTACGGAACGATCAAGGCCAAGCAGGCGGTGAAGGACTCCAGCCGGATCCTCGGCTACCCGTTCGCGATGGGTGACCGGATCACCAAGGCGATGCCGGCCGCGGTGATGGGCAAGGACATCCCGCTCAAGCAGATCTTCGACCCCGAGCACAAGCGCCACGGCGAGGGCGGCGAGTTCCGGGCCCTGTACGACGCCGACCACGACGTGAAGACGGTGGTCGACACCGCGATCGGGATCGAGGGCCTCAAGCGGCAGTGGGGCGTCCACGCGGCAGGCGTGATCATGTCCAGCGAGCCGCTGATCGACGTCATCCCGCTGATGAAGCGGGAGCAGGACGGCGCCATCATCACGCAGTTCGACTACCCGACCTGCGAGAAGCTCGGCCTGATCAAGATGGACTTCCTGGGGCTGCGAAACCTCACGGTCCTCGACGACGCCGTCAACAACATCAAGACCAACCGAGGCGAGACCTTGGTGCTCGAGGATCTCGAGCTCGAAGACGCTGCCGCCTACCAGCTCCTCGGCCGCGGGGACACCCTCGGCGTCTTCCAGCTCGACGGCGGTCCGATGCGGTCCCTGCTGCGGCTGATGCGACCGGACTGCTTCGAGGACATCTCCGCGGTGCTGGCGCTCTACCGTCCCGGACCCATGGGTGCCGACAGCCACACCAACTACGCGCTGCGGAAGAACGGCAAGCAGGAGATCAAGCCGATCCATCCCGAGCTCGAGGCGCCGCTCGCCGAGATCCTGCAGCCGACGTACGGCCTGATCGTCTACCAGGAGCAGATCCTCGCGATCGCCCAGCAGCTCGCCGGCTACACGCTCGGTCAGGCGGACCTACTCCGCAAGGCGATGGGCAAGAAGAACAAGGAGATCCTGGACGCCGAGTACGTCCCCTTCTCCGAGGGGATGCGGGCCAACGGCTACTCCGCCGCTGCGACCAAGGCTCTGTGGGACGTCCTGGTGCCCTTCTCCGACTATGCGTTCAACAAGGCCCACACCGCCGCCTACGGTCTGATCTCCTACTGGACTGCGTACCTCAAGGAGCACTACAAGCCCGAGTACATGGCCGCCCTCCTGACCTCGGTCAAGGACGACAAGGACAAGATGGCGGTCTACCTCAACGAGTGCCGCCGGATGAAGATCAAGGTGCTGCCGCCCGACGTGAACGAGTCCGACGCGGACTTCACCCCGGTGGGCACCGACATCAGGTTCGGTCTGACCGCGATCCGCAACGTCGGCGCCAACGTCGTGAGCAGGATCGTGGAGGCGCGGCGCGAGCAGGGTGCGTACACGGACTTCAACGACTTCATGACAAAGGTCGACGCGGTCGTGTGCAACAAGCGCGTGATCGAGTCGCTGAGCAAGGCGGGCGCCTTCGACTCCCTCGGCCACGGCCGTCGCGCGCTGGTCAGCGTGCACGAGGAGGCGGTCGACATGTACGTCACCCTCAAGAAGGAGTCGGGCGGGGGACAGGACTCCCTCTTCGACGACCTGGAGTCCTCGTCCGAGGCCAGCTTCAGCCTCGCGGTCACCGTGCCCACCGACATCACGGAGTGGGACAAGGTGACCCTGCTCGGCCATGAGCGGGACATGCTCGGCCTCTACGTCTCCGACCACCCGTTGCTGGGGCTCGAGCACGTCATCTCCAACGGCACCGACTGCACCATCGGCCAGCTGCTCACCGACGAGAGCCGCCCCGACGGCTCGACCGTGACGATCTCCGGCCTGATCACGTCCGTGCAGCGCAAGATCACCAAGCGGGGCGACGCCTGGGCGATGGTCAACGTCGAGGACCTCGAGGGCGCGATCGACGTGCTGCTCTTCCCCTCGGCGTACCAGCTCGCCAGCACCCTGCTGAACCCGGACGCGATCGTGCTGGTCAAGGGCCGGCTGAGCCGGAGCAAGGACCAGCCCGAGCTGCACGGTCAGGAGGTCAGCCTCCCCGACCTCGCGGACGGTCCCGCCGGTCCGGTCGAGATCAGCCTCCCGTCGACCAGATGCACGCCTCCGGTGATCGAGCAGCTCAAGGACGTGCTCGGCACCCACCCGGGCGTCACCGAGGTGCGGCTGCGGCTGGTCACCCGGGACTCCACCAAGCTGCTGAAGCTGGACGACCGGCTGCGCGTGTCCGCGTCGCCGGCCCTCTTCGCCGATCTCAAGCAGCTGCTGGGGCCCGGTTGTCTCACCGGGTAGGCCAACTACCCTTCCATGGTGACCCTCGACACCGCGCCGCCCGCGGCCTCCGCCTCTGACTCGGTTCACGAGCGGGAACGGGCATGGCTGCGCACGCTGCTCCCCGACGCGGCCTGGGTCCTGGGGGGCTTCGTGGCCGCCGGCCTGCTCGGTGGCGTGCTCTGGGTGATGCTCTGTGACCCGGCCGCCTACACGATGGTCCGGGGTCGCGCCGCGATGGGCGAGGCGGAGCTCGGTCGCCAGTTCGGCGCCGATGCCTGGTTCGCCCTGCTCGGCCTCGGCCTTGCGACGGTCACGGCCTTCGTGCTGACCGCCATACGCCACCTCGACCCGCTCCGCGTCCTCCTGCTCAGCGTCGTCGGTGCGTGTGCCGCGGCTGCCCTGATGGCGTTGCTGGGGCTCCTCCTCGGTCCGCCCGACCCGGACGTCGCGCTGAAGTCCGCAGCCTCGGGCTCGCGGGTCCCGCTCCAGCTGACTGTCGACGCCGCGTCGGTCTACCTGTTCTGGCCGATCGGAGCGATGATCGGGCACGCCGCGGAGTACTGGTTCGGTTTCAGCGAGCGCGGGCATGCACGCCATCTGGGTCGACCGGTTCCCGCGACGCAGGGCTCGGTCGAGCCGTAGCATTTCTCCCGCACCCACCGGGACGAGGGAGGCAGGTCGTGCCCAGCAACGAGCCGTTCGACCAGCGAGACGATGCCGGGCGCGAGTACCTCCTCCCCGGAGGATCTCCGACGGGCGGCGCCGGCAGGTCCCGTCGCCGTACCGGTCTGGTCGCGGGAGCGGTGGTCGCAGTCCTCGCCGTCGCCGGGGTGGCGTACGGCGCCTACTCCTTCCTCTCCGGCGGGGGTGAGCAGCCCGCCGCCGTCATGCCGGCCGCCACGATCGGCTATGTCTCGGTCGACCTGGACCCGTCCGCCTCGCAGAAGATCGAGGCGATCCGGATGATCCGGAAGTTCCCCGCGCTCAAGGACGAGATCGGTCTCGACGCCGCCGATGACCTCCGGCGCGCCCTGTTCGAGCAGGCCCAGAAGGACGGCACCTGCCCCGACGTCGACTACGACACTGCCGTCCGACCCTGGCTCGGCGATCGCCTCGGGGTCGGCGTGGTCCGTCTGGGCGACGGCTTGGCGCCGGTGCTCGCCCTGCAGATCTCCGACCAGGCCAAGGCTGTCGAGGGCGTCAAGGTGCTGACCGCCTGTGCCGCGAATGGTGATGCCCCCGCGCTGCAGGCGGCGTACCTGGGCGACTACGTGCTGTTCAGCGACGGCCAGTCCCACGTGGACGCCGTCGCGGCAGCCGCGCAGAAGGCGAGCCTCGCCGACGACGCGGACTTCCAGCGGTGGACCGCTGAGGCGGGCGACCCGGGTGTCGTCAACGTCTATGTCTCCAAGGAGGCTCCGGGAACGCTCACGGACCTGTCCGGTCTGATCAGCGAGAGCCCCGCCGGTATGACGGACCGCCTCGGCCAGATGCAGCAGAACCTGCTCGACCAATACGAAGGCTTCGAAGGCGCGGCCGGTGCGTTGCGGTTCCACGACGGCGCACTGGAGGCCGAGTTCGCCGGGGCCGGGCTGCCCCAGGCTTTCGACGGGCTCGGCGACGGCACACAGGTCGCAGGGCTTCCGCCGCAGACCGCCCTCGCCTGGGGCGCCAACTTCCGTGAGGGCTGGCTCGGTGAGTACCTCGACTCGATGGCGTCGTCGCTGAGCCAGCTGCTCGGCGAGCACAAGACCGCGCAGGACCTCTACGACGAGATCGAGGCGCAGACGGGTCTCCGCCTGCCTGGTGACCTTGAGACCCTCGTCGGCCATCGCACCGCCCTCGCGATGGACGGCGGTATCGACTTCGAGGCGATCAGCAAGGCGGCCGACGTACCCGACATCCCCGTCGGGGTCGTCGTCGCAGGCGACGTCGCCGGCGTCAAGCGCGTGCTGGAGAAGGTCAACGCGCTACTGGAGCCCGATGCCTCGGTGACGTCGATGGTCGCGGGCGAACGGATCGCCTACGGGCTCGACCCGGCCTGGGAGCAGACGATGCTCACCTCGGGTGGCCTGGCCGACTCCGAGCCCTATCGGCGGGTCATCCCGCACGCCTCGACTGCCAGCGCGGTGTTCTACGTGAACTTCGACGCCGGCCAGGGCTGGCTCACGTCGTTCGGCAGCTTCATGGGCGGTGGCGCCCGCCAGTTCCGTGAGAACGTCGAGCCTCTGGACGCCTTCGGGGTCTCGGCCTGGAAGGACGGGGACGTCCAGCACGCCCTGCTGAAGCTCACGACCGACTGATCGCGTCAGCGTGCGATCGCCGCGATCACGGCGCCGCTGAGCCGGGTCAGGTCGGCCGGATCGAGCTCCAGCTCGAGCCCACGCCGACCTCCGGAGACGAACATCGTGTCGTGGTCGAGCGCACTTCGGTCGAGAACGGTGGGGTGGGGTCGCCTCTGGCCGAGTGGCGAGATGCCCCCGACGACGTAGCCCGAGGCACGTTCGGCGTCCGCCGCGTCGGCCATCACGGCCCGCTTCGCGCCCACCGCGGCAGCGACGGCCTTGAGGTCGAGCTGGTGCGACACCGGTACGACGCCCACGGTCAGGCGCCCGTCGGCTCGACACACGAGCGTCTTGAACACGCGCGCCGGCTCCACCCCGAGCGCCACTGCCGCCTCCAAGCCGTAGGACGCCGCGGTCGGGTCGTGCTGGTAGGAGTGCACCGTGAACGTGACCCCCGCGCGGGTCAGCGCCACCGTGGCCGGCGTCCCTCCGTCGCTCGACTTACTGGCCATCGCGGCTAGTTCGGCGACCAGCGGGTCCGCGCGACCTCAGTCGCCGGGAGCGACGGGATCGCTCGCATCGCCCGCATCTCCTCGCGGAGGGAGCCACGCAGCATCCGCAGCCGTTCGAAGGCGGTGTCGGCCTCGAGCAGGGCCTGACGCTCCCGCTGGGTGAGCAGGCAGGTGGCCGACAGCGACCACGACAGCCAGGTCGGGTCCTGGGGGAGGTCGCCCTCGAGCACGTCCATCTCGCGAAGCTCCGAGAGCGCCTCGCGGTAGCCGAGGAACGTCGCCATCGTGCGCTCCGCCTCCTCGGTGGCGGCGTACCGGTCGGCAGGGTCGTCCTCGAGCCGCTCGATCTCGCCCACCAGGAAGGGGCCGGAGGTGTCCATGGCGTCGAGCCGGATCCGCTGTCGGCCTACGACCTCGATGTCGAAGCGACCGTCCTCGAGGGGCTCCACGTCCGTCATCTGCACGAGTGTGCCCACCCGGTGTACCGACTGGGCGCCGTGGTCGCCGACCTCGTAGCCCTCCCGGATCGAGACGATGCCGAACACCCGGTCGGACTTGTCGTGCATCGTGAGCAGGTGGTGGACGAGGGCCCGGTAGCGGTCCTCGAACACGTGCAACGGGATCGTGACGCCGGGAAACACCACGCTGTTCAGTGGGAACATCGGCAGGCGCTCGGTCACCCGCCCAACCTAGGGCATGGGGCGGGACGCCCCGGGCGGCCTTCTACACTTGGGCCATGATCCGCCGCATCGACCTCCGGGGCGCGTCGAGTGACGCCGCCGCCGACTACCGCGCTGCCCTGCCGCGCGCGGACTTCGACGTCGAGGCGGCGCTGCACGTGGTGCGACCGATCTGTGAAGCCGTCCGGGACCGCGGAGTCGAGGCGATCGCCGAGTTCTCGGCGAGGTTCGACGGGGTGACGCAGCAGGACATCCGGGTCCCGGCGGAGGCCCTCGCGAATGCCCTGACCGAGCTCGACCCGGCGGTACGCGCCGGGTTGGAGGAGTCGATCCGCCGTCTGCGCCGCACCTGCGAGGCCGAGCTGGGCGGCGACACCGTCACCGAGCTGTCCCCTGGTGGCACCGTCACCCAGCGACTGGTCCCGGTCGACCGCGTCGGGCTCTACGTGCCCGGCGGGCTCGCACCCCTGGTTTCGAGCGTGGTCATGAACGTGGTCCCGGCGCAGGTGGCCGGAGTGGGGTCGATCGCGCTGTCGAGCACCCCGCAGAAGGAGTTCGACGGTCTTCCGCACCCGACGATCCTCGCCGCGTGCGCGCTGCTCGGGGTCGACGAGGTGTACGCCGTCGGGGGTGCCCAGGCGATCGCGATGTTCGCCTACGGCGCCGGTCCGTGCCGCCGGGTCGACCTGGTCACCGGTCCCGGGGCCATCCACACCGTCGCCGCGAAGCGACTGCTCAAGGGGGTCGTCGGGATCGACTCCGAGGCCGGGCCGACCGAGATCGCGATTCTCGCCGACGACGGCGCGGACGCGGCGTACGTCGCAGCGGACCTGATCAGCCAGGCCGAGCACGACCCGATGGCCGCCTCGGTGCTGGTCACCGACTCGGAGCGGCTCGCGGACGACGTCGAGGCCGAGCTGGACAAGCAGATCTCCCTGACCCGGCACGTCGAGCGGATCAGAACGGCTCTGGACGGCAAGCAGTCCGGCATCGTCCTGGTCGACGGTCTCGACCAGGGACTGGACGTGGTCAACGCCTACGCCGCCGAGCACCTCGAGATCCACACCCGCGACGCCCGTGACGTGGCGGCCAGGGTCCGCAACGCCGGGGCCGTGTTCGTCGGGGCGTTCGCACCCGTCTCGCTCGGCGACTACTGCGCCGGCTCCAACCACGTGCTGCCCACCGCCGGGTGCGCGTGTCACTCGTCCGGTCTGTCGGTGCGGGCGTTCCTGCGCGCCGTGCACGTCGTCGACTACACCCGCGAGGCCCTGGCCGAGGTGGCCGACCACGTGGTCGCCCTCGCCGACGCGGAGAACCTGCCCGGCCACGGTGCCGCGGTCCGGATCCGGTTCGACCGGTCCGAGTCGGGGACCGGAGTGGGCGACGAGTCATGAGCTGGCCTCCTCTGCGCGAGGAGCTACGCGGCCTCACGCCGTACGGCGCCCCGCAGCTGAACGTGCCCGTCTGTCTCAACGTCAACGAGAACCCCTACCCGCCCAGCGAGGCGGTGGTCGCCGACGTGGCCGAGGCCGTCGCCCGGGCCACCCGGTCGCTGAACCGCTACCCCGACCGCGAGTTCACCGCGCTGAGGGAGGCTCTCGCCGACTACCTCGGGAACGGGGTCACCCCGGAGCAGGTCTGGGCGGCCAACGGCTCCAACGAGGTGATGCTGCAGATCCTGCAGGCCTTCGGCGGGCCGGGGCGGACCGCGGTGTCCTTCGCCCCGACGTACTCCATGTATCCCGAGTACGCCCGTGACGCCATGACCGGTTGGGTCGTCGGGCACCGCGAGGAGGACTTCACCCTCGACGTCGACCACGCGCTCGGGGTGATCGAGGAGCACCAGCCGTCGGTGGTGCTGCTGCCCTCGCCGAACAACCCCACGGGCACCGCGCTGCCCCAGGACACCGTCCGTGCCGTGTGTGCGGCGGCACCCGGCGTCGTGGTGATCGACGAGGCGTACGGCGAGTTCCGCCGGTCCGGCACCCCGAGCGCGATCGAGCTGCTCTCCAGCACCCGCAACCTGGTGGTGAGCCGGACCATGAGCAAGGCGTTCGCGCTCGCGGGCGCCCGGCTCGGCTATCTCGCCGCGGCGCCCGAGATCTGTGACGCCCTCCGCGTGGTCCGGCTGCCCTACCACCTGTCGGCGGTGACCCAGGCGGTCGCCCTCACCGCGCTCGGCCACTCGAAGGAGCTGCTCGGCCGGGTCGACGACCTCCGCGCCGAGCGCGACGCGACGGTGACGTGGCTGCGAGAGCGCGGACTGACGGTCGCGGACAGCGACGCCAACTTCGCGCTGTTCGGCACGTTCGCCGACCGGCACGCGGTCTGGCAGGGTCTACTGGACCGGGGGGTGCTGATCAGGGAGACCGGGCCAGAGGGTTGGCTGCGCGTCTCGATCGGCACGACCGAGGAGATGGCGGCCTTCCGGGCCGCCCTGCTGGAGGTGATGGCATGAGCGACAACCGCCCGTCCCGACCGAGCCGTATCGGCCGGATCGAGCGTGAGACGAAGGAGTCGAAGGTCGTCGTCGAGGTGGACCTCGACGGCAGCGGTCGCGCCGACGTCAACACCGGGGTCGGTTTCTACGACCACATGCTGGCCAGCTTCGCCCGACACTCGCTGGTCGACCTCACGGTCCTCACCCAGGGCGACACCCACATCGACGCGCACCACACGGTCGAGGACACCGCGATCGCACTGGGGGACGCCCTGCGGGAGGCGCTCGGGGACAAGGCCGGGATCCGCCGCTTCGGCGACTCCTTGGTGCCGCTCGACGAGGCCCTCGTGCAGTGTGCCGTCGACGTGTCCGGGCGCCCGTACTGCGTGCACCTGGGAGAGCCCGACGCCCAGGCGTTCGTCACGATCGGTGACGCCTACCTCGGATCGCTGACCCGCCACGTCTTCGAGACGCTGGCGCACCACGCCCAGATCGCCCTCCACGTGCGGGTGCTCTCGGGCCGCGATCCGCACCACCTCGTCGAGGCCCAGTTCAAGGCCGTGGCCAGAGCGTTCCGCGACGCGGTCGCCTACGACCCGCGCGAGACCGGGGTGCCGAGCACCAAGGGGACCCTGTGACCCCATCGGTCGTGGTCCTCGACTACGGCTCGGGCAACACCCGGTCGGTGGTCCGCGCACTCGAGCGGGCCGGCGCCGAGGTGACCCTCACCGCTGACCGTACGGCGGCCCAGGACGCCGACGGCCTGGTGGTCCCGGGGGTCGGCGCGTTCGCCGCCTGCATGGACGGACTCCGGGCGGTGCGTGGCCACGAGACGATCGACCGTCGGTTGGCCGGCGGACGTCCGGTGCTCGGCATCTGTGTCGGCATGCAGATCCTCTTCGAGCACGGGATCGAGCACGGGATCGACAGCGAGGGCTGCGGTGAGTGGCCCGGTGTCGTCGAGCGTCTCCGGGCCCCGGTCGTGCCGCACATGGGCTGGAACACCGTCGAGGTACCCGAGGGCTCCGGGTTGTTCCGCGGCGTCGAGGGTGAGCGGTTCTACTTCGTGCACTCGTACGCCGTCCGCGAGTGGACCCTGGTCCTCAACGGCCGCACCCGCGAGCCGGTGGTGACCTGGTCCGAGCACGGGGGAGACCGGTTCGTGGCGGCCGTCGAGAACGGTCCGCTGACGGCGACCCAGTTCCACCCCGAGAAGTCGGGGCACGCCGGGGCGAGGCTGCTGGCGAACTGGGTCGGGGCGCTGGGTCCCCGATGAGCCCCCGATGAGCCCCGATGAGGCCCCGATGAGCCCCCGATGAGCAAGGAGCGCGCCCTCAGGCGCGCGCAGCGCGAGCACGAGGCGGCGCTGAAGGCGGCGGCCAGGGCCGCGGAGGAGGAGCGGCGCGAGCGGCGGGCGGCCCGCAAGCGGGCGCTCGCGAAGGCGCTGCCCGACTTCGGCTCCGGTCGGCACACCGGGATCCTGGCCCGTCGGAGGCAGCGGGACCTCACGCTGCTGCTGGCGCTGCTGCTGGCGGTCAACGTGCTGGTCTGGGTGGTCCGCCCGGACTGGGCGGCGAGACTGCTGACGCTGCTGGTCAGCGTGTTGGCCGCACCGGTGCTGCACACGCTGCTGTTCCGGCGCCGGTAGCAGCCCGTCGCCTCAGCGCACGGCGTGACCGCTCTCGGCCAGGGCGTGCTTCACCTCGGCGACACGGAGCGTCCCGAAGTGGAACACCGTCGCAGCCAGGACCGCGTCGGCCCCGGCGTCGATGGCGGGCGGGAAGTGGTCGACGCGCCCCGCCCCGCCGCTGGCGATGACGGGGATCGAGACCTCTCCGCGGACCTGCCGGATCAGCTCGAGGTCGAACCCGTCCTGGGTGCCGTCCGCGTCCATCGCGTTGAGGAGGATCTCGCCGGCTCCGAGCCCGGCAGCCCGGGAGGCCCAGGCCACGGCGTCGAGGCCGGCGCTCTCACGCCCGCCGTGGGTGGTGACCTCGAAGCCGCTGTCCGTGCCCTCCGCGCGCCGGGCGTCGACGGAGAGCACCAGCACCTGGCTGCCGAACCGGTCGGCGATCTCCGCGACCAGCTCCGGGCGGCGGATCGCCGCGGTGTTGACCGCCACCTTGTCGGCGCCGGCCCGCAGCAGCCGGTCCACGTCGGCCACGCTGGACACCCCGCCACCGACGGTCAGCGGGATGAACACCTGCTCGGCGGTAGCCGAGACGATGTCCAGCAGGGTGGCCCGGCCCTCGTGGGAGGCGGAGATGTCGAGGAAGCAGAGCTCGTCGGCCCCTTCGGCGTCGTACAGCCTGGCGAGCTCGACCGGGTCCCCGGCATCGCGCAGGTCCTTGAAGTTCACACCCTTGACGACCCGGCCGCCGTCGACGTCGAGGCAGGGGATGACCCGGACCGCGACGCTCATGCGGGCCTGGTCAGGGCGAGTGCGTCCTCGAGGGTGAACCGGTCCTCGTAGAGCGCGGTGCCGATGATCGCGCCTTCGACCCCGTCGGTCAGCAGGCCGGTGAGCGCGGCCAGATCGGCCAGCTCGGTGATCCCGCCCGAGGCCACGACCGGACGGTCCGTCGCGGCGCACACGTCGCGAAGCAGATCCAGGTTCGGCCCCTGGAGCATGCCGTCCTTGTTCACATCGGTCACGACGTAGCGGGCGCATCCTTCGGAGTCGAGGCGGGCCAGGACGTCGTACAGGTCGCCGCCGTCGCGGGTCCACCCGCGGCCGGAGAGCGTCCGGCCGCGTACGTCGAGCCCGACCGCGACCCGGTCGCCGTGGCCGGCGATCGCGCGAGCACACCACTCGGGCTGCTCGAGGGCAGCGGTGCCGATGTTGACCCGGCGGCAGCCGGTGGCCATGGCTGCGGTCAGCGACTCGTCGTCGCGGATCCCGCCGCTCATCTCGACCTTGATGTCGAGTGCGCCAACGATCCGCGCCAGCAAGTCTCGGTTGTGGCCACGGCCGAACGCCGCGTCCAGGTCGACCAGGTGGATCCACTCCGCACCCCGCCGCTGCCAGTTGAGCGCCGCCTCGAGGGGGTCGCCGAACCGCTTCTCGGAGCCCGCGACGCCTTGCACGAGCTGCACGGCGTGGCCGTCGGCGATGTCGACGGCGGGCAGCAGCTCGAGGTAGTCGCTCATGAGGGCAAGCCTAGGGCGGGACCTGAGCCTCCCGACGAAGAGGTCACAACGAGAGATCGGTCCCGCGCAGGGTCTTCACCGCGGCCGGGTCGCCGGTCAGCTCGACCCGCGACTGGCGCTTGCGGCCGTAGACGAAGAGTGCGATCTCGCTGGGCATGCCCTTGATCGTGACCATCGGCTCGCCGGAGGCGAGTACGGCGGACCCAGGGCGGTCGGTGCGCTCGATGCTCACGCCCACCTCGGCGCCCCGGGTGAGGGTCTTGCCGAAGACCGAGATCGTCTTCCACAGCGCGGACTCCTCCCGCGGCTCCAGCACTCGCGGCTCCCACCCGGACTGCGCCCGACGGATGTCCTCATGGTGGATGAAGAACTCCAGGGTGTTGAAGCGCTTGTCGATCGCGGTCCAGGTCATCGGGGAGTAGAACGGCGCTCCCTTGCGGAGGCGCTCGACCAGCATGGGGAAGTCCTGCTTCGCGGTCCGACGGCTCGCCCACTCGGTCATCGGGGCGAGCGGGGGCACCACCAGGCCTGCGGCAGCGGGGTGTCCCTCGCGGACCACCATGTGCGCGACGAGGTCCTTCACGGTCCAGTCGCCTGACAGCGTGGGTTCGGCCTCACCGACCTGGAGCGCGGTGTCGCAGAGCCTGGCCCTCTCGGCCGCAGCGAAGGTTGTCATGGCGCGAGCATAGGCTGCCTGCTGCAGGTGACCATGAGGGTGAGGGGTGCGGTGAGCATCGGTACGACGGGCAGGCCGCGGGCCTCGACCCTCCGAGACGGCTTCGCCGTCCTGGGTGTGGCGATCCGGCGCGAGCCGTGGATCTTCACCGCGTCGACGGTGGGCAGCCTGCTGTTCGGCGCGCTCACCGTCGCCGATGCCTGGGTCCTCGGGTGGGCGACCGACCACGTGGTGGTGCCCGCCTTCCGCACCGGCGAGGTGGGTGCCGGGGGAGTGATAGCCGTCTTCGCGCTCTTCGTCGCCGTCGCGATCCTCCGCGCGGTCGGGATCATCGCCCGCCGCCTGGGTGCCGGCGTGATGCTCTACCGGATGGAGGCGCACTACCGTCGCGCCGTCACCCGGCAGTACCTCCGACTCCCGATGGCCTGGCACCACCGCCACCCCACCGGCCAGCTCCTCTCCAACGCGAACTCCGACGTCGAGGCCGCCTGGTCGCCGATCGCTCCGCTGCCCATGGCCGTCGGGGTGATCGCGATGATGGTCATCGCCGTGGTTCAGATGCTGGCGACCGACGTGGTGATGAGCATCGTCGGGCTGATGGTGTTCCCCGCGGTCATCCTCACCAACCTCGTCTACCAGCGCCTCTCGTCGCCCCTGATGCGGCGGGCACAGGCCCTGCGGGCCAGCGTGGCCGAGGTGGCCCACGAGTCGTTCGACGGCGCGCTCGTCGTGAAGACACTGGGCCGCGAGCGCGAGGAGACCGCCCGGTTCGCGCACGAGGTCGAGGCGCTGCGCGAGGTGAACATCAAGGCCGGCCGGATCCAGGCGGCGTTCGACCCGGTCATGGAGGAGCTGCCCAACCTGGGCGTCCTCGCGGTGCTGGCCGTCGGCGTGTGGCAGGTCCTGCACGAGCGGGCCGGCGTGGGCGACGTGGTCACGATCGCCTACCTGCTGGTCATGGTCTCGTTCCCGATCCGGGCGATCGGGTGGCTGCTCGGCAACCTCCCGCGCAGCGTCGTCGGCTTCGACCGGGTCAGCGCGGTGCTCGCCGAGACCGGCGAGATGGCGTTCGGCGAGGCCAGGATTCCCAGCTCCGCAGGCGGCCTCCGGGTCGACGTACGACATCTCGGGTTCGCCTACGAGTCAGGCCCACGGGTGTTGGACGACGTGACCTTCCAGGTAGAGCCCGGCACGACCGTGGCGGTCGTCGGCGCCACGGCGTCCGGCAAGAGCACCCTGACCACGCTGCTCACGCGGCTCGTGGACCCGGCCTCCGGCGAGATCCGGTACGACGACGTGCCCGTGGCCGACCTGGCGCAGGGAGCCCTTGCCGAGCAGGTGTCCCTGGTGCCGCAGCAGGCGTTCCTCTTCGACGACTCCGTCCGCGCCAACATCACGCTCGGGCTGGACGTTCCCGACGACGAGGTGTGGGCCGCCCTCCGCACGGCTCAGGCCGACGGGTTCGTGGCCGCGCTGGACGGCGGGCTCGACGCCCATCTCGGCGAACGCGGGACCACCCTCTCCGGCGGCCAGCGGCAGCGGCTCTCGCTGGCCCGCGCCCTGGTCCGGCGACCTCGGCTGCTGATCCTCGACGACGCCACCTCGGCAGTCGACCCGGAGGTCGAGGCCAGGATCCTGGCGGCGCTGCGCGGCACCGCGGCCGGTGACGACGCCACGCTGGTGGTGGTCGCCTACCGCAAGGCCACGATCGCCCTGGCCGACGTCGTGCTGCACCTGCGGGACGGCAGGATCGCCGACCGCGGCACCCACGAGGAGCTGCTCGCCCGCAACCCCGACTACGCCGACCTGGTCAACGCCTACGAGGTCGAGCACCCGGTCGTCGACGAGGAGGTCTCACCGTGAGCACCACGATGGTCTCCGGCGAGCAGGCATCGGCCTGGCAGACGCTGCGCCGTGGGGTCGAGCTGTCGCCGGAGCTCAAGGAGGGCTTCCGGTTGACCCTGTTCTTCACCGTGCTCGCGTCCCTGGGGCGGGTGGTGATCCCGGTCGCCGTGCAGCAGACGCTGGACCGGGGACTGGGCACCTCGCGCGGTCCCGACCTTTCCTTCGTGACCTGGATGGCCCTTCTCGCCGCGGCCTCGATCGCGGTCACCGCCACCTCGTCGTACTTCATGACCTCGCGCCTGGTCACCGCCACCGAGCGCGGACTCGCCACCCTTCGCACCAAGGCGTTCCGGCACGTGCACGACCTGTCGGTGCTCACGCAGAACACCGAACGTCGCGGCGCCCTGGTCTCCCGGGTGACCGGGGACGTCGACCAGGTCTCCCGCTTCCTGGTCTTCGGCGGGATGCTCGCGATCATCAGCGTGGGCCAGGTGCTGGTCGCCACGGTGATCATGCTGGTCTACAACTGGCAGCTCACGGTGGTCGTGTGGCTCTGCTTCGCCCCGCTCTTCGCGTCCCTGCGCTACTTCCAGCAGCGGCTCTCGGAGTCGTACGCCAAGGTCCGCCGCCACATGGGCAGCATGCTGTCGGCGATCTCCGAGCCGGTCGTCGGTGCCGCGGTGGTGAGGTCGAACGCGATCGAGGGGCGGACCCAGCAGCGGATCGACGACGCGATCGACGACTACAAGCGTGCCAGCACCAAGGCCCAGGCCACGACCGCGATCACGTTCTCGCTGGGCGGAGTCTCGGCAGGGTTGGCCAACGCAGGGGTGATCGGCTTCGGGGTCTGGCTGGGGGTGGGCGGCCACATCACGGCGGGGGAGATCCTGGCCTTCGCGTTCCTGGTCACGCTCTTCGTCGGGCCGGTGCAGATGGGCACCCAGGTGCTCACCGACGCGCAGAACGCGGTGGCCAGCTGGCGGCGCGTGATCGGCATCCTGGACACGCCTGCCGACGTGGTCGACATCGGCGCCGCGGGAACCGCGCTTCCGCACGGCCCGGTGGACGTCGAGTTCCGCCAGGTGGGCTACGCCTACCCCGACAGCCGCCCGGTGCTCCACGACGTGTCGGTGACCATCGCCGCAGGGACGCGGCTGGCGGTCGTCGGCGAGACCGGCTCCGGCAAGACCACCTTCGCCAAGCTGCTGACCCGGTTGATGGACCCGACCACCGGGACGATCCTCCTCGACGGCGTCGACCTGCGTGAGGTGCCGTTCTCCTCCTTGCGCCAGCGGGTGGTGATGGTCCCGCAGGAGGGGTTCCTCTTCGACTCGACCCTGGCCTCGAACGTGCGCTACGGACGGATCGACGCGAGCGACGACGACATCCAGCAGGCGGTGACCGAGCTCGGGCTCTCCGACTGGCTGACCACCCTCCCGCGCGGGATCGAGACCCCCGTCGGTCAGCGTGGCGAGTCGTTGTCGGCCGGGGAACGGCAGCTGGTCGCGCTGGTGCGGGCGCACCTCGCCGATCCGGACCTGCTGGTCCTCGACGAGGCCACCAGTGCCGTGGACCCGTCGCTCGAGATGCGGATCGGGCGCGCCCTCGACCGGCTGATGAGCGGGCGTACGGCGGTCACGATCGCGCACCGGCTCTCGACGGCCGAGAAGGCCGACGAGGTGCTCGTCGTGGACCAGGGCAGGATCGTGCAGCGAGGTCCGCATGCGGCGCTGGTCGCCGAGGGCGGCGTCTACGGCCGGTTGCACGCCTCATGGGTGGCCCAGCAGTCGCACTGAGCGACGTGGTCGGCCGAGCGGCTGGGATACTCGTGACGTGACCTCCCTCGATCCCGACATCGCCGCTCGTCTGCGGCGCAACGACGCCGGCCTGGTCCCCGCGGTGGTTCAGCAGCAGGACACGGGCGAGGTGCTGATGCTCGGCTGGATGGACGACGAGGCGCTGCACCGCACGCTGAGCACCGGCCGGGCGACGTACTGGAGCAGGTCGAGGCAGGAGTACTGGGTCAAGGGGGAGACCTCGGGCAACCGACAGTGGGTCAAGGCGGTACGTCTCGACTGCGACGGCGACACCCTCCTCGTGACCGTCGACCAGGAGGGGCCGGCCTGCCACACGGGGGACCGGACCTGCTTCGACTCAGGGCTGCTCGGACCTGCCGGGGACCTCGATGGCTGAGCGGCGCGGCTTCTGGCCGGTCGTCGCGGTGGGCGTCGCGTCTGCCGCTCTCGCGGCGGTGGGGAGCTCGCGCGGCTGGGCGACCTCGAGCGGCTCGGCGGCGGGCCTGAAGATGCACGAGACGGTGAGCGGGTCGAGCGCCGTACCCCTGACCGCTGCGCTGAGCCTGCTCGTGCTCGCGTCGTGGGGTGCCCTGCTGGTCACGCGCGGCCGGACCCGACGGTGGCTGGCGTTGGTCGGGCTGGTCGCGGCCACCGGCGCGCTGCTCTCCCTGGCGCTCGGTGCCGGTGACGCCCGCCAGGCTGCCGAGCGACTGGTTCTGGGAAGTCCCGGGGCCGGGGACCTCACCACCCGGCTCACGGCCTGGTACTACCTGACCGGGCTGGCCCTGGTGTCCGGCATCGTCACCCTCGCCCTGGCCGCGGTCCGCTCGCCGTCCTGGCCAGCGATGGGATCCCGGTACGACGCACCGGGCACGCGGACGTCGGGCTCCCAGGCCCTGAGATCCGAGGAGGCCGACGAGGACATGTGGCGGGCGCTGGACCAAGGCCATGACCCGACCCGCTGACCCGTTCACTAGACTGTGCCCGCAGCGCCCGCGCACCCGTCGAGGAGTTCACCTACATGTCTGACAACCACGGCAACACGCCTGCGGCCTGGACCGCGGTCTTCGTCTCTCTCGTGGGTTTCACGCTCGCCGCGATCGGTGTGATCTACCTGGCCTGGCCTCTGTTCTGGGCAGGTGTCGTGCTCGTGCCGGTCGCCGTGATCGCCGGCGTGGTCGTCGGCAGGCTGGGCATCGGCGCCCCCTCCGACCACTGAGCTTCCACCTCATCTCCCGCGCAGCAGCGGCGCCCGGGATGTGAGCACAGGTCGTACTCCGAAAGGGAGTCATGTCGGTACTCGACTCGATCATCGACGGGGTCCGTCTCGACCTCGCCGAGCGGCAGGCTGCCCAGCCGATGTCGGCCCTGGAGTCGGCCGTCTCCTCCCTACCGGCACCCCTCGACCCGATGCCGGACTTCCGGTCCGGTCCCGTGAGCGTGATCGCCGAGGTCAAGCGGTCCAGCCCGAGCAAGGGTGCGCTGGCCGACATCGCGGACCCGGCGGCGCTGGCCCTGGACTACGAGGCGGGCGGTGCATCGGCGATCAGCGTGCTCACCGAGGGCCGCAGGTTCGGCGGAAGCCTTGAGGACCTGCGCGCCGTACGAGCCGCGGTCGAGATCCCTGTGCTGCGCAAGGACTTCATCGTCACCGACTACCAGCTCTGGGAGGCACGGGCCGCCGGGGCCGACCTGGCCCTGCTGATCGTCGCGGCTCTGGCGCAGCCCGACCTCGTCCGGCTGCACACGTTGGCCCGCACGCTGGGACTCACCCCGCTGGTCGAGGTGCACGATGCGGAGGAGGTCGAGCGGGCGCTCGATGCCGGGGCCGACCTGGTGGGGGTCAACTCCCGCAACCTCAAGACCCTCGATGTCGACCCGGACACGTTCGGGCGGCTCTCGGGCCGGATCCCCGAGGGCGTGGTCCGGGTCGCCGAGTCCGGGATCCGCAACCCGGAGGACGTACGCCGCTTCGTCGGTGAGGGCGCCCACGTGGTGCTCGTCGGTGAGGCCCTGGTGACCACCGGGGACCCACGCGGCGCGATCGCCGCGATGCGAGGAGGAGCGGCATGAGCACGCACACGGAGGAGGACGGCCGCTTCGGCCGCTTCGGCGGGCGGATGATGCCTGAGGCGCTGATGGCGGCCCTCGACGAGCTGACCGAGGCCTGGCAGGACGCCATGGCGGACCCGGAGTTCACCGGGGAGTTCGAGAGGATGCTGCGTGAGTACGCGGGCACTCCGAGCCTGCTCTACGACGCCACGAAGCTGTCCGAGGTCGCCGGGGCGCGGATCCTGCTCAAGCGCGAGGACCTCAACCACACGGGTGCGCACAAGATCCGCAACGTGCTCGGCCAGGCGCTGCTGACCAAGCGGATGGGCAAGACCCGGGTGATCGCCGAGACCGGCGCCGGTCAGCACGGAGTCGCCGCGGCGACGGCGGCGGCGTACCTCGGTCTTGACTGCGTGGTCTACATGGGCGAGGTCGACACCCAGCGCCAGGCGCTCAACGTCGCCCGGATGCACCTGCTCGGGGCCGAGGTGGTGGCGGTCAAGTCCGGTTCCCGAACCCTCAAGGACGCCATCAACGAGGCGATCCGCGACTGGGTCGCGAGCGTCGACCACACGGCGTACCTGTTCGGCACCGCAGCCGGACCGCACCCGTTCCCGTCGATGGTGCGGGACTTCTGCCGGGGCATCGGGGACGAGGCGCGTGCGCAGTGCCTCGAGCTCACCGGACGACTGCCCGACTCCGCCGTGGCCTGTGTGGGCGGCGGCTCCAACGCGATCGGGCTGTTCGCCGGCTTCCTCGACGACGCCGACGTGCAGCTGGTCGGCTGCGAGGCGGCCGGCGACGGCGTCGACACGATGCGGCATGCCGCGACGATCTACGCCCGCGAGTTCGGGGTGCTGCACGGTGCCCGGACGTTCGTCCTCCAGGACGAGGACGGACAGACCAAGGAGTCGCACTCCATCTCCGCCGGCCTGGACTACCCGGGGGTCGGGCCGCAGCACGCGCACCTGGCCGAGTCGGGCCGCGCGTCGTACCGGCCGGTCACCGACGCCGAGGCGATGGACGCGTTCGCGCTGTTGTCGCGCACCGAGGGGATCATCCCCGCCATCGAGTCGGCGCACGCGGTCGCCGGTGCCATGCAGCTGGCCGCGGAGCAGCCGGGATCGACGATCCTGGTCAACCTCTCCGGACGCGGCGACAAGGACATGGGCACAGCCATCGAGTGGTTCGGTCTCGGCGAGACCCGGCCCGACGACGACGCGGGGGAGCCGGCATGACGAACAGCACGGCGACTGCCTTCGCCACCACCCGGGCCGAGGGCCGGGCCGCGCTCGTCGGGTACCTCCCTGCGGGCTTCCCGACCGTGTCCGGCTCGGTGGAGGCGCTCCGGGTGATGGTCGAGGCCGGCTGCGACGTGATCGAGATCGGGCTGCCCTACAGCGACCCGGTGATGGACGGTCCCACCGTCCAGGCCGCCGCCCAGCAGGCGCTGGAGGGTGGCGTTCGCACGACGGACGTGCTGAGCACGGTCGAGGCGGTCGCCGCGACCGGGACACCCGTCGTCGTGATGACGTACTGGAACCCCGTCGAGCGGTACGGCGTCGCCGCGTTCGCCCGCGACCTCGCCGCTGCAGGCGGAGCTGGGCTGATCACCCCCGACCTGGTGCCCGACGAGGCAGACGACTGGATCGCCGCGGCCGACGCGCACGACCTGGACAAGGTCTTCCTCGTCGCCCCCTCGTCGACGGACCGCCGGCTGGCGATGACCACCGCTGCCTGTCGCGGCTTCGTCTACGCCACCGCGGTCATGGGTGTGACCGGGACCCGGACCACCACCAGCGCGCTGGCGGCCCCCCTGGTGGAGCGCGCCCACGGCGTCACCGACCTGCCGGTCGCCGTCGGCCTGGGCGTCTCGGACGGCAACCAGGCGGCCGAGATCGCCTCCTACGCCGACGGTGTCATCGTGGGGTCGGCCTTCGTCCGGGTGCTGCTCGATGCGCCCGACGAGAAGGCCGGGCTCTCGGCGCTGGCCGATCTCACGCGCGACCTCGCCGACGGAGTCCGACGTGGCTGACCGCCGCCTGGTAGCCGCCCTGCTCGCCGCCGGCCTGTTGGCGGTGAGCGGCTGCTCGGGCGGACAGGGTGACACCGGCGGCGTGATCACCGGCCTGACGACGAACGACGACGACGGACTGTACGGGTCGTCGCTCACCAAGGCGTACGTCGTGCCGGACGTGTCGCTCGACGACACCTCGGGGGCGTCGTACGACCTCGCGACCGACCCGCACAAGCCCCTGACGCTGGTCTTCTTCGGCTACACCCGATGTCCGGACATCTGCCAGGTCGTCATGAGCGCCCTGGCCTCCGCCATGACCCGGCTGGACGCCGAGCAGCGAAGCTCCGTCGACGTGGTCTTCGTGACCACCGACCCGGCCCGTGACGACGAGGCGACCCTGCGGAAGTACCTCGACCGCTTCGACCCCGGGTTCATCGGGCTGACCGGGCCGCTGTCGAAGATCATCGACCTCGGCACCGCCCTGGGGGTGCCCGTCGAGCACGGGCAGAAGCTTCCCTCGGGCGGCTACGAGGTCGCACACGGCACCCAGGTGATCGCCATCAACCGGCACCACCGGGCTCCCGTGGTGTGGACGCAGGGCACGTCGGCCCAGGACTTCGCCGACGACATCGCCACGCTGCTCGCCCGGGGTCAGTAGTGGCCTTGTAGCCTCGACCCTCGTGACCTTCGCATCGATTCCCAGTCCCGACAACGGGGTGTGGCACCTCGGCCCACTGCCGATCCGCGCCTACGCCCTGTGCATCATCGCCGGCGTCCTGGTCGCCGTCTGGCTCGGAGAACGCCGGTGGGTCGCCCGCGGCGGGCGCGCAGGACAGGTTGGGGACATCGCCATCTGGGCGGTGCCGTTCGGGCTGGTCGGTGGCCGGCTCTACCACGTGATCACCGACTACGAGCTCTACTTCGGGCCCGGCAAGAGCGCCATCGCTTCGCTGTACGTCTGGCGCGGGGGGCTCGGCATCTGGGGAGCCGTCGCGCTGGGTGCGGTCGGCGCCTACATCGGCTGCCGCCGGGCAGGCATCAAGTTCCTGCCGCTGGCCGACGCGCTGGCACCGGGCGTGGTCATCGCCCAGGCGATCGGCCGCTTCGGCAACTGGTTCAACCAAGAGCTGTACGGCCGCCCGACGACGCTGCCGTGGGGTCTGGAGATCGACCCGGCGCACCGGGCGGACCTGCCGGCGCAGTACCAGAAGTTCGAGACGTTCCACCCGACGTTCCTCTACGAGGCGATCTGGAACATCGGGGTCGCCGGCGTGGTGATCTGGGCCGACCGGCGGTTCCGCCTCGGCTTCGGGCGCGCCTTCGCCCTCTACGTGATGGGGTACACCCTCGGCCGGGCCTGGATCGAGGACCTGAGGATCGACTCGGTGCAGCTCAACGACGTCTTCGGGCTGCGGCTCAACGTGTGGACCTCGATCGTGCTGTTCCTGGCCGCGCTCACCTACTTCGTCGTCGCCGGCCGCCGGCACCCAGGGCGCGAGGAGAGCGTCTGGCGCGAGGGCCACGAGCCCACCGACGAGCCCACCGACGAGCCCACCGACGAGCCGACCTCCGCCTGAGGGTTGCCTGTCCTTCGGTGCGACGGCGGCCGGAAGCCGATATTTTCGACCCATGACGAGCGAAGCGATCCCTGAGGCAACCGCCATCGGTCACGAGCACCCTGACGTCACCGGCGGGTGGCTCCGGCCGGCGGTGTTCGGTGCCATGGACGGCCTGGTCTCGAACGCAGCCCTGATCGCAGGCGTCGCCGGCGGCACGCGCGCAGCCCCCGACTCGACCGCGATCGTGCTGGCCGGGCTCGCGGGACTCGCCGCCGGTGCCTTCTCGATGGCGGCGGGGGAGTACACCTCGGTGGCCAGCCAGTCGGAGTCTGCGGCGCTCGAGATCGAGAAGGAACGGCACGAGATCTCCGTGAACCCTGCGGGCGAGACCGCCGAGCTGGCGAAGATGTACGAAGCCAAGGGCATCGAGCCGGCCCTGGCGATGCAGGTCTCCGAGCAGATCCACCGGGACCTCGACAACGCCGTGGCCGTCCATGCTCGTGAGGAGCTCGGGGTGGACCCGGACGACCTGGCCTCGCCGTTGCTGGCGGCCGGCTCGTCGTTCATCTCCTTCGCGATCGGTGCGGTGATCCCGCTGCTTCCCTACCTCCTGGGATCCTCCAGTCTGCTGCCCGGCATGGTGATCACCCTGCTCGCGCTCTTCGGCTGTGGAGCGGTCGTGTCCCGGGTCACCACGCGGACCTGGTGGTACGGCGGGATCCGGCAGACGCTTCTCGGCGCCATGGCTGCGGCGCTGACCTATGGCATCGGGTCCCTGGTGGGTGCGAACCTCGGGTGAGGCGGCTGGGGCCACCGGCTCCAGCAGGCGGTCACCTTGCCGGATCGCGAGACGGGGTGTTGTAGTGTGGACCTTCCGCATGGGCCAATGTCGTCCCGCGCATTTCTTTGCCCATTGACACGTCCAGCCCGGGTTCTCCGCACCGGGAAGATGTCATGACGACGACGGGAGAGTGCCGCATGCAAGCATTCCCGCCGCCCCAGGGGCTCTACGACGGCGAGCACGAGCACGACGCGTGCGGTGTCGCCTTCGTCGGAACCCTGACCGGCGATGCCAGCCACGAGATCGTTGCCAAGGCGCTCACCGCCCTGCGCAACCTCGAGCACCGGGGCGCCTCCGGCGCCGAACCCGACTCGGGAGACGGTGCCGGCATCCTGCTCGGCGTTCCCGACGAGTTCCTCCGGGCTGTCGTCGACTTCGACCTGCCTCCCCAGCGCACGTACGCCGTGGGTACCGCCTTCCTGCCCGGTGACGACGAGCAGGTGGCTCAGTCGCGCACGATGATCGAGAAGATCGCGGCGGAGGAGGGGCTGACCGTGCTCGGCTGGCGCGACGTCCCGGTCCAGCCCGACCTGCTCGGTTCCACGGCCCGGTCCGTGATGCCGGCGTTCAGCCAGCTGTTCGTCGCAGGTGCCGGGAACCGCGTGATGGGCATGGCTCTGGAGCGGATGGCCTTCTGCCTGCGCAAGCGCGCCGAGCACGAGACCGACGTGTACTTCCCGTCGCTGTCGTCGCGCACGATCGCCTACAAGGGGATGCTGACGACCGACCAGCTCGACCAGTTCTACCCCGATCTGGTCGACGAGCGGATGGCCTCCGCCGTGGCCGTGGTCCACTCGCGCTTCTCGACCAACACGTTCCCGAGCTGGCCGCTGTCGCACCCGTTCCGCTTCATCGCCCACAACGGCGAGATCAACACGGTGATGGGCAACCGGAACTGGATGCGCGCCCGCGAGGCGCTGCTGGACAGCGACCTGATCCCGGGCGACATGGAGCGGCTCTTCCCGATCTGCACCCCCGGTGCCTCGGACTCGGCCTCCTTCGACGAGGTCCTCGAGCTCCTGCACATGGGTGGGCGCAGCCTGCCGCACTCCGTGCTGATGATGATCCCGGAGGCGTGGGAGAACCACGCCACCATGGATGCGCAGCGACGAGCGTTCTACGAGTTCCACTCCTCGATGATGGAGCCGTGGGACGGCCCTGCCTGCGTGGTCTTCACCGACGGCACCCAGGTGGGCGCGGTCCTGGACCGCAACGGGCTGCGGCCCAGCCGCTACTGGGTGACCGAGGACGGACTCGTCGTCCTCGCCTCCGAGGTCGGCGTGCTCGACATCGACCCGGCGACGGTGGTCCGCAAGGGCCGGCTCCAGCCCGGCCGGATGTTCCTCGTCGACACGGGCGAGCACCGGATCATCGAGGACGAGGAGATCAAGGGCGAGCTCGCTGCCGAACACCCCTACGACGAGTGGCTGCACGCCGGACTGATCCGGCTCGAGCAGCTCAGCGAGCTCGAGCACATCGTGCACACCCACGCCTCCGTGACCCGTCGCCAGCAGGTGTTCGGCTACAAGGAGGAGGAGCTGCGCGTCCTGCTCAGTCCCATGGCGAACGCCGGCACCGAGCCGATCGGCTCGATGGGCACCGACACTCCTATCGCGACGCTGTCGGACCGGCCACGCCTGCTCTTCGACTACTTCGCCCAGCTGTTCGCCCAGGTGACGAACCCGCCCCTGGACGCGATCCGCGAGGAGCTCGTCACCTCGCTGAGCGGCACGATCGGCCCCGAGGCGAACCTCCTCGACCCCACCCCGGCCGCCTGCCGCCAGGTGGTGCTGCCGTTCCCGGTGATCGACAACGACGAGCTGGCCAAGATCCGGCACATCAACCGTGACGGCGACCTGCCGGGCTTCATCGCGCACGTCTCTCGTGGTCTGTACGACGTCGAAGGTGGCGGGGATGCGCTGGCCAGCCGTCTGGACGAGATCTGCGAGGAGGTGTCGGCCGCGATCGCGGACGGCGCCCGAGTGATCGTCCTCTCCGACCGGCACTCGACCGCCGACCTTGCTCCGATCCCGTCGCTCCTGTTGACCGGGGCCGTTCACCACCACCTGGTGCGCGAGAAGACCCGCACCCAGGTCGGCCTGATCATCGAGGCCGGCGACGTGCGCGAGGTCCACCACGTCGCGCTGCTCATCGGGTACGGCGCCGCCGCCGTGAACCCCTACCTCGCGATGGAGTCCGTCGAGGACCTCGCCCGCGACGGGTTCTACGTCAAGGTCGAGCCGCAGGTCGCGGTGAAGAACCTCGTGAAGTCGCTGGGCAAGGGCGTCCTGAAGGTGATGAGCAAGATGGGCGTCTCCACCGTCGCCTCCTACACCGGTGCCCAGATCTTCGAAGCCGTGGGGCTTTCCCAGTCCGTGGTCGACAAGTACTTCACCGGCACCACCTCGAAGCTCGGCGGCATCGAGCTGGACACGATCGCCGAAGAGGTGAAGCGCAGGCACCGGACGGCGTACCCCGTCGATGGCATCGCGCCCTCGCACCGCACGCTGGAGATGGGCGGTGAGTACCAGTGGCGCCGCGAGGGCGAGCCACACCTGTTCGACCCGGAGACCGTCTTCCGCCTCCAGCACGCCACGAGGGCCGGCCGTTACGACGTCTTCAAGCAGTACACCGCCCGGGTCGACGACCAGTCCGAGCGGCTGATGACGCTGCGCGGACTGTTCCGCTTCAAGGACGCCGAGGCCAGCGGGCGGCAGCCGGTGCCGATCGACGAGGTCGAGCCGGCTTCGGAGATCGTCAAGCGGTTCTCGACCGGCGCGATGTCCTACGGCTCAATCAGCCAGGAGGCGCACGAGACGCTGGCGATCGCGATGAACCGCATCGGCGCCAAGTCCAACACCGGCGAGGGTGGCGAGGACGCCGAGCGCCTCTACGACCCCGAGCGCCGCAGCGCGATCAAGCAGGTCGCGTCCGGCCGATTCGGCGTCACCTCGGAGTACCTCACCAACGCCGACGACATCCAGATCAAGATGGCGCAGGGCGCCAAGCCCGGCGAGGGCGGGCAGCTGCCCGGTCACAAGGTGTACCCCTGGGTCGCCAAGACCCGGTACAGCACCCCGGGCGTCGGCCTGATCTCGCCACCGCCCCACCACGACATCTACTCGATCGAGGACCTCGCCCAGCTGATCCACGACCTGAAGAACGCGAACCCGTCGGCACGGGTGCACGTGAAGCTGGTCGCCGAGGTCGGGGTCGGCACCGTCGCCGCGGGTGTGTCCAAGGCGCATGCCGACGTGGTGCTGATCTCCGGCCACGACGGCGGCACCGGCGCCTCGCCGCTCACCTCGCTCAAGCACGCAGGGGGACCCTGGGAGCTCGGCCTCGCCGAGACCCAGCAGACCCTGCTGCTCAACGGGCTGCGCGACCGGATCGTGGTGCAGGCCGACGGCCAGCTCAAGACCGGCCGCGACGTCATCATCGCGGCTCTTCTGGGAGCCGAGGAGTTCGGCTTCGCCACGGCGCCGCTGGTGGTCTCCGGCTGCATCATGATGCGGGTGTGTCACCTCGACACCTGCCCGGTCGGGGTCGCGACCCAGAACCCCGTGCTCCGCGAGCGGTACGCCGGCAAGGCCGAGCACGTCGTGAACTTCTTCCAGTACGTCGCCGAGGAGGTCCGTGAGTACCTCGCCGAGCTCGGTTTCCGCAGCCTCGACGAGGCGATCGGGCACGCCGAGGCTCTGGACACCCACCAGGCGGTCAACCACTGGAAGGCAGCCGGTCTCGACCTGACCCCGGTGCTCCACGTCCCCGAGCTTCCTGAAGGGGCGGCCCGGCGCAACACCACGACACAGGACCACGGTCTCGACAAGGCGCTCGACAACCAGCTCATCGAGCTCGCCAAGGACGCCCTGGAGAAGGGCGAGCCGGTGCGTGCGCAGCTCGAGATCCGCAACGTCAACCGGACGGTGGGGACGACCCTCGGCCACGAGGTCACCAAGCGGTACCGCGGCGAGGGTCTGCCGGACGGCACCATCGACCTGACGTTCACCGGCTCCGCCGGGCAGTCGTTCGGAGCCTTCGTCCCACGCGGGATCACGCTGCGCCTCGAGGGCGACGCCAACGACTACGTCGGCAAGGGGCTCTCGGGCGGGCGCATCGTCGTACGCCCGGACCGGTCGGCGACGTTCGACGCCTCGCAGCAGATCATCGCCGGCAACGTCATCGGGTACGGCGCCACCTCGGGCGAGATCTTCCTGCGAGGGAAGGTCGGCGAGCGCTTCTGCGTGCGCAACTCCGGAGCCACCGCCGTCGTCGAAGGCGTCGGCGACCACGGCTGCGAGTACATGACCGGTGGCCGCGTCGTGATCCTCGGCCCGACCGGCCGGAACCTGGCCGCCGGGATGTCCGGTGGCATGGCCTGGGTCCTGGACCTCGACGAAGGCCTGGTGAACCCCGAGCTGGTCGAGCTCGGAGCTGTCGAGGGCGAGGCTGCGGCCGAGCTCGAGGCGCTCGTCCGCCGCCATCACGACGAGACCGGGTCGAGCATCGCCGAGGAGCTGTTGGCCGACTGGCCCGCCGCACTGGGTCGCTTCACCGAGGTGATCCCGTCCGATTTCCGCAAGCTGCTCGAGGTCAAGGCCAAGGCCGAGGCCGACGGGCTCGACGAGCAGCAGACCGCCACCGCGATGATGGAGGCACTCCATGGCTGACCCGAAGGGATTCCTCAAGAACGGCCGCGAGGTCGCCGCCCGGCGGCCGGTCGAGGAGCGGGTGGGGGACTGGAACGAGGTCTACCCCGGAGGTGCGGGCCGGGCGCTGCTGCCGATCATCACGGCCCAGGCCGGGCGCTGCATGGACTGCGGCATCCCCTTCTGCCATCAGGGCTGCCCGCTGGGCAACATCATCCCGGAGTGGAACGACCTGGTCTGGCGAGACGACTGGGAGGGCGCGATCGAGCGTCTGCACGCCACCAACAACTTCCCGGAGTTCACCGGTCGACTGTGCCCGGCGCCGTGTGAGACCGCCTGTGTCCTCGGCATCAACCAGGACCCGGTCACGATCAAGAACGTCGAGGTCGCGATCATCGACCGCGCCTGGGAGAGCAACCTGGTCCGGCCCCAGCCGCCGGAGTGGCTCTCCGGTCGCACCGTTGCCGTGATCGGCTCAGGTCCCGCCGGCCTGGCCGCCGCCCAGCAGCTCACCCGAGCCGGCCACACGGTCGCGGTCTACGAGCGGGCCGACAAGATCGGTGGCCTGCTGCGCTACGGCATCCCCGAGTTCAAGATGGAGAAGAAGCAGCTCGACCGGCGGCTGGACCAGATGCGGCGCGAGGGCACGGTGTTCCGTGCGGGTGTCGACGTCGGTGGGAGCCTCACCGGCGCCCAGCTGCAGGACCGGTACGACGCCGTCGTGCTCGCAATCGGCGCGACGGCGGCTCGTGACCTGCCCGCCCCCGGCCGCGAGCTCGCCGGCATCCACCAGGCGATGGAGTACCTCCCGCAGTCCAACCGCGCCTCCCTCGGCGACGAGGTCGCGGACCAGATCCTCGCGACCGACAAGAACGTCGTCATCATCGGCGGCGGGGACACGGGCGCGGACTGCCTCGGCACCGCGACCCGCCAAGGGGCGGCGTCGATCACCCAGCTCGAGATCATGCCCAGGCCCGGCGAGGAGCGGCCCGAGGGCCAGCCGTGGCCGACGTACCCGATGACCTACCGGGTCTCCTCCGCCCACGAGGAGGCCGGCGAACGCGTGTACTCGGTCTCGACCCAGGAGTTCCTCGGTGACGAGGACGGCCACGTCCGGGCACTCCGGCTGGTCGAGGTCGAGATGAAGGACGGGAAGTTCGTCGAGGTCGAAGGGAGCGAGCACGAGATCCCCGCGGAGCTGGTGCTGTTCGCGATGGGCTTCACGGGGCCCGAGCAGGACGGCCTCGTCGCTCAGCTCGGCGTGGAGCTGGACCAGCGCGGCAACATCGTTCGCGACAACGGGTACCAGAGCAGTGTCGAGGGCGTGTTCGTGGCCGGAGACGCCGGGCGCGGGCAGTCCCTCATCGTGTGGGCGATCGCCGAGGGGCGGGCGGCCGCGGCCGCGGTGGACAGCTTCCTCACCGGCTCGACGACGCTGCCGTCGCCGATCCCACCGACCGAGCGCCCGCTCGTCGTCTAGGCCGACGGGTTCGACGAGCACACTCGAACACGTGGCCAGGGCGTTGTTGGATCGTTCCAAGACCGGTAGGTTGGGTCCCGTGCGAAGAGCAAAGATCGTCTGCACCCTGGGCCCCGCGGTCGAACACGCCCGAGCGGATCCGCGCAACTCGTCGACGCCGGCATGGACGTCGCCCGGCTGAACATGAGCCACGGCACGTATGCCGACCACGAGGCGGTCTACCAGATGGTGCGGGAGGCGGCCGACGAGAGCGGGCACGGGGTCGGCGATCTTCGCCGACCTCCAGGGCCCCAAGATCCGACTCGGCACGGTCGCCGACGGGCCCGTCGTCCTCGAGAGGGCGCGGCGTTCACGATCACGACGCGTGACGTCCCAGGTGACGCGACGGTGTGCTCGCACGACGTACGCCGGCCTGCCGGGCGACGTGTCGCCGGCGACCCGATCCTGATCGACGACGGCAAGGTCCGCCTCGAGGTGACCGAGGTCGACGGCCAGGACGTGCACACGGTCGTCCAGGTGGCGGGTCCGGTCAGCAACCACAAGGGCATCAACCTCCCCGGTGTCGCGGTGTCGTTCCCGCGCTGTCGGAGAAGGACGAACGAGGACCTGCGGTGGGCACTGCACCTCTCGCGTCGACTTCATCGCGCTGTCGTTCGTGCGGTCGGCGGCCGACGCCGAGGACGTGCGGCAGGTCATGCGCGAGGAGGGCGTGCTCGTCCCGGTCATCGCGAAGATCGAGAAGCCGCAGGCCATCGACAACATCGACGAGATCATCGACGCGTTCGACGGCTTCATGGTCGCCCGCGGCGACCTCGGCGTGGAGTGCCCGCTCGAGGACGTGCCGTTCCTGCAGAAGGGGCGTCATCGAGAAGGCGCGACGCAACGCCAAGCCGGTGATCGTCGCGACCCAGATGCTCGAGTCGATGATCCCAGCTCCGGCCCGACCCGGGCCGAGGCCTCCGACGTCGCCAACGCCGTGCTCGACGGGGCGGACGCAGTGATGCTGTCGGGCGAGACCAGCGTGGGGGACTACCCCGTCGAGACGGTGCGGACGATGGCCCGGATCGTCGACCTCGACCGAGGAGCACGGCTGGCCCGGATGGCGGCCATCGACTGGCAGCCCCACACCCGCGGCGGCGTGATCGCCAAGGCGGCCGCCGAGGTCGGCCGAGCGGTCGGCGCCAAGTACCTCGTGGCCTTCACCCCGAGCGGCGACTCCGCCCGGCGGCTGGCGCGCTACCGCGGCACGATCCCGATCCTCGCGTTCACCCCCGAGGCCGCGGTGCGCTAGCCAGCTCGCGATGACCTGGGGCGTCGAGACGTTCAGGAGGGACGCGGTCGAGCACACCGACGAGATGGTGCGTCAGGTCGACGAGGCGCTTCTGGAGATCGGCCGGGTCGAGGAGGGGGACCTGGTCGTGATCATCGCCGGCAGCCCGCCCGGGCATCCCGGGCTCGACCAACGCGCTGCGCATCCACCGCATGGGCGATGCGATCAACGAGGTGGCGCCGGCGTACCGCAGGGCCACGGCTGGTGCGGGCGCGCGGTCGACGCCGGCGCGGGTGCCCCGGGTGGGATTCGAACCCACACTGGATGGTGTTTGAGACCATTGCCTCTGCCATTGGGATACCGGGGCCGAGCCGCGACAACCTACCGGAGCCGGCTCGACCGGCTGCTGCGTACGCCGGAGGGAAGGGGGCGACTAGCCTTGACCGACGTGAGCCGAGACATGCCGCGCCGCCGGGTCGTGATCGCCGAGGACGAGGCGCTGATCCGGCTCGACCTGGCCGAGATGCTGGCCGAGGAGGGCTTCGAGGTCGTCGGCCAGGCCGGCGACGGTGAGCGGGCCGTCGCCCTGGCCGAGGAGCATCGTCCCGACCTCGTCGTCCTCGACGTCAAGATGCCGAAGCTGGACGGGATCGCGGCAGCCCAGCGGATCGCCTCGCAGCGGATCGCCCCGGTCGTCATCCTCACCGCCTTCAGCCAGCGCGAGCTCGTCGAGCGGGCCCGCGATGCCGGCGCCATGGCCTACCTGGTCAAGCCCTTCGGCAAGCCGACCTGGTCCCGGCCATCGAGATGGCGATGAGCCGGTTCGCGGAGGTCCAGCTCCTGGAGGCCGAGGTAGCGGACCTCTCCGAGCGGTTGGAGACGCGCAAGGCGGTCGACCGGGCCAAGGGGCTGCTCCAGCAGGAGCTGGGAGTCAGCGAGCCGGACGCGTTCCGGTGGATCCAGAAGACTGCCATGGACCTGCGCCTGTCGATGCGGCAGGTGGCCGACGGAGTGGTGACCCATGGGGCTGGACTGGC
This sequence comes from uncultured Actinomycetota bacterium, assembly GCA_963740525.1. GTDB lineage: Bacteria > Actinomycetota > Actinomycetes > Propionibacteriales > Nocardioidaceae > CAVUEG01. The sequence goes on from CAVUEG010000011.1 coordinate 112,712, forward strand.
CCAGGGTGCCACTGAGGCGAATGACCGGGAGGCGCCCTGCCGAGACCCCGGATGACCCCGGACGACCCCGGATGAGCATGGACGGCGATCTTCCCCACCTGAGAGCGGACAAAAACCCTGCCAGGTCACGAATTGGCAACGACAGGGACACCTTCGGCGTCTGGTCTGGGTATTGGCAGCGGTTTGGCGCTAGGTTGCGGCAGATCCGACATCACACGATGCCCTCGAGCACTTCGAGGTCGCCGGACATCCTCTCCCAGCACGGAGGCTCAATTGAATCGCCCAACTCGCACCTGGCGCGCGGCAGTCGTCATCGCCGCTGCCTCCATGGCCCTCACCGCCTGCGGCGGCAGCTCCACCGACACCGCAAGCCAGCCTTCCTCCGGCGAGTCGTCGCCGACCGAGAGCACCGCACCCGTCAAGGGTGACGGCACCCTCACCATCGGTGAGCTGCTTCCGCAGACCGGTGACCTCGCGTTCCTCGGCCCACCCGAGTTCGCGGGCGTCAAGACCGCCATCAACGACATCAACGCGGCCGGTGGAGTGCTCGGCAAGGACGTGGTGGAAGTTTCCGCCGACTCCGGTGACGGCACGCCCGACATCGCCGGCGCCCAGTCCGACAAGCTGCTCAACGCCGGCGTCGACGCCGTCATCGGTGCGGCCTCCTCGTCGGTGTCGCTGAGCGTCATCGACAAGATCACCGGCGCCGGTGTCATCCAGTTCTCTCCGGCGAACACCTCGCCGGCGCTGGACGACCCGAAGGTCGACCCGAACAACCTGTACTTCCGTACCGCACCCTCCGACGTGCTCCAGGGCGCCGTGTTGGCGAACCTCGTGCTCGCGGACGGCAAGAACAACGTCGCGATCCTGGCTCGCCAGGACTCGTACGGCGAGCTGCTGGCCAGCCAGGTCGAGAAGGGCATCAAGGCCGGCGGTGGCACCGTCGCGTCGAAGGTCCTCTACTCGGCCGATGCCACCAACTTCACCGCCGAGGTGAACCAGGTGGCGGCGACGAAGCCCGACGCCGTGGTCCTCATCGCGTTCAGCGAGACCACCAAGATCATCCCGACGATGATCTCGAAGGGCATCGGGCCCAAGGACCAGCAGATCTACTTCGTGGACGGCAACACCGCCGACTACTCGGCGGACTTCGCCAAGGGCACCCTGACCGGCGTCAAGGCCACCTACCCGGGTGCCGAGCTGACCGGTGACTTCAAGGCACGCCTGCTTGAGACGAACCCGAAGCTGAAGACGTTCACCTACGGCCCCGAGGCCTACGACGCCGTGATGCTGGTGGCTCTCGCCGCCGTCGCCGCGGAGTCGGACGACCCGACGACCTTCGCTCCGAAGATCATCGAGGTCTCGAAGGACGGAACGGCCTGCACCAGCTTCTCTGAGTGTGCGGACCTGCTCGCCAACGGCGAGGACATCGACTACAACGGCGTCTCCGGACCCGTGGACCTCGGTGACAGCGGAAGCCCGACCAAGGCCACGATCGGTATCTTCCAGTACGACGCCAACAACACGTACAAGAACATCAAGTACGTCACCGGCGTGATCTGATCCAACGCACGACAAGAGGGGCCCAGCCGAATCGGCTGGGCCCCTCTTTGCGCGTCGCTGGCGGTCGCGGGTCAGGCCTTGGCGAGGGTTCCGAGGTAGAGCTGGATCACCTTGGGGTCGTTGATCAGGTCCTTGCCGCTGGCGGTGTAGGCGTTGCGGCCCTGGTCAAGGACGTAGCCGCGGTCGCAGATCTGCAGACAGCGCCGTGCGTTCTGCTCGACCATGATCACCGAGACCCCGGCTCGGTTGATGCGCCGGGTCTGGACGAACACCTCGTCCTGGAGCACGGGGGAGAGGCCGGCGGAGGGCTCGTCGAGAAGCAGGACCGACGGCTCCATCATCAGCGCTCGGCCCATGGCCACCATCTGACGTTCGCCGCCGGACAGGGACCCGGCCCGCTGGGCTCTGCGGTCGAGCAGGGCCGGGAACAGCTCGCCCACGAACTCGAAGCGCTTCTTGAACGACTTCGGCCGCTGGTAGACGCCCATCTCCAGGTTCTCCTGGATGGTCAGCGAGGGGAAGACGTTGTCCGACTGCGGCACGAAGCCGATCCCCTTGGTCACCAGGGAGTCGGCGCGCTCGTTGGTGATGTTGTCGCCCTTCAGGGTGACCTCACCCGAACGCACCTTGACCAGCCCGAAGAGTGCCTTGAGCAGCGTGGACTTGCCGGCCCCGTTGGGCCCGATGATGCCGACGAGCTCCCCCTCCTGGCAGTACAGGTCACAGCCGTTGAGGATGTTGACGCCCGGGAGGTAGCCGGCGATCAGGTTGTCCGCACGCAGCACCGCGCCCTCGGCCCCCTTGAGGTGGGCAGTGCGGTCGATCTCCTCTGCACCGGAGGAGCCGGAGGTGCTCTCGGGTGCGTCGAGGAACTCCTCGCCGGGCTCGTCGGCAGCGTGGCGCGCGGGCTCCGGGTTCGCGGTGGAGTCGGTCATAGGTGCTTGCTCCTTCGGCCGGCGGTCTGGCCCTCATGGATCTCGCGGTCGGCCTCCGCCAGGATCTGTTCTTCGAGGTCCTCGCTGAGGTCCTGGTCGTGGTGTGAACCGAGATAGGCGTCGATGACCCGCTGGTCGGCCATGACGGCGTCGGGCGGACCCTCCGCAACCACCTCTCCCTGGGCCATCACGATCACCCAGTCGGAGATGTCGCGCACCATGTCCATGTCGTGCTCGACGAAGAGCACGGTCCGGCCCTCGTCGCGCATCGACTTCACGTGGCCCAGCAGCGACTGCTTCAGCGCCGGGTTCACCCCGGCCATCGGCTCGTCCAGCATCACGAGCTCGGGGTCGGCCATCAGCGCGCGTGCCATCTCGAGGAGCTTGCGTTGACCACCGGAGAGCGAGCCGGCGAAGTCCTCGCGCTTCTTGATCAGCAGGAAGCGCTCGAGCAGCGCGTCGGCCTTCTCGGTGTTCGACTTCTCCTGGGCCCGCCACAAGGGGGCGAACATGGCGCGGAGCAGGGTCTCGCCCTGCTGTCCCACGGCACCGACGCGCATGTTCTCCAGCACGGTCAGCTTGGAGAGCACCTTCGTCAGCTGGAAGGTGCGGATCATCCCCATCCGGGCCACCTTGTACGCCGAGACGCCGTTCAGGGACTTGTCGTTGAAGGACCAGGTCCCCTCCTGGGGCCTGTCGAAGCCGGTGAGCAGGTTGAAGAACGTCGTCTTGCCGGCACCGTTGGGCCCGATCAGAGCCGTGATCACGCCTCTCTGGATCTCGAGGTGCGCCACGTTGACCGCGGTCAGACCGCCGAACTGTCGGCGGATCCCGTCGGCGACGATGATCGGGTCCGGCTTGGCCGCCCCGGGCTCATGACGCACGTCGGCGAGCCCGGCCTGTCCGGTCTCCTTGGTGGACGAGCTGACGCCCGAGGGCGGCGTGGTCGTGTCAGCGGGCATCGAGGGCCAGCTCCCTTCGGTCTCCGAAGACTCCCTGTGGGCGGTAGATCATCAGGAGCATCAGTGCGAGCCCCATGAAGATGAAGCGCATCAGGCTGGCTTGGTTGCTGTCCATGATCCAGGTGGGGATGATCGGGTTGGCTCCGCCGGTGGCCTGGCCGAAGAGCAGGTCGAGGAAGCTGAGCAGGAACCAGAAGATCAGCGTTCCGGCGACTGGCCCGAGGACTCGGGCGGCACCGCCGACGAGCAAGACGGTGTAGGCGAAGAACGTGGTGTCCGTGGCGAAGAATGACGGGTTGATGGCCGCGTGCTGGAGTGCGGTCAGGAAGCCGGCGAGCGCACCGAACATGCCACCGATGATCAGCGACTGCATCTTGTAGGAGTAGACGTTCTTCCCGAGGCTGCGCACCGCGTCCTCGTCCTCGCGGATGCTCTTGAGCACGCGACCCCAGGGACTGCGCATCAGCAGCCAGACGATCAGGCACGAGACCGCGACGAGCGACCAGCCCACGAGCCCGACCCAGAAGTCGTACGGCCGCCAGGAGACGACACCGGGGATGCTGACGCTGCTGTGGAACGGGTTGAGGCCGGCGAAGGTGCGGCTGAAGGACTGCAGCCCGTCCTGACCGCCGAAGTACTCCAGCAGGCTCACCGATCCCACGGTCTGCCGGATGATCTCGGCTGCGGCGATGGTCACGATGGCCAGGTAGTCCGCGCGCAGCCGCAGGGTGGGGATACCGAGCAGCAGCGCCAGGACCACGGTGAGCGCCAGCCCGATGAGGATGCCGACCCAGAAGGAGAGTCCGAAGGTCGCCACGGCGGAGGCCATCGCGTAACCCGCGACCGCCATGAAGCCCGCTTGTCCGAAGTTGAGCAGTCCGGTGTACCCGAAGTGCACGTTCAGGCCGATGGCGGCCAGGCAGTACACCGCCGCCACCGGGCCGAGGCCCTGCTGGAGTGCTTGGCTGAAGATCTGATGCCAGTCCATACCTGTCTCCTTAGCCGACTCGCTGGGCCTTGCCGAGGAGGCCCTGCGGCCTGATCAGCAACACGATGATGAGGACGACCAGCGCGCCGACGAACTTCAGCTCAGCCGGGATGAACAACGTGGACACCTCGATGAAGATCCCGATCACCAGGGCGCCGACGATCGCGCCCCAGGCGGTGCCCAGGCCTCCGAGGACGACGGCGGCGAAGACCAGGAGCAGGATCTTGAACCCGACCTGGTAGTCGAAGCCCTGGCTCATGCCGAGGAGGACGCCGGACAGCCCTGCCAGTCCGGCGCCGACCACCCATACCACGGAGATGACCCGGTCCACGTTGATGCCGGACGCCGCCGAGAGTGCGGTGTTGTCCGCCACGGCCCGAGTGGCCTTGCCGATCCGGGTGCGCTGGAGGGCCAGGGTGACCAGAACCAGCACGATCGTCGAGAAGATCAGGATCCCGATGTCCTTGGGGGTGATCAGGACCGGGCCGATCTTGTAGGGGGCCGAGGTGGCGTACTGCGAGTACTGGTGAGTTCCGGCGCCCGCGAAGTACTGGTACACGTTGCGCAGGAAGATCGACAGTCCGATGCTCACCACCATCATCGCCACGACGCCAGTGCCGCGGCGACGAAGCGGCTGCCACAGACCCTTGTCCTGCACCCAGCCGAAGACGCCCGAGAGGACTGCCGCGACCACGACCGCGAAGAGCACGGTGAGGTTGAGGCTTCCGATGTGGATCGTGCCGGGCAGGGCGTCGACGCCGTACGCCACCACGGCGCCGAACGTGATCAGCTCGCCGTGCGCGAAGTTCGTGAGCCCGGTGGTGCCGAAGATCATGGACAGGCCGAGTGAGGCCATGGCCAGCAGCAGGGCGAACACCAGGCCGCCTACGGCCAGCTGCAGAGCCTGGACGGCCTTGCTGGTGCTGACCGTCGTCAGGTCGCCGATCGGGAACGTCACGAAGACATCGCTGTCCAGCTTGAGCGTGAGCTTCAGGGAGACCTGCTTCGGGTTCCGCAGTGCGGCGCCCTCAGGAAGCGACTTGGTGTCGATGTTCACCGTGAAGGTCTTGCCGAGGTTGTCGATCGCGGCACCGGGCAACGCGATGTCGAAGACGCCGCTCTGGTCGCTGGTGCCTTCGCCGACGACCTTGCCGGCCTCGTCCTTGACGACGATCTTGACGTCGGGGACCGGCGCGGGCGGCGACTCGCGGCGGTCGCTCAGACATCCTTGGATGTGGATGGTGTCGTCCTGGCGCGCCGCGGGCTTCGTGCAGGCCTCGGCGGCCGAGGCGCTACCGGCGGCCGCGATACCGGCGACGAACAAGGTCGACACCATGACCAGCGGGGCCACCACTGCCAGGAACAGCGCGGTGATGCTTCTCGGTCGAGCGTGCATGAGACTCCTGTTGCCTCGGTGATGCCCACGGTGATGCGGGGTGACGCTGGACTATAGCGACCGCGCGGGCTCGTACGGCAGCCCGCGGATGCTCCCCCCGACCCGCGTCGTACCCGACACTAGATCCCTTTGGCGCCCAGGGGCCACATAGTGACGCAATTCTGGTCAGGTGTTTGTTGAGGGCTCGCGCCGACCAGGACCAAGAAGACGGGCCTCCTCTTCCGCCGGGGTGACGATGCGCGTAATCTCTCCCCGCTACCGACCCGAGACAGGGGGTGCCCCGTGGCCCGCCATCCGTTGCACGTGCGTGAGGCCACCCCGGCCGACGCTCCTGCGCTGCTGACCATCTGGTCAGAGATGTCGCGACGTCAGCAGCCCGAGTGCAACGCCGAGGACGAGGCGACGCGGGCGGTCGCCAGGATCGCCGCCGACCCGGACGAGCGACTCCTGTTGGCCACGCTCGGCGACGAGGTGGCCGGTGCCGTGCACCTGCGGCGGGCGCCGATCTCCCCGATGATGACCGAGTGGGCGGTCCACGTCTCGCACCTCCAGGTCCGCCCCGACTTCCGTCGGCACGGGGTGGGGAGCCAACTGATGGAGGCCGCCGTGTCCTGGGCCGAGGAGAAGGACCTCAACCACGTACTCGCCCTCTCGGCCACCAGCTCCCGCGAGGCGAACCGCTTCATGGCCCGCCTCGGCCTGGGCCAGGTCGCGGTCGTCCGCGTGGCGCTCACCAGCACCCTGCGCGGCAAGCTGCCTGCGGACCTCGCCGTACGACGGCTGCCCGGACGGATGCGGCACCAGAAGGCGATCGGGCACGTGCTCGCGGAACGACGCTCGATGCGTCGGATGCAGAGCGAGTCGCAGTAGCCGACGTCAGACGAACTTGGCGGCCGGCACCAGAGCGCAGGTGATCCGGGAGGTGCAGACGCGCTTGCCCTCCTCGTCGGTGATCACCACCTCGTAGCTGGCCGTGCTGCGGCCGAGGTGGACCGCCGTGGCCACGCCGGTCACGACCCCGCTTCGCGCCGCTCGGTGATGGGTGGCGTTGATGTCGACACCTACGGAGAGCTCGGTCCGGGTAGGCGTGCAACGCCGAACCGATCGAGCCGAGGGTCTCGGCCAGGACGACCGACGCGCCACCGTGCAGCAGGCCGTAGGGCTGCGTGTTTCCCTCGACCGGCATCGTGGCGACGATGCGCTCCGGGGTGATCTCGGTGATCTCGATGCCCATCTTCTCGTTGAGGGCGCCCATGCCCTGGGGCATCTGGGAGAGGAAGGTGTCGATGTCCATGCGGACCATTCTGTCCTGTGCTCCGGGTGTCCCCACCGGCGGATAGAGTCGCACCGTGTCGACGCCTGAGCCTGCCCTCGATGACCGCGCCCGCCCGCGACTGCTGCTGCTCGACGGGCACTCACTGGCCTACCGCGCCTTCTTCGCGTTGCCCGCGGAGAACTTCTCGACCACCACCGGCCAGGTGACCAACGCCGTCTACGGCTTCACCTCGATGCTGATCAACGTGCTCAGGGACGAGGTTCCCACCCACGTCGGGGTCGCCTTCGACAAGTCGCGGCAGACCTTCCGGCTCGCCGAGTACCCGGAGTACAAAGCCAAGCGCAACAAGACCCCGGACGAGTTCAAGAGCCAGCTGCCGCTGATCCAGGAGGTCCTCGACGCCCTGCGGATCCGACACCTGGAGCTGGAGGGTTACGAAGCCGACGACATCATCGCCACGTTGACCACCCAGGCGCTCGCAGCCGGCTTCGAGGTGCTGATCCTGACCGGGGACCGCGACGCTCTCCAGCTCGTCACCGAGCACTCGACCGTCCTCTACCCGATGCGGGGGGTCTCCGACCTGGCTCGGATGACACCTGAGGCCGTCGAGGCGAAGTACGGCCTCCCCCCAGCCCGCTACCCGGAGCTCGCGGCGCTGGTCGGCGAGGACTCCGACAACCTGCCGGGCGTGCCGGGAGTCGGGCCGAAGACCGCGGCCAAGTGGCTCACCACCTATGACGGACTCGACAACGTCGTCGCCGCCGCCGACGAGATCAAGGGCAAGGCGGGGGACAACCTCCGTGCCCACCTGGGCGACGTGATCCGCAACCGTCACCTCAACGCACTCATCTGCGACCTGAGCCTGAGCGCCACTCCGACCGACCTGGCCAAGCAGCCCTGGGACCGTCAGGAGGTGCACCAGCTCTTCGACGGGCTGGAGTTCCGGGTGCTGCGGGACCGTCTGTTCGCGACCCTGGAGTCGGAGGAGGAGATCGACGACTCCGGCTTCGCCCTCGACACCACGCAGCTCGAGCCCGGGCAGGTTGCCGAGTGGCTCGCAGCGCACGCCGCGACCTCGGGCCAACGCGTGGGCGTTCAGGTACAGGGGAGCTGGCGCGGGGGGACGGGCGAGGTGTTCGGGCTGGCCCTCGCGGCCGCCGACGGGGCAGCCTGCTGGCTCGACACCGGACAGGTCACGCCCGAGGACGACGCCGCGCTCGCCACCTGGCTGGCCGACGTGACCCATCCCAAGGTCCTGCACGACGCGAAGGGTCCACTGCTCGGGCTCGCCGCGCGGGGGTGGCGGCTCCACGGCCTCGAGCGGGACACGGCTCTGTCGGCCTACCTGGCCCGACCGGACCAGCGTTCGTACGACCTCGCGGACCTGACTGTGCGCTACCTCAAGCGAGAGCTCCGGGCCGTGGGGGCCGAGGCCGACGCGGACCAGGGCCAGCTCTCGTTCGACTCCGTGGGGGAGGAGCAGCAGGGCGAGACGGCGATGCTCCAGGCCCGTGCCGTGCTCGACCTCGCCGAGTCGCTGGACGACGAGCTCGAAGGCCGTGGCGGGACTCGCCTGCTCGCGGACGTGGAGCTGCCGCTGGTCGGGCTGTTGGCGGACATGGAGACAAAGGGCATCGCGGTCGACCTCGAGCACCTCGAGTCGCTCGAGTCGCACTTCTCAGGGGAGGTGAAGAAGGCCGCGGACGAGGCGTTCGCCGTGATCGGCAAGGAGATCAACCTCGGCTCTCCCAAGCAGCTCCAGGTCGTGCTCTTCGACGAGCTGGGCATGCCGAAGACCAAGCGCACCAAGACCGGCTACACCACGGACGCGGATGCCCTCCAGCAGCTCTTCGAGAAGACGGAGCACCCGTTCCTGAGCCACCTGCTCAGGCACCGTGACGTGAGCCGGCTCCGCCAGACGGTCGAGGGTCTGCTGAAGACCGTGGCGCCTGACGGACGGATCCACACCACGTTCAACCAGCTGATCGCGGCCACGGGTCGCCTGTCGAGCACCGACCCGAACCTGCAGAACATCCCGGTGCGGACAGAGGAGGGACGCCGGATCCGTGAGGGTTTCGTCGTCGGGCCCGGGTTCGAGTCGCTGATGACGGCCGACTACAGCCAGATCGAGATGCGGATCATGGCCCACATGTCCGAGGACAAGCTGCTGATCGAGGCCTTCCGGTCGGGCCACGACTTCCACTCCATCACGGCGGCCCGGGTCTTCGGTGTCGAGCCGGGCGACGTGACCTCGGCGATGCGCGCCAAGATCAAGGCGATGAACTACGGCCTCGCGTACGGCCTCTCGGCGTACGGTCTGTCCCAGCAGCTGCGGATCGACCCGGCGGACGCCCGCGGCCTGATGGACGAGTACTTCGAGACCTTCGGCGGGATCCGGGACTACCTCGCCGGCGTCGTGGACGAGGCGCGCAAGTCCGGGTTCACCGAGACCATCCTCGGCCGGCGTCGCTACCTGCCCGACCTGACGAGCGACAACCGGCAGCGCCGTGAGATGGCCGAGCGGATGGCCCTCAACGCCCCGATCCAAGGCTCGGCGGCCGACATCATCAAGGTCGCGATGCTCGAGGTGGATGCCGCGATCCGTGACGCGAGCCTGGGCTCGCGGATGCTGCTCCAGGTGCACGACGAGCTCGTGTTCGAGGTTGCCCCCGGTGAGGGTGAGGCACTGGAGGCGCTGGTCCGAGCACGCATGGCCGCGGCCGCGGAGCTGAGCGTGCCGCTGGACGTGTCCGTCGGGACCGGCCGGAGCTGGCACGAGGCGGCGCACTAGCCGACGCGTGTTCGACTGCCCCGACGAAGGCTAACGCCGAGCAGACCCAGGAGCAGGGCGACATCGACCGTGGAGACGACCGAGAGCAGGGCGAGCTCCGTGTTCACGAAGGGGATCGTGGCGAGCACGGCGACCAGTGCCAGCCACATCAGCGCAACTGCTCGCTGGTGCTGCCGCGCCACGACGTCGTAGACCATCAGCTGGAGCATGGCGAGGACGGTTCCCAAACCCGCGAACGCCCACAGGGAGGAGCCGAGCGAGGCGTACTCGCGGCCGCCGATGAACGTCACCGCGACGGAGGAGAGAGCCGCGGCGCCGGCCACGGCACAGGCGCCGATCGCGAGCACGAGCCCCAGCCCGCGCAGGTGCATGTTGCGGCGGCTTCCGTCAGCCATCGACGGGAATGCGATCACCACGACGAACTGCGGCAGGAAGAGCACGGCCTTGGCCAGGATCAGGCCACCGGCGTAGAGACCCGCCTGGTGCTCGTCGAGCGTGGTCCGCGCGACGATGACGTCGACGTTCGAGAGCGCGAAGAACGCGAGCAGGGCGTGGGAGTTGTGGCCGATCTCCCGGACCAGTCCCCGCAGGTCCGGGACGGTTCCGGCCACGTCGGCCACCGGTCCCGCCCCCTGTCGTGTCGGGTGACGCAGCGCCAACCAGCCCACGACGGCGGGGACGAACGCACCGACTGCCACCCCGACCATGGCGCCGAGCGAGTCCGCTCGCCACATCAGAGCCAGCACTCCGCACACCAGCCGACCCAGCCCGGACGCCAGGTAGATCATGGCCAGCGCCGCCCACCGCCGCTCACCCTGGAGTACGCCGGCCTGCCCGCCCATGATCGTCAGCGGCACGACGGCCACCGCGAGCATGGCCGCGGTCAGCCAGTCGGAGAGGTGCAGCTGGATGTTGATCACGGGGGAGGCAGCGAGGCAGATGACCCCGAGCACCAGTGCCGCGCGCACGCTGAGCGCCATGATGTCCCGCTCGAGACGGCTGCTCGTCTCGGGCGCTGCCGACAGCCGACGCGCAGCCGTCGCCTGCAGTCCGAGCGAGGCGACGTTGAGCACCAGGAGCAGGCCCATCATCGCAGCCAAGGCCCCGTAGTGCACCGGCCCGAGCCACCGTGCGGCGAGGATCGTGAACCCGTAGGTCGAGATGTTCATGACGCCGATCGCGGCGGCGATGGCGAGGCTGCCGCTGATCAGGCCGCGCCTGTCCCTCCCACGTGTCACGGCGCCCACCATAGGGGGTGGTTCACACCTAGGCTGTGCCCCGTGAGTGCACAGTGAGTTCCCGACGCCCGTCGTCCGTCGACCCTGCCGTGGCCAAGGCACGCTCCGTGGTGGGTCTGTACGGCGATCCCGACGTGACCTGGAGCATCCTGCTCGAGCTCGAGCTCGACGACTCCCTCGACAGCCTGGAGACCCAGGAGCGAGCCCGCCAGCTCGCGGCGGACTGGCCGCACCTGGGTCGGACTCCCACCGTTCGTACGGTCTCCGAGGGCTGGGAGGCCATGCGGCACACGTTCGCCAACAAGCCCTACGGCCCGCAGGACGCGCTGGTGCGGGTGGCCCTCGGCTTCGAGGGACACCGGCTTCTCGTCGCGGCGCACCACGGGGCCATGGACGGGGTCGGGCTGATCGCCACGGCCTCGGCACTGAGTGGACGCACGCTGCGCTCGCGAGCCCGCGGACTGTCGGGACGCAAGCCCCGCGGCGGGTTCGTGTCCGGGAGCCTGCGGCGGCTCGGTGAGGCGCTGGTCTCCCCTCCGGCGCGCTTCAGCCCCGAGCCCGGGGAAGCCGACGAGCCGCGCAGTGGCGACGTCCTGCTCGCCACGGCGCTGATGCCGGGTCGCCCAGACACCGCCGCGCTGGTGCTGGGAGCCTCGAGGCTGCTCCAGGCCTGGAACGACGAGGCGCGCCGCCGGGGCGGCCGTCGGGTCGTCGCCGTGGCACTGTCTCGTCGGTCCGGGGCGCACGTGCTGGCTCCGGACCGTGACACCGCCTATGCCCGGGTGCGCACCGACTCCCTGGTCGACCTCGAGGGCGCCCGTGCCCTGGTCGAGGGTCTGGTCCCGGAGCCGGACTTCCCGGTCTCCGACGGGCGCGGGCTCGGCCCCCGGCTGACGCGGCTTCTGGGCTCACGCCTCGGGTCCTCGGTCCTGGTCTCGAACCTGGGCGAGCTGACCGGCGCCGGAGTGGTGGGGGCCAGCTTCTGGCCGAGTGCCTCGGGTCCGAACGGCGTCTGCCTGGGGCTCGTCTCCGCAGGAGACAAGAGCACCCTGACGCTGCGGGCGCGGCGCCCCTGGTTCGGCATCAAGGGCGCGGTCCGGATGCTGCTCCAGGCGACCGCTCACGTGGAGACCGCGATGCGCGGGCGCAGCGACCTGGGCGCCGACCGTCACGCCGACAGTCAGTAGGGGTCGTACGGACTGTCGTGGCCCAGCAGCCTGGCCACGGGGCGCAGCCTGAGCCGCAACAGCACCTTGAGCGCGACGTTGCGCACCCACCAGGGGAGCTCGGCGAGGATCCGGCCTCGGTCGTGCCAGCCGGGACTCCCGGGTCGGAAGAGCGCCAACGAGCCGACCCGGCGCTCGTAGACCAGCGCCCGTGAGAACAGCACGTGACGCAGGATGCCCAGCGTGACCCCGATCGACGAGTAGCAGTCGTGGATGAGGATCGGCGCGCCAGAAGGCAGGTGCACGGACCAGCGCAGGTCGTCGCTGAGGGTCCAGTAGTCGTGCTTGCCGTCGATGTACAGCAGGTCGATCGGTCGGGTCCAGCCCGGGCGGGCCTCGGTGCTGTACTCCTGGATCAGCTCGACCACCTCACCCAGGCCGGCACCCGCGACGTTGCTCTCGAACTTGGCCAGGGTGCTGTGCCCGCCGAACAGCCTCCCCGAGACGAACGGGTCCACGGCGAAGACGGTTCCGCGGCGGCTCCGCATCGCCTCGCCCAGGACGACCGTGGACCGGCCCTGGTGGCTGCCGATCTCGAGCACGGTGCCCCCTTCGCGGACGGCACCCGCCTGCTCCCAGAGCAACCGGCCCTGATCCTCGGTGAGCCAGCCGGGGATGGGGTCGGCCAGCTGCCAGACGCGGGTGAAGGCATCACCGGTCGTGTCGGTCACACTGTCCTCGCTCGTCATGTTCGACTCGTTCGTCACCCAGGCCGGGGCCTCCGGCTGCACAGCCTAAACTGACCGCCCGTACGCGAGTGTGTGACAGGGAGGACCGGCGTGGCCCAGCTCGGCCCCCGTGGTTCGTCGCCCTCCATTCCCCGGTCGTCGCCCCAGCGGTGGGTGCACTCGTCCGTGGTGCTCTCGGTGCTGGTGCTCAACCTGCTTCAGTCCCCAGGGCGCGTGACGTTCGACAGCAAGCTGGACCTGCAGCTCGCGCCGTGGGACTTCATGGTCCGCAGCCTGAGTCTGTGGAACCCCCGATCCAGTCTCGGTGAGATCCAGAACCAGGCCACCGGCTTCCTCTTCCCCATGGGGACCTGGTTCGCAGCCGGCGATGGGCTCGGCGTGCCGATGTGGGTCTGGGAGCGCCTCTGGTCCGCGCTCGTGATGCTGGCGGCCTACGAAGGAGCCCGACGGCTGGCTAGGGCTTGGGGTGGCCTCGGCGCCATGTCGGCGGTCGTGGTGGGGCTCGCGTACATGCTCGCGCCGCGGGTCCTGTCGACCGTGGGGGCGCTCACCGGGGAGGCCCTGCCGACCGCGGTGCTGCCCTGGACGATCCTTCCGCTGGTGCTCGCGCTGCGGCGTCGGATCCCGCCGTGGCAGGCCGCGCTCCTGTCGGCGGCAACCGTCCCCTTCATGGGTGGGCAGAACGCGACCGAGGTGCTCGCCACGCTGGTGCTCCCGTTCCTCGTGCTCGTCTTCTCGAGCCTGGCCCCGCGTACTCGGCTTCGGCTGACCCTGCTCTGGCTGACCGGGGTGGTGGTGGCCTCGCTGTGGTGGCTGGTCCCCCTGCTGCTGCTCGGTCGTTACAGTCCTCCGTTCCTCGACTACATCGAGTCGGCCCGCAACACCACCGACCTGATCGGCTGGTTCTCCGTCGTCCGCGGCACGGACCACTGGGTGGCCTACCTCCCCGCCGGCGCCAGCTCGAGCTGGCAGGCAGGGTGGCTGCTCGTGTCCCGTCCGTCGATGGTCGTGGCCACGGCACTCGTCGGCATCGCCGGGCTCGTGGGGCTGGGCGCCCGTGGCCTGCGTGAGCGGCGGGCTCTCCTGGTCGCGATGGTGCTCGGCTTCTTCGTCCTCACCGCCGGGAGCGGTGGTTGGCCGGCGTCGGTGCTGGGGACCGCCTGGACGAACGCACTGGACGGCCCGCTGGCCCCGTTCCGCAACGTGCACAAGTTCGACCCGCTGGTCCGGTGGCCGCTCAGTCTCGGTCTCGGGTTCGTCGTCCAAGGCCTGCTCGAGGGACTTCCTCGTCGGCTCCCCGGGCTCCCGGCCATCGTCGTACGACGGGCCGCCGTGGCGGCGGTCCTACTGCCCCTCCTGGCCACGACGTGGCCGGCGGTGACGGGCCACCTGCGAGACAGCGGCGGTTTCACCGAGATCGCGAGTCCCTGGCGACAGACCACGGCCTGGCTCGACGCGCGTCCTCGGCCGGTCCGCACGTTGGTCGTGCCGGGTGCCGGGTTCGCGGTGCAGACCTGGGGACGGACCATCGACGAGCCCGTCCAGGTCCTCGACCCGCCGGCGTGGAGCACCCGGAACCAGACGCCGCTCGCACCCGGCGGCACCGTGCGCTGGCTCGACAGCGTGGAGGGCGCACTCGTCGCTGGCCGTCCGTCGGTCTCACTGGCTCCCATGCTGGACCGCGCCGGAATCACCTATCTCGTCGTCCGCAACGACCTCGACTACGGGCAGGTGGACTCTCCCCGACCCGAGGTCGTGCATGCCGTCATCGACCGATCGCCTGGCTTCGCCGCGGTGGCCCGCTTCGGTGACGCGGGCAACGGGTACGCCGCGGTCGAGGTCTATGCCGTCAACTCCACCACGGACGACCCCCGGGTCGCCTTGTGGGAATGGGCGGACCGGGCCACGGTGCAGGGAGCCCCGGAGGCCGTCGGGCAGCTGACCGACAGCGGCGTGGTGGGACCGGACCAGGCGATGGTCATCGCACCCGCAGGCTCAGGACGGACCGATGTCCTCACCGACACCGACCAGCGTGCCGAGCAGAGCTTCGGTCGGGTCCACCAGGCTGTCTCGGAGCCCATGAGCAAGTCCGAGAGCTTCCGTGCGACGAGGCCCGCGCACGCCTTCGACGACCATCCCGACGCACCGAAGACCGTTGCGAGGTACCACAACCTCCTCTCGGTGACCGCCTCCACCTCGGCCGGGTACGCCGACACCGCGGGCGCCGTGGTGGCCGGCGAAGGGCCCTACTCCGCCATCGACGGGTCCGGGTTCACCAGCTGGGCGACGTCGCCCCTCGCGTACCCCAGGGGACAGTGGATCGAGCTGAGGTTCGCCGAGCCGGTGGTGCTCGGGCCGGTCTCCCTCCAGTTCGACGTCATCCGCGGGGCCCGGGTGCACGCCGTCCGGCTCGTCACCGACCACGGGCTCGACCTGGCCGAGGTCGACGACGCGGGGCGGGTCGAGTCGTTCGACGCCGACCCGTCGCCCACCAGGAGCCTGCGGGTCGTCGTCGCCGGCGTCGGCCCCGGGCCCGAGCAGGTCCGGCTGGCCGACCTGCGCATCGGCGGGCGTCCGATGTGGCGCACGCTCGTCCTGCCCGGGCGGGCGCACAACGACACCACCATCTCGCTGCAGAGCCCGGCACCCCGCCGGGCCTGCTTCCCGTGGGTCGGCGGGGTGGCCTGCGGCTCGGACTACCAGCAGCTGACCCAGGAGCTCGGGGGGTTCCGCAGGACGGTCGACTTCGCCGAGCCCGGCGTCTGGGACCTCACCGGCCTCGCCACCGCCACCGGCGGCGCCGAGATCGACCGACTCTTCGATCCTCCCGATCCCGAGCAGGTGCGGGTCTTCGCCAGCTCGTCGTTCGCAGGCGACCCCCAGCTCACGGCGTCCCACGTGTTCGACGGCCAGCTGGTCACGAGCTGGATGGCGGCTCCGGGGGACACCGAGCCCGTACTCGAGCTGCGCTGGGCCGAGCCACGGTTGATCACCCGGATCACGGCGTCCTCCCTGTCGGGGGCTCCCGGACGGCTGCCGGCGTCGATTCGCGTGATCACTCCCGGCAAGGCGCAGACGATCGACGTCGGCGACCTCGCCACCGGCCAGATCGAGCCGGTGCGGACGACGCGGCTGCGCCTGGTGCTCAAGCCCGGTCCGGACGTCGTCGGCCAGGACCAGCCGGTGGCCATCTCGGAACTCAACATCGACGGGCTCGAAGGCCTGCGGTACTCGCCGGATCTCAGCTCCCTGGCGGGAGCCGGGTGTGGTTTCGGTCCACGGATCACCATCGCAGGAACCACCGTGAGCACCAGGGTCTCCGCGACGCTGCGGGCCATGCTCAGCGGGGCACCGGTGCAGGTGGTTCCCTGCGGGGACGCCATGGCCGGCGTGGCCGTGCCTCGCGGCAGGTGGACGGTCCACGTGACCAACCCCGGTGGGTACGCCATGACCGACCTCACCCTCACCCCGCGCGCCGAGACCCCGCCGGCGTCCACCAGTACGGCGACCACGTCGGCCGTGCACGTGGGTGACTGGAGTGCGACGCACCGTGAGGTCGAGGTGTACTCCACGCGGGCCTCGGTGCTCACCACCCACCAGAGTCTCAACGACGGCTGGGTGGCCGAGATCGACGGCCGTCGCCTCGCCCCGGTGGAGCTCGACGGCTGGATGCAGGGCTGGCGGGTCCCGGCCCACACGTTCGGCACGGTCTCTCTGCGCTACGCGCCCCAGGGGGCCTTCGCCGTCGGCCTCGCGGTCGGGCTGACGCTGGTGGTGGCGCTGCTCCTGCTCGCCGGGCTCGTCCTGCGAAGGCTCCACTCCGGCGGCAGTCCGGCTGAGGCGACGACGGGCCACCGAGACGAGCACCGGGCGTCGCGGGGTTCCACCGCGCTCGTCCTCGGTTGCCTGGCGCTGGTGTCGATCCCGGCCGGGGCAGGGGGAGCAGTCGTCCTGCTGACCCGCGACTCCCCGCGGCGGAACCACCTGGTGCTCGCGGCCGGACTGCTCCTCGCCGGTCTCGTCGTCATGACCATGGACGTGTCGTCCAACGTCAGGGGATCCGATGTGGCGCACGGCCTCGCCGCCCTGGCGTTCGGCATCGTGGCCACGGTGATCTGGCGTCGCGAGGACCTGCCGGGGACGCTTCGATGAACCCGCTGCTCAGCCGCCTGGGTGCCTGGTACTCACAGGGCGGCCGCACCGTCCAGCTCGGCCTGGTGCTGGTGTTCACCCAGCTGGGCCTGCGGCTGTGGCAGCTCCTCCCGGGCGCCTACTGGCAGGACGACTTCCGCTACCTGCAGACCGCGCGTTCGCTGGGGCTCACCGCTGACTTCCTGTTCCAGGACTACCACGGCCACCTGATGCCGGCCGGCTTCCTGCTCAACTGGGTGGTGGCCCAGTTCCCGGGGTCCTTCGTCCCGGCGGTGGTGGCGATCCTGGCCATGCAGGCGGCCACCTCCTTCATGCTGCTCGCCCTGCTGCGGCGCCTCCTGGGCACGAGCCCGGGCGTACTCGTCGGCCTGGCTCTGTTCCTCTACACGCCGCTGGCCTTGGCCTCAGGTCTGTGGTGGGCCGCTGCCACGCAGTCCATACCGCTGCAGCTCGCGCTGTGCCTGTCGGGGTACGCGCACCTGCGCTATCTGGAGTCCGGACGGCGTGGCTGGCTGCTGGTGTCCTTCCTGGGGTTCGTGCTGGGTCTCTCGTTCTGGGAGAAGGCGGTCCTCATCCCGGGATTCCTGGTGCTGTTGACCTGGCTGCGTGAGGCGGACTCGTGGAAGTCCGCCTTGCGCACGACCCGGCGGTTGTGGCGGGTCTGGGCCGTCTACGCGGCGGCCGGTGGGTGCTACCTCGGCTGGTACCTGACGAACGCCTCGGACGACGGGGCCTCGATCGAGTCCTTCGGTCAGCTGGTCACCGTGGTCCGCTACGCCGTGGTCGACACCTTCCTCGTCGGGCTCATCGGGGGGCCTTGGTCGGGGACCGGGTTCTTCCCGACCGGCTACCCCCAGCCCAGCGGACTGGTGGTCGCGGTGGCCCTGGCCGCGGCCGCGCTGGCGCTGGCCTGGGGGTTCCGCATGCGACGGCACTCGATCTGGGTGGTTCTGGCGGCCCTCGGGCTGTACCTCGGGGCGGACGTGGCGCTGCTGGCCTGGGCGCGCGGCTACTGGGGTGGCTTCCTGGCCCGTGACCCTCGCTACATCGCCGACGCCCTGCCGATCACCGCCCTGGCCGTGTCGTTCATGTTCACCCCCGGTGGGGAGGACGACGGCCCGCGCTCCGGGTCACCCCTGCGCGACCGCAGCCGGATCGTCGCCCCTCTCGTGGCGGTGGCTCTGGTGGCCAGCTGCCTGGTCACCGCCGCCATTCTCGTCCCGCCGCTCCAGCATCGGGACGTCTCGGCGTACATCGCCAACGCCCGCGCGGTGGTGGACGCGGACGAGGGCCTGGTGCTGTACGACGGGCCGGTGCCGGAGGCCCTGATGCTGCACACGTTCGGTGAGCCCGCAGTGGTCTCGACCGTGCTACAGGCCTACGACATCCATCCGCGGTACAACATCACCAGCCAGCGGATGCGGATCCTCGACGACTCGGGAGACCCTCGACCGATCCAGCTGGTGTTCGAGCAGAAGGTGACGCCGACCGAGGTGGCCGGCTGCGGGCTCGCCCTCGATGGCGGCGAGCGTCGCGAGCTGACCCTCGGGGTCGGGGTCGGCGTGGGGCGCTGGGTCATGCGGATCGACTACTACGCCGCGGACAGTGCCCTGGCCACGGTGACCGTGGGGGACACCCGGCTGCCCTTCAGGTTCTCGTCGGGGCTCAACTCGGTCTACTTCCCCGTCGAGGGACCGTTTCCGTCCGCCCTCGTCGAGAACCGTGGACACTCGACGGTGTGCGTGGCCTCCATCTCCGTCGGGCTGCCGGTGCCGCAAGGATGAGGGGCGCCGGGCACGACCGCGGGCACAGGATCACGGGCCTGGTAGTGGCGGTGCTGGGCCTGCTGGTGGTGGCTCCGATGCTGCTGGGCCGCGGGTTCTCCCTCGTGGGGGACATGGTCTTCGTGCCGGATCAGCCCTGGAAGAGCGCGTGGACCGGCGGAGACGGGCAGGTGCCGCGGGCCGTGCCCGGGGATGCCGTGGTCTCCCTGCTCACGCACGTGGTCCCGGGAGACCTGGTCGAGAAGCTGGCGCTGGTGGCGATCGTGCTCCTGGCAGGGCTCGGCGTGCTGCGGCTCCTGCACGGCGCACCGGCACCGGCGAGGCTGGCGGCGTCGGTGCTCTACCTGTGGAACCCCTACGTCTACGAGCGGTTCGCGATCGGGCACTGGGCGCTGCTGCTCGGGTACGCCGTGCTGCCCTGGGTGGTGCGCGCCGCCCGGGACCTGCGGGACGACGTACCCGGCGCGACGTCTCGGACCTGGGTCTGGCTGGCCGTCGCCGCTGTCGCGAGCCCGACGGGTGGTGTTCTCGCGGCACTGACAGCGCTGGCCAGCGTGGCGGGTCGGCACCGGATCCGACCGGCTCTGCGGACCCTGCTCGCCGCCGTCGTGGTGAACCTGCCCTGGCTGCTGCCCGGGATCCTCAACGGCTCCGGCGGGAAGCCGGACCCCTACGGGGTGGCGGCCTTCGCGGCCCGGGCCGACACCCCTTGGGGCGTCCTGGGCTCGCTGGCGACCTTCGGTGGGATGTGGAAGTCGGCGGTGGACGCCCCGGGTCGCGAGACCTGGCTGCTGTCGGGGATCGCACTGACGCTGACCGCGGCCGGCGTGGTCGGCCTGGTTCTGCGAACGGAGGCGGGCGCGCTCCGTGCCTGGAGGCCTGGTGGTCCTCGCGCTGGTCTGCCTGGCGCTGGCCGCGGCCCCGGCGACCGGCGTGGGACGGGACGCGGTCGAAGGGTTGGTGGCCCATGTACCGGGAGCAGGGTTGCTGCGCGACTCCCAGAAGTGGCTGGCTCCGTTCGTGCTCGCCGTCTGCCTCGGTGTCGGCGCGGCGGTGGCTCGGCTCCAGCCGTGGCTGGTCCGGCGCGGGGTCGGCTACACCGGGTACGCCGCGGCGCTCGTGCCACTCGCGGTGCTCCCCGGACTGGCGTGGGGGCTCTTCGGCCGGATCGAGCCCGTGTCGTACCCCGCCGAGTGGTCCGTCGTCGCCGCGGACCTGGCGCGGCTCGGGGGAGGAGAGGAGCGAACGGTCGTGCTGCCGTTCTCGGTCTACCGTCGCTTCGGATGGAACGAGCAACGGGCGGTGCTCGACCCCGCACCGCGGTTCTTCCCCGGTGACGTGGTCACCGACGACAGCCTCGGGATCGGCGCTCGGACCGTGGCGGGGGAGGACCCGGACGCTGCCCGCATCCGCGAGGCGATCGCCGGCGAGCGTCCCCTCGGCCCGGTGCTGGCCGCCGCCGGCATCCGGTTCGTGCTGGTCGAGCGGGGCACGCCGGGGGTGGTCCCGGACCTTCCCGACGCCCTCGTGCGCCATGACGGACCCGAGCTACGGCTGCTCGACCTGGGGTCCGGGGCACCCCCGCGGAGCACGTCGTACGCCCGATGGCTGGTCGGCGCGGACCTCGCGGTCCTTCTCGCCGTGCTGGGGATCGCGACGAATGCCATGGTTCGTCGTCGGCTCGCCTATACTCCGAGGCGGGAGAAGCATGTGTGAAAGCTCTGGAGGGCAATCTTGATCAACATCGCCATCGCCGCTGTCGTCGGAGCGGTGCTCAGCGCCGCTGTCGTCGTCGGCGGTGTGACCGCGTACCAGTCGGCCGGATCGTCCACGGACGGCGCCGCCAACCCGAGCGCGGTCGGGTACGCCGACCAGTGATTCCTCGCTGAGACGAGCTGCACGACCGACTCCTCAGTCGTCGAGCAGGGCGGCCCGGACCTGAGCGGTGGCCGCCTCCCAGGTGAACTGTCGGGAACGGGCCTGGGCCTTACGACCCATCTCCTGACGCAGTGACGTGTCGGCGAGGAGCCGGCGACACTGCTCGACCAGGTCCGCCTCGTCGTGGGCCAGGAGCCCGGTGACTCCGTCGAGGATCGACTCCTGGACGCCGCCCGCGGACTGGTAGGCGACCGACGGCACGCCGGACGCTGGCCGCCTCGATGATCGACAGACCCCAGCCCTCCTTCAGCGAGGGCAGCACGTGCACCCACGCGGCTGAGAGCTCCTCGAACTTCACCGCCTCGCTGACGTGGCCGAGAAACGCCACGCGGTCCTGGAGCCCGAGCTGGTCGCGTAGCTCGACCAGGGTGTCGTGCCACCAACCGGAGCCGAGCACGTGCAGCCGGAGGTCCGGCATCTCGTCGCGGAGGGTGGCCACGGCGTGGAGCGCGTGCTCGATCTGCTTGTGCGGCACCAGCCGGCTCAGGACGACGAGGCTGCGGTGCTCGGTCTGAGCGGCAGCCCGGAACACCGGCACCGGGGGCATCCCGTTGTAGGCGACGGTGACGGAGGACGCGTCGACGCCCAGCCCGACCAGCTCGGCCTTCGTGACGTCGCTGACGGCGACGTAGCGCGTGCCACGGTTGACGCGTACCGCGACCTTGGACTCCAGGAACCAGCCGACCCTCGCGAGTAGCGGGCCGACGACCGGCCACTGCTCGCGGTGGACGTGGTGGACGAGCACCACGACCCTGGCGCCGGTGAACAGCCTGGCCAGGAACGGCATCCCGTTCTGCACCTCGAGGACCGCGTCGAACCGGGCACGGCCGAAGCGGTGCCGAAGGAGGAACCAGGCAGCCCAGAGATAGACCGTCAGGTGGCCGCCGCGGCGGACGTAGCGGATCCCCGCGATGGTCTCGTCCGGATTCGCGCCGGCATAGGCGGCGGTGAAGCAGGTGACGCGCACTCCGGCGTCGTTCAGCCGCTGGGCGACCTGCTGGAGATAGAGCTCCGACCCACCCGCTTCGGGGTGCCACGGGTCGCGCCAGTTGAGCGCGAGAACCCGGTTGCCCGGGGCGTGGTCGCCTGACCGCCGCACCTGGTCTCCCTCCCAGAACCCCCGTGGCAACGAGGCTCAACGGTAGCATTCGGCGAATGCCCCAGACCCCGCCTTCGGAGTTCCGCGACGACCTCCGGAGGTCGGTCCGGCTGTTCCGTTCGTTTCTCACGGAGCAGACCGACCCGGAGGGCTTCTACTCCCTGATCGCCGACGACGCGGTGTCGTTGATCGAGCAGCACTTCCCACTCCGGGACCGGCTGGTGGCCGACTTCGGTGGCGGGTCCGGCTTCTACTCCCGAGCGTTCCGTGCGGCCGGGGCTCGCACCGTGCTGGTCGATGCGACGTACGACGAGATCACCGCGCACGGCCACCGCGACCCGGGTGCCGTCGTGGGGCTCGCCGAGCGTGCTCCGCTGGCCGACGGGTCGGTGGACGTGGTGTTCTCCAGCAACCTGCTCGAGCACGTGCCCGACCTGGGGGCGACCTGCGACGAGATCGTTCGGGTGGTCCGTCCCGGTGGATACCTGGTGCTCTCCTACACCGCCTGGCTCGGGCCGTGGGGCGGACACGAGACCTCACCGTGGCACTACCTGGGAGGCGATCGGGCGGCCCGGCGCTACGAGCGGAGGCACGGCCGGCCGCCCAAGAACGTGTACGGCGAGAGCATGTTCCCGGCGTCGGTGCGCGAGGGACGTGACTGGGCGCGCTCGCGGAGCGACCTGGAGCTGCTCGAGGAGCGCCCGCGCTACCTGCCACCGGGCGCCAGGATGCTGCTGCGCGTGCCGGGACTGCGGGAGGTGGTCACGTGGAACCTGTGGCAGGTCCTGAGAGTCAAGACCCACGTGGCGAGACAACCGCCTACTGACTGGTAGTCTCCGGCCTGCCCGGATGGGAGCCCGGGCGCTCATCTCTGGAGGGAGACGTCCGTGGGACGCAAGCTGGGTCCGATCCTGATCGGTGTCGGGGCATTCCTCGTCGTCACCGCACTGCTGCTGCGCTTCTACGCGTACGGCCAGCTCGCGGTCGCGCCGGCCGACCAAGACTCCGTCACCACGTTGGTGGGCCCGGGAGCCAACGTCTTCGACACCTCGACCCTGAGCAACATCACCACCGACCTCACCACGAAGGCCAAGACCGTCGGTGACGTGAAGGCCTCGGACGAGGCCGGGAACAACACGGTGGTGTGGGTGACCACGTCCTCGACGAAGGACAGCAAGGGGATCATCCGCTCGCGCAGCATCGAGAGGGTCGCGTTCAACGCCACCTCGGCGATGGCGGTGAACTGCTGCGGCGAGTACTACGAGACCGTCGAGAACCAGCGCGACTCGGTCAAGCACCACGGGCTGCTGGTGAAGTTCCCGTTCCAGACCAAGAAGCAGACCTACCCCTGGTGGGACAGCTCACTGCTCAAGACGGTCCCGATCCGGTACGCCGGAACGGAGAAGGTCAGTGGGCTGACGACGTACAAGTTCGCCCAGACCATCCCGCCGACGAAGACCGGCACCCTCGAGGCGCCCGCCAGCCTGCTCGGGGTCAGCGGTGACGGGAACGTCACTGCCGACCGGTACTACTCCAACGTGCGGACGTTGTGGGCCGAGCCGGAGACCGGCGTGGTCATCAAGCGCACGGAGAAGCAGTACAACACCCTGCGCTACAACGGCCAGGACCGCCTCGTCACCACGGCCGTCACCACGGGCTACGACGACAAGACCGTGCAGGACAACATCGACAAGTACGGCCCGCTGGCAACCTCGCTGAAGCTGGTGCACACGATCCTGCCGATCGCGCTGCTGCTGCTGGGGATCCTCGCGGGAGTCCTCGGGTTCACGCTGTCGCGTCGCTCCGAGCAGGCGCGTCCGAAGCAGGGTGCCCGAGCCGCGAGCTGAAGATCGCGGTCCCGGGGACCAGGTGTCCCCGGATCGGGCCCCAGCCACCCCAGACCCGGTCGTGCCCTTCGGGCCACTCCGGCTCCACCATGTCGAGCAGGACGAAGCCGTGCTGGGCGAGCAGACGCACCCAGTCGCCGACGGTGCGGTGGTGCTCGACGTACGACGGGTCGCCGTGCTCGTCGACCTCGACGTAAGGGGTGCGGTCGAAGTACGACATGGTCACGGCCAGACCCTCCTCGCCAGGGTCGTCGGGCATCGCCCACCGGGAGGGGTGCGTGACCGAGAACGCGAACCGGCCACCTGGGCGCAGCACCCGCGCCGCCTCCGACACCGCGGCGGTGGCGTCGGCCACGAACTGCAGGGCGCCGAAGGCCGAGAAGGCGATGTCGAAGCTCGCGTCGGCGAACGGGAGCGAGGTCGCCGTGGCACACACCAGCGGCACCGACGTGCCCCTGTCCGCGTCTATGCGGTGGGCGTGCTGGAGCTGACGGTGCGCCAGGTCCAGGCCGACCGGCCGCGCCCCGCGCTCCAGCAGCCAGCGTGAGCACTGCGCGGCGCCGCACCCGATCTCGAGCACGTCCTGGTCCGCGACCTCGCCCAGCACGTGCAGGTCCCCCTCGTCCGTGCCCTCCGGCGACCAGATGAAGCCGGCGTCCCGCAGGAACTCGCCGTGCGTGGCCTGGTACTCGTCGGCGTACGCGTCCCAGTCGCGACGGTTCGCACGGCGCGACTCGTCCTCGTTCACCGGACGGCGCTCGGGTCGCACGGGGTCAGGCATGCCTCGACCCTAGTGCCGGACGTCGTCATGGCGCTCTGCGAGGATCGCCGGATGGACCAGGCACCTGCGTTGCGGCCGCTGGCGGGCGGCTTCAGCGGCGAGACCTTCCTGGCCGAGTCGGCGGGGGAGCGGACCGTCGTCCGCATCTACGGCCAGCGCTCCGCCTGGCGGGGACCAGAGGCGCCGGAGATCGACGCGGCTCTGCTGACGCTCGTGCGAGGCCTGCTGCCGGTTCCCGAGGTGCTGGAGGTCCGACGTGCCGACCCGGCCGCGCGCACGCCGGGGCTGCTGGTGACCAGCCTGGTCCCCGGCACCACCCTCCAGCAGCTGTGGGACGACGGGCTCGACGACGGCGCAGTCGCGCGGGTCGGCACCGGACTCGGAGTCCTGCTCGCGAGGCTCGCGCAGATGCCGATGCTGCGGGCGGGCACGTTCACCGACGGCGACCTGCGGGTCGGGTCCTTCCCCGAGGGCGAGGCCGGGCTGGTCGGGTTCGTCGAGGGCAGACGCGCCCAAGGAGCCCTGGCCTCCTGGCCCGAGGAGGATGTGCGAAGGCTGCTCGAGGTCGCCGACCGCGCCGACGGGCTCGCTGACGAGGTCGGTCGACGGTGTCTGGTGCACAGCGACTTCAACCCCAAGAACCTGATGGTCGAACCGGCGACCCTGGCGGTCACGGGGGTGCTCGACTGGGAGTTCGCGCACGCGGGCTCGCCGTACACCGACCTGGGCAACCTGCTCCGGTTCCACCGTCACCCTGCCTTCGCCGACGCGGTGCTGGCGACGTACGCCGAACGCGTGCCGGACGTCCCCGACAACCTGCTCGACCAGGCCCGCGCCGCCGACCTGTGGGCGCTCGTCGACCTGGCCGCGCGCGAGCAGCGCAACCCGGTCGCCGACGACGCCACTCGGCTGCTGCACGCGATCGCGAGGACGGGTGACCTCCACGCCCGCTGAGGGGCCGGGCCGAGGCGGTTGGACGCGTGCACGCCCTCCCGGATAGACTCGAACAGCGCTTGGAGTCTGCCTGGATCTCAGACAGAGCAGATTCTCGCTCGCTCATGTCGACCGCGACGGGATTTCCACCCATCGGTCCTCGACACACAGTGAAACGGACTCCTGCCGCGCGCCCGCACGACTCCATCCATCCGAGGAACTACTTCCCTTATGACGAGCAGCTCACTTCTCGACCTCGACGCAGCACCCCAGGTCGCCATCAACGACATTGGCACCGAAGAGGAATTTCTCGCCGCCATCGACGAGACCATCAAGTACTTCAATGACGGCGACATCGTCGAAGGCACGATCGTCAAGGTCGACCGGGACGAGGTCCTGCTCGACATCGGCTACAAGACCGAGGGCGTCATCCCCTCGCGCGAGCTGTCGATCAAGCACGACGTCGACCCGTCCGAGGTCGTCGCCGTCGGCGACAAGGTCGAGGCCCTGGTCCTCCAGAAGGAGGACAAGGAAGGCCGCCTGATCCTGTCCAAGAAGCGCGCACAGTACGAGCGCGCCTGGGGCACCATCGAGCAGGTCAAGGAAGAGGACGGTGTCGTCACCGGAACCGTCATCGAGGTCGTCAAGGGTGGACTCATCCTGGACATCGGCCTGCGTGGCTTCCTCCCCGCCTCCCTCGTCGAGATGCGTCGTGTCCGCGACCTCCAGCCCTACGTCGGCCAGGAGCTCGAGGCGAAGATCATCGAGCTCGACAAGAACCGCAACAACGTCGTGCTCTCGCGTCGTGCGTGGCTCGAGCAGACCCAGTCCGAGGTGCGTCAGGGCTTCCTGACCCAGCTCCAGAAGGGCCAGATCCGCAAGGGCGTCGTCTCCTCGATCGTCAACTTCGGTGCGTTCGTGGACCTCGGCGGCGTCGACGGTCTGGTGCACGTCTCCGAACTGTCGTGGAAGCACATCGACCACCCCAGCGAGGTCGTCGCCGTGGGCGACGAGGTCACCGTCGAGGTGCTCGACGTCGACATGGACCGCGAGCGTGTCTCCCTGTCGCTCAAGGCGACGCAGGAAGACCCGTGGCAGCACTTCGCCCGCACCCACCAGATCGGCCAGATCGTGCCGGGCAAGGTCACCAAGCTGGTGCCCTTCGGTTCGTTCGTCCGTGTCGAGGAGGGCATCGAGGGCCTGGTCCACATCTCCGAGCTGGCCGAGCGCCACGTGGAGATCCCGGAGCAGGTCGTGCAGGTCAACGACGACGTCATGGTCAAGATCATCGACATCGACCTCGAGCGTCGCCGGATCTCGCTGTCGCTCAAGCAGGCCAACGAGACCGCTGCCGCGACCGAGGTCGAGGAGTTCGACCCGACGCTGTACGGCATGACCGCGACGTACGACGAGCAGGGCAACTACGTCTACCCCGAGGGCTTCGACCCGGAGACCGGCGAGTGGCGTGATGGCTTCGACGAGCAGCGCGCCGTGTGGGAGGAGCAGTACGCCAAGGCTCACACCCGCTGGGAGGCGCACGTCAAGCAGCAGGCCGAGGCCGCCAAGGCAGAGGTCGAGGCCGGAGAGGCCACGTCCTACTCCTCCGGCGCCGGCACCGCGACCGACACCGGCGCGGACGTCGAAGGCGACGAGGGCGCACCGGCTCCCGAGAGCCAGGGCTCGCTTGCTTCCGACGAGGCGCTCCAGGCGCTCCGCGAGAAGCTGACCGGCGGCAACCAGTAACACCCAGCAGCAGAAGCGAAGGGCCCGGACAGGCGACTGTCCGGGCCCTTTGCTGTTGTCTCCAGCGGCGCCGACGCCCGCGGGGCGCTACCGGCTGACGGGTTCCGCACGGTCCACGGGGTCCATCCGCTGTGAGCGGGAGCGCCACAACGCCACAGCAAGGACCACGCTGAAGATCGTGGGGACGACTGGATCCGGCTCGATGGCCGCCACGAGCAGGAAGAAGGCGAAGTGGTACAGCAGTGCGTGCCAGGCCCAGGCTCGTCCTGCACGGAACGGGCCGACGGCCACCACAAGCATCACCAGCGCGGACGCGACCAGATAGCCGCCCCAGAGCTCCCTGGGGACCTCGAGGATGCCGGTGGTCTGGTTGCCGTCCTCCACCACGGTGCCCATCGGGAAGAACAGGTAGCTGAGGCCGAAGAAGATCACCAGACTGTCCACGACCACGAAGGCGATCCAGGCCCTGCTCGAACGTCGCTCCACCTGCATGTGCCGTACCCCCTGTGTGTGCAAAGCCGATTCTTGTGCTGACTAGTGAACCGCATCCGGGCGGAAGTGTCTCCCGGTTGCCGCCAGGTCTGGCCTAGTCCGCATGTTGTGTGCAGGATGGGAACCGCGTCACCAGCCACTTCTCGGGAAGGCAGTTCATGACGGGGTCACTTTCGCGCGTTCTCGCGCTCGCAGTTCTCACCGGTGCCACCACCACGGTCGCCGCCGGACTCACCACCTCGGGCGCCCAGGCGTCGTCCAGCTACGACTGTGACTGGGCGCCCGGCTCACAGGCGCCGCTCGGCCAGGTCTTCGACCGGGCTGCCGCGACGTCGGGGGTGCCGGTCCGGCTGCTCAAAGCCGTCGCCTACCTGGAGTCGCGCTGGGAGGCCCACGACGGGCGACCGAGCGCGGACGGCGGCTACGGGCCGATGAACCTGACGGACCTGGCCGCGGCCCGCAGCAACGCCAAGGGTGACGGCACGGTGCGGTTCACCTCGGCCGACCGCACCGCGATCACGGCGGGCCGGCTGACCGGGCTTGCTCGCGAGGTCGTGAAGTCGGACCGGGCGGCCAACGTCTGCGCCGGCGCGGCGTTGCTGAGCTCCTGGCAGCCACGTGGACTGAGGACGTCCTCGATGGCCGACTGGTCAGACGCCGTGGCGCGCTACGGCGTCGGCGACGCGGGCACCAGCCAGGACTTCGCGAACCGGGTCTTCGCGACCCTGCGGACAGGCGAGGGGCGGACGACCGCCTCGGGGGACCGGGTACGGCTGGCCGCGACGCCGGGGCTGCGCGCCCCGTACGCCACAGAGTCGGGGGAGACGACGACCGACTGCCCGGCGAGCCTGGCTTGCGAGTGGATCGAGGCGCCGTACGCCAAGGCCAGCGAGACGCTGCCGGACAACACCACCCACTACGGCAACCACGACCTGGCCGACCGCACCGGGCCGGGTGGCCCGAAGCTGCAGTACATCCTGATCCACGACACCGAGGGCAGCTACGCCAGCTCGGTCAACCTGGTGCAGGACCCCACGTACCTCGCCTGGAACTACACGCTGCGGTCCTCCGACGGCCATGTCGCCCAACACCTGCTCGCCAAGGACGTGGGCTGGCATGCCGGGAACTGGTACGTCAACATGCACTCGATCGGTCTCGAACACGAAGGCAAGGCCGGCAACGGTGGCTGGTTCACCGAGGTGATGATGCAGCGCTCAGCGGAGCTGGTCCGCCACCTCTCTGCCGAGTACTCCATCCCGCTGGACCGGGGTCACATCATCGGCCACGACCAGGTGCCGGGGATCCTCCCGGGCTACACCAAGAACGTGCACTGGGATCCCGGTCCGTACTTCGACTGGGAGCACTACTTCGAGCTGCTGGGCGCCCCGCTCGGTGGTGACCAGGAGGCCACCAGCAGGCTCAAGCCCGGCCAGGTGGTCACGGTGCGTCCCGGGTACGCCGGCAACACCCACCCGGACATCAGCAACTGCGACCAGCAGTCACCGGGATCGGGTGCCTGCGACCCCGCCTCGGGCACGAACTTCGTGACGCTGTACCGGGCGCCGAGCACCTCCGCCCCGCTCGCCAGCGACATAGGCGAGCACCCGGACGGCTCCGCGAGCACCACGTCCGTGCAGGACTACAGCGCCCGCGCCGCTGCGGGTCAGCGGCTGGTGGTGCGTGCGACGAAGGGTGAGTGGGTGGAGGTCTCGTGGGCCGGCGAGAACGCCTGGCTCCTCAACCCCCGCACCCGGCCCGTGCTGGTGCCCACGCAGGCTCCGACAGTCACCGTTCCCCCCGGTGTGGCAAGCGCGCCGGTGTACGGACGCGCCTACCCGGAGGCGGCGGCGTACCCTCCCGGCGTGCCGGTCCAGTCGGTGACGCCGGTGGAGTACACCATCAAGACCGGCCAGCGGTACGTCGTCACCGACCTCGCCCCGGTCACCGACTACTACCGGGCCACGACCTTCGACGGCAGTGCGGCCGGGGACCGCACCGACATCCGTGGCGTGACCCGCTACTACCAGGTCGAGATCGCCCATCGGACGTTCTTCGTGAAGGCGAGCGACGTGAGGCTCAAGGGCTAGCGGTTCGGTCAGGCCGTGCGGGTCGGGTAGTAGCGCGAGCGGGGGTCGAACTGGCCGGGGGCATGGCTGCGCGGGGGCTCGCGGGTGGCCCCGACCTGGTCGTGGCCGTCGTTCCTGATGACGGCCACCAGGTAGTTCAGGCCGGAGACGAGAACGCCGAGGGCGCTGGTGGTGAGGATGAGGGTGAGGAGGTTCATGGCAGTAATTCTGTATCCGTGTCATTTCTGCCACCAGTGGCAGAAATGACCGGTGGCATCGATTATCTGCCAAATTTGTGCCACACTGGCCGGATGATCCAGAACGTGGCCACGGTCGTCTACGACGGCGTCTCCCCCTTCGAGGTCGGCGTCGTCTGCGAGGCCTGGGGGACCGATCGCACCGACCAGGGTCTCCCGGACTTCGACTTCGCTCTGTGCGCTCCCGTCCCCGGCGTCATCGCCACCACCTCGGGCTTCGGGTTGACCGTGACCCATGGACTCGAGCGGATGGTCGAGGCCGACCTCGTCGTCGTACCGGCGGTGCCGCGCGGAGAGCCGGTGCCCGGCGCCGTCGTCGAGGCGCTCCGGGCCGCCTACGAACGAGGCGCCAGGATCATGTCGGTGTGCTCCGGGGCCTTCGCGCTGGGGGAGGCGGGCCTGCTCGACGACCGCGACTGCACCACGCACTGGCGGCACACCACGGAGCTCGCCGAGCGTTTCCCCAAGGCGCGCGTGGTTCCGGAGGTGCTCTACGTCGACGCGCACCCGATCCTCACCAGTGCCGGGTCGGCCGCGGGTCTCGACGCCTCCCTCTACCTGTGGCGCCAGGAGTTCGGCGCCAGCATGGCCAGCATGGTCGCGCGCCGGATGGTCGTCCCGCCGCAGCGCGAGGGAGGTCAGGCCCAGTTCATCGAGCGGCCGGTGCCGAGCTGTGACGCCGAGACCCTCGGGCCACTGCTGCTCTGGATCACCGAGAACCTCGACAAGCCCCTGAGCGTGGACTTCCTGGCCAAGCACTCGAACATGTCCCCGCGGACCTTCGCCCGGCGGTTCCGCGCCGAGACCGGCACCACCCCGCACTCGTGGATCACCAGCCAGCGGGTGGGCCGCGCCCAGGAGCTGCTGGAGCGCACCGACCGGCCCGTCGAGTGGATCGCGACCGACGTGGGGTTCGGCAACGCGGCCACCCTGAGGCACCACTTCCTCAAGGCGCGCGCGGTGAGTCCTCAGCAGTACCGTCGCACCTACGGCTGCGGGCTCGCGGACGCCGAGCAGGTCAGCTAGCCGGACGTCCTGCGATACTTCGACGGTGCGCCGACAGAGAGTACGCGTGGGCCTGACCGGCGGTGTCGGTGCGGGCAAGAGCGCGGTCGCGGCGGTCCTCGCCGAGCTGGGCGCGGTGGTGGTCGACGCCGACCTGCTCGCCCGCGAGGTGGTGGCACCCGGTTCCGCCGGGCTTCGCGAGATCGAGGCGGCCTTCGGCCAGCGAGTCCTCACGCCGGACGGTGAGCTGGACCGGCAGGCGATGGGTGCCCTGGTCTTCGGCGATGACGAGGCCAGACGCCGGCTCGAGACGATCATCCACCCGCGGGTGCGTGCTCGCGGTGCCGAGCTCGAGGAGGCCGCGGACCCCGAGGCCGTCGTCGTGCACGACATTCCGCTGCTGACCGAGACCGGCCAAGCTGCGGGCTTCGACGCGGTGATCGTGGTCGACGTCCCCGTCGAGGTGCAGCTGGACAGGTTGGTCCGCCTGCGGGGGATGAGCGCCGAGGACGCCGAGGCGCGCATCTCGGCACAGGCCACGCGGGACGAGCGCCGGGCGGTCGCGACGTACGTCGTCGACAACACAGGAACGCTCGAAGACCTCCGTCGGCGCGTGACGGAGGTCTTCGAGGAACTGCAGTGTCAGGCAGCGAGGTCCGGGTCGGCCAGCTGACGGAGCTTGGCCAGCGCCTCGCGCTCCAGCTGGCGCACCCGCTCGGCGGAGATGCCGTGCTTGGCGCCGATGTCGGCGAGCTTGTGCTGGCGTCCGTCGACCAGGCCGTAGCGCGCCCGGATGATGTCGGCTGCCCGCTCGTCGAGCAGCTCGACCAGGCTGCTGAGCCGGTCCCGAGACTCGGTGTCGAGCACGGTGAGGTCCGGACCGGGTGCGGTCTCCTGGGCGATCAGGTCGCCCAGGGAGGTGCCGCCGTCCTCGTCGACGGGGGTGTCGAGGCTGACGTGCTCGCGACCCCAGCTGAGCAGGTCGAGGACCCGGTCGAGGTCCATGCCGAGCTCGATCGAGATCTCCTCCGGGTCGGGGTCCCGGCCCAGCTGGCGCTCGAGGGTGCGGCGCGCTGCGCCGACCTGGTTGAGCTCTTCGACGACGTGGACGGGCAGCCGGACGACGCGCGCCTGCTGCGCGATGCCGCGGGTGATCGCCTGGCGGACCCACCACGTCGCGTAGGTGGAGAACTTGTAGCCCTTCGCGTAGTCGAACTTCTCGACCGCGCGGATCAGGCCGGTGTTGCCCTCCTGGACCAGGTCCAGCATGGGCATCTGGCTGCGGCCGTACTTGCGGGCGATGGAGACCACCAGGCGCAGGTTCGCGGTGATGAACTGCTGGATGGCGCGCTGCCCTTCGGCGGCCAGCCACTCCAGCTCCTCCTCGGTCGCGGACTTGGGGGCGCCTCCCTTGCGGCGTCCCACCCGGCCCTCGGCAAGGAGGTGCTCGGCGAGCAGGCCGGCCTCGATGGTCTTGGCCAGCTCGACCTCGGTGATCGCATCCAGCAGCGGAGTCCGCGCGATCTCGTCGAGGTACAGCCCGACGCTGTCGCGCCCCTCGATCTCGCGCTGGTGCGGACGACTCGTGACCACGTGCGCTCCCCTTCCTCTTCCTGTTCAGGCGCGTCCGCGGTGCGGGCGAAACACGTCCTGCCATTCCCAACGTCGGGCTCGGTGGTGGGATTCCCTCTGCCCTTACCCCCAACGACGCTCGACCAGCCCTCAAAGTTGCCAGATTCAACAACTCTCAGGGACTTCTCAGGAGAGGCGTTTTGTGCCGATGCGGCACAATCGCTGCTCGTGGACGCGAACCCGCACATCGACCTCAATGCGGACCTCGGTGAGGAGATCACCGATGACGCGGGGCTGCTCGCCGTCGTGACGAGCGCCAACGTCGCGTGCGGGTACCACGCGGGCAACGCCTCCACCATGCGAGCCGTGTGCGCGGAGGCCGTCCGGCGAGGGGTGGTGGTGGGTGCCCAGGTCTCCTACCACGACCGCGAGCACTTCGGCCGGCTCGACCAGGACGTCTCGTACGCCGTGCTGACGGGACAGGTGGCGCACCAGATCGGCGTACTGGCGGAGATGGCGAGCATCGAGGGCGCCACGGTCAGCTACGTCAAGCCGCACGGCGCGCTCTACCACCGGTGCATCGACGACGTGATCCATGCCCGGGCCGTGCTGGACGGGTCCGGTCGGCTCCCGGTGCTCGGCCTCCCCGGATCGGTCCTGCTCGAGCTGGCCGGGCAGATGGGACGCACGGCGTGGCCCGAGGGCTTTCCCGATCGCGCCTACGCCGCCGACGGACGGCTGGTTCCCCGCACGCAGCCCGGAGCGATGATCCACGGTGCCGGCGCCATCGCGTCTCGGGCGGTGGACATGGCCCGCAAGGGGGTCGTGCAGTCGCTCTGCGTGCACGGCGACTCACCGGGAGCGGTCGAGAACGCGGTGGCGGTGCGGCGGAGCCTCGAACGGGCCGGGTTCGCTCTCAGTGCGGTGCTCGCGGGCAGCTGACCGTCCACAGGCTTCGAGCCAACCTGTGCAGAACTCGCCTCGATCTGTGGACCATGGGGCCACTTCTGTGGGGGACACGCCGTAGGCGGAAAACTCCTTGAAAAACATGCGGAACAGCCCTTGCGGTGCGGTCCGGGAGGGCATAGAAATCTCTCACGGCCACCCGCAAGGGAGGTCGGGATCGGATGGAAACCGAGGGTCCGCACGGTGGGTTCGCCCGCCGCATCAGCCAGGTGACGAGGTTGGTGGGACCAGACGGACCGCCGGTCGATCGGAGCGTCACCCAACCGGTCAAAAGTGAGGCCCCTCAAACTCATACTTTGAGGGGCCTCACACCATTTCCGGCGCCTTTGCCGACCCTTCTCCGGCGCCTTCCGGCACACTCGGAGTCGTGCGCGTACTCAGGGTCGGACGGGCCGCCCTCCTTGCCGAGCTCGAGGACGAGGCCTCCGTCCGCGCGCTGCACGCCGACCGCCGTCGACCCACCCCGTGTCGCGACGTGGTGCCGGGTGCGCAGACGGTCCTCTTCGACGAGCCCGAGGACCTCGAGCGGCTCGAGCGGTGGCTCGGCGACTGGGTGCCGGGCGATGGTGTGGCGGGTCCCACCGGTGGGCTCGTCGAGGTGCCCACCTCCTACGACGGGCCGGACCTCGCGGAGGTGGCCCGGCTCTGGTCGATGACCGAGGCCGAGGTGGTCGCCACCCACACCGGGACCGAGTTCACGGTGGCCTTCTGCGGGTTCTCGCCCGGGTTCGCCTACTGCACCGGACTGCCGCGCGAGCTCGCGACGCCCCGGCAGGCGCGGCCGCGAGCCCGCGTCCCGGTCGGCTCGGTGGCGCTCGCCGGCCGGTACACCGGGGTCTACCCGACGGCCTCGCCCGGCGGCTGGCAGGTGGTCGGCCGGACGACGCTTGCGCTGTGGGACATCGACCGCGACCCGCCCGCGACCCTGGCACCGGGCACCCGGGTCCGCTTCACGGAGGTCTGAGGTGAGCTCCCACCGCGCTCGCGCGCTCGAGGTCCTGGCGTCAGGGCCGCTGACGACCGTCCAGGACGGCGGTAGGCCCGGGTATGCCCACCTCGGCGTGCCCCGGTCCGGCTGGCTCGACCCGGTCTCCGCGGCGCTGGCCAACCGGCTGGTCGGCAACCCACCGGGCGCCGCGGTGCTCGAGACCACCCTGGGCGGCGTGGAGCTGCGTGTGCACGGCGCGATGACCTGCGCGGTGACCGGTGCCCGGGCGGTCGTGACGGAGTCCGGACACCAGGTGGCCTGGGGGGAGGCCGTCACGCTGCGGGACGGAGCCCGGCTCACGATCGGCCCGGCCGAGGCAGGACTGCGCAGCTACCTGGCGGTGGCCGGCGGCGTGGACGTGCCGCGGGTCCTCGGCTCGCGAGCCACCGACACCCTCTCCGGCCTCGGCCCACCGGTGCTCGCGGAGGGCACCGTCCTTCCGGTCGGCCGGCCCGCCGGCCCCCCTCGCCCGTCCGACGTCACCCGAGCGCCGTCGTACGCCGGTCCGCTGCGCGTCGTCCCGGGTCCACGGCAGGACTGGCTGGGAGCGGGGGTGGACGGACTGGCCGACCGCGAGTGGGCCGTCTCCCCGGACTCCAACCGGATCGGCCTCCGGCTGTCGGGCGCCCCGCTGTCCCGGAGCCGCGACGACGAGCTTCCCCCGAGGGCCTGGTGCTCGGAGCGGTCCAGGTGCCGCCGTCTGGCGAGCCGCTGATCTTCCTCGCCGACCATCCCACGACCGGCGGCTATCCCGTGGTCGGCGTACTCCTGGCCGAGGACCTGCCACGGTGCGCCCAGCTCCGACCCGGCGATCGGGTCCGCTTCACCGTGGCGGCGGGCTGACCCTGGTCAGCTCCGGGTCGTCTGAGGCGAACGTGCGCACGGGGCCGGGCGGGGTCTCGGCCGTCTCGAACCGCACGGTTACCTGACGCTTGCCCGATCCCCACACCCAGCCGCGTCCGTGCACGGCGTGCTCGACGTCGGTTCCCGGAGCCCACTGCACCCGGCGCAGCACGCGGGCCAGCGCCACGGCGTCCTCCTCGGCCCGGACACCGTCGGCCCCCTCCTCACCGTCTCCGGTCCCGATTCCGGTGCCCGTGTCAGCGGTGCCCTCGAAGAGGTCGTCCTGGATCCAGTCCGCGAGGCCGCTGACGCCCACCCCCAGCAGCCGCACCCCTGCGGAGGTGTCGACGTCGGTGAGCAGCGACCGGGCGATCCGTGTGACCACGCGTGGGTCGTCGGTCGGTGCCGGCAGGGTCGAGGAGCGGCTGTGGGTGCTGAAGTCGTGCAGCCGCACCTTGATCGTGACGGTGCGGCCGGACAGCCGTGCCTTGCGCAGCCGCTCGGCGACCGCGACGGCGTGGCGCTCGAGGAGCCCGGCCAGGAGTCGCGGGTCGACCAGATCGGTGTCGTAGGTGTCCTCGGCGCTGATCGACTTGGTCTCCCTCTCCGCCACCACCGCGCGGTCGTCGTCGGCGCGGGCCAGCCGGTAGAGACCTCGGCCGTGCGACTGGCCGACCAGTCGCACCAGCTCGTCCTCGCTGAGGGCCTCGAGGTCGGACACGGTGTGCACGCCGACGCGGCGCAGCCGCTCCTGCGTAGCCGGTCCCACCCCGGGGATCACCCCGACCTTCATCGGGCGGAGCAGGTCCTGCTCGGTGCCGGGAGCGACCACCACCAGCCCGTCGGGCTTGTCGAGGTCGCTGGCGATCTTCGCAAGGAGCTTCGAGGTGGCCACCCCCACCGACCCGTCGAGGCCGCCCGTCACCTCCGTGACGTCGCGCTTGAGGGTCCTGGCGATCTCGGTGACCGCGTCGACGGAGAAGTCGTCGTAAGGGCCGAGCGCAAGGTCGACGAAGGCCTCGTCGAGCGAGAGCGGCTCGACGGCCGGGGACAGCGTGCGCAGGAGCGCCATCACGCGCTCGCTGGTCTCCCGGTAGGCATGGAAGCGGCCGGTGAGGTAAGCCGCATGCGGGCACCGGGCCCGGGCCTCGCGCGTGGACATCGCGGAGTGCACGCCGAACGCCCGCGCCTCGTACGACGCGGTCGCCACGACCCCCCGGCCGCCGACCCCACCGACCACGACCGGCTTGCCCCGCAGCGACGGCTTGTCACGCTGCTCGACGGCGGCGAAGAACGCATCGAGGTCGACGTGGAGGATCGTCGGCTGGCTGCGCACCCCGCCATCGTGACACGCCGGATTCGGTCCCCAGGGTCACGGCGCCCGGGAGTCGTGCACCGCCGGCCCGTCGACGGCTGACGAACGTCCTGGTCGCGGTCGAGCGTGGCCCCATGACCTCACCAGTGACCCTCACCGCCCGCACTCCCGAAGACCTGCTCGCCGTTGTTCCGCATGTCCTCGGCTTCCACCCCGAGGACTCCCTCGTGCTGTTGACGTTCGGAGGAGCGGGGTCCGGGTTCCACGCCCGGGTCGACCTGCCGGACGACGACATCGGCCGCTCGGAGGTGGCAGCGCTGTTGCGCGACGCGTGTGCCCGCAACGCGGTCGACCGGTGCGCTGTCGTCGCGTACGCCGACGACCACGAGCAGGCGCTCGCGGCGTCCGAGGCGGTCCGCGTGTGCCTCGCCGTCGGCTCGATCGAGGTGCTCGGCTGTTTCCGCGCTGACGGTCGTCACTGGTTCCCGCTGGACCCGTTCGCCGACCTGGACCGGGTGACGGGCACGGCGTACGACCTCGCCAGCCACCCGTTCACCGCAGAGTCGGTGTTCCACGGGCGGGTGGTGCTCGGTGACCGGGAGTCCCTCGTCGCCTCGTTCGCCCCGGCCGAGGAGTCCGAGCGGGACCGGGTCCGCCGCGAGGCCGACCGGTTCGCGACCCGGCTGCTCGAGGGTTCCGGGGACGACCCGGCCGGCGTCAACGACCGGATCTGCGAGGAGGCCAGGTGGGTCGCTGAGTGTGTCCGGGCGTGGGTCGAGCGTCCTCGGCCGCTGTCGACCGCCGAGACCGCGCGGCTGGCGGTGCTCGTGAGCATGGTCCCGGTCCGCGACGAGGCCTGGGCCGCGATCGCCCAGGAGACCGCGCGACGCCACTTCGACCTCTGGCGGGAGGTGCTGCGCCGAGTCCCCGACGAGCTCGTCCCGGCGCCGGCGGCACTGGCCGGGTTCGCCGCGTGGCTGGCCGGGGACGGTGCCATGGCCTGGTGTGCGATCGACCGGTGCCAGGCGGTCGACCCGGCCTACTCCATGGGTCGCCTGGTCGCCGAGGCCCTGACCCGCGCGCTGCCCCCGAGCACCTGGCGGCCCTTCTCCGACTAGTCGGTTCGGCGGTGGCCCCCTAGTCTTCGTGCATGGGTGCTGAGGTCGAGCAGCAGGAGTTCACCCGCGCGGACCGGACGCGGTACCGCGCGAAGGTGCGCCAGTGTCTGGACGTGTTCGCGCGGATGCTGCGTGAGTCCGCGTTCGACACCGACGACCCGATGACGGGTCTGGAGATCGAGCTGAACCTCGTCGACGGCGAGGGAGACCCGGCGCTGAAGAACGCCGAGGCACTCGAGAAGATCGCCGACCCGGACTTCCAGACCGAGCTCGGGCAGTTCAACCTCGAGATCAACGTGCCGCCGCGCCGTCTCGGCGGGGGTGGCATCGCCGCCTTCGAGAACGGCCTGCGTGACAGCCTCAACGACGCCGAGGCCAAGGCCAACGAGGTGGACGCCCACCTGGTGATGATCGGGATCCTGCCGACGCTCTCCGAGGGGCACATGGGAGCGAGCAGTCTCAGCAGCAACCCCCGGTACCGCCTCCTCAGTGACCAGATCCTGGCTGCCCGCGGCGAGGATCTCGCGATCGACATCACCGGGGTCGAGCGGTTGCGGACGACCTCGGAGTCGATCGTCCCGGAGGCTGCGTGCACCAGCACGCAGCTGCACATCCAGGTGAGCCCGGAGCAGTTCCCGGAGTACTGGAACGCCTCCCAGGCCGTTCGTCGGTGCAGCTCGCACTCGGCGCCAACAGCCCGTTCCTGCTCGGCCGCGAGCTGTGGCGCGAGACCAGGATCCCGCTGTTCGAACAGGCCACGGACACCCGCAGCGACGAGCTGCGGGCTCAAGGGGTGCGTCCCCGGGTGTGGTTCGGCGAGCGGTGGATCAACTCGATCTTCGACCTGTTCGAGGAGAACTTCCGCTACTTCCCCGCGCTCTTGCCGATCACCGAGGACGAGGACCCGCTGGAGGCGCTGGAGTCGGGGCGGACTCCGGAGCTGGCCGAGCTACGTCTGCACAACGGGACGATCTACCGCTGGAACCGTCCGGTGTACGACGTCTTCGAGGGCAGCCCGCACCTGCGGGTCGAGAACCGGGTCCTGGCGGCCGGCCCCACGGTGCTCGACACGATGGCGAACGCCGCCTTCTACTTCGGGCTCGTCCGAGCCCTGGCCGAGCACGCCCGCCCCCTGTGGTCGCAGATGTCGTTCAGCGCCGCCGAGGAGAACTTCCAGGTCGCGGCGCAGCAGGGGATCGGTGCGCAGGTCTACTGGCCGGGTCTGGGCGAGGTGCGCGCCACCGAGCTGACCGTGCGCCGCCTGCTGCCGATGGCGCACTCCGGACTGAAGGCGTGGGGTGTCGACGCGGAGGACCGGGACCGGCTGCTCGGCGTGATCGAGCAGCGCTGCCTGAAGGGGCAGAACGGCGCGAGCTGGTTCGCGGGCCGCTTCCACGAGCGGATGGACCGCGGTTCACCCGATCGTGCCGACGTGCTCCGCGCGACGCTGCAGGAGTACCGCGAGCGCATGCACACCAACGAGCCCGTGCACACCTGGGACTAGGCGGCGCTGCCCCGCGTTCGCGGCCGCTTCCAGACCTGGCTGCGCCCGGTGAGCACCTCGAGCCACCCGGTACGCGTCACCACGTGGAAGCCGGCGAGCTCCCAGCCGAGCTGGGCGAACGCCTGACGGGTGGCTGCCAGCCAGCAGGCATCTAGATCGTGCAGGACCGGGACCCCGGGCCGCGAGAGCCACACCAGAGGTTGCGACGTCGTGTCGCAGGCAGCCAGCAGCCGGTCGACGACCTCCGTGCGGAGACCGGCGTCGAGACCGGGGACGTCGGTGAAGGAGAAGCGTCTGCCTGCGGGGTGTCCGGCATGCACCACGACCGGGAAGTTGCGATGAGGCTGCGCGGCGCGGAACCTGCGCACCTCGTCTCGCCACAGGGTCGCCCGGGCCTCGGCAGGGGGAGTGGCGGGGTCGACGATGTCCATACCGCCAGCCTCTCCCGAGGAGTGCCGGAGGGCTTCGCGCCGTCCACAGGCTGCCGCTCCGGCCGGGTTTCGGTTACGTTCGACACAGCGCTCACCGCGCTTACCCGTCGGGCTCCCCGTCCGACGCGTTACAGGGAGGTGTAGATGACCACCATCGTGGTCGGGTACGTACCCAAGCCCGAGGGCCACGCGGCCGTGGCCGCAGCCGTCGAGCAGGCGAAGCTGCGGGGGAGCCGCGTGATCGTGGTCAACTCTCATCGCGGAGGCGGAGACTTCGACGAGGTCAAGGCGGTGAAGTCCCAGTCCGAGATGGAGGCGCTCTCCGCCCAGATGGCCGAGGCCGGCGTCGAGTACGAGGTGCACCAGTTCGTCCGAGGCAAGGATCCCGCAGAGGACCTGATCTCGATCGCGGTCGACAGCCAGGCGGATCTGATCGTGATCGGCCTGCGTCGCCGCACCCCGGTGGGCAAGCTGATCCTGGGCAGCAACGCCCAGCAGATCCTGCTGGACGCCCCCTGCCCGGTGCTGGCAGTCAAGGCCTGATTCTCCGGGTCCATCGGCCGTGGACGCGGCGCAGTGCCGGCTGTCACCGTTGACGCGTGACACGCATGCTCGACGCCGACTACCTCGTGGTGGGGGCCGGCGCCGCCGGGATGGCCTTCGCCGACTCCGTTCTCGACCACGCGGACGTCCGTGTGGCTCTCGTCGACCGTCGCCACGGCAGCGGCGGGCACTGGCTCGAGGCCTACCCGTTCGTCCGGCTGCACCAGGCCTCTGCCTTCTACGGCGTCGCCTCGACACTGCTGGGTGGAGGGCGGCTGCAGCAGCAGGGTCCTGAGCAGGGGTTGCAGGAACGGGCCACCCAGCCGGAGATCTGCGCCTACTTCGCCCGGATCCTGGATGTGATGGTGGAGTCGGGACGGGTCGACTTCCTGCCCAACAGCGAGTACGTCGGCGACCGCACCGTCGTGTCGCGCATCTCGGGCGAGCGGTTCGACGTGCCCGAGCGGTGCCGGATCGTCGACGCCCGCTACCTGGCCCCTGGGATCCCTGCCGAGACCCCGCCACCCTTCGAGGTCGCCGAAGGCGCCCGGGTGGTACCGGTCAACGACCTCGTCCTGCTGGACGACGCCCCGAGCCAGTTCGTCGTGGCCGGGTCGGGAAAGACCGCGACTGACGCCTGCATCTGGCTGCTCTCACGCGGCGTCGACCCGGATGCGATCTGCTGGGTGCGACCCCGTGACCCGTGGATGCTGAACCGGGCCGTCGTCCAGCCTGACCCCGCGATCTTCCTCGGCATGGCCGCCGACACCATGCAGGCGGCAGCCGACGCACGCTCGCTCGACGAGCTGTTCCTCCGGCTCGAGGACGCCGGCATCATGCTGCGCGTCGACCGCACGGTTCTGCCGACGATGGCCAAGACGCCGACCCTCGCGATGTGGGAGCTGGAGCACCTGCGCACGCTCGAGAACGTCGTACGACGAGGACACATCGCAGCTGTGGAGCGCGGTCGGCTCGGGTTCACCGGCGGTTCGCTCGCCGTGGCCGACGACGCCCTGGTCGTGCACTGCGCCGCCGACGGGCTCAAGTACCCGCCCCTGGTGCCGGTCTGGGGACCGGAGGCGATCACCCTGCAGCCGATCCGGGCCGGCTTCCCCTGCTTCGGGGCGGCACTGGTCGGGTACGTCGAGGCGACCCGCGAGGACGACGGCGAGAAGAACCGGCTGTGCCCGCCCTCGCCGTACGGCGACTCGATGACTGCCTGGGCGCGGATGAACGTCCTCGGCACCCGCGCCGCGATGTCGTTCTCGGCCGAGCCGGACATCAAGGAGTGGGCAGACCGGGTGGCGCTGAACCCGGCGCGGATTCCGCCCGGGCACCCAGGCTCCCCGGCACTGGACGACGCCCGCGAGCGGCTGGCGGCTCACACGCGTCCCGGCCTGGCCCGGCTCGCCGAGCTGATGCTTTGAGAGAATGATCCGCATGGGCTTCCATCTCACGGGCGACCCCGCCGCCGACCAGGTCCTCACCGACGACCCGTTCGCGCTGCTCTGCGGGATGCTGCTGGACCAGCAGTTCCCCATGGAGCGCGCGTTCGCGGGGCCGGCGAAGATCCTCGAGCGCTTCGGCACCCTCGACCCGGTCGCGGTCGCCGAGGCAGACCCCGAGGAGTTCGCCGCGGTCTGCGCCACCCCGCCGGCGGTGCACCGCTTCCCGGGCTCGATGGCCAAGCGGCTCCAGGCTCTCGCCGCCCAGGTGGTCGCCGAGTACGACGCGGACACCTCTCGGATCTGGACCACCGCGACCACAGGTCAGGAGCTCGTACGACGGATCCAGGCGCTGCCCGGCTTCGGAAGGCAGAAGGCCCAGATCTTCACAGCGCTGCTGGCCAAGCAGGCCGGTGTCGCCCCCGACGGATGGCAGGAGGCGGTCGGCGACTACGCCGATCCCGAGGGCTTCCGCTCGATCGCTGATGTGCGTGACCAGGCGTCGCTGGAGCGCGTGCGCGCGTTCAAGAAGGAGAAGAAGGCGGCCGCACGCGGCTGAGTCCGGGGGCGGTGGCTTGTCCTGCCGTGCTGGCGTGTCAGAATGACCCTGCGGCTCTTGACGTGAACGGGCTTTGCCGCGCCCGACATCCGTTTTGTGCGAGAGGTAGTACGTGTCGAGCACGTCCCGCAAGCTCCCTGCCGATGTCCTGGCACACCCCGAGGTTGTCGCGCTCCTGCAGCACGGCAAGGACCTCGGCCAGGTCTCGGCCCAGGCAGTCCGTGATGCCAGCGAGTCCGCCGCCGTCACCCCCCAGCATCTGCGTGCGCTGCTCCGTCATCTGAGTGAGGAAGGAGTCTCCGTGGTGGTTTCCGCCGAGGACTCCGGCAAGCGCGCCGTCGCTGCCAGCAAGAGCCGCTCGACCGTCTCGGCCGCCGCCAAGAAGGCGCCCGCCAAGAAGACGCCCGCGAAGAAGGCTGTCGCCGAGC
Organism: uncultured Actinomycetota bacterium; assembly: GCA_963740525.1. Classification (GTDB taxonomy): domain Bacteria; phylum Actinomycetota; class Actinomycetes; order Propionibacteriales; family Nocardioidaceae; genus CAVUEG01. Next base: position 155,585 of record CAVUEG010000011.1, read on the forward strand.
CCGCCAAGAAGGCACCCGTCAAGAAGGCGGCGGCGAAGAAGGCGACGGCTCCGGCCGCCAAGTCGGCCCCCGCCAAGGCCGCCCCCGCCAAGGCCGCCCCCGCCAAGAGGCGGCGAAGAAGGCCCCCGCCAAGAAGGCCCCCGCGAAGAAGGCGACCGAGGCCGTCGAGCCCGCCGTGGAGCCCGTAGCCGCGATCATCGGCCCGGACGGCAAGAAGATCCTGCCCGACGTTCCGGACGAGGAGTTCGAGAAGGACCTCAAGACCGACCCGGCCTTGAAGGAGGCGGAGGTCGAGGCCCGCGGGTACGTCGTGTCCTCCTCTGACGAGTCCGACGAGCCGGTGCAGCAGGTCATGGTGGCCGGTGCCACCGCCGACCCGGTCAAGGACTACCTCAAGCAGATCGGCAAGGTTCCGCTGCTCAACGCGGAGATGGAGGTCGAGCTCGCCAAGCGGATCGAGGCCGGCCTGTTCTCCGAGGAGAAGCTCGCCAAGGGCGGCAAGGTCTCGGCGAAGATGCGCGAAGAGCTGGAGTGGATCTCCGACGACGGCCGACGGGCGAAGAATCACCTGCTCGAGGCGAACCTGCGACTCGTGGTCTCGCTGGCCAAGCGGTACACCGGTCGCGGCATGCTCTTCCTGGACCTGATCCAGGAGGGCAACCTCGGTCTGATCCGCGCGGTCGAGAAGTTCGACTACACCAAGGGCTACAAGTTCTCGACGTACGCCACGTGGTGGATCCGCCAGGCGATCACGCGGGCGATGGCCGACCAGGCGCGCACCATCCGGATCCCCGTGCACATGGTCGAGGTCATCAACAAGCTGGCCAGGGTCCAGCGGCAGATGCTCCAGGACCTGGGGCGCGAGCCCACGCCGGAGGAGCTCGCCAAGGAGCTCGACATGACCCCGGAGAAGGTCATCGAGGTGCAGAAGTACGGCCGCGAGCCGATCTCCCTGCACACCCCCCTCGGTGAGGACGGCGACTCCGAGTTCGGCGACCTGATCGAGGACTCCGAGGCGATCGTGCCGGCCGACGCGGTGTCGTTCACCCTGCTCCAGGAGCAGCTGCACGCCGTGCTCGACACCCTCTCCGAGCGTGAGGCGGGTGTCGTCTCCATGCGGTTCGGCCTCACCGACGGCCAGCCCAAGACCCTCGACGAGATCGGCAAGGTCTACGGCGTCACGCGTGAGCGGATCCGTCAGATCGAGTCGAAGACGATGTCGAAGCTGCGGCACCCGAGCCGCTCGCAGGTCCTGCGCGACTACCTGGACTGACCGCTAGCCCACCCCCGGCGGCACTTCCGAGCAGGTCGGGTCGTCCCTAGAGTGGGAGGCTCGAAGCGTCGGACGCGAGGCGGTGGTTCATGGCCAGCCGTCGTGCGGTGGTGGTCCGCCAGGCGCTCCGCAGCTCGCGACTTCGCCGTCTCCTCGCGGCGTTCCTCATCTTCAACATCGCGGAGTGGGCGAACTGGATCGCCATCCTGGTCTGGGCCTACGGCCTCGGCGGGGTGCGCTGGGCCAGTGCGGCGGCCCTGATCCAGCTGCTTCCGGCGGCCGTGCTCGCCTCGCCGGCCGCGGCGCTTTCGTCACGGGTCACCCGCCCCGTCGCGCTCACCCTGGGCTACGGAGCGCAAGGTGTGCTGTACGTCGCCCTGGGAACCCTTCTCGCCTGTGACGCCCCGCTCGTCGTCATCGGACTCATCGCCGCCGTGGCGTCGGTGGCCGTCACGTTGACGCGTCCGGTGCACAACGCGATTCTCCCGGAGATCTCCGACACCACTGAAGAGCTCACTGTGGGCAACTCGGCGTCGGGCGCCGCGGAGGCCGCGGCGATCCTGGTGGGCCCGCTGGCGAGCGGGCTGTTGATCTCCCTCCTCGGCCCGGGCGGGGTGGTCCTGGTGATGGGTGCCCTGTCGCTCGTGGCCTGCCTGGCGACCGCCTCGCTTCGACGGGTGGACGCCCGGCCCGTCCCCGTCTCCCGGTCCGGCACCCGCGCCGACAGCCCGGCTCGGAAGGTCCTGCGGGACCCTGCGGCGAGGACGCTCGTGGGCCTCGTAGCCGCGGAGAACGCGCTCGTCGGCATGATGGACATCCTGTTCGTGGTGCTGGCGCTCGACCTGCTGGGCATGGGTGCGTCGGGCCCGGGAGTCCTCAACTCGGCGATCGGGCTGGGTGGCCTGGCCGGTGCCACCGTCACCTTCCTCCTGGTGGGTCGCCAGCGGCTGGCACCGATGCTCGTTCTTGGAGGAGTCGTGGCCGGGCTCGCGTTCGGCCTGGCCGGCTTCGTCTCGGCTCCGGCCGCCGCCGTACTCCTCGTGGCCGTCAGCGGGGCAGGCAAGCTCTTCTTCGACGTCACCACGCGCACGTTCCTCCAGCGGTCGCTGCCGGACCGGTTGTTGACGGCGGTGTTCGGGCTCAACGAGGCCGTGATGATGGCTGGGCTGGCGATCGGAACCGTGCTCACCCCGCTCCTGGTGGAGCAGCTCGGCCCGCGCCAGGCCTTCGTGGGCGCCGGCCTCCTGCTCCCACTGACCTCGCTCCTGGCCTGGCCCTACCTTCGCCGTCACGACACGGGGTCACAGGCACCTGTCGACGTACTCGACCTGCTGCGACGGGTTCCGCTGCTGGGGGTTCTCCCGCCGCGAGTCGTCGAGCGCCTGGCCCGCGAGGCGATCGAGGTCACCGCGTCCGCGGGGACGACGCTGGTCACGGAGGGAGAGCCCGGGGACCGCTTCTTCGTGATCCGGTCCGGCCGTGTGGAGGTCAGCCACGGCGATCGGGTGATCCGACAGCTGGGCGAGGGGGACTGGTTCGGTGAGCTGGCACTGCTCCGCGACATTCCTCGTACGGCGACCGTCACCGGGCTGTCGGCCACCACCCTCTGTGTCCTCGAACGCGACAGCTTCCTGGCCGCGGTCGCCCCGACGCGGGTGTCGTTGGAGGTCGCGGACGCACACGCGAGGGAGCACTACCTCTGAGGTCTGGACCGGTCTTCCACCCCGGATGCAACGGACTTCGGGGGGTCGGCGTCTTGGCTTCAGTGACGTCGCCCGGCGGCACCCGCCCTGCGGAAAGAGTAGAGAAGGAAGCAAGATCATGACCCACACGGCCAAGCGCTCACCCGCTCGTGGCCTCGCCACCGTCGGCGCCGCGGCAATCAGCATCGGCACCCTGGCAGTCGGAGGCACCTCGGCCTTCGCGAGCGAGGTGGCACCCATGGCGACCCAGGCGTTCACGGACGCGCACGGGGACAGCCAGGCAGGCTCCGACATCCACCGCGTCAAGGTGGTCAACGGCAAGCCGCTGCGCATCGTCATCCGCCACGCCGACCTGGTGCCGTCGTACGAGAGCTCCAACGGGCTCAAGCTGTTCCTGGACACCGACAAGTCCCGGAAGGGCCCCGAGCTCGTCTTCCTCGCCGGTCTGTTCGAGGGCACTGACTACGGCCTGCTGCGTGCTGACGGCTGGAAGCGCAAGAACGACCGCGTGGTCCACTGCAGTCACCGGATGCGTCTCGACTACGACAAGGACACCACCCGGATCAAGATCGGACGGGCCTGCCTCGACGGTGCCAAGCAGATCCGGGTCGCGGTCCGCACGGCGGGCAAGACCACCGACGGGACCATGGACCACGACTGGCTGTCCGGCCGTCGCGCCTGGACCTCGTGGGTGGCCCGACGTTGATCAGCCCAGCGCCACCAGCACGACCGCGAGTGCGCAGAGCCCAAGGCCGACGCCTTGGGCTCTGTGCACTCGTTCATGGAGAAGCACCGCGGCGAGCAGCACCGTGCTCGCCGGATACAACGAGCTGAGCACGCCGGCAACGGCGAGGTAGCCCTGCTGCGTGGCGAGCAGGAACGCGCCCGTGGCGACCGTGCCCAGCACGCCGCAGGCGACCGCCCACCAGGCTGCGGAGTCACGAGGGACCCACGCGCCTCCGACGACCGTCGCCAGCGCGACCACTGCCGGAACCGACACCAGCTGGGTGAGGGCCAGAGGCCACACTCCCGCGCTGTCCGGCACCTGGCCGAGCGCCGAGAACAGAAGGCCGAATCCGAGCCCGGCGAGGATCCCGTCGACAAGCCCGTCCGCCAGGCCTGCCGAGGCCTCGGTGGACGACCGGGTCCGGGAGGGCGCCGGGTGGCCGAAGCCGTCGGTGTCCGCGGGCTCGCGGGCCACCAGCCAGATCGCGGGGAGGGCGAAGCCGATGCCCAGCCACGCGAGCAGCGCCGGGCGCTCGCCACCGATCAGGCCGACCAGCACCGGCAGCGTGGCTGCCCCCACGGCCGACACCGGGGCCACCACGCCCATCCGGCCGGCCGCGAACCCGCGGTAGAGGAACCCGGCGCCGGCTCCGGACCCGAGCCCGGCCAACGCCGCCCAGGCGAAGTCGGCGGGTTGTGGGTCACCCGGGACGACGAGGGCGATCGCCGACGTGCACGCCGTCGCCGCGAGCGAGCCCACGACCGCCACCGCCCACGCCGACGTACGGCGTGAGACCAGGCCGCCGACGAAGTCGGACAGCCCGTAGGCGAGCGCCGAGAGCAGCGCGAGTGCGACTGCCATCAGGTGAGCAGTACGCCGAGAGCCCAGGTCGCCGCCGCCAGCAGAGCGGCCGCGAGCTCGACGAGCAGCGAGACACCCACGGCCTTCACCGCGAGCACGGTCGAGGGCCAGGCCCGGTCGGTGCCGAGCCGGCGGGCCTCGGCGAGGTAGACGCCGAGCACGAACCCCAGCACCAGACCGACGACCGGGACGACGAAGAACCCCACGACACCGAGGACGGCGCCAGCCGCCAACGAGCTCATCGGCACGCCGGCCTCCTTGAGCCGCCGGCCCGGGACGAGGTACTTCACGATCGTGCCGACGGCGAGGAAGACGACGGCGGTCGAGGCGAACAGCCACGCGGCCGTGGAGCCGTCAGCGGCGGCCCAGACCACCACGGCGGCCAGGATCAGAGCGCTCCCGGGCAGCACCGGCACCACGACACCGACCAGGCCGACGGCGATCGTCAGTCCGACGAGGAGCTCGAGGAAGGTCACCGGCCCACCCTGTCACGACCCGGACGCACGAGACCCCGGACCGTCTCGGTCCGGGGCCTGGTGGTGGTCTGTTGCTTGTCCCAGGTCAGTGCTCGTCGGGCGGCGCAACGGCCGGCGACTCGCTGAGCTTGTCGGTTTCGTCATGGACGTGGACGGCGACCTCGCGAAGCTTGTCACCGTGCTCGCGTGCGTGGTGGGCGCAGAAGAGCAGATCACCACCACCGGTGAGCTCGACGCGCAGGTAGGCCTGGGCACCGCACCGGTCGCAACGATCGAGCGCCGTGAGCGTGGCTCCACTCGGGGCAACTGCTGTGGTCACGTGAGGCCCTTTCTTCCAGGTGTCTTGCTCAAGGTAGCGGTACCGGCCAAATTCCCCGGTATTGCTCCGCCTGTGCCAGACACAACATCCAATCACGTCAGATGTTTCCCAGCCCGGCCGGTTCCCACACTGAGACCGTGGTGATCTGGCACACGCTGTTCGTCACCTAGTCTGACGCGGATGGGTGGTTCCGGGTTGCCTTTCGTCGAAGACTTGGGCGATCCGTGTCCGCATCGTGACTTGTGGACATCTTGAACCCGTCCTGCCCCGTTGTCGGGCAGCGTGGCGTTTCCGGGCTCCCGGCGTGTCGCGGGTAGATTTGGCCGGCAGAGACCACAGCGACGGATGAGGAGTCACGTGGCAGCCCGCACGGCCGGAGGAAGCACCATCGACAACGCGTACAACGCCCAGCATCTGCTCGTCCTCGAGGGCCTCGAGGCGGTGCGCAAGCGGCCGGGCATGTACATCGGCTCGACGGACACCCGGGGGCTGATGCACTGTCTGTGGGAGATCATCGACAACGGGGTGGACGAGGCGCTCGCCGGTGCGGCGCACCGGATCGAGGTCACCCTGCACCCGGACGGGTCGGCGGAGGTCCACGACGACGGGCGGGGAATCCCCGTGGACCGGGAGCCCAAGACGGGGCTTCCCGGCGTCGAGGTCATCTTCACCAAGCTGCACGCCGGCGGGAAGTTCGGCGGCGGATCGTACGTCGCGACCGGCGGCCTGCACGGTGTCGGTGCCTCCGTGGTCAACGCCCTCTCCTCACGCCTGGACGTCGATGTCGAACGGGCTCCCTCGATCCAGGGCATGTCGTTCCAGCGCGGTGCCCCGGGCGTGTTCGCCGGTGAGGGTCCGACCGCGCCGTTCTCGGCACAGTCCGGGCTGACCCGGAAGGGCGCCCGCGTGAAGAAGGGGGTCACCGGCACCCTGATCCGGTTCTGGCCGGACCGCCAGATCTTCACCAAGGACGCCTCGTTCGTGTACGACGAGCTGCTGACGCGCGCCCGGCAGACCTCGTTCATCGTGCCCGGCCTCGAGCTCGTGATCCGAGACCTGCGAGGAGACGAGCCGCAGCAGGAGAGCTTCAAGCACGACGGCGGCATCACGGAGTTCTGCGAGTACCTCGCGGTGGGGGAGCCGGTCACCGAGGTACTGCGACTCCAGGGCTCCGAGACGTTCACCGAGACCGTGCCGCTGCTCGACGACCACGGCCACATGACGCCCCAGGACGTCGAGCGTGAGCTCATCGTCGACGTCGCGGTGCGGTGGGGCATGGGCTACGACACCGAGCTGCGCTCCTTCGTGAACGTGATCGCCACTCCCAAGGGAGGCACGCACGTCAGCGGGTTCGAGCAGGCCGTGACGAAGACGTTCAACGACGTACTCCGCTCCTCGAAGGCGCTGAAGGTCAACGACAGCGACGTGGTGAAGGACGACGTCCTCGAAGGGATGACCGCGGTGGTCACCGTGCGGCTGGCGGAGCCCCAGTTCGAGGGTCAGACCAAGGAGGTGCTGGGCACACCGGCCGCCCGGGGCATCGTCCGCAAGGTCGTCACCTCCGAGCTGAAGTCGTTCCTGACGTCAAGCAAGCGTGGGGAGAAGGCCCAGGCCAAGCTGGTGATGGAGAAGGTCGTCGGTGCCGCCCGCACCCGGATCGCGGCCCGCCAGCACAAGGAGACCCAGCGCCGGAAGAACGCCCTCGAGTCCTCGGCCCTGCCGGCCAAGCTGGCCGACTGCCGCTCCAACGACATCGAGCGCAGCGAGCTGTTCATCGTGGAGGGCGACTCGGCCCTGGGGACCGCCAAGCTGGCCCGCAACTCCGAGTTCCAGGCCCTGCTCCCGATCCGGGGCAAGATCCTCAACGTCCAGAAGGCCTCGGTCGGGGACATGCTGAAGAACACCGAGTGTGCCTCGATCATCCAGGTGGTCGGCGCCGGCTCGGGACGCACCTTCGACCTGGACGCCCGGCGCTACGGCCGGATCATCTTCATGGCCGACGCCGACTCCGACGGCGCCCACATCCGCTGCCTGCTCGCGACGCTCTTCTTCAAGTACATGCCCGGCCTGATCGAGGACGGCCGCGTCTACAGCGCAGTGCCGCCGCTGCACCGGATCGAGCTGACGAACCCCAAGAAGGGGATGGAGAAGTACCTCTACACCTACTCCGACAACGAGCTGCAGCGAAGGCTGGCCGAGCTGTCGAAGAAGGGCGTGCGGTGGAAGGACCCGGTCCAGCGCTACAAGGGGCTCGGCGAGATGGATGCCGACCAGCTGGCCGAGACGACGATGGATCCCCGCCACCGCACGCTGCGCCGGATCACCGCCGACGACGCCGACTCCGCGGCACGGGTCTTCGAGCTGCTGATGGGCTCCGAGGTGGCGCCACGCAAGGAGTTCATCGTGCAGGGTGCCTACGAAGTCGACGCCGAGGCGATCGACGCCTAGCGCTACGGGCAGACGACCGCGGGGTTCCAGTCCGCGAAAAGCCCGTTCGTGTTGGTCTCCCAGGCCCAGACGTGCAGCTCGTAGAAGGGCGGCAGACCGTAGCGGTTGCCAGCCGGCACCAGCTCGAACTTCTGGCCGAACAGCTTCGGGGGCTGCTTTCCGTAGGCCGAGTGCCAGGCGTCGGCGAGGACGACGTACTCCAGGGCAGCGAGATGCAGGTTGCCGTCGGCGTCCGGGCGGTAGACCAGTGCTTCAGGCGCGAGGGCGTTGATCTCGGGGTCGCCGACCAGCGCGCCCTTGACGTAGTGGATGCCCATGCCCCCGGCCGGGTTGTCGATGCAGGCGATGCCGGCGGCGTCGGTGAGCTCGCCGTAGCCGGCGGCCCGGGCGTTGCTGACGTCGTGGTACGCCGCGGTCGCGTAGCGAGCGTCGTCGAGGGGCTGGCCCCCACGCTCGGCGGATGCCATCGAGCTGCCGGCGGCGACGAGCGCGCACCCGGCCAGGGCGACGAGCGCCGCCCGGGTGCGGGTGCTCACGACCCCTCCTGGACCAGGTGGACCTCGTCGGCCACGAGCCCGTGTGCCTCGCGGTGCACGGTGTTCGCGGCGTCGGGGGAGGGCGCCTCGACGAGGCAGAAGACCTTGGCGTCGGTCTCGTCGACCCAGTAGCGCAGGTAGCGGACCTCGTACTTGTCCTGGGTCTGGAGATCGGCCTCGTGGGCCTTGGCGACGTCGTCCATCGTGACGCCGGGCTGAAGGTGGTGCACGTCCATGTAGAGCGGCATGGGATGCCTCCTGTGTCGGTTCCGTGGGTTCTTCGGACGCGACGAAACTAGGCCGGAGGCAGGCTGCGGGGGATCGGGAGCGGCTCCCTAGGTTGTGGCGATCGGCTCCCCATGTTCGACGAGGAACCCGCGGCGCCCGGCCTCGGCAGCGGCGTCGCGACGGTTCCCGACCCCGAGCTTGCCGAGCACCGAGGAGACGTGGTGGTCGACCGTTTTGGAGGTGATGAACAGGCGGCCCGCGATCTCGTCGTTGGTCGCACCGGTCGCCAGCTCGACGAGCACCTCGTGCTCCCGCGGCGTCAGGCCACACGGATGGGACCGGGTCGAGGCACGGACGCCCGCAGGCACCGCGGTCGCGCCCGCCTCCCTGAGACGGCGTCGCAGGAGTCCTGCTGTCGCCGTCGCTCCGAGGGCGTCGAACCTGGCAAGGGCCTCGCGCCAGTGCTGCTCGGTGGTCCCGTCGGCGAGGGTGAGCGCCGCGTCGTACGGGCAGCCGGCCTGGTCCCAGGCAGCCGTGGCAGCCTCGACGTCACCGCGCAGCTGGCTCGCGTAGGGCTCGCTCACCGACACCGGCGGCGGCTCGAGACCCAGGCGTGCCAGCCAGGTTGCGGTCAGTCCTCGCGACGGAGGGTCGACCCGTGCGATCACAGCTGCCGCCGCGAGGGCCTCCTGCCGTGCCGCGTCGTCGTCTCCTTGGAGCCAGCGCGCCTCGGCCCGCGCGGTGTGGATGAGCACCGTGTACTGGGCCTCGTCGAGGGACCGCCCCAGCGCCAGGGCGGTGTCGAGATGGGTCCAGGCCCGCGGGTCGCCTCGCCGGGAGGCGATCCGGCCGAGCGTGATCCAGGTGCCGAGTCGGTTGACCGGCGACAGGTTCGGCTTGCTCATCCGGGCCTCACCGGTCCTGACCGCCTCGTCCCAGCGTCCCGTCAGCTCGAGCACGGAGGTCTGCGCTCCCGCCAGGCAGTTGAGGTAGGTGGGCAGGTCGTGGCCCTCGCAGTACTCCACGGCCTCGCGGTAGACCCGTTCGGCGAGCGACAGTGACAGCTGAGTGACCGCCAGCGCCTGGAAGTTCGCGAACGCCCGTCCTGCGGCCCCGTGCACGCCGTTCTCCCTGGCCACGGCGAGCGCCTTCTCCATGTCGTCTCGCCACGGAAGGCCGGCCACGGCGCGGAGGCACGAGCGGGTGTCCAACGCGTCGCTGAGCACGTCCGGCACGTCCAGCCTCTCGGCGAGGGCGATCGCGGCGTCGGCCCGGGCGAGACCCTCCTCGACCTCGCCGTCGACCATGTCCAGCGCGGCGAGGCCCGCCAGCGCCCGCGCCAGCTCGGGGGAGGGGCCGAGCGGCTCGAGGATCGCCAGTCCGGCTCGGGAGGCCTCGATGGCCTCGGCTCCGCGACACTCGCGCCAGTGGCAGGTCCCCAGCATGCGCAGGGTGTCTGCCTCCCGCACCGGGTCTCCGATCGACCGCCAGAGCTCCAAGGCGGTCTGGCGGGACTCGAGGGCCTCCGCCCACCGGTCGAGCAGGCCGTACTCGGTGGAGAGCGAGTCGTTGAGCGCCGCCCGGGTCCGAGCGTCCGTGGCGGCACCGGCCCACCGCAGCACACGCTCGTATTGGGCGGCGGCCTCCGTGTGGGAGGCGAGCTCGACCGCCCGGTCGGCCGCGCGGGTGGCGTACAGCAGCACCGCCGCGGCGTCGGCGGCACCCTCGGCGTGGTGTGCCAGCCGGGCGTCGTCGTCGCAGCCGCTCGCCACGAGCGCGGCAAGCACCCTCTCGTGCACCGGGGCGCCGCGGTGCGGTCTGACGTTGTCCTCCACGGCCAGGCGGGCGATCTCGTGACGGAACCTCAGGTGCGCGCCGTCCGCGACGAGGAGTCCGGAGTCCACGAGCTCGTCGAGGGCATCGGGCGGGGTGTCGACGACCCGCGACAGGAACGTCAGGTCGACCTTGCTGCCCAGCAGCGACGCCGCCTCGATCAGCTGCCTGGCTACCCGCGAGAGTCCACCCACCCGGCCGAGCACGGCGTCGCGGGCCGAGGACGGCAGGTCGCCCGAGGGGCGGCGCAGGACCTCGGTGAGGAAGTAGGCGTTGCCGGCGGTGAGGTGGTGCAGCATTTCGGGTTCCAGACCGGATCCCGCCGACAGGGTCTCGACCGCTGCCCCGGTCAGCCGCGGCACGTCGACGCGGCGGGTGCTGCGCTCCGCGCCGAGTGCGGCGAGACAGGACCGCAGGGGGTGCTCGGGGCCGATCTCGTCGTCACGATAGGTGACCAGCCCGAGCACCGGGGTCCGCCTGATGCGACGACCGACGAAGCGGAGGAGGTCGAGCGTGGCCTCGTCCGCCCAGTGCACGTCCTCGAAGACCAGGACGGCGTACGGCGTGCAGTCGGCGACGTCGGCGAGCAGGGCCTGGAAGAGCGCCTCGCGGGTCTGGCCGGCGTTCACCGCGGCCAGGAGGTGGCCACCGAGACCGGCCGCGATGTCCAGCAACGGGCCGAGGGGCCGGGGAGTCGAGAGCCGGTCGCTGGCGCCCCAGGCCCACCGTGCGTCGCCCTCGCGCTCCTCGAAGGCTTCGAGCAGAGCCGACTTGCCGACACCCGCCTCGCCCGAGACCAGGACCAGGCGGCCTTCACCATTGCGTGCGTCAGCGGCGTACTCGGCCAGAGCCGAGAGCTGCAGGTCGCGCTCGAGCAGGTTCATTCTCGCGATTGTGCGCTTCGAAAGGGCAGTTCGAGAAGACTTTTCGGCAGGGCGGTCGTCGGTCCGCCGGAGCGGGATCAGACCACTTGGCTCAGGAGACCGGTGTCGACGTCGTACATGAAGCCGCCGACGGGGACCCTCTCAGGGATCAGCGGATGGCTCCGGACTCGGCGTACATCGTCCTCGAGGGCTGCCCGCTGGTCCTCGACCACCCCGAAGCTCTGCCAGGACGCGTCCACGCCTGCCGACTCACCGACCCGCTGACGAAGCTCGTCCAGCGTCGAGGTGGCCATCGCGCACCGGGTGTGCGGCACCACCAGGATCCGCTTCACGCCGAGCAGGTGGACACCGAGCACGAGGGCCTCGAGGGCCGCCTCGGTGACCCGGCCGCCCGGGTTGCGGAAGATCTTGGCGTCGCCGGGGGAGAGGCCCAGCATGCCGAGCGGGTCGATCCGGGAGTCCATGCAGGTGACCAGGGCGATCCCGGCGTGGGCGACGCCGTCGAAGCCGCTCAGCGCGAAGGTGTCGGCGAAGGACCGGTTGGCGGTCAGGAGGTCGTCGAAGTGGGACGTCACGATCCGAACGGTAGCGGAGCCGGTGGGCAGGAGGGACAACCCCCTCACCCATGGGTGAGGGAGACGACCCAGTAGTCGAACTCCTTCGGCGCCTTCCCGCAGGACTCGGCGCGGGGAGTGGGCGCCGGTCGCGTGCCGACGTCCACGGTCCAGCGCGCCCGTCCGTCGACCTGGACGGTGGCGACCCATCCCGGAGCCTGGTCCGTCTCCTTCGGGCGCACGTCGACCACGGTGACCGCCCCGAGGCGGCGTTCGTCGGTCTCCGACCTGACCGCGAGCTCGGCCACCTGGCCGGGGCCGGGCCAGGTCGACCGGCCCCGCAGCCCGGCCAGGTGCAGCAGACCCGCGTCCGCGTCGGTGAGCACCGAGGCAGCTGCCTCGGGTGAGAGCCTGCCGTGGAGGTACCCGGAGGGCAGGAGGACGCTGGTCGGCGCGAATCGGTGCCCCGAGGTGTGGGTCACCTCCCACACCCGACCGGGGTTCAGCTCGCCGACGGCCAGGGCGACCGGCCGTCCGCGCACCGCACAGCAGAGGTCACGGGTGCCGTTGGTGCACACCAGTAGGTGCGAGCGGTCGCTGGGGGACAGGACCGGGAGCGAACGGCGCACGGCCTCGCGGTCTCCGTCCTCCAACGCGGGCCAGTCCATGTCCAGCAGCACCGCGGGATCGCTCACGCGTCCCTCCAGGAGCCAGGCGGCTCCGGGCAGGGTGAAGGCGACCAGCACCGTGCGCTCGTCAGGCAGGTCTGCGTGCGGCCCGGGTGCCCGGATCAGGCAGGGCCGCACGGAGTGCCCGGCGGCGGCAGCCTCGATGGCCGCGCCGGTGACCGGGTCGAGGCGGCTCTGCGTGAACGCTTTCGGCCCCCAGGGGCCCGGCTGCTCCAGCGCGACCCACGCCAGTGCCTGCGGGGCACTGCCGATCTCCGGCTCGCCTGCCTCCAGCGCGCCGGTGCTGCACGGCCCGGCGGTCATCCGGCCTGCCGGAGGAGCTCGGCTGCGCCGAGGCCGCGGGTCCGGGCGCCACGGAAGAGCCACAGGGCCAGGACCGCGGCGACCACCGCGCACAGGGCGGCCCCGACGAAAACCGCCTCGAGCTCGGCGATCCCGGCACCCTTGAGTAGGTTGGTGTACGCCGTGCACTTGGTGACCCCGCCCGGACAGACCTGGCCGGGCGGTGGCAGGTCCACCTGGACCGCGTAGTAGCGGCGCAGCCCGATGGTCGTCAGGGCCGAGATCCCCACCAGCATCCCGACCATCCGGGCCACGACCACGAACGCGCTGGCCACCCCGTGCACGGCGTCGTCGGTGGAGGCCAGCAGCGCGGCGTTCACCGGGGCCAGCGCGAGGCCGAAGCCGAGCCCGCCCAGCATCAGCGGGACGGTGGCCACGGGCGAGGACAGGCTGGTCAGACCCCACTGCGACATCCAGGCGAAACCGAGCGCCGCGAGGGCCATGCCGGCCGCGGCGACCACGCCGCTGGGCAGCAGGCGCGTGAGGAACCCTCCGGCGACGGCTCCGAGGGGCAGCGCGACCAGGAACCGCACCAGCACGAGGGCCGCGAGCAGCTGGGAGTCGGGGTAGACAGTGATCCGGGCGAAGATCGGGATGTCCACGAGCGCCGCGATCAGGGACGCTCCGACGAAGAAGCTCACCACGACTGCGCCCAGGGCCGGTCTCGCCCGGAGCGCCCCGTGCGGCACCAGCGGGGAGGCGGAGCGACGGTTGTGCAGCACGAAGAGGACCAGCGCGCCGGCCGCTCCGGCGAGGTACCAGGGGCCGGCGGGGCTGAAGACGGCGACCGCGGGGTCGGCGGTGGCGAACGCGAGGATCACCCCGCCCAGCGCGAGGGCGAGGAGCAGAGAGCCGAGCGGGTCGGCCCGGCGGGCGACGGCTCCCCAGCGGCGCATGTCGACCAGGGGACGCTCGGCGAGCCACAGGCGTACGACGAACCCGAGGGCGAGGACCACGCAGGCCACCCCGATCGGGGTCAGCCACCGGCCGTCCCCGGCGAACGGCACGAACGGCAGGCCGGAGGTCACGCCGGTCACGAGGGAGGCCGGCTGGAGCATCACCAGCGTCAGCGTGACCAGCGTGAGGAGCGCGAGGGCGGCACCGACGAGGTCGGGTCGCCTCCCCTCGTCGGCGGTCTCCTCGTCGCCGCGCAGGGCGGGGGAGGCGAGTGCCGCGGCCAGGACCAGACCGACCGCCAGGTTGATCCAGAAGATCTCCTCCCAGTCGGCGAGTGCCAGCACGACCGCGCCGTACAGGGGGCCGAGGACGCTTCCGAGCTCCTGCACGGCGGAGACGATGCCCAGGGGAACCCCACGGCGCTCGGCGGGGTAGATGTCGGCGACCAGCGCCAGCGTGGCCGGCACCAGACCGCCACCGCCGACCCCCTGGAGGAAGCGGCCGCTCACCATGCTGGGCAGGTCGTAGGCCGCTGCGGTGACCAGGGAGCCGACCGAGAAGACGACGAGCGAGGCCACGAGCACGGGGACCCGGCCGCGAAGGTCCGCGATCCGGCCGATCATCGGCAGCATGGCCACGTAGCCGAGCAGGAAGCCGGAGACGATCGGGGCGGCCCGCTGCAGCTCCTCGATGCTCAGCCCGACCGAGCTCATCATGTCGGGCAGGGCGAGCACGACCACGTAGGTGTCGGCTGCGGCGAAGGCGACCGCGACCGCCGCGAGGGCGAGCAGCAGTCGAGACCGCCGCCCGGTCACGGGGCCGTGATCTCGAGCTGGGTGTCGTACTGGTCGAAGACGACCGTGTAGGTGACGTCGGGGGCCCTGGGATAGAACGGACCGGTCAGCACCGCCTGGGCCAGCCGGTTGTCCTGGGTCAGCAGGAAGGACACGGTGAACGAGCCGTCGGCCCGAGCGCTGGGGATGATCGAGGACACCACGCTGCCGGGCACCGTGGCGTCGTAGGACCGGAGGACGTCGGCGCCGTCACGCACCTGCGGCCCCTCGTTGACGTCGGTGGCTGCGGTGAGCAGGGACGACAGCCCCGTGGTGCGGCTCATCAGCGCGGCGGGGTCGGGGGCTCCGTAGTCGCCGGGGTTGATCGGGGCGAACTGCGTCGTGAACGGAAGCTTCGCGTGGACCGTGCCGTCCACGGAGACCACGGGCACCACCGCGGTCAGGCCGCCGGTGGCGACCTTGATGTTGCCCTTGTACGCCGGGGCGTGGGTGGCGATCCCGTCGGCGTCGATGATCCCGGAGACTCCAGGGGGGAGCTTGGTGACCCGCAGCACCACGTGCAGGCCCGAGGTCTGGTCGAGGGTCTTCTTGGCTGCGGCCAGGGTCTGCTCGGGAGTGCCGTCGGCCGTGTCGGCCGAGCCGCTGCAGGCGGCCAGTCCCCAGGCCAGGGTCGCGGCCAGGAGCACCCGAGGGACGACCCGTCTGCGGCGGCTGACGGGGGAGCGGCTCATGTGCTCACCCTCCCAGCCCGGCCAGCAGGGTCGCGACCGGGCTGGCGCAGGCGGAGATCGGCTGCGACCCGGGGACCCCGGAGCCGTCGCGACGGCCGGTCGCCTCGGGGAGGTCCACCGGGCCACCACTGGCGGCGGCGGCCCGAGCCGGCCCAGGACCTGCCCAGGCGAAGACGAGGGTGTCCTCCCCCTTGAGGAAGCGATGGCAGCGCACCCCGCCGGTGCCCCGGCCCTTGGGTGGGTACTCGCTGAAGGGCGTCACCTTGACGGCGCCGGGCTCGGTGCCGGGCAGCGCGGTCGAGGACCCGGAGGCGGTCACGACGACTGCATCGACAGCGTCGCCTGTGTCGAAGGCCGTGAACGAGGCGACCGACTCACCGGCCGACAGCCGGACCCCGGCGATACCGCCGCCCGCCCGGCCCTGGGGTCGCACGCCGCCGGCAGCGAAGTGCAGGAGCTGGGCGTCGGTGGTGATGAAGCACAGGGTCTCACTGCCGGAGCGCAGGTCCACGGCGCCCACGACCTCGTCGCCGTCGGCGAGCCCGATCACCTCCCAGGCGTCCCGGTTGGAAAGGAGCTCCGGCTTGACCCGCTTGACGACGCCCTGGCGCGTGCCCAGGGCCAGGCCCGGCACGTCGGGATCGAGCGCGCAGAGCGTCAGCACCCTCTCGCCGGTCTCGAGCGGGAGGAACTCGCTCACAGGGGCCCCACCCTGCAGGTGCGGCTCATTGGCGGTGACCGGCAGGGTCGGGAGGTCCAGGGCGTCCAGCTTGATCAGCCGTCCGGCCGTGGTGACCGCGCCGACCTGGCCGCGTGCGGTGGTGCGGACCGCGGCGACGATCGCGTCGTGCTTGCCACGCGCCCCGCCCGAGCCCGGAGCCTCGGTGGTGGTGGTGCGCGCGAGCAGCCCGGAGGACGAGAGGTAGACGAAGCACGGATCGTCGGCGACCTCGAGCGGCACCGCCGAGGTGACCTGCTGGCCCGCCGCCTCGAGCAGCACGGTGCGGCGCGGGGTGCCGTAGGTCTTGGCGACGTCGGCGAGCTCGTCGGAGACGACCTTGCGGAGGAGCTTCTCGTCCTCGAGGATCGCGTCGAGCAGCTCGATGGTGCGCTCCAGCTCGCCCTTCTCCTTGTCCAGCTCGAGCTTGGAGAACCTCGTCAGGCGGCGCAGCGGCATGTCCAGGATGTAGTTCGCCTGGATCTCACTGAGGTCGAAGACCTCGATCAGACGCGCCCGGGCCTGCTCGGAGTTGTCGCTGGCCCGGATCAGCTGGATCACCTCGTCGATGTCGAGGATGGCGACGAGCAGCCCGTCGACGAGATGCAGTCGCTCGGCGGCCTTCTTGCGGCGGTGCACGGAGCGGCGTCGTACGACGTCGAAGCGGTGGGCGATGAAGACCTCGAGCATCTCCTTGAGCCCGAGGGTGCGCGGCTGTCCCTCGACGAGGGCGACGGCGTTGATGCCGAACGAGTCCTCCATCGGGGTCTGCCGGTAGAGCTGTTCGAGGAGCGCCTCGGGGTGGAACCCGTTCTTGACCTCGATGACCAGGCGCAGGCCCTTCTCCCGGTCGGTGAGGTCCTTGACGTCGGAGATTCCCTGGAGCTTCTTGCCCTGGACCAGCACCTTGATCCGTTCGATCACCTTCTCGGGACCGACGCCGTAGGGAAGCTCGGTGACCACGATTCCCTTGCGGCGGGGGGTCACGCTCTCGACCCTTGCGGTGGCCCGCATCTTGAAGCTGCCCCGACCGGTCTCGTACGCGTCACGGATGCCCTCGAGGCCGACGATCTTGCCGCCGGTCGGCAGATCCGGGCCGGGTATGAACCGCATGAGGTCGTCCACCGAGGCACCGGGGTGGGTGATCAGGTGCCGCACCGCCTGGACGACCTCCACGAGGTTGTGCGGGGGGATGTTGGTCGCCATCCCGACGGCGATGCCGGTCGCACCGTTGACGATGAGGTAGGGGATCGCCGAGGGCAGGACGACCGGCTCGAGCTCACGGCTGTCGTAGTTGGGCTTGAAGTCGACGGTGTCCTCTTCGATGGAGACCGTCATGGCCGTCGCGGCAGGCTGCATCCGGCACTCGGTGTACCGCATGGCGGCCGGCGGGTCGTCGGGGGAGCCGAAGTTCCCGTGCCCGTCGATCATCGGCAGCCGCATGGACCAGGGCTGGACCATCCGGACCAGTGCGTCGTAGATCGCGCTGTCGCCGTGGGGGTGCAGCCGGCCCATCACCTCACCGACGACGCGCGCACTCTTGACGTGGCCGCGGTCGGGCCGCAGGTTCATCTCGGACATCGTGTAGAGGATCCGACGCTGGACCGGCTTGAGCCCGTCCTTGGCGTCGGGGAGCGCCCGGCTGTAGATCACCGAGTAGGCGTACTCGAGGAAGCTGGCGCGCATCTCGTCGCCGACGTCGATGTCGAGGATGTGCTCCTCGAAGTCCTCGGGAAGGGGAGGTTGACGGGTGCCGCGTGCCATGCGGCCATTCTCACCCGACCAGCCCCCTGGTTCGCAGCGGGGCACGCCGGACCCCGGTGTGGTCATCGGTGTCATGCATCACCGGGACCCGATAGATTCGCCGCTGTGAGCGCGACCGAGAGCGGACCCGACTCCCTCCCCGACGCCGAGGAGGTCTACCCCCGGCACTGGGAGGCGGACGTGCTGCTGCGTGACGGACACACGGCTCACCTGCGACCGATCCATCCCGCCGACCGAGAGCTCCTGGTCGAGTTCTACGGCAAGGTCTCCGACGAGTCGAAGTACCTTCGCTTCTTCGCGCCCATGCCTCAGCTCTCGGAGCGGGACCTGGACCGCTTCACCACGGTCGACCACCATGACCGGGTCGGACTGGTGCTCACGGTCGGCGAGCAGATGATCGCCGTCGGCCGGTACGACGCCCTGGGGGACGGGCAGGCCGAGGTGGCGTTCCTCGTGCGCGACGACCACCAGGGCCGCGGGATCGGTCAGCTGCTGCTGGAGCACCTGGCCCAGGCCGGGCGTGAGTCGGGCCTGGACCGCTTCGTCGCCGAGGTACTCCCCGAGAACCGCCGCATGATCCAGGTCTTCCGCGAGGCCGGGTACGCCCTCACCGGTGGAATCGACGAGGGAGTCATGCACTTCGAGTTCAAGATCGACCCGACCGACACCGCGATCGGTGTGATGCGCGACCGCGAGCACCGCGCCGAGGCGGCCTCGATCCAGGCCTTCTTCAACGCCCGGTCCGTCGCGATCATCGGCGCCTCGCGCCGTCAGGACACGATCGGCCAGCTTCTCGTGCGCAACCTCGTGCTCGGCGACTACACCGGTCGCGTCTTCGTGGTGAACCCGGCCGCGGACGCCGTCGCCGGGATGCCGGCGTACGCCAACGTCAACGACATCCCGTTCCCCGTCGACATCGCGATCGTGGCGGTCCCGGCCGAGGCGGTCCAGGACGTTGTGCTCGACTGCGCCGCGAAGGGCGTGCACGGGCTGATCGTGATCTCGTCGGGCTTCGCCGAGACGGGGGAGGAGGGGCGCGTGCGCCAGCGCAAGCTGGTCGGGCTGGCCCGAAGCTACGGGCTGCGCGTGATCGGCCCCAACTGCCTGGGCGTGATCAACACCGCCAAGGACGTCCAGCTCAACGCATCGCTGTCGCCGGTGGCCCCACCCCGCGGGCGGGCCGGGTTCTTCTGCCAGTCCGGCGCCCTCGGGTCGGCCATCCTGGAGAAGGTCCAAGGTCGCGGTCTCGGTCTCTCCACGTTCGTCAGCGCCGGCAACCGGGCCGACGTCTCCGGCAACGACCTCCTGCAGTACTGGGAGGAGGACTCCGCGACAGAGGTGATCCTGCTCTACCTCGAGTCGATCGGTAACCCTCGCAAGTTCTCCCGGATCGCACGCAGGGTGTCCCGTCTCAAGCCTGTGATCGCGGTGCGATCAGGTCGCACGACGCAGGGCGTCCCGATGGGGCACTCGGTCCATCACATCGCGGCACCGCCTGCGGCAGTGGACGCGATGTTCAAGCAGGCAGGCGTGATCCAGGTCGACACGTTGGACGAGATGTTCGACGTCGCCCAGCTGGTTGCCCATCAGCCGCTGCCGAGGGGCAACCGGGTCGCGGTGGTCGGCAACTCCGACGCGTTGGGCCTGCTGGCCCGCGACGCAGCCGCCGCCGTCGGGCTCCAGGTCGTGCGCTCGATCGCCCTGGGTGCCGAAGCCACCGCGGAGGACTTCGAGGACGCCCTCGACGACGCCATCGACGAGGAGGAGGTGGACTCCGTGGTGGCGGTGTACATCCCGCCCGTCAACACCTCAGGCGCACAGGTCGCGAACGTGCTAGCCGCAGTGGGCGAGCAGTCGGACAAGCCACTGGTGTCGACCTTCCTCGGGTCCGAGGGCGTTCCCGAGCTGCTCCGCGTCCCCGACCTGGCCGGTCACACGGCGGGTCGCGGGTCGGTGCCGTCGTACCCCGCGGTCGAGGCGGCGGTGCGCGCGCTGGCGCGGGTGGTGACGTACGCCGAGTGGCTCCGGCATCCCGAGGGCGACGGAACCGTGCCCGAGGACGTCGACCCGACGGCGGCGCGTCGGCTGGTCAACCAGGCCCTGATCGACAGCCCGGACGGCCGCGACCTCAGCTTCGTCGAGCTGCGCGAGCTGCTCGGGGCCTACGGCATCGAGCTGCTGCCGAGGTCGTCGGTCAACAGCGAGGCGGAGGCGGTCGCGGCAGGTGAGCAGCTCGGGTGGGACGTGGTGCTGAAGGCGACCGCGGACCATTTGCGCCAGCGGCCCGACCTGGCGCACGTATGGCGCAACATCGACAACGCCGACGAGATGCGCGACGCCTGGTCCACGCTCACCGAGCTGATCGAGGAGCCGGACCGTGCCGGGTTCATCGTCCAGCCGAACGCCCCGCCCGGCGTCCCGGTGGCGATGGGCGGTCTCGAGGACCCGTACTTCGGTCCCGTGGTCACCTTCGGCGTCTCCGGTGCGATGACCGACCTCCTGGGCGACCGTGCCTACCGGATCCCGCCGATGACGCTCGAGGAGGCCGGGCTGATGGTCCGGGAGATCAAGGCCGCCCCGCTGCTGTTCGGCTACCGCGGGACCGAGCTGGTCGATGTGGACGCGGTCGAGGCGATACTGCACCGTCTGGCGTGGCTGAAGAACGACCTACCCCAGGTGAGCGCGATCGACCTCAACCTGGTGCTGGCCGGGGCCGGGGGAGCAAGCGTCCTGAACGCCACCGGCAGCGTCCAGAAGCTGCCCGAGGCGCGGTCCGACTGGTTCGCGCGCCGGCTCAACTCACCGCCCGGGGACACGCTCCCGACCTGACCGATGCCGTGACAGACTGCGGGCATGGGCAACGCGAGGATCGAGGGTCTCGACCGCAACGACGAGATGCGCGAGGCGATCGAGAAGACCGGCTACTACCCGGACGTGGTGGCCGACGCCGTGACCTCGGCCCTGGCCGGCCAGCAGGTGGTCTCCTTCTACGTTCACCACGAGCCGACCTTCGACCGGGACGAGGTGCGTCGCCACCTGACGGTCGCCGTCCTGACGCCCAGCCGGCTGATCCTGGCCCACACGGACGAGCACGCCCCCGACGACCTGCTCCCCGAGCCCTACACGTCCACCTCCACCGAGGCAGTGCCGTTGCCGTCCATCCGTTCCGTGGTCGTGAACCGGATGGTCACCAACCCCGCGTCTTACGCCGGCCAGCCGGTGCCGGCGCCGGGCGCGAGCGAGGCAGTGCTGACGATCGGCTGGGGCGGGGTGTCGCGGATCGACCTCGAGCCGGCCGCCTGCGCGGACCCGGAGTGCGACGCCGACCACGGCTACACCGGGGTCGCCGCCTCCGACGACTTCTCCCTGAGGGTCAGCGCCGCCGCCGACGGGGTCGACGCCGTCGCCGCGCTCTTGGACTTCGCCGGCTCACTGTCCTCGCTCACCCAGGGGACCTCGGTCGTTCGATGAGCGCCGAGGCGTTCACGGAGCCGGCCTACCTCGACAGGTCGATCGGCGACGTCCTGCCCGCGGTGGCCGCGGCGCTCGGCATCGACGTCGGCTTCCACGAGACGTCCCTCGACCTGCCCGAGTCCGAGTCCTACGTGGTCTTCCTCGTGGACGGACTCGGTCACCAGGCCCTCGTCGCCCACCCCGAGGAGGCGCCGTACCTGCACTCGCTGCTCGGCCGGGACCCGGCCACCGCCGGCGTCCCCTCGACCACCGCCACCAGCCTCACCTCGCTCGGGACCGGACTGGTGCCCGGGCAGCACGGGCTGGTCGGGTTCACGTCGCGGATCCCCGGCACGAACGACCTGCTCAACGCCCTGCACTGGCCCAAGTCCGTCGATCCCTACGAGTGGCAGCCTCATCCCACCGCGTTCGCCAGGCTGGCAGCCGCAGGAGTGCACACGACGGTCGTCAACAAGCGTGAGTTCGAGGCCTCGGGCCTGACCCGGGCCGGTCACCGGGGTGCGGAGTTCGTCGGGGCGGACCGGGTCGGTGAGCAGCTCGCGGCGGCAATTGATGCTGCGGGACGGGCGCCGTCGCTGACCTACCTGTACGACAGCGACCTCGACTGGACCGGGCACAAGCACGGCGTCGCGAGCAACGAGTGGGCCCAGCAGCTGGCGATGATCGACGCCACTGTCGAGCACCTCAGAGAGGCGCTGCCCTCCCACACGCGGATCGTGGTGGTCGCCGACCACGGGATGGTCGACAGCCCGCAGCAGGACCGCACCGACGTCGACGACCACCCCGAGCTGCGCGACGGGGTCGCGCTGCTCGGTGGGGAGGCGCGCTTCCGGCACCTGTACTGCCGAGGCGGCGCCGTCGACGACGTCGTGGAGACCTGGCGCGGCCACCTCGGCGACCGCGCCGAGGTGCTGACGAGGGACGACGCGCTGGCCCGCGGCTGGTTCGGCACGTTGGACGCGCAGGTCCGCCCCCGGCTCGGCGACGTGCTGGTCGCCTGCCGCGGCGAGCACGGCGTGTTCTCGAGCCGGGACTTCGCCTACGAGGCGACCCTGGTCGGGCTGCACGGCTCGCTGACCGCTGCCGAGATGCTGATCCCGGTCCTGGTGGCCTGAGCTACTCCGGCTGGTTGGCGACGTCGCCGCCCACGCGGTACGACGACGTGACGCCGTCGTACATCAGGTGGGCTACCAGTCCTTCGGTGGCGTGCGGCAGGTTGTGGCAGTGGTCCATCCAGAGCCCGGGGTTGTCGGCGAGGAAGGCGATCTCGTAGGTCTCGCCCGGACGGACCTCCAGGGAGTCCACCCACCACGGCGACCCGCTCGAGTCGGTCCCGTCACGTGAGAGCACCAGGGCATGGTGGCCGTGCAGGTGCATCGGGTGGGCGTCGTCGCTGTTGTTCTGGATCCGGAACGTGACCACGTCGCCCTCGCTGACCATGAACATCGGGACGTCCGGGTACAGGTGACCGTTGATGGTCCACCACAGCCCGGGTCGTCCGTCGAGGAAGCCGGGCCGCCTGCCGATCCGGTACTCGAAGGACCGATCGGGATGGGCGACGTCGATCCCGGGGTCGCTGGGCTCGCCGTACGACAGCAGGTCGACCGCCTCGTGAGGCGCCATCGTCGCCTCCCCTCGGGTGGGGTCGGCGAGGAAGACCAGGCTCGTCGTGCCGCCGAGGTCGACCCGGACCCCGCCGGCCGGCACCGTGAACCCCAGGTCGATGCGGCCGCCGGCGGGGACGCCCGCGGCCCGTCCCTCGATGTCGCCGGGCTGGTTCAGGTCGGTGCCGTCGACGGCGAGCACCCGGTACGCCGCACCGGTCACCCAGACCGGGGCCAAACCGTTGTCCGTGTTGACGACCCGGACCCGCACCTGCTGGCCCGCCTCGGCATCCACCGTCGTGGTGCCCGGCTGTCCGTTGAGCGTGGGGGAGCCGTCGTACTCGTGGAGGACCGCGACCTGCTCGAGCACGTCGGGCTCGGGTGCGGTGGGATGCACCACGAAGGCGCCCAGCAGGCCGCGCCGCACCTGGACGTGGGACACCTGGTGGGAGTGGTACCAGTAGGTGCCCGGACGGTCCGCCACGAAGCGGTAGACGAACCGCTCGCCCGGCAGCACCGCGTCCTGGGTCACCCCGGCCACCCCGTCGGCGGAGTTGGGGACGTCGACGCCGTGCCAGTGCAGGGTGGCGCCGCCCTCGACGTTCTCGTTCACCAAGGTGACCTGCACCAGGTCACCCACCTTCGCCTCGAGCGTCGGCCCGGGTGTCCGCCCGTTCACGGTGTACTTGCTGCCCTCGGTGCGCACCGTGTAGGTCGCCTCGACGTCCGGTTGCGCTCGTGGGTCGGCGGTCAGCGCGCTGACAGGGGTGCCGTGGTGGCCGTGCTGGCTCTCCGGGCCGCCACCCCAGTCGGCGTAGCCCATTGCCGCGAGGTCGTAGCTGTCCGGCAGCAGGCTGGCCTGCCAGAACCAGACCAGCGGCGCCACAACGGCAACCGTGGCGGTGCTGGCCAGCCACAGCCGGAGGCCGCGCGGTGCGGCCACCGCGTCAGACGGCGCTGGGCTGGGCGACCGGCTCGGCGGCCGTCATCGAGGCACGTCGTCCAGCCATGATCGCCACGCCCATCAACAGCAGGGCGTTGACCCCGTGGAGCCCACCGAAGCCCGATCCGACCTCGCGGGAGAGCATCGGAAGGACCATCACCTGGAGGATGACCATGACCACGATGGTGGCGGCGTACATCACCCCACTGGGGACCTTCGCGAAGAACGACACGATCAGCAGGACCAGTGACGTCAGCGGGATCAGCAGGAGCCCGTTGAAGAACATGTGGATCGCGAAGCCCCACTCCGCGGTGAAGTTCTGCTTGCAGTCCTGGCACTCGAGAAGGGCCTTGTTGACGACCCCGCCATCGTTGCTGATCCAGTTGGTCAGCCCGAAGAAGGCCCAGGCGATGGCGAAGGCCTGGACGATGACGAGCGCGGCGATGGCATACGCCAAGAATCGATAGGTCTTCCGCATGGTTGCTCCCCCCCTATTGGGCATACAAGTCAGCGTGACGCTACTTCTCCTGCGCCAGATTTCCCCAGTGCGCCCAGGTCGTCAAGGGCCCATTCGGACTATTGGTGTCAGCCGAACGGCAGGGGGTCCGGCGTCATCGACACCGCGTGGGCACGTGCCGCGGTCATCCTGCGTCGGTGGTGCTGGCGGCAGAGGACCTCGTAGCCGACCTCCGGGAGCGGCGCTCCGGCCTCGACGTTCGTCTCCACGTCGCCGACCACGATCACCTCGCCTTCGGTGACCATGACGCCGTTCTCGGTGCGGGCGTTGTGGGTGGCTCGCTTGCCGCACCAGCACAGGGCCTCCACCTGGAGCACGTTCATCCGGTCGGCCAGCTCGACGAGGCGGCGCGACCCCGGGAACATCGCGGTCCGGAAGTCGGTGAGGATGCCGAACGCGAACACGTCGATCTGCAGCTCGTCGACCACCCTGGCGAGCTGGTCGACCTGCCGCGGCTCGTAGAACTGGGCCTCGTCGCAGATGAGGTAGTCGACCCGGGAGCCGTGCGTGAGCTCGTGGACGACGTACTTCCAGAAGTCGAAGCCGCCATCGACCTCGAGCGCGTCGTGGGTGAGGCCGAGACGCGAGGAAACCGTCGCGGTGCCAGCGCGGTCGTGCGTGGTGAAGATCCGGCCGAGCCTGCCCCGGGCCGCGTGGTTGTGGTTGGTCTGGAGCGCGAGAGTGCTCTTCCCGGAGTCCATCGTGCCGGTGAAGAAATGCAGTTCAGCCACGGGCGACGATCATGCCATCACCGGGCTTCGCCCACCCCGTAGGGTCGTCCGGGTGACGACGGACCTTGCGCCCGATCCGCGGCGTTGGATGGCGCTGGGTGTGTGCCTGGTCGCCGGCTTCATGGCCCTGCTCGACGTCAGCATCGTCAACGTCGCCCTCCAGTCGATCCACCTCGGGCTGGGCGCCAGCGACAGCGACCTGCAGTGGGTGGTCTCCGGCTACGCACTGGCCTTCGGGCTCACCCTGGTGCCTGCGGGTCGCCTCGGCGACGCCCGCGGTCGACGGACCGTCTTCGTGGTCGGTGTCTCGTTGTTCACCCTCAGCAGCCTCGCCGCGGGGTTGGCACCGACGCCGCTGCTGCTGGTCGTGGCCCGGCTGCTCCAGGGCGTGGGCGGCGGTCTGCTCAGCCCGCAGATGTCGGCGATCATCCAGGAGCTGTTCCGTGGTGCCGAGCGAGGCAAGGCCTTCGGCATGCTCGGCGGCACGATCGGCGTCTCGACGGCCCTCGGGCCGATCCTGGGCGGACTGATCATCGGGGCCCTCGACCCCGTGAACGGCTGGCGGTGGATCTTCATCGTGAACCTGCCGATCGGGCTGGCGACGATCCTGCTCTCCTTCCGTTTCCTGCCGGCGCCGCACCCGGTGCGGACGCGTGAGAGCCGGGACCTCGACCCCGTGGGAGTGATACTGCTCGGAGCGGGCGTGCTCGCGATCCTGCTTCCCCTGATCGAGCAGCGGGACTGGCAGGGGCCGGCCAAATGGGTCCTCCTCGCGGCCGGCGTCGGGCTGCTCGTGGTCCTCGGGTTCTGGGAGCGCCGGTACGCCGGCAGGGGCGGCGTGCCGCTCGTCGACATGGAGCTGTTCGGTCTCGCCGGCTACCGCTGGGGCGCGGTCCTCGGCATGGCGTACTTCTCGGGCTTCACCGGCGTGCTGTTCGTCCTGTCCCTCTACCTCCAGGCCGGTCTCGGCTACTCGGCGCTGCAGGCCGGACTCACCCTCACCCCGTTCGCCCTGGCCTCGGCCCTCGGGGCGATGCTCGGGGGACGCCGGGTGACGGTGGTCGGCCGGCGGATGGTGGCGGCCGGTCTCCTGATCGTGATCGTCGGCCTGGTCGCCATCGACCTCGTCATCGGTCGCGAGCCGGGTCGGGTGGGCCTCCTGCTCGCCGTACCTCTGGCCCTGGGCGGTTTCGGCAGCGGCCTGGTGATCTCGCCGAACATGACACTGACTCTGACGGAGGTGCCGGTGCACCGCGCCGGGACGGCCGGAGGGGTGCTCGGGACCGGGCAGCGGATCGGTACCGCAGCCGGGATCGCCGGAGTCGGCGCCGTGCTCTTCTCCACGCTCTCCGCCCGCCAGGGCGACTGGACCGCTGCCGCCCAGGCCGGGATGCGCGTCGCCCTCGGGCTGGTCTGCCTGGCGTTGCTGGTGGCCGCGCTGGACCTCCTCGGCACCCGCCGTCGGGAGGCTCTCGCGGGCCTCGAGAGCCGGTGGTCGCCGCCATGACCACCTCACCGCTGGTCTCCGTCGGCGAGCTGTCCTCGTTGCTCGGGACCGTGGTCGTGCTGGACGTGCGCTACCGCATGGGCGGGCCTCCGGGGCGGGCGGCGTACCTGGCCGGGCACGTTCCGGGGGCGGCGTACGTCGACCTGGACGTCGAGCTGGCCTCGGCTCCCGGCGCCGGCGGCCGGCATCCACTGCCGGACACGGGGCGGTTCGAGCGTGCGATGCGGAAGGCCGGTGTCGGGGTGCACTCACCCGTGGTCGTCTACGACGACTGGTCCGGGCGCGCGGCGGCTCGCTGCTGGTGGCTGCTGCGCTTCCACGGTCACCGTGACGTGCGGGTGCTCGACGGCGGTTGGTCCGCCTGGGTCGCCGAGGGTGGGACCAGTGAGACCGGTGAGGTGGCACCCGGGCCGGGGAACTTCGTCGCCGCGCCCGGCTCGATGCCGGTCGTCACCAGCGAGGACGTGCTCGAGGTGGCGCGCATCGGCGCGCTCGTCGATGCCCGCGCAGCGGAGCGCTACCGGGGCGAGGTCGAGCCGATCGACCCGGTTGCCGGTCACATCCCCGGAGCGGTGAACCGCCCGACCGAGGGCAACCTCGACGCCCAGGGCCGCTTCCGGCCCGCTGACGAGCTGCGCCGGGTCTACGCCGCGGAGGCCGACGCCGCGCGCACGGGTCCGGTCGCTGCGTACTGCGGGTCCGGGGTCACGGCCGCCCATGACGTTCTCGCCATGGAGGTCGCCGGGATTCCCGCGGCGCTCTACCCCGGCTCGTGGAGCGAGTGGGTCAGCGACCCGGCTCGACCCTGTGAGCGCTCTGGGTCGTAGCGCCGCTCACCAGTGGATGCCCTTGAACACCTTGGCGAGCATGATCTGCTCGTTCTCCGACTTGCCGGTGTCGCCCCGGGCGGCCGCGGAGTCCGGGAAGACCTGGTAGGCCATGTGCAGCACCCGGAACGCCAGCTTGGGCGCCAGGGTGTGGGCGACGGCGCCGAGGTTGCCGAGCATCGTGTTGATCTCGTGTGGGCGGTGCACCAGGGCCTCGATGACGCAGTCGGCGGCCTGGGCAGGGGAGATGGTCGGGAACTTGTCGTAGAGCTTGGTCGGCGCGATCATCGGCGTCCGCACCAGCGGCATGTGGATCGTGGTGAAGCTGATCCCGTCACCGATCAGCTCCGAGCTGACCACGTTGCTCCACGAGTCGAGCGCCGCCTTCGAGGCGACGTACGCACTGAAGCGAGGGGGGTTGGTCTGCACCCCGATCGAGCTGATGTTCACCACATGGCCCGACTTCTGCTCGCGCATCGTCGGCAGGAGGCCCATCACGAGCCGGATCGCGCCGAAGTAGTTGAGCTGCATCGTCCGCTCGAAGTCGTGGAACCGGTCGTGGCTCAGCTTGAGCGAACGGCGGATGGACCGGCCGGCGTTGTTGACCACGAAGTCGATCCGCTCGTGGTCGGCGGCCATCTGCTCGCAGAGCGCGTCGATCGCGTCCATGTCGGACAGGTCGCAGCCGTAGGCATACGCCGTGCCGCCGCGTGACTCGATCAGGGCCTTGGTGTCCTCGAGCTTGTCCTTGCCGCGGGCCACGAGGATCGGCACGCCACCGGCCCGCGCGACCTTGAGGGCGACGACCTGGCCGATCCCGGACGACGCTCCGGTGATCACGACCGTCCGACCGGTCAGCGCGTCGACGATCTCGCTGTCCCGGGCGATGGCGTTGTCGAGGTGGTCCTCCCAGTAGTTCCACAGCATCGCGGCGTACGACTCCAGCTCGGGTACGGCGATCCCGGACCCGGCGAGCGCCTTCTCGGTGTGGCGGGAGGCGTAGATCGTCGGGAAGGAGACGTGCCCGAGGACCTCGGGCGGGATGCCGAGCCGGCCGATCGTCTCGCGGAGCGCCAGCTGCACCGGTGAGGTGCGCAGCGCGGAGCTGACCAGGCCTGACGGCCGGAGGGCGCGGGGGAGCAGGCCGGTCGGCAGGATCCCGGTGACGCGGCGGTCGACGGGGACCGCGAACGTCGGCGCCTGCGCGGCCGAGGCGAACGTGTTGACGACGTCGACCACTGACTGCGGCTCGGGGTTGACGAGGTGGAAGGTCTCGCCGTCACGGCCGTCGAGGTGGGCGAGGTGGTCCATCGCCTTGGCGACGTAGTCGACGGGCACGACGTTCGTGTCGCCGAGGTCGATGCCCATCACGGGCATCCAGCTGGGCAGGTTGTCACGCATCCGCTTGAACAGCGGGAAGAAGTAGTACGGCCCGTCGACCTTGTCCATCGCGCCGGTCTCGGAGTGTCCGACGACGACCGCCGGACGGTAGACCCGCCACGGGACCGTCGCCTCCTCGCGGACGACCTTCTCCGACTCGAACTTCGTGCGGTGGTACGCCGACGGCAACCCCTGGCCGACGTCGAACATCGTCTCGTCGAACATCCCGTGGTAGTCGCCCGAGGCGGCGATCGACGAGACCTGGTGGAACACGCCGGCCTTGAGCCCGGAGGCGAGCGTGAGCGCGCTGCGGGTGCCGCCGACGTTCAGCTCCTCGTTCAGCTCCTCGCTGGCGGTCATGTCGTAGATCGCGGCGAGGTGGAAGAAGTGGTCGATGCTCCCGGCGTGCTCGGTGACCCACTTCTTGGTCACGCCGAGGTTCTTCTTCGTGAGGTCGCCGGTGACGGGGACCACCCGGTTGCTGCCACCCCACGAACGCAGCAGGGCGTCGATCTTCGCGCGGGACGCGCTGCGGACGAGCACGAAGATCTCGCCCTCGCGGTTGTCGATCAGCTCCTGGACGAGGTGCCGACCGATGAACCCGGTCGCGCCGGTGACGAAGTAGGCCATGCCCGGAGCGTAGTGCTACCTGTGGGTAACAGTCAGCCCCTGAGCGGCGAGTGCTCCATCACTCGACTGGCACTCGACTGGCACTCGACCGGCTACTCGGACTTGCCGCCGAACATGATCTCGTCCCAGCTCGGGACCGAGGCGCGGCCCTTCTTGCGCGCCGGGCGCTTCGGCTCCTCGCGCTGTTCGTCCTCCGGCTCGGGCGCGGGCCCGTCGTCCGCGGCCGCGGGCTCGGTTCGCTCGGCTGCCCGCGGGGTGCTGGCGATCCAGTCGGCGTCGGCGGTGTCCCGGTGGGGCGCCCGGATGTCGTCGGCGTCGTCGACACTGCGATCCTCCTCGGCACCGGCCGCGGAACGCTCCGGTCGCGACCCGCTGGAGCGGACGGCGTCCGCGGCGGCCGAGAGGTCCACGGTCTGCTCGTCTGGATGAGTCCCGGAGACCATGCCGATCGCGTCCTCGCCCAACGGCAGCTCCTGGTCGGCGACGGCAGTGAGCCGTCGCCCCGGGGTGCCGGTCGAGCGCGGCTGCGGCCCCTTGACCGTGGCCTGCGGCTCGCCGACGAGCCAGCGGGCCTCGTCGTCGTCGGCCACGACGTACCGGCCCGGGGCGTCGTAGGTGAACTCGGCGTGCCGCGGCTGCTCACCCGAGCGGTAGTCGGCCACGAGCGTCCAGCGGCCGTCCTCGCGACGCCAGGCGTCCCACTCGACGCTGTCGGGGCGGACGTTGCGGGAACGAAGCCGCTCGGCCACGGCGTCCCCGAGGTTGCGGGCACCGCCTTCACCGGTCTTGCGGCGCACCGAGGAGCGTTGCGCCTGCCCGGCGATGTGGGCGCGCTCGGCCAGCACGGGCATGGCGAAGCCCATGATCTTGTCGACGGTCGTCTTCGCGGCCGCTGCGACGTCCTCGGGGCTCTCGCCACTACGGATGCGGTTCTGGATGTCGCGGGGGCGCAGTGCGCTGTCCATCTGAATCTCCAACTGGCCGAAGCGGGCGTGCTCGCCGCGCAGGGCGGCCCGGAGCCTGGCATCGGCCGGAAGCGAGAACTCCTCACCCGAGTCGCTGATGAGGACCAGCCGGTCCCCGGTCAGCCCCACGAGCGTGAGGTCCTGCATCGCCAGTCGACTCCTTCTCTCCGGTTTCGGCTGAGCCTACTTCAGCCGGGTGCGCCGGACGCGGCGCCGCGACGGGCGCCGGGCACTGTTGTGAACCGGTCCAGCCCTAGGATCCGCACATGCAGCCAGTGGCGCCCGAGCCGACGACCCTCCTCGTCGTGCTCGACCTCGTCGGCATCGCGGTCTTCGCGATCTCCGGAGGGCTGGTCGGGGTCCGCAAGCAGCTCGACGTCTTCGGCGTCCTCGTCCTGGCTGGTACGGCGGGGCTCGGCGGCGGCTTCCTGCGCGACGTACTGATCGGAGCCACGCCGCCCGCGGCCCTGGCGGACTGGCGGTACCTGACCGTGCCTCTGGTCGCCGGCGTGGTGACGTTCGTCTTCCACCCGGCCCTGGGTCGGATGGAGCGACTGGTGAACGTCTTCGACGCCGCGGGCCTCGGCCTGTTCTGTGTGACCGGGACGCTCAAGGCGCTGGCCTTCGGTCTCGGACCGGTGCCGGCGGCGCTTCTCGGGATGCTGACCGCGATCGGGGGCGGCATGGCGCGCGACGTGCTGGCGGGCCGCGTGCCGGCGGTCCTGCGCAGCGAGCTCTACGCCACGCCGGCTCTGGTCGGCGCCGCGATCGTGGTCCTGGGCCACCAGCTGGACCTCGCACAGGCCGCGTACGTCTTCCCTGCAGCCGCTGTGTGCTTCGGCCTGCGACTGGTGGCGATGCTGCGCAACTGGCAGGCCCCGTTGCCGGGTGGCTCCGCGAGCGTCTAGCCGCTCGCGGGCTCGCCCGCGCTTCACGGGCCCAGGACCTGCTCGAGGTAGGGGTTGGCGAAGATGCGGTCGGGGTCGACCCGCTCGCGGGTCATGGCGAACTCGGCCCACCGGGGGTAGTCCGGCTCGAGGTCCGCCGCGGTCCGCGTGTGCACCTTGCCCCAGTGGGCGCGTCCGCCGAAGTCGCGGAGCAGCCGTTCGATCTCGGAGAAGTACTCACGGTGGTCGGTGCGCGCGTTCACGTGGAACGCGAGGTACATCGAGTCGCGTCCGGTCGCCATCGACAGCGGGAGGTCGTCCGCCGGCGCGGTCCGCACCTCGACGGGGAAGCTGATGCGCCACCCTCGCGCTTCGATGAGCCGACGCGCTGCTGTGAGGGCCTCGAGTCCCACCTCGACGGGGACGGCGTACTCCATCTCGCGGAAGACCACCCGGCGCGGACTCACGAAGACCCGGTGTGCGACGTCGCAGTAGCTCCGGTCGCTCAGCCCGATCGTCAGGGCGCGGTTGATCCGCGGGACCAGGGACGGCGCACGGTTGCCCAGGGCGTTCGCCCAGCCGAAGGCGGTGTTGGCCATCAGGTCGTCGTCGAACCAGGCACGCACCCGACCCAGCGGACGGCGCTCGTCGAGGGTGCGGTCGTTGCACTTGGTCTGGACGAGGTCGGTGTGCGGGAACCAGTACATCTCGGCGTGGTGGTGAGCGGCCACCATGTCGTCCCATCCGGCGAGTGCGTCCGCCCACGTGGACGGCCGCTCCTCTGCCTGGAGGAGGAAGAGGGGCTCGACCGCGAACGTGACGGAGGTCAGGATGCCGACGGCGCCCAGCCCCAGGCGGGCTGCGTCGAACACGTCCGGGTGGGTCGTGGCGTCACATCGGAGCACCGACCCGTCGCCGATGACCAGCTCCAGCCCGACCACCTGCGCCGACAGCGAGGCACGTACCCCACCGGTGCCGTGGGTGCCCGTGGAGATCGCCCCGGCCAGCGTCTGCCTGTCGATGTCGCCCATGTTGTGCAGCGACAGACCGAGAGACTCGAGCGCGGCGTTGAGCTCGTGCAGCGGCGTGCCCGCCCGTGCGGTGACGGTCATCGCCTCGCGGTCGACCCCGATGATCCCGGTGAGCCGCCCGGGGTGCAGGAGCAGGCCGTCGGTCGTTGCGATCGAGGAGAAGCTGTGACCGGTACCGACCATCTTCACTCGCAGCCCCGCGCCGTGGGCGGCGACCACGGCCTCCGATACCTCGGCCTCCGAGGTGGGGGTGAGGTCACGGATGGGGTGGGCGGTGGCCAGGCCGGACCAGCTGACCCAGGTTCCGGCACTCATGCCGCCACCCTACGAGCGGGTCGCTCGCGGGTCAGGAACGCAGCCGCGGCGCCGAGGAGCCCCGAGCCGAGCGGGACCAGGTACGCCACCGACGCACCGCCGAGGTCGATGACCACGCCGGCGAGGGCGGCGCCCGGGGCAAGGCCGGCCGCCATCGTCGTGTGGATGATCGTCATCCCCTCCGTGAGCCGGGACGCCGGCACGGTCCGCTCGACCACCGAGACCGTGCCGATCAGAGTGGGCGCGATGGCCAGCCCGGCCAGGAACAGCAGCACCGCCATGAGGCCCAGGCTTCCCACGAAGGGCATCGGGGCCATCAGGATCGAGAGCGCGAGGATGCCCCACCTGATCCGCGTCGCCGGGCCGACCCGCCACGCGATGGACCCGCTGACCACGCCGGCCAGCAGCGAGCCGAAGGCCCAGGCGGCGAGGAGCGGCCCTGCCGCGCCCCGGTGGCCCAGCTCGTCGGCGAAGGCGACCGTGGCGACCTCGGTGCTGCCGAAAAGCCCGCCGATGCCGAAGGAGACCACGGCGACGGGGAGGAGCAGCGGCCACGGCATCGGGACCCGGACCCCGTCCTCGTGGCGGTGGGGACGGATCGGCGGCTCGGTCCGGCGCTGGGCTGCGAAGGCGAGTGTGCCGACCACGCCGGCCACGATCGCCGCCACGAGGCCCGCACTGGGGTGGACGACGGTGGCCAGGAGGGTCACCAATGGCGGACCGATCATGAAGACCGACTCGTCCACGACCGCCTCGAAGGCGAACGCGGTCTGGATCTCAAGGTCGCTGTCGAGCAGGTTCGACCAGCGGGCGCGGACCGAGGCCCCCACCGCGGGCATTGTCGCGCCGGCGAGTGCCGCGAGGACGTGCAGGAGGGGTGAGCGGTAGCCGGCGGAGACCGCCCAGATCAGCGCCGACAGGCTGACGGAGTTCACCAGCACGGCCGGTACGAGCACCCGAGCCTGGCCGAGCCGGTCGATCAGGCGCCCGTGCACGATCGCCGCCGCACCCGAGGCGAGGACCAGGGCCGCCGAGACGGACCCGGCCAGCGCATATGAGCCGGTACGGGAGGAGACGAGCAGGATGCAGCCGAGGCCGACCATGGAAATGGGGAGCCTGGCCACGAAGCCGGCACCGGAGAACGCCAGCCCGCCGGGACGGCCGAGCACCCTGCGGTAGGGAGTCAGCACGTCGGCAATCCTAGGATGCCTTCATGGCACCCGACGCGACGCCGTACGACGCCCTCCTGCTGGTCTCGTTCGGAGGACCCGAGAAGCCCGACGACGTGGTCCCCTTCCTGGAGAACGTGACCCGCGGCCGCGGCATCCCACGCGAGCGGCTCGAGGAGGTGGGGGCGCACTACTTCGAGCGCGGCGGACGGAGCCCGATCAACGACCAGAACCGCGAGCTCCTCGCTGCGCTGGCCGAGGACTTCCGCAGCGCCGGGCTGGACCTTCCGCTCTACTGGGGGAACCGCAACTGGGACCCGTACCTCGCAGACACCCTGAGGCAGATGGCGGCCGACGGCATCACCCGGGCGGCCTGTCTGGTCACCAGCGCCTACTCGTCGTACTCCGGCTGCCGGCAGTACCGCGAGAACCTCGCCGACGCCGTGGCCGAGGTGCCTGACGCCCCTCGGCTGGACCGGCTCCGCCACTACTTCAACCACCCCGGGTTCGTCGAGCCGATGGTGGACGCGACCCTCGCCTCGCTCGCCGAGCTTCCCCAGGCGGCCAGGCACGACGCACACCTCGTCTTCGTGACGCACTCGATCCCGCTGTCGATGAACGAGGCCAGCGGCGACACCGGTGGGGCGTACGTCGACCAGCACGAGAGCGTGGCCGCCGAGATCGTGGAGCGGGTCCGTCAGGAGACCGGACATCGCTACGACTCCGCGCTGGTCTACTGCTCACGCTCCGGTGCGCCGAGCACCCCGTGGCTCGAGCCGGACGTGAACGACCACCTGGCCACCCTGGCCGGCAAGGACGTGGCGGGCGTGGTCCTGGTGCCGATCGGCTTCGTGTCCGACCACATGGAGGTCATCTACGACCTGGACACCGAGGCGGCGGCGACCGCGGCCGAGCTGGGGCTGCCCTTCGCGCGGGCCGCTACCGCCGGCGTCGACCCGAGGTTCGTGGCCATGGTCCGGGACCTGCTCCTCGAGCGGGCCGCGGTCGAACGGGACGAGGACGTGACCCGCACCAAGGTCGGCGCCCTCCCTGCCTCGTGGGACCGCTGTCCGCGGGGATGCTGCGCCCCCGGCGGCGCGACCGAGCCCCGACCCGCACTGTGCGGCAATGACTGAGCCGGGTGGCCCCGAGCGCCCCGTTCCGGTGGAGCTGCTGGATCTGGCAGTGGCGACGGCGCTCGAGGCGGCCGAGCTGGTGCGCTCGGCCCGGGCCGACGGGGTGCGGGTCGCCGCGACCAAGTCCAGCGACGTCGACGTCGTCACCGAGGCGGACCGGGCGTCGGAGCGGCTGATCCGAGAGCGCCTGCTCGGTGCGCGACCGGGCGACGGGTTCCTGGGCGAGGAGGGAGGTGCGGCCGACTCCTCGACCGGGGTGGTCTGGGTGGTCGACCCGATCGACGGCACCGTCAACTTCCTCTACGACATCCCGCAGTACGCCGTCTCGATCGCGGCCGAGGTCGACGGCGAGGTCCTCGCTGGCGTGGTCGTGGACGTGGCCGCCGGCCAGGTGTACGCCGCGTCGTCCGGCGGGGGAGCGACCCGGGACGGCGAGCCGCTCGCCGTACGCGCCTCCGCTCCGCTCGCCGAGCGGCTGGTGGCGACCGGCTTCGGCTACGACGCTGACATGCGCGCGGCCCAGGTGGCGGCAGTGTCGCGCATGCTCCCGCAGGTCCGCGACATCCGGAGGTTCGGTGCCGCGGCGTTGGACCTGTGCGCGGTCGCCTGCGGTCGCGTGGACGCCTATGTGGAGGAAGGGCTCAACCCGTGGGACCATGCCGCGGGTGCCCTGATCGCCCGCGAGGCGGGAGCGCGGGTGGAGATGGGAACTGGAGTAGCCGGCCGGACGTTGGTCATCTGCGGACCCGAAGACGGTTTCGCCGACTTCCGTACGCTCGTGACCGACTGCGGGTTCGAGGCTCGTTCCTGAGCCAGGGGAGGGTAGGAAAGCCCTGTGGAATAGGGGCGACCGCGCTTCTGTTGTGACCGCACCGGGGCGTGGATCTCCGGTGTGGATGTGAGACGCACGACACCATGTGGAATGGCCGTGCATAGTCGACCTCCGATGGTGCACAATCTGGCGCGCCGAGAGACGCGAGCAGAGCACTGGAAGACGGGGGCGGGAGAGAAGAAGATGGCAACCGATTACGACGCACCTCGCAAGACCGAGGAAGAGCAGAGCGAAGAGAGCATCGAGGAGCTCAAGGCCCGCCGGCATGACAAGAACTCCGGCAAGGTCGACGAGGACGAGGCCGAAGCGGCCGAGTCCTTCGAGCTCCCAGGCGCCGACCTGTCGCATGAGGAGCTCGCCGTCGAGGTGCGCCCTCGTCAGGACGACGAGTTCACCTGCATGAGCTGCTTCCTCGTGCACCACCGCAGCCAGCTGGCGAACGAGAAGAAGATGATCTGCCGCGACTGCGCCTGAACAAGCCGCACACGCCGTACAGACCACGAGGCCGTCACCCGATCGGGTGACGGCCTCGTGGTGTGTCGAACCGGTGGGGCTCAGACCGCGGCGGGCTTGTGCTTCGACGCGTCCTGGCTGTCGCCCTGCAGGTCGGGCGGAAGGTGCCCCGTCGACTTCGTGTAGTAGTTCGCCGCCTTGCGGGCGGCGAGCATCCTGGCAATCGCGATCGCGGTGCCACTGAGGGCCGCCCAGCCCACGGCCTCCCAGATCTCCACGTCCGGGTCGGCCGGGTTGGCCGGGGGGTTCTTGCCGGTGGTGGCGCGCCACGACGTGTTCAGGACCTTCTTGGTCACGGCGGCGGCCGCGATGGCCGAGCCGAGCGAGAAGGCGGACCAGAGCTTCGAGCCCGAGGCCATGTCAGTCTCCTTCGTCAGGTGTCGTGGCCACCCTACGCAGAGCGGCCGCGAGCTCGTCGGGGTGGCGGGTCGCGACCAGCCAGTACGGCGTCGGGTCGGCCGGGTCGGCGACCGAGATCCGCACGGCCCGCTTGAGGTAGGGGCGGAGCAGGAGGAAGGCCCGGGCGTCGGCCTCACGTCCCGCTGTCAGCCTGGTGGCCTCGGCATCGAGGACCGTGGTCTCGCCCAGGAGGCGCACCGGGATCGTCGCCCGTCCGGCGTGCAGCACGCCGTCCTCGCTCACGCGGACCGCTGCGGCGCCGTACCCGGCGAGCACCGCGAAGACCAGCAGCGCCAGAGCCGAAGCGCCCGCCCAGGCCACCGCGGCGGGAAGCGCGACGACGAAGGCGAGCCAGACACTGGCCAGGAACATCGTCGCCTGGACCCACCAGCGCAGTGGCACGCTCAGGCGTTCGGAGTAGGGCACAGGGCACACAATCTCACCTCGGCTCACCCGCGCCCGCCGGTGGGGGCGGGCGGCGGCAGCGGTTAGGGTCGGGCGCCATGGTGGAGATCGCGCTCGTGCGCCTCGATGACGGCGTCCCCGTCCCGTCCTACGCGCACCCGGGCGATGCCGGGGCCGACCTCGCGACGACGGTGGACGTCACCCTGGCACCGGGCGAGCGCGCCATGGTGCCCACGGGGCTGAGCATCGCGCTGCCCGAGGGGTACGTCGCCCTGGTGCACCCTCGATCTGGCCTGGCCGCCCGTCACGGGCTCTCCATCGTCAACGCCCCGGGGACTGTCGACGCGGGGTACCGCGGCGAGATCAAGGTGATGCTGGTCAACCTCGACCCGCGCGAGGAGGTCACCCTGCACCGCGGGGACCGGATCGCCCAGCTCGTCATCCAACGTTTCGAACGGGCCACGTTCGTCGAGGTCGAGAGCCTGCCCGAGTCCGCGCGCGGGGTCGGGGGTTACGGTTCTACCGGGGGCTTCGGCGCACCTGTGCCCGCCCCCGCACAGACCACCACAGAGGAGAACCAGTGAAGTTCCGCCGGAAGCAGTCCGAGGCCGTCGAACAGGCCGACGGCGAGCAGGTCGAGGAGGTCGAGTTCCAGCTCGACGAGGACCTCGAGGAGGGCGACCAGCTCCAGATGGAGGTCGAGTACGAGCTCGACATGTCCGATCTCGGCGTGCGCGCGTTCGGCCCGTACGACGTGGACGAGGTCGAGTTCGCCGAGGTGGAGCAGGGCACCGTCGACCTCGGCGGGCTGATCATCCGCGGCATGGAGGGCTTCGAGCTCCGGATGCAGGTCGACGAGTCCACTGGTGAGGTCGCCGCCGTCCTGCTGGCCAACGACGAGGGCGCCGTCGAGCTGCGCCCCTTCGCCGCACCGCGTGAGGGCGACATGTGGTCCGAGGTCCGTCGCGACATCGCCGCGGAGGCGACCCGGCGCGGAGGCACCGCCACCGAGTCCGAGGGCCGCTTCGGCACCGAGCTGCGCGTCGCCATCCCCGTCACCACCCCGGAGGGTCAGGCGGCCACCCAGCCGTCGCGAATCCTCGGGTTCAACGGTCCCCGCTGGATCCTGCGCGCCACGATGCTCGGCAAGCCGGCACTCCAGCCCGAGCAGGCCGGCCCCTGGGAGAGCGCCCTTCGCGGCGTCATCGTGAACCGCGGCGCCGGCGCCATGGCACCCGGCGACGCGATCCCGCTCACGCTTCCGCCATCTGCCCAGCCGGTCGGCTGAGCCCGGCGTACGCTGAAGACATGAGTGACCTCAAGGGTCGGCTGCGTGCCAACCTGAGCAAGTGGGCGAGCGCCGACGACATGCATGCGCGTGAGCTCCGCAAGACCACGGCCAAGTCGGGCTGCTGCCCGGTGCGTGATGCCCCCGACCGGGAGCGGATCCGGCTCCAGGGCAGCTTGCGCACCGTGACCCTGCGTCCGCGCGGCGGTGTCCCGGCGCTCGAGGCCGAGCTGTACGACGGCTCCGGGGTGATCACGCTGGTCTGGCTGGGTCGGCGCCGGATCGCCGGCATCGAGCCCGGCCGGGCTCTCACCGTCGAAGGACGGATCGGTGTCCAGGGCGAGAACACCCGGGTGATCTACAACCCGCGCTACGAGCTCGGCTACTGACCGCGTGAGCTCCGAGCCACCGTCCACCGCGGGGTCTGACCTCAGCGTCGAAGCAGTCGTCCGGCACCAGCTCGCGACCGCGCTGGGTGGCAAACGCGGCATGGTCGAGGCCGGTGTGCCCACGATCGCCTTCACGATCACGTTCCTGCTGACCAAGGACCTGACCCCCGCGCTGGTGCTCAGCGTCGCCACGGCACTCGTGCTGCTGGTGCTCCGGCTGGTACAGGGCGGCTCGGTGAAGTTCGTGGTGAACAGCCTCTTCGGCATCGGGCTCGGAGCCCTCTTCGCCTGGCGCTCGATCCGCGGGGGAGGCGACGGCAACGATGCCGCGCTGGCCTACTTCCTGCCGGGCATCATCTACAACGCCGGGTACGCCGGCATGCTGCTGGTGTCGATCGTGACCCGCTGGCCGTTCGTCGGGTTCCTGGTGGGCAGCGTGACCGGTGACCCGACCGCGTGGCGCCAGGACCCCCGCGTGGTCCGGCTCTGCAGCAACCTGACCTGGCTGCTGCTCCTGCCCTGCCTGGTCCGCGTCTCGGTCCAGCTGCCGCTCTACCTGGCCGGCAAGGAGAGCATCACGGACCCCAACGCCATCGTGGCCGCCCTGGGCATCTCCAAGATCGTTCTCGGCTGGCCGCTTCAGATCGCCGCTCTCGCGGCGATGGTGTGGTTGCTGGCGCGCGACCACACGCCCGTGGAGGAACCGGCCTGAGCGTCGTCCCGGTGCCGGCTACTTCTGGTGGTCGGCGGGGGACAGGAGCTGCTCGAGCTCTTCCTCGACCGCACTGGTGGCAACGAACAGCAGCTCGTCGCCGGCCTCGATCGGTTGCTCGGCGGTGGGCGTGTAGACCTGCCCGTCACGCAGGATCGTGACCAGCGAGCAGTTCTCGGGCCAGGGGATGAGGCCGCTCGGCTTGCCGACGAACGGCGAGTTGGAAGGCAGCGTCATCTCGACCAGGTTGGCGTTGCCCTGCCGGAAGGTGAACAACCGGACCAGGTCACCGACCGAGACCGCCTCCTCGACGAGGGCGGACATGATCCGCGGGGTCGAGACGTTGACGTCGACGCCCCAGGCCTCGGTGAAGAGCCACTCGTTGTCCGGGTGGTTGACCCGTCCGACGGTCCGGGGGACCCCGAACTCGGTCTTGGCGAGCAGGGACGTGACCAGGTTGGCCTTGTCGTCTCCCGTGGCCGCGATGACGACCTCGCACTGCTGGAGCCGCGCCTCCTCCAGGGAGGAGAGCTCGCACGAGTCCGCGAGGAGCCACTCGGCGTCGGGCACGCGCTCGGGCTTGATGGAGGCAGGGTCCTTGTCGATCAGCAGGACCTGGTGGCCGTTGCTGATGAGCTCCCGGGCGATCGAGCGCCCGACGGCGCCGGCTCCGGCGATGGCGACGCGCATCAGTCGGCCTCCGGTCCCTTCTCGAAGACGGCGTACGCATGGCGCGCGTTCTCCTCGCGCATCACCAGGTGGAGGACGTCGCCCTCCTGGATGACGGACTCCCGGGTCGGCAGCATGCCCTCGCCCAGCCTGTCGATCCAGGCGATCCGGCTGCCGGAGTCCTGCTGGAACTGGACCGTCCGGTGGCCGACCCACGCCTCCGGGACGGGCATCTGGTCCAGCCGGATGGTCCCCGAAGGGTCGCGGTAGTCGGGCTCGGCGCCTGCGGGAAGCATCCGGCGCAGGATCTGGTCGGCGGTCCACTTGACCGTCGCGACCGTCGTGATCCCGAGCCGCTGGTACACCTCGGCGCGGCCCGGGTCGTAGATCCGGGCCACGACCTGCTGGATTCCGAACGTCTCCCGGGCGACGCGCGCCGCGATGATGTTGGAGTTGTCGCCGCTCGACACGGCGGCGAAGGCGTCGGCCTTGTCGATGCCGGCCTTGCTCAGCACGGCCTGGTCGAAGCCGTAGCCAGTGACCTTGGTCCCGTTGAAGGACGGTCCGAGGCGTCGGAAGGCGTCCGGGTTGGCGTCGATGACGGCGACAGTGTGGTCGCGGTCCTCGAGGCTTCTGGCGAGTGTCGACCCGACTCGGCCGCATCCCATGATCACGACATGCACACGGGGCACGCTACACCGCGCGGGATGGCCTAGCCTTGCGGATCGTGGGAGTCGGCGACGTATCCAAACGAATCCTCCTCGGGCGCAAGCTCAGGAGCACGCAGCTGGGCGAGACCCTGCTGCCCAAACGAGTCGCGCTCCCGGTGTTCGCCTCCGACGCGCTCTCGTCGGTCGCCTACGCCCCGGACGAGGTCTTCATCATGCTGTCCGTGGCCGGATTCACGGCCTACGCCTGGTCGTGGAAGATCGCGATCCTGGTGGCGCTGGTGATGCTCACCGTGGTCACGTCCTACCGGCAGAACGTCCATGCCTACCCCAGTGGTGGCGGGGACTACGAGGTCGCGACCGTGAACCTCGGTCCCAACGCCGGTGTGACCGTCGCGAGCGCCCTGCTCGTCGACTACGTCCTGACGGTGGCGGTGTCGGTCTCCTCGGGAGTGCAGAACGCGGCCGCGGCGCTGTCGTTCGTGTCCAACCACGAAGCGACGTACGCCGCGATCCTGGTGGCCCTGCTGGCGGCGCTGAACCTGCGCGGGGTCCGTGAGTCGGGCACCTTCTTCGCGATCCCGACGTACGGCTTCATGCTCGGCATCTTCTCGATGGCGGCCTGGGGCTTCATCCAGGCATCGATGGGCACGCTGCCCGAGGTGGAGAGCGCCAAGCTCATCCTGCGCCCGGCCGAAGGGTACGAGGGCGAGATCAGCCAGGTGGCGCTGATCTTCCTGCTGATGCGGGCGTTCTCGTCCGGCTGTGCGGCTCTGACCGGTGTCGAGGCGATCTCGAACGGCGTGCCCGCCTTCCGCAAGCCCAAGTCCCGCAACGCGGCGACCACCCTGCTCCTGCTGGGCGGGATCGCGGTGACGATGCTGATGAGCATCATCGTGCTGGCCCGCGACATGGGTCTGAAGTACGTCGACAAGAGCGAGCTCGACCGGCTCCGGATGCCTGACGGCAGCCCGCTGCCCGAAGGCTTCGACGAGCACACGGTGATCGCCCAGATCGCCCGTGCGGTCTTCCAGGACTTCCCGCCCGGCTTCTACTTCGTGCTCGCGATGACCGGGATCATCCTGGTGCTCGCGGCCAACACCGCTTTCAACGGCTTCCCGGTGCTCGGCTCGATCCTGGCGAAGGACGGCTTCATGCCGCGTCAGCTCGGCTCACGTGGGGACCGGCTCGCCTACAGCAACGGCATCGTCGTGCTCGCCCTGATGGCGATCGCGCTGATCATCGCCTTCGACGCGGAGGTCACGCGCCTGATCCAGCTGTACATCGTGGGCGTCTTCGTCTCCTTCAACCTCAGCCAGCTCGGGATGATCCGGCACTGGACCCGGCACCTGCGCTCGGAGACCGACCCGGCCAAGCGCCGCCGGATGCTCCGCTCCAGGGCGATCAACACGTTCGGACTGGCGATGACCGCGGTCGTGTTCGTGATCGTGGTGATCACCAAGTTCCTCGCCGGTGCCTGGATCGCGATCCTCGCGATGGCGATCTTCTTCATGATCATGAAGGGGATCCGCGGGCACTACGACAACGTCGCCGGCGAGCTCGTGGTCGCCGAGGACGACCAGGTGCTTCCCACGCGGGTGCACGCGGTCGTCCTGGTCTCCAAGCTGCACAAGCCGACAATGCGGGCCCTGGCTTACGCCAAGGCGTCGCGGCCGAACCTGCTCGAGGCCGTCTACGTCGACACCGAGTCCAAGGAGACCGCCCGTCTCCTCGAGGAGTGGGACGACCGCCGGATCGACGTACCGCTGAAGGTGCTCTACTCGCCGTACCGCGAGGTGATCAAGCCGATCGTCGACTACGCCGTCGAGATCCGTGACGCCAGCCCGCGGGGGCTCGTCGCCGTTTACATCCCCGAGTACGTCGTCGGCCGCTGGTGGGAGCAGCTCCTGCACAACCAGACCGCGCTGCGGCTCAAGGGCCGGCTGCTGTTCACTCCCGGCGTGATGGTGATCTCCGTGCCCTACCAGCTGCGGTCCTCGGTCCTGGCGCAGGCACGAGGTGAGCGTGAGCTGGAACGCCTGCGCCCCGGCGACGTACGACGCGGGCAGGGGTCCGGCCGCGACCGCTCCGACAAGGGACGACGGCGATGAGCAGGCAGACCCGGCAGCGCGAGGAGCGCGGTCCCGCGCGGGTCGGTGAGCGGTTCTCAGTGGACGTCGGACCGATCGCGCACGGTGGGTTCTGCGTCGCCCGGCCATGAGGGCGTCGTGGTCTTCGTCCGGCACGCCCTGCCTGGCGAGACGGTCGAGGTCGTCGTGACCGAGGGGTCCGAGGGTGACCGCTTCCTGCGCGGCGACGCCGTCGCCGTGCTCACGGCCAGCCCCGACCGCGTCGAGGCTCCGTGCCCGTTCGCCGGGCCGGGCAGTGCGGCGGGTGCGACTTCCAGCACGTTGCGCCCCGGCCCCAGCGAGACCTGAAGGCCGACGTCGTCCGCGAGCAGCTCAGCCGGCTGGCGGGGCTGGACGTCGCGGTGGAGGTGGAGCCCGTGCCGGGCGACGTCGCGGGCTGCGGCTGGCGGACCCGGATGCAGTTCGCGATGGCGACTGACGGTCGCCCGGGATGCGCGCCACCGCTCGCGCGACGTCGTCACGATCGACAGGTGCCGGATTGCTCACCCCGACCTTCCGTTGGTGCCGCACGGCGCCGCACCCGCCGGAGCGGGCGTCGAGACCGGGGTCGCCAGCACCGGCACCCAGTGGGTGCTCTCGGCGGCGACAGGTGCCGACGGTGTCCGAGGAGGTCGACGGCGTGCTTTCGAGGTGGCCGCCGACGGGTTCTGGCAGGGCCACCCCGGCGCGCCGGACCCTGGTCGACACGGTGCTGGCATGCTGACCCCGCAGCCCGGGGAGCCGCGCTCGACCTCTACGCCGGGGTCGGGCTGTTCGCCCGCTTCCTGGTCCGAGGCGGTGGGCCCCACCGGGCGCGGTGATCGCGGTCGAGGGCGACGGCCACGGCGTCACGGCTGCGCGGACAACTGCCGCCGGGGTCGTCGCGGTGCCCGGTGACTGGCCGAGGTGCTCGCCGGCGCCCTGCACCGCGGCGCTGCGACGCCGTCGACCTCGTCGTCCTGGACCCGCCGCGCGCGGGCGCGAAGCGGCCGGTGGTGGAGCGGTCGCGGCCCGCGACCCCCGCGCGGTGGCGTACGTGGCCTGCGACCCGGCTGCGCTGGCCCGCGACCTGGCGGTCTTCGCCGAGCACGGCTACGCGCTGGAGCGGCTGCGCGCCTTCGACCTGTTCCCGATGACTTCCCACTTGGAGTGCGTTGCGCACCTTG
The DNA here is from genome assembly GCA_963740525.1 of uncultured Actinomycetota bacterium. Taxonomy (GTDB): domain Bacteria; phylum Actinomycetota; class Actinomycetes; order Propionibacteriales; family Nocardioidaceae; genus CAVUEG01. Next base: position 199,648 of record CAVUEG010000011.1, read on the forward strand.
TGAAGAGCGACTCTGGCCTGCGGTGATGTGATCGGGCTCGTCAGCACGAGACTCGAGGGCGGGCCGTCAGGCTCACTTTGGGCTCGCTTTGGCAATCCCAAGCAGTCTTCCACAATCCTCTTAACTCTTGGCAGACGGGCTTCGCGCCATAGCGCCATGTGCAGGTAGGTGATGTCACTGAAACCGACCGCCGGCTTGGGGTTCGCCCGGACGGCGTCGAAGTCGATGCCGTCGCAGATCCGGTATGCCCCGGCCCCGCCTCGGGTTGAGATGATCGCGCGGACGTTCGGGTCGCGGAACGCGTAGTTCAGGTCGCGGAGCCGGTCGGAGTCGCGCCCAGCCATGTACCCCCACTGGTCACGAGCGTGCTCACCGACTTCAACTTCCAGTCCCCACGACTCAAGGACCGCCTGCGCAGCAGCGATAACCTCTTCGGTTGGGTGCTGGCAGGAGAGACCAGCCGAAGAGGTCGCCTGCCTTCAGGGTGGGCCAACTCAGCGACCAGTCCCCAGCGCCGAGTTCGAACAGCCCATAGGGGTGGGTGCTGCGGGGCACGCTTCTGCGTGGTCGCGTTCCCTGGGCGAACGGCTGGGGCATGGCGGGGCTAGAGCTTTGTGAGCGTCTCGTGGAGTTTCCAAAACATTGCGGGAGGCAGCGGCTGCCCTATCGCCGCCGCCTCCAAGTACGTCAGGTGCACGCACCAACCCACGCGGTAAGACGGAAGTAGCGGCCCCAGGCCCTGGTGCACGAGACGGAGCGTGGTCTCGTCCTCCGCGTCTTCGAGGGTGATGTTCACCGTGGAAGTCGGCTCGTCGGGGAAGCTCCAAGTGAACTCGATGGCGCGGGGAGGGTCGCGATGTCGCAGCGCCGAGCGGCACAGGTAGCCATCCCCGTGGTCGATGACGACATAGTCAGCGGTGCTGAGATCACCCTCGATGACGATCCCGAGCCACTGAGCTACCGATCCTGGATCCGTGACGGCGGTCCACGTGCTTTCCAGATCGCAAGCCATTTGCCACGTGAGGACGAGGGTGTGGCCGTCGCTAGCAATCTCACGTAGGGACATGAGCCCACGCTAGCCAACTTACCCGGGTCCATCGTCGGCTGACCGTCTCATCATCCATCCGCTGGCGTAGACCCGAGAGCGTGATGAATGCGATAGGGGTCATGACGATCACGACGGGTGAATGGCGGGTCGAGGGCTTCTCGATTCCGGACCGTCAGTGGCTCGGCGGCCGGCCGAGGAAGGCCACCAGGCGATCGCTTGCGGGGGCGTTGCTGGGGACGTCGATCGGCGCAGCGAAGTTCTCGCCCCGCGCACTGAGGTCGAGGGCCGGTGAGACCAGCGCGAGTACGTCTTCGGCCAGCGACTCCGGGATCCGGTGCTCGGGGTGGCGGGCCACGCCGATGTCCCAGCCGTGCGTGGTGAACTCGACCGCGCCGGCCGTTGCTGCGTTCTCGACCCTGGTCGCATCGGTCGCGACAGAGAATGTGTGCGTTAGCTTTGCCAGCCGCTCGTCTACCAGCGCCACGGGGTCGGGATCGTTGATCCGTGTCTGCGGGAGGGCGAGCGTTCCCGTCTCGAGCAGCGCGAGGAGAGCGTCGGTGACGTCGGCGAGGTGCAGGACGACCTTGCCCGCGTCCCAGCCCTCACAAGGCGTCGGTCGTCGGAGATCGTCGTTGGTCAGCTCGGAGAGGACGCCGAGCGCGTAGTCGGTGGCACGTGCGAACAGGTCGGTGTTCATGCGCGCGAGACCCTGCGGCATGTTCCAGGGCGCCGTTGGCAGGACGTCGCCGGTTTCCAGCAGTGACTTGAGGTTGGCGAGCACTGCGGGCCAGCCGCGCGAGATCCCGTTCAGCATGTCGATGTTCGGGAGGTTCTCGTGGGTCACTGTCAGTCGGACGATGTCGTCATGGGGCTCGACGAGGAACGTGACGACGGACGGTCCATCCGGCCGATCGTCCTCGGAGTCCTCGAACGTGACCACGAGCCGTGCGGGTGGCTCGGCCTCAAGCACCTTGCCGGTCACGTCGACGGCACCAGACCCGTCCACCCGTCGATGCTCCCAGGGGGAGCCGGGTTGCCAGTCGGACACGTTGGCGTGTCCCCAGTAGCGCGCGGTCAGGTCGGCGTCGGTCAGGGCCTGCCAGACGTCCTCGCTGCGCGCACGGATGTAGGTGACATAGACGTACGTGGGCACGGAAGTCTTGGTGTCGGTGTCGGTCATGGCGTAGTCCTCTGCTCGGTGTCTGATGGCGCTGATCGTGGCCAGTCGAGGCGCGTCGTACGCCGCGATCCAGCGCTCGCCCATCTCATGGATCGGGGTGGGGTTGAGGTAGTGCAGGCGCTCTCGCCCTTGCCGCACCACGGTGACGAGGTTGGCTTCGGCGAGGAGGTCAAGGTGCTGCGTTGCCGACTGTCGGGCCATCTCGAGACTTCCGCAGAGCTCAGTGAGGGTCTGCCCGTTCCGCTGCCGGAGACGATCCAGCAGGAGGCGCCTGGTCGGGTCGGCCAACGCCTTGAAAACCGGGCCCAGCGCCTCGTCGGTCATGTCCATCATCATGCAGGCAACTACCTGCGTATGCAAGTTCGTC